>NZ_QOIN01000045.1 GCF_003323715.1 Streptomyces diacarni
AAGCCCTCCTCTGCCTCGCCCGCCGCAGAGCCGACGTGCTCTACGCCATGCTCCGCGACGGCACCTTCTACCAGCCCCAACCCGCCCCAGCCCCTTGACCAAACAGATAGGGGCACCCCCCCAGGCTCCGCCCGAGACAGGGGGCGGGGACAATCGCTCGGTGCTCCATCACGACCAACTGGCACGGCTACCGCTTGCCGAAGCCCTGCCGCGGCTGCGCGAGGCCCTCGATACGCACGGCTCGGCCGTGGTGCACGCGCCGCCGGGCACCGGCAAGACGACGCTGCTCCCCCTTGCCCTGGCGGGGCTCCTCGATGACGGGGCGCCCGCCCGAAGCGTGCTGGTCGCGGAGCCGCGGCGGATGGCCGCGCGGTCGGCGGCGCGCCGGAT
The DNA here is from genome assembly GCF_003323715.1 of Streptomyces diacarni. Taxonomy (GTDB): domain Bacteria; phylum Actinomycetota; class Actinomycetes; order Streptomycetales; family Streptomycetaceae; genus Streptomyces; species Streptomyces diacarni. The sequence goes on from NZ_QOIN01000045.1 coordinate 391, forward strand.
GGCGTGGCTGCTGGGCGAGCGTCCCGGCGAGAGCGTGGGCTTCACGGTGCGCGGCGAGCGCCGGGTGGGGCCGCGTACCCGGGTGGAGGTCGTCACGACGGGCGTGCTGCTGCAACGTCTGCAACGGGACCAGGAACTGCCCGGTGTGGACGTCGTCGTGATGGACGAGTGCCACGAGCGGCACCTGGACGCGGACACGGCACTGGCTTTCCTGCTGGACGTGCGTGCCGCGCTCCGCCCCGAGCTGCGGGTGATCGCCGCGTCGGCGACGCAGGACAGCGCGGCGTGGGCACGGCTGCTGTCCGCTCCCGTCGTATCCGGACGCGGGACGAGCCATCCGGTGGAGGTGCGGTACGCGCCGCCGCCCGCTCAGGTACGGCCGGCGCACGGCACGTGGGTGGACCCGGCGCTGCTGCGTCACGTGGCGGCGACGGTGCGCCGCGCGCTGGAGGAGGTCCCCCGCGGTGACGTGCTGTGCTTCCTGCCGGGCGTCGGGGAGATCGGCCGGGTGGCGGCTCTGCTGGAGCGGGTGGACGCACAGGTGTTCCAGCTGCACGGGCGGGCGCCCGCACACACGCAGGACGAGGTGCTGCGCGGCAGCGGCGACGCGGGCGGGGACGGTGAGCGACGGGTGATCCTCGCGACGTCGGTGGCCGAGTCGAGCCTGACGGTGCCCGGCGTGCGTGTGGTGGTGGACGCGGGGCTCGCCCGTGAGCCCCGGACGGACCACGCGCGCGGCCTGACGTCGCTGACCACCGTGCGGGTCTCGCGCGCGGGCGCTGAGCAGCGGCGCGGCCGGGCCGGGCGCCAGGCGCCGGGGGTCGCCTACGCGTGCTGGGCGGCGGCCGAGGAGACGGGGCGGCCGCGGGAGCCGTCGCCGGAGATCACCGTCGCCGATCTGACGGCCTTCGCGCTCCAGGCCGCCTGCTGGGGAGAGCCCGACGCGCGGGGACTGGCGCTGCTCGATCCCCCGCCCGCGGGGGCGATGCGCGCGGCCCACGAGACGTTGCGCGCCGTCGGCGCCCTGGAGGAGTCCGCACGGGTGACGGCGCGGGGGCGGCGCATGGCCCGTACCGGCGTCCACCCCCGACTGGCCCGCGCCCTGCTGGACGGCGCCGCCGCCGTGGGCAGCGAACTGGCGAGCGAAACGGTGGCGCTGTTGAGCGAGGAGGTGCCGCGCGCCTACGGGGACGACGCGGCCCAGGCGCTGCGGCGGGCCCGCACGGCGGGCAGGGCCGATCCGTACGGTGCGCGGTGGACCGCCGAGGTGCGGCGGCTGCGGTCGCTGCTGGGCGAGGAGGTGCCGCGCCCCGAGGGGCTGACGGACGAGGCGGGCGTCGGCACGGTCGTCGCGCTCGCGCAGCCCGAACGGATCGGCCGGGCACAGCAGCAGGGCTCCTATCTGATGGTCGGCGGGACGCGGGCCGAGCCGGCCGCCGGAAGCCGGCTGCGCGACGCCCCGTGGCTGGCCGTCGCCGCCGCGGACCGCCCCGCGGGGTCCGCCTCGGCGCGGATCCGGCTGGCGGCGGCCGTCGACGAGCCGACAGCGCTCGGCGCGGCGGGCGCCCTGCACGAGGTGCGCGAGGAGGTGCGCTGGGACCCCGCGGCGGGCCCGCAGAGGCACGGCGGTGACGTGGTGGCCCGCGAGGTGGAGTCGCTGGGCGCGGTCCGACTGGCCGTGCGGCCGCTGCGGAACCCGCCGGGTGCGCTGCTGCGCGAGGCGGCGCTGGAGGGGCTGCGGCAGCACGGGACCGGGCTGCTGCGGTGGTCACCGAGCGCGCGAACGCTGCGCCGCAGGATCGGCTTCCTCCACCGCACGCTGGGCGAACCGTGGCCCGACGTCTCGGACGAGGCGCTGCTGGCGCGGGCCGACGAGTGGCTCGGGCAGGTGCGCTCCCGAGCCGACCTGGCCCGGGTGGAGGCGGGCAGCGTCCTGTCGGGGCTGCTGCCGTGGTCCTGCGGCCAGGCGGCGCGCCTCGACGAGCTGGCGCCGGAGCGGATCGAGGTGCCCTCCGGGTCCCGGATCCGCGTCGACTACGAGCCTGAGCAGCCGGTGCTGGCGGTCAAGCTCCAGGAGATGTTCGGGGCACGCGTCACACCCCGCGTGGCGGACGGGCGGGTACCGCTGCTCGTCCACCTGCTCTCTCCGGCGGGGCGGCCGGCCGCCGTCACGGCCGACCTGGCCTCCTTCTGGGCGGAGGGCTACCGCGGCGTGCGGGCCGAGCTGCGCGGGCGCTATCCCAGGCACCCGTGGCCGCAGGACCCCGCCACGGCGGAACCCACCCGGCACACCAGTCCCCGCGGGCGGTCGTCGTGAGGCTGCCGCGGAGTGCCGGCGGCGGCATCTCGGGGGACAACTCGGGCTAGCCGCCCACGCCTTCCGGCTGCCCGCGGACGGTTGCCGTGTCCTCCTCGGTCCCGGCGGTCCCGGCGGGGCCGCCACCGCCCGTGCCGCCTTCCCCACCGCCACCGCCGCCCGGGCCGCCGTCGTCGTCCCCGCCGCCCGCGGCCTTCGCCCCGTCCGCTGAGCCGCGACCGCGGGCGCGGGCCTCCAGGGTGAGGGAGAGGGCCAGCAGCGCACCGCCCAGCACGAGGAAACCCCAGGGCAGGTAGGTCGTCAGGGCCAGGACGAGCCGGCGCTGGGAGGTGACCAGGTCGACGGTCTCGGCCTGGAAGTCGGGGCGCATCTTCACGTGCCCGGCGAACGCCGTGAGGGGCTTCTTGTCCGGCTGGTCCTTCCAGCGCATCTCCTCCTTGTGGATCTCCTGCCCGTCCACCGGCGCACCTGTGACGGGGTCGACCCAGAACATCCTCTTGGTGGTGTACCAGCGCTCGAGGCCGATCTGTTCGACCGTCTCGGGGGTGGCTCCCAGCGGCAGCTTCTTAGGGACCTTCACCTTGGTCCAGGGGATGGTCTGCTCGAAGTAGTAGGTCTCCAGCCCTTGCACGGTGCGGGTGCCCTTGTAGTGGATGGGTGCGGAGGTGCGGGTCTGGAAGTCGAAGTACTCGTAGTCGCGCTTCTCGACCAGGAACGGCCACTTGTACTCGATGCCCTCGCGGCGCACCGTGTCGTGGTCGACGTGCTCACCCTTGGTGTGCACGGGCTCCTGGGAGTGGGCGTCGAAGACGTACCGCTCCGGGATGCGGGAGACCATCTTGCCCTTGTCGTCGGCGACATAGCTGAGCGTGTCCCACACGACCACGTCGCGCCCTGTGCGGTCCTTCACCTTCTCGGCGGCCTCCACGTTGCCCTTGAGCGTCTGCACGATGCTGACCTTGGGCACCTTCTTCGACTGCATGGTGGCGTAGTCCAGGAGGGTCGCGTTCTTCGCCTCCAAAACCATGGACTGGTACTGGCTGGGCGGAATCTTCGCCAGCCGCGGGAAGGCGTACCAGCGGATCAGCGGTGAGAGCGCGGCGAAGAAGACCGCGAAGGCCAGCAGGACCAGGCTCGCTCTGCGGCGCATGCTGCCTCCCTGCCTACGGGTGCTCGGGGACGGTGGTGTGCAGGGGCTCTTTCGAGGTCTCGCCGGGCGGGACGCCCGTCGCCGTGATCGCGAAGACGAGGGCGAGGGCGGCCACCAGTCCGATCCCGGCGGCGATGAGCGCACGCATGTCCACCTCCCGGTGGGGTGGCCGGCGGCGAGGCGGAGCTGACGCCTCGTCAGGTGAGAGCTCGCACCGTAGCAACGCCCGTCCGGGATGGGAACAGTGCGGCGCGCCCCGGTACCGAGCACCGGGGCGCGCCGCGAGAGGTGTGCCGACTCAGCCCGTGATCGTGAGCTTCACCGTCACGGTGGCACCGCCCTCGGCGGTGAGGGTGAGGGTGTAGTCGCCCGGCTTGTCGTCGGCGAAGAGCTTCCCGACCTCGGCGACGCCGTCCTCATTCGTCGTCAGCTTCACCGGGGTGCGCACCGGCTCGCCCTTGTCGTTCTCGAAGTGCGGGCCCTCGGTGGTGTTGTCCAGCTTGGCCGTCACCGCCGTGTTCGCGACCGGCTCGCCCTTGCGGGTGGCCTTGATCTCGATCGGGAGCGCGAAGGCGCTGTTCTTGGGGGCCGACATCACGACCTCGCTGGTGCGCTCCAGCTTGTCGGCTTCCGCCGCCGCCACCTCGGCCGTGAAGTCCACGGTGCCCAGCTTCTTACCCGGAACCGACGCGTGGACGGTGAAGGAGCCGGCCTTGGCGCCCGCGTCGAGACCGGGGGCCTCGGCGAAGCCCTTGGCGTCGGTGGTGACGGTCGCCTTCTTGGCGCCGCCGTCGAAGGACGCCTCGGTGGCGCCGTCGATCGCGAAGTCGACCTTCACGCCCTTGACGCCCTTGCCCTTGGAGGTCTCGACCTTCACCCGCGGGCTCTTGGCGAACTTCTCGCCCGCGACCGCGGAGAAGCTCTTGGTGCCGTCCGCCACGATGGCGTCGGGCGCCGTCGGGTCGGGGGACGGCGTCCCGCCGTCGTCACCGTCGCCGCCGCCACCACCGGGATTGCCCGGCTTGTCCGACTCACTCGGCTTGCCCGGCTTCGAAGGCTCGGAGGGCTTGGACGGCGACGTGCCCTTGCCGGGCCCTGACGGGGAGCCGCCCTTGTCGGGGCCGCCCCCGGACTCGCCGAGCCCGGGAGACGTCGGCAGCAGCGGTCCCTCGGTGTCCGGCACCGAGTGGGTGCCCTCGCGGTAGTAGGCGAACCAGGCCAGGACGGTGCGCAGGTACGCGTCGGAGTTGTTGTAGCTGAGGATCGCGCGGTCCAGATCCGCCTTGGCCGACAGGTCACGGCCGTCCGCGCACAGGTACTGGCCCGCCGCCAGCGCCGCGTCGTACACGTTGTTGGGGTCCTTGCGCCCGTCGCCGTTGCCGTCGGCGCCCCAGCGGTCCCACGTGGAGGGAATGAACTGCATCGGACCGACCGCGCGGTCGTACCTCGTGTCGCCGTCCCAGCGGCCGCCGTCGGTGTCCTTGATGTTGGCGAAACCGGCGCCGTTGAGCACCGGGCCCAGGATGGGCCGCAGCGTCGTGCCGTCCTTGTCGACGGCGCCGCCGCGCGCCTGGCCCGACTCCACCTTGCCGATGCCCGCGAGCAGTTCCCAGCGCAGACCGCATCCAGGGGTACGCGAGGCGAGCGACTTGGCAGCGTCCTTGTAGGCCTTGAGCACCGAGGCGGGGATGCCCGACTCGTCCCCGGAACCGCCCGGGGACGCACCCTCGGGCGGGTGGGGGGACTCCAGCGGCGGCAGCTGCGTCTCATAGCTGTCATCGCCTGGCGAACGGTCGCCCGCGGCGTCCGAACGGCCCTTGCCGTGGTCGCCGCCGAGCTCCACACCGGGTGCCTGGGAAGCGGTCAGCGCCGCCATGACGACGGCGGCGATCGCCGTGCCCCCCAGCCCCCTGCGGTATCTGCTGCTGCTCAGCTGGAAGCGGCGCCGGTGTCCCGACGCCTTCCCGGCCTTCTGCTGCGCGGCGTGCCTGCCCCGGTATCGCGCCATAGAGCCGTCCCCGTCCTCTCCCCTTTGGACGCAATCACCCACATCACGGCGACCTTACGGCACGGTAGCCCACAAGTCAGCGGTCAGCGGCCACTTGTGGCGCTTCCGCACCGTCTTCGCCGCCGGTTCACCGCCGGTTTCCGCACCGTTCGCCGCACGCGCCCCCAACGCGCCCGCGGCGGCCTGCAGTTCCTCCCGCCGCACAGGCCGTGAAATCCCGCACCGTCCCGGGGAGGGACCCGCGCCCTCCCCGGGAGAGACCCGCGACGTCAGTGCGCGGCCGACTCCCAGTCCTGGCCGACGCCGACGGACACATCCAGCGGCGCACGCAGCGGGACGGCGGACGCCATCTCGGCACGCACCAGCTTCTCGACCTGCTCCCGCTCCCCGGGCGCGATCTCCACAACGATCTCGTCGTGCACCTGGAGCAGCATCCGCGAGCGCAGCTGAGCGTCGCGCAAGGCCGCGTCGACCTTGAGCATGGCGACCTTCACGATGTCGGCCGCCGTGCCCTGGATCGGGGCGTTGAGCGCCATCCGCTCGGCCATCTCGCGGCGCTGCCGCTGGTCGCTGGTCAGGTCCGGCAGATAGCGGCGGCGGCCCATGATCGTGTGGGTGTAGCCGGTGGCGCGGGCCTCCTCGACCGTACGGCGCAGGTAGTCCCGCACCCCGCCGAAGCGCTCGAAGTAGGTGTCCATCAGGCCCCGCGCCTCGTCCGGGGAGATGCCCAGCTGCTGCGAGAGCCCGAACGCGGAGAGCCCGTAGGCCAGCCCGTAGGACATCGCCTTGATCTTGCGCCGCATCTCCGCGTCGACGGCGTCCTTGCCGACGCCGAAGACCTGCGCCGCGACCGTCGTGTGCAGGTCCTCACCCGAGGTGAAGGCCTCGATCAGCCCCGCGTCCTCGGACAGGTGCGCCATCACGCGCAACTCGATCTGGCTGTAGTCGGCCGTCATCAGCGACTCGAAGCCCTCGCCGACGCGGAAGCCGCGGCGGATGGCCCGGCCCTCGTCCGTGCGCACCGGGATGTTCTGCAGGTTCGGGTCCGTGGAGGAGAGCCGGCCGGTGGCGGCCACCGTCTGGTTGAAGGTGGTGTGGATCCGGCCGTCGGGCGCGATCGTCTTGATCAGGCCCTCGACCGTGGTGCGCAGCTTCTGCTGCTCGCGGTAGCGCAGCATGAGCACCGGCAGTTCGTGCTCGGTCTGGGCCGCCAGCCACGCCAGCGCGTCCGCGTCCGTGGTGTAACCCGTTTTCGTCTTCTTCGTCCTGGGCAGCCCCAGCTCGCCGAAGAGGACCTCCTGGAGCTGCTTGGGCGAGCCCAGGTTGAACTCGTGCCCCACCGAGGCGTGCGCCTCGCCGACCGCGTGCTGGACGGCGTCGGCGAACTGCTGCTCCAGCCCCTGCAGCCACTCGCGGTCCGCGGCGATGCCCGCGCGCTCCATCCGGGCCAGCACCCTCGAGGTCGGCAGCTCCAGATCCCGCAGCAGGTCGGCGGCGCCCACCTGATCCAGCCTGACCTCGAACGCGACGCCCAGGTCCAGCACCGTGCGCGCCTTGACCATCAGGGCGTCGGCCTCGGCCTGCTCGTCCACCCCCAGCGCCAGCTGGCCGTCCGACTCGGCCGTCGGGCCCAGCTCGCGGCCCAGATACTCCACCGACAGCGCGTCCAGGGCGAAGGAGCGGCGGCCCGGCTTGTCCAGATAGGCGGCCAGCGCGGTGTCCATCCACACCCCGGCCACGGACCAGCCGTGGTCGGCGAAGACCCGCATCAGGGCCTTCGCGTCGTGCATCACCTTCTGCCTGTCCGCGTCGGCCAGCCAGGCGGCGAACGCCCGCTCGTCGCCCTCGGTCAGCTCGGCCGGGTCGAACCAGACCGCGGGGCCCGCGCCGGTGGCCAGCGCGATCTCGCTCACGCTGCCGCTGCCCTGCTTCCACACGTCCACCGTGGCGACACCGAGCGTGACCGTGCCGTGCCGCTCCAGCCACGGGGCGAGGGCGTCCGCCTCGACGACGGCGCCGTCCAGCTCGATGCCGCCGGCCGAGGCGGGCTCCTCCTCCTCGGCGGCGGCGCCAGGGTCGGCGGCGAAGAGGCGGTCGCGGAAGTTCTGGTGGCGGAACTCCAGCGCGTCGAGGATGACGGCCAGCGCGTCCCTGTCGTAGGCGACGCGGGTCAGGTCGCCGGGCCCGTCCGGCAGCGGAACGTCGCGGACCAGCTCCGTCAGCCGGCGGTTGAGCAGCACGGACTCCAGGTGCGAGCGGAGGTTGTCGCCCGCCTTGCCCTTGACCTCGTCCACCCGCTCGGCCAGCTCGGCGAGGGAGCCGAACTGGGTGATCCACTTCGTGGCCGTCTTCTCGCCGACGCCCGGGATGCCCGGCAGGTTGTCGGAGGGGTCGCCGCGCAGCGCCGCGAAGTCCGGATACTGCGCGGGCGTCAGGCCGTACTTCTCGGCCACCTTCTCGGGCGTGTAGCGCGTCAGCTCGGAGACGCCCTTGGTGGGGTAGAGCACCGTGACGTTGTCGCTGACGAGCTGGAAGGTGTCCCGGTCGCCCGTGACGATCGACACCTGGAAGCCCTCGGCCTCGGCCGCGGTGGCGAGCGTGGCGATCACGTCGTCCGCCTCGTAGCCGTCGATCGCGTAGCGGCGCACCTTCATGGCGTCCAGCAGCTCGCCGATCAGCTCCACCTGGCCCTTGAACTCGTCCGGGCTCTTGGACCTGTTCGCCTTGTACTCGGAGAACTCCGCGGAGCGCCAGGTCTTGCGCGAGACGTCGAAGGCGACGGCGAAGTGCGTGGGCGCCTCGTCGCGCAGCGTGTTCGCCAGCATCGACGCGAACCCGTAGATCGCGTTGGTGGGCTGCCCCGTGGTCGTGTTGAAGTTCTCCGCGGGAAGCGCGTAGAACGCGCGGTACGCGAGGGAATGCCCGTCCATGAGCATCAGGCGAGGCTGTGCCCCGCCGTCCTTCGCCAGCCCGGTCGCCGCCTGTGCCGTCTTCGCTGCCTTCTTAGCCACGGGAGAGATCCTCGCATGCGGCTGTGACAACGGCGGGGCGCGCCGGTGTGTGGCTGCCACACCCGGTGCGGTGGCACCATCAGGTGTTATGACGCGTAAGGCTCCCTCCAATGACCCTGTTCAGGACGCGCCCCAGGTGGGGGCGCCCGCACAGGCGGCGGCCGGGCTGCCCGCCGTCGGGCACTCGCTGCGGATGGCGCGGCAGCAGATGGGGGTGAGGCGGACCGCGCTGACGCTGCTGCGCGTCAACCAGAAGGACGGGTTCGACTGCCCGGGCTGCGCGTGGCCCGAGGGTGACCAACGGCATACGGCGGAGTTCTGCGAGAACGGCGCCAAGGCGGTCGCCGAGGAGGCGACCACCCGCCGGGTCACCCGCGCGTTCTTCGCCTCGCACTCGGTCGCCGACCTCGCCGAGCGGTCGGGGTACTGGCTGGGGCAGCAGGGCCGGCTGACCGAGCCGATGTACCTGCCCGAGGGCGGCGAGCGCTACGAGCCGATCGGCTGGGAGGCGGCCTTCGACCTGATCGCCGAGGAGCTGCGGGCCCTTTCGTCACCCGATGAGGCGGTCTTCTACACCTCGGGGCGCACCGGCAACGAGGCCGCGTTCCTCTACCAGCTCTTCGCCCGCGAGTTCGGCACGAACAACCTGCCGGACTGCTCCAACATGTGCCACGAGTCGTCTGGCTCCGCGCTGACCGAGACGCTCGGCGTCGGCAAGGGCAGCGTCCTGCTGGAGGACCTGTACAAGGCGGACCTGATCATCGTCGCCGGGCAGAATCCGGGGACCAACCACCCCCGGATGCTCTCCGCGCTGGAGAAGGCCAAGGCGGGCGGCGCGAAGATCATCACGGTGAATCCGCTGCCCGAGGCCGGGATGGAGCGGTTCAAGAACCCGCAGACCCCCAAGGGGCTGGCAGCGGGCGGCACCCCGCTCACCGACCTGTTCCTGCAGATCCGCCTCGGCGGCGACCAGGCGCTCTTCCGCGCCCTGAACCGCATGCTCCTGGAGCGGGAGGGAGCGCTCGACGAGCAGTTCGTCGCGGAGTACACGCACGGCTTCGAGGAGTTCGCGAAGGCCGCCCGCGCCACCGACCGGGACGAGACGGCGGCCGCCACAGGCCTCGAGCACGCCGAGATCGAGCGCGCCCTGGAGATGGTGCTGGCCTCGCGCCGCACCGTGGTGTGCTGGGCGATGGGGCTCACCCAGCACAAGCACTCGGTGCCCACCATTCGCGAGGTGGTCAACTTCCTGCTGCTGCGCGGGAACATCGGCCGCCCCGGCGCGGGCGTGTGCCCCGTGCGCGGCCACAGCAACGTGCAGGGCGACCGCACCATGGGCATCTTCGAGCGGCCCGCGCCCGCCTTCCTCGACGCGCTGGAGCAGGAGTTCGGGTTCGCCCCGCCGCGCGAACACGGCCTGGATGTCGTGCGCGCCATCCGGGCGATGCGCGACGGGCAGGCGAAGGTGTTCGTCGCGATGGGCGGCAACTTCGTGGCCGCCTCCCCCGACACCGAGGTCACCGAGGACGCGATGCGGCAAGCCCGGCTGACCGTGCACGTGTCCACCAAGCTCAACCGCTCCCACTGCGTGACCGGCGCACGGGCGCTGATCCTGCCCACGCTGGGGCGCACGGAACGCGACACCCAGCGCGGCGGCGACCAGTACGTGACCGTGGAGGACTCCATGGGCATGGTGCACGCCTCCCGCGGACGGCTGGCGCCCGCGAGCCCCCAGCTGCTGTCCGAGCCCGCCATCGTCGCCCGCCTGGCCCGCGCCACGCTCGGCGCCGGGTCGGCCACCCCCTGGGAGGAGTTCGAGGGGGACTACGGGCTGATCCGCGACCGGATCTCCCGCGTGATCCCCGGCTTCGAGGACTTCAACGCGCGCGTTGCCCGGCCCTCAGGCTTCGCGCTGCCGCACGCGCCGCGCGACGAGCGGCGCTTCCCCACCGCCACGGGCAAGGCGAACTTCACCGCCGCGCCCGTCGAGTACCCCCGGGTGCCGAAGGGCCGGCTGCTGCTGCAGACGCTCCGCTCGCACGACCAGTACAACACCACCGTCTACGGCCTCGACGACCGCTACCGCGGCATCAAGAACGGCCGCCGCGTGGTGCTCGTGAGGACCGAGGACGCCGAGACGCTCGGGCTGGCCGACGGCGCGTACGCCGACCTGCGCAGCGAGTGGGGCGACGGGCGGGAGCGGGTGGCGCGCGGATTCCGCGTCGTGCACTACCCGACGGCGCCCGGCTGCGCCGCCGCCTACTACCCCGAGACCAACGTGCTCGTCCCGCTGGACGCCACCGCCGACGTCAGCAACACCCCCGCCAGCAAGTCCGTCGTGATCAGTCTCACGCCGTCCACGGCCGAGTGACCCCCGTACGGGCATAGGCTCGGACCGGCCGGTCCACTCCCCCGGCCGGCCGAGCGACACGTGAACGGAGCAGCGGCGCATGGGCGAGCGGACCACCACCAAGTTCCCCCAGGAGATCCTGGACCAGTGGAAGGGCTCGGGCTTCGACCTCCCGGCGCTGTTCTCCGCCGGGGCACTGGGCGAGCGCATGGGCCTGGAGGTCGTGGAGGCCTCCCCGGAACGGGTCGTCGGCACGCTTCCCGTGGAGGGCAACACCCAGCCGTACGGGCTGCTGCACGGCGGCGCCTCGGCGGTACTGGCCGAGACGCTCGGGTCGGTGGGAGCGATGCTGCACGGCGGACCCGGCAAGGCCGCCGTGGGAGTCGACCTGAACTGCACCCACCACCGGGGCCCGCGCGACGGACTGGTGACGGGCGTGGCCACCCCCGTCCACCGGGGCCGCACCATGACCAGCTACGAGATCGCCGTCTCGGACGAGCAGGGGCGGCGCGTGTGCTCGGCGCGGCTCACGTGCCTGCTGCGCTGAGTTTTTTCCTGCGGGTCTCGTCCCGGCACGGGGGTGCCACCGACCGCAGTGTGCGGGCTGCGGGTGGAGTGTGGTTGGCCGCGCAGTTCCCCGCGCCCCTTCGGGGCGCGCCCACATCTCCTCTGCGGCGCAAGGGGAGCCCCCGGCCCCCTTCCGGGCGTCACGGTGCGTGACGCGTCCCTGTCGGGGCCTTCACATGATCCGCGCACACGGCTTTGCGCGGGCACTCACGCGCGTGCTGCGTACGGTATGCGGACCCGCTCTCGGACCCCGATGGGTGACTGCCCGAACCAACTGCGGCTTCGGGGCGCGAAACGTGTCCGCCATCTTCCCGTCACACACGGAGAGTTGAGGGAAGACCAGTTGGCGGCCTTCCGGTTCCGTGACGGTGATAACAAGAAAGTCACATCATCGACTGGACCTCTGCCCGTCTTCACAGGCTCGCCTTAGAGTCACCGCCAGTCACCGCGCCGCCGGGCGTGCATGACACAGCACCGATCTGTACCCCCGTACGGCCCGGCGCGCGACACGGCCACTCACGCACTCACGCCACGAGGGCCGCGCCTCGGGGAAAGGACTGATCGTGCGTCACCGTTCCTTGCTCATACTCACCACCACCGTCACGGTGGGAGCTCTCACCCTGTCCGCGTGCGGCTCGCGCGGCGACAAGAGCGGGGGTGGCGAGGGTGGAGACAAGACCACCGTCGTCATCGGGCTCGACGCACCACTGACCGGCGACCTGTCCGCGCTCGGACAGGGCATCAAGAACTCCAGCGAACTCGCGGTCAAGACCGCCAACAAGAACAACGAGGTCGACGGCGTCACCTTCAAGATCCAGGCGCTCGACGACCAGGGCCAGGCCGGCACAGGCCAGCAGAACGCCACCAAGTTCGTCGGCAACGACGAGGTCATCGGCGCCGTCGGCCCCCTCAACTCGCACGTCGGCCAGTCCATGCAGAAGGTCTTCGGCAACGCGAACATGGTGCAGGTCTCCCCCGCCAACACGGCGCCCGAGCTCACCCAGGGCCCCAACTGGCAGAAGGGCAAGAAGAAACGACTCTTCGACACCTACTACCGCACCTGCGCCACCGACGCCGTCCAGGGCCCGTACGCCGCCCAGTACCTGTTCGACAAGCGCAAGTTCAAAAAGGCGTACATCATCGACGACAAGAAGACCTACGGCGCCGGACTGGCGGGCACCTTCGCCGACGAGTTCAAGAAACTCGGCGGCAAGGTCGTGGGCACCGACCACATCAACCCCGACGACCGCGACTTCTCCGCCGTCGCCACCAAGGTCGCCAAGTCCAAGGCCGACTTCGTCTACTACGGCGGCGAGTACCCGGCAGGCGCGCCGCTCAGCTCCCAGATCAGCAAAGCGGGATCCAAGGCGCTGGTCGTCGGCGGTGACGCCCTCTACAGCGAGGAATACACCAAGCTCGGCAAGAAGAACGTCGAGGGCGACCTCGCCACCTCCGTCGGAGCGCCGCTGGAGAGCCTCGACACCGCCAAGACGTTCATGGAGAACTACAAGAAGGCCGGCTACAAGCTGCCCTACGAGGCCTACGGCGGCTACGCCTACGACAGCACCAGGGCGGTCATCCTCGCCGTCAAGACCGTCGTGGACAAGAACGACGGCAAGCTGCCCGACACCATGGACGACGCCCGCAAGCAGGTCACCGAGGCCATGCAGGACGTCACCTTCGACGGCGTGACCGGACAGGTCGGCTTCGACAAGTACGGCGACACCACCAACAAGCAGCTGTCCGTCTACGAAGTCAAGAACGGCAAGCACGAACCCGTGCAGACCGGCACCTTCAAGGAGAGCTGACCGGACCCCGCCCCGCCCCACCTTCCAGCGAACAACGGCTGCGCGGGGGCGCTCGGACGCGCCCCCGCGCAGCCGTATCTGACACACCCAAGGAGTCCCCCGGTGCACGGTCTGCCGGATCAGCTGGCGAACGGACTCGCACTCGGCGCGTTGTACGGCCTCATCGCGATCGGGTACACGATGGTCTACGGCATCGTCCAGCTCATCAACTTCGCCCACGGCGAGATATTCATGATCGGCGGCTTCGGCGCGCTGACCGCCTACCTGTGGCTGCCCGACGGAACGGGCATGGCCCTCGCGCTCCCCCTGATGATCCTGCTCGGCGTCGTGTGCGCCGTGCTCGTCGCCGTCGGAGCCGAACGCTTCGCCTACCGGCCCCTGCGCGGCGGCCCCCGGCTCTCCCCGCTGATCACCGCGATCGGCCTCTCCCTCGCACTCCAGCAGGCCGTCTGGGCCTTCTACCCGAACGCCAAGAAGGCCCGGCCCTTCCCGCAGCTCGGCGGCGGCGACCTCGACCTCGGCTTCGTCGCCCTCTCCCGCGAGGACCTGTTCATCTTCATCGCCGCGCCCGTGTGCATGCTCGCCCTCGGCCTGTTCGTCGCCAAGACCCGCACCGGACGGGCCATGCAGGCCACCTCCCAGGACCCCGACACGGCCAAGCTGATGGGCGTCAACACCGACCGCATCATCGTGATGGCCTTCGCCATCGGCGCCGCGTTCGCCGCCATCGCCGCCATCGCACAAGGCTTCAAAACCGGCGAGGTCAACTTCCGCATGGGCTTCATCGCCGGGCTCAAGGCCTTCACCGCCGCCGTCCTCGGCGGCATCGGCAACATCTACGGCGCCATGGTCGGCGGCCTCGTCCTCGGCGTCGCCGAAGCCCTGGCCACCGCCTACATCGGCAACATCCCAGGACTCGAACAGTTCGGCGGCGGCTCGTGGAAGGACGTGTGGGCGTTCGTGCTGCTCATCCTCGTCCTCCTCCTAAGGCCCCAGGGCATCCTCGGCGAACGCCTCGCGGATCGGGCGTGATACCCATGACGACACACCACACCGACACCAGCGCGCACACCGCGCCAGCCACCCCGGCACACCACTCCCCCACCGTTCGAGGACCCCTCCCCCTCGGCGCCGACCCGCACACCAGCCGCAGGAACGGCCGCGTACTCGTCGGCGCCGGAGCACTCCTCGCCTTCGTCTCCACGATGCTCCCCTGGACCTGGACCGCCGAGTTCCCCGGCGACCTCACCATCGCCCTCTACCCGGCAGGACTCCAGCTCCTCACCCTCGTCGCCGCCGTCCTGACCGCCGCACTCCTCCTCGCCTCCGCAGGCGTACGCGGACTGCGCTGGCTCACCCCCGGCGGCAAACACAGCGCACTGCTGCTGATGGCCCTCGCCTCACTCGCCGTCACCTGGTACACCGCAGGCGCCATCGCCGTCGAACTCGGCGGCCTCGTCAACCTCGAACCCGGCATGTGGATCGGCGCCGCAGGCACCCTCCTCGCCGTCATCGGAGCCCTCGCACTCCCCGCCGACCTCGCTCCGGAAACCGGCGACGACGCCCGCGAACCCGCCCCCTGGGCGCGCCTCACCCACGCGCTCAAAGCACCCTCACCAGGACGCCCCGCACCCCTGCCCGACTGGGCCGAGATCCTCGTGATCTGCGCCTCCTGCGCGCTGGGCCTCTACGTCTTCGCCTACGGCATCGAAGCGGACGGCGGCCCCCCGTTCATCGGCTTCCTGATGCTCTCCGCCTTCGCCTTCCCCGCGCTCCACCGCACCGGACTGCCCCGCCGGCTGACCGCGCTGACCGCCAAACACCGCGGCGTCACCCTCGCCGCCACCTTCGCCGCCGCACTGCTCTTCCCGATCACCCAGAGCAACGAGGCCTACACCAACATCGCCGTCAGCGTACTGATCTTCGCCACCGTCGCACTCGGCCTCAACATGGTCGTCGGCCTCGCCGGCATCCTCGACCTCGGATACGTCGCCTTCCTCGGCGTCGGCGCCTACACCGCGGCGCTCGTCTCCGGAGCCGAGACCTCCTCCCTCGGCATCCACGTACCCTTCTGGGCCGCCGTCCTCATCGGCGCCGCCGTCGCCCTCGTCTTCGGCCTCGTCATCGGCTTCCCCTCCCTGCGCCTGCACGGCGACTACCTCGCCATCGTCACCCTCGGCTTCGGAGAGATCTTCCGCATCTCCGTACAAAACCTCGACGGCGACTCAGGCCCCAACATCACCAACGGCCCCAACGGCATCCCCAACATCCCCGACCTGGAGCTCTTCGGCTTCAACCTCGGCGAACCCCACACCCTCCTCGGCTTCGAACTCGGCAGATTCGCCAACTACTACCTGCTGATGCTGCTGTTCACCGCCATCGTCGTCACCATCTTCCGGCGCTCCGACAACTCCCGCATCGGCCGCGCCTGGATCGCCATCCGCGAGGACGAGACCGCGGCACGCGCCATGGGCGTCAACGCCTTCCGGCTCAAACTCATGGCCTTCGCCCTCGGCGCCACCCTCGCCGGCATGGCCGGCACCGTCCTCGCCCACGTCGAGTTCTCCGTCAACCCCGAGTCCTACAAGTTCGTCCACACCGCGCCACCCAACTCCGCCTTCCTCCTCATCGCCGTCATCCTCGGCGGCATGGGCACCGTCAGCGGACCCCTCATCGGCGCCGCCCTCCTCTACCTCATCCCGGCCAAACTCCAGTTCATGGCCGACTACCAACTGCTGCTCTTCGGCATCGCCCTCGTCCTGCTGATGCGCTTCAGGCCCGAAGGCCTCATCGCCGACCGCCGCAAACAACTGGAGTTCCACGAGACGGGACAACTCGACGTCCCCGACGCCACCGCACAGACAACCCCCGGCCTCCCCGGCATCGGCAAGACGGAGGCGTGAGGACCCCATGACGACACCCACCACCACGGCAGCCGACAACCCCGCACCCCGCGAGGCCGGCAGCGCCGTCCTCGACGCCTCAGGCGTGACCATGCGCTTCGGCGGCCTGACCGCCGTCCGCGACGTGAACCTCACCGTGCGCCCCGGAGAGATCGTCGGCCTCATCGGCCCCAACGGCGCCGGCAAGACCACCTTCTTCAACTGCCTCACCGGCCTCTACATCCCCACCGAGGGAACCGTCAGCTACAAAGGCACCGTCCTGCCCCACCGCTCCCACCTCGTCACCCAGGCAGGCATCGCCCGCACCTTCCAGAACATCCGGCTCTTCGCCAACATGACCGTCCTGGAAAACGTCCTCGTCGGCCGCCACACCCGCACCCACGAAGGCCTCTTCTCCGCCCTCGTCCGCGGACCCGGCTTCCGGCGCGCCGAACGCCACTCCGAAGACCGCGCCATGGAACTGCTCCGCTTCACCGGCCTCGCCGACAAACGCGACCACCTCGCCCGCAACCTCCCCTACGGCGAACAGCGCAAACTGGAGATCGCCCGCGCCCTCGCCAGCGAACCAGGGCTGCTCCTCCTCGACGAACCCACCGCGGGCATGACCGCCGTCGAGACCACCGCCACCCGCGAACTCGTCCTCGCCATCCGCGAACAGGGCACCGCCGTCCTCGTCATCGAGCACGACATGCGGTTCATCTTCAACCTCTGCGACCGCGTCGCCGTCCTCGTCCAGGGCCAGAAACTCGTCGAAGGCACCCCGGACATCGTCCAGAACGACGACCGCGTGATCGCCGCCTACCTCGGCACCCCCTTCGAAGGAGAACCCGGCGAAGCGGAAGCGGCCGAGGTCCGCGCGGCGGAAGAAGCGGAAGCCCGCGCCGCGGAAGAGGGCGGGATCCGCGCCGCCGAAGAGGGCGGGATCCGCGCCGCGGAAGAGACCGAGGCGGCAACCACCTCGCAGTCAGCGCAAGCCGACCAGCCGGCGGACGCCCCGGAAGGGAAGGCAGACTGATGGCCCTGCTCGAAGTCGAGGACCTGCGCGTCGCCTACGGCAAGATCGAAGCCGTCAAAGGCATCTCCTTCTCCGTCGAAGCCGGCGAGGTCGTCACCCTCATCGGCACCAACGGCGCCGGCAAGACCACCACCCTGCGCACCCTCTCAGGACTGCTCAAACCCCTCGCCGGAAAGATCACCTTCGAAGGACAGGTACTCAACGGAGTCGGCGCACACAAGATCGTCTCCATGGGACTGGCCCACTCCCCCGAAGGCCGACGCATCTTCCCCCGCCTCAGCATCGAGGAGAACCTCCAGCTCGGCGCCTTCCTCCGCAAGGACACCGACGGCATCGCCCGCGACATCGACAGCGCCTACGAACGCTTCCCCATCCTCGGAGAACGCCGCCGCCAAGCCGCCGGCACCCTCTCCGGCGGCGAACAGCAGATGCTCGCCATGGGCCGCGCCCTGATGTCCCGCCCCAGACTGCTCATGCTCGACGAACCCTCCATGGGCCTCTCACCGATCATGATGCAGAAGATCATGGCCACCATCAGCGAACTCAAATCCGCCGGCACGACCATCCTGCTCGTCGAACAGAACGCCCAGGCCGCGCTCTCCCTCGCCGACCACGGACACGTGATGGAGATCGGCAACATCACCCTCTCCGGCACCGGAGAGGAACTGCTGTACGACGAATCGGTACGCAAGGCGTACCTCGGCGAGGACTGAGCACGGGCACGGGCCGAGGGGACGCCCGCAAGCGCCCCCTCAGCCCGTGCCCGCTGCTGCCGCTACCGCCGCTACTGCTGCTTCTTGCGTTCCTCGCCGTCCGCGATGACCGCCTCGGCGACCTGCTGCATCGACAGCCTGCGGTCCATCGACGTCTTCTGGATCCAGCGGAACGCCGCCGGCTCCGTCAGCCCGTACTGCGTCTGCAGCACGCTCTTGGCCCGGTCCACCAGCTTCCGCGTCTCCAGCCGCTGGGCGAGGTCCGCGACCTCCTTCTCCAGCTCCCGCAGCTCCGTGAACCGCGAGACCGCCATCTCGATGGCCGGCACCACGTCGCTCTTGCTGAACGGCTTCACCAGGTAGGCCATGGCACCCGCGTCGCGGGCCCGCTCGACCAGCTCACGCTGGGAGAACGCGGTCAGCATCAGCACCGGCGCGATGCTCTCCTCGGCGATCTTCTCCGCCGCGGAGATGCCGTCGAGTACGGGCATCTTCACATCGAGAATGCACAGGTCGGGCTGGTGCTCGCGGGCCAGCTCCACGGCCCGCTGCCCGTCGCCCGCCTCGCCGACGACGGTGTAGCCCTCCTCCTCGAGCATCTCCTTGAGATCCATCCGGATCAGGGCCTCGTCCTCCGCGATCACGACCCGCCGCGTCGCCGGAGGCACGTGCGCGCCACCGCTCGTCTCGGCAGCCGCCTCCACGGGCTCTGCACTCTGGACACTCTCAGACTCGGGGACGTCCGCGGCGCTCACTGGGCTCCTCGTTTCCGCACAGGTGGGGTCCTCGACTTTACCCATTCCCACCCGGCAATGGTGACGGGGTATGCTCGCCCCGGCACGTAACCCAGCCGGGTTGATGGAACGGTAGACATGGTCCCCTCAAAAGGGATTGCTCGAAAGGGCGTGCGGGTTCGAATCCCGCACCCGGCACCCCAACAGGGCCTGGGTCACTCGTACGAGTGACCCAGGCCCTGTTTTCGTCCCCGCTCGGAACAGTCGGCGTGATGCTGCCCACATGCAAGCGCACGATCCTTTGAAAAGGGCACAAGTCATCGAACTGCGGCGGGACGGGATGTCCAACCGCCGGATAGCCGAGCGGCTACAGGTCCCCTATGGAACCGTCGGCTACTGGCTGCACAGGGAGCGGGTACGGCAAGGGGTCGTCACACCGCACCCGGGCCGTGACGGCCGGCAACGCGCGTGCCCACGCTGTGAGGGCCGGAGCTTCGACAAGCAGGCCTACGCCTACCTCCTCGGCCTCTACCTCGGCGACGGCCACATCATCCAGTACTCCGCTCACCGCGTACCCAGCCTCATGGTGGCCTGCGGCGACGCCTGGCCCGGCCTCATGGCGGAGTGCGAAAAGGCGATGCGCCGGGTGTTCCCCCACAACTCCGTGTGCCGGGTCCGCAGGACCGGATGCCACAACGTGAAGGTGTACTCCCAACACCTGTGGTGCCTCTTCCCCCAACACGGCTCCGGCAGGAAGCACGAACGCCCGATCGTCCTGGCCCGCTGGCAACAGGAGATCGTCGACGCCCATCCCTGGGAACTCCTTCGTGGCCTGGTCCACTCCGACGGCTGCCGCATCACCAACTGGACCACCCGCATGGTCGCCGGGCAGCGGAAGCGGTACGAGTATCCGCGGTATTTCTTCACCAACGTCTCCGAGGACATCAGAGCGCTCTACTGCCGCACCCTCGACCAGGTCGGAGTCGAGTGGAAGGTCACCAGGCGCGGCACGGTGCCGTACAACATCTCCGTCGCCCGCCGCCCCTCCGTAGCCCTCATGGACGCGCGCATCGGCCCCAAGTACTGACGCACCGGTGCCCACGGATCGCGTCTGGGGCACTATGGCGCCCATGGTCGTGTTGACGCGTGCGGAAGCGGAGAGCCGGGCTCGGGCGGTCAGGGTCGAGCGGTACGGGGTGGATCTGGATCTGACGCGGGGGGAGGAGGTGTTCGGGTCCACGACCGTGGTGCGGTTCACCGTGCTGGAGGCGGGGGCGGACACCTTCGTGGAGGTGCGGCCGACGCGGCTGGTGGGGGCCGAGCTGGACGGGCGGGCGCTCGATCCGGGCGAGCCGGCCGAGGGGCGGTTGCCGCTGCGCGGTCTGGCGGCGGGGGAGCACGAGTTGCGGGTCGAGGCGTTGATGCCGTACTCGCGGCTGGGTGAGGGCATGCACCGGTTCACGGATCCGGAGGACGGCAACGCGTACGTCTACACGATGTGCTGCGTGACGGACGCTCCGCTGGTGTTCGCGTGTTTCGACCAGCCGGATCTGAAGGCGTCGTTCGAGGTGTCGGTGACGGCGCCCGAGGAGTGGACGGTGCTGGGGAACGGGGTGGCGGCCCGTACGGGGGAGGGCGGGCGGTGGGAGTGTGCGCCGACGCCGCCGATCAGTACGTATCTGATGGCGGTGGCGGCGGGGCCTTTCCACTCGGTGCGCACGGAGCACGCGGGGTTGCCGTTCGGGCTGCATGTGCGCAGGTCGCTGGGGCCGTATCTGGAGGCGGACGCGGCGGAGCTGCTGGAGATCACGCGGCGCTGTTTCGACCGGTATCACGAGCTGTTCGACGAGCCGTATCCGTTCGACTCCTACGATCAGGCGTTCGTGCCGGAGTTCAACGCGGGGGCGATGGAGAATCCGGGTCTGGTGACGTTCCGGGACGAGTTCATCCACCGGTCGGCGGTCACGGACACGGAGCGGCAGACGCGCGGCATGGTGATCGCGCACGAGATGGCGCACATGTGGTTCGGCGATCTGGTGACGTTGCGCTGGTGGGACGACATCTGGCTGAACGAGTCGTTCGCGGAGTACATGGGGTATCAGGTGCTGAGCGAGGCGACGCGGTTCACGGACACGTGGACGGATTTCGCGGTGGCGCGGAAGAGCTGGGGTTACGACGCGGACGAGCGTCCTTCGACGCATCCGGTGGCGCCGGATCCGGAGGGGGTGCCGGACACGGCGACGGCGTTGGGCAACTTCGACGGGATCAGCTACGCGAAGGGGGCTTCGGCGCTGCGTCAGCTGGTGGTGTGGCTGGGTGAGCGGGATTTCCTGGCGGGCATCAACGATCATTTCGCGCGGCACCGGTTTTCGAACGCGACGTTGGGGGATTTCCTCGATTCGCTGGCGCGTGCCTCGAAGCGGGATGTGCGGGGGTGGGCGGAGTGCTGGTTGCGGACGACGGGTGTGGACACGTTGGTGCCGCGGGTGGGCGAGTCGGAGGACCGGCGCTGGTATGTGGATGTGGAGCATGTGGGCCGCCGTCCGCACCGGCTCGCGGTGGGGCTCTACGACCGGGCGCCGGCGGATGAGTCCCGGCTGGTGTTGCGGGAGCGGCTGGAGCGGGACGTGCCCGGGGACGGTGGCCGGTTGACGATGACGCTGGACGGGCCGCGTCCGGATCTCGTGCTGGTCAACGACCTGGATTTCACGTATGCGAAGGTGCGTCTGGATCCGGTGTCGTGGGGTTCGGTGCGGTCGGCGCTGTCGGGGTTGCCGGGGCAGTTGTCGCGTGCGGTGGTGTGGAACGCGGCGCGTGACATGGTGCGGGACGCGGAGTTGGGGCCGTTGGAGTACGTGCGAACGGCGCGGGAGCATCTGCCGTTCGAGTCGGACGACGCGGTGGTGCATGGGGTGTTGGCGTTCGCGCGGGGGCAGGCCGCGGACCGTTTCCTGACGGGTGAGGAGCGCAGCGAGGCGTTGGGGCTGCTGTCGGAGCTGTGCCGTGATCTGCTGTCGTCCACGTCGGGCGCGCCCGCGGGGACGGAGGCGTCCTCGGGGGCGGGTGGTGGTGCGGGCTTGCGCTTGACGGCTGCTCGGTACTTCATCGACTGTGCGACGTCGCCTGGGGAGTTGGCGGAGTGGTGGGCGGCGGGTGAGGTGCCCGGCGGGGGCCCGGCGCTGGATGTGGAGTTGCGGTGGCGGTTGCTGCTGCGGTTGTCGGTGCTGGGGGCGGTGGGTGTGGCGGACATCGAGGTGGCGCGGGCGGCGGACGCGGGGGCGCGGGGTGAGGAGGCGGCCGCGCGGTGCCGGGCGGCGCTGCCGGACGCGGGGGCGAAGGAGGCGGCCTGGGAGGCGATGTTCGGTCCTGGTGACGCGCTGTCGAACTATCTGTTCACGGCGACGGCGCAGGGTTTCTGGCAGCCGGAGCAGGCGGGGTTGCTGGCGGGGTTCCCGGCGCGGTACTTCGCGGAGGTGGTGCCGTTGGCGGCGCGGCGCGGTCCGGCGTTGGCCGAGGTGGCGGGGCGGTATGCGTTTCCGGCGGCGTTCGTGGACGAGGAGACACTGAGCCTGGGTGAGGAGTGTCTGACGCGGCAGGAGATGGTGCCCGCGTTGCGGCGCCGGCTGGAGGATCAGCTGGATGATCTGCGGAGGGCGTTGGGGGTGCGTACGGCGGTGGGGTGAGAAGGCAGGGCCGGGGAGGCGGGCTACCACCTTCGGGGGAAGTAGGTCGCGGATCGTGGGGTACGGGGCCGGGCTGCACGTAGGTTAGGTAGGCCTAACCAAGCGTGGTTGTCGGTGAGTTCGGCGGCCACCGTGTACCGAACGAAAGAGCCGTGCCCTATGTCTGCGTTCACCGTCGATGGCCTGCACGAGACCGCTCCCGGCGCCGAGGCGGGCGGTGAAGCGGACGTCGGTCTGCTGGCGGGTGGTGGTGGCGGGCCCGCCGCGCTCCGTCCGTTGCTGGGGACGGTGCTGGCGGCGTTGGAGCGGGGTGCCGTGGAGCGCGGGGGTCCGTTGCCTGCGGGTGGGCCGCGGGAGGTGTCGTGGCGGGTGCGGGCGGCGGCCGGTGCGGTGTTGCCCGAGGTGGGTGCGGGTGCGGGTGCGGCGCTGGACGCGCTGGTGGGTGCGGTGGCGGCGGGGGCGGCCGATCCGGCGGAGCCGTTGTGTGCGGCGCATCTGCACTGCCCGCCGTTGGCGGTGGCGGCGGCGGCCGATGTGGCGGCCAGCGCGCTGAATCCGTCGATGGACTCGTGGGATCAGGCACCGGCGGCCTCGACGCTGGAGGCGATGGTGTGCCGGGAGCTGGCCCGGCTGGTCTTCCCCGGTGCGGATGGCGCGGAGGCGGATGCCGGTGCCCGTTCCGGCCCGGGCACGGACGCGCTCGCGCACACGGACTCGGCCGCAGGCACGAACACGGGCACAGCCGCGAACACGGACACGGGCACGTACGCGGGTGCGGACGCGCTGGTGACGAGTGGTGGCACGGAGGCGAATCAGCTGGGGCTGCTGTTGGCTCGCCAGGCGGCTCGTGCCGCCGGCGGTCAGGTGCGGGTGGTGTGCGGGGCCAACGCGCATCACAGCGTGCACCGTTCGGCGTGGCTGCTGGGTCTGGCGCCGCCTTTGGTGGTGCCGACGCCGCGCGGGGTGTTGGAGCCCGCGGCGCTCAAGGCGGCGCTGGACGGGCTGGAGGGGGCGCCCGCGCTGGTCGTCGCGACGGCGGGGACGACGGACACCGGTGACGTCGATCCGCTGGCGGAACTCGTCGGGGTGGCGCGCGGTCACGGGGCGCGGGTGCACGTGGACGCGGCGTACGGGGGGCCGCTGTTGTTCAGTGAGCGGCTGCGGGGGCGGCTGGCCGGGCTGCGGTGGGCCGACAGCGTCTCGTTCGATCTGCACAAGTTGGGCTGGCAGCCGGTGGCGGCGGGGTTCTTCGCCGTTCCTGACGGGGCGGCGCTGCGTCCGCTGGAGCACTGTGCGGACTACCTCAACGCGGGTGACGACACGGAGGCGGGGCTGCCGGATCTGCTGGGGCGTTCGCTGCGGACGACGCGCCGTCCCGACGTGTTGAAGGTGGCGGTGTCGCTGCGGGCGCTGGGGCGTACGGGGATGGCGCGGCTGGTGGAGCGTACGTGTGCGGCGGCGGTTCAGCTGGCGGAGCTGGTGGCGGGCACGGTGGGGTTCGAGCTGTATGCGCGCCCCGCGCTCTCGACGGTGGTCTTCCGTCCGGTGGGCGGGGACGACGCGCTGGTGGCCGGGGTGCGCAGGCGGCTGCTGGAGCGGGGGCAGGCGGTGCTGGGCCGGGCTTCGCTGGGAGGCGGCCTGTGGTGGAAGGTGACGTTGCTGAACCCGCTGGTGGCGCCCAGTGATCTGGCGGCGCTGGTGAAGCTGGTGGAGGAGGCTGTGGAAGAGGCCGTGGCGGAGGAAGCCGCGGTGGAGGGGGCGGACGCGTGAGGGGGGCACGGGAGGCGGCGCGGGTGGCTGCCGCAAAGGAGCCGGAGCCGCTGGATGTGGCGGGGGTGGGGCTCGGCCCGTTCAATCTCTCGTTGGCGGCGCTGGGCGACGGGGTGCCGGGGTTGCGGGCGGCTTTCTTCGAGCAGCGGTCGTGTTTCCGCTGGCATCCGGGGCTGCTGATCGAGGGGGCGACGCTCCAGGTGCCGTTTCTGGCCGATCTGGTGACGTTGGCGGATCCGGCGAGCGAGTGGTCGTTTCTGCGGTTTCTGCGGGAGCGGGAGCGGTTGTTCCCCTTCTATTTCGCGGAGCGGTTCCACATCGAGCGCGCGGAGTACGACGCGTACTGCCGGTGGGTGAGCGAGAACGTTCCGGGGCTGCATTTCGGGCATCAGGTGGACGCGGTGCGCTGGGATGCGGGGCGGGGGCTGTTCGAGGTCGATTTCACGCAGGTGGACGCCCGGGGTGAGGCGGCGGCGCTGGGCAGGTCGTTCGCGCGGAATCTGGTGGTGGGCATCGGTACGGCTCCGTGTGTGCCGGAGGGGTTGCGGCCGCAGGCGGAGGACGCGGCGGTGCCGGTGTTTCACTCGGCGGAGTATCTGGCGCACCGGGAGGAGTTGGTCGCTGCGGAGCATGTGACGGTGGTGGGTTCGGGCCAGTCGGGTGCCGAGGTGTTCTTGGATCTGTTGCGGCGGCGTCCGGTGGGGCGTGAGGGGCTGCACTGGTTGACGCGCAGTGCGGCTTTCCAGCCGATGGAGTACAGCAAGTTGGGTCTGGAGCATTTCACCCCGGATTACACGCGCTATTTCCACGGTTTGTCCGAGCGGGTGCGGGAGGGGCTGGTGCCGCGCCAGGGGCAGTTGCACAAGGCGGTGGATGTGGAGACGTTGGCGGCGGTGCACGACGAGCTCTATCGCCGGGCGTCGGCGCTGGACGGCGGCTGGCCTGACGCGGTGCTCACTCCGGGGGTGCGGGTGTGTGCGGTGGAGGGTCCTGGCGGGGGGCGGTTGCGGCTGCGGCTCGACCACGCCGAGCAGGGTGAGCGTGCGTGTCTGACGACGGACGCGGTGGTGTTGGCGACGGGGTACGCGGAGCGTCCGGCGGACGGGTTGCTGGCGGCGCTGGACCCTTATCTGCGGCGGGACGGTGCGGGGCGGCCGCTGGTGGACGAGGAGTTTCGGATGGTGCTGGACCCCGCGGTGACGGGTTCGGTGTTCGTGCAGAACGCGGAGCGGCACACGCACGGGGTGGGTGCGCCCGATCTGGGGCTGGCGGCGCATCGCAGCGCGGTGATCCTGAACGCGTTGACGGGCCGTGAGTGTTATCCCCTGCCGGGGCGTACGGCGTTCACGACGTTCGGGTTGCGCGGTGGCCGTTCGGGGGCGGGTGCGGAGGGGCGGTCTGCCACAGTGGGCGTATGACTGAGATATCCGGTGGCCCGCTGTCGCCCGACTCGCCGTCGTCGTCCGGTTCCGAGCAGGGTGGGGGCGGCCCGGGTGGCCGGGCCGCCGGTTTCGGGGACGACGCGTCGGCCCTTCCGTACGGCACGCCGCAAGCGCCGCGGGTCGCGGTGCGCGGGGAGGCGAGTGTGGAGTTCGATCCGGAGTACGCGCGGATCGATGTGACGGTTTCCGCGCGCGGCACCGACCGGCGGACGGCGCTGGAGGATCTGACGCGGCGCAACGCGCGGGCGCTGGAGCTGGTGCGGGGGTACGGCGACGCGGTGGAGAAGCTGTCGACGGGCACGTTCAGTGTGCAGCCGCAGCTGAGCGACAAGAGCCGCAGGGAGCGGGTGCACGCCTATCAGGGGCGGGTGCGGCTGAATGCGACGGTCACGGATTTCACGGTGCTGGGTGAGCTGACGTCGCGGCTGGGGGATCTGGAGCTGACGCAGGTGGAGGGCCCGTGGTGGGGGCTGTGGCGGGACTCGCCCGCGCATCGTGAGGCGCGGCAGCAGGCGGTGCGGGAGGCGGTGACGCGGGCGCGCGAGTACGCGGAGGCGGTGGGTGCGGGCCTGGTGGCGCTGGTGGAGCTGGCGGATCTGGGTGCGGAGAACGCGGCGCCGCAGCTGCCGGCGGCGCCGGGAGCCTCCTTCCGCGGGTACGGGGGGCCGGCGGGGCCGCCGCCCGAGCTGGATCTGGAGCCGCAGCGGCAGACGGTGCGCGCTCAGGTGAACGCGCGTTTCGTGATGAGTGTGCCGCGTCTCGGCTGACGAGACGAGGAGCGTTTTCGGGTGCTCATCAGAGCGAACGCGCGCGCAATTTATTAGTTGTCTTCGGGGATCAATGTCCTTTCGGTAAAGGCCGGTTGGACAATTGCCGGGCGACGGAGCTGTACGCGTCGGTAACTCGTAGGGTCGAACTATGCGCCGAGCAAAGATCGTCAGCACCTTGGGACCGTCGACCGACTCGTACGAGCAGATCACGACGCTCGTCGAGGCGGGCATGGACGTCGCCCGGTTCAACATGAGCCACGGAACACACGCCGAGCACGAGGAGCGCTACCACCGGGTGCGCGCGGCCTCGGAGGAGACGCAGCGGAGTGTGGGGGTGCTGGCGGACCTTCAAGGTCCGAAGATCCGGCTGGGCCGTTTCCGGGAGGGGCCTGTACTCCTTGAACGGGGCGACGAGTTCGCGATCACCGTCGAGGAGGTCGAGGGCGACCGCTCGGTGTGCGGTACCACCTACGAGGGGCTGGCCGCCGATGTGACCGTCGGGGAGCGCATCCTGGTCGACGACGGCCGCGTCACCCTCGAGGTGACCCGCGTGGAGGGCACGGTCGTGCACACGCTGGTCGTCGAGGGCGGCATGGTCTCCGACCACAAGGGGCTCAACCTGCCGGGCGTCGCCGTCTCGGTGCCCGCGCTCTCCGACAAGGACGTGGCGGACCTGCGCTGGGCGCTGCGCACGGGCGCCGACATGATCGCGCTCTCGTTCGTGCGCAGCGGGCACGACGTCAAGGACGTGCACCGGATCATGGCCGAGGAGGGCCGGTGGCTGCCCGTCCTCGCCAAGGTGGAGAAGCCGCAGGCGGTCGCGAACCTGGAGTCGATCGTCGACGCCTTCGACGGCATCATGGTCGCGCGCGGTGACCTGGGCGTGGAGATGCCGCTGGAGCAGGTGCCGCTGGTGCAGAAGCGGGCGGTCAAGCTGTGCAGGCGGAACGCCAAGCCGGTCATCGTGGCCACCCAGATGCTGGACTCGATGATCGAAGCGTCCCGTCCGACGCGCGCCGAGGCCTCCGATGTGGCCAACGCGGTGATGGACGGCACCGACGCCGTGATGCTCTCCGGTGAGACGAGCGTGGGCAAGTATCCGACGGAGACGGTGCGCACGATGGGCCGGATCGTGGAGGCGGCGGAGGAGGAGATGCTCGCCAAGGGCCTGCCGCCGCTGACCGAGAGCAGCAAGCCGCGCACCCAGGGCGGCGCGGTGGCCCGTGCCGCCGCCGAGATGGGCGACTTCCTCGGCGCGAAGTTCCTGGTGGCCTTCACGCAGTCAGGCGACACGGTGCGCCGGCTGTCCCGCTACCGCTCCCCCATTCCCGTGCTGGCGTTCACGCCCGACCAGGCGACCCGCTCGCAGCTCAACCTGACCTGGGGCGTGGAGGCCTTCCTCGGCCCGACGGTGCAGTCCACGGACGAGATGGTGGACCAGGTCGACGAGATGCTGCTGAAGCTGGGCCGGTGCGACCGCGGCGACCTGGTCATCATCACCGCGGGCTCCCCGCCCGGTGTCCCGGGCTCCACGAATCTGGTGCGGGTGCACCGCCTGGGCGAGGAGGACTGCTGAGGGCGGTCCCCGCGCCGGGCGGCGAGAAGGACCGCTGAGCGGTCCCCGCCGCCGCGCCGGCCCCCCGCCCCGTCCGGCGTAGGGTCTGGCGCATGGATTCGAACGAGCCGCTGTTCAAGCACAATCCCCGCAGGGGCTTCAACCAGAACCGCCACGTCCTCAACTGGAAGAACCCGACGGGGCGGTTCCTGATCGTCCTGTTCTGGGTCGGGGCCGTCGTCATCGGGCTGCTGGCGCTCACGCACGCCGGGCCGTTCGCCCCGCCGCCCGAGTCGAGCCCCTGACGGGTTCCGCGCGGGCTCAGTCCGTCGCTGGGGCGTTCGCTCGCCCGCCGGGCGGGACGCCGTCGGCGATCTGCTCGTGGTGGCGGATGACCTCGGCGATGATGAAGTTGAGCAGCTTCTCCGCGAAGGCCGGGTCGAGTTTGGCGTCCTTGGCCAGGCCGCGCAGCCGTTCGATCTGGCGGGACTCGCGGGCCGGGTCGGCGGGGGGCAGGTCGTGGTCGGCCTTGAGCCTGCCGACGCGCTGAGTGCACTTGAAACGCTCCGCGAGCATGTGCACGACGGCCGCGTCGATGTTGTCGATGCTGTCCCGCAACGCGCCCAGCTCCGCCCGCACGGACGCCTCGGCCTGCTCGATATCGCTGCTGCTCATCGCCCGAGCTTAACCGTCACCCCCCTCGCGCGGCGCGCCCCGGGCCTGGCGTCCCAGGTGCTGGACAGGGCGGTGTGACTCACGGAACAGACAGGTTCGGACAGGTACATCTACGCTGCGGACATGTCCGAACAGGCACACAAGCACCACCGGGTGGCCCGCATCCTGAGCCGGGAGATCAGGGGCGGCGCCCTGCCGGACGGGAGCCGGCTGCCGGGTGAGCACGCGCTGACCGAACGGTTCTCCGTGAGCCGCTCGACCGTGCGGGCCGCCCTGCGTTCCCTCGCCGACGAGGGCCTGGTGCGCACCCACCCCGGCATCGGCTCCTTCGTCAGCTTCGACGGCGCCCCGCTGGACAACCGGCACGGCTGGAAACAGGCGCTGACCGAGCAGGGCGGCGTCACGCCGTCGACGACGGTGCTGCGCCTGGAGGCCGTACGCGACCCCGCCCTCGGCGCGGAACTCGGCCTGGGGAGCGACAGGTTCCTCGCCGTCGACCGGATGCGCTCCCTCGCGGACGGCGCGCGGGTCTCCCTCGAACGCAGCCGCGTGCCGCTCTCCCGGGGGCTGGAGGAGGTGCCGCGCACCGGCCTCGTCGACGGGTCGCTGACCGCGACCCTGGCCGCGGTCGGTCTCGTGGTCGCCTCCGGAGAGCAGCGGGCCACCGCCGTACCGCTGGACGCGGCCGACGCGGCCCAGTTGCGGCGGTCCGCAGGCACCTCGTTCCTGCGGGTCACCCGCATCGGGCGCTCCCCCGGGGGAGCCGTCCTCGAACACGTGGTCAGCCTGCTCGACCCCGCACGGTTCGAACTGCGCACCAGCTTCGGCGACCCCCACTGACCCCACAACCCACACGACGGACACGGCACCGCCCGACACCGCACGGAAGACCCGGCGGCGCCCGGCCCAGGACGACAGGCACCGCACAACCCCGACACCGGGCACAGCACAACAGGCACGGCACGACAGGCACGGCACGACCGAGAAGGACAGCGGCCCCTCATGCACCATCCCCCGCCCCCACCACACCACTCCGCCACCGACCGCGCGCTTGGCGCCCTGTGGGGGCTCGCCCTCGGAGACGCGCTCGGTATGCCCACCCAGATCATGTCCCGGCGCGCGATCGCGGCCCGCTTCGGCGAGGTCACCGGCTTCGAGGCGGGCCCGCCCGACAACCCGGTGGCGGCGGGGCTGCCCGCAGGGAGCATCACCGACGACACCGACCAGGCCCTCCTCGTGGGCCGGCTGCTGGCCGACGGCGGCGGTCGCATCGACCCGGAGGAGTTCGCCCGCGCCCTGCTGGCGTGGGAGAAGCAGATGAAGGCGAAGGGGTCCTTGGACCTGCTCGGGCCCTCCACGAAGGCGGCGCTGGACGCGGTCACGCGCGGGGTACCGGTCGCCGAGGCCGGCAGGTCCGGGACGACCAACGGTGCCGCCATGCGCGTCGCCCCCGTCGGCGTGGCCTTCGCACCGCGTCCCCTCGACGCGTTCCTCGACCGGGTCGTGGAGTCCTGCCAGGTCACCCACGACACCACCATCGGGATCGCCGCGGCGGCGGCCGTCGCCGCTGCGGTGAGCAGCGCGGTGGACGGCGCGACACTCGACGAGGCCATGGACGCGGCCGAGACCGCCGCGGCGGCGGGTGCCCGGCGCGGCCACTGGGCGGCGGGCGCCGACATCGCGACCCGTATCCGCTGGGCGCGGCGCACGGTGGCCGGAGTGCCCGAGGACGAGGCGGTCCGGCTGATCGGTTCGCTGATCGGTACCAGCGTCGCCAGCCAGGAGTCGGTGCCCGCGGCGTTCGCGGTGCTCACCCTGGCCGGTGACGACCCGTGGCGGGCCTGCGTGCTGGCCGCCAACCTGGGCGGTGACTGCGACACCATCGGCGCCCTGGCCGGTGCCGTCTCCGGCGCGGTGGCGGGCCTGAGCGGGCTGCCCTCCGACGCGGTGGGGACGCTGCGCAGCGTCAACGGGCTCGACATGGAGCCGCTCGCGGCCCGGCTGTTGGAGCTGCGCGGCACGCCCCCGCCCGCGGGCACCGCCTGAGGGCTCCGCAGTGCGCCGCCGTGCGGGCCCCCCGCATACGTATCGCCGGTCTTCGGACCGGGCGCGACGGCCGGCGCTCGGACCGGGCGCGACGACGGCGGCCCCACGGGCGCGTCCCCAAAGGCGCGTTCCGGCGGGCCCGCCCCTGCGGGCGCGTCCCCACAGGCCCGTCCCGGTGGGCCGCGTGTGGCGGCCGCGCCAGAGCCGGCCGTACGCGTCGGCTCACCCTCCCCGGAGGGCACCTCTCGCCAGAGGAGTCCTCTCCCCCGTCCGCGGGGAGCACCGCTCCCCGCCTCTCGCCTCACAAGGAGGTGGCCATGGCTGACTCGAAGAGGAGTGAGCTGGTCGGCGCCGTGGAGACCCGTGGCATCGAGCCGGTGCCCGACACGGAACGGCACGGCCATGCGAGCCAGATGTTCTGGACCTGGTTCGCCGCGAACATCTCACTGCTGGGACTGCCGCTCGGCGCGACGCTGGTCGCGTTCCGCGGGCTGAACATCTGGCAGGCGGTCCTCGTCGCCGTGATCGGCGCGTTCGGTTCGTTCGCGCTGGTGGGCGCCCTGAGCATCGCGGGGAAGCGGGGCGGCGCTCCCGCCCTGACGCTCTCCCGCGCGGTCTTCGGGCGCCGCGGCAACACCGGCCCCACGCTGGTGACCTGGATCAGCCGGGTGGGCTGGGAGACGGTCAACACCACCACCGCCGCCTACGCGCTGCTCTCCCTGCTGGCGATCGTCTTCGGCGCCCCGCACAACACGGTGCTCACGGTGGTGTGCCTGCTGGTCTTCATCGCCTGCACGCTGCTCATCAGCGGTCTGGGCCACGCCACCATCATGTGGATCAACAAGTGGGCCACCTACGTGTTCGGGCTGCTGAACCTGCTCGTCATGGCGTTCCTGGTGGCGACCGTCGACTGGACGAAGGTGGTGCACGCCCCCGCCGCGCCGCTGAGCGCGGTGATCGCCGGTGTCGGCACGATCGCCGCGGGCACCGGTATCGGCTGGGCCAACGCGGGCGCCGACTACGCCCGTTACCTGCCGCGTGCCATCCCGGGCGGGCGGCTCGTGCTGGCCTCCGCATGGGGTGCGGGCATTCCCCTGGTGCTGCTGATCTCGCTGGGGTCGCTGCTGTCGGCCGGCGACACCTCGCTGGCCGCCGCCTCCGACCCGGTGGCCGCCATCGACGCGATGCTGCCGTCGTGGATGTCGGTGCCCTATCTGATCGCCGCGTTCGGCGGGCTGCTGCTCTCCAACCACCTGTCGGTGTACTCGGCGGGGCTCACCCTGGTCACGCTCGGGGTCCGCGCCAGGCGTACGGTCGCCGTCGGCCTGGACATCGTGCTCACCTTCGCGGGCGGCATCTACTTCATGCTGGTCGCGGGCGACTTCTACGGGCCCTTCACCACCTTCCTGACGCTGCTGGCGGTGCCCATCACCGCGTGGGTGGGCGTCTTCGCCGTCGACATGCTGCGCCGCCGCTCCTACGACGCGGACGCGCTGATGAAGCCGGGGCGCTCGGGGCGCTACTGGTACGACGGCGGGTTCGCCTGGTCGGCGTGTACGGCGTGGGCGGTGGCGATCGTGGTGGGGCTGCTGCTGACCGAGGCGAAGACCAGCGACACCGACGTGTGGTTCTCCGGGCCGCTCTCGCACAGCTGGCTGGGCACGAACGGGCTCGGCTGGGTGGTGACCTTCGTGGTGGCTGCCGTCGTCTACAGCCTGCTGCACCCCCTGGACCGTGCGGTGCGCGCCGAGGCCGAAAGGAGCGCCGCGGAGTCCGGGACGGCGCCTGCTCCCGGGCAGGGAACAGAGCCGCTCGAGACCACCGCGCAGGGCGCCGAACGCGCCGAGGCCACCGGACAGGGGGCTCACCGATGACCGCGCGGCTGATCCTCGCGGGCAGCGTGCTCGTCGACATGGTGCTGCGCGTGCCGCACCTGCCCGAGCGGGGCGGCGACGTGCTCGCCACGCACTCCGCGCAGACCGCGGGCGGCGGCTTCAACGTGCTGGCCGCGGCCCGCCGCATGGGGCTGCCCGCCGTGTACGGGGGCGGCCACGGCACCGGCCCGCTCGGTGACCTGGTGCGTGCGGCTCTCGCCGCGGAGGGCGTCACCGCGCTGCTGCCCGCGCGCACCGACCGGGACACCGGCTACTGCGTCGCCCTGGTGGACTCCGAGGGCGAGCGCACGTTCGTGACGGCGACGGGTGTCGAGGGAGAGCTGAGCGAGGCCCAGATCCGGGCGGTGGCCGAGGCGCCGCGCCCCGGCGACCTCGTGCAGCTGTCCGGCTACGGGCTGGTACTGGCGGGTGCGGCCGAGCGGCTGGCCGCGTTCGCCGCCGCGCTGCCCGACGGCGTCACCCTCTGCCTGGACCCCGGACCGCTCGTGGCGGACATCGACCCGGCGCGGCTGGCGCGGGTCCTGGCCCGGGTGGACTGGCTCAGCTGCAACCGCAGGGAGGCGCGGCTGCTGACCGGCCTCGACGACGACGCGGCGGCCGCCGAGAAGCTGGCGGCCAGGCTGCGTCCCGGTGCGGGTGTCCTGGTGCGCGGGGACGCGGACGGCTGCCGGCTGGTGGCCGGCGACGGCGGCGCCGTGCACGTGCCGGGGCGGCCCGTGGAGGCCGTGGACAGCAACGGGGCGGGCGACGCCCATGTCGGCGCGTTCCTGGCCCTGCTGGGGCGGGGCGCGGGGCCGCTGGACGCGGCGCGCGGCGCGAACGTGGCGGCGTCCGTGGCCGTCACCCGTCGGGGCCCGGCCACCGGGCCCACCGCCGCCGAGGTCGCCGCCCTGCTGGACGCGGACGATCCGCTGGCCCCGCTGCTGACGGACCGCTCCTGACGCCCGGCCGGCCGGCGTGCGGCGCCGCGCGGCAGCCGGGGCGGGCTGCCGGTCAGGAGCCGAGCCGCGGGAGCATCGGCGGGTGGTCGGGGTCGGGGACGTGGGAGGCGTAGCCGCCGGGGACGGTGCGGGACTGGGTGGCGCGGAAGTGGACGGGGGGCGCGCCGACGCGGCGGGTGAACAGGCGGGAGAAGTAGGCGGGGTCGTCGTAGCCGACGCGGCGGGCGACCGTGGAGACGGGCAGGTCGGTGCCGGCCAGCAGTTCCTTGGCGCGGCCCAGGCGGATGCCCAGCAGGTAGTCCTTGGGGCTGCATCCCGCGCTGCGGCGTACGGCGGTGCGCAGTTCGGCGGCGGTCATGCCGTGGCGGGCGGCGTGTTCGGCGACCGACAGGGGCAGGAAGGCGTCGCGGGCCAGGGCCTGGAGGACGGGTGCGCCGTCGGCGGTGGTGTCGGCGCGGGAGCGGCGCAGCGCGACGAGGAGTTCGTGGACGGCCGCGGCGGCCTCGATCTCCAGCAGCGGGTTGCCGGGGCGGGCGGCACGGGCGACGCGGGCGATGGCGGCGCGGGCGGGTCCGGCGTCGCTGAGGGGGACGAGGGGGCGGCCGGGTTCGATGCAGCCCAGTTCGGTGTAGGCGGTCAGGGCGGAGCCGGTGAAGTCGACGAAGCTCTCGTCCCAGCCCTCCTCGGGGTCGGCGCCGAAGTGGTGCGGCACTCCCGGGGTGATCCACAGCAGCGCGGGGGCCACCACGTCGTGGCGGCGGCCCCCGGTCTCCTTCCGGCCCTCGGCGGTGCCGGGGACCTCGCACCAGCCTCGCCCCGCGCTGATGACGATGGCGACGTGGTGGTCGAGGACGCGCGGCCCCACGGGGGGCAGCGCGCCGTGCTGCATTCCGACGCCGAGGCAGACCAGGCCGAGGCGGTGGTGAACGGGCCCGGGGGTGAAGTACCGCATCCAGGACTGGTACCGGTGCTCGGTCACCGCACGCGCTCCCCTCACTCGTTCAGGGAGCAGCGTACGGTGATCACCCCTGGCCGGTCACCGGTCGTGTGGGCGGACGGGGGCGGTCAGTCGGTCACCTCGCTGACGGTGAAGGCGTCCAGGGCGAACTCGGCCTTGCCGTCGTCGCCGACCTTGCGCAGCCCCACCCAGGCCTGTCCTTCCTCGGGCGCGGTGAACTCGTAGGTGAGGGTGGCGGGGCGGGTGGCGACCGGCAGCGGCTGGCGCTGGAGTTCCTTGGCGCCGGGGGCGTCCACGCCGGTGACCCACGCGTACTGGTCCGCCTTCTCGTTCTCGTACCGGAAGGAGACGCGGTAGGTCTTCCCCGCCTCGAAGCGGACGGTGTGCGGGACGGTGCGGTAGACGAGCCCGGTGTTCTCGCCGCGGGATTTGAGGGACTCGCTTCCGTCGATCACGTCATCGATGGTCTTGCCGTTCCAGCCGCGCTGCGTGTAGGGGGCGTGCCGCTGGGCGAGGTGGGTGCGCGGGTCGGTGGAGCCCCCGGCGTCGCCCTTGACGAACGGGCCCCAGCCCTGCGGCACGTGCTCGAAGTCCTCCTGCACGAGGGCCGCCTGCCGCTCGGAGGCGCCGTTGCGCACCGTCCGGGGAGGGGTGCCGGCCACGACGCGTACGTGGTCGAAGCGGACCGGTACCTCGCCCTTCCCCGCCGTCAGGGCGAGAGTGACCGGACCGCCGCCTTCGGGCACCGTGAACCAGGCCGTCATCCGCTGGAAGCGGGTGCCCTGCTTGAGGTCGGCGGCGACCTGGTTGGTGGCGGTGGAGGTGTCCGTCCAGTTCTCGGCGGTGACGCCGTCGGCTGTGCGGACGGTGAGCGCGGCGCGGCGCCGCTCCCCCGCCTCGTCGCCGACCTGCACTTGGACGGAGGCGGCGTAGGTGCCGGGCTCCAGGCGCCGCAGTCGCTGGCTGACGGAGGCCTCGCCGCCGGGTGCGAGGACGAGTTCGGGGTCGCCGCGCTTGCTGACCTCGACCGCTGCCGTGCCCGCGACCGTCCAGGCCGCCAGGCCGCCGGAGTGGAAGCCGGGGTCGGTCAGCGGGGTGCCCTCGCCCCAGTGGGGCTTCGGCTGGGCGGGGGCGGGCCTGCGGTGGACGACGTAGGGCATCCCGGCCTCGGCGTCCAGGGTGACCCGGCCGCCCGAGACGGCGGCTTCGACGGGTTCGCCCCGCCCGCGCCAGGTCAGCGGGTACACGTGGACCGTGCGGGTGTGCTTCCAGCCCGAGGGCAGCTGCCAGGTGGTGCGGCCGCCGTCCGGGTTGTAGTGGTAGAGCTTCGCCGGGTCGGTGGCCTTGCGCGGCTCCCACGGCAGCAGGTAGAGGCCGTCGTCGTAGACCCGCCGTCCTTCGGTGGTGATGCGGCGCTTGCCGCCGGTGTCGGTGACGGCGGTGGCCTCCTCGCCCTCGAAGGTGATCTCGTGCTCCGACCAGGAGCGGATCGGCCTGGCCTGGAGGTACTTGGCGGGGAGGCTGTGCGTCCAGATCAGCGCGTAGAAGGCGTGCCAGTCGGTCTTGCCGCGCCAGCCCTCGTAGTTGCCCATGCGGGCCCCGCCCAGCAGGGTGGGCCACTTGTCGGCGAACACGTCCTTTTGGTGGTTGCGGATGAAGCGGATGAGGCGGGAGTTGATGCCGCGCGAGGTGTCGGCGCCGTAGTCGGTCTCCGTCGCCCAGTGCGACCACAGCGCCGAGCGCTCGAAGCCGTGGCCCCACTCGGTGGCCACGTTCCAGCCCTGGTCGCGGAAGGCGCGCTGGAGCCGGTCGGAGGTCCACCCCGACTCGCGGAAGACGTCGATGTAGAGGGAGGTCAGTCCCTTGTCGGTGTCCTCACGCAGGTTCTTGAAGCGGGCGATGACGTCCCCGGAGACCAGGTCGCGGCGCTGGTCGATGCGGTAGGACTGGTCGAGCCAGTCCCACTGCTCGTTGTTCTTGTCGACGAGCTTCTCGGAGAAGGCGTGGGCCACCGGGTAGGACTCGGTGACGTTGACGTGCACCGCGAAGTCGGTGTTCCACTTCCTGCCCTTGCGCAGCAGGGTGTTGAGGTCGGCCAGGCCGCCCGCGCGCTCGTTGTAGTTGCCCGCGTAGTCGGGGTGCGCCGAGTCGTGGCCCTCGGACTGGTAGCCCTTGAGGAGGGTGAACTGGCGCAGCCCGTCGGTGGCCAGGTGGATGCGCTTGACCTGGTCGAGGGTGCTCAGGAACGGGTTGGTGGCCTGGCTGGCGAAGTTGAACGGGATGTGCGGGACCACCCGCAGGTGCTGTGCGTCGGCGCCGCGCGGGTCGATCATGATGTCGCGCATCGCGATGGCCGCGTCCTGCCAGTCGGCGACGTCGTCGCCGTTGCGGTCTCCGGTGACCACGACGGTGACGTAGGGCAGCGGCTCGGTCTGGTCGGCCGCGGCGGTGGCGGCGCGGTGCGTCCACTGGCCGCAGGTCAGCCGGGTGCTGCGGGCGTCGCCCACCGCGACGGTCTGCCGCCACAGCCGTCCGTTGTCCCAGTCGGCGCCCGCGGTCTTCGACGGCTTGTCGTAGCTGGTGTTCGTCTCGATCGCCGCGGCCAGCTCGCCCGTCGCCACGACGGCGTAGGCGCAGCCGACCGGTTCGTCGTCGGTGGCGGTCTCGCCGGTGAGCTCGATGAGGGTGTCGCCGCTCTTGTCCTTGTCCAGCTCGACGCGGGCCGTGTGGACGACCGGGTCGGGCCGCTGGTCGGAGCGCATCGACAGGAAGGCGAGGTGCGGGAGTTCGAGGGTGCCCACCCGCCCTTCCGGGGCCTCCGCCACGCGGGTGACGCGCCAGTGGACGCGGCGGCCCTCCGCCTCGATGCGGACGGTGAGCGCGGTGCCGGTCTCCAGGGTGAGGGTGTAGGTGATCCGGTCGCGACCAGGTGTGCTGGTCACCTCGGGGGTGTGTTCCTCGCCGTCGACCAGGAGCGTCGTCGTGGCCTCCGCCTGGGCGTGCAGGGTGGTGCCCGTCGCACGGTCGGTGTAGTCGACGATGCGGGGAAAGGCCGGGTCGACGCGCACGTCGAGGTCGGGCGTGCGCAGGGTGTGCGTCGCGGGCGTCTTCTTCGCGTCCGCGCGGGCCGGGGCCACGGCGGTTGGGCCCAGCGCCGTTCCGACCCCCGCCACGGCGCCCGCCGCCACCACCGCTCTGCGGGTGACGCCCGCGCTCGCTTCGCCGCTCGTCATGGTTGTGCCCTCCACTCGGGTCCGCCACCGGTCTGCGCCACCGGTCTTCGCCGACCCACCCTTGGTGACCTAGTGCGGGCTTGCCCATGGACAAGCGTGCGGTGGTTGTTGGACTTGCGTCACGCGCTTGCGGCGCGGCTCCGCCGGGAGGGCGGACGACGGGCGGGGTGACGGGGCGCTCCGGGCGGGTGGCGGGACCGTTCCGGGCGGCTGGAGGTGCCCCGCGGCGCGTGCGGGTGCATGCTGCTGGGAGACGCTGAGGAACCTGGTCCTGGCGTGCGAGCGTCCGCGCCCGGCCGATCACCAAGGAGTGACGTGGAGCCTCCCGCCCAGGAGTCCCCGGACGACAGTCCCGGCTTCGACGGGGTCGCGGCCGCCCTGGTCGACGAGGACGGCCGCATCACCTGGTGGTCGCGGGCCGCGGGGCGGCTGCTGGGCTGGAGCGGCGCGGCGATCGCCGGCACCCCGGCGCGTGACCTGGTCGCCTCCCACGCGCCCACCCTGGTCGGGCCGCACGCCCCCGCCGGAGCCCCCTCCGGCTCCCGGGAGGCGGAGACCATCCGTCGGCTGCGGCTGCGCCACAGGGCAGGGCACCTGGTCCCGGCGACGGTGCGGCTGCTGGCGGCCGACGGGGCGCAGGGGACGCTGGCCGTGGCCGTGGCCGAGGACGTCGTGGGCCCGGGGCCTGCGCCAGGGCCGATGCTGGTCCGCGCCCTGCTCGAACAGGACCGGGTGCCCGTGGCCCAGTTCGACATGGGGCTGCGGGTGGTACGCACCAATGCCGCGTTCGAGGAGCTGCGGCCCGAGGGCGCGGCGGACGACTGGCTGACCCGGCTGCCCAGCGTCGAGGGGGACGGCGTCGCGCGGGAGGCGATGGCGCAGGTCGCCCAGAGCGGGACGGTCGTCGCCGCCTCCGAGTACGGGCTGGGTCCTCCCGGCTCCGAGGTGGGGCTCTTCCTGACCTGCCTGCGGGTCGACGGGCCGCTCGGCGAACCGCTCGGCGTCGTGGTGACCGCGCGCGAGGCCACCCCGCGGCAGCGCGCCCGCCGCCGCCTCGGCAAGGCCTACGAGCGCGCCTTCCACCTCGGCTCCTCCCTGGACGTGGTGCACAGCGCCCGCGACCTGGCCCAGGTGCTGGTCCCCGGCCTCGGCGACCTGGCCAGCGTCGACTTCCCCGACGACGTGCTCCAGGGCCGCGATCCCCCGCTCGGCTACCCGGGGCAGGAAGCCTCGGCGCCGCGGAGGGTCGCGGTGCAGGCCGCGGACGGGCAGTGGCCCGCCGCGCTGGTGCAGGTCGGCGAGGCGGTGCCGACCACCCCTGAGGGCCCTCAGACCGCCGGGAAGATCGTCGGGGAGGTGCTCGCCGCGGGCCCGGGGACGGCACGGCAGATCCTGGGACACGACCCGGAACTGATCGCGCGGCTCGTCCCCGAGGGGATGCGGGACTCGCTGGGCTGCCCGCTGTACCACGGCGGCCGTTTCTTCGGGTACGTGCAGGTGTACCGCACCCGGGACCCCAAGCCGTTCGAGTACGACGACGTGCGGTTCCTCCAGGACATGTGCCACCGGACGGCCGGGGCGCTGGACAACGCCTTCCGGTACACCCGCGAGCACCGTACCGCGCTCGTCCTGCAGCGCAGCCTCCTGCCGCCCGCGGCCACCGAGGGCTCGGCGGCCGAGACGGCGGGTTCCTATCTGCCGGCCGGCGGCGGTGCCAGCGTGGGCGGCGACTGGTTCGACGCCTTCCCTTTGTCCTCGCTGCGGATCGCGCTGGTCGTCGGCGACGTCATCGGCCACGGGCTCCAGGCCACCGCGACCATGGCAAGGGCCCGCACCGCCGTGCAGACCCTCGCCGATCTCGACCTGCCGCCCGAGGAGCTGCTGACCTGCCTGGACGACCTCGTGCAGCGGATGAAGGCCGAGGCCGACCACCCCGACAGCGTCGGCGCCTCGTGCCTGTTCGCCGTCTACGACCCGGTCAGCCAGGAGTGCAGGATGGCCAGCGCGGGGCACCCGCCGCCCGCCGTGGTCCTGCCCGACGGCACGGTCAGCTTCCTGGACCTGACGCCGGGGCCGCTGCTGGGCGTCGGCGACAACCCGTTCGAGGTGACCAGCGTGCGGCTGCCGCCGGGCAGCGTGCTCGCCCTCTACACCGACGGGCTGGTCGGCCACGATCCGGAAGCCGGCATGGCCAGGCTGCTGGAGGACTTGGAGAAGCTGTGCCGCCCGGCCCCCGGGCTGCGCGCCGAGGACGCCCACAAGCCGCTCGACCAGGTCAGCGCCGAGCTGATCCGCCGCCATCCGAGCGCCGAGCACCCCGACGACGACGTCACCGTGCTGCTCGCCCGCACCAGGGCCGTGCCCGGGACCGACACCGCCTCCTGGGAGTACCCCGCCGATCCGGCCGCCGTCCAGGCCGCCCGCGAGGACGTCAGCGCCCAACTGGAGACGTGGGGGCTGGTGGAGGAGTCGTTCACCACCGAACTCATCGTCAGCGAACTGGTCACCAACGCCATCCGCTACGCGGGCGGCCCTGTCAGCCTGCGCCTGATCCGCGACCACGTCCTGGTGTGCGAGGTCTCCGACCCCAGCAACACCCAGCCGCGGCTGCGCCGCGCCCTGACCACCGACGAGGGCGGCCGCGGGCTCTTCCTGGTCGCCCAGCTCGCCCACCGCTGGGGCAGCCGCTACGGCGACCGCGGCAAGACGATCTGGACCGAACAGGAGTTGGGGCACGGTCAGGCCGCGGGCGGTCCGCTCGCGCTATCGTGACGTCGGGCCGCGCGCTGGGGGTGTGCGATGAGTGGTTCGGTGGCCGACCGCGTCGAACGCGGCTTCCCGCACCTGGAGACGGTGCGCGCGGCGCTCACGGCGCTCTACCGGCGGCTGTCCGCCGACGGCGTACGCGGCTTCGGCCACAGCGTCGCGCCCGGCGACGTCGCCTTCTCCGACGCCGACGACCTGTATCCGGGGGTGCAGCGCGTCGCCGGTGTGATGGTCGGGCACCTGCGGCTGCCCGCGGCGCGGGTCATCGTCTCCTTCCGCGAGATGACGCACGCCGCGAACGTCGAACTGAGCGCCGGGCCCGAGTACTTCGTGGAGCTCAACGACCGCTTCAAGCGGCACCGCGGCGACATCGGCGCGGCCCTCGCCCACGAGGTCACCCACGTGTGGCTGCACCGCCTCGGCCTCGCCTTCCCCGGCACCCGCGACAACGAGATCCTCACCGACACCGCCGCCACCTACCTCGGCGCCGGCTGGCTGCTGCTGGACGCCTTCCGGCAGGACGCCCTCACCTCGCAGAAGCTCGGCTACCTCACCCCCGAGGAGTTCGGCTACGTCCTCGCCAAGCGGGCACGGCTGTGCGGTGAGGACCCCGCCGTCTGGTTCACCAGCCCGCAGGCCTACGAGGCGTACGCACGCGGACACGCGCTCGCCGTACGCGACGAGGCGGTACCGCCGCTGGCGGCGGCACCGTGGTGGGAGCGGCGGCGGTACGTGCGCGAGCGGCGGCGCGGGGAGCCGGGCGGCGGCCCGGACGGCGGCGGGTACGCCTTCGAGGCCGACGGCTTTGGTGTACGGGTCTCCTTCCCCTGCCCGACCTGCCGGGTGCGGCTGCGGGTGCCCGCGCGGGGGCGGGTGCGGGCGCGGTGCGGCCTGTGCGGCGCGGTGTGGGCGTGCGACACGTGAGGTGACCCGGCGGGGCCGGAAAGCTCTCGGCGCGGGGCCGGCATGGCGTAGGTTCGAAGGTATGAGTCCTTCGCTTGCCACCACCACACGGGTCGATCTCGACGGGCTGCTGGAGTTCGTGCGGCCCCGCCACCGGGCGATCCTGCTGACGCGGCGCAAGGACGGGGCGCCGCAGGCCTCGCCGCTCACGTGCGGGGTGGACGCGGCGGGGCGGATCGTGGTCTCCACGTACCCGGAGCGCGCCAAGACGCGCAACGCGCGCCGCGAGGCCCAGGTGAGCGTGCTGGTGCTGTCGGACGAGTGGAACGGCCCCTGGGTGCAGGTCGACGGCGACGCCGAGGTGCTGGACCTGCCGGAGGCGCTGGAGCCGCTGGTCGAGTACTACCGGACGATCTCGGGCGAGCACCCGGACTGGGACGAGTACCGCGCGGCCATGCGGGAGCAGGGCAAGTCGCTGATCCGGGTGACTCCCCGGCAGTGGGGGCCGATCGCCACGGGCGGGTTCCCCGCCCGGCTGGCCGGCTGAGCACGAGCGGCGCAACCGGCCTGAAGAAGACCGGGGCGCGCGGCCGGCGGGCCCCGCCGGCCCACCGGGCCGACGGGGCCCGCCTGTTCCGCCCGCCGGTTCCGGCTCGGTCCCGGCTCAGCGGAAGACGTGCGGCACGCGTCCGGATCAGCGGATGACGTGCGGCACGAAGCGCGCGTACTCGTCCGTGACCAGGCCCGCCGACTCGCGGATGCCGAGCCCCGCGGCCTCGCCGTCGACGACCCAGGTGCCGAGCACCGTGCGGTTGCCGTCGAACTCCGGCAGCGGGCACAGCGCCTGGTAGCAGCACGGCTCGTCCCGCGCCGACGGCGCGGTGCCGGGCTCGTGCAGGGTGACACCCGCGCCCTCGCGGCCCAGCAGGGGCTTGGCCGCCCAGCCGGTCGTGGTCGCCAGCTCCCGCGGACCGTCCAGATAGGCCGGCAGCAGGTTCGGGTGGCCGGGATACAGCTCCCACAGGATCGCCAGGAGCGCCTTGTTGGACAGCAGCATCTTCCAGGCCGGCTCGATCCACAGGGTGGTGCCGGTGCCGCCCCCGTTGTCGAGGGTCTCCAGCACGTGGCGCCCGAACCGGTCGGAGGCCAGCCACTCCCACGGGTAGAGCTTGAAGCAGGCCCGGACGAACTTCAGCCGCTGGTCGACGAACCGGCCCGAGAGCCGGTCCCACCCGATCTCCTCCACGGGTATCGCCACCGTCTCCAGACCGGCCTGTTCGGCGGTCTCCTGGAGGTAGGCGACGGTCATCAGGTCCTCGCCCAACTCGTCGCGCGCCGAGTGGGCGAAGTGGACGGGCGCGCCGGGCGGCAGCAGCGCCGCCTGCTTCCTCCAGACCTCGACGAGCCGCTCGTGCAAGGAGTTCCACTGGTCGGCGCCGGGGAAGCACTCCTCCATCCAGAACCACTGCGGCGAGGCGGCCTCCACCAGCGAGGTCGGCGTGTCCGCGTTGTACTCCAGCAGTTTGGCGGGCTCGCCGCGCCCGTCGTAGCGCAGGTCGAACCTGCCGTAGAGGCTGGGCACCTCCTCGCGTCGCCGCCAGGCCTCGGCGACCCGGTCGATCAGCGCCGGCTGCGTGATGCCCAGGTCGGCGAACCTGTTCTCCTCGACGATGTACGCGGCTGCCCGCAGGCACATGGCGTGGAGTTCCTCGACGACCTCCTCGAGGGCTTCGACCTCGGGCAGCGTGAAGGAGTAGTAGGCGCTCTCGTCCCAGTAGGGGCGGAAGGAGCCGTCGGGGTACCGGGTCAGCGGGTAGATGCAGCCCTGTTCCTCGACGGTCTCCCGCCAGCCGGGACGAGGGGTGATGGTGTGGCGGTCCATGCCGGCCCTCT
This sequence comes from Streptomyces diacarni, assembly GCF_003323715.1. Lineage (GTDB taxonomy): Bacteria > Actinomycetota > Actinomycetes > Streptomycetales > Streptomycetaceae > Streptomyces > Streptomyces diacarni. The sequence goes on from NZ_QOIN01000045.1 coordinate 43,497, forward strand.
CGTCGTGCGCCGCGCGCCCGGGTCAGCCGCCGTACCCGCCACCGCTGCTGCTGCCGTACCCGTCGTCATCGTCGTCGCAGCCGAAGCCGGCCCGCTCGACGGCCGCGGCGTGGATGAAGGTGCCGTCCTTCGCGCGCGCGTCGTCCTCGCGCCCGCCGTAGTACCAGGCCGTGCCGGCCCCTTCGGTGCCGCGGCCTTCCGCGGTGGCGGGGGCGGCGGCGGGGAAGGCCGCCTGCCGCGTGGTCGCCGAGGTCTCGCACTGGCTCGGCGGCAGGATGCGGTAGCCGCGCACGGCGTCGTAACTGTCGGGGTCCACGCAGCGCTTGTCGGGCTCCGAGGTGTATCCGGACAAGGCCACCGCGAGGGCGCCCATGCTGCCGAGCACCACGGTCGAGGAGCGCAGCCTGCGCCGCTTGCCCCGGGCCGCGCGGTTCTGAGCGGCGGGCGCCGGCGTGTGCTGTTCGGCGCTGTGCGCGTCCGGTATCACGGTCATGGGTCCCCCTACGTACGACTGAATCGAAGCGACGCGCCCACCCTAGTCCGTGCCCCTGGCCGTGCCCGGTCCCCCGCCTCCCGGCGCCCCGCTCGTCCGGTACGGCCGCTACCTGCGTACTTGACCGAGTACGCGTTCGCATCCGGCGAGGAAGTGGCGCGCGGCGCTGGTACTGACGGGGGCGCCGTCGTCGACCGCCGCGTCGCGCAGGCGGCGCAGTCCTTCGTAGACGGCGAGGGTCGCGGGCGCGGCGCCGGCGAGGCCCAGCCGCTGCCGCAGCAGCGCGGAAGACCCGCGGTCCGCGCGTGTTGCGGGCGGCCTGGGCAGCGCGGCGTCGAGTCCCGCGCTCAGCGCTGCCCAGGCCGCCGCCAACGCCCCGACGGGCGAGGCTTCGACGATCGCCCAGGAGTCACGGAAGTCCGCCGCCACGGGGATCTCAGACGCCGGGGGCGACGGGGGCTGCTCGTACGGGCCCCCTGGGGGTGGGTGCTGCTGGTACGGGGACGACGGGGAAGGGGAAGGCGGCGTCCGGGAGGGTGTCGTGGCCGGAGGGCCCCCGTACGGCGCGGATCCCGGGGCGGGCGTGCGCGCGTCGGGGTGCTGCTGGACCATCTCCTCGGCGCGTTCGCGCAGTTGCCGGGCCTCCGCCTCGAACTCGATGGCCCCTGCGGGCGTTTCGATCCGCGTCATGCGCGCGAACGCCTCCCGCAGGTAGTCGCGCAGGCACCAGGCCACCACGAGCGTCACCGCGGGCCAGACCACGGCCTCGACGTACCGCAGAACGAGCTCGGCCACATCCATGGCTCCATCCTGTCCCCCCGCACCGCGAACGGGGGCGGAATCGGGCCGCGACCGGCCCGGTTCCGCCCCCGTCGCGCTGGAGGAAGGCGACCGCTCACCTCCGCGTGGCGGGCTCCGCCTCCTCGCTGCGGCCGCTCGCGCCGCCCTGGTCCGGCAGCGCGGCGGCGGGCTCGTCGCGGAGCTTGTCGCCCTCGACGTCGACGGTGGGCAGGACCCTGGCGAGCCAGCGCGGCAGCCACCAGGCGCGCCGGTCCAGCAGGTTGAGGACGGCGGGCACCAGCGCCATGCGGACGACGAACGCGTCGAAGAAGACGGCCACGGCGAGACCGAAACCGATCATCTTCACCATGGAGTCGCTGGAGCCGATGAACCCGGAGAAGACGGCGATCATGATGACGGCGGCCGCGGTGACGACCCGCGCGCCGTGCCGGAACCCGGTCACCACGGCCTCCCGCGCCGACTCCCCGTGGGCGTAGGCCTCCCGCATCCGGGTCACCAGGAACACCTCGTAGTCCATCGCGAGGCCGAAGACCACGCCCACCATGAAGATCGGCATCATCGACATGACCGGCCCGGTCTGCTCCACGCCGAACAGTCCGCCGAGCCAGCCCCACTGGAAGACCGCGACGACGGCGCCGAGCGCGGCGACCACGGACAGCAGGAAGCCCAGCGCGGCCTTCAACGGCACCAGCACGGAGCGGAAGACGACCATCAGCAGCAGGAACGCCAGTCCGACCACCAGCGCCAGGTACGGCAGCAGCGCGTCGTTCAGCTTCTGCGACACGTCGATGTTCATCGCCGTCGACCCGGTGACCAGGACGTCGGCGCCCGTCTTGGGGCTCAGTTCGGCGCCCGTGTCGCGGATGTCGTGCACCAGGTCCTGGGTCTGCGTCGAGGACGGGTGCGAGTCGGGGACGACGGTGATCATCGCCGTGTCGCCCGCCTTGTTGAACTGCGGCTTGGCCACTCCGGCGATGCCGTCGAGTCGGGACAGCTCCCGCACGGTGTGGTCGACCGCGGCCTTGGGATCGTCGCTGCCCCGGGCGTCCGCCACGGTCATCAGCGGGCCGTTGAAGCCGGGCCCGAAGCCGTCCGAGAGCAGGTCGTAGGCCTTGCGCTGGGTGGTGTCCGTCGGCTTCGACCCGTCGTCGGGCAGGCCGAGTTCGAGGGAGGTGGCCGGCAGGGCGATCACGCCGAGGCCTACCACGCCGGCCAGCAGCACGGCGACGGGGCGCCGCTGGACGAACCGCGCCCAGCGGGTGCCGGCAGGCTCCTTGGCCGCCGGCTGCCCGGCCTTCTCCGCCGCTCCGGTCGCCCGTGCGCCCGGTGCGGTCTGTGCGCCCTGTGCGTTCTCGGCGTCGGCGTCCCGCGCCTGCTCGCGTTCCTGCTTGCGTGCCTTGCGGCCGACGATGCGGCTGCCCGCGAAGCCCAGCAGCGCGGGGATCAGCGTGAGGGCCACCAGCACGGCGATGGCGACGGTGCCGGCCGCCGCGACGCCCATCTTGGTGAGCATCGGAATGTTGACGACCGCCAGTCCGACCAGCGCGATGATGACCGTCAGACCGGCGAAGACCACCGCGGAGCCGGCCGTGCCGACGGCCCGCCCCGCGGCCTCCTCCCGCGCGCGGCCCTCGTGGAGTTCGGCGCGGTAGCGGGAGACGACGAACAGCGCGTAGTCGATGCCGACCGCCAGGCCGATCATCATGGCCAGGATGGAGGTGGTGGAGCCCAGGTCCATCACGCTGGCGAGCGCGGTGATCGTCGAGACACCGATGCCCACGCCGATCAGCGCGGTCAGCAGCGGGAGCCCTGCGGCGACCAGCGAGCCGAAGGTGACGACCAGGACGACGGCGGCCACCACCACGCCGATGACCTCGCCGGCGCCCGTCGTCGGGATGGTGCTCAGCGCGTCACCGCCGATCTCCACCGTCATGCCGCTGTCCCGCGCGTGCTCGCCGGTCTTCTCCAGCGCGTCGCGGGTGTCGTCGGACAGCTCCATCGAGCTGACCTTGTAGTTGACCGAGATGTAGGCGGTCTCGCCGTCCTTGCTGACGGCCTCGCCGGTGAACGGGTCGATGACCCTGGCCACCTCGTCGGAACCCGACTTCAGCGCGGAAACGGCGTCCTGGACCGCGGCCTTGTTGGCCGCGTCGGTGATCTTCTCACCCTTGGGCGCGTCGAAGACGACGCGCGCGGTCGCGCCGTCGGCGTTGGCGCCGGGGAAGCGCTGGTCCAGCAGGTCGAAGGCCTTCTGGGCCTCGGTGCCCGGAATCGAGAAGGAGGTGGAGGCGGCGGGCGGCGCGGTGGCGGCGCCCGCCCCCGCTATCGCGAGCAACGCCACCCACAGCAGCACGACGATGCCGCGCCGCCGGAAGGCGAGCCGCCCCAGGCGGGAGAGGAAGGTTGCCACGGGTGGAACTCCAGAGGTGATGAGGGACCCGCGAGGCGCCGGTGCGCACGTCGCTGGACGCACGGGGCCCGGGGGTGCGGGTGGGGCGGGCGGGAAGGTGTGGTGCCGGTTTCAGGCGCGCAGCGCGGGCAGCACGACGGCGTCGAGGTAGGTGGCCAGGAAGTCCTGGGTGGCCGCGTGTCCGTCGATCAGTTCGCGGCTGATCAGCGCGCCGACGAGCATGTGCGGCACGAGGTCGAGAGCGGGGTTGTCGGAGCGGATCTCGCCCCGCCGCACCGCCCGGTCGAGCATCACGCGCAGGTCGGCGATGCTCGGTTCGATCAGCAGCTCGCGCAGGGCTCTGAGCAGTTCGGGGTTGTCGTGCGCCGCGCGGCCGACGCCGCGCATGAGCGCGGCGTCCTGTTCGATCCGACAGTCATCGAACGCGTGCACGATGGCGTCCCTGAGGTCGCCGCGCAGCGAGCCCGTGTCGGCGACGCCCCGCGCGGCGCCCGGTCTCCCGTGCTTGAGCGCGCGGGCGACGAGCTCGGGCTTGCTGCCCCACTGCCGGTAGAGGGTGGCCTTACTGGAGTGCGTACCGGCGGCGACGGCGTCCATGGTGAGCGCGTCGTACCCCACCTCGCGCAGCAGCTGGAGCACGGCGTCGTAGAGCTCCGCCTCGCGCTCCGGAGTGATTCTGCTGCGCCGCGTCGCTGCCACGGACGTCATTCTGGCACCTCCAGCGGTACGAAACCGTTTCGTACTTCTCACGACCATACGGCACCGATGAGCGAAACGGAAACGTTTCGATAGGCGGGCGCGGCGCCACCGCGCGCCCGGAGCGGCCGGGCGTCCGCCGACCCGGCGGACGGGAGAAGAGCCGACCCGGCCGATCGGCCGGAGCCGGCCCGGCACCGCGTCGACCGGGACGCACGCGCGGAGAGGAACGGCAACAGGGGCAGCGGCGCCGCGTTCGAGGCCTCGGGGGAGCCGAGTGGCGCCGCATGGCGCCACTCGCGGTTCACTCCACCGTCAGGACCAGCTTGCCGTCCAGGCCGCCCGCCTCGCCGGCGCGGTGCGCCCGCGCGGCCTCGGCGAGGGGGATCGGCTCGTGCAGCGGCACGTCGAGCGTGCCCCGCCGGTGCAGGGCCAGCACCCGGTCGAGGGCCTCACCTGTGCGGTCCTCGCCGGCGCCGCCCGAGGAGAAGCGCACGCCGAACGTCTGCGCCGCCTGCGGATCGGCGAGCGTCAGCACCCTGGCGGGGCCGCCCGCGAGCCGCACGGACTCCCCCAGCACGTCCGCGCCCGAGGCGTCCAGTACGGCGGCGACCCCGCCGGGGGCGGCGGCCCGCACCTGCTCAGGCCAACCGTTCCCGTACGTCACCTGGGTGGCTCCCAGGCGCGTCAGCCGCTCCCGCGCCCGTTCGCCCGCCGTGCCGACCACGCGCGCACCACGCTCCAGCGCGCACTGCACCGCGAGGTTGCCCACGGCGCCGCCCGCGCCGTGGACCAGCACGGTCTCCCCCGCCGCGATCTCCAGTTCGGTGAGGGCCCGGTGTGCGGCCTCCGCCGCGACCGGCAGCCCGGCGGCCCGCCGCACGTCCAGGTCGTCGGGCCGTCGCCGCAGTTGCGCGGTGTCGGCCAGCAGGAGAGAGGCGTAGGCGCCGGGTGCGCGGCCGAAGACCTCGTCACCCGCTGACAGGTCGCTGACGCCGTCGCCCACCGATTCGACGGTGCCGGCGAACTCCAGCCCGGGAATGTGCGGCAGGGTGACGGGCATGGCGGTGACCATGGCGCCGCTCCGGATCTTCCAGTCCAGCGGGTTGACGCCCGCGGCCCGCACCGCGATCCGCACCTGGTCGGGGTCCGGCTCGGGGATGTCGATACCGGTCGGCTGGAGGACCTCGGGATCGCCGTAGGTGGCGAAGGCGATGGCCTCGGGCATGGCGGGCACCTGCTTTCCTCGGAGTGGCTCAGTCCGCCCGCGTTCCCCCCGCGTGCGCTCGCCATGCCCCCTCGCCCGCCCTCACCGGCCTGGCTCCCCGCTCGCCCCCTCCCCCGCGGACGAGTCCGCCACCGGGTCCGCCCGCGGATCCGCCACCGGATCCGCCGGGTCGGGGAGACTCGTGGCCGTGGCGCCCCTCGTGTCCGGGGCGCCGGGCGGCTCCGTGGCGCCGGTCGCCACGCGACTGTTGTGGCGTCCCCACAGCAGGTAGATCAGGACGCCCACCGCCATCCACACCAGGAAGCGCGCCCAGGTGATCAGCGGCAGGCTGCCCACCAGGACCAGGCACAGGACCAGCGCCACCAGCGGCAGCACCGGGACCCACGGCGTACGGAAGGCGCGGGGCAGGTCGGGGCGGCGGCGCCGGAGGTAGATGACGCCCACGCACACGGCGATGAAGGAGGTGAGCATCCCGATGTTGCCGAGTTCCGCGAGGTCCTGGATGGGCAGCAGCGCCGTCATCAGCGCCACCATGCAGCCGAGCGTCCAGGTGATCCGGCGCGGGCTGCGGGTGACCGGGTGGACCCGCGCGAACCAGCCGGGCAGCAGTCGGTCGCGGCTCATCGCGAGGAAGACCCGGCTCTGCCCCAGCAGCATGATCATGACGACGGTCGTCAGCCCGCAGATGGCGCCGACGCCGACGATCCGCACCGCCCAGTCCTCGCCCGCGGCCTCCAACGCGCCCGTCACCGGGGCGGCGTTGTCCAGCTGGGTGTAGGGCCGCATCCCGGTGACGACCAGGGAGACGGTGACGTAGAGGGTGGCGCAGGCGGCGACCGTGGCCATCAGTGCGATCGGCAGGGTGCGCTGCGGGCGCTTGGCCTCCTCCGCGCTGCTGGCCATGATGTCGAAGCCGGAGTACGAGCCGAACACGATGGCGGCTCCGGTGAGGATGCCGGCGAAGCCGAACGTGGCGTTGGTACTGATCCCGGCCCAGCCCAGCAGCGGCTGCTCCCAGAAGCCGCCCTCGGCTCCGGCGGGACGGGGCTCGGGTACGAACGGGGCCCAGTTGTCCGGGTCGACGTGGGAGACGCCGACGGCCAGGAAGAGCACGATGGCGGCCAGCTTGACCAGTGTCATGGCCACATTGAGGCGTGAGGTGGTGCGCACACCGGCGGCCAGGATCGCGGTGAGCACGAGGATGACGGCGACCGCGGGCACGTTGACGGCCGCTTCGGGTCCGGCTATGGACTCCGGCAGCCGTATCCCGAAGGTGGCCAGGAAGTCGGTGACGTACTGGGACCATCCGGCGGCGACCGCGCCGGCGCCCATCGTCATGTCGAGGATGAGGTCCCAGCCGATCAGCCAGGCGACCGGCTCGCCCAGTGACAGGTACGCGAACGTGTAGGCGCTGCCCGCGACCGGCACCGTGCTGGCGAACTCCATGTAGCACAGGGCCACCAGCCCGGAGACGAAGGCGCCCAGCGCGAAGGAGAGGGCGATGGCGGGTCCGGCGTAGTTGGCGGCCGCGGTGCCGGTCAGGACGAAGATGCCGCCGCCGATGGTGACGCCGATGCCCATCATCGTCAGCTGGAGCGGCCCCAGCGAGCGGTTCAGCCGGGTGCCGGGGCGCTCGGCGTCCCGCAGCGTCGCTTCGATCGATTTGGTGCGCACGCGCCCCTCCTAGTCCTGGGCGTCCACGTGGGCGCCGGGCGCGTGGGCGTGGGCGTCCCCGTGGGCGGCGTCGGCTGCCTGGGCGCCGGGCGCGTGGGCGTGGGCGGTGGTCTCCGTGCCGGCCCGGCACTCGGCGAGGCAGGCGGGCAGCAGTTCGGCCAGGTGGGCGTAGTCGGCGGGGTCGTTGTACAGGTGCGCGGACAGCCGCAGGAAGCCGCGCCCTCTCCAGGTGGTGCAGGCGACGTCGCAGCCGGTGCGGGCGGAGACGCGGCACTGGAGCGCGTGCGCCGCCTCCTGGTCGGCGGCCAGCCCCGCGGGCAGCGGCACCAGCCGCATGGCGGGCGCGGCGCAGGCGGCCAGTGCGGCCAGATCCCCGGTGCGGCCCAGTGCCGCGGCGAGCGTGCGCTGTGCCTCGTCGGCGAGTCGCGTCATCCGCGCGCGGGCGGCGTCCCAGCCGTAGCGGCGTTCGATGAACTCCAGCGCCTCGGGGGCCGCGAGCCAGGCGGTGAGGTCCGCGGTGCCCTGGTGGTCGAACCGCTGGGGGAACGGCTCGGGTGCGCCCCAGGAGTCGACGACGGGGTACAGCTCCTGGGCGAGCGGGCCGCGCGCCACCAGGGCGCCCGTGCCGCGCGGGGTGCAGGGCCACTTGTGCAGGTTGCCCACCCAGTAGTCGGCCGCGCCCGCGTGGGCGAGGGGGTCGGCGAGCATGCCGGGGCCGTGGGCGCCGTCCACCAGCACGCGGGCGCCCGCGCTGTGAGCGGCTTCCACCAGGTCGGCGACCGGGAACACGCGGGCGGTCGCCGAGGTGATCTGGTCGACGACGAGGAGGGAGACGGGCCCGGCGGCCAGGGCAGCGCCCACCCGCGCGGTGATCTCCTCAGCGGTGGCGCTCAGCGGCACGTGCACCGTGCGGACGCGTGCTCCGGCACGGCGTGCTGCCCGTTCGACCGCCCAGACGACGGCGCCGTAGGCGTGGTCGGTCAGCAGCACCTCGGAGTCCGGCGGCAGCGTGATGCTGCCCAGTACGGCGCTGACGCCGGCGCTGGCGTTCGCCACCAGCGCCAGGTCCTCGGGCGGGGTGCGCAGATAGCGGGCGAGGCGCGTGCGGGCGTGCGCCACCCGCTCGGGCAGCCCGCGGAACCACGGGTCGGGCCCCGCGTCCATCTCCGTCCGCAGGGCCTGCTGCGCCGCGAGCGCCGCGCGCGGCACCGCGCCGTAGGAGCCGTGGTTCAGGTGGCGGACAGCCGGGTCCAGCGCCCAGTCCTCGAACGGGTGCCCGGCACCGTGGCCGGGTTCGGTGGAGGGGGTCATACGAAGAACGGCCTCGCAGAGTGGTCTGATGACTGAGTCATCTGATGACTTGCTGACGTTCCCCGGGACGGTAGACGGCATTCCCCTCGCTCAACAGGGGTGAGCGAGTAAATTCCGCTCCGTGACCCGAAGACTCCACGAGGAGTCATCAGATGACTCGCGTGTGTCATCGTTGCTGCGCGCGTGTCATCGTTGCTGCGGCAGCAGACCCCGCCCACGGGCATGCACGGGCGTACACGGGCACGGCGGCGGAACGGGAATCGGGACGGGAACGGAACGGGCGACATGGCGGCGACGGACACGGCGGCGCGCGGACTGCGCGCCATGATCGGCAGCGGCGAACTGACCCCGGGCCGGCAGCTGCCGCCCGAACCGGAACTCTGTTCCCGCCTCGGCGTCTCGCGCGGCTCCCTGCGTGAGGCCGTCCGCTCACTGGCGGCGCTCGGGATGCTGGAGTCCCGGCACGGTTCCGGCACGTACGTCTCCGCGCTGCTGCCCGCGCAGATGCTCGCGGGCTTCGCCGCCACGGTCGACGTGCTGCCGCTGGACGGGCTGCTGGAGCTGTACGACGTACGCCGCGGCCTGGAGTCCCACGCGGCGGCCCTGGCCGCCGCCCGCGCCGAGGACGGCCTCGTCGACCGGCTGCGCGCACTCCACGCGCGGCTGTCGGTGACCGAGGACGACGACGAACTGCACGACCTGGACCGCGAGTTCCACGCCACCCTGTGCGCGGCGAGCGGCAACGACACGCTCGCCGCGCTCTGCGACATCCTCCGCTCCCGCGGCCGCCACTACAGCGTCTACGGCACCGAGGAGACGGACGCCCTGCGGACCGCCAGCGACCTCGGCCACGAAGCCCTCATCGCCGCGCTCGCCGCCCGCGACCCCCAGGCCGCGGCGGCCGCCGCCAGCGCCCACCTGTCCCAGACGGAACGCTGGCTGCGCCGCCTGCGCCCCACGCCCGGCTCGGGCCGCTGAGGTCCGGGCGCGACGCGTGGTGGCGCGCGCGGGGCGCGGCCCCGCCGTGGGAGGCTCGGGTGAACGACCACCCACCGCCGAAGGGGGCAGCGCCGTGCCGCGACCGACCGGCACCCACTCCGACGACGCGCTCCGCGTCGTCGACTCCGCGGCTCTCGCCCGCGCGCTTCCCGTGGGCGAGGCGGTCGAGGCGCTCCGCGCTGCCCTGCGGGCCGGACTGGACGTCGCCGCGACACCGCCCCGCTCCCGCGTGGACACCAGCACGGGACAACTCCTGCTGATGCCGGCGGAGTACGGACAGCACGCGGGGGTGAAGATCGCCGGGGTCGTGCCGGGCAACCCGGCGCGGGGCCTGCCGACGGTCACGGGCGCCTACCTGCTCATGGACGCGACGACGCTGCGGCCCACCGCCCTGCTCGACGGGGAGGCCCTCACCCTCCTGCGCACCTCGGCGGTCTCCGCGCTGGCGGCCGACCACCTGGCCGCGCCGGACGCGGACCGGCTGGTGGTGTTCGGCACGGGACCGCAGGCGTTCGCACACGCCGTCGCCCTGCACCAGGTGCGGCCGCTGAGCGCCGTGCGGGTCGTCGGGCGCGATCCGCGGCGCGTGGACCGGTTCGCCGAGCGCTGCGAGGAGGCCGGCATCACCGCGTCGGCCGCGGCACCCGACGCCGTGGCGGACGCCGATCTGATCGCCTGCTGCACCTCGTCCGCCACCCCGCTGTTCGACGGCCGCGCGCTGCCGTCGCACGCGGCGGTCGTCGCCATGGGCTCCCACGACCCGGGCGCCCGCGAACTGGACACCCGCACGCTCGCCTCGGGCACGGTGGTGGTCGAGGACACGGCGACCGCGCTCCGGGAGGCCGGGGACGTCGTGATCCCCGTCGAGGAGGGCGCGTTGCGCGCCGCGTCGCTGGTGCCTCTCGCCGACGTCGTGTGCGGCCGTCACCCCCTCGCGGACGGCCGTCCACGCGTCTTCAAGGGCACCGGCATGGCCTGGCAGGACCTGGTGGTCGCGGCAGCGGCGGTGTCAGGAACCGCGTGACGGCCGAGTGCGGCCCAGGCGGGGTCAGGTGCGGCGCAGCCGGGGGAAGGACGGTACGGCGGCGAGGAAGAAGAGCGTGGTCAGGATGTACGGCCAGGTGAGGGTGTGCCCGCCGAAGGGGGCGAAGAAGGAGGTGACCGCGACGGTCAGCACCGTCGAGGCCACGGCGCCCACCACGCCGTACGCCAGCGCGGCCACACCGCGTTCGAGGAAGACGGCGCCCAGCGCCATCGCCACCAGGACCGCGTTGTACCCGAGCAGCCCCTCGGCCACGTCGGAGGCGGGCGCGCCCAGCGCCCAGGACGTCGCGGTGCCGACCACGCTGCCGAGGCAGGCGGTCAGCCCCGCGAACCAGTCGGCGACGAAGATCCCCGCGAGGAAGAGCAGCCCCACGTACCACTGCGGCATCAGGAAGATCTGGCCGACGTTGGCCAGCACCGCGTGTGCGGCGCCCCCCAGCCCCAACGACGCGTCACCGGAGGCCGAACGCGGCAGCGCCGAGAGCGACGACCCTTCGTGCCACACGCGTTGGAAGCCGGGTGCCGCCACGGTCACGACGCTGGCCACGAGGCAGAACGGCAGGGTGAACGTCGGTATGGACCACGGGCGCAACAGGTTGACCAGCGCGGCGGTGAGCACGGCGGCGACGAGCGCTCCCCCCGCCGCCATCAGCCACGTCGAGGCGTAGCCCGGGCCGAGGAAGACCGCGAACGCCACCGCCACGAGGCAGCCGTTGAACCCCTCGAGACCTGCGGCCGTCCGTGCGCGGTCGACGCCCAGCGCGTAGGCGGTGGCCGTGCCCACTGCCGTGCCCAGCAGTCCGGCGAGACCGTACCGCCAGCCTGCGGCGAACAGCGCGGCGACGAAGAAGAGGCCGCACGCCGCGTTGGGCATGAAGTCCACCTGCGCGAGCCCCCGCAGCACCTCGTATCCGAAACGCACCGGCTGCCGCCGCGCCCCGCTCGGCTCGGGCAGGTCCCACGAAACGGAACGACTCATACGTGTAACGTACACGCGTCCTGGCTGAGCCCGTGCCCGGGCCCCACTCGCGCAGCGCAGCGCAGCCCCGCGCAGCGCAGTCCCCCGCAGGGCGGCCCAGCTCAGCGCAGTCCCGCGCAGGGCAGCCAGCCCCGGTTGCCGCCCGTGGCGGTGAGCACCGCGGCGAGGGCGCCCCCCGCGCCGCCGAGCAGACCGCACCGTTCCCCGGCGAGCGACCACAACTCGTCCTCCTGCGCGACGAAGTGCCCGAGCAGCCTCTCCCGCAGGGCCGCGGCGGCAGGCAGCCGCCCGTGCCGCCGCATCGCGTCGGCCACCGCCAGCACCCCGGCCGCCCCGTGGCAGAGCCCGAGCCGGTCGCCTGGATGGTCGCCGAAGAGGTGGAAGCCCTCGTGGTAGCCGTCGGCGAGGGTACGGAAGGCGGCGGCGGCCCAGGCCGCGCCCACCGGGTCACCGAGCGCGTCGGCCGCGTCCCACAGGGCCCAGGAGACGCCGGGTGTCCCGTAGCACCACGCCTGGCGCGCGTGCGCACCCGGTGGCCGCGCCTGCCCGTCGAGACCGCAGCCCGTCCAGGTGCGGATGTCCCGCGCGTCGTCGAACGACTCCTTCATCAGCCATCGGCTCGTGTTCCGCAGCGCGGCCGCCAGTTCGGGACGCGGCCCGACCTGCCGTACGGCGGCGGTGAGCGCGGCCGTCACACCCGCGACACCGTGCCCCATGCCCGTGTTGATCCGCCCGTGCAGCCAGCCCAGCAACGGGTGCGCGGGGTAGTGCGTGCGCAGCCCCGGCAACTCCGCGCCGTCGCACAGGGCGGCGAGGCGCGCGGCGGAGGCGACGTACGCCGCGTAGGCGGCAGGGCCGGACTCCGCCTCCCCCGGCGTGCCCCTCGCCTCGTGGCCGTCGGCGGTCAGCGCCAGCAGCACGCCGGACGGGCCGACGATCAGGTCGTAGTCGGGAAAGGTGACCGCCCCGTACCGCTCGGGCGCACCCCTCGGACGGCCGGGCGGCTCGGCCTCGCCGCCCGCGAAGGGGCGGGCCGGGTGGTCGAGCAGCCGGTCCCTGAGCCGGTCGGCCACCGGGTGCAGTGCGGGATGCAGGACGGCGCACTGGCGCAACCCGACGAGCGTCCCGGCGAGCCCGCCGTCGAACAGCCCACGGTGGCCTGGCCCGCGCCCGGCGTCCCGGGCCCACACTGCGGCGGCGCGCGCCGCGACCGCCGCGGCCTCGGCGTCCCCCATGGCGGCCACCAGCCGCGCCAGGACGGGGACGCCGGGGTCGCCCGGATGCTCGGCGGAGACGGTGGGGGGCGTGGAGGAGGCGGAGCCCGCGTGCGCGGAGGGCCGGCGCGTCCCGTCGGCGGGGCGGCCCCCTCCCGTCGCCTCCGCGGGCCGGTCCCCGGCGGAGTGCCGTGCCGCGTGTGCCGGCTTGCGGGCCGCGTCCGCGACCGGGACGGCCTGCGGGGAACGCCGAGCCGGGTCGGCGGGCGCGAGCACTTCGGTGTGCCGCCGCACCCGGTCGGGGGGCCGCTGTGCCGCCGCGCGTCTGGCCCGGTCGGTCCACTGGCCGAGCGTCGCGACAGCGAGCCGCAGGGCCAGCCTCCGTGCCGCCGTGTCGGATGTGAGTGCTTGCTGGGACATGCCGTTCGTCCCCCTTCGGGTCCTTCGGACGGTGCTCTTTCGCTTTGGCGCCTCGTCGGCGGCCCGCCTGTACGCACGAAGGCGTACGGCAGCGGCTACGCAGGGAGCCCGCACCGGGCGCACGAGGCGTCGAGGCGTCGAGGCGTCGAGGCGTCGAGGCGTCGGGCAGGGCTCCCAAACGGGCAGGACTTTCAGCACGGGCCTGGGGAGGGGTGGGTGAGCCGCCCGGCCGGCGCCGGCCGGGCGGCTCACCCGTTGTACGGGATCAGCAGACGATGACGGTGCAGATGACCACCGTGCACAGACCGCTGCAGTGTCCGGTGTCCAGCTGCGTCTCAGGCAGCTCGGTCGTCGAACTGATCCGGGTGTCGAGGTCGTCGATGAGGCTGTCGAGGTCGAGCTCGGGCGCCTCGGTCGTCACGGGCATGGTGACTCTCCTTTGTCCTTGTGTTGCGGATGTGGTGTCCGCCCCGGCGTCCCGCCACCGTTGGAGGAGGGCGGGACGCCGGGGAGGTCGTGGGCGCCGCACCAGGCGGCGTGAGCGCGTGCGGCGAGGTGTTCGGCCGTGCGGTCGTGGGGCAGCCGGACCAGCAGCTGGGCCGCCGCCCCACAGGAGCCGCCGGCTGCCGGCGCGTGGGCGCTGCCGGCCGCGGGCGACTCGTCCGGTGACGGCAACGCCTCCTCGAACACCAGGTCCTGGCCGGGTTCGGCCTGGCAGAGCCGCTCCACTGCCTGTAGCGCGGGCAGCGCCGCGAGGTCGACGGGCAGCGGCTTGGCGTCCGGGCGCGCCCGCAGGTAGCCGAACCTGGGCAGCCCGGCCGCCCGCCGCAGCGCGGCGAGTGCCGCCACCTTGTCGGCTTCGCCGTCCGTGGGGCGCCACAGCGCGGTGCGCGCGATCCGCCACTGCGCCGGGCTGACGACGAGGAGCCCGCCGACCGTCAGCCGTGGCACGTGCCGTGCCCCGGGGAACGCCCCGGCGAGCCCGTCCAACCGCACCATGCGCCGGGTCGCCGGATGCCCTGCCCCCGTCAGCAGCGGCAGCAGCCGGTCGTACGGCGGGGCCGGGGTGCGGGTGGCGTGGTGGACGGGCAGTACCCGCACCCCGTCGGCCTCGGCGACGAGTGCGCCGCCCGCGACCCGCAGGGTGACCCGGTCGAGGGGAAGGTGGCGGACGGAAGGAAGCGGCGTGACGCCACCGCCGTCGCCCGCCGGGCGGGGGTCGGCCGAGCTGCCGTAGTAGAGCGGGGTGTTGGAGTCCCCCGTGCACCAACTGGTGGAGACGGGACGGCGTACGGCGTTGGCCGCCGCTTCGGTCAGCGGCGGGACCAGCACCTCGACGAAGCGCACACCGGCGCGGCGCTCGAAGGCCGCGAGGAAGTCCCGGTAGCCGCCCGTGTTGGGGTATCCGGCGGCGGGGCTTCCGCCGTACAACTCCCCCAGCGCCTCGGCGAAGCGGGCGTCCAGGACGCCCGCGGGCGACGCCGACTCCAACACGGCCACGGGGCCCGGGCCCGCGGGAACGCCGGGCCCGCGCCGTCCGTCGGGCTCCCCGCGGGTGCGGGCGCGGGGCAGTGGCCGCAGCAGACAGTCGACGGGCCAGGTCTCCAGCACCGCGGGCACGCGCGGCGCCCCCAACGCGTCCAGCAGCCCCGCGTCCAGGTCGACCTGCTCCTCGTCGAGCCGCGCGCCGAGGTACGCCAGCAGCCCGGCGTAGCCGGAATCGGAGGTGTGCGCGGGCTCCCAGGAGGCGTACCGGCCGCGGGGGCGCGGGGTGGCGGACCGGTCGTCCGCGTCGCCGGCCTCCAAGAGGCGTACGACGGAAACGGGCTCGGCGCCCAAGCCCACCGCCTCCGCGGTCTCCCGGCTCTTCTCGCCCCGGCTGCGGTTCTCCTCGCACAACTCGGCCACGCGCCGCGCGAGAGCGAGCCCGTCGGCGACGAGCCGCACGCCGGCGTCCGGCACCTCGGGGCGTGAGCGGGTGCCCTCGGCCCCGGCGGGGGTGATCCGGCGGTAGGAGTCCAGGAAGGAGCCGCGGGCCAGGTCTCCGGCCAGGGGCAGGGGCAGTCCCGGCTCGTGCTCCGTCCACGGCAGGCGGCGGGCCCGGGGCGCGGCACACACCTGGAGGATGCCCAGCGCGTGCAGGTGGGTCAGGAAAGCGCGCAGTGCGGGCTGGGAGGACGGCGGACCGAGCGCGGCCTCCAGTGACCCCGCCGTACGGGGGGTGGAGGCGAGCAGCCTCATCACCGTCTCCAGCGCCGGTGTGCGCCGCAGCGAGAGCCGCCGCAGTCGGCCGCCCCCGGCCGGGTCCGGATCGACGACGGAGAAGTGCACGTGCCCCGTGCCGGGTTCGCCGGTGGCGTGGTGCAGCGGAGCAGGCGTGAGGAGCAGGTGCGGTGCGGCGGCGGCCAGGTCGATGTCGCGCAGCCAGCACCACAGCCGGTGCACGTTCTCGGTCCTGCGGGCGGCGACAGGCCCAGGACCGGGGGCGAGCTTGGGCGGCAGCGCGGCCACCGGACCGCTCGGCGGGCTCCCCGGCCAGGTGCCGGGCGCGAGCAGATCCGTCAGCGGGCCCTCGGCGTGCTCGGGCCGCGCCCCGTCCCCGGCCGCGAGGGGGCGTCGCGGCGGCGCGGCGGATACCGGTCGTCGGCCGGCCACGGGCACCACCGCGAGCTGCCCGGCCCAGTCGCGCGGAGTGGTCTTGGCGGCGGCCCGGCCCAGCGCACGCCACAGGTATCCGACGCCCTTGCGCTGCCGTTTGCTCTCCCACAGCTCGCCCGCCGCCGCGCGCCTTTCCAGGTCCCCTACGACGCGGGGCGCGGCTCCTTCGACGAAGCTCCGCAGCACGGGCTGCGAGCGGGCCGCCTCCAGCAGCAGCGCGCTCACCCGGTCCCGCTCGGCGGCGACGGCGCGCCCGAAGCCGCCGTAGGCGGCACGGAGCCTTGCGGCGTCGGCCGCCAGCGTCCGCACGTCGCCTCCGAGGGCGGGTCGCAGCGCGGCGATGCGGTCGAGGAGCGCGTCGTCGTCGTCAGCGGGGCCGGGGTGGAGAAGAGGAGAGTTCCCACCTCGGCCACCACCTGCGTCCCCGCCACCACCTGTGCTTTCGCCACCACCTGGGCCTTTGTCACCGCTGGTGGCCGGTGCCTCTCCCGCGTGCAGCCTGCGGCGCAACGCCAGCACGGCCCGGCGGTCCGCCGTCGTCAGCCCCTCGTCGGGTACGACCTCCTCGCCGATCCGCACGCTCAACGCGCGGGCCCGCGCGCCCAGCCGCGCCTGCCTGTCCGCCAGTTCGCCGGCCTGCGCGAAGAGGGCGGGGTTCCCGGCGCCGGTCCAGACCGCGCCGGGAACACCGGCGAGCCGCAGGAGCGCCGCGGCGCCGAGGGGCACGGAACCGCTGTCGCCCGCCGGGACGTGCGGGGTCGACGGGTGCGGGCTCCGTCGCGGGCCGGGTGCCGCGGTGGCCGGGTCAGTGTGCTGCTGCCGAGGTGGCATGCGCGACCCTCCCCTCGTGGAGCAGCGCTTCCGTCAGGAGGCTCTGGCGGGCCAGGGAGAGCAGACCGCGGTTCCAGTGGAAGACGGTGAGATAGGCGGCCGCCGTACGGGGACCGACGATGGCCTCGCCCGCCGCGTATCCCTCTCCGGCCGCGCCGTGCGACGCGCCTCCCGCCTCGAAGTGGCCGTCACGCCAGCGCACGGCCGCCCGGTGTGCTGCCTTCGCGTGCCGGGCCAGGGGGTCCCTGCGGTCCTCGGGGAAGGCGCGGAGTGCCTCGTCGCGGGGCGTCCGCCAGTAGGCGACGACGCCGGCGGCCGCCCGCTCGCGGGCCGACGGATCGATGGCCGCGGCCGCGTCACGGAGGCGGCGGCCCGTCTCGCGGGCGACCGCGTCCCAGACGCCCCGGTGCTCCCACCCGACGATCCCGAGCCCGTCGAAGACCTCCCGCAACATCAGCAGCGACTGCCGCCAGCCGACCGAAGGCCCCGCGCCTTCCGGGTGGTTGACGTGGTGGTCGAGCCAGGCCAGGGAATCGAGAGTGAACAGGTCGTGCACGTACGCCATCGAGGCGGGGCCGCCGAAGAGGTAGTGCTCCGGTTCGTACACCGCGCACACCGGACGCCGCCGAAGCCCTTCCCACCGGTCGGTACGGCGCAGAAGGGCAGCACACAACTCGGCGGCTTCGCCGGGCTCCGCCGCCTGGAAACGCGCGCGGATTCCCGGCGCCTTGTGCATGAAGAAGAAATTCCGCGCCCGTTTCTCGGCGAGAAACGTGTCGGCGAGTGCGGCGAGTTCCGCATAGCAGAGCGCGCGGCCGTGCGAGTCGCGCTCGGGGGTCAGGTTGAGCTGCACCCAGGCGCCCGTGCGCGGCGCGGCGTGCACCGTTGTTTCCCGCGCGGCACGGCGCGCCGCGGTGAGGCCCGCCACGAACCCCGCGGCTCCCGCGGCCGCGAGGGTGCGGCCCCGCGTCCCCGCCTCCTTGAAGCGATCCGTGAACGCATACGGTGAGCGCCACCGATGGGAAACCTCCGGCAATTTCCGCCCCCCTTCTCAGTGATTGCGTCACCGCAATCACGTCCCGAAGGGGAACTTCCCTGCTTTGCCCTGAGCGAACAATCAAACCGCATTCTTCATATGAACGGCGGTTGTGCGCCGGTGCGTTCGCGGAAGGCAGCTGCCTTCTCACGAAAGGAGGCGGCCCGGTGCGGTCCGCCGGCCGGCCCCGCCCTGCCGACCACTCACCTGTCCCTTGAGGGCGAGACGTCGCCCGCGCGCGGTCCGCGCCCCGGCGGGACGGGGCGCGTCGTGCACGCCTACAGCGCGGAGGCGGGCGCGGCGCCCGCCAGGGCAGCCACCGCCCTGGCGGGTCCGCCCGACCCGGGCCCGGCTGAACCGGGTGGGACGCGTCTGCCGTGAACCAGGCGGCCGGCCGAGCCGCGGGACCAGCTGACCCCGGGGGCGTCTGTCCGCACGGCGGCGCGGGGAGACGCCCGCGGTCGTGGGCGGGGGCGTCGCGGCGTTATCGGCCTCGGCCGCGGCGGCCCTTCCCGGAGCCGCCGCGTCCGCCCGCGCCACGCGCGCGGGGGGCCTTCGCCCGTCGTACGGGGGCGGGTGCGGATGGGGGCGAGTCGTGGTCCGGCCAGTGTCCTGGCCGGGCCAGCGTGTCGGGGATGCGGGTGGCCGAGTCCCCGTGGGCCGCGTTCAGTTGGGGCTGGGTGAGGAAGAGCGCTTCCGACAGGTCGGCGCCCCGCAGGTCGGCGTCCCGCAGGTCGGCGCCGAGGAAGTCGACCTGGCGCAGGTCCGCTCCCCGCAGGTCCGCCGCGAGCAGCAGCGCGCCCCGCAGGGTGGCACCGCGCAACCGCGCCTTCCGCAGGTGCTTGCCCGTCAGGTCGCCGCGTCGCAGGTCCCGCCCGTCGAGCCCCGCGCGCGCCCGCTCGCTGACCCGCTCCAGGATCGGCCCGACCCGCGCCCGCCAGGCCTCGACGTCGGCGGCGAGCAGCGCGGCGACGTCGCCGTCGATCAGCGCGTCCAGCTCTGCTGCCGACGCTTCGGCCTCCGGGCAGCGACCGCCTCGCGCCGCCTCGGTGAGCAGCCACAGCAGCTCGTGCAGCTGCCGCGTCACCCGGAAGACCGCGAACAGCTGCGGTCCGGACACCGTCTCTTCGCGGGCCGTCACCCGCTGCCCCGCCCCGTAGCAGTCGAAGACCGAGCATCCGGTGAAGCCGCTGACGCGCAGCCGCGCGTGGATCGCGCACCGGTTCTCGTCGGTCAGGTTCCCGCACCGCTTCCCCGCGGGTTTGTCCACCGCGAAGTCGGCCGACCGCGCGAACGGCAGCGCCACACAGCACAGCCCCGCGCACCGCTCACAATCGGCCCTCAGCCGTTCCATCCGCTCCGGGCCTTCGCTCTCGCTCACCCGTCCAAGCTAACCCGGGGCCGTCGACCGGTGCGGCGTCGGCCTCCCCCGGGAGCGGGACCGGGACGGGCCGGGGAGCGGGACCGGGACGGGCCGGGGAGCGCGGGCGCGAGCCGGATTCAGGGCTTGCGGGCGACCGCGCCGAACTGGGCGACGCTCTTCTCGTCGTCGGCGGCGTGCCCGGGGCGCCAGCGGGAGCACGAGACGATGCCGGGCGGCAGCAGTTCGAGCCCGCGGAAGAACCCGGCCACCTCGACGCGGCTGCGGGCGGTGATCGGCGGGGTGGCGTTCTCGTTCCAGAACCGCATGGCCTCCTCGTTGGCCTCGCCGCCCAGCTCCAGCGTGGGGTGGGTGAGGACGAGGTAGCTGCCGGAGGGGACGGCTTCCATCAGCGTGTCGACGATGCGGGCCGCCTCGTCGGTGTCGGCGATGAAGTTGAGGATGCCCAGCATTATGACGGCCACGGGGTCGACGAAGTCGAGGGTGTCGGCCGCGGCGTCGACGATCGCGCGCGGATGGTGCGCGTCGGCGTCGATGTAGTCGGTCGCGCCTTCCTGGGAGCTCGTGAGCAGGGCACGGGCGTGGACGAGGACGGTGGGGTCGTTGTCGACGTAGACGATCCGCGAGGACGGGGCGACCCGCTGGGCCACCTGATGCGTGTTCTCGACGGTGGGCAGCCCGGTGCCGACGTCGAGGAACTGGCGGATGCCCACCTCTCCCGCCAGATACCGCACCACGTGGCCGAGGAAGGCGCGGTCCGCGCGCGCCACCTCGCGGATGCTGGGGTACATGCTGGTGACGTGGTCGCCGACCTGCTGGTCGATGGCGTAGTAGTCCTTGCCGCCCAGCCAGTAGTTCCACACCCTGGCGTTGTGCGCGACATCGGCGACCGGCGTCCCGGCGCCCTCGGGACCGCTGCTCTCGCTCACGTGCCGTGTCCTCTCCGCTCTGCGCCCGCACTTCTCGGGCCGACCCGCGCCCTTGGACCGCTCGAAGAATCCAGGAGCGCTCGACGAGTCTAGGCGGCGACGTACCACCGGGCATGACCGCGCGCGAGGCGGCCGCACCGCCGTGGCGGTGCCGGTGCACCGCCCGGGGCGGGGCGCGCCGGGAGAAGTCGCCTGCCCGGTGCCCGACTTCGGCCGACTTGGGGATTCCTCCAAGCCGGGTTGGCACATGCTATAGAGAGAAGCCATTCGCATTGCATATGCGAGGCTGTGGGCCATACGTTGACGCACATGCAGTCGTACACCATCGGCCAGGCGGCCCGGCTGCTCGGCGTCAGCCCGGACACGGCGCGGCGCTGGGCGGACGCGGGCCGCGTCACCACGCACCGCGACGAGAGCGGGCGCCGCCTGATCGGCGGACGGGATCTGGCCGCCTTCTCCGTCGAGCTCGGCCGGCACGCCGCCGAGGAGGACGACGTCCCCTACACCTCGGCGCGCAACGCGTTCGCCGGGATCGTGACCGCCGTCAAGCTCGGTGACGTGGCGGCGCAGGTCGAGATCCAGGCGGGGCCGCACCGGCTGGTCTCCCTGCTGACGCGGGAGGCCGTCGAGGAGCTGGGCCTGGAGGTCGGCATGCAGGCCACGGCCCGCGTCAAGTCGACCAGCGTGCACATCGACACGCCGTAGGCCCCGCCCGCGTCCTCGCGCGCGCCACGCCCGCCCCCAGCCCCGCCCCGTCCCCGCCTCACCTGGAGACCCACCGCATGTCCTCGCCCTCGTCACCTTCCCCCTCGTCCTCACTCCTGTCGCCCCGCCGCATCCTCGCCGCGCTCGCCGCCGTCGCCGTCCTCGTCCCGCTCACCGCCTGCGGTGGAGGCGGTGACGACAAGGGCGACGAGGCGGGCGAGGGCGGCACGACCGAGCTGACGGTGCTCGCGGCGTCCTCCCTGACCGACGTGTTCAAAGCCGCGGGCAAGGCGTACGAGAAGGAGCACCCGGACACGAAGGTGAACTTCTCCTTCGCCGGGTCCCAGCAGTTGGCCGCCCAGGTCGAGCAGGGGGCGCCGGCCGACGCGCTGGTCACGGCCGACACCACCACCATGGAAGGGCTCGGCGGTGAGACGGGCGAGCCGGACGTCATCGCGAAGAACCGGCTCGTCATCGCCACCGGCGAGGGCAACCCGAAGAAGGTCGAGTCCCTGAAAGACCTGACCGACAGCAAGCTGAAGGTGGTGCTGGCCGCGCCCGAGGTGCCCGTCGGGCGCTACAGCAAGCAGGTGCTGGACGCGGAGAAGCTCAAGGTCGAGCCGGTCTCGCGGGAGACCAACGTCCGCCAGGTGCTGAGCAAGGTCGAGCTGGGCGAGGCGGACGCCGGCATCGTCTACCAGACCGACGCGGCGACGGCGCCGAAGAAGGTGGACGCCGTCACGATCCCCGACGGTCAGAACGCGATCGCCTCCTACCCGGCCGCCACGCTCAAGGGGTCCGAGCACCGTGAGGAGGCGGCGGCCTTCGTGAAGTGGCTGAAGACGCCCACGGCGCAGAAGCTGCTGCGCGAGGCGGGCTTCCAGAAGCCGTGACCCGTACGCGCAACCCCGCGGGGCGCCCCCGCGCCCCCCTCACGCTGGGGGTACCCGCGGTGCTCGCGGTGGCGTTCCTGCTGGTGCCGCTGCTCGGCATCCTGGTGCGGACGGAATGGGGTGAGCTGGGCGCGCACCTGGGCAGCGACGGTGTCACCGAGGCGGTGAAGCTGTCGCTGCTGGTGTCCGGCGGCGCCCTGGCCCTCTCCCTCCTGCTGGGCGTACCGCTGGCCTGGCTGCTGGCCCGGATCGACTTCCCCGGCAAGGCGCTGGTGCGGTCGCTGGTCCTGCTGCCGATGGTGCTGCCGCCGACCGTGGGCGGTGTCGCGCTGCTGCTGGGCTTCGGGCGGCGCGGGCTGCTGGGCCCGTGGCTGGAGGACACCTTCGGTGTCGTGCTGCCCTTCCACACCTCGGGCGCGGTGGTGGCGGCGACGTTCGTGGCGATGCCGTTCCTGGTGATCAGCCTGGAGGGAACGCTGGCGGGGCTGCGCCCCGCCTACGAGGAGACGGCGGCCTCGCTGGGCGCGTCTCCGGTACGCGTGTTCTTCACGGTGACGCTGCCGCTCGTGGCCCCGGGACTCGCCGCGGGCGCCGCCCTCACCTGGGCGCGGGCGCTGGGCGAGTTCGGCGCGACGATCACCTTCGCGGGAAACCTGCCGGGGACGACGCAGACACTCCCGCTGAAGGTGTATCTGCTGCTCCAGGACCAGCCGGAGGCGGCGACGTCCGTCTCGCTGCTGCTGCTCGTCATCGCCATGGCCGTGCTCTTCTCGCTGCGCGGCCGATGGGCGGGCGCCGCGGGTGCCTCGCGCACCCGCGGCGGAAAGTCGGGTGGCGGCGCGGGGAGTCTCTCGCGCCTCCGCGACCGCTGGACACACGGCGCTGAGGACCCCGAGGCCGCCACCGACCGCGAGGCCCCGCACACCACCAGCGGCGCCAGCACCGGCACCGGCACCCCGGAAGCGGCCGCCGCCCCCGGGGAGCCCGACGCCACGGTCGCCCGCGCCTCTCCGTCCGACGCCGACGCCGGCGCCGAGCGTTGGGACCTGCGGGCGCGGTTCGGCGGGTTCACCCGGCTCACGCTGGATGCCGCGCCCGGCACCACCGTCGCCGTCGTCGGCCCGAACGGTGCGGGCAAGTCGACGCTGCTGCGCGCGCTGCTCGGGCTGACCCCGCGCGCGCACGCCGACCTCGCCCTGGGCGGCATCGAGGTCGGCGCGCTGCCCCCGCACCGGCGGGGTGTGGCATGGGTGCCGCAGGACGGCGCGCTCTTCCCGCACCTGAGCGCGCTGGCGAACACGGCCTACGGGTTGCGCGCCGCGGGCGTGCGCCGCGGTGAGGCGCGCCGCCTGGCGCGCGGGTGGCTGGAGCGGCTGGAGGTCGGTCACCTGGCGCACCGCAGGCCCGCGCAGTTGTCCGGCGGTCAGGCCGGGCGGGTGGCGCTGGCCCGCGCGCTGGCGGCGCGGCCGAGGCTGCTGCTGCTCGACGAGCCGCTGGCCGCGCTCGACCAGACGACGCGCGCGCACGTGCGCCACACCCTCCGCGGCCATCTGGGGCGCTTCGGCGGGGTCTGCCTGCTGGTGACCCACGATCCGGTGGAGGCCGTGTCGCTGGCCGACCGGGTGCTGGTGCTGGAGGACGGCCGTGCCGTGCAGGACGCGTCGCCCGCCGAGGTGGCGCGCCGTCCCCGTTCGCCGTGGGTCGCGCGGATGCTGGGCCGCAACGCGCTGGCGGGGACGGCCGCGCGGGACGGCTCGCTGGCTTTGGAGGGCGGCGGCAGCCTGGTGGTCGCCGATCCCGTCGCGGAGGGGAGGAACGTGCTGGCGGTCATCGCGCCGGAGGCGGTCGCGCTGCATCGGGAGCGCCCGCAGGGCAGTCCGCGCAACGTCTGGGCGGGCACGGTGCGGGAGGTCACGGCGGTCGGCAGCAGGATGCGGGTTCTCGTGGCGTGTAGGGGCCGTCCCGATCTGGTCGCCGAGGTCACCGCCGACGCCGTGGCCGAGCTGGGTCTGGAGGACGGCGCTGCGGTCTTCGCGGGCATGAAGGCCACGGAGATCACCCTCGTCGAGCGGTGACCCCGCCGCCCGGCGGCAGGCCGTGCGCCCGTGCCGCGGGTGCCGTGCGGCATCCGGCTCCCTTCCCGTTCGGGATAATGGCCCCACGCCCACACGGCGTTCCGTATAGCGAACGGGAGTCGCGGGGAAGACCACAGGGGAAGGGAGGGGCCGTGAGCGGTCCTGAAACGGCCAAGAGATCGATCCGCAGCATGTTGGCGCTCAACCTGAAGCGGGCGCGGGCCCAGCGGGGGCTGTCGATCTCGGAGCTGTCGCGGCGCTCGAAGATCGGCAAGGCGACGCTCTCGCAGCTGGAGTCCGGTACGGGGAATCCCACCATCGAGACGGTCTTCAGCCTCTCCCGTGTCCTGGAGGTGCCCATCTCCGACCTGCTGGACGCGCGGCCGCCCGCCGGCCTGCGGGTGGTGCGGGCCCAGGAGGTGGAGGTGCTCAGCGGCGAGGGCGTGGACCTGCGCCCGTTGCAGCGGATCGAGTCGGGCGAGGGCGTCTTCGAGGTCTACGACCAGCAGGTGCGGGCGGGTGAGCGGCGGGACTCGCTGGGCCATGTGGGGGTGGAGCACACCATCGTGCAGGCGGGGCGGCTCGGGGTGAGTGTGGAGGGCCACGACGTGGAGCTGGGCCCCGGCGACTACGTCGGCTTCGACGCCGCCCTTCCGCACAGTTATACGGCGCTGGAGGGCACCGTGCGCTCGGTTCTGCTCCTCCAGTACCGCGCGGACCAGCGGCTGCCTCCCAACGCCCCGCACGCCGTCGCGGGCGGGTGCGCCCCGCACACCGAGGACTGAGGGCGCCTGCGCACCCGCTCAGGACGCCGCTCCGTCAGGTCGCTCCGCCGCACCCGTTGACACCCCTGCGGCGCCGCGCATACCGTCCCTCTCGTTCGTTTCAGCGAACGAGGAGGTTCGATGAACGGAACGCGAGCCGTGGTGCTCGGTGCCGGGATCATCGGTGCGGCCTGCGCTCGCGAACTCGCCCTGGCCGGGCTGGCGGTGACCGTCGTCGACCGGGGCGGCCCCGCCGCGGCGACCACCTCGCACGGCGAGGGCAACGTGCTCGTCTCGGACAAGGGCCCTGGCCCCGAACTCGCGCTCGCCCAGCTCTCCCGCGAACTGTGGCCCACAGTGCTGGCGCAGGTCGCCGAACGGTCGGCCGAGGGGCGCCGGGCCGTACAGGCCGCCGAGTGGGACCCCAAGGGCGGCATCGTCATCGCGACGACGGGCGCCGGAGCGCACTCGCTCGCCCGGTTCGCCGACAGCCAGCGCTCCGCCGGGGTGCGGGCCGAGCCCCTGGCGCCCGAGGCGCTGCGGGAGGCGGAGCCGTACGTCACCCGCGAGCACACCGCCGCCGTCCACTACGGCGAGGACGCGCAGGTGCAGCCGGCGGGCGCGGCGACGGCGCTGCTGACGGACGCACTCGCCGCGGGCGCCACGCTGCGCGGCGGCGAGGAGGTGTGCTCGGCGGTCGTCCGCGGCGGCAGGCTCACCGGCGTCCGCACCACGCGCGGGCTGCTGGAGGCCGACCTGTTCGTCAACGCCGCGGGCCCCTGGTCCGGCGCGCTCGCCGCCCGCCTGGGCGCACCCGTCGGTGTCGAGCCCCGGCGCGGCGACGTCCTGGTGACGACGCCGCAGCCGCCCACCGTCTTCCACAAGGTCTACGACGCCGACTACGTGGGCGCCGTCGGCAGCAGCGAGGAGGAGTCGCAGACCTCGGCCGTGGTCGAGTCGACCCGCGCGGGCAGCGTGCTGATCGGCTCCTCGCGGCGCCGCGTCGGCTTCGACGACCGGCTGCGGCCCGAGGTGCTCTCGGCCGTCGCCGCCAAGGCGCTGCGGCTCTTCCCCTCGCTCGCCCGGGTCCCGGTGATGCGCGCTTACGGCGGCTTCCGGCCGTACGTGGCCGACCACCTCCCCGTCATCGGGGCCGATCCGCGGCTGCCGGGCCTGTGGCACGCGAGCGGCCACGAGGGCGCCGGGATCGGGCTGTCGGTGGGCACCGGGCGGCTCCTGCTCCACCTGGTGCTGGGCCAGCCGCCCCCGGTGGACGCCGCCGCGTTCCGGGTGGACCGCCCGGCCGTGCTCCGACCCCGCCCGTACCAGCAGGAGGAGGCGCCATGAGCTCCCGACTCGTACCCACCGAGCGCGACGCCACCGGCCGCGGGGGCCGGCCGCTGCGGATCACCGTCGACGGCGTGCCGGCTGACGGCATCGCCGGGCAGACGCTGGCAGGCCTCCTGCTCGCGTCCGGCAGGTCCTCGTGGCGCCAGGCCCCCTCCGGTGCCCCGCGCGGCGTCTTCTGCGGCATCGGGGTCTGCTTCGACTGCCTGGTCACGGTCAACGGCGAGCCCGACGTGCGGGCCTGCCGCAGGAGGGCCGTCGACGGCGACGAGGTCACCACCGGCTCCCGCGCCGTGCCCCGCCCCACCGACGGGCCCGAGTCCGGGACCGGAGAGGGGCAGTGACCATGCCTGCCGCACGGCGCGTCGCGGTCGTCGGCGCGGGACCCGCCGGGCTCTCCGCCGCGCAGGCGGCACTGGCCGCGGGGGCGCGGGTGACGGTGATCGACGCCGCCGAGGAGCCCGGCGGCCAATACCACCGCACGGTGCCCGCGGCGTACGCGCCCCGGCGGCCAGGACATCTCCAGCACGGGTGGCGGGCGTTCGAGCACCGGCGCCGCCGGGTGCTGGCACACCCCCGGTGCACGTGGCTGCCGCAGACCTCGGTGTGGGCACTGGAGCGGCCCCGGCCAGGACAGGAGGGCCCGCCCCGGCTGCACCTGCTGTGCTCGGGCCCGGCGGACGGCGCGGGGCGCCCCCGGCGCACACTCGA
Source organism: Streptomyces diacarni (assembly GCF_003323715.1). GTDB lineage: Bacteria > Actinomycetota > Actinomycetes > Streptomycetales > Streptomycetaceae > Streptomyces > Streptomyces diacarni. Next base: position 70,096 of record NZ_QOIN01000045.1, read on the forward strand.
CGTGGACGCCCTCGTGCTGGCCGTGGGCGCGCACGACCGCGTCCTGCCGTTCCCCGGCTGGGAGTTGCCCGGCGTCTGCACGGCGGGCGCGGCGCAGGCGCTGGCCAAGGGCGAGCGGGTGGCGGTCGGTCAGCGGGTGGTGGTCGCGGGCTCGGGCCCCTTCCTCCTTCCGGTGGCGGCCTCCTTGCTGGACGCCGGCTCCCAGGTGCGGGAGGTGTTGGAGGCCAACACCGCGGCGACGACGGCGCGCGGCTGGGGGCGCCGCCCATGGGAGCTGGCCGCGCAGGCGGGCAAGGCGGCGGAGCTGGCCGCCCACGCCGCCGCGCTGGCCCGCCACCGGGTGCCGTACCGGACGGGCCGCGCCGTGGTCGAGGCACGCGGGGACGGCCGGGTGGAGGAAGTCGTCACGGCGCGGCTGCGCGCCGACTGGTCGGTTCTGGAGGGTACGCGGCGCACGGTCGCCGTGGACGCCGTGTGTGTCAGCCACGGCTTCAGCCCTCAGCTGGAGTTGCCGCTCGCCGCGGGATGCGCACTGGGCGAGCGCGCTGAGCCCGGCAGCGACACGGCGGGAACCCGTGCGAGCGGCCCGTCCGGTTCCCGCGGCGCACCGGACGCTTTCGTACGCGTCGACGAGCGGCAGCGCACCAGCGTGCCCGGGGTCTTCGCCGCCGGTGAGATCACCGGCATCGCCGGGGCTGCGGCCGCGCGGGCCGAGGGCGCCGTCGCCGGGTGGTCCGCCGCCACGGGCGGGAGCGCGCCACGGGATCCCGGGACGCGCCGGGCGCTGCGGGCGCTGCGGCGGAGCCGCGACCAGGGGCGGGCGTTCGCCGGACGGCTCGCCCGCGCCCACCCGATCGGCGCCGCGTGGCCGGGCTGGCTGCGGCCGCAGACCGTGGTGTGCCGCTGCGAGGAGACCGACTACGGCTCGCTGTGTGCCGCGTTCGCCACCGAGGCCGGTGCCGCGCCACGGGTCGCCAAGCTCAACACCCGCGCCGGGCTCGGTCCCTGCCAGGGCCGGATCTGCGGGCCGACGGTCGCCGAACTCCGCCGAAGGCTCGCCGGGGACGCCCCGGACAGGCCGGCCGAGGGCCTGCCGGCGGCCGACCCGCATCGCCGGCCGCTCGCCCAGCCCATCCGGCTCGGCGAACTCGCCGCTCCGTCCGCCCCGCTGACCGGTCCAGGTCACCGTCCCGAAGAGGAGAGCAGTTCATGAGTGAGAACCAGCAGCCGTCCCGTGGTCTGGGCGGTGTCGTGGTGGCCACCGCGCTGCCCTACCGCGAGGACGCGGCGGCCCCCGCCGGGCTCGCCGTCGACTACGACAGGTACGCCGAGCACTGCAGGTGGCTGGTGGAGCGCGGCTGCCACGGTGTGGGCCCCAACGGCTCGCTGGGCGAGTACTCGTCGCTGACGGACCAGGAGCGCCGCACGGTGGCGCGCACCGCCGTCGAGGCGGTGGGCGGGGCCGGCACGGTGGTGGTCGGCGTGCACGGCGTCGGGTCGCACCAGGCCCGGCAGTGGGCCGAGGCCGCCGCGGAGGACGGCGCGGACGGAGTGCTGTGCCTGCCCCCGACGATGTACCGCGCCAACAAGGGGGAGATACTGGCACATTTCACTCAGGTGGCCTCCGTCGGACTGCCGGTGATGATCTACAACAACCCCGTCGACACCAAGGTGGACCTCACCCCTGACCTGATCGCGGAGGCCGCGCAGATCGACAACGTGGTGGCCGTCAAGGAGTTCTCCGGCGACGTGCGCCGGGTGCTGGAGATCAGGGAGCGCACCGCCGGCACCGGCCTTGAGGTGATCAGCGGGGCCGACGACGTGGTGCTGGAGAGCCTGCTGATGGGCGCGAGCGGCTGGTTCGCCGGATTCCCGAACGTCTTCCCCGCCGAGTCGGCCCGCCTGTTCGAGCTGGCCAAGGCGGGCAGGCTGGAAGAGGCGCGGGAGCTGTACGAGCCGCTGGTGGCCGCCTTCCGGTGGGACTCGCGCACGGAGTTCGTCCAGGCGATCAAACTGGGCATGGAGCAGGTCGGCCGGTTCGGCGGCCCCTGCCGTCCGCCGCGCGGTCCGCTGCCCCCCGGCCTGCGCGCGCGGGTGGAGGCCGACATGGCGCGTGCGATCGCCGCCCTCGGCGAGCGGGCCGCCGCCTGATGCGCTCGGTCCGCACGCTCAGCGCCGTCGACTCGCACACCGAGGGCATGCCCACCCGGGTCGTCACCGGCGGGGTGCCGCCCCTGCCGGGCGCGACGATGGCCGAGCGCCGCAACCACGCCGTGCTCCACCTCGACGAGCTGCGCAGGTTCCTGGTCGACGAGCCGCGCGGGCACCCCGCCATGAGCGGTGCCCTGCTCCAGCCGCCGACCCGCCCCGACGCCGACTGGGGCGTGGTCTACGTGGAGGTCAGCGGCTTCCTGCCGATGTGCGGGCACGGCACCATCGGGGTGGCGACCGTGCTCGTGGAGACGGGCATGGTCGAGGTGACCGAGCCTCAGACACGGGTGCGGCTCGACACCCCGGCCGGCCTGGTCGAGGCCCGGGTGACCGTGCGGGACGGGGTGGCCGAGAGGGTCACCCTGCGGAACGTGGACGCGTTCGCACTGGAGTTGGACGCCACGGTCACCGTTCCCGGACTCGGTGAGGTCCGCTACGACATGGCCTACGGCGGCAACTTCTACGCCCTCGTCGAACTCGACCGGATCGGCCTCCCGTTCGACCGCGCACGCAAGGACGAGATCCTCTCCGCCGGCCTGGCGGTGATGCGGGCCGTCAACGAGCAGAACCGCCCCGCACACCCGGTGGATCCCGCCATCGGCGGCTGCAAACACGTGCAGTTCCTCGCGCCGGGCTCGACCGGGCGGCACTCGCGCAACGCCATGGCGATCCACCCGGGCTGGTTCGACCGCTCCCCCTGCGGTACGGGAACCTCGGCGCGGATGGCGCAGTTGCACGCGCGCGGCGAACTGCCGCTGCACACCGAGTTCGTGAACGAGTCGTTCATCGGCACCCGCTTCGTGGGGCAGCTGCTGGGGACCGCCGAGGTCGGCGGGGTGCCCGGGGTGGTGCCCGAGTTCTCCGGCCGGGCGTGGATCACCGGCACGGCGAACTACCTGCTGGATCCGCGCGACCCGTTTCCGCACGGCTTCGTGCTGTAGACCGGGCGGGCCCGAGAGGTCAGTGGGCGGTGTCCCGTTCGGGGCGGGACAGGCCCAGGGCGAGCTCCGCCGCGGCGAGCACACGGGTGGGATCGAGCGGCAGTTCCCTGCTCACCTGCTGGACGACGGCGAACGGGTCGCAGTGGCGGACCCGGCCGTCGAGCCCCATGGCCGTCAGCACGTACCGGTGGCCGCCCGGCGCGGAGGCGTCCGGCGTGGCCTCCCAGTGCGCGCCCTTGGCCCGCACCATGAAGTCCGCCAGGAAGGAGACCAGGTCGGTGTGGAGCGTCACCCGGTCCGACTCCTCGAAGTCGGCGAGCGGCAGCCTGGACACGTAGTTCTCCCACGCGGGCAGAGCGGCCAGCGGGTCGGCCCGGTAGTCGGCGGCGGGCACCCCCAGCATGTCCGCGAGGCGGGCGGCGTTCGCCTGGCACTCCTCGGCCCATGAGGCCAGGTTCTCTTCCCTCTCGTTCCGCCGCGCGTCCATACGGCACAACCTACTCAGCCCGACGGGACCGCGCGACACCCGCACCCGCCACCGACCGGGTGCGGGGAGGCGGCGCGGCCCGCGCCCCCACCCGCCGGCGTCCGCTAGGGTCGCCGTGCCATGGGCAACGAGACGCGTCTTCGCGAGCTCTTCGACTTCATCTCCCACACCGCGCGCCTGCGCGAGGTGGAGCGGCACAACAACGCCACCCCCCGGCGACGGGAGTCCGTGGCCGAACACTCCTGGCACCTGGCGATGGTGTGCTGGGTGCTGCACACCGAGTTCGAGCGGGAGAGCGGGCTGGACCTGGACCTGGGACGCATGCTCAAGCTGTGCCTGCTCCACGACGTGGTCGAGATCGACACCGGCGACCCGTCGGCCTGGCAGACCTCGCGCGGCGGCGAGGAGGCACGCGCCCGCAAGGCCCGCGCGGAGGAGGCGGTCGCCCGCGACCGCCTCGGCACGCTCCCCGCACCGCTCGGCCCGCAACTGCTGGCGCTGTGGCGGGAGTACGAGGAAGGTGCCACGCCCGAGGCCCGGCTGGTGCGCGGCGTGGACCGGCTCAACCCGGCGCTGATGCGCCTGCTGACCGGGCAGGGCTGGGCGGACGTGGACGCCGACGCCGCCGCCCTCGACCGGCTCCAGCTACCCAGGGTGAGCGTCAGCCCGACGCTGACAGCGCTGTACGAGGAGGTCAGGCAGGCGGCGGTCGCCCGGGGTTTGCTGAGCACTGTCCGGCGGACCATGTGACCGTCGGCTGACGGGCTCGTTGTTATGGGCTCCAGCGGGGTGAGCATGACGCATGCGAAGTAGGCCGACAGGAACCGCACCTGCCCTCCGTTGCCGCTGGATCCGACCCGGCCCACGCCATGGCGGGGGCCACCGAACCATGCCATTTGCACTTTTCGGGCTGTCCCGAAACACCTCGACCGCCCGGCGGCGCCCGACGGATCCTGGTCTCGCGCAACCAGGGGGCGAGGGATGGTGAACGGTGATGGTCCGGTTTCAGGTCATCGGGACGGTCGAGGTCTCCGGTCCATCGGGCGCGTGCGCACTGCGGATGCCGCTTCGCGCCGCTCTGCTGACCGCTCTCGCCGTGGAGAGCAACTTCTGTGTTCCGACGGGTAAGTTGTTGTCAGTCCTGTGGGATGATGCGCCCGCCTCGGCCTTGGCGAATCTGCGTACCAATGTCGCGCACCTCCGTAAGTCTCTAGACGACGTGAGCCCCCGGCTCGCGGACCGGCTCATCACAGCCAGGGGAACCGGTTATCGGCTTCTCGTGCACGCCGGCGAACTCGACTTGGTGGAGTTCCGTTCCCTCGCGGCGGCCGCACGGGTACATCTCAAAGCGGGTAACGTCGCGAAGGCATGTGCACAGTCGCAGCAGGCGCTGGCTCTGTGGCGTGGCCCGTTCGGGGAGGGACTGCCCCGGACGCGTTGGCTGGAGGCTCACGCGGCCGGGCTGGAGAGTATGAGGATCCAGATCGTCGAAGACCTGTATGCCGCCCGTCTCCTGCTCGGTGACCATCTGCGGCTCAGCCACGACGCGGCGACCCTGCTCTCGGACGAGCCGCACCGCGAACGGCCGTGGCTGGTCCTGATGGCGGTGCAGCAACTCTCGGGGGACTCTGCGCGCGCCATGGCAACGTTCCGGCGCTGCCGTACGCATTTCGCCCAGGCGCTCGGGATCGATCCTCCGTCCAGCAGCACCGAACTCCACCACGCGATCCTCGACCGGGACGATGCCCGAGTGCTCGACATCGTCCGACGTGACGTGGCCGGCGTCGCCTGACGGCACTCACCCGACCGGTTCCTCTCGCGCGGCGGAGACGGTGATCCGCCGGTCGGCGAGGTCCTGGTTGGCCGTGCGATGCAGTACGGCGATGATCGCCGTGTGGGGCGCGGCACGGCGAACGGTGTCGAGCGCGGCGTGCTCGGCCTGCGCGTCCATGGCGGACGTCGCCTCGTCGAGGAACACCGCGCTGGGCCCGTCGGCGAACACTCGGGCGAGGTTCACCAGTTGCCTGTGCGTATGGCTGAGGTTCCGGAGAGTGTCTTCCGGCTCCGGCACGCTCGTCCCGGTCGCGGCGCACAGCTGGGCGAGCAGGACGGGCCCGTCAGGACACCCGCGGAGGAACGCGCGCACGGTCACCGGCAGGCGGGGGATGTCCGCGTCCGCGTAGCGCAGTGCAGAGCGCGTGCGACTGCTCAGCACCGCAGGTTTCGCTCCGTTGAGCAGGACGGTGCCGTTCGCTGCGGCGTTGGCTCCGGCGAGCGTCTTGAGCAGGGTGCTCTTGCCGACCCCGGAGGGTCCGGTCAGTACCGTCAGGGAGCCGGGTTCGGCCACCAGGTCCAGCGGCTCCGGCCGGGGCAGCCCCTCGGGCATGAGGGGCTGGAGCCGCTGCGCGTGGACCGGGGGGCCACCGCCGGGGCGGGTCTCGTCCTCATACCGGAGGAAGCCGTCGGTCAGACACGCCAGATCCCGTGGTGTCTCACGCAGCAGCCGAGCTCGTGTCGGGAGGTCTGAGGAGCCGAGGAGCTCGGCCACGCGGCGGATGGCCAAAAGCGTGCCGTCGAACTCCAGCATGCCCTCCACGATGAGGGCGGCCCGCTGCGCGAGCGTGTAGGCGGCGTAGACGACGACGCCGGCCGCCAACGCCGTCGCCCCGAACGAGAGAACCACGGCCCACAAGGCGATCAGGAACACGCCGAGGCCGAGGATCTCCACCATGAGGAGAGTGCGCAACTGGACCCAGGACCTGCGGAGGATCCCTACGGCACGGACTGCGCCGAGGTCGTCGAACCGAGCCGACAACGCCCGCCGGAGTGCGGGAGAGGTGTGGAATCCAGGCGTTCCGAGCGCGGCGCGGGCGAAGTTCAGCAGGGGGTTGCGGCACGCGGCGGACAGATGGGACGAGGCGATCAGCGCGGAGCGGCCCCTGCGATAGGCGCCCACGCCGAGTAGCGCGATGAGTCCCAGCGGAAGCACGGTCCACCATCCGCCGGCGAGCACCGCGGCCGCGGCGGCAAGCATCGAGATCCACGCTGCGGCGAATTCCGCCAGTTGGAAGGGCACCCGTAGTTCGAGTGTGAAGAAGTCACGGCTCAGCCGCCCCGTCACCGAGGCGCTGCGCTCGTCCAGTCGCCCCGACAGCAGACCGCGGACCAGGCCGGTGTGGACGCGGTCGATCGCGCCGATCGGTGTGCGCAGAGGCAGCCACGAACGCAGCCAGGCCACAACGACCCCCACCGCCACCAGAGCGGACAGCCACCACAGGCCGCTGAAGTCCGTGATCCCGTGATCCACCAGGTACGCCAGTCCGTACTCCACCGCGACCAGTGCGCAGATGCACACAAGGACGGCGCCGATGGCCGACGGCGAGAACATGCCTCGTACGTTGCGGTAGAAGTCGCTGATCCGCAGCACCGGTGTGGGCGTATCGAACGCCGAGGCGTGTGGCGGAACATAGCCCTCCGGAAAGCCGTACCGCAGACCCGCGGACTGTAGCGCCGAGAGTCGCTGCTCCGGAACGGGAAGTCGCTGTCCCGGGAGAAATCCCCCCTCGCTGTCCGGTCCGATCGCTGCGAGCAGTTCAGCGGTCCGCACCGGTCCCAGGAGCTTTCGGACCGTTGTGCTCCGCGCCGACAACTCCTCAGGCCGGAACGAGACGATCTCCCCGTCGGCGACGATGAGGAAACGGTCGGCGCACCGTGTGATCTCCGGTCGCGTGGTGGTGCACATCCGGGTGCCGAGACCGGGTTCGTCGGCCATCACCCCGGCGGCGACCTGCGCGGCGCACTGTGGATCGAGCGGTGCGAACACGTCGTCGAGCAACAGCACGTCGGGCGCGAGGTACAGCGCCTGGGCCAGACTGACGCGCACGGTCTGACCGTCGGACAGCCGCTCGGTCGACGCGCTCAGCTCAGCGCCGTCACCCTCGGGACGGGCCGCGAGGTCGTCCAGCAACCCGCTGCGGACGAGAGCCTGGCGGTAGCGGGCCTGTTCGACCGGTCGCCGCCACAGGGCCACCGTCTCGGCGATGGGGCCGTCGAACACCGGCTGGCCGCGTGCCACCAGGACCAGCTCCCCGCCGTGTGCGACCCTCCATTCAGGACAGCTCGTCGGCATTCCGGCGATCTGTTCCATCAAGCGGGTCGTTCGGCCCTGGTCCCGGCCCAGCACGACGACGCGTTCACCTGGCGCTACCGTGACGCCCCCTCCCCGTCCCGGACCGGTAGGCGAGATCGTGACCGTTCCCGGAGCCGGCGCGGAACCCGGGACAGGATCGGCCTCCTCCGGCGCCTCGGACAACAGCGCGGTGACCTCACGCCCGATGACCCAGGCGAACCGGATGTTGACGTACGTCGCGATGTTCTCGTCAACGGCCGACACCAGCATCCGCACCAGAACCAGCAGTGCAACACCCTCCCCCGCAGCCAAACCGGTGGAGAACAGGACCCCCGCCAGGACCGCCGCCCACACCACCACCTGGGGAAGCGCCTGCCGAAGGGCGTCCACCCACGCGTTGCTCCGCGCTCGGCGCAACAGCGTGCCGCGTTGCTCCTCTCGGACCGACGCGAACGCCGCGGTGACCACCGGTTCCAGGTGCTGCCTGCGCACCGCCTGCCACGCCGCGACCAGCCCGTCGATCAGCTCCGCCCGCCGGTGGTCCCCGGCGAGGTACTCCTTGGTGGTCGCGGTCATCCGGTCCACGAGAGTGCGCCCGACCAGCGCTCCCAGGCCCGCCACCGCAGCCACCCCGAACCCGACGGCACCGAACCACACCAGCACGCACACCACGTAGGTCACGATCAGCGCGCTGTGGACGACGAACTCCGCTGCGAAAGCCGATTGCGACAGCTGCTGGGGATACTCCAGCAGGAAGGTCGTCGAGGACTTCTTCTGCCGGCCGAGCCAGCGGGGGTCGGTGCGTTGCAGCCGCCGGAAGATCAGCCGCTGGACGGACAGGTCGATCCGGTACACCAACATGCGCACCTGCCAGGTGCTGGCCCAGCGCAACAGTGTGAAGGCCGTCGCCACGACGCTCAGCGCGACCGCCGGCCGCAACGCCGGCCCACCGTCGTTGACGCGGGAAAGCACATGATCGATCGCCCGCGGCACCAACGCCCCCGTGACGACCACTCCGATCCCGAGGAGAAGGTAGCCGGTCGCATGGCGCCAGAAATGCCGCAGCAGACCGAGCCACAACCCACGAGCCCCCACGTGGGCCGCCAGGTCCGCGATCCGGTCCCGCACGTCGAGTCCCGCTTGCGCGGCCTCCTCGGGACACAGGTCCCCAGGGGCGGCGTGGGCGCGCTCGTAGGCCTGCCTCAGATTCCGCCACACGCTCACCTGGCGCTTGCTTCCCGCACCGCCGCCACGTTCTCCTGGACCAGCTGGGAGTCGGGGTAGCGCTCACCGAGCGCACGTACCCGCGCAGTGGTCTGGGCCGCAGCTTGCCCGTGGAGGAACGAGTCGGTCTCGATGCGCAGCAGCTCGGCCTCGGGGGCGACCTCTTCGTTCGCGCCGGAGACAGCCAGCCGGTCCAGCCAGATCTCGGCTTCGGCATACCGTTCGGCCAGGCATGCCGTGCGAATGCAGGTCACAAACGTGTCCTGATCCAAGGGGTCCAGCGCGACGGCCTTCGCGTAGTTCTCATAAGCGTCATCCACCTGCCCCAGGCCGAGCAGCACGTATCCGGTCAGCGCGTACAGGGGTGCTGCGTCCGTACACAGATCAGTGCCTCGCCGTAGTGCGCTCAGCGCTTCCTCGGGCTCTCCGCGGTTCGCGGAGAACTCCCCGAGGTCGAACCAGAACTCCGGGTACTGGGGGTCCAGCTCCACCGCTTCGCGCAGCATCTTGGCGGCGGCCTCGGCCGAGTCCGGCATCGAAGCGAGGACCCGCCCCAGGTTGTTGCAGAGAATGGACAGGGGGACCCGGTTCGCCTCTCGGTCCGCAGCGAGCTCTTCGATCGCCTTGCGCAGCGTGCGTGCGGCCTCGTCCTGGCGACCAGTGCGGACGAGCACAAGTGCCAGAGCGTTGCGGTTCATCACCCTTTCCAGCACACCATCGGCGGTGACCTCGGCGGACTGGCTTTTCCGCCATGCCTCGTCGAGGATTTCCTCCGCCCGCGCCAGGCTGCGCAGACTCGGCGGAAAGTGTCGCGCGTAGAGCAGGGACAGGCTGTAGCCGGCCTGGATCGCGAAGGGGCCGGTGTCGGCGAGGGCTATGCGCAGGCAGGTCTCCGCCATCCCGGTCCGATGCTGGGCCCTGTAGGCCATGGCCATCAGGTCCGCCGCGGCTGCCGGCAACGGGATTCCCGTCTCCAGCGCGCTGTCCGACAACCACGCCGCGGTCCAGGAGTCCCCGCAGGTCAAGTAGCGCACTACTCGCCTCCTGAACTCCGTCCAGTCCTCCGACGCCGCGAACTCGTCACGTATCCATGAGGAGTCACTGAGGACACGCACCGTCTCCTCGTCGGCCATCGCCTCTGCCGCGCCCACTGCCGTCGCCGCATCCGGCCGTGCCCCGAAGGTCACCGAGACCGGCGCCACCTTTGCGAGGACCCCGAAGAAGTCGAGGTCAGGCCGGCCCAGGTCGCCGGTCACCACCACGTCAAGGCCCTCGGGGTACTCCTCGGCCACGAGCCACCCGATGCGCCGGACACCGGCGAGGCAGCCCTGGCGCCCACGCCATCGGAACTGTCCCTTCACCGGCTGCCGGTCGTTCAGGCTGGCCGCGGCAGCGGCGGGAGCGTGAGTCACGAACCGGACGGCCTGTGCCGAAGCCGACCCCGCCTCGATCGGGAGGTGCCGCAAGAACGCCCGGGCAGAACTGAACGGTGCCACACCGCTCGGCACCACAATCCGGCTACGTGCCACTTCAGGTTCCCTTCGTGTCGGGTGCATGCTGGGGAGCGGCCGTGCGCGTGACGGTAGCCACGCACACGGCCGGAACTTCATCACCGGCGATGTCAGGCGCAGTGCTTGTAGCCCTCGTCCTGACGCACAGAACTCGGGGACTTCGCCGTACCCTTGATCATCTTCATGGCCGCATACACCTCCCTCGCGCTTCTTGCTGACTGGTGGTCGCAGAAGCCGCATGCGACGGGATCGTCGTCCGCGGCAACACCTCAGATCGTGCCCGGGCAGCGCACTTTCCCCGTATCGACCGCGCACCGCGGGCGCCCGCGCCCACCCCGGCCTCGACAGGACGACGTGAGGATGCTCGCTCCACCGCGCCAGGGGGCTCGTTCCGCTGCACGTGTGCGCCCGGCGTTGACAGGTGCGGTTAATGGAATTAGCTTCTAGCTAAAGCGATTAGCTACAGCGTCTGGGGGATGCCATGACCGAGTACCTCGCCGTCGACGAGGGCACGCTCGCCTACGAGGTGACGGGGGAAGGACCACTGCTCGTCCTCGCACACGGCATGGGCGACAGCCGCGCCGCGTACCGCGCCCTGACCCCGCACTTGGTGGCCGCCGGCTACCGGGTCGCGGCGGTCGACCTGCGCGGCTGCGGCGAGTCCGACACCGCATGGCCCGCCTGGACCCGCACCGCCCTCGCCGGCGACCTGCTCGCCCTGATCCGCCACCTGGGCGGCCCCGCCGTACTCGTCGGCCACTCGGTCTCCGGCGGCGCCGCCACCATCGCCGCGGCACAGGAGCCCTCGCTGATCACCGAGGTCGTCGAGTTGGCACCGTTCACCCGCAAGCAGTCCATAAGCCTCGCGGACCTGCGGGTGAAACGCTTCCGGCGCGGCATGCTGCGGCTGTTGGGCACGGCGATGTTCGGCAGCGTACGGCTCTGGCGCTCGTACCTCGACGAGGCGTACCCCGGCGTGAAACCCGCCCACTGGCCGGCGCGCCTCGACCGCGTCGGCACCCTGCTGCGCGAACCGGGCCGGATGAAAGCCCTGCAGAACATGGGCCGCAGCGCGCCCACCGACGCCGGCGCGCACCTCGGCGACGTCCGCTGCCCCGTCCTGGTCGTCATGGGCACACTCGACCCCGACTGGGCCGACCCGCACGCCGAGGGCTCGGCGATCGTCGACGCCCTGCCGGACGGCCTCGGCCGCCTCGAGATGATCGAAGGCGCGGGACACTACCCGCACGACCAGTTCCCCGACCAGGTGGCCTCCCTGATGCTCGCCTTCCTCCACACGGACACCGCCCGTGCCTAGGGCAGGGCTGGACCCGGCGGCCGTGGTCGCGGCCGGCGCCGCCCTCGCCGACGAGGTGGGACTCGCCCACCTGACGATGGGCTCCCTGGCCGAACGGCTGGGCGTACGCACCCCGTCCCTGTACAAACACGTGAGCGGCCAGGACGACCTCAACCGGCGCATCGCCGCCCTGGCGTTGAGCGAGGCCGCCGACGCCGTCGGCGGCGCCGTCCAGGGATACGCCGGCCGCGAAGCGCTGGCGGCCGCGGCCCGCGCCTTCCGCGCCTTCGTCCTGGAGCACCCGGGGCGGTACGCCGCGACGATCGGCGTGGAACCGTCCGGCCCCGACGACCCACTGGCCACCGCGAGCCGGCGGCTGCTCGCCGCGTTCGTGGCGGTACTGCGCGGCTACGAGATCGCGGAGCCCGACGTGGACCACGCCCTGCGCATGCTCCGCAGCCTCTGCCACGGCTTCGCCACACTGCAGGCGGCGGACGGCTTCCAGTGGAGCGCCGACATCGACCAGAGCTTCGAGTGGCTGATCACCTTCGCCGACCGAGGCCTGCGCGTCATGTCAGGCGCGGGCGCCGTGTGAGGCCCGCGCCGCAGGGCGGCGACCGCGCCAGGCGAGCGGACCGCGCGACGGCCCACCTGGTGAGCGGGCTCGCACCCGAACAGCAGAACCACCGGCCGTGCTTGTGCGTGTTCTGCTGCGAGATGTCCAACAGCGCCTGGACGACCACCGGCTGCCACAGGTGGGCGAACCGGACTGAGCCCCGAAGCCTGTCGACCCTTCATTCACTGTAGTAACTTCGGGTGACCGAACTGCGGGCAGAGAGCTGAGAGATTCGTTGCGTATGAACAAGCAGGCGAGTACAGCGATGTGGACCGCAGGAGCCGTTGCCGCGGCCCTGCTGTTGGGAGCATGCGGAAGCGGCGACGACTCCCAGGACGAGATCAAGGGCGCGGGCGACAGCAAGCCGTCGAAGTCCGCCCCGGCATCCGACTCGAAGAGTTCAGCCCCGCGGGGGGATGAACGACCCCAGTACAAGCTGGCCGAAGACGCCAAGAACGTCTTCGAGGACACCAAGACGGGTGACCCGAAGAAGGACGAGGTCGTAGCGGACAACCAGCGCCGGATCAATCTCACCGACCGGATCGTCACCACGGGCAAGGACGCGGACGATCTGAAGCTGTACGCCAAGGGCCAGGCCTTCATCGCCGCGAGCAAGTACATCTCGACGTACGCCGACGACGACTACAGCTGGGCCGGCACAGCTCGGTACTACAACCACGAAGTCGAGTTCCTCAACGGCGCCACCGCCAAGATCACATACTGCGTCGACGACTCGAAAGCGAACGACAAGAACCTCAAGACGGGGAAGGTCGAACGATACGACTCCGGCGACGGGAGGGACACGCTGGAGACCAGCACTGTACGACGCAGCAAGGACAAGATCTGGCAATCGTATTCCAGCAGAACAAAACGGGAGGCAGAGGAATGCGAAAGATAGCGGAGTCGTGCGTCGCACTGTGCTTGATCGGGGGAGTCTGCCTGTCGATGGCTGGTCCGGCCCATGCCGACAGGAAGCACAGGGAAAAGGCTTCCGGTGCAAACGACCACGGTGACATCGTCACCGAGGTCTCCCGCGTGCAGATCACCGGTGGCGGTGACACCGGCAAGGACACCGTCAAGCTGACTCCGGAGAACTCCAACTGGGAGCCGCCGGCGTGCTGGTATGAGCCGAAGACGTCGCCCAAGGAGCTCAAGGAGAAGATCGAGAGCGCGAAGCCCGAGAAGCGGAAGCCGAAGAAGAAAAAGAAGCCGGAGACGATCTTCGACGAGCTGGAGGAGAGCAACCAGGACGCCGCGGACGCGGTGTCCAACCAGGTGGTCGGTCTCTACGAGGACTACTACCAGACGGACAAGTACGAGGACTACAACATCGACAAGCAGGGCGAGGGCATGTTCTGGGAAGGGGTGAGGAACCCCGACCGCGCTGACGACCCCGACTCCTACAAGTGCAGCCAGCACGCGTACTGGGTGCCGGACGGTGAAACCCCGAAGGACGTGCCTCTCGCCGTCAGCCCCAAGGTGCTGGCCGAGTACGCCTACGAGCGGCTGCCCATCCCGCGCACGGAAATATCACTGAATCCCAAGGGTAAGCAGACGGTCAATCTCGATACCTGGGTGTGGGCCGACAAGAAGAGGTTCAAGAAGGTGAGTGTGACGGCCTCGCTGAAGAATCCCGCCATCTCCGCCACCACCACCGCCGAGCCCGTCTCCCTGACTCTCGAACCGGGTACCGAGGATGCCAGGACGTATCCGGGTTCGGGCACGTGCAAGCTCGGAGAGTCCTACTCCGCGGGTAAGAAGGATCAGACACCGCCGTGCGGTGTCCGCTATCTCCGCGCCACCAGCAAGAACGGCACCTATCCTCTCAAGGCCACTCTCACCTGGGAGATTTCCTGGAAGGGGTCCGACGGAAGCGGCGCCACGCTGCCGGCGGGCACTTTCAGCACCACCGAGGACCTCACCGTCAAGGAGATCCAGTCGATCGTGCGCGACTGAGGAAGCCGGCGGGGACGGACGTGGACAGACCGCGGCGCCTGCCGTGACCCGGTCGGGGACTGGCAGGCGCCGCGGTGTCCGTACGTCCTTGTACGGAGGTTCTGGGCCCCTCAGACGGTCAGGGAGCGGTCCGTGGGGTGGATGGGGGCGTGCAGGGTGCTGGCGGTGCCGGTCAGGTGACGGTCGACGGCCTTGGCCGCGGAGCGGCCCTCCGCGATGGCCCACACGATGAGTGACTGGCCGCGTCCTGCGTCCCCGGCGACGTAGACGCCGGGGACGTTGGTGGCGTAGGAGTCGTCGCGCGCGATGTTGCCGCGCGCGTCGAGGTCGACGCCGAACTGTTCGACCAGGCCGTTCTCGCGGTCGACGCCGGTGAAGCCCATGGCGAGGGTGACGAGTTGGGCGGGGATGCGGCGTTCAGTGCCCGGCTTGGGTTCCAGCTTGCCGTCGACCATCTCGATCTCGACCAGGTGGAGCCACTGGACGTTGCCGTCCTCGTCGCCCTCGAAGTGGGTGGTGTTGACGGAGTAGACCCTCTCTCCGCCCTCCTCGTGCGCGGAGGTCACCTTGTAGAGCATGGGGAAGGTCGGCCACGGCTGGCGGGCCTGGTCCCGCTCCTCGCCCGGCTTGGGCATGATCTCCAGCTGGGTGACGGAGGCGGCGCCCTGGCGGTGGGCGGTGCCGACGCAGTCGGCGCCGGTGTCGCCGCCGCCGATGACGACGACGTGCTTGCCTTCGGCGGTCAGGGGGGAGTCGACGTAGTCGCCCTCCTGCACCTTGTTGGACAGCGGCAGGTACTCCATCGCCTGGTGGACGCCGTTGAGTTCCCGGCCGGGGACGGGCAGGTCGCGGGCGGTGGTGGCGCCGGCCGCGACGACCACGGCGTCGTACCGCTTGCGCAGCTTCTTCGCGTCGAGGTCGCGGCCGATCTCGACGCCGGTGCGGAACTTGGTGCCTTCGGCGCGCATCTGCTCGATGCGGCGGTTGATGTGCCGCTTCTCCATCTTGAATTCGGGGATGCCGTAGCGCAGGAGGCCGCCGAGGCGGTCGGCGCGTTCGTAGACGACGACGGTGTGTCCCGCGCGGGTGAGCTGCTGGGCTGCGGCGAGCCCTGAGGGCCCTGAGCCGATGACGGCGACCGTCTTGCCGGAGAGCCGCTCGGGCGGCTGGGGGGCGACGCCGCCGCTCTCCCACGCCTTGTCGATGATGGAGACCTCGACGTTCTTGATGGTGACGGGCGGCTGGTTGATGCCCAGCACGCACGCCGACTCGCAGGGGGCGGGGCAGAGCCGTCCGGTGAACTCGGGGAAGTTGTTGGTGGCGTGCAGGCGTTCGGAGGCCGCCGTCCAGTCGCCGCGGTAGGCGTAGTCGTTCCACTCGGGGATCAGGTTGCCCAGGGGGCAGCCGTTGTGGCAGAAGGGGATGCCGCAGTCCATGCAGCGCCCGGCCTGCTTGCTGATGATGGGCAGCAGGGAGCCGGGGACGTAGACCTCGTTCCAGTCCTTGACCCGCTCGTCGACGGGTCGGGACTGTGCGACCTCGCGGTCGGTGGTCAGGAAGCCCTTGGGGTCAGCCATGGGTCGCCGCCTCCATCATCTTCTCGTGGGTCTCGGTCGTGGAGAGACCCGCTCGCTCGGCGGCGTCCTTGGCGGCGAGCACGGCCTTGTAGGTGGCGGGCAGGACCTTGCGGAAGCGGCCTGCCGCTCCCTTCGGCCCGTCCCAGTCGGCGAGGAGCCCGGCGGCCACGGTGGAGCCGGTCTCCTCCTGGTGGCGGCGCACGACCTCGTGCAGCCACGTCCTGTCCTCGTCGGTCAGGTCTTCGACGGCTCCGCGCAGTCCGGCGTTGACGTGCCCGAGGTCGAGGTCGATGACGTAGGCGGCGCCGCCGGACATGCCGGCGCCGAAGTTGCGTCCCGTGGTGCCCAGGACGACGGCCGCGCCGCCGGTCATGTACTCGCAGCCGTGGTCGCCCACGCCTTCGGAGACGACCAGCGCCCCGGAGTTGCGGACGCAGAAGCGTTCGCCGACCCGGCCGCGGAGGAAGAGCTCACCTCCGGTGGCGCCGTAGGCGAGGGTGTTGCCGGCGATGGCGGAGTATTCGGCCAGGTGGTCGGCGGCCCGGTCGGGGCGGACGATGACGCGGCCGCCGGAGAGGCCCTTGCCGACGTAGTCGTTGGCGTCGCCCTCCAGGCGGAGGGTGATGCCGCGCGGGACGAAGGCGCCGAAGGACTGTCCTGCCGAGCCCGTGAAGGTGATGTCGACGGTGTCGTCGGGCAGTCCCGCGCCGCCGAACTTCCTGGTGACCTCGTGTCCGAGCATGGTGCCGACGGTGCGGTTGACGTTGCGGATCGCGACTTGGGCGCGTACCGGCTGCGCGTTCTCGGCGGTGTCGGCCTCCAGCGCGTCGGCGGCCAGCTTGATCAGCTGGTTGTCGAGCGCCTTCTCCAGCGCGTGGTCCTGGCCGGTGGCCTGGTGGCGGACGGCGCCCTCGGGCAGTTCGGGGATGTGCAGGAGCGGGGCCAGGTCGAGGCCGCGCGCCTTCCAGTGGTCCACGGCGCGGGAGGTGTCGAGGAGTTCCGCGTGGCCGATGGCCTCGTCGAGGGTGCGGAAGCCGAGTTCGGCGAGGAGTTCGCGGACCTCTTCGGCGATGAACCGGAAGAAGTTGACGATGTACTCGGCCTTGCCGCTGTAGCGCTCGCGCAGTGCCGGGTTCTGGGTGGCGATGCCGACCGGGCAGGTGTCGAGGTGGCAGACGCGCATCATGACGCAGCCGGAGACGACGAGCGGCGCGGTGGCGAAGCCGAACTCCTCGGCGCCGAGCAGCGCGGCGATCACGACGTCGCGGCCCGTCTTGAGCTGGCCGTCGGTCTGTACGACGATCCGGTCGCGCAACCCGTTGAGCAGCAGTGTCTGCTGGGTCTCGGCCAGGCCCAGCTCCCAGGGGCCGCCCGCGTGCTTGAGGGAGGTCAGCGGGGAGGCGCCGGTGCCGCCGTCGTGCCCGGAGACGAGGACGACGTCCGCGTGTGCCTTGGACACGCCCGCCGCGACGGTGCCGACGCCGACTTCGGAGACCAGCTTCACGTGGATGCGGGCCGCCGGGTTGGCGTTCTTCAGGTCGTGGATGAGCTGGGCGAGGTCCTCGATGGAGTAGATGTCGTGGTGCGGCGGCGGGGAGATGAGGCCGACGCCGGGCGTGGAGTGCCGCGTGGTGGCCACCCACGGGTAGACCTTGTGTCCCGGCAGCTGGCCGCCCTCGCCGGGCTTGGCGCCCTGGGCCATCTTGATCTGGATGTCGTCGGCGTTGACGAGGTATTCGCTGGTGACGCCGAAGCGCCCGGAGGCCACCTGCTTGATGGCCGAGCGGCGCGCCGGGTCGTACAGCCGCTCGGGGTCCTCGCCGCCCTCGCCGGTGTTGGACTTGCCGCCGAGCTGGTTCATGGCGATGGCCAGCGTCTCGTGGGCTTCCTGCGAGATGGAGCCGTAGGACATGGCGCCGGTGGAGAACCGCTTGACGATCTCGCCGGCGGGCTCGACCTGCTCGATGGGGATCGGGGACCGCTCGCCCTTGAAGGAGAAGAGGCCGCGGAGCGTCATCAGGCGCTCGGACTGCTCGTCGACGCGCTGCGTGTACTGCTTGAAGATGTCGTAGCGGCGCTGCCGGGTGGAGTGCTGGAGGCGGAAGACCGTGTCGGGGTCGAACAGGTGCGGTTCGCCCTCGCGGCGCCACTGGTACTCGCCGCCGATGTCGAGGGCGCGGTGCGCCGGGGCGATGCCGGAGACCGGGTAGGCCTTGACGTGCCGGGCCGCGACCTCCTCGGCGACGACGTCGAGTCCCGCGCCGCCGACCTTGGTGGTGGTGCCGTGGAAGTAACGGTCGACGAACGCCTCGTCCAGGCCGACCGCCTCGAAGACCTGCGCGCCGCGGTAGGAGGCGACGGTGGAGATGCCCATCTTGGACATCACCTTCAGCACGCCCTTGCCCAGCGCGTGGATCAGGTTGCGGATGGCCTGCTCGGGCGCGAGCTCTTGCCCGTCGCCCGGCAGGAAGGTGCCCGCGCGCACGAGGTCCTCGACCGACTCCATGGCCAGGTAGGGGTTGACCGCGGCCGCGCCGTAGCCGATGAGCAGGGCGATGTGGTGGACCTCGCGCACGTCGCCGGCCTCCACCAGCAGCCCGACCTGGGTGCGCTGCTTGGTGCGGATGAGGTGGTGGTGCACGGCGGAGGTGAGCAGCAGCGACGGGATCGGCGCGTGCTCGGCGTCCGAATGCCGGTCGGACAGCACGATGAGCCGGGCTCCCGACTCGATCGCCGCGTCGGCCTCCCCGCAGATCTGCTCGATCCGGGCCGCGAGGCCGTCCCCTCCTTCGGCGACACGGTAGAGCCCACAGAGCGTGGCGGACTTGAAGCCCGGCATGTCGCCGTCGGCGTTGACGTGGACGAGCTTGGCCAGCTCGTCGTTGTCGATGACGGGGAAGGGCAGAGTGACGCTGCGGCAGGAGGCGGCGCTCGGCTCCAGCAGGTTGCCCTGGGCGCCCAGCGGCGAGTGCAGCGAGGTGACGAGTTCCTCGCGGATGGCGTCCAGCGGCGGGTTGGTGACCTGCGCGAACAGCTGGGTGAAGTAGTCGAAGATCAGCCGGGGCCGCTCCGAGAGCGCGGCGATGGGCGAGTCGGTGCCCATGGAGCCGATCGGCTCGGCGCCGGTGCGTGCCATCGGCGCGAGGAGGACCCGCAGTTCCTCCTCGGTGTAGCCGAAGGTCTGCTGGCGGCGGGTGACCGAGGCGTGGGTGTGCACCACGTGTTCGCGCTCGGGTAGTTCCGCGAGGTCGATGAGGCCGGCGTCCAGCCATTCCTGGTAGGGGTGTTCGGCGGCGAGCTGGGCCTTGATCTCGTCGTCCTCGACGATGCGGCGCTCCGCGGTGTCCACGAGGAACATCCGTCCCGGCTGGAGGCGGCCCTTGCGGACGACCTTGGCGGGGTCGATGTCCAGGACACCGACCTCGGAGGCCAGGACGACGAGGCCGTCGTCGGTGACCCAGTAGCGCCCTGGGCGCAGCCCGTTGCGGTCGAGAACGGCTCCGACCTGGGTGCCGTCGGTGAAGGTGACGCAGGCGGGGCCGTCCCAGGGCTCCATCATCGTGGAGTGGTACTGGTAGAAGGCGCGGCGTGCGGGGTCCATGGAGTCCTGCGACTCGGCGGACTCCCAGGCCTCGGGCACCATCATCAGCACCGAGTGCGGCAGCGAACGGCCGCCGAGGTGCAGCAGTTCGAGCACCTCGTCGAAGGTGGCCGAGTCGGAGGCGCCGGGGGTGTTGATGGGGAAGATCCGCTCCAGCGTCTCGTGGTCGCCGAACAGCCCCGAGGCGAGCTGCGACTCGCGGGCCCGCATCCAGTTGCGGTTGCCCTGCACGGTGTTGATCTCGCCGTTGTGGGCGACGAACCGGTAGGGGTGGGCCAGCGGCCAGCTCGGGAAGGTGTTGGTGGAGAAGCGCGAGTGGACCAGCGCGATGGCGCTGGCGAAACGGCGGTCCGACAGGTCGGGGAAGAAGGGCTCCAGCTGTCCGGTGGTCAGCATGCCCTTGTAGACGAGGGTGCGCGCGGACAGCGAGGGGAAGTAGACGCCGGCCTCGCGCTCGGCGCGCTTGCGCAGCACGAAGGCGAGCCGGTCGAGTGCGATGCCCTCGCGTTCGCCGTCCGCTGCGGCGACGAACAGCTGGCGGAAGGTCGGCATGGTGGCGCGGGCGCCGGGGCCCAGCAGCTCGGGTGCGACGGGCACGTCGCGCCAGCCGAGCACCGTCAGCCCCTCTTCGGACGCCAGTGTCTCGATGTGTGAGACGGCTGCCGAGGTGGCTTCGGCGTCCTCGTCCTCGTGCGGCAGGAAGCCGATGCCGACGGCGTAGGACCCGGACTCGGGCAGGGCGAAGGGGACGTTCTCGCGCAGGAAGGCATCGGGGAGCTGGAGGAGGATGCCGGCCCCGTCGCCGGTGTCGGGGTCGGACCCGGTGGCGCCGCGGTGTTCGAGGTTGCGCAGGACGGTCAGCGCCTGCTCGACGAGGTCGTGGCCGGCCTCGCCGGTCAGGGTCGCCACGAAGCCGACACCGCAGGCGTCGTGCTCGTATCGGGGGTCGTACATGCCCTGCTTGGCAGGGCGGTCGGCGGCCCAATCCGCTGTCGGCACAGCACGCATCGGCAGCTCCCGTCGTCTCGTGGCAGTGGTACATACCGAGGGACGACGTTGGCCCTCTTGTGGCAGAAGAATTTTCGAGCAGGTTACAGGGTGGCCGATTTCCCGGAAAGTGGAAGACACGTCTCGCGATGCGGACACGGGGCGGCCTGGTCCTCGTGGGACCTGCACGGAAGGGGGCGGGGTCGAAGGTGGTGACCCCGGTGAGGAACGACTTGCTCGCCACCCGCGTCGTTGCCGGCGGCGTTACGGACTACTGCCCGGGGCCGCACGAAATGAAACCGCCGGGTAACACGCGGATCATGCCCCGGAAGGCCCGCACGACGCTGTGACCTGGCCCACGGCCTCTCGGCAGCAGGACAGACCACGGCATCGGTCCGTCCTGCTGCCGGGGCCCGGAGGGCCGACGGAAGCCCGGGCGGCAGCGGCGGGGAGGAAGCTGCGGAGGGAGAGGGTGCGGCCGGGCTCAGCGGGCGGCGGCGCCCAGCACCACCGGCAGCGCCTCCAGCTCGTTCTGGCTGAGGACCGGACGGTTGCGGATCCGCTCCGCCGGGACGGCGAGCCGCAGCTGAGGGAACCGGGCGAACAGCGCGGGGAGGGCGATCGACGCCTCCAGCCGGGAGAGCGCGGCCCCCGGGCAGATGTGCGGCCCGTGTCCGAAGGCGAGGTGCCGCACGGGTCCGGCGGCCGCTCTGCGCAGGTCGAAGCGGTCGGCGCCGTCCCCGTGCTGCGCGCGGTCCCGGCCGATGGCGCGGTAGGACATCACGACGCCCTCGCCCTCCTCGATGACCGTGCCGGCGACCTCGATGTCCGAGGTCGCGAACCGCATGAGCAGATGCGTGGAGGGCGACTCCCAGCGCAGCGTCTCCTCGATGACCGCGTCCCAGCCGACCTCGCCGTCGAGCACGAGCCGCAGCTGCTCCGGATGGGTGAGCAGGGCCCGCACGGCGCACAGGATGAGGGTCACGGTCGTCTCGTGTCCCGCGGCGACCATGGCTTCGAGGTTGCCGCGCACCTCCTCGGCCGTGAGCGGTTCGCCGCCCTCGTCGGCGAGGACGAGGGCGCTGGTGAGGTCGTCACCGGGAGCGGCGGTCTTGGCGCGGACCATGTCGTGGTAGAGCCCGTCGAGCTCCTCGATGACGGCGAGGCGCTCGTCCTGCGGGGTCAGCAGCGAGAAGAAGGCCTCGTACAGCTCGTGCAGCCGGGGTTCGAGTGCGGGGTCGACGCCCATCAGGGAGCAGACGACCGACATGGGCAGCGGCTGCGCGAAGGCGGCCTTCAGATCGACGGTCTCCTCGGGGCCGTGCTCCGCCATGCGGTCCAGGAGCGCGGTGGTGATGCCCTCGATCACGCCCCTGTTGGCCTCCAGCCGGCGCGGGGTGAGGGCCTGTGCCGTCTTGACCCGCAGGCGGCGGTGTTCGGCGCCGTCGACGGTGAACATGGAGCGGCCGGCGTCGACCATGCCGATCAGCGGCCAGGTGTGGTCGATGCGGCCGCTGCGCCACAGGTTCCAGCGGCCGATGTCCTTGACGAGCCGGCTGTCGGTGAGCAGCCCGCGGGCCTCGGCGTGGGTGGTGATCGTCCAGGCCTCGGCGCCCATGAGCGCGATCCGGGCCACGGGTCCCGCGGTCCGCAGCGCCTCGGTCTCCTCGGCGAGGCCGCCGACGAGCGGGTCGATCTCCAGGGGGCAGCTCGCGGACGTCTCCTGCGCGGGCGCCGCGGGTCCGTGGGCGGGGCAGCGGCTCTCGGGCGCCTCGGCGAGGGGGCTCTCGGCCGTGGGCTGTGGGTACATCAGTGTCCTCCGTGGGGCGGGGTGGTCTCGAACCTGACGGGGAGCACCGTCATGCCGCGCAGGAAGGGCGAGGGGCGGCGTGCCAGCGCCTGCGCGGGCACGGCGAGTTCGATCCCGGGCAGCCTGTCGAGGAGCACCTCGATGCCGGTGCGGGCGAGGATCTCGGCGATCTCCTGGGCGGGGAAGGGGCACTGGTACTCGCCGTGGCTGAAGGCGAAGTGGGCGAAGTTGTTGTTGCGCAGCCCGTCGCCGGAGTGCGGGGTGTGGGCGTCGGGGTCGGCGTTGGCGCCCGCCAGGCCGAGCAGCAGCATGTCGCCCTTGGCGATGTGGCGCCCGGCCAGCCTGGTGTCGCGGGCGGCCCAGCGTCCTGCGAGGATCTGGGTGGGGGTGTCCTCCCACAAGACCTCGTTCATGGCCTCGGGGATGCTGTGGCGGCCGCCGGTCAGCGAGGCGGCGAAGCGGTCGTCGGTGAGCATGAGGCGCACCGAGTTGCCGAGCCAGTCGGACGTGGGCAGGAACCCGGCCGAGGTGAGCGCCATCAGGTTGAGGACGTACTCCTCGTCGGTGAAGGGCGCGGGGTGGGCCGTCATGGCGGAGGCCATGTCGGCGCCGGCCGTGTGGTGGACGCGTGCGACGAGCCGGCTCATCGCGGCGAGCGCGTCCTGGAACCCCTGGAGCGCGTCGGGTCCGCCGTCGCACATGTCGCTGAGGGAGCGGATGAGCGCGGGCCCTTCGGAGTCGGCGAAGCCGAGGACGCGGGCCAGCGCGAGGATGGTCAGCGGCCGGGCGTAGCCGGAGATGATCTCGGCTTCGCCCGTGCCGCAGAAGCCGTCGATGAGCCGGTCGGCGATCTCCTCGGTGGTGCGGCGCACTTCGATGTGGTCGACGCTCTCGAGCGCGTCCTGGACCATCGCCAGGTGGCGGCGGTGCTCTTCGCCGACGGTGAAGTAGACCGAGGGCTGCGGGGTGCCGATCATCGGGCGCAGTGGCCAGTCCTCGGGCACGTTGGGCCACTGGTTCCACAGGCCCTGGTCGCGGGGGAAGAGCAGCGGGTCGCCGGTGACGCGGAGGAGTTCGCGGTAGCCGATGACGAGCCAGGCGGGGACGCTGCCCGGGAGGGTGACGGGGACGACGGGGCCGTGGTCGCGGCGCATGTCCCGGTGGAGGGCCTCCAGATCGGTGTGGAACCTGGGCCCCATGAGGGGGACCGCGCCTGGCGGGGCCGCGGTGGCGTTCGAAGCGTGTGCGGGGCACCTGTCCGCGGTGTGTGCGGAGGCGCTCCCGGCGGGCCGGGGCTGACTGGTCATGGTCGCTGATTCCCCTGTGAGCGGCGGCACTTGGTGTCTGCACGTGTCACTTCCTGCACACCTTAGACACGTTCCCGATCAGTGGGAGGCGGTTCTTGACGATCCGCGTCTTCTCGTTCTCTCCACCCCTCTCCACAAGTCGCCCGCCACCGTTCGGAGGTGTCCGACCCCTTGACAGAAGGGGAGGGCGCGCCCAATATCTGTAAACGTTTTCAGTCGCTGTAAAGGTTTACAGCCCGCGCGGCGGCTGCCTCATCGGACACTCCGGCGGAATCTCCGGCGGACCTCCATCGCGAAGGGGCCGAAGTGATGTCTGACGGCGGACCACCGACCGTCGTGTCGATCGCGGAGCGCGCGGGCGTCTCGATCGCCTCCGTCTCCCGCGTCCTCAACGGCGTGGGAGCGCGCCCCGAGACCGTACGGCGGGTCGAACGGGCGGCGGCCGAGCTCGGCTACGTGCCCAACGCGGTGGCCCAGTCCCTCAAGGGCGGGCGCACCAAACAGCTGACGTTCGCCATGCAGGACATCGGCAACCCCGTCTACGTGGCGATGGTCCGCCAGATCCAGGCCGTCGCCCGAGCCGCCGGGTACCGGCTGCTGCTGCACTCCACCGACGCGGTGATCGAGGACGAACTCGCCGTCGTACGCAGCCTCGGGGACCGGACGAGCGACGGGCTGATCCTGTGCCCCATCCGCATCACCCCCGAGCACGTGGAGGTGCTGACGGCCGCGGCCGGGCCCGTGGTCGTGATCGGCTCGCTTCCCCAGGGCGTGCCGGTCGACGCGGTGCAGGCCGACTCGGTCCTCGGCGCCCGGCTCGCCGTCACCCACCTCGTCGAGAGCGGCAGGCGGCGGATCGCGTTCGTCAACGGCCCCCTGGACACGGTGCCGGGCCACAACCGCCGCCAGGGCTACCTCAAGGCGCTCGCCGAGGGCGGCGTCGTGCCGGACCCGGCGCTGGAGCGGGCCACCTCCTTCGGACTGGCCGCCGGACGCGAGGCGCTGCACGACCTGCTCGACGCGGGTACGGCCCCCGACGCCGTCTTCTGCGCCAACGACCAGCTCGCCCTCGGCGCGGCGCAGGCCGCGCACGAGCGGGGCCTGCGCATACCCGAGGAGATGGCCGTCGTCGGCATGGACGACAGCGACCTCGCCCGCGCCTGCTGGCCGCCGCTGAGCAGTGTGGACCTCGGCTCCGAGGAGCGCGGCAGGACGGCGGCGCGGATGCTGCTGGAGCGACTCTCGGACACCCCCGGCTCCGACGACCGCCAGGGCCCCGGCCCCGAACCCGGAGGGCCCCGCCCCGGCGCGGCACGGCGCGTGACCACGGCGCCCCGGCTGGTCGTGCGCGCCTCGTCGGCCCCGTCCACGCCCCCGTTCACGTCCGCGTTCACGTCCCCGTCCACGTCCGCGACCACGGCGAGAGGCGGTGCCCGATGAGCACGGCCTCCCCCGCGTCGCTCGGCGACGAGGCGACAGGCACGGTCCCCGCGGCCCGCGGCGGCGGACGGGGCGGGCGCGGCACCCCGCCGCCGCGCACCCCGGCGGCCCGCAAGCGCCTCCTCGGGCTCGACCACGGCGCCTGGTTCCTGCTGCTGCCCGCGCTGCTGCCGATCCTGGTGCTGAGCGTGGGGCCGCTGCTGTACGCCATCTCGCTCGCCTTCACCGACGCCCAGTTCGGGCGGACCGTGGAGACCGACTTCATCGGCGTCACCAACTTCGCCGACCTGCGCCTGGACTCGCTGTTCTGGGAGTCGTTCCGCATCGGCCTGGTGTGGGCGGTGGCGGTCACCGCGCTGCAATTGGTGCTGGCGCTGGGGCTGGCGCTGCTGCTCAACCAGAACCTGCGCTTCCGCTGGCTGGCCCGCACCCTGGCGCTGGTGCCCTGGGCGATGCCGGAGGTCGTGGTCGGCATCATGTGGCGGCTCGTCTACCACCAGGACGCCGGCATCCTCAACAAGACGCTCCGGCAGGTGGGCCTCATCGGTGGGTCCGCCGAGAACATCGACTGGCTGACGAACCTCTCCCTCGCGCTGCCCGCCGTCATCCTCGTCGGCGTGTGGGCGGGCATGCCGCAGACCACCGTCGTGCTGCTGGCAGGACTGCAGAACGTGCCCCACGAGCTGACGGAGGCCGCGCAGCTGGACGGCGCCGGGGTGTGGCGGCGGTTCGCCTCGGTGACCTGGCCCGCGCTCAAGCCGGTGGCCGTGGCGATGACCGCGCTGAACTTCATCTGGAACTTCAACTCCTTCGGCCTGGTCTACGTGCTCACCCAGGGCGGGCCGGGCGGCCAGACGCGGCTGCCGATGCTCTTCGCCTACGAGGAGGCCTTCAAGTACGGCCAGTTCGGCTACGCCGCCGCGATGGGCGTCGTGATGATCGCCGTCGTCGCCGTGTTCCTCACGGTGTTCCTGCGCAAGCGCCTCAAGGAGGACGCCATATGAGCGGCACGAGCAGCCTCGGCGCGCCGACCGCGCGCACGAGCGCGCCTTCCGCCGGACACGGGCGGCGGCGCACCCTGCGCCTCGCGGGCCGCACCGGGCAGTACGCCGGGCTCCTGTGCTACCTCGTCTTCCTCGCCTTCCCCCTGGTGTGGCTGGTCTCCACCTCCTTCAAGTCACCGCAGGAGCTGGGCAGGATCGACCCGACGTGGCTGCCGCAGCACCCGACGCTGGAGAACTTCCGCGCCGCCTTCGAGGCCCAGCCGCTGGCCCGCTCGGCGCTCAACAGCCTGATCGTCGCCGGCGGCGCCACCCTCATCTCCGTGGCGCTGGCCGTGCCGGCCGCCTACGCGCTGGTGCGCCACCGCTCCCTGGTGAGCACGGCCGCCAACGGGTGGGTGCTGGTCAGCCAGATGTTCCCGTTCGTGCTGGTGATCATCCCGCTCTTCCTCGTCCTGAAGAATCTGCACCTGGTCAACTCCCTCGGCGGGCTGATCATCGTCTACGTCGTCTGGAACCTGCCGTTCTCGCTGTGGATGCTCCAGGGCTACGTCAAGGCGGTGCCCGTCTCGCTGGAGGAGGCCGCGGCGGTGGACGGGGCGAGCAGGCCGCGCATCCTGCGCAGTGTCGTGCTGCCCCTGCTGGCGCCCGGCCTGGTGGCGACGCTGATGTTCTCCTTCGTCACCGCCTGGAACGAGTTCTTCTTCGCCCTCGTCCTGCTCAAGTCCCCGGAGACCCAGACGATGTCCGTCATCCTCACCCGCTTCCTCGGCGACGAGGGCGTCGCCGACCTGGGCCCGCTGGCCGCCGCCTCGGTGCTCGCGACGATCCCGAGCCTGCTGTTCTTCGCCCTGCTCCAGCGGCGGCTGGCCTCCGGAATGCTGGCCGGGGCGGTGAAGGGCTGATGCGCCGCGCACCGAGGGGAACGCGCGGAGCCGTCCGCGCCGCGACCGCCACCCTGCTGACCTGCGCCCTGCTCACCTCCTGCGCGGGCGGCGGCGAGGGCGACGGCGACGAGACCGTCACCCTGGACTACTACAGCCTCGCCTGGCAGAAGGAGTCCGTCGCCGCGAACAAGAAACTGGTCGCGCGGTGGAACAAGACCCACGGCAAGGTGAAGGTCCGCTACGTGCAGGGCGCCTGGGACACCGTCCACGACCAGCTGCTGACCTCCTTCGAGGGCGGCGAGGCGCCCGACATCATCCACGACGACGCCAGCGACCTGACCGACTTCGCCTACGGCGGCTACCTCGCCGACCTGCGCGACTACCTGCCCGAGGAGTCGCGCGCCGCGATCCCGCAGGCCGGCTGGGACTCCGTGACGATGAACGGCGGCCGCGTCTACGGCGTGCCGTTCCTCCAGGAACCCAAGGTGATCATCGCCGACAAGAAGCTGCTGGAGCGCTCCGGCGTACGGATACCGACCGCGGGCCACCCCTGGACGTGGCAGGAGTTCGAGCGGGCCGCGAAGAAGCTGACCCGCGACAAGGACGGCAACGGCAAACCCGAGCGGTACGGCACCGTGTGGCCGATGAAGGAGCCGGTCAAACAGTCCGTCAACCTCTCGCTGTCCACCGGCGGACGCCTCTTCACCCGCGAGCGGACCGGCGACGGCACCAAGAACACCGTGCGGTTCACCGGGCGCGACGCGGCCATCAGCGAGCTCATCCACCGCCAGGTCAACAAGGACCGCACCGCGCCGCGCAGCGGGCTCGGCATGGGCGGCTCCGACACGCTGCCCGGGTTCTTCGCCGGACGCTACGCGATGGTGCCGCTCAACTTCTCCTTCCGCCAGCAGGTGCAGCAGCAGGCGCCCGACGGTTTCGAGTGGACCGTCCTGCCGCTGCCGCGCGGTCAGCGCGAGGGCGAGAACGCGCAGGGCGTCGTCCCGCAGACCCTGTCCGTGGCGCAGGAGAGCGCGCACAAGAAGGCCGCGGCCGACTTCGTCGCCTACATGACCACCCCCGAGCACCAGGCAGCGCTCGCCAAGGGCGACTGGCTGCTGCCCACCGCGAAGGAGGCACTGAAGGACCCCGAGATCAACCGGCGCGAGGACGGCTGGCGCACGGGCGCCCGGATCGCCCGCACCCTGCGGCCCTCGCCGACACTCGGCGTGCGCGGCTACGCGGAGTGGTCCGACAAGGTCGCCACCCCCGCCTTCCAGCGCTACTACAGAGCCGACACCGACCTGGACGCGCTGCGTGACGCGCTGGTCGACGACGGCAACCTGATCCTCGACCGCTACCAGAGATGACCCCTCCGGCGGGAAGAGCCGCACGGCACGGCCCCGGCCGGCCGTCCTCCCCCGCCGTCTGATCCGCACCGAGGCCGGCATACGGCCGCCAGGTGCCCCGGTTCTCCGCCGTCGCGGCGGAGAGAGTGCGCCCCAGCGCACGGCACGGAAAAACGCACAGAAAGAGCTCCGCATGAGCGCCGAGCTGTCGGCCGCAGCACCGCCCGCACGATCCGCGTCCTCCGCTCCCTCGCCCGCCCACTCCTCCGCACCCGCCCCCTCCCTTTCCCGCGCTCCTCGCGCCCTCACCCCCTCACCGACCGACCGCGCCAGGGGCGCGATGGTGGGACTCGCCGTGGGGGACGCGCTCGGCGCGCCCGCCGAGAACATGAAACCGTCGCAGATCCGCGAGAGGTGGGGCCGCATCGAAGGGTTCGTCAGCGACGATCCGGCCGGCACCGACGACACCGAGTACGCCCTCTTCTCCGGGCTGCTGCTGGCCGAGCACGGCTCCGCGCTGACCGTGGAGCACGTGGAGGCGGCCTGGCACCGGTGGATCGCCGACCTGGACGAGGGCTCCTTCCGCGGCGCCGGCTTCAGCGAGCGCGGCACGCTGGAGAATCTGCGCCGTGGCCTGGCGGCGCCCATCTCGGCGCAGCACCGGCACGCCTGGAGCGACGGGCTGGCCATGCGGGCCGCGCCGTTCGGGGTGTTCGCCGCCGGGCGGCCCGCCGAGGCCGCGCGGCTGGTGGCCATCGACGGCACCGTCAGCCACGAGGGCGAGGGCATCTACGGCGGCCGTGCGGTGGCCGCGGGGGTCGCGGCGGCCATGGTCAGCGACAGCCCCGGCGCCGCCGTGCAGGCGGCGCTGTCGGTGATCCCGGAGAACTCCTGGACCTCCCGCTCCCTCCAGCGCGCCGTCTCGGCCGCGCGCCGCGCACCGCTGCGGCCCGACGCGACGCGGCTGAGCGTCGAGCGCGCCGTGCGCTCGTCCGTCGTCATCGGCGGCTACCCGTGGACGGACCTGGCGCCCGAGGCGATCGGGCTGGCGTTCGGCGCGTTCACCGCGGCGCGCGGCGACTTCACCCACGCGGTGCTCACCGCCGTCAACATGGGCCGCGACGCCGACACCACCGCCGCCGTCGCCGGCGCGCTCGCCGGCGCGCTGCGCGGGCACGCGGCCATCCCCGAACGGTGGTCGTCCGCGATCCGCCCCGTACGGGGCAGCTGTCTGCCCGCCATGGCGGGGCGGCACGTCCGCGAGATCGCCGACCGGCTCGTGGGCGCCGCAGGCGGCCACCTCGCCCCCTCCGACGCGGCGCGGGACGCCTCATGAGCACCACCACCGCCGCGCCCGCGAACACCCACCCCTCCGGCGGCGAGGGCGCGGCCCGGATCGAGGGGCTGCTGCTGGGGCTGGCCGCGGGGGACGCCGCCGGCTGGCCCTCGGGGCGGCACCGCGCCGCCCGGCTGCCGGACTGGACCCGCAGGCTGACCCGCGAACTGGACACCTTCGCCGAACAGAACGCCACCACCACCCTGCCGGTGCCCATCGCGCTCAACCAGCCGCCCGAGCCGCTGCGTCTGGGCCCCTCCGACGACGCCGAGTGGGCCGCCTTCACCGCGTACGCCGTGCTGTCCGCCGACCCGGCGGCCCACAGCGACCTGGCGCCCGACCAGCGGGTGCGCGCCGCGCTGACGCTGGCGTGGAACGCGCTGGCCGACGAGGTGGCGGCGGCCGCGGAGCGGGCCGAGGAGATCGAGTCGGCACAGATCCCGCTGCGCGCCCGCATCTCCGTACGGGCGGGCCTTGGCAATCTCGCCGCCGGGCTGCGGCCCCCGGCGACCGGGCACGACAACCCGCACTACTTCGACGACGCCGCCTGCGGGCGCGCCGCCGTGCTGGCCGTCGTCCACCCGGGCGACCCCGCAGCCGCGGCCCGTCTTGCCGAGTTCGACGCCCGCTACACCCAGGACGACGACGGCGTGCACGGCGCCCGCGCGATGGCCGCCGCCGTCGCGGTCGCGCTGGCGGGCGGCGAGACGGACACCTGCGTCGCGGCCGCACTCGACCAGCTCCCCGACGGCACCGAGATCCGCCGCAACACGCTGGCGGCCCTGCGGCTGGCGCACGCGGCGCTCAAGGAGAGCGCCGGGCTGCCGGGCAGCGCGTTCGCGCTGGTCCCGGTGTTGGAGCACGAGATCGTCGACCACGTCTACAGCTACGGCATCGCCGCCGCCGAGACGGTGCCCGTGGCGCTCGCGGTGGCGACCGCGGCCCGGGGCAGGCTGAGCGAGGCGGTACCGGCAGCCGCGTGCCTGTCCCGGGTCGCCGACTCGGCGCCCGCGCTGACCGGGGCGCTGGCCGGTGCGCTCGGCGGGGCGCGCGCGGTACCCGCCTCCTGGCGCGAGAGCTGCCGCAGGCTGTCCGGCTGCGCGCTGCCCCAGTTCGCGGGCGCCGACCTGGTGGAGACGGCGGGCCGGCTGGCCGCGCACCACCCGGCGCCCACCGACCGCCGTGCGGTCACCACCCGTCCAGACCACGCCCCGGAAGGACCCCAGAAGCCATGAGCTCCCCCACCGCACCCGCCGCGACGCTCTCCCTCACCGACCGGACCGTGGGCTGCCTGGTCGGCGCCGCCGTCGGCGACGCGCTCGGCGGGCCCGTCGAGGGCTGGTCGCCCGCCGCGATCGCCGAGCGGCACGGCGGTCGCGTCCGCGGCATCGTCGAACCGTTCCACAAGGACGCCTGGCGCACCGCCCGCCCCATCGCCCCGTACCACAAGGGCGACGGGCACGTCACCGACGACACCCTCATGACGCACGCCCTCGTCCGCGTCTACGAGAAGGTCCGCGACCATCTGGACGCCTACGCCGTGGCCGACCACCTGGTGCCCGACCTGATCGGCGAACCGCGCTGGATACCCGAACTGGAGGCCGAGGCCCTGCTGTTGCAGCGGATCTTCCTGGCCGAGAAGTGGCTGGTCGCGCGGATCCACTACGGGCACGTGGACCCGCGCGAGGCGGGCGTCGGCAACATCGTCAACTGCGGCGCCGCGATGTACATGGCCCCGGTCGGCGCGGTCAACGCGGGCAACCCGGACGCCGCCTACGCGGAGGCGCTCGACGTGGCGGGCGCCCACCAGTCCTCCTACGGGCGGGAGGCGGCCGGGGTGTTCGCCGCCGCCGTGGCCGCCGCGTTCCGGCCCGGCGCCACCCCGGAATCCGTCGTCGCCGAGGCGCTGCGGCTGGCCAAGGACGGCACGCGGGCCGCCGTCGAAGCCGTGCGCGAGACGGCCGCCGGGTACGACGACTGGGAGGCGGCGCTGGCGCCGCTGCGCGAGGCCGTCGCCCCGTTCGACACCGTGGGCCCCGAGTACCGCAGCCCCTCGCTGGGCGCCCGCCGCCCGTCGCGGCTGCACGCCATCGAGGAGTTGCCGATCGCCCTGGGCATGCTGCTGGTGGGCGGCGGCGACTACCGCGCCACCGTCCTCGGCTCCGTCAACTACGGCCGCGACTGCGACTCCATCGCCTCCATGAGCGGCGCTCTGGTCGGCGCCCTGCACGGCGAGGCGGCCGTGCCCGCCGAGTGGAGCGCGGAGATCACCGCGGCCAGCAAACTGGACCTGCGCTCCCCCGCGCTGGCGCTGGCCGCCGTGGCGCGCGACGTGTACGCGCGCGACGTGGAGCGCAGGCGCGCTCACGAGGCGGCGTTCGCGACGCTGGCGGACGAGCGATGACGCCGGGGTACGACGAGGGGGCGGCGCGGGCGCCCGTCGGCGAGGAGCCGCTGGTCCGGCTGACCTGGGTGCAGCCCGAGGACCTGGTCGGGCACGAGTTGCGGCAGGCGGCGCAGGACGGCCGCGACGTCGCGGACGTGGAGCGGCGGTGGCGGGCGGCGGGCGGCACCCTCGCCCCCGAGCGGGCCGGAGCGTCACCCGCACCGGCCGCCCCGCGCCTGCGCGCGCTCGCCGGGGAATTGCTGGACGAGCTCGCCCGGATCGAGGCGCCCGCCGCCGCGTACGAGCCGACCGGTCTCGACGCGATCCGGGCCGCCTGCCCGAGCTGGCCAGGCGCGGACCACCGGGTGCGCCCCGGGTACGCGGAACGGCTGCACGCCGCCTGGCTGGGCCGTGCGGCCGGATGCGTGCTGGGCAAGCCGGTGGAGAAGGTGACGCTTCAGGGCATCAGGGCGCTGGCCAGGGCCACCGGCAACTGGCCGCTGTCCGGCTGGTTCACCGAGCGCGGCCTGGACGCCGCGACCGCCGCGGCGCACCCGTGGAACCGCCGCTCCGCCGCGAACTCGCTCGCCGAGAACATCGACGGAGCGCCCGAGGACGACGACCTCAACTACCCGCTGCTCGGCGTGCTGCTGCTGGAGCGGTACGGGCACGGCTTCACCACGGGCGACGTGGCACGGCTGTGGCTGGACGAGCTGCCCGCGGGGCGCACGTTCACGGCCGAGCGGGTGGCGTACCGCAACCTGCTGGCCGGCGTCGAGCCGCCGCTCACCGGCGCGTACCGCAACCCGTTCCGCGAGTGGATCGGGGCGCAGATCCGCGCCGACGTGTTCGGCTGGACCCATCCGGGCGACCCGGGCGCCGCGGCCGAGGCGGCGTGGCGGGACGCCACGCTGACCCACACGGCGAACGGCGTCTACGGCGCGATGTTCATCGCCGCGGCGCTCGCCCACGCGGCGGGCCTCGGCGACGGGGCCGCGGTGGAGGGGTGCCTGGAGGCGGGGCTGTCCGTCGTCCCGCCGGCGTCGCGGTACGCGACCGCCGTACGCACGGGCATCGCGGCGGCGCGGGAGGCGCCCGACGACTCGCCTGCGGGCTTCGCGCACGTGGTGGACGGGCTGCACGCCGCCTACGGGGACCACCACTGGGTCCACGTGCTGCCCAACGCGGCGCTGCTCGCCGCCGCGCTGACCCACGCGCGGGGCGATTTCGAAGGCGCCGTGTGCCGGGTCGTCTCCGGCGGCTGGGACACCGACTCCAATGGCGCGAGCGCCGGTTCCCTGACGGGGCTGCTCGCCGGAGCGCCCGCAGCCCTCCCCGCCCGCTGGACGGCCCCGCTGAAGAACCGCCTGGCGACGAGCGTGGGCGGCATGGACGGCACGGGCTTCGACGCGCTGGCGGCCCGTACCCACGCGCTCGCCGCCACCGTCCGTCCGTCTCCCTCCTCCCCCTCGTCCCCCGACGCCACAGGAGACACCACGTCATGAACGACATGCACGAGGCCCCTTCGCACGGGACCGAGCCCCCTGCACACGGGGCCGAGAACCCTTCGCACGGGGTCGGGGCGCCGCTGCGCGACCTGCGCGTACTCGACCTCGCCACGCTCTTCGCAGGGCCCCTCGCCGCCACCATGCTCGGCGATTTCGGTGCCGAGGTCATCAAGGTGGAGCACCCGCACAAGCCGGACCCGTCGCGGGGGCACGGCCCCAGCAAGGACGGGGTCGGCCTGTGGTGGAAGCTGCTGGGCCGCAACAAGCGCACGGTCACCCTCGACCTGTCGTCCCCGCAGGGACGCGAGGTGCTGCTGAGGCTCGCGGCCGACGCCGACGTGGTCATCGAGAACTTCCGCCCCGGCACCCTGGAGCGATGGGGCCTGGGCTGGGACGCGCTGTCCGAGGCCAACCCGCGTCTCGTGCTGGCCCGGGTGACCGGGTTCGGGCAGCGCGGCCCGTACGCGCAGCGGCCCGGCTTCGGCACCCTCGCCGAGGCGATGAGCGGCTTCGCCGCCGTCACCGGCGAACCCGACGGGCCGCCGACGCTGCCGCCGTTCGGGCTCGCCGACTCCATCGCGGCGCTGTCGACGGCGTACGCCGTGATGACGGCGCTGGCCGGACGCGCGCACACCGGGCGCGGCCAGGTGGTGGACATGGCCATCATCGAGCCGATGCTGACGGTCCTGGGGCCGCAGCCGCTCTGGTACGACCAGCTCGGCTACGTCCAGCCGCGCACCGGCAACCGTTCGGCCAACAACGCGCCCCGCAACACCTACCGCACGGCCGACGACCGCTGGGTGGCCGTCTCCACCTCCGCGCAGTCCGTGGCCGAGCGCGTGCTGCGGCTGGTGGGGCGTCCTGAGTTCCTGGACGAACCCTGGTTCGCGACGGGGGCCGGACGCGCCGAGCACGCCGCCGAGCTGGACGAGGCGGTCGGCGGCTGGATAGCCCGCCATACCAGGGACGAGGTCGTGAGCGCCTTCGAACAGGCGCAGGCGGCCGTCGCGCCCGTCTACGACGTGCGCGATGTGATGGCCGACCCGCAGTACCGGGCGCTCGACTCGATCACCAGTGTCGAAGACGACGAACTCGGGCCGGTGAAGATGCAGAACGTCCTCTTCCGGCTGTCGGAGACCCCCGGCGCGATCCGCTGGGCGGGGCGGCGGCACGGCGCCGACACCGACGCCGTGCTCGGCGGCCTCGGCCTGAGCGAGGCGGAGATAGCGGCGCTGCGCGAGGCGGGTGTGGTGCGGTGAACGCCTCGTCCACGGCGGCTGTGGGCCGCCCGCACCCGGCCGCCGCCGACACCTGCCTGACCTGGCTCACCTGGCTCTACGTACCCGGTGACCGGCCCGACGTGGTCGCCAAGGCGCTGCGTTCGGGCGCCGACGTGGTGCTCGTCGACCTGGAGGACGCCGTCGCGCCGGAGCGGAAGGCGTACGCGCGCGCGGCGACCGCCGAACTGCTGGCGCAGGGTCCGCCAGGGCCCGTGCCCGTCCACGTGCGGGTCAACGCGCTGGACGGGCCGCTCGCCGCCGACGACATCCGCACGCTCGCCCACCTGCCGGGACTGGCCGGGCTGCGGCTGCCGAAGGTGACGGACCCGGACGATCTGCGGCGGGCGGCCGGATGGGTCCGCGCCGGCACGCACACGCCGCCGCTGTACCCGCTGCTGGAGTCCGCGCTCGGCGTCGAGCGCGCCTTCGAGATCGCCACGGGGCACGGCGCGGTGCGGGGCCTGGCGCTCGGCGAGGCCGATCTGCGGGCCGACCTGGGCGTCGGGGGTGGCGGGCTCGGCTACGCGCGGGGCCGGGCCGTCGTCGCCGCACGCGCCGCCGGGCTGGCGCCGCCGCCCCAGTCGGTCTACCCCGACGTGCGGGACACCGAGGGCCTGGCCCGCGACTGCGCCGAGGGCCGCGCGCTCGGCTTCCTGGGCCGTACCGCCATCCACCCGCGCCAACTCCCCGTCATCGAGGCCGCCTACCGGCCCTCGCCCGCACAGGTCGAGGCGGCGGAGGAGATCGTGGCGGCCGCCGAACAGGAGGCGGGCGCCCTCGCGCTGGCGGACGGCCGCTTCGTCGACGCCGCGGTGGTCGCGGGCGCGCGGCGCACCCTGGCGCTGGCCCGCAGGTCCTGCGGCTCCCCAGGGGGCGGGGCCCGGTCGAGGTGACCGGGCCCGGCGGGGGCCGCGTCAGCCCCTCGTCAGCCCATCGCGACCCCGAACAGTGCGCCCAGACCGTAGGTGACGCCCGCGGCGGCGGCGCCGAGGCCGAGCTGGCGCAGGCCGCTGAACCACCAGGGGCGTGCGGTGACCCGCGCGACGACCGCGCCGCAGGCGAACAGGCCCACCAGGGCCAGCACGACGGCGGGCCACAGCGCGGTGGTGCCGAACAGGTACGGGAGCACGGGCAGCACGGCTCCCAGCGAGAAGGAGAAGAAGGAGGAGACCGCGGCGACGGTCGGCGAGGGCAGGTCGGCGGGGTCGACGCCCAGCTCCTCCCGCGCGTGTATCTCCAGCGCCTGTTCCGGGTCGCGGTGCAGCTGCTCGGCCACCTGCAACGCCAGGTCGCCGTCCACGCCGCGCGCCTCGTACAGCGCGGCGAGCTCCCTGATCTCCTCGCCGGGGCTGCGCCGCAGCTCCCTGCGCTCGACCTCCAGTTCGGCCTGGACGAGCTCCCGCTGCGAGGCGACGGAGGTGTACTCGCCCGCGGCCATCGAGAAGGCGCCGGCGGCCAGGCCCGCCAGGCCGGAGATGACGATGGTCTGCGGTGCGGCCGAGCTTCCCGCCACGCCGGTCATCAGACCCAGGTTGGAGACCAGACCGTCCATCGCGCCGAAGACGGCGGGGCGCAGCCAGCCTCCGTTGACGTCGCGGTGGGTGTGGTTGTCGCGGTGGGCGACGTGTGTCGGGTCTGAGACTCCGGCTTCGGACATGGCCGGTACGGCTCCTTCACGGTCAGCGGTGCCTGCGCCTTTCGTGCGCCGACCTTCGAAGAATAGGCACGAAAGGCGCAGGGCTGCCAGCAAGGAAGGCCGTACTTACCCCGCTCACCTGCGGTTTTCCCTCTCGTCCTCGGCGGCGGCCCGCCGCAGCGCCTCCTCCAGTTCGTCGAGCACGATGTCCTCGCTGTCCATGCGGCCCGTCCGGTAGGCGGCGCGGCCGACCATGTGCGCGGCCACCGGGGAGGTCGCCAGCTGGAAGAGGCCGACGAGCAGCAGGATGCCCAGGTCGACCAGGCTGCGCACCCACAGGCCCGAGCCGACGAGCACGAGCAGCAGGCCGAAGGACTGCGGCTTGGTGGCGGCGTGCATCCGGGTGAGCACGTCGGGCAGGCGCAGCAGCCCGATGCCGGCCAGGAGGCAGAGCACGCCGCCCGCCAGCATGAACACGGCGCCCGCGACGTCCGCCACGGCGGTCCAGTTCACCGCGCCTCCCTGGGCCCCTGGCCGGGCCGCCGCCCGGGCTCCTCCGCGTCGCGGGCGTCGCCTGCCGCGCCGTTGTCCTGGTCGCCGCCGCCCTCCTCGCCCGTGTCCTGGCTCTCGTCCACGTCGCCGGTTCCCGCCTCGTCCCGCAGCGCCATGAAGCGGGCGACACCGACAGAACCCGTGAAGCCGAGGAAGGAGAGCACCAGCAGGACGGGCAGGTAGAAGGCGTTGCCGCGCACGGCGGTCTGGAGGCCGATACCGGCCATGACGACGGCCACCAGCGCGTCGAGGGCGACCGCGCGGTCCAGCGTGGAGGGGCCCAGCACCATGCGCAGGGTCACCATCAGCCCGGCGGCCAGCAGCAGCCCGGCGATCACCGTGGCGACCACCTCGTGCGCCGTCGCGGTCATCGCCACCGCCCGAACAGCTCCTGCGCGCTCTGAGAGGCGCGGATCGCGTCGATGTCGGCGCGGGTGCCGAACGCCCGCACGACACGGGTCTCCAGGCGCAGCGCGTCGCGCCTGGCGCGGTCCCGCTCGTCCTCCAGCTCGCCGCCCATCACGTGGAGGTAGAGGGTGCCCGAGCGGCGGTCCACCTCCAGGACGGTGCTGCCGGGCACGGCGGTGACGCACACGGCGGTCACCGTCAGCATCAGGTCGCCGGGGCAGCGCATCGTGACGCCGAGCACGGCGCAGCGCGGGCGGCTGGGGGCGAGGAGGTAGCGGTTGACCCGCCAGCTGGAGACGACGAGGTCCAGTGCGAAGCGCGCGGTGAAGCGCGCGATGCCCAGCGGGTGCGGGCGCGCCTGCTTCTCGATCGGCGGGAGCGGGAAGACCAGCACCACCAGGAGCGCGACGAACACCCCCGTCACGATGTTGGCGGGTGTCGGTGTGCCCCACAGCAGCATCCACAGCAGGGTCAGGCCGAGCACCATGGGCCACTGGGTGGCGCGCAGCCTGCTGGCCTCGGGCAGTCGCTGGGGTGAGGTCATCAGCGGGTCACCGCCTCCACGTAGGGGGTCCGCGCGATGAGTTCGTCGGCGGCGCGGTCGGTCAGGGAGAACAGGGGGCCCGCCAGGACGGTGAAGGCCAGCCCGAAGAGCACGAGGCCGGCCGTGGCGACGGTCATGCTCGGCGGCAGCGTGGCGCTGGTGGTGATCTCCTGGCCGCCGAACGTGGCCGCTCCCCTGCGCCGCACCGGCGCCGGCTCCCAGCGGTCCAGGACCACGTGCGGGGCCGTGGAGCGCGTGTACGGGCCCAAGGCCGCCTCGTCCTCGTCCTCGTCGTCGTCGCTGTCCGCCTCGGTGTCCTCCAGCACCGTTCCCGCGGCGCACATCTCGGGGGTGGGGGCGCGCCAGAAGGCCAGGTTCCACGCCTTGGCGAGCGCGTACAGGGTGAGCAGGCTGGTGGCCGTGCCACCGGCGACCAGCACGTAGGCGAGCGCTCCCCCGTCGTCGATCCCGGCGCGCAGCAGCCCCAGCTTGCCGAGGAAGCCGGAGAGCGGCGGGATGCCGGCCAGGTTCATCGCGGGGACGAAGAACATCACGCCCAGCAGCGGGGAGAGCCGCGCCAGGCCGCCGAGGCTCTGCAGGTCGGTCGTGCCGCTGCGGCGCTCGATCAGCCCGGCGACGAGGAAGAGGGTGGTCTGCACGGTGATGTGGTGGGCGACGTAGAAGACGGCCCCTGAGATGCCGCCGTGGGTGGCCAGGCCGATCCCGAAGACCATGTAGCCCATGTGGCTGATGAGGGTGAAGGACAGCAGCCGCTTGAGGTCGGTCTGTGCGACGGCACCCAGGATGCCCACCAGCAGCGACAGCAGCGCCAGCACCATCAGCACGTCACCGATGCGGTGCCCGGGGAAGAGCAGGGTCTGGGTGCGGAGTATGGCGTAGACGCCCACCTTGGTCAGCAGCCCGGCGAAGACGGCCGTCACCGGGGCGGGGGCCGTCGGATAGGAGTCGGGCAGCCAGGCGGCCATCGGGAAGACGGCGGCCTTGATGGCGAAGACGCCCAGCAGCGCGATGTGGATGAGCATGCCGACCCCGTCGGGCAACGCGTCCAGACGCGCGGGCAGTTGCGCCATGGTGACGGTGCCGGTGGCCGCGTAGACCATGGCGACCGCGGCCAGGAACAGCATGGACGACAGCAGCGAGACGACCGCGTACGTGGCGCCCGCGCGGATCCGCGACAGGGTGCCGCCGATGGTCATCAGCACGTAGCTGGCGGTCAGCATCAGTTCGAAGCCGACGTACAGGTTGAACAGGTCCCCGGCCAGGAACGTGTCCGAGACCCCGGCGACCAGCACCAGGTAGGAAGGGTGGAAGACGGACAGCGGCGTCACCTCGTCGTTGTCGGCCATGCCCTGGCCCACGGAGTAGACGAGCACGCACAGCGTCACGGCGGAGGAGATGACCAGCATCAGCGCGGAAAGCCGGTCGGCGACCAGCACGATGCCCACCGGCGGCGCCCACCCGCCCGCGAACATCACCTGCGGCCCGTGCCGGTCGGCGGCCACCAGCAGCACCAGCGAGACGACGAGCACCGCGGCCAGCACACCGGCGCTGATGAACCGCTGCAACCGCTCCAGGCGCGCCCCGATGGCCAGCTTCAGCCCGGCCGCGCACAGCGGCAGGATCACCGGCAGCGGCACCAGCGCCGACATCACGGCCGCCGCCTCGGACGGCTGGCCCCCGCCGCTCACCGCCCGCCCTCCGCACGGGAGACGGGGACGCGGCGGGCGCCGTCGTGCCGAGCGCCCGGGCGGGCGCCTTCCGGGCGCCGCTCGGCGCTCACCGGTCGGCGCCCAGGATGGTCTGCCACGGGTCGTCCTCCCCTTCGATCTCCTCGGCCGTCTCCTCGGCGCGGGCCTGGCGTGCGCGGAAGACGCGGGCGTCGGCGCGGGCGCGCCTGCGCATCTCCCGGTAGCGGTCGCGGGCGGTGCCCAGCCGCTGGTAGGCGCTGTGCTCGCGGGCCTCCCGCTCCTCCTCGCCGCGGGCCAGCGCGCGGTACTCGTGGCGGCGCTTGCGGTAGGCGGCGCGCAGCCGCTCGCGCTCCTCGGCGTAGGTGGCGCGGCGCACGACCCGGATGTCCTCGATGTCGTCGGGGACGTCGTCGTTGCCCGAGTGCTGCCAGGAGCGGTAGGCCATGGTCACCAGGAAGGCGGTGACGGCGAGGGTGATGACGATGGCCGTGAGGATGAACGCCTGCGGCAGCGGGTCGGCCATCCGCCCCGGGTCCGAGTCCGGGTAGAGCAGCGCGGCGCGGCCCGCGGCCCCCGAGGTGGCCAGGACGAGGATGTTGACGCCGTTGCCGATCAGCACGATGCCGAGCAGGATGCGGGTGAGCGGGCGGGCCATCAGCAGCGCCGTGCCCGAGGCGAACAGCACACCGCCGCAGCACACCAGGGCGAGCGTCCCCGTCATGATCCGCTCTCCTTCGCGGTGCGGTCCGCCTCGCGGCGGGCGCGTTCGCGCTCCATACGGCGGTCGATCTCGGACCCGAGACTGCGCAGCACATCCAGGACGACACCGAGGACGAGCAGGTAGACGCCGGTGTCGAAGAGGACCGGGCTGGCGGCGTGGAAGTGGCCCACCAGCCAGAACGCGCCGGTGACCTTGCCCGCCTCCAGCACACTGCCGCCCAGCCACAGCCCCGCGAGACCCGTGCCCGTGACCAGCAGCAGCCCCAGCCCGAGCAGGAAGCCGGGGTCCACGGGCGCCGCGGCCGCCAGCTCCAGACGCCCGCCCGCCAGGTACCGCACGGCCAGCGCGAGCCCGGCCACGAGCCCGGCGGTGAAGCCGCCGCCCGGCAGGTTCTCGGCGGAGAAGAGCAGGTAGAGGGAGAGCACCAGGATCGGGTGGAAGACGAGCCTGGCCACCACCTCGAACATCACAGAACGCCCCTCGGGGGCGAGGGTGGAACTGGCCGCCAGCCAGGTGCGGCGCGGCGCGACGGGCGAGCCGCGGGACGGCCGCGCGCCGGTGCGCACCGGCTGCTTCCACGCGTCCCAGCGGCCCGCCGCCGGCTTGTCCGCGCCGGACGTGCCCGAGGCCGCGGCCGACTGGTCCAGCGCGACGCTCGCGGAGCCCGGGGTGCGCAGCGGTCCGACGGCCGGTCGTCCCGGGCCCGCGACGGGAGCCGAGGGCGCGGGTCCGCCGCCGGGGCCCTCGGATCCCGGCACCGGCTGGGCGACGGGCACCCGGGCGCGGCGGCGCAGGTAGACCAGGCTGGTGACGCCGACGGCGGCGACCGCGAGCACGGCGGACTCGCCCATGGTGTCCCAGGCCCGCAGGTCCACCAGGGTGGTCGCGACCACGTTCTTGACGTCCTCGTGCGCGGTCGCGCTCAGCAGCGCGGGGCCCGAGGCCGGTCCCGTCCTGGCCGCGAGGGAGAGGTGGATAAGCCCGGCGACGAGCCCGCCCGCGGCCACGGAGATCACCAGCTGGACGCCGCGCCGCACCCGCCAGGTCCGGTGGCCGTCGGGGAAGCGGGCCGGCAATCTGCGCAGCACCAGCACGAACACCGTCAGGGAGACCGTCTCGACGGCGAACTGCGTCAGCGCCAGGTCGGGCGCGCCGTGCAGCACGTACAGCAGCCCGGCGCCGTACCCGGTGACGCCGGCGAGCACGGCCGCCTTCATCCGCTGCCGCGCGAGCACGCACAGCACCGCCACCCCGCAGACCCCGACGGCCACGACGAGCTGCGGAACCGAGTCGTACCAGCGCAGCCCCTCCGCCTGCCGCCAGGGTCCGTCGGCCAGCAGCTGCGCGCCCTCGAAACCGAGCAGGACCACGAGGATGGTGCCCAGGTAGACGGGGAGGGAGCCGCGCTGCACGGCGCCCGTGGCCTGGAGGGAGAGCCTTTCGAGTCCCCACAGCGCGCGGGCGAACACCTGGTCGCCGTCGACCTGCGAGATCCGTTCGCCCAGCTCCGCGAGCGGCCGTCCGGCCCAGAAGAGCGCCACGCCCAGCACCCAGGCCAGCGCCGAGAGGCCCAGCGCCGGACCGAGACCGTGCCACAGCGCCAGGTGGTAGGGGGCGCCCTCGCTGGGCAGGTTGTCGGCGTACCGGCCCAGCAGCGGGTCGATCCACGGCGCCGCGGGCCCGAGCACGAGCCCGGCCAGCGCGCACAGCAGGGGCGGCGCGAGCAGCGGCAGCGAGGTCCTGGTGCCTTTCTCGACCGTGACCGGTTGCAGGGGCGGGGAGCCGCCCTTGGTGGCGAAAGCGCCCCACAGGAACCGCAGCGTGTACGCGGTGGTCAGGGCCGATCCGGCGATCACGGCCGCCAGCGTCCAGGTGTGCGCGGCGCCGCCGTGCAGCAGCGCGGAGACGGCCGCCTCCTTCGCGGCGAACCCCAGCAGCGGCGGCAGCGCGGCCATCGACAGCCCGGCCGCCACGGCGACGCCGCACAGCACGGGCAGGGCGCGGCCCAGCCCGGAGAGCCGGTCGATGTCGCGGGTGCCCGTGTGGTGGTCGATGGCGCCGACGACGAGGAACAGCGGCGCCTTGAACAGCG
This sequence comes from Streptomyces diacarni, assembly GCF_003323715.1. Taxonomy (GTDB): domain Bacteria; phylum Actinomycetota; class Actinomycetes; order Streptomycetales; family Streptomycetaceae; genus Streptomyces; species Streptomyces diacarni. The sequence continues at coordinate 112,596 of NZ_QOIN01000045.1, forward strand.
CGTGCGCCAGGATCATCGCGATGCCGGCCAGCTCGGTGTTCCGGTCACCGTCACCGACCAGCAGCGTGAGGAAACCCAGCTGGCTGACGGTGCCGAAGGCCAGCAGCCGCTTCAGGTCCGTCTCACGCAGCGCCCGCCAGCCGCCGATCAGCATGGTCACGCTGCCCAGGACGAGCACCAGCGCCCGCCAGGGCACCACGTCGGCGAAGCCGGGGGCGAGCCGCGCGATCAGGTAGACGCCCGCCTTGACCATGGCGGCCGCGTGCAGGTAGGCGGACACCGGTGTGGGCGCGGCCATCGCCCCCGGCAGCCAGAAGCTGAAGGGCCACACCGCCGACTTCGACAGCGCCCCCACCAGGACGAGCACCAGGCCGCCCGAGACGAGCGCCCCGCCGCCCGGTGGGTTAGCCAGCAGCAGCGAGATCCGGTAGGTGCCGGCCGCGTGCCCCAGCATCAGGAAACCGACGAGCATCACAAGACCGCCGACCGTGGTGACCAGCAGTGCCTGCAGCGCGGCGCGCCTGTTGGTCCTGCGTGCGGAGTCGTGGCCGATGAGCAGGAAGGAGAAGACGCTGGTCAGCTCCCACAGCACGTACAGCAGGATCAGGTCGTCCGCCAGGATCAGCCCGAGCATGGCCCCGGCGAAGGCGGTGAGGGCTCCGGCGAAGGAGCCCAGCCGCGGCGCGTAGGAGCTGAAGTAGCCCGCGCAGTAGACCATCACCAGGGCACCGACACCCCCGGCGACCAGCACCATCTCCAGGGCGAGCGGGTCGCACCGCAACGCGATGTCGACGCCGAGCGAGGGGACCCACGCGGTGTGTTCGCTGAGCGCCTGCCCACCGGAGACATCGCCGTAGTGCACCGCCGCCCACACAGCCGCGCTCGCGGGTGCCGCCGCGAGCGCGAGGAAGGCGCGCGGCCCCAGCCACCGCACCAGGGGCCCGGCGCAGCACGCGACGGCGAAGTGGACGACGATCAACCACAGCACGCACAGAGAATTGCATACATAACCATGCAATTCGGACAGGCAGCCCTGCGCTGCCGCGTGGGGGCTGCGCCCTCCCGGCGGAGTGGTGGCTCAGCCCGAGGCGGGGCCTCGCCCCGGGCCCCAGGGACGTGGCGTCAGGCCTTCGGCCTGTCGGCCGTCCTGTCGGGGGAGCTCCCCGCCGTGCCGGCCGTCTCGCCCGCGGGGCTTCCCGCCGTGCGGGCCTCGTCGGCCTCGTCGGCCGTGTCGTCTTCGACGGCCTTGCCGAGACCGACGGCTTCCTCGCCGGTCTTGGCGTCCTCGCCGGACCCCGCATCCTCGTCGGCCCCGGCGTCCTCGTCGGTCCCGGCGTCCTCGTCGGCCCCCGGCTCGACGATCTCCTCACGTCCAGGCCGCTTCTTCGCCGAGACGGCGATGCAGGCGACCGCGGCGAGGAAGACGGCGATCGCCGTCCAGTTGTTCAGCCGCATGCCCAGCACATGGTGGGCGTCGTCCACCCGCAAGTACTCGGTCCAGAAGCGCCCGACGGTGTAGGCGGCGACGTACAGCGCGAACGCCCTGCCGTGCCCCAGCTTGAAACGCCGGTCCGCCCAGATCACCACGAGCGCCACCCCGACGCACCACAGCGACTCGTAGAGGAACGTCGGGTGGTACGTGGCCATGTCGGGGGTGTCGACAGGGCGGTGCGCCGGGTCGATCTCCAGCGCCCAGGGCAGGTCGGTCGGCCGCCCGAACAGCTCCTGGTTGAACCAGTTGCCCCAGCGGCCCAGCGCCTGCGCCAGCACGATGCCCGGCGCCACGGCGTCCGCGTAGGCGGGCAGCGGGATGCCGCGACGGCGGCAGCCGATCCACGCGCCCAGCGCGCCCAGCGCGATCGCACCCCAGATCCCCAGGCCGCCGTCCCAGATGCGGAGGGCGTCCACCGGGTTGCGGCCCTCACCGAAGTAGAGCTGGTAGTCGGTGACGACGTGGTAGAGCCGGCCGCCGACCAGGCCGAACGGCACGGCCCACACGGCGATGTCGGCGACCGTCCCGGGCCGCCCGCCCCGAGCGACCCACCGGCGCCCACCGAGCCAGACCGCGACGAAGACGCCGACGATGATGCAGAGCGCGTAACCGCGCAGCGGGATCGGCCCGAGATGGATCTCGCCGGCCGACGGACTGGGGATAAAGGCAAGGGTCTCCATGGCGCACCCGACGCTACCGTGCCCGGCGGCGCCCCGGGCAATCAGGCCGCACAACGGCTGCATAACGGCCGCCGGAGCCCGGTCCCGGCGATCCGCCTAGCTCTTGCGTTCCACCATCTTCTTCAGCTTCTGCGGTGTCAGCGGGTTCGACTGGTCGGCGTAGATGTTCTTGCCGTCCAGCAAAACCGTGGGCGTTCCCTGGTGGCCCGAGGCGCCGAAGCTCTCGCTGGAGCGGCGGACCCACGCGTCGTGCTGCCCCGTGGACACGCACTCCTCGAACGCCGGGGAGACCAGCCCCTCGACCTTCTTCGCCAGTTCGAGCAGCCGCTTCGTGCTCGCGAACGCGTCGTCCTGCTCGGCCGGCTGGTTGCGGTAGAGCACGTCGTGGTACGCCTCGAACTTCCCGCGGTCCTTCGCGCAGACCGCCGCGTTGGCCGCCTCCTCGGAGCCGCTGCCGCCCATGTTCTTGTCGATGAGCGCCACCAGGTGGTACTCGGCCCGAAGCTTGCCCGCCTTCTCCAAGCTCTTGATCGTGCTTTGGTAGGTGTTCTCGAACTGGCCACACGCGGGGCAGCGGAAGTCCTCGTAGACGGTGAGCTTGGCCGGAGCGCCCTTGTCGCCCACGGTGATCGGCTTCGCCGACTGGCTGTTGTCCTCCTCGCCGCCGCCGGTCTGGTGGGCGACGGTCGCCCCGACGCCCGTGGCGACCGCCAGCGCGCCGATCACCGCCGCGGCGACCTTGGCGGTGCGGCGGCGCTTCTCGGAGGCCCTGTGTCGTTGCTGTTCGGCCCGCAAGCGGTCGCGGGCCGAGGTCTTGTTCTGAGTCACGCCCGGCCCAACGAGGGGTTCCGCCCGTGGCGGGGGGAAGACCTGAGGACTTCACCCGAAAGATAGAGAGTTGCCCAGGGCCTTTCCCGCGAAGTCGCCGGGCCGTCTCCGGCTATGGAGGGAACGTTCTCTCCCTGCGGGGGCTCCTAATAGGGGGGCGGAGCCCCCACCACGGCCGAGAGCACCCTCACGAAAGAAGGGGAAGACCATGTCGCCAGGGACGGGGGCACACGTGGCGGACGCACATGGCGCGCGTCCGCCACGCGCGGCGGATCAGCGCCGGACGCTCTCGGCCAGGGCCGTTGCCAGCTCGCGGACGTCCGCGAGCCCCGATTGCAGGTCCTCCGCGGCCAGCAGCCGTTTGACGAACGCCGAGCCCACGATCACGCCGTCGGCGAAGGTGGCGACCTCCGCGGCCTGCGCGGGGGTGGAGACACCCAGGCCGACGCAGACCGGCAGGTCGGCGCCGGCGCGGACGCGGGAGACCAGCTCCCGCGCCTCCGCACCGACGGACTCGCGGGTGCCGGTGACGCCCATCAGGGACGCCGCGTAGACGAAGCCGCTGCCCGCCTCGGTGATCCTGGCCAGGCGCGCGTCGCGGCTGCTGGGGGCGACGACGAAGACCGTCGCGAGGCCGGCCCGCTCGGCGGCCTTGCGCCAGCCGTCGGACTCCTCGACGGGCAGGTCGGGCAGGATGCATCCGGCGCCGCCCGCGGCCGCCAGCTCCTCGGCGAAACGTTCGGCGCCGTACCGGTCGACGGGGTTCCAGTAGGTCATGATCAGCACCGGCTTGCCGGTGGCGGCGTGCGCCTCGCGGACCGTGCGGATCACATCCGCGATCCGCACACCGCCTTGGAGGGCGATGGTGTCGGCCGTCTGGATGACGGGCCCGTCCATGACGGGGTCGCTGTGCGGCAGCCCGACCTCGACGACGTCGCAGCCGCTCTCCAGGAGCGCCGTGCAGGCCGCGATGCCCCCGTCGACGGTGGGGAAGCCGGCGGGCAGGTAGCCGACGAGCGCGGCCCGGTTCTCGGCCTTGGCGCGGGCCAGGGTCTGCTCCAGCAGTGCGATGTTCCCGCTGCTCATTTCTGGTCCTCCCCGTCGTAGAGGCCGAAGTAGCGCGCGGCCGTGTCCATGTCCTTGTCGCCGCGTCCGGAGAGGTTCACCAGGACGAGGGACTCGGGGCCCAGCTCCCGGCCGAGGTCGAGGGCGCCCGCGAGCGCGTGCGCGCTCTCGATCGCCGGGATGATGCCCTCGGTCTCCGAGAGCAGCCGCAGTGCGCGCATCGCCGCCTCGTCGGTGACGGGACGGTACTCGCCGCGCCCGCTGTCCTTGAGGTAGGCGTGCTCGGGGCCGATGCCCGGGTAGTCGAGCCCGGCGGAGATCGAGTAGGGCTCGGTGATCTGCCCCTCATCGTCCTGGAGGACGTAGGAGCGCGAACCGTGCAGGATGCCGGGCTCGCCCGCCGTGAGGGTGGCGGCGTGCTCGCCGGAGTCCACGCCGTGCCCGGCCGCCTCGAAGCCGACGATCCGCACGTCGGTGTCGGGCAGGAACGCGTGGAAGAGGCCGATCGCGTTGGAGCCGCCGCCCACGCAGGCCGCGACGGCGTCGGGGAGCCGTCCGGTGCGCTGAAGGATCTGGCGGCGCGCCTCGACGCCGATGACGCGGTGGAAGTCGCGGACGATCTGCGGGAAGGGGTGCGGGCCCGCGACGGTGCCGAACAGGTAGTGGGTGCGGTCCACGTTCGCCACCCAGTCGCGGAACGCCTCGTTGATGGCGTCCTTGAGGGTGCGGCTGCCCGAGGTGACGGGGACGACCTCGGCGCCGAGCATCCGCATGCGGGCGACGTTCAGCGCCTGGCGCTCGGTGTCGATCTCGCCCATGTAGATGGTGCACTCCAGGCCGAAGAGGGCGCAGGCGGTGGCGGTGGCCACGCCGTGCTGGCCCGCGCCGGTCTCGGCGATGACGCGGGGCTTGCCCATGCGCTTGGTGAGCAGCGCCTGGCCGAGCACGTTGTTGATCTTGTGGGAGCCGGTGTGGTTGAGGTCCTCGCGCTTGAGGAACACCCGGGCGCCGCCCGCGTGTTCGGCGAACCGCTTGACCTCGGTCAGGGCGCTGGGGCGGCCCGTGTAGTCGACGAGCAGTTCGTCGAGCTCGGCGGCGAAGGCGGGGTCCGCCTTGGCCTTCTCGTACTCCGCGGCCACCTCGTCGACGGCGGCGACGAGGGCTTCGGGGATGAACTTTCCGCCGAACGCGCCGAAGTAGCCGGCGACGTTGGGACTGTGACCCTCCGGGTCCGGGATGAAGTAGTCGGATGGCATGCCGATGCTGCTCCTTGGTGTGGGCTGACGCCGATGTCCTGGCCCCGCTCGTGCCCGTGCCCGGTGAGCCGGTGGCCCGCACGGTCCGGGGAGTGGGGTCCCCCGGACGGCGTCCGGGGGAGGGAGGGGTAAACAGTCAGCGCCATCGGCGGCCGCGGATCACACCGGGCTCGCAACCGATGTGGTACCGCACCGAGCGCCCCCGCACCCGCCGCGCGGGGGCACGGCACCCGCGCGGCCTGCACCCGCGCGCCAGCGCGAGGGAGCACAGGGAGACGGAGGCGGTCACGGTCTCAGCCCCTGCCGTGCCTCAGGGCCGGGTGCGCGCCGGCCGCGACCAGGTCGGAGACGGCCGTCTTGGGGTCCTTGCCGGTCACCAGGGACTCCCCCACCAGCACGGCGTCGGCGCCCTCGTTCGCGTAGGCGATCAGGTCGTGGGGGCCGCGCACGCCGGACTCGGCGACCTTGACGACGTGGTCGGGGATCTCCGGGGCGATGCGGGTGAAGTTGCCCCGGTCGACCTCGAGGGTCTTGAGGTTGCGCGCGTTGACACCGATGATCTTGGCTCCGGCGTCGAGGGCCCGCTCGGTCTCCTCCTCGTCGTGGACCTCGACCAGCGGCGTGAGCCCGATGGACTCGGCCCGCTCGATGAGGGAGACGAGCGCTTCTTGTTCGAGCGCGGCGACGATCAGCAGGATGACGTCGGCACCGTGCGCGCGGGCCTCCCACAGCTGGTAGGAGGAGAAGATGAAGTCCTTGCGCAGCACCGGGATGTCCACGCGGGCGCGGACAGCCTCCAGGTCGGCGAGTGAGCCGCCGAAGCGGCGGCGTTCGGTGAGGACGGAGATGACGCCCGCGCCGCCCGCCTCGTAGTCGGCGGCGAGCCCGGCGGGGTCGGCGATGGCGGCGAGCGCGCCCTTGGAGGGGCTGGAGCGCTTGACCTCGCAGATCACCCGGACGCTGTCGCCCTTGAGCGCGGCGAGCCCGTCCTTGGCCTGGGGCGCTCGGGCGACACGCTCTTTGAGCTCGTCGAGGGTGACGCGCGCCTGCCGCTCGGCGAGGTCCTCACGTACGCCTTCGATGATCTCGTTGAGCACACTCACCGAGCGACCTCCTTGCTGGCTGGGTTTGGCTGGCTGACGGGGCCCTCTCCGGCGGACGAGGGTGGTCAGGTGGGGCACTGCGATGGTATCCGCCGGTGGACGGAGGTCTCGCATCCGGTTGCACCGAATCCCACATAGCGGACAAAACGAGGAGGGGTCCGCATTGCGGGTGACGGCCTCGTCACCAGGGGTCAGACGCGCCGGCGCGGCTCACGGGGTCAGCGCCGCCCCCAAGGGCGTGTTCCGGACAACCGTGAACGCCGCCAGCAGCACCCCCGCGGCCCAGGCGTGCCACACCCGGGGCCGCACCGGGAAGGCGAAGGGACGCGCCCCGGCGGCCCGGACGCTCCAGTACAGCCAGCCGAGAGCGAGGACGGCGAAGAGGAGCACGGCCGCCGCGTTCGCGCCCAGCGCGGTGGCCACGTCACCGTGCGCGACGGCGTGGGCGCTGCGCAGCCCGCCGCAGGCAGGACAGTAGAGCCCGGTGGCGGCCAGGAAGGGGCAGGGCGGGTAGTGCCCCGGCTGGTTCGGGTCGACGGCGGCGACATACACGAAGGCCGCGCCCACCGCGGCGAGGGAGCCGAGGGGCGCGGCCAGCCGCGGCACCGCGCCGGTCAGGCGGTGCCGCACCGTCGCGGCGTACTGCCGTTGCCTCAGGAGTGCGCCTTGGCGTGGGGCTCGTGGGTCCTGCGCGCCTCGTCGTGCTGCTGCTTGTGCGCCCGGGCCTGCTCGGCGTTCATGCCCTTCGACTTCGCCTGGCCCAGCCCCATCGCGCTCATGACGCCGCCGACCACGGCGGCCAGCAGGAGAAGGGCCAGCCCGGCGATCACACCGGCAGGCTGCGCCATCACCGTGAAGACGGAGGCAACGCAGAAACCGACGAAGGCGATGAGCACGCCGGTCCAGGCGGCCGGGGTGTGTCCGTGGCTGTGCGCCATGAATACTCCTTGAGTCACAACGTGAAAGAGGGCCACCGGGCCCGTTGCCTGCTCATTCTCCCCCTTCCACGCACCGGCGACAGCACGGGGGTCGCCCGTGCGGGCCACACGGGGTTCACCGGGCGTCCGCGCGCCCCTTCGGGCGCCCGTGGTTCAGGCGGTGCCGTGCGTGGGGTCCTCGCCGCGGTCCATGGCCTTCCACAGGTCCTCGGGGCGGTCGGGGTCGACCCGCTGCGCCCGGGTGGCCCGCTGCCGCAGGGGCACGCGCTCGTAGCGGGCGCTGCCCGACATGGAGGGCCAGGTCCGCCCGTAGCGCAGGGCGAGCAGGCCGGCGAGCAGCAGCAGCGCGCCGCCCGCGGCCGAGACGTAGGGCCAGGCGGTGACGTCGACGGCGCCGATCCCGCTGTCCGTCAGGCCGCTGGTCTTGGCCGCCTGCTCGGTCAGCGGCGCGGTGTCGTCCGCGCCCAGCAGCGCGGCGGCCATGACGGCGCCGCCGCAGACGGTGAGCAGCCCGGCGACGAGGTAGCGCCCCAGGCGGCGTACGGCGAAGACGGCGAGGAGCGCGGCGAGGCCGACCAGGGCGAGCGCGCTGGGCAGGCCGGTGACGTCACCGCCCTCGGCGCTGACGGGGACCGTGCCCTGCGCGAACGCGGCGCTCGACTCGCTCCACGTCTGTCCCGCGGCGACCAGCGCGAGCGCGGCGCCCACCGCGCCGCACAGCAGCGCCGCCGCGAGCGCGACGCGGGGCGCGCGGGAGCGCGCGCCACCGGCGCCGGGGGCCGCGGTCCCGGTGTCGGGGGCCGCGGCCTCGGCCTCGGCGGCGGGAGTACCGGCGTCGGCCTCGGCCGCCGGGGTGCCGGTGCCGGCCTCAGCGGCCGGGGTGCCGGTGTCGGCCGGGTCCGTCTCGGCGTCCGGGGCGGGGGGTGGAGAAGTCACGCTTCCACGCTACCCCCGAGCCGTTCGGCCGTTCGGACCGCCCTCAGTACGGCCGCGGCCTTGTTGGCGCACTCGGTGTCCTCGGCCGCAGGTTCCGAGTCGGCGACGACGCCCGCGCCCGCCTGCACGTACGCCACCCCGTCGCGCAGCAGTGCGGTGCGGATGGCGATGGCGGTGTCGGAGTCGCCGGCGAAGTCGAGATAGCCGACACATCCGCCGTAGACACCGCGCCTGGTCGGCTCCAGCTCCTCGATGATCTGCAGCGCCCGCGGCTTCGGCGCCCCCGACAGGGTGCCGGCCGGGAAGCAGGCGGTCAGCGCGTCGAACGCCGTACGGCCCTGGGCGAGTTGTCCCGTGACGGTGGAGACGATGTGCATGACGTGGCTGTAGCGCTCGATCGACATGAAGTCGACGACCTCGACGCTGCCGGGCTCGCACACCCGCCCCAGGTCGTTGCGGCCCAGGTCCACCAGCATCAGATGCTCGGCCCGCTCCTTGGGGTCGGCCAGCAGTTCCTCCGCCAGCGCCGCGTCGTCGCCCGGGGTGGCGCCACGCGGCCGCGTGCCCGCGATGGGGTGCATCATGGCGCGCCCGTCCTCGACCTTGACCAGCGCCTCGGGGCTGGAGCCGACGATGTCGAACCCGTCGAAGCGCAGGAGGTACATGTACGGGCTGGGGTTGGTGGCACGCAGCACCCGGTAGACGTCCAGCGCGCTCGCACCGCAGGGGGTCTCGAAGCGCTGCGAGGGCACCACCTGGAACGCCTCGCCGCCGCGGATGCGCTCCTTGATGTCCTCCACCCAGCCCCGGTAGGTGGCGCCGCCGGACCTGGCGTCGATGTCGGGGAGTTCGGACGGCGGGAGGGAGACGGGGGCGACCGGTGCGGGGCGGGCGAGGTCGGCGGCCATCGCGTCCAGCCGGCGCACGGCGTCGGCGTGCGCCTCCTCGACCCCGGTGTCCAGGTCGTTGTGGTTGATCGCGTTGGCGATCAGCAGCACCGTGCCGTCACGGTGGTCGAGCACGGCCAGGTCCGAGGTGAGCAGCATGGTCAGCTCGGGCAGGTCGAGGTCGTCGATGGTGTCGGGGTGGTGGCCCACCTTCTCCAGCCGCTGGACGATGTCGTAGCCGAGGTAGCCGACCATGCCACCGGTGAACGGCGGCAGGTCTCCGGCCTCGTGCAGGTCACGGGGGGTGTGCAGGGCCTCCACGGTCGCGCGGAGCGCGGCCAGCGGGTCGCCGTCGACGGGCACGCCCACCGGCGGGGTGCCCTCCCAGTGCGCCCGGCCGTCCCGCACGGTCAGCGCGGCGTCGCTGCGTACGCCCACGAAGGAGTACCGCGACCAGGTGCGGCCGTTCTCCGCCGACTCCAGCAGGAAGGTGCCGGGGCGCTCGGCGGCCAGCTTGCGGTACAGGGCGATGGGGGTGTCGCCGTCGGCCAGCACGCGGCGGGTCACGGGGATGACCCGCCGGTCCGTGGCGAGCCTGCGGAACGTTTCGAGGTCGGGCGCCGTCATGGCCCCTCACCCTACTGGCAGGCGCGGCGCCTCCCGTTCAGCCGTGGGACAGCAGCACATCGGCGTCGAAGCACGTCCGCTCGCCGGTGTGGCAGGCGGCGCCGATCTGGTCGACCTTGAGCAGGACGGTGTCGGCGTCGCAGTCGAGTGCGACGGACCTGACCCGCTGCACGTGTCCCGAGGTGTCGCCCTTCACCCAGTACTCCTGCCTGCTGCGGCTCCAGTAGGTGGCACGCCCCGAGGTCAGGGTGCGGTGGAGCGCCTCGTCGTCCATCCACCCCAGCATCAGCACCTCCCCGGTGTCGTACTGCTGGGCGATCGCGGGGACGAGGCCGTCCGCGTCACGCTTGAGGCGGGCGGCGACGGCGGGGTCGAGGGAGCTGCGCTGGGACATGGCTCCATTGTCGCGCACCCACCCTGTCCCGCACTCCCCGCGGCAGCGGCCGCGGACACGCCTCGCGCACAGCCGGGCACTCACCGCGTGCCCGCCGTACCCTGGCGGACATGTCGACCCATGCGAAGCGAGAACGACTCCTTTTCGCCGATCTGTTGGAGACGCACGGCCCCGAGGCCCCCACGCTGTGCGAGGGCTGGCGCACCCGCGACCTGGCGGCGCACGTCGTCGTGCGGGAGCGCCGCAGCGACGCCGCGGGCGGTCTGCTGATCAAGCCGCTCGCCGCCCGGCTCGAACGGGTGCAGGCCGAGTTCGCCGCGAAGCCGTACGACGAGCTGATCCAGCTCATCCGCACCGGGCCGCCGCGGGTGTCGCCCTTCGCCCTCAAGCAGGTGGACGAGGCGGCGAACACGGTGGAGTTCTTCATCCACACCGAGGACATCCGCCGCGCGCAGCCCGACTGGGCGCCGCGCGAGCTGGACTCCGTGTTCGAGGACGCGCTGTGGCGCCGTCTGGAGACCGCGGCGCGGATGTACGGCCGCAAGTCCCCCGTCGGTCTCGTGCTGCGGCGGCCGAACGGGCAGACCGCCGTCGCCCACCGCGGCACCCCCGTCGTCACGGGTGTGGGGGCCCCCTCGGAGCTGCTGCTGCTCGCCTCGGGCCGCCAGGAGCACGCCGACGTCGAGCTGGACGGCGAGAAGGAGGCCGTCGACCGCCTGCGCCAGGCGAAGCTCGGCATGTGAAAGAACCCCGAGAGGCCAACCAGGGGCGGGGCAGGGGGAGTTCAGGGTCGCCCCCGATGGAGGGACGGCCACGGCCCGGGAGCGTGGAGACATGTTCTCCTCGCCTTCTCGTCTCTCCCGCCGCCTCCCCTCCCGCAGAGCCCTGCTCACCGGTGTCGCCGGCGGCGCGGCGGCGGCCGCCGTCGGCACCCCGGCGCCGGGCGCCGTCGCCGCGCCACCCCCGGCCGGGGCGAGCGGTACGACGCTTCCGCCGCCCGTCGGGCGGGCGTTGCGCGCGGCGCTCGACGACCTGGCGCACCCCCGCTCGTCGGGCGCTCAGCTGCGCGTCAGCGGGTCGGCGGGCCGCTGGTACGGGACCTCCGGCGTGGCGGATCCGGCCACCGGGCGGCCCATCGGGCTGAACGACAAGGTGCGCGCCGGCAGTGTGACCAAGGCGTTCGTGGCGACGGCGGCGTTGCAGCTCGCCGAGGAGGGACGGCTGGAGCTGCGCACCCCCGTCCGGGACCACCTGCCCGACCTGCTGCCGGAGCGGTTCGGCGCCGTCACCGTCGCGCAGCTGCTCGACCACACCAGCGGCCTGCCCGACCACGTGGGCCTTCCGGACATGAGCACGCCCGAGGCGGTGGTGCGGCACCGCTTCGACCGGTGGACCCCGCGGCAGATCGTGGAGACGGTCACCGGCGGTGAGCTGAAGTTCGCGCCGGGCACCGCACAGGAGTACCGCGGCATCAACTACGTGCTGGCCGCGCTGGTGATCGAGCGCGTGACGGGGCACCCCTACGGCATCGAGATCCGCGACCGCGTTCTGCGTCCGCTGCGCCTGGGCCACACCTCCTTCCCCTCGGCGCAGGGGAACGAGCGGCGGCTGCGCGGTCCGCACGTGCACGGCTGCCTGGAGATGAGCGACGGCTCGCTGGGGGACGTCACCGTATGCGACTCGTCCCGCTCGTGGGCGGACGGCGAGATCGTCTCCAGCTCCGGCGATCTGCACCGCTTCCTGACGGCGCTCTTCTGCGGGGCGCTGCTGCCCGAGCGGCAGCTGCGGAAGATGTTCACGCTGCCGCCTCGGCACGTGCGGATGGTCGACGGCAGCCCGGCCCGCTACAGCACCGGGCTGCAGACCGCCACCGTGAACGGCGTCACCCTGTGGGGCAAGACCGGCGAGCGTTACGGCTACGCCACCGCCGTGTTCGCCACCTGTGACCAGCGGCTGCGGCTGGCGTGGACGTTCAGCCCCGTCGAGCTGGGGGCCGACCCGTCACCGATGAGCCAACGGATCGCCGAGGCGGCGACGGGGGCGCTGGCGGACGCACAGCGGTGACGGGTCCTGCGGGCGTGGCCTGTGGTGCTCACGGCTTGCGGCCGAGGCCGCCGTAGAGCGGGGAGAACGCGGTGGCGCCCGCGCCCTGCGCCTCGGGCCGCCACAGCGGGCACGAGACGAGGCCGGGCTCGACCAGCTCCAGGCCGTCCAGGAACCCGGCCACCTGCTCGGGGCTGCGCGGCCGGTAGGGCACGGCGCCGCTGCGGTTGTAGTCGGCCAGGCCCTTCACGTAGCGGGGGTCGGTGTCGGTGCCGTCGCGGACCGCCAGGTAGCTGCCGGAGGGCAGGGCTTCCACCAGCCGCCGCACGATCGAGATGGCCCCGTCGTAGTCGGCCACGTGCGCCAGGATGCCCATGAGCATCACCGCGACGGGCCGGTCGAAGTCGAGGGTGCGGGCGGCCTGCCGCAGGATCGTCTCCGGGTCCTCGACGTCGGCCTCGATGTAGTCGGTGGCGCCCTCGGGGCTGCTGGTGAGCAGGGCGTTGGCGTGGGCGAGCACCAGGGGGTCGTTGTCGACGTAGACGATCCGGGACTCCGGGGCGGCCCGCTGGGCGACCTCGTGGGTGTTGTCGACGGTCGGCAGCCCCGTCCCGATGTCGAGGAACTGGCGGATGCCCGCCTCCTCGACCAGGTAGCGCACGGTGCGTCCGATGAAGTGCCGTCCGACGCGGGCGAGGGTCACGATGTCGGGGAAGACGGCCCGGATGCGTTCGCCCGCCTCGCGGTCGACCTCGTAGCAGTCCTTGCCGCCGGTCCAGTAGTCCCAGATCCGCGCCGAGTGCGGCACGGAGGAGTCGATCCGGTCCGCCCGGTCCGCCTTGCGAGAGGCATCCGCCATGAGTGAACTCCCGTTCGTCTGCGTTGCTGCCCCCAACCTATGCCGTCGACCGCGCGCTGTCGTGTGTCAACTGCCCGTTCTGGACGCCGTCGTCAGCCGCTCGGTCAGGATGTGCTGGAGTTCGCCGGCCGCGCGGGTCGGTGAGACGTCGCCGCGGTGGGCGACGGAGATGGTGCGGTGGAGCCCGGGGGACGCGAAGCGGGTGACCCGCAGCCCTGAGCGGGCCGCGACCATGCTGGGCACGACCGCCAGCCCGAGACCCGCCCGCACGAAGCCGAGCACGGCGTCCATCTCGCCGCCCTCCACGCCGAAGACCGGCTCGAACCCGGACTCGCGGCAGGCGGCGACCGTCAGCTCCCGCAGGTCGTAGCCGCGCCGGAACATCGCCAGCGGGCGGCCCCGCAGGTCCTCCACGCGGATGCGGGAGCGGCGCACCGGCGCGGGCTCGTCCGACGGGGAGACGACGACCAGTTCCTCCCTGAGCAGTTCGAAGGTGCTCAGCACGGGCCCCTGCCCGGCGAGCGGGGTGATGATCAGCGCCAGGTCCAGTTCGCCCTCCGCCAGTACCCGCACCAGGTCCTGGGAGCCGTCCTCGTGGACGACCAGGTCGACGCCCGGGTAGCGGTCGCGGAAGGCGCGCAGCACGTCGGGGACGACGCTGGCGCACAGGCTGGGCGGGGCACCCAGGCGCACCCGGCCGCGGCGCAGCTGCGCGACCTCCTGCACCTCGCGGCGTGCGGTCTCGGTGTCGGCCAGCACCCGGCGGGCCATGGGCAGCAGGGCGGCTCCCGCGTCGGTGAGGGAGATGTGGCCGCGCGCCCGGTGGAAGAGCTCGGCGCCCAGTTCCCGCTCCAGTGCGCGGATCTGCTGCGAGAGGGAGGGCTGGGCCACGTGCTCGCGCTGGGCCGCGCGCGTGAAGTGGCGGGTGTCGGCGACGGCCACGAAGTAGCGGAGCTGCTGGAGCTGCATGGGTCCAGGATACGGAACCGCGATAGCCAGCACCTATGGTGCACAGCCGTTTCATGTCTTGGACTGATGCCCGAGTGCTTCCCTACCTTCGTGGCCATGGCGACGGCGACGCGCACCCCTCCCTCCCCCACCACCCCACAGACCGCCCCGGGGACCACTCCACGGACCACTCCGCCCCGGCGGCCGCGGCGGGGCGGCCTCCTGCGGACCCTGTGGGGCTCCACGATCGGCAAGAAGGCGGTCATGGCGGTCAGCGGGCTGGTCATGCTGGCCTACCTGGTCGCGCACATGCTCGGGAACCTGAAGGTGTTCTTCGGCCCGGACGACATGAACGGCTACGCTCACTGGCTGCGGACCCTCGGTGAGCCGGTGCTGCACCACGGGTGGTTCCTGTGGGTGGTGCGGGTGGTGCTGCTTACGGCCGTCGTCCTGCACGGCGTCTGCGCCTGGCAGCTCAGCCGGCGCGACCTCGCGGCCCGCCCCGTCGGCTACCGGCACCGGCGGCACCGCGCGAGCTACGCGACCCGCACCATGCGCTGGGGCGGGATCATCCTCGCCCTGTTCCTCGTCTGGCACCTGCTGGACCTGACGACGGGCACCGTCAACCCGCGCGGCCAGGCAGGACACCCCTACGAGAACATCGTCGCCGGGTTCGGCACCTGGTACACGAACGTCATCTACTGCGTCGCCATGCTCGCCGTCGGACTGCACGTCCAGCACGGCTTCTGGGGCGCGGCGCAGACCCTGGGCGTGACCCGGCCCGGCCTCGCGCGGCTGTGCAAGGGCGGCTCCACGGTGCTCGCCGTGGTGCTCACCGCTGGCTTCCTGTCCGTACCCCTCGGCGTCATGACCGGATTGGTGGAGTGATGAGCACCCCGTACACCCGCTATGCGACCGGCGCCCCCGTCGCCGACACCAAGGCACCGGAAGGTCCGATCGACCAGCGCTGGACCCGGCGCCGCTTCGAGGCGAAGCTGGTCAACCCGGCCAACCGGCGCAAGCACACCGTCATCGTCGTCGGCACCGGACTGGCGGGCGGCTCGGCGGGCGCCACGCTGGCCGAGGCCGGCTACCACGTGGTGCAGTTCTGCTACCAGGACTCCCCGCGCCGCGCCCACTCGGTCGCCGCGCAGGGCGGCATCAACGCGGCGAAGAACTACCGCAACGACGGCGACTCCGTGTACCGCCTCTTCTACGACACGGTCAAGGGCGGCGACTTCCGCTCCCGCGAGTCGGGCGTGCACCGGCTGGCTGAGATCTCCACCGCGATCATCGACCAGTGCGTCGCCCAGGGCGTGCCGTTCGCCCGGGAGTACGGCGGGCTGCTGGACACCCGCTCCTTCGGCGGCGTACAGGTCTCCCGCACCTTCTACGCCCGCGGCCAGACCGGACAGCAACTGCTGCTGGGCGCCTACCAGGCACTCTCCCGGCAGATCGCCGCCGGCAACGTCGAGATGCACCCGCGCACCGAGATGCTGGACCTGCTCGTCATCGACGGGCGGGCCCGCGGCATCGTCGCCCGGGACCTGCTCACCGGCCGCGTCGACACCTACGTCGCGGACGCCGTGGTGCTGGCGACCGGCGGCTACGGCAACGTCTTCCACCTGTCCACCAACGCCAAGAACTCCAACGCGACCGCGATCTGGCGGGCGCACCGCAGGGGCGCGTACTTCGCCAACCCCTGCTTCACCCAGATCCACCCCACCTGCATCCCCCGCTCCGGCGACCACCAGTCGAAGCTGACGCTGATGAGCGAGTCGCTGCGCAACGACGGCCGCGTCTGGGTGCCCAAGGCGCCCGGCGACGCGCGCACCCCGCAGGACATCCCCGAGGACGAGCGGGACTACTACCTGGAGCGCCTCTACCCCTCCTTCGGCAACCTGGTGCCCCGCGACATCGCCTCCCGCGCCGCGAAGAACGTCTGCGACGAGGGGCGGGGAGTGGGCCCGGGCGGACAAGGGGTCTACCTCGACTTCGCGGACGCCCTCGCCCGGATGGGGCGGGCGGCCGTCGAGGAGAAGTACGGCAACCTCTTCGAGATGTACGCGCGCATCACCGCCGAGGACCCCTGGACGCGGCCCATGCGCATCTACCCGGCCATCCACTACACGATGGGCGGGCTGTGGGTGGACTACGACCTGATGACGACGGTCCCCGGGCTGTTCGCCGTCGGCGAGGCCAACTTCTCCGACCACGGCGCCAACCGGCTCGGCGCCTCCGCGCTCATGCAGGGCCTGGCCGACGGCTACTTCGTCCTCCCGGCCACCCTCGGCGACTACCTGGCCCGCCACCCGCACAACGACCGCACGGACCCCGGCGAGAACCACCCGGCGCTCCACGAGGCGACCCGCGCGGTCACCGACCGCCTCCACACGCTGCTGTCCACCGGCGGCGACCGCACCCCCGAGTCCTTCCACCGCGAGTTGGGCGCGCTGCTGTGGGACCACTGCGGCATGTCCCGCACGGAGGAGGGGCTGCGCAAGGCCCTGGAGCGCATCCCCGAGCTGCGCGCCGAGTTCTGGCAGCGGGTCAGGGTGCCGGGATCCGGCCAGGCCCTCAACCAGTCGCTGGAGAAGGCCAACCGGGTCGCCGACCATCTGGAGCTGGCCGAACTCATGTGCCTGGACGCGCTGCACCGCACCGAGTCCTGCGGCGGCCACTTCCGCGAGGAGTCCCGCACCGCGGACGGCGAGGCCGCGCGCAGGGACGAGGAGTTCGGCTACGTCGCCGCCTGGGAGTTCACCGGCGCCGGCCGGGCGCCCGTACTGCACCCCGAAGCCCTCCACTTCGCCCACGTCCACCCCACCCAGCGGAGCTACACGTGAACCTGACCCTGCGGATCTGGCGGCAGCCCGGCGCCGACGCGCCCGGCGAGATGGTCACCTACGAGGTGGACGGCATCTCCCCCGACATGTCGTTCCTGGAGATGCTGGACACGCTCAACGAGAGACTGACCGCACGCGGCGAGGAACCGGTCGCCTTCGACCACGACTGCCGTGAGGGCATCTGCGGCGCCTGCGGCATGGTCATCAACGGCCGGGCCCACGGCCCGGAGCGCACCACCGCCTGCCAGCTCCACATGCGCCACTTCGCGGACGGCGACACCGTCGACATCGAGCCCTGGCGCGCCGCCGCGTTCCCCGTCGTACGGGACCTGGTCGTCGACCGCTCCGCCCTCGACCGGGTCGTCGGCGCGGGCGGCTACATCACCGCACCGACCGGATCCGCCCCCGAGGCGCACGCGACCGCCGTACCGAAACCCGCAGCCGACGCCGCGTTCGCGCACGCCGAGTGCATCGGCTGCGGCGCGTGCGTGGCCGCCTGCCCCAACGGCTCGGCCATGCTGTTCACCTCCGCCAAGGTCAACCACCTGGGCGCGCTGCCGCAGGGGGCACCCGAGCGGGAGAGCCGGGTGCTGGGGATGGTCGAGCAGATGGACGCCGAGGGGTTCGGCGGCTGCACCCTGGCCGGCGAGTGCGCCACCGCCTGCCCCAAGGGCATCCCCATGCCGTCGATCGCCGCCATGAACAGGGAGTACCTGCGGGCCGCCGCGCGACGGTGAGGCACCTACACTCGGGGCACGATGAGTGATCCTTCGCGCCCCACCCTTCCCGAGCTGGCCCGCCAGGCCCTCTCCTCGGTGCAGCACGGCTACGACCTGCTGGCGCCGAAGTTCGACCACACGTCCTACCGCACCCCCGAGGCGGCCCTGGACGCCGCGGCCGAAGCCCTCGCGCCGCAGGGCCCGTTCGGTGACGGCCTCGACCTGTGCTGCGGCACCGGCGCGGGCACCCGGGTGCTCCGCCGGGTGTGCGGCGGGCGCACCGTGGGCGCGGACTTCAGCGCGGGCATGCTCGCGGAGGCCAGGTTCCGGTGGGCGACCGAGCCTCACCCCGCACCGCACTGGGTGCGCGGTGAAGCCCACGCGCTGCCGTTCCGCCCGGGAACCTTCGACCTGGTCGTCAGCTTCGGCGCCTTCGGGCACTTCCTGCCGGCGGAGCGGCCGCACCTGTTCGGCCAGGTCCGCGAAGTGCTCCGCGAGGGCGGCACGTTCGCGTTCCCGCTCGCCGCCCCGCCGCGCCCGGGGACGGCGGCCTACTTCTCGCTTCTCGGCTTCGACGCGGCGATGCGCGTCCGCAACGCCGTGTGGCGGCCGCCCTTCGTCATGTACTACCGCACCTGGCCGCTGGCCGCCGTCCGCCGTGACCTGGACGAGGCGGGCTTCGACGTCGCCCTGCGGGCGCTGCCCGCGCTGGGCCGGCGCGAGGACGGCTCCCCGCGCTGCCGGCTCCTCGTCGCGACCAGACGGCCTGCCACGGCCGGCACAGCACCGAAGAAGGGAACCCCGTGACCGAGAAGGAGGCCCGGAGCGAGCTCCGGGCCGAGACAGGGACCGAGACGCTGCCCCCCGAGCCCGACCGGGAGCCCACCGAGGCCGCCCAGCCCACCGAGGCCGCCCGTGGCGCCGAGGACGACGCCTGGTGGTCGGGCATGGGACCGGTCGGCGGCGCCGTCTTGATCGTGCTCGGCTCCGTCGGCGCGCTGTTCCTCTTCCTCGGCCCGTGGCAGCCCGACGACCACCTGGGGATCGCCTTCGGCTTCGCCAAGGTCGTGGCCGTCGGCCTGGTGGTGGCGGGCACGACCCTGCTGAGCCGGCGACGCGGCACGGACGGTGCGGACGGCGAGGAGGCCTGAAAAGCCGCGCAGGGGCCGGCGGGGCCCCCGGGGCCCCGCCGGAGCCAGAGCCGCAGGAAGAGCGCTACCCGCGCCGCGACCTGCGCAACGCCTCGCCGCCGAGACCCAGCAGCGCCCAGAATCCGCCCTTGGGCATCGCCGCGGCACCCACCGCGCCCACGCCCAGCAGCGTGGCGCCCGCGGCGCGTTGCGCGGCGGTGTCACCGTGCTCCTCGGCCGAGCGCAGCAGCCGGCCGCCCATCCACAGGGCGGGTGCCGCGGCCAGGAACCAGAAGGCGGCGGCGCGATCGCCGCGCTCGGGCACGGAGCCGACCACCCCTGCACGCGCCATGTCCGCGAGCACGTCGCGGTAGAGCGCCGCGCCGATCGTCCCGTGTCCGACCGCGGTCGCCTGGACCCACCACCCCACCGAACGTCGCCTCATGGAGCGATCGTAGGCGCTTTCAGCGCACGGGGCAGTCCGCCTCGCGCAGGGTCTGCTTGACCTCGCCGATGCGCAGGTCGCCGAAGTGGAAGACGGAGGCGGCCAGTACGGCGTCGGCTCCGGCGCCGATGGCGGGCGGGAAGTGGTCGAGGCGCCCGGCGCCGCCTGAGGCGATGACCGGGACGGTGACGTGTTCGCGGACGGCGGCGATCATCTCGGTGTCGTAGCCGTCCTTGGTGCCGTCGGCGTCCATGGAGTTGAGCAGGATCTCCCCGGCGCCCAGTTCGGCGGCGCGGTGGGCCCACTCGACGGCGTCGACGCCGGTACCGCGCCGTCCGCCGTGGGTGGTGACCTCGAATCCGGTGCCCCCGGTGCGGCGCCGCGCGTCGACGGAGAGCACCAGCACCTGGCGGCCGAACCGTTCGGCGATCTCCCGGATGAGCTCGGGGCGGGCGATCGCGGCGGTGTTGACGCCGACCTTGTCGGCGCCGGCGCGCAGCAGCCTGTTCACGTCCTCGGGGGTGCGGACGCCGCCGCCGACGGTCAGCGGGATGAAGACCTGCTCGGCGGTGCGCCGTACCACCTCGTAGGTGGTCTCGCGGTCGCCGGAGGAGGCGGTGATGTCGAGGAACGTCAGCTCGTCGGCGCCCTCGGCGTCGTAGACCTTCGCCATCTCCACGGGGTCGCCCGCGTCGCGCAGGTTCTCGAAGTTGACGCCCTTGACGACCCGCCCCGCGTCGACGTCCAGACAGGGGATGACTCGGACGGCGAGGCTCATGCCTGTGGTGCTCCTTCTGCTGCTGGGTCCGGCTGCGCCCGGTACGCCTCGACCTCCACCTCGACCACGAGGCTGGGGTCGACGAAACCGGAGACGATGACCATCGACGCGGCCGGGCGCACCTCGCCGAACAGTTCCTTGTGGGCGCGGCCGACCTCCTCCACGTCCCGTGTGTGGGTGAGGAACATGCGGGTCCGCACCACGTCCTCGGCGCCCAGGCCGAGCCCCTTGAGGGCTTCCAGGGCGACCGAGAACGCGTTAACCGTCTGCTCGTAGGGCCCGCCCTCGGCGATCACCCCGTCCACCACCGAGCTGCAGCCCGCCACCAGGACCAGCCCGTTCGGCAGTTCCACGGCACGGGAGTAGCCGAACCGCTCCTCCCAGGGACCGCCGGACGCCACTCGGTGTGTTCCGGTCATCGGGCAACCGCCTCCAACGCCTCTTCCAGGGTGAACGCCTTGGCGTAGAGCGCCTTTCCCACGATGGCCCCCTCGACACCTTCCGGCACCAGAGAGGCGATCGCCCGCAGGTCGTCGAGGCTGGACACGCCGCCGCTGGCGACGACGGGCCGGTCGGTGCGGGCGCACACGTTCCGCAGCAGCTCCAGGTTGGGGCCCTTGAGGGTGCCGTCCTTGGCGATGTCGGTGACGACGTAGCGGGCGCAGCCCTCGGCGTCCAGGCGGGCCAGCGTCTCGTACAGGTCGCCGCCGTCGCGGGTCCAGCCGCGGCCGCGCAGGGTGGTGCCGCGCACGTCGAGGCCGACGGCGACCGCCTCGCCGTGCTCGGCGATGACCTTGGCGACCCACTCGGGGGACTCCAGCGCCGCGGTGCCCAGGTTGACGCGGCGGCAGCCGGTGGCCAGCGCCGCCTCGAGGGAGGCGTCGTCGCGGATGCCGCCGGACAGTTCGACCTTCACGTCCATCGCGCGGGCGACCTCGGCGATCTGCGCGCGGTTGTCCCCGGTGCCGAACGCGGCGTCCAGGTCGACCAGGTGCAGCCACTCGGCACCGGACCGCTGCCAGGCCAGGGCCGCCTCCAGCGGATCGCCGTAGGAGGTCTCGGAACCGGACTCGCCGTGGACGAGACGGACGGCCTGGCCGTCCCGGACGTCGACGGCGGGCAGAAGCTCAAGCCGGTTGCTCACGGCGCTCTCGCTCTCAAGGCTCTCGGCGCCGACGGAGGTCGGCGTCGGCGGGATCACAGGGCTTCGATCCAGTTGCGCAGCAACTGGGCTCCGGCGTCGCCGGACTTCTCGGGGTGGAACTGGGTGGCCCACAGCGGCCCGTTCTCCACGGCGGAGACGAACCGGCTGCCGTGCGTCGTCCAGCTGACGGCCGGGGGCCTGAGCGCCGGGTTGGCCGTCTCCAGCTCCCAGTCGTGCACCGCGTAGGAGTGCACGAAGTAGTAGCGCTCGTCGGCCGGCAGCCCCGCGAACAGGCGCGAGCCCGCCGGGGCTTCCACCGTGTTCCAGCCCATGTGCGGCACGGGGTGCTCGGCGTCGGTGGCCAGCGGTCCCACGGTGCCGGGCCACTCGTCCATGCCGTCGGCCTCCTCGCCGTGCTCGATGCCGCGCGAGAAGAGGATCTGCATGCCGACGCAGATCCCCATGACGGGACGGCCGCCGGCCAGCCGCCGCCCGATGACCCAGTGGCCGCGCGCCTCGGTCAGCCCGCGCATGCAGGCGGCGAACGCGCCGACACCGGGCACGAGGAGGCCGTCGGCGTTCATGGCCTTGTCGTAGTCGCGGGTGATCTCCACGCGGGCGCCCGCCCGCTCCACGGCCCGCTCGGC
This sequence comes from Streptomyces diacarni, assembly GCF_003323715.1. GTDB lineage: Bacteria > Actinomycetota > Actinomycetes > Streptomycetales > Streptomycetaceae > Streptomyces > Streptomyces diacarni. The sequence goes on from NZ_QOIN01000045.1 coordinate 134,361, forward strand.
GGAGCGCACGTTGCCGAAGCCGTAGTCGAAGACGACGACGTTCTTGCCCGCGTCCATCACGACCACCAGTCCAGTCGCAGGATTCCGGCGAGCAGCGCGAGGGCGGACGCCGCACCGAGCAGCACGACGACCCCCTTGGGCAGCTGCTGCTTCCAAAACGAGATGGCTCCGCCCGCCAGGAAGAGCCCGACGAAGATCAGCAGAGCCGCGAGCCCCGTCATGGCATCTCTCCGTTCGCTTCTCCGCCCGCGCGGCATCCCGCGGGCTTCTTACCCATGTGCCGCCCGGCAGCCGCGCGCGCTCCCCCAGCTACCTCCCCCAGCCTCCGGCCGGGCGGTGCCCCCAGGCGGTGCCCCCAGCTCACAGGGCGCCCTTGGTGGAGGGGATGCCCGTCTGGCGCGGGTCGATCTCGCTGGCGTAGCGCAGGGCGCGGGCCAGTGCCTTGAACTGGCACTCGACGATGTGGTGCGCGTTGCGCCCGTACGGGACGTGGACGTGCAGCGCGACCTGCGCCTGGGCCACGAAGGACTCCAGGATGTGCCGGGTCATCGTCGTGTCGTAGGAGCCGATCATCGGGGCGATGTTCTCGGGCTCGGTGTGCACGAGGTAGGGGCGGCCCGACAGGTCGACGGTCACCTGGGCGAGCGACTCGTCCAGCGGCACCGAGGCGTTCGCGAACCGGACGATGCCGCGCTTGTCCCCGAGCGCCTGGCGGAAGGCCGCGCCCAGCGCCAGCGAGGTGTCCTCGATGGTGTGGTGGCTGTCGATGTGCAGGTCGCCGTCGGTCTTGACCGTCAGGTCGAACAGACCGTGGCGGCCGAGCTGGTCGAGCATGTGGTCGTAGAAGCCCACACCCGTCGAGACGTCGACCTCGCCGGTGCCGTCGAGATCGATCTCGACGGTGACGGACGTCTCCTTGGTGGTGCGCTCCACCCGGCCCTTGCGCGTCATGCTTCGCTCTTCTCCTTCAGCTCCTTCGTCACGGCTCGCACCGCGTCGAGGAAGGCGTCGTTCTCCTCAGGCGTCCCCGCCGAGACCCGCAGCCGGCCGGGCACACCGTTGTCCCTGACCAGCACCCCGTGCCCCAGCAGCGCCTCCCACACCGCGTGGGATCCGGCCGCCCCGTCGAAGCGGCCGAACTGCACGAAGTTGGCGTCCGACGCGGTGACCTCGCAGCCCATGGCCCGCAGTTCGCGCACCAGCCGGTCGCGCTCGGTCTTCAGCTGCTCAACGTAGCCGAGCAGGGTGTCGGTGTACTCCAGCGCCGCCAGCGCCGTGGCCTGGGTGACGGCCGAGAGGTGGTACGGCAGCCGCACCAGCTGCACCGCGTCGACCACGGCCGGGTCGGCGGCCAGGTAGCCCAGCCGCAGCCCGGCGGCGCCGAACGCCTTGGACATGGTGCGCGAGAGCACCAGCGTGGGGCGGCCCTCGATCAGCGGCAGCAGCGAGGGGCGGTGCGAGAACTCGCCGTACGCCTCGTCCACCACCACCAGCGCGCCGTGTTCGCCACGGCCCGACCGCGCCGCCTGCGCCGCCTCGTACAGCGCGAGCACCGTCTCCTCGGCGACGGCGGTGCCTGTCGGGTTGTTGGGCGAGCAGATGAAGACCACGTCGGGCCGGTGCTCGGCGATGGCGGCGACGGCCGCCTCGGTGTCGATGGTGAAGTCGTCGTTGCGCGGCCCGGAGATCCAGCCGGTGCCGGTGCCGCGCGAGATCAGCGCGTGCATCGAGTACGAAGGATCGAAGCCCAGCGCGACCCTGCCGGGGCCGCCGAAGGCCTGGAGGAGCTGCTGGAGCACCTCGTTGGAGCCGTTGGCCGCCCACACCTGCGCGCGCGTGACGGGGTGCCCCGCGGTGCGCGACAGGTAGTCCGCGAGGCCGGTCCGCAGTTCGACCGCGTCGCGGTCCGGGTAGCGGTTCAGCTCGCGGGCCGCCTCGGTGACGCGCTCGGCGATCCGGGCGACCAGCTCCTCGGGGAGCGGGTAGGGGTTCTCGTTCGTGTTCAGCCGTACCGGCACGTCCAGCTGGGGCGCGCCGTAGGGGGACTTGCCGCGCAACTCCTCGCGGAGGGGGAGTTCGTCGAGAGTGCTCACGAGTCTTCGGGGACCTTCCATCCGAACCTCGCCCGCAGGGCCGCGCCGTGGGCCGGCAGGTCCTCCGCGTCGGCGAGGGCCACCACGTGCGAGGTGACCTCGGCGAGTGCTTCCTTCGTGTAGTCGACGACGTGGATGCCGCGCAGGAAGGACTGGACCGACAGGCCCGAGGAGTGGCAGGCGCAGCCGCCGGTGGGCAGCACGTGGTTGGAGCCCGCCGCGTAGTCGCCGAGCGAGACGGGCGCGTACGCGCCGACGAAGACGGCGCCCGCGTTGACGACCCGGGCCGCCCACCCGGCGGCGTCCTCGGTCTGGATCTCCAGGTGCTCGGCGGCGTACGCGTTGACGACGGCCAGGCCGCTGTCCAGGGAGTCGACGAGCACGATGCCCGACTGCCGGCCCGCCAGCGCCTCGGCGATGCGCTCGCTGTGCTTGGTGGCGGGCACCTGCGCCGCCAGCTCCGCCTCGACGGCCTCGGCCAGCGCCTCCGAGGGGGTGACCAGGACGGCGGCGGCCACCACGTCGTGCTCGGCCTGGCTGATCAGGTCGGCGGCGACGTGGGCCGGGTCGGCGGAGTCGTCGGCGAGGACGGCGATCTCCGTGGGTCCTGCTTCGGAGTCGATGCCGATGACGCCCTTGAGCAGCCGCTTGGCGGCCGCCACGTAGATGTTGCCGGGGCCCGTGACCAGCTGCACGGGGGCGCACTCGGCGGTGCCGTACGCGAACATCGCCACGGCCTGGGCGCCGCCGGCCGCGTACACCTCGTCCACGCCCAGCAGCGCGCAGGCGGCCAGGATGGTGGGGTGCGGCAGGCCGCCGAACTCCTTCTGCGCCGGCGAGGCGACGGCCAGCGCGCCGACGCCGGCCTCCTGCGCGGGCACCACGTTCATCACGACCGACGACGGGTAGACGGCCCGGCCGCCCGGCACGTACAGGCCGACGCGCTCGACGGGCACCCACCGCTCGGTGACGGTGCCGCCCGGCACGACCCGCACCGTGGAGTCGGTGCGCCGCTGGTCGCGGTGGACGATCCGGGCCCGCCTGATCGACTCCTCCAGCGCGGCCCGCACGGCCGGATCCAGCTCTTCGAGCGCCTTCGTCAGCGCCTCGGCCGGCACCCGCGACCGCTCCAGCCGGACGCCGTCGAACTGCTCCGTGTACTCGATCACCGCCGCCGCGCCGCGATGCCGCACGTCGTCGCAGATGGGCCGCACCTTGTGCAGGGCGGCCTCGACGTCGAGCTCGGCACGGGGCAGCAGGTCGCGGTCGATGGTTCCGCCCGCGGCGGGCGAGGAACCACGCAGATCGATTCGGGAGATCACACCTCCAAGTCTCTCAGACCCGCGGCGCGTGTCCGCCGCCCGTATCAGAGGCTGATACGGGCCGGGAGGCGTTCCACACGACCACACGGGAGGTTTGTCGCCTCGTGCGTTCATCCCGTCACAGAGCGGGAAGAGGAGCGGTACGACCATCACGTTCGCACCCGCGGCCACGGCCTGGACCACGGCCCGCGCCGTCGGGGCTGCGCGGACGTGACCGCCAGGAGACGACGAGGGGGAGACGTGAGCGAGCCAGCGGACTCCGGCGAGCCGCCGCCGGAGCTGCGGTTGACGACCGCCGAGTGGGGGCTGTGGCAGGCCTTCCGCAACGGTACCGAGCACGATCTGCGCTGCGGTGAACCCGAACTGGACGACCCGAACGGCGACCATCCCTGGGGCCCCGAGCGCACCGTGCGGGCCCGGGTGATCGCTCTGCTGCTGCTGCACGGCCCTCCGCCGCTGCTGGGCCGGGTGGCGTCGCTCCACCTGACCGGCGCGTTGGTCACCGGCTGCCTCGACCTGGCGGGCGGCTCCGTCGAGCCGTACTTCGAGCTGCGGTCGTGCCGCTTCGAGGACGAGGTGCGGATGCCGGAGGCGCGGGTGAACACCGCGCGCTTCGTCGACTGCTACCTGCCCCGCTTCGACGCCGCACGGCTGACCACCGACGGTGACCTGCACCTGCCCCGGTGCAGCATCCCGGAGGGCATCAAGCTGACGGACGCCACCATCGGCACCGACCTGCTGCTGAACGAGGCCACCGTCGGCAGCGGGCGGCGCACCCGCGCCATCGCCGCCGACGGCGTCCACGTCTCCCAGGAGCTCCAGGCCAGCCTGCTGGTCACCGACGGGCAGGTCAGCCTGCGCGGCGCCGCGGTCGGCAGCTCTTTGCACATGTTCGGCTCCGTCCTGCGCAATCCGCGCGGCCGCGTGGCCCTGTACGCGCCGCAGATGACCGTCGACCAGGTGGCCAGCTTCGCCGACGCGGGCCGCACCAACGCCCTCCAGCTCTACGGCGCCACCCCGCCGACCGGTACCCGCTACGACTTCTCCACCCAGGGCGGCACACGCTGGAGGACCAAACACTTCGAGTGCACCGGCGGCATGGTGCTGGACGACGGGCGGTTCGGCTCCTCACTGGTGATCGACAACGCCCGGCTGGAGATGCAGCGGGACCAGGAGCTGTCGCTGCGGCGCATCACCACGCCGGAGCTGACCTTCACCCCCCAGCTGCCCGAGCGCGGCCTGGTCGTGCTCTCGGGGGCGGGCGTGGAGAAGCTGATGGACCGCGCCTCCAGCTGGCCGCAGGACCACCGGCTGTGGATGGCGGGCTTCACCTACGCGCACGCCATCCCCAAGGAAGGCCACTTCAACGTCCGCGAGCGGCTCCAGTGGATCAACGCGGCCACCGCCGAGTACGCGCCCGAGCCGTACGAACAGCTCGCGGCGATGTACCGCAACAGCGGTGAGGACACCAACGCGCGGATCGTGCTGCTGGCCAAACAGCGCCGCCGCCGGGAGACGCTGCCGCTGCCCGGCAAGGTGTGGGGCGTCCTGCAGGACTGGACGGTGGCCTACGGCTACCGCCCGGCCCAGGCCGCGCTGTGGATGGCCGTCCTGTGGCTGACCGGGGCACTGCTGTTCGAGGCGCACCGGCCGGCCGCGCTCAAGGACGGCGAGGCACCGCACTGGAACGCCACCCTCTACGCGCTGGACCTGCTGCTGCCCGTCATCTCCTTCGGCCAGGACACGGCCTGGGACCCGGCGGGCGGCTACCAGTGGATCGCCGCCGTGCTGGTCCTCGCGGGCTGGGTGCTGGCCACGACCGTCGCCGCGGGCGCCACCCGACTGCTGCGCCGCCAGTAGCCCGGCCCTTACGCGGCCCCGCCTTCCGCGGCGGCGGCAGCGGCCTTGCGGCGGCGGTGGCGGGGCCGCGTAAGGGCCGCACGGGGGCCGCACAGCACACCAAGGCCCCCTTCAGCCGCCGGAGGCTTTAGGCTTACCCGTTGTGACAACCGCGCTTCCGCTCTTCCCCCTCAACTCGGTGCTGTTCCCGGGCCTGGTGCTGCCGCTGAACATCTTCGAGCCGCGGTACCGCGCGCTGATGCGTGACCTGCTCGCGCTTCCCGAGGACGCGCCGCGCCGCTTCGGCGTCGTCGCCATCCGGGACGGCCGCGAGGTCGCGCCGACGGCCACCGGCATGCCCGACTCGGCGCCAGCGCAAGGCACCGACCCGACCGCGGGCTTCGGCCCCGACCCGATCAAGTCGTTCTACACCGTCGGCTGCGTCGCCGACGCCTCGACGATCCGCGAACGCGCCGCCGGACTCGGCGGACCGGACGACGAGGACGAGAACGACGACGACGGGACGGCGACCGACGCCGATCCGCGGGCCGCCAGTACGGGATACGAGGTGCTGGCCACCGGCACCACGCGCTTCCGGCTGCTGTCCGTGGACGCCTCGGGGCCGTATCTGACCGGCGAGGTCGAGGAGTTGCCCGAAGAGGAGGGCGACGAGGCCGGCGCGCTGGCCTCCGGCGTGCTGCACGCCTTCCGCGGCTACCAGAAGCGGCTGGCCGGCGCCCGCGAGAGGACTCTCGCCGCCGGAGCGGAACAGGACCTGCCGGACGATCCGTCGGTCGTCTCCTACCTGGTCGCCGCCGCCACCGTGCTGGACACGCCCGCCAAGCAGCGGCTGCTCCAGGCGCCCGACACCGCGACCCGGCTCGCCGACGAGCTGAAGCTGCTGCGCAGGGAGACAGCCGTCATCGGCAAGCTGCCCTCGCTGCCCGCGGCCGACCTGACCAGGACCCCGACGAGCCAGAACTGACGAGCGCCGGAGCGGCACACGTGGCGAGGAAGAACAGGCGGCAGGGGTCGGCGACCCCCGCGATCGTGGCCGCCACCGAGGCGGGGATCTCCTTCGAGACCCACGCCTACGAGCACGACGCGGCGGCCGCCTCCTACGGCGAGGAAGCCGCCGAGGCCCTCGGCGTTCCCGCACAGCGGGTCTTCAAGACGCTGGTGGCCGAGGTCGACGGCGCCCTGACGGTGGCCGTCGTCCCGGTGTCGGCCTCGCTCGACCTCAAGGCACTGGCGTCCGCCCGCGGCGGCAAACGCGCCGTCATGGCCGACCCGGCCGCCGCCGAACGCACCACCGGATACGTCCGCGGCGGCATCTCCCCGCTGGGCCAGCGCAAGCCGCTGCCCACCGTCCTGGACGCCTCCGCCGGGGAACACCCCACCATCTGCGTCTCCGCGGGCCGCCGCGGCCTGGAGATCGAACTCGCGCCGGGCGACCTGGCCGCGCTGACCGGGGCCGTGCTGGCCCCGGTGGCCCGCGCCTGAGCCCCGGACCGGGCACGGGGGCCCTTCCCCCGGGCACGGAGCTGTACCCCGTCCGCGCCGGGGCTCAGGACTCCCAGTCCTGGGGCTGCGCGGCCCCCGCGTCGGGCGTCTCGCGGGGCCCGAACAGCGCGGTGGTCACCAGGTGCACGAGGGTCGCCGCGACCGGCCACGCCAACAGCATCCCGTAGGCGTGCAGTTCCAGCGGGGCGTCGAAGGTGGCGCCCTTGCCCGCGGCGCGCGCGGCGGCGGGCAGATCGGTTTCGGGGCCGAACCACACGCCGACCCGCCACGCCAGCACGGAGCCCAGCAGCCCGCCGAGCGCCAGGCCGACCACGAGGCCGACGCCGCCGCGCCTGCGCACCGCGAAGAGCACCAGGCCCGAGACCGCGCCGAAAGCCAGACCGAGCAGCGCGAAGACGCCCTCGGCGCCGATGGCCTGCTCGCCCTCCGGGTCCTTGAACAGGACGACCTCGCCGTTGTTGTAGAGCGGCACCCGCGGAGCCAGCCACAGCCACAGCAGGCCCATCGCGATCCCGACGACGGCGACGGCCACCGCGCACACGGCGGCCTCCCGCAGCTCGCGCCGGACAAGAGGCCCGCCCTCACCGCCGTAGCCCGCCTCCACGCCGTACGGAGGCGTCGGCTGCGGCGCCGCGGGACCGGTGCCGGGCTGTTCGCCCGGCGCCGGCCTGGGCGATCCGGCGTGCGGGTGGTCGGGGTCGTGCTCAGAGGGCGTCGGTACGGTCACGGACCCATCGTGCCAGGCCCGTGCGGTGCGGGCGGCCCCGGCCCTCGCGGCCGCGCGCCCACGGGGCGTCAGCGGGTGGCCGCCCACCGGTAGGCGCGGGTGGCGACGGCGAGGGACAGCACCCCGACGGCGGCACACACCCCGAGGTCGACCAGGACCCTCCCCCAGTCGGGGTGCGCCTCGAAAGTGTGCGCGAAGGCCTCCACGCCGTACGTCGACGGCAGCAGGTCCCGCGCCCAGCCCACGACCGTCGGCAGCCCGCTCCCCGGCAGCACGCCCAGCAGCAGCGCCGCCGACATCCCCAGCTGGCCCCCCAGCGTCGCCAGCTCGGGACGCGGCGCCAGCAGCCCCAGCGCGGCGCCGAGGCCCGCCAGCGCCGCCCCGGCCAGCGGCACGACGGCGACGAGCACCCACAGCCCGCTCAGCGGCAGTTGGAAGAGCAGACTGCCCACCACCGCGGTGACCGCCACACCCGGCACCGTGAACGACGCGTACGCGGCCGCGGCACCCAGCACCACGGAGGCGGCGGGCACCGGCAGCGTCGCGTAGTGGTCCAGGCCGCCCCCGGCACGCAGCTGCCCGAAGTACTGGGCCAGCAGATTGAGCGCCACGAAGGCGACGACCAGCACGCTCGACCCGGCCACGACGGCACGCGCCTCCGCACCGCCGTCCACCACGCCGCGCAGCAGGATCATGATGCCCAGCGACTGGAACGTCGCCACGAACAGCAGCGGAATCCGCGCCACCCGCGCCCGCGAGAGCTGCGCCCGGTAGACCGCACCCAACGCGGGCCACCACCGCGCCCTCGGCGCCAGGGGCACGCTGCTCAGGGCGGCGGGGTGCGCCGGGCGCGGGGGGCGGGCCGCCGCTTCCGCGGGTGGCGGTGCCGCTTCGTCGGGACCTGCCGGCCGCGCCGGTGCCGGCGCGGTCTCGTCCGTGTGTCGGCTGTCCGCCGTGGCCGCCGTCGTTCTCATCCCAGCTCGCTCCTGACATCCCGCGCGCCGGGCCGCCTCGTCCCGTGCCGCCTCGTCGTGCCGTCTTCCGCCCGCGCGCCGGACCGCCGGAGACGGACGTCGTGGCCCGGCGCCGGTGCGCGTCCGCGACCGCCGCGGACGGTGCGGGCCGCCCTCACGCCTTCACCAGGCCCTCGGCGCCGCTCTGGCCCGCCGGGCGGCCGCCGAGCGCCACGTAGACGTCCTCCAGGCTCGGGGTGGCGAGCCGGAAATCGTCCAGGGCGGGGAAGGCCGGGCCCCCGGTGACCAGCGTGACCGCCTCGCGGGCGCGTGCGGGCGGCAGGCGGAGCGTCCAGCGGCGGCCGGAGACGGCCGCCTCGGCGGCGAGCGCGGCGATGCCGGGCAGCTCCACGGGCGCCCGCTCACGCCACACCAGTTCCAGCCGCACCTCGTCACCGACGGCGGCCTTGAGCCCGCCCGGCGTGTCGCAGGCGATGACCCGGCCCCTGTCCAGCACGGCGACACGGTCGAGGACGGTCTCGGCCTCGATCACGTTGTGGGTCACCAGCAGCACCGTCGCGCCGCGCTCGGCGCGGCGGCGGTCGACGGCGGCCCACACCGCGCGCCGGGCGTGCGGGTCCATGCCGGTGGTCGGCTCGTCCAGCACCAGCAGGGGCCGGTCCCCCACCAGCGCGGCCGCCACGCACGCCAGCCGCCGCTGGCCGCCCGACAGCTTCTTCAGCGCGCGGCCCGCCAGTTCTTCGAGGCCCAGCTCCGCGAGGATCTCGTCGCGTGCGGCCCGCGCCGCGGCCAGGGGCATCCCGCGCAGTCTGGCGGTGGTCTCGGCGGCGAGGGAGACGGTCAGCTCGTCCAGCGCGGTCGACTCCTGACCCAGGTACGCCAGCAGCCGCGCGGCTCGCTCGGGGTGGCGGACCAGGTCGTGTCCGAGCACCTCGACGGCGCCCGCGTCGGGCCGCAGCAGACCGGTCAGCTGCCGCACCAGGGTCGACTTGCCGGCGCCGTTGGGCCCGAGCAGCCCGAAGATCTCGCCGCGGCGCACGTCGAGGCACACCTCGTCGGTGGCGCGTACGGCGGGCACCGCGGGCGTCCCGCGCCGGGCCCGCACCGCCGGGTACGTCTTGACCAGGCCCTCGACTCGCACGGCGGGCACGGGCTCACCCATGCGCGTCCTCGCGCCTGTCACCGAGCTGTCCTCCGCCCGCCGTGTGCCCGTATCCACGACCTATGAGGGTACGCGTCCCGGTTCCGCCGCCGGGTTCCGGGCCCGCCCGTCACCGCCGGCGGGCCCCGGGCCGACCGGTTGACGTGCTCAGTCGGCGGCCGGAGTGGACCGCGGCGCTTCGGCCGAGGCCCCGGTGCGGGCGTCGACCTCGCGCCAGAACCCCGCACGGATCGCGTAGCGGTCGTGCTCGTCGATCTGGTCGTCCTTGTGCGCGAGCAGCCCGAACCGTGCGGCGTAGCGCAGCAGTTCACCGTCGATGCGGTGCGGGATGCGCGGGTACTCCTCCGAGAGCCGGCCCAGGGGCGCGTCGCTGGTCAGCCGCTCGATCCAGCGGCGCGCGAACACCTGTCCGACCTCGTAGGGGTCGCCGCTGACCGCCGTGATGTCCTCCTCGCGGTCCGCCCAGCGCTGCTCGGCGGAGGTGAGCTGGGCCAGCATGGGCAGCGCCGCCGTCTCCGGCGACTCGGCCGGCGCCGCCCGCTCGACCCACCCCCGGTCCGAGGACCAGCGCAGCGTCGCCGCCGGCGGCGGCCCCGGCACGGGGCCCGCGTGGTGCCCGTGGCGGCCGAGATCCGCGAGGTCCTTGGGGGTGGGCACCCCCTCGGCACGGTGCGGCGCACCGCCGGGCCCAGGATCCTCCTGGGCCGCCTCCGTCTCCGGCTGCGGCTCAGGTCCCGCCGGCGCCGCACGCTCCCGCGGCCCGACGGGCTGCGGCCCTGCGGCGGGCGGCGCGGGGGCACGGCGCTCGCCCGCGCCGTCCCCGTTCTTGCCGGTCTCCGGCAGCGGCGCGGCCAGGATGGCGGCGATCTCCGGGCGCGGCGCGGGCTGCGGCGCGCAGGTGCCGCTCGGGTCCTTGGCGCGCACGACGGGTGTGATCCAGTTGCGGTCCAGCACCCGCCGCTCGTCCGCCTCCGCGACCAGGTCCTCGGACTGGTTGTAGTCGCCGTCGGCCGCCTGCACCGCCCACAGGTGGACGGCCACCCCGTGTTCCTTGGCGGACATCAGCCCGGGCAGCAGGTCGCCGTCGCCGGTCACGAGCACGATGTCGGAGCACGCCCGGTTGCGGGCGAGTTCCGTCAGCTCGGCGTGCATGGCCGCGTCCACGCCCTTCTGCGCCCACCGCCCGTCACTACGGGTGAGCGCACCCAGCCGTACGGTGACCCGGGGCATCACCCGGAGCCTGCGGTGCTCGGGCTGCGGCACGCGGTCCGGCGCACCGTCGAACCAGTAGATACGCAGCAGAGCACACTGCGTGTCGGCCTCCGCCTGCCGGCGCAGGGCCTGGATCAGCCCCGAGTGATCGACACTGATCCGGGAGCGGGTCGGCTCCCCGGCCAGCAGGCTGGCGGCGGCGCCCAGCAGGTAACCGGCGTCCACCAGGACGACGCAGCGGTCCACGACGTTCCACCCACTCTCGGTCATGACCTACAGCCGAGGCCCTGCCTTCGCGTGCTGGCCGTTCCCCGTGTCCTTCGGGTCTGCTCCGAGTCTGCCCGACGGCAGCGGGGTTATCAGCCCGACCTCGATCATCGGCGTGGCGCCGTCACCGGCGATCCACTCCTGGCAATTGTCCGAAATGCGGAGCTATTACCGATATGCAAGGCTGAATTGACAGACTGCGCACCGGGCGGACACCGCCCCAGGAGGCGAGCATGGCCAAGAACGCCAAGAACACAGATCGCCAACAGACCAGGCGACAGGGGCGCACGGCGGAGCAGCGGCAGCAGGAACAGGAGAGGGCACGCGCCGACGACGAGCGGGTCGCCACCGGCGACGTGGCCCGCAAGGGCAAGCAGCGCCGCTTCGGCCACAACTGAACCACCGCACCCGCCCGTTGCTCGCCGCCCGGAGGGCTCGCCCCCGGGCGGCGAGCGGTCAGCCGGCCAGGCAGGACGGGCCCAAAAGCTCCTTGAGGTCACCGAAGAGGGCCGGGTCGGGCGTCACCCGGTGGCGGTCGAGCCGGAGCACCGTCGTCGTGCGAGCGCCCTGCAGGCGCACCCGGACCTCGCTGCCCCCGCGGTGCTGCGTGAGCACGTACCCCAGCTTCTCCACCAGTGGCGGCGTCACCTTCACGGTCGGGATCGTGATGGTGACGGGCGCGGAGGCGGACGCCTCGCTGAGGTCGGGAATCGTCAGCTCCATCGCCACGAGCCGGGGCACGTCCTCGCGCTTGTCCAGACGGCCCTTGACGAACACGATGGCGTCCTCCACCAACTGTGTGGAGACCAGCTGGTAGGTCGCGGGGAAGAACATGCAGTCGATCGAGCCGGCCAGGTCCTCGACCGTCGCGATGGCCCAGGCGTTGCCCTGCTTGGTCATCTTCCGCTGGAGCCCCGAGATGATGCCGCCGATGGTGACGATGGACCCGTCCGAGTAGTCGCCCCCGGTCAGCTGGGCGATGGCCGCGTCCGCCTTGTCATTGAGGACGTGTTCGAGGCCGAAGAGGGGGTGGTCGGAGACGTAGAGGCCGAGCATCTCGCGCTCCTGCGCGAGCAGATAGGTCTTGTCCCACTCCTCCTCGGAGAACTGCACGTCGAGGCCGAAGCCGGGCCCGGAGTCCGCCGTGTCGCCGCCGAGGTCGCCGAAGAGGTCGAACTGGCCTTCGGCCTCCTTGCGCTTGACCTGCACCACGTTGTCGATCATCGGCTCGAACTGGGCGGTCAGCCCCTTGCGGGTGTGGCGCATCTCGTCGAAGGCGCCGGCCTTGATCAGGGACTCGACGGTGCGCTTGTTGCAGACGACGGCCTCGACCTTGTCCAGAAAGTCGGGGAACGAGGTGTACTTGCCCTTGGCCTTGCGGCACTTGACGATCGAGTCGACCACGTTCTGGCCGACGTTGCGCACGGCGGTGAGCCCGAAGACGATCGTGGAGTCGTCCTGCGAGGTGAAGTTGGCCTCCGACTCGTTCACGTTCGGCGGCAGCACCTTGATGCCCATCTTGCGGCACTCGTTGAGGTAGACCGCCGACTTGTCCTTGTCGTCGCGCACCGAGGTGAGCAGCGCCGACATGTACTCCGCCGGATAGTTGGCCTTCAGATAGGCCGTCCAGTAGGTGACCAGGCCGTAGGCGGAGGAGTGCGCCTTGTTGAAGGCGTAGCCGGCGAAGGGCACCAGCACGTCCCAGACGGCCTGGACGGCGCCGTCGGAGTAGCCGTTGTCCCGCATGCCCTTCTGGAAGTTCACGAACTCCTTGTCGAGAACCTCCTTCTTCTTCTTGCCCATCGCACGGCGGAGCAGGTCGGCCTGGCCCAGCGAGTAGCCGGCGAGGACCTGGGCGGCCTTTTGCACCTGCTCCTGGTAGACGATGAGGCCGTGGGTGATGTCGAGGACCTCCTTGAGGGGTTCCTCGAGCTCCGGGTGGATCGGGGTGACCTCCTGCTGGCCGTTCTTGCGCAGGGCGTAGTTGATGTGGCTGTTCATGCCCATCGGGCCCGGGCGGTAGAGCGCGGAGACGGCCGAGATGTCCTCGAAGTGGTCGGGCTTCATCATGCGCAGCAGGGAGCGCATGGGGCCGCCGTCGAACTGGAAGACGCCGAGGGTGTCGCCCCGGCACAGCAGCTCGAAGGTCTTGGGGTCGTCGAGCGGGAGGTCCAGCAGCTTGAGGTCGACGTCCTTGTTCTTGCGGATCATCTTGACCGCGTCGTCCATGATGGTGAGGTTGCGCAGCCCCAGGAAGTCCATCTTCAGCAGGCCCAGCGACTCGCAGCTGGGGTAGTCCCACTGGGTGACGACCGTGCCGTCGTTCTTCGGGGAGAAGATCGGCGCGTGGTCGATGACCGGCTCGCTGGACATGATCACGCCCGCCGCGTGCATGCCCATCTGGCGCACCAGGCCCTCGATGCCCATGGCCGAGTCGATGACCTTCTTGACGTCCGGCTCGTTCTCGTACATCCCCCGCACCTCGCCCGCCTCGCTGTAGCGGGGGTGGTTGGGGTCGGTGATGCCGGACAGCGGGATGCCCTTGCCCAGGACGTCGGCCGGCATGGCCTTGGTGATGCGGTCGCCCATCGCGTACGGATAGCCCAGCACGCGGGAGGCGTCCTTGATGGCGGCCTTGGCCTTGATCGTGCCGTAGGTGCCGATCATGGCGACCTTGTCGGCGCCGTACTTCTCCGTCACGTACCGGATGACGTCGCCGCGCCTGCGCTCGTCGAAGTCGATGTCGACGTCGGGCATGGTGATGCGCTCGGGGTTGAGGAACCGCTCGAAGATCAGCCCGTGGGTGACCGGGTCGAGGTCGGTGATGCCCATGGCGTAGGAGACGATCGAGCCCGCCGCCGAGCCGCGCCCCGGGCCGACCGCGATGCCGTTGTCCTTGGCCCAGTTGATGAAGTCGGCGACCACGAGGAAGTACCCCGGGAAGCCCATGTCGATGATGACCTTCATCTCGTAGTCCGCCAGCTCCTGGCGGTCCTGCGGGACCCCGCCGGGGTAGCGGCGGGCCATGCCGCGCCGCACCTCCTCCTTGAACCAGGAGATCTCGTCGTACCCCTCGGGCACGTCGAACTTCGGCATCAGGTTCTTCGGCTCGAACATCCCCTCGGTCTCGATGCGCTCGGCGACCAGGAGCTGGGTGTTGCGGCAGCCGGACTGCCAGGCGTCCGAGGAGTCGATGCCGTACATCTCCTCGGCGGACTTGAGGTAGTAGCCGGCGCCGTCGAAGCTGAAGCGGTCGGGATCGGAGAGGTTGCTGCCCGTCTGGATGCACAGCAGGGTGTCGTGCGCCGCGGACTCGCGCTCGTAGGTGTAGTGCGAGTCGTTGGTGACGATGAAGGGCGCGTCGATCTTCCGCGCGATGCGCTCCAGGCCGTCCCTCGCCCGCTTGTCGATCTCGATGTTGTGGTCCATCAGCTCGACGAAGAAGTTGTCCTTGCCGAAGATGTCCTGATACTCCCCGGCGGCCTTGAGGGCCTCGTCCTCCATGCCGAGCCGGATCTTGGTGCTCACCTCTCCCGAGGGGCAGCCGGTGGTCGCCAGCAGCCCGTCGGCGTACTCGGCCAGCAGCTCGCGGTCCATGCGGGGCTTGCGGAAGAAGCCCTCCAGGCTGGCGCGCGACTGGGCGCGGAAGAGGTTGTGCAGCCCGGTGGCGTTGCGCGCCCACATCGTCATGTGCGTGTAGGCGCCGTTGCCCGAGACGTCGTCCCGCTTCTGGTGGGGCGTGCCCCACTTGACCGGGCGGGTGTTCCTGCGGTGGTCGGGGGCGAGGTAGGCCTCGATGCCGATGATCGGCGTGACCCCGGCGTCCTTCGCGGAATGGAAGAAGTCGTAGGCCCCGTGCAAATTGCCGTGGTCGGTCATCGCGATGTGCGACATGCCCATCTCGTTGCACGCGGCGAACATGTCCTTGAGGCGGGCGGCGCCGTCCAGGAGCGAATACTGCGTGTGCACGTGCAGATGCGTGAAGGGCTGCTCACTCACGGCGAAGGCCACCTCCGGGCGCGGGTCTTTGGGGGCGAGTGAGGAGTCTACGACCCGGCACCGACAGCCCGCCGACGAACCACCCGGTCCCCCGCACCGACACCCGCCGGTGCGGCCGCACGCGCCGGACATCCGCTCGCGCGGGCGTACGCCGGACATCCGCCCACGCGGGGGTACGCCGGACATCCGCCCACGCCGGCGTGCGTACGGACCCCGCTCGCCCGGCCGTACGCCCCGGGCACCCCCTCGCGCGGGCGTACGTTAAGGCGGACAGCACAGACCCACCGACCGCACCGACGGAGCGCACACATGACCAAGGCAGGCCAGGCAGCAGAGCGCGGCGAGACGATCCTGGAGGTCTTCGAGACCGCCTTCGGCGATCTCCTCGCCGCCGACCCGGCGGCCTTCCAGACGAAGTTCCGCAAGATGGCCGCCTCCGCCTTCGCCTTCTACCGGGGCACGGCCTGCCTCTTCTACGCCGACCTGCACGAGGGCAGGGACAGCGGCCCCTTCCTGAACGAGCGCACCAGCCGGGTGTGGATACACGGCGACCTGCACGCGGAGAACTTCGGCACCTACATGAACGCGCAGGGCCGCCTGCTGTTCAACGTCAACGACTTCGACGAGGCCTACGTCGGCCCCTTCACCTGGGATCTGCAGCGGTTCGCCGCCTCGGTGGCGCTGCTGGGCTACAGCAAGGCGTTCAGCGACACGCAGATCACCTCGCTGGTGACCACCTACGCCGACGCCTACCGCGACCGCATCCGCGCCCTGCTCTCCGGCGCCTCGGAGAGCGAGCCGCCGGCCCTCACCCTGGACACGGCGCGCGGTCCCGTGCTGGACGCCCTGCACTCCGCCCGCGCGAACACCCGCTTCGGACTGCTGGGCACCATGACCGAGATCCGCGACTGGGAGCGCCGCTTCGCCCCGGGCGGCGGCTCCATCGAGCTGGACAAGGCGACCAGGGAGACGGTCCTGGAGGCCTTCGACGCGTACCTGGAGACGCTGCCGCGCCACGAGGGCCGCGAGCGGCACGGCGCGCACCGGGTCAAGGACGTGGTGGGGCGGCGGGGCATCGGCATCGGCAGCGCGGGCCTGCCCTCGTACAACATCCTGCTGGAGGGCCACAGCGACGCGCTGGAGAACGACCTGGTCATCTACATGAAGCAGGCGCAGACCCCGGCGGTCTCGCAGCACATCACCGACCGGGCGGTGCGCGACTACTTCCGGCACGAGGGGCACCGTACGGTCATCTCGCAGCGCGCCCTCCAGGCGCACGCCGACCCGTGGCTGGGCTGGACGGAGCTGGGCGGAGCGGGCCAGCTGGTGGCGGAGGTCTCCCCGTACGCGGTGGATCTGGACTGGTCGGACCTGTCGGACCCGGAGGAGATCGGGCAGGTCACCGCCGACCTCGGGCGGGCGACGGCGACGATGCACGCGGCGGCCGACGAGGCGGAGAGCGGCCACAGCCTGGTGCCGTTCTCCACGGAGCAGGCGATCGACGAGGCGATCTCGAAGGACGAGGACGGCTTCCGCGCGATGCTGGTGGACTTCGCGCACTCCTACGGCGCCACCGCCCGCCGCGACCACCAGATCTTCGTCGACCTGTTCCGCAACGGCCGGATCGCCGGGGTCTGAGCCCACGCCCGGATCGCCGGGGTCCGAGCCCCGAGCCGGCGGCGGCTCGGGGCTCGGGCACCGTGACGGGCGTGGGCGTTCCGGAACATCCCGGGCGCCCGGCGGCCCGTGAAGCGGACGGGTCGGCGACCTTTAGGGACCGCTTACGCGTCCTCGTGGCACACTCGGTCACCATGGGTGCGGTAGGCATACGAACAGCGCGGGCGGGGCTCTTCACAGCCCTGTGTATCGCGCTGTCCTGCGGCTCGCACGTGCTGCTGTCCGGTGCCCCCGTTCCGCTGCGCCCGTTGCTTGCGGTCTCCGCCCTCGTCTTCGTCCTGGCGTTCGCCCTCGCGGGCCGTGAGCGCGGCTTCGCGCGGATCGCCGCCGCTCTCGTCCCACTGGAGCTGGCGGCCGACACGGTCTTCACCACCGGGCAGCACGCCTGCTACGGGCAGGCCGGCGGTCCGGTGACGGGGCCGTTGCGCTCCGTGGGCGTGGACCTGCTGTGCGGCGGCGGCAACGTCGGCACCCCACTGGCGCGGATGGCCGCGCGCGGCGCCGACACCGGCGCGTACCCGCTGGGTGTCCACGGCGTGCCCGGTGCCGCGCTGCCGTGGCTGCTGCTGGCCGCGCACGTGTGCGTGGGCCTGCTGGCCGCGCTGTGGCTGCGGCGCGGCGAGGCGGCCCTGGCCCGGCTGCTGCGGGCGGTCGCCGCCACCGCCTTCCGTCCGCTGTGGCGCGCCGTGGCCGCCTGCCACACCGCCTCGGGCGGTACGGGGCCGGCCCGCACGGCACGCCCCCGCCCCGCGCCCGCGCCCCGCGCGCTGCCGCTGCTGACGCACTCCGTGCACCGTCGCGGCCCGCCCGCGCTCACCGCCGCCCCGGCGGCCTGAGCACGGTCGGGTTTCCTTTCGCGTACGGATATCACGGAGAAGAGAAGAACACTCATGAGCAAGCGCAACAGCCCCGAAGCCAAGCGTGCGGCCCGCGAGCGGCTGCGGGTCGAGCGGGAGAAGCAGGCCAAGAAGGAGCGCACCCGGCGGCAGTTGCTGGTCGCCCTGACGGTGGTCGGTGTGCTGGTCGTGGTGGCCGGCATCGGCGTCGCCGTCGCCAAGCTGAACGGCAAGGACTCCAGCGGCGACGACATGGCCGTCACCACGGGCGGCGCCAAGGCCGAGAAGACCATCGACGTCTACGAGGACCTGCGCTGCCCGGCGTGTGCCAGCTTCGAGCAGGCCATGGGTGAGCAGTTGCAGAAGGGCGCGGACGACGGCAAGTACAAGCTGCGCGTCCACCTCGGCTCGATCATCGACGACAACATGGGCGGCTCGGGTTCGAAGAACGCCGCTCGCGCGCTGGGCGCCGCCAAGGCGGTGAGCACGGACGCGTTCACCGAGTACAAGCACCAGCTCTACTCGAAGAAGTGGCACCCCGAGGAGCAGGACGACAAGTTCGCCGACAACGCCTACCTGCTCAAGATCTCCGACGAGGTCCCCGCCCTGAAGGACAACAAGAAGTTCGAGAAGGCGGTCGAGTCCAAGAAGTACAACAAGTGGGCCAAGGACATGATCGCCAGCTTCAACGGCGCCGAGATCCAGGGCACTCCGACCGTCAAGATCGACGGTGAGCAGGTGCAGCCGCAGGACCTGCCGGGCAAGCTCAAGGACATGGGCGTCGACGTGAAGACGGGCGGCAAGGAAGAGAAGAAGTAACGTACCGGCGCCGCGGGGCTGTTCTTCGCCCTCGCGGGCGCGGGTGGAGGGGCGGACCGCGGCGCGTGTGCGGTCCGCCCCTCTTTCCCGCCACCGCGTGACGTGACCGTCCGCGCCCCGTGGAGACTCCACCTCCGCGCCGCTCCTACCGCACCGCCTCGGGCTCACAACGCCTCGCACGCCTACGGCGGTCCGCACGCTGAGCGGGCCGGTGCCCGTACGCTGTGCGCATGACTGGGGGAGGGTACGGCCGGCCCGGCGATGTCGTCGACGGCCGCTTCGAGCTGCTGGAACGGCTGGGCTCCGGGGGCATGGGCACCGTG
This sequence comes from Streptomyces diacarni, assembly GCF_003323715.1. Lineage (GTDB taxonomy): Bacteria > Actinomycetota > Actinomycetes > Streptomycetales > Streptomycetaceae > Streptomyces > Streptomyces diacarni. The sequence goes on from NZ_QOIN01000045.1 coordinate 153,135, forward strand.
TGGCGGGCGCGGGATACCGCGCTGGATCGCGAGGTGGCGCTCAAGGAGGTACGGCAACCCGCCCTCGGACCTGGCCATGACCCGGACGAGGCGCACGCGGGGCCCGGCGCCGGCGCGCCGCGGGAGCGGGTGCTCAGGGAAGCGCGCGCGCTGGCCCGGCTCAGCCATCCGCACGTGGTGACGATCCACCACATCGTGGACGCGGGGCCCTGCCCGTGGCTGGTGATGGAGCTGGTACGCGGCCCCTCCCTCGAACAGCGTCTGGCAGAAGGGCCGTTGGAGCCGCGGGAGGCGGCGCGGCTGGGCCGCGAGGTGCTCTCCGCGCTGCGCACCGCGCACGCGGCGGGCATCCACCACCGTGACGTCAAGCCCGGCAACGTCCTGCTGCGCGAGGACGGTGCCGCCGTCCTCACCGACTTCGGCATCGCGGCGCTCCAGGGCTCCGCCACGGTGACGGCGACCGGCGAGTTCCTGGGCTCCCCCGAGTTCGTCGCCCCCGAACGGGTGCGCGGCGTCGAGGACGACCCTGCCGGCGACCTGTGGTCGCTCGGGCTGACGCTCTACGTCAGCACCGAGGCGCACAGCCCGCTGCGCCGCGCCACGACGCTGGCCACCATCGCCGCCGTCCTCGACGACCCGGTGCCGCCGCCGGTGCGCAGCGGGGCGCTCGGCCCGGTGCTGGAGGCCGTGCTCGTGCGGGATCCGGCCGCCCGGCCGACCGCCGAGGCCCTGGAGCGGATGCTGGCCGACGTCGCCGAGGGGCGCGCGGCGACGCCCTACCTGCCGACCGAGACGTCGATGCCGGTACGGAGCCCTTCCGCGTCGCCTCCGGGGACGGTGCCTCCCGGGACGGTGCCTTCCGGGACGGGTCCTTCCGGGACGGGTCCTTCCGGTGCAGACCCTTCCGGTACGGGTCCTTCCGGTACGGGTCCTTCCCCAGCGACGCGCCCCGGCGCGGTCCCGACCGGCACCGCCGCGGGGGGCGGGTCCGGCGCGGGCACGGCCGCCCACGTCCCGGGCGGGGCCTCCGGCGCGGGGCGCCGCCCGGGACGTGCCCCGCTGGTCGTGGCGGCCGCAGTCGTGGCGGCGGGCCTCGTCGCTGCCGGGGCCTTCGTGCTCACGCGGCCCGACGGGACGGGGAAATCGGCCGACGACATGCGCTCCCCGCTCCACACCCCGGCGGCGACCGACGCCGGCGGCCGCTCCCCCGGCTCCGGTCCGTCCGCCGCGGAGACCGGTCCGGGCCGCGAGAGCCGGAAGCCGGCCGACAAGGGGACGAAGAAGGCGGAGGACCCCACGAAGGAGCCCACCGCCGGCCCGGCCGCCCCCGAGCGGCAGGGCCCGGGCGACAGGTGGGTGGCCCAGCTGGGTTCCGTCGCCAAGTCGGAAGGGGTCGCAGCGCGCGAGAAGATGCGGGCCTCCCTCAGCCGCAAGGTGCCCGTCGTGCGCCACGTCGACAGCGACCGGTTCGCCTCCCTGCGCGCCGGCTACTGGATGTTCTACGCTCCCGGCCCGCCGGGCGGCTTCGCCAGTGGCCGGGCGGCAGCCGACTGGTGCGGCGAGCGGGGGCTGGCCTCCTCGAACCAGTGCGTGGGCCGGTACGTCAGCGACGACCCGGCCGACCGCGTGCACGTCTGTTCCCCGGACAAGAGCCGGGGCACGGGCCGCTGCCGGCGGTGAGGCCGCGGGCGTGGGGCTACAGCGTCTCCAGGAAGCCCAGCGCCGTGCGCCAGGTGGCCTCCGCCGCGTCCTCGTCGTAGTCGTCCAGCGAGGCGTGGGTGTACAGGTGCCCCACGCCGGGGTGGCGGTGGACCTCGACGTCGGCGCCGGCGCGCTGCATGCGCAGGTACCAGGCGGTGAGCCAGTCGTGGGGCTCGAAGGCGTCCGGGTCGCCGACGTGGAGCTGGACGGGAAGGTCGTCGACGGCGGCGTCTTCGGGGATGTCGGACGTCCCCGAGAAGAGCAGGAGGCCCCGGGCCTTCTCGTCGGCCAGCGCGAGGGTCTGGGCGACGGAGCCGCCCAGCGAGAAGCCCGCGTAGACCAGTCCCCGGTCCAGGAGCGGAGCCGTGGCGGTCACAGCTCGCCGCAGCAGCTCGTCGCGGTCGGGGCTGTCCTCCTTCTCCCGCATCCGCATGCCCTCCTCGACCGAGGCCGCGGTCGCGCCCTCGAACAGGTCGGGGGTGACCGCCTCGTGTCCCGCGGCGCGCAGCCGCTCGGCCGCGGCGTGCACATCCGCCGTGAGCCCGCACACGGAGTGGAAGAGGACGATCGATAGGGGTGCCACTGGATGTCACTTCCTTCACAAAGGGCCAAAGTGAGCGCCCTGGAGCCGGTTACTCCACATGGTGCCAGGTACGGTCGTCGGTGGCCTGGACGGCCGCGTGCACAGCTGCGCGTATGGCCGTCACCCCCGGCGCGCGGCGCCCGCGGGGTCCCCTAGGAGAAAGGCGACCATGGAGAACGTGCTCCGGCCCGTCATCGTCTTCGGTGGCGCGATCGTGCTGTCGTACGTACTCGCCTGGGCCCTCGACCGCCTGCTGGTCCGCCTCGACGCCCGGCACCCGGAGACCCCGATGTGGGGCCTGCTGCGCAGTGGCCGGGTCCCCTTCAACGCGGTGCTCTTCGTCGCGCTGGTCAGCGGTTTCTTCGACTCCACCCACCTGGCCAAGGACCACAGGGAAGGGGTCGACCTGTGGCTGACGATCATCACGATCGCGGCCTCGGCCTGGCTGATCCTGCGGATCGTCGCCGCGATAACCGAGACGATCGCCACCCGGTACGCGGGCGCCACCCACGACCCGGCGCGCGGCCGGCGGGTGCGCACGCAGCTGACGCTGATCCGGCGGCTGATCACCGCCGTGGTGACGGTGATCGCGGTCGCGGCGGTGCTGCTCCAGTTCCCCGGCATGAAGACGTTCGGCACCTCGATGCTGGCCTCGGCCGGTGTGCTGGGCATCGTCGCCGGTATCGCCGCCCAGTCCACGCTGGGCAACCTGTTCGCGGGGCTGTCGATCGCCTTCGGTGACATGGTGCGGATCGGCGACGAGGTCGTGGTGGAAGGCGAGATGGGAACGGTGGAGGAGATCACCGTCTCCTACCTGGTGATCTTCACCTGGGACGAGCGCCGCATCACCATGCCGGTCTCCTACTTCACCAACAACCCGTTCGAGAACTGGTCGCGCGGCGGTCCCCAGATGACCGGGACCGTCTACCTCCAGCTCGACCACGCGGCGCCCGTCACCGAGCTGCGCGCCCAGGCCGAGGAGCTGATCCGGGCGAGCGACGAGTGGGACGGCCGCAGCTGGAGCCTGGTCGTCACCGACACCACTCCCTCCACGATCGAGGTACGGGTCGCCATGACGGCGCGCTCCTCGGGCGACCTGTGGACGCTGCGCTGCTCGGTGCGTGAGCAGCTGCTGGCCTGGCTGCGCGACAAGCACCCGCAGGCGCTGCCGGGCATCCGGATCACCTCCCCGCAGGAGAAGATGCTCTGACCCCTCCCCGGGGAGCGGGTCCGGTGCACACCTCCCGCGGGCCCGGGCCGGCCGGCAGACGTGCCCGAAGGCGGGTCGCACGGACCCTTGAGGGGCGTTCACGCAGGTGAGGTCACACGCCGCGGAAGCTGCGGACGTCGAGCTGGTGCAGCACGCGGTCCACGACCTCCGGGTCCACCCCGGCCTCGCCGCGCGCGGCGATCACCTCGTGGCGGGCGGCGGACAGCAGCTCGCCGTTGAGGCGCCGCATCTTCTGCAGCCGGTCCACGCGCTTGCGGTGGGCGGCCCGGCGCTCGTCGTCGACGATGTCGGGGGAGATCCGCGCCCCCATGTCCCAGACCCTCCTGGCCAGCGCCTCGGAGACCTCTTCGGGCAGGTCCTCGACCTCCTCGATCTCCCGGAGCCGCTTGCGGGCCGCCTTGGCCACCCGCACCGCCAGCTGCCGCTCGACCTCGCGCTCCGCGGCGCTGTCGGCCTGGACGTTCAGCCGCTTGACGAGCCACGGCAGGGTCAGCCCCTGGAAGACGAGTGTGACGGTGACCACGGCGAACGCGATGAAGATGATCGCCTCGCGCCCGGGGAACGCGCCGCCGCCCGCCTCGGGCTCCAGGCTCAGCGGCACGGCCAGCGCCAGCGCGACCGAGGCCACTCCGCGCATCCCCGACCACCACACGACGACGGTCTCGCGCCAGTTGCGCGGAATGTCCTCGTCCAGGTCCTTGCGCTGGTGCAGCCGCTGGGCCAGCCACGCGGTCGGCAGCAGCCACAGCAGCCGCAGCACCACGACGACGCCGACGACCGCACCCGCGGCGGGCAGCAGCTGGCGCCACTCCTGCTGGACCGTGCCGAAGATCGTGTGCAGTTCCAGTCCGATCAGCCCGAAGGCGATGCCGGTGACCAGGGTGTCCACGATCTGCCAGAACGTCTGTCCGGCGAGCCGACCTTGCACGTCGTCCGCGTCCACGGCGTGCCCGGAGGCCAGGTAGAGGGCGGTGGTCAGCACGCCGAGCACGCCGGAGCCCATCAGCTCCTCGGCGAGCACGTAGGAGGCGAAGGGCACCAGGAGGGTCAGCCCGGTCTGGAGGGTGGCGTCGCCGAGGTAACTCATGAGCTTGTTGGCGAGCCAGCCGAGCCCCAGCCCGACGGCGACCGCGACCACGCCGGAGAGCACCAGCTCGCCCGCGGCGACCGGCAGGGAGAAGGAGCCGGTGACGGCGGCCGCGATCGCCACGTGGTAGAGGGTGATGGCCGTCACGTCGTTGAACAGGCCCTCGCCCTCCAGCGCGGAGACCAGACGGCGGGGAAGGCCGACGTTGCCGGCCACGGCGGTGGCCGCGACCGGGTCGGGCGGTGCGACCAGGGCGCCCAGCGCCACGGCACCGGCGAGGCCGAGCCCGGGCACCAGCGCGTTGGCGACGGCGGCCACGGCGGCGGTGGTGACGAAGACCAGCGCGACCGCCATCAGGAAGATCGGTCTCTTGTTCGCCGCGAACTGGCGCCAGGAGGTGCGCTGGGCCGCCGCGTAGATCAGCGGCGGCAGCACCAGCGGCAGGATGTACTCGGGCGGCAGCGAGACGTTCGGGATGGAGGGGACGACCGCCAGCACGCCGCCGAACAGGGTCATCAGCACCGGCGAGGGCAGGTTGAGCTTGTCCCCGAGCGGGACCATGACGACGGCGGCGAGCAGCAGGGCGAAGAAGAGTGCGAGCTGATCCATCGGTCAGGAGCTCTCCGCCCGCACCCGGTCGAGCGCCACCTGGAGGTCGTCGGGGTAGGAACTCTCGTACTCGACCCAGCGCCCGTCGCCCGGGTGTTCGAACCCGAGGCGTACGGCGTGCAGCCACTGCCGCTCCACCCGCAGCCGCTTGGCCAGCTTCGGATCGGCGCCGTAGGTGAGATCACCCACACACGGATGCCGGTGCGCGGCCATGTGCACCCGGATCTGGTGGGTGCGGCCCGTCTCCAGCTTGATGTCGAGCAGGCTGGCGGCCCGGAACGCCTCGATCAGGTCGTAGTGCGTCACCGAGGGCTTGCCCTCCGAGGTGACCGCCCACTTGTAGTCGTGCTGCGGATGGCGGCCGATGGGCGCGTCGATGGTGCCGCTGAGCGGATCGGGGTGGCCCTGGACCAGCGCGTGGTACCGCTTGTCGACGGTACGTTCCTTGAACTGGCGCTTGAGCAGCGTGTACGCGCGCTCGGACTTGGCGACGACCATCAGCCCCGAGGTGCCCACGTCCAGCCGGTGGACGATGCCCTGGCGCTCGGCGGCACCCGAGGTCGCGATGGTGTAGCCGGCGGCGGCCAGCCCGCCGATCACGGTGGGGCCGCTCCAGCCGGGGCTCGGATGCGCGGCGACACCGACCGGTTTGACGATCACCACGATGTCGTCGTCGTCATGGACGATCTCCATGCCCTCGACGGGTTCGGCCACGATCCGCACCGGCTGCGCCCGCTGGGGCATCTCCACCTCCAGCCACGCCCCGCCCTGTACGCGGTCCGACTTGCCCGCGGGCGCCCCGTCGAGCAGCACCTTCCCCTCAGCGGCCAACTCCGCCGCTTTGGTCCTCGAGAAGCCGAACATCCTGGCGAGCGCGGCGTCGACGCGCTCACCCTCCAGGCCGTCGGGTACGGGCAGGGTCCGGGTCTCAGGAAGCGTGCTCACCTGATCGAGTATGCCGGACACACCCGTACGGCCCGCACGCCCGCACCCGGGCGCTCCCTCACCCGCGCGGCTCACCCGGGGGTGCGGCGCCCCTGCCGCGAGCGGACGGTGTCACCACGGACAGCCCTTGAGCCCCGGGGTCGGCGAGCTTATGCGGAGGGATCAGCCGATGACGCCGCGCAGGACACCGAAGCGCCCCGCCCTGGCCGTGGTCACAGCTTTGGCGACAGCCTGCCTCACCCTCGTCCCCGTCCCGGTCGCGGCCGCCGAGGGCATCTCGGGGCCGTGCGCGATAGCGTCCGGCTCCGGCACCGACGAGGGGCCCCTCGGGGCGGGCTACGTCCGGCCGCGCGGGCACAAGCGTGCGCTGATGCTGATGGTCGACTTCCCCGACCACCCCGCCGCCACCCCGGCCGGCGAACGCGCCCGCTTCTTCTCCCGGTACGGCGACCGCTTCCTCGACCGCGCCTCGTTCGGCAAGTACCGCCTGGATGTCGCCCCCAGCGCGGACTGGATACGCATGCCGCGGCCGTGGTCCTCCTACGGGATCACCCGCGGCATCCCCACAGGACTGATGCGCGGTTACGTCCAGGACGCGCTGGAGGCCGCGCAGCGCCAGGGCACCGACGTGCGCGGCGCCGACCTGGTCTTCGTCGTCGCCGACAGCAACGTTCCCGCGCCGCCCACCGTCTCCCAGGCCCACACCTTCGAGGGACTGCGGGCGGGCGGCACCCCGGTGCACGGCGCCGCCCTCATCTTCGGGCGGGCCTCCGACTCGGCACTGTGGCAGCGCGGCAACTTCGTCCACGAGGCCAACCACCTCTACGGGCTGCCCGACCTCTACAACGTCTCCCAGAACGCCTCGGTCGAGTACGCGGGCGGCTGGGACACGATGAGCATGGCCGGGATATCCGACCTGCTCGGCTGGCACAAGTGGAAGTTCGGCTGGCTGGACCGCTCCCGCGTCGGCTGCGTCACCGCGCCCGGCACCAGCGAGCACACCCTCTCCCCCATCAGCGGCCGGAACGCGGGCATCACCGTCGTGCGGACCGGCAGCCACAGCGCCATCGTCGCCGAGGCCCGCACCCGCACGGGCCTGGACCGGGACATCTGCGCGGAGGGCGTCCTCGTCTACACCGTCGACTCCCGCACGCCCACGGGCGAGGGACCCGTCCGGGTGGTCGACTCCCGGCCGCACAGCGGCGGCGGCCCCGCCTGCGCCGACCGGCTGCCCACCGAACTCGCCGAGATGTCCGACGCGCCGTTCACGCCGGGCGAGAGCCACACCTTCCGCGGCGGGGTGCGCATCACGGTCACCGGGGCGACGCACGACGGCTACCGGATACGGGTGCACGTACCCGACCGTGCGGAGTGACGCCCGACAGGGGCGGGCGCGGCCGTCGGGGCCCGCGGCGACGGGCGGGAGGCGGGAACGCGGGAAAGCAGGGGGCCCGGGGACGGCGGCGGGTCAGTCGCGGTGGACGGTGCCGTCCGGGTCGAGGCCGCGGAAGGAGAGCAGCACGATCAGGATGCCGCCGCAGACGATGGCCGAGTCGGCGAGGTTGAAGACCGCGAAGTGCTTGGGGGCGATGAAGTCCACCACGGCGCCCTGGAAGACGCCGGGCGCGCGGAAGATCCGGTCCGTCAGGTTGCCGCAGGCGCCGCCCAGCAGCAGCCCCAGCGCGATGGCCCACGGGGTGCTGTAGAGCTTGCGCGCGAGGCGGGCGATCACGACGACGACGGTCGTCGCGATGGCCGTCAGCACGATCGTCAGCGCCTCGCCCACGCCGAACGCCGCGCCGGCGTTGCGGATGACGTTGAGCTGGAGCCAGGAGCCGAACACCTCGACCGGCGCGTGGTTCTCCAGCTCGGCGACCACCACCAGCTTGCTGACCAGGTCCAGCACGAGGGCGAGCGCCGCCACCGCGACCAGCACGGCGATCCGGCGCCTGCCCCTGGCGGGCGCGGGCGACTCCTCGCCCTCGCCCTGCCGTTCGTCACCCTGCTGTGCGTCAGCCCGCTGCCCGTCGCCCTGCTGTTCGTCACCCCGCTGTGCGTCGTCCTCGGCCACACCGGCCGCGCGGTCGTCGGGGCCCTCGCCGGTCCGGTCCACCTCAGTCACGCCTTGAGGGTACGACACCCGGGCCCGGCTCGGGTCATCGGCGGTCAGCGGCGCTCCTGCTTCTGCTTGCACTCCACGCACAGCGTCGCCCTGGGGAACGCCTGCATCCTGGCCTTGCCGATCGGCTTGCCGCAGTTCTCGCACAGGCCGTAGGTGCCCGCGTCCAGCCGCTCCAGGGCCCGCTCGGTCTGGTACAGCATCTCGCGGGCGTTGGCGGCCAGCGCCATCTCGTGCTCGCGGGTGATGTTCTTGGTGCCGGTGTCGGCGTCGTCGTCGCCCGCGCCGTCACCCGAGTCGCGCATCAGCCCGTTGAGCGCCTCCTCCGCCGAGGCGATCTCGTGCTTGAGGCGGGACACCTCCTCGCGCAGCCCGGAGCGCGCCTCCTCGACCTCTTCGGGGGACCAGGGGTCCTCGCCCGGGCGGACGGGCAGCTCCCCGGGGGCGGCGGACCCTGTGCCGGTCCGCGCCGAGGGCACCGCCTCGGCCTGCGCCTTGGACGTCTTCTTCGCAGCCACCGTCTCAGCTCCCGTCGTGTTCTGCGCGGCCTGTCCCGCGGGCGCCTGGTGAGCGTCGCCCGACCGGTCCGCGGCCGCGTCGGCCGCTGTCACTTCCGCCGCGGCCTCGGAGGCCGCGGGCCGTTCCCCCGCGGCCTTCTTCGCCGCGGCCTTCTTCGCCGGAGCCTTCGCCGGTGCCTTCTTCACCCCCGCCTTCCTGGCCGCCGTCTTCTTTTCCCCCGCCTCCCCGCCGGGAACCTTCTTGGCCGCCGCCTTTTTCGTGGCTTTCTTCGCCGCCGCCTTCTTCGCCACCTTCTTCGCGGCCCTCTCCTCCGCCACCATGACCGCGACCCCTTCACATTTTGTGATCTTGCTCGCGAAACGTGACCGGAACGATAAATCGACTTCAAGCGCACGGCAACGGGGCACGCCGGTCTGCATCCGTTGTGCCCCGCCCGGCCGGTCGAAAACCGCTCCACCGCCCCGCGCGGAGCCCCGTACACTGGGGGCGGCGTGAGGCGATGAAGGGGACGAGTAACCCCGTAGGCAGCCCCAAGCGATCCGGGGACGGTGGGAGCCCGGAGGCGAGCGCGGCGTGAAGATCACCCCGGAGCCGCCGGAAGAAAGCTCCACGGACACCCTCCGGGAGCGAGTAGACCCGGCAGCGCTGCCCCAATGAGGGGGCGGAGGGCCGCACCGGCCCGCCGCCAAGGAGGGTGGTACCGCGGGTTCGCCGCCGCAAGGCAGCGCGCTCGTCCCTCCGACGGTAATGAAGGCGCACCCGCCTTCTGGATGTCCGCCGGAGGAAGAAGACCCGACGATGCAGTACAACCAGGTGCCCGCCCAGGTCGACCTGCCCGCGCTGGAGCGGGCCGTGCTCGACTTCTGGAGCGAGAGCAAGGTGTTCGCCCGCAGCCTCGAGAGGTCCGAGGGCCGCCCCGAGTGGGTCTTCTACGAGGGCCCGCCCACCGCGAACGGCATGCCGGGCGCGCACCACATCGAGGCCCGCGTCTTCAAGGACGTCTTCCCCCGCTTCCGCACCATGCGCGGCTACCACGTGGCCCGCAAGGCCGGCTGGGACTGCCACGGGCTGCCCGTCGAGCTGGCCGTGGAGAAGGAGCTGGGCTTCAACGGCAAGCAGGACATCGAGAACTTCGGCATCGCCGCCTTCAACGCCAAGTGCCGCGAGTCGGTCACCCGGCACACCGACGCCTTCGCCGAGCTGACGACCCGGATGGGCTACTGGGTCGACCTGGACGACGCCTACCGCACGATGAGCCCCGAGTACATCGAGTCGGTGTGGTGGTCGCTCAAACAGATCTTCGAGAAGGGGCTGCTGGTCCAGGACCACCGGGTCGCCCCCTGGTGCCCCCGCTGCGGCACCGGCCTCTCGGACCACGAGCTGGCCCAGGGCTACGAGACCGTCGTGGACCCCTCGGTCTACGTGACGCTGCCGCTGACCTCGGGGCCGCTGGCCGGCGAGGCCTCCCTGATGGTGTGGACGACCACGCCGTGGACCCTGGTGTCCAACCTCGCGGTCGCCGCCCACCCCGACGTCACCTACGTGGTCGCCTCCAACGGCACCGACAAGATCGTCGTCGCCGAGCCGCTGCTGACCTCCGCCCTGGGCGAGGACTGGCACATCACGGGCCAGCGCTACACGGGTCGCGAGATGAACGGCTGGCACTACCGGCGCCCGTTCGACCTCATCGACATCCCCGAAGCGCACTTCGTCGTCAACGACACCTACGTCACCACCGAGGACGGCACCGGCATGGTGCACCTGGCGCCCTTCGGCGAGGACGACTTCCGGGTGGCGCGCGCCAACGGCATCGAGCCGGTCGTGCCCGTCCGCGCCGACGGCACCTTCGAGCCCGAGCTGGACCTGATCGGCGGACAGTTCTTCAAGAAGGCCGACGAGGCGCTGGTCGCGGACATGGACGCGCGCGGCATCCTCTTCCGCCACGTCGCCTACGAGCACAGCTATCCGCACTGCTGGCGCTGCCACACGGCGCTCATCTACTACCCCCAGCCGTCCTGGTACATCCGCACCACCCAGATCAAGGAAGCCCTCCTGCGGGAGAACGAGGCGACCAACTGGTTCCCCGAGTCCGTCAAGCACGGCCGCTTCGGCGACTGGCTGGACAACAACGTGGACTGGGCGCTCTCGCGCAACCGCTACTGGGGCACCCCGCTGCCCGTCTGGCGCTGCGAGGAGGGCCACTTCACCTGCGTCGGCTCGCTGGCCGAGCTGAGCGACCTGTCCGGCACCGACCAGTCGGGCCTGGACCCGCACCGCCCCTACATCGACGCCGTCACCTTCGCCTGCCCCACCGAGGGCTGCGGCCGGCAGGCCACCCGCGTCCCCGAGGTCATCGACGCCTGGTACGACTCGGGGTCGATGCCCTTCGCGCAGTGGGGCTACCCCTACAAGAACAAGGAGCTGTTCGAGAAGCGCTACCCGGCGCAGTTCATCTCCGAGGCCATCGACCAGACCCGCGGCTGGTTCTACACGCTGATGGCCGTCGGCACCCTCGTCTTCGACAAGTCGTCCTACGAGAACGTCGTCTGCCTGGGCCACATCCTCGCCGAGGACGGCCGCAAGATGTCCAAGCACCTGGGCAACATCCTGGAGCCCATCCCGCTCATGGACCAGCACGGCGCCGACGCGGTGCGCTGGTTCATGGCCGCCGGCGGCTCCCCCTGGGCCGCGCGCCGGGTCGGCCACGGCACCATCCAGGAGGTCGTCCGCAAGACCCTGCTGACCTACTGGAACACCGTCGCCTTCCAGGCGCTGTACGCGCGCACCAGCGGCTGGGCGCCCGCCGAGTCCGACCCCGCGCCGCACGAGCGCCCCCTGCTCGACCGGTGGCTGCTGAGCGAACTGCACGCCCTGATCGACCAGGTCACACTCGCCATGGACGGCTACGACACGCAGCGCGCCGGCAAGCTGCTGTCCACCTTCGTCGACGACCTGTCCAACTGGTACGTGCGCCGCTCCCGCCGCCGCTTCTGGCAGGGCGACCCGGCCGCGCTGCGCACCCTGCACGAGGTCGTCGAGACGGTCACCCAGCTGATGGCGCCCCTCACCCCGTTCATCACCGAACGGGTCTGGCAGGACCTCATCGTCCCCGTCACCCCCGGCGCCCCCGACTCCGTACACCTGTCCGCCTGGCCCCAGGCCGACCTGAGCCGCATCGACCCCGAGCTGTCCCAGGACATGCTGCTGGTCCGGCGCCTGGTCGAGCTCGGCCGGGCGTCCCGCGCCGAGTCCGGCGTCAAGACCCGCCAGCCCCTCTCCCGCGCCCTCATCGCCGCGCAGGGGTTCGAGACGCTCTCCCCCGAGATGCGGACGCAGATCACCGAAGAGCTCAACGTCGAACAGCTGGCCTCGCTCTCCGAGGTCGGCGGCTCCCTCGTCGACACCTCCGCCAAGGCCAACTTCCGGGCGCTGGGCCGCCGCTTCGGCAAGGACACCCAGGCCGTCGCCCAGGCCATCGCGGGCGCCGACGCGGCGGCGCTGTCCGTGGCGCTGCGGGAGGGCAACGCCACGGTGGAGGTCGACGGCGCGATGGTCGCGCTCAGCCCCGAAGAGGTCATCATCACCGAAACCCCGCGGGAAGGCTGGTCGGTGGCGTCCGACACAGGCGCCACGGTCGCGCTCGATCTGGAGATCAGCCCGGAGCTGCGCCGCACGGGCCTGGCCCGGGACGCCATCCGGCTCATCCAGGAGGCCCGCAAGAACTCCGGGCTCGACGTGGCCGACCGCATCGAGCTGCGGTGGCAGTCCGCCGACGAGGAGGTGTCCCGCGCCCTGGCCGAGCACACCTTCCTGATCGCCGAGGAAGTCCTGGCCACGGAGTTCGCCCAGGGCGACCCCACCGAGCTGGAGGGCCCCTCCTTCGAGGACGAGGCCCTGTCCCTCACGTTCCGGCTGCGCAAGGCGTAGCGGGCTTCCCCCTGCCCCCGCCCTTTCCCGGAACTGGGGGCGGGGGCAGGGGACGAAAACGGGCCGGGCCCGAGAGCGAGGTGCTCTCGGGCCCGGCCCGTTGAAGGACGGTCAGCGCGTCAGCTGTCGTCCTCGTCGATGAGGAAGCCCCGCATCGGCGAGGGGGCCTGCGCCGCCTGGGGACCGCCCTGCGGGCGGACCGGCGCCATCGGCTGCGTCATCGCGGGCGACATCTGCTGCTGCCCGCCGTACGACTGCCCGGCTCCGCCCTGGGTGTGGTGCGAGCCCGCACCCGGGCCACCGTGGCCGCCCATGGAGTGCCCGTTGGCACCCATCGGCTGGTGGCCGCCCATGGAACCGCCACCACCCGCGGGTCCCCCGGAGGGGCCGCCGGCACCGGCCGTCGCCATGGAGGGCGTGGGCGCGGGCAGCGAGGCGGTCGCGGGCGTCCGCGGGGGGGCCAGCGAGTCGTCGGCCTGGTTCTCCAGCTGACGCAGCTGGCTCTCCAGGTACGACTTCAGCCGCGTGCGGTACTCGCGTTCGAAGCCGCGCAGGTCCTCGACCTTGCGCTCCAGCGTGGCGCGCGCGGACTCCAGGGAGCCCATCGCCACGCGGTGCTTCTCCTGCGCGTCCCGCTCCAGCGCGTCGGCCTTGGCGCGGGCGTCCCGCTCCAGGCCCTCGGCGCGGCTGCGGGCCTCACCGACGATCTTGTTGGCCTCGGAACGGGCCTCCGCGATCGCCTGGTCGGCGGTCTGCTGCGCCAGCGACAGCACGCGCGCGGCGCTGTCGTTGTTCTGGCCGCCGGGACCGCCGGGACCACCCGGGCCGCCGGGACCGCCCGGGCCACCGGGCATCTGCGGGCCGCCCTGCGGACCGCCGGGGCCCATCGGACCGCCCTGCTGCGGCCCCGGGCCACCGGGACCCATCGGGCCGCCCTGCGGGCCCGGACCACCGGGACCGCCGTGCCCACCCGGGCCACCGGGGCCCGCGGGGAGCTGCGCCTGCGCGCCGGGAAGCTGCGGCGGACCGCCCATGCCCTGCTGCTGGGGCGGGACGGGCTGCGGTCCGGATATGGCGGCGGGCACAGGCGCCCCACCTTGCTGCGGCTGCCTGTCCTGAGGTTCAGGAGGCTTTCGCATACCGCCCTGTTGCTGGTTCTGCGCGGCCGCGCGCGTGGCTGCTGCCAGCTTGGCGCGCAGGTCCTCGTTCTCCCGCAACAGGCGGGTCAGTTCGGCTTCGACCTCATCGAGGAAGGCATCGACCTCGTCCTCGTCATAGCCTTCACGCAGACGGACGGTCGTGAACTGTTTGTTCCGCACGTCCTCGGGGGTCAGGGGCATCTCTTCACCTCAACGTAAGTCGTCGGCATACCGGCAAGACCATTCCGATCGTTCACACCCAGCCCACGACGCTGATCAGGATGTAGACGATGATCATGAGCACGAAGAAGGACAGGTCTAGCGCTACGCCCCCGAAGCGCAGCGGGGGGATGAACCGCCGCAATAGCTTGAGTGGCGGATCGGTGACAGTGTAGGTGGCCTCCAGAACGACCACCATCGCCTTGCCGGGTTGCCAAGAGCGGGCGAACTGGAAGACGTAGTCCATCACCAGTCGGAAGATCAACACGAGTAGGTAGACCCACAGCACGATTTGGACCACGCCCAAAGCGGTTCTCATCTGCGCGTCCCTCTCCCCTGGGGGTGCTCTGTGCGGTCCTGCCGACCGTTTCCGGACTCTGCCTGTCTCAGCTCTGGTTGAAGAACCCGCCCTCTGCGATGCGGGCCTTGTCCTCCGCCGTGACATCGACGTTAGCAGGAGACAGCAGGAACACCTTCTGCGTCACTCGCTCGATACTGCCGTGCAGGCCGAAGACCAGACCAGCCGCAAAGTCGACAAGTCGCTTCGCGTCGGTGTCGTCCATCTCCGTCAGATTCATGATCACCGGAGTGCCTTCACGGAAGTGTTCCCCGATGGTACGGGCTTCGTTGTAGGTCCGGGGATGCAACGTGGTGATCCGGTACGGCTCTCGCTCGGACACGACCTTGGGCATGATCACCGGGGCACTCTTCTCGACGTTCTGGCGTTCAGGTGTGATGGATGACACCGGGGCGATTCTCCCCGCTCGTCCACTTTCGGCGGCAACTGCCGGAGTCGGCTCCGTCTCCCGTTCCCGCTGCGCCGGCGGGTGAACGACCCGTACCGGTTCGTCCGGTTCGGTCTTTTGAAGGGAATGATGTGACTCTTCCGACTCGTACCGTCGACGGTCGCGTTCGGGCTCGGGTTCGGGCTCGAACTCGTCGTCGGGGTCGAAGCCCCGGCTGTCGTACCCATCGTCCTCCACGAGGCCGAGGTAGACCGCCATCTTGCGCATCGCGCCGGCCATTCTCTGCGTCCTCCGCTCTGTGGTGGATCGACTCCATCGACGCAGCCCCCGTCACCGGTGGCCCTGGGATGATCCACGCAGCCTCTCCGACCGGTCTTTTCCGGCGGAAATGACCATATATTCTGCTGTGGCCCAACTCGTTTGGCGACGTTACCGGAGCGGGGGGCGCCGACCGAGTACCGCGCTGCCGACGCGCACATGTGTCGCACCCGCACGCACCGCCTCTTCGAGATCCGAACTCATCCCTGCCGAGACCATCGTCGCAGCAGGATGCGCCGTACGCAGGCCGGTTGAGATTTCCCTCAGCTGCGCGAACGCCTCCTGCGGCCGCCCGGCGAGCGGCCCGGAAAGCGGCGCGACCGTCATCACTCCGTCGAGCCGCAGCCCTTGGGCGGCCCCGATCGCCTCCGCGAGATCCGTCACACCGTCGGGTGCCGCACCGCCGCGCTCCCCGACGGAACCCGCCTCGGCGTCGAAGGCGACCTGCACCGCGCACCCGATCTCGCGTTCGGCGCGCGTCGCGGCGTTCGAGAGCGCGGTGACGAGCCGCAGCCGGTCGACGGAGTGGACGCGCTCGGCGTAACCGGCCACAGAACGGGCCTTGTTCGTCTGGAGCTGGCCGACGAAGTGCCAGCGCAGCGCCGTGTCCGCACACGCGGCGGCCTTCGGCGCGGCCTCCTGGTCGCGGTTCTCGGCGACGTCACGGACGCCGAGCTCGGCCAGCAGCCGCACGTCCGAGGCGGGGTAGGTCTTGGTGACGACGACGAGGGTGACCTCCTCGCGCCCGCGCCCCGCGGTGTCACAGGCGCGCGCGATGCGCTCCTCCACCCGGGCGAGGTTGGCGGCGAGCTCGGCCTTGCGCGCTCCCCCGTCAGCACCGAAGGACGCCGCGGTCATTCCTGCCGTCACTACTCAGTTCGCCTCGATCCAGACATAACTCGCAAGCCGTCCCGTCGTCTTGTCCCGCCGGTACGAGAAGTGATCACCCGATTCGAGGGTGCACACGGACGAGAGTTCCCCCTGCGTGACACCCGCACGGGCGAGCTGCGCCCGCACCCCGGCCGCCATGTCCACGGCCGGTGTGCCCCACCGCGTCGTCGCGTACGCCTCGGGAACGGCCGCCGCGACCTCCTCGCGCATCCACGCGGGCACCTCGTAGCAGCCGCCGCACACCGCGGGGCCCGTGCGGGCCACGATGCGGTGCGGCTCGGCACCGAGCCCGACCATGGCGTCCACCGTCGCGCCCGTCACACCGGACAGCACACCCGGCCGCCCCGCGTGCGCCGCACCCACGACCCCGGCAACCGGGTCGGCCAGCAGCACGGGGGTGCAGTCGGCGGTGAGGACGGCGAGCGCGAGCCCCCTGCGCGCCGTCACGACGCCGTCGACCTCCGGCGCGTGACCACCGAACGGCGCCTCAACGACCGCGACGTCGCGCCCGTGCACCTGACGCATCCACACCACCTCGTCGGGCGACAGACCGAGCGCCCGCGCGGCCCGCTCCCGGTTGGTGCGTACCGCTCCGGGGTCGTCACCGACCGCGCCGCCGAGGTTCAGCTCCTCATACGGAGCGGCGCTCACCCCGCCCCACCTGTCGGTGGAGGCGAAGTGCGCGCCGCTGACGTTCTCTTGTGCGGATATCACTTCGGCACTCGCATCACTTCGCCACTCGCGTCACTTCAGGAAGTCCGGCACGTCCAGTTCCTCGGCCTGGCTGTCGTGGTACGGACGGGCCGGCGGCACCTGCGGCGTGGTGGGCGGAGGCGGCGGCACCTCACCCACCGGCGAGGGCTCCCTGCGGGAGGGGATCGAGTCCTCCTCCTCACGCGGCGTCACCGAGCCGAGGCCGCCGAAGGCGGGGCGCTCCGGCTCCGGATCACTGCTAGGGGACGGCGACTCCTCCTTGTACGCGGGCTGCGAGGAAGACGACGAGGAGGAGGAACCGAGCGCCTTCTCGCCCTTCTTGGAGGGCGGCTGACCGCCGTCGAAGCCGGCGGCGATGACGGTGACCCGCACCTCGTCGCCGAGTGCGTCGTCGATGACGGCGCCGAAGATGATGTTCGCCTCGGGGTGCGCGGCCTCGCTCACCAACTGCGCGGCCTCGTTGATCTCGAACAGCCCGAGGTCCGAGCCACCCGAGATGGACAGCAGCACCCCGCGCGCCCCGTCGATGGAGGCCTCCAGCAGCGGCGAGGAGATCGCCATCTCCGCCGCGGCCACCGCACGGTCGTCCCCGCGCGCCGAGCCGATCCCCATCAGGGCCGACCCCGCCTCGGACATCACGGACTTGACGTCGGCGAAGTCGAGGTTGATCAGGCCCGGAGTGGTGATCAGGTCGGTGATGCCCTGGACACCCGAGAGCAGCACCTGGTCCGCCGACTTGAACGCGTCCAGCACGCTCACCTGGCGGTCGGAGATGGACAGCAGCCGGTCGTTCGGAATGACGATCAGCGTGTCGACCTCGTCGCGCAGCCCGGCGATGCCGTCCTCGGCCTGGTTGGCGCGGCGGCGGCCCTCGAAGGTGAAGGGGCGGGTGACGACGCCGATGGTGAGGGCGCCGAGCGAGCGGGCGATGTTCGCCACGACGGGCGCGCCGCCCGTGCCGGTGCCACCGCCCTCGCCCGCGGTCACGAAGACCATGTCGGCCCCCTTGAGGACCTCCTCGATCTCCTCGCGGTGGTCCTCGGCCGCCTTGCGGCCGACGTCCGGGTTGGCGCCGGCGCCGAGGCCGCGAGTCAGCTCGCGGCCCACGTCGAGCTTGACGTCGGCGTCGCTCATCAACAGGGCTTGCGCGTCAGTGTTGATCGCGATGAACTCGACGCCCTTGAGACCGACCTCGATCATCCGGTTGATGGCGTTCACGCCACCGCCGCCGATTCCGACGACCTTGATGACTGCGAGGTAGTTCTGCGGTGCTGCCACGTCGAAGGCCTCTCGCCTCGAGTTACGTATCCCTGTGGGGCGGTCCGAACGCCGACCCGAACCCTAAGCGTGAAGTTTAGGGTTACCAGTGCCTGTCTTACTTGGACTCTTCGCAACGGACACTAAGTCGACAAGTGCTGGGTGTTCAACGAACACGCCGAACCTCCCGTTTTTCTTTTCACCCTATGTGATCAGGCCTTGCAGTAGCCATCCAGGGTGCTCACCAGCGGCTATGTCAGTCAACTGACCAAGCCGCCGACCGATGTGGGTTCAGCCTGGACAAGCCGGGTGCCGCCGGTCAACTGACGCGGCCACGAGCGTGGCGACTCCAGCCGTTCGCCGAACCCGGCCGGGGGTACACGGGGGTTGTGCCGCCCGTACCACGGCGGGTGGATCGGCGCGGTTCAACCGCCCGAGGCGGCGGGGGCACTGGGCACCGTGACGTCGAAGTGGGTGGCGTCCTTCGCCGCCTTCAGCAGGGCGGTCAGCGCGGCGGCCTTCGCCTTGCCGCGTTCGGCGCTGCCCCACCGCACGGTGCGGTCCTCGGTCAGTTCGACGGTGATGTCGTCGTATGAGCGGACTCTTACCAGCCGGGTGGCGTCCTGGACGGCGTCGGGCAGGGAAGTGGCGACCCGCGCCGCCTCCTTCCGCAGCCGCCGGGCGGAGAAGTACCTCTCGGCGGCTTCCTTCTTCGGTTCCACCGCGAGAAGCGGAACGCCTTTCGGTGGCTTGTCGTCTGTGGCGAATCGCACGCCTTCGGCGTCCACCTCGACGTACTTTCCCGCGTTCTCCATGACGAGTTCGGGCCGTCTTTCGGTGACGGTGACGGTGATGCCGTGCGGCCAGTCCCGCTCGGCGACCACCTCGCGCACGCGCGGCAGCGCGGCGCGGACGCGTTGCCGCACCGCGCCCTTGTCGACGGAGATGAGCGGCTCCCCGAGTGGGACCGCCGCCGCGTGGGTGACCTCGGAGCGGGTCAGGGCCCGGGTGCCGTCGACGGAGACGCTCTCGGCGCGCAGCCACGGGGAGCCGTAGAGCACCCAGGTGCCGAACCCGCCGAGCGGCAGCGCGAGCGCGAGGGCGAGGACGAGGGTGCGGCGACGCGGTACGCGTGCCCCCAACCCGGTCCGGCGCAGCGGTCCCTGCGGCTGCTCACCGTGCCCGGATTCCGGCCCGGAACCGGAACCCGAACCGGAGGCGCGGGCGCCGCGCACTCGGGCGCCGGGCGCGAGGCGGGCGCCGGCGCGCCCGCCCTCGGCCTCGGCGGTCCGCGCCCGTGGCCGCGCCGCCGCCGCTTCGGCCCTGCCGCTCGCCTGCTCCGCCTGGGCAGCCTTGGCGGTTCTCGCAGCTCTGACCACGCCGGACCACCCTGCTTTCTGCGTTGTCGGCGAGTCGCCGCCGCCGCGCCGCGCGGGGATCAGCCCTCGCGGCGCGAGGCGATCGCCTCGTACACCATGCCGACGAGGAGTTCGTCGGCGTCCGGACGGCCGAACTCGGCTGCGGCGCGCGACATGGCGGTGAGCTGCTGCGGGTCGGTGAGGACCGGGAGCACGTTGCCCTGGATCCACTCCGGTGTCAGTTCCGCGTCGTCGACGAGGAGTCCGCCGCCGGCCTTGACGACCGGCTGGGCGTTGAGCCGCTGTTCGCCGTTGCCGATGGGCAGCGGGACGTAGGCGGCGGGGAGCCCGACGGCCGAGAGTTCCGCCACGGTCATCGCGCCCGCGCGGCAGAGCATCATGTCGGCCGCGGCGTACGCGAGGTCCATCCGGTCCACATACGGTACCGGCAGATAGGGCGGCATTCCGGGCATCTGCTCCACGTGGGGGAGCTCGTTCTTCGGGCCGACGGCGTGCAGGATCTGCACACCGGCTCGCTGGAGATGCGGAACGACCTGCTGGACGACCTCGTTGAGCCGCCGCGCGCCCTGCGAGCCGCCGGACACCAGCAGCGTGGGCAGGTTGGGGGAGAGCCCGAACGCGGCGCGCGCCTCGGCGCGCAGCGCCGCCCGGTTGAGCGTCGCGATGGAGCGGCGCAGCGGGATGCCGACGTACCGCGCGCCGCGCAGCTTGCTGTCGGGGGTGGAGACGGCGACGCCGTGCGCGTACCGGGAGCCGATCTTGTTGGCGAGCCCGGGGCGCGCGTTGGCCTCGTGGACGACGATGGGCACGCCGGCGCGCTTGGCCGCCAGATATCCGGGAAGGGCGACGTAGCCGCCGAAGCCGACGACGCAGTCGGCCTTGTTGCGCTCCAGGATCTGCTCGGCCGCCTTGATGGTCCCGCGCAGCCGTCCTGGCACGGTGATCAGCTCGGGTGTGGGTTTGCGCGGCAGCGGAACCGCCGGGATCAACTCGAGCGCGTAGCCGCGCTCGGGCACGAGCCGCGTCTCCAGTCCGCGCTCCGTACCGAGGGCTGTAATCCCCACGGTCGGGTCCTGCCTGCGCAGGGCGTCCGCGAGGGCGAGCGCGGGCTCGATGTGGCCGGCGGTCCCCCCACCGGCGAGTACGACGTGCACGCTGTTTCACCGCTCTCCGGACGGCGGCCGGGTGGCGCGCCGTCTCATCGTCTTCTTACTCCTCCGCCCGTAGGTGGCCCCCGGACGTAGCACCCCTGGCCCTCCTCCCGTGCGCAGCCGCAGAGCGGGCTGTCGCACGGCCAGCGCCACACGTGCCGCCGGGTCGCTGCGCGCGAAGGCGATCAGCAGCCCGACGGCGAACATCGTCGGCAGCAGGGCGGACCCACCGTAGGAGAACAGCGGGAGGGGGACGCCGGCGATCGGCAGCAGGCCGAGCACCGCACCGATGTTGATCACCGCCTGGGCGGTGATCCACGTTGTCACGCCTCCCGCGGCGTACCTCACGAAGGGTTCCTCCGAGCGTCCGGCCACGCGGATACCCGCATAGCCTAGAGCCGCGAACAGAGCGAGTACCGACAGCGTCCCCGCCAGTCCGAGTTCCTCCCCGGTCACGGCGAAGATGAAGTCGGTGTGCGGTTCGGGGAGTTGGCCCCATTTTTCCATACTCGCACCGAGTCCGGAACCGAACCAGCCGCCCGAGGCCAGCGCGTAGATACCGTGCACGGCCTGCCAGCACTGGTCGTCGCGGCCCGGTTCGGTGGCGGCGATGCAGCCGAGGCGGGACATCCGGTTGGGGCTGGAGACGATGAGGAACGCGCCGGCGGTGACGGCCGCGGCGAGCACCCCGGTGAACAGCCGGGTGGGCGCCCCGGCCAGCCACAGCAGTCCGAACAGTACGGCGGCCAGGATGATGGCGGTGCCCATGTCGCCGCCGAGCATGATGAGCGCGAGGAGCAGCAGGCCGACGGGCACCAGGGGGACGAGCAGGTGTTTCCACTGGGCGAGCATCTTCTTCTCGCCCTTGCGTGCCAGCAGGTCGGCGCCCCACAGGACGAGCGCCAGCTTGGCGAACTCGCTGGGCTGGGCCTGGAAGGGGCCGCCCAGGTAGATCCAGTTCCGGTTCCCGTTGACGGTCTGTCCGATGCCGGGCACCTGGACGAGGCACATCAGGAAGACGGAGCCGGCGAGCAGCGGGTAGGCCAGCGCCCGGTGCAGCCGCAGCGGCATCCGGGCGGCGGCCAGCAGCAGCACCGCGCCGAGTGCGGCGGCCACGAGTTGTTTGCGGAAGTAGTAGGTGGAGGCGAGCCCGGACTGGAGGGCCTGGATCTGGGAGGCGGAGAAGACCATCACCAGTCCGAGGACGGTGAGGATCAGGCTGCCGCCCAGGATCAGGTAGTACGCGGTCAGGGGCCGGTCCCAGGCGCGCTTGGCGCGCAGGAACAGGCGCTGGGGCGCGGTGGTGCCCGCAGTCGCCCGGGGGCGCCCCGACTCACGCGGGGGCGCGGGACGGGTGCTCGTGCGCCGGGGTGTGGGCGGTTTGGCGGATCGCGCCGTCATCCGTATCCCCTCCGTCTCCCCCGCGTCCACGGCCGACGGGGCGCGGGGTTACTGCTCGCTGCGGCCTTCGGCGGCCAGTGCGCGGACCGCCTCGGCGAACGCGTCGCCGCGGGCGTTGTAGTTGACGAACATGTCCATCGACGCGCACGCGGGAGCCAGCAGTACGGTATCCCCCTGGCGTGCCAGCGCTCTCGCCTCGCGGACGGCCGAAGCCATCGCCCCAGTGTCGGTGCGGTCCACGTCGGTGACCGGCACATCGGGGGCGTGTCGCGCCAGGGCTTGCCTGATCAGCTGCCGGTCGGCGCCGATGAGGACCACACCGCGCAGCCGCGGAGCCGACCTGGCCACCAGCTCGTCGAAGGTCGCGCCCTTGGCCAGCCCGCCCGCGATCCACACGATCGGGTCGTAGGCGGCCAGCGAGGCCTCCGTGGCGTGGGTGTTGGTCGCCTTGGAGTCGTCGACGTAGGCCACCCCGTCCACGTCGGCGACGTGCGTGATGCGGTGCGCGTCGGGGCTGAAGGCGCGCAGCCCGTCGCGGACGGCCGAGGGCGGCACGCCGAAGGCGCGGGCGAGCGCGGCGGCCGCGAGCGCGTTGGCGATGTTGTGCGGGGCCGGAGGATTGACGTCGCCGACCTCGGCCAGCTCCTGCGCCTGGTGCTGCCGGTTGTCGACGAAGGCCCGGTCGACGAGCACCCCCTCGACCACACCCAGTTGCGAGGGCGCGGGCGTACCGAGCGTGAAGCCGATGGCGCGGGCGCCCTCGGCCACGTCGGCCTCGCGCACCAGGTCCTCGGTGCGCGGCTTGGCGTCGGCGTCGTCGGCGTTGTAGACGCAGGCGACCTGGTTGCCCTCGTAGATGCGGCCCTTGGCGGCGGCGTACGCCTCCATCGAGCCGTGCCAGTCGAGGTGGTCGGGGGCGAGGTTGAGCACGGCGGCGGAGTGCGGGCGCAGGCTGGGGGCCCAGTGGAGCTGGTAGCTGGACAGCTCGACGGCGAGCACGTCGAGCCCTTCGTAGGGCTCCACGCCCAGCACCGCGTCGATGAGGGAGACGCCGATGTTGCCGACCGCGGCCGTGCGCAGCCCGGCGGCGCGCAGGACGGCGGCCAGCATCTGCACGGTGGTGGTCTTGCCGTTGGTGCCGGTGACCGCGAGCCACGGCGCGCTGCCGGGCCCGCGCAGCCGCCAGGCCAGCTCCACGTCGCCCCACACCGGGACGCCCGCCTCGGCCGCCGCCGCGAAGAGGGGGCTGGTGGGCTTGAACCCCGGCGTGGTGACGACCAGGTCCGTGCCCTTCGGCAGGGTGCGGTCGTCGCCGAGCCGCACGGCGATGCCGAGGGCCTCCAGCTCGGCGGCCTGCCGGCGCGGCCCCTCGCCGTCGCCGCCGTTGACCGCCGTGACGCGGGCGCCGAGGCGGTGCAGCGCCTTGGCCGCGGGCATGCCGCTGACGCCGAGCCCGGCCACGACCGCGTGCTTGCCGGACAGCTCCTGCGACAGTGCGGTCGTATCCGCCGTGCTGGTGGAGGTCACGCGCTCGCCACTCCGTGAGGTCACTTGCTGGCCGCCCAGCCCGCGTAGAAGATGCCGACGCCGACGATGGCGCACATGCCCTGGATGATCCAGAACCGCACCACCACAAGGACCTCGGACCACCCCTTGAGTTCGAAGTGGTGCTGGAGCGGCGCCATCTTGAAGACGCGCTTGCCGGTCAGCCTGAAGGAGCCGACCTGGATGACGACGGACATGGTGATGAGCACGAACAGCCCGCCGAGGATGGCCAGCAGCAGTTCGGTGCGCGAGCAGATGGCCAGGCCGGCGAGCGCGCCGCCCAGCGCCAGGGAGCCGGTGTCACCCATGAAGATCTTCGCCGGGGAGGTGTTCCACCACAGGAAGCCGAAGCAGGCGCCCATCAGCGCGGCGGCGACGACGGCGAGGTCGAGCGGATCCCGTACCTCGTAACAGCCGGGGCCCGCGGTGGCGATGTGCGCGCAGGACTCCTGGTACTCCCACACGCAGATGAACACATAAGCGCCGAAGACCATCACCGAGGCGCCGGTGGCCAGGCCGTCGAGACCGTCGGTGAGGTTCACGCCGTTGGACATCGCCAGGATCATGAACAGCGCCCAGACGACGAACAGCACGGGCGGCAGTGCCCAGCCGAAGTCCTGGGTGAAGGAGAGCTTGGTGGAGGCGGGGGTGAGCTCGCGCGCGTTCTCGAAGCTGAGGGCGAGGGCGGCGAAGGCGATACCGACGATGAGCTGCCCGGCCATCTTCGCCTTGGCGCGCAGGCCCAGGCTCCGCTGCTTGACGATCTTGATGTAGTCGTCCAGGAAGCCGACCAGGCCCATCCCCGCGAACAGGAAGAGCACCAGCACGCCGGAGAAGGACGGCGGTGCGCCGGTGACCAGCTTGGTGAGCACGTAGGCGAGCAGCGTCGCCAGGATGAAGGCGATGCCGCCCATCGTGGGGGTGCCGCGCTTGCTGTGGTGGTTCTGCGGGCCGTCGTCGCGGATGAACTGGCCGTAGCCTCGCGAGGCGAGCAGCTTGATCAGCAGCGGGGTCCCGACCAGGGACAGGAAGAGTCCGATGACCCCGGAGATAAGGATCTGCCTCATCGGGCGGCGCCTCCGGCCTCGTGCGCCGAACCGGCCGTTCCCTCCAGGAGGGCTGCCGCCACCTTCTCCAGACCCACCGACCTGGAGGCCTTCACCAGTACGACATCCCCCGCGCGCAGTTGATCACGCAACAGGTCGACGGCCGCCTCAGTGCCGGACACGTGCACCGACTCCTCACCCCACGAACCCTCGTTCTTGGCACCCATGTCGAGCCAGGCGGCCTCCCGGCCTCCGACTGCCACGAGCTTGCTGACGTTGAGCCGGACGGCGAGCCGTCCGATCGCGTCGTGCTCGGCGAGCGAGTCGTCGCCGAGCTCGGCCATCTCGCCCAGCACCGCCCAGGTCCGGCCCCCCCGGGCCTTCGTTGCCTGGCCCATGGCGGTCAGCGCGCGCAGCGCGGCCCGCATGGAGTCGGGGTTGGCGTTGTAGGCGTCGTTGACGACCGTGACGCCGTCGGCGCGTTCTGTGACCTCCATCCGCCACCGGGAGAGCGTGCCCGCCGCGGAGAGCGCGTCAGCGATGTCTCCAGCGGGCATGCCCAGTTGGTGGGCGACGGCGGCCGCGGCAAGCGCGTTCGACACGTGGTGCTCACCGTACAGGCGGAGCGTCACGTCCCCGCACCCGGTGGGTGTGTGAAGCGTGAAAGCGGGGGTACCGCGCTGGGACAACCGCACGTTTTCCGCCCGTACGTCCGCTTCGCGATCCTCGCCGAAGTACAGGACGCGGGCCTCGGTGCGCGCGGCCATCGCGCGCACGTACGGGTCGTCGGCGTTGAGTACCGCCACTCCCCCGTCGTCCGCGCCGGGCAGCGTCTCCACCAGCTCGCCCTTGGCCTGGGCGATCGCCTCGCGGCCGCCGAACTCACCGATGTGCGCGGTGCCGACGTTGAGGACGACGCCGATCCGCGGCGGTGTCAGCTCGGTGAGGTACCGGATGTGCCCGATACCGCGCGCGCCCATCTCCAGCACCAGGTGCCGGGTGTCCGCCTCGGCGCGCAGCGCCGTGAGCGGCAGCCCGATCTCGTTGTTCTGGGAGCCCTCCGGCCACACCGTGGGACCCAGCCGCGACAGCAGCTGGGCGATGAGGTCCTTGGTGCTGGTCTTGCCGCTGGACCCGGTCAGCGCCACCACCTGGGCGCCGAGGGTGTGGACGGTGTGCCGCGCGAGGGCACCGAGGGCTCGAGTGACGTCGTCGACGACGATCGCGGGCACACCGACGGGACGGGTGGCGAGCACGGCGAGCGCGCCCGCTTCGACGGCCGCCGCCGCGAAGTCGTGGCCGTCGGCACGCTCACCGGGGAACGCCGCGAAGAGGGCGCCGGGGCCCACCTGGCGGGAGTCGATCACCACGGGCCCGGTGATCCACGCGTCCTGGTCCGTTATGTCGTGCTGCCGTCCGCCGGTGAGGGCGGCGATCTGAGCGAGGGAGAGGGGGATCATCGGTTCTGGTCGTCTGTCCGGTGGGTCTCGGCGGATGGGGACGGATCGCTGCGTGGAACGGAGGGGGCCCGCGGGGCCGCGGCACACTCGGCGGCCCGCTCGTCGATGGCCGCACTGAGCACCTGCGTGTCGTCGAAGGGCCGCACCACGCCCGCGATGTCCTGGCCCTGCTCGTGTCCCTTGCCCAGGACGAGCACGGTATCGCCGCTGCCGGCGCGGGCCACGGCCGCGCGGATGGCGGCGGCCCGGTCCTCCTCCAGCAGCACGGTGCCGCGCTCGTGCGCGGGGACCTCGGCGGCGCCGCCGAGCATGGTGGCCAGGATCGCCAGCGGGTCCTCCGTACGGGGGTTGTCCGAGGTGAGCACGGCCGTGTCGGACAGCCGGGCGAGGGCCGCGCCCATGGCGGGGCGCTTGTGCGGGTCGCGGTCGCCACCGCAGCCGAGGACGGCGTGCACCGCGCCGTCGGTGACCTTGCGGACGGCGTAGAGCACCGACTCGACGGCGTCGGGCTTGTGCGCGTAGTCGACGATCGCGAGGTAGTCCTGGCCCGCGTCCACCCGCTGGAGGCGTCCCGGAACGCCGGGCACCTCCCTGATGCCCTCGGCGGCCGTGTGCGGGTCGATGCCGGCGGCCACCAGCGCGGTCAGCGCCGCGAGCGCGTTGGCCACGTTGAAGGGACCTGCCAGCGGGACGCCCGCGGACACCTGCTGCCCCTCGGGGCCGACGGCCGTGAACGTCGAGCCGAACGGGCCGAGCGCCACATCCTGGGCCCGCCAGTCCGCGTCGGGGTGCCCCTCGGCGGAGAAGGTGGTGACGGGGAAGCCCTCGTCCTTCAGCTCGGTCAGCAGCCGGAAGCCGTACTCGTCGTCGAAGTTGACCACCGCGGCCCGCGAGCGGCGCGGCGTGAACAGCTGCCGCTTGGCCTGGAAGTAGTCCTCCATGTCGGGATGGAAGTCCAGATGCTCGGGGCTGAGGTTGTTGAACACCCCGATGTCGAAGACGCAGCCGTCCACCCGGCCGAGGACGAGCGCATGGCTGGAGACCTCCATGGCCACCGCGCCCACGCCGCGCTCCCGCATCACCGCGAACAGCGCCTGGAGATCGGTCGCCTCGGGGGTGGTGCGCTCCGACTTGATCCGCTCGTCACCGATGCGGGACTCGACGGTGCCGATCAGACCGGTCAGCTCGCCGCCGCCCTGGGCGGGACGCGCCGCGCCCGGCAGCCCCTTCTCCGCGGCCTTCCGCAGCCCGCCGTCCACCAGGTAGGCGGTCGTCGTCTTGCCCGAGGTGCCGGTGATGCCGATCTGCAGCAGGTCCTCGCCTGGCTTGCCGTAGAGGGTGGCCGCCAGTTCGCCCATACGGCCGCGCGGGTCGGGCACCGTCAGCACCGCGAGCCCCGTGGCCTCGGCGCGGGCCGTGCCGCCCGGGTCGGTGAGCACGGCGACGGCGCCGAGGCTGCGCGCCTGCTCCACGAAGTCGGCGCCGTGCAGCCGGGCGCCCGGCAGTGCGGCGTAGACGTCGCCGGGGCGCACGGCGCGCGAGTCGTGGGTGATGCCGGTGGCGGACACGTCGGTGTCCGCCCTCCCGGTCACGACCGCGTCCGGCGCTTCGGCGTCCAGCAGTCGGGCCAGCTCCGCGAGCGGCACGGGCTCCACCCGCGCGGGGCGGGGCGGCCCGGGGTAGGACTCGGGGGAGGTCTGATCAGCTTGTGGCACGGCGGTGAGCGTACCGGGCGGGGCGGTGGTGCCGCGAAGCGAGGGGCGCGGCGCCGCCTCGGCCACCTGGGGGTTGCACTCGCTGTCAGTGATCGTTCTCACGTGGTGCATGGCTCAGTCGTTCTTGTCCTTCTCCGCGGACACGGGAAGCCGCGCGGACTTGGCCCCCGTCGGGGGGATCTGGAGGGTCTTGAGGGAGAACTTCATGACCTTCTTGTAGACGGGACCGCACACGTCGCTGCCGAAGTAGCTGCCCTTCTTGGGGTTCTGGACGGCGCAGTAGACGGTGATGCGGGGCTTGTCGGCGGGTGCGAACCCGGCGAAGGAGGAGGTGTAGCCGTGGTAGCGGCCGGTCTTGGGGTCCACCCGGTTGGCCGTACCCGTCTTGCCCGCGACGCGGTAGCCGGGGATCTTCGCCGTGGTGCCGGTGCCCTCCATGTCGGAGACGACGGACTCCAGCATTCTGGAGAGGGTCGTGGCGGTCTTCTCGCTGACGACACGGCGCTTGGCGGGCGGTTCGGCGGGCCGGTAGCGCCCGTCGGGGCCCGTGGTGCCGCGGATCAGGCTGGGTTCGATCCGCTGGCCGCCGTTGGCGATGGTCGAGTAGATGGAGGCGGCCTGCACCGCGTTGAGGGACAGGCCCTGCCCGAAGGGGATCGTGTACTGCTGGGAGGCGCTCCAGTTCTCCGGCTTTTCCAGCAGGCCGTTGGTGCCGCCGGGGAAGTCGAGCCCCGTGGGGCGCCCGATGCCGAACTTGCTCAGGTAGCCGTGGAGGACCTTGTTGGCCTGCTTCTGGGTGTCGCCCAGCTGCTCGGTCGCCAGGATGGTGCCGATGTTGCTGGACTTGGCCAGAACGCCGTTGAGCGTCAGGTGCCAGGTGGGGTGGTCGATGTCGTCGGCGAAGGAGCGGTCGGCGCGCTTGAGCCGGTTGGGGACGGTGACCGCGGTACGCGGAGTGGCCTTCCCCTCCTCCAGCACGGCCGCCATCGACATGACCTTGCTGGTGGAGCCGGGCTCGTAGGCGTCCTGCACTGCCGGGTTGCCGAAGGAGTCCACCGTGGCGCTGCCGATGTCGTTCGGGTCGAACACCGGTGCGCTTGCCATCGACAGCAGCTCTCCCGTGCGGGTGTCCTGGACGATGACGTACCCGCTGTCCGCGTGCGACTTCGCCACCTGGTCGCGGATCGCCTCCTGGGCGGCCCACTGGATGTCGCGGTCGAGTGTCAGCTCCACGTCGGCGCCCGGCCGTGGCGCCTGCTCGCGGACGCCGGCCGTGGGGACCTGGCGGCCGCCCGACTGGGCGTAGGTGATCTTGCCGTTGTCGCCGGCGAGCTTCCGGTTGAGCATCGCCTCGACCCCGGCGCCGCCCTTGCCCTCCCGGTTGACGAAACCGAGGACGGAGGCGGCGAGCTTCTTGTTCGGGTACACGCGCTTGGCGTGCTTCTCCTGGTAGACGCCCGCCAGCACGCCGGGCCCCCCGTCCCCGGCCTTGCCCGCCGCCTTCTCCGCGAGCTCCTGTTTGAGCTTCTTGATCTTCCGCCAGGTCTGCGGGGTCTGCTGGCGGGCCAGCAGCACGTAGCGGGTGTCCGGCTTGGAGAGCTTCTTCACCAGCTCGGCAGGGCTCTTGTCCAGCAGCGGGGCCAGGATCTTGGCGGCACGCTCGGGGGCGTCGGCGGCCTTGGCCTGCTTCGGGGTGAACAGGAACGGGTCGGCGGTGATGTCGTAGGCGTCCACGGTGGTCGCCAGCGCGGAGCCGTCCCGCGCGCTGATGGTGCCGCGCTCGGCCGCCAGCGGCACGGTGATGTACCGGTTGACGGCGGCCTTCTGCGCGTACGCGCCCGCGTCCACGGCCTGCACCTGGAGCAGCCTGGCCGTGAAGACGAGCATGACGAGGGTCAGCGCGACGGCGACCAGCCGCAGCCGGGGGCGCGGGTTCACCAGCCGCAGTGTCTTGGACGGACCGGTCCCGCCGCCCCGCGGGGGCCGGCCCCCGGTACGCGGTGGGCGCCGCGCGGCGGCCGGGCGGGCGCCCCTGGCCGCACCCGCGCCGGAGCCGGCGGAGCCAGCGGAGCCGGAAGCGCCACGGGCCGATCCGCTCCGGCCCGATCCGGCGTCGCGGTCCGGGGAGGTCCTGGACGAGGGGGTGCGGCCCGGTTCCCTGCTGCTCGGGCGGGGAACCCGGCGCGGGCCCTGCCCGGTGCCGCGGCCCTGTTCGCGGGGGCGCTCGCTCACGGACCCACCTGCCCCGCGCCGGCTTCGCCGGCCTCGCCGCCGCCCGGGGTGCCGAGCACGGTGCCGTCGGGGCGCAGGAAGACGGGGTTGCCGCCGGGCACCAGGCCGAGTTCGCGGGCCCGGTCCTCCAGATGGTCGGGGGCGGAGTAGCCGTCCACCTCCTGCTGGAGGGCCTGTTGCCGGTCCGTCAGCTCCTCGGTCTCCTTCTCCAGCTTCGACAGCTTGAAAGAGCCCTTGTTGAGGGAGGCGTTCAGCAGCAGCAGGGCCAGCAGCCCGCTGCCCAGCAGCAGGACGATCAGCAGGACGAAGGGGGTGCGGGCCGCCTGTGCGCTGCCCGCGGGCACCAGTCTGGCCAGGCGCGCGAGGCGCTGCTGTGCGGTCACCTCACCCCCCGGGGGTCGCTCGTGCGGGTGGTCACGTGGCCTCCCTGATGCGCTGGACGGCCCGGAGCCTGGCCGGGGCGGCCCGGCGGTTCTCGGCGATCTCCTCGTCGGTGGCCTGCTCGGCGCCGCGGGTCAGCAGGCGCAGCCGGGGCTGGTACTGCTCGGGCACCACGGGCAGTCCCGGCGGGGCGGTGTTGGCGGCCCCCGCGACGAACAGCTGTTTGACCAGCCGGTCCTCCAACGAGTGGTAGGACATCACGACCATACGGCCGCCCACCGCGAGTGCTTCCAGCGCGGCCGGCAGCGCCCGCTCCAGCACCGCCAGCTCTCCGTTGACCTCGATGCGCAGCGCCTGGAAGGTGCGCTTGGCCGGGTTGCCGCCGGTGCGCTTGGCGGCCTGCGGCAGCGCGTCGCGGATCAGTTCGACCAGCCGGGCGCTGCGCGTGAACGGCTCCTTCTCCCGCTCCCGCACGATGGCCTCGACGATGCGGCGGGCCTGCTTCTCCTCCCCGTAGGTACGCAGGATGCGCACCAGGTCGCCGGGGGCGTAGGTGTTGAGCACCTCGGCGGCGCCAGGGCCCGTCGTCTGGTCCATGCGCATGTCCAGCGGCGCGTCCTGCGCGTAGGCGAAACCCCGCTCCGCCTCGTCCAGCTGGAGGGAGGAGACCCCCAGATCGAACAGGACGCCCTGGATCCGGGGGACGCCGAGGCGCTCCAGCACCTCGGGCAGCTCGTCGTAGACGGCGTGCACCAGCGTCGCCCGGTCGGCGTACGGGGCCAGGCGCTCGCCCGCCAGTTCCAGCGCGGCGGTGTCCCGGTCCAGGCCGATCAGACGCGCAGCGGGGAAGGTCGACAGCAGGGCCTGGCTGTGGCCACCGAGACCGAGGGTGCAGTCCAGGACGGTCGCGCCGGGCTCGGCCAGCGCGGGAGCGAGCAGGTCCAGCGTGCGCCGGAGCATCACGGGATTGTGCAGTTCGCCCACGGGACGCTCGTTGGTGGTCACTGTGCCCTCTCAGATCTGGCGGGCACCGTGCACGTGCTCCTTGGTCCCCGCCCGCTCGAAGGGGAGTGGCCGCAGCGCCGTGAAACGCCGGCGGCCGGGAGCGGGAGGAGGCCGAGCCGCACGTGCGCGCCCGCGGGCGCGAGGGGAATCGGGGTCCTTGGGGAGCGTTCTTGCCTCCCACTTCGCGTCACTTTAGTCCACTCGTCCCCTCGGTCAACTACGGGACCAGGCGCGTCCCGACAGGGGCTGACACCCGATCCGTGGACGTGTTGCCCGCCGGACGGGTGAGACGGGGCTCCCGCCTGTGTATTACCTCACAACCGGGTGCACCGTTCCCTCTTTCACCCGGCTCCGGGCAGGCCACCCGCGCCGCGGCGGGCTAACGTCGTACACATGTCGATATCCGCCCCTCAGTCACCCGAGCCCGCCCCCTCGACGACGGACCAGCTCGTCGAGGCGAACCGCAAGTACGCGAGCGGCTTCACCGACCCCGGCATGGACGCGCGCCCCGTGCGCCGGGTCGCGGTCGTCGCCTGCATGGACGCCCGGCTGGACCTGCACGCCGCGCTCGGCCTGGAGCTCGGCGACTGCCACACCATCCGCAACGCCGGCGGCGTCGTCACCGACGACACCATCCGTTCCCTCACCATCAGCCAGCGGGCGCTGGGCACCCGCTCGGTGGTGCTCATCCACCACACCGGATGCGGCCTGCTGGGTCTGACCGAGGACTTCAGGCACGAGCTGGAACAGGAAGTGGGGCAGCGCCCTTCCTGGGCCGTCGAGTCCTTCAAGGACCTCGACCAGGACGTGCGCCAGTCGATCGAGCGGGTGCGGACCTCCCCGTTCCTGCCGCACCGTGACGACGTGCGCGGCTTCGTCTTCGACGTGACGGCGGGGCAGCTGCGCGAGGTCGCGCCCGCCTGATGCCCGGCCGTCCGCCTCGGCTGCCGGGGGCGACGCCACCTCCGGCAGCCGCCGGTCCCGCGCGGGGCGGACCGGCCGGGTTCGGCCGGAAGGTCCGCCCCAGGTGTCCGGACCGGCCGGGTCCGGTGCCGGGGATGCCCCCGGAAGAGTGACGGAAGGCCCTGTGGCCGTGAAGAATGAGCAACAGCGCACAATGCAGGGCCAGGTCGAGCGGACGCGAGGGGCGTACGCCCGGGTGGTACGAGCGGGGATGGGGCCGAGGAGGGCCGGTGACGACCTATGACGAACGGGCGAACCTGAGCGAACTGAGCGCCACGGCGGGCGAGGTGCGCCGCTGTGTCGAGTCGGTGATCGAGGGCAAACCCGAGGCCGTGCGGCTCTCGTTGACGGTGCTGCTCGCGGAGGGGCACCTGCTGATCGAGGACGTGCCCGGCGTCGGCAAGACGATGCTCGCCAAGGCGCTGGCCGCCTCGGTCGACTGTTCGGTGCGCCGTATTCAGTTCACCCCCGACCTGCTGCCCTCCGACATCACCGGAGTCAGCGTCTACGACCAGCAGCGCAAGGACTTCGAGTTCAAGCCCGGCGCGGTCTTCGCGCAGGTCGTCATCGGCGACGAGATCAACCGCGCCTCGCCCAAGACGCAGTCCGCGCTGCTGGAGTCGATGGAGGAGCGGCAGGTCACCATCGACGGGAAGTCCTACGAGCTGCCCGACCCGTTCATGGTCGTGGCCACGCAGAACCCGGTGGAGATGGAGGGCACCTATCCGCTGCCCGAGGCCCAGCGCGACCGGTTCATGGCGCGGATCTCCCTCGGCTACCCCAGCCCGTCCGCCGAGCTGGAGATGCTCGACGTGCACGGCAGCGCCTCGCCGCTGGAGGACCTGCAACCGGTGGCGCACGCGCACGACATCGTCAAGCTGATCGAGGTGGTGCGCCGCGTGCACGTCGCGGACACGGTGCGGCGCTACGCGGTCGAGCTGGTGTCCGCCACCCGCGCGCACCCGGAGCTGCGGCTGGGGGCCTCGCCGCGCGCCACCCTGCACCTGCTGCGCGCCTCCAGAGCGGCGGCCGCGCTGGCCGGGCGCGAGTTCGCACTGCCCGACGACGTGCAGGCGCTGGCCGTGCCCGTACTGGCCCACCGCCTGCTGCCGACCGCGCAGGCCCAGTTGAACCGGCGTACGGCGGATCAGGTGGTGGGCGAGATCCTGCAGCGGGTGCCGGTGCCCGCCCTCGGCTCCGGGTCCGGGCACGGTGCGGGCCCGGGGGTCGGCGCCCCGTCCGGCTCCTTCGGGCAGCCGCAGCAGCCGGGCCGGCCGCCGACCGGCGCGGGCGGCCGTCCGCCGACCGGGCAGCCCCGAGGCTATTGATGACCCACGGACCGCCCCCCGCGGCGCCGCCCGGCGGCCCCGCCTCCGGAGCCGGGCCGTACGGCGGTGCGGGCCCGCACCACGGTGCTTGGCCGAACAGCGGTGCCGGGCCGTACGGCGCTGCCGGGCCGTACGGCGACTCGGGGGCCGGGCCTTCCCAGGGCGCGGGCGCGGGCCCGGCGGCGAGCGGGAGCGGGGGCGGCGAAGACCCGCGGAGCGGGGACGGTGGCGGAGCGGGCCGTTCCGAGGAGCGCCGGGGCTCGCTGCGCAAGGCGTTCGCCGGGCTGACCACGCGCGGCCGGTCGTTCCTGGCGGCGGGCGTGGCGGCCGCCGTCTGCGCCTACGCGCTGGGACAGGAGGAACTGCTGCGGGTCGGCGTGCTGCTGGCGGTGCTGCCGCTGGTGTGCGTCCTCGTCCTGCACCGCACCCGCCACCGCGTCACCGGGTACCGCAGGCTGACCCCCTCGCGGGTGGCGGCGCGCACGGAGACGCGCGTGCACCTGCGCGTCGACAACGTCTCACGGCTGCCCACCGGGCTGCTGATGCTCCAGGACCGGGTGCCCTACGTCCTCGGCCCGCGCCCCCGGTTCGTGCTGGACCGGGTCGAGCCGGGCGGGCGGCGCGAGGTCTCCTACCGGGTGCGCTCGGACATGCGCGGCCGCTACCCGCTCGGGCCGCTCCAGCTGCGGCTGACGGACCCGTTCGGCATGTGCGAGCTGACGCGCTCCTTCAGCACCCTCGACACGCTCACCGTGGTGCCGCCCGTCGAGGCGCTGCCGCCCGTACGGGCCGCTTCGGCGACCGGCGGCCACGGCGAGGGGCGGCAGCGCGCCGTGGCGCTGGCGGGCGACGACGACGTGATTCCGCGCGGCTACCGGCACGGCGACGACCTGCGACGTGTGCACTGGCGTTCGACGGCGCGCTACGGCGAGCTGATGGTGCGCCGCGAGGAACAGCCCCAGCAGGCCCGCTGCACCGTGCTGCTGGACACCCGCCGGGCCGCGTTCACCGGCGCGGGACCCGACTCCCCCTTCGAGTGGGCGGTGGCAGGCGCCGCCTCGGTCTGCCTGCACCTGCTGGAGCACGGCTGGTCGGTGCGGCTGCTGACCGAAGCGGGCGCCACCGCGCCCACCGCGGAGGGCGGCGGCGCCCTCGCCGATCCCTCGGACCTGGCCGGCCTGCTGCTCGACACGCTCGCGGTGGTCGCCCACTCCGAGGAAGCGGGGCTGGCCGGCGCCTACGACGCGCAGCGGCGCGGTGGCGGCGCGGGGCACGAGGGCCTGCTGGTGGCCTTCCTCGGGGCGCTGGACGAGGAGCAGGCGGCCACCCTGGCCCGCATGCGGCAGCGCAGCGGACGGGCGGTCGCGTTCCTGGCCGACGCGCCACCCACCCCGACCGGCCCGGCCGGCCCATCCGGCCCGTCTGCGGAGGGGCCGCTGCGCGTGCTGCGCGAAGCGGGCTGGACGGCGCTGCCCGGCGGCCCGGGCGTGGCGTTGCCCGCACTGTGGCAGGAGGCCGACGCACGGAGCGCGAGAGTGCGCGAGTGACGTGCGCGAGTGACGTGCGCCAGGGCGCGGACGGGGCCGGGGCGACGGGCGCCAGAGGACGAAGGACGCGAGAGCGGGAAGCGGTGCCAGGGTGCGCGGCGGCGCCGGAGCGCGAAGGGCGCGAGTGGCATGAGAGGGCGGATGTGAAGAGGGGGCGGACGTGATGAGCGGACGGGGACGGCTGGCCGTCTGTGCCGCGCTGGCCACGCTGGCCGCGGCCTGCGCGCTGCTGCCGCTGGTGGACCCCGCGACCTGGCTGCTCCAGGCCGCGCTGCTGGTCGCCGTGCAGACCGGAGTGGGCGCGGCCGCCCGCCGCGTACCGCTGGCCCGCCCCGTGACGGTGCTGCTGCAGTGCGTCGTCTCGGTGCTGCTGCTCACCGTGCTCTTCGCCCGCGAGTACGCACCGGCCGGTTTCCTGCCCTCCCCCTGGGTCTTCGTCCAGTTCGCCGACCTGCTGACCCAGGGCGCCGGCGACGTGAGCCGGTACGCGATCCCCGCACCGGTCACGGACGGGATCCGGCTGATGCTCGTCGGCGGCGTACTCGCCGTCGGCCTGCTGGTGGACGTACTGGCCGTCACCTACCGCAGCGCCGCCCCCGCCGGGCTGCCCCTGCTGGCCCTCTACTCGGTCGCCGCCGGGCTCTCCCAGGGCGGCGCCCGCTGGCTGTGGTTCCTGTGCGCCGCCTCCGGCTATCTGCTGCTCCTGCTCGCCGAGGGCCGGGAGCGGCTCTCCCAGTGGGGCCGCCTGTTCTCCGACAGATCGCGCCCCGGCTCGGCCCCCGACCGGCCCGGCGGGGCCGTGGCGCCCGTCCGCACCGGGCGCAGGATCGGCGTACTGGCACTGGGGCTGTCACTCGTGGTGCCGCTCGCGCTGCCCTCGCTGAGCGGCGGACTGCTGGACGCCGCGGGCGGCGGCGACGGCGGCGGCCGGAAGGGCGGCGGCACCGTCTCCGCCGTCAATCCGCTGGTCGCCCTCCAGGACAGCCTCAACCAGCC
The DNA here is from genome assembly GCF_003323715.1 of Streptomyces diacarni. GTDB lineage: Bacteria > Actinomycetota > Actinomycetes > Streptomycetales > Streptomycetaceae > Streptomyces > Streptomyces diacarni. The sequence goes on from NZ_QOIN01000045.1 coordinate 189,289, forward strand.
CGAGAACCGCACCGCGCTCGTCTACGCGACGGACAGCGAGGAGACGCAGGACCTCTACATGCGCATCGTCGCGCTGGACAAGTTCGACGGCTCCGCGTGGAAACCGTCCGAACGGCGCATCGGCGAGATCCCCGACCCCATGCCCACCCCGCAGGGCCTCTCCCCCGGCGTACGGGCCACGAAGGTGCGCAGCACCATCAAGGCGGCCAAGTGGTACGCGCAGGACTGGCTGCCCATGCCCTTCCCCGCCAACCGGGTGAAGGCCGAGGGCAAGTGGCGCTTCGAACCCGAGGGACGCACCCTGGTCGGCTACGACGGCCAGACCACCCGGGATCTGCGCTACCAGGTCGAGAGCCTCCAGGTGCGGCCGACCGCCGAACAGCTGCGCAACGCGCCCGAACCACCCGCCGACCTCGAACGCGAGTACACCGCCGTCCCCGACTCGCTGCCCGACGTCGTGCGCAAGACCGCCGCCAAGGTCACCCGCGGCGCGGAGGACGACTACGACCGCGCGGTACGGCTCCAGGACTGGTTCGCCGAGGACGGCGGATTCACCTACGACACCGAGGTGCGGGCCGGCAGCGGCACCGCCGCCATCGCCAACTTCCTGGAGCAGAAGGAGGGCTTCTGCATCCACTTCTCCTTCGCGATGGCGTCCATGGCGCGCGCCCTCGGCATCCCCGCACGGGTCGCCGTCGGCTTCACGCCCGGCACGGCGCGCGGCGACGGCAAGATGGAGGTCGGCCTCCAGGACGCCCACGCCTGGCCCGAGCTGTACTTCGAGGGGGTCGGCTGGACCCGGTTCGAGCCGACACCGACCCGCGGCACCACCCCCTCCTACGCGCAGCCCGACGCGCCCGACGTCGACGAGAACCCGGGCGAGCGGCTGCCCGACCGCGGCCAGAACGACCAGCCCTCCACCAACCCCTCGCAGCCGGATGCGTGCACCCCGCAGGAGAAGCGGGCCGACCCCGAGTGCGGTCTGGCGGCGCCGCCGCCCGACGCGGGCAACCGCGACGGCGGCATCCCCGTGGGCGCCCTCGCGGGGATCTTCGCCGCGGCGCTCGCGGTGGTGGCGCTGCTGTCGCTGCCGATGCTGCTGCGGCTGCGCAGACGCGCCCGCAGGCTGCGGCCCAGGACCGGCGACGACCCCGCGACCGTGACGGCCCGCGTCCTCGACGCCTGGCAGGAACTGATCGACACCGGGTGGGACCTGGGCATCGTCCCGCAGGACTCCGCGACCCCGCGGAACGCCGCCGCGCGACTGGCCCGGATCGGTCAGCTGCCCCCCGCCGGGGCGGACGCGGCGCACCGGGTGGCGCTCGCCGTGGAACAGGTCCTCTACGCGCCGGTGCCCCGGGCGACCCCGGGCCTGCCCGACGACGTACGCCGGGTACGCGAGGGCCTGCGGGCCGCCGCCCCCCGTGTCCTGCGGGTCCGCGCCCTGCTGCTCCCCGCGTCCACGGCGCGGCTGCGGGCGGCGGCGGTGCAGCGCGTCCGCGCCCTGGGCACCCGCTGGACCCGGGCGCTCCGCCTCCGGCCGGCCAAGTGAGCGGGTAGCCGCCTCGCGGCTCGCACCTTGCCCCGGGCCCACGGTGCGACCGGGCCCGCGGCCCCGCCGGGCCCGCGGGGCGATGGGGTCGGGGGGTGCCACGCCCGCCGTACCAGCCGGTCGGTACGTCGCGGCCGTTCGTGTCCGCGCATCAGCGGCCGTTCGTGTCCGCGCATCAGGGCCCGGACGGCAAGGCGGCCACGCGGCAGGGGCAGGGGCAGGCGATGCCGGGAACCCGGCTTCGGGGCCGGTCACCTCAGCGGCACGGCCCTGGCCTCATCCGGGCACGCGGCGGCTGGAGAGCCGGGCGGCCCGGGGCTGCCGGGTACGGAGGAGGCGCATGGGCGGGGCCCCGCCGTCCGAGGGGGCGAGGGTCACGCCACGGGACTGTGCCGGGGGCCACCGCCCGGCTTCCGTCCGGAGGCAGGCGGAGGCTTGCGGCCGGTGGCAGAGGTATGCGGTGGTGACGAGGAGGGGACGGAACGCGTGGTCAGTGCTGCCCTTCGTCGCGGCGACGCTGCCAGCGCTCCTCGATCCGGGTCATCATCGACCTGCGAGCCCGTGGCTGCGCTCGACGCGGGGAGCCCTGTGAGGTCTGCCCCTGATCCTGGCCCTGGCTCTGGCCCTCGCCCTGCTTGGGGGCTTTCCGCCAGCTGGTCACAGCGAGGACGGCGCAGCCCAGCATCACGAGGAAGCCGACGACGCTGATCCAGATCTGCTGAGCGACCATTCCGGCCATGAGGAGCGCGATACCCACCAGAAAGCCCGCCACCGCTTGGTAGACCCTCTTGCGGGTGTACCGGCGCAGCTCACTTCCCTCGAGCGCTGTCGCGAACTTGGGATCTTCGGCGTACAGCGCTCGCTCCATCTGCTCGAGCATCCGCTGCTCGTGCTCAGAGAGCGGCACGGAGTCCTCCTACTCGTCGGTCGCGGGGGCGACCGGGTGCGACTCTTCAAGGATAGGCAGGGAATCGCCCCCGTGAAACCCGCCCCTCTACGCCAGTTCCTCCCACCACACCCGACATGCCGGACGGGGGGTGCCCGGGGTGTGTTCCGTACATTCCCGCGCCACCTTTCCGCCATGCCGGACGGTGTACCCCGATCATACGGCGGGTAGCCGCTGATCGGGCGGCCGAGAACGAGGCGGAACGGCGCGGCCGGAGCGTGAGACCGGGCGACGCGCCCGGTCCGGGAGGACCGGCGGCTCGGATGCCGAAGCGACGGCCACAAGGGCCCGGCGCGACGGCGGACAGGCGCCGAGCGGAGCGCTCAGCCGGGCGCACCCGGCGTCGCCCCCGGCGGCACCTCCGCCAGTACGTGCAGCTGGCTGGCCACCGACTGGAAGTCGGGCAGCTCCGCCGCGGTCGCCTCCAGCCTGGCGAGGGCCTCCAGCGCGTCCGGCTCGGTGTCCACGAGGGCTCCGGGCACCAGATCGGCGAAGACGCGTACGCCGTGGACGGAGATGACCTCCAGACCGGTGCCGGTGACCAGCGCGGTGAGCTGTTCGGGGGTGAAGCGGCGGGGCATGGGGTCGCTGTCGCCCCACCGGCCGCCCGGGGAGGTGAGGGCGTGCCGCGCCTCGGTGAAGTGCCCGGCCAGCGCGCGGGCCAGCACGGCTCCACCGAGCCCGGACGCCAGCACGCTCAGGGTGCCGCCCTCGGGCCGCAGCGCCGCGACGGTGTTGCGCAGCCCCTCGGCGGGGTCGTCCACGTACTCCAGGACGCCGTGGCAGAGCACCACGTCGTAGCCGCCGCGCTCGGCGACGTCGAAGAGGCCGCGCACATCGCCCTGCACGCCCCGTACGCGCGCGGCGGCACCCGCTTCGGCGGCGCGGCGCTCCAGCGCGAAAAGCGCGTTGGGGCTCGGATCGACCACGGTGACCCGGTGTCCGAGGCGGGCGACGGGCACCGCGAAGTTCCCGGTGCCCCCGCCGGTGTCGAGCACATCCAGCTCCGTGCGGCCCGAGAGTTTGGCGCGCTGGTCGAGAGCGCCTCGCAGCACGTCCCAGACCACTGCTGTACGGAGGGTTGCGCTCGGGCGGGACATGCGGCTGCTCCTCGGCTCTGTGACGGGCAGCCCCCACCCTATTGCCTCGGACGTCGGCGCCCCGTCCGGCGGGGCCCTCGGACCGGCAGGTCCGAGGGCCGCGGGGGTGCACGGGTGCGCGGGGGCGTGCCTCATCCCGCGCGCCGGTCGCGCGGGTGCCCCTCGCCGGCGTGCGACTCGTCGGCGGGGGCGGTGCGGGGCCTGGGCAGCGCGGGCTGGGAGACGAGCATGCGCTCGACCAGGCGCAGGAACATCCCGGCGTGGTGGACGAGCTCGTCGGCCTCCTGCCTGCTGGCGGCCCCGGCTATCCCCGCCTCGGCGCGGGCCCGGCGCGGGGCGCCCGAGGCGAACAGGGCACTCCACTCGGCGAGTTCGGGGGCGACTTCCGGCAGGACCTCCCAGGCGCTGCGGATCGCGGGTCGCCGCGGGCGGCGGGCGGAGCGGTGGCGGGCGGGCTCCGGCTCGGGACGGCCGCGGACGGCGAGCACGGCGGCCGCCGTGCGCAGTGCGGCGAGGTGGGCGGCGGCGTAGCACTCGTTGGCCGTCTCGCTCTCGGCGGCCTCGTCGAGCCCGTGCTGCGCCTGGGCGAGCAGGTCCAGTGCGGCGGGCGGAGCGGTGGCGCGGCGGAGCACCGGGTGGATGTCCTCGGCGGCACCGGCCCCGCCGGCTGTGCCGTGGTGGCGGGTGGAGGGCGTGGTCGGCTGCGGGGGCGCGGGGCGCGCTCCCCGAGAAGGTCGCGTCACGTGAATCAACCTCCCGTCGGTCGAAGCCGGTTCGACGAACCGGTCGTATGTGCACATCGTGGCGCATGGCACTGACAGTCCACGCTGACCTGCGCAAACAGGCCGCAACCCGGGAGCGGGGCGGTCCGATTGGCCCGCCGGGCACCGACTGCGGCATACTTTGAACTGACCGGTCAGTTCAAAGTTTCCAGGAGAGGTCGCGTGCCGCGCCGCGGACACGCGACGGGCAGCGGGAGGTGCCGTGACACAGCTGCGGGGAGCCGCCGTCTCGGCGGCGGACTTCGGGCTCGACGGGCCGCGCGGCCCCGTCTTCGCGGGGGTCGGCTTCGCGGCGGAGGCGGGATCGCTGATCGCCGTCACGGGCCCTTCGGGGTCGGGCCGCACGTGCCTGCTGCTCGCGCTGACAGGCCGGATGAAGGCCGGGCACGGGCACGCGAAGGTCGCGGGGCACCCGCTGCCGCGGCGGATGGCGGCCGTCCGGCGCCTGACCGCCCTGGGCCAGGTTCCGGGCGTCAACGACCTGGATCCCGCGCTGACCGTCACCGAGCAGTTGCGCGAACGCGTGCTGCTGCGGCGGCGCTTCGGCGGTCCGCTGCGCTCGCTGCTGCGCACCCGCCGGGAGCGGGCCGCCGCGAGCCGGAAGCAGCTCGAAGCGGCCCTGGCCACCGCGGGCCTGGACCTGGACGCGTTGCCCAAGGGCGGCCGTACGGCCGTACGGGATCTGGAGCGCCTGGAGGAGCTGAGGCTGTCGGTGGCGCTCGCCCTGCTGGGCGAGCCCGGGCTGCTGGCCGTCGACGACCTCGATCTCAAGCTCTCCGAGGCCGAACGCGGGGCCGCCTGGGCGCTGCTGCGCGCGGTGGCGGACACGGGCGTCACCGTGCTCGCGGTGTGCAGCGAGCCACCCGGCGAGGGCGCCGTGGTGGTCCGCACCCGTACCGGCGACGGGGAAGTCGGCGACCGGGCGGACGGCGACCGGGCGGACGGCGACCGGGCGGACGGCGACCGGCCGTCCGGAGGCAAGACAGCCGGGGGCAAGGCAGACGGCGACCGGGCCGACGGCGACCGGGCTGCCGCGCGGGAGACGGACAAGGAGGGGGCGGCCGATGCGATCGCCGAGGCTGGCCGCGCTTGAGCTGAAGCGGTTCGGCAGGGGTCGGCTGCCGCGCGCGGCGATGGCCGCGATGCTGCTGCTGCCGCTGCTGTACGGCGCGCTGTACCTGTGGTCGTTCTGGGACCCGTACGACCGTCTGGACAAGATCCCGGTGGCGCTGGTGAACGAGGACCAGGGCGCCACCGCCGAGGGCAAGAAGATCACCGCGGGCGACGACATCGTCCACGGGCTGCACGACAGCGACTCGTTCGACTGGCGTCAGACCAGCGCGAAGGACGCGCGCAAGGGCGTCGAGGACGGGCGGTACTACCTGTCGCTGACCGTGCCGAAGGACTTCAGCAAGCGGGTCTCCTCCAGTTCCGGGGACTCCCCCGTGACGGGCGCTTTGAAGGTGCGCACGAACGACGCCAACAACTACATCGTCGGGCAGCTCTCCCGCACCGTCTTCTCCGAGGTGCGGGCCAGTGCCTCCAGCAAGGTCTCGCGCGGCTTCTACGACAACATCTACCTCTCGTTCTCCACGCTGCACGGCAAGACGGCGGACGCCGCCAAGGGCGCCGACGACCTCGGCGACGGCATCGGCAGGGCCAAGGAGGGCGCGGGCAAGCTCAAGGGCGGGCTCGGCGAGGCCGAAGGGGGCAGCGACAGCCTCAAGGACGGCACCGCGACGCTGCACGAGGGCGCCGGCACGCTCGCCTCGGGCGCGGGGCAGGTCGCCGAGGGCACCCAGAAGCTGGCCGACAAGGTGAACGGCGCGGCCGGCGCCGTACGCCCCTACCTGGACGAGCACAGCGGCGACATCGGCAAGGCCGCCCGCGGGGTCGCCCGGACGAGCGAGACGCTCAAGAAGAACCTCGGCGAGCTGCCCGACGCGGCCCGGCGCGCCAAGACGGACTCGCGCGAGGCCGCCGACGCCCTCTCGACGCTGTACGAGAACCGGTGCGGCAAGGACACCGGCGGCACCGGCGCACCGACGCGCCCGTCGACAGGGCCGTCAGCCGACCCGTCCGCAGGGCCCACCGCCCCGTCCGCCGGGCCGTCGGACGGCGCGTCGCCGGGGCCCTCCGGAGGGGCCGGGAGCGGCACGCCGAAGGACCTCGCCGCGGAGTCCTGCCCGCAGCTGAAGAAGGCCGCCGACGCGGCCGAGCGGTCCGCCACGATCGCCGCGAAGGTCGACGGGTACGTCAAGAACGAGAAGCACCTCGACGAACTCGGCGGCCACCTCGACGACCTCGGTACGGCGGCCACCGCGCTGGCCGACCGCGCCCCGCACCTCACGCAGGACGTGGACGCGGCCGTACGGCAGATCAACAAGCTCAACAGGGGCGCCCACGCGGTCTCCACGGGGGCGCACACGCTCCAGACGGGGCTGGGCACCGCCAAGGACGGGGCGGCCACCCTCGACACCGGGCTCGGCAAGCTGTCCGACGGTGCCGCAAGCCTCGACGGGGGGCTGTTCAAGCTGGCGGACGGCTCGGGGAAGCTGGCAGGCGGCCTGCACGACGGCGTGCGGCAGATACCCGATCTGGGCCACAAGGAGCGCGACGCGCGGACCGGCGTGATGGCCGACCCGGTCGGCCTGGCCTCGGACACGGCGCACGCGGCGCCCAACTACGGCACGGGTTTCGCCCCGTACTTCATCCCGCTGTCGCTGTGGGTCGGCGCCATGGTCGCCTACATGCTGCTCCAGCCGCTCAACAAGCGGGCGCTGGCGGCCGGGGCGCCCGGCTGGCGGATCGCGCTGGCGGGCTGGCTGCCGGTGGCCGCGATCGGGGTGGCGCAGGTGGCCGCGCTGATGAGCGTGCTGCACTGGGCGCTGGGGCTCCAGATGGCGCGCGGCGCGGCCACGGTGGGCTTCCTGCTGCTGGTGACGGCGTGCTTCACCGCGCTCGTGCAGTTCCTCAACGCCCGGTTCGGGCCCGCGGGCAGAATCCTCGTCCTGGCGATGCTGATGCTCCAGCTGACCTCGGCGGGCGGCACGTACCCGATCCAGACCAGCCCCGGCTTCTTCAACGCGCTGCACCCCTTCCTGCCCATGAGTTACGTGGTGGACGGGTTGCGCCACCTGATCACCGGCGGTCAGCTGTGGCCCGTGTGGCGGGCGTGCCTGGTGCTGCTCGCGTTCGCGGTCGGTGCCCTCGCGCTGACGGCGCTCACCGCGCGCCGCAAGCAGGTGTGGACGCTGGAGCGGCTCCGCCCGGAGATCTCGCTGTGAGGCCCGTGGACCGATGCCGCACGTCCCGAAACGGACCCCGCGCCGCCCGGGAACGGGTGCCGCGCGGGCGGGGCGCCTCGCCCGGCGGAGGAGAATGACCGCATGACGAGTGCCCGCACCACCAGTCCACGCAGCCGCACCGCCACCCGGGACAAGCTCTTCCAGGCGGCGGTGACCCTCATCGCCGAGCAGGGGTTCTCCTCCACCACGGTGGAGGAGATCGCCGAACGGGCCGGGGTCGCCAAGGGCACGGTCTACTACAACTTCGCCAGCAAGACCGAGCTGTTCGAGGAGCTGCTGCGGCACGGGGTGGAACTGCTCACCACCGACCTGCGGCAGGCCGCCGAGCGGACCGCGGAGCGGGGCGGCGGCCGGGTGGACGCGCTCGACGCCATGGTCCGCGCGGGCCTGGTGTTCATCGACCACTACCCGGCCTTCACCCAGCTGTACGTGGCCGAACTGTGGCGCACGGGGCGCGCCTGGAACGACACCCTGCTGATGGTGCGCCAGGAGGCCGTCGCCGTGGTGGAGAGCGTGCTGCGGGCCGGGGTCGCCGAGGGCGAGCTCAGCGAGGAGATCGACGTCCAGCTCACGGCGGCCGCGCTCGTGGGCATGGTGCTGGTCGCCGCGCTCGACTGGAAGGCCTTCCAGCCCGAGCGCTCGCTCGAAGACGTCCACGCGGCCCTGTCCCTGCTGCTCCAGGGCCGCGTCGCCGGCCACCCCCGCTGAGACACGCGCCGGGTCGGCAACCGCTCCGGGCGCCTCTCGGCTGCCCGCTCCCGGGAGGGCGAACGGTCTCGTTCCGCGGCCCCGTGTCAGCGGTCCGGTACCCCGCCCTCCCGTGGCCCTCACTCTGCCGCCCGCGCCACCCCGCCTCCATCGGCGTTCCTACTCAAGAGCCCACCTGAGTACGGCTACCTAGCCGCCCCCTCAGCGCCTGCCCCCGGAAAGGCTAGAGTCGCTGGTCATGGGACGGATCGCGGTGGTCAGTGCGGGTCTTGGCGGAATGGCGGCGGCCGCGCGGCTCGCCGTCGCGGGCCACGAGGTGACGGTGTACGAGCGGAGCGGCACCTACGGCGGCGCCGTGCGGCGGTACGCCCGTGACGGGTTCGCCTTCGACACGGGCCCTGGGCTGCTGCACCTGCCTGCCGTCTACCGCGACCTGTTCGTCAAGACAGGCCGTGAGCGGCTCGAGGACCTGGTGGACCTGGTCCAGGTGCCGGTCACGGCGCGGCACGTCTTCGAGGACGGTACGGACGTCACGCTGCCGAACGCGTCACGGGGCAGGGTTGTCGCCGCGCTGGACGACGGGCTCGGCGCCGGCGCGGGCGAGCGCTGGGCACAGCTGCTGACCCGGGCCCGCGAGGCGTGGGAGGCGTGCCGGCGCCCGCTGCTGGAGGAGCCGCTGCGCGAGGAGCCGTCCTCGCGGGGGGCACTGGCACAAGACGGCGCCTACCCCGCGCTCCGCAGGAGGGTGCTGCCGCGCCTCCCCCGGGTGCTGGGCGGGCGGGGCGTCCCGCGGCCGACGCTGGCCGAGGTTGCGGACGGCGAACTGCGCGATCCGCGGCTGGCGGCGATGCTGTGCGGTGGCGTGGCGGCGCACGGTCTGGACCCGGCGCGTACTCCGGCCAGCGCGGCGATGCTGGCCTACGTCGAGGACTCGTTCGGCACCTGGTACGTGCGGGGCGGCGGCATGCGGGCGCTCGCCGACGCGCTGCACGAGCGGTGCCGCCGGCGGCGGGTGGCCTTCCGCTTCGGCTGCTCGGTGGCGGCCGTACGGGAGAAGGACGGGCGGGCGGCCGGTCTCGAGCTGGCCGACGGCAGCGCCCTCGACGCGGACGCGGTGCTCGCGGGCGGCGGCCCCGCTGCGCCGGGCGGACCCGCCGACACGGGCGCCGGGGCGGCGCGGCTGACCGTGCTGCTGGCACTGCGGGGCGCCCGGCCCCAGGGCACCGCGCACCGCACGCTGCTGCACGGCGCCCCCGGACCCGGCGGGCCGCTGACGGTGCTGCGCCCCGACGATCCGGCGCTGCGGCCCGACGACGCGCACGAGACGGCGGTCCTCAGCCTGCCGGTGCCACCGGGTGCGGTAACGGGGAGCGGCGAGGCCGAAGAGCTGGCCGGGCGGCTGCTGGCCGCGGCGGACGAGGCAGGTCTCGGACTGGGCGAGCGGCTGCTGTGGCACGAGGTGCGCACCCCCGCGCACAACGAGGCCGAGACGGGCGCCCCCGGCGGCCGGGTCCCGCCGCCCTCGCTGCCGGGTGCCGGCGGCGCCTTCCTGCGCCCGGCGAACCAGGCGTCGCCGCTGTCCGGTCTGTACGCGGTCGGCGGCTGGTCCCATCCGGGCGGCGGGCTTCCGGCGGCGGGGATGTCGGGTGCCATGGCGGCGGGGCTGGTCCAGGACCCGGAGTGGCGCGGCTCGGTCTGAGCCGCCGTCCCGCGCCCCACGCCGGTCGGCCTGCGGCCCGGGCCGGGGGCTGTCTGCGCCCCCTGACGGACGGGAGGGCGGAGGACGCCCGTGCCCGTCCGGTCGCGCCGGGCGTGCGGCCTCAGTGCCTGCCGTCGCCGTAGTAGCCCTGCGGGTAGGGGTGGGCCTGCGGTTGCTGCGCCCAGCCGTCGGCGGATCCGTCGCCGTAGGGGGCCCCTTCGACGGGCTCGGCCCCGTAACCGTAGGGGTCCTGAGACTGGTCCTGCGGCGGTGGCGGGGTGCCGTCGCGCTGTTGCGGCACCCAGACGCCGCCCGGCGGGGTCTCGGGCACGCCGGGGTAGTACGGCTGCTGCGGCGTGGCCGGGTATCCGTAACCGGCGTACTGGCCCTGCTCCTCGGCGCCGAAGGTGCCGTAGCCCCCGTACGGGTCCGGGGACTCCTGGTACGCCTGGTAGTCGGGGTACGGGGTGTGCTCCGGGTAGCCGAAAGCGCTCTGGTAGGCGGAGTCGTCCGCTCCCGTGCCCTGGTGGAAGGGGTCCGTGTGGCCCGCGGGCTGCGCGTAGTCCGGGTAGTCCGGGTATCCCCGCGCCGGGTAGGGCCCGCCGGGTCCCGCGTCGTAGGCGTAGGCCTGCGTCTCGCCGGGCGCGCCGCCGAAGACGGAGGGCTCCTCCTCGTAACCGCCGTACCCCGGGGAGGGGACGTAGCCCTGGTGTCCTTCCCAGGCCGGCTGCTGGTCGTAGCCGGGCATCGGGTCGTGGCCGGGCGTCCCGGCGTAGCCCGGGTCTGCGTACCCGGCGGACTCGGCGGACTCGGCGCCGCCCGGCTGGTCGTAGCCGGAGGGCCCGTAGCCCGTCTGCCCGTAGCCGGCCTGCCCGTAGTCGTCGACCGGCTCGGGGAGCGGGACCTGGACCGGCGTGGTCTCGGGGGCGTCGGCGAAGGGGGCCGATTCGGCGCCGGGGCCGTGGGTGCGCAGATCGGTGACTTCCAGGGAGGGGTCCGCCGCGCCGGGGGTGCCCCCGGCGCGGCGGCGCCGGCTCGCACCGGGGCCGCGGTAGGTCCAGCCCTCGGTGAAGCCGCTGCGGACGGAGAGCGTCACGAAGGTCTGTCCGAGAGCGAAGGCCGCGATGCCCAGGCCGATCACGATGACGGACGGCAGCGCCGTGGTGCCGACGACGACGGCGAGGAAGCCGCCGAAGGCCAGCAGCCGCCAGCGCAGCCGCGCCTTGTACTGGAGCAGCACCTCGCCCAGCAGCCACAGCGCCACGACGCCGAACGCGATATAGAGGACCGTCCAGCCCATCTACGCCCCTCTTCCGCTCCCCGGCTGCCTCGCGGTCTTAAGGCAGCTGGGCCTTCTGCCGAAGACCCAGATTCTGGTGGATTTCCAGCGTCGCCGTGGAGTGGTTGAGCGTAATGAAATGCAGTCCCGGGACGCCCTCGGCCATCAGCCTCGCACACAAGTCTGTGGCGTACTCGATACCGACAGAGCGTACCGCCGCCGGATCGTCCTCCACCGCCCGGAGTCGTTCCACCATCCCGTCGGGGAGGGTGGCGTTGCTCAGCTGCGCGAACCGCTCGATCTGCTTCACGTTCGTGACGGGCATGATCTCCGGGATGATGGGCGTCGGGCAGCCCGCGGCGGCGGCGCGGTCGCGCAGCCGCAGGTAGTCCTCGGCCCGGAAGAACATCTGGGTGATGGCGTAGTCGGCACCGGCCTTGCACTTGTTCACGAAGTGCCTGATGTCCGAATCCCAGTCGGTGGAGCGGGGGTGCATCTCGGGGAAGGCGGCGACACCGACGCAGAAGTCGCCGGACTCCTTGATCAGCTCGACGAGTTCGGCGGCGTAGCCGATGCCCTCCGGGTGCTTGACCCACTCCCCCAGCGGATCGCCGGGCGGGTCACCGCGCAGCGCCAGCACGTCGCGGATACCGGCGTCGGCGTACTGCCCGATGACGTTGCGCAGTTCGGTCCGCGAGTGGTTCACGGCGGTGAGGTGCGCGACCGGGGTGAGGGTCGTCTCGTTGGCGATGCGCTCGGTGTTGCGGACGGTGCCCTCGCGGGAGGAGCCGCCGGCGCCGTAGGTGACGGAGACGAAGGTCGGGGAGACCGCCTCGATGCGGCGCAGCGCGTTCCACAGGGTCCGCTCGCCCTTCTCGGTCTTCGGCGCGAAGAACTCGAAGGAGAAGGACTGCTCGCCGCTCGCGAGCTTGTCACGCACGGTCGGCGGACGGTCTGTCCTGGGAGCTGAGATACCGATGGCCATGCATGCAGGCTAACGGCCTGGCCTGCGCAGCGGCTCGGCGCGGAGACGTTAAAGGCGGTTCTGTCCGGTTCCCGGATGGCCGATGTCCACCTGGTGGACAGCCCGGCCACTCCGTGCTACTGGATCGTGCCCGTTTTGTCGCCTTCGGCCGCCTCCCGCAACCGCCCCGCGAGCGAGGCGGCGGCCGCCCCCGGATCGTCCGCCCCCGTCAGCGCACGGACGACGACCGCCCTGCGAGCCCCCGCCTCCAGCACCTGATCGAGATTCCCCGCGTCGATACCACCGATCGCGAACCACGGCCGCCCCACCGGCTCCGCCGCCGCCCTGGCCGCGGTGTGACGGACGAGATCCAGCCCCGGTGCCCTGCGGCCCGGCTTGGTGGGCGTCGGCCAGCAGGGACCCGTGCAGAAATAGTCGACACCGGGCTCCCGCAGCGCCGCATCGGCCTCGTCCGCCGCATGGGTGGAGCGGCCGATCAGCACCTCGTCACCGAGCAGCGCCCGGGCAGCCGGCACCGGCAGGTCGCCCTGGCCGAGGTGGAGCACATCGGAGCCGGCGGCGTGCGCCACATCGGCCCGGTCGTTGACCGCGAGCAGCGCGCCGTGCCGGCGGCAGGCGTCGGCGAAGACCGCGAGGTGCTCCAGCTCCTCGGCCGCCTCCATGCCCTTGTCCCGCAGCTGGACGATGTCCACACCGCCCGCCAGCACCGCGTCGAGGAACGCGGGCAGATCGCCCTGCTCCTCGCGCGCGTCGGTGCACAGGTACAGCCGGGCGCCGGCGAGCCGCTCGCGGGCGGTGGGCCGCCGCACGGCGGCGGGCGAGGTGCGGGACATGGCGGTGTACTTCCCCCCAGGAGGGGGCGCACGGGCCAGAAAGGGCCCGTGCGCCCGTGGATGTGCGGTGGTGCGTGCGGCGGCCGCGGGTGCCGCCGCGGATCAGCCGCTCAGACGGCCAGGGCCTGGGCGCGGCGCTTGACCTCCGTGCCCCTGTTCTCCCGCAGCGCCGTCACCGGCGCCCCCGGCAGCGACTCGTCCTCCGTGAACAGCCACTCCAGCATCTCCTCATCGCTGAACCCGTCGTCCCGCAGCAGCGTGATCGTGCCGGCCAGGCCCTTCACGATCCGGGCCTCGCCGACGAACGCGGCGGGAACCTGCAACACCCTGTTCCCCGACTCGGCCTCGCGCCGGACGGCGAGCAGCTGCCCCTCCTTCACGAGCTGCCGCACGCGGGTCACTTCGACGTCGAGCTTCTCGGCGACCTCGGGCAGGGTGAGCCAGGCGGGGACGAGAGCATCGGTCTTTGCGTCAATCTCGGTCACGGTTCCCACACTGCCATCCAGGGCTGAGCGCCACTACCGCGCCGCCTTCTTCAGGGCGACGGCCGCGTCGGCCACCAGCGCCGGGTCCACCGCCGCGCCCTGCTGGATCAGCTTGCGGCCCTGCGCGAGATCGCGCGGACGGCCGACCGCCAGCAGCGCGGCCAGCCGCTCACCGCGCAGCCAGCACACGCTCCACGCGGCGCCCTCGGGATCGCCGCGCCACACCAGCTCGTCACCCCCGCCGTGGTGCCCCGCGTACTGCACGAAGCGCCCGAACTGCTCGGACCAGAAATACGGCACCGGGTCGTGGTCGACGCTGTCGGCCGCGCCGTCGGCGTGCCCCTCGACCAGCAGGTTCGCGGCCACCGTGCGGGGGCCCTGGAGCGCGTTGTCCCAGTGGTGGACCAGCAGCCGCTCGCCGTAGCGGGCCGACGGGAAGGAGGCGCAGTCCCCCACCGCGTAGACACCGGGCACGGAGGCGCGCAGCCGGGAGTCGGCGCGCACCGCACCATCCGGGCCGAGTTCGATGCCGGAGTCGCGCAGCCAGCCCGTGGCCGGGCGGGCACCGATGCCGACGAGCACCGCGTCGGCCGCCAGCCTGCCCCCGTCGGACAGCAGCACCGCACCCCGCTCGACACCCGAGACGGCCACACCCGTGCGCAGCTCCACCCCGGCCTGCGCGTACCAGGCCCGCATCGGCTCCGAGACGCCCGCCGGCAAGGCGCCGGGCAGCGGCGTGGCGGCGGCCTCGACCACCGTCACCTCGCAGTCGCGCTCACGCGCCGCCGTCGCGAACTCCGCACCGATCCAGCCCGCCCCCACCACGACGACGCGGCCACGCTCGGCCAGCACGGGACGCAGCCGCCTGGCGTCGTCCAGGGTGCGCAGCAGATGCACCCCCGGCACGCCCTCACTGCCGGGCAGCGCGACCGGCTCCGCACCGGTCGCCACGACCAGACGGTCGTAGTGCACGGGCCCCGCGTCGGTGACCAGCAGCCGCTCGTGCGCACGCAGCCCCGTGACGGTGCGGCCCAGCTCCAGCTCGATGTCCAGCCCGGCGAAGTCGATGTCGAAAAGCGGCTCCTCGGACTCCTCCCCCGTGCCGAGGAGCACGGCCTTCGACAGCGGCGGCCGGTCGTAGGGGGCGTGCGGCTCGGCTCCGATCAGCCGCACGGGCCCCGGCCAGCCCTGCTCCCGCAGGTGCACAGCGGTCTGCACGCCCGCCATCCCGGCCCCCACGATCACGACCCGCTGCTGCGTCTGACTCCCGCTCACGCTCTGGCTCCCACTCACGCCGCTCACTGTATGCCGCCGCGCCGCGCCCGCACTCGGACGGCCGACCGGGACCGGACACGACCACCGACCGAGGCCCTGGTCGCGGCCCTGAGCACCGCAGTAGGCTGGCCGCGTACATCCAGCACACGCGGGAGCCCGGACGCACCGGGCTGAGAGGGAGGCTGCGGCGGCCTCCGACCGTCCGAACCTGATCCGGGTCATTCCGGCGAAGGGAGCAGCGGCATCCCCATGCGCGAGACGACACCGAGCGGTACGACACCAGGCGGAGCGCCGTCCGGCACCCCCGACGTCCTCGTCCTCGGCGGCGGCCTCATCGGCCTGGTCACCGCCTGGCGCGCGGCCCGGCGCGGCCTGCGCGTCACCGTTCTCGACCCCGAACCCGGCGGCGGCGCCGCACAGGTCGCGGCCGGCATGCTCGCGGCCGTCACCGAACTCCACTACGGCGAGGAGACGCTCCTCGACCTCAACCTCGCCTCCGCGGCCCGCTACCCCGCCTTCGTCGCCGAACTGGAAGAGGCCTCAGGGCTCGACGTCGGCCACCGCGCCTGCGGCACCCTCGCCGTCGCGCTCGACGCCGACGACCGCGCCCACCTGCGGGAGCTGCACGCGCTGCACCAGCGCTGCGGACTGAGCTCCGAGTGGCTGACCGGCCGCGAATGCCGCCGCCTGGAGCCGATGCTGGCACCGTCCGTCCGCGGCGGCGTCCGCGTCGACGGCGACCACCAGATCGACCCGCGCCGCCTGGCCGCCGCCCTGCTGCGGGCCTGCGCACACGCCCGCGTCACCTTCCTGCGGACCACGGCCAGGCGGCTCCTGGTCGCCGGCGGCCGGGCCGTGGGCGCCGCCACCGCCGACGGCGGCGAGGTGGCCGCGGGCCAGACCGTCCTCGCGCTCGGCTCACGCAGCGGCACGCTCGACGGCGTACCCGCACACGTGCCGGTGCCGGTACGCCCCGTCAAAGGCCAGGTGCTGCGGCTGCGGATGCCGGCGTCCGACGGCGCCCGCGGAACGTTCCTCAGCCGCACGGTCCGCGCCGTCGTGCGCGGCGGTGCGCTCTACCTGGTGCCGCGCGAGAACGGCGAACTCGTCGTCGGCGCCACCAGCGAAGAACTGGGCTGGGACACCACCGTGACCGCCGGCGGCGTCTACGAACTGCTGCGGGACGCACACGAACTCGTCCCCGGCGTCACCGAACTGCCGCTGGCCGAAACCGTCGCAGGCCTGCGCCCGGGATCCCCCGACAACGCGCCCCTGCTCGGCCCCACAGGACTGCCGGGACTCCACCTGGCCACAGGACACCACCGCAACGGCGTACTGCTCACCCCCGTCACCGGCGACGTGATGGCCGGCCTGCTGGCCGACGGCGAGCTGCCGCCCCTGGCCCGGGCCTTCACCCCGGACCGCTTCGCCACACCCCCCGCCACCGAGCCGCAGGAGCAGACCGCATGACCTCCACCACCGCGCGGGTCACCGTCTCCGTCAACGGCGAACCCCGCCACCTGACGGAGGGCACCACCCTCGACCAGCTCGTGGCCACCCTCACCGCCGCGCCCTCGGGGGTGGCCGCCGCACTCAACGAGAACGTCGTCCCCCGCGGCAGCTGGGCCACCACCGCGCTGGGTGACGGAGACCGCGTCGAAGTACTCACCGCAGTCCAGGGAGGCTGAGCACCACCATGGCCGACGACCCGCTGACCATCGGCGACACCACCTTCGACTCCCGCCTGATCATGGGCACCGGCGGCGCCCCCAGCCTGGACGTGCTGGAGAAGGCGCTGCTGGCCTCCGGCACCGAACTGACCACCGTCGCCATGCGGCGCCTCGACCCGTCCGTCAGCGGCTCCGTACTGTCCGTACTCGAACGGCACGGCATCCGCGTCCTGCCCAACACCGCGGGCTGCTACACGGCCGGCGAAGCGGTACTCACCGCGCGGCTCGCGCGCGAAGCACTGGGCACCGACTGGGTCAAGCTCGAGGTCATCGCCGACGAACGCACCCTGCTGCCCGACCCCGTCGAACTCCTCGACGCCGCCGAAACCCTCGTCGACGACGGCTTCACCGTGCTGCCCTACACCAACGACGACCCCGTACTCGCCCGCAAACTCGAAGACGCCGGATGCGCCGCGATCATGCCGCTCGGCTCCCCCATCGGATCAGGACTCGGCATCCGCAACCCCCACAACTTCCACCTCATCACCGAGCGGGCCACGGTCCCCGTCATCCTCGACGCCGGGGCAGGCACCGCCTCCGACGCCGCCCTGGCCATGGAACTCGGCTGCTCCGCCGTGATGCTGGCCTCCGCGGTGACGCGGGCTCAAGAGCCCGCGCTCATGGCGGCGGGCATGCGGGCCGCTGTCGACGGCGGGCGGCTGGCGTTTCTCGCGGGGCGGATTCCTCGGCGGTGGTATGCCTCGGCGTCCTCTCCTGCGGAGGGCTTGGCCGACTTTGACCCTGAGCGGCCCGCCTTTCGCTGATACCCCAGCACCTGGGGCGGGCCCCCCAGACCTCCCCCTTTTCCGTGGGGCCAGCCCACCCCCGAAGGGCTGCTCTCTCCCTGAGGGGCTCCGCCCCCCAGACCCCCGGCCCCTCGCCGGGGAGGCTTTGGGGCGGCTCCTCCCCCAGACTCCGTCCGGGGGGACCCCCACCCCAAAGGCCCCCCGCTACGGGGGCTCCGCCCCCCTAGAAACCCCCGCCAAGGGGCTCCGCCCCCTGGACCCCCACACGAGACAGCACCACAGAACCCCAGTGCTGGGCCGACTTACGTAAGAGGGGGACCGGTTCTCCTCCAGGGACTCCTTAGGGGGCGGGGAACTGTCACTGTTCGGCTCTAGTGCGGGAGCGGGGCATAAGGAGGCGCGGCGAACTCGTAAACTCTGCGCAATGGACACCACCCTCAAGGACCCCCTGGTCGGTCAGGTTCTCGATGGCCGGTACCGCATCGAAGCCCGCGTAGCCGTCGGCGGCATGGCGACGGTGTACCGCGCCATGGACACCCGCCTGGACCGGGTGCTGGCCCTGAAGGTGATGCACACCTCCCTCTCCTCGGACGAGACGTTCGTGACGCGGTTCATCCGGGAGGCGAAGTCCGCCGCGCGGCTCGCGCACCCGAACGTGGTGGGCGTGTTCGACCAGGGCACGGACGGTACGTACGTGTATCTGGCGATGGAGTACGTGGAGGGCTGCACGCTCCGTGACGTCCTGCGCGACAAGGGCGCGCTGCGGCCGCGCCCCGCGCTGGACGTGCTGGAACCGGTGCTGGCGGCGCTGGGCGCCGCTCACCGGGCGGGGCTCGTGCACCGGGACGTGAAACCGGAGAACGTCCTGATAGGGGACGACGGCCGGGTGAAGGTCGCCGACTTCGGGCTCGTGCGGGCTGTGGACAGCCAGACGTCCGCGACGACGGACTCGATCCTGGGCACGGTCTCGTATCTGGCACCTGAGCAGATCGAGGACGGTACGGCGTCGCCGCGTACGGATCTGTACGCGTGCGGCGTGATGTTCTACGAGATGCTGACGGGCTCCAAGCCGCACGCGGGCTCCACTCCGGCGCAGGTCCTCTACCAGCACCTGAACAAGGACATGCCGCTCCCCTCGGCTGCGGTGCCGGGGATGGCGGCCGCGTTGGACGGGCTGGTGGCGCGGGCGACGGCGCGGAACCCCGAAGGGCGCCCCGAGGACGCGGTGGCGCTGCTCGCGGAGGTCCGCTCGACCCGCGCGGGGCTGTCGGAGGGAGAGCTGGACGCGGTGCCCCCGCAGGCCAAGGACGGCGGGGAGCAGGCGGTGGCGCCCGCCGAGCAGGACGGTACGGGGACACCGGTGGCCGCCGTGCCGCCGTCGGAGGCCGAGACGTCGGTGATTCCGCGGCCCGCGGCGAGCGATCCGGTGCCGGACGCCGAACCGATGGACCGTACGGCGCTCCTTTCGGCGGTGCCCGCCGCCGGGGCGGCGGTGCCCGCCGCCCCGGCCCGGCGGCGGATGCTGCAACCGCGCTGGGTGCTGGTGGCGCTGGGTGTGCTGCTGGTGCTGCTGGTGGGTACGGGCGTCTGGTACATCAACTCGGGTCAGTTCACCAAGACTCCCGCGGTCTTGGACCAAACGCAGTCGGAGGCGACCAAGGCGCTGGCGGACGCGGGTCTCGACGTGAAGGTGGAGCGCGACTACAGCCAGCGGGTGAAGCGCGGCCACGTCATCGGCACCGATCCGGAGCCGGGTGAGCGGGTGCGCAAGACGGGCGCGGTCACGCTGACCGTCTCGCGCGGCCCCGAGGTGGTGAAGGTGCCTCAGCTGCGCGGCACCCCGCTCGGTGACGCCCGGCGCAAGCTGGAGGACGCCGGTCTCGAGCCCGGGCTGGTCAAGCGGCGGTTCGACGAGGAGACCGCGCAGGGCTCGGTCGTCGCCACGGATCCGAAGCCGGGCAGCGAGCGCAGGCCGGGTGCCGCCGTGGGCCTGACGGTCTCGAAGGGCGCCCCGGTGGACGTGCCCGACGTGGTGGGGGACGACGAGGGCGACGCCGTCGAGGAGCTGAAGGAAGAGGGCCTGAAGGTCAAGATCGCGAAGGAGCGTGTCCACTCGGAGGAGGACGAGGGCACCATCGCCCGCATGTCTCCCACGGACGGCTCGCGGCTCGCCAAGGGCGACACGGTGACGCTGACCGTCTCCAAGGGGCCCGACATGGTCGAGGTGCCGGACGTGGAGGACAGCAGCGAGAGCGAGGCCAAGGCGAAGCTGGAGAAGGCGGGCTTCGAGGTGCGGGTGCGCCGCGTCTTCTTCGGCGACACGGTCTTCAACCAGTCCCCCGATCCGGGCGAGGAGGCCCCTCGGGGCTCCGAGGTGACCGTCTGGCTGCGCTGAGCGGAGCACACCGGCGCTGAGCGGGCGCCAGCGGCACTGAGCGGAGCGCACCGGCGCTGAGTGAGTGTGCCGGTTCGTGCGGCCCCCGGCTTCGGTCGGGGGCCGTTCGCGTGGGTTCCGGCCGTGTGACCTGGGCTTTCTCGTGCGTGTTTCCGGCATGACCGTTATGTCAGGTCAGTCGTGAAAAGTAATGCCGGAGTGCGCATGGGCCGCTACCGACCGTACTGCGAAGCCCGCCCCGATGTGAGCCCACCCATAGGACGCACATCACCTACGAAAGACCGTAGTGGAAAGCGCATCACCGCCCCGACCTGGAATGCGGGGTATTCACCCCTTCATCGCGGGAACCTGTTCAACGAATTCCGGTAGTACGTCACATCGTTGATTTCCCAAAACGGGCCCTCTAACAATTGCGGCGTCGCACGGCGCCGTGAAACAGAACTCGGCGCGTTTCTCCGGCTCCCCGCCTCTGCGACGACGCCTAGCGATGAAAGGTTCCGCTCTTTCTCATGCCCAGCATCTCCAGTCTCAGTCCCGGTAATCTCAGCCCGCGCGCCAGGAAGATGACGACCGTCGGCATCGGCACCGCCGGCGCCGCGGCCCTGGCCCTGACCGTGCTCCCCGGCACCGCGGACCACGGCGACGCCAGCCAGGCCACGGCGGCCAGGAAGGTCAACGCCGAGAACGTGGCCTTCTCCTCCCACTCCTCCGTCCTGCCCGAGCAGGGCAAGGACATCGCGGCCGCCCAGCACTCCCTGATCGACGTCCCCGAGGGCGCGCAGCAGGTCCGCAGCGTCAAGGACGCCACCACGACCGCGAAGAGCTTCACCACCACCGACGAGGCCGCGGAGGCGATACGGGCAGGCGCCAAGGAGCGTGCCGCCAAGGCCGAGGCGCAGAAGAAGGCGGAGGCCGAGCGCGCCGCCGAGGAGACCGCGAACCGTTCCGAGCAGCGCGCGGCGAAGCCGACCTACCCGAACAACCTGGACGGGTGGATCCGTGAGGCCCTGGCCATCATGGACAAGCACAACATCCCTGGCTCCTACGAGGGCATCCACCGCAACGTCATCCGCGAGTCCGGCGGCGACCCCCGCGCCATCAACAACTGGGACATCAACGCCCAGAACGGCGTGCCGTCCAAGGGCCTGCTCCAGGTGATCAAGCCGACCTTCGACACCTACCACGTCGAGGGCACCTCCTGGGACCAGTACGACCCGGTCGCCAACATCGTCACCGCGTGCAACTACGCGGCGGACCGCTACGGTTCGATGGACAACGTCAACTCGGCATACTGAGTGGTGTGACCACGAACGAAACGCAAGCCGCGCGCAATCCCGTCGGCAGCCACGTCCCCGTCGCCGGGGGCCTGGCTGCCACGGGCATTTCCTATGCCGACAGGATCGGAGCCGAAGCCGTTCAGGTATTCGTCGCGAATCCCCGAGGCTGGGCGACCCCCACCGGAAATCCGGAACAGGACACCGCTTTCCGCGCCGCGTGCGCCGAGCGTGGACTCCCCGTATACGTCCACGCTCCCTATCTGATCAATTTCGGCTCGCACACCGAGGAAACCGCCCGCAAGTCCGTGCTGTCGCTGCGGCATTCGCTGCGGCGCGGCCGCGCGATCGGCGCGCTCGGTGTCGTCGTCCATACCGGAGCGGCGACCGGCGGCCGGGAGCGCGCCGTCGCGCTGGCCCAGGCGCGCTCGTTGATGATGCCGCTGCTGGAGGAGGTGCGCCACGAGGACGGCCCCCAGCTGCTGCTGGAGCCGACCGCCGGGCAGGGCGCCTCGCTCTGTTCGCAGGCGCACGAGCTGGCCGCGTACTTCGAGGTGCTGGAGCACCATCCGAAGCTCGGGGTCTGCCTCGACACCTGCCACGTCTTCGCGGCCGGGCACGATCTGGCGGCGCCCGGCGGGGTGGAGCGCACCCTGCGGGAACTGGTCGCGGCGACGGGCCCGGGAAGGCTGCGGCTGATCCACGCCAACGACTCCAAGGACGTGTCCGGCGCGCACAAGGACCGGCACGCCAACATCGGCTCGGGCCACATCGGCCAGGACCCGTTCGCTCAGCTGCTGGCCCACCCGCTCACGGACGGGGTGCCGCTGGTGGTCGAGACGCCCAGCGACAAGAAGGGCACCGAGCACGCGGCGGACGTGGCACTGCTGAAGAAGCTGCGCGACGCCTGAGCGGGCGGGCCGGGGCCGGGCGCCGGGCCCGCGGGTGGGCGGGTCCGGCTACAGCTCGGGGCCCTCCCCCGGCTCCTCCTGGTAGGAGTAGCGCTGCTCCCGCCACGGGTCGCCGATGTTGTGGTAGCCGCGTTCCTCCCAGAAGCCGCGGCGGTCCGCCGTCATGTACTCGATGCCGCGGACCCACTTGGGCCCCTTCCACGCGTACAGGTGCGGAACGACCAGCCGGACGGGGAAGCCGTGCTCCGCGGTCAGCAGCTCGCCCGCCCTGTGGGTGGCGAAGAGCGCCTTGTCGGACGCGAAGTCGGACAGCCGCAGGTTGGAACTGAAGCCGTACTCGGCCCACACCATCACATGGGTGACGTCGGGCGCGGGAGGAGCCAGCTCGAGGACCGTCCGGGCGCGGACCCCGCCCCACTCGGCGCCGAGCATGCTGAACTTCGCGACACAGTGCAGGTCGGCGACGACGGTCTCGTACGGCAGCGAGGAGAACTGCTCGTGGTCCCAGCAGTGCTTGTCGCTGTCCGCGGTGGCCCCGAAGACCCGGAACTCCCAGCGTTCGGGCTTGAACTTCGGTACGGGCCCGTAGTGGGTGACGGGCCACCCGCGCTGGAGCCGCTGGCCGGGCGGAAGCTCCTGCTGCTCCCCCGCACGGCTTGACGGCTGACCCATGGCTCCATGGTGACAGACCCGGGGCCGTGGTCTCGACCACCCCGAGACGGCACACGACCTGCGTCGGCCCGCCCTCGCGGCACGGAAGCCGGGCAAATACGGTAAGCCTGCACTTACTGGATCGATCCGGTGAGCGGTGACAGGATGCGCGATTGCGCGCCGCGTGCGCGACCGGCCCGCTTCACGCGTCCCAGGAAGGAGCCCGCCACCATGCAGGGCGACCCCGAGGTCATCGAGTTCCTGAACGAGCAGCTGACCGCCGAGCTGACGGCGATCAACCAGTACTTCCTGCACGCCAAGATGCAGGAGCACAACGGCTGGACGAAGCTCGCGGAGTACACCCGCTCCGAGTCCTTCGACGAGATGCGGCACGCGGAGCGGCTGACCGACCGCATCCTCTTCCTGGAGGGCCTGCCGAACTACCAGCGCCTCTTCCACGTGCGGGTGGGCCAGACGGTCACCGAGATGTTCAAGGCGGACCGGCAGATCGAGGCGGAGGCGATCGACAGGCTGCGGCGCGGCGTGGAGGTGATGCGCGCCAAGGGCGACATCACCTCGGCCAACATCTTCGAGGACATCCTGGCGGACGAGGAGCACCACGTCGACTACCTCGACACGCAGCTCGAACTCATCGAGAAGCTCGGCGAGCCCCTGTACATCGCCCAGCAGATCGAGCAGAAGGCCCCGGACGAGACCTGAGCCCCGAGCCGACGGGCGGCGGCGAGACGACGGAGGCGGGTCAGCCGTGCCGCTGTCTCAGGCCGCCGTGCGCAGCGGCTGTGCGGGGGCCGGCTCGGCGGGGAACGCGGCGGGGTCCGCCTCGGTCCGGCGGGGCGCGGCCGTCGGCGCCGTGGAGGTCTGGGCTGTCAGGGCGGGCTCGCCGCGCTCCAGCGCGGCTCTGCGGGGGCAGGCACCGCGGCCGAGGATGCCCTGGATCCGGCGGACGCAGGAGCCGCAGTCCGTGCCGGCCTTGCTCTCGGAAGCGATCTGGCGCGGGGTGCAGGCACCGGCCGCCGCGTGCTCGCGCACCTGCTCCTCGGTGATGCCGAAGCACGAGCAGACGTACACGCGGTCACCTCCGCTTCCGATCAGGACAGGCTTTCTGAGGTAAACCTAACCTTACCCGCCGAACCGTGTCCACACACGTGCCTGGGGCCCGCGTCACACTCGATGACGCGGGCCCCGGGCAAGCGCCGCACGCTCAGCGGCCGCTCACTGGTCGCGGTACATCTCCGCCACCAGGAACGCCAGGTCGAGCGACTGGCTGCGGTTCAGCCTGGGGTCGCAGGCCGTCTCGTAGCGCTGGTGCAGATCGTCGACGAAGATCTCGTCGCCGCCGCCCACGCACTCGGTGACGTCGTCGCCGGTCAGCTCCATGTGGATGCCGCCGGGGTGGGTGCCCAGACCCTTGTGGACCTCGAAGAAGCCCTTGACCTCGTCCAGCACGTCGTCGAAGCGGCGGGTCTTGTGGCCGCTGGCCGCCTCGAAGGTGTTCCCGTGCATCGGGTCGCAGACCCAGGCGACCCGGGCGCCCGAGGCGGTGACCTTCTCCACCAGCTCGGGCAGCCGGTCACGGATCTTGTCGGCCCCCATCCGCGTGATGAAGGTCAGCCGGCCCGGCTCGCGGTCCGGGTCGAGCCGCTCGATGAGGGCGAGCGCCTCCTCGGAGGTGGTCGTCGGGCCCAGCTTCACGCCGATCGGGTTGCGCACCCGGGAGGCGAACTCGATGTGCGCGCCGTCCAGCTGCCGGGTGCGCTCGCCGATCCAGACCATGTGCCCCGACACGTCGTACAGGTCGCCGCTGCGCGAGTCGACGCGGGTGAGCGCCGACTCGTAGTCGAGCAGCAGCGCCTCGTGCGAGGAGAAGAACTCGACGGTGCGCAGCTCCTCCGGGTCGGTGCCGCAGGCCCGCATGAACTTCAGCGCCTGGTCGATCTCCCGCGCCAGCGCCTCGTAGCGCTGGCCCGAGGGGGAGGTCTTGACGAAGTCCTGGTTCCAGGCGTGCACCTGGCGCAGGTCGGCGTAGCCGCCGGTGGTGAAGGCCCGCACCAGGTTCAGCGTCGCGGAGGAGGCGTGGTACATCCGCTTGAGCCGCTCGGGGTCGGGCCTGCGGGCCTCCTCGGTGAACTCGAAGCCGTTGACCGAGTCGCCGCGGTAGGTGGGCAGCGTGACCCCGTCGCGGGTCTCGGTCGGCTTGGAGCGGGGCTTGCTGTACTGGCCCGCGATCCGTCCGACCTTGACCACGGGCACGGCGCCCGCGTAGGTGAGGACGGCTCCCATCTGGAGGAGCGTCTTGAGCTTGTTGCGGATGTCCTCGGCGCTGACCTGGTCGAACGCCTCGGCGCAGTCGCCGCCCTGGAGCAGGAACGCCTCACCGCGCGCGACCGCACCCAGCCGCTCCCGCAGCTGGTCGCACTCGCCGGCGAAGACGAGCGGCGGATAGGACTCGAGCTCGGCGAGGACGTCGCGCAGAGCCTGGTGGTCCGGCCAGTCGGGCTGCTGTGCTGCGGGCAGGTCTCGCCAGGTGCGGGCACCGGCGTCGGGGTTGGCGTTCACAGTCACGGACCCAAGATTACGGGGTCCGGTCGGCTGTCCGTCCCGGTGCCCGCGATGCGAGACCGGGCTCGTGGCAGGCGGATCACGGCAGGTCGATCACGGCAGGCGGCCCCGGCGCCGGGGCCCGCGGTGGGCTAGGGTGTCCCCCATGCACGCGCACTCGACCATGAACTGGTGGTGGCCCGCCCGCACGGCGGCCCGCCAGGACGCGCGTATCCACTGAGCGAGTCGAGACTCAGTACCGCGACAGGCCGCCCGAGGGGCGGCCTTTTTCCGTAGCGGCGGCCGTTCCCTCCCGTCTCCACGAGAAGGAACCGCCATGGACCGCACCCCCACCCCCTCACCCGCCGCCCTCGTCGAGCGGCTGACCCGACCCGACGCCCCGCCGTTCGCCCTGCTGCGCCGCCGCACTCCGGGCCGCGAGGCGGACGTCGTCGAGGTGCTGATCGGCACCGTGCGCGAGGTCGAACGGCTCGCCGACATCCCCGTACGCCCGGGCGGCGAGGCGGGGGCGCTGGCGCTCGTCCCGTTCCGGCAGATCCGCGAACGCGGTTTCGACGTACGCGACGACGGCACACCGCTGTCCGTCCTGCTGCCCGACGAGCGGTACGCGCTGCCCTGCGAGGACGTGCTCGCCGCGCTGCCCAGCCACCACGTGGCGGTCGAGCCCGGCGCGTTCGACGTGGACGACGACGCCTACGAGCGGATCGTGCGCCGGGTCGTCGACGAGGAGATCGGCTCGGGCGAAGGCGCCAACTTCGTCATCAGGCGCGACTACGAGGCCCGCGTCCCCGGCTTCACCCGCGCCGACGCGCTCGCGCTCTTCGCCCGGCTGCTGCGCGGCGAACAGGGCGCCTACTGGACGTTCGTCGTGCACACGGGCATGGGGGCATCCCCCGCCCGAGCCGAGCGGAGCGGAGTGCGAGGGCGGGGGCACGTCCTGGTCGGCGCCAGCCCCGAGGTGCACGTGCGGATGCGGGGCGGGACGGTCGTGATGAACCCCATCAGCGGCACCTACCGCTACCCCGCGCAGGGGCCCGACGTGGCCGGGCTGCTGGAGTTCCTCGCCGACCGCAAGGAGAGCGAGGAGCTGTCCATGGTGGTCGACGAGGAACTGAAGATGATGTGCACCGTCGGTGACGAGGGCGGCGTGGTCGTCGGCCCCCGGCTGAAGGAGATGGCACACCTGGCGCACACCGAGTACGAGCTGCGGGGCCGCAGCACCCTGGACGTGCGCGAGGTGCTGCGCGAGACGATGTTCGCGGCGACGGTGACCGGCTCCCCCGTCCAGAACGCCTGCCGCGTCATCGAACGGCACGAGAGCACCGGGCGCGGCTACTACGCGGGCGCCCTCGCCCTGATCGGACACGACCCCGCCGGCGGCGCCCAGACGCTGGACTCCCCCATCCTCATCCGCACCGCCGACATCGACGCGCGCACCGGGGCGCTGCGCGTTCCCGTCGGCGCCACCCTCGTGCGTGCGTCGCAGCCGGCGAGCGAGGTCGCCGAGACCCACGCCAAGGCAGCCGCCGTCCTGACCGCGCTGGGCGTACGGGAAGCACCGGCGCACGCCGCGCGGCGCCCCCGCGCGCGGCTGGCCGACGACCCCCGCGTGCAGGCGGCCCTGGAGGGCAGGCGCGCGGGTCTTGCCCCGTTCTGGCTGCGGATGCGGACGGCCCGCCCGGGCCACGGCAACGCGGCCGCGGCGGCCGCCGTCGGCGGCGTGCCCGGGACCGGCGACGCGCCCGCGGCGCCCCTCCAGGGACGCACCCGCGACGTGCTCGTCGTCGACGGCGAGGACACCTTCACCTCGATGCTGGCCCACCTGCTGCGCTCCACCGGGCGCGCCGTGCGGGTGCGCCGCTTCGACGAGCCGGGACTGCGCGCGGCAGCGCTGGCACACGCGGGACCCGTGGTGCTGGGCCCGGGGCCCGGCGACCCGCGGAACGCGGCGGACCCGAAGATGCGGCTGCTGCGCGGACTGGCCGCCGACCTCGTCGCCGGCGCGCGGCAGCCGCTCCTCGGCGTCTGCCTCGGACACGAACTGCTCGCCGCCGAACTGGGCCTCGACCTCGTCCGCAAGCAACGCCCCCACCAGGGCGCCCAGGAGACCGTCGACCTGTTCGGACGGCCCGAGACCGTCGGCTTCTACAACTCCTACACCGCCCGCTGCGACGACGAGACCGCCACGGAACTCGCCCTGCACGGCATCGAGCTGAGCCGCGACCCGGCGAGCGGCGAGGTCCACGCCCTGCGCGGGCCCGGGTTCGCCGGGGTCCAGTTCCACCCCGAGTCGGTGCTCACGCTGGACGGCGTCACGGTGGTCGCCCACCTGCTGGCAGCGGTGAGCGAGGGGGTGGGGAAGAAGGTGCGCCCCGGCGGGTGAGGGGCGGCGGGGCCGGGCGCGCGGCGGGTGCGGGAGGGAGGCGGACAGCGAGGCGGGCGCGCCAGGGGCCGGGAGTCGTCAGCCCAGGACGTGCAGGGATCCCCATAGAGCGAGGACCGACAGGGCCAGCGCGGGCGGCACCGTGAGCAGCCCGAGCCGGGTGAACTCGCGCAGCCCCACCCGCTGCGCGTGCTGGTGCAGCGTCTGCCGCCACAGCAGCGTGGCCAGCGAGCCCGCGTACGTCAGGTTCGGACCGATGTTGACGCCGAGCAGCACGGCCAGCACGGGGCCCGCGCCGCCCGGCGCGGTCAGCGGCAGCAGCACCAGCACGGCCGGAAGGTTGTTGATGACGTTCGCCAGCACGGCCGCCAGCCCCGCCACGGCCAGCAGTTCGAGCAGCCCGGAACCGTCCGGCACCAGGCGGCCGAGCCAGTCGGCGAGCCCGTTGTCGACCACGGCGCGCACCACCACGGCCAGCGCCACCACGAACGCCAGGAACGGCAGCCCTGCCGCCACCAGCAGACCGCGGGGCGAGGTGTGCCCGCGGTGCAGTGCCCTGGCCCCCAGGACCAGGGCACCCGCGGCCGCCGCCCAGGCGGGTTCGAGGCCGAGGACCGAGGTCACGACGAACCCCGCGAGGGTGCAGACCACGGTGACGAGGGGGAAGAGCGGAACCTCCGGCTCCCCCAGGGATCCCGGCGCCTCGCGGTCCTCCTCGCGGCCTTCGAGGTCCGCGGCGAAGAACCGCCGGAAGACCGCGTACTCGACCGCGACGGCCGCCAGCCAGGGCAGCAGCATCAGCCCCGCGAACCGGGTGAACGTCAGCCCCGTCGCGGCCAGCGCCAGCAGATTGGTCAGATTCGAGACCGGCAGCAGGAGCGACGCGCTGTTCGACAGATGGGTGCAGGCGTAGACGTGCGGCTTGGCGCGCACGCCCAGCCGGGCGGCGGTGGCGAACACGACGGGGGTGAGCAGCACCACCGTCGTGTCCAGGCTCAGCACCGCCGTGGTGAGGGACGCCGCCGCGAAGACCGCCACCAGCAGCCGCCCGGGGCGCGCCGCGGCCGGAGCGCGGGAGGCCCTGCGCGCCATCCACATCCCGCAGGCGTGGAAGAGGCCCTCGTCCGCGCAGAGTTTCGACAGGACGAGGACCGCCGCCAAAAAGGCGATGACCGGGCCCAGGCGGACGGCCTCCTCCCGCGCGTGGCCGAGGGAGACCGCACCCGTCGCGATCACCACCGCGGCGGCGGGGACCGCGACGACGGCCTCGGGCCACCGGGGCGGGCGGGCGACGGCCCAGCCTAGGGTGGCCAGCAGGAGCAGGACGGAGAGGACTTCGGCCGGCAGTCCGTGCATGAGGCCGTGCCCCGCCCTTCCCGTTCCCGTCCCCGCTGTGTCGCGGACAGTTTTCCACGGGCTCTCACCCGAAGAAGACGCCTGCCTCCTCGTACAGCGCCGGGTCGACCGTCTTCAGCTTCTCCGTGGCCTTGGCCAGCGGGACGCGGACGACGTCCGTACCGCGCAGCGCGACCATGCTGCCCCACGCCTCGTCGCGCACCGCGTCGATGGCGTGCAGGCCGAAGCGGGTGGCGAGCCAGCGGTCGAAGGCGGTCGGCGTACCGCCGCGCTGGACGTGCCCGAGCACCGTGGTGCGGGCCTCCTTGCCGGTGCGCGACTCGATCTCCTTGGCCAGCCACTCGCCGACACCCGAGAGCCGCACATGGCCGAACGAGTCGGTCGTCTCGTCCTTGAGCACCATCTGGCCGTCCTTGGGCATCGCGCCTTCGGCGACCACGACGATCGGCGCGTAACTCGCCCTGAAACGGGAGGTGACCCAGCCGCATACCTCTTCGACGTCGAAGCGCTGCTCGGGAATGAGGATGCAGTTGGCGCCGCCCGCCAGCCCCGAGTGCAGGGCGATCCAGCCCGCGTGCCGGCCCATCACCTCCACCACCAGCACCCGCATGTGGGACTCGGCCGTGGTGTGCAGCCGGTCGATGGCCTCGGTCGCGACGGTGACGGCCGTGTTGAAACCGAAGGTGTAGTCCGTCGCCGACAGGTCGTTGTCGATCGTCTTGGGGACGCCGACGCAACGGATGCCGTACGCGTCGGTGAGCCGGGCCGCGACGCCGAGCGTGTCCTCGCCGCCGATGGCGATGAGCGCGTCGACCTCGTACTTGGCGAGGTTCTCCTTGATGCGGCGGACCCCGTCCTCCTCCTTGAAGGGGTTCGTGCGCGAGGAGCCGAGGATCGTGCCGCCGCGGGGCAGCATGCCGCGCACCGCCGGGATGTCGAGCCGCACCGTCTCGCCGTCGAGAGGCCCGCGCCAGCCGTCGCGGAAACCGGTGAAGTCATAGCCGTAAGCCTGGACTCCCTTACGGACCACGGCCCGCATGACCGCGTTGAGTCCGGGGCAGTCGCCGCCACCCGTGAGCACTCCGACCCGCATGGGATCTCCCTTCTCCGCATGGACGCCTGGGCACGCGCTGCGCACACCTGTGAGCGCAGCGCGCAACACCCGCCACGCTAGCGGTGATCCACGTCACATGGGATGCGGCGGAACGCCGTTTTCGCCTGGATTCGCGGAGGACGCGAGCGGCAACCACCCGTACGAAGGACAGCCGTGCCCGCCCGCCCGCCCGGCCGCTCGGCGCGGGCGGCTCGCTCAGTCGTCCAGGCCGCGCTCGATGGCGTACCGCACCAGCTCGACCCGGTTGTGCAGTTGCAGCTTGCCGAGGGTGTTCTGCACGTGGTTTTGCACCGTGCGGTGCGAGATGACGAGCCGTTCGGCGATCTGCTTGTAGCTGAGCCCCTTGGCGACCAGGCGCAGCACCTCGGTCTCCCGCTCGGTCAGCTTCGGCACATCGGGCCCCTCCTGGGCCGCGGGGGCCGGATCCGCCGCCAGCCTGCGGTACTCGCCCAGCACCAGACCGGCCAGACCCGGCGTGAAGACCGGATCGCCCAGCGCCGTACGGCGCACCGCCTCCAGCAGCTCCTGCGGCCCCGCGGACTTGACCAGATAGCCCGTCGCGCCCGACTTGACGGCCTCCAGCACGTCCGCGTGCTCGCCGCTCGCCGAGAGCACCAGCACCCTCAGCGTCGAGTCCGGCCCCACCAGCTCCCTGCACACCTCGACACCCGGCTGGTCCGGCAGGTTGAGATCCAGCACCAGGACGTCGGGGCAGGCGGCCCGGGCGCGCCGGATCGCCTGCTCGGCGTCGCCGGCCGTGGCGACGATCTCGAACCCCGCCTCACCCAGGTCCCGCGCCACCGCGTCCCGCCACATCGGATGGTCGTCGACGACCATCACCTTCACCGGATCCGCCGCCCGCGCGCCGCCGGGCACGCCCCCTGACAGGTCCTCAGTCGTCATGCTTGGGAACCCTCATCTCCACTTCCGTGCCCTGTCCCGGCACCGACACCAGCTCGGCCACGCCGCCCAGCTCGCGCAGCCTGCCGCGGATGGAGAGCGCGACACCCATCCGGCCCTCGGCCTCCGCGTCCGCCAGCCGCCCGGCCGGGATGCCGGGGCCGTCGTCCCGCACGGTCACGATGACCGCGTCCGGCTCGTCCTCCAGCAGGATCCACGCCTGCGCCGGGCGCCCCGGCCCGCCCCCCGCGTGCCGGCGCACATTGTCCAACGCCGCGCCGACGGCCGCCGCGAGTTCGGCCGCCGCCCGGGCCGGTAGCAGCACCGGAGCGCCCGGCTCGGCGAAGGTGACACGCGAGGCCGCGTACGCGGCGAGCAGCGCCCGCACATCGCAGGGTGCACTCGCCGCCTCGGCGCCGTCCGGGACGGCGGCGCTCCCCGCGCGCTCCCGCCGACGCCCCGCACCCCGGGCGCGGCGCCCACCGCCCCACGCGCGACGCCCCCGGGCGGTCCCCGCACCGGAGACGGCGGCGCCGGGGACGACTCCGCCGGGGGCGGTGTCTTCGGGCGCGGTGTCGCCGGGAGCGGAGCCACCCGCGGTGGTGGGGGATGCCGTGGCGGCCGCGGTCACGGCGGCGGCGTCGCCACCCGCCGCCACGGGCGCGCCGTTCTCGCCAGAGCCGGGGACCGCGGCGTCGGGCCCCGGGCCCGCGTCCGGATCCGGGCGCGGGGCCCGCGGGGCCACGCCGCTGGAGACCAGCGCCCGCAGGGCGACCTCCTGTTCGCCCGCCATCCGGCCGAGCTCCGCCGCCTCGCCGCCCAGCGCCGTGCCGCGGCGCTGGACCATGGCCAGTACCTGGAGCACGCTGTCGTGGATGTCGCGGGCCAGCCGCTCGCGTTCGCGCGTGGCCGCCTCGATCTGCAGGGCCCGCGCCAGGGTGCGCTCACTCGCGCGGGCCACCTCGATGACGTAGCCGATGGCCACGCTCGCCACGCAGACGAGCAGGACGTTGTGGAAGGTGGTGCGGGTCATCGTGCCGCGCTCGATGATGTTGGCCGCCCCGACGAGCACCGAGACGCCCGCGGCCCAGCGCCAGCCGCCCTTGAGCGCGAAGGCGAGGACGGGCCCCGCGACCCAGATGGAGGGGAGCGTCGGGCCGACGTGGCCGTGCCCGTCGACGACCGGGGACAGCAGGATGCCGGCGACGCCCAGCAGGATGTCCGTGACCAGGAACGGCAGGGTGCACCGTTCGGCCGAGGCGACGTTGCGCAGCGTCGCGAAGGTCCAGCAGGTCAGGACGAGCAGGAACACGATCCCCGGCACGGGCGCGCTGTATTCGCGGTAGCTGGAGACGAAGACGCCGACGGCGTAGAGGACGGCCAGGATGCGGTATCCGCTCAGCGCGCGCCACAGCGGCTGTTCCACGGACATCATCTTCACGGCCACGTCTCCCCCTTCACCGTTCCGGACCCCGGGCGTCCGCCCTCGGGGTCTCTCGTGTTCCTGCCCGGACTCGCGGGCCCCGGACCGGACGAGGAACGTGCCTAGGCGGCCCGGCCGTTGCTCCCGTGGGTCCCCTCGCCCCTGCTTTCCCCCTCGCCCCCGTCGCCCCGCGCGCGGTCGCCTGCGCCACCGTCGCTCTCCGCGTCGCCGCCCTGTCCCGCGGCTTCCTTCTGCGCGGTCTTCTCCGCTTCCTTCGCGGCCTTCGCGGCCTCGGCGAGCTGCCGCTTGGCCGCCGTGGCGTAGATGTCCACGTACTCCTGGCCCGACAGCTTCAGGATGGCGTACATGACCTCGTCCGTGACGGCGCGCTGGATGAACCGGTCGTTGTCCATGCCCTGGTAGCGGCCGAAGTCCAGCGGGGCCCCGATCCGGATGCCGGGGCGCATGAGTTTGGGCACGGACTGGCCGGGCGGCTGGATCTTCTCGGTGTCGATCATCGCGACGGGGATCACGGGCGCGCCCGAACGCAGCGCGACCCGCGCCAGGCCGCCGGGCTTGCCGCGGTAGAGGCGGCCGTCGGGCGAGCGGGTGCCCTCGGGGTAGATACCGAACAGCTCGCCGCGTTCCAGCACTTCGAGCCCGCTTCTGATGGCGGCCTCTCCCGCGCCGCGCACCCCGGAGCGGTCGACCGGCAGCTGGCCGACGCCCTTGAAGAAGGCGGCGGTCAGCTTGCCCTTGAGCCCCGGCGAGGTGAAGTACTCGGCCTTCGCGATGAAGGTGACCTTGCGGTCGAGAACGGCGGGCAGGAAGAAGGAGTCGGAGAAGGACAGGTGGTTGCTCGCCAGGATGGCGGGCCCCTCGTCCGGCACGTTCTCCAGGCCCTCGACCCACGGCCGGAACGTGAGCTTCAACGCGCTGCCCACCGACAGCTTCATCGCCCCGTAGAACACCGCGACCTCCTTCGTGGGACCCTGCCGACCCTATCCCGCCGCCGTTCGCGCACGCGCGCTCACCTCGTCGCCCCTCTCGTCTCCCCGCCCCGCCCGCGCGCGTCCGTGGCCGTACACCGGCACGGGCCGGGGCGCGGGGAGCCGCGGACACTGCCGCAGTCCCCGGCGACGAATTAGGGTGGCAGCACGCCTTCCCGCTGAGCCCCTGGAGGCCCACCGTGCCGCCCATCCTCCCCGGAGCCGAGCCGTACCGCCGCGACGGATCAGCGACCGGCGTGCTGCTCTGTCACGGCTTCACCGGGTCGCCGCAGTCCCTGCGTCCCTGGGCCGAGGACCTGGCGCGGCACGGCCTGACCGTCTCGCTGCCACTGCTGCCGGGGCACGGCACCCGCTGGGAGGACCTGGCGATGACCAGTTGGGAGGACTGGTACGCCACCGTCGACCGCGAGTTGCGGCTGCTGCGCGAGCGCTGCGAGGCGGTGTTCGTCTGCGGCCTGTCCCTGGGCGGCGCCCTCGCGCTGCGGCTGGCCGCGCTGCACGGGGACGCGGTGCGCGGCGTCGCCGTCGTCAACCCTTCGGTGACCTTCCCCAGGGTGCAGGGCTACGCCGTGCCCGCAG
Organism: Streptomyces diacarni; assembly: GCF_003323715.1. GTDB lineage: Bacteria > Actinomycetota > Actinomycetes > Streptomycetales > Streptomycetaceae > Streptomyces > Streptomyces diacarni. Next base: position 223,293 of record NZ_QOIN01000045.1, read on the forward strand.
GGCGGTTCCTTCTCAGGTCCGTGCGCGGCATCACCGACGACATCGCCAAGGGCGGCCGTCACGAACTGGGCTACGACCGGGTGCCGACGCGGGCCGCGTACGCCCTGCGCGCCTACCACCGCGTCGTGCGCCGGGACCTGCCCAGGGTGACGCAGCCGCTGCTGCTCGCGCACAGCCGCACCGACCACGTGGTGCCGCCCTCGGACTCGGCGCTCGTCCTCGGCCGCGTCTCCTCCGTCGATGTGACCGAGACGGTGCTGGAGCACAGCTTCCACGTCGCCACACTCGACCACGACGCCGAACAGATCTTCGCCGACACGCGCGGATTCATCGACCGGCTCACCGCGGGGGCACCGGCCGCCGCGACGCGGGGGGCGGGGGCACGTGACGGGGCGTGACCCGGAGGAGGGCGAGCCCCGCGAGGACGGCTCGCCTCTCCCTCCCGAGGAGGAGGCCGCGTGGGCGGCCATCGTCGCCGCGTACGGGGAGGAGCCCAAGGATCCGGAACCCGGTCCGCGAGCGGCCCTGGAGTCGGACCCGCCCGGCGGCTCGGGCGACGACGAGAGCGACACCCTCACCGCGTCGCGGCCCGCGCAGGACAAGGAGCCGCCGGATCCGAGCGAACCGGAGGCGCCGCCGGGACCGCGGGTGCGCAGCTTCACCGTCTACGCCGCGGGGACGGGGCCGGCCGGGCCCCGCGACTGGGAGACGGCCGAGGAGGAGGGTGAGGGCCATTTCGAGCCGCCCGAGCCGCCGCCGCTGCCCGAGACGGACGTGGCGACGAAGTTCGCGTGGCTGGCCGCCATCGGCGGGCCGCTGCTGCTGCTCGGGGCGATCCTGCTCCAGGCCGACCTCACGTGGTGGATCGTGACGCTCGGCGTCGGCGGTTTCCTCGGCGGTTTCGCCACCTTGCTGACCCGGCTGCGCGACGGCCGCGATGACGACGACTGGGACGACCCGGGCCGCGGCGCCGTCGTGTGACCTGGCGGGCCCGGCGTGCCGGGGCGAGGCCCGCCGCCAGGTCAGTCCCCGGGGCGTACCCGCAGTGCCGCCAGCACCGGCAGGTGGTCGGTGGCGGCCACCAGATCACCGTCGCTCACCCCGGGGAGCCCGCGGGGCACACCCGCGCCGAGGACCTCGATGCCCTCGGTGGCGAACACGGCGTCGATGCGCTGGACCGGCTCGCGGGGCGTGGAGGTGTGCTCGGCGCCCCACGGCGCCGACGCCCACGCGTCCCGCAGCCCCGCGCCCGGCTGCCCCTCGGGGGGTGCCTGGCCGAGCAGCCGGAAGGTACGGCCGCCCGCCCGCTCGTTGACGTCGCCCGCGGCGACGACTCCGCTCGTCCCCTCGGCGAGTCCGGCGGCCCGCTCCCGCAGTGCGACGGCCTGCCGGTGCCGCTCGGCGGCCTGGAGGCCGAGGTGGAAGCTGACGACGCCGATCCTGACCGGGGGAAGGCCGCCGGACGCGGGCCCGAAGCGGAGCCGCGCGAGGGCCAGGCCCCGCTGGTGCAGCCCCGGGGTGCGGGGCAGCAGCACGTCCTCGGTGTGTTCGACGTGGGCCCGCAGCGAGGCGAGGATCATGGGCCCAGCGGCCGTCGCACCGCCCGTGACGTACGTCAGGTCGGTGCGACGTGCCAGCCGGGCGGCGTGCTTGCGCCAGCGGAAGAAGCGCGGGGCTTCCTGCACGCAGACGATGTCGGGCGCGCAGGCCCGCACGATGCGCACGAGCGCCTCGGTGTCGTCCCGCAGGGAGCGGACGTTGTAGCTGAGCAGCCGGACGACTGTCGTGCCGTCCGGCTCGGTCCGCGACGCCGGCAGCCCGCCCGGGCCCACCGGTACGGGCGCGCCGCGTCTGTCCTCCTCCATCCGCTTCCCCGCTCCGCTCAGCCCTGGCGGGCCAGGTCCGCGACGCCGACGAGGCCCGCCTTGTTGCCCAGTTGGGCGGCCAGCACCTCGGCGTGCGGGCGCCAGCGGCTGCCGACCAGCCAGCGGCGGTAGGACTTGCGGATCGGGTCGAGGACGAGCTCGCCCTCGTCGGAGACGCCGCCGCCGACGATGAAGGCGCCGGGGTCGAAGAGGGAGGCGAGGTCGGCGAGGCCCGCGCCCGCCCAACGGGCGAGCTCGCGGAAGGAGTCGACGGACACCGGGTCGCCCTGCCGGGCCGCTTCGCTGATGTGGCGGCCCTGGATGCCCTCCGTGGTGCCGTCGCCGAGGCTCAGCAGGGTCTCGGCGCGCTCGGGGGTGGCCGTGGCGCGCTGCTGGGCGTAGCGCAACAGCGCCCGCCCCGAGGCGTACTGCTCCCAGCAGCCCTGGTTGCCGCAGCCGCACAGCAGTCCGTCGGGGACCATCCTGATGTGGCCGAACTCGCTGGCCACGCCGTACCGGCCGCGGTGCAGCCTGCCGCCGATGATGGTGCCGCCGCCCAGGCCCGTACCGATGGTGATGCAGACGACGTCCTCGTGGCCCGTGCCGACGCCGAACTTGTACTCGCCCCAGGCGGCCGCGTTGGCGTCGTTCTCGATCACGACGGGCAGGTCGATGCGCTGTTCGACCTTGTCCTTAAGCGGCTCGTGCCGCCAGCTGAGGTTGGGGGTGAACAGCACGGTGGCGCGCTTGTCGTCCACGTATCCCGGGGCGCCGATACCGACGGCCTCCACCTGATACTCGGCGCTGGCCTGGCGTACGGCGTCCGCGATGGCGTCGATCACGGCTTCCGGGGTGTCGGGCGTGGGCACCTTGCTGGTTTCGAGGATCGTGCCTTCCTCGTCGACAACGCCGGCCGCGATCTTCGTGCCGCCGATGTCGACCCCGATTGTGAGTCCCATGTGTCCCTCGGTCGTCCGGTCTGATCCCCGCCGCCGTAAACCGTACCGGAGGGCCCCGACACGCAGGGCACCGTCACGCCCGCAGGGCTGTGGCGGGTTCAGCCGTCGTCGCCCGGCCGCCCCGAGCCCCCGGGCTGCGTGCCGTCGGCCTCGTCCCGGCCCCGCTCCCCGTCCCGGCCGTGGCTCTCCTCGGGGCGGTCCCCGGTGACTTCGCCCTCGCCCTCGCGGCCGTCGTCGCCGGGGGCGCCGTCCTTGTCGAGGGGGACGCGCTGCTCGTCGACGACGCGCGCGTCCAGGTCGGCGGCGTTTGAGAGGTCGGCCGCCTCCTCCACGTCGATCCGGTCGACGCGCTCGGCTCCCGCCGCCGGATCGGCCGCGTTCGCGTCCCTGGGCGTGGACCAGCGGCGCTCCGACTCCTCGACGACCGAGCGGTAGGCGGCCAGCAGTTCGCCGCCCGCCGCGGTGAGGTGGTCGAAGAACTCCGGGTTGCGCTCGACGACCGGCTCCAGGGTCGATTTGGCCTGCGCGAACAGCTGCCGTGCCACGCCCTGTGCCGCGGCGGACCCGGCGGCGCCGACGAAGGGCTTGCCGATCTCGGTGACCTTCTCGGTCACCGCGTCGGCGAGCCGCCGCAGCTCCTCGGCGGCGCTGGTGGGCGGCGGGCCGTACCGTGCGCGGCGGCGGGCCTTCTCGGCGTTCAGGTCCTCCTCGCACGCGGTCGCCCAGGCGTCGGGATCCGGGGCGTCGCGGCGCTCGGCGTCATCGCTCATGGCGGGCTCCTACGGGCGAAGGGGGTCGCTGGGCTGGTGCAGGTTCGACGGTACCTGAACGGGGGGCCGATCCGAGGTCCTGAGCGGGGGCGGGGAGGGGTTCAGGGCCGGGGGTCCGCGTCGGGGCCCTGGGGCCACAGCTGCGGGTCCGGTGTGAAGCGGACCCCGAGTGCGCCGCCCTTGAGGCCCGCGCCGCTCACCCGGCAGCGCCGCAGTGCGGAGGGGAGGGCGAGGACGCGGCGGTAGGGGCCGACTCCGACGGTCAACTCGTCGCCGCGCCGCACCAGTTCGAGCTCGTCGCGGTCCGCTCCCGGCAGCGGGAGCCGCCACACCAGCGTGCCGTCCTCGGCGATCCTGTCCTCGACCCAGCCGTAGGCGACGTCGGTGTCCGGCGCGGTGTCCGCTCCGGCGGGCGGTCGCAGGCCCTCGCCCCCGCCGCCCGCCTCGGGCGCGACGGCGGTGCGGGCCGCGTCGGCCAGCGCCGTCAGGTCCTCGACCCCGCGCGGGTCGCGGCCCAGGTGGGGCAGCTCGCACAGCGGAACGGAGTCGGCCGCGCACGTGCCGCGCAGCTCCCGCAGCGCGGCCTGCTGCTGTCCGGCCAGTGCGGCCAGCCACCTGTCGGAAGATCCGGTGGGCAGCAGCCGGTTGGCGACGACGGATTCCAGCGCGAGCCCGTGCAGCCGCAGCCCGGCGCCCGCGGTGCGCAGGGACTCGGCCGCCAGCGGTCCCGGCTCGGTGACCAGCCGGACGACCGTCGTGGGCGCGTCGACGATCTCCTGGACCGCGGCGAGCTGCTTCGACCAGCGGGTGGCGGTCTCGTACAGCCACTGCGCGGGCATGGGGGCGCCGGCCAGCTGCGCGAGTATCGGCCGCAGCGCGCGGGCCGTCTGGCGTTCGGCGGGGACGAGGCGGCGCAGGTAGCGGCGGAGCTGCTCGGGCAGCGCGAGGAGGTTGAGGCCTTCGGGTGTGGGCGGCAGGTCGGCGACGACGATGTCCCAGCCGTCCGCGGCCGCGGCGGGAAGGGCGTCGGTGCGGTGCGCCGCGTGCAGGGCGCGCAGCAGCGCGAAGGCGCCGGCGCCGGGGAGTTCGGTCAGCTCGTCCTCGTCGAGGGGGACGGCGCCGAGCAGGTCGAGCACGGTCTTGCCGCGCTGCTGGAGGTCGACGGCCTGCCTGCGGAACTCCTCGCCGGCCTCGACCCGCCCCAGCCACAGTCCCGGCACCCCGGCGACGGCCTCGAAGGCGTCGGTGCCCGGCACGTGGGCGGCGGGTGTGCCGCCCTGGACCGGGTCGTCGGCGCCGGCGCCGGGGGTCAGCAGCGCGGCGAGGCGGCGGGCGGGCTCGGGGCTCAGCAGCAGGGTGCGGTGCCCTTGGGCCGCGGCCGCGCAGGCGGTGGCGGCGGCGACCGTGGTGCGTCCCGTTCCGCCCGCGCCGGTGACCAGGAGGGTCTGCGGGCGCCCGCCGGTCAGTTGCCGTCCTTGTCCGTGCCGGACGTGGCGGACCCCTGGGCGCCGCCCGACTCGACGCGCTTCTTGAGGCCGTCGAGGGCGCGGTCGATGATGACCTTCTCGGCCTTGCGCTTGATCATCCCGAGCATGGGGATCTTGACGTCGACGGTGAGCTGGTAGGTCACCTCGGTCCGCTCGCCGCCGGCCAGCGGGGCGAGGCGGTAGACGCCGTCGAGGGAGCGGAGCATCTGGGACTTCACCAGGGACCAGCGCACCTCGTGCTCGCCGATCCACTCGTAGGCGAGGGTGTGCTCGTCCTTGATGGCCCCGGCGTCCAGCAGCAGGCGGACCTGTTCGGCGCGGCCCCGCTCGTCCTCGCCGAGGACCTCGGCCTCCTTCACCTCGCCGGTCCACTCCGGATAGCGGGGGAAGTCGGAGATCACGTTCATGACGGCCTCGGGTGCCGCGTCGACGGTGATGCTCGAGCTGGTGTGTTCCGCCATCGCCATGGCCCTCCGATGTACCCGTGTCCGAAATGCCCGCCGTGGCGCGGAAAGACCGCGCGAATGCCCGTCGTGGCGCGGGGAGTCTCTGCGGTGGAAGGCTACCGCGCGTCCGGCGGCCCGACGCCGGGCGGGGCGTGGCCCTCCTCACCGCCGCCTCCGCCACGCCTGTCACACCCGTCCCGGCTGCCACCGCTCCGGCGCCCACGACCGCCGGCCGCTCACCGCTTAGGCGCCCACGCGTGGCGGCCGCTCACCACTCCAGCGCCCACGGGGTGCCGGTCGCGTTGAAGTGGCCCACGTTGACGCACTCGGTCGCGCCGACGCGCATGCGCTGGACCAGCGGCTGGTGGACGTGTCCGAACAGGTGGTAGCGCGGGCGCAGCGTGTGCAGGGCCTCCAGCAGCTGCGCGCTGCCGCGCTCGAAGCGGCGCGCGACGGTGTCGTAGCACAGGTCGGGCACCTCGGGCGGGATGTGGGTGCACAGCACGTCCACCTCGCCCAGCGCGGCGATCTTCGCCGCGTAGGTCTCGTCGTCGATCTCGTAGGGCGTGTTCATGGGCGTGCGCAGCCCGCCGCCGACGAAGCCGAAGCGCCACCCGCCGATGACGGCGGTCTCCCCGTCGAGGACGTTGACGCCCGCCCGCGCGTACTCCGGCCACAGCGGCGGCATGTCGACGTTGCCGTAGGTCGCGTACGTGGGGGTGGGGAAGGCCGCGAACAGTTCGGCGTACTGCTTGCGTACGGCCGCCTCCGTGGCCGCCTCGCGGTCCAGTCCGCCCCACAGCCGGCGGGAGTAGGCGCGGGCCTCGTCGAAGCGGCGGGCGGTGCGCAGGGCGACGATGCGGTCCGCGCTCTCGACGCCGAACAGGTCGGGGAAGATGCCGCGCGAGTGGTCGGCGTAGTCGAGGAAGAGGATCAGGTCTCCCAGGCAGACCAGCGCGTCCGCACCCTCGCCCGCCTTCGCGAGGTCCTCGCTGTTGCCGTGTACGTCGCTGACTACGTGGACTCGCATGCGCCCCACCCTAGAGCGGTCCTGGCGGGGCGGGGAGGGGGCGACCTGGGCGCCGGCGCGCACCCCCGCGGGCCGGGAGCCGGCCGGGGTCCGGACCGGAGCCGGCCGAAAAGCACCGTACGTCCGCTCTTACCGCTCTCTTCCCTCGCGGCTTCCGTGTCCCCGAACGCCTCGACTAGGCTGCATATCGGCCAACTCCACCTGTGACGCACAAGACATCTACGCGTCACCCTCTACCCCCATGCCCGTACCGATGGGTAACGTCCGGGCCGTCATTCTTCCGGGATCGCAGGACCGTCCCGCGGACCGGGAGCCGAGCCAATGGAGGCCGACCCCGCGGCCCTCCCCTCTTGGCGCGCCGACGAGGAGCAGCAGTCTTGCGCGAGTACAGCCTTCCGGCCCTCTACGAAGTCCCCGCGGAGGGGAACCTGACGGACCTCATCCGCCGGAACGCGGCTCGCCACCCCGACCTGCCCGTCATCGGACGCAAGCGCGAGGGCCGCTGGGAGGATCTGAGCGCCGCCGGCTTCCTCGCCGAGGTCCACGAGGCCGCCAAGGGGCTGATCGCCGCGGGCATCGAGCCGGGCGACCGCGTCGGTCTGATGTCGCGCACCCGCTACGAGTGGACCCTGTTGGACTTCGCCATCTGGAGCGCGGGCGGCGTCACCGTCCCCGTGTACGAGACCAGCTCCCCCGAGCAGATCTCCTGGATCCTCGGCGACTCCGGCGCCGTCGCCTGCCTCGTGGAGACCGACGCGCACACCGCCGCCGTCGAATCCGTCCGCGACCGGCTGCCCGCGCTGCGCGAGGTGTGGCAGATCGAGCCCGCCGCCTCGCAAGACGAGGCCGCCGTCGCCCGACTCGCCGCCCTCGGCGCCCCGATCTCCGACGAGACGGTGGAGGAGCGCAGCTCCGTCGCCGACGCCGACTCACCGGCCACCCTCGTCTACACCTCCGGCACCACGGGCCGCCCCAAGGGCTGCGTGCTCACCCACCGCAGCTTCTTCGCCGAGTGCGGCAACGTCGTCGAACGGCTGCGCCCGATGTTCCAGCCGGGCGAGGGCTCGGTGCTGCTGTTCCTGCCCGTCGCCCACGTCTTCGGCCGTCTGGTGCAGGTCGCTGCCGTGATGGCGCCCATCAAACTCGGCCACGTGTCCGACCTGAAGACCCTCACCGACGAACTCGGCGCCTTCCGGCCCACGATGGTGCTGGGGGTGCCCCGCGTCTTCGAGAAGGTCTTCAACTCCGCCCGCGCCCAGGCCGTCGCCGGTGGCAAGGGCAAGATCTTCGACAAGGCCGCCGAGGTCGCCGGCGCCTACAGCCGCGCCCTGGACGACCCGGAGGGGCCCTCCCTCAAGCTCAAATTCCAGCACCGGGTCTTCGACAAGCTGGTCTACAGCAAGCTGCGCGCCGTCCTCGGCGGCCGGGCCACCCACGCCATCTCCGGCGGCGCCCCGCTGGGCGAGCGGCTCGGCCACTTCTTCCGCGGCGTCGGCTTCACCGTGCTGGAGGGCTACGGGCTGACCGAGTCCTGCGCCGCGACGGCCTTCAACCCCTACGACCGGCCCAAGATCGGCACCGTGGGGCAGCCGCTGCCCGGCTCCGTCATCCGGATCGCCGACGACGGCGAGGTCCTGCTGCACGGCGAGCACCTGTTCACGGGCTACTGGAACAACCCGCAGGCCAGTGAGGAGTCGCTGGCCGAGGGCTGGTTCCACACCGGCGACCTCGGCACCCTCGACGCCGACGGCTATCTGGCGATCACCGGGCGCAAGAAGGAGATTCTGGTGACGGCGGGCGGCAAGAACGTCGCCCCCGCCGTGATCGAGGACCGCATCCGCGGCCACGCGCTCGTCGCCGAGTGCATGGTCGTCGGCGACGGGCGCCCCTTCGTCGGCGCGCTGCTGACCGTGGACGAGGAGTTCTTGCCCCGCTGGGCCGCCGAGCACGGCAAGCAGCAGCTCAGTCACGAGGAGCTGCTCGCCGACGCCGATCTCCTCGCCGCGCTGCAGACCGCCATCGACGAGGGCAACAGCGCCGTCTCCAAGGCCGAGTCGGTCCGCAAGTTCCGCGTGCTGCGCGCGCAGTTCACCGAGGAGTCCGGCCACGTCACCCCCTCCCTCAAGCTCAAGCGGGGCGTGGTGGCCAAGGACTTCGCCGACGAGATAGAGGCCATCTACGCCGGGTAGGGCACCGCCTGCCCGTCCGCCGGGACGGTGCCGCTCCGCTCCGCCCGGTACCCGAGCCGGGCCTGCGCGGCCGTCAGGTGCGGCACGAAGATCGGCCGCCGGCGCGGGCTCACAGCAGGGCGCGTAGCTTGTCCGCCAGCAGGTCCCAGCGCCAGCGCTCCTCCACCCACCGGCGGCCGCGGGCGCCCATGCGGGCCCGCAGCTGAGGGTCGCGCAGCAGTTCGACGAGGCGGTCGGCGGTCTCCTCGGGCGCGCCACCGCGCACCACCCAGCCCGTCTCGCCGTCGAGCACCGCGTCGGGCGCCCCGCCCGAGTCCCCCGCGACGACGGGCAGGCCGGTGGCGGAGGCCTCCAGGTAGACGATGCCGAGGCCCTCGACGTCGAGTCCGCCGCGCCGGGTGCGGCAGGGCATGGCGAAGACGTCACCCGCCCCGTAGTGCGCGGGCAGCTCCTCCCACGCGACGGGCCCGGTGAAGCGCACCGCGTCGGTCAGCCCGTGGGAGGCGGCGCGCTTCTCCAGATCGGCGCGGTGGGGGCCGCCGCCGACGATGAGCAGCACGGCCCCGGGCACGGCGGCCAGCACCCGCGGCATGGCGTCGATCAGCGTGTCCTGGCCCTTGCGCGGCACCAGCCGCGAGACGCACACGACGACGGGCCGGTCGGTCAGCCCCAGCCTGGCGCGGACCGCGCCGCCCCCGGAGTCGGGATGGAAGGTCTTCTCGTCGACGCCCGGCGGCAGCTGCACCATCCGGGCGGCCGCCTGGCGGGTGAGGGCGGACGCGATCCGGCTGCGGGTGTACTCGCCCAGGTAGGTGAGGGTGTCGGTGCCCTCGCCGATACGCCGCAGCAGGGTACGGGCCGCGGGGAGCTGGGCCCAGCCGGCCTCGTGCCCGTGCGTGGTCGCCACGATGCGTTCAGCCCCCGCCCGGCGCAGCGCGGGCGCCATCAGGCCGAGGGGGGCGGCGGCACCGAACCACACGGAGCGGCATCCGTGCTCCCGCAGCAGCGAGACGGCACGCTTGGTGACGCGCGGAGTGGGCAGCAGCATCGTCGTGCGGTCGCGCACGACCGTGAAAGGCTGCTCCGCGTCGAACGCCGCGGTGGCCTCCACACCTTCCCGGCCCCGCTTCCAGGTCGAGGCGTACACGACGACCTGGGACGGGTCCAGGCGCAGCGCCATGCTGTGCAGGAAGGCCTGGATGCCGCCGGGACGGGGCGGGAAGTCGTTGGTGACGATGAGGGTCTTGTGCATCGCCGCCGACAGTACCGCGCGCGGGCGCGCGGGCCGTTGGCGCGGGCGCGGGCGGGCACAGCGAGGGAATGGGCAGGATGCGCGGCGGGACGACGACGCCGGGAACACCGAAACCACCGAGGGCGCAGCGGACGCCGGGGACACCGGGGACGCCGGGGACGCCGGGGACGCCGGGGACGCCGGGGACGCCGGGGACACAGCGGCGTGGCGTGGTGGCGCCTTCGGTGGTCTGGGTGGCCACCCGGGCGGTGCTGCTGGCCTTCGTGTGCAAGGTCTTCACGGTGCCCGGCGGCATGGACATCACCTCCGACGTCTCGGTGATCTACCACGGCTGGTTCGAGCAGCTGAGCGCCGGCGCGTTCCCCTCCCAGGACGTGACCTGGCAGTATCCGCCGGCCGCCGCCCTCGTCATCCTCTCCCCCGGGCTGCTGGCCGGCCTGCTGGACTACGCCTCCGCCTTCTTCGTACTGGCCTGCGCCGCCGACGCGGCGGTCCTCGCGCTGCTCCTGTACGCCGTCCGGCGCCGCAATCCGCGCGACGCCCGCGCCGACGCGGCCCGGCCGCGCCACCGGGCCGGCGTGTGGGCGTGGGTGGCCGGGGTACCGCTGCTGGGCCCGACCGCGTACGCGCGCTACGACCTGATGGTGACCGCCCTCGCCGTGGCCGCGCTGCTGGCCGCCACCCGCCACCCCCGGATGTGCGGGATGCTGGCGGGTCTCGGCGCGATGGTGAAGGTGTGGCCGATCCTGCTGCTGCTCGGCACCCGGCGCGGCCGCACCACCCGCACCGTCTGGCTCACCGCGCTGGCGACCGCAGTGGTGCTGGCCGCCGGGTTCGCGGCCACCATGCCCGGCTCCCTGGACTTCCTGGCCGGACAGCGCGGCCGTGGCACCGAGGTGGAGTCGGTCGGCTCCCTGGCGCTGCACGCGGCCCGGTACTTCTTCGACTGGGACGGCCGGGTACTGCTGCGGTACGGCTCGATGGAGTTCGTCGGATCCGGGGTGCGGCTGGTGACCGACGCGGCCATGGTCGTGACCGGGGCGTGCTTCGGCTGGCTGCTGCTGTGGCGGCTGCGGGCGCGTACCTGGGCACCGGACACCCCGGCACAGGCGTCGCTGGCCGCCGTGCTGGTCTTCGTCGTCACCAGCAGGGTGCTCTCTCCGCAGTACCTGATCTGGCTGGTCGGGCTGGCCGCCGTCTGCCTCACCCTGCGCACCGGCCGCCAGGCGCTGCCGGCCTGGCTGGTGCTGGCGGCGACGGGGCTGACCCAGCTGGAGTTCCCCGTCTGGTTCACCGACGTGGTCACCGGCGAGGGACCTGGCCTGCTGGTGCTGGCGGTCCGCAACGCGCTGCTGGTGGCCGCCGCCGTGCTCGCCTGCGGACGGCTGTGGCGTACGACGGTGACCGGAACGCGGAAGGACCGGGCCGGCAGCCAGGACGGCAGGGAAGGCCGGCACGACGAGGAGGACCAGGACGACGGCGGCGCGGACCGGGACGGCACGGACGGCGCCCGGGGCGGCGCCCTGCCGGGGATGCGCGGCCCCGACGGGGTACGGCCGCTCAGCCCCGGGACGGACCCCGGCCCAGCTGCGCCGTCACATACGCCCGCCACCGGTCGGTGAACTGCTCCCGGCCCACCCCCAGCACCGAGCGCAGCGCCGCGTCCAGTCCCGCGCTCTCACCGCCGTCCTCGCGGCCCGCCCGGTCGTAGAGCGCGACGAGCGCGTCCGCGCCCCACTCCTCGGCCACCATCCGGCAGGCCAGCCAGCCGCCCTCGTAGGCGCGGGCCAGGCGGGTGGGGTCGTTGTCGAAGCGGAAGTCCTCCTCGGTGGGCAGCGCCCGCAGCGGCGAGGACCCGCCACGGCCCGCGTCCAGATCGTCCACCGCGCGGGCGAGTTCGGGCGCCGCCCGGCGCGGCGTGAGCTTCGCCGTGCGGTAGCCCGCCCAGTCGGCGATGCCCTCGGAAAGCCACATCGGCGTCGCACCGGTGGTCTGCCGCCGGGTCGCCACATGGGTGGTCTCGTGCGTGAGGACCACCTGCCTGCCCTGCTCGCTGAGAGCGGCGAACGCCCGCGGGTTGACGACGATGCGGTCGGCGGGCGCGTCCCCCTGCCCGGCCCCGTCCTGCGCCTCCCCCGTGGTGACGGCCGCGATCCCCGCATAGGAAGAAGCGGGAGACCTCAACAGGCGGCCCATCGCCTCGGTGGAGGACGGGGCCTGGAGCACCGTCCGGCGGGTCCACCCGCGCGGCCACGTCCCCGCCACCGCGGGCACCGCACGGTCGGCGGCGCCCGCCAGGGCGCGCAGCGCCGACCGCTTACGGCCCACACCCAGCACGAGAGAGTGCTCACCGCGCACGACGGTCACCGTGCCCTGCTCCCACAGCTGCGTGGTGCTGCCGGACGCCTCCCCGGCCAGGCGCCAGTCGCCGTCCCGCCGCACGAAGCGCAGCCGCTCGGTTTCGGTGGTGGCGGCCCGGTCGTACCCGGCCAGGCGGTGGCGCAGCCGGGCCCGGACGGTGGCCTCGTCGCCGTCGCGCCTGACGTCCGCCACCCGGTAGCCCCACTCCCCCAGCGGGAGCCTGCGCAGGTTGGCGTAGACCCGCCGCTGCTCGGCGCGGTAGCGGTCGGCGTGCGGGTCGAGCGCGGCCAGATAGCCGGCCCTGTCGCCCTCGCGCACGGCGGCGGCCTGCCCGTCCAGAACGGTCTGGAAGGGGCGGACGTCCCCGCCGTCGTCCCCCGCGTCGCCGGCGGCCGGGGCGCAGGCGCCGAGCACGCACAGCAGGACCGGCACGAGCCCCCGGCGGACCGCGCGCCCGCCGGGGGCTCCGTGTGGCCTGTTCACCCCATCGAGGGTACGGGCGCGGGGCCCCGGCGGCCGGTGGGGCGGTGCGGCAGGTGGGGCGGTCAGGGCCTGGTGACGGAGGAGATCGGCATCATGCCCACCGGGTCGTAGCGCACCGGGGCCCCGGGGTGCGGGGCGTGCACGACCTGTCCGTTGCCCATGTACATCGCCACATGGCTGGCGTCGTCCCGGTAGACGATCAGGTCGCCGGGGCGGGCCTCGCCGAGTGGAACCTGGCGGCCCGCCGAGCGCTGCGCCTGCGACGTACGCGGGATCGAGGTGCCCGCCTGCGCGTACGCCCACTGCGTCAGCCCCGAGCAGTCGAACGCGCCGGGTCCGGCCGCGCCCCACGCGTACGGGCGGCCGACGGCGGACCTCGCGGCGGCGGCAGCGGCGGCGGCACGGCCCGAGGAGGCCTTGGCCCCGCCGGACCCCACCTTCGAGCCGCCGTCGGCACCGCGCCCGCCCCTGGAGGCGCGCTCGCGCTCGGCGCGCTCCTGCGCGGTGAGCCGGCCCAGGAGCCGCTTGGCGGCCGAGAGCTTCTTGCGCACGCTCTTCTTCTGCCGGCTGAGCGCGTCCTGCAACCCGTCGAGCTGCTCGACCTTCCCCGCGGCCTCGGTGCGCTGCTGCTGCAGATTCCGCTGGGCGGTCTGCAACTGGCGCAGCTTGAGCATCTGGCGGCTGCCGATCCGGTCGAGGGTGGTGGCCTTGTCCAGATAGCCCTCGGGGTCGGAGGTGAGCATCAGCGTCAGCGCCGGGTCGATGCCTCCCGAGCGGTACTGGGCGCCCGCGAGGCCGCCGAGCGTGTCGCGCAGCCGGTTGACCTTCGACTGGCCGCGTGCGACGGCGTCCTGCGCGTCGGAGACCTGTTCGCGCAGCTTGCCGGCGCGCTCCGCCACCCCGTTGTACTTCTCGGTGGCGACCTCCGCCTGCTCGTAGAGGCCGTCGATACGGGCGTTGACGCTCTTGGCGGACGGTTTGTCAGCGCCGGGGTCCGCGCCGGCGGGCGCGGGCGTGAGCGCGGCCGCCGCACCCGCGGCAGCGGCCGACAGCACGGTGACCCGCGCGGTCCAGCTCTGCGCGGGCGGCGAGGTACGTCGAGGGGACCGGTGGGATGCCACTGGAGGACGCGTTCCTTCCGCTAGGCGACGTGCGCCCGCAGAATGTAGCCGTGCCCTCACTGACGGCAAAGGACCGCTCACGGCCGGTAAGTCCTGGCGCGCGGTGCGGCGTTCGGCGATCACGCAGGTCACCGGGGTGGCTCCCGGGTCATCCGCAGTCGGAGGCTTTCACCCGTACGAAGGACGTTTAGCGGTCATCACACTGGCTGTTGATCGTGGGGCGGCCGGTGCCCTCCCGCCGCTCGCGCCATCCGCGTGCGGGCCCTGGCCCGTCACCCGCGCGCGAGCCGGAGACCTCAGCCCACCCGGACGCCGTACTGGAAGGGCATGTTGCCCATCGCCTCGAAGCGCACCGAGGCGCCCGGCTTCGGCGCGTGCAGCACCTGCCCGTTGCCGGCGTAGAGACCGATGTGGTGCAGGTCGCCGTAGAAGAGGACCAGGTCGCCCGGCTTGAGGGCGCTCTGGCTGGCGATCCGGGTGCCGGCGCTCGCCTGCGCCTGGGAGGTCCGCGGCAGCGAGACACCCGCCTGCTGGTACGCCCAGGACGTCAGCCCCGAGCAGTCGAACGAGCTCGGCCCGGTGGCGCCCCACACGTAGGGGCTGCCTATCTTCGTCTTGGCGGCGGCCAGCGCGGCGGCGGCGCGGCCCGAACCGGGCTTCACGTCGCCGAGGTCGGCACGGTCGCTGGAGGCCCGGTCCGCGCGCTTCTGCTTCGCGGCGAGCTTCGCCTTCTCCTTGGCGGTCAGCGAGTTGAGGAGCGTCTGGGCCTCGGAGAGCTTGCCCTGGATCTCCTTCTTCTTCTTGCCGAGCGCCGTGCGCGTGCTGGAGAGGTCCTTCAGCTTCCCGGAGGCTTCCTTGCGCTGCTGCGCGAGGCTCCGCTGCTTGCCCTGGATCTTCTTCAGCGCGGTGGTCTGCTTGGTGCTCAACTGGTCCATGGCCGAGGCCTTGTCCAGGTAGTTGTCCGGGTCGGACGAGAGGAAGAGCTGCAGCGACGGGTCGATACCGCCCGTGCGGTACTGCGCGGTGGCGACGGAACCGAGCTGGTTGCGCATCTTGTTGAGCTGGCCCTGGCCGCGCGCGACGCTGTCCTGGAGATTCTCGACCTCCGTGGAGAGCTTGGACTGCTTCTCCTTGGCGCCGTTGTACTTCTCGGTGGCGGCCTCGGCGTCCTCGTAGAGCTTGTCGACCTTCTCCTTGACGCTCTTCTTGGAGGTCTGCGGGTCGGCGTGTGCCGCCTGGGAGGTGAGGGCGACGGCCGCGGCGGCGGTCATGGTGAGGACACTGACGCGAGCGCGGTTCGGCTGCTTGGGACGACGGTGGGACGCCACTGGGGCGAGCTCCTTCTTCCTCTCAGCCGCCTGCCGGTCGGTCAGTTCCGGCTCCGCGTCGCCGGACCACACCACCCGACGGGGGCGGCGGTCTCAACTCGACGGAACGAGGCGGTCCTCCGCCGTCACCCCGGATAGGTGATCACCCGAGCGGAGGTTCGAAGCCAGAGATTAGCCACGCGTAGTGATCGGATCAAATCCCTCCAGGAAAAAGATGACTCACGGCCGCATTCTTTACCCGCCTCCCACTCAGGGCGAGCACGGCCTCACGCTTCGCACACGCGACAGGGCGAGGGACCGTGATGCAGGCCACACCCGGAGACCCGGACCCGTGTTCGTTCGCGGGCGCCCTACGTGCGCGCGAGGCGCTTGAGGAGAAGAGTCGCCGCGACGGGCCTGGCGCCGGCGGCCGCGCAACCGTCCGCCACCTCGCGGTCGCTGGAGACCACCACGACGGGGCGGCCCGGCGGCTCGGCGCGCACCAGCCGGCGGATCAGCTCGTCCGCCGTCTGGCCCGGCTTGGAGAAGAGCACCCGCACCCCGCGCGGCGGTGCCAGCAGCACCGGCGCCGCGAGCTCAGCGCCGTCGAACACGCAGGTGACCTCCGCGTTCGACTGGGCCGCCAGCCCGGCCAGGCCCCCCAGCAGCCGCAGCCGCTGCTTCTCCAGCGGCATCGCGGGATAGCCGGTCTTGGTGACGTTGTAGCCGTCCACCACCAGATGCGCCTGGGGCAGCGCCAGCAACTGGTCGAGCAGCGCGGGATCCGTCGCCGACAGCGCCCTGGCCGCGACGTCCTTGGGCGACATCCGGCCCGGCTCGACCGCCTCGACGGTGTCGGCCGGACGCGACTCGGACGGCGGCAGCGCCAACTCCCTGCGCAGCCCCTGCGCCGCGTCCAGCACCGTGTCCAGCAGCAGCCGCACGCGCATGTCCTCGACGCTGCGGCCCTCACGCGCCGCACGGCGCTGCGCCTCCAGCGCCGACTCGCTCTCCGCCAGCCGGGACTTCAGGCGCCGCACCTCGCTGTCGGAGGCCGCCTTGTCGGCGCCCGCGGCCGACCGCACCACCTCCAGCTCGGACTGCACCTTGCGCAGCGCGGCCTCACCGCGGCGCACGTCCGCCTGGGCGCTGCGCAGCCTGCGCTGGGTGCCGTCGAGCTCCTTGCGCAGTGTTTCCACGTCGCGCCGCGCCCGCTCCGCGTCGTCGCGGGCGGCGTTCCTGGCGTGGGAGAGCTCCTCGCGCAGCCTGGTCAGCTCCCGCTGCGCCTCCTCGCCCGCCCGCTCGGCCTGCGCCCGCTGGGCCTCCTCGCCCGCGGCGGCGACCAGCTTCGCCCATCCTGCGGGCCGCAGAACGTAACCGACGGCGGCCACGTCGACCGGGTCGGCGGCCGGGGGCGGGGCGCCCTCGTCCAGCGCGCCCGCCAGCTCGGGCAGCCGCTCGCGCAGCCGGGAGGCGATCCGCTGCCGGAAGACGGCGTCCGACTCCAGGGCCGCCGCCATGGCGTTGCCGCCGAACTTGACGCGGCGCTGCGGGGTGAAGCGCGCGTACTGCCGCAGCGGGGGCGGCAGTTGTGCGACGGTCAGTCCGCCCAGCGCGTCGCCGGTGAACGCGACGACGCGCCGGCGCACCTTCTCCGGCAGTGGCCGCTCCAGGCCCTCGGCGTCCGCGTCACGTCCGTCGGGGCCGCTTTGCGGCTGAGGGCCCGTGTCAGGACCGGTCGGCCCCGGGGGCGCCTCGGCAGCCTTCTTCGGCCGCCGAGGCTCGCCGCCCGTCCGTTCCTCCACCGGTCACACCTGCCGTCTCACGCCCTGATTTCCCGAGCCCTGTCCTGTCCGAGCCCTACACCTGAGCGCTGGGCCGGTCCACCAGTTCGATCTGGTCCACGGCGTTGCACCATCGGCAGCGCACGGACTCGATGGTCTCACTGAGCACCTCGCGCTCCTCCACCTTCGGCGCTCCGGCCAGGTCCAGATGGACGTACTCCACCACCTTGCTGGACCGGGTCACATCGAACCGGGTCAGGTTGCCGCACAGGGTGCAGCGCCAGCGGGTCTCGTCCGTGGGCGTGGGGACCGCCATCGTCGTGAGTCCTCGATTCCTGAGGTCGGTGTTCCTTGGGGTCGGATCGGTCGGTGTGCGCGCTTCCGCCTTCCGTGCGCTCTCGTGGACACGTCACGGACATGCGGGAAGGCGTCACGTGCCGTCAACCCTACGGCCTGGGGCCGTCCGCGTGCCCGTGCGTGTGTCGAGGAGCATGCCCAGCGAGCGAGCCGTCATGATCCCGTCATGGACGGCACCGACGGCACCGACCGCGCCGCCGCCGCGACCCGGGGCCGCGGCGGGGGGCCGCGCCCCCTCGTGACGTACGCCCTGATCTGCTGCTGCGGCCTGCTCTTCCTGATCGGTCCTGCCTCCGGGCTCGTCCCGTCCTACGGCACGGGGCGGGCGCTCGCGCAGGCGCAGTCCGGCTACTTCGACCGGTGGGGCGTGGTGCCCCGCGCGCTGCTGAGCGGCGCCACACGCCCGCTGCTGACCCCTGCGACCGCGCTGTTCCTGCACGGGAACTGGCTCCACCTGCTCGGGAACGTGCTGTTCCTCAGCGTCTTCGGCAAGGCGGTCGAGCAGCGCATGGGGCCGGTGCGCTTCGCCCTCCTCTATTTGAGCGCCGGCTACGTGGCCATGCTCTGCTACGCGGCGGCGCACCCGGCCTCGGGCCAGTCGCTGGTCGGTGCCTCGGGAGCGGTCTCCGCCGTGCTGGGCGCCTTCTTGTACCTGTACCCGCGCACCAGGGTCACCAGCGTCTTCCCCTTCCTCTTCTTCCTCCCGCTGCGCTTCCCCGCCTGGGTGGTCCTCCTCTTCTGGCTCACCCTCCAGTGGCTGGCCACGCGCCGGGACGAGGGCGGCCCGGGCGTCGCCTACCTCGTACATGTGGTCGGTTTCACGCTGGGCTTCCTCCTCGTCTGGCTGAGCTACCGCCGGGCTACAGTGACCGGGCCAACCCCGGCGTGCGAGGGAGAGACCAAGCCGTGATCACATCGATCGTCCTCATCCGGACGAGCACCGAGCGCATCCCCGAGATCGCCGAGCAGATCGCCGCCATCGACGGTGTCAGCGAGGTCTACTCCGTGACCGGTGCCCACGACCTGATCGCCATGGTCCGCGTCGCCGAGCACGACGACCTCGCCGACATCATCCCCGGCCGCATCAGCAAGGTCCCCGGCGTCCAGTCCACCGAGACCCACATCGCGTTTCGCACCTACTCCCAACACGACCTGGAGACGGCCTTCGCCATCGGCCTGGACTCCTGAGCCGGACACTCGAAGGCGACGGGTCCGGGCGGTGCCGCACGCCGGCGTGCGCGGGTGGGGCTGAAAGACTCCTGACGTGAGGTCACAGGGGCTGCGGTTGCGGTGGAGGCCGGTGCCGCGGTGGGGGCGGTGGGTGGCGGCGGGTTACCTGGTGGGGTTCCTGGAAGGGGGCTGCGCCCACCTGTTCGACCTGCTGCGGGGCGGTATCCACGTGTACGCCCCGGTCGCGGCCGTGCCGTGGCAGGTGTTCTTCGTGGGGCTCGTGGTGCTGGACCCGCTCGTGGCCGTCCTCGTCGCGGGGGCGCGCGCTGCCGGGGTGTGGCTGGCGGGGGCGGTGATGACCGCGGACGTGGTGGCGAACTGGGTCGTGGACTGGCAGTGGGTGCGCGAGGACCCGGGCTGGGCGCTGCGGCCCGTGGGACTGCTGCCGATCACGCTGTTCGGGGTGTTCGTGCTGGTGACGTGCGCGCCCTTGGCGCGGGCGGTGGAATCGGGTGGTCGCCTGCGTGCGGGCGTCGGTAGCGTGCCGGGATGAGTACGCAGGGGACGGCGGAGAAGGCGACGACCACGCTGTGGCGGCCCACGGGCCCGAAGGAGCTTCAGCTGGTACGGGAGTCGGGCTGGCGTGCGTGGCCCGCACGGCTGCCGGAGCAGCCGCTCTTCTACCCCGTGCTGAACGAGGACTACGCGGTCCGCATCGCCCGCGACTGGAACGTCAAGCACGACGGGGCGGGCTATGTGACGCGCTTCGCCGTCGAGTCGGCCTTCCTCGCCCGGTATCCCGTGCGGCAGGCGGGTGGCGAGACGATCCTCGAACTGTGGGTGCCCGCCGAGGAGCTGGACGAGTTCAACGCGCACCTCGTGGGGCCGATCGAGGTCGTGCACGAGTTCCGCTGACGGGTGGTTCCGCCGACGAGTCTGGGATCCTCTCCCTCATGTGGCGCGAACGGATACTGGCCCGCGACCCCGAAGCCGTGCCCGCGGCTCCCGCGACCGGACGGGCGCTCGCCGAGATCCCGCGGGTTCTCGGGCAGCCGCTGCCCGAGGCGCTCGCCGCGCTGTTGCGGGAGTGCGACGGCGTACGCGACGAGGACGGCACGGACGTGGTGTGGAGCGCCGCGCGGATCGCGGCCGACAACGCCGCGTTCCGCTCCTCGCCCGAGTTCGCCGGGCTCTACATGCCGTTCGAGCCGCTGCTGTTCTTCGGCTACGACGGGGGCGGCGACCAGTTCGCTTTCGTGCGGGTACCGAGGCGGGAGGAGGACGTGTTCGTCTGGGAACACGAGACCGACTCGCGCACGTGGGCGGCGGCAGGGCTGGACGACTACCTGCGCCTGGCGCTGGGCGGTTAGCGCCTTCCGCCGGAGTCCTGTGGGACTCGGGGGCCCCGCCCCGCCTCGTCGCCCTCCTCCATGTCCCGCAGGAACGCCGCGCCCGCCGGGGTGAGCCGGGTGGCGCTCCACACCAGGCGCTCCTCGCGGCGGGGTCCCTCGCGGACGGGCAGGACGCGCAGCCCGGAGAGCTGGGAGACGAAGGCCGAGGGGAGCATGGCGACGGCCATGCCGTTGCGGACGAGGGCGGCGAGGAACTCCCAGTGGGAGGCCTCGAAGGCCACGTCGCGGTGGAGTCCTGCGGCGGCGAAGGCCTCCTCGGTCTGGGCGCGGGCGTGGCTGCCGGCGGCGAAGTCGACGAACGTCTCCTCGGCGAGGCGGGCCAGCTCCAGAGGTCGCCCCGCGCCCTCCTCCTCCAGCGGATGCCCCGGGGCGACCATGACGACGTGCCGGTCGCGCACCAGGGTGCGCGACCGTACGCCCTTCGCCTGGAAGGACGGGGTCACTCCGAGGAAGGCGAGGTCGAGGGTGCCGCGCCTGACCTGTTCCGCCAGCAGTTCGCTGCGGCTCGACGTCAGGCTGATGCGCACCTGCGGATAGCGGTGGTGGTAGTCGCGCAGCAGCCGGGGCAGGTCGATGGAGGCGATGGTGCTGATGGCGCCGAGGGCGAGGGTGCCGCGGATCTCGCCGGTGGCCGCGGCGACCTCGGCGGCGGCGCGTTCGGCCGCCTCCAGTGACTGCCGCGCGGCGGGCAGGAACGCCTCACCGGCGGGGGTGAGCCGCACGCTCCTGCTCGTGCGCTCGAACAGCCGCGCGCCCAACTCCTTCTCCAGCTTGGCGATCTGGTGGCTGAGCGCGGACTGGACGACGTGGCAGCGCTCGGCGGCCCGGGTGAAGCCGCCGGTGTCGGCGACGGCGGCGACGTAGCGCAGCTGCTGGAGTTCCATGCGCGCAAGCCTAGGAACATCCATCTCGTTTCGCGATCGTTCGCATGACGAGGATGTGTTGGACTCATCGTCAACGGCGGCCGCAGCCTGAGCACATGACCGACACCGCACCCCGGCCCTGGACCCGCACGGCGCCCGCGACCGCACCAGAGGGACCCCGCGAGCACCCTCCTGCGACGCCCCGCCGCGGTCTGCTGCTCCTGATGGCCGCCGCCACCGGACTCTCCTGCGCGGGCAACTACTTCGCCCAGCCGCTCCTCGACCTCATCACCCGCGACCTGCACATCAGCGCCACCCTGGCGGGGTTCGTGGTGACCGCCTCGCAGGCCGGCTACGCGCTCGGCCTGCTGCTGATCGTCCCGCTCGGCGACGTGCTCGACCGGCGCCGTCTCGCCGTCGGACTGCTGGCGGCGACCGCGGTCTTCCTCGTGTGCACGTCCGCCGCGCCCACGGGAGCGCTGCTGCTCGCGGGCACCGTCGCCGTCGCGCTGACGGCGGTGGGCGCCCAGGTCGTCGTCGGATACGCGGCCGCCCTCGTGCCGGACGAGGCGCGCGGCCGTGCGGTGGCCACCGTGATGTCCGGCGTGCTGCTGGGCGGGCTGCTGGCCCGCACCGTCTCGGGTGTGCTGGCCGGGCTGGGCGGCTGGCGCACCGTCTACTGGGTCAGCGCGATACCGGTGGCCGTGATGGCGTTCCTCCTGCACCGTCACCTGCCGCGCGTACGGTCCACCGCCCGGCTGCCGTATCCGGCGCTGCTGCGCTCCTCGCTCTCCCTGCTGCGCGAGATACCGCTGTTGCGCTGGCGGTCGGCGATCGGCGCCCTGTCCCTGGCGGCCTACAGCGTGCAGCTGACCGCGCTGACGTTCCAGCTGGCCGGGCCGCCCTTCGGCTGGTCGGAGTCGCGGATCGGGCTGTTCGGCCTCCTCGGGGTGGTCGGCGTGGTGACGATGACCTTCGCGGGGCGGCTCAACGACCGGGGACTCGTGCAGTACGTGACCGGGTGCGGCATCGCGACGCTGGGCGGCGGCTGGCTGCTGCTCCTGGCCGGCGGGCGGTCGCTGCCGTGGCTGGCGGTGGGCGTCGTCGCGCTGAACGTCGGGCAGCAGGCCGTCCTCAACAGCAGTCAGACGGTGCTCTACGCGCTGCGCCCCGAGGCCCGCAACCGCCTCAACTCCGTCTTCATGACCAGCTTCTTCATCGGCGGCGCCACGGGTTCGGCGCTGACCGCCCTGGTGTGGGCGCGCGCCGGCTGGAGCGGGGTGTGCCTGCTGGGCGCGGGGCTCGCGGCGGCCGCGCTGGCGGTGTGGGGCCTGGAGCGGCTCAGCGCCGCGCACCTGAGCTCACACTGACCACTCATCGACAGCTCTACTCATCGACACATCCGCATCGTCACCCAGGAGTTGGACACCACGCGCATCGCAGTCTTCGGCGCGGCGGGCAACGTCGGCAGCCGGGTCGTCACCGAGGCCCTCGCGCGCGGCCACGAGGTCAGCGCCGTGGTCCGCGACCCGGCCCGCTTCCCCGCCCTGCACCCGGGCGCCACGCACCGGGTGGGCGACGCGGCCGACGCCGGCGACGTCGCCGCTCTCAGCACGGGTCACGACCTGGTCGTCAGCGCCACCCGCCCCGCGCCCGGCAACGAGGAGGGCCTGGTACTGGCGGCGCGCGGGCTGCTGGCGGGGCTGGCCCGCACCGGCGTGCGGCTGCTGCTGGTCGGCGGCGCGGGAAGCCTGACGGTTCCGGGCACCGACGGGCGCGTCCGGGTGAGCGACGACCCCAGATACGTCCCCGAGGAGTGGCGGCCCATCGCCCTGGCCTGCGACGAGCAGTACGCGCTGCTCCTGCGGCAGGCACCCGCGCGGCTGGACTGGGCGTACGTGAGCCCGCCCGCGCTGCTGGCTCCCGGCGTCCGCACCGGGCACTACCGGCTGGGCACCGATGAGTTGCTGGTCGACGAGGCAGGCCGCTCCGCCCTCTCCATGGAGGACTTCGCCATCGCCCTGATGGATGAGGCTGAGCGGCCGAAGCACCATCGGGCCCGCTTCACGGTGGCCTCCTGAGCCAGGGTCCGCCCGGCGGCGGAAAGGCGAGGGGGCGGGCGGGCGGCAGGTCGTTCAGCCCGCGGCGGGGTCCGGGGCCTCGGGGACGCAACGCCCCTCCTCGGTGCGGTAGTTCCACCGCGCCCCCTCCCGCACCAGCTCCCGTACGGCGGCGACGAACCGGTCCACGTGCTCGTCGGGCGTCCCCGCACCGAAGCTGACCCGGACGGCGTTGAGCGCGGGGGCCTCTCCGGCCGGGGACGGGGAGCCCGGCGCGGCCTCGGGCGCCCCGCACTCGCCGGGAGCGTCGCCCTCCCGGCCGAGGAGAGTGCGCAGCAGCGGGTGGGCGCAGAACAGGCCGTCGCGGACGCCGATGCCGTACTCGGCCGACAGGGCGGCGGCGAAGTGCGAGCCGTTCCAGCCCTCGACGACGAAGGAGACGACGCCCACCTGGTCGGCACCCTCGCCGAAGAGGGAGAGGACCCGCACCTCGGGGACGTCGGCGAGACCGGCACGCAGCCGGGCCAGCAGCTCCTCCTCGCGGGCGACCAGGCCGTCGAACCCCGCCTCCGTGAGGGCGCGGCAGGCGGCGGCGAGGGCGTAGGCGCCGATCACGTTCGGCGAACCCGCCTCGTGCCGGGCGGCGGTGGTGTGCCACTCCACCTCGACGCCGCCGTCCGCGCCCCGCGCCACCCGGCGGCTGGCACCGCCGCCCGCGAGATACGGCTCCGCCTGCACGAGCCAGTCGGTGCGACCCGCCAGGACGCCCGCACCGAAGGGCGCGTACAGCTTGTGCCCCGACAGCGCCACCCAGTCGGCCTCCAGTTCGGCGAGGCTGACGGGGCGGTGCGGGGCGAGCTGCGCCGCGTCCAGCACGAGCCGCGCCCCGTGCCGGTGCGCGGCCCGCGCCAGCTCACGGACCGGCCACACCTCTCCGGTGACGTTCGAGGCCCCCGTCACGCACACCAGTTTCGGCCCGGCGGGTGCGCCGTGCAGCGCCGCCTCGAGGGTCGCGACGGCGGCCTCGGGCGAACGGGGCGCGTCCAGGTACGTGACGTCGTGCGTGCGCCACGGCAGCAGAGCGGCGTGGTGCTCCGTCTCGAACACGAAGACCCGCGTGCCCTGCGGCAGCGCCGCCGACAGGAGGTTGAGGGAATCGGTGGTGGCGCGGGTGAAGACCACCTGGTCGCCCTCGCGGCATCCGAGGAACTCCGCGACGGTTCGCCTGCTCTGCTCGAACAGCTCGGTCGACAGCTGGGAGAGGTGGCCGGCTCCGCGGTGCACGCTGCCGTAGTACGGGGCGTACGCGGCGACGTCGTCCCACACCCGCTGGAGCGCGGGGGCGCTCGCGGCGTAGTCGAGGGCCGCGTACGTCACCTCCCCACCGGTGACCAGGGGCACGCGGACGTCGCGGCCGAGGACCGAGAGGGGCCCTCCGGCCTTCTTGGCGGGGGCCGGCGACGTCTCCGGCGCGGAGGCCGCCGCCTCCCGCGCACAGGACGGATCAATCGGGGCAAAAGCGGCATTGAACGGCATGGGGAAGCTCCATGGGCAGGGGTGAACGACGAGCGGCGGCGACGACACCGCCTCGCTGTCGGACGGCAGACGACAGCGCCTTGTGCCCGGCGTCAGACGGCATCACGGCGCGCCTGACGGCAGACGGGAAAGGGGCCGATCCGGCCCTAGCGCATTCGCTTGCTCACGAAAGACTCCCTCGCAGACCAGGACCCCTGGCGGAGAGGGATCCGCGCTTGCCGCAGACCTTGCTGTCCTACGGCCTGGTCATCACCCGGGGCACCCCGCCACGGACGGAGGGTTGCCGGACAGCGGGCCGGGGCCTTGATCGCTGTCGCTCGTGACCTGGGCTGGAGTATGCCACACGGTGTGTTCGGGGCACACCCGTACGTCCACGATCCGGACGGGCCCCCGCCGCCGGGGTCCGCCGCCGGGGTCCGTCACCTCGGCAGCCGCTCACACAGCTTCCGCACGAGCGCGCCCGTACGGAAGCGGTCGGGCCAGTACGCGGGCACGTCCCGCTCGAGCAGCGGCGCGGCGGTGACCGGACCGACGCAGGCCACCTGGACAGGACCGCGCAGGGCCCGCGTCAGCGCGTCCGCAGAGCCGCTCTCCTCGGCGCGGCCGAACAGGCCCGCCACGGCGGGGGCGCTGGTGAAGGTGACGGCATCGACCTCACCGGCGATCAGGGCCTCGATCAGCCGGTCGAGGGGTGCGGGGTCGAGCGGCCGTGTCGAGCGGTAGACGGGCACGGGGACGACGTCGGCGCCCGCGGCGCGCAGTGCGTCGAGGAACCCCCCGAGGGGTTCTCCGTGGAGCTGGACGGCCACCCGCAGCCCCCTCAGATCCCCCCGGGCGAGCAGGTGTGCGCGTACTTCGGCGGTGGACTCGGAGGCGGGCGACCAGGCTTCGCGGAGCCCGGCGGCGCGGATGGCCCCGCACGCCTTGGGGCCTCGGGCGAGGACTTCGCCCCCGGCGAGCGCGCCCCGCAGCGCTCCGCCCGTGTCCCAGTCGTCGGCCGCCTCCATCCAGCCGCGGAAGCCGATACCCGTGGTGACGACGGTGAGGTGCGGGGGGTCGGCGACCAGCTGCCGGGTGGCGGCGCGCAGTTCCGCGTCGTCGGTGAGGGGGACGATACGCAGCGCGGGGGCGTAGCGGACGTGGGCGCCGCGCCGTTGGAGCAGCGCGCCGAGTTCCTCGGCCTTGCGCGCGGCCGTCACGGCGACGGTGTAACCGGTCAGGGGCGGGACCGCTCCGGTGCCCGTGGGCCCATACGGGGGTCGGGGTTCCGGCACAGCGTCTCCCTTCGGAGAGGAACAAGTCGTGTTCGAACCGACCGTAGCGTCAGCGTATGCGGGGGGTGCCTCTATGGGTTTGGTCAAGCCGTTGAAGGTGTTGGCGGTTGGTAGAGGGTGCCGTCGCGGAGCATGGCGAAGAGCACGTCGGCGCGTCGTCGGGCGAGGCAGAGGAGGGCTT
>NZ_QOIN01000066.1 GCF_003323715.1 Streptomyces diacarni
GGCGCAAGGTCGGCCGTGGTCAGAAGCTGCGGTCGCGCCTGTCGAAGGGCTACTACGGCGATTCCGGGCAGATTCCCAAGCCCACGCAGGAGGAGTACCGCGAGATCGAGAGCAGCCACGGCCACCACTGACCGGGCCTGTCTCTTGTCCGTGCCCCCGCTCGTCCGTCCCACGCCCGAAGGTGCGTTTGCCGGACCGGCAACGGTGTTTGACCGGTCTGCGTCCGTCTGGCGACTCTGGGTTCAGGTGCCGCCGGTACCACGCAGTCATCCCGAAGGAGCCCCGATGTCTACACCGCAGCCTCAGGCCCCGGCGCAGTTCTGGGAAGAACGCTACCGCTCCAGCGAACGCCTCTGGAGCGGTGATCCGAACCCGCTGCTCGTCCGTGAGGTCGACGCTCTGGAACCGGGCACTGCCCTGGACCTCGGCTGTGGCGAGGGGAGTGACGTGCTGTGGCTGGCCTCGCGCGGTTGGCGGGCGACCGGCGTGGACATCTCCTCCACGGCGCTGGAGCGGGCGGCCGCGCACGCCGCGGAGGCCGGTCTCGCCGAGCGGACGGCGTTCGAGCAGCACGAACTCGGACTCAGCTTTCCCGAGGGCGGGTTCGACCTGGTCAGCGCGCAGTTCCTCCAGTCACCTGTCGCGCTCGACCAGGACGGCGTGCTCGCACGGGCCGCCGAAGCGGTGGCACCAGGAGGCACCCTGCTCATCGTCATGCACGCCGGCTGGCCGTCCTGGATGGAGGAGGACGAGTACCCGTTCGACGCGGTTTTCCCGACGCTCCAAGGCGTGCTCGACGGACTTGCTCTGCCGCCCACCTGGCGCGTGGAGACGCGGGAGACCGTGGAGCGGTCCTTGACCTCGCCCGACGGCAGGACCGGCACGCGGGGAGACCACGTGTGGCGTTGGACCCGTACCGCCTGAGCCGGCCTGCTGTACCGGGAGCGCGGTCCCGCCCCCGCGGCAGGAGACCGCGTCCGCCCTGGAGGAGGTCAGGCCGGGCCGGGGGCCACGGGCGCGTCGTAGACCAGGGTGTACCGCCAGAACAGGCGGCGGCGTATCCGGGCGCCGGGCAGCTCCCGTGCGGCGGCGGCCCGGATCTCCTCCAAGGTCTCCAGCGGTTCGCGGGTCGGCGCCGTCATGTGCGGGGGCGGCGCCGCGGCCCGGGCCGGGTGTTTGACCAGTGCCACGACGGGGTTCGCGAGCGCGGCCGGCAGAGCGGTGAGCAGGTCGATGGGCCCGGCCTCCCGGTAGCAGCCGACGACCACGAGGCGCCCGCCGGGGGACAGGCAGCCACGCAGCTCCCGCAGTGTCGGCGCCAGCGGAAGATGGTGCAGTACGGCGACGAGGGTGACGGCGTCCCAGCGCTGCCGGATGTCGCGCCCCGCGAAGTCGGCTTCGACGATGTCGACCGAGGGGTCGTCGGCGAAGCGTTCCGCCGCGATGCGGGCGGTGTCCCGGTCGGGTTCGAGGCCGGTCACGGTGGCGGCGCGCCGGCGCAGCAGCGCGGCGAGGTTCCCCGTGCCGCAGCCGACGTCGAGGATGTGCCGGGCACCGGCAGCGGCCACCTGGCGGGCGACCCACGGTCCGTAATGGTCGTTGTGGCTCCAGGGGTGCCTTCGGTGGAACCGGTCGAGACGAGACGGTGACGCCATGGCGCCACGGTAGCCGGGCGCCTGCCCGAGGGACCCGGTGCCTGGCCGAGGGGCCCGGCACCCGCCTTGACGGGCGCCCGGCGTCGGCGCGCCCGTCACGGCGCCGCGCCCGGGGGAGTGGCCGGTGCGCGCGGCGTCCGCCCGTCACTCGAACGTCTCGACGTACTGCTCTGCCGGTCCCAGCTCTGGCCGGTCGACGAGGGCGAGGTGCCCACCGAACCGTTCGAGTTCCAAGACGGTGAGGGTGTTGGCACCGGCGCGGAGGAGGGGCCCGGGCACGTAGAGCGTGCGTTGGGGCCCCACCTCCCAGTAGCGTCCGAGCAGTGTGCCGTTGACCCAGACGAACCCCTTGGCGAAGCCGGGCAGGGCGAGGAAGGTGTCGGCGGGTTCGACGAGTTCGAGGTGTGCGTGGGCGAAACCGGCCGTACCACCTGGCGCGGCGGCCGAGGCGGCGTGGGCGGTCTCCTGGGACGTCCACGCGTCCAGCGGGAGCCGGTGCATGGACCACCCGTGCACGAGTCGGCGTTCCACCCGGACTCCGCCGAGGATGCCCTTGCCCTGGCCCAGGAGCGGCCCGTAGTTGATCCGTCCCTGGTTCTCCACCAGCAGCTCCAGCCTGGTGCGCTCTCCCGTGCCTTCCACGGTGAAGGAGGCCGTCTCGCGGTCGAGTACGGCCGCGGGTACGCCGTCGAGGAAGATCTGGGCGCGGTCGTGCAGCCCCGTCACGGTCACCTCCTGCCGGCCCGGGGGCACCAGGGGATGCGCCGTGTAGAGCACCAGGCCCGCGGACTGCCCCAGTTCCTCGAAGCTGAGCGGTGACGGCGCGTGTACCGGATCGGTGGTCGCACGCAACGCCTCCAGCAGGGCGGCCTGCCGGGACACCGGCAGTGTCCGGGGCGCCAGCAGGGGCGGGTCGGCGGGCAGCGGCCGCTGTGGTGCCGCGGCACCGAGCGCGGTGGCGAGCGTCGCGCGCAGCGCGTGGAACTTGGGGGTGAGCGCGCCGTGTTCGGCAATCGGCGCGTCCGAGTCGTAACTGGTGACGGTCGGCTGGAAGGTCTCCCCGTCGTGGTTGGCGCCCGCCCACAGGCCGAAGTTGCTGCCGCCGTGTGCCATGTACAGGCTGATCGAGCCGTCGGCGTCGAGGAGTTCGCGCACGGTGCCCGCAGCGCTGTCGGCGGAGCGCACATGGTGTTTCTCGCCCCAGTGGTCGAACCAGCCGTTCCAGAACTCCGCGCAGAAGAAGGGCTCGCCCTGGCGGCGCGTGTGCAGCAGTGCGGCGGCGTCGGCGGGCCGCGAGCCGAACGTGGCTGCCGTCAGCTCGCCGGGCAGCGTGCCGCCGTCCAGCATCAGCGGTGTGGGTCCGTCGGCGGTGTAGAGGAGTTCGGTGATGCCGCGGTCGACGAGGGCGTCGCGGACCCAGCGCAGGTAGCGGTGGTCGTCGCCGTAACTTCCGTACTCGTTCTCGATCTGCACGGCGACGACGGGGCCGCCGCGGGCGGCCTGCAACGCGGCCACCTTCGGGATGAGTGCGTCGAACCAGCGGCCGACAGCGTCCAGGAACGGCGGATGGCTCGTGCGCGGCCGCATGCCGGGGGTGCCGGTGAGCCAGGCCGGCAGCCCGCCGTTGTCCCACTCGGCGCAGATGTACGGTCCCGGCCTCACGATCACGTCCAGACCGGCCCGCTGAGCCAGCTGGACGAAGCGCGGCAGGTCGCGCCACCCGTCGAAGCGGATGTCCTCGGGGTGGCGCTCGTGGAAGTTCCATGGGACGTAGGTGTCCACCGTGTTGAGCCCGAGGGCCGCCAGCCGGTCCAGGCGGTCCGCCCAGTGGTCGGGGTGGACGCGGAAGTAGTGCAGCGAGCCGGACAGCACCCGGTGGGGCCGGCCGCCGCGCAGGAACCGGCCGTCGGCGTGCGTCAGGGTGGCCGCCGCTCGCCCGGCGGACGAGGCGGCGGGTCCGGTGGTCGGTGGGGTCACTTGAGAGCTCCGGCGGTCATGCCCGCGCGCCAGAACCGCTGGAGCGCGAGGAAAGCGATCACGAGGGGGATGACGGACACCAGCGACCCGATGACCACCAGCGGTGGAGGCACCGCGACATGGCTGGCGTTCCAGCCGACCAGGCCGACGGTGACCGGCTGCAGCCTGTCGTCGCCGAGCACCATCGAGGGCAGCAGGTAGTTGTTCCAGATCTCCACGAGCTGGAACAGGAAGATCGTCACCAGCGCGGGCAGCATCATCCGCAGACCGATGCTGCGGAAGATCCGGAACTCGCCCGCGCCGTCGAGCCGTCCGGACTCCAAAACCTCGTCCGGCACCGTCTGGGCGGCGAACACGCGCGCCAGGTAGACACCGAACGGGCTGACCACGCTCGGAAGCAGTACCGCGAGCGGGTTGTCGATCAGGTGGACCCCGGAGAACATCAGGTACAGCGGCAGCGTGAAGAGCACCTTGGGCACCAGCACGGCCGCCAGGATGGTCCCGAAGAGGGCACCGCGCCCGGGGAAGTCGTACTTGGCGAGCGCGTAGCCGGTCAGTGCCGACAGCGCCGTGCCGACCAGCGCACCGACTCCGCAGTACAGCACGCTGTTGAGCATCCAGCGCCAGAAGATGCCGCCGTCCTGGCTGCTGAGCCGCGCGATGTTGTCGAACAGGCCGAAGCCGTCGAACCACAGTCCCGTACCGGAGAACTGCTCGCCGAACGGTTTGCTCGCCGACACGACGAGCCACCACAGCGGAAACAGGAAGTACAGGGCGGACAGGCCGAGCAGGCCCAAGACGGCGCCCCGGCTGAGAGGGGCGGTCTCCCGCCGTGGTCGCAGCGCGACCCGCTTCCCTGACACCGTGCTCATGCCTGGCCCTTTCGCTCGGTCAGCT
Source organism: Streptomyces diacarni (assembly GCF_003323715.1). Lineage (GTDB taxonomy): Bacteria > Actinomycetota > Actinomycetes > Streptomycetales > Streptomycetaceae > Streptomyces > Streptomyces diacarni. The sequence goes on from NZ_QOIN01000066.1 coordinate 4,530, forward strand.
TGAAGAACGCGAAGGACACCACGCCCACCGCCACCGCGAGCAGCACGGACTGGGCCGCCGCGTAGTGGTGGTTGCCCGCTGCCACGGCGCTCTGCGCGGACATGATGGGGGTGAAGGTGGAGGAGATGGACCCCCCGGAGACGGGCTGCAGCACCGTCGGCTCGTTGAACAGCTGGGCCGAGCCGATGATGGAGAACACGGTGGTGAGGACCAGCGCCCCGCGCACGGCCGGGATCTTGATGCTCCAGGCGATCCGGATGGCCGAGGCGCCGTCCATCCGTGCGGCTTCCAGCACCTCGGAGGGGATCGACTGGAGGGCGGAGTAGATGATGATGGCGTTGTAGCCGGCCCAACTCCAGGTGACGATGTTGGCCACGGACCACAGGGCCAGGTCCTCGTCGAAGAAGGGGACGGCCGCGCCGAGAGGCTCCAGCAGCCGGTTGATCGGGCTCGACTGCGAGGAGTACATGAACGACCAGACGAGCGCGGCGCTCACGCCGGGGATGGCGTACGGGAGGAAGCTGGAGAGCCGGAAGAAGCCCCTGCCCCGCGCGGACTTGGCGTCGAACAGCAGGGCCAGCAGCAGCGCGATACCCAGCATCACGGGCACCTGGACCACGCCGAACAGCGCGACCCGGACGAGCGAGGAGGTGAACGCGTCGTCCTGGAGCGCCTGGGTGTAGTTACTGAGCGGGTCGAACCTCGCGGTGGGCGCGGTGAGTCCGAGCCCGGTGCGGTGCAGGGCGAACAGGCTGCTGACGGCCGCGTAGGCGATGGGCGCCAGGTACATGCCGGCGAACAGCACGATGAACGGCGCGCAGAACAGCAGCGGTCTCAGCCGGCGCGCGCGGGGAGTCGTGCGGGTGCTCGGGCGGCGGCTGCGGCCCGGCGGCGAGGTGCCGTCGGTGCCCCGGTGGGCGCTGGCCCGTACCGGATCGGCGAGGTGGGTCACGGTCTGTCTTCCTTACCTGGAAGCTGCGAGGTGGGCGTCGGGAGCGCGGCGGGCGGGTGGGACTGGTGCCGCGGAGGGCGTCGCGTCCGGGGGAGCCGCGCGGCACACGCGCACGGGGCGGAAGCGAGGCCGGGCGCGCCGGGACGCGGGCCCGGCATGAGGCGCCGAGAGGTCCTAGTCCGAGACCGACAGGCCCTGTTTCTTCATCTCCGTGCGGGTCTTGTCCTGCGCGGTGCGCAGCGCGCCGGCGATGCTTCCCTTGCCCACCCACGCCTTGCCGAGGCCGTCGTTGAGGTCGGTCGACGTCTTGGTCATCAGCGGGCCCCACGTCCAGTCCGGGTCGACGTGCGGGGACGCGTCGGCGAACACCTCGTAGATGTTCTGACCGCCGAAGTAGGGGTCGGGCTTCAGCTGCGGCAGGTCGAGCAGGTCGGTGGCGGCCGGATACAGCGCGGCCTTGTCGACGAGGCCGCCGAACGCCTTCTTGTCGGTGCTCATCCAGTGTGCGAACTCCCAGGCGGCCTCGGGGTCGTCGCAGCCCTTGAGGACGGCGGTGGCGGACCCGCCCGAGTTGCCGACCCGCTTCTCGCCCTCCTTCCACTGCGGCATCGGCGCCACGGCCCAGTCGCCGGACGCCTTCTTCACCCCGCCCTTGATGGTCCCGGCCTGCCACACGGCGCCGACGACCGTGGCGATGTCACCGTTGCCGAGCCCGGTGTACCAGGCCTGGTCGTACATCGGCGCGCTGCTGATCAGGCCGTCGTCCGTGAGTGACTGCCAGTAGTCCGCGACCTTCTTGTTCGCCGCCGAGTCCATGGTCGTCTGCCAGGAGTCGTGCGCGGTCCCGAACCACTTGGCGCCCGCCTGCCAGGCGAGCCCCGCGTAGTCGTAGTCCATGTAGGGCGAGGAGATGTGGCGCTCCGGGTCCGAGGCGTGGATCCGCTTCGCCGCGGTCCTGTACTCCGCCCAGGTCTTCGGGGGCTTGAGGCCGAGCGAGTCGAAGACCTTCTTGTTGTAGAACAGCGCCATGGGTCCCGTGTCGACGGGGGCACCGTAGACGTTGCCCGCCAGGGTCACCGACTGCCAGGCGGCGTCCACGTAATCGCCTTTGTCCGGGGAGGCGTACTCGGCGACGTTCTCCAACGCGCCCTGCGTCGCGAAGCTGGGTATCGTCTCGTACCCGACCTGGGCCAGGCAGGGCGCGTTGCCGGCCTTCACGGCGTTGAGCATCTTCTGGTAGCCGCCCTTGGCGCCGGGCTGCACCGACTGGTAGTCGACGTCGATGTCCGGGTGGCCGGCGTTGAACGCCTTGACAGCGTCCGCGTAACCAGGAGCCCAGCCCCAGAATGTTATCGATGCCTTCCCGGAGGCCGAACCGGACCCGGCGCACCCGGAGACGGTGAGGGCCAGAGCGAGAGCTCCCGCCAGTCCGGCACATCGGGCAGTGGACCGCTTCACAGCTCCTCCTGGATGCCATGACAGGGCGGAGGAAGGGCCCCCGCAGGTCGACGATCAGCACGAGACGCCGGCTGGAGCCCTCGGGGCTGCCGACCGCTGATGGCCGAAACTATGGCAGACGATGTTAGCGATGCCAAGGGTCGTTTCCCGGGCTGCGCGGAGCGCTGTACGATTCCGGCTGACAGGCCGTGTTGGCGGTATCACCACGTGGAGTGCTTCGAAGCGGGGACCATGACGAAGCAGGACGACGGCGGGAAGCGGCCGCCGAGCATGACGGACGTGGCCCGGGCCGCGGGGGTCTCCGCGCAGACGGTGTCGCGCGTGCTCTCCGACCATCCCAACGTGCAGGCCACGACGCGCGCCAAGGTGATGGCAGCGGTCGCACAGCTCGACTACCGCCGCAACAACGCCGCTCGCATGCTCTCCTCGGGCCGCAGCCGCACGCTCGGCGTGGTCACCCTGCGGACCAGCTTCTACACGCGGGCAGCGGTCACCTCGGGCATCGAGCGCGCGGCCCAGGAAGCGGGGTACGCGGTCAGCACCGCGACCACCGCCTCGCTCGACACCTCCGCCATCGAGGCCGCCCTCTCCCGGCTCACCGACCAGGGCGTCGAGGGAATCATCCTGGCGGTGCCGCTGATCCACAGCAGCCCGCGGCTCGAACAACTCACCCGGGCCACACCCACTCTCACCATCGACGGTTCACGCACCGACGCCACCGAGGTCGTGGCCGTCGACCAATCCCTCGCGGCGCGCCTGGCCACCCGGCACCTGCTGGACCTGGGCCACGAGACGGTCTGGCACATCGCGGGTCCGGAGGAGTGGCTGGAGGCCGCCAGCCGCCGGGACGGGTGGCGTGCGACGCTCGAAGCGGCGGGACGCGCGGCGCCACCGCCGCTGGAGGGCGACTGGTCACCCGCGTCCGGGCACCGCAACGGCCTCGTACTGGGACGGATCCGCGACGTCACCGCGGTCTTCGTGGCCAGCGACGAGATGGCGTTCGGGGTCGTGCGGGCGCTGCACGAGCTGGGCAGGCGCGTCCCCGACGACGTCTCGGTGGTCGGCGTCGACGACATCGAACTGGCGGCGTACTGCTCGCCTCCGCTGACCACCGTCGCCCAGCCGTTCGCGCAGATGGGGGAGCTGGCCGTCGCGCACCTGCTGCGGTACATCACCGCGCCTGAGGCCGTGCCCGCGCCCGCGCTGGTCGAACCGCGCTTGGTCGTACGCGCGAGCACCGCGCCTGCCCGCGGCCCGGGCGTGCGCGACGCCGACAGCCCGGGGCGGCACGGTTAGACGAGGGTGGCGCCGCCGTTCTACCCGGCGCTCGTCCGCCCGGCGAGCGCGGCGACCTGCGGAGGCAGGACGACTCCGCGCACCTGGACCGTACGTGGCCGATACGGCTAGGGTCGGCCGTGAACGCAGAGCTCGGACGTGAACGATCACGCGCCGTGGGCCAATGACCTCCCGGAAGTCGAGGTTCCTCGGCCTGGGGAGGGTGGCCTGTGTCAGCGGTGCACGTGACCGTGTGGGACGACCGCGACGGGGGACAGGGTGCGGCCCACTCGAACGCGGCGCCTGCCCTCTTCGTCCACAACATCTTCGCCTGGGGCAGCGACTCCGCCTACGGGTTCGCCGGGCAGCGGCCCCTCGCCGACAGCCGGCGGCTGCTCCTGATGGACCGCCGGGGCTACGGCGACAGCCCGGACACCGCCCGCAGCGACTTCGACGTAGACGCCGAGGACGTCGTGGAGATTCTCGACGACGGCGGGAACGGCGGGACCCACCTCGTGGGGCACGGGAACGGTGCCGTCGTCGCACTCCTCGCCGCCGCACGCCGACCCGGACTCGTCCGCTCTCTCGCCCTCCTCCAGCCCTCGGCCTTCACGGCCGCCGCCGACCGTCCCGCCGTCGCCGGCCTCCTCGCGCGCGTGCGCGACGGCGCCCCCGGCGTCCCGGAGGACATCACGCCGCAGCAGTATCTGCGGGCGTCCACCGAGGGGTTGGGGATGCCCGCCCCCGACCCGACGCCGCGCCGGCTCCGTGCCGTTGCCACCGCCATGCGGGAGCGGCCCGTATGGGAGGCGGAGATCCCGCTGGCGCCGATCCGGGATGCGGCCCTGCCGGTTCTGGTGGTCTGCGGCACCTGGGAGCAGGCACCTGCGGCGTACCGCGAGCACGTGGGGCTCCCTCTGATGGCCGTGGCGGAGTCCCTCACCGACTCCCTCGGGGGCCGTCTCCTGCGGGTGCCCGGGTACTACCCCCACACCCAGGAGCCCGCCGCCGTCAACGCCGCCCTGCGGGAGTTCTGGGGTGAGGGTCGCCTGAGACCGTGCTCGTCGCAGCCACTCGTCGAGGTCCGCGACGCGTCCTAACCGGAGGTCAGCAGGCGTCCGGAGTCGACATGGAGCACGGTCTCGGCCCATTCCCGCGCGATCCCGGTGTCGTGGGTGATCAGCAGCACCGCTCCGCCGGCCCGGCTCACCTCGTCGAGCGCCGCCAGCACCAGGCGGGCCGCCTCGCTGTCCAGCGCGGAGGTCACCTCGTCGCAGACCAGCAGCCTGGGGCGGGCCAGCAGCCCGCGGATCAGCGCCGAGCGCTGGAGTTGTCCGCCGGAGAGGGCTGCGGGGCGGCGGGAGAGCAACTCGTCCTCCAGACCCAGCCCCCTGGCCAGGACGCGTGCCTCCGCTTCGGCCTCCGCGCGTGGCAGCCCGCGCAGGAAGCGCCCGGTGTCGGCCAGTTGACCCGACACCGGGCGGAACTCGTCGAAGGAGGCCCGGCTGTCCTGGTGCACATACTGCACGATCCGACGCTGCTGCGTGTCGCGCCCGGGCAGGTCCGCGGGCAGCACGCGCCCGTCCACGACGATCCGCCCCGAAGAGGCGGGTGCCAGCCCCGCCAGCGCCCGGCCGAAGGTCGTCTTGCCCGATCCGGACGGGCCGACGAGCGCGGTCCGGCTGCCAGGCGGAAACGCCATGCTGACCCCTTCGAGCACGGGGGCCGCGCGGTGCCGCCCGGCACGTACGGTCACCTCCTGTGCGGACACGCCCTCTGAGGCGCGTGCGCTGCCAGCGCGACCGCGCCGCCGGCCTGAGGGCGGAGCCGGTGCGAGAGCGTCGGCGGGGGTGACGATCCGGCCGCGCTCCAGCACGGCGGTGGTGTCGGCGAGTTCGTCCACCAGCCGCAGATCGTGGGTGAGCAGCAGCAGGGCCGTGCCGCCTTCCTTGATGCCCCGCAGCCGTTCGGTGAGGGCCGTCGCCGTGTCCTGGTCCAGGCCGCTGGTCGGCTCGTCCAGTACCAGCAGCCGCGGTCGGGTGATCAGCGCGGTGGCCAGCGCGGCACGTTGTTGCTGGCCCCCGGACAGTTGGTGCGGAAACCGGCGCAACATCCTCGCGCCCTCCGGTATCGCGGCGGCTCGCAGCGCCTCGTGCACCCCCGCCTCGCGCGCGGAACGGCGCAGCCGCCCGCGTGCGGAGCCGCTGCCGGCATAGCGGGCGAGCTCGCGGAGTGTGCTGCCGATGCGGCGCACCGGATCGAGAACGCTCGCCGGGTCCTGCGGCAGGTGTGCGACCAGGCCCGCCCTGGCGGCCCGCCGCTGGGCCGCGGAGGCGCCGACCAGTTCGGCTCCGCCCAGCAGCACCCGGCCGCCCAAGGCGATGCCGGGCCGCTCGAAGCCGAGCGCGGCCAGCCCCAGGGTGGTCTTCCCGCTGCCGGAGGGACCGGTCACGGCCAGCGCCCGGCCGGCGGCGAGAACGAAGCTCACCCCGTCCAGCAGCGTGGCACCGTCGCGCGAGCGCGCCGACAGCGAGCGCAACCTCAGCAGTTCCCCGGCGTCCGCGCCCACGCTCGTACGGGCGTCCGCGTCCACGCTCGTACGGGCGTCCGCGTCCACGCTCGTACGGGCATCTGCCCCCACGCCGGCGCCGGACCCCGAGCCGGTCACCGCGACCGCCCCTCGTGCCGCGCGAGGAAGCGGTCCGCCGTCAGGTTCGCGCCGACGCACAGCACCATCAGCAGCCCTGCCGGTATGAGGACCGCCGCGGGCTGGAGGAAGAGCGCGTCCGTGTTGCGCTCGATGACCACGGCCCAGTCCGGGGAGTCCGCGGGAAGCCCCAGGCCGAGGAAGTTGGCGGAGGCGAGCAGGTAGAGCACCAGCCCGAACCGGCTTCCTGCGTCCGTGACCAGCGGGCCTCTCACGCTCCTGGCCACATAGCCGCACTGGACGCGCCATTCGGGCACGCCCTGGAGCCGCAGCGCCTCCACGGCCGTGCGGCAGCCCGGCGCCAGCGCGGTGGCGCGCACCAGCCGCGCCACCGCGGGCACCTGCACGAGAGCGGCGGCGGCCACGAGCGTGCCGGCCCCGCGGTGCCCCGTCGCTGCCAGAGTCATCAACAGCAGCAGTGAGGGAAAGGCCAGCAGCAGGTCGAGCCCGCGCATCACGGTCTCGTCCATCCACCGCCGGCCGTGCGCGGCCAGCAGCCCCGACGGCACCCCGGCCGCGTACGCCAGTACCAGCGTGGCGGCTGTCATGCCGAGCACCGAGAGCCCGCCCCGCGACACCAGAGCGAGAACGTCCCGGCCCAGCACGTCGGTGCCCAGGAGGTGCCCGGGCCCCGGCGGTGCCGACGGCGCGCCGCCGGGCGCGGCCGAGAGGGGCAGCAAGGGACCGGCCAGGGCCACGAGGACCGGGAAGGCAGGCAGCAGGACCGCTCCCGCACTCGCCGCGCCGGCCCAGGGGCGCCGCCGGCGAGGGGCGCCGCGGCACCGACGCCGGCGCACCGAGGTGGTCATGCGCGTCCTTCCCGCACCGGGACCAGCCGGTGCACAGCGAGGTCGGCCAGCAGGTTCACCGCGACCGCTGTCAGTGCGAACACCAGCGCGTAGCACTGCACGGCGGGCAGGTCGCGGTTCTGCACCGCCTCGACGAACCCTGTGCCCAGGCCGCTGACCGCGAACAGGGACTCCACGACGACCGCGCCGCCCAGCAACCCGTCGACGCAGCGGGCCAGTTGCTGGACGGCGGGCGCGAGCGCGTTCGGCACGACGTGCCGGACCACGATCCGGTGCTCGTCAAGCCCGAGCAGGCGCAGGTGGGAGGCCATCGGGCCGTCCTTGCGCTCGGCCACTCCGATGCGCACCTGCCGTGCCAGGTCGCACAACTGCCGGGACACCAGGACGCCCACAGGCAGCACCAGCACCTGGGGCGTGCCCGGCAGCTGGGCCCCCGTGGTGCCGGCGGCCGTGGCAGGCAGCAGCCCCAGGCCCAGGGAGAGCCAGGCGACCAGGAGCAGGCCGAGGACGAACTCGGGAACGGCGTGCAGCAGCACCGTCGCCCCGTTGAGCGCCCGGTCGATCCAGGACCCCTCCCGAAGACCACTCGCCACCCCCAGCAGCAGCGCCAGCGGCACGACGACGGCGAGCGCGCAGCCGGCCAGCAGCGCGGTCGTCCCCAGGCGCGCCGTGACCTCGTGCGTGACCGGGAGGCCGGTGACCAGCGAGCGTCCGAAGTCGCCTTGGAGCACGGCGTGGAGCCAGGAGCCGAAGCGGCTCACCACCGGCTGGTCGAGGCCGAGCCGGGCGCGGACCAGCGCGGCCTGCTCCTCGGTGCCCTGCTCACCGATCAGCACGTCGGCGGTGTCCCCGGGCAGCAGCGATGTCAGCGCGAAGACCGCGACGAGCACGGCGAAGCACTGACCTGCCGCGACGGCGACACGGCTCAGCGCGTAGCGGAACACGGTACGGATCCCGTCGCGGTCGTGCGGTCCACAGCGAGCCTCTTCAGCCGATCCTGACGGTGTCGAACCGCGCCCAGTCGCAGGAGTTCGGGGGCGCCTCGCGCAGCCCCCGCACCTCTGCGGCCAGCCCGACGATCCAGTCGCTGAACCCCCACACGAGCTGGCCCGAGGCGTCCCGGGCCAGACGCTGCGCACGGGCCAGCAGCTCCAACCTGACCTTCTCGTCCCGGGTGCCTGCGGCCTGGGCGATCAGCCGGTCGAACCTGGCGGAGTGGTAGCCGGTGAGGTTGTTGGGGGCGTCCGTCAGCAGGCGGGTGCGCAGATGGGTGGGGACCGGGAGCGTCGCGGTACGGCTGTGCGCGGCGACGCCCTTCGTCTTGATCTGGCCGAAGTAGGTCGTCGCGGCGCGTACGTTCGGCTCCACCACCAGGCCGATCTCCTTGAGCTGGCCGGCGATCAGCGAGGAGGCGTTCTGCCAGCTCGCGTCGGCGGGGCCGGTCTCCAGCCGGACGCGCAGCCCCTCCGCCCCAGCGGCCTTGACGAGGGCGCGTGCCCTGTCGACGTCGCGCTCGCGGGGCGGCAGGTCCTGCGGGTAACCGCGCAGTCCCCTGCCGAAGAGATCGTTGCCCACGGTGCCGCGCCCTGACAACGCCACCTTCACCAGGGCCTCGCGGTCGAGACCGAGGGTGAAGGCCTCGACCAGGCGAGCGTCGGAGAACGGCTCGCGGCTCAACCGCAGCAGCAGGGCCTGCATGGTGCTGAGCTTCGTCTGGAGCAGCGTGACGCTGTCCTTGCCGTCGAGCCGTCCGGCCGAGGCAGCGGACAGGTCGTGCGCGTAGTGCACCTGTCCCGACAGCAGCGCGTTCACCCGTGCGCGCTCCTCGCTCACGGGCACGAACTCCAGTTCCTCGATGTGCGGCCCGCCCGACCAGTGGCCGTCCCACGCCCGGAACACGGCCGAGCCGCCCGGGGCGAACGAGCCGTACCGGAAAGGACCGGAACCCACCGGCTGCGCGAAGTTCTTCGTGCCCCGCGGGACGATTTCGGTACCGGGCGCGGCCAGCGCACTGGCGAACTCGAAGTCCGGCTCCTTCAGCACCAGTGTCAGCTCGCGGCCCTTGGCCCGGCTCGCCGCGAAGTCGACGGCCGAGAAGAGCTGCGCCGACTGGGCGCCCACCGCGGGATCGGCGATACGCCGGTAGTTCCACAGCACGTCGGCGGCGGTCACCGGTGACCCGTCGTGGAACTCGGCCCCGCGCAGCCGCACCGTCCATCGCGTGCCGGAACGGTCGCTGTCCCAGGACTCGGCCAGCCGGGCCTGGACGGACATGTCGTCCTTGTACGTCAGCACGCTGTCGTACAGCGCCTTGGCGCGGGCCTGGTCGACGAAGAGGGGCGTCTTGTGCGGGTCGAGCGTCTCCTGGGAACCGCCCGCGCTGAACGCCGCGCGAAGCCGCGAGCCGCCTGCCCCGCCCGGCGCGCCGCCGGAGCCGCCGCACGCGCCGAGTGCCGCGGTCGCCGTGAGAGCGCCCGCTCCCGCGAGTATGCGGCGCCGGGGGACGGCACCCTGCATCGATACGCTGTCGAACATGACGCGTGAGCCTCTCCTGGGGTGTCCACGCCCCGGGTCGAAGGAAGCGGCGACGCGCCAGTTGTCTGGCTCCCGGCTCTGGAGTGGCCCCAGAGCCGGTCACAGTGGCGGGACCGCGCCGGATTCGCACCGGCTTCCCTGACCGCGTCACCCAATGGTGTGTGTATGTACTACCACGGCGCCGTTCCCGGGCCACCGGCGGCCGGTTCGCCGCGGACCGGGCGGGACCGGTGAGGGATGTGCACAGGTTGGACCAACGGCATTGACAGCACGCTCTTCTCACAGGTAGCGACGCTGCCTATATTTTGACGTGCTCGCGCCAACCGTGCCGCACGGTCGGCGTTCGGCTCGTGGCGCCGTCCCGGCGGACCGTCGACCGGTCCCGCCTGTCACTCCGTCCGGGACACCGACACCAGTACACCCCCCACCGAGCACTTGGAGACAGGCATGTCCAACGACAGACTCCGCGACACCTCCGCCGCCCCCTCCTCCCGCGGCAAGCGCGCCCTCGTCGCGACCGCGCTCTCCCTCGCCCTCTCCGCGCTGTCCGTCGGCGCGGCCGGCGCCGCGCAGGCCACCGACCGGCCCGGCGAACTCCAGCCGGGCGAGGCCTACATGGGCGCGGGCATCGCCGTACACAAGGGCTGGAAGCAGGACGGCAACCCGGGCCTCGACGCCTCCGTCGAAGGCGTCGACGTCAGCGGACACCAGGGCAACGTCGACTGGCAGGCGCTCTGGGGCAGCGGCGTGCGGTTCGCCTACGTCAAGGCCACCGAGGGTACGGGCTACAAGAGCGACTTCTTCACGCAGCAGTACAACGGGTCCTACGACGTCGGCATGACCCGCGGCGCCTACCACTTCGCGCTCCCGGACAACTCCAGCGGCGCCGACCAGGCCAACTTCTTCGCCGACCACGGCGGGGGCTGGAGCAAGGACGGCAAGACCCTCCCCGGAGTCCTCGACATCGAGTACAACCCGTACGGCGCGACCTGCTACGGGCTCAGCCAAGGCGCCATGGTCAACTGGATCAAGGACTTCACCGCCACCTACAAGAGCCGGACGGGCCGGGACGCCGTCATCTACACCACCACCGACTGGTGGACCCAGTGCACCGGCAACAACGCCGGATTCGGCGAGACCAATCCGCTGTGGGTCGCGCGGTACGCCGACGGTCCTGGCGCGCTCCCCGCCGGCTGGGGCTTCCACACGTTCTGGCAGTACACCTCGACCGGTCCCACCGTGGGCGACCACGACAGCTTCAACGGTTCGGCCGAGCAGCTGACCGCACTCGCCAACGGGTAGGACCTGCCGACCGCGTCACGCCCGTGCGCAACGGGCGTGACGCGCCGCGCCCACGCTGAAACCGCCGAATCGGCGGTGCGCCCCTCGACTTCGCTCTCGGGGGGCTTCGCTCTGCCCTCCGCGCCCGCCCCCGCGTCTCCGCCACGCGCCCCGCCGCCCCGCGGGCATGTCTGCCCGGCTCGGTTTGCGGGCTTCTCGGTCACCGTCTCCCGGCGCCGATCGAAGCAGACCCCTCACGGCTGTCGCCGTCCGCCGAGGTCGGGCCACTCACCTCTGCACCCGCCTTCTCCGGCTTCTCGTGACGCGCTTTCCGAGGCGCTCCCTTGCCGTGCGCAGCATCGCTGCCGTGTGCAGTGCCGCGCCGCGCAAGCCGCGATCCCCGGGGCGCGCAGTCCCCTTCTAGAAGCTCACCCATGCGTGACAGATAATCGCGTGCGTTATAATCTCTAACAAGCCAGTGAGCCGGACAACCGAGTCCGGGGGGAGCTGGCGGGAAGGGTGTACAAAAAATGAGCGCTACCGAAAACGACCTGCATGTTGTCCTCGGCGCCGGGCCGGCCGGCACCACGCTCGCCGCGGAGCTGGCCTCGCGTGGCCACCGGGTCCACCTCGTCGACCGCTCCGGCACCGGCCCCGTCCTCGACGGCGTGACCCGTGTGCGCGGCGATGTCGGCACCGTCGAGGGAGCCAGGGCCGCCCTCAAGGGTGCCGCGGTGGTCTACCACTGCGTCAACGTCGCCTACCACCTGCAGGTCGACATGATGCCGGGCATCCAGGACGCGGTCCTCGGCGCCGTCGAAGCCGAGAGGGCCCGACTGGTCGTCCTGGACACCCTCTACCCGTACGGCGAGACCCACGGTGAGGTGATGACCGAGGACACCCCGTGGCGGGCTACCACCAAGAAGGGGAGGATGCGGGCCGAGCTGGACGAGAAGTACCTGGCCGCGCACCAGCAGGGCCGCGCCGCTGTGGTGCTGGGCCGCTCGGCCGACTTCGTCGGGCCCGGCGTGCTCAACTCGACGCTGGGCGGTGCCGTCTTCCCCGGTGCCCTGACCGGTGGCGAGGTGGCGGCTCTGGGCGACATCGACCTGCCGCACAGCTACACCGACATCCGCAACGTCGCCGCGGGGCTTGCCACTTTGGGTGAGAACCCGCACGGTGACGGCCGCGTCTGGCACCTGCCCACCGCGCCCGCTCGCACCACGCGTCAAATCTTCGAGACCATCGAGGCGAAGCTCGGACGGCCCCTGCGTCTCACTGTGCTGCGCGAGCCGAGCCCGTTCGGTCCCTTCGACCGGACGTTCATGGACTCTTACGCCGAGCTGTTCTACCAGCACACCGAGCCCCAGGTCATGGACTCCAGCGCCATGCAGAACGCCTTCGGGGTCGAGCCGCTCGCGTTGGACGCCACTGTCGAGGACACCCTCGGCTGGTACCGCGCCTTCCTCGCCGACGGGAAGTGAGGTCTCGACGACGGAAAGTGGCGCCTCGTCCAGAGAAAGTGACGTCTCGCGGGCTCCGGGCGGGCGGGAGGTGCCCCCAGAGTCCGCGAGACGGTCAGTGGTCCAGCAGGGCGTCCAACTCGGCCGCGAAGAGCGAGGCGGGGTCGAAGCCCATCCCGGCGAAGTGGCCGGCGACTTCCAGGGACAGAACGCCGTGCAGCCGGGTCCAGAGGGTCAGTGCGCGGTGGAGGACGGCGGACGGTGCGGGGTTGTCGGCGGCCCACTCCCGGTGGCTGTCGAGGTGGGTGCCGAACGGCGTCACGGGGGCCTCGGGGGTGAGGGCCGCGAAGGCGTCGATCAGGACCGTCATGATCTGGGACGCGACGGTGGTGACGTCGTCGGGGGCGCGGTAGCCGGGGACGGGTGTGCCGAAGACGAGAAGGTACCGGTGCGGGTCCTCCAGAGCCCAGCGGCGCCATGCGTGCGCCAGCGCGGCCACGTCGGCGCCGGCCTCGGAGGCCGCGCGGATGGTGTCGGCGAGGCTTTGGTACGCGTCCCTGACGAGTTCGGTGATCAGTTCGTCGCGGCCGGCGTAGTACCGGTAGAGCGCCGGTCCGCTCATGCCCAGCTGCTTGGCGATCGCGTTGAGGGAGAGGGCGGAGGCTCCGGCCGTGGCGATCTGCTCCCACGCGCGCTCTTTGATCTCTCCGCGAACCTGTGCGCGGTACCGCTCGCGGGGGCTCTTCGTTCCCGTTTCCGACATCGCGTGCACCTCTCCGCGCTTTCTTCCGCGCTCCTGCGGTCTCAGCAGCGACAATCAGTTACAAGTTATCACGAAGGCTATGGCCCCTTCGGGGGTCCGGGTGCGCGTCATGGCGTCGCCCTTACCCGTGACCTGTCCGGATGTGTCCCCCTCGGGCGGCCACGCCACGGGGCCGGAGAAGGTGGTGCGGAACCGCCAGGTGAGCCTCGACGTCATGGCAGGGACATGGTCGGTCAGCGGTGTGCGGCGCTGACCGGCGGCGGGCCGGACGCACGCACGTGAGGGAGTCGCCACGGTGGGCGCGGTCAAGGTCGGCGGGAGCGGTGGCGGACGTACCGCGCGGGGCGGGGCGTACGCGGTGGGGCGGGGGAGGGGCGCGTTGCGGGCACTGGCCCTCGTGCTGGCACTGCTGGGAGCCCAGACCGTGGCCCTCGCATGGCCCGCGTACGCCTGCGGCTGCGGTGCGATGGTGCCGGCGAACCAGTCCCGTATCGGCGTGAACCAGGAGACGTCGGCGGTGCGCTGGGACGGGCGCACCGAGCAGATCGTCATGCGCCTGACCGTCCACGGTGACGCCGAAGAGGCTGCCTGGATCATGCCGGTACCCCACCGCGCCTCGGTGGAGCTGGGGGAGAGCCGGCTGTTCGACGAACTCGCCGCGCTCACCGCGCCACGGCCCGAGGAGCGGCCCTACTTCTGGCCCCGCTCAGGGGACTGGCCCTTCGAGGACACCGACGGAGCTGCGGCGCCTCCCGGTGCGGCGGCCCAGGGCCCCGGCGTCGACGTGGTGGGACGCGAGCGGCTGGGGCCCTTCGACGTGGCCCGGCTCGCGGCCGATGACCCCGGCGCGCTGCGCGACTGGCTGCGCGGCAACGGCTTCCGCCTCCCGCCCCGGGTGGCCGACGAACTGGCGCCTTACGTCGAGCGGAACTGGGAGTACGTCGCCGTACGACTGGCACCGAGCAAGCAGCAGGATGCCCCCGGCGCTGCGGGCAGTGGCGGGACCGCCGACGGTGGGGGTGCTGCCGGTGAGGAGGGTGCTGCCGGCGACGGTGGCGCGCAGGACACGGGGGGCGACGTTCTCTCGGGCGCCCTGCAGCCCCTGCACCTCACCTTCTCCTCCGACCGGCTCGTCTACCCGATGCGTCTTTCACGAGCCGCCCGGGAGCCGCAGAGCCTGGGCCTGTACGTCCTGGCTCCGCACCGGATGGAACCCCGCGACTCGATCGGCGGACGTACCCCCGAGGTCACCTTCGCGGACCGGCTGGAGGCGGCCGACCAGCCCGAACTGGTGCGGGAACTGGCGGACGGCGACGTGCACCTCACCGCGCTCCGGCAGAACTTCCCCGAACCGGAGAAGATCACCGGGGACCACGTGCTGCGTCGCGCCGCCTCCGACAGGCCCTTCCACCGCACCTATGACCAGGACGTCCTGCTGCGCTGGGGCGGCGTCCCCGCCTGGATGGTGACGGTGGGCGGCGCACTGCTGCTCGTCCTGGTGCTCGTCACAGCCCTGCTCGTGCGCCGCGGACGCCGACGGAACGCGCCTCCCCGGTATCCGGTGGTGCCCGGGGCGTAACGGCTGCCGTCCGACGCCGTGCACCGGCTCCGTGGCCACGAGGAGTTGTTCATCGTGGCCCGGACGCGTGCTGAACAATTCCGGGGCTGCTGTAGTCGCCGCACCGACCGACGGCCGGTGCCCGGACGCCCCACCGCTTCCGCTGCACGGTCGAGGCCGGACGCCGAGCCGCCCGGCAGCACGCCGGAGGGGCCGGACCACGGAGCGAAACCGTAAGAGGAGGATCCACCTGTGAGGCACATCGTTCTGTCTCGGTTCTTACTCGGGAGACGGAGGCGGAGGCCGTTGGCGTTCGCCGTCCTCGCCCCGGTGATGGCGGTGCTGGCGTTGCTGCTCGTGCCGGCCACGGCGCACGCCGCCGACGTCCCGATCACCCCCGCGGCCGGTGCCGTCACGGCGGGCACCCACGACGGGAACGAGCCCGGGAACGTCGTGGACGACGACTACACCACCCGTTGGTCGGGTGAAGGCGACGGTGCCTGGCTGCAACTGGACCTCGGCTCGACGAAGACCGTCACCCACATCAAGCTCGCGGTGTACAAGGGCACCACCCGGCAGAACCTCTTCCAGCTCCAGTACTGGAACGGATCGAGCTGGGTCACCGTTCACGACGGCAGGACCAGCGGTACGACCGCCGGCCTGGAGTCGTTCGCGTTCGACCCCGTTCGCACCTCGAAGGTCCGCTATGTCGGCCACGGCTACAGCGGTGAGGGCGAGGGAGACTGGAACAGCCTCACCGAGGTCGAGGTCTGGGGCGCCCCCGGCGATGACGACGGCGGCGACGACGGCGGCGGGGCCAAGCTCCCGTCCGACGTCCTCGATCTGAGCGACTGGAAGGTGACGCTCCCCATCGGTGACGAGGAGGAACCCACCGAAATCTTCCAGCCCGAGCTCGACGGCTACTCCCACGACCCCTTCTTCCTCGTGCCCGAGCCCGGGGACGCCGTGCGGTTCCGCGCACCCGTCAACGGCGTCACCACGGGCGGCTCCAGCAACCCGCGCTCCGAACTGCGGGAGATGGAGAGCGGGGGCGGGGACGAGACCGAGTGGCCCTCGACCTCCGGTACGCACACCATGACCGTGCGGGAGGCCTTCACCCACCTGCCCGAGGACAAGCCCGAGGTCGTCGGCGCCCAGATCCACGGCGGTGACGACGACGTCACCGCGCTGCGCCTGGAGGGTGAGAAGCTCTGGATCACCAAGGGGGACACGACCAACCACCACCTGATCACCGACCACTACGAACTCGGCACGGTCTTCGAGATCAAGTACCTGGTGAGCGACGGAGAGATCAAGGTCTACTTCAACGGTGAGCTGGAGACCACGCTCGACCACTCCGACTCGACCAACTACTTCAAGACCGGCGCCTACACCCAGGCCAACTGCGGCAACTCCTCTCCGTGCAGCGACGAGAACTACGGCGAGGTCAAGATCTACGGGCTCGACGTCACACACGGCGACGACCAGGGATCGGACTCGACTCAGGCCGCCGACCGCCACGACTGGGGCACGCCGCTGCCGGTCTCGGACGAGTTCGACTACATCGGTGCGGTCGACCCCGACAAGTGGGCGACGCCCTCCGGGGACGTCGGCGGTACGGAAGGGTGCTGGGAGGGGCACAGCGGAAACGGCCGCCGGTGCGCGAAGAACAGCACTGTGGCGGACGGCATGCTCACCATGCGAGGTGAGGAGAACGGCGACACGGGGTGGCTCCGCCAGAAGCGCGACGCCCAGTACGGCCGGTGGGAGATCCGGTCCCGCTCGAAGAACATCGGCTCCAGCGGCGACCTCTACCACGCACTGCACCTGATCTGGCCCACCGAGGGCAACCGCCTCGAGAACGGAGAGTACGACTGGGTCGAGTACTCGGACCCGGACGCACAGTGCCTCACGGCGTTCCTGCACTATCCGCAGAGCCCTTCCGACAAGAAGGAACACCGCGAGGCCTGCCCGGTGGACATGAACGAGTGGCACAACTTCGCGTTCGAGTGGACTCCGGAAGCGCTGGTCGGCTACGTCGACGGGAAGGAGTGGTTCCGCCTCGCGGACGGCGCGGATTCCGACCGGGGAGACATCCAGTCGATGCCCTCGGGACACCTCAACATCCAACTCGACAACTTCACGGGCGACAGCGGCCTGAGGCCCGCGGTCTTCGAGGTGGACTGGGTCCGGGTCTACGAGTGACGGACGCACCGGGTGCCCGAGGAACGCGGTGCACCCGGTGCCCCGCCCCGCAGCGGCCGGCGAACATCGCCCACGCACCGCCGGGTGGCTCTCCGTTACGGCCGGACCCGGCCGGTGGGTATGGAGAGGCGTACGTCAGGCCGGTGAGGGCGGCGGTGTCGGCTCCGACGGGCGTGGCGGCACCGGCCACGCCGCCATCGCCGAGTCGGCCACGCGCTCCAGCGTTTCCCGCCCCGCTCCGTCCCACGCTTGCTGGTTCATCCCCTGAATGACCGCCGCGTAGAAGGCCGCGAGACCCTCGGCGTCGGTGTCGGCGGGGAGCCGACCCGCGTCGATGTCGGCGCGGATACAGGCGGCGATCGACACCTTGGTCTCCTCGCGCATGGCGCGCAGCATGGCCTTCACATCCTGCGAGTCGGGGGTGCAGTTGGTCGCCCCGGTGATGATGAAGCAGCCCGGCGGATGGGTCGGGTCGGTGTAGTCCGCGGCAAGGCCCCGGAGCATCCGGGCGAGGGCCGTGCGGGCGTCGGGGCCCTGCGGCGGGCCTGCCGCGTAGGCGCGTACGTACAACCGGACGGCCTCGTCGAACAGCTGCCGCTTGCCGCCGAAGGCGGCGTACAGGCTCGGCGGGTTGATGCCCATCGCCTTGGTGAGCGACGCGATCGAGGTGGTGTCGTAGCCGTGCGTCCAGAACTCCTCCAGCGCGGTGGCCAGGGCTCTGTCGCGGTCGAAGGCGCGCCGGGCCCGTCCGGTCGCGGGCTGCGCGGGTTTCTTACCGGTGCTCGCGTTGCTGCTCGCGTCGGTGTTCGCTTCGGTGCTCACAGAGGAAGCCTACCGCCTCTATAGCGGTCGCTAAAGCTGTCTGCTACCGTCTCGGACGTCACAGCTTTAGCGATCGATACAGCCACAAGGGAGTCGTCCGTGACCGAGACCGCCACCTCCACGCCCCCCGTCTTCGTCCGCACCACGCGCGGCTCAGGTCCTGGCCTCCTGCTCGCCCACGGCGCGGGCGGCGGCATCGAAGCCAACTACGGGCCGATCATGGGCGGGCTGGCCGCGGAGCACACCGTCGTCGGAGTCGACTACCCGGGGGCAGGTGAGACCCCGAAGTCCCACGCCCCCCTGGACACGGACGAGTTGGTGGACGGCTTGGTCGCGGCGGCCGATGCCGAAGGGCTCGGCAGATTCGCGGTCAGCGGATACTCGCTCGGCGGGCCTGTCGCCATCCGCCTCGCCGCACGCCATCCCGAGCGGGTCAGCGCACTGGTGCTCAGCGCGACGTTCGCCCATGCCGACA
Organism: Streptomyces diacarni; assembly: GCF_003323715.1. Taxonomy (GTDB): domain Bacteria; phylum Actinomycetota; class Actinomycetes; order Streptomycetales; family Streptomycetaceae; genus Streptomyces; species Streptomyces diacarni. The sequence goes on from NZ_QOIN01000066.1 coordinate 22,833, forward strand.
CCCGCACGGACCTGGCCGCCTCCCTCTGGCATCGGCTCCACGAGTCCGGTCGGCGCGACCTGCTGGCCGACTACCTCAACCTGATGACTCTCGGCGAGAGCGCACTGAACGCCCTCACCCCTGCCCAGGCCCGGGCGGCCGCGGAACAACTCGCGCCCACCATCCCGTCCGGCACCGGAGACCACGTCGACCTGGTCCGCCGGATCGACGTACGCGCGGACCTCGCCGCGACAGCGGCACCGACGCTCGTGATCGTCACCGCGGCCGACCCGCTCATCTCCCCGGCCCTCCAACGGGAACTCGCCGCCGCCCTCCCCACCGCCGAGACCGCTGAAATCCCCACCGGACACCTGCCGTTCGCCGAACGCCCCCAGGAGTGGCTGAACCTCATCAGAGACTTCCTCGCACGGAACTGAGAAGCCTCGATGGAGCCGGCCAGTCGGCCAGCCGGCCGCCGGCAATTGGTCGCCTCGCCGCGTCACCGGACCTGAGCCGGTGCAGCTGTGAGCCGACGGCGTCCCGGGTGAACCGTCCGCCGCGCGCATCCGTCGTGCGTGAGCAGACAAAACTGACCCGAGAGGCGTGTTCTGTGCGCGAGAGACCACTTTCATCACTTCGATCATTCCGGCCACTTCTGTTCGCTCTTCTCTTGGTTGTCGCCGCCGTCTCGGCCGTGGCCTCGGGAGGGTTCACGGGAGGGAGTTCCGACAACGCGAAGGACCACGTCACCGAGGCCGCGGCCGCCGGCGACGGCGAGCACACGGTCACCCTGCGAAACCAGACGGGGAGTCGCGTGTGGGTCGGCGCCACGGTCAACGCGGACGGATCGACTCCGCTCACCGACCTGCCCGTCCTGGACCCGGGGAAGTCGGCCACCATCACCGTTCCCGAGCGCTCGGACGCGGGCCACTGGCGTGGCAAGTTCTTCGCCCGTCAGGGGTGCGGCGGGGAGTCGGGCAGCACGTTCCACTGCGCTGTAGGTGACTGCGGGCCGTACGCCGACCGCTGCACCACGGGTGAACAGCCCGTCAGCCTGGCGGAGTTCAACTTCGACCCCGCCGACGCGGCGGCGCCCTGGTACAACGTCAGCTACGTCAACGCCGTCTCGGCAGCCGTCACGATCACTCCCGACGGAGCGACCCCGCCCGAGAACGGCGGGCAGTGTGCCTCGGTGGGCTGCCCCGTCGATCTGCTGTCCCACTGCCCGCCCGAGAACCTGACCAAGGACAAGGCGGGCAAGCCGCTGGTGTGCGTCAACCCGAACCGGGACGCGAAGACGGCCTACAGCGAAGCGCTCACCAAGCAGTGCCCGACGGCGTACGCGTGGTCCAAGCACGACGCCGAGCAGGGCAACCAGGTCGTGCGCCAGTGCAGCGAGTGCAAGGGCATGACCGTCACCTTCCACGGCACCGGCGGCTCCGACAAGCCGGGCACCGAGCCCGGGAACAACCCCGGGCACGGCGACGAGCCCGGTTCCGGCGACCATCCCGCGGCGGGACACGCCAGGGGCGTGGCGCTCAACCCCGTCGACGGTGCCGCCCAGGCGCTGGACGACTCGGGCGCGTCCTGGTTCCACAACTGGACCTCTTCGAGTGCCGGAGTCGCCAAGCCGAAGGGCGTCGAGTACGTCCCGACGATCTGGGGCGCGGGCTCGGTCACCGACGCCGAGTTGGACAAGGCGAAGAAGGAGGGCAAGAACCTTCTGACCTTCAACGAGCCCGACCTGCCCCAGCAGGCCGACATGACACCCGAGCAGGCCCTCGACCTGTGGCCCCGCCTGGAGAAGACCGGCCTGAACCTGGGCGCCCCTGCGGTCGCAGTCGACGCCGACAAGCCCGGCAGCTGGCTGGACCGCTTCATGAAGGGCGCCCAGGAGCGCGGCCTGCGCGTGGACTTCATCCCGGTGCACTGGTACGGCTCCGACTTCGGCCCTGACGCCTCCAAGCAGCTGGCCGGCTACTTGAAGCGCGTCCACGAGCGGTACAACAAGCCCGTCTGGCTGACCGAGTACGCACTCATCGACTTCACCAAGGACACCCCCCGCTACCCGAGCCAGGAAGAGCAGAACGCCTTCATCACCTCCTCGACGAAGATGCTGGAGGGGCTGGACTTCGTGCAGCGCTACGCGTGGTTCGCCCTCTCGACCCAGACCAGCCCGACCGGTCTCTACGACGGCGCCAACGCGAAGGGAGGCGCGAAGATCTACCGCGACGCCGGCTGAGCGACCGCGCCGGCGGGGCGCGCTCGCGCGCTGATCCGGCGTGCTGACGCGGTGAACAACGGCACGCGGGACCGGGTCCCGCGTGCCGCCTCCGGCCTCCCGTCTCCGGCCTCCCGCTTCTCGGTAGATCCGTAACGAGACGGGCGCACTGCACGGAGGGCCCCGTGCGCATGTCGGAAGGGTGTGTGCCGCGTACGGACGTTCACTCCAGGTCGGACATGTCGAGTACGAAGCGGTAGCGGACATCGTTGTGGCGGAGGCGGTCGAGGGCTTCGTTCACCCGTGCCGACGGGAGCAGTTCGATGTCGGCGGTGATGCCGTTGGCGGCGCAGAAGTCCAGCATGGCCGCGGTCGCGGGGCGGCCCCCCGAGCCTGCTGAGGTGAGTTTCTTGCGCCCGATGAGCAGGTCGAGGGTCTCCACCGTGACGGGTCCGAGATGCCCGAGGTGGCTGAGCGTGCCGTCCAGGGCGACCAGGCGCAGATACGGGCTCAGGTCGTGTGGCGCGGAGATGGTGTCGATGACGACGTCGAACCCGTCCCTGGCCCCGGCCATGTCCTGCGGGTCGGTGGACACCAGCAGTCCGTGGGCGCCGAGGCGACGCGCGTCGTCGGCCTTGTCGGGCGAGCGGCTGATGACCGACGTCGTGGCGCCGAGTGCCAGGGCCATCTTGACCGCGAGATGCCCCAGGCCGCCCAGACCCGCCACGCCGACGCGGCTTCCGGGGCCCACGCCCAGGGCGTGCAGGGGTTCCCAGACGGTGACTCCGGCGCACAGCAGCGGAGCGGCCGCGGCGGGGTCGAGGCCCGCGGGGAGGGGGTGCGCGAAGCTGTCGCGTACGACGTACTCCCGGGAGTACCCGCCCAGAGTGGTGGACCCGTCGTGCCGGTCGGTTCCACCGTAGGTGAGGGTCGGGAAGGCGTGGCAGAAGTTCTCCTGACCGGCCCGGCACATGGGGCACTCGCCGCACGCGTCGACGATGTTGCCGACCGCGACCCGGTCGCCGCTGGACAAGCGGGTGACCGCCGGGCCGGTCTCGGTCACCACGCCGGTGAACTCGTGCCCGGGCACCAGCGGACGCCCGGCCGCGTCGTCGTGGTCACGCAGAGCGTGCAGGTCGGTGTGGCAGACGCCGCAGTAGTCGATCCGCACGGCGACGTCGTCGGGGCGCAGTGCGCGACGCTCCAGTGAGGCGCGCCGCAGTGTCGCCGGGCTGCCCGCCGCCCGCCATCCGCTCGTTGTCCGCACAGTGCCTCCCATGTAAACAGACTGTTCGGTCTGTTTGTGATCCTAGGCGCACTCTCCGCGCCAGGCAAACCAACTGTTCTGTCTGGTAGCGTCCCCGGCATGGCGGATCAGCCCCTGACCTCGCGCGGAGCCGCGACCTACCAGCGCATCCTCGACGTGGCGACCCAGGAGTTCGCCCAGCACGGGATCGCCGGAGCGCGCATCGAGCGGATCGTCGCCGCGGCGCGCACCAACAAGGCCCAGCTGTATGCCTACTTCGGCAACAAGGAGGGACTTTTCGACGCGATCTTCTTCGGCTCGCTGGAGCGGATCACGAACGTCGTGCCGATCGACGCCGACGACCTCGCGGACTGGGCCGTCCGCCTCTACGACGAGTACCTCCGCCGCCCCGACCTGATCCGGCTGGCCACCTGGGCGCGCCTGGAACGCAGGCCGGCCGGCCACCTCGTCGAGGACCACGACCGCCTCGACGACCACAAACTGGGGGCCATCGCCGAAGCCCAGGCGGCCGGCCGAGTGTGCCAGGGGGACCCGTTCGACGTGATGGCCCTCGTCATCGCCATGTCCATGGCCTGGTCGCCGGTCAGCAACGTCTACGCGGCAACGGCCCAGGAGCCCTCGGACGTTCACGACCAACGCCGCGACCTGCTCCGCGCAAGCGTCCGCCGCGCTGTCGCCGCCGCGTGACGAAAGCGCCGGACGCTCGTCCCGCACTCCGGGCTCGCCGCCCGGGCCCCTTCGGCGGGCCATCGCGTCTTCCGCCGAGGGGCACGGTGTCCCGTCGGCGGCCCGGCTCGCCGCGCTGGCCGGGCACCGGACGCGGCGGCGGCCTTCGGTCGAGCTTCTGCCGTGGCCTTCGGCCGAACTCCCGCGGCGGCATAAGCGCGCCCCCCTCCACGATCCGCCGCGTGTCGCCCGGCGGGAGGGAGACCTCGTGACAAAGCCGGATTCTCCTCTGCGGCCGTTCGTGACGACGCTTGTTCCGTACGATCTCGGGCCCGGCCCCGTCGGCGTGCATCGCGGGCTGCCCTCCGCCACCCTGTCGATCACCCTTCCCGAGGCCGATCCTGTCGAGATCGGATGGCTCGCACACCCCGCCTCGCGCCGTCACCATCGTGCCGCCGTGGCCGGGCTGCACCTCGATCCGGCGCGGATACGGCAGAGCGGCTGCACCCGCGGTGTGTACCTGGCGCTCAGCCCGCTGGGTGCCGCCGCACTGCTGGGTGTTCCGGCGTCCGCTCTGGCGGGGAATGTCGCCGATCTCGCCGACGTCGCGCCCGCGCTGGCGGACCTGCCGGAGCGGCTGGCGGCCTGCCCGACCTGGCCGCGGCGTCGCGCGCTGGTCGAACGCTCTCTGCTCGCGGGCCTGGCCCGGCACGGGGAACCCGGGAACGCGCCGGAACTGCGGGCCATGCTCGCGGCTTTGTCCCGCACTCCTCGGGTGCACGAGGCCGCCCAGCTGCTCGGATGTTCCAGGCGGCACCTGAGCGGCAGGGTGCGTACGCAACTCGGCGTGACAGCGAAGGAGTACCAGCGACTGGTCCGCTTCGCGTCGGCCCGGAGTCGGCTCGCGGCCGCCGGCACCGCCCGGTCCGCTCTGGCGGACGTGGCCGCCGCGTCGGGGTTCGCCGATCAGGCGCACCTGTCCCGGGAGTGGCGTGCCATGGCCGGGTGTACGCCCACCGGATGGCTGCGCTCTGAAGGCTCGGAGGTCCGAGGCTCGGAGGCCTGAGCCCGGCGGCCCGATCCCCGGAGACTCCCGGGGCGTCGTCCGGCGGTGAGATCGCGGCCGGCTGATCCCTGGGCCGCGACGGATCGGGCCGGGCCGCGACGGGCCGGTTCGGGCCCGGCCGTTCCCGAATGTTCAAGACTCCGCCGCCGCAAGGCCGCACGATCACAGCATGACGAAGCTGAAGATCCTGCCTCGCCTGATCGTGTCGGAACCCGACCGCGCGGCGGCGTACTACCGAGACTCCCTCGGCGCCGAAGAGGTGTTCCGCGCCCTGGGGGACGACGGTCGGCCCACCGTCGTCGAGCACCTCCTGGGTGCCACGTCCTTCCGGGTCTCACCCGCTGTCCCGGCGTGGGGGTGGCTGTCCCCGCACGACCTGGGAGGCTCTCCGGTCCTGTTGGAGATCGAAGTCGACGATCCGGACGAGACCGGTGCGCGGATGACGGCCCACGGGGCCGAGACGGTCGTGCCGATCGAGAACCGGGACTACGGCAAGCGCTCGGGCCGCATCCGTGACCCCTTCGGGCACCTGTGGATCGTCACGGGCGAGCCGCGTTGAGTCGGACGCCACCGGCCTGGCGGCCCCCAGGCTCCTGCGGTGGGCCGGCAGCCCGAGCTCCGGCGCCGGATCAGCTTTCGGGCGGGCCGGGAGCGGGGGATCGCCGGTAGACGGAGGCGAGCAACTGGTCCTTGGCCGGGCCGTGGACCGCCCAGCGCAGCCGCCACTCGTCGGGGGAGACCACCGTGTAGTCCCCCTCGTACAGGTCGGCGCCGCACTGGTGGGACACGGTGCACCGTCCGCTGCTCAGATCGAGGTCGTGGAAGTGCCGGCCGTCCGCGAAGGTCACCTCGGCGCCGCCGTGTGCGCAGGGCACCAGCCGCAGCGTCCGCCCGGCCTCGCGCCGGGCCCCGCCCCACTCCAGGGTTCCCTCCTCCACGTGCAGCCACGCGGAGTCCGTACCGGGCCGGAACCTCGCACGACCGGTGAACCAGCCGCTGTGTCCGGTCCGCCCATCGCGCAACTCGCGGTGCACGGTCCACTCCCCGGCCAGGTAGGAGAGGACTTCGGCGGCGGGGTGCGGTGCTTCGTCCATGCCGGCAGTCTCGCAGGCCGGGTGCGGGAGCCGGCTGCCGCGGGTGGCGGCCGGGCGCCGGAAGGCGGGGTGAGCGCCGCCCGTGCACCGGCGCGGCGCTCAGCTGTCGTGGGCGGGCCCTGCGGCTCCGGGGGATCGCCCGTGGGCCGTGACGCCTCCCAACGCGGCGACGGCCAGGCTCACCGCGCGGTCGCGCACGGCTTCGTAGTCGTCGCCCGTCTCCAGGGCGGTGGTGGCGGCGTTGACGAATCCCTGCAACAACCGGGCCGATCTGAGCGGGGCGTCGTCGCCCAGGTCCCGCAGGGCCTCGACGAGCGGATCGAGCAGGGCGCGGTGCGCCGCGTCCGCTCCCGCGCGCAGGGCCGCGCCGTCCTGCGTGTCCGCGCCGGCGCGGGCGATGCGGTGTTCGCCGTCGCGGACCATTTCCAGCTGGGCCGTGACGAAGGCGGCGACCCGCTCCCCAGGCGAGTCGCCGGCGTCGGCGAGGGCGGCGTGGATGCGGCCTGTCCAGCGCGGCGCCGCCGCCCGCACCAGTTCCGTCAGCAGCTGGTGGCGGTCGGTGAAGTACTTGTAGACGCTGTTGCGGGCCATTCCCGTGCGGCGGGCGACCGCCGCGAACGTGACCCGGGACGCGTCCCCCTCGGCGAGCAGCTCGTGTGCCGCCTCGAGCAGAGCGGCACGCTGCTGGGCGCGGTGGTCGGCGACGGACGCGGCCTGGATCCTGGGCACGGAGCCAGTTTAGAAGCCGGCCCCTGCCGTCGGGCCGCCGGTGGGCCCGCGGCTGGGAGGTGTGCGGACAGCCCGGGTCAGCCGATCCGGCGATCACGGCCCGCGAAGAGGCCGGCCGCGAGCTGGGGCAGCATCAGCACGGCCATGAGGACGAGGGGTGTCCGCCAGCCGCCAGTGTGCTCGTAGAGCACACCGACGAGGAGGGGCCCGGGGCGAGAGCAGGTACCCGGCTTGGGGACGGTGCGTCGCCATCTTCTATCTTAGGGACGCACTGTCCCTAAGATCGGAAGGAACGCCGTGTTCCTCGCCCTGCTGGAACTCAGAGCGGCTCGGGGCCGCTTCCTGCTGATGGGCAGCGTCGTCGTCCTCGTCGCGGCGCTCGTCGGCATCGTCTCCGGGTTCACCACAGGCCTCGGTGACGACACCGTCTCCGCGCTGCGCCGAATGCCCGCCACACACGTCGCTTTCGCCCCCGGCTCCGACTCCGACCAGTTCGCCCGCAGCCTGGTCGACGAGCGGGCTGCCGCCGACTGGGACAAGGAGAAAGGCGTCGACGCCACCCCCCTCGGTGTCGCGCTCACCCGTGGCGCCACCAACCGCGACGTCGAGGTGGACCTCGCCGCCTTCGGCGTCGAACCCGGCGCCTTCACCGACCCGGGCGCCGACCGCGGCAAGGCCCTGGACGCGGACGAGCCGCACGGCATCGTGATCTCCCGGCAGCTCGCCGACGACGGTGTCCGCGTCGGCGACACCCTCACCGTCGACAGGCTCGGCATCCGGCTGCGCGTGGTCGGCACCACCAGCCGCTCCTCCTACGGCCACGTCCCCGCCGCCTACGTCACCGCGGACACCTGGCGGCAGATCCGCTTCACCACGCCGGGAACCGACGTGCGCCCCGAAGAACTCCCGGCCCAGTACAGCGCGGTGGCCTTGCAACTCCCCGCCGGGTTCGCCGACCAGAAGCTCCCCGGCGCGGACCGCCGCCACCACACCGCGACCGTTCCGCTGCAGGACGCCTTCGCCGCAGCCCCCGGGTACGAGGGCGAGCGCCTGACCATGACCTCCATCCAGGCCTTCCTCTTCCTCATCGCCCCGCTGGTCGTCGGCGCCTTCTTCGCCGTCTGGACCGTGCAGCGCACCCCCGAACTGGCGCTGCTGCGTGCCATGGGCGCCTCCCGCCGCCGACTGCTCGGTCACACGCTCGCCCAGGCCGCCGTGGTCGTCGCCCTCGGCACCGCGGTCGGTGCCGTGCTCGCCTTCGCCGTCGGTCTGCTCGTCGGCGAGCGCGTGCCGTTCAGCCTCCCCGCGAGCAGCCTCGCCGCCACCATGGGCGCCGTGGTCCTGGTGGGCCTCGCGGGATCCGCCCTCACCCTGCGGCGCGTCACCACCGTCGACCCGATGACCATGCTGGGAGCCGCACGATGAGTCTCCGCCTCGACGACATCACCGTCACTCTCGGGCACGGCGAGTCCCGCACCCGCGCCCTGCGCGGTCTGAGCACTGTCTTCAGGGCGGGTGCGCTCACCGCCCTCGTCGGCCCCTCGGGGTCCGGCAAGTCGACCCTTCTGGCCGTCGCCGGTGCCCTGCTCCGCCCGGACGAGGGGCATGTGCTGCTGAACGGCACCGACCTGGCAGCGCTCAGCGACCGCGAACGTGCCCGAGCCCGCCGCACCCGTATCGGCTACGTCTTCCAGAGCGGCAACCTCCTCGCCGGCCTCACCGCGGAGGAACAGCTGCTCGCCGCGGCCACCCTCGCAGGACGCAGGCCCCGCGCGCTGCGCGGCCGGGCCCGTGAACTGCTCGCCGAGGTCGGCCTCGCGCACCGGTCGGGTCACCGTCCCGACCAGCTCTCCGGTGGCGAACGGCAACGCGTGGCCCTGGCGCGAGCCCTCCTGAGCGGGCCCGAACTCCTCCTCGTCGACGAACCGACAGCGGCCGTCGACCGCGCCCGCGCGGACGATCTGACCGGCCTCATCGCGCGCACCACCCACGGGCACGGCTGCGTCACGGTGGTCGCCACGCACGATCCGGTCGTCACCCGGGCCGCCGACGAGGTCGTCGACATGCAGCAGCACGTCCCGGCGGACGCCGGCTGATACGGGCGCGGCCGGCACCCGGAAACCGGGGACCGGAGTGGGAGCGCCGGTCCGGCGCTCCTACTCCGGCACCAGCACCGACACCGCGCCCGGCACGCAGTCGACCGTCAGCGGCAGGTCTGAGATGAACTCCCCGTCCGCGTAGGCGAACACGTCGGGCGCTGCCAGCTCCACGTGGCGGGCGCGGTAGGTGCGCACCTTCGGATGGGAGACGTGGGAGCCGCTGTAGAACCGGGGCAGCGTGGTCATCAGCCGTACGGCGGGTGCGCTCTCCACGACGGTGACGGCCAGTTCCCCGTCGTCCGGCACCGCGTCGGGGCACACCTTCATGCCGCTGCCGTAGTAACAGGTGTTGCCGACGGCGACGAGTGTGGCGTCGAGAGCCAGTTCACGGTCGTCGAGCCGCAGCCGGAAGGGGAGTGGGCGCAGCCTGGCGAGTTCGACGAAGGTGGCGACGGTGTAGCGGGCGCCGCCGCGCGGCCGGCGCAGCGCGTTGGCCCGCCGGGTGACCAGCGCGTCGAAGCCCGAGGCCAGGACGGTGCCGAACCAGCGGTCACCGCATCGCGCGAGGTCCACGGCGCGCCGGGTGCCCTCGGTGATCAGGCGTGCGGCGGCGGCAGGGTCCCGGCGCGGTATGCCCAGGGCGCGGGCGAAGTCGTTGCCCGTGCCCGCCGGGACCACCGCCAGCGGCACCCCGGAGCCGGCGACGGCCTGGAGTCCCAGGTGGACCAGGCCGTCACCGCCGACGACGGTGAGGACATCGGTGCCGGCGGCGAGGTGGTCGCGGGTGCGCTCCAGGGCGTCGGCTGGATCGCTGCCCGAGACGAGGGTCGCGTCCCATCCGGCCCGTGCCAGGTGGCGCAGGGCCACCTCCGCGTTCTTGGCCGAGCTTCCGGTCAGTGAGGCCGGGTTGACGAGTACGGCCGTCCTCGGTCGGGGGGTCATGAGACCGCGGGGGGCTGGGTGGCGGCCTCGGGGATGAGCTTGCCCGGGTTCATGATGCCCGCGGGGTCCAGTGTCCGCTTGACGGCGGCGAGCACCTCCACCCCGAGGGGTCCGACCTCCGCCTCCATCCAGGGGCGGTGGTCCTGGCCGACCGCGTGGTGGTGCGTGATCGAGCCCCCGGCCGCGGCGATCGCGTCACCCGCCGCCTGCTTGGCCGCCCGCCAACGCGACCGCGGCTCCTCACCGGCGTCCGCGGCGACGGTGAAGTACAGCGAGCCGCCCGACGGGTAGGCGTGGGAGAGGTGGCAGAAGACCACCGGCGTCGACGTGGCTGTCCTCAGGTGTGCGGTCAGTGTGGCGGTCACGGTCTCGCGCAGCGCGGCCAGGCCGGCCCAGGAGGTGGCCGTCTCCAGCGTCTCGGTGAGGACACCGGTGTCCAGGAGGGCGTCGCGCATGTACGGGCCGGAGAAGCGCGAGCGCCGCCAGGCGGCCGCCACCTCGTCGTCCAGCAGGCTTCCTTCGTGCGCGGTCAGCACCTGGCGCACGGCCTCGCCGCGGCGCGCGACCTCGTCGGGGTCGCCTTCGTGGCTGACGACGGACAGGCAGCCCTCGGGCGCGGCCGAACCGGCGATGACGGCGTTGACGAACGTCTCCGTCTCGTCCGAGACGCGTATCGCGGTCGGCAGCAGCCCGCGCTGCGCGAGCGCGCGCACCGCGGCGGTGCCCGCCGCGAAGGAGGGGAAGGACCAGGCCTCGTCCCGGCGTTCGGCGGGCGCGCGGCGTACGCGGACCGTCACCTCCGTGAGGACGCCGAGCGTGCCCTCCGAGCCGAGGAAGAGCTGCCGCAGGTCAGGACCCGCGGCCGTGGCCGGGGCGCGGCCGAGGTCGAGGGTGCCGCGCGGGGTGGCCACCTTGAGCGCGGTGACCATGGCGTCGAAGCGGCCGTAACCGGCCGAGGACTGGCCCGCGGAGCGGGTGGCCGCGTACCCGCCGATGGTGGCGAACTCGAAGCTCTGCGGGAAGTGGCCCAGCGTGTAGCCCTCGGCTCCCAGGAGTTCCTCGGCCTCGGGGGTGCGCAGGCCCGCCTGGAGGGTGGCGGTGCCGGACTCCTCGTCCAGCTCCACCAGGGCGTCGAGTCGCCGCAGATCGAGGCTGATCAGCGCCGGATGGCCCTCGCGTGCGGGCTCCACGCCGCCGACGACGCTGGTGCCACCGCCGAACGGTACGACCGCCACAGCGTGTTCCGCGCAGATCTCCACGAGGGCCTGCACCTGCTCGTGACTGCCCGGCGTCACCACCGCGTCCGGGGCGTGGTGGGCGTCTCCTTCGCGGCGGCGCAGCAGGTCGGGGGTGCTCTTGCCGCCCAGGTGCAGGATCCGGGCCGCGTCGTCGGTGCGCAGGTGCTCCTCGCCGACGACCGCGGTGAGCGCGGCACGGGCGGGCTCGGGCAGGGCGCCGGGTGGCAGCCGCAGCGCCGAGCGCTCCACGCGCGGCGGCGCGGCGGCGCTGACTCCGAGCGTGTCGACGAGGAGCTGCCGCTGGGAGTCCTCCAGTTGACGGGCGTGCGCCGGGTCGCCCCAGGCGTTCCAGGCCATGTCCCCGACGCGGCGAGTGGGTCGCTTCATGGCGTACAGTCTTACACGTGACGTCAATTCGTAAAAGCTCTGGACGGAAGAACGAGGACGACATTCTGGACGCCGCACGCGCGTGCGTCGAGGCCTTCGGAGCGCGGCGCACCACACTCACCGACGTGGCCCGCCGCGCCGGAGTCAGCAGGCCGACCGTCTACCGCCACTGGCCCGACATCTCCTCGCTCGTCGGCGACCTGATGACACGGGAGCTGAAGACCCTCTTCGCCGAGGCGGTCGCCGAGGCGACCGAGGCCGACGCACTCGGCCGCATCGTGCACGGCGCCACCGGCACGGTGCGCGCGGTGTGGCACCACTCGCTGTTCAGCCGCTTCCTCGACAGCGAGGCCGAACTGCTGGCCACCTACGTCTTCCACCGACTGGGCTCCAGCCAGCACGCCGCCCTCGAACTGCTGCACGCCCAGATCGCCGAGGGGCAGCGCGACGGCTCCGTGCGCGCAGGCGAGCCCGCCGAACTGTCCCGCGTCGTCCTGCTGACCGTCCAGTCCATCGGAGCCTCCCGGCGGCTCGTGGAGGACACCCTCACCGAGGACGCCCTTCTCGACTCCCTCGGCCGGCTCCTCACCGGCTACCTGCGTGACTGGAGCGCCGCCGCATGACACGACCGACCGAACGCACCACCTCCCTCAACGCCGCGCGCCGCGCCCGCTCCCTCGACTGGCTGGCCACCGGACCCACCGTCGACCTGCTCGTCGTCGGCGCGGGTGTCACCGGCGCCGGCATCGCACTCGACGCCGCCGCACGCGGACTCAGCGTCGTCCTCGTCGACCGCCACGACCTGGCCTTCGGCACCAGCCGCTGGAGCTCGAAGCTGGCACACGGCGGACTGCGCTACCTGGCCAGTGGAGACGTGGGCATCGCCTACGAGTCGGCACGCGAACGCGGCATCCTGATGAGCAGGACCGCCCCCCACCTCGTCCGCGCCCTGCCCATGGTGCTCCCGGTGCACACGCACACCTCCCGCGCCCGCGCCCTGTGGACCCGCGCGGGCTTCCTCGCCGGGGACGCCCTGCGCGTCGGCGCCAGGGTCGGCGCCCGCACCCTGCCGCCGTCGCGGCGCATACCCGCGCCGCTCACCCTCGCACTGGCCCCGGCCGTGCGCGCCGACGGCCTGCGCGGCGGCCAGCTGTCCTTCGACGGGCAGCTCACCGACGACGCGCGCCTCGTCGTCGCCCTCGCCCGCACCGCCGCGGGCTACGGGGCGCACGTCCTCACCCGGTGCGGCGCCCAGGACCTGACCGGAGACGGCGCCGAACTGCGCGACGAACTCACCGGCGACCGCGTGCAGGTGCGGGCCAGGAGCGTCGTCAACGCGGCCGGCGTCTGGGCCGGAACGCTGGTGCCCGACGTCACTCTGCGGCCCAGCCGAGGCACGCACGTCGTCCTGCCCGCGGCACGCCTGGGCAACCCCCGCGCCGCGCTGACGGTCCCGGTGCCGGGGGAGTCCAGCAGGTTCGTCTTCGCCCTGCCGCAGGGGGACGGCCGCGTCTACGCCGGTCTCACCGACGAGCCCGTCGCAACCGTTCCCGACATACCGGAAGCGCCGGAAGAGGACATCGACTTCCTCCTGCGCACGCTCTCCGGCGCGCTGGCCGCCCCATTGGAGAGGGCGGACGTCATCGGCGCCTTCGCCGGACTCCGCCCCCTGCTGGAGAGCACCGGGACGTCGCGCAGCGCCGACCTCTCCCGCCGCCACGCCGTCCTCACCTCGCCGGACGGCGTCCTCACCGCGGTGGGGGGAAAACTCACCGCGTACCGGGCGATGGCCGAAGACGCGGTCGACGCCGCCGTCGCGCGCGCCGGGCTCGACGCAGGACCCTGCCGCACCCAGGCCCTCGCCCTCGTCGGCGCGGGCACCACTCCCACCTCCGGCCGCGAGGTCCCGGCCCGGCTGCGTGCCCGCTACGGCGGCGAGAGCGCGGCCGTCGTCGCCCAGGCGGACGGCGACCCCGACCTGTTGGAACCCGTGGCCGCCGGGGTCACCGCGGCCGAACTCCGCTTCGCCGTCCGGCACGAGGGCGCCCTCGACGAGTCCGACCTCCTCGACCGCCGCACCCGTATCGGCCTGGTCGCGGCCGACCGCGACCGCGCGCTGGCGGCGGCCCGCGAGGCACTGGCCTCGGCAGAAGCGGCCACGCGCACCGGCTGACGGACCGCCCGGCCGGCCCGGGGCGGCAGTCCGCTTGTCGACGAGCGGCCGCGGGCCGGACACTGATCCCCATGGCCGGCGCGACGAGGGAACCACTGCCCGATGGCGGGCTCGTCCTCACCATGCCCGAGGACGGATCTCTCCGGCCCCCGCTGCGCTTCGAGCGGGGTCCTGACCGCCGCTGGACCCTGCGACAGGGCGAACGGCCGCTGATCCGTGCCCGGTCCGAGGGCGACGGCTGCTGTCGCGATCTGCACCTGCGCCGACTGCCGGGGTACCGTTCGCCGCTTCCGCACCTGTCCGCCGCGAGGATGCGGACCTCACCCGACTGGCCACACCTGTACGCGCGGTGGCTGGCGGAGACGGGGCACGGCCCACTGCACCGCGGGCGCTGGCTGCTGAACCGGCGCGCCACCTTCGCCCCGGGCATCTGGGACCGCGACCTCGTGCAGGACTGGCCCGAGGCCACCCTCGAACTGCTCTGCGGCGGCGGCTGGCATGGTGTACTGCCGCTGCGGCCGCTCCCGGCACCGCACGCCGCACGTGTGAAGGCGTACCGCAAGCACGCCCGCGAGGGCACCCTCGCCCCCGTCCTGCTGTGGTGGGTGTCCTTCCTGGACGGCTGGCTGCTCCTCGACGGCCACGACCGGGCCGCGGCCGCCCTGGCGGAGGGGGCGCCGCCGGAGTGTGTGGAGGTGGTCCGGGTAGCCGACGACGCCCACTGGCGGGCGACCGCGGAGGAGATCACCGAGGCGTACGAGGAGCGGGTGGCGCGACTGGCCGCGGGCCCGGCCGGACCGCATACCGCACGCCACCGGCAGGTGCTGGACCGGGGTTACGCCGAGGTGCTCTCCGGCCTGCCGTACGACGCGGACACCACCCCGGTCTTCGACCCCGCCCACGAGTGACGCGCTCGGAAGGGCGCAGGGCCGGGCGGGGCCGGTACCGCGGCACGGAATCTCCGTTCCGTGCCGCGGCCTGCCACATATGCTCGCCCGCGCGCGATCGGGCGTACGGGGCCGTTCGGGAGCGGGTCAGCCGTGGGTGCGGGCCGCGCAGGCGCCGCCCGCGCAGGCGTCGAGCCAGGCGTTCCAGTCGGCGTCGTAGCGGGTGCCGATGGTGTCCTCGAGATGGGTGCGGGCCGCGCTCCAGTCGCCCGCGCGGTAGGCGGCGAGCACCGTGGCCACGTCGTCGGGGTGCCTCTCCAGCATGTAGCGCGTGGCCAGGTAGCCCCAGCGGTAGACGCGGTTGGTGTCGCCGTTCTCGTAGGTGGTGTCGAACAGGTCGCTCAGCGCGTAGGTCTTCTTGCCCGCCTCGGCGATCGCCTCGTCGTAGCGCAGATCGCGGTAGGAGTAGGAGACGTACTCCGCGAAGCCTTCGATCCACCAGACCGTCGGGGTGGAGACCCCGGCCTCGAAGTCGCCGTACATGTCGAAGCGGCCGTCGAGGTAGTGCGTGTACTCGTGGTTCAGATTCCAGATCTGGAAGTCTGGACGCGTCCAGTCGGCCTCGTAGGCGATGAAGCGGGGGAGGTTGCCGTCGGCCGAGGGGTCGCCCTCCAGGTACATGCCGCCGTTGCCGGTGTCGATGCCGTAGAGGACGCCCGCGTAGGTCTGGTAGTCGGTGCTGGAGTCGAAGACGACGACCTCGATCCGCGCGTTCTTGTCGTCCTTCACCGGGCCGTCGTCCCCGGCGACCTCGTGGAAGTACGCGTCCTGCCCGACCAGGCTCTCGCAGGCGGCGGAGAAGTCGCCGGCGTCCATGTCCTGCGCGGCCATGGAGATGCTCTCGCTGCACGACTCCTCGTCCACCAGCACGGCCTGGGTCAGCCGCTGCCGTAGGTCGCACACACCGTAGTAGGCGCAGTTGTCCTTGTCGTAGGCGTCGGCCATCTCCGCCACGCCGACCCACAGCGGTGCCGTGTTTCCGGTCATCTCCGTCGCGTCCAGCAGGTCTTTGAGCTGCGGGCGTACCTGTTCGCGCAGCGGCGTGTGCTGCACGAAGCGGCCCAGCTCGCGTCCCGCGTTGGACGTGAGGTAGGCCCGTTCGCCGCCGAGCAGCCCGAGATGGTCGCGCGCGAAGGTGTGCAGTGCGTCGAGCACGCTCGGGTCCCGCCGCACGGCCTGCACGAACTCGGGGAGCTGATGACCGCGCCACAGCACGGTGTAGACGTTGTTGACGGCGCTGAGCATCCACCACTTGTCGTCGTACGAGCTGTCGTAGCCCTCCAGCATGCGCGTGACGACGTCGAGGTAGCGGGCGTTCTCCTCGGCGCTGTCGACGAGGGTGACCGCCTCGGCGAGGGTCTCGCCGTTGGCGTCGGTCACGTCGTGCGAGTGCGGGGAGGCGAAGAACGCGTCCAGACCGCCCTGGATCGCGGTCCTCAGCGCCTGCCTGTACTCGCCCACGTCCGGTTCGTGGTACCAGTGCACGTAGTAGCCGGCGCGCAGGAAGAGCACGATCTGCGGCATGCCGGTGCCGCCGTCGCCGGGGTATCCGGCCGAGCCGTCTCGCAGCGCGTCGGCGAGGGTGACCATCTGTTCCTCGCGGAAGGCGCCGCGCGCGTCGCTTCCGGTGAGGGAGAAGAGCGTGTTGACGCACGCGGTCGTGGCGGAGGTGACCTGCCTGACGAGCGCGTCGCCGGTCTGCGCGAAGTCGCCTGGCGAGCAGGCGTCCCGCACGCCGGGCGCCGCACCGGTACCAGGACCCTTCTTGTGCTGCTTCCCGGCACGCAGCATCGAGGGCCGCTGGTGGGAGGACTCGGGCGGGGCGTCGTAGTCGCGCCGGAGTGCGTCCTGCGAGGCGGGCAGGGGAGGCCTGTCCCGCACCGCGAGCCGCCGGTCCGCCACGTGCCCGGGCTCGCCCTCCGAGGGGGGCGTGGCGGTGGAGTCGGCGGGGCGCGGCCCTGCGGGACGGGGTCCCTCTGCGGTCGTCGCACCGGTCGTTGCATCGGTCACGGTGCCGGTCGCCGCCTGGGCTCCGCCGAACTGGCCCGCGCCCGCGCCCAGCGAGACCGCCAGGACGCCGGCGCATACGGCACGGGTGAGACGTGGGCGTAACGAGCTTCTTCGGTCGTTCCTGCTCATTCTGGCAACTCCTGTGAGGGGTGGTGGGGTTGTCGTCGTCGCGTACGAGAGCGCGCTTGTTGTGTACACGCCCATCGAGGCATCAGTACAATTTCACACATCACATGGCGCCGGAAGACCCGCGGAGGGCCCGGCTTCCCCGCGCACGGGGGAGTGGCGGCGAGGACGCCGACGTACGATCGGCACGATCACTCCGCCCGTCCGCCCCTGCCCGGCGAGGAGCAGTTGCGCCCATGACCGCACAACGCCCGCTGAAGCTGCCCGCCGTGCCGGACAGGCTCAGCATCCGCGACCACGTCGCGCACGCCCTGCGCGCCGCCCTCATCGCGGGCGAACTGCGCCCAGGCTCCGTCTACTCGGCCCCGCAGCTCGCCGCGCAGTTCGGCGTCTCCGCCACACCCGTACGCGAGGCGATGCTCGACCTCACCCGCGAAGGCATGGTCGAGCCCGTGCGCAACAAGGGCTTCCGGGTGACCGACCTGTCCGAGCGGGACCTGGCGGAGTACGTGGCGATCCGGGAGATGATCGAGGTGCCCACGGTCGGACAGGTGGCCCGTGTGGGGGACGCGGCCCGCCTGGAGGAACTCCGCCCCGTCGCGCGCGAGATAGTCCAGGCGGCCCGGGCCGGGGACTTGGTCGGCTTCCTCGGCGCCGACAGACGCTTCCACCTGGCGCTCGTCGGCCTCGCCGGGAACCGCCGGCTGGTGGAGGTCGTCGGCGAACTGCGAGGGCACTCCCGGCTCTACGGCCTCGCCGGGCTCGCGAAGACCGGCCAGCTCATGGAGTCGGCCGAGGAGCACGAGCGCCTCCTCGACCTGGTGCTGGCCCACGACGTGCCGGGCGCGGAGAGCCTGATGCGCGCACACCTGGGGCGCCTGCGCTCCCAGTGGGAGAGCGCGGCCGACAGCGGCGGCGACGGGACCGAGGACGCCGCGAACGCCGGGGCCTCCGGGGACCCTGTGGACACCGCGAACACCGCGAACACCGGGGACACCGTGGGCTCCAGGGGCGGAGGAAACTGAGCGGGCCTCGTCCTCCGCGAGGCCCTGGACTTCATCGAGCGCCCTCTGGACGACCCGTTCTTCTGCGCGGTCAGCTCCCAACCCCCGCACAGCCCACAGGGGATCCCGCGCGACCCTGCCGGGGCGGGCCCTCCCGGGCCCGCCCTGCCGGAACCGTGTCCCGTCACCCCCGTGCCAGGGACGTCAGCACGAGCGCGGTCAGCGCCGCGCGTTCGACCATGCCTTGCACCGAGGTGTTCTCCGAGCGGGCGTGCGCCCCTGATCCGGTCGCGCCGATACCGTCGAGCACGGGGACGCCCGCGGCGACGACGAAGTTCCCGTCGCTGGCGCCGCCGACCGAGGTCTCCCGCAGGTCGAGGCCGAGGAGCGCCGCACAGCCCTTGGCCAGGTCCGCCAGTTCGGCGACCTGTGCGGTCCGCTCGAAGACCGGGCGGTTCCAGCCTCCCGTGACCTCGATCCGGGTCCGCGTGTCGAGGGGCCGCAGCGCGGCCAGCGCGGCGTCGATCCGGTCCTGCTCGGCGGCGGAAGCCACCCGGACGTCGAGGTGTGCCACCGCGTGCCCGGCGGTCACGTTGCTGCGGGTGCCGCCCTCGACCACTCCCACGTTGAGGGAGGTACCGGCGGCGGGGTCCCGCAGCGCGGCCAGCGCGCGTATCTGGTGCGCCAGCTCCTCCACGGCACTCGCTCCCGCCGCCGGGTCGAGTCCGGCGTGCGCCTCCACCCCCGACACCGTGACGGTGAACAGACCGACGCCCTTGCGCGCGGTCTTGATCGCGCCGTCGGCCGCCGCTTCGAAGACGAGCGCCAGGCGGCTGCGCCGCGCCTCCTCGACGAGGGCCTCGTGCGAGGCCAGACTGCCGGTCTCCTCGTCGCCGTTCAGCATCAGCGTGCAGGCCGGGCGGGGAAGACCGAGCGCGTCGAGGGCGCGCAGCGCCCATACCGCCTGGACGAGTCCGGCCTTCATGTCGAAGACTCCGGGACCGGTCAGGCGGTCACCGTCGCGCCGGAACGGCCAGGTGTCGAGCGTGCCGGTGGGCCACACCGTGTCGTAGTGGCCCAGGAGCAGGACCGGCCGTGCGCTGTCCGCCGCGCCCTCCGTCGGCGGACAGCGGCGGACGAGCACGTCTCCGGCCTTCTCGCGCGCCAGCACCTCCTCGCTCGCGGGCTCGCCCAGGGACCGGTCGAGCCACTCCCGCACCCAGACCAGGCAGGAGCCGAGCGCGTCCAGGTCGTCGCTGGCGCTGCCCTGGGAGGTGTAGGCGGCCAGGTCGGCCACCATGTCCTCGCGGCGGTGTTCCAGCCAGTCCCGTACCGCCGCCGCCCGGTCGGGCTCCATGCCGGTGGCCGCCGCGGGGGTGGTGGCCGGCGCCGCGCCGTGTGGGCCGGCCGGGGTGGCGGCCAGGCGGTCCAGTTGCTCCAGCCGGTCCTCCGCCATCCGCTCCGGGGCGCCCTCCAGCGTGCGCAGGCCGTCCAGCACGGCGCGCAGCACCGCGGTGGGCAGCCCCTCGCGGTCGGCGTGGGCGAAGACGCACCCGTAGTGGGAGGTCACCTCGACGGGGCGGTGGCGTACCGCCAGGTCACGCCAGATACCGCTGCGGTCCTTGGTCTGGGTGCGCAGCCAGGCGATGAGGCGGTCGGTGGCGGCGGTGCGGGCGTTGGGGTCCGCCGTGCGCCGGAAGGCCTCGGGCTCGAACGCGTCGAAGGGCTCCAGCGCGACGCCGAGCCGGTCGGCGACGTCGTAGACCTCGGCGGTGAGGGCGTACATCGCGGGCCTGTGCCGGTCGATGAGGTCGGCCATCGGGGCGTCGGCGAGTGCGGTGGCGGCGAGCATCGCGCCGAAGCCCGCCTTCGCCCACAGGTACCCCTCGACGTTGTCGCTCGCCCTGGCGGGTCCCCAGCTGTGCAGATCGGCGACGATGTCCCGCACGCGCCGGCTGACGGGCGCGCCGTCCGGTTCGCCCACCACCAGCGCGCCCGCGCCGCCGTCCAGCACCACGCCCGGCTCGATCACGTCGGCGAAGATGTTGACGAACGCCGCGACGGTCCGCTCGGCGCCGGCGTACCGGGCGATCACGGCCTCGTTGAAACCGTTCTGCAGGGAGACGACACAGCCGTCCGCCGCCAGCCGGGGGGCGATCCACTCCATCGCGTCCTGCGTGGCCTGGGCCTTGACCGCCAGCAGAACGCGGCCCAGCGGCCCGTCGTGCTCCTCGGGCGTCAGGGCCGTCACCGGCACGCTCGTGCGCTCCTGACCGCGTGCGACGGTCAGCCCGTGGGAGCGGATCGCCGCCACCTGGGCGCGGTCGGTGTCGATGACCGTGATCGGGTGTCCGGCGCGCGCCAGGGCGAAGGCCAGGGTGCCGCCGATCGCTCCCGCGCCGACGACCGTGTACCCGGCCGGGGTCTGCTGCTGACTGCTCATCGGCTCTGTCCTTCGGTGCTTCGGGGTGCGGGGCGGCTCGGGGGTGGGGACGGGTTCGCGGGCGCGCCGGGGGGCCAGATCCGGGGCAGTTGGAGGGCCCCGCTGCTGGAGCCGCCGTCGACGCGCAGGATTTCGCCGGTGATCCAGGAGGCGTCGGGCCCGGCGATCCAGCGGACGGCTCGGGCGATGTCCCCGGGAGTGCCCGGGCGTCCCAGCGGGTTGCCGCCGATGGCGGCGGCGTACTCCTCGGAGACGGGGTTGCAGTCGCTGTCGACCGGGACGAATCCGGGGCTTACGGCGTTGACGCGGATGCCGTGCGCCCCCAGTTCGAGGGCGGCGGCGCGGGTGGCCATCTCCAGCGCGGCCTTCGACGCGGCGTACGGCCCGCCCCCGGGGCGGCTGCGCAGCGCGGATCCCGAGGAGATGTTGACGACCGACCCGCCCTCGGCCGCCTCCATGGCCAGCCGCGCGTAGGCGGCGGTAGCCAGCACGGGGGCCCGCAGATTGACGGCGAACAGCTGATCCCAGGCGTCGGCGCGGAGGTGGGCCATGTCGAGCGAGGGATAGCGGCCCGCGGCGTTGACGAGGACGTCGACGGGACCGCGCTCCGCCCAGGCGCGCTCCACCACGGCGGCGGGCTGCTCGGCTTCCGCGAGATCGGCGGCGTGGACGGCGGCGCGGTCACCGAGGCGCGCGGCCGTCCTCTCCAGCGCTGCCCGGTCCCGGTCGGTCAGGGTGAGGAGGGCGCCGTGCGCGGCGAACTCCTCGGCGATCGCCGCGCCGATGCCCCCCGCCGCACCCGTGATCAGTACGTGGGCCATCAGCGGAACCCCTTGTCCTTGGTCTCGGGCATCGTGAGGTAGACGACCAGGGAGATCAGCGAGGCGGCCGAGACGTAGACCCACAGCAGATCGCTGAAGCCGCTCTCGTGCAGCCAGGTCGTCACGTACGGTGCCGTCCCGCCGAACAGCGCGACAGCCAGCGCGTACGGCAGCGCGATGCCGGTGGCCCGGACCTCCGCGGGGAACTGTTCAGCCATGATCACCGCACAGTTGGCCGAGTACCCGAGGATCAGCAGCATCCCGACGAGCTGTACGAGGAAGAGGCTCAGGAAGTTGTCGCGGAGCAGGTGGAGCAGCGGCCAGGCCAGGACGACGAAGCCGCCCGCGAACGCGACGAGCGTCGGCTTGCGGCCCACGCGGTCGGACAGCAGCCCCGCGAACGGCAGGGCGACCACGAAGACGATCAGACACAGGGTCTGGGACAGCAGCGCCGTGCTCAGCGGGATACCGGTGGTCAGGTTGGCGTAGGTGGGCAGGTAGTTGACCCAGATGTAGTAGGTCAGGGTGCCGGCGACGGTGATTCCCGCGACGCGCAGCGCGGCGGCGGGATGGTCGACGAACATCGCCTTGATGGGGTTGCGGCGCGTGCGTCCCGCACCCCGTGCCTCGGTGAAGGACTCGGTGTCCTCGACCGAGACCCGCAGCCACAGGCCGATCAGCCCCAGCAGCCCCCCGGCGACGAACGCGAGGCGCCACCCCCAGGAGTGCAGCGCGCCGTCGCTGAGGAGCGAGGTGGCCACCGTGCCGAGCAGCGAGGCGATCAGGACGCCGCCCGCGACCGACACCTGCTGCCACGATCCGGCGAAGGCGCGGCGTCCTCGGGCGGCCGACTCGACGAGGAACGCCGAGGAGGAGCCGAACTCCCCTCCGGCGGAGAAACCCTGCGCGAGCCGGGCCAGCAGCAGGATCACCGGAGAGAGGAACCCGATGGTCTCGTAGGAGGGGGTGAGCGCGATGACGAAGGCGGCCGAGGCCATCAGACCGACCGTGAGCGTCAGGCCCTTCTTGCGGCCGTGCCGGTCGGCGTAGGAGCCGAGTACGGCCGCGCCGATGGGGCGCATGACGAAACCGACGGCGAAGACGGCGAGGGTGGACAGCAGGGCGACGGCCTCGTTGCCCCGGGGAAAGAACTCATCCGCGATGATCTTGACGAAGATCGAGTACAGGGCCCAGTCGACCCACTCGACGGTGTTGCCGATGGTCCCGGCGACGATGGCCTTGCGCTGAGCGGGGCTCAGCCGGTGGTGCGCGGTGGTGGCGGCGCCCGGTGCGGGCGCCGCCGCGGGCGGCGGGCCGGTGTGGCTCACGGGGTGGCCTCCGGGTGGTCGGGGCGGGTGTCGTGCGCGTCGGCGGAGTCCGGCGGCGTGCGCAGCACGGCGCGGGAGGCCTCGGCGACCTGGGCGTGTGTCGCGTACCAGACCCCGGTGTGTGCCGCGATGTGGTCCAGCAGCTCCCGCAGCGCGACGAGCCGCGAGCGGTGTCCGATCACGTGGGGGTGCAGGGTGAGCTGGAAGACGCCGCCCGCACGGTAGGCGGCGTCGAACTCGTCGACCCAGATCTCGCGTACGTCGCGCGGGCGGCTGTGCGGGCGCACGGACCCGTAGCGGTCCATGGTGAAGTACGGGGCGTCGTCGCGGATCCAGTCGACCGGGATCTCGACGAGCCCCGTGGGCCGGCCGTGGGCGAGGACCTCGTACGGCTCGTCGTCCGCCATCAGGGAGGAGTCGTAGGAGAAGCCGAGCTCCAGCATGATCTCCAGCGTCGACTCCGAGAAATCCCAGGACGGGGTGCGTATCCCGGTGGGCCGCTGCCCGGTGAGCTGCGTGAGCGTCTCCAGGGCGCGGGCGGTCAGGTCCCTCTCGTCGTCGCGGCCCAGCAGCGTGTTGCGCTCGTGTATCCAGCCGTGGACGGCGAGTTCGTGACCGCCGCGCGTGTAGGCCCGTGCCTCGTCGGGGTGGAGGTGCGCGGAGACGGCGGGCATGAAGAAGGTGGCGGGCACCTGGTGGCGGGCGAGAAGTTCCAGAATGCGCGGGGCACCGGCCCGCGCCCCGTACTCGCCCTGCGCCAGCCGCCCCGGGCTAGTCTCCCCGTCGCGCAGCGGAATCGTCTCGTGGTCGGAGTCGAAGGACAGGGCGACGGCCACGCGGGCGCCGCCGGGCCAGCGTGCCGGAACCAGGCGGCGCCCGGCACGGACGGCTTCGACGTGGCCGCGCCAGGTCTCCTCCGGCCAGCGCCAGCTCGGCGTCGGCTCACCGGTGTCGGATGTGGGCATGACGGATCTCCACAGCGGTTCGGGGACGGGTTTCGGGGACGGGTTCCGCGGAAGGGGGGCTCGGGGACGGGTCGCGGCTCGGCGGAGGCCGCCCGCGCGACCGTGCGCAGGGGAGGGCGAAGGGGCGTACGGGCAAGGCCGACGCCGACGCCGACGCCGATACCGGGGAAGGGGAAGGGGACGGGTTCGGGGGCAGGCGCCGGGGTGTGCGGTGGCGGCTCAGGCCGCCTGGGTCATCCGGTGCCAGGAGTACTTCAAGGTGGCGAGGTGGAGGGTGATGTCGGAGGCGTGGAGCCCGGGAAGGGCCCCGATGACCTCGCTGGTGTAACGGAACAGGTCGGCGCGGCGGGGCAGCACCATGTGACCCACGAGGTTGAACCGGCCTGTGGCCGCGCTCAGGAACTTGGTGCCGGGATGCGCCGCGAGCCTGCGGCCGGCCGCGTCCAGCCGGTCGGGCTCGATGGAAAGCCACACCATGAACTCCGCCTCGTAACCCAGCAGGGAGGGCTCCACCAGCGTGCGGAACTGGAGCACGCCCCGGCCGATGAGCCGGTCCAGGGCCCGCGCGACGCTGGACTGACTGCGTCCGAGCCGCCGCGCCAGGGTGCTGACCTGCGTGCGGCCGTCCTCCGTCAGCGCCGAGGCGATCTCCTTCTCGAGGCCGGAGAGCGCTTGTGGCGCCCGGTCCCTCTCGTCGCGGTCGCACGGCGGGGCGGTGGTGCCCTGGCGCAGAGCCGCGGCGGCGTCCGCCGGCAGCAGCCCGGTGTCCCACCTCGACGCTGAGGTGAACGTCCGGATGACGGCGACGGCCTCCGTGCCGGTGATCAGGTCGGCGCCTGGCAGGTCGGTGAAGAGCATGCGGATCATCTCGTCGTTGTCGCGCGCGACGAAGTCGACGATCAGATCCGCCGTGCCCGTGACCACCGCCAGGAAGCGGACATCGGAGCTGGCGGCGAGCTGCTCCGCCAGGTCGAGTCCGCGTCCCGGTCTGGCCTGCACCCGCACCAGCATCGAGGAGCCCTGGCGGGTGCGGTCCAGCTCCACCGTGCCGACGACCCGGAGGAGCCCCCGGGCGCACAACGACTGGTAACGGCGCTGTGCGGTGGATTCGCTGGCTCCCACCCACTGGGCGACCGCGCTCCACGGGGCGCGGCCGTTGAGCTGGAGCGCCGCGATGACGCGACGGTCCAGCTCATCGATCGCTTCCGCGTGGGCTCGGTAGGTCATGTGGCGGACGCTAGAGGCCGCCGTCTCCCGCCGTCAACGATGAAATCCCGCATACCCGCTGGTCATAGCTGTGATACTCGGCAACACCCTCGTTACGCGCGGCGAAAACCGGCAGTTCCCGGGCCTCGGCGGCCCGGCCGGGGCGGCGACGGATCACGTCAGGCGACGCGGGAAATTCCCCACCTCCGCGGCCGTCCGCTGCCAGGCCCGGCCGTCCCTGGCCGTACGGTGTCGCCGAAGTGCCCGCCTGTGCCCGTCGATCAGGACCCCTCGCGAGGACCGTGTACGCGGACCCCTCACGAGAAGTCCGCGGGAGGCCAGGCACACTTTGTGGGGTAGTTCCGCTGACACGAGGATGAATCACGCATGATTACGCTTACCAAGGAAGACGGCCCGGCAGATCTGGACGGTGTGTCCCATCTGAGCATCGGTGTCTCCTGGGACCCGACGGCCGGCAGCAGCGGTGGGGTGATGGGCAGGTTCCGCCGGAAGGCCGGAACCGACCTCGACCTGATCGCCGTCGCGATGCAGGACGGGGATCCCGTCCGGCTGGCGGGCCTCGACTCGCTGGACCCCATGGGCAACGGATCCTTGGTGCACAGCGGCGACAACCAGACCGGGCACGGCGACGGTGACGACGAGACCGTCACCGTCGAGTTTTCCGGCGTCCCGGGCAACATCACCTCGATCGTGTTCGTCGCCGCCGCCTACAAGAAGGGCAGCTCCTTCCAGAAGGCACGCAACATCAGCTTCAAGGTCTACGACGCGACCGGTGGCTCCGTACAGCAGGTCGCCGACATCTGGCCCAGCCTGCTCACCCAGGACAACGGCTGCGCCGTGGCCAAGGCCGTGCGGGTCGGCGGCGCGTGGAAGCTCGAAGTGATCAACGTGACGGGGAAGATCAAGCAGGGTGACGAGCACGCCCTGATGCGCTTCGCGGTCAGCAAGTAGTCGCTGTGCGGGCGCCCGGCGTGCGGGCGCCCGCACCGAGCCGCGGCCACGTCCCCTCGGCGGGCTCCCTCGGCGGGTCCCCGACCCCGGGCGCGCCCGCGTCACGTCCTCCGGACCGGCCCGGCCCGTCCCCGTGTCAGGTGCCCGACGAGTGCGAGGGGGCGGGCGCGTACAGGAAGTGTTCGCCGATGGCGCGCAGTTCCCGGGCGAGCGCACGGTGTGCAGTCAGCGACCTGGCGTTGCGCCAGAAACGGTCAAGGTGCGCGGCGTCGGCGAGCTCCAGCACGCGGGCGGTGATGCGCAGCGCGGCCTCGCTCGCGCTGGCCTCGGCCGTGGCGACGGAGGCGGCGATCCGTGAACCGTGCACGGAGTCGAGCCGCTCTCCTCGGCCGATGCCTTCCGCCAGGGCGTGTGTGGCGTGCTCGACGACCGCCGTGGACACGTGGGCCGCGGCCGCGAGTTCTCCATAGGCCTGGAGGAGGTCGGGGTCCGCGGCTTCCGCCGTGAGGGTGGGATCGTCCCGCCAGGGTGCGGGAGAGCGGGTGTGGAACGTGGCCAGGATGGCGTCGCGTGCCTCATCCAGCGCGCCTTCGGCGATGCCGAGTACGACGTGCGCGGTCATCATCCTCAGCGCGAGCGGGGCGAGCGCCGCGAGCGGAGCAACCAGGTCCTCGTCCCCCGCGACGGTGCCGAGCGTGTCGTCCTCGCCGGCGTGCGCCTGAGTGAGGTGGAGGGTGCCGGCCCCGGTGAGGCGCTGGCCGAACAGGTCGTCCAGGGGCTCGGTGGTGACGCCCGTACTGCTCGGATCGATCAGCACCACCACGTGCGACTCCCGCGTGCCGGCGCGCCGGGCGGAGAGCAGGACGCGGTCGGCCACCCGCGCGCCCGGCACCGGCACACTGCGGCCGCTGAGGTGGTGGCCGTGGTCGTCTGCCGTGATGGTCAGGGCGTCTTCGGAGGACCGGTCGCCGCGCGCTTCCGGCTCGATCCGCCCGGCCAGCAGCAGCCCCGTGCCGGCCGCGTGGGTCTCCCACCAGGCGCTGGGATCGGCAGGTGCCAGCAGACGCCCGCTCCAGGCCAGCACGTAGTGCCGGCCCAGCAGTTCGGCGAGGGAGCTGTCCGCGGCGGCCATCCGGCGGACGATGCGGCAGGCGTCCGGCCACGCCAGACCGCTGCCGCCGGGTGCGGGTGGGACGAGCGCGTCGAGCAGGCCGGACTCGCGGATGTGCGCCACCTCGTCGAGGGGCGGTGCGCCGGCACGGTCGCGTTCGGCGGCGTCGACGGCGAGATGGTCCGCGAGTTCGCCGGCCACCTGCTCCCACAGGTGCGGGGGAGCCGCGCGGTGTTTGGCGCGGTCCACTTCCCGCTCGCGTTTCCGCTCGTCTTCGCGCTCCTCTTCGTGCAGGATCACGGCGCGCACCGGTACGGCCGCGAACGGAGGGCCGCCGCACGGGGCGACGGTCCGGCCCCGCTCGGCTTTGGACCGTCCACGGAGCGGGGGGATGCCTCGGCAGCCGATGTCACGTGCGCCTCCGGAGAAGGGGAGAGGGAGAGCTTCCGCAGCTTCCGGCCTGGCCCGGACCGGTGGCCGGGGTCAGGCGCAGCGGTGTTCAGACGGACGCCGACGGTGCCGTCTCATCCTCCGCGGTCGCCGCTCGCGGAGCGGGCGCGCGGCGGTGCTCCCTCACGGAGTGGGCCAACGCCGCCGCCCAGACCGCGTAGAGGATGCCGTACACGGTCCACTGGGCGGCGTCGCCCGCCGAGATCCAGTCGCCGCGCAGCAGAGTGCGGACGTTGGTGAGGACGATGAGACCGCCCACCGCCGAGCCGAGGATCCGCGGCGGCACATGGCGCACCAGCCAGGCGGCGAGGGGCGCGGCGACGAGTCCGCCCACGAGCAGCGCGACCGCCCATCCGGCGTTGACACCTTCGGAGCCGAGCCCGTAGAGGAACCCGAGGCTGGCGGCGACGGCGACCAGGAACTCGCTGGTGTCGATCGAGCCGATGACCTTGCGCGGCTCCATGCGGCCGCTGGCGAGGATCGCGGGGGTGCCGACCGGCCCCCAGCCGCCTCCGCCGGTGGCGTCCATGAATCCGGCCACCAGTCCCAGCGGGCCCAGGAACCGCTTGCGCAGCGGCTTCCCCAGATTCCCCGTCGGCAGCCCCTGGACGGTGAAACGGATCAGCACGTACAGCCCGAGGGACAGCAGCAGGAGCGACATCAGCGGTTCCGCCGCCTCGGTGGACAGCTTGGACAGGAAGGTGGCCCCGGCGAAGGCGCCGACGGCCCCGGGCACCCCGATTCTGGCGACCACCCGCCAGTCGACGTTGCCGAACCTCCAGTGGGCGGCGCCGGAGGCCAGGGTGGTGCCGATCTCGGCCAGGTGGACCGTGGCCGAGGCCGCGGCGGGGTTCGTGCCGGCGGCCAGCAGCAGAGTGGTGGAGGTGACGCCGTAGGCCATGCCCAGGCTGCCGTCCACCAGTTGGGCGCCGAGCCCGGCCAAGGCCAGCAGTATCAGCGTGCGCACAGTAGCCACCTCGCAGTTGAGATCCCTAGTTTTCCTACCTGATTGGTAGGGATAATGGCCGCAGCGGAGAAGCCCCACAAGAGGTCGTCCATCATGTGATCCGCTCACGTCTCGGTGGCCGGACAGCGCCTCGCAGCGGCGCCCGGCGGAATCCGAGCGAGAGGACTACGGGTTGGCCCAGGCCGAGGGGGAGTCGGTCAGCAGCGAGACCTCACCGGGAAGCCGGCCGGAGACCAGGTCGGCCAGCGAGACACCTTCGAGGATCTGGCGCACGTTGACGCGCAGCGCGATCCACAGCGGCAGCAGCGACTCGGCCGGCCCGCTGTAGGACAACTCCGGCGGACGCACACCCCGCACCGAGACCAGGGGACCGTCCACGACCCGGATGATGTCGGCGATGCTGATGTCCTCCGTCGGCTTCGCCAGCCGATAGCCGCCGTTGACGCCCCGCTGGCTGGCGACGAGCCCGCCGCGGCGCATGTCGTTGAGGATGCCCTCGAGGAACTTGTGGGGGATCTCCTGCGCCTCCGCGACGCATTCGGCCTTCACCGTTCCGCCCGGCTCGGCCGCCGCGAGCTGCAGCGCGGCGCGTACCGCATAGTCCGCCTTGGCCGAGATCCGCATGGTGACATTATGCCCCGGCGCGCGGGGCGCCCTCACGGCAGCAGGCGGTGGCGGGCCGCGGCTGCCACCGCCCCCGCCCGGGTGCGCACGTCCAGCTTCGCGTAGATGCGTCCGAGGTGCGTCTTGACCGTGGCCTCGCTCAGGAACAGGGCCCGGGCTATCTCCCGGTTGCCGAGACCCTGCACGAGCCGGCCGAGGATGTCGCTCTCCCGCGGGGTGAGAGTGGGGCCCGGGCTGCGCAGGCGGGAGACCACGCGGTCGGCCACCGACCCCGACAGCACCGTACGCCCGGCCGCCGCGTCCCTGATCGCGGCGAACAGCCGCTCGGGGCGCTCGGCCTTGAGCAGGTACCCGGTGGCGCCCGCGGCGACGGCGCGGGCGATGTCGGCGTCCGTGTCGAACATCGTGAGGACCAGCACCCGCGGGGCGGGACCGCCCACCGGCGCGTCCTCGGCGGACGTGAGCCGGCGGGTGGCCGTCACACCGTCCATCCCCGCACCCAGTTGCAGGTCCATGAGCACCACGTGAGGCGACAGCCCCGCCGCCATGGCGAGCGCCTCCTCGCCGCTGCCCGCCTCCCCGACGACCTCGATGCCGTCGGTGCTGGACAGCAGGGCGCGCAGCCCGGCACGGACGACGGCGTGGTCGTCGCACAGCAGCACCCGGACCGTGCCGGGTGCGCTGGTCACGGCGTCTCCCTTCCGGCGTCGCCGGTGGCGAGCGGCACGGCCATCGTCACCACGGTCCCCTCGCCGGGCGCCGACTCGACGGTGAGCGACCCGCCGGCCTCCCTGGCCCGCATGCGCATGACGGGCAGGCCGTGCCCTCGCTCGGCGGCCCGGGACCGGCGCGGCGGCTTCCGGGCGTCGAAGCCGCACCCGTTGTCGGCGATGTCCACGGTGATCCGGTCCTCCAGACAGGTCAGGGTGACGACGGCCTTGGACGCCCCGGCGTGCTCCCGCGCGTTGGCCAGCGCCTGCTGGGTCACGCGCAGCAGCGCCGCCTCGACCGCCCCGGGCAGCGCACCTGGGCCGCCGGGCGCGGCGTCCAGGCGGAACTCGACGGCCCGACCGGGTGCGCCGTCCCGTTCCGCGAGAGTGCGCAACGCGGTGACGAGGGAGTTCTCGGCGAGGTCGAGCGGGGCCAGGTCGCGGACGAACCTGCGGACCTCGGCCAGCGCGCGGTCCGCGGTCGCGGCGGCGTCCCACACATGTGTGTGCGCGGTGTCCGGCTCCGTGTGCCAGTGGCGCTGCGCGGCCTGCAGCAGCATCCGCTGACTCGACAGGCTCTGCGCGAGGATGTCGTGGATCTCCGCCGACAGCCGCTGGCGCTCCGCCAGGATGCCCGCGTGCCGTTCGGAGGCGGCCAGTTCTCCGCGGGCGCGCACCAGGTCGCCGATCAGCAGCCGCTGCCGGGTGGTCAGACGCCGGCCGTGCACGAGGACGGCCGTGGCGACCGTACCGAGAGCGACCGGGGCGATCACCAGGTTCGGGTTGAAACCGCCGGAGGCGATCCGCACCTCGGAGACGACCACGAGAAGGACCAGCACGGCGGCGAGCGGGACCGCGAGCCGCACGGGCAGCCGGTGCAGCCCGGTGAACAGCA
The DNA here is from genome assembly GCF_003323715.1 of Streptomyces diacarni. Lineage (GTDB taxonomy): Bacteria > Actinomycetota > Actinomycetes > Streptomycetales > Streptomycetaceae > Streptomyces > Streptomyces diacarni. The sequence continues at coordinate 53,273 of NZ_QOIN01000066.1, forward strand.
GCGGCATGGTGCACCAGGTGGCGCTCGGTTCGAGGGCGAGCAGGACCATCCAGAGCGCGAGCACCGCGCCGAGCCAGACCAGATGCCGGACGGTGGGGCGCTCACCGTGGCGCGGGGCAGGCGCCGTCAGCCGCCCGAAGAGGTAGAGAGCTCCGAAGGCGAGGAACAGCGCGAGCACCCACGCGGAGCGCGCGCCCTCGGCCCGGCCGTGGGTGAGCAGGCGGACGAGCGCACCGCCGAGCAACAGCAGAAAGGCGGCGTCGAGGGCGGCGGTCAGCCAGCGCGCGTCGGCGTCCGGCTCCGTGTCGTCTCGCTCCACCGCGTCCTCATCGCCTCCCGGGGGCCTCGCACCACCACGTATACAAGCGCTCCTCATGACACACATCATCCGATCGGCTGACCTCGGCATGGCCCGGCGGGGCCGTCACGGGCAGCCGCACCTCCGACGCCCCGAGGTGGTGACGCCGGTGAGACTGCTGGAAAACGGCCCCTACCGAGAACGAGCGCAGCCATGCCCAAGAGCCTGACAGCCGACCGCTCCTCCCTCACCCACCGCCTGTCCTACGCACTGCGCCACCCCGCCCGTGTGCCACGGCACCTGCGCCGCACCGCCCGCGACACGTGGCTGCGCTACCGCTCGCCGGATCACGTCGCCTACTACCGCGCGGTCATGCGCTCGGACACGCGCCGCGATCCCGACGCGGCCGTGGGCGGCCGCAGCCGGGAGCGCTGGCTGGCGCTGGGAGCCATGCAGTTCGACTACCTGCTGGGACACGGGCTGCGCCCGGAGCACCGGATGCTGGAGATCGGTTGCGGCAACCTGCGAGCGGGCTGGCGCTTCATCGAGTACCTGCGTCCCGGCCACTACCACGGCATCGACATCTCTCCCGACATCCTGTTCGCGGCGCAGGACACGCTCCGCGACCAAAGGCTCCAGGACCGGCTGCCGACGCTGACACCGGTGCGCGACCTCTCGCTGGGCTTCCTGCCGGAGGGCCGGTTCGACGTGGTGCACGCGCACAGCGTGTTCTCCCACTCGCCGCTGCCGGTGATCGAGGAGTGCTTCGCCCACATCGGCCGCGTCCTCGCCCCGGGCGGCTGGTTCGACTTCACCTTCGACCGTACGGAGGGTACGGAACACCACGTGCTGCGGGAGGACTTCTACTACCGCACCGAAACGCTGCTCTCCCTCGCCGCCGACCACGGCCTGACCGCCCGCTTCATGGACGACTGGGAGGACCTCCCGCACGGCCAGTCCAAAATCCGCGTCACGCACCGGGCGGAGGGTCAGTGCGCGTCGGGGCGCCGACCGTGAGTGACGGTCGTCGGTCCCCGTCGTGTCTGTCCGAGGCGGCGGTCGGGAAGACTGCCGACATGATCGCGTGGCAGCTCTTCCTTCCGGCGGCCTTTTTGCTGGCGATGATCCCGGGGCCAATCAGCTCCTCGGCCTGCGCAACGCCGCCCTGGCCGGCGCGCGCTACGCCCTGGCGGGGGTCGCCGGACGGTTCGCCGCCTTCGCTCTCCTGGTCACCATGGTGGTCTCAGGTCTCGGCACGGCTCTGGCGCGCTCAGCCCTCGCGTTCGAGATCGTGCGGTGGCTCGGTGTCGCCTATCTGCTGTGGCTGGGTGTCACGGCTCTGTGGAACGCGGGTGCGGGCGCGGGTGGCCGCGGCACGGCCGCGGCGGGACCGCCCGTACGCTGTGCCGTCGCCGTGCGGCAGGAGTTCGTCACCGCCCTGTCGAACCCGAAGGCTCTGCTGCTGTTCGCCTCGTTTCTGCCGCAGTTCCTTCCCGCGGATGCCGCGGCCTTCTCCCTCGTCCCGCTCGCCGCCGCCTACATCGCTGTCGAGGGAGTCGCCGCCGTGCTGTACATCGGGGTGGGGCGGGCGCTGCGTCAGGACGGCAGCCGCCTGCGCGTGCCGCGCCGCCGACTGGACCAGGCGACCGGCGCCGGGTTCCTCGGCTTCGGCGGCTACCTCCTCTTCGCGCACCGCCCCTGATCCTGTGCAGCCGAGAGGGATTGCCCCGCCGTGTCGGGGCGGCGCGCGAGCAGCTGTGCCAGGTGTTCGCCCGGGCGGTCGGCCAGGTTGCTCAGCTGGGTGCGGCAGCTGAAGCCGTCCGCCAGGATGCCGGTGTCCGGTGCGGCCTCGCGGACGGCGGGCAGGAGGCGGTGTTCCGCGACGGCGACGGAGACGTCGTGGTGGCCGCGTTCGACGCCGAAGTTGCCGGCCAATCCGCAGCAGCCGCCGACGCGGGTGACCTCGGCGCCTGCCCGGGTCAGGAGAGCGAGGTCGGTGTCCCAGCCCATGACGGCGTGGTGATGGCAGTGCGGCTGGGCCACGTAGCTGTTTCCCGACAGGTCGGGCGGGCTCCACCCCGGGGTGTCCGAGAGCAGTTCGGCGAGGGTGCGGGTGGCGTCGGCGACCTCGGCCGCTGCCGTGGCGTCGTCGCCGTCCAGCAGCTCGGCGGCGTCGGAGCGCAGCACTCCCGTGCAGGAGGGTTCGAGCCCGACCACCAGGGCGCCGGCGCGGACGTGCGGGAGGAGCGCGCGTACGGTCGCCCGTACCCGCTTGGCCGCGCCGTCCAGTTGGCCGGTGGAGATCCAGGTCAGGCCGCAGCACACCGGCCGCGCCGTGACGGCGACCCGGTAGCCGGCGTCTTCGAGCACCGCGACCGCCGCCTGACCCACCTCGGGCGAGAAGGCGTCGGTGAAGGTGTCGGTGAACAGGACGACGTCGCCGTGGCGTGGTGGCCGCCCGGCGGGATGCCGGGCGAACCAGCGCCGGAAGGTGACGGGCGCGAACGAGGGCAGGGGCCTGCGGGCGTCGACGCCGGCGCTCCAGCTCAAAAGCGGACGGAGGGCGGTGGAGCGCAGCACACGGTTCGCGATCCGGGTGAGCACGGGGAACCTGGTGACCAGGCGGCTCCAGGTCGGCAGCCGGCCCAGGGAGTAGTGGCTGCGGGGGCGCAGCCGCCGGCGGTAGCGCTGGTGCAGGGCCTCTGCCTTGTAGGCGGCCATGTCGGTGCCGGTCGGGCAGTCCGAGGAGCAGCCCTTGCAGGACAGGCACAGATCGAGTGCGTCGTGCAGCGCCCGCGACCGCCAGCCGTCGGGACCGAGCCGCCCGGAGACGACGTCCTGGAGAACGCGGGCGCGCCCGCGGGTGGAGTCCTTCTCCTCACGAGTGGCCAGGTAGCTGGGGCACATCACGCCGCCCGCCGCCGTGGTGTCGGCGCGGCACTTGCCGACTCCGGTGCAGCGGTGCACGGCCATGGACAGGTCGCCGCGGTCGTGCCGGTGGGCCAGGGCGAGGGTGGGCAGCTCGGTGCGGCGCAGCGGGCGTGCGCCGGCGGCGCGCACGGACGCGTCCACGGGGTCTGGCCGCACGATGACACCGGGATTGAGCAGGTCGTCGGGGTCGAAGACCCCTTTGACGCGGGAGAAGAGGCCGATGACCTCGGGCGAGTACATCAGCGGCAGCAGCTCGCCTCGGGCCCGTCCGTCGCCGTGTTCGCCGGAGAGGGAGCCGCCGTGCCGGGCGACCGTCTCGCCGGCCGCCAAGAGGAAGTCGCGCAGGGCTCCGGTTCCGCCTGGCGAGCCGAGCGGGAAGTCGATGCGGACGTGGACGCAGCCGTCGCCGAAGTGGCCGTAGGGCACGCCCGTGAGCCGGTGCTCGGTGAGCAGCGCCTCGAACGCGCGCAGGTAGCTGCCGAGGCGTTCCGGCGGTACGGCCGCGTCCTCCCAGCCGGCGTGAGCGGGGGCGCCGTCAGGGGTGCGGGCGACCAGTCCTGCGCCGTCCCCGCGTATCCGCCACAGCGCCGCGGCGTGCCCGAGGTCGGTGATCACGCGGGAGTCCAGCGCTCCGGCGTCCTTGACCAGCCGCTCCGCCGCCGCGGTGAGCGCCGCGGTGTCCGGTCCCGCCAGCTCGACCAGCAGCCAGCCGTCCCCGCGCGGGAGTTCGGGGACCGCGGCCGCGCCCCGCCGCTCGGCGACGGTGCGGACGATGCGCGCGTCGATCCCCTCGCAGGCGACCGGTGCGTGCGCCAGGAGTGCCGGTACGGCGTCCGCCGCCTCGGCCATCGCCGGATAGCCGAGGACGACCAGGAGGCGCGCGGGTTCGTCCCGTACGAGATTGACCCGCGCGGCCAGGGTGAGACCGAGGGTCCCCTCGCTGCCCACCAGAGCTCGTGGCACATCGAATCCCCGCTCCGGCAGGAGGTGTTCGAGGGAGTAGCCGGAGACCTGGCGCGGGAAGCGGCCCAGTTCGGTACGGATGACGGCGAGGTCGGCGCGGACGGTCCGCGACAGCTCATCGAGGAGGGGAGAGTGCGCTGTCCGCCCCGGCACGTCGCCCAGGCGCAGCCGCTCGCCGGTGCCCGCGAGGACGTCGAGTCCGAGGACGTTGTCGCTGGTGCGGCCGTAGCCGAGCGCTCTGCTGCCGCAGGCGTTGTTGCCGAGCATGCCGCCGAGCGTGGCGCGGTTGTGGGTGGAGGGGTCGGGGCCGAAGCGCAGACCGTGCGGGGCGACGGCCTGTTGCAGGCGGGCCTGGACGACGCCGGGTTCGACGAGCGCGGTGCGGGCCTCCGCGTCGACCTCCAGCACCCGGTCGAGGTGGCGGCTGGTGTCGACGACGACGCCGGGCCCGACGGCGTTCCCGGCGATGGAGGTGCCTGCGCCGCGCATGGTGACGGGGACGCCGTGTTCCCCGCACACGGACAGCACGGCGGCGATCTCGTCGGGGTGGCGGGGGAAGACGACGGCGCTGGGCGGGATGCGGTAGAGCGAGGCGTCGGAGGCGTACAGGGAGCGGGCGAGTGGCGAGTCGTCGGTCTCTGTCACGCCTGCGCGGTGGAGGGCGGCGGTGAGGTCGGCGGTGGCGCCGGAGGGAGAGGTGGGCACGTTCACTGCCTTACGGGCGGAGCGGAGGCCGGCTGTGCGGCGGCGGGTACGGGCTCGGGGGCGGCGGCGCGGGCACGGCGTCGTGCCAGCACGGCGATGAGGACGACGGAGACCAGGCTGACCGCCGACATGCCCACGATGTAGGTGACCATGAGCCACGGGCTGCCGTCGCCCGCGTTCAGCAGGCTGGTGAGGATGAGCGGGGTGCAGCCGCTGGCGAAGATCCCGGAGACCTGGTAGACGAACGACACGCCGCTGTAGCGGACGTTGGGCGGGAAGAGTTCGGCGTACAGGGCCGCCTGAGGGCCGTACATGGCCCCGTAGAACAGGCCCATTGTCACGACGAGCGTGCCGCCGATGACCAGCGCCGAACCGGTGTCGAAGAGGACGAACGCCGGCACCGCCGAAGCGCCGAAGAGCGCGGCTCCCAGCCCGAACGTGCGCAGTCTGCCGAACCGGTCCGAGACGGCCCCCCACAGGGGGATCATGGGTACGCACACCGCCGCGGCCACCATCACCCCGATCAGCGCGTGGGTCCTGGGCACGTCCAGTTCGGTCGTGGTGTAGGCGATGGCGAAGACGCCCCAGGTGTTGAAGGCGATGCCCTCGGCCATGCGGGTGCCCATGCCGAGCAGCAGGTTGAGCTTGGAGGTGCGCAGGAGTTCGACGATCGGGATGCGCGCTTGGGTGTCCTCCTTCCTGACGGCCTGGAAGTCCGGGGTCTCGAAGACCTGGAGGCGGATCCAGAGTCCGAGCAGGACGAGGAGGGCGCTCAGCAGGAAGGCGATGCGCCATCCCCAAGCGAGGAACTGCTCGCTGGACAGGGTGCTGGAGAGGAGCGCGAAGACGCCCGTCCCCAGCATGAGTCCGGCCGGCACGCCGATCTGGGGCCAGCTGCCGTAGTAGCCCTTGCGGCCTTCCGGCGCGTGCTCGACCGACATCAGCACGGCGCCGCCCCACTCGCCGCCGATGCCGATGCCCTGGATGATGCGGAGGAGGACGAGGAGGACCGGCGCCCAGACGCCGATGGCGGAGTAGGTCGGCAGGACGCCGACGAGGAAGGTGCCGACGCCCATGAGGAACATGGTGGTGATGAGGGCGGTCTTGCGGCCGACCCGGTCGCCGAAGTGGCCGAAGATCAGGCCGCCCAGGGGCCGGGCGACGAAGCCGACGGCGAAGGTGGCGAAGGCGATGAGTGTGCCGACGACGCTGTCGAAGCGGGGGAAGAACAGCTTGTCGAAGACGATGCCGGCGGCGGTGCCGTAGAGGAAGAAGTCGTACCACTCGATGGTGGTGCCGATGGCGCCGGCCAGTGCGGCCTTACTGGTCGGCGACTGCGCGGTTGCGGGCATGCGAATGCCTCCGGAGGGGGCGCAGGGTGCGGGGTCTGCCGGGCGTGCCGGTCACCAGTTGCTCAGTGACTCGCGGAAGATACGGGCGGCGGCTTGGGCCGTCAGGGGACGCGGGGTGACGGAGAGCTGACGGGACTGCTTGAGCGTGCCGGACACGAGGGTGTCGAGGTCGTCCTCGGTGAACCCGAAGGCGGAGACTCCGGTCGGCATGTCGATGTCGCGCTGGAGTTCGCGCAGGACGCGGGGGAGGGCTTCGGCGCCCTCGTCGGGGTCGACGGGGCGGCCGCCGATCAGTTCCGCGGCCCGCAGGTGGCGCTGAGGGTTCGAGGGGAAGGTGAAGCGGAACGCCGCCATCGCCGTGGAGGCGACGGCCTGGCCGTGCGGCACCATGGGCATCGGCGGGTAGCCCTCGGCCTGGTAGTTCTCGACGGCGCCGGCGATCGGGTAGGCGTTGGCGTGCGGGATGTGGGTGCCCGCGTTGCCGAAGCCCATGCCGGTGACGGCCGAGGCATAGGCCATGCCGTAGCGGGCGCTGAGGTCGTTGCCGTTCATCACCGCCCTGCGCAGGTGGGTGCCGACCAGTTCCATGGCCTTCTCGCACCACACGTCGCTGACGGGGTTGGCGCCGCAGAAGGCCGCGCGTGCCTTGGCGTCGGGGAAGGCGGGGCGGGCGTCGAAGGAGAGCGCCGTGTAGCTCTCGGCGGCGTGGGTGAGGACGTCCATGCCGCTGGCCGCGGTGACGGCGGGGGGCACGGTCAGCGTGGTGAGCGGGTCGACGACCGCGAGCGCGGGCCGCAGCCGCGGGTGGCTGACGCCGGCCTTGAGGCGCAGGCTCAGCAGGTCGACGACGCAGATGGTGGTCGCCTCCGAGCCGGTGCCCGATGTCGTCGGCACCGCTATCAGGGGCCGCACCGGCTGCTCGGGAACCTTGCCGCCGCCGATGGGCGGGGCGATGTAGTCCATGAGTGTGCCGGGCTGGGTGGTGAGCAGGTTGACGGCCTTGGCGGTGTCCATGGCCGAGCCGCCGCCGACGGCGATGTAGCCGTCCCAGGGGCCTGAGCGGGCGAAGGCGACGGCTTCCTCGATGCTGGCGTCGGTCGGCTCGACGGCGACGCGGTCGAAGATGTCGACGTCCAGCCCGGCCGTCTTGACGGCGTGGGCGACCCGGTCGGGCACTCCACTCGCCGCGACACCGGGGTCGGTGAGGATCAGGGGGTGGCGGACGCCGTGGGCCTGCAGGTCCTCGCCGATCTCGGCGAGGGCGCCGAGGCCGAACTTCAAAGGGGGTGCGGCCCAGGTGAAGACGGTCTCGGTGGGGTGGTCGAAGGACGGCACGGGGCCTCCTCGGAGTCGGGGGGTGGGGAGTGTGGGTGGGCCGATGGCCGTGCTCCCTGGCGGCGGTTCGGCCGGGTTCGCCCGTTCGGCCGGCTTCGGCCGGTGGGCCGGAAGGCGGGCCGGGACCGCAGGAGCAAGATTTTTGGAAGAGCATCCACAATGTGGAGTGAGTGGCACGGTAGAGGTGCCCGGACAGAGGGTCAAGGGTCTTGCAGCAGACGGTTCGCACCGCCGGTAGGCTGCACGGGCACGGGCCCGAAGTGCCGTAGGGGTGAGAGGACGGAGGCCGCCTGCAGTGGGAGACACCTCGGAGCGGCACGGACGAGGGACATCCGAGAGTCCGGCCGGAACTCAGGCCGTCGGCCGAGCCCTTGCCGTGCTGCGGCTGTTCATCGAGGCCGAGGGCGACGTCCAGATCACCGAGATCACCCAGCGTCTCGGCCTCACCCCGGGAACCGCGCACCGGGTCGTGGGAGCGCTGGCGGCCGAGGGCTTCCTCGTCCGCAACCCCGCGACGGACGGCTACTACCTCGGCAGCACCGCCATCCTGCTCGGCCAGGCCGCCCAGCGGACCCTGGGCGCCGACCGGGCCATGCCCCTGCTCAAACAACTCAACGCAGAGACCAACGAGTCGGTCAACCTCGTGGTCAGGGACGGCGACGAGTCGGTGGTGGTGATGCGGGTCCAGTCGACACTGCCGCTCCGCTTCGAACAGCACCCCGGTGCGCGGTTCCCGCTGTACTCCACGGCGTCCGGCAAGGCGATGATGAGCCGTGCGGGAGACACCGAGGCGTACGTCCGCTCACTCCCCGCACGGCTGCCTGCGGTCACCCCGCACACCGTTTCCACCCCGCGGCAGCTCACCGGCGAGTTGGAACGCACGCGGGCACGCGGCTACAGCATCGACAACGAGGAGAACGTCGAGGGCGTCCGCTGCATCGGCGCCCCGGTGCTGGACGCGCACGGGCACGCCCACGCGGCCGTGGTCGTCCAGGTGCCGGCCGTACGGCTGCCCGACACGCGCATCGAGGAGCTCGCGCCGCGGCTGATCGAGGTGGCCGGCCAGGTGGCCCAGGTCGTCCCCTCCGACCGCACGATGCGCTCGGCGCACAGGCGCGCCGAGCCGGGCCGGTGAGCCGGGGCGGGGCGTCGCGGCCCCGCCCCGGCTCACCGGCCCGGCGTTCGGTTCCCGTGGGTCAGGTCCGCCCCCGGCGGCGTCGTATCGCGTAGGCACCGAGCACCACCGCCAGGGTCAGGGTGCTGGCGACGAAGTCCATACGGGTGTCGGGAAGGAAGGCCATCGCGAGGATCACGATGGCCATCGCGGCGACCGTGAACCAGCTCAGATACGGATAGCCCCACATCTTCAGCGTCAGCGCCCCCGGATCCTCGCGCTCCAGCCGGCGCCGCAGCCGGACCTGTGACAGGGCGACGAGCAGGTAGACGAAGAGCGCGACGGCACCGTAGGAGTGGACGATGAAGGAGAAGACGGTGTCGGGGGAGACGTAGGCGAAGACCACCGAGACATAGCCGAGGACGGTGGCCAGCAGGATCGCACGGCGCGGTACCCCGTTGCCGCTGAGCCGGGTGAGGCCGCGCGGCGCGTCGCCGTTGCGGGTCAGCGCGAAGACGATGCGGGACGCGCTGTAGAGGCCCGCGTTCAGCGCCGACAGGACGGCGACGAGGATGATCAGGCGCATCACGTCGGCGGCGGCCGGTATCCCGATCTGCTGGAGCGCGGCCACGTAAGGACCGTCGCCGATGCTCTTGGAGTTCCACGGCACGATCGCCACGATGAGGAAGATCGAGCCGACGTAGAAGAGCAGCACGCGCAGTACCACCGAGTGCGTGGCCCGGGCGACCGCGCGGCGCGGCTCGGTGGACTCGGCGGCGGCCAGCGCCGCGATCTCCGCGCCGGTGAAGAAGCCGACGGCCGGGATCACGGAGGTCAGCGCGGGGCCGAGGCCTTTGGGCGCGAAGCCGCCGTGCTCGGTCAGATTCCCCGCGTCGGCGTGGGCGCCGGGCCACAGGCCGACGACGAACGCCAGCCCTATGACGAGGAAGACGACGATCGCGGCGATCTTCAGCGAGGCGAACCAGTACTCGAACTCGCCGAAGGACTTGACCGAGAAGAGGTTGACCACCGTCAGCAGCACCATCAGACACAGGCTGATGACCCACAGGTCGATGCCGGGCAGCCAGGCGTGGATGATCGTGGCTCCGGTGACGGCCTCCAGGGCGACGACGTTGACCCAGAAATACCAGTAGAGCCAGCCGATGGTGAAGCCGCCCCAGGGGCCGAGGGCCAGCCGCGCGTACGCGTAGAAGGACCCCACCGCCGGGCGGGCCACCGCCATCTCGCCGAGCATCCGCATCACGAGGATGGCGAGCCCGCCCGCCAGCAGGAACGAGACGATGGCGATGGGGCCCGTCTCGCCGATGACGACACCGCTGCCGACGAACAGCCCGGCCCCGATCACGCCGCCCAGCGCGATCAGTGTCATGTGGCGCTGCTTGAGCCCGTTGTGCAGCCCCGCGCTCGCCTCCGCGGCCTCCGGTTCCCCGGCATCCCGCGATCCGTCGGTGGGATCCTTCGATCCGCCGGAGGCCGCGGGCCCGGCGGGAGGGTGGACGCCGCCGGGAACCCGGGCTCCACCGAGTCCCCCGTTCCGGCCGGGGACCTCGGTGGTGCCCGCGGATGCCGGTTCCGGCACCCGCGGAGGGTCCGGTGTGGTGTCGGCCGTTCCGTCCTGTCGCACAGGGTGCCCCTCTCAGCCGTGGACGCTGTGCGCCACGTCGTCCACCATCACCGCGATGCCGGCCAGCAGCTCGCCGAGCACCTCGCGGTCGGCCACCAGGGGCGGCGAGACCATCAGCATCGTGGCGCCCCGGTCGTCGGGGCGCAGCACCACACCGGTCTTGCGGAACGCGGCGGGCAGCACCTCGCGCAGCACCCGCGCCGACTGCTCGTCGCTCAACTCGGCGCCCGCGTCGCGGTCGGCGGTGAACTCGATCGCGTAGAAGAATCCCATGCCGCGCACGTCCTTGACGACGCGGTGCCGCTCCTTGATCTCCTCCAGCCCGGCGCGGAGCTCGGGGCCGAGCGTGCGGACATTGTCGAGCACGTGCTCGTCGCGCATGGCGGTGATGTTGGCGACCGCGACGGCGGTGGACACCGGGTGCCCGCCCCACGTCGCGCCGTGGGTGAACGTGCCGCCGAGCGGTGATTCGTACAGCGCACGCACCAGCGGCTCGCGGGCGATCATCCCGCCGAGCGGCGCGTAGCCCGAGGTCGCCCCCTTGGCGAAGGTGATCATGTCGGGGACGGTGCCGAACGCTCCGCTGCCGAACCAGTGGCCGAGCCTGCCGAACGAGCAGATCACCTCGTCCGCGACGAGCAGCACTCCGTGCCGGTCGCAGATCCTGCGCAGCTCCTGCCAGTAGCCGTCGGGCGGCACGAGCGCGCCGCGTCCGTTCTGCACCGGCTCGGCGAAGACGGCGGCCACCGTCTCGGGGCCCTCCTCGACGATGGCCCGCTCGATGGCGCGGACGCACTCCAGCGCGTCGGCGGGCCCCTGGTCACCGGTGACGCCGAGGGTGTTGGGGACGTGCCGCACCCCCTCCAGCAGGGGCATGAACGGCTCACGGATCTTCTCCAGCCCGGTGACGGACAACGCCCCCAGCGTCACCCCGTGGTAGGCCATGCTGCGGCTGATGATCTTCGTACGTCCGGGCCGGCCCTGGCTCCTGTGGTACTGCCGCGCGAACTTGATCGCCGTCTCGACGGCCTCCGAGCCCGAGTTGACGAACCACGTCACGTCCAGGTCGCCCGGCGCCAGCTCGGCGATGAGGCTCGCGGCCTCGACGGACGGCGGGTGCGCGGCGCCCCAGTTGGTGGAGTACGCCATCGTCTCCATCTGTTCGGCGGCGGCCGCGACGATGTCGGAGCGGCTGTGGCCCATGTTCACGCAGAACAGTCCGGCCAGTCCGTCGAGGAACCGGCGGCCTTGGTCGTCGTAGAGGTGGCAGCCCTCGCTGCGGACGAAGACGGGCAGTTCCTCGCCCTGCCACACGTCCCGCCGGGTGAAGTGCTGGCCCAGGTGCGCCTGCGCCTTGGCGCGCAGGCCGGTGTGGGTGCCGGTGGTGGTCACGGTCACGGTGAGCTCCTTACGAGAGTGTGCGGTGCCCGGTCAGTGCAGGAGGGAGGCGGGGTCGGTGTAGCCCAGACCGTGTGCCTCGGCGACGGGCCGGTAGGTCACGCGGCCGTCCAGGACGTTGACGCCCCGCAGGACGGCGGGATCGGCCTGGGCCGCGGCGGCCAGGCCGTTGCCCGCGATGGACAGGACGTAGGGCAGCGTGACGTTGGTCAGCGCGTAGGTGGAGGTGTTCGGCACGGCACCCGGCATGTTGGCCACGCAGTAGAAGAGCGAGTCGTGCACCGGGTAGACGGGGTCGGTGTGCGTGGTGGGGTGGGAGTCCTGGAAACACCCGCCCTGGTCCACCGCGATGTCCACCAGCACCGAACCCGGGCGCATGCCCGAAACCATCTGGTTGGTGACCAGCTTGGGCGCCCGCGCGCCCGGTACCAGCACCGCCCCGATCACCAGGTCGGCGTCGGCGACGGCGGCCTGGAGTTCGTACGCGTTGGACGCGACCGTGGTGATCCGGCCCTGGTACATCCGGTCGGCGGCGCGCAGTTTGTCGACGTTCAGGTCGAGCAGGGTCACGTCGGCCCACATGCCGGTGGCCACGGCGACCGCGTTCATGCCCGAGACGCCCGCGCCGATGACGGTGACCTTCGCGGGCCTGGTGCCGGAGACGCCGCCCATCAGCACACCGCGTCCGCCGGCGGCCCGCATCAGGTGGTAGGCGCCGACCTGGGGCGCGAGCCGCCCGGCCACCTCCGACATGGGGAAGAGCAGCGGCAGTGAGCCGTCGCCGGGCTGCACCGTCTCGTAGGCGACACCGGTGATGCCCGAGGCCAGCATCGCCTCGGTGCACTCCAGCGAGGCGGCGAGGTGGAGGTAGGTGAAGAGGGTCTGGCCCGCCCGCATCCGGGGATACTCCTCGGCCACCGGTTCCTTGACCTTGAGCACCAGCTCGCTCTCGCCCCACACCTCGTCGGCGGAGCGCAGCACGGTGGCACCGGCGGCCTTGTAGTCGGTGTCGGCGATGGACGATCCGGCGCCCGCCTCCTCCTCCACGTACACCGTGTGGCCCGCACGGGCCAGTTCGTGGACACCCGAGGGGGTGATGGCAACGCGGTACTCGTGGTTCTTGATCTCTTTGGGGATGCCGATCCGCATAACGAACTCCCATCTGCGCAGCTCTGTCCAGCGGCTGCGATGGGGTTTAGATTGCGAGCCCAACTGGTCCGGTGGAAAGTGCCAGGACCGGCGACTCTGATGGGACCAGACGGCGGGAGGCGGCATGCCACGCACGGTGATCGAGGTGGACCGGGAGTCGGACGAACCCCTCTACCGGCAGCTGCGCAAGGCGATCGAGCACGGCATAGGATCCGGCCTGGTGGACGCGGAAGGCCGGCTGCCCTCGTCCCGGGAACTCGCCCGTGAGCTGGGACTCTCCCGCAACACGGTGAACGCCGCCTACCAGGAGCTGGTCGCCGAGGGGTTCGTCGAGAGCCGCGCCCGCCAGGGCCTGTTCGTCAACCGCGAGATGCGCCCGTACTGTGCGGTGGAACCCGCCACCGCCGTCCGGCGCTACGACTGGTCGGCGCGGCTCACCGACCTTCCCAGCCGCGCCGATCCGCTGCCGCACATCGAGAAGCAGACCGACTGGGTCGGCTACCCGTACCCTTTCCTGGCCGGGCAGGTCGACTTCCGGGCCTTCCCCGCGCGCGCCTGGGCACGGGCACTGAACGAAGCGCTGTACCACCCGCACGCCCAGTTCAGCCTCCAGGACAGCATCGCGGCCGACGATCCGCTGCTGGTGGAGACGTTGTGCACCCGGCTGCTGCCCGCCAGGGGAGTGCGCGCAGAGCCCGACGAGGTGCTGGTCACCGTCGGCTCCCAACAGGGCCTCGACCTGCTGAGCCGAGCGCTGCTGGGCCGCGGCTCGGTGGTCGCGGTCGAGGACCCCGGCTATCTGGACGCCCGGCACATCTTCGCCCGCGCCGGCGCCGAGCTGCGCCCCCTGCCCGTCAACGCCGCAGGCCTCAAGCCCCCCGCCACGCTCGCCGGTGTCGACCTGCTGCACGTCACCCCCAGCCACCACCATCCGACCAACGTGACACTCAGCATCGGCCGCCGCCGCGAACTGCTCGCACTGGCCCGGGAGTCGGGTACCGCGATCGTGGAGGACGACTACGACAGCGAGTTCCGCTACCAGGGCAGGCCCACACCGGCGCTCAAGGGCCTGGACGAGACGGGGCAGGTCATCTACCTGGGCACGTTCTCGAAGTTCCTCGCCCCAGGGCTGCGGCTCGGCTACCTGGTGGCCTCGCGTGAACTCGTACGGGAGCTGCGCGACATCCGGCGCTACTCGGTGCGGCACCCTTCCGGGCACACCCAGCGCGCGCTGGCGCTGTTCATCCGCTCGGGCGAGTACCACAGGGCCGTGCGGCGCTACCGCACGCGGCTGATGCGCAAGTGGGAGGCGGCCTGCACCGCCGTCAACACGCATCTGCCGTGGCGCTCAGCGCCGCCGCCGGGCGGAGTCAGCCTCTGGATGACGGGCCCTCCCGCGCTCGACGGGCGGCGCCTGGCCGGGCTGGCCCAGCGGCGGGGCGTGCTGATCGAGCCCGGCGACCTCTACTTCCTGGGGGACGACCCGCCCCGCAACCACTTCCGCATCGGCCTGGCCGCGCCCCAGCTCGCCGCGATCGACCCGGGAATCGCGATCCTGGGCGAGCTGGTGGAGGCCGCGAGCGCGCACGGGTGAGAACCCGGCTCGCCCGGTCGGCGCGGGCGCTCTCCGGTCTGCGCCCGGCTGGGCTTCGTCGCGCCGGTCGGGTCGGTGGCGTCACGGCCGGCAGGCGGCGGGCAGCAGCCGTGCGGAGCGGGCCAGCGGGGCGGCCGGATCCAGGAGCGAGGTACGGGACAGATACGGGCTCAGGTCGCCGCCCACCGTCAGCCCGTGCAGCTCCACCGCGCCCTCGGCCTCGATCCGTGCGGCCACCGACGCCAGATGGGAGTCCAGCAGGTGCGGCGGGTTCACCTGGACCGTCGCCCCGTCCGTCGGCCCGCCGTCCGAGACCAGGAACAGCAGCCGGCGCCCCGCGGGACGCCGCGCGGCACGGCCCGCGGCCCATTCCAGCGCCTCACCGTCCACCCCCTCGCGGTACAGGTCCGGCTTGAGCAGCGCCGCGAGCGCGGTCCTGGCGCGGCGATAGGGCACCTCGGCGTCCCTGACCACGAGGTGCAGCCGCTCGTTGAGTCTGCCCGGACACGCCGGGCGGCCCGCCCGCAGCCAGTCCCGGTGGGCGCGGCCGCCGTGCCACGCGGCCGTGGTGAAACCCAGGACCTCACTCCGCACGCCGGCGAGGTCGGCAGCCCGCGTCCACACGTCGAGGAGCGCCGCGAGCTGCTCCCTGTGCTGCTTCATCGAACCCGAGCAGTCCAGCAGGAACGTCACCAGCGCCGCCGGCCGGTGCTCGGCCCGCCGGGTGCGGAAGACGCGCCGATCGCCGGGGGAGACCACCAGCCGCGCCAGCGCCCGCCCGTCGACCAGTCCTTCCTCCTGGCCGCCGGCCCAGTCACCGGGCCCTGGCCTCGCCAGCCGTTCGCGCAGCTGCCTCGCCAGCCGCGCCGTGTGCGGGCGCGCCTCCTCGATCCGCTGGTCCAGCCGGGCGCGGAAGTCGGCGAGGAGAGCGGGCCTCACAAGGGCGTGGGCGGCGCGTTCCCGGTCGTAGGCGGTGGTGAAGACCCGGTAGTCCGCGTCACCGCCCGCGCCGTCCGGCGCGGTGCCGAAGCCCCCCGCCGCCCCCTCGCCGTCCTGCGCGCTCTCCTCCAGCAGCAGCGAGAAGCGCGGCTCCTCCCTGCCGCGGGGCCCGTTGCGGCCCTTGCCGCCCGCCTCGTCCTCGCTCAGCATCGCGGCGACGGTGCGGGCCACCTCCCGTGCGTGCGGCGCGTACGCGGCCTGGTCGGCGCGGTGCCGTCGCAGCGCGGCGAGGTGAGGCCCGAGCCGGGCACCGAGCGCCGCGCGTGTCGCCTCGATCAGGTCCTCGGTCTCGGCGAGCACCGGCACCCCCAGCACCCGGGAGCGGCAGACCTCCAGCGTCGTGTGGAGCAGCAGGCCGCGCGCGGTCGCCGTCAGTCCCGAGCGGTGGAAGGCGCGGGCCCACTCGGTGTGGCGACGGCGCAGATTGTGCGCCATGCCGGGAAACGGGTCAGGAACGAGGGATTCGGCGCGGTACTGCTCCAGCGTCTCGAACAGCAGCCGCTCCACCGGGTCCACGGGCCGCAGCCTGGTGTGCAGCGCGGCATCGGAACGGATCAGCCGCAGGGCGAGTCCGTCCGCCACGCCCCGCAGCGCCGCGGGGCCGTCCGCGGGGGAGGGGCGCAGGTGCGGGGCGTGTGCGGGGACCGGCGTGCGGCCGTCGTGCAGCCGGTGGCCTCGGAACGTCAACCCCGGTGTGCCGCTCAGTGCCCGTACGGCCGCCGCGCACAGCTCTTCGGCGCTGGGTTCGGCCGTTCCGGCGGCGGCGTACCGCGATGCGTCCTGGGCGGCGTGCCGCGAGGTGTGCTCTGCGGCGGATCCAGGCGTGTCCTTGCCGGCGGGTTCGCTCACGCCGCCTCCAGCTCGCGGTCGAAGCAGCGCTGGAAGAGTTCGGCGACGAGCGGGCGTTCCTCCTCGTCGCACTTGTTCAGGAACGAGAGCCGGAACGCGAGCGCCACGTCGCCGAAGAGTTCGGTGTTCTCGGCCCAGCTGATGACCGTGCGGGGCGACATCAGGGTCGACAGGTCGCCCGCGCGGAAGCCGGAGCGTGTCAGTCCCGCGACCGCGACCATCGCCTCCACGAGCGCCGGGTGCCCGAGCCCGGGCACCCGGGCCCGCACGATGGCGGCCTCCTCGGGCGGGGGCAGGTGGTCGAGGGCCGCGACGATGTTCCAGCGGTCCAGCTGCGCGTGGTTGAGCCGCTGCGCACCGCGGTAGAGGCCGTACGGGTCGCCGAGCCCGACCGTGTTGGCGGTGGCGAACAGACGGAAGGACGGGTGCGGCTCCAGCACCCGGTTCTGGTCGAGGAGGGTGAACTTGCCGTCGCGCTCCAGCAGCCGCTGGATCACGAACATCACCTCGGGCCGCCCCGCGTCGTACTCGTCCAGGACCAGGGCGACGGGCCGCTGCAACGCCCAGGGGATGACCCCTTCCTGGAACGCGGTGACCTGCTTGCCGTCCCGAAGCGTGACCGTGTCCTTGCCCACGAGGTCGAGGCGGCTGAGGTGCCCGTCCAGGTTGACACGGACGCACGGCCAGTTGAGCCGCGCCGCGACCTGCTCGACGTGGGTCGACTTCCCCGTCCCGTGCGGGCCCTGGAGCAGCACGCGGCGGTTGTGCGTGAAGCCGGCGAGGAGCGCCCGGGTGACGTCCGGGTCGAAGCGGTAGGCGTCGTCGCGCTCTGGTACGTGAGCGGAGGGCTCGCTGAACGCGGGGATCTTCAGATCGGTGGACAGACCGAAGACCTCCCGCGCGCTCAGCCGGGTGTCGGGGCCCGTCACCTCGCGCGCGTCGGTCCCCGCAGGTGCCGTCTCGTTCATTCCTGTCCTCCTTCGTGCTCGACGCGGGCGATGGCCTCGGCCGCGCGTTGCAGCGCGGGCAGCAGGTGCAGCGCCTTGTCCGCGGTGAGCCGCATGACGGGTGCCTGGACGGCGACGCACTGGTTGGAGCGCCCGGCGGGGGAGGGGACCAGCACGGCCACGCAGACGAGACCGGGCAGGAACTCCTCGTCGTCCACCGCGAAACCGTCCCGCCGCACGCGGGTGAACTCCTCCTCCAGCGGTCCCGGCTCGGTCACGGTGTGGGGCGTGTACTGCTTCAGCGGCGCGTGTGAGAGGAGCTTCGCGCGCTGGCCCGGGCTCATCTGGGAGAGGATCATCTTGCCGCTCGCCGAGCAGTGCGCCGGGACGCGGGAGCCGGGGCGCAGGTAGAAGCGCAGCGGCTCGGGGGTCTCGACGCGGTCGAGGTAGACGACCTCGTTGCCGGACAGGGCGGTGACGTTGCAGCTCTCCCCGATCTCCTCCACCAGGTGGCGCAGCACCGCGTGGCGTGCGCCGTGGTGGGTGGCGTTGAGCAGCAGGTTCTCCGCCAGTCTGCGCAGCCGTGCGCCTGTGCCGTAGTGCCGCCCGTCGCTCTGCCGCACGAGGAGGCCCGCGCTCTCCAGCTGTTGCAGCATGCGGTGCAGCGTCGGCTTCGGCATGCCCGTCTCGTCCACCAGGTCCTGGAGGGTGACGAGCCGGTCCTTGGCGGCTATCAGCTCCAGCAGGGCGAACAGCCGGATGGTGGGCGTCTCGCCGTTGAGTGTGTCCATGTGTGTGCGCCTCCGGGCGGGTTCTGTGACGGCTCCCATGATCGACCATCGGTTCCGAAAAACAAGCTAGCAGGTACCGAATTGCGGAACACATGGTTGACGCCTGCGATGGCGGCTCCCTATCGTCCAGTGCGATCCCGGATTCAGGAACACAACGTACCGATTTCTCGACTGCCACGGCGAGTTGCCGTGTTCTCCCGGGGCCCGACCCTCCGGCCCCACGAGCGGACCGCCCGGAGCGCTGACGCGTGCCGCCGGACCGCTGACGCGTGCCGCACTGGAAGTGAAGGAGCTGGACCATGAGCGAGCAACAGAAGATGACACCCTCCGAAGCCTTCGTCGAGACGCTGGCCGCCAACGGCGTGACCGACATCTTCGGCATCATGGGCTCGGCGTTCATGGACGCGATGGACATCTTCGCGCCCGCGGGCATACGCCTGGTCCCCGTCGTCCACGAGCAGGGCGCCGCGCACATGGCCGACGGCTACGCCCGCGTCAGCGGCCGGCACGGCGTCGTCATCGGCCAGAACGGCCCCGGGATCAGCAACTGCGTCACCGCCGTGGCAGCCGCCTACTGGGCACACAGCCCCGTCGTGATGATCACGCCCGAAGCAGGCACCATGGGCATGGGCCTGGGCGGCTTCCAGGAGGCCCACCAGCTGCCCATGTTCCAGGAGTTCACCAAGTACCAGGCGCACGTCAACAACCCGCGCCGGATGGCCGAGTTCACCGCACGCGCCTTCGACCGTGCCATGTCCGAGATCGGCCCCACCCAGCTCAACATCCCGCGAGACCACTTCTACGGCGAGATCGAGACCGGGATCCCCGAGCCGATGCGCGTCGACCGCGGCGCGGGCGGTGAGCGCAGCCTGAACGAGGCCGCCGAACTCCTGGCCACCGCCGAGTTCCCCGTCATCATCTCCGGCGGCGGTGTCGTCATGGCCGACGGCGTCGAGCAGTGCAAGGCACTCGCCGAGCGGCTGGGCGCCCCCGTCGTCAACAGCTACCAGCACAACGACTCCTTCCCCGCCAGCCACCCCCAGTGGTGCGGCCCGCTCGGCTACCAGGGCTCCAAGGCCGCGATGAAGCTCATCTCCCGGGCCGACGTCGTGGTGGCCCTCGGCACCCGGCTCGGCCCCTTCGGCACCCTGCCGCAGCACGGCATGGACTACTGGCCCAAGAACGCGAAGATCATTCAGATCGACGCCGACCACACGATGCTCGGCCTGGTCAAGAAGATCACCGTGGGCATCTGCGGCGACGCCGCCGACGCCGCCGAGGCCCTGACGCGGCGCCTGGCGGACAAGACCCTCGCCTGCGACGCCACACGCGAGCGCCGCGCCGCCGAGACCGCCGAGGAGAAGGCGGCCTGGGAGACCGAGCTGAGCGAGTGGACCCACGAACGCGACCCCTACAGCCTCGACATGATCGCCGAACAGGACGCTGAGGAGGGCAACTGGCTGCACCCCAGGCAGGTCCTCCGCGAACTGGAGAAGGCCATGCCCGAGCGGGTCATGGTCTCCACGGACATCGGCAACATCAACTCGGTCGCCCACAGCTACCTGCGGTTCGAGGAGCCCCGCAGCTTCTTCGCCCCGATGAGCTTCGGCAACTGCGGCTACGCGCTGCCCACCATCATCGGTGCCAAGGCCGCGGCCATGGACCGGCCCGCGATCGCCTACGCCGGTGACGGCGCCTGGGGCATGAGCATGGGGGAGATCATGACGGCCGTCCGCCACGACATCCCCGTCACCGCCGTCGTCTTCCACAACCGCCAGTGGGGCGCGGAGAAGAAGAACCAGGTCGACTTCTACGACCGGCGCTTCGTCGCCGGCGAGTTGGAGAGCGAGAGCTTCGCCGGCATCGGCCGGGCCATGGGCGCCGACGGCATCGTCGTCGACAAGCTGGAGGACGTCGGCCCCGCGCTGCGGCGCGCCGTGGACCGGCAGATGAACGAGGGCAGGACGACGGTCCTGGAGATCATGTGCACCCGGGAGCTGGGCGACCCCTTCCGCCGCGACGCGCTGCAAAAGCCCGTCCGCTTCCTGGAGAAGTACCAGGACTACGTGTAGGAGCCGGTCCGTATCGGACCACGCGTGGAAGCCGGCACGTATCCGGCCGGCCGGGCCCCGAGGCCCCCGGCCGGTGCCCGCCCGTCCCGCCGGGGACGGGCGGGCCCGCCGGAGCGGGGAGGGCACCACCCCTCACCGGGCCCTCCCCGCCCCGGCACCTCCCCTCCCCGGAGCACCGATGCCCGTCACCACCCACCGGGAGCGCTCATGCTCGTCGAACCGCACGATCCCCTCCCGTTCCCCGGCGCTGCCGGACCCGCCGTCAGGCGGCTGGCACAACGGTGGGCGACGCAGCTCGAAGGGGCCGCGCGCAGACCCCGCGTGGCCCTCGTCGAGGGGACGGATCCGCGAGTCCTGTGGGCGGCGGCCCGTCTCGCCCAGGAGCAGGCCGTCACCCCCGTCCTCGTCGCGGAAGAACCGGCCGCCGTCCGCGACCGCGCCGCCGACCTCGGCCTGAAACTTCCCGAGGACCCCGCGCTGCTGGAGATCCTGCGGCCCTCCCGCTACACGGACACCCTCGCGGCGCTGCTCGAGGAACGGCCGCGCCTGGCCGCCCAGGTCCTCGACGACCCGCTCTTCCTCACCGCCGCCGCCCTGCGCCGCCACGACGTGGACGTGTGCGTGGCGGGCAGCAACCGCCCCACAGCCGACGTGCTGCGCGCCGGGCTGCGTGTCGTCGGCCTGGCGCCCGGCATCCGCACCCTCTCCAGCAGCTTCCTGATGCTGCGGCCCGACGGCGGTGCGCTCACCTACGCGGACTGCGCCGTCGTCGTCGATCCGGACGCCGGGCAGCTCGCCGACATCGCCCGCGCCGCGGCCGCCACGCACCACGCCCTCACCGGCGACGAGGCGAGGGTCGCGCTGCTCTCCTTCTCCACGCGTGGCAGCGCGGCACACCCGCGCGTCGACGTGGTGCGGGAAGCACTGTCGGTGCTGCGAGCGGCCGCCCCTGAGCTGCCCGTCGACGGCGACCTCCAGTACGACGCGGCCGCCGACCCCGACATCGGCGCGGCCAAGGCGCCCGGCTCGCCCGTCGCCGGGCGCGCGAACACCTTCGTCTTCCCTTCCCTCGAAGCGGGCAACATCGGCTACAAGGTCGCCCAGCGCGTCGGCGGCTGCGCCGCGATCGGCCCGTTCCTCCAAGGGCTCGCCGCACCTCTGCACGACCTCTCGCGCGGGTGCACCGGATCGGACATCGCCGCCCTCGCCCTCGCCGGCGGCGTGCAGGCTCTCACCACCGCGCAGGAGACACCATGACCACCCTCAGCCTCGCCGTGCTCGACCTCGCGGGTACGACAGTGGCGGACGACGGAATCGTCGAGGACGCCTTCCTCCACGCGCTCTCCCGCGAAGGCGTACGCCAGGGCAGCGCCCGCCACGACGCCATGATGCGCCACGTCCGGGACACCATGGGAGAGTCCAAGGTCTCCGTCTTCCGGCATCTCTTCGACGGTGACGAGGACACCGCCCAGCGGGCCAACACCGCCTTCGAGGAAGCGTACGCGCAGATGGTCGCGTCGGGCCGCTGTTCCGCGCTTCCGGGTGCGCGGCAGGCCATCGAGTCGCTCAGGGCACATGGCTGTGCCGTCGTCCTCAACACCGGCTTCTCGCCCCGCACCCGTGACGACCTGCTCGCCTCGCTGGGCTGGAGCGCACTCGCCGACGCGGTGCTGTCCCCCGCCGACGCGGGTCGTGGCAGGCCCTATCCCGACTTGGTGCTGGCGGCGCTGCTGCGCACGGGAGCCCCCTCGGTCGACTCCGTCGCGGTCGTCGGAGACACCCCGCACGACATACGGGCGGGCCGCGCCGCCGGCGCCGGGCTGGTGGCGGGTGTGCTGACCGGCGGGCACGACGCGCAGTCCCTGCGCGCCGCGGGCGCCGACCAGGTGCTCGACTCGGTGGCCGGGCTGCCCGCGCTGATCGAGGCGGCCGACCGCGCCGCCTGACGCGCGCCGGCCCTGACACGCGGTCCCCGCCGGGCGGGCGCGGGCGCCGCGCCCGCCCGACGGGTACGGATGTGGTGACCGTCAGGGCCGGTCCTTCGCGCGGTCGTCCTCCGCCAGCGGATCCGCGGACTGCGGCAGCCACCGGGAGGCGGGGTGGACGGTGCGCCAGTGGCGGGCGATGTCCACACGGCGTGTGACCCACACGTCCGGGTGCTGAGCCACGAGATCCAGGAACCGCCGCAGGTCGGCGGCGCGGCCCGGCCGTCCGCTGACCCTCAGGTGCAGACCGACACTCATCATGCGGGGGCGCTCCGCGCCTTCTTCCAAGAGGAGTTCGAGGGCGCGTGTGAGGTACGCGGAGAAGGACTCGGACTGGAAGCCGTAGGTGTTGACGTACCGGCCGTCGTTGTTGTCGAGGGTGTAGGGGACGACGAGTTGCGCCGTGCCGTCGACGTCGACCCAGTACGGCAGGTCGTCGCTGAAGGAGTCCGAGTCGTAGAGGAAACCTCCGTGCTCGACGACCAGGCGGCGGGTGTTCTCGCTGTTGCGCCCCGTGTACCAGCCGAGGGGCGGCCGGCCGCACACCTCGGTGTGGAGGCGCACGGCCTGCTCGATGTGCTCGCGTTCGACCTCGGGGGCGAGTTGCGCGTAGTTGATCCACCGCAGCGAGTGTGAGGCGATCTCCCACTCGGAGGCCTGTGCGGCCGCCACGAGTGGCGGGTTGCGGCGCAACGACTCCGTGATGCCGAAGACCGTCACAGGCAGGCCGCGTTCTTCGAACAGCCGGTGCAGCCGCCAGAAGCCCGCGCGGGTGCCGTACTCGTACTGGGACTCGACGTTGAGGTTGCGGCGGCCCCGCAGCGCGGTGGTCGGCTCCTCGGTGAGGAACGCCTCCGAGGCCTCGTCGCCGTGCAGGACGTTGTTCTCGCCGCCCTCCTCGACGTTGAGGACGAACTGCACGGCCACCTTCGCTCCGCCGGGCCACTGCGCGTGGGGGAGCCGCCCGCCGTAGCCGGCCATGTCACGGGGGTAGTCACTGGGTGAGGAGACGCGTGTCATCGCAATTCCTTGCCTCGGTCACGAATGGGCGTGCCGCCGCGCGAACAAGCGCGATATCCTCTTCCTGACAAGCCCTGGTCACTTTTGACTAACCATGCTCGGCGTGGGGTGCCGAGTCAAGTGCCCGCTTCTGCGGACCTGTGGCACGCGGCGGGTGAGGATGGACCGGCCGGCGAACGAGGCGTCCGGCGGCACGAGTGAGAGGACGACGATGCACGACCGCGAAGGAGCCATGCTCGCGCTCCTGCAACTGATGTCGGGGTCGAGCGATCCGCTGGGCACGCGCAACGCCCAGCGGGAGTTGGCGCGCCGCGGCAGGGAGCTCAGCGAGTCGTCCGTTTCCCGGCTGCTGCGGGAGATGGACGCCCGGGGCTGGACCGAGCCCGTGGGCACCAAGGGGCGGACGCTGGCCGTCGAGGGGAGGCGCCGTGCGGCCGAGGCGGTACTGACCCACCGCGCGAAGGACTCGTTGCACAACGCGGTGCGCGACACCAAGGACCTGCTCGACCTGCTCAGGGCGCGTCTCGCCGTGGAGAGCGCGGTCGCGGGCGACGCCGCGAGGGCGCCCCGGGAGGGGCAGTTGGAGCGGTTGCGGGGGCTGTGCGTCCAGCACGCCCGCGTCGTCGGCAGCGCCCCGATGATCGAGCAGCCGGGGCTGCAGTTCCACCGGGCCGTCGTCGAGATGTCGACGAACAAGATCCTCGGAGTCGCCGCCGAGATGATGCTCGCGCCGCAGCTGGACCGGGTTGAGGCGGTGCTGGACACGGTGTTGGCCACCCGGCGCGACGAGGAGAAGGTCGTGGCCGAGCACCAGGCGGTCGCCGACCGGATCGCCGGGCGGGACCCGGTCGGTGCCGAGGAGGCCATGCGGGCGCACTTCGAGGCGATGATCGCCGCGGTGGAGACCTCGATCGTCGGCGGGAACGAGGTGCTCGTCCAGCGACTGCTGGAGTGGGTGCCTGTGAACGACTGACATGTGAGCAGCGTTCGTCACTATTGACAGACGGCGATGCCTCCTCAACACTGTCGTGCACCGTCGCACGTACCGATGGCGCAGCACCACCGATGACAGGAGCAGGCATGCCGCAGGCAGGCACCATGTCCCCCGCACGAATCCACTCACGCCCCACCGGTGCCCGCTACCAGGACGCACACCGCAAGTGGCAGGGCATCCCCTCCATCGAGCGGACCCGAGGCGGCCGGCTGTACGTCAACTGGTACTCGGGGAAGGAGACGGAGACCGGCGGGAACTTCGTCGTCGTCACGACCAGCGACGACGACGGGACCAGCTGGGACGGCCCCCGTTTCGTCGTCGAGCACGACGACCCCGAGGTGCGGGTGTACGACCCCTGCCTCTGGCGCGACCCCCACGACCGGCTGTGGATGACGTGGAACCAGAGCCGCGACTTCTTCGACGGACGGATCGGCGTCTGGGTCGCCACCAGCGACAACCCGGACGACGAGGAGCCCGTCTGGAGCGCTCCGCGCCGGATCGCCAACGGCATCATGATGAACAAGCCCACCGTGCTCTCCGACGGCACCTGGCTGTTGCCCGCGGCCATCTGGGCCTGCCACACGCCCACCGAAGAGCACCAGCTCCAGGCGGAGCGGTTCTCCAACGCGTACGTCTCGACCGACGAGGGGGAGACGATCTCCTACCTCGGCGGTGCGGACGTACCGAACCGCAGCTTCGACGAGCACATGATCGTCGAGAGGCGCGACGGCAGGCTGTGGATGCTCGTCCGGTGCTTCGACGGCGTGGGGGAGAGCTTCTCCGACGACGGCGGCAGGACATGGTCACCCGGCCGCAGGAGCCACATCGACGGCCCCTGTTCCCGCTTCCACATCCGGCGGCTGCCCTCGGGCCGCCTGCTCATGATCAACCACGCGGACTTCGGCGACCGGCGGTCCCGCGAGGAGATCGAACTGCAGGGCAACGTCAAGGAGTGGAAGGGCCGCACCAACCTCACCGCGTTCCTCAGCGACGACGACGGTGACACCTGGCCGCACAGGCTCCCCCTCGACGACCGCGAGGACATCTCCTACCCCGACGCGGCCGTCGGCCCCGACGGCCGTATCCATGTCGTATACGACCACGACCGCTTCGGCGACCGGGGCGTCTACCTCGCCCGGTTCACCGAGGAGGACATCCTGGCCGGCCGGATGGACAGCGCGGACTCCGCTGCCCGCCTGCTCGTCAACCGCGCCCTCGCACTGCCCGAGCCCGGTGGCGACGCCCCGGCACGGGTCGGTACGGCCGCCGCCGGCTGACCGGCCTCCACGGCGGCCGCTCCGGCCACCTCGCAGGGCGCCCGCGTCGACGCCCGCGCCCGCACCCACCAGTGAAGGAAAGACGCATGGCTATGGCGACACCCGTGTCGGCGAAGCGCTGGACGACGCTTCCCAACTGGAGATTCCGGTTGCTGCCCCGGGACACCCGCACGATCATCACGTGCGTGTTCCTCGGGCTGACCATGGCGGTGGTCCTCCAGATCACCGAGCGCCTCGACCTGGCTCTCACCGGCGGCAGCGTTCCGCTCGTCTCCGCGATCGTCGTCTGCGCGATCTGGGTGCCCTCCGCGGCGTTCTACGGCCTCACCGGGGCGCTGATCACCGCGTGGATCAACCCGATCATCTCCAACCTCACCGCCTCCCAGCCGATGGCCCCCTTCCTCTTCCTCACCAACGCCGCGCACACGATTCCCGTCGCGCTGCTGGTGTGGCTGATGAAGACCCGCGGCAAGGGCCTCAAGCTGTGGCAACTCGTCCTCATCGGGCAGATCGCCGGCCTGGGCGACGCGCTGATGTTCGGCGTGGGCAACCGCCTCATCCTGCATCTGCCCTGGGACTTCATCGCAGGCCAGATCCTGGTCGTCCAGCCGTGCTATCTCGCAGGATCCTTCATCACCTACGGGATCATGCGCCGGCTGGTCAACACCGGGCTGGTCCAGAAGGAACGCGATGCCCAAGCGGTCGCCGACGCGATCTGACCGGCTCGCACGAACCAGGAGAAGCCCGCAATGAGCGGAACGATGCTCTACCAGCCAGGAAAGACGGTCCTGCACCGCGCCGACGCGCGCGCGAAGATCGTCGCCATCCTCGTCGTCCTCGCCCTCGCGCTGACGACGACCCGCGTTGACGTGCTCGTCGCGCTGACCGCGGTCGTGGTGCTCGGCCTCGCCGTGCTCGCACGGATCACCCCGGCCTCGTACGCCAAAGCCCTGCTCCTCATCATCCCGCTCGTGCTCCTCCTCACTCTCCTGCAGGCCCTGGTCCAGGGTGGCCCGGCGATCGCCACGCTCGCGGGGGTCCCGCTGTCCCGGTCGGGCGTCCTGCTCGGACTGGGCATCGGAATGCGGCTGTTCGCCATGGGGATCTGCTTCTACGGGTTCTCGGTGACCACCAGCCCGTCCGACATCGCGCTCGCCCTCCACAAGGTCGGCGTGCCCTACAAGTTCGCCTACCTGACCAGCTTCGCCTTCCGGTTCCTGCCCCTGCTGCAGGACGAGGCGAAGACCCTGCTGACCGCCATGGCGGTACGCGGATCTGCCGAGAGCAGTTCGCGTCACCCGCTCCGCCGCGGACGCGCCATCGTCCGCATGCTGTTCCCCATGCTGGCCGGCTCGATGAAACGCAGCAGCGAGATCGCCCTGTCCATGGAGCTGCGCGGCTACAGCCTGCCGGGGCCGCGGACGTTCTACCGGTCGGCCACCTTCAGGGGCAGCGACGCGGCGCTGGTCGCCGGCGTCCTCGTTCTGGCCGCGGCGCTGCTGGCCATGCAGTGGCAGCTGCCCGCACCGTTCACCGAAGGGGCATGAGCAATGAGCACACCGGCCCTGGCCGTCTCCGGCCTGTCCGTCCGCTACGAGGGCGCCGAGCGGCGTGCGCTCGACGAGGTGGCCTTCGAGGTCGCACCCGGACAGATCGTGGGTATCCTCGGCCCGACCGGCGCGGGGAAGTCCACCCTTCTGCAGTGCCTCTCCGGCGTCATTCCCCGGCACGAGGACGGCGCCGCCATGCGTGGCGACATCGCACTCTTCTCACGCCCGCTGACCGACTTCGCGGGCCTGTCCGACATCACGGAGACCATCGGCCTCGTCCTGCAGGACCCGGAGGTGCAGCTGGTCAACACCGTGGTGCGGGAAGAGCTGGTCTGGGGCATGGAGAACCGGGGTGTCCCGGTACCGGAGATCGAACGCCGCCTGAGCCGGGCCGCCGAACTCTTCGGCATCGGCGACCTCCTCGACAGGTTCACGCACGCGCTCTCCGGCGGGGAGAAGCAACGCGTCGTCGTCGCCTCGGTCTTCTGCCTCAGCCCGCGGATCATGCTGCTCGACGAACCCACCTCGGAGCTCGACCCCGCCGGCACCGAAGGTGTCATGAACGCCATTCGCGTACTCGCCGACGAGGGTGTCACCGTCCTCGTCGTCGAGCACAAGGTCGAGGAGCTCGCCGTGTACGCCGACCGCCTCATCGCCATGCGTCAGGGCAGGATCGAGGCGACAGGCACCCCACGCGAGGTTCTCATGGGCACCGCCGCCCCCGACCGGCCCCAGGTACTGGACATCGCGCTGCGGCTGAGGGAACTGGGGCACTGGGAATCCGAGCTTCCCCTGTCCGTCCCCGCGGCCGTAACCGCCTGGGAAGCGATGACGAACACCCCGCACAGCGACAGGAACCGCACATGAGCCACCCGGACCCCGTCATCGAGGTCGTCGACGTCGAGCACACCTACAAAGGCGACACCAAGGCCCTGGCGGGAGTGGACCTGACCATCGGCCGCGGCGAGTTCGTCGCCATCATCGGCAAGAACGGCTCGGGCAAGACCACTTTGGCCAAACACTTCAACGGCCTGCTCCGGCCGACCAACTCCGGCGGCGCCGTCCGCCTGCACACGGGGGAGGGCAAGACCATCGACACGCGCGGCTCGCGACTGCACCACCTCGCCGCCACCGTCGGATACGTCTTCCAGAACCCCGACCGGCAGATCTTCCACGACACCTGCCGCGAAGAACTCGAGTACGGCCCGCGCAACCTCGGCGCCGATCCCGCCACGCTCGCACACCAGGTGTCCGAAACCCTGGAGCTGGTCGGGCTGGAGGGGCGCGCGGAAGCCAACCCGATCCACCTCTCACGGGGCGAACGCCAACGCCTGGCCATCGCTTCGACCCTGGTCATGGGGTGTGACGTCGCCGTCGTCGACGAACCCACCACGGGCCAGGACCGGGCCGAGTCACGCAAGATCCTCGACTCGCTCGCCCACCACCACGCCCAGGGCCGCACGGTCGTCATCATCTCCCACGACATGGCGCTGGTCGCCGAGTACGCCACCCGCGTCATCGCGATGCGCCGGGGGCACGTCCTCGCCGACGGGACACCGGCTCAGGTCTTCTCCCAACGCGAGGTGCTCCAGGAGACCAACATCCGGCCACCGCAGGCCGCCGTACTCGCAGCCGAGATCGGTCTGCCCGGCGCCCTCACCGTCGACCAGGCGGTCCGCTCCATGCGCGACGCCCTGCTGCCCACGTCCCGCACCCCTGTCTCCCCGATCGGCGAGGTCGAGTGAACATGCGCTATCTGGTCACCGGAGCCCGGGGCTTCGTCATGAGCGTCCTGGTCAGGGAACTGCTCACCGCCGAACCCGACGCCTTCGTCACCGCACTGGACCTGCACGAGCCCGACGAGGTCCTCACCCGGCACCTCGGCGAACACGGGGAACGCGTGCGCTACCTGCGCACCGACGTCACCGACAGCGGGGCGGTGACGGACGCGGTCGCGGCCGGCGCGCCCGACGTGATCGTCCACGGTGCCACGGTCACGCACGACGCGCTGACCGAGCGCCGCGACCCCGCGCGCTTCGTCCGCGTGAACGTCACGGGTATGACGCACGTCCTCGACGCCGCGCGGCGCGCCGGCAGCGTGCGGCGCGTGCTCCTCGTCAGCAGTGGTGCCGTCTACGGGAGCTCCCCGCAGCGGCTGCTCACCGAGGAGACGCCGCCCGCACCCGACGAGATGTACGGCGTCACCAAGGTGACCGGCGAGCTCGTCGCGCAACGGTTCAGCGAGCTGTACGGGCTCCAGGTGCCCATCGCACGCCTGACCAAGATGTTCGGTCCCATGGAGCGGCCGAGCAGTGGCCGCGCGGTCATGTCCCTGCCGTATCACCTCGCGGCGGCAGCGGTACGCGGACGGGAGGTCGGACTGACGGAACGGACGCTCCAGGCGGGTGGCGACTGGCTCAGCGCGACCGACGCCGCCCGGGCCCTGAGCCGGCTCGCCGGGGGAGAGAGCGAAGGCAGCCGGACGTACAACATCTCCAGCGGCGTCCGCACCACCGTCACCGACCTCCTGGCGCACTTCGGCGTCGAGGCCCGCACGGTCCCCGCCGAACAGGCCGACGCCGACATGGACCCGGCCGCCGAGAACGGCAAGAACGGTGTGTACGCGGCCGACCGCGCCTGGGACGAGTTGTCGTGGAAACCCGCCGACCTCGCGCAGCAGGCCGGCGAGTACCTCGCGTGGGCGAGGCAGCATCCCGACATCTTCGCCGACGGCCGGTGACGGCTGCCCCTCAGCCGTGCGAGGGCCTCTCGTCCGTCGCCCGATAGGTGTCCGCGGCCCGCCGGGAGTCCTCGACAACCCGCTGGAGCGCCCCGAGATGGGCCTCCAGCGCGGCGCGTCCCTCCCCGCTCAGGTTCAGCCAGGTGCGGGGGCGCTTACCGACGTAGCCCTTGTCGATGTCGACGTAGCCCTGGGTGCCGAGCGTGGTGATCTGCTTGGAGAGGGCCGAGGCGGACAGGCCAACCGATTCCCGCACCCAGGCGAACTCGGCCCACTGGACCCCGGACAGCAGTGACACGATCGACAGCCGTGTCGGGTCGAGGAGCAGAGGGTCGAAGTCAGCGGCCGCCATGCGCCCAGCCCAGATCCTTCCCCTCGGTCCTGTCCCGGCGGGCGACGGCGAGCAGTGCCTGCTCGGACCGGCGTCCGAACACGATCACGAAGCCGCCGAGCAGCACGCCTGCGACCGTCCGCCAGTAGGGGAGGGGTATGCCCGGGTGCGGGATGAAGGCGGCCGCGAGGCCGGCCGCCATGACCAGCAGCAGGATCACGCGCGCGATAGTGGCGAACCTCGGTGCGATCTCCTTCCTGCGCAGCCGCGTGGGCCGGCCCAGCAGGGCCGAGCCGCGCCGCGTGTTGAGCATGACCGCGTAGGTCACGGACAGCACCGCGAGGAGG
The DNA here is from genome assembly GCF_003323715.1 of Streptomyces diacarni. GTDB lineage: Bacteria > Actinomycetota > Actinomycetes > Streptomycetales > Streptomycetaceae > Streptomyces > Streptomyces diacarni. Next base: position 83,659 of record NZ_QOIN01000066.1, read on the forward strand.
GGGGAGGTCCAGCGCGTCGCCTCGGAGCCGAAGAAGTCCGGCGCCGCGAGGCACGCGAACAGCACGGTCCCGCACACCACCGCGACCCACCGGGATTCCTGTACCGAGGCGAAAACCTGGTCCCTTCGGTGCTCGGCCTCCTGCAGCGCGCGGGCGGCCTCGGCGGGGGTAGGACGGTCTGTCATCGGGAGCCTCCCAAACTTTCCCGGGCGGAATCACTTTCCTACAAGGAAAGTAGTTGCCTCACGGGGAGAGGTCAACCCGAGCGGTGGCGCCCCGCGGCCTCATGAGCCGGGCCTCGCGACCGCGCGCGTGCGCCGCGTGGACGCGACGCCGCGTCCTCGGGCTGGGCGGTGCGTTTGGGCTGGCCACCGCGGTTGGACTGACGCTGTCCGGAGCGATGGCCACCGTCCGGCGCACACCGGCAACCAGCTCAGCAGCGCCGTGCCGCTGCCCGAGCCGTACTCCGTGCCGCAGCCGATTCCGCCCGTCCTCCGACTGGATGGGACCACCGGGGGCGTCGACCGCTATGAGATCACCCGTTTCGACGGCTACCGCGGGCGCGTCACTTCTTCCACTGCCACAACGCGGAACACGAGGACATGGGCATGATGGCCGATCTCGAGGCCATCTGGGGGTGACGTCGGCTTCGCCGCCGGCACGCTGGCGGCCAGCGCACCCCATGAGCAGGCAGGCGGCGAGGGCTCTCACCGCGTCACGCGACGAGAGCCCTCGCCCTGCCCCTCGCCTACGCCTCGCCTCCTGGTGGCCGGTCATCGATCACGATGCGCGTCACCTGCCGCTCGTCCGCGCCGTCATCCACAGACTGACCCGTCTCACGCAGGGCCTCCCCGATCCGTTGGTACGCCAGAGCCGCCATCCGTTGCGTGCCCACCGACGCCCCGGGCTCGCGCCGCACCGCCCACAGCTCGTCCACCGCCGCGAGCAGCGACCGCCCCGACACGTCCACCTCCACCGTGCCGTCCGGCTGCTCGGAGATGTCCGTAGGCAGCCTGAAGTGCTCACCGCGGGACGCCCGCTCCACGACGAAGGCCCACGTGTCCCGATGGCACACCAACTCGGCGCGGGCGACACCCGCAGCCAGGCCCAGCAACTCCTCGCGGTCCTGCTCGCCTGCTTCCTCACCCGGGCCCCGGGTCACCGTGGTCCGATCCTGCCGGGACCGTTCCGCCAGTTCGGCGCGCAGTGCTGCCACCGCGTCGCGTGACTGCTCCACCTCCCGTCGCGTTGTGACCAGGTCAGCATGGGCTTGACCCAGCAAGCCACGCAGCTCCTGGTTCTGCTCCCGCAACTCCGCGAGCCCCGACCCCACCCCTTCCCCGAGCTGAGCGATTGCCTCGCGCAGCATTTTGACGTCTTCCTTCCAACCCATCCGAACCCCCCAGAGGCGACGGCGTATCACCCCGGGAAGCTCCCCCGCCAAAGCAGTCACCACGCGGCGACTTTCGGCCGCGGCAGATCGCTCCCGCCCAGGTCAGCCAGGGCCTACGCCTTACCGCGCGTGTTCCCGAACGGTTCGTCCCGGCACCCGGGTCTGGTGCACAATCGCGAGGTGTCTGTCACCGTTTCCGATCTCCTGGACGAGTCCGCTCTGGGGCTGTGTGCCCTCACCCGTCACTGCCGGGCCGGTGACCGGTCGATCAGTTGGGTCTCGACGACGGAGCTGCCCGATCCGCTCCCGTTCCTGCGCGGCGGTGAGCTCGTCCTGTCCACGGGCATGCTGGAGCGAACGGACGCGGAATGGCGGCGGCTCGTCCATCGGCTCGCCGAACTCCCCGTGGCGGCGCTCTGCTTCGGTACCGGCCTCGTGCACCGCAGTGTGCCCGGTGCCGTGGTCGAGGCCGCGGAGGAAGCGGGGCTCGCGCTGGTCAGCTCACCGGTCGAGGTGCCGTTCGTCCAGATCAGCCACTGGGTGGCCGAGCGGATCTTCGCCGAGCAGTACGACGCGGTACGCGCCGCGGTCACGCTCCAGGACGAGCTCGTGCGCGAGCTGACCTCGGGGCACGGCTTCCGCGGCCTGCTGCGGCGGCTCCACCAGCAGCTGGGGGCGGGGGCGCTCGCCGTCGTCGACCCCGCGGGCCTCGTCCTGTCCCGGTTTCCGGCCTCGTCCGCCTGGCCGGACGCCCCCCAAGGCCGCCAGGTGGACGAGGCGGGAACGGCGGTGCCGGTCAGTGTGGACGACGTGCCGGTGGCGTGGTTGTGCACACAACGGCCCGCCGAGCAGCGCGAGTTGCTATCGTTCGCCACCAGCATCCTCGGCCTGGAGGCCGCCCGCCACCAAGCCGTACTCACCGGCCGGCGGGAGCTGCTGGGGCAGCTGCTCGAAGACGTCGTGCACCGCACCGTGTCCGAGGGCGAGGCCCGCCGTCGCCTGTCGTCGTACGGCATCTCCGCCGAGGCGCAGCACGCGGTCGTGGTGGCGCGGATCGTCGGCGACGCCGGGCGGTTGCGCACTCTGCCGTGGACGCTGCGTCCGCTGCTGGAGCGGGAGGGGGACCGGTTGCCCACCGCCCTGATCGACGACACCGTGACGGTGCTCGTGCCCGAGGGGGCCGACGCCGAGGCGAGCGCCCACACGGTCGCGGGGCACCTGGCGATGGTGGACCCGCACGTGCAGGTCGGCGTGAGTGAGGCGCGCCGCGGTGTGCCGGGGCTGCGGACGGGGTATTTCGAGGCGCGCCAGTGGGCGCGGTCGGGGCCCGGTGTGCACCGGGCTTCCCCGCTGAGCATCACCGGACTCCTGATGGGCAACCTGGAGCTGCCGCTGCAGGATCTCGGCCGGACCGTTCTGGCTCCTCTGCTCCGCTACGACGAGGAGCACCACGCCGAACTGACCGCGACCCTGCGCACGTACCTCGCCCACGACTGCGCGCCCGCCGCCACCGCGAAGGCTCTCACTCTCCACCGCAACAGCCTGCGCTACCGGCTGCGGCTGGTCGAACAGCTCACAGGGCGCGACCTCGGCCGTCTCGCGAACCGCATGGAACTGTGGCTCGCGCTGAGCGCACTGGAGGCCGGGGGAGAGGGAGGCGCGGGCGCGGTTTCCGGGCCGTGAGACGGAGGCCGCACACGATTCCGCCCGCACGCGCGGCAGCCCGGGACGGGTTCTCGCCCTGGACCAGACGCGCGACCGCGCGCGTGTTCACGAAGGCCGCTCTTCGGAGAGCCACTGGCTCATGATCTGCGCCGCGTGTTCGCCGAGACCCGGACTCGAAGGCGCCGTGTCCTCGTCGGGCGCGGTGACCTCACCGAAGCGGACCGGCTGGCGCAGGAAAGGGGTGCGGCCCAGCACGGGATGGTCGAAAGCGCCGATCAGGCCGCGGTCCCGTATCTGTTCGCTGTCCACCGCCTGGGCGAGGTCGCGGATGGCGGCGGCGGGGACGCCCGCGTCCAGCGCCTGCTTAACCGCGTCGTCCGTGGTCAGCGTGGCGGACCAGCTCTCGGTGATCTCCCGTATCTCCCCGATGTGCCGGGCCCTGGCCGTGTCGTCGCTGAACCGCGGGTCCGCGGGCAGCTCGGGTCGTCCCACCAGGTGGGCGAAGCGCGCGAAGCCCGTGTCACTGGCGACGGCGACGGCGACGAGTCCGTCGGCGGTGCGGTAGGTGTCGAAGGGCGCGGAGACGGGGTGCCGGTTGCCGATGCGCCCTGGCAGCCGGCCGGTCGCGGTGAGCAGGCTCATCGCGGTCACCTGCAAGGACACCAGCGAGTCGAGCATGGCGACATCGACGTACCGGCCTCGGCCCGTGCGTTCGCGGTCGAACAGGGCCGCACCGACCGCCCAGGAGGCGAACAGTCCGGCCATGAGGTCCCCGACCGACTCACCCACCCTGGTGGGCGGTCCGTCCGGTGTGCCGGTCGCCGCCATGAGCCCGGACATCGCCTGCACGATCAGGTCGTAGGCGGGGTACTCGCGCATCGGGCCCGTCTGGCCGAAACCGGAGATGCTCGCGTAGACCAGCCGCGGATTGGCGGCGCGCAGCGTGGCGTGGTCGATACCGAGACGCCGGGTGACACCGGGGCGGAAGTTCTCCACCAGGACGTCGGCCCGCTCGGCCAGCCGCAGCAGCGCGGCATGGTCGTCGGCCTTCTTCAGGTCGAGGACGATACTGCGCTTTCCGCGGTTGAGCTGGGCGAAGTACACGCTCTCCCCGTCCCGGAACGGGCCCAGGTGGCGGGCGTCGTCACCGGTTGGTGGCTCGACCTTCACCACGTCGGCGCCCAGGTCGGCCAGCAGCGCTGTGCAGTACGGGCCGGCCAGGACCCGGCTGAGGTCGAGGACACGCAGTCCGGTGAAGACGTTCATCGCGTGGGCCTTTCGGTCCGGGGAGGGGCGGTGGAGGAGCCGCGACGCGGCGGCAGAGGGAACGTACGGACGCGCCCGGCGCTGCGTCGACGTGCGCCTGCACGAAGACGCGGCCGATCCTCGTGCACACGCACATTGGCCCCGACCCCTGTGGTGCGCCCCAATGAGCTGGCACACGCGTTGTCCGCAACCGGCCGCGAAGGAGCCCGCCATGACACAGGACCCTCTCCAGACGTCGACGCCGTACCTGCTGCCCGAGGTGTACGAGGAGTTCCGGGCCGCGGCCCGTACCGTCGCGGAGAAGAAGCTCGGTCCCCGGGCCGCACAGGTCGACGCCCGGGGGGAGTTTCCGCACGACAACCACGAGACACTCGTCGCCGCCGGCCTGCACGCGCCAGGGGTCCCGGAGGAGTACGGGGGTGACGGTGCCGACGCCCTCGCGGCCGCCATCGCCGTGGAGGAGGTCGCCCGGGTGTGTGCGTCCACCTCCACCATCCAGACCTCCAACAAGCTGGGGGTGACACCGTTGCTGCTGGCCGGCACGGAGCAGCAGCGGCGTCGCTACCTCCCCGAAGTGGCCGGGGGCGACGCCCTGATGGCCTACGCGCTCAGCGAGCGGGAGGCGGGCAGCGACATCGCGGCGATGCGCTGCCGCGCGACGATGACCGAGGAGGGCGAGTGGTCTGTGGAGGGCGTCAAGACCTGGATCACCTCAGCCGGGGTCGCCCGCTACCTGATCGTCTTCGCCGTCACCGATCCCGAGGCGGGATCCCGTTCCATCTCGGCGTTCGTCGTCCACGCCGACGACCCGGGCCTGGGCTACGGCGCGCCGGAACGCAAGATGGGTCTCAAGGGCTCGGTCACACGTGAGGTCTACTTCGACGACTGCCGCATCCCCGCCGACCGGCTGCTCGGGCAGCGGGGCAGGGGACTGCACCTGGCACTGGGGACGCTGGACCACACCAGGGTCTCGGTCGGCGCCCAGGCACTCGGAATCGCCCAGGGTGCCCTGGACACCGCCGTGGCCTATGTGCGGGAGCGACGCCAGTTCGGGCAGGCGCTCGCCGACTTCCAGGGCGTGCAGTTCATGCTCGCCGACATGGCGATGCGGGTGGAGTCGGCCCGCCAGATGGTCTACGCGGCCGCGGCCCGCAGCACCGCGCGTGCGCGTGACCTGACGTACTTCGGGGCGGCGGCCAAGTGCCTCGCCTCGGACGTGGCCATGGCGGTGACGACCGACGCGGTGCAACTCCTCGGCGGCTACGGGTACACCAAGGACTTCCCCGCGGAGCGGATGATGCGCGACGCGAAGATCACGCAGATCTACGAGGGCACCAACCAGATCCAGCGGCTCGTCGTCGCCAGAAACCTCGTGTGACCCGCTGCCCGGCGCGGAGCGCCGGACCCGGCGGTCCTGCGTCCTCCGACGGAGGGTGTGCCCGCCGACGATGTGTCCGGAGCCCTCCGCACCGGCGGGCCCTCAGGCGGCGCCGAAGCCGGCCTGGGACCGGTCACGGGTGCCGTCCACAATGCTGGTCGGGGAAGGTGAGGTAGCGCGGCGGAACGGAGCCGGTGAGCCACACGCCGTTCGCGCTGCGCTGGAAGGTGTGACCCCGCTCGTGCATGAGGCCGGCGGCGACCCTCAGCACGACGGCCCTGCCGCGGCGGGCCCCCACGCGGGTCGCGGTCTCCCGGTCGGGCGACAGATGCACCGCGTGCCGGGCCATCGGGCGCAGTCCCTCGTCGCGGATGGCGGCGAGGAACCGCGGGGTGGTTCCGTGGAACAGCGCGGGAGGGGGTGCCGACTCGGGCAGGCCCAACTCCACAGCGACCGTGTGCCCCTGGTTCGCGCGGATGCGCATGCCGTCGGCGGAGAACGCGTAGCGTTGCTTGTCGTTGTCGGCGACCGTGGCTTCCAACTCGGCCCGTGTGAGGGGGAAACCGTGCGCGGCGGCCGCGGCGAGGAGTTCGTCGGTGCGGGCCCATCCGCCCGCGTCCAGCACGAGCCCGATCCGCTGGGGGTCGTGGCGCAGGTGGCGGGCCAGATATTTCGAGACCCGTATGTGGCGCGCGTCGCGCGGTCTGTCTTGCGGATTGTTCTTCATGGGCCTCCAGAATGCGGGACGGACCCCGGCAGGCGCACCCGTATTGTGCCGCCTCCAGGCCGAGGCCATCCGATCCCGCACCCCTTCCCGCAGGTGGGGAGTGCGGGCAGGTGTGGAGTGCGGGCACCCCGGGTCAGGCAGGCGGGCGCTCAGCAGGCGTGGCGTGCCGCGGGGGAGGCGGTCCGGGGGCGTTGAAGTGGTGGGAGAGCACGAGTCCCGCCGCGCCCAGCAGCGTGGCGTGGTCTTCCAGCGCGGTGAACGCCACCTGCGGCGGCCCGCCGGGGTGGGGCGGGATGCGGGAGTGCAGGGCGCGTTCGATACGGCTCCGCAGCTCCTCGCCACCGGCGACGGTGTCTCCGTGGAGGATGAACAGCCCGGGCGCGAAGACCTGATGGAGGTTCACCAGGCCGACGGCGAGGTTGCCCGCCCACTCGTCCAGCAGTTCCGCCGCGTGCGGTACGCGCGCGGCGGCGAGGCGGGAGAGCGCACCGGCGCCCAGCGTCGTGGCCCCCGGCAGGCCCCGGCTCGCCGCCTGGGCGCGGAGCCAGGAGTGGCTGGCGAGGGTCTCCCAACAGCCCCGCTGGCCGCAGTGGCACAGTTCGCCGTCGACCTGGACGATGCTGTGCCCCACCTCACCGCCCGCGCCGGCCGGGCCCCGGTGCACGTCACCGCCGACGACGAGGCCGACACCGAGTGCCTCTCCGGTGTAGACGGAGGCGAAGTGGCTGCGTCCGCGCCCCTGGCCGAACCACCGGTCGCCCAACGCCTGGGCGCGCGGGTGCATGTCGACGCGCACGAGGCTCAGGCCGAGCCGGGCTTGGAGTGTGCGCCCGACGGGCAGGCCGTCGAGTTCGGGTGCGAGGGCGACCTTGACCACCGTTCCGGTGTCCGAGTCCACCATGCCGCCCACCGCGACACCGACGCCCAGCGGGGTGGTCGAGGCGGCGTCGGCCACTTCCGCCGTGGCGCTCACGAGCGCCTCGATGGCCGCCTGCGCGTCCGGCTCCGTGCTGAAGACGCGTTCGGCCTTGGCGAGCACCTTCCCACCGGCGCTGACCAGCGCCGCCTCCACGCGCCCCGGCAGCAGGTGGACCCCGATCAGCGGCGGTGAGTCGGGTGCGAACCACAGCGGCCTGGCAGGTTTGCCGCCGGCGGGACTACTGGGCCGCGCCGCCTCCTGCGTGAGCAGACCCTGACGGACGAGGTCCTCGACGATGACTGTCAGGGCGCTGCGGGACAGGCCGGTGACCCGGGCCAGTTCGGCGCGGGAGAGCGGCCCGAAGTCGTAGAGCGACTGGAGTATCCGGACCCGGTTCACGGCCTGCCTTTCCCGAGGACCGCAACGCCTGCGGAGCGGTGATCCTCACTGTCGGGTTTCGACGTTTCACGTACTAACCCCGGTTTTTCACGTACCAATCCCGGCGCTCGACGTCAGCTCACTCACTCTGCCACAGAAGCGATGTGTGCCGGGAGGTCCTGCGCTCATTCGCTGTGGCGACGCGGTAGGCGGGAGGAATTCGATCCTCCGCACCCCTTGACGCTCGGCGAGGTTAGTACGCAGTGTGAACTTACTTGATCGGCCGGGCCGACAGCCGCCGCCCCTCTCGCGAGCGGCAGTGCCCGGCCCCACGTTGACGGCGAGGTCCCCATGCAGAAGATCGGCATCATCGGCGGCGGCATACGCGGCCACATGTACGCCAAGTCGCTCCAGCACTTTCCCGGTGCCGACGTCCGCGCGGTGAGCGACCTGTCGCAGGCCACCGCGGAGAAGACGGCCGACGCCTTCGGCCTCGCCGCCTACACCGACCACCGGCACATGCTCCAGGAGGTCGACCTCGACGCCGTCATCGTGGCGACGCCCGACTTCGCCCACCGGGACCCGGCGGTGGACGCGGCGGAACGCGGCCTCCACCTGCTGATCGAGAAGCCTCTCGCGACGACCGCCGAGGACGCCGCCGCCATCGAAGCCGCCGTACGGAAAGCGGGGGTGGAGTGCATGGTGGGCTTCGAGAACCGCTGGAACCCGGCCGTCCGCCGGATCCGGGAGGTCGCCGCCGCCGGAGAGCTGGGCCAGGTCCTCACCCAGAACATCCTGCTCAGCAACACCTGGTACGTCCCCACCGAGATGCTCTCCTGGGCCGCGCGTTCCTCACCCGCGTGGTTCCTGATGAGTCACACCGTCGACGTGGCGACGTGGGTGAACGGCCGCACGGTCGCCTCGGTGGACGCACGCGGCTCCCGGGGGCAGCTCGCGGCCCGGGGCGTGGACACCTGGGACGTCGTGCACGCCCTGCTCACCTTCGACGACGGCACCACGGCCAACCTGACGTCCACCTGGGTGCTGCCCGACAGCATGCCCTCCCTCGTCGACTTCCAGCTGCAGGCCGTCGGCGACCGCTCCGCGGTCCAGGTGGATCTGCACGAGCAGAGCGTGCGGCACGCGGCCCCCGACGGCCTCCGCTTCCCCGGCCTGCTCGGGGACGAGATCGACGGAAGGCTGCAGGGGCCGCCCACGTGGATGGTGCAGCACTTCGTCTCCTGCCTGAACGAGGGCCGCCCCGTCGGCCCCGGCCTGCGGGCCGGCCGGGCGGTCACCGACGTGGTCCTGGCCGTGCACGAGTCGCTGGCGACAGGCGGCACCGTACGGCCGGGCACGCACGCCGCCTGAACAGGACGGCACCCACTCGGCACAGGGAGGAGCGGAACATGGCGGGCACCAGATCGGCGGGCGGCGCAGGGAAACACGGACCGGTCACCGGGACCGGCGGTTCCGGCGCGGGCGCCACCACCGGCGAGGAACGCGGCGACGTGGCGCGGGAAGGGGAGACGCGGCAGGCGACACACCAGCCTTCGGGCGAACAGCACACGGCCCCGACGCGGGCGCCCGAGCGGCGAAGCCTCGGCACGAAGGTCGCCGTCGTCGCCTCGGCCATCGGCCTCATCTACGGATACGACACCGGGTCGATCTCGGGCGCGCTCGTCTTCCTGGAGAGCGACTACCACCTGACGACCCTGTGGACCTCGGTGATCACCTCGATCGTCGTGGTCGGCAGCCTCGTGGGTGCCGCGGTCGGCCCCCGGGTCGCCAACGAACTGGGCAGGCGCCGCGCGATGCTCGCCGTGGCCTTCGGCTTCATGGCCTTCGCCGGACTGAGCGCCGTCCCGCTCGGGCTGTGGTGGCTGACCGTGGTGCGACTCCTGCTCGGAGTGACCGTGGGGCTGGCGACCGTCGTCGCCCCCGTCTTCATCTCCGAGTTCGCCTCCGAGGAGAACCGCGGCCGCCTGGGCACCGCCTTCCAGTTCTTCACCTGCGCGGGCGTGATCATCTCCCTGCTCACGGCCTGGGCGCTCTCCGGCAGCGAATCCTGGGAGGCCGTACTCGGCCTGGCCGCGGCCCCTGCCGGGGTGGTCTTCCTCGCGCTGCTGCGCTTTCCCGACAGCCCCCGGTGGTACGCCATGCGGGGTATGCGGGAGCGCGCCCTGGAGACCCTGCGGCGGCTCGACCCCGACGCGGACGCCCCGGCCCGGCTGACCGCCATCGAGGCGGACCTGGCGGAGAGCGAACACGGCCGCTTCCGGGAGATCTTCGCCAAGCGGTACGCGCGCCCCACCTTCTTCGTCATCGCCTTCGGGTTCGCCGTACAGATCACCGGCAACAACACCATCCTCTACTTCAGCCCGACCATCTTCGCCAAGGCCGGCTTCGGCGACGGCGCCGACAGCATCCTGGCCTCCACGCTGGTGCAGGTCGTCGCCGCCGTGGGAGTGGTGCTGTCGATGGCGGTGGTGGACCGGTGGGGCAGGCGCCCGCCGCTGATCCTGGGTACGGCCGCCATGGTGGTGGGACACACGGTGATGGCCTTCGTCTTCGCGCAGGACCGCATCTCCACCGGCACCGGGTACGTGGCCACCGCCGCCATCGGACTGTTCTACCTGGGCTTCTACTTCGGCATCGGCTCCCTGATCTGGGTATACACGGGCGAGGCGTTCCCGGCCCGCCTGCGCAGTGTGGGAGCCGGCGCGCTGCTCCTGTCCGACTTCGCGGCCAACCTGATCGCCACCTTCGCCTTCCCCAACGTTCTCGCGGCGTTCGGCGGGTCGACCGCGTTCGGGGCGTTCGCCGTCCTCTCCGCGCTCGCCCTGGTCTTCCTCTACCGCATGGCGCCCGAGACCAAGGGCCGCTCCCTGGAGGAGATCCGCGGCTACTGGGACAACAAGGCGACGTGGAGCCGCGCGGAATGAGGCCGCCCCTGTGACGGTGCGGCGCCCACGCCACCGCACAGCAGCGGGGCACCGTCCGGCCGACCGCCAGGCGGGTCCCCGTGTGCGGGAATCCGGTGAAAACCCCAGCGCCGCACCGAGGCATCGGGAATACGCGCACCCGCCTGTGGATTGGTCTCCACCATGACGACCACCGCATTCGACCCGCGCACCCTGCTGACCGAGAGCCGACTCGGCGTCCTGGCCACCCTCAAGTCGGACGGCAGGCCCCAGCTCTCACCCGTGCAGCCGTTCTACGACCGGGAGGCCGACCGCCTGTACGTGTCGATGACCGAAGGACGCGCCAAGACGGCCAATCTTCGGCGCGACCCCCGCGCCGCCCTGGAGGTCACCAGCGCCGACGGCTGGGGGTGGGCCACCGCCGAGGGCGCGGTGACGCTCACCGGCCCCGGAACGGATCCCCACGGCCCGGAGGTCGAGGAGCTGGTCCGCTACTACCGGCGCGCCGCGGGGGAGCACCCGGACTGGGACGAGTACCGCTCCACGATGGTCTCCGACCGGCGCGTGCTGATGACGATGGCGGTCGACCACGTGTACGGCGCCAGGCTCCGCTGAGGAGCGGCTATCACAGGGCGCGCGTCGGCGTCCACGGCGGCCGGGGCTGGCCGGCCCCGAGCGTGCCGCCTCCGCCCGTGGCGCAACGTGGATCACACTGGCGGTGGCCGGGTGAGGCAGCCAGGGGCAGCCAGGGAAGGATCCACGAGATGGCAGACGAGCGCTCCGAGGCGCCCTTCCACTGGCTGTTCGGCGACCAGCTGGGACCGCACTTCCTGCGTCCTGACAGCACCATCGTCATGATCGAGTCCCGGTCGGTACTCCGCCGGCGGCGCTTCCACCGCGCCAAGGCGCACCTGCTGCTGTCCGCCATGCGGCACCGTGCGGCCGAACTCGGCGACCGGGTGCGCTACGTCCAGGCGGAGACCTACCGCGACGGCCTGGCCCGGGCTGTGGGCAACGCGTCCGTGACGGTCCACCACCCCACCTCCCACGCCGCCGCGCGCTTCGTGCGCGAGCACGCACAGGTGCGGGTGCTGCCCCCGCGCGGGTTCCTCGTCGATCCTGACGCGTTCGGCCGGTGGGCGGAGTCCGTCCGCGGCGGGCACCTGCGGATGGAGGACTTCTACCGGCACGTGCGCCAGGACCACGCGCTGCTGATGGACGGCGACCAGCCCGCCGGCGGCAAGTGGAACCTGGACACCGACAACCGCGAGCCGCCGCCCAAGGACCGGGACACGTTGCCGGTGCCGGCCCCCTACCGGCCGCGCGAGGACGCCATCGACGAGGAGGTCAGGGCCGATCTGGACCGCTGGGAGCGGAAGGGGGAGGTCTCCTTCGTCGGCCGGGACGGGCCGCGGCGGTTTCCGGCCGGCCGTGCGGAGGCCCGGCGTGCACTGCGCGCCTTCGTCGACAAGCGCCTGCCCACTTTCGGCCGGTGGGAGGACGCCATGCTCGCGGGGGACTGGACCATGAGCCACAGCGTGCTGTCCGCCGCGCTCAACCTGGGGCTGCTCGATCCGGCGGAGTGCGTCGAGGCCGCCGAGAAGGCCTACCGCGCGGGCGAGGCGCCGCTCAACTCCGTGGAGGGATACGTCCGGCAGGTCGCCGGGTGGCGCGAATACATGTGGAACCTGTACTGGTACTTCGGTCCGCGCTACCGGGAGGCCAACGCGCTGGGCCACCACGCGCCACTGCCGGACTGGTTCTCCCGCCTGGACGCCGACGCCGTCGAGGCCCGCTGCCTGTCCACGACCCTGGCACAGGTGCGCGACCACGGCTGGGTCCACCACATCCCCCGGCTGATGGTTCTGGGCAACCTCGCGCTCCAGCGCGGCTGGGACCCGGCGGCGGTGACCGACTGGTTCCACCGCTGTTTCGTGGACGGGTACGACTGGGTGATGCTCACCAACGTCATCGGCATGTCCCAGTACGCCGACGGCGGGCGCGTCACCACCAAGCCGTACGCGGCCGGAGGCTCCTACATCAACACCATGAGCGACCTGTGCGGGCCCTGCGCCTACCGGCCCACCGAACGCACCGGCGAGCGCGCCTGCCCCTACACGGCCGGCTACTGGGAGTTCATCCACCGCCACCGCGACCGGCTCTCGCACAACTACCGCACCGCCCGAGCCGTCAAGCAACTCGGCCGCCTCGGCGACCTTGACGACGTACTGCGCGACGCGCGGCGCCGCGACCCCGACGTGGCGCCGTGAACGGTCCGCACACCAACGCAGGCTGAAGCCTTCGGGGTGACGAGGTCTCGCCCTCGCTGCGCTGCGCCGGTCCGGCGCCGCGCTCGATTCAGGCGCCGCGCTCGAGTCTGGCGCCGCGCTCGATTCAGGCGGAAGGCGAGAGGTTTTCACGCACCCAGGCGGGATCGGGATTCGTGTGGGCCTGCCCCGCCAGCAAAACGGTCGGCACGGTCTCGTTGCCGTCGTTGGCCGCTCGCACCGCCGCCGCCCCAGCCGGGTCGCGCCAGATGTCGACCCAGTGCGCTTGGCGGGCGCCGCGGCCCAGCTTGACGCGCATGCGCAGGCAGTACGCGCAGCCAGGACGCCAGAAGACGACCGGTCGACCGTCGAGCGCGCTGCGGCGCTGCGCCTCCTGCGCGCCGATCGACCTGGGGAAGACCACGGTCGAGTGCGCGACGGCGAGCAGGACGAACAGGACCAGGAGAACCGCTGCGGTGCCGGAACTGCCCTCGAAGGCCCGCCAGGCCGCGACGACTGCGCCGCAGAGCACGTACAACACCGGCACAGTCCACGTACGTTTCATGGGGCACAGGTTATCGGCGGATCGAGACGCTCCGGCACCGGACGGTGAACGGCGCTGGACGCCAAGCCGCCACGGAGAGCCGCCACCTTGGAGGGCCGGCCCCGCTCAGTCCTTCGCGTCCGCGTCGTAGCGGGCGAGCATGGGGCGGAGGGGCTGTTCGTTGGTGCCGGGCGGGATGTAGCGCACCGCGCCGGCGGCGAGCACCGTACGGGTGCCGGGGACCAGGCACAGGACGGCGCACTCCATCGGCTGCCCGAAGTCGTACTTCTCCGGTGGGGCTGAAGCGTATTTCGGCGGGTCGGGCAGCCTTCCCGGGCTGTGCAGGCGGCGCACCTTCCCGTCCTTCGTCAGCCGGTTCTCCGAGTCCAGCAGCAGACTCCCGGTCCCGTCGGGGACGGTGGCGGCGGTGGAGAGGGCACGGTTCATGCGCGGCAGCCGGCGTTTGGTCCAGCCGCTGCCGTCGCCCATCAGCAGGATGGTCTGCGAGTCGGGCTCCTCCTCGACCTCGCCGTGGTTGAAGTCGTTGCGCCCGAGGGACCACAGGCGGTCGCGCTCGGGGTCGTGGACGACGGTGTCGAGGGACGCGCTCGCCTCGGGCGGTACGGGGTCGGGGAAGCGGTAGGCCGGAGTGTCCAGCTTCTGCCAGCCGTCGTGGGCCCAGCGGGCGCTCGCCGGTTGCGGATAGCACTCGCCCGACCCGCAGTCGGTGTCCTCCCTTCCCACGACCCAGACCCGGGGAGCGGCCCGCGGATCCTCTGCGCGGGCCGCGGTGATCGCCGAGGCGTGGAAGGGCAGTTCGGGCGCGTGCCAGGCGTCGCCGTCCCAGTGGAGCGTCTTCCCGCCGACGCAGAGCCATAGGCGCGGGCCGACGGCGGTGCACCAGGACCCGTCCAGCTCACCGCCCCCGAACCGCTGGGCGTTGGCCGCCGGCGGTGCGGGCAGGGTCCGCCATGTGTGGCCGTCCCAGTGGTGTGCGGAGGGATCGTCGCCCGACGGGCGGCTCGCCAGCCACACATCGTCCGGGCCGCTCGCGGCGAGCGCCCAGGCGGCGGCCTTCGTGCTGAGCCCGTCCGGCAGCGGATGGCCGCGCCACCTGTCACCGTCCCAGTGGTCCAGGAACAGGGCCTCGGGCCCCTTGCCGTCCTTCACACCGCCGCGGACGCCGAACGCCCACACGTCGTCGCGTGAGGTGACGGCGAGTGCTTTGTAGGAGCCGTCCAGGGTGTCCGCGAGATGTGTGTAGCGCCAGGCGCCGGAGCCCGATCGGGCGGAGGCTGCCGCGTCGGCGGGCGGGCCGTCGTCGAGGCGGGCCAGGTCGGTGGTGGAGGGGCTGGGCGAAGGCTTCCCCTTTCCACGGCCGTTCGACCCGTCGGAACCGTGCGTCGAGCAGCCGGTCAGCGCGGTGGCTCCGGCGAGGGCCGCCACGCTCAGCAGCCGGCGCCTGGAGGGGAGGCGTGCGTCCATGCGGACCGACTGTAGTATGAACACGCGTTGGCCCCTCGTGCCCGTTTCCTTCTGTGCGGTGCCGGGCCGGTCGCGCAGTGGTTCAGTCCAGTTCCATCCCGCTGGTCTCCGGTGCCCAGGCCACCGACACCACCGCTCCGAGAACGAGGAAGCCCGTCAGCGCGACCATCGAGGTGGAGAACCCGAACGTCGAGAGGCTGACGGGCAGCAGGAACGTGCCCATGGCGGAGCCGATCCGGCTCAGCCCGTTCAGCAGGCCCACGCCCGAACTGCGCACCCCGGTGGGGAACAGCTCCGGGGGATAGACCTGGTCGAGGTTGGAGGAGGCCGACATGGTGAACGTGAAGACCAGGAAGAGCGGGAACAGCAGCAGCGTCGGCGCGCTCGGCCACACACCGATCACTCCGAGCGCGAGGGACATGACGACGAACGAGGAGATGAGGAACCCGCGGCGGGTGAACCTGGCCACGAACCACAGCCCGCCGATGCCGCCCAGCAGCAGGAAGACGTTGAGCAGCCCGTTGCTGAGGAACTCCTCGTCCGCGAGCCCCAGGCGCGCCATGACCGTCGGCAGGAACGTGTAGATGGCGAAGTACGGGATGACCTGGCAGTTGTAGTAGAGGACGCCGAAGAGGGTGTTCTTGCGGTGACGTCGGCGGAAGAGCTCGCGGTAGTCGTGTGTTTCCTCGGGCTGCGCTCGGGTGAGAAGAGGGGAGATGTCGATTCCGGAGCCGATGTGCTTGGCGACCACCGCCTTGGCCTCGTCGACACGCCCCCTGCTGACGAGCCAGCGCGGGGACTCGGGGGTGCCGATGCGCATCAGCAGGACGAAGACGGCGGGGAGGGCGCTGCTGGCCAGCAGCCACCGCCAGCTGTCTCCGCCGAAGCCGACCAGGTAGTTGCCGAGGAAGTAGGCGGCGATGTAGCCGACCGTCCACATCGCGGTGAGCGAGGCGAGGAGGCCGCCGCGGTAGCGGCGCGGGCAGAACTCGGCCACCAGCGTCGGGCCGAGGGCGTAGTCGGCGCCGATGCCGAAGCCGATCAGGAGACGCAGCACGAACAGCTCGGTGGGCCCGGTGACGAAGAACTGGGCCACGGAGGCGACCGTGATGAGCAGGAAGTCCAGCAGGTAGATCCGCTGTCTTCCGTAGCGGTCGGCGGCCCAGCCGAGCACGATGCTTCCCGCGAAGATGCCGATGAGCGCCGAGGCCCCCAGCAGGCCCTGCCAGGCCGCGCCGAGGCCCATCTGCGGGGTGATCAGGGTCAGGGCGATGCCGATGATGCCCAGGTGGTAACCGTCGGAGAAGTTCGCCCCGAACGTCAGCGCGGTGATCTTGATGTGGAAGCGGTTCAGGGGCGCGTCGTCGAGGGTCGGGAGCGACGGCGAGGAGACTGCCGCGTCGTCCGGCGGGCTGGGGGTGTTCGGCGGCTTCGGGGTGCGAGTGGCCTCGGGGACGTGTTCCACGGCTTTCTCCTCAGACTTGCCAAGCACCATGAATGGAGGATTTCATGCAGCCTCAGAGGTGAATAGATCTATGTCAAGGGGTGGGTGATGACCGACAGCAGCACTGTCCGCATCGACGGTCGGCACCTGCGCTGTGCCGACGTCGTCCGGGTGGCACGCCGGAGCGCATGGGCGACGCTCGACGACGCGGCGCTCGGCAGGGCCCGCGAAGCCTACGCGGTGGCGCGGGACATCGGCGCCAAGAGAGCCGTCTACGGGCGGACGACCGGCGTAGGAGCCAACCGGCACGACGTCGTCGACCCCGACTCCGCCGACCAGCACGGCCTGCGCCTCCTCAGCAGCCACGCGGGCGGCACGGGCGAGCCGGCCGCCGACCCCCTCGTCCGCTCGACCCTGCTGATCCGGCTCAACCAGCTCGCCGCCGCCGGCAGCGGGGTCCACCCCCGCCTCCTGGAGGCCCTGTCCGGCGCGCTGCGCGTCGGAGCCCTCCCGCGGGTGCACTCCCTCGGCGCCATCGGCACCGGCGACCTCAGCGCGCTCGCCGAGATCGCCCTGACCCTCGCCGGGAGGCGTCCCTGGGCCGTGGGCTCCCTCCCCCCGGTGCCGATCAGCCCCGGCGACGCCCTGGCGTTCATCTCGAGCAACGCCGCCACCCTCGCGGAGTCCGTACTGGCATGGCACGACCTGCGCGAGCTGCTCCACTCCAGCCATCTCGTCGCGGGGCTGTCCTACTGCGCGCTCGGCGGCTCACCCGAAGCGTTCAGCGCACGCGTCCACGCGCAGCGGCCGCACCTGGGGTCCGTGCGCAGCGCCGCCGAGATGCGCCGCATCCTCTGGGGCGACGAGGAGCCCCGGGCCGGCCGCAGGCTGCAGGACCCCTTCGGGCTGCGCGCGTTCCCCCAGGTGCAGGGGCCGGCGCTGGAGGCTGTCGACTCCCTGGAGAGCGTGCTGAGCACCGACCTCAACGCGGCGGCCGAGAACCCGTTCATCGACATCGAGACGGAGAACGCCTATCACCACGGACACTTCTCCACGGCCTACCTCGCGCTGTCACTCGACCACCTGAGGGCCGCGCTCCACCACGTCGCGGAGCTGTCGGCCGCTCGCCTCGGCGACCTGGTCGAACCGGAGCTGACGGGGCTGTCCCCGTTCCTCGCCGCCGGGCCGTCCGGCAGCTCCGGCATCATGATCCTCGAATACGTCGCCCACGACGCCCTCAGCCAGTTGCGGCACGCGGCCGCACCGGTCACCTTGGGGACGGCCGTCATCTCCCGCGGCCTGGAGGACCACGCCAGCTTCTCCACCCAGGCGGCGCGCAGCACCTCCGCCGCGATCGGCGCGTACCGCACCGTGCTCGCGTGTGAACTGCTGGCCGCCGTACGGGCGCTGCGGCTCAGGTCCGAGGAACTGCCGCACGCCCCGGTGGCGGAGGCGTTCCGCATGGCTGCGGCGTCCCTGCCGATGGTCTCCGAGGACCACCCGTTGACGGAAGAGATCGCCCGGGCCGAACAACTCGTGGCCGGGTTGGCCGCTGTGTGAGGAGCGCCGCGGGGTGTGCCGCTTGGTGAGGACCGCTCCGTTCGCCACGCAAGCGCCGGCGGCGCGACGGAGGGGGCCCGGCCGCCGCGCGGCCTGACCCCCTCCGGGCGCGGCTCACGGTGCCGGTTGGACCGGCACTTCCCGCACTTCCTCGCCTGCCGCGTAGACCGCCAGACGTCGCGCGACAGGCTCGGTCAGGTCGCCGTGTGCGACGGCTCGCGCCTGTGACGGGGCGAGCCGGACGTCGTCTCCCACGGTGGTCTCGGCTGCCCGTAGGGGCAGCTCTCCGGCTCTCTCGTCGAGAAGCTCGGCGGCCCGCAGGACAGCGTCGGGTGCGGGCACCAGTGCGTCGGCGACCAGGTGACGGCGACGGCCGCTCAGCTCACCGTCCGGGTCCACGGTGTCGTACCACCAGCCGTCGTCCTGGCCCCAGAACAGTGCCCACCGGCCGTCGCACTCCACCGAGATCTCCAGCAGAGCCGAGGCGTCGGGTGTGGGCGGCTCCAGGCTGGTCGCGCCGGCGCGGGCCCCGAAGGCGCGTGTGACGGCGCGCAGATAGGGGGCATGGGCGCACTCGGAGAGCACACCCGCGAGAAGGTCAGTCATAGCCGCAGCATCACCCCTGCCCCGGCCCCGAGCCGCGGGGCGCGCGGGAGACGCACGGATTAACACCCTCTCGCGCGCCCGCACACCATGCCGGCCGGACGGTAGCGAAGCGACCGGTACAGGCCCGTGCCGCTGCCCGCTGCTGGTGTTCGGCGCCCGGGGTGCGCGGCGCACTCCGAGGTCACCGTCAGGCGACGTGGTCACGGCGTGCGGAAGCCCCGAAAGGTCACCTGTCTCCTGAGCCGGAAGCCGAGCTTCTCGTAGAGGGCGATCGCGCCGGTGTTCGTCTCGGCCGCGTGGAGAAAGGGGGTTTCGCCACGTGCCGTGACACGCGCCACGAGCGCACCCAACAGACGGGCCGCGTATCCTCGTCCGCGCGCTTCGGGCGCGGTGCACACCGCGCTGATCTCGGCCCAGCCCGGTGGCCGCAGCCGTTCGCCCGCCATCGCCACCAGGACGCCGTTCTCGCGGACGCCGAGATAAGTGCCCAGTTCGTGGGTGCGCTGCCGAAACGGACCTGGCCGCGTCCGGTCGACGAGATCGAGCATCTCGGGCACGCTGTGTGCCCCCAGCTCGACCACACCTGTCGCGGCGTCCGTACGTGGCGGGGCGCAGCGGTCGCTGCCGGACCACACCATCTGGCGGCCTTCCAGGACGAAGACCGGCTCCCAGTCGTGCGGCGGGGTCGCCGGACAGCTGAACATGTCGGCGAGCTGTCCCCGCCCCAGCAGCCGGGCCAGGTCCGCCCACTGCTCGGGTCCCGGCTCGGCTCCCACCGAGGAGAAGGTCGCGACCTCGGGCAGAAAGCCGGCAGCCCGGCCGAGGCGGCGGGCGAGGTGCGCGTGGTGACCGCGGAGCGAGGCACCCACCGGGTCGTCGAGTACGGCGGCGTCGCGCTTCATCGTGGTGCTTCGCCTTTCGTGTCGTACGGGGTGGCGGTGGTGGACCGGGCGGGCGAGGAACCCGTTGTGCTGATCATCCTACGGATGGGCGGGCCGGCCCTCCGCCCCGAGGAGCCGCTGCGGACCACCAGCGCCGGACCGCCGCTCAGCGTCATGGCGTAGCGGACTGCCGCGACGCGGCGGAGCGGATCGATGGGTTCAGGCCACAATGAGTGGTGCTTTCCACGGTCGGGAGGGGACGAGGTGACTGACGGGTTCAAGCGCCGCACGCCGAGCCGGTGGGGGGAGGGCGGCGTGCTGCGTGAGGAGATCCTCGCGGCCGCCGCGCGGCTGTTGGCGGAGTCCGGCCGTGAAGGGGACCTCTCCCTCCGTGCGGTCGCCCGTGAGGTCGGGATCTCGGCTCCCAGCATCTATCTGCACTTCGAGGATCGCGCGGAGCTGGTGTCCACGCTCACGCGCCGGGCGTACGAACGGCTGGTCGGCGACCTGCGTGCGGCCAGGGAGCGCGGGGCCGTCGACGGGCCGCGGGCGGGGCTGCGTGCCATGACCCGGCGGTACTGCGCGTTGGCTCTCGACAATCCGAGGCTCTACCGGCTGATGTTCGGCATCGAGCGGATCGAGGTTCCCCGCGAGGAGCTGGCCTCCCACCCGCTGTGGTGGGTGGCCGAGGCGTGGCACGACGCCGTCGCGGCCTGCCGGCCCGGCGCGGCTGAGGAGCCCGGCGACAGACGGGTGGCCAAGCTGTTGTGGTTCTCCCTGCACGGGGTGGTGGCGATGGCCCTGTCCACGCCCTTCCAGGTGGACCGGCAGGCGTTGGAGGAAATGGCCGATGACCTCCTCGACTTGGCGCTGACCAGATGACATGCATGCCGGCGATCACTTCGAGCCAAGTGGTTGCCCGAGGCACCTAACGGTGTTAGCAAGAGAGGACGCGATCCCTCTGCCGTGGAGGCATGCATGACGGAGACAGTGGCGGACACCGCAGCCGGACTGCCCGGATATCCTTCACCCAGGGCGGCCGGGTGCCCCTTCGACCCCCCGCCGGCCCTTCGCCCCCCGCACGCGGACCGACCCGTCTCCCGCGTGCGACTCTGGGACGGCACGCAGCCGTGGCTGATCACCCGTCACGCAGACCTGCGCACACTGCTGAACGATCCACGGGTCAGCGCCGACTCCACCCGCGACGGCTATCCGCATAGGTCCGCCTCGATGCAGGGCAGCGACCCGGCCACCCAGACCTTCTTGAGCATGGACGATCCGGAGCACGCCCGGCTGCGCCGGATGGTGACGTCCCCCTTCGCCATCAGGAAGATGGAGGCCCTGCGGCCGTCCATCCAAAAGATCGTCGACGACCTGATCGACGCGATGCTCGCGGGCCCCCGGCCGGTCGACCTCGTCGAGGCGTTCGCGCTTCCCGTCCCCAGCCTCGTCATCTGCGCGCTGCTCGGCGTGCCGTACGAGAAGCACGACTTCTTCCAGCGCAACACCAGGGTCATCGTCCGCCGCACCTCCAGCCCCGAGGAGGTGGCGGCGGCGAACACGGCGCTCGTCGACTACATGGACGACCTCCTCGGTGACAAGCTCGCCCACCCCGCCGACGACCTCCTGTCCACACTTGCCACCGAACGCGTCGCCACCGGCGAGATGACCCGGCGCGAAGCCGCCCGCATGGGCAACCTCCTGCTCGCCGCGGGCCACGAGACCACCGCGAACATGATCGCTCTGGGCACCGTCGCGCTGCTGCGGAACCCCGACCAACTCGCCCGGCTACGGGACACCGAGGACCCCAAAGCCGTCGCGGGCGCGGTCGAGGAACTCCTCCGCTACCTGAACATCACCCACTCCGGGCGCCGCCGCGTGGCGCTGGAGGACATCGAGATCGGTGGCGAGACCATCCGCGCCGGTGAAGGCCTCATCTTCGCCAACGACATCGCCAACCGGGACCCGGACGCCTTTCCCGGGCCCGACCGGCTCGACCTCAGCCGGGACGCCCGCCGCCACGTCGCCTTCGGCTACGGCGTGCACCAGTGCCTCGGCCAGCCGCTCGCCCGCGTCGAGCTCCAGGTGGTCTACAGCACGCTGTACCGCCGCATCCCCACCCTGGCGCTGGACACCCCGTTCGAACAGCTTGAGTTCAAACACGACGGCCTCGTCTACGGCGTCTACAAGCTCCCCGTCACCTGGTAACCCTTCGCCGCCCTCGACGAAAGAAGCGAGAAACCCATGCGCGTGGAAGTCGACCAGCCCAAGTGCGTCGCGTCCGGGCAGTGCGTCCTGGCGGCCCCCGACGTCTTCGACCAGGACGACGACGGCATCGTCGTGACCTTGAACGACCGTCCGGACACCGGCCTGCACGACGACGTGCGGGAAGCGGCGGCGCTCTGCCCGGCCGCCGTCATCAGCCTGGTGGAGAAGTGACACCCTCGCCGCCGCTGCGACGCGTCGTCATCGCAGGGGCCTCGGCGGCCGGATTGTCCGCCGCCGAGACCGTGCGCCGAGAGGGGTTCGCCGGCACGGTCACCCTCGTCGGCCAGGAGCGGCACCTCCCCTACGACCGGCCGCCGCTGTCCAAACAGGTGCTGACCGGAACCTGGCCCGCCGAACGCACGGCACTGCGCACAGCGGACGACTTGAAGGCCCTCGGCATCGACCTGCGGCTCGGCACGGCCGCGGCCGCTCTGTCGCCCACTGCCCGCACGGTCACCCTGGCCGACGGCACGGACCTCGGCTACGACGCGCTGATCATCGCCACGGGGGTCAGCCCGCGGCGGTTGCCGTGGTGCGGCACTCCGGGCGTGCACGTGCTCCGCGACCTGCAGGACGCCCTCGCCCTGCGGCAACGGCTTGCCGCGGGACGGCGGTTGGTCGTGGTCGGCGCAGGGTTCCTCGGCTCAGAGGTCGCCTCGGCCGCCCGCTCACTCGATGTGGACGTGACCCTCGTCGAACCGGCCGCCGTCCCCCTCGCACACGCCGTCGGACACCAAGTCGGCGCCCACCTGGCCGAGGTGCACCGAGACCACGGGGTCGACCTGCGTCTCGGTACGCAGGTCGCGGACATCGCTGCCGGGGCCGGCCGGGTCACCGGGGTCCGGTTGACGGACGGGACACTGCTCCCGGCGGACGACGTGCTCGTCGCCGTCGGGTCCGAACCCAACACCGCGTGGCTGCGGGGGAGCGGACTGCGGCTGTCCGACGGGGTGGTGTGCGACGCGTACAGCGCCGCCGCCCCCGGGGTGTACGCGGCAGGCGACGTGGCCCGCTGGCACCACCCGCTGTTCGACACCTGTCTGCGCGTCGAGCACCGCACCAACGCCGCCGAGCAGGGCATGGCCGTGGCACGCAATCTGCTGCGCCCCGAGCAGGCGAAGCCGTTCACCCCGGTCCCGTACTTCTGGTCGGACCAGCACGGCAGGAAGATCCAGGCCTACGGCCACCTGCGCGGCCACGGCGAGGCGCGGGTGGTGGAGGGCGATCCGGCCGACGGCCGCTTCCTCGTCCTCTACCGGACCGGCCGCACCCTCACCGGCGCGCTCGCCGTGGGCATGCCCCCGAAGGCACTCCGCCGGTGGCGAGCCGCCATCGCCGCCGGAACCGACTGGCACACACTCACCACGGACTCACTCGTCGCCTGACCAAGAGCGCTGCCGTGACCGTGTGAGCGGTCACGGCAGCGCTCTTCGAGCAGGTCACAGGACCGCGGGTCACAGGCTGTCGAGCAGGCCGCCAAGGGGAGCCGGAACCTGCTCGGGGCCGAGCGCCTCGACGAGGAGGCGGCCGTAGCGGATCTTGCGGCCCTTCCTGGTGCCGAGGAACCGCCGCAACTGCTGCTCCCGGGGCCGGTCGCGGTGCGCGGGTTGGTGCAGGAAGGTCTGCCAGGCGCGGAGGTCGCCCTCGCCCCGGACGATCTCCTCGACCCGCGCCGTTCCCATCGCGCGGATCAGCTCGTCCTCCAGGTCGGCCGCGCACACGAAAACGTCCCCGTGCGGTGCCCGCGCCCGCGCGAAGGCACGGTCGAAGAAACCCCGCTCGCGCTCGTCGCACAGTCCCGCCAGGCGTAGGCCGAGACCGGGCGGCCCGAGGAGCTCGGCATAGCGGCCGACACTCATCGCCCCGCCCATCGGCACGACGCACACGCCCTCGGCGGACAGGTCCCGACCGTGCCGTACGGCCAGTGTCTCGACGGCCGCGAGATCACTCAGCCCTTCCAGCAGCACCGCCGTACGCACACCGAGCCGCAGAGCCCCGTCACTTGCCGGCCCGCCGGGTCCGCCGCTCGCCCAGTCACCGACCGCGTCCCGGAACGCCCCCATCCGTGTCATGGCACGAGTCTGCACCCGCTCAGGGGCCGGCGGCAGAGGGTCAGGTGCGGCGCGCGGCCCAGACGGCGCGTTCGGTGCGTACTGCGAGGTCGTCGCGGTGCAGGATGCTGTGCGGGCTGTCGGTGTCGAGGAGCCGGTCGAGTGCGGCGAGGTCCTCGCCGGCGAGCGACTCGGCGGCAGTGCCGCGCACGCGTTGCAGGCTGCCGAGCGCGTACCGGCCGACCGCTTCGCTGCGGGCGCCCTCGATGTGTACGGACACGGTGCGTTCGCCCTCGACCGTGAATCCGGCGGCGACCAGCATCGGACCCCAGTCGGCGCCGCGGTGGGGCACGTGTTCGGCGTGGAAGCGGTCGCTCGCGGTGTGGCACCGCTCTTCCAGGCCTGGCCGGTCCTCGGGGGCGTCCTCGGGCAGGAAGCGGGGGAATCCGGCCAGCTCGACGACGGCGAACAGACCGCCGGGCGCGAGCATGCCGTGGACGGTGCTCAGGGCGCGGTCGGGGTGGGCCATGTGGTGCATCGAGGCGGACGCCCACACCAGGTCGGGTGAGCCGAGGTCGGGCCAGTCAAAGTCGTCGAGATCCGCTTGGACGGTGCGCACGTGCTCCTCCACGCCGCGTGCGCACGCTTTGCCGCGCAGCTGCTCGAGGTGGGCGGTGGATGTGTCGACGGCGGTGACGTGTGCCTCTGGGAAGCGGTCGAGCAGGGCGAAGGTGCCCGCCCCCGTGCCGCAGCCCAGATCCACGATCCGGCGTGGGCTCGTCTTGAGCGGGAGCCATGTGGTGATGGAGGCGGTGTGTTCGGCGAGAACCTCGGCGTCCAGATCGAGGAGCTCGGCCTGGTCGCCGAGCTCGTGCGCCTGGTGCGGGCCGTGGGTGTCGTGGTGGGGGGTGTGCGAGTGCTGGGAAGTCATAGCGCCACAGTAGGTCGGGCATGCGTCAGGGGCACACTCTCTTGCGTATATGGCAAGGTGAGGGACGTGTGCGCTGCCTGTCGGGCAAGAGGCCACCCGTCATGCGCGCAAGAGGCCGCCCGTCAGGGACGTGGGCCGTCACTCGCGGCTCGCGCTCTCACGCGTGGCTGCCGGTGTCGCCGTCGCCGCCGTCCGGTTGGTGGCCGCGGCGGGCGTCGCGGTCGAAGATGCCGAGGATCTCGCACGGTCCGCTCTCGGCGGCGCCGATCGCGTGCGGCATCATCGTGGGGAACTCGGCAGCCTGGTGGGTTTCGACGCGGAAGCGGTGGTGGCCGAGCATGAGGATCGCGGTGCCTGACAGGACGACCATCCACTCGTGGCCGGGGTGGGCGCGCATGCGCGAGGGGTCGTCGGGCGGCGGCTCGGTCATGCGCTGCAGCAGGACACTCACGCCGGGGTCGCTCTTGACGGACCAGCGCATCCGGTCGTGAGCGCCGTCGATCATCGGGCTGGTCACGACGTCGTCGGCGGCGGTCTCGACGAGCTGGTCGAGTGTGGTGTCCAGCGCGCGGGCGAGGGTCACGAGCTGGTCCAGGGCGAGCCGGCGCCGGCCGTTCTCGATGCGGCTCAGCGAGGACTGGCTGAGGTTGGCGCGGCCGGCCAGCTCTTCCAGGGACCAGCCCTGCGCGACGCGCAGCGCGCGGATCCGCTTGCGGACGAGGCTCTCCAGACCGACGTCGTCGTCTTGCGTCATGAGCAGCAGCATATGCTTTCTACGCAACCCAGGATCGGCTCGTGTATGGCTTCCCCCGCTGGGACCTCCGGTCGTCGTCCGTGGCCTTCCCCCGCCGCCCCGGCGGCGGGGGAAGTGCGAGCACGCCCAGGGCCCCGCCCACACCCGGGAGTCACCACGTCGGCGGCCGCCACACGGGCAGCCACGTCGCGCCGGAACCTGAAGGCCGTGTGTCGAACCGGACCTGAAGGCGGCGTGCCGGACCGGAAGTCGGCTCAGACGAGCACGACTCGGCGTCCGCGCGTGTGGCCGGCCTGGCTGTCGGTGTGCGCCGCCGCGGCCTCGGCGAGCGTGTACGACTTCTCGACCGGGATGTGGAGCTTCCCCCGTGCGATCAGGTCGGCGGCCTCGGCGAGCGCGTCCGGCACGCTTCCGGCCACGCCGGAGAAGCGGACGCCGAGCTCCGGCGCGGCCAGGTCGGCGATCGTGAGCACCTTGTGGGGGTCCCCGGTCAGGTCGACGAGTTCGCGGATCACGCCGGAGCCCGCCAGATCGAGAGCCGCGTCGACCCGGCCGAGTTCCCGCACCCGCTCGATCCAGCCCTCGCCGTACGTCGTGGCGAGGGCGCCCAGGCCGCGCAGGTAGTCCTGGTTCGCGACACCGGCCGTGCCGATCACCGTGATGCCGCGGTCGCGGGCGACCTGCAGTACCGCGGATCCGACACCTCCGGACGCGCCGCTGACCAGCAGCGTCTGCCCGGGCCGCACGCCGACCTCGCGGATGACGCGCAGGGCCGTCTCCATCACGGAGGGGTATCCGGCGGCCTCCTCGAACGTCAGTCCCTCGGGCATCCGGGCCCAGGCCGACAGGACGGCGAACTCGGCGTAGGTGCTCGAACCCTCGCCGAAGACGTGGTCTCCGACCTCGATCCCCTCGACGCCCTCGCCGACCTCGTCCACCACCCCGGACGCGTCCAGCCCGACTCCGGCCGGCAGCTCGGTCGGATGAGCCTTGAGGATCTGCCCTTCGCGGACCCTCCAGTCGACGGGGTTCACGCCTGCCGCCCGCACCGCGATGCGTATCCGGCCGGGGCCCGCGTGGGGCTCTTCGCTGTCGATGAGCCGCAGTACGTCGGGGCCGCCGAATTCGGCGAAGCTCACTTTCTTCATGCCGTGACCGTAACACTAACGGTTAGCTCTTTGAAACGAGTACGGGTTCGTACCTGCTAGCGTGAGCGCATGACCGTGCCGACCGGACGACGCGAGCGCAAGAAGGCCGCGACCCGTAAGAAGATCGCCGATGTCGCCCTGCGGCTCTTCCTGGACCGCGGATACGACGCGGTCGGTATCCGTGACGTCGCCGCGGAGGCCGACGTGGCCGTCACCACGCTCTTCTCCCACTTCGGCTCGAAAGAGGCCCTGGTGTTCGCGCAGGACGAGGGCTTCGAGCAGCGCCTCACGCAGGCGGTCGCCGACCGGGCGCCGCGCGAGCCGCTCATCCCGGCGCTGCGCCGCGAGGTCCGGGCCCTGGTGCGTCACTGCACGGCGGAAGGCGCCGCGCCGGTCTGGCACATGATCGAGGAGTCGCGAGCTCTGCGGGAGTACGAGGAGTCGATGCGGCTGCGCCACGCGGAGTCGCTGGCCGCCGCCATCGCCGCCGCCCCCGATCTGACACGGACCGTGACGGTCTGCCGCACCATCGCGCGGTTCGTGATCGACGCCTACGCGCTGGCCCGGGAAGCCGCAGAGCCGGACGCCGCGGTGGACGAGATCTTCCGGATGATCGAGGCGGCCTGGGAGGCCACCCGCCCTGCGTGAGGGGCTTTGTCCTCGTGGGCTCGGGAGCCGCGACGGAAGCCGCGGCGAACCCCGCTCCGTGCACCCGTCGGCCTCACCTCAGTGGCGCGGGTGTTGCCCCGCCCACACGACGGGCGTACGGCCGAGCCATGGGCTCGCCTGTTCGAGTTGCCCGGCCAGGCGGAAGAGGCGGTCTTCGCGACCGTAACCGGCGGCGAACTGCATGCCGATCGGAAGCCCCGTACGTTCGTCCGAGGTCACGGGCACGGACATGGCGGGCGTGCCCGCGACGTTGAACGGCATGCTGAAGGGCGAGCGGTCGTTGAGGCGGCCGATCCAGCCGTGGCCGTCCAGCGCGTCCCCGCCCTCGGTGTAGCCGCCCAGGGGGAGGGGAAGCTCCGGCAGGGTCGGGGTGAGCAGGACGTCGTAAGCGGCGAAGTACCGAGCCAGGCTCCGCGCGACCCGGTTGCGGACCGCGAGGGCCGCGGCGAACTGGACACCGCTGACGCGCTGTCCGTAGCGGTGTCCCGCGAGGGTCGCCGGTTCGAGGGTCGAGGAGTCGACGGGCCGGTCGAAGGCGGCAGCCAGGGCGTCGACATCGGCCGCGAGGTTCGCCGCCATCAACCGGGCGTTGGCCAGGACGAACTCCTCCCAGTCCGCGCCCAGCTCGACCTCGGCCTCCGCCACCCGGTGGCCGAGGTCTTCGAGCAGAGCCACGGTGCGCGTGAGGGCGTCGGCCACGGGGGCGGTGGTGCGGCGTCCGCCCCACGCTCGGGGGAGGACGCCGATGCGCAGCGAGCCCGGAGGGCGGGTGACTTCTTCGGCGTACGGCCGTGACGGTTGCTGGGCGAAGTAGGGGTCGCCGGGTTCGGGTCCGCGGATCAGGTCGAGCAGCGCGGCGCTGTCCCGTACCGTGCGGCTGACGCTTCCGTGTGCGGCCAGGCCGTTGAAGACCTCGTCGGCGCCTGGGCCCATGGACACTCGGCCGCGGGTGGGCTTCAGCCCGAAGAGGCCGTTGTACGCGGCGGGTATGCGCAGCGACCCCGCGGCGTCGGTGGCGTGTGCCAGCGGGACCACGCCGGCAGCGACCGCCGCGCCCGCGCCTCCGCTGGATCCGCCCGCGCTCCGCCGCGGGTCCCACGGGTTGCGCGTCGGGCCGTGCAGCGCGGGTTCCGTCGTGATGCTGTAGGCCAACTCCGGCGTCGCGGTACGACCGAGCGTCACGAGGCCGGCGTGCCGGAAGCGCGCCATCAGGAAGGAGTCGGCCTCCGCGACGTTGCCCGCCGCGAGTCGGCTGCCCAACTCCGTGCGCCTCCCGGCCATGGAGACTCCGATGTCCTTGATCAGGAAGGGGACTCCGGCCAGCGGTGTGCTGCCGGGGCGAGGCGCGTCGTCGGCCTGCCACATCTCCACGACGGCGTTGATCCGCGGCTCGACCCTCCGCGCGGCCTCGCGTGCGGCTGCCTCCAGTTCGGCGGGGGCCACCTCACCGCGGGCCACCAGCTCCGCGAGCCCCACCGCGTCGAAGGTCACGTACTCGGACACTCTCATTCGTCTCTCCCAGCGATCGGAACGATACCGATGAGCACCATACGATACCGAACGGTACCGCTCGGAACGCACTGGTATCGTAGTGTCAGAAGAGGAACCCGACCGGACGTCACGGAGCAGTCATGGCAACGACCGCCGGCAGGCCGAGCAGGATCGCGAAACTGCCGCCTCGTGAGCGCATCCTCGACGCGGCGGAAGAGCTCTTCCACAGCGAGGGGATCCGGCGGGTGGGCGTCCAGGCGATCGCGGAGAGAGCCGAGACCACCAAGACGGCGATCTACCGGCACTTCGACACCAAGGACGCGCTGGTCGCCGAGTGGCTGCGCATCGTCGCCGCCGACTACCAGGCGGCCTTCGACCGGGTCGAGGCCGAACACCCCGACGCACCCGGAGAGCAGATCCTGGGCCTGGCCCGCTTCATCGCCGAGGGGCTTCCGCGGCTCTCGCACCGGGGCTGCCCCTTCATCAACTCCCTCGCCGAGCTGCCCGACCGCTCCCATCCCGCACGGCAGGTGATCGAGGAGCACAAGGCCCGGCAGACCCGCAGGCTGGTCGGTATGTGCACCGCGGCCGGGCTGACCGACCCCGAGCAGGCGGCAGCCGAGATCACGTTCGTACTCGAAGGCGCCCAGGTCAGCACGCAGAACGGAAGCATCGACCGGGCGGGGGACCGTCTGCTGAGGATCGTCGAAGGGGTCGTCGGTGCGCGCCGCGCCGACCCTGGTGCGTCCGGGGCGCCCGCCGGCCGTCGATGAGCCGGAGCGGAGCCGACGCCGGGCTTTATAAGCTGGACAGATGAGCGGAAGTCAGCCGTCTGTCCCGTCGCACGAGGACTCCACCGAGGCGGGCTCGGGGCCCGACCTCCAGTCGTTCGCCGTGGCCCTGCGCCGTCTGAACGGCGAGTTCACGCGGCTGGTGCACGACTTCGCTCACGCGCAGGGACTGCACGGCACCGACGCCGCCGCACTCGCCGCGATCCTCGACGCCGAAGCGCCCATGACTCCCGGACGGCTCAAGGAGCATCTCGGGCTCACGTCGGGAGCGGTGACCGCGTGTCTTGACCGACTGGAGCGTGCCGGTCACGTACGCCGCTGCCGGGACGCGGCCGACCGGCGGGTCGTCCACCTGTATTACGAGGAGGACGCCCGAGCGGCGGCCCGCGCCCACTTCGGGCCCCTGGCCCGGGCCACGGACCGCGCCCGCGCGCAGCTGAGCGAGGACGACCAGCGCGCGGCCCTGCGCTTTTTGACCTTGCTCAGCTCCGAGCTGCAGGCTCTTCCCGTGCGGAACCCCTGACCCGCGGGGCCCAGCTGCACGCTCTTCTCTCCCTCCAGTACCCCTGACGGGTCAGCGCGCTCGAGCGGCCGACGAGGCGCGGCGGCACTGCCCGCGTGGTGGCCGATGGCGGACCGGTTGCCAACCGTGGACCGGTTGCCTGCGGCGGACCGGTGTCGGTGACGCGTCGCGGACCACCTAGGCTGAGCAGTACTTCAAAAATTGAGATAGTCACTCAGTGAAGTAGCTGCAGGGGAGCACGCATGGTCACCTCCACCCGTTGGGTCCGCTGGCTCGTGCCGGCCGTCCTGCTGGTCGCCTGGCTGGGCGTCGGAGGCGCCCTGGGCCCGTACGCCGGCAAGCTGAGCGAGGTGGCGACCAACGACCAGGCCGCGTTCCTGCCTCGCAGCGCCGAGTCCACCAAGGTCATCGACGCGCAGCAGAAGTTCGACCAGGACGAGACCCTTCCGGCGATCGTCGTGTGGACCGCCGGGGACGACGGCCACCGGGTGTCCCACCGGCACGAACAGGAGGCCACCCGGGCGCTCGCCCAGCTCAGCCGGGGCACCGGCGTCGTCGGCAAGCCCTCGCCCGCCCTCCCCTCCGAGGACGGTCGAGCACTCCAGGGCGTCATCCAGCTCCGACCCGACCTGGGTGACCACCTGCCCGACGTGCTCGACCGCATCGAGCGGACCGCGCAGGACGTGCCGGGGCTGACCGCGCAGATCGCGGGCCCGGCCGCCAGCCAGGCCGACCTCTCGGACGCCTTCGCCGGCATCGACGGCCTGCTGCTGGCCGTGGCACTGGCTGCCGTACTGCTCATCCTGGTGCTGGTCTACCGCAGCGTGTTGCTGCCCCTGGTCATCATCGTCGGAGCGGTGTTCGCGCTCGCTCTGGCCTGCGCGATCGTCTACGGCCTGGCCCGGCACGACGTCGTCTGGGTCGACGGCCAGGTGCAGGGCATCCTCTCGATCCTGGTGATCGGCGCCGCCACCGACTACGCGCTACTGCTCACCGCGCGCTTCCGCGAGGAACTTGCCGTCCAGGGGGAGCGCGCGGCCGCGATGCGTGCCGCCGTGCGCCAGTCGTTCGGCCCGGTGGTGGCCAGCGCGGCCACCGTGGTCGCGGGACTGATCGCTCTGCTGCTGAGCGACCTGACGAACAACCGCGCCCTCGGGCCCGTGGGCGCCATCGGTATCGCGTGCGCGCTCGTCAGCGCGCTGACCTTCCTCCCCGCCGCGCTGCTGCTGCTGGGGCGCGCCGCCTACTGGCCGGCCAAACCGAAGTCCGCCGAACAAAGGGCACGCGGGCGTGGCGTGTGGGCGCGGGTGGCCGCGCTGATCGACCGCTCTCCTCGCACGCTGTGGGCCGTCACCGCGGCCGTGCTGCTGGTTTGCTGCGGCTTCGCGCCGACCCTGAACGCGCAGGGCGTCCCGTTGAAGGAGACCTTCGTGGGGGACGCGTCCTCCGTAGCGGCGCAGCAGACGCTGAACGAGCATTTCCCCGGCGGCTCCGGCAACCCCGCCGTCGTCATCGTCGACCGCGGCGCCCTCCCGGCGGCGCAGCGCGCGGCATCCCGCACCCCAGGCGTCGCGTCCGCAGCCCCGGTGACGCGCTCCGGCCGCCCGGGGCAGGGGCGACCTCTGGCCGTGGACGGCAGGGTCCGCCTCGACGTCACCCTCGAGGACGCCGCCGACAGCGACGAGGCCAAGCAGGCCGTCGGCCGACTGCGTGCGGCCCTGCACGACGTACCCGACGCCGACGCCCTCGTCGGTGGTTACACCGCACAGCAGGTCGACACCCAGCAGACCGCCGAGAACGACCGCGCGCTCATCGTGCCCGTCGTACTGGCGATCATTCTCGTCATCCTGATCGGTCTGCTGCGCTCCCTGCTCATGCCGCTGCTGCTGGTAGCCACCGTGGCCCTCAGCTACGTCGCCACCCTCGGGGTCTCGGCGCTGGTCTTCCAGCACCTGCTCGGGTTCACGGGAACCGACGCGTCCGTACCGCTGTACGGCTTCGTCTTCCTCGTCGCACTCGGAGTCGACTACAACATCTTCCTCATCTCCCGCGTCAGGGAAGAGGCGCAGAGTCTCGGGACGCGGCAGGGTGTGCTGCGCGGACTGACCGCCACCGGAGGAGTCATCACCTCGGCCGGAGTGGTCCTGGCGGCGACCTTCGCCGCGCTGGGGGTGATCCCCTTGGCCTTCATGACGCAGATCGCCTTCATCGTGGCCTTCGGCGTTCTGCTCGACACCCTCGTCGTCCGCTCCCTCCTGGTGCCCGCCCTCGTCCGGGACATCGGGCCGGCCGCCTGGTGGCCGAGCGTTCTGAGCCGCCGAGGCGTCCCCGATCCCGCACGTGCCGGTTCGTAGCGTGCCGTCGCCGTCCAGGGGGACGGCGACGCCTCATTCCCGGGCCGGTCAGTAGACTCGACGGCTGTGGCGGACACCCAGTACGAAGACCTGTTGCGGCGGACACTCACGAGCGGAGCGGCCAAGGCGGACCGGACGGGCACCGGGACCCGCAGCGTCTTCGGGCACCAACTGCGCTACGACCTCACGCAGGGGTTCCCGCTGGTCACCACCAAAAAAGTGCACCTCAAGTCCCTCGTGTACGAACTGCTGTGGTTCCTGCGCGGCGACTCGAACGTCGGCTGGCTGCGCGAGAGAGGCGTCACCATCTGGGACGAGTGGGCAGACGAGAACGGCGACCTCGGACCGGTCTACGGTGCGCAGTGGCGCTCGTGGCCCACGCCCGACGGCCGGCACGTCGACCAGATCAGCGAGGTCCTCGACACGCTGCGCCGCGACCCGGACTCGCGCCGGATGATCGTCTCCGCGTGGAACGTCGCGGATCTGCCCGAGATGGCACTCGCACCGTGTCACGCCTTCTTCCAGTTCTACGTCGCCGACGGGAAACTCTCCTGCCAGCTGTACCAGCGCAGCGCTGACCTTTTCCTCGGCGTTCCGTTCAACATCGCGAGCTACGCCCTGCTCACGCACATGGTGGCGCAGCAGACGGGTCTGGAGCCGGGCGACTTCATCTGGACCGGCGGTGACTGCCACATCTACGCCAACCACCTCGAGCAGGTCACCGAACAGCTCTCGCGCACCCCGTTCGCCTTTCCCCGCTTGCGTCTGCGCGAAGCCGACTCGCTCTTCACCTACGCCTACGACGACGTCGCGGTGCTCGACTACCGGCACCACCCGGCCATCAAGGCACCGGTGGCGGTGTGAGCGTCGCCGCCCCGCGCTCGTTCAGCGGGCTCGACACCGTGGTTTGACCTTGTCACCGTGACAAGGCCTTCACTGGTCGCCATGGAGGTGGTTCCGACGACGATCACGCAGCACGCCACGGAAGCGGCGCGAGTGCTCCGGGAACTGGAGGACAGCAGCTCGTCCGTGCGACTGCGGGCCGCGCTGGCGGTCGGCGCGACGCCCGACCCGTGCTTCGTCGACACGCTCGTCGAGCGATGCGCGACCGAGCCCGAGTTCTTCGTCCGCGACATGCTGACCTGGGCGCTCACCCGCCACCCGGTAGCCATGACGCTCCCCGCGCTCCTGCGCGAAGTCCGCTCGCAGCGTGCACAGGCACGGAGCCAGGCGCTGCACACGCTCTCCAAGATCGGAGACCGGCGGGCGTGGCCGGCGCTCACGCCCGCGCTGCTGTCCGACGCCGACGACGAGGTGGCGCGGAGCGCCTGGCGGGCCGCGGTCGTGCTCGTGCCGGACGGCGAGGAGTCCGCTCTTGCGGCGGCGCTGGCGGCACAACTCGGACGCGGGGAGCGGCAGACGCAGCTGAGCCTCAGCCGGGCACTGGTCGCGCTGGGGGAGGGGGTGGAACCGGCCCTGGACGTTGCCGCGGCGGGTTCCGACCCGCGTGTACGCGCGCACGCGATGGCCACCCGGAGGCTGCTGCGCGACCCGGACGCGGGGTTCGGGTGCGCGATCGAGGAGGCGAAGCGCGTCGTGGCCCTTGGCGGGTCGGATCAGGAGGGACGGTAGGACGTGTTGATCGGCGAGGTGGCGCGAAGATCCGGGGTCAGCGCCCGCATGCTCCGGCACTACGAGTCGCTCGGTCTGGTACGGCCTTCCGCCCGCACGGGCTCCGGATACCGGGAGTACTCGGTCGAGGACATCCGGCGGATCTTCCACGTCGAGAGCCTGCGGTCGCTGGGGCTGTCGCTGCGTGAGATCGGGCGTGCACTCGACGATCCCGATTTCACGCCCTCCGCGCTCGTCGGCGACCTCGTCCGCCGGACGCGGGCACGCATCGCGGCCGAGACGGAGCTGCTCACGCGGCTGCGCCGGATCGACGCCGCGGACCCCACAGGGTGGGAGGACGTGCTCCAAGCCGTCGCACTCCTCCAGGCGCTGGGGTCGCAGAGCGCGGACGCGCGGCAGCGTGCGGCTCTCTCCTCGGTCGCTGAGGCACCTGTACCGGTGGAGGCCCTGGCCGAGGCGGTGCTGAGCGAGACGGACCCGAACGTCGCCGGAGCCCTTCGCTGGGCGCTGGCGCGCGCGGGCGAAGGCGCCTCGGCGCTGCTGGCGGAGGGGCTCGGTTCACCGGAGGCCGCGGTGCGCGAGCGCGCCGTTCAGTCCCTCGTCGAGCTGCCCGACGCCGAGGCCGCCGCACAGCTGCGGCGCGCTCTCGCGGACCCCGACGCCGTGGTCCGCGGCCGTGCGGCTGTCGCGCTCGGGACACGTGGCGAGGCGGAAGCGATCCCGACGCTCCTCGACATGATCGTGGCAGGCAGGAACGACACCGACGCGGCCGATGCGCTGCACGTGCTGGCGAGCGACACCGCGACGGCGGAACGGATCGCCACCGGCCTCGTCGACCGTCTCGCCCACCCCGCCACCGAAGCCCCCGCGCGCGGACGGCTGACCCAGGCGCTGGCCGCCGTCCCGGGGACGACGGCGGCCGGCGCCCTCGTGGACCTGTCGCAGGACGAGGACCGCGCCGTCGCGCTGACCGCCGCGTACCTCCTCCGGCTGCGCGACGCTCCGTGACGGAGCATCAGTTCGCGGCGCCGTCGAGCAGCCAGTTGTAGCGCAGCCGGAGCGCACGCTCCATGCTGCCCAGCGCCGCCCCCGCCCCGAGGGTGATGTTGAGCCACAGCGGCAGACGAACAGGCGACTCGAAGTTCCCGAGGCGTGAGGCGATCGGAGGTATCCGAGAGAGCGGTTCGGCGATCTGCAGGACGAGAAGACCCGCGCCGATCAGCAGCAGGATCAGCGAGCAGAGGCCGATCCAGTGGCTCAGCGCCGGATGGTCGCGGTCGAGACGGGCGCGGCGGCCCTCTGCGGAGGCAGGGTGCGGGGCGAGTTGCTGCTCCACGCCCTGCGCGGTCACGTAGTGGCAGCGCTTGATCCCGAACCCGCTCATCGCCACCTCGATCGTGCCGCCCGGCACGGGGAAGCCGGCGGGGATCCTGGACTCGGCATGGAGCCTGCCGTCGAGGTAGAGATGCGCCTTGACGTTGCCCGAGCTCTGGTTCTGCCAGTGCCGGACGTCGATCGCGTACATCGTCCGGCGACCGTCGTCCTGCGTCAGCGGAAGGTGGAACAGCGCGCGGCCCGGCAGGTGCCACCACCGGAAGCGCTGAAGTGGCCGCCCGTCTCCCGGTTGTACGCGCCGCGCCGCCCGACGCCGCCGCCCTTTCTCGAACACGTCGCAGCCTTCCCGCTCTCGACCGAACCCAGCGTTAGCACACTGTGCTAGTGCCCTGCGGCCACATTAGCACAGTGTGCTAGTACGCTGTGTTGGGAGGAGGGAGACCTTTCGGGGTGGGCGTTCGGCCCCGGTCACCGGACCTCGACGCCCTCGGCTCGTCCCGGAGCGGAGAGGTGGGCGATGACCAGCACCTCCCCGCCGTGCGGACTCCGTGCCGGCCGGTGCCTACCCGCCATCCCGCCCGTTGTCTGCGTCCCACTCGCCGACCGCGAGGGGTGCGGTGCCCAGGCCCGCGCGGATCACCGTGTACGTCTCTCCCTCTCCGGGCGGTCGTGTCCAGGAACGAGTGGTGCATGTGTGCAGTCGCCCGTTGGTGAGCGCGTGACGTGGCAGAGAGACGGTGAACTCCTCGGCCACCGCCTCCAGCAGCGATCGCTCCGCCTCGGCGCCGTCCTCCGCGTCACCGAAGAACCGCACCGGGTCCAACGCGGGTGGTATCCGCCCGCTTCGCCGGACCTCTCCGCCCTCGCAGGTGAACGCGTACTGCTCGGCACCGTCTTGCGCCACCGAAAGGTGGAAAAGCGCTTCCTCGTGGTCCGCCCGCAGGCCGCTCCACACCACCACCGCGCGGGTGCCCGTGCTCGCGGTCGCGGCGGGGGAGGAGAACCGCCGCCGGTCGAACGGGGCGGGGTCAGCGTCGAAGGCGAAGCTCCAGCCGTTGCCGGCCCGGCCGACCGCCATCACAGGCCGGTCGTCGTAGGAAGAGAACTCCCTCTTGCCGCGCAGGGACCTGTTGCGCGCCTCCCACCACGTCATGGGTTCGCTCAGCACGGCGCCGTCCCCGCCCCCGCCTTCGTTCCCCTCACCGTCTCCGTGCGCGAGACGTCCGGGCAACTCCTCGGGCTCCACCCCCTCGACCAGGACGAACCGGTAGGACGCACGGTCGTTGCCCGGGCCCGGCTCCGCGAGCCACGCCAGGTTGCCGGGGTCGAGACCCGCCGTCGGCCTCGGTCGCACTCCTGTCTGCCCACCCCGTGGAGTGGACAGCAGCTCCCGGCCCCGCTCGGGTGTCAGCAGCGGCGCGAGCAGGGGTTCTGCCACCCATGCGAGCGGCGCCAGATGGTCAGGACCGAGCGGCTCCCATAGGGGCAGAGCGTTCCTCAGCGTCTGCCAGGCTCCGTCCGTGTCTCCCCAGCGCGCCAGCTCCCGCGCCCGCGCGACCGCCTCGCCGAACGCTCCGCCCGGCGCGTACCGGTACGTGCCGTCCCTCACCTGCGCCAGCGTCGTGTAAGCCAGTGACATCACGTCCTCATCCGCGCCACGCAAGGAGAACTTCAGCAAGGAATCGTCGCGGTAGGAATGCGCCGCGTGCTCCGCGAGCAGCGGTGGCAGCAGTTCGGGCGCGTACCGCGGATCCGTCACCAGGTGCTCGAAAGACACCAGGTACGTCTCGCCGAGCAGCCGGCGTATCTGGTCGCGCAGCCCGGCGGCTCGCGGTCTGCCGTACGCCTTCGCCTCGTCCAGCGCCTCACCGGCCCGCTCCCAGCCACCGCGCAGCGCCTCCAGCCGGGCCGCCTCCAGCTGCGCGTCCAGCTTCCGCGTCGTGTCGTTGACGAACGGGGGCTCCCCGTCGCGGGCTTCCGCGTGCAGGCTGTGGAACTCCCGGTGCATGTCCCGCATGAAAGCGAAGAAGCTCGGGTACCGCTCCGGTGCCTCGGCCCGCCAGCTCGCCCACGTGTAGACGGCCCACTCACCGTTCTCATCGACGTCCTCGGGGTCCAGGAAGACGTAGGTGATGTCGGATTCGACGTCGAGTTGCAGCCCGCGCCGCCAGATTCCCGCCGCCCAGCGCTCCTGGGGGTCCGCGTCCTCGTCGAGAAACCCCTCGAAATCGTCGGCGAGCTCCGACTCGTTGTTGTGCCAACGCGCGTCGGCGGTCCCCGCAAGCAGCGACACGAACCCGCCCGCGTGCCGCCACCCGTCACTGATCTTGAGGAACTCCCGGTACGACGGTGGCATCCGTTTCCCGAGCCGTTCCTCCATGGCGGCGATCCGATGCTCTGGCGCGGGCGGGAAGCCCAACCAGCGTGCACGCCGGGCGGCTTCCTCCTCCTCGCTCCTCGTCTCGTCAGCCGGCTGGCAGTCCGCCCACTCGCCGCTCCACCGCAGGAGGAAAGGCCGCCAGGCGCACGTCGTGGTGTCCGTCATGAGCCCGATGCTGCCACCCACCACCGACAGTCCCCCTGGTGTGCGGCCTGCCCGGCCTCACACGGGCTGCCCAACCGGCCGCACGGTCAGGGTGTTCACGTCGACACCCGCAGGCTGCCGCAGTGCCCAGACGATGGCGTCCGCGATGGCGTCCGCGCTCAGCAGCGGACTGTCGGGGGCGCCGCCCGCCGCTGCCCAGAACGGCGTCTCGACACGCCCGGGGCCCACCAGGGTGACCCCCACCCCGTCGGCGGTGACCAGCCGGCGTGTGTTCTCCGCCAGCCCTGTGACGGCCCATTTGGTGGCGCCGTAGAGGTTGCCGGGTGTGTGGACATGTCCGGCCACGCTGCCCACCAGAACGATGCGCCCACGGCTCTCCTTGAGCGCGGGCAGCGCCGCGCGGATGAGCAGTGCAGGACCCAGTACGTTGGTCAGCACCATCTCGCGCCAGACGGCCGGGTCGCCGTCTGCGACGGTGCCGGGACTGGCGAATCCTGCGTTGGCCACGACCGCGTCGAGACGGCCGAACCTGTCCACCGTCTCCTCGACGGTCGACCGCGTCTGCTCCCAGTCGCCCGCGTCGGCGACGCGGGCCAACAGGTCCTCGGAGGCGTCGAGCTCGGTGACGCGCTGCTCCAGGCGTCCCTCGTCGCGGCCGGTGAGGGCGACGCGGTGCCCGGCGTCCAGGAGCCGTCGGGCCGTCGCGGCACCGATACCCGTACTTCCCCCGGTGATCAGGGTGACCGGCTTCTCGGTTGTCGTGCTCACGAGTTCCTCCAAGTGGCGTGGTGAGGGCATGACTTCACCACTTGGAGAGCGCTCCAAGTCAAGGCCCGCATGCGGGCTCGCCACTGCGGCTGAGGCGGTGGCGCGTGTGGGCGGGGCCCCGCGCCGGGTGTACTCCGGTCGCCCGGAGAATGGGCGGTGACGCCCGCCCGCGCCTGTGTTCCCCGGATGTGACGCGCGGCACAGGAACCGTGGGGGTCTCGCGGTGAGGGATGAAGTGTGAGGCGTACCGAAGACGACGACGTGGGCTCCGAGCGGGCCCTGATAAGAGCAGGCGACCGGGGAGCGTTCTCCGCGCTCTACGAGCAGCACGCGCGCGGGGTCTACCAGCACGCGCTGCGGTTGACGGGCGACTGGGCGGCGGCTGAGGAAGTGCTGTCGGAGACGTTCCTCGCCGCGTGGCGAGCCCGCGGAAAAGTCGAGCCCGAGGGCGGTTCGTTGCGCCCCTGGCTGCTCACCATCGCGACACACAAGGCGCTCGGGGTACGGCGCGGACGCAGACGGCTGAGCACGTTCCTCGCCCAGCGGTCGGCGCCTGAGGCCGTCGCCGACTTCGCGGAGGAGACGGCGGGGCGGATCGACGACGCCCGGCGGCTCGCGGCCGTCAATGTGGCGCTCGACCGGTTGCGGCGGCCCGAGCGGGAGGTTCTGCTGCTCTGCGTCTGGGCCGGGCTCGACTACGCGGAGGCCGCCGAGGCGCTCGGCGTGCCCGTCGGGACCGTACGGTCCCGGCTCTCGCGCGCCCGCGCGCGCCTCGCGCGGCTCAGCGAGCAGGTCGCCGCTGCGGAGCGGCGCAACGGCACAGAAAAGCGACGGGAACCGCGCCCGCGTCGCGGTGAGGGAGAGGGTGGGGCCGTGTTCGCGTCCCTGCCTCTGCGGGAGGACACCCTGTGAACAGCCATGACAAGGACCGTGCCGACGACGACCTGACCGTCCTCGCCCGGCTGCTTCCTCCGCCACCCGAGGCGGAACTCCCGCCGGGGCGTCACCATCACATCAAGGACATACTGATGCGCCAGATCGACCAGGACCTCGCCGAGCCCGCCGCCGCGGAGCGGCAGCCGGAACCCGGGGCCGAGGCGGCCGGAACGCGTACCCGCGGCCTTCTGCTGCGGCCCAGGGTCGTGCTGCCCGTCGCCGCCACACTCGCCCTCGCCACCGGCCTCACCGTCACCGTGTGGGAGGGCGGGGGCGGCTCTGCCCCGACCGCCGCGCCTTCCGACAAGGCTGCCGTCCTGCTCGATCACATCGCGACGGCAGCGCGGGCGAACTCGACGGGAACGCAGGCGCCGGCCGGGGACCAGTACGTCTACACCCGTGTGCTGGAGCGGGAGAACAAAGGCGAACTGGGCGGGCCCGTGAAGCTCGGCGCCGCGCACACCGACGAGCGGTGGATGTCGCAGGACCCCGGCCCCGTCACGACCTACGGAGCCGCTCGGGAGACCGGCAAGGACGCCGTGATGCCGGGCCAGATGCTGCCCATCGAAACGTCGGTCCCGGACGGCGAGAAGGGCGACGGCGCCCGCGGACCAGGTTTCCACCGGCCCACATACGCGTGGCTCGCCTCGCTGCCGACCGATCCGGACGCGCTGCTGAAGCGGCTGTACGCCGAGGTGGAGGACGACGGACGGCAGACGCGGGACCAAGCCGTCTTCGAGGCGATCGGCGACCTGGTGGTGAACAACCTGATGCCCCCCGAGAACGCCGCCGCCTTCTACCGTGCCCTCGCGCGCGTGCCGGGCGTGCGGAAGGTGCCGGACGCCGTGGACGCCGCAGGGCGGCACGGGGTCGGCATCACGCTGAAGCGCAGCGCGTACGCCAGCCGCGTCGTGTGGATCTTCGACCGCGACACGCTCGCCTACCTCGGTTCGCGCTCTTACATGGCCGAGGACGGC
This sequence comes from Streptomyces diacarni, assembly GCF_003323715.1. Taxonomy (GTDB): domain Bacteria; phylum Actinomycetota; class Actinomycetes; order Streptomycetales; family Streptomycetaceae; genus Streptomyces; species Streptomyces diacarni. The sequence continues at coordinate 124,269 of NZ_QOIN01000066.1, forward strand.
AAGCCGGGGCACGACGAGGCGCTGGCCGGAATCGACGCGGTCATGAAGCTCGGCGTGGTGGACCGGGTGGGTGCGAAGCCGGAGAAGCCCCAGGCGGCCGGCTGACGGCCACCCGCCCCGTGCGGCCCCTCCGCGGAGGGGCCGCACGGGCCTGCACGGTGGGGCCGTCGGGGCCACCGGCAAGGCAATGACCAGGCCGTCGTGGCGGCGAGAGCCGGGATCTCCATACGTACTGCGGATCCGGAAAGGGCGGGGCCGAGGGCTGAGGCACTCGCACGTACGCGCTGGCGTGGCGCGTGGCGCACCGGTGCGGTGGGCTGGAGGCGTGGCGCGCGTGCAGGTGTGGTCGGAAGGCGGGTGAGTACGGGTGGCGGCCGACGCGGACAGCGGCGAAGCGATCCTGGGCCGGATGCTGCAGGAGATGCACCGGATGGCGCCGGACGACCTGCCGGCGATGCTGCGGCGTCACGCCGCCGGGCTGGGCTTCCGCGAGATCACCGTGTACCTGGCCGATGTGCAGCAGCGTGTGCTGGTGGAGTTGGCGGATCTGGAGCCGGGAGAACGGCCGCGGCGCCTGCCGATCGACGACTCGCTGGCCGGCTGGACCTACCGCACCGTCTCCCCACGCCTGCTGCGCAACGACGGCGGCCAGCTGTCGCTCTGGCTGCCGCTGCTGGACGGTGTCGAACGCATGGGCGTCATCGCCTTCGAGGCCGCCTCGCTCGATGCCCCGCGGCTGGATCGCTGCTACTCCGTGGCCTCACTGGTGACGCTGATCGTGCTGGACAAGTCCGCCTACAGCGACACCTTCGGCCGTCTCCAGCGTGTCACCCCGATGCGGCTGCCCGCCGAGATGGTGTGGGCGCTTCTCCCGCCGAGGACGATGGGCTCCGACCTGGTCACCTCCAGCGCGGTTCTCGAACCCGCCTACAACCTGGGCGGTGACTCCTTCGACCACTCCCTTATGGGCGGCTTCCTGCACGCCGCCATCCTGGATGCCATGGGGCACGATCTGGCCGCGGGCCTCACCGCGGCGGTGGCCATGGCCGGCCTGCGCCATGCCCGGCACAGCGACGCCGATCTGCCCGAGCTGGTCTCCGGCCTCGACACCGCTCTCGCCGACGCCTTCGCCGACCGGCACGTCACAGGCGTCTTCACCCAACTCGACCTGACCACCGGCCGCCTTGCGTGGATGAACGCCGGGCACCCGCCGCCGTTGCTGCTGCGCCGCCGGGATTCCGTCCCCCGCGCCCTGGAACGTGAGGCCGAGCCGCCACTGGGGCTGGGGGAGGGTGTGCCGGACACCCGTCGCCGGGTGCACGAAGCGCAGCTGGAGCCCGGAGACCGGGTCCTGCTCTACACCGACGGAATCCCCGACGCCCGCAACGCGGCGGGGGAGTCCTTCGGTGAGGAACGCTTCACCGACTTCGTCGTCCGCGCCATCGCCGCCGGGGAACCGGCGCCCGAGGCGTTGCGCCGCCTGATCAACGCCATCCTCGACTTCCAGCAGGCGCCGCTGAACGACGACGCGACGATTCTGCTGTTCGAGTGGCATCCCTTCCGTGGCACCGCCACGCGCCATGTCTTCGCGTGACGCCCCGCGGCGCGCACCATGCCGCCCGAGGACCCGAGCGGCCCGCAGCGTGCTTCCCGCACCATCCCGCGACTTGACTGATCGGTATACCGCAGTCAGGGTAGACAGGTCGGTTTACTCGCGAGGAGGTTCAAGCGATGGGCGTGTCCGAGACCATGCGTGCGGTGCGGATCACGGAGCACGGGGGACCGGAGGTCCTCGCGCTGACGGAGGTCGCCGTGCCCACCCCGCGGGCAGGGGAGGTGCTGGTGCAGGTCGGCGCGGTGGCGCTGAACAACACGGACCTGTGGACCCGCGAGGGCGCCTACGGCCGCGCCGGAGACCCCGAAGCGCTGTCGGGCTGGCGCGGCCCGATCGCCTTCCCGCGCATCCAGGGCGCCGACGTGGCGGGCCGGGTCGTGGCAGCCGGTGCCGGTGTGGACGAGCGCCTCGTCGGGCGCCGAGTGGTCGTCGACCCGGCGCTCTACGAAACCGAAGGGCCGGACGCGAACCCGGTGGGCCTGATGGGCAGCGAACGCGACGGCGGGTACGCCGAGTACGTGACCGCGCGGGCGGAGCGCGTGCACGACGTGACGGACTCCCCGCTCACGGACGATCAGCTCGCCACGCTGCCCACCGCCTACGGCACGGCGCTGGGAATGATCGAGCGGGGACGGCTGCGAACGGGAGAGACCGCGCTGGTCTCGGGGGCGTCCGGCGGCGTCGGGCTCGCGCTGGTGCAGATCGCCCGCGCGCGCGGCGCGAGGGTGCTCGCCATCAGCAGCGGAACGAAGATCGACGCGGTACGGGAGGCGGGCGCACACCACGTCCTCGACCGCGCGCGAGGCCTCGCCGAGCAGATCCGTACCGCCGCGCCGGAGGGGATCGACGTCGGGCTCGACGTCGTCGCCGGGGACCTGGTCGGCGAGGGACTGCCGCTGCTGCGCGAAGGCGGCAGGTGGGTCATCGCCGGCGCGCTCGGCGGATACGGTGTCCACTTCGACGTCCGCCGCCTCTACCTGCACAACGCGCAGGTGATCGGGTCCGCGATGCACACGCCCACGCACTTCGCCCTGTTGATGGATCTGGCCCGCCAGGGCGCCGTCCAGCCCGTCGTCGCCGCGGCGTTCCCACTGGATCAGGCCGCTGAGGCGCAGGAGGAACTGGCCCGCAGGAGGCATGTGGGCAAGATCGTCATGCATCCGTAGGCGGCGTAGCGTCCCGCCCCGCCGTGTTGCGGTTCCTGGGCGCGGGGTGCGGGGTGCGGGGGAACGGCGGCAATTCGGGCGCGGGCGGCGGTAAGCGGTGCCGATCGGCGTGACGCGTCAGTCATGGCGCGCCCCGCACGGGGTAGACGCTATTCATGCGCTTCGCGGATCAGCAGACCTACCCCCTTCCACCGGAACAGGCGCGCAAATTGCGGATCGGTGGCTGGCTCTTCTTCGCTGCGATCGTCCTCGACGGCACGGTGCTGTTGGCCGGCTTCTTCGAGAGCCATCCCTCTACTCTGCGGCTTTCCGTCACCAGCTTGGGCGTCATCCTGTTCTCGCTGCTCCTGCGGGAGGTGTTCGGCTCCCTGAGCCGGCACGAAGCCGCCCTTCGGCGTGAGTAGCCCGCCCAGGGCGCGGACGGGGCGGTACGCCATGTGGCAAGAGGCCCGGGGTAGTGCCGCCCCCCCCGTTCGTAGGCGGTCGCGCCGACGCTCGTAGACGGTCGCGCCGACGCCGAGGCGTTTGGACGATCGTTCACAGGACGTATTGAACGGACGTCCAAACGGTCCTATGGTCGTGGCCATGACTGCTGTCACCACGGACGACGTCACGGCGATCGCCGCCGGCTACGACGAAGACCCCGCGCGCTCGATGTCCCTGCGGGCCGACGCCTACACCGAGCCCAAGTGGCACACCGCCGACCAGCAGGCGATCTTCGCCCGGACCTGGCAGTGGGTCTGCCACGTCGAAAAGGTGGAGAGGCCCAGAAGCTACGTCGCCACGACGGTCGCCGAGATGCCGGTGCTCGTCGTCCGCGACCGGGACGGACGGCTGCGTGCCTTCTACAACGTCTGCAAGCACCGGGCGCACGAGCTCCTGTCGGGCTCGGGGACCACGCGCACGATCGTGTGCCCGTACCACGCGTGGACATACGACCTGAGCGGCTCCCTGGTCGGAGCCCGGCAGAGCGACCGCATGGAGTCGTTCGACAAGTCCGCGATCTGCCTCGACCGTATCCAGGTCGAGGAATTCTGCGGCTTCGTCTACGTCAACCTCGACCCGGCCGCCCCCTCGCTGGCGGACCAGGCCCCCGACCTCGCCGAACAGATCACCGAGCGGGCCCCGGACATCTCCCGGCTCACCCACGCCAAGCGGCTGCACTACGACATCAGGAGCAACTGGAAGAACGTCGTCGACAACTTCCTGGAGTGCTACCACTGCCACGTCGCGCACAAGGAGTTCGTGTCGCTCGTGGACATGAACACCTACGACGTGCAGACCCACGGGATCTGGTCGAGCCACTTCGCGGACGCCGGTAGATCCGAGAACACGGCCTACGACGTGTCCGGCGCGACTGTCACCGAGCACTCGGTGTGGTGGCTGTGGCCCAACACCTGCCTGATGCGCTACCCGGGGCGCGGCAACTTCATGGTCCTGCGCGTGCTGCCGGCCGGCCCCGACCGCACGCTCGAGACCCTCGACTTCTTCCTGGAGAGCACCGAGCTCAACGAGTCGGAGAAGCAGTCCGTCACGTATATGGACGAGGTGCTGCAGGTCCAGGACATCAACCTCGTCGAGAGCGTCCAGCGGGGTATGGCCACGCCCGCCTTCGAACAGGGCCGCATCATCCACGACCCCGAGCGGGCGCCGGGACTCTCCGAGCACGGTGTGCACCACTTCCACGGCCTCGTCCTCGGCGCCTACCGGGCGCTGGTCCAGCAGAACGTGTCCTGACCGGGGGAGTCGACTCCGTCCGCCCGTAGTGAGGAGGGCCGAGATGCCCAAGCCCGTCATCATCACCTGTGCTCCGACCGGAGGCATCCACACCCCGACGATGTCCCCGCACCTGCCCGTCACGCCCGACGAGATCGCTCAGGCGTCCGTCGAGGCCGCTGCGGCGGGGGCCGCGATCATCCACCTGCACGCCCGCGACCCGGAGACCGGAAGGCCCGACCCGCGGCCCGAACTCTTCCAGCGCTTCCTGCCGCGGATATCCGCCGAGTCGGACGCCGTCGTCAACATCTCCACCGGCGGCGGCCTCGGCATGACCCGCGAGGAGCGCCTCCGTGCCGCTGTCTTCGCCTCGCCCGAGATGGCCTCGCTCAACGTCGGCTCACTCAACTTCGGCATCTTCCCCATGCGGCAGAAGTACGACCAGTGGAAGCACGACTGGGAGCCGGAGTTCCTGGAGTCGACCCGCGACCTGGTCTTCACCAACACCTTCGCCGACCTCGAGTACATCGTGAAGGAGCTGGGCCGGGAACACGGCACCCGCTTCGAGTTCGAGTGCTACGACCTCGGACACCTCTACAACCTCGCCTGGCTCATCGACCAGGGGTGGGTCCGGCCGCCCTTCTTCGTGCAGATGGTCTTCGGCGTACTCGGCGGAGTCGGCGCCGACCTCGACAACCTCGCGCACATGCACACCGTCGCCGACAAGCTCTTCGGCGACGACTACGAGTGGTCCGTACTCGCCGCAGGCCGGCACCAGATGCCCTTCGCCACGCAGGCAGCCATGCTCGGCGGCAACCTCCGGGTAGGCATGGAGGACAGTCTCTACATCGGCCCGGGCGAGCTCGCCCCGTCCAACGCGGCCCAGGTAACGAAGATCCGCTCGATCGTCGAATCCCTCGGGCACACCATCGCGACGCCCGACGAGGCCCGCAGCCGTCTGGGACTGAAAGGAGCCGACCGTGTCGCCTTCTGAGCGCACCGACCACGCCTCGACGAGCGGCATCACCCGCGTCGCAGGACTCGGAGCCGGCGTGATCGGCCAGAGCTGGACCGCGCTGTTCCTGGCCGCCGGCATGACCGTCACCGTCCACGACCCCGACCCGCAGGCCGAAGCACGTGTGCGCAAGGCCGTCGAGACCGCCTGGCCCGTCCTGACGCGACTGGGACTCACCACCCATGGCACACCCGACGACCTGCACTTCTGTCAGGACGCGCGTGCCGCGGTCGAGGGCGCGGGCTTCGTCCAGGAGAGCGTTCCCGAGCGGATCGGCATCAAGCGCGACCTCTACGCCGCCATCGAACCGGCGCTGGAGGCGGACACGATCGTGGCCTCGTCGGCGTCCGGGCTGACGCTGAGCCAGTTGCAGGCGGGCTGGCGGAATCCGGGGCGTCTCGTCCTCGGCCACCCCTTCAACCCGCCGCACCTCATCCCGCTGGTCGAGGTGATGGGCAACTCCCTCACCGACCAGGCCGTGGTGGGCCGGACCCGCGCCTTCTACGAGACGGTCGGCAAGGAGACCATCGAGGTACGGCGCGAGGTACCCGGCCACGTCGCCAACCGGCTGCAGGCGGCGGTGTGGCGCGAGGCCATCCACCTCGTCAACGAAGGCGTCGCGAGCGTCGAGGACGTCGACACCGCCGTCGCCGCAGGACCCGGGCTGCGGTGGGCGACGATGGGCCCCACGGCGCTGTTCCACCTCGGCGCGGGCGAAGGCGGCCTGGCGGCCTTCTGCGACCGCTACGCCGACAGCTTCAACCGCTGGTTCGACGACCTGGGCCGCCCGCACCTGGACGAGGCCACGGCACGACGGCTGGTGGAAGGGATCCGCCCGCTCAGCGACACGCACACCGTCGAGGAACTGTCCCGACGGCGCGACGCGCTGCTCACCGAACTGATCGCACTCACCCGTAAGAGGCACCGTTAGGGCCCGTCACCGAAGGTTCTCCCGCACAAGGACGGCGCACCGCCGCGACGCCCCCGCTCGGCGGAACGGGCGCAGGCGCGGCTAGCATCGACCAGGTGAGCGAGACGGCTGCGGAAGCTGCGGAAACCGAGAAGAAGGCCGGGCGACAGGAGCGGATCCTCGACGCCGTCCTGGCGCTCCTGTCCCAGCACGGGATCTCCGGCGTCAGCATGCGTGCCGTGGCCCGGGAGGCCGGAGTCGCGCTCGGCTTGGTCAACTACTACTACGACGACAAGGTCACCCTCATCGGCGCGGCGCTGCGCCGTATCGAGGAACAGGACGTCGCCCTGGTCGAGCCCGACCCGGCCCGCGGCCCGGAGGACAATCTGCGCGCCGCGCTCCGCCGCGTCGCCGACGACCGTTTCCTGACGACGGAGTACCTCTCCCTCCGGCTCCAACTGTGGGCTCTCGCGCAGGCGCACCCGGACTTCGCGCACATCAACACGGCCGCCCAGCGGCGCTACCGCAAAGGCCTGGCCGCACTGATCCGCGCCGCCCGCCCCGACCTGCCCGGCGCGGAGGCGGGCCGGCGGGCCGCCGACATCGACATCGTGCAGAACGGGCTGTGGCTCACCGCGCTCCTGGGGATAGACCGCGCGGCGATCCGCAGGAGCGTCAAGCGCTGCGAAGACATCGCTTTCGCGTAAGACGGATAGACGGGTAGAGCACGACGCACGCGCCGCCCGACCCTTTCCGGCTCGGCCTTCCACTGGCCCGCCACCTCGCTGACCCTCGCCTCCCTGTGCCTCTCCCCGTCCTGGCTTGGCCTGGCCTGGTCTGGCCTGTGTCGGCAACTGTGGCTGTCTCGCTGCCGGTCCGCCGGTGCCTCGGGGCCTCCGTAACCGCCGCCTGCGTGGCCCTTGTTCAGCGGGCGCGAGGGGCCGCTGAACAACTCGGACGGTGCTGTCATCGAGTCCGTCGGCAGCAGGCCGCCGAACGCGGAGGAGCGGCAGTCGCGGCCGGGTCGGACCCGGCCCCGGGCCAGGTCCCTCAGCGGCACCGCACTCCGAGAGACGAAGCCCTTGCCGCGTCATGTCTCGTGGTGGACGGGACGGCGCGCACCGCCCAGCCGAAGGAGGCGCCACGTATGTATCCGCGCGAAGTCCCGGGTTCCCCCGGAAGTCCCCCGCAGGCGTCGGCACGTCCCGGACCGTCGAAGGGCCACTCGGCTCACGTCTGCCTGGCCATGGTCAGGGACTACCAGTTGGCACACGCCGTCGTGGCGGGGATCAGGTCCCGACTCGCCGAGGCCGGTGAGGACGTGCCCGTTCTCCTCGCGCCGATGTACGGCGACGAGTTCGCCGCACCGGGAGCGGCGTGGCGGTTGCGTGCCTGGTGGGACACGCAGGTCACCGGCGTTCAGCTGTCCGACGCCGCGCTGTTGCTCGTCGGCGTCGAGGAAGCGGAGCTGGCCGGCCTGGGGCGGGTCGCGTACATGGCCGTGCCGCCGGGGCCGAGGCGGGCGCGCTCGCTCCCGTCGACGACGCGGTGATCGAGGTTCCCGCGGCCACGATAGGCGAGCTGACAGACGCCGTCGGCACGCGCCTGATCGGGGCCGGCGACCCCGCCGCGTCGCCGCGAGGAGCGCGGTCGCTCCCCGCGCTTCCGCAGCCGGACCGAGACGCCAAGCCGCTGTGGGGCCGGCAGTTGGTGCGCACGGCGGGGGCGGTGGGAGTCGGTGCCTGGCTCTTCTCGGCGACCGTCCAGCCGGCCAGTGCCCAGCCCCAGGCCCACACCCCCTCCCAGGTGCAGACCCTGGGCCGGTACGCGCAACCTCAGCAGCAGTGCCCGAGCCAGGCGCCACCGACGCAGCACGTACAGCCGAGTGCCGGGCCGGAAGCCGCGCCGGCACCGGCCTCGGGGCCCGAAGCTCCGGGCCGTGGCCCGGCATCGCAGGACCGGCCCGGACCGCCGGTCCCGATCCCCGACCCGCCCGCGCCGGGTGAGCCCCCGGCCACCGCGGACCCGGTCGTGCCGCCTCAGGACGGTGCCGCGCCCGGCAAGCCGCTCGTCAACCACCGCGCCAACGAGCCCGCCCCCGGCCCGCCGTGGAACTGGGACGAATTCGAGGACCGCGTCCGCGACGGCGGGGTCGCCGGGTCCATCGCCGCGTTGGCGGGCCCCCAAGCCGGGATGGCCGGGGCTGCAGGCGGCGCTCTGTGGAACGCCAGCGCGTACGTCAGCCAGCATCCTGAGGCGATGCGCGTGCTGCGCCAGTCGGAACCCGGTTACATTCCGCCGGAACCCTCGAAGGACCCGTCGAACCCGGCGTTCCAACCCACGCGAGGCGAGGTGTCCGCCGGGGTCGCCAAACCACCGGGCAGTGGAGAGGACCCGCCCTATCTCGGCCAGTCCGGAACCTCGGCCGGCGACCTCACCAAGAACGCCGGTGGCTGGTCCGGTGTCCTCGCCGCTCTCTCAGGCAAGAAGTCGAAGGCCGGGGGTCGGGCGGGCGCTGTTGTGGGCCTGGGCGCCTACGCGAAGGACCACCCGGAAGAGGTACGAGCCCTGAGCGACACCTTGCGTGAGGCTGAGCCGGGGTATGCGGCGGGTCGGGTGATGGCGGAGCGGCGGGCGTCGAGGCCGACGCCGGAGGAGATTTCTGCGGGTGTGGCGCCTCCGCCGGGGCCGTCGGCTCTGGAGCGGATGTCGGAGACCCTGCGTGAGGCCGAGCCAGGCTACGCCACCGGACAGCTGCTTGCGGGGATGCGCGACGCGCAGCCGACACCGCAGGGCGCTGATCCGGCTGCGGTACCTCCCGTACCGCCGACTCCAGCACCTGTTGCGCCTCCCGCCGCGCCACCAGCCCCGGACACTCCGGCGGCCACCGGGGCCAATCCGCCCCCGGCTCCCGGCCCGCCCCCGGCTCCGACTCCTGCCGCAGCCCCGGCTCCGGCCCCCGGCCCCGCGCCTGCTCCCGCTCCCGGTTCGGCTCCGGCTCCGGCCCCTGGCCAGGCACCTGCCCCTGAACCGGCGCCCGCTGCTGAGCCGGCACCGGCTCCCGCGCCTCTCCCGGTTCCTGCCCCTGCTCCGGAGACGGAAGCGGCTCCGGCACCTCAACCCGAGCCGGTCCCAGCTCCTGCCCCCGTAGCTGCTGCTGTTCCCGAACCTGAGCCCACCCCGGCTCCAGAACCTGCCCCGGCTCCAGAGCCGGAGCCTGCGCCTGAGCCGACGCCCGCTCCTGACCCCGAGGCAGCGTCTCAGCCCGACCCCGCTCCCGAGCCGGCACCTGCGCCCCAACCGGCTCCGGAGCCGGAGCCTGCGCCTGCTCCCGACCCCGAGGCCGCTCCTCAGCCCGGCCCCGCCCCGGCTCCGGAGCCCGCTCCCGAACCGGCGCCCGCGCCTGAGCCCGAACCGGCGCCCGAGCCGACCCCGGAGCCCGAGCCGACCCCGGAGCCCGAGCCGACCCCGGAGCCCGAACCGGCACCCGCGCCGGCACCCGAGCCGGCACCGGCACCGGTACCGGCCCCTGACGGGCCGCCTCCGGCGCCTCCCGCACCGGCAGGCTGATCACAGCAGCCGCCCACCAGCGGTGGGACGCCCGGACGGGCTGGGCAGGTCCCGCCCCGGCCTCCAGGGTGTAAGGACATGAGCGGGCCGGTCCGAAAAACCGGCCCGCTCAGCACGGGCCGAAGCAGTCTCGTTCGGACAGACGCCGCCGACGTCACCTCGTACGTCGGCGCATCCGCTTGGCCGCCCCGTCGATGGCCCAGGCGTCGGCGACGGGACCGAGGTGCCCGAGCTTGTCGGGGTTGACCACCGCGCGGATGGTCTGGATCTGGTTGTCGAGCACGTCGACGACGAGGGTGGTGAGAACTTTGCCGTCCCGGTCGCGGAAGACGGCGCCGGGTTGGCCGTTGACCTCGTGCGGCTCGAACGTCACGTCGACCCGGCCTAGCAGGGGGACGAGCGAGCCGAGCAGCCGGGCCACGTTCTCCGTGCCGGCGATGGGCCTGGCGAACCGCGGAGCCTTGCCACCGCTGTCCCCGACCATCTGCACGTCGGCGGCCAGTAGATCCTGGAGGCCTGCGACATCGCCTTCGCGGAGGGCGTCGAAGAACCGCGCTGCCAGCTCCTGCCGCTCCTTGCTGTCCGCTTCGAACCGTGGCCGCCCGGCTTTCATGTGCTGCCGCGCCCGTACCAGCAGTTGCCGGCATGCTGCCTGCGAACGCCCTACCGCTGCGGCGACGTCGTCGAACTCGAAGCCGAACACCTCCCGCAGTACGAAGACCGACCGCTCCAGCGGGCTGAGCCGCTCCAGGAGCAGCAGTGCCGCCATCGACACCGAGTCGGCCAGTTCCGCCGAGCGCGCCGGGTCCTGGTACGGGTCTTCCAGCAGCGGCTCGGGGAACCACGGCCCCACGTACGCCTCCCGCCGTACCCGCGCCGAGCGCAGCACGTCGATGGAGATCCGCGTCACCGTGACGGAGAGGAACCCTTTGACCGAAGTGGGAGGTGTCGTCGAGCCGTCGAAGCGCAGCCACGTCTCCTGCACCGCGTCCTCGGCCTCGCTGACGCTGCCGAGAATCCGGTAGGCGATCGAGAAAAGCAGCGGCCGCAGCTCTTCGAAGACCTCGGCCTTGTTCACGCCACATCCCCCTTGGGCTTCCTGCCCGGCCGTTCTCGGCGCGGGCACGTGTCAGTGATCTTGTGGTTCAGCTGTGGGACACGGTCGTCGGGGGACACTCAGTGGAACTGTCCTGCCGTGTAGTCGCCGGCCGGCTGCTGGGCGATGACGTTCAGCCGGTTTACCGTGTTCATGAAGGAGACCATGACCACCAGGGCGGTGAGCTGCTCCTCGTCGTAGTGCTTGACGGCACGTTCCCACACCTCGTCGCCGACCCCGCCGGCCGCGTCCGCGACCCGGGTCCCCTCCTCCGCCAGCTCCAGCGCGGCACGCTCGGCCTCGGTGAAGACGGTGGCCTCCCGCCACGCCGTCACCAGGTTCAGCCGCGTCGAGGTCTCGCCGGCCGCGACGGCTTCCTTGCTGTGCATGTCGATGCAGACGGCGCAGCCGTTGATCTGGCTCACGCGCAGGGCCACGAGTTCCTGCGTCGCGGCCGGCAGCGGCGACTCCTTGAGCACCTTGCCCGCGGACATGAAGTACTTGAGGGCCTTGGCGGCGGTCGGGTCGGCGAAGTAGTTCAGGCGTGCTTCCATCGTGTGTTCTCCTCCGTGCTGCTTTGTGGTTACACACCCTGGGACGAGACGGCCCGACTCTCTGTGACACGGATGTGTGTGATCCACGTCTCTCCGAGAGTCGTGCCTGCCCAGGCAGGCCGGCGTGCGCTGCGCTTCACATGCGGGTCGGCTGATTCCGGCCGCAGCGGGTACCTCTCCCAGGCACTACCGGCAACGAGAGCACTGAGGAGAGACATGAACGGGGTCACTGCCGCGGGGCAGCGCACGGAGGCTGCCTCCCAGGGCCGGGTCAGCCGCGCTCGCCAGTGGTTCAGGCGTGCTGTCGGTTCGGGCGGCCACGAGCGGCACACGATGACTCTGATCTTCAAGAGCACGCTGGCTGCCGCAGTGTCGTGGTGGGTCGCGCACGACCTGATCGGCGCGACCTCTCCGGCCTTCGCACCGTTCTCCGCCGTACTGATCATGCAGGTCACCGTCTACCGGTCCCTGTGGCAAGCACTGCGCTATGTGGGTGCTGTGTCGGTGGGGGTCGCGGTGCAGGGCGCGCTGGGTTTCCTGGCCGGGCCGCATCTGCTGACCTTCGTGCTGGTGGCCCTCGTCGCGCTGGCTGTGGGACGGTGGCGGCCGCTCGGCTCACAGGGCTCCCAGGTGGCGACCGCGGCCTTCTTCGCCTTCTCCACCTACGTCGCCGCTGCCGGCAGCGCGCAGCGGTGGTCCCAGCTCGGACAGATCATCGAGCTGGTCTTCATCGGCTGCGGCATCGGAGTGATCGTGAACATGGTGGTGCTGCCCCCGATGCGGTACCGCAGCGCCGAGTACGGCATCCACACTCTCGCGCATTCCCTGTGCGACCTGGTCGGCGACATGTACCCGGCGCTGCGCGAGGGAAAGCTGGACGAGGAGCGCACCCGGCAGTGGCGGCAGCGTGCCGTGCAGCTGGGACCGATCGCGCAGCAGGCACAGTCCTCGCTGCACACGGCGTGGGAGAGCACTCTCTACAATCCCCGCCGGCTCCGGCGGCGCCACCGCCCCCGCACCTTCTCCGGCTACCAGGCTGTCGTCGACGCCCTCGAACGCGTCACCTACCAGGTGACCTCGATGACCCGCAGCCTCGACCAGTGGGGCGGCGGCGCCGACGGCGAGTCGAACGCGGCAGGATTCACCCGCGCCTACGGTGACTTCCTCGCCTCTCTCGCGCACATCGCCGAACTGCTCGCCGACATCGACGAGGACCAGCTGCACCGTCAGTCGCAGGAGCTGTGCCAGGCCGCCGCGGAGGCGCAGAGGTGCCGCGACCGGCTGGAGGACAACGCACGGGAAAGCTCGCTTCCCCTCAGCGATCCGGGCCGGCCGTACGGCATCCTCATGGCCGAGGCCACCCGGCTGATGGACGAGTTCCAGCACACCTGCGACGTGCTCCAGCACGGCGTCGACCAGGCGGACTCCGGCGACGCCGGCTCGTCCTCTTCCTGACCGAGCCGGCGGGGACGGACGTCAGGCGGAGAAGCGGTCGGGGTCGGCCGCGGCCCAGTCCGCGGCCCACTCCGGCGGTGCCTCTCGGAGGAGCTGGCCCGGTGCCAGCCAGTGGTGCAGTTCCTCAGCGGAGCGGATGGTGACGGGATCCATGCGCCGGTACAGCATGTGCGGGCGCAGTTCGCCCGGCTCGCCTGCTCCCATGGAGGCCATGATCCGCTGGGCGCTGTGCACCGTGGCTTCCTGATAGCGGTGGACGCGGGCGGACTTGTCGTCGACGTCGAGCGCGCGGGCCCGGCGCGCGTCCTGAGTGGCGACGCCCGTGGGGCAGGTGTTGGTGTGGCAGCTCATGGCCTGGATACAGCCGACGGCGAACATCATGGCGCGGGCCGCGTTGGTGTAGTCGGCGCCCTGCACCAGGCGCTTGACGACGTCGGCCCCGGTGGCCACCTTGCCACTGGCTCCGATGCGGACACGGTCCCGCAGCCCCGTGCCGACCAGTGCGTTGTGCACCGTCATCAGGCCCTCGGTCAACGGCATTCCGACGTGGTCGCAGAACTCCAGGGGAGCGGCCCCCGTGCCGCCCTCGGCGCCGTCGACGACGATGAAGTCGGGTGTGCTGTCCTCAGCGAGCATGGCCTTGCACACGGCAAGGACATCGCGCCGGGTGCCCACGCACAGTTTGAACCCCGCCGGCTTGCCACCGGCCAGCTCCCGCATCCGGGCGATGAACCGGACCAGTTCGCGCGGGGTGGAGAAGACCCGGTGGTAGGGCGGGGACACGACCGTCTCGCCCTGCGGCACTCCACGCACCGCGGCTATCTCCGCGTTGACCTTGCCGCCCGGCAGCACCCCGCCGATGCCGGGTTTGGCTCCCTGGGACAGTTTCAGCGAGACACACTTGACCTGGTCCAGCGCGGCCGTCCGGGCGAACTGCTCGGGGTCGAAGGCGCCGTCGTCGGTGCGGCAGCCGAAATAGCCCGTGCCGATCTCCCACACCAGGTCGCCGCCGTGCTGCCGGTGGTGGTCGGAGATGCCGCCCTCGCCGGTGTCGTGCGCGAAACCGCCGAGCGCCGCGCCGTTGTTGAGCGCCCGGATGGCGTTGGCCGACAGCGAACCGAAGCTCATCGCCGAGACGTTGAGCAGTGACATGTCGTACGGCTGTGTGCAGTCGGGACCACCGACGCGCACGGTCGGCGGGGTCTGCGGGACCGGGACCGGAGCGATGGAGGGCGCGAGGAACTCGTAACCCGTCTCGTAGACGTCCCGCTCGCTGCCGAAAGGCTCCTCGGCCGCGGTGCCCTTCGCCCGCTGGTAGACGAGGTCCCGGGTGTCGCGGTCATAGGGCCGGCCGTCGTGGTTGCGCTCGATGAAGTACTGCTGCAACTCGGGCCGGATGCTCTCCAGCAGATAGCGCAGGTGGCCGAGGACCGGGTAGTTGCGCAGCACCGAGTGCCTGCGCTGGAACAGGTCGTACACGCCGATGACGGCGAGGGCCAGCAGTACGGCGGCCGGTATCCACCACCAGCCCGAGGCGAACAGCGACAGGGCGGTCGCGCCCAGCGCGGCAGCCGCGACACCCGTCACGCAAGCGAATCTGATCATGAGTGAGACCAACCGGTGGGAAGCAGATGCACGGAGGAGGAGGCTACCGCCACGTCCAAAGGCCGGAGCGGCGGCCCCCGTAGGCACCCTCCGCCGCACGCCCCCGCTCTCCACGGAAGTGGACGCCCAGACGCCGTTGACCAGGGAGTATCGCGCGTCATGACGCCATCTCGTAGTCCACACGGCTCGGGCCTGCGAGGGTCCGTAGGGCTCCGGGCTGTGAGGCGTGGGTGTGCCACAATGCCGCCATGGAGATGCGGCCGTATGTGGACGAGCTCTGCCACGAGTTCCTGGTTGCCGCCACCGGAGGTGGCGAGGACACTCGTGCGCTCGCCGAGCGGCTCATCGGACCACTCGAGACGGCCGCCCGGCTCACGGCGTGCCCACCGGAGAGCTCAACTTCTTCGTCGACGCTGTGACACGGGTGGCACATCAGACCTTCGTGGACGGCATGCGTCTGGTCTTCACCGTCTCTGCGGGCCTGGCACTCGTCGCCGGACTGCTCTGTCTCCTGGTCCGCAACACCAGGCCCCAGCAGGAGGCATCAGCTCTCACAGCACCGGAGGTCACCGGCCAGGCCTGAGCCGCCCGGCCCCTTGGCGTCCCTGGGACGTACGGGCAGCGGAGTTCGCCGTGGCGCTCGGAAGGCCGCGAGAGGTGCTCACGCGGACGTGCCGTGCCCGTCGCCGGGGGTGTCGCACAGCGCGTGGTCGACGAGGGTGCCCGCGGCCTGCTCCTGTCGGAGCGCGCTGCCCGGGGAGCCGTTGAGGGCCGTGGACATGGACACGGTGACGGAGCGGCTGCCGTCGCCTGTGACGCCGTTCAGGGTGACGTAGCCGCCGTCGCCTCCCTCGTGACTCCAGTAGCTGCCGCCGCAGGACAGGGGCCGGTTGACGAGGCCGAGGCCGTAGCGTCCGTCCGGCCAGAACGTCCGCATCTCCTCGTTGACCGGTACGGTCTCCCGCATCTCGGCCAGCCGTTCCCTGGGCAGCAGTTCGGCGCCGAGCAGGGCCCGGAAGAAGCGGTTGACGTCCGCGGTGGTGGAGACGTGGTCGCCGGGGCTCGGGAGGATCACGTCGGTGACGTCGACGCGTTCGCCGGACGGGAAGACCTGGTAGCCGTTGGCGTGCGGGGCGCGGAGCGTGGAAGTGCCGCTGCCCGGCAGATAGGTGTGATGCATGTCGAGCGGTTCCAGGATCCGGTCTTTGATCTCCTCGTGCCAGGGGCGGTCTGTGACCTTCTCGATGACCATGTCGAGCAGGACGTAACCGGTGTTGGAGTAGCTCCATCCCGTGCCGGGTGGGAAGTCAGGGCGGTGCCTCATCGCCAGAGCGACGATCTGCCGGGGCGTGTAGGTGTCGTGCCGGCGCTCGTAGTACTCCTGCGGGGTGGTGTAGCCGGGAAGCTCGTCGTCCTGGATGCCGCTGGTGTGCTGGAGAAGGTGGCGGATGGTGATGCGGCGTCCGTCGTTGCCTTTTCCCTCCACCAGGCCTGGCAACCAGCGGTCCACGGTGTCGTCGAGTGCCAGCTTGCCCTCACCGACCAGTTGCAGGACCACGGCGGCCACGAGCGGCTTGCCGGCGCTGGCCATGCGGAAGTAGCCGTCGCGGGGGACCGGGCGGTCCGTGCCCGTTTCGGCGACGCCGCTGGTGGCGACCAGATCCCGGCCGGACCCCGTGGTGACCCGCGCCTGGACGCCGATGACTCCCAGCGTTCGTATGGCGTCGGTGTCCCGGCGCAACTCGGCTCGCCCGTATCCGGGCGTGGCCGCTTCGCGCGCGTCGACCGGCCACTGGATGACGACGGCAGCGCTGACGGTCGCCAGAGCGGCCGCTGCGGCGGTCAACCACCGGCGACCGGCGCGCCGGTGTCCACCGGAGTTGTCGGGCGGGGGTGTGGGCGGGTGGTGCGGGGCGGTTTCCGGGCTCGTCGCTCTCATGCCGTCACGCTAGGCAGGCACCGCATGCGGCGCGCTGCCGCAGGCTCCCGAACGGAAGGTACAGCTGCCTGTAGTGCGGGAGCGCCGCCCGGTACCTAGAGTGGATCATGTGGGGCCTGCTCCTGCTGGACGACGACAAGAGGAAAGCGATCACGTGCCCGGCGTACTCGGCGTGGTCCGTGCACGGTGGCGCACCGCGGTGCGCGGCGGACGGTACCTGCTCGGCACCTTGACGGCCGCGACAGTGACACTCGCCGCGGCACCCCTCCTGTGCGTTCCCGCACTCGCACAGCCCTGGGCGGAGCACCACCGCCGGCGCGCCGGAGCGCTGTTAGGGCAAGTGGTCGAGCCGCGCCAACGTACCGTTCGCCGCAACCTCGCGTGGTGCGTGACGCAGATTCTCACCGGCCTGCCCGCGGGCGCCTTCGCCCTGCTGTGCCTGGGAACCCTCTCGCTCACTCCCGTCGTCACCCTGGCGTGGTGGGCCTTCCCCGCGGCGCCGTGGCTGTTCGTGATCAGTGTTCCCCTCACCGGCTGGGGCACCGCGCTGTCGCTCGGCCTGGTCAATGTGGTGTTCCTGGCGGCGCTGGCCGCCCTCATCCTCCCGCTGCTCGCCCAGTCGCACGCCCGGTGCTGCCTCGCTGTGCTGGCGCCCTCGCCCGCGGAGCAACTGGTCGAACGCGTCACCGAACTCACCCGGACACGTGAGGACGTCCTGCAAGCGCACAGCGCGGAGCTCCGCCGGATCGAACGAGACCTGCACGACGGCACCCAGGCCCGTCTCGTGGCCATCGCCATGCGGCTCGCCGTGGCCGGCGAAAGTCTCCGTGACGGTCCCGAGACCGCCGCCACTCTGGTGCGCCAAGCCCACGCCGAGACGGAGGACGCGATGACCGAGCTGCGTTCCGTGATCCGCACCATCTACCCTCCTGTGCTGGCCGACCAGGGCCTCGCCGGCGCGCTCGGCACCCTGGCCACCAGGGCGGGGGTGCCGACCCGTATCGGCATCGGTCCGCTCGGGGAGGTTCCCGCAGCGGTCGAGGCGGTTGCCTACTTCACCGTCACCGAGGCACTGGCCAACATCGCCCGGCACAGCGGCGCCACCAAGGCCTCGGTTCGCCTCACCCGTGACGGACCGCTGCTCCGCGTCGAGATCACCGACGACGGTGCCGGGGGAGCGGACGCCACGCGTGGCTCCGGTCTGGACGGGATGCGCCGCCGTGCCGCCGCTTTGGACGGCACCCTGCGGATCGGCAGCCCACCGGGCGGGCCGACCGTCGTCACCGTGGAGCTGCCGTGCGTGTAGTGATCGCCGAGGACAACGTTCTGCTGTCCTCCGGGCTCGAGCTCCTGCTCGACTCCCAGGGCTTCGAGGTCGCGGCGATCGCGGACGACGCCCCCGGCTTCCTCGCCGCCGTCGAGACCCATCGACCGGACGTCACCATCGTGGACGTGAGGTTGCCCCCGACCTTCCGCGACGAGGGCATCCGGGCCGCGGCCCAGGCCCGCCGCGACCATCCCGGACTGCCCGTCCTGGTCCTCTCGCAGTACGTGGAGCCTGACTACGCCGGCCGTCTCCTCGCCGACGCCCGGGGCGGCATCGGGTACCTGCTCAAGGACCGTGTGAGCCGCATCCCCGCGTTCACCGACGCGCTGCGCCGGGTGGCCGATGGCGGCACGGCGCTGGACCCCGAGGTCATCGCCCAACTCCTCGCACGCGGCGGTGACCCCGTCGGGGCCCTGACGGCACGCGAGCGTGAGGTCCTCGCGCTGATGGCCGAGGGCCACGACAACGCGGGCATCGCCCAACGGCTCGTCATCACCGACAACGCCGTTCACAAACACATCGGCAACGTCTTCCTCAAACTGGGCCTGTCGGTCGGCGACAGTGGCCACCGCCGCGTCCGCGCCGTCCTGGCCTACCTCCGCCGCTACGGCGGCAGCGCGCCCGACGTGACACCGCCACCCCCACGGACATGAACGGCGCCGCCGCCTCGGCAACGGCTGCCATGGAGGCTGCTCGGGCGGGTGACTTCACCACTCTGGGTGCACGAAAGGCTCGACGCGGGTGTCCAGCCACAACAGGCTCGCCCATGCCAGGGCGGTCACGGTGACGGACGCGGCCGCGAGCGGTAGCACGCCCCGAGTGACCCTGCCGGCCCGGTGGCGCAGGAGGTGACCGGTCAACCGCCAGACCGCGAGCGTGACCGCGGGAGTGCCGAACAGCATGAGCGGCAGTTCCACATACAGCAGACTCCAGTCCCGCTCGCCCTCGAAGCTGCCACGCAGACCCGGCTCGGCACCATGCCTCCACACCCAGAACCCGACCGCCGCCGTGACGACTGCCACCAGACATCCGACGACGCCGGTCGGTTCGACTCGCTTGCCCATGCCCCCTACGGACGCGTCCTTGGGCACGCGAGTTCCCGGAGGTCCACGTACGTGCCGGCAGGCATGGCGTACCCCTGCCCTCGACGGCGCGCGGAGGCATCGCCGCGGCGGGCGCAGCCGTCGGTGCGGGCCGGGTGTCCGCATCGCGGGACGGTGCCGGTGTCAGGAATGGGGGAGTGGCGGCCTCGGGTTACCCGGTGCGCAACGCAAGCGCTACGCCCCTGCGGGGAAGATCGGTGCGGTGTCATTGCCGTGCCGCGAAGACGGGGAGATGTGAGTTCATGACAGCTTCGAGGCAAGGGCGGCATGCGCCCGAGAGTGGACCGGACGCCGCTACCGGCGAGGGCGCTCACGCGGACGCGGCGGCCCCTCCGGCGCGTCCCGTGCGGCAGCTGTTCGCCGCCTCCGTCGGCAATGCGGTGGAGTGGTACGACTGGTACACCTATACCTTCCTTGCCACGTACATCGCCTCGCAGATCTTCCCCAAGAGCGCGGCGAATTCCCTGGTGCCGCTGCTGTCGACGTTCGCGGTCTTCGCGGTGGGGTTCTTCATGCGGCCCGTCGGCGGGCTGTTGATGGGTGCGGTCGCCGACCGGAGCGGGCGCCGGGCCGCGCTGACGGTGACCATTCTGCTGATGGGCGGCAGCAGTCTGCTGGTGGGGCTGACCCCGACGTACGCCGCCGCCGGAGTCCTCGCGCCCGTCATCCTCGTCGTGGCCCGCCTGCTGCAAGGACTGTCGGTGGGCGGGGAGTTCGCCGCGTCGACCACGTTCCTGGTGGAGTCGGCCGGGCCCGGCCGGCGAGGACTCTTCTCCAGTTTCCAGTACGTGTCGACGACCATCGGGCAGCTCGTCGCCTCCGGTGTCGCGGCGTTGCTCGTCGCGAACCTCACGTCCGCCACCATGGACAGTTGGGGGTGGCGGGTTCCGTTCGTGCTGGGCGCGCTCCTCAGCCTTGTGGGCTTCTGGGTCAGGCGAGGCGCGCGCGAGACCCGCAGTGAGGAGCAGGCGAAGGCACCCCGGCCCGGCCTCTTCGAGGCCCTGCGCCGCCATCCGCGTCAGTCCCTGCTGATCTGCGGAATCACGGCGGGCGGCACGCTCGCGTACTACACATGGACCTCGTACCTGCCGACGTACGCCGAGCTCAACGCCGGGGTGGGCAAAGCGGACGCGCTGCTGGCTGGCACCCTTTCGCTGACGTTCTTCGCCGTGCTCCAGCCGCTCACAGGCCTCGTGTCCGACCGCTTCGGGCGCAAACCGCTGCTGCTGATGTTCGGTATCGGTTTCGCCGTGCTGAGCGTGCCGCTGCTGCGCGCGCTCGACGACTCCTTCATCACGCTGCTGCTCGTGCAGTGCGCGGGCATGATCCTGCTGAGCGGTTTCACGGCCATCTCGGCGGCCGTGAACGCGGAGACGTTCCCCGCCCGGGTGCGCGCCGCGGGTATCGGCTTCCCCTACTCGCTCACCGTCGCCCTGTTCGGCGGCACCGCGCCCTACATCGGCACGCTGTTCAAGGACATGGGGCACGCGGGCCTCTTCCCCGTGTACGTGGCAGTGCTGTGCCTGATCTCCTCCGCTGTCTACCTGCGACTGCCCGAGACCGCCCACCGGCCGCTTGAGCGGTGAGAACGCGAGGCTCTGGGCTGATGGCAGTGGAGTCCGTGCCGTACCACGTAGGTGCCGACGAGCATCGTTGATCGGGTCGGACGGGCTCGGTGCTCGATCCCGGGGTCAGCCCCCGTGTTCCTGCAGCTGTCCGAGACTGCTCCTCGTTGGCCGGATCGGTCCCGAGGCGGGATACCGGCTCCCGCCTCGGGAGTGTCTTGGACGAGGACCTGGGTACTTACATGGCATGTAAGTACCCAGGCGAGCACGCTGAACTGCGGTTCTGGCCGCCCAGCGACGGCGTTCTCGAGATCGGACACGGCATCGGCTTGGGCTTCACCCTCACCCTGCAGGACGCCGAACCGACCCGGGACGACATCCGGCCCGAACCCGTGCTCACGGAGGCAGTCGCCGCGGCACTCCTCAACCACCCCAACTGCGCGTCCGCCACGCCGGACTCCCCACGCGAGGACACCATCACCCTCCAGATGCTCAGCGGGGTCCGCTACCTCTTGGCCCTGGATGCCGGCCTCACCGCCGAAAAGGCTGCAGCCGACCAGCGCGGCTACCGACGCTGCCCATGTCGCCGACCTTGCCGACCGGCTCCTGGCCGGCAACCCGAGCGACTCCGAGCGCGCGACCGCGCAGCTCCTCGAGTGCGTGGCGGCCACCTGGGCATGCTGCGGCACTACCGCATGCGAGAGCGGAGGCCCCGGCTCCGTGGTGCCCCCCTGCGCTCACCGCGCCGTGGACCGCAGGGGCCCGGCCCCGGCTCGTTGGCCGGGGCCGGGGCGAGGTGGGCGACAGGGGCGGGGTCAGCGCTTGCCGGCGTGTGTGCGTTCGAAGGTGGTGGCGGCGGATTCCAGGCGCCACTGGGCGGCTGCCTTCGGGCTGTCGGCCAAGAGGCGGCCGCAGGCGCCGCCGGGACTGCCGCTGCCCAGGCGTTCCTTCGCGCAGGCCGAGGTGGGCCGGTAGCCGTCGCGCGTCGGGTTGCCGCGCCACAGGCTGCGGCCTGGCAGGAAGGCATACTCCAGCGAGGCCCGCGCCAAGTCCTTCAGTTCCGGGTAGCCCAGCCGGTAGGTGGTGGACGCGTACTGGTATTCGTGGCTGATGTCGGTGCGGGAGATACCCGGATCGTCGGTGGACAGGACGACCGGCACGCCATAGGCGCGGTAGGTGTTGAACGGGTGGTCGTCACCCTTCACACCGAGGATCTGCGCGTTGCTGGTGAGCGGCACCTCGACGGCCGTCTCCCGGCGGGCCATGGTGCGGGCCAGCTTCTGCCAGTTGTTCTCGTGTACGAGGTCGACGCCGTGACCGATGCGCTCGGCCTTCGCCACGTTCACCGCCTCGCCGATGTGGAAGGACAGATCCTCCGGCTTGACCAGCCCGGGCCACAGCTCCCCGGCGTGCAGGGTGATGTGGGCCTTCGGGTACTGCTTGCCCAGGTAGTTCAGCATCCGCATCTGGAGCCGGTAGTTGCGCAGTGCGCTCTCCCCGTCCTCGGGCTGGACAAGGTTGACGGCGACGAACCGGGGGTCGCGTTCGGCCAGCCGCAGGCCGAGTGCGATCTGCGTGAAGACGCGCTCGGGCGAGCTGCCGCGGGAGACCTGCGAGATCCACCGGACGGGCAGCCGGCAAGCGCGGCGGGGGTGTGCGGTATCGCAGCGTGCCTCGGTGCGGAACTCGGCGCCTGTGCGGTCGGCCTCCTCCCGGGCCTGCGCCACCAACCGGTCCAGCTTGCCCCCGGCGAGGAGCTTGCGGTGCATCTGTGCCGGGTCCGGGTCCCAGCCGACCTCTTGGGCGAGCTTCTTCGCGCCCTCGGAGGCGGGGGTCGCCATCGTCTCCAGGTAGGACTGGTTCTGCTGGGCCGCGTGCTCGGCGACCTCAGCGAGGAGCTTGCCCGGATGGCGCCAGGTCACCTCGCCGAACTTGCCGAAGGCAGCGAAGAAGTGGTCGTGCCCGGACTCACCCTGCGGGAAGTCCTCCATGGACCAGGCCCGCACCAACTCCTCGTGGAACGCCTCGTCGGTGCGTGCGTCGGCGGCCGGGCGGGCACCGTCCTTGCACGGCGGCTGCACCGCGGTCATCGTCTTCTTCTCGATGCACAGACCGTCCTGCGCGGCGAGTTCGATGAGGTACTCGGTGGTGACGGCGCCGGAGAGGTGGTTGTGCAGGTCGCCGCCCTTGGGCAGCTTCCGGAAGAAGTCCCGCAGCCGGCCCGGGTCGTTGCGGGCGGATTCCAGGTAGGCGGCGGTGCGCGCCTCGGCGGGCGTGGCGGGCGGTCGGACGGCGGGCCCGGCGCGACCGGCCTTGTCGGACCGGGCCTCGTCAGGTTGGGCGGCGGCCGGCAGCGCGGACAGCGCGGTCAGCAGACAGAGTGCGGCAGCGCCCGCCGGGTACAGGACCCGGCGGCGGCCGATTCGGGATCGATGAGTCACCTCAACATGATCGATAAATCGGGCGATGCGTGACGGCGATCCCGGTGACGTCACTCGATCGTGGGGTTGCCCGGGGCGGTGTGTGCAGTGGCCAGTGGCTACGTGCCCTCTTTGCGCCATCGTCAGTCCGCTGGAGAAGACGTTCGACCTGCCAGGTCAGATCCCGCGCACGTTCCTCAGGGTGCGCCCAGCCGGGCATCGCCTCCGACGCGGCAGCACCGGCGCTGCGCGCGTGTGGCGCCCTGGTCGGCGGACGATCGGTCTCCTGCAAGGCGAGACGTATCGTCTTGCTGTTCCGCTCCGCCTGCCGTACTGTCCTCCCCATGGGTTCCCTCTGAGATCACCGACGCCGACCGCGTAGAGCACCGCTCCGCCGTCGCCGCGCCTCGCCCTCGCAACCATCCACCCTGATCCGGCCCGCGCTGACACCCGCGCGGCCAGGAGGGACCCGACCTTGCACACCTCACAACTGACCCTCTGCCACGTCACCAAGCGCTACCCCGGCCGCACCGTCCTCGACCAGGTCTCCTTCACCCTGAAACCGGGTGAGAAAACCGGGCTGATCGGTGACAACGGCGCCGGCAAGTCCACTCTCCTGAGGCTCATCGCAGGTCAGGAGCGCCCGGACAGCGGCGAGGTGACCGTGGCAGCCGGCGGTGGCGTCGGATATCTGCCGCAGACCATGCCCCTGCCTCCGACCGCCACCGTCCAGGACGCCGTCGACCTGGCCCTTGCGGATCTCCGCGCCCTGGAGGCGGAGCTGCGCCGGGCCGAGCAGGCGCTCGGTGACGGTACGGACCCGGCGGCACTCGCCGCGTACGCCGTGCTCCTCGGGCGCTACGAGGCTCGCGGCGGCTACGACGCCGACCACCGGGTGGACCTCGCGCTGCACCACCTCGGCCTGCCGGCTCTCCGCCGTGAGCGCCTGCTCGGCACCCTCTCCGGAGGCGAGCGCTCCCGGCTTGCCCTGGCCGGTGTTCTCGCCGGCCGCCCGGAGCTCCTGCTCCTGGACGAGCCGACGAACGACCTGGACGATCAGGCCGTGGAGTGGCTTGAGACGCATCTGCGGGCGCACAGCGGCACGGTGCTCGCGGCCACCCACGACCGCGTCTTCCTGGAGCGCCTGAGCGCCACGGTCCTGGAGGCCGAGGCGGGAAAGGTCACCCGCTACGGCGACGGTTACGCCGGCTACCGCACGGCGAAGGCGGCGGAGCGCCGCCGCCGGCTCCAGGAATACGAGGAGTGGAGGTCCGAACTGGCCCGCAACGAGCGGCTGGCCGTCGGCCAGGCCGCCCGCCTCGACGCCATTCCGCGCAAGGCGCCACTGGCCAACTTCGGCCACGGCGGCTTCCGTGCGCGCGGCCGGGCGCACGGCGCGATGGCCCGTATCCGCAACGCCCGCGAGCGGGTCGAGCGGCTGACCGCGAACCCCGTGGCAGCGCCGCCGGACCCGCTGTCCTTCACGCCGCGCATGGGAACGTCGGCGGACGTCGCGGAGGACCCCGGGGCCGATCCCGCTCAGCTCCCCGCAATCCGGCTGTCGGACGTACGCGTAGGTGACCGCCTGCGCCTCGGCTCCCTCACCCTCGGCCGCTGCGGACGGCTTCTCGTCACGGGACCCAACGGTGCCGGAAAGACGACGCTGCTGAAGCTGCTCGCCGGTGAGCTGCGGCCGGACGAGGGCTCGGTGCGGGTGCCGGGCCGGGTGGGCCATCTGCGCCAGGACGAGACGCCGTGGCCGCCGGACCTGTCAGTGGCCGAGGCGTTCGGGCTGGGCAGGGTGGGCTCCGCCGACGAGCACGCCGATGCCCTGCTCGCCCTCGGCCTCTTCCGCCCGGCGGAGCTGCGCTTGCGCATGGGCGAGCTGTCGTACGGGCAGCGCCGCCGTGTGGATCTGGCACGACTGGTAGCGGAGCCGGCCGATCTCCTCCTGCTCGACGAGCCGACGAACCACCTGTCACCGGCGCTGGTCGAGGAACTGGAGGAGGCGCTGACGGGGTTCTCGGGGGCGATCGTGCTGGTCACGCACGATCGCGCGCTACGGAAGAGGTCACAGGGCGGGCACCTGGAACTGATGCCGCCCAAGGCGCGCTGCGAGTGACCGGCCCCGCCGGACGCCCGCGGCTGCGATGAAAGGAGGGGGAGAGGAGCCCTCGCCCGTTGACCGGCATGCGTCTGATGACGCGTGGGGACGACGGTGGATCCCGCCTCTATGGTGTACCGATGACGTCGATCAAGCAGTTCCAAGTCACGTACGACTGCGCGGAACCCGAGCGCGTCGCCCGTTTCTGGTGCGAGGTGTTGGGGTATGTCATACCGCCGCCACCGGAGGGGTTCGCCACCTGGGAGGATTTCGATCGCTCGCTGCCGACCGAGGAACAGGGGTCGGCGTTCGCTTGTGTTGATCCCTCGGGCGTGGGCCCACGCCTGTTCTTCCAGCGCGTTCCTGAAGGCAAGTCCGTCAAGAACCGACTGCACCTCGACGTGCGGGTCGGCACCGGACTCGTGGGGGAGGAGCGGGTGGCCGCACTGGAGGCCGAGTGCGCGCGACTCGTCGCCCTCGGTGCGGCACGCGAGCGTCTGCTGCTCGCCGATGGCGTCAACGAGTCGACTCTCGTGATGCGGGATGTCGAGGGCAACGAGTTCTGCCTCGACTGAGCGACCGCGTGGGTGACCTTTCCGACGAGTCACCTGGTGGGGGAAGAGGGGGAGGAACGAGGCGTTCGAGGCCACTGGCGCGCCGCCGACGCGGCCGGTGGCCAGGCGATGTCACGGATCGAGCCGCTGGCCGGTCCTTCCTGGCGACGGCACTTCACCCGGAGTGCTCGACAACGTCATCCGTCACAGGAACGGAGAAGTCGTGTTCGTCGCCTACGTCACGGTCACCCTCATCGGCGCGGTCTTCAACGGTGCTGCCGCCGTAACCTACTTGTACCCCATCAGCCAGGCGGACATGAAGGGCGTGCCCAGGAAGTGGGTGCCGGTGCTGGGCGTGCTGCTGGCAGCGGGCACCGTGGGACTGCTGGTGGGGCCGGCGGTACCGCTGCTGGGGAACCTCGCCGCCTGCGGCCTCGTGCTGTACTTCATCGGCGCCATCATCGCGCACCTCAGAGTGGGCTCACGCACGGTCGTAGGAGGGATCGTCTTCCTCATCACGGCGGTGGCTGCCCTGGTCCTGGGCCTGGGCCACCACGGCTTGTGGTGACCGGCAGGATGCAACGGGCTCTGTGCCGGTCACGAGGTGTGCGGAGCATTGAGACGTGCGGGTCACTGAGGCGCGTGGGTCACTGAGGCGTGCGAGCCACTGGCCGGCGCCGAGGCGCTGTCACAGGCGCCGCAAGAGGGCGTGCAGTGCCGGATTGTCGTTGCTGCGCCGCCACACGAGGTTCAGCTCGACCGGGGCGGGCGCGGCCAGTTCGACGGGGCGGAAGACGACCCCGGGGAACCGCATCTGCGCGGCCGCCTCGGGCACGAGCGCGATGCCCCAGCCCGCGTTGACCATCGCAAGGATGCTGTGCACCTGAGTGAGGTACTGGGTGAACTCGGGTGTGACGCCCGCCGCGCGGAACACGCTGATCAGCAACTCGTGGAAGTAGCGCGCCTCGACAGGCGCGTACATCAGCAGTTCCTGGCCGTCGAAGTCGGTGATGTGCGGGTCCTCGTCCCGCTCGGCCAGCCGGTGCCCGGCGGGCAGGGCGGCCAGCAGCGCCTCGCGGGCCGCAGGGCGGGAGACGAGGTCGGTGCCGACGGCGGCCGGCCTGACCATGCCCAGGTCGAGGGCGCCCTCGGAGAGGGCCTCCAGCTGGTCGCGGGTGACCATCTCGCGCAGCACGATGTCCGCGTCGGGAAGGGCTCCACGCGCGGTCTCCAGGAGCCGGCCGAGGCTGGAATAGGCGCTGGCCGCGGTGAAGCCGATGGCGACCGCCCCGGCCTCTCCCGCGGAGACCTTGCGGACGGTGAGGGTCGCGTCGTGTGCCTGGCGCAGGATGCGGCGGGCCTCGTTGAGGAAGGCGCGCCCCGCGGGGGTCAGGCGGACGGAGCGCTTGGTGCGGTCCAGGAGCTCCACCCGCAGTTCGCTCTCCAGGAGTTGGATCTGGCGGCTCAGCGGCGGCTGCGTCATTCGGAGCCGCTCGGCGGCTCGCGTGAAGTGCAGCTCCTCCGCCACCGCGACGAAGCCGGACAGCTGCGCGAGCGTGAACATCGATACCCTCCGGGTATTCATGTATCCAAAAGTCATGTTGGACGTGGATCAGTTACGAACCCTAGCGTCGGAGGACGCCGTCGGCGCAACCCGCCGACAGTCCGTGCCCGGCCCGCTGTGCCGCGCACGCGACTCCGTTTCCGCGGGCCGGACGGGGCTCCCGCACGGCGGCCCGCACCTCGGGGCGATGCTGCGTCGCCACCTCGGATTCTCTTGTCGTTGACATCTGGAGCAGAGCGTCTATGTCCTCCTTCTCTCCTGCCGAACTCGGGCCTCGGCTCGGGAACGGGCTGCTGTCGTTCCCGGTGACGCACTTCGCGGAGGACCTGTCCTTCCACGAGGGCGCCTACTGGGACCACGTGGCCCGCCTCGGCACGTACGAGGTCGGAGGCCTCTTCGCCGCCGGCGGAACCGGTGAGTTCTTCTCGCTCACACCGGCCGAGGTCGAGCAGATCGTCGCTGCCGCCGTGCGCAGCGCGCCCGAGGGAACGCCGATCCTGGCGCCCGCCGGCTACGGCACCCGCACCGCCTGCGAGCTCGCCGTCGCCGCCGAACGGGCGGGGGCCGGATCCACACCCGCCTCGGTGACCGGTTCACCTATGTCGGCGGGCTGCCCACCGCCGAGATGTTCGCGCTGCCCTACCTCGAACTCGGCGTCAGCACCTACTCGTCCGCCGTCTTCAACTTCGTCCCCGAACTCGCTCTCGCCTTCTACGGTGCCGTCAGGGAGCGCCGCCGCGAGGACGTCGCGCGGATGCTGCGCGGCTTCTTCGTGCCGTACACGGAGATCCGCAACCGGCGGCCGGGCTACGCGGTGAGCATCGTCAAGGCGGGCATGACCGTCACCGGAGACGGCGCGGGGCCGGTGCGCCCGCCGCTCACCGACCTGACCGCGACGGAGCTCGCCGAGCTCACCGCGCTGGTCGAGCGGCAGCCTGCCGCCCGCGCCTGACTTCCGCCCTCTCATCTCCACGCCCGTCGAGAAAGGACCCCCAGGTGCCTGCACCAGAACCGAACGCCAATCCCGAAGCCGTGCTGCGGGGCGCGATGTTCCTCGGAGCGGAACGCGTCACCGGCGGCGGCGCGGAGGTCCGCTCCCTGAACCCGGGTACCGGCGAGCCGCTCGATCCGGTCTACCGCTACGGCGGCGCGGCGGACGTGGACCGTGCCTGCCGTCTCGCCGAACAGGCCTTCGACACCTACCGCGCCACCACACCCGAGGCGCGCGCCCGCTTCCTGGAGTGCGTCGCCGACAAGCTCGCCGCGCTGACCGACACCGTCGTCGAACGGGCGCACCAGGAGAGCGGGCTGCCCGTGGCCCGGCTGACGGGCGAGGTGGGACGCACGACGGGGCAGCTGCGGTTGTTCGCCTCGGTGCTGCGCGAGGGCAGCTGGCAGGGGGCCCGCATCGACCCCGCGCTACCCGACCGCGCCCCGCAGCCGCGCCCCGACATCCGCCAGCAGCGCATCCCCCTCGGCCCCGTCGCCGTGTTCGGGGCGAGCAACTTCCCGCTCGCGTTCTCCGTCCTCGGCGGCGACACCGCCTCCGCCCTGGCCGCCGGCTGCCCCGTCGTCGTCAAGGCGCACGACGCACATCTGGGGACCTCCGAACTGGCCGCGAGCGCCCTGCGCGCGGCCGTCGAGGAGTGCGGGCTGCCCGAGGGCGTCTTCTCGCTCGTGATCGGTGACGGGCCCACCCTGGGCGCCCGGCTCGTGGCCGACCCGCGTATCCGTGCGGTCGGCTTCACCGGCTCCCGCGCCGCCGGACTCGCGCTGATGCGGACAGCCGCCGAGCGTCCGGCGCCGGTGCCGGTGTACGCGGAGATGAGCAGCGTCAACCCCGTCGTGCTGCTGCCCGGTGCGCTGCGTGAGCGGGCGAGCGACCTCGCCGCGGGCTTCGTCGGTTCGCTGACGCAGGGCGCGGGCCAGTTCTGCACCAACCCGGGGCTGATCGTGGCAGTTGAGGGCCCGGAGCTGGAGACGTTCCTGACAGCGGCGGCCGAGGCCGTCCAGAGCAACCAGGGAGCGACGATGCTCACCCCGGGCATCGCCGCGGCGTACCGCACGGAAACCGAAGCCGTCGCCGGGCACGCGGCCGTCGTCACCCTCGCGCGCGGCCCGGTGCCCGAGGGCGCCAGCCCCTGCCGGGCCGCTCTGATGGCCGTCGGCGCCGACGACTTCACGACCGATCCCGCCCTGCAGCGGGAGATGTTCGGCGCGGCCGGACTCGTGGTGCACTGCCGCGACCTGGAGCAGGTCACCGACGTACTGCGCTGCCTGGAAGGGCAGCTGACCGCCACCGTCCACACCGCCGACAGCGACCTGGACGCCGCGCGCGAACTCCTCCCCGTCCTCGAACGGGGTGCCGGGCGTGTGCTGTTCAACGGCTGGCCGACGGGCGTCGAGGTGGGCCACGCCATGGTGCACGGAGGACCCTTCCCCGCCACGTCCGACGGCCGGAGCACCTCGGTCGGCTCGCTGGCCATCGAGCGCTACCTGCGCCCTGTCGCCTACCAGAACCTGCCCGAACAGCTGCTGCCCCGCCCCCTCGCGGACGGCAACCCCGAGGGCCTGTGGCGCCGCGTCGACGGCGACCTGGGCCGGCACTGACGGCACTGACGGCACTGACGGCGGCGGAAGGAGAGCGGAACATGTCAGTCGCACAGCACGGTCCGACGGTCGACGCGATGCGTGTCGTCCCGGTCGCAGGACGGGACAGCATGCTGCTGAACCTGAGCGGCGCGCACGGCCCCTACTTCACCCGCAACCTGGTGGTCCTCACCGACTCGGACGGGAGGAGGGGCCTCGGTGAGGTCCCCGGCGGCGAGGCGATCCGCCGCACGCTCCAGGCCGCCGCCGACCTGGTCGTCGGCCGTCCCGTGGCCCGGCTGCGCTCAGTCGTCGCACAGGTGCTGGCGCGCTTCGCCGACCACGACAGTGCCGGGCGCGGCGCACAGACCTTCGACCTGCGGGTGGCCGTACACGCAGCCACCGGCGTCGAAGCGGCCCTGCTGGACCTGCACGGCAAACACCTGGGAGTGCCGGTGGCCGAGTTGCTCGGCGACGGACAGCAACGCGCCCAGGTGCCCGTCCTCGGCTACCTCTTCTACGTCGGCGACCGCACCCGCACCGATCTGGATTACCGCGCGCCCGCTCACGAGGGCGAGGACGCCGACGCGTGGCTGCGGCTGCGCCACGAGGAGACGCTCACCCCGGAGGCCGTCGTGAGGCTCGCGGAGGCCGCGCACGCGCGCTACGGCTTCCGCGACTTCAAGCTCAAGGGCGGCGTGCTGCCCGCCCGCCAGGAGGCAGCGGCCGTCACCGCGCTGGCACGGCGCCTCCCCCAGGCACGCGTCACCCTCGACCCCAACGGGGCGTGGCGGCTGGATGAGGCGGACGGATCGGCCGCGAGCTGCGGGACGTCCTCGCCTACGCGGAGGACCCCTGCGGACCTGAGGACGGCTACTCGGGCCGCGAGGTGATGGCGGAGTTCCGGCGGGCCACAGGGCTGCCCACCGCCACCAACATGATCGCCACGGACTGGCGGCAGCTGACCCACGCGCTGCGCACGGACGCCGTGGACATCCCCCTCGCCGACCCGCACTTTTGGACGATGAGCGGTTCGGTGCGGGTGGCGCAGCTGTGCCAGGCCTGGGGGCTGACCTGGGGCTCGCACTCGAACAATCACTTCGACGTGTCACTGGCGATGTTCACGCACGTGGCCGCCGCGGCCCCCGGCCCGATCACGGCGATCGACACGCACTGGATCTGGCAGGACGGCCAGCGCCTCACCCGCGACCCGCTCACCATCGACGACGGGCTGCTGCACGTCCCCGAGTCGCCGGGACTCGGCATCGAACTCGACGAGGAGCAGGTGGCGGCCGCATACGAGCTGTACGAGCGCGAAGGGCTCGGCTCCCGCGACGACGCGGTGGCGATGCGCCACCTCATACCCGGATGGTCCTTCGACCCCAAGCGCCCGGCACTCGACCGGACCTGAAGTCCCCGCGGGGCCGGCAGCCGCCGGCCCCGCGCAGTTGCCGGCCGGCGGACGAGGTGCTCGCGGCCTGCCGAGCCACCCATGCCTGACAGGAGGCAATGATGCCTACCGCACGAACGGGCCTGATATCCGGGCTGCCCTGGAAGACCCTGGCCGCGGACGCGCCGGCCACCACCTGGAGCCTGCCGCCGTGGGCGCTCCTGCTGCTCGTCGCGGGCGGGGTCGCGCTGCTGCTGCTCCTGGTCGTGAAGGTGAAGCTGCACGCGTTCCTCGCGCTGCTCGTGGTGAGCATCGGCGTCGCCGCCGCGGCCGGCATCAGCCTCAGCGACCTGCCCGGTGTGCTCGAAGCGGGCATGGGGGACTCCCTCGGTGAGATCGCCGTCATCGTCGCCCTCGGTGCGATGCTGGGACGGGTCATGCAGGAGTCCGGCGCCGTGGAGGTGCTCTCCGGGAGGCTCCTGGCGGCGGTCGGCGAGAAGCGGGCCCCACTCGCGGTGGGCCTCACGGCGCTCCTGGTGGGCGTACCGGTCTTCTTCGAGTCGGCTTCATCCTGCTGATGCCGCTGATCTACGCGGTGGCGCAGCGCTCCGGCCGCTCGGTGATCAGCGTGGCCCTGCCCGCCGCCGGCGGTCTGGCCATCATGCACGCCGTGTTGCCGCCGCACCCGGGTCCGGTCGCCGCCGCGGGTCTGCTCGGCGCGAGCCTCGGCTGGGTGACCGTCATGGGCCTCGTCTGCGGCCTTCCGGCCTGGTTCGTCGGCTCCTACCTCTTCGGCGTCAAGATCGGCGACCGGCTGAACGTGCCGGTGCCCGCGCTCGCGTCCGGGGCGGGCGCCTCATCGGGCACCACGGACGCGACCGAGGAGTGGACCCCCGACCGCGCGCGGCCCTCGCTGGGCGTCACCGTCTGCGTGATCGTCCTGCCGGTACTGCTGATCATGCTGCACACCTTCGCGGGGCTCGTCCTCGACAAGGGTGCGCTGCGTACGGCGCTGGAGTTCGTCGGCGCCCCGATCATCGCCCTCACCCTCGCCACGCTGCTGTCGATCTGGATGCTCGGGGTGCGAGGTGGCCTGAGCATGGCAGGCATCGAGAAGGCGGCCTCGGCATCGCTCGGCCCTGTGGCGCTGGTGCTGCTCGTGACCGGCGCGGGCGGCGTCTTCGGCGCCGTACTGGAGCAGTCGCAGGCAGGAGACGCGCTGGCGGACCTGATGGGCTCGACGGCCCTGCCCGCTGTGGTCCTCGCGTTCCTCATCGCCGCGCTGCTGCGAGTGGCGCTCGGCTCGAAGACGGTCGCGATCGTGACGACCGCACCCATCGTGGCACCGCTCATCCGTGAGTTCGACCTGTCCCAGCCGGAGATCGCGCTGGTCGTCGTGGCCGTCGCATCCGGCGGCACGGTGCTCTCGCACGTCAACGACTCCGGCTTCTGGCTCTTCAACCGGTACATGGACATCGACATCCGCACGACACTGAAGAGCTGGACGTTGATGGAGACGTTCCTGGGCCTGACCGCCTTCGCCATCGCGGCCGCCCTCAGCGGCGCCCTGGCACTGGCCTGAGCGTGGCGGGTGCCCGTGTGTGCCTGCCGCGCCGAGTATCGGCCGTTGGTCAGGGCCGTGTCGTGGCGACCTTCAGGCCGAAGCCGATCAGGACGGTGCCGGTGACGCGGTCCATGGCCCGGCGCACGGCGGGTTTCTGGAAGAAGGCGCGCGCCTTCGCCAGCAGCAGTACGTAACCGCCGAGCCACACGGCGGTCAGTGCCACGTGGATGAGGACCAGCAGTGCCATACCCGTGTGCGGGGCGAGCCCGGTCGGGGCCAGCGTGGGCAGCAGGCCGGTGTAGAAGACGGCGATCTTCGGGTTGAAGACGTTGCTGACCAGGCCGGTGCGCCAAGGGCTGCCGGCAGGGGCGTCGGGGAGCGCGCCCACGTGCTGCGCCCGCACGCGGCGGCTGTGGAGCAGCGTCTGGATGCCGAGGAATACCAGGTAGGCGGCCCCTGCCAGTTTGACCACGGTGTACGCGGTGGCGGAGGCGGCCAGGACGGCGGCGAGACCCGCGAGGGTGAGCACACCCCACACCAGCAGCCCCGAGGTGATACCGCCGGCCGTCCGCAGCCCGTCCTGCCACCCGGAGGAAACAGCCCGTTTCGTCACGACGGCCAGGTCCGGCCCGGGCACAAGGGTCAACAGCGCGAGCACGCCGGCCGCGGCGAGGAACTGTACGAGCATGGCTTGAGTCTCACATCCGCGGTGCGGACGCAGTCACGCGGAGGCGTGGGAGCTGACCGCGATCTCTGCGGAACTCCCGCTCACGGCCGCCAGGGCGAACTCCCCAAGCTACTGGCGGAGTCCTCTGCTGCCATGCCCAAAGTATGGCAAGGAGGGGGACTTGCCGCAAGAACCCCCGAGGAGCGGACAATCCTGGCACTTGTCAGGCCGTTCAAGCGCCGGAACCGGCGCGTGGGGGAGGTAGCGCATGGCTGATGCCGACAGCAGCGCGGGGGAGTCGTACCCGTCCGACTGCTATGTGCTGGGGTTCGAGGAGATCGACCGGACGCATGTCGCGGTCGTTGGAGGCAAAGGCGCACATCTGGGGGAGCTGTCGCGGCTCGAGGGCATCCACGTACCGGCCGGCTACTGCGTGACGACGGACGCGTTCCGGCGCGTCCTCGCCGACGTGCCGTCGATCGACGAGCGGGTCGCTCAGCTCTCGCGACTGGACCCGGACGACCGGGAATCGGTGCGCGCGCTGAGCGCGGAGATCCGCGCCGGCCTCGAGAAGACCCCCGTGCCCGACGATCTGGCGGCGGCCCTCACGGCACCGCTTGCCCGACTGGGTGAGGGAGCCGGGTATGCCGTCAGATCCAGTGCGACGGCGGAGGACCTGCCGACGGCCTCCTTCGCGGGCCAACAGGACACGTACCTGAACATCGTGGGCCCCGCGGCGGTCCTTGAGCACGTCAGCCGGTGCTGGGCCTCGCTCTTCACCGAGCGCGCCGTGACCTACCGGCTGCGGAACGGCTTCGACCACCGCATGGTCCATATGGCCGTGGTCGTGCAGCAGATGGTGTCTCCGGACGCTTCGGGGGTCATGTTCACCGCCGACCCCGTCACCTCGAACCGGCGGATCACCTCCGTGGAGGCCGGTTTCGGGCTCGGCGAGGCCTTGGTCTCCGGCCGGGTGAACGCGGATGTGTACACGGTGCGGGACGGTGAAGTCGTCGACAAGTCGGTCGCCGTCAAACAGCTCGCCGTCCACGCCTCGCCGGAAGGCGGGACCCGGGAACAGGTGCTCGCCCCCGACCGGCGGGGAAAGCCGGCGCTGACGGACACGCAGGTGGAGCGGCTCGCGCGGCTGGGCCGGCGTATCGAGGCGCACTTCGGCTGTCCCCAGGACATCGAGTGGTGCCTGACCGACGGTGGCATCCGCATCGTCCAGAGCCGGCCGATCACGACGCTGTTCCCCATCCCGGCGGCGGACGACGAGAAGCACCACGTCTATGTCTCGGTCGGGCACCAGCAGATGATGACCGACCCGATGAAACCCCTGGGACTGTCCTTGTGGCAGTTGACTACCCCGGTGCCGATGGCCGAGGCGGGCGGAAGGCTGTTCGTCGACGTCACCGAGCGCCTGGCCTCGCCGGCGAGCCGCGGCAAGGTCATGGAGAGCCTGGGAAGATCCGATCCGCTGATCGGGGACGCGCTGCGCACCGTCCTCGACCGGGGCGACTTCCTCCCCTCCCTTCCTGACAGCACTCCGGCTGAGCCCCCGCCAGACGCCGCGCCCACCCCGCCGGACACCGATGCGGCCCTCGTCACCGAACTGATCGAGCGCGGCCAGGCGTCCAACGCCGCCCTGGAACGCGAGATCGGCACGGTGTCCGGACCGGCGCTGTTCGACTTCATCCTGACGGACGTCGAAGAGCTGCGGCGCATCCTGTTCGACCCGCGGGGCCTACAGGTGATCATGAGCGCGCTCAACGCGTCATGGTGGCTCAACGAGCGGCTGGAGGCGTGGCTGGGGGACAAGAGCGTGGCCGACGCGCTCACGCAGTCGGTTCCCGGCAACGTCACCTCCCAGATGGGGCTGGCGCTCCTGGACGTCGCGGACGTGGTCCGCTCGCATCCGGACGTGGTCGCGTTCCTGCGGGCTGCCGACAGCGACGACTTCCTGGACGAGCTGGACCAACTTGATGAGCTGGTCGAACGCGAGGACGTGCACGAACGCGAGGGCTCGGACGAAGACGACCGCTTGGACGAGTTGGACGGGGTGAACGCGGCGGCGGGGGGCCGGGCGGCGGGAGACGCGATCCGTGCCTTCCTCGGCAAGCACGGCATGCGCTGCGCCGGCGAGATCGACATCACAAGGCCGCGGTGGAGCGAACGCCCCACCACGCTCCTGCCCCTGATCCTCAACAACGTCGACAACTTCGAACCGGGCGCCGGCGAACAGCGCTTCCAGGAAGGGCTGCGTACGGCGCGGACGAAGGAAGCGGAGGTGCTGGAGCGGTTGCGGGCCCTGCCGGACGGAGAAGCCAAGGCCGACGAGACCACACGCATGATCAACCGGGTGCGTACCTTCATCGGCTACCGGGAGTACCCGAAGTACTTCATGGTCAGCCGCTACCTCCACTACAAGCGAGCCCTGCTGGAGGAAGCCGAGCGCCTCGTGCGGGCCGGCGCGCTCGCCGAG
Source organism: Streptomyces diacarni (assembly GCF_003323715.1). GTDB lineage: Bacteria > Actinomycetota > Actinomycetes > Streptomycetales > Streptomycetaceae > Streptomyces > Streptomyces diacarni. The sequence goes on from NZ_QOIN01000066.1 coordinate 160,242, forward strand.
AAGGAGGATGTCTTCTTCCTCGGATTCCATGAGTTCCGTGACGCCGTACGCACAGGACAGGTGGACGGCCGGCTCATCCGCCGACGCGAGGAGGCGTTCAGGGCGCATCAGACGCTCACACCGCCCCGGGTGCTCACCTCGGACGGCGAGGCCGTCACCGGAGCGTACCGACGCGCGGATGTGCCGGACGACGCCCTGGTCGGACTGGCGGTCTCGGCCGGGACGGTGGAGGGGCGTGCCCGCGTCGTCACGGACCTGGCACAGGCTGAGCTCACCGCGGGCGACATCCTGGTCACGGCCTGCACGGACCCCAGCTGGTCGCCCCTCTTCGTCACGGTCAAAGGCCTGGTGACGGAGGCGGGCGGTCTGATGACCCATGGTGCGGTGGTCGCCAGGGAGTACGGCTTGCCGGCCGTCGTCGGGGTGGAGGACGCCACCCGGCTGATCCCGGACGGCCGGCGGATCCGCGTACACGGAACGAGCGGGTACGTCGAGGTCCTACCCGAAGAGGGCGACTGAGCGACCCGCACGTCCGTCGGGGCGGGCACCCGTGCGACGTCACCGTCGCACGGGGCCCGTGTTCTGCGCGGGAATGTCGGGAAGCCCCTCCTCGGAGCGCATCCACACCGTCCGCTGCGGGAACGGGATGTCGATGCCTGCGCGGGTGAGTGCTTCCTTGACCCGGCGCCGCAGCTCCCGGGTGACACCCCACTGCTGGAGGGGGGCCGTCTTGACGGCGAGACGCACGACGACGCCGTCCGGGTCGAGGGACTGCACGCCCCACACGGCGGGGTCTTCGAGGAGGACGTCCTTGAAACGCGGCTCCTCGCGCAGCTCGCGGCCGGTGCGCTCCAACACCTCGAAGACCGCTTCCAGGTTGGACTCGTGGGCGACCGAGACGTCGAGGACGGCGCGCGCCCACTCCTGGCTGTCGTTGCGTACGCGGAGGATCTCGCCGTTGCGGATGTGCCAGAGGCCACCGTTGAGGTCGCGGACCTGAGTGAGCCGGAGGCCGACGTGCTCCACTTCTCCGACGGCTTCGCCCAGGTCCACCGAGTCGCCCACGCCGTACTGGTCCTCGAGCATGATGAGCATGCCGGACAGGTAGTCGGCGACCAGGCTCTGGGCGCCGAAACCGATGGCCAGACCCACGACCCCGGCGCTGGCCAGCAGCGGGCCGAGCGCGATGCCGATCTGGTCCAGCACCATCGCCACGCCCATCACCGCGACGACGATCGTGACGATGCTGCTGAGGACCGACCCGATCGTGCGGGCGCGCTGCTCACGCCGCTCGTTCGCCCGGGACCGGTCGCGCGCGAGCACGGCGGGCCCGCGCCCGGACCGGCGAGGCTCGCTCTCGGCCTCCGGGGGTTGCAGGATGCGCTGGACGACCCGGGAGATGGCCTTCTTGGCCACGGCCCGGACGATCGCGGCACCCACGACCACGAGCAGGATGCGCAGGGGCACACCCACCAGCGTGTCGATGTTGTCGCGCAGCCATCCCGGCGCGGACAGGGCCAGGTGGTTGACGGTGTGGGCGTGTGACGCCGTCGCACCGGTGGGGGACACGGGATTCACTCACTTCCGCTCAGTTCCGATGCTCAGCCGGTTGCCGTGCTCAGCGGACCGAACGTATCGGCGGGCTCGAAACGGGTCAAAAAGCGTGGAGAGGGGGTGCGCATATCGCGTCTGACATGCATCGATGATGCGCGGGTCTCGCGGGGTGGCACCGCGTCGGCGAAGCGCCGGCACGGCACGGCACGGCACGGTGCGGCACGGCCGCGGGGCGAGGCGAGGACGGGCGGGTACGGGCGGCGGGCGCGGGTCCTGTGACGGGTCCCGGCGCGACCTGGGCACGACTCCGACTCCGCGTTGGCATGAGCCGATGACCTCGAACGGGCCCTCCGCGCACCCGACGGCACGGCGGGCGGCAGCCGCGAACTCCCCGGGAGAGGCATCCGACCGGTCCGGAGAGGAACCCGCGCAGGACGGTGAGCGACCGGCGACACGCGGTGCCGGTGCGGCGAGGCCCGTGCCGGAGGGCTCCGGCACGACGGAAGAGCCGGGGCCCTGAGAGGGCCGGGCGTCGCCGGGCCACGGCCGGCGGAGCCGCGAAGGCGCCCCGCTGGCCGGCCGTCGTGCCGGCGTTCCTCGCACTGCCGTCCTCAACTCCGCCCCCCGTACAGGCGGCTCAGCGGTCTGGTCGGGCGGGGGAGGGCCTCGACGGTGAGGCGGGCGGCGGTGCGGGCGATTACTTTGTCCCGGGGCGGAAGTCTCCTCCTCGGACACCGCGCCGGACATCCACCTGCTGGGATATCCGGCGCGACGAAGAGTAGGACTCGTGACAGGAGAATCTCCATATGGCCGGCGGGAAACAGGCGGCAGACGGCAGAGCGGGGACAGCGATGTGGGCCATGGTGCACGCTGAGCGAGCGGCGCTGGCGGCCGACCTCGCGGAGCTGTCCGACGACCAGTGGCTGACACCGTCGCTGTGCACCGGGTTGACGGTGCGTGAGGTGTTGGCGCACCTCACCGCGGGGGCCAGTCTGACCCCAGCGCGCTGGCTGGCGGGGGTGGTCCGCTGCCGGTTCGACTTCGACAGACAGGTGGCCGTGCGGCTGGCGGAGCAGCTCGGCGCAACCCCGGCCGAGACCCTTGAGCGGTTCCGGCGTGTGGTATCCAGCAGGACCAAGCCTCCCCTGCCCGTGCTGGCCATGCTCGGTGAGACGCTCGTGCACGCGGAGGACATCCGGCGCCCGCTGGGCATACGGCGCGACTACCCGGAGGAGGCGGTCACGCGCGTGGCCGAGTACTACCGGGGCACGGATCTCGTCGTCGTCGCCAAGGGCCGCATCGGCGGCCTGCGGCTCACCGCGAACGACGGTCCCTTCGAGACGGGTTCCGGCGCCCTCGTCTCCGGCACCACCTTGGCTCTGACGATGGCGATGACGGGGCGCGCGACCTACCTCGACGACCTGGAAGGCGACGGTGTCGAGCGCCTCCGCGAGCGCTGCGCGACGGCGTGACGACGGCGGCGGCCCGCCGCTCGCGAGGGCGGCGGGCCGTGGACGAGGAGCCCCGCGGGGACGTCAGCCGGTCTTGGCCGGCTGACGGCCCGCCCTACTTCTCGGGGGTGACACGGAGCATCACCGTGCCGTGGGACGGAACCCTGGCGGAGAGGTCGCCGTTCGACGTGCTGTCCGAGTGCTGCCACAGGTCGCGGACCGTGTAGGAGTCCGCGTGAGGCACCTCGGCCGCGTCGGCGGTCGTGGTGATCGTCTGTTCCTGACCGGTCTCGTTGAACAGGGCGACGGCGCGGCTGCCGTCGGCCAGCTCCTTGCTGACGACCCAGCGGCCGTCCTCCTGCGAGACGACCTCACCCTGCTTGCCGAGCGCATCCTGGTCGACCGCGATGACCTCCTTGTTGCTGAGGATGTCGAGCGCCGCACCGTCGTCCTTGCGCAGGTCGGAGCCGATGAGCAGCGGGGCCGCCATGATGGACCACATGGAGAAGTGGGTGCGGTACTCGGTGTCGGTCATCCCGCCGTTGCCGACCTCGAGCATGTCGGGGTCGTTGAAGTTGCCCGGGCTCGCGTACCGCGAAAGCTTCAGGTTCTCCTTCATGATGCCGAGCATGCTGTCCCAGTTATCGGAGATGTCTCCCGTGGTGCGCCACGTCTCGGCCAGCTTCGGCGCCCACTCCCAGGGCTTGTTCTCGCCCCACTCGCAGATGTTGTAGACGATGTCGCGGCCCGTCTTGTCCAGCGCGTCCCGCATCGTCTGGTAGCGCTCCTGCGCCGGCAGGCCCTCGTTGTTGCAGTTGTCGTACTTGAGGTAGTCCACGCCCCAGTCGGCGAACTGCCGCGCGTCGCTTTCCTCGTGGCCGAGCGCCCCCGGCATGCCCGGCTCGGTGTTGCACGTCCAGGTGCCGGCGCTGGTGTAGATGCCGAGCTTGAGGCCCTTGGAGTGCACATAGTCGGCGACGGCCTTGATGCCGTGGGGGAAGCGTTCCTTGTTGGGGACCAGCTTGCCGTCGGCGTCGCGTTCGGGCTCGGCCCAGCAGTCGTCCAGGTTGACGTACTCGTAGCCCGCGTCCTTGAGGCCCTTCTCGACGAAGATGTCGGCCGTGTCCTTGACCATCTCCTCGTTGAAGTCCGCGCCGCAGTGCGTCGCGTTCCAGTTGTTGAAGCCCATGGGTGGGGTCTTGGCCAGGTCGCCGCCCGCGGATTGCCGCGCGGCCTGCGCGCTCTCGCTGTTCTCGGCGGTGTCGGTCGCCGCGGACGCCGGGGCCGCGAGGCCCGCTCCGCACATCATCACGACACCGATCGCGCTGACCAGCTGCTTGCCAGTGGTACGGGTCGATACGGTGGGGCGCATATCCGTCCTCACTGCTCGCTGAAATGGACTGCCCAGGCCCGGCAGGGCGGCGGGACAGCCTCTGTGACCGCCTCACGGTAAGACTGTGTTCGGGTCTGTTGGAACCCCTTCGACAAATGTTTGTTTCCGTGTGTTTATCGAGGGTCGTCGGGTTGGGCGGTCTCTTCGCGGGTCAGCTGCTCAGGTCCCCCACTCGTCGGACCCGGCCACCGCGATCACGCCCTGAGAGCGGAAGTTGAGCTCACGCCACTGGTCGCTTTCGGTCGCCGTTGCCGCTGATGCCGTGCGCGTACGGCGGGTGCCCCGTGGCGATCGAGACGTTGTCGGGGTGGGGCGAACCTCATTCGACGCAGTGCGCCAGGGGAAGTCCCGGCAGATTAGTACGCTGCACCAAGTTGGCACGGTGCACCAAAATGTGTCAGGGTAGAGGCATGACAACGTCGGCGCGCCGACCTCAACGGCGCAATCAGGTGCTCTCCCGGGAGCAGATTCTTCACGCCGCGGTCGGGCTTCTGGACGCGGGCGGCGAGGGCGCGTTGACCGTCCGGGCCCTCAGTGAGCGCCTGTCCACGGGCTCCGGGGCGATCGCATACCACGTGGGCAAACGGGACGACCTGCTGGACGCGGCGACGGAGACGGTCGTGACGGGGGCCTTGGCCGCGGCGCGCCCCTCGGCCGCAGCCACGCCGTCCGACGAGATCAGGGCCGTCGCCCTGGCCCTGTTCGACGCGATCACCGCCCACCGTTGGCTCGCCACACGGCTGACCCTGCAGATAGTCCGCAACCCGGTCGGCCCCGTCACGGTCGGTATCTTCGAGCGGATCGGCCGGCAGGTGGAGGCGCTGGGCGTGCCGCGAGAGAGCTGGTTCGACGCGGCCTCGACGCTCGTGCACTACATCCTCGGAGCGGTCAGCCAGAACGCCCGCATCGAAGGGGACACCTCAGGTATCGACCCCAAGGCGGACCGAGGGGAGTTCTTCGCGGCGACCTCCACGGCCTGGCGGGAACTCGACCCCGAGGCCTACCCGTTCATGCACGCCATCGTCGGCCAGGCCACCGAGCACGACGACCGCGAGCAGTTCCTCACCGGTATCGCCGTCATCCTCGACGGCCTCACCCGCCTGCGCTGAACCGGGCCGCGCGGACCCGCCCGCGCTGATCCGTCTGTTCTGATCCGCCTGCGCAGGCCCGCCTGCGCAGGTCCGTTTGCACCGACGTGCACTGGCCCGTCTGACTGTCCCGCCTGCGCTGTCCCGTCTGCACGGGTCCTCCCGCACCGACGTGCAGCGACCCGCTTCACCGCTGCGGCAGGTCAACGCAGTTGTCGGTAGCGGTTTTCGAGGAAGGTAACTCCCATGTACGACGTCGTTGTCGCGGGCGCCGGCCCGGTCGGTCTGTTCGTGGCCAACGAGCTGGCCCTGTCCGGCTGTTCCGCCCTCGTACTCGAACGGGAACAGGACCCCCACCCGCCGTTGAGGGCACTTCCACTCGGCCTGCGGGGTCTGAACGCCGGTTCCGCCGAGACGTTCCACCGCCGGGGACTGCTGGACGCCATGATCGAGGCTTCCGGCGCCGACCCGCGGACGATCGGCGCTGCCCCCGAAGCCGTCGAGGCGCCCGCCCCGCGTGAGGTGAGCCATTTCGCGGGCATGACGCTCGACGCGGCCGATGTCGACACCGCAGCCCTCCCCTTCCGACTGCCCAGCCCTGCCATGGAGGGATTCATGACGAGCCTGGAAGCGGTCACCACAGTATTGGCCAAGCAGGCCTCGACACTGGGTGTGGAGGTCGTCCGGGACGCTCCGGTCACGGCGGTGAGCCAGGACGACGAAGGGATCGTCACCACCGCCGGCGGGCAGCAGTACCGCTCGCGCTGGCTGGTGGGGTGCGACGGCGGACGCAGTGCGGTACGCCGCCTGGCGGGCTTCGACTTCGCCGGCACCGAGCCCCTGTTCACCGGCTACGTCGCCCAGGTCACCTTCGCCGACACCGCTCGGCTGCCCCTCGGCTTCCACCTCACCGACAACGGCATGTACCTGCGCACGCCCCTCGAAGGGCACCTGGGCATGATGGACTTCGACGGCGGCGCCTTCGACCGCTCCCAGCCGCTGACCCGCGGGCACCTACAAAGGGTGCTGCGCCGCGTCTCCGGCACCGACGTGACGCTGGACGAGGTGCACCTCGCCTCCAGCTTCACCGACCGCGCCATGCAGGCGACGACCTACCGCAAGGGTCGCGTCCTGCTCGCCGGCGACGCCGCGCACATCCACTCACCCCTGGGCGGCCAGGGACTCAACCTCGGTATCGGTGACGCCATGAACCTCGGCTGGAAGCTCGCCGCCACCCTGCGCCACACCGCACCGGACGGACTGCTCGACACGTACACCAGCGAGCGCCATCCCGTCGGCGCCGCCGTCCTCGACTGGTCGCGGGCCCAGGTGGCGGCCATGAACCCGGGCCCCAACGCCCCCGCACTGCGCAAGCTGGTCGGCGACCTGATGCGTACCGCGGAGGGAACCACACACGTCTACCGCAGGACGTCGGGCCTGTTCCACCAATACGACCTGGGCGGCGGCCACTCGCTCGTCGGCCGCAGCGCCCCCGACCTCCGCTTCGAGGACGGCACCCGCCTCGGCGACCTGCTGCACACGGGCCAGGGCGTCGCGCTCGACCTCACCGACGACCGCGCGCTGCACGGCGCGGCTCAGAAGTGGGAGGGCCGGATCCACTACGCGTACGGGCCGGTGCGCGACAGCCTCGGCCTCACCGCGCTGCTCCTCCGCCCCGACGGCGTCGTCGCCTGGGCCGACCTCCACACCCCCGAGCCCGCCGCGTTCGAACAGGTCGCCAACCAGTGGTTCGGCACCCCGAGCAGCTAGAGCGAGCAACCGGTCCGCTCGCGCCACGCGGTACGGCACCGCACGACTACGGGGCAGCGCATGCGCATCCACACGCACAGCGAGCCGTACTGGACCCGAACGGGCTTTGCCCACCGTCCCGAACTCGACAACCGGAGGAGAACGACCATGGACAACGCCACCCACACCCCCGACGACTGTGCAGGCCTCGCCCCCGGCGTAGGCGCATGGGTGCGCACCTGGGGTGCCTCCCCGCAGGCTCCGGACAACTCCGTCAGCGCCCTCGACGCCTTCGAGAACGCGACACTGCGGCAGCTCGTCCGCATCAGCGGCGGCGGACAGCGCATGCGTATCCGCCTCAGCAACGAGTACGGAACCGCACCGCTGACCATCGGCGCCGCCCGTGTCGCCCGCGCGGACTCCGACGGCGCGGTCCAGGACGACACCAGCCGCGCGATCACGTTCGGCGGCCAGCCGAGCGTCACCGTACCGGCGGGTGCTCCCGTCCTCAGCGACCCCGTCGACCTGACGGTCGACGCACTGACGCGGCTGGCCCTCAGCCTCCACTTGCCCGGCCGCGTCGACACCGCCACCTGCCACGGCACCTTCCACGCCCTCGGTTGGCTCATCCCCGGTGACGCCACCGAACTCACCTCGCCGCCCACCGACGCCACACCCTTGTCGGCACAGGCCGTGATCACGGCCGTCGAAGTACAGCCCCACACCCCGGTCCGGGCCATCGCCGTGCTCGGCGACTCCCGCGTCGACGGGATCGGCTCGACCCCCGGCACCGACCGGCGCTGGACCGACCTGCTCGCCGAGCGCCTGCACGCGCGCGGCAGCGAAACGCGGTGCGTGGTCAACCAGGGCATCGGCGGCAACCGCCTGCTCACCGACGGCATCGGCCCCGCCGCCCTCGCGCGCTTCGACCGCGATGTCCTCGCCACCCCCGGCCTCGGGCACGTGGTGATCGCCGTGGGCAACGACCTCGTCTTCTCCTTCGCCCCGCACAACGAGGAGACCGCCGGGTTCCTCGCGATGTTCCCCGGCGAGCCCGTCGGCGTGGACGACATCATCGCCGCTCACCTTCAGGTGGCAGCGCGCGCCCGTGCGCACGGTGCGAAGGTCTACGCCGCGACCATCGCCCCCTACGGCGGCTCCGACATGTACACCTCCGAGGGCGACAAGGCGCGCGAGCATGTCAACGAGTGGCTCCGCACAAGCAACGCCTTCGACGGAGTACTCGACTTCGACGCCATCTGGCGCGACCCCGCCGACCCCACCCGCATCCGCGACGACCTGCACATGGGCGACAGCCTCCACGGCAACGACGCCGGTTACGCCGCGCTCGCGGAATCCATCGACCTCTCCCTCTTCGACTGAGCACCTGGCGAGAAGTGGCGCAGAGACCGGCGGGGGACTCGGAGGACTGGGGGGCTGGGAGAGTGCGCTGAGCCAGACATGCAGGCTGGTCGCATAGATGAGTTGCTGCTCGCCACATCCACCAGCCGGCCCTCGAGTCTCATCCACCGCCAGGACGGACGGCTCAGTCCGCGCTCTAATCGAGCCGCGCGCCGAGTTCGGTGGTGGCGGCGACGGCAGGGCCGTTGAGGAGGGCGAGTTTGGCGTCGGTCCGCCTCGCCGGGCCCGATACGGCGTTGCCGAACCAGCCTGTGTGTCTGCCCTGCCCCAGCGCACGGCCGAGCAGATGAAGACGGCTTTCGCTGCTTCGCCGCACGGACATCCCACCGCCTCGTTCAACGGTTTTGTCAGGGAGCCGTTGAGGGGGGTGGGGACGCAGCTGGTCAACACACACACGGTGAACAGAGCGATTCGCCGATGGGTGGACAATGCTCGTGTGAAAGCGCGCGAAGCTCCTGGCAGGGCGCGAACGGTCTAGGCCGTGCCACCACTGCCAGGAGCTTCTTCACGGCACAGAGCCGCGCGACCGAAGACGCAGCCGTCAGGTCGGAGTCGTTCAGTTCTGCGCGGTGACGAGTTCTTTACCCGTCACCAGTCCTTGCAGGCGACTCCGAGGATCTGCTGGTTGTCGACACGTTTGATCGACCCGCAGCTTCTTATCCCCGCTCCGCCGCCATAAGTGGCGTCGATGGAGAACTTGTGAGCGCAGCTGTTTCCCGTGCTGCTGCCGCCGCAGATCATGGTGTGCGTCTTGGTCGGCGAGGTGGACGCGTAGTAGGTGAACTGGTACTCGGCGGGGCCCTGGGGCTCCGGGACCCCGTGGATCGTGACCGAGTCGACGTGGTAGCCGCTGCCGAAAATTACCATTTCCACGTTTCTGTCGGTGACCGCCTCGTCGGCGAACGCCGGCGCGGACGTCATGACCGTCATCGCCGCTGCGGCAGTCACGACACCCAGAATCTTCCTGACCTTCAAGATATGACCTCCCGTTGAGTCCTGAGACGCCGTGTCTTGCGGCGCGTGAGACGGATGAAGAGTACATGGCAAATTCGGTGCGGCGAATGGAAATCACACGTATTACCAGCGGCTTGTCGTCTCACGTCCTGACGAGACGTCACCTCGATATGACGCATTACCGGGATTGGCCTCGCAATCCCCATCTACGCGTGCTCGTGGACCGGAAACTCTCCGTGTCCGCAGTGGAGGAAGGGTGTGATCGGCCGACTGTCCGGGCGGTGGGGTTCAGCTCACCGCCTGCTTCACGAGTGCGCCGATCCTGGCTTCCGTCTCGGGCGTTACTTCGGTGAGGGCGTACCCGGCCGGCCACATGGTGCCCTCGTCCAGCTGTGCCTGGTCACTGAATCCGAGTGTGGCGTAGCGCGCCTTGAACTTCGCGGCGCTCTGGAAGAAGCAGACGATCTTGCCGTCGAGTGCGTAGGCGGGCATCCCGTACCACAGCTTGGGCTCGAGAGACGGTGCGCTGGAGGTGACGACGGCGTGGACGCGTTCGGCCATCGCCCGGTCCGAGTCCTGCATCTCGGAGATCTTCGCGAGCACGTCCCGCAGTGCTTCGGCCGCTTTGTCCGCGCGGGAGGTGCGGCGGGCCGCCTGCTTCAGCTCGCGGGCGTGCTCCTTCATCGCGGCCCGCTCCTCGGCGGTGAACTGCTCGTGCTCACTGGTGCGTGCGGTTCTGGTCATGGCAGACCTTCCCTTCAACGGGGTGTGGTGCGGATGGAGTGCGGGCAGGCGGGTTGGAGTCCCGGCGCCCGGCACGTATCGGTAACGGCACGGGCCGTGCCGTTCGTGTCCGTATGGTGCGCGTATCGCTGGGCGGTTGTCAACGGCACGGTCTGTGCCGATAGGGTGGGAGTGTGACCGACAAGCCCGCCACACCGCGACGCCGAGGCGCGGCGCGCACCGAGGAACTGCTGCAGGTGACCCTCGATCTCGCTGTCGAGGTGGGTTACGCGGGTCTGAGTATCGAAGCGGTGGCCAGGCGGGCCGGGGTCGGCAAGCACACGATCTACCGCCGCTGGTCGTCCATGGCGGAGCTGCTGCTCGACGCGCTCAGCCGCGCGTGGACCAGTGACCTGGACTACCGCGACACCGGTGACGTGCGTGCGGACCTACGGGAGCAGTTCCTGCGCTCAGCCCCGGCTCTGTCCAGCCCGCCGATCGGACCCGTATACCGCGCGGTCATCGCTGAGGCGCAGTCCGATGCCGCGCTGCGCGCGACTTTGCACGAGCGTTTTCTGGTCACTGTCGAACAGAGAACGCTCGAGAGGATCACTCTCGCGCAGAGTACTGGTGAGCTCGTCGACGGGGTGGACCTGGAGTTCGCCGCGGAGGTGCTGTGCGGCACCTTGTACTACCGTGCCCTGCTCACCGACCGTCCCATCGACGAGGCCGCGGTCGACGGGCTGCTGGAGATGTTCATGGCCGCGTACGGGGCTGCCGGCTGAGCGGTGTTGGCCGGAGTGCGTCTGGCTACCGCGCCTCCACCGTGCTCTGCTCGATCGGCCCGCAAGGTGGAGGGCAGAATGGCCGGAAAATGGTTTAACGTTCAACCGATTGAGGTGCACTCTGAGTGCTGAGGCGACAGCCGCCCGGCTGTCGAGCCAACACGCGGAATCGGCAACGGAGTTGATCGACATGAGCCAGACACTCCCGCTCCGCCTGCACCACCACGCCTGGATCACCGACGACCAGGAAGCCAACCGACGTTTCTACGAGGACGTGATCGGCCTGCCCCTGGTGGCGACCTGGACCGAGCGCGAGGTGTTGTTCGGCGCTGAGCGGGTCTACAGCCACACCTTCTACGGTCTGGCCGACGGCGGGGCCCTCGCCTTCTTCCAGTTCGCCAACCCCGAGGACCAGGAGGAGTTCAAGACCGATGTCCACTTCACCCCCTGGCGGCACATCGCCTTCAAAGTCGAGCACGAGACGCAGGAGGCCATGCGGAAGCGCATCGCCGCGGCCGGCTACTCGGAGGCGGACGCCTACGTCATCGACCACGGGTTCTGTGTCTCGCTGTACATCACCGACCCCAACGGGCTGATGCTGGAGTTCACCGTCGACCACCCCGACGTGGAGAAGATCGAAGCCGAACGGCGTACGACGGCGCACGCCGACCTCGCCCGTTGGCTCGGTGGCGACCACACCAGCAACAACCACTGGCGCTGAGGTCCGACGCTACGGTGCCCGGCCCGACTTGACCTGGCTGGTCTTGTCGGGCCGGGGCCGACGCGAGGCCGGTGTGGGCGGCCGATTCGCCGCCCGCCCGGTCGCGGTCGTTTGCTGTGTCGCCTCCCCCCGGCTCCCGCCCGAAGGCGGTGTTGCGGGTGCTGTCGGAGGCGCAGTCCGGGTCGGCCGGCAAGTGAGCCGATCGGACCTCGCGGTCGCGAGGGGCCCGCTGGGCCGGCGGCATGCGCCACCAGCGGTCGCCGCGGTCGCTGTCGTCATCGGCCGGCCCCGCCGAACTCGCCCTGCAGGCCATCCCGAGCTACGGGCGGCGGGCGCGTCCGCACCATCGACTCGCGCCGGCGCGACCGCGTCAGGAAGGCCGGCCATGACGCCGACGAAGAAGCGGAACCGCTTCACACCTGTTCGGGCAGTCGGTCGAGGCGCTCACGTTGGGCGGAGGTGAGGTGCAGGTCGGCCGCCGCGAGATTTTCCTCGAGGTGGTCGGTTCGGGAGGTTCCCGGAATCGGGAGAACGACCGGCGAGTGGCCGAGGAGCCAGGCGAGCGTCACCTGGGTGGGCGTGGCGTCGCTCTCGGCCGCCACGGAAGCGATCTCGGCCTGCGCGCCAGACGTTCCTGCCGCGACGGGACGCCACGGCAGGAACGCGATACCTGCCGCCTCGCACGCAGCGAGCACCGGCTCGTGCTCGCGGTCGAGCAGGTTGTAGCGGTTCTGCACACTTGCGACGTTGACGAGCTCGCGTGCTTGCTCCAACTCGGGGGCGGTGACCTCCGAGAGTCCGACCCGGACGAGCTTGCCTTCGGTCTGAAGATCCCGCAGGGCGCCGAGCTGATCGGCGAGGGGCGTCTCGGGGTCGATGCGGTGCAGTTGGAGGAGTTCGATGCGCTCGACGCGGAGCCGCCGCAGGGCCTGTTCGACCTGAGCGCGCAGGACGTCAGGACGCCCGTTCAGTTCCCACTCACCAGAGGAGACCGAGCGTGCGACGCCGACCTTGGTGGTGATGACGAGCTCGTCGGGATACGGGAACAGGGCCTCCGCGAGGAGTTCCTCGTTGGCGCCTCCGCCGTACAGGTGGGCGGTGTCGATCAGCGTGACGCCCAGCTCGACCGCCCGCCGGGCCACCGCGAGTGACGCCTGGCGGTCGTGGGCGGTCTCGGTCGGCAGGTGCATGGCTCCGAAGCCGAGTCGCCGTACAGGCAGATCTCCGCCGATGCGAAATGTGGTCGATGCCATCTACTGTTTTCATCCCCCTCGGTCAAGAGGTCACGCTAGCACCGTAGATGGCCGTGAGGTCGCGCGCTGATGTCGTGTCCAGAGTGCACGGAGGCTCGGGGGCGAGCCTCCGTGCACGCCGACGTGGCCCTGTTGTTGGCTGCGGTGGAACTGCACCACGAAGAGACAGATGCCCCTTGGCGCCACCCGGCCACCCGCCCCCCCCGGCCGATGCATACGTCAGGTCCACCCCGGGTGGCCTCCTCCGTCCATTCCACCGGTGCTGCCGGCGGGTTGCCGCGTGAGGGATCCGACAGCGGCCGCGAACGAGCAACAGGGGCAAGGTCTATGGCTGGAGGTCGAGCTGATACCACGTGCCCGACCTGCCGCCGAGGTCGGCCGGGGTGGCAGGGCCAACCGGGAGGAACCCGGCCTTGGCCAAGACTCTTTGTGACGCGGCGTTGTCGTGGGAGGTGGCCGCCCGTAGTGTGCGCAGGCCGTGCGTCGCTGTCGCCACCCGGCACAGCTCCCGGACGGTCGCGGTCGCGACACCGCGGCCGGCGACCCGCTCCGCGACCCGGTAGCCGAGCCTGGCAATGCCGTCCTCCAGGTCGTACAGGTTGAACCTGCCGAGCACGGAGCCGTCCTCGGCGGCGAGTACGTAGAAGGCGCAGATGCCGGCGTTCTGCTCGGCCAGTGCGGCGTTGTACCGGTCGGCGAACTGGTCGAAGAACTCGTCGCCGCGGTCGGAGATCGCGGCGGCGAAGTAGATGCGGTTCGCCACCTCGAAGGCCAGGACCGCCGGGGCGTGGTCGGCATGCAGCCGCTTCAGCTCGGGCATTTGCCCGACCCTACCCAGATCCTGCGCCGAGACCACCCGAGTTTCCGGCGGTGGCAAACGCCAACAGCGCCAAGGCCTGAGAACACATCGAGCAACGACTGGAGAAGTAGCCCCCATGGGACGTGAGTGGGAACAGCTCGCCGTCGACGTCCGCGACTCCGTCGCCCGGGGCGCTGGCGATGCGGGGCGCTCGCCAGGTGGACGTCGGGTAACGGAGGGAGGAGCCCTGAGCGGTGCTTGCTGACCCTGAGCGGAACGAGTTCTGCGCGCTGGGGGAGCGATCCGGGGGCTGAGCCGTCCAACGTCACCGCATGTTCGGTTGCTTCCAGCAGCGTACCGGCGGACCAATACCGTCACAGCACTGGCTTCTCGTCGGCACCCCGGTCGTTCCTCTCGCGCCAGTCCTCTTGGAGGATGCCGTACACGTCGGAGTCTCGCCAACCGTCCCGGATCAGAGCGGTGTGACGATGACGACCTTCCCACGTCATGTGGAGTTTGCCGAGCACCCGTGCCGACCCGAGGTTCCGCGGGTCGCAGGTGGCACAGATGCGGTGAAGCTGGAGATGCCCGAAGCCTCGCGCTAGGAGTTCCCTTCCGATCGCCGTCCCGACGCCCTGCCCCCAGACGCGGGGATGCACGACATAGGTGATCTCGCCTTGTTGGTGCTTTCGGTTCCGGACGTGGAGCTCACCCATGCCGATCACGTCGCCTTCGCAACGCGCTGCGTAAGGGAACCGTCGCTGAGGTGACCGCGCCCACGCTTCGACCGCCGTCTCCACGAACGCGCGGGTCTGCTCTTCGGTGTTCGGCCCCCACGCCTGGAAGCGGCAGACTTGGACGAGGGAAGCCCAGGAGTGGACGGCTCGCCAGTCTGCGAGCTCGATCCTGCTCAGGGTCACCGCATGACGAGCCACCGACTGATCTTGCCAGACGCAGTCGCGCCGAGCTACCGGCTCAGCCGAGCTACCGAATCAGCGGAGCCACAGGGCTCGACGGCGGAGTGCGGGAGCCTCCGCACCCACCGTGGGCGTCGGCCGCCGCCGTGTCAGGGCCGCCCGTCTGCTCGGCTTGCCCGGGGGACTCCCGTCTTGGCCGCAGGGCCCTCATCTTGCGCGCGGGGTGCGAGGTTCCTCAGCGGAGGCTTGTCGTGCTGCGAGACCGTCATTCCGCCTGCTCGGGTGAACTCGGTCGTGGTGGCGCGGTGTCGTTCGGGGCTGTTTCGGATGTGGTGTGCAGGACCTCGCGGGCCTGCTCGGCGGCGCGGGTGATGGATTCGCTGATGAAATCGAGGAAGCGGGCGATGTTTTCCAGTCGGGCGGCGGCCGGGGTCTGGGGGCCCAGGACGGTGGCGCCTTGGCGCGCGACCTCGACGAACCTGTCGTTGGAACGGGCGCTGGCGATCGTCGCCTGGTAGAAGAGTTCGTTGTCGACGACGTAACGGGCGCGGCGTTCGTCGCGTTCTCGGCGGACGAGGCTCTGGCTCTCCAGGAATGTGATCGCCTTGGAGATGGACGCAGGGCTGACCTGGAGGCGCTGGGCGAGTCCGGACGCGGTGAGGCTGCCCGTGTCCGTGGTGAACAGGCAGGTCAGCACCCGGGCCGGCATCTTGGCCAGGCCTGAGGCCATGAGCACGGTGGTGAGTGTCTCCGCGTACTCGGCCATGGCCTCGGGGTCGCGCCCATGTGGCTGAGGGGCTGAGTCGGTCCCTTGGGAGGCGGCGGGCCTGCGCCGGTGGGCGCGGCGTTCCGTGGCGCGGTGGGCCAAGTCGGCGCGATAGGCGGCGGGGCCTCCGTTGCGCATCACCTCACGCGTGATCGTCGACGTCGGACGGTCGAGTCCGCGGGCGATCTGTGCGTAGGGCAGATCGTCGGCCAGCCCGAGAGCGATCTGCCGGCGTTCCTGCTGTGTGAGTCTGCCTCCCGGCATCGCGCTCTCCCTGGGTTGCTCCGTCATGGCGAGTCCTGCTGGGGACCATCTGCATCCCACCGTAGCCTTCACTTTCACTTCATTGCAACGGTGGGGAAGGGGCGTTGCAATGCACTCTCAAGTGATTGCAATGATATGTGGCTACTACCTGCAGTGATAGGGAACGAATGCAACATTGCAGTTGTCGTCGCCTGTAAAGCGCCGTAGCGTTTCGTGCATCGGAAACAACCGCCGAGCACTGGAGAGCATGATGCACACGTTCGATACGCCCGCCCCCGTCTCCGTCGTCCTGAACATTCCCGCCGGGAGGATTCAGTTCATCGCGGCCGACCGCGCCGACACCACCGTGGAGATTCGGCCCGCCGACCCCGCCAAGAGCCGCGACGTCCAGACCGCCGAGCAGGCCACCGTCGCCTACACCGACGGCGTCCTGAACGTTGAGACCTCTGAGTCCCGCAGTCGGCTCGTCGGGTCCTCCGGTTCTCTGGAGGTCACCGTGCAACTTCCGGCCGGTTCCCGCGTCGAGGCGAAGGCCGCCGGCTGCGAGGTGCGCGGCGTCGGCCGCCTGGGTGAGGTCGTGTGCGAGGGCGCGTACCGCCGAATCAAGATCGACGAGGCTGCGAGCGTCCACCTCGCCGCGGTCGACGGCGATGTCGAGGTCGGTCGGCTGGGCGGCCCCGCGGAGATCAGCACCGCACGAGGTGACATCACGATCGGCGAAGCTGCGGGTGGCACCGTCGTCCTGCACACCCGGTCCGGCGACATCTCGCTCACCGCCGCCGCTGGTGTCTCGGCTGCCCTGGTCGCCGACACCGGGCATGGCCGGATCAGCAACGCGCTCAAGAACGACGGCACCACGGCACTCGACGTCCGCGCCAGCACCGCCCACGGGGACATCAGCGCCAGCAGCCTTTGACGCGCAGCCTGGAAAGAGCGGAAGGGGACTGGCCGACCGGCCTTGGGCGACCGCGTTTCTCGCCGAGGGCCGACCGCCGAGGACCGACCGCCGAGGGCCGACCGCCGAGGGCCGAGGGCCGATGAGCGGGGCCAGCCTCCGTCGACGAGCCGAGTGCCCGTCCCCTCGAAGCTCTGCCCCCTACTCCATGGGCTGACCCCGAGCACGCCGAACAAGATGCTTCACGCGACAACAAGATGCTTCACGCGACCGAGGAGACAGACCCATGAAGAGCAACAGCACCGCCGCACAGTGGACCGGCATGGTGCCGGTCGACGACACGGCCCTGGCCGTCACCGACAGCGGCGGCGACGGGATCCCCGTGCTCTACCTCAACGGCCAGTTCGCCACCCAAGGTTATTGGCGGCAGGTCATCACCGACCTCGGACCGACGTGGCGGCACATCACCTTCGACGGGCGGGCGCGCGGCAAGAAGTCGGGGTGCTCGGCCGACTACTCCTTCGAGGCAGCCGTCCGTGATGTCGACGCCGTGCTGGCGGCCCGGGGCGTGGACCGGGCGTTGCTGGTGGGCTGGTCCTACGGAGCGGTTGTCGCGGCGCACTGGGCCCACCGCCACCCGGCCCGCACCCTGGGCGCCGTCCTGGTCGACGGCGCGTTCCCGTACGACTGGCTCGACGAGGCCATGGAGCAGAGGATTCGGAAGCTGTTCCGGCGGATGAGATGGTTCATGCCGCTGCTGCGCCCGACGGGCCTGACCCCGCGGATGTCCGCCGAGCAACAGGCGGACAGCAACATCGAGCTCGGCAGGCTCTCCCGCGAGCAGGAGCTGGGGCCCGTGCTGAACGGCATCACCGTCCCGGTGCGGTACGTGGTCGCTTCCGGCACGTCCCTCGGGAGCCGAGGAGACGAGCAGGAGCGGATACGTGCCGGCCTCGACGCGGTGACCGTCGCCAACGCACACATCCGCGTCAGCGCGAAGGTGGAGAGCAACCACGGTGCGCTGCTGAAGAAGGACCACCAGGCGATCACCGGCGCCGTCCGCGAGGTCGTCGCCCTCCACAGCGGAAGCGCGGCGGAGGGCCCGGCCCACTGAGGGGCCAGTCAGGACAACGGCGTCCACCGACGACCACTCGTCTCGTATCGGAGCGAAGGCGTACGCGGCACCGGCGGACATCCCGTTTCCGACGCTGAGCGGGGCCACATCGTGCGGGGCCGTGAAGCCCGTGTACCTGACAACTTCCCCTTCCGGGCTCTGGAGAGCGACGGTGTGCGGCGCGCGTATGTGGAGGGGGCCGAGTGCGGGGCCCCGTGCGCGGGGCCCGTTGCGTCAGGTTTCGCGGGTGCGGGGCCGGCCGCGATCGTGCACCGGCCCGCTCGCATCGGAGTCGTCGAGGACGTGCCGCAGGATCTTGGTCCACCGGAGCTCATCGGCATCTCGCCACCGGTGACGGCACGAGGCGCACTGCCAGTGCGGATCGTCCCGCCGTACTTCGCAGCCTTCGCGCGCAGCTGCCACCAATCCCAGCTCCTGGGCACGCAGCGTCGCCGTTCCGGGGAGATGCAGCCCGCCGACCACCGGCACCGGTGTTCCGCCACAGCGTGGGCACGGTGGTGGTGGGGGAGGCGGCGGAGAAGCAGGAAGCTCCCGGTGCGGCAGTGTGAACGCGTAGCTCCGCTGCGCCCCGCACCTCTGGCAGGCGCCGCCGAAACGGGCGACGAGCCGCTCGCCGTCCTCGGCGAGCGTGTTGTTCCACAAGCAGCGCAACTCCCCGCAGGAACAAGGGCGGTGAGCGACATCGATGAGTGCCTCGATGCCGGAGACGTGACCCTCCTCGGCCGGAGGCCCCGTCACATCATCGGCGCCGTCGGCAGCGGCGGGGGTGGCTCCCGAACCCCTGCACTCGACACACCGGCCCGGCCCCGAGTTGCCCGCGGCGCACCAGCACCGCCCCCAACTCATGCCGCTGTCGCTGCGACCGGTGCCCTCACAGTCCATGCATATGCCCCAACCGTGGCAGTCGTCACACAGCACCCCGTCGAGCGTGCTGGTGGTGAAGAGCGGCTGATGCAGTGCGCGGCCGGTGAATTCGACCGGCGTCCACCCTGTGAACGTCAGGATGCCCGGTCCGGCTCCCTCGTGGATCCGGACCGCGCAACCCGCGCGTCGCGCCGTGGCCAGGCGTCCCCCGGCGAGGTCCTCGTGGCCTGGGCCTGCCGCCCGTCCTGGGCTTGCCGTCCACCATGACCCTGCCGCCCATCCGGCCGCCGCGAAGGCGTGCGAGACGTCGTCCAGGTCGGGGGACGCCGGGCGTGCGTCCCCACCGACGGCGACCAGGAGCACATGGCGCCGACCGACGGGCCGGGGCTCGTGAAGCCGCACCGTGTCGCACCACGTACGGACCACCACCGGCCGGCGGTCCGGGTACAGGGACGAGGAGATGTCCAACAGCTCCTGCCGCAACCACGCCGCACCACCCTCTGCCACAGCACTTGCGCCCACGGTCTGCCGCCGCCTTTCTCCTGGTTCCGCCGAGCCGATTCTCCGGCCATCTCGTACACCGTCCTCCCATGCGTGGCGCGTATGGCGCGTATGGCGCGGGTTACGGAGGTGAGAGGGAAACGTGGTGGCGCCGCGTCGGCCATCGGGCCACCCCTCGTTCGCTTCCGACCGCCTGCCACCGACCGTTGGTCCTCGTAGGTGCTCCTACTCGCCGTCCGCGAGCTGGTCACAGCTGCACCAGACGGCGTCACAGGGCTGACCGACCTCGCTGCCGTAGGGCGCGAGCCCTCGCATGAGCGTGAGAACCTCCTCTTGTTCCTCGTCGACCAGCGGGGCCCGGGTGCCGGTATCGAGGTCCCAGCCGCGGGCCCGGCCCGCCGGATCGTCCAGGTCGCCGACGGGCACGCCGCCGATGAACAGCGTGAACAGCGGATGGTCGGGGAAGTCGTTGAGCCGCAACACCCACCAGGTGCGGTCGACCCGCGCGGCGTAGACGAACACGGGGGAACCGGTGCGTCGCCATACGACGGGGCGTGCCAGGACGTCCAAGCGCTCATCCACGGACACAGCATGTGCCGTGCGTCGAGCCCATGGCAAGAACCTGCCCTTCGCCGGGTGCAGCCCGCTCGGGACCCGTTTCAGCCCAGATCCGTGTGCTGAGGCTGCCGGCCGGTTGAGGTGGCCGCCTCCGGGCCCCCGGACGGTGGCGGAAACGACCTGGGTGGGTGCCTGAGCAGGCGGGATGACCGGACTCCCGGTCGCCCCGCCTGCTTATGGAGCCCGGCCTGCCCACCTGCTTATGGAGCCCCGCCTGCCCAGGGGCCGCGCGTGGGCGTTGCGGGGGGTCAGCTCTCGGACGGCCTGGGTTTCGTCAGGTCGTAGAACGTGGCACCGCCCACCGTGACCTCGCTGAAGTTCTTCGCCACCCACGAGCTGATCGCGGAGGCGGTGCCCTGGCCGCCGCCGGGGCCCATGCCACCGGACAGGAAGTAGTGGATCTTCCCTTCCTTCACGTACCGCTTGAACTGCGTCGGCGTGGGTGACGGGTCGCTGCCGTTGAAGCCGCCGATGGCCATGACCGGAGACTCGGTGGCTAGTTGGTAGCTCGCGGCGTTCTGCGAGCCGACCGCTGCCGCGACCCAGACGTAGTCCGACGCGTTCTTCCGCAGCATGGCGCCGGCCTTGGACGACACGTTGCTGCCGTTGAGCAGCCCGCCCATGCGGCCGCCGCCCATCGCGCCGGGTCCGCCACGGCTCTTGCTCGCCCCGTTCTTCCGGCCCTCTTGAGCCTGCCGGCCCTGTTGGCTCTGCTGACTCTTGTGGCCGTGCGCGCTCCCACCGCCCTGCCCCTTGCCGCCGGCAGGTGGGAAGCCGCCGTTGCCCTGGCCCTGCGGACCTCCCGGCGCACCCCGCCCACCGCCGGTACCGCCGCCGTCACGGCCTCCGGGCATTCCTTGGGCGTTGCCGGGGCCGCCCTGCCGGCTGTGGTCCTGTTTGCTGTTCTGGCCGTCCGGCATCCCGGGCGGTGCACCGCCCGGACCGCCGCCGCCCGGACCTCCCATTCCGCCGCGGACGGACGGGCCCGCGGTGACGATGGAGCCGGCCTTCGGCGTGCCCACGGTGTTGAGCGTGTACGCCACCGGCCCGGCCACCGCGGCCAGCAGACCGGCGGCCGCCACGGCCGCGCCGAGCCGACGCGGCAGCGCTCGCTGGGCGAGCAACCCGAGCGCGGCGAGAACGCCCACGACCAGAACCGCCCAGCGCAGCCAGGGAAACCAGCCCGGGGTCCGACCGAGCAGCACGTACGACCACACGGCCGTTCCGGCCACCGCCCCCGTGAGCACCCCCGCGCACCACATCTTTTCCCGTTCCCGCCACAACAGCACACCGCCGAGGGCGGCGGTCGCGGCGATGTAGGGCGCCAGCGCGATGTTGTAGTACTGATGGAAGATGCCGGACATGAAGCTGAAGACCACGGATGTGATCACCAGCGAGCCGCCCCACAGCAGGAACGACGAGCGCAGTCCGTCCGTGCGAGCCGCCTTGCGGGTGAGGAGCAGACCGCTGATCAGCAGCAGTAGCGCGGCCGGCAGCAGCCACGCGATCTGGCCGCCCATGTCGCCGCTGAACAGCCTGCCGAGGCCGGTCTCGCCCCAGCCTCCGCCACCGCCTCCCGGGCCCCCTCCGGGTTCGCCGCCCGGCCCACCGCCCTGGCCGCCTGGGGCGCCGCCTCCGACGCTGCCGGTCTCGTTGCCGGTGAGACGTCCGAACCCGTTGTAGCCGAAGGTCAGTTCCAGGAAGCTGTTCGTCTGCGAACCACCGACGTACGGGCGGGAAGAGGCGGGCCACAGCTCGACAAGCGCCACCCACCAGCCGGCCGTCACCACCATCGTGAGGCCGCCGAGCAGCAGCTGGCTGATCCGGCGGCGCACCGGCGTCGGCGCGCACACCAGGTACACCAGTGCGGCGACCGGCAGGACCAACCACGCCTGCAGAGTCTTGACGAGGAACGCGAACCCGAAACAGGCGCCCGCGAGCACGAGCCACTTGGTCCGCACGTCCTCGAGCGCCCGCTCGACGCAGTACAGCGCGCACACCATCAGCAAGCACAGCAGCGCGTCCGGATTGTTGAAGCGGAACATCAGGGCGGCTACCGGTGTGACCACGAGCAACGCACCGGCGAGCAGTGCGGCGGCTGGGCCGACTCGGCGCCGTACAGCGGCGAACAGCACGCCTACCGCAGCGATACCCATGAGCGCCTCAGGCACCAGGATCTGCCACGAGCCGAGGCCGAAGAGGCGCACCGACGCAGCCATCGGCCACAGGGCGGCCGGGGGTTTGTCGACGGTGATGGCGTTGCCCGCGTCGAGCGCACCGAACAGGAACGCCTTCCAGCTGGCGCTGCCGGCCTGTGCCGCCGCGGAGTAGAAGGAGTTCGCGTACCCGGACGAACCAAGACTCCACAGGTACAGCGCTGCGGTGCAGAGGAGCAGTGCCCAGAACGCGGGGCGCTCCCAGCGCGGCCGTGCCGCCTGCCGCGCGCGCATCCGGGCGCGCATCCGGGCGCGCAGCCCGGATGCGTCGCCGGGCTGTGCGCCGGCCGAGCCGGGGTGGGCGAAGGTGGTCATGATGCGGTGGTCCGTTCGGCGTCGTAGGGAAGTGCCGCGTCGGCTGCGCCGACCTCGGGCCCGCCGTCGGCTGGGCGGTCGTTTCCGGGGCGATCCTCGTCGGGGCGGTCGTCATCGGTCCCGCCCTCCTCGGGACGGTCGTCGCAGTTGGAGAAGACCCAGGAGCGGAAGAGCACGAACCGCAGCACCGTCGCCGCCAGGTTGGCGACGATCAGGACTGCGGCCTCCGTGCTGCGACCGGCCTGCGGGTCGGCGAAGTCGAGCGCGGCCAGCGAACCGCTGGTGAGTACCAGCCCGATGCCGAACACCAGCAGGCCCTGGGCATGGTGCCGGGCGGCGCGGGCACGCCCCCGGACGCCGAAGGTCAGCCGCCGGTTGGCTGCCGTGTTGGCGATTGCGGACAGCAGCAGCGCCAGCCCGTTGGCAACCTGGACACCGGCCACCTGCCGCAGCAGCACGAACAGCATGAGATTCAGCAGCGTGCTGAACGCGCCGACGGCGCAGAACCCGATGAGCTGTCCCGGAAGTCCGCCCGGCACGTCGCTCACGGCTCGGTCTCTTGGGTCGTCGCCGAACGGACGGCGCAGCCGGTCCAGCGGCAGCGCGCCGTTGGCCAGTGCACGGCCGACACGCCACACCCCTTTCAGGTCGTCGACGGCGGTGCGGACGATGTCGACGCGGCTGTCGGGGTCGTCGATCCAGTCGACGGGAACCTCGTGGATACGCAGTCCCGCCCGCTCGGCGAGCACCAGCACCTCGGTGTCGAAGAACCAGCCGGTGTCCTCGACGAGTGGCAGGAGCAGATCGGCGACATCGCCGCGGATCGCCTTGAAACCGCACTGCGCGTCGCTGAAGCGGGCGGCCAGAGACCTGCGGAGGATGAGGTTGTAGGAGCGGGAGACGAACTCCCGTTTGGCGCCGCGTACCACGCGGGAGCTGCCCGCGAGACGGGTGCCGATGGCGATGTCCGAGTGCCCGGAGATCAGCGGGGCGACGAGCGGCAGCAGCGCGTTGAGGTCGGTCGACAGGTCCACATCCATGTACGCGCGCACCGGCGCGCTGGAGGCACCCCACACTTGGCGCAGCGCGCGGCCGCGGCCCTTCTGCTCCAGCCGCACGACGCCGACCTCGGCATATTCGTCGGCGAGCCGGCCGGCGACGATCGGTGTCCGGTCGGTGCTCGCGTTGTCGGCGATCGTGATGCGGAACCCGTACGGGAACGTGTGGCGCAGGAACATGTGCAGGCGGCGGACGCACGGCTCCAGGTCGGCTTCCTCGTTGTAGACCGGGACGACGACATCCAGGACGGTTCGCGTGGTGCGGCCGGCGTGCGTGTGCGCGACGGTGAGGTGGCGGCGAGCAGGCAGCGTCGTCGGGAGGCCTGAGGCGCGGGCGCCGTGATGTCCGCCGCCTTCCCCGGGCAGCGCCCCGGTGCCGCTGGTGGTCTTGGTTGGCATGGTTGCGACGCTCGCGAACCGCCCTGTACCTGGCCTGTGGCCCACCTGTGTCCCGGCTGTGCATCCGAGAAGCGCTGCATGCCTGAGCGACGTGCCCCAGACTTGCACCGTTTTCTCAGTACACCAAGTCCGCTCGTGCCCGGGCAGCCTCACGCGACCGCGGACGGGTCGGTGCGGCCCGATACGGGGCCATGGCACATGCGTTGTCGTGTCCGCCGAGACGGGTTTGCTTCGGTGAGTTGTGGTCACCCGCCGCTGTGCAACCGGACGTCGACGCGAGGAAAGCGAGTTGAGAACGGTGGCTGCCAACGAGAAGGCGCGCGCGAAGGCCGAACAGGCGGCGGGCAAGGCGATGCGCGCCGCGGGGCGTGCGACCGGCAACAAGAAGATGCAGGCCAAGGGCCACGCCGCGCAGGCGCAGGGCCAGGCTCGGGAGGCCCGCGACGAGACCACGGACCGCTTCCGGCGCTGAGAACTCCTCCTTCCGGCAGGAGGTCGCGTGCCGCAGGGCAGGACCCGCGTGCGAGCGGGTCCTGCCCTGCGGCACGCGCGTGCGCACTCGTCGCTACGAGGCGTCCCCTGCCACGCGCGCCAGGACGGCTTCCCGCAGGCCACCGGGGTCCACGTCGCAAGCTGCCAGCACTTCGAGGCCGCGCCCTTGGCCCGCCGTTAGCATGCCGAGCAGGACGTGTTCGGTGCCGAACCGCTCCCGCCCCAGCGCGCGGGCCTCGGTCAGGGTCTGTTCCAGCGCCTTCTTGGCATCCGAGGTGTAGGCGGGCCTGGGGTACTGGAAGGTGCCGGCGCCGAAGGAGTCGTCGGCCTGGCGCTTGACCTCTTCGATGTCGATACCGAGGGAGGACAGTGCGTCCTTCGCGGGCTGTCCGCCGGTGGCGGCGACCCCGGCGGCCTCCAGGACGCGGACGGTCTCCTCCCTGGCCCGCGCCAGCTCGACGCCCTGTGCGCGCAACACGTCCCCGGCCGTGCTCTGGTCGGTTCCGGTCAGGCCGAGCAGGAGATGCTCCGTGCCGATGAAGTCGTGTCCGAGGGTGAGCGCCTCGTCCTGGGACAGCACCAGGGCCTGCTTCGCGCGATCGGTGAAATATTCGAACACCCTACTTCTCCTTGCTTTCGGCTCTGCGCCTGCTCGCGTGCTTCTCGTGCACCGACTGGCGACTGATGTTCAGTGCGTTGGCGATGCTCTGCCACGACCAGTCCTGGTCGCGGGCGTTGTCGACGTGGACCCGTTCGAGTTCTTCCAGGAGGCGACGCAGGGCGACGACAGCCTGCAGTCCCACCGCGGGGTCCTTGTCGGTGACCTGTCCGGCCAGCGAGGCCGGTGTGCCCTCAGCTTCCATGGGTGTCAGGCTGCCCTGACACGCTCCACGATGTCAAGCTACCCTGACAGGAATGCTGTCCACCATGCGGGCCGGCTCCGCCTTCCGGGTCGCGGGGGGTGGGGCGGGGGCTGAGGATGGATGGTGCGTGGGAGGCATCGCTGCTCGCGTCCAGCTCGACCGCACTCGGAGAGGCCATGTCCCGTCCTCGTCGGCAGCAGCCCCCGCCCGGTGTCACCTACGAACCGGCGCCCCGGCCCGGCCATGGCGGCCGGACACCGGAACCGAGGGCCATCCGCGCCAACGGCGAGACCCCGTGGCTGCCCTGGACGCCCCTGTGAGGGCCCCGAGCGGCCTGTATCCCCTGCGGCTGACGGTGCTCGCCAGGCCGCTGGTCTTCGGTGGACACGCGCTCGCCCGCCGTCTGGGCAAGACCGGTATCCCCGACTGGAGCGTCGCGGAGACGTGGGAGTGCAGCGACGTCCCGGGCAGCGGCAGTGTGGTGGCCAACGGACCCCTGGCGGGCCGAACCCTGCGCCGGGTGGTCGCCGACCATCCGGAAGAGCTGATGGGGGAGGGCTGGGCGGGTGAGTACTTCCCGGTGCTGACGAAGTTCATCGACGCGACCGGCACTCTGCCCGTACATCTGCACGCCGACGACGAGACCGCCCGGCGTCTGGAAGGGCAGCGCAACGGCAAGACCGAGGCGTGGCACGTCCTCGACGCCGCGCCCGGTGCGACCGCCCTGTGCGGTGTCAAGGAAGGGGTGACGAGTGACCGGTTGCGCGCAGCACTGGAGGCGCAGGAGTTCGACGCCGTCCTGCGCCGCCTGCCGGTGCGCGCCGGGGAGACCGTGTATGTCCCCGGGGGAACCCTGCACAGTTTCGGGCCCGACACCCTGATCTACGAGATCGAACAGACATCCGATATCCAGCAGCATGCGATGCGCTGGAGGATGGAGGACGGCTCAGCGGTGGGCGACGAGGAGTTCGGCGCCCACCTCGACATGTTGATGCGGCAGGCCGACCCGGAGCCGCGGCCGGACTTCACACCCGGACTCGGGATCGTTGTCGGTGACGCGGTGGAACGGGTCTTCCTGTGCGCGGGCCCGTACTTCGCCCTCGAACGCTGGCGCGCCGGAACCGAAGAGCCCGTGCGGCACTTCTTCGCCACCGCCCAGGTACTGACCAACGTCGGGCTTCCTGTGCGGGTGCGGGCAGGGGAGTGGTGCGAGGAACTGGGCAGGGCCGAGACCCTGCTGCTCCCCGCGGCCTGCGGGAACGTCGAGATCACCGGGCCTGCCGATGTCCTGTTCGGCTACCTGCCCGACCTCGACCGCGACGTGCACCGCCCCCTGCGCGAAGCCGGCTACCCACTCCAGACCATCGAGTCCCTGGGTGCGGGTGCGGGTGCGGGTGCGGGAGCGAGCGCGAGCGCTGGTGCGGGCTCCCGCCTCCGGTGACCAGCGAGGCCCTGCCCCGTCGCGTCCCGGGCGACGGCGCGGTCCGTGCCCGAGGAAACCTCCAGGCCACCGGCGTTGGCGAGGACCGCGCCTCACACGCCCGCTGCGCCCCTGTCGGACGGTTCGCCGCTGTCGACATAGACGACCAGTGTCTGCTCCGGCTGTTCGGCCAGGTGGAAGGCGGTGTACGCATAAGCGACCACTCCCCGTCGGGGGCGGCGTAGCCGTTTGCGACCGCTGTGCCGGTCCTGCACCTCGTACTGCGGCCACCAGTCCCGCACCTGAGGGCTGCCCTCGTGCAGCTCCTCGATCAGCCGGGTGTACCGCGGGTCGCCGTGATGGCGTGCCGCCAGCGTCCGGAGTCGGCCGAGCAGGCCGCGGGCTTCGGGCTCCCAGTCGACCAGCACGTCCCGGGCCGCCGGTTCGAGAAAGACCCAGCGGACGAAGTTGGCGGGCCGGTCCGCCTCCGCGATGAGCCTCGGGAACAACTCCTCGGCTGCCTGGTTGTGGCTGAGGACGTCATAGTTGCCGCCGATGATGTAGGCCGGGTTCGGCTGGAGCAACTGGGGGACGGCACTCGCCTCGGCCGTCAGCGGCTCGCGCTCCTCGGCTGCGAGGGCAGACGCGTGACCGGCAAGCTGGAGGAGATGGCCGCGCTCGTGCCGGTCGAGCCGCAGCGCCGCGGCGAGGGCGTTGAGCACCTGTTCGGAGGCGCGGATCTTCCGCCCCTGCTCCAGGTACGTGTACCAGGTGGCACTGATCCCGGCCAGCAGTGCCAGTTCCTCTCGGCGCAGTCCCGGAGTCCGACGGCGACCCGTCTGGGGCAGGCCCACCTCGGCGGGGGTCAGCCGTTCTCTCCGAGAGCGCAGGAACGCACTCAGCTGACGGCGTTGGTCCGACTCCGCGTGCATGACGGATAGCACCTTCAATTCCAGAATAAACACGGTCTGGATACCAGGCTAAGCCGCTCGGAGACTGGTGTCCGAGCACGGGCCGCGGCACTGCCGGCGGCCGCACACAGTCACACCGGCGCCCGGCCTTCCCGCGTGCAACGGTTCCCGGGGCCCTCCAGGCCCCGCTACCCCGTACCGCGGCCCGACGCCGAGAGTGGGAGAGGGCAACTCATGTCCGAAATCGAGGGCAAAGTGGTGGCGATCACGGGAGCCAGCAGTGGTATCGGCGAGGCGACCGCGCTGCTGCTCGCCGCACGTGGCGCGCGACTCGTCCTGGGCGCACGCCGGTCCGCACGTCTGGCGGGACTGGTGGCCCGGATCGAGGAGGCGGGCGGCACGGCCGTGCAGATCCGCACCGACGTGACCCGGCGGGACGACCTGCGGGCCCTGGTCGCGCTGGCCACTGAGAGCTTCGGCCGACTCGACGTACTTGTCTGCAATGCCGGAGTCGGCACCATCTCCCCTCTCGACGATCTGCGCGTCGACGAGTGGACCCACATGGTCGACGTCAACGTGAAAGGAGTGCTGCACGGGATCGGCGCCGCGCTCCCGGTCTTCCGGGCGCAGGGCACCGGCCACTTCGTCACCACCGCCTCCACGGCTGCCTTCCGCATCGTTCCGACCATGGCCGTCTACGCGGGCACCAAGTTCGCGGTCCGGGCCCTCTGTGAGGGACTGCGTCAGGAAGCCGGCGACTCTCTGCGGGTGACCACCGTCTCACCAGGTGCGACGGCGACCGACTTCGCCGAGGCGTCGACCAACAGCCAGGTCAGGGCGGAGATCGCGAGGGTGCGGGACGACATCGCGATTGCACCGGAAGCGATTGCCAGGGCCATTGCCTTCGCGATCGAACAGCCCGCCGACGTCGACGTCAACGACATCGTCGTCCGGCCCACCGCCCAGGGCTGACGTCCCCCGGTCGCCGGCCGGGTCCACGGACCCGGCCCCGCGGGAGAGTTCCACGGCCACACGGCCACACGGCCACACGGCCACACGGCGCCACAGGCCCGCCGGCACCGGGCGCCCGAGGCCGGCTGCTCGCTTCACATCGGAAAAACAGATCGCTTACCACGGAAACATCTGTTGGACAGCAGTTGGTGACGTCTCAAGGATGGCTGGTGCGGTAGCCCGGTGGACGCGGCCGGGGTGAACTGCCGCGCGAGTGGAGGCTGAGAGTGCCGAGTGAAGAAACTGAAGTGGTCGTCGTCGGGGCCGGCCAGGCAGGTGTGGCGATGAGCGAACACCTCGGAGCCCACGGCGTGCCGCACCTGGTTCTGGAACGCGACCGCATAGCCGAGCGATGGCGCTCGGAGCGGTGGGACTCGCTGGTCGCCAACGGACCCGCGTGGCACGACCGCTTCCCGGGGCTGGAGTTCCCCGATGTCCACCCCGACGGCTTCGCCTCGAAAGACCAGATCGCGGACTACTTCGCCGCGTACGCCGAGAAGATCGGCGCACCGGTCCGGTGCGGTGTCGAGGTGACGTCGGTGCGCAGGCACACAGGGCGGCCCGGATTCCGGGTGCGGACGTCGGAGGGATCCATCGACGCGCGCTTCGTCGTGACGGCGACCGGGCCGTTCCAGCAGCCCGTGATCCCGCCCATCGTCCCGGACGGCGCCGTACACACCCAGATCCACTCCAGTGCGTACCGCAACCCGGAGCAGCTGCCCGACGGCGCGGTCCTCGTCGTGGGGGCCGGTTCGTCCGGCGTCCAGATCGCCGACGAGCTGCGCAGGGCGGGACGCCGGGTCTTCCTCTCCGTCGGCCCGCACGACCGCCCTCCCCGCCAGTACCGGGGACGGGACTTCTGCTGGTGGCTCGGCGTCCTCGGCATCTGGGACGCGGAGACCCCTCCCCGAGGCGCCGAACACGTCACCATCGCGGTCAGCGGCGCACGTGGCGGCCACACCGTCGACTTCCGTGCCCTGGCCGGCAGCGGTATCGAACTCGTCGGCATGACCGCGTCCTACGACCACGGTGTGCTGCGCTTCGCACCGGACCTCGGCACCAACATCGCACTCGGTGACGAGAAGTACCTCGCGTTCCTCCGGGCGGCCGACGCGTACGTCGAACGTGACGGGCTCGGCCTTCCCGAGGAGCCGGAGGCCCACGCCCTCGGACCTGACCCGGAGTGCGTGACCGACCCCCGCTCCGAACTCGATCTCGCCGACGCAGGGGTCACCTCGATCGTCTGGGCGACGGGCTTCGCCGCCGACTACAGCTGGCTCGACGTCGACGCGTTCGACGAGAACGGACGGCCCGAGCACCGCCGCGGAATCTCCCGCGAACCGGGGGTCTACTTCCTGGGTCTGCCCTGGCTGTCCCGCCGCGGGTCGAGCTTCATCTGGGGGGTGTGGCACGACGCCCGGCACGTCGCCGACCACATCGCGACCCGGCGGAGCTATCTGGCCTACGCCTCCGACGAGCGGCCCGGCGCCGCACTGGCAACCCAGCACAACTGAGGAGCAGGCATGACCTCCACGCAGGAGAGCCGGCAGCCCAACGCCCCGATCACCGCGGGCGGGCACACCAGGATCCGGCCGTTCAACACCCGCGACACCTATCCCGAGCAGAACCTCGCCAACGACCTCTGCCAGGCCGTCGTCGCCGGGAACACCGTGTACGTCCGGGGCCAGATCGGCCAGGACCTCGACACCAGTGAGTCCGTGGGCATCGGTGACGCCGAGGCACAGGCCGAGCAGGCCATGGCCAACATCCAGACGCTGCTCGAAGAAGCGGGCAGCCGCATGGAGCACCTGGTCAAACTGACGATCTACCTGATCGATCCGCGCTACCGCGAGGCGGTGTACCGCACCGTGGGCCGCTGGACCCAAGGCGTGCACCCCATCTCCACCGGCCTGGTGGTCTCCGCCCTCGCCCGCCCGGAATGGCTGTGCGAGATCGACGCCATCGCCGTGATCCCCGGAAAGGAGCAGGCATGACGTTCTCCCTGGTGGCCCGGGACGGCGACCGGTTCGGTATCGCGGTGAGCTCGTCGAGCCCCGCGGTCGCGGCCCGGGCCGCACACCTGCGGCCCGGAGTCGGCGCGGCGGCCTCGCAGAACGTCACCGACCCCATGCTCGGCACCAGCCTGCTGGAACGACTGGCCGAGCACGGTGACGCGCAGCGCGCCCTTGCCGACGTCACGGGCGCGGCACAGCACGCGCGAACCCTCGCGTACCGGCAGTTGACGGTACTCGGCCGCTCAGGACCGGGCTTCGCCTACAGCGGCTCCCGCACACTGGGCACACACGCCTCCGCCACCGTGGACGGCGCGGTGGCAGCCGGCAACATGCTGGCCGGCGAACACGTGCCCGGCGAGATCCTCGACGCCTACCTCGCGGCCGGAGGCGAGCTGGAAGAACGCTTGCTCGCTGCCCTGAAGGCGGGCCTCGCGGCCGGCGGGGAAGAGGGGCCCGTGTACTCCGCGGGCCTGGCGGTCGTCGCGGACGTCGGCTGGCGGGTGACCGACCTGCGGGTGGACTGGGCGGAGGAACCGGTGGACCGGCTCGGTGACCTGCTCGCCGTCTGGCTGCCGCAGCGCGACGACTACGTGCGCCGTGGACTCGACCCGGCCGCGTCACCCTCCTACGGCGTTCCGGGCGACCTGTGAGGGGCGGCCCCAAGGAGGCGGTCCAGCAGACGGTGGCGCGCCACGCCGAGGAACTGATCGGGCTCTCCGAGCGGCTGCACGCCGACCCGGAGACGGCGTGGGAGGAACACAGGGCCGCCGTCGCGGTCCCGGAACTGCTGGACCGCGCCGGCTTCGACGTCACCTCGTCCTACCTCGGTCTGGAGACGGCGTTCCTCGCCAGGATGGGGGAGGGGCCCGTGCGGATAGCCCTGTGCGCCGAGTACGACGCGCTGCCCGGCCTCGGCCACGCGTGCGGGCACAACCTCATCGCGGCGAGTGCGGTCGGCGCCGCGCTCGGCCTGGCCACCGTCGCCGAAGAGGCCGGACTGACCGTCGAGGTGTACGGCACCCCGGCCGAGGAGGGCGGCGGCGGCAAGATCGAGATGCTCGACCGAGGAGCGTTCGCCGGAGTCGATCTCGCCATGATGGTCCACCCGGCCCCGGTCGACGTCGCCGAGGCGCGGCCCTTCGCGGTCAGCCACTCCAAGGTCTCCTACACCGGGAAGTCGGCGCACGCCGCGGCCTACCCGGAAGCCGGGATCAACGCGGCAGACGCCTTCACCGTGGCCCAGGTCGCCATCGGTCTGCTGCGCCAGCAGCTGCCGGCCTCGGCCAGGGTGCACGGGGTGGTGACCCACGCGGGAGACGCCCCGAACGCCGTCCCGGAGCGGTCGGCCGGGCGCTGGTACGTGCGCGCGGAGACGCTGGCCGAGCTGGCCGAGCTGGAGCCGCGGGTCATGCGGGCCTTCGAGGCCGGTGCCCTGGCGACCGGCTGCGACCTGGAGATCGAACCGGAGAGCAAACCGTACGCCGAGTTCCGTGCGGACGAGACCGCACTGGAGCACTACCGGACCAACGCCCTCGCGCTGGGCCGCGAGTTCGCGCCGCCCGGACAGGCCGCACGGATGAACCGCGCCTCCACCGACATGGGCAACGTGTCGCAGGTGGTGCCCGCCATCCACCCCTACATCGGCGTCGGCTCCCTGCCCGCCACCAACCACCAGCGCGAGTTCGCCGCGCACTGCGTGGGCGGTACGGCACAGCGGGCACTGCTCGACGGGGCGACCGCACTGGCCTGGACCGCAGTGGACCGGAGCGCGTCGAGCCGAAAAGCAGCGACATGACCGGGGCAGCCGCCGGGTGGCCCGGGCACGCACGGCGGCGGACGCCGTCGGACGCGTGCGCCGGTGAGGCACTGCGGGTGCCGAGGCGGTGCCCACCGCCTCGGCACCCGCAGCACCAACGCACGCCCGAACGCGAGCTGCTGACCGGCACCGAACTCCGCGAACCCACCAGCCCGGCCGCCCAGCCCGGCCGGCCCACTTCCTGAGGGACAAGCGCCGGGGCCCCGCACCACGCTCCGGCCTCTCCACCCATCCTCACTAGGAGGCGCGTATGCGCACCCGTAACAGTGGAGCCACGACGCACGACGTCGAGGTGGCCACCGATGTGATTTCGTTGCGCAGGAGCGTCGCCGCAGGGGCCGTGGGCGTGTTCGTGCACTGGTTCGACTGGGCTGCCTACGCCTACCTCGCCGGCACGGTCGCCACCGTCTTCTTCCCGTCCGACGACAGCACGAGCGGGCTGCTGGCCGTGTTCGGCGTGTTCGCCGTCTCGTTCGGCATCCGACCGATCGGTGCCCTGGTGTTCGGCTCGCTCGGTGACCGCATCGGCCGTAAACGCACCCTGTCACTGGTCATCTTCACGATGTCCGGCGCGACCCTGGGAATAGGCCTGCTGCCCGGCTACGCGTCGATCGGTATCGCCGCCCCGGTGATCCTGGTACTCCTGCGGTTGGTGCAGGGCTTCGCCGCCGGCGGCGAGTTCGGCAGCGCGGCCAGCTTCCTCGCCGAAAGCGCGCCCCGGCGCCGCCGCGGATTCGGCGTCAGCTGGCTGGAGGTCGGCTCACTCCTGGGCTTCCTCGCGGGCTCGTTCGTCTTCCTGCTGCTGTCGACGGGTCTCGACGACAGCGGGCTGACCTCCTGGGGCTGGCGCATCCCCTTCCTCATCGCCGCACCGCTGGGCATCATCGGCTTCATCATCCGCACCAAGATCGAAGACACCCCGGAGTACCGGGCGCTGGAGGCGAACGACACCGCCCCGCGCAGCCCCGTGCGGGAGCTGCTGCGCTCCCACAAACGAGAGCTTCTCCAGGCGGCGGGCCTGATGACCGCCATGCACGTGCCCTTCTACGCGGTGCTGACGTACCTCGTCACCTACCAGACAGACAACCTGGGGCACTCGGCCGACAGCGCCGCGCTGCTGTCCACCGCGATATCGCTCCTGGGCCTCGCGCTCGTCCCCCTCTTCGGTCTGCTGTCCGACCGGGTGGGCCGCAAGCCCGTGTTCGTCGGGGCGACGACGGCGCTGCTCGTCCTGTCCACTCCGGCCTTTGCCCTCATGCGGACCGGACTCGCGGGAACCTGGATCGCCGGCCTGCTGCTCGGCGCGATCCTGGCGGCGATCCTCGGCACCTACGCGGTGTGGTCCGCGGAGGTCTTCCCCACCCGCACGCGCCAAAGCGGGCTGTCCATCTCCTACAACCTCACCGCGGCCCTGTTCGCCGGAACAGTGCCGTACCTGATGACCATGCTCATCTCCGCGACCG
The DNA here is from genome assembly GCF_003323715.1 of Streptomyces diacarni. Lineage (GTDB taxonomy): Bacteria > Actinomycetota > Actinomycetes > Streptomycetales > Streptomycetaceae > Streptomyces > Streptomyces diacarni. The sequence goes on from NZ_QOIN01000066.1 coordinate 194,073, forward strand.
GCAGCACTCTGGTGCCGGGCCCGTACCTGATGGTGTTCGCCGCCGGAGGTCTCGTCGCCGCCCTGTCCCTGCGGGAGACCGCCGGTTCCACCCTGCTGCGTCCCGAGGACGTCTCCGAGACGCCCTCCGAGACGCCCTCCAAGACGCCTTCCGGGACACCGCAGGGCAAGGCCGCCTAGGTTGGGGGCGCAGCCGACCGCCAGGCACAGGGATCACGTATGACGTCACCAGTGGGTTTCACCCTCGTTCAGCTCCGGTACTTCCTCGTCGCCGCTGAACACGGTTCGATGACGGAGGCGTCGGCCAAGCTGCACATCGCGCAGTCCGCCGTGTCAGCCGCCATCGACAACCTGGAGCGGGACCTGCAGGTGCAACTGTTCATCCGGCGACGGGGCCGGGGACTGACCCTCACGCCCACCGGAGAGAGGCTCAGGCAACAGGCGCGGGACCTGCTGGGCCGGGCACGTGAGGTCGAACGTGAGGCCCAGGGAGACGGCGAGACCCTCTCAGGGCCCGTGGCCCTCGGCTGCTTCGTGACCCTGGCCCCCTCCTACCTGCCGCCGCTGTTCAGCGAGTGCACCAGACGCTATCCGGGCATAGAGATCGACGTGGTGGAAGGAGAGACGGACCAGCTCGTCCACGCACTGGAGGCGGGGCGCATCGACTTCGCGCTCACCTACGGCCTCGGTCTGACAGCCGAGCCGGCCCTGCGCAGCGAGACGATCGCCCGCGCCCCCGCCTATGTGATCGTCTCGACCGATCATCCGCTGGCCGGACAGGGCAGCGTGGAGCTGGCGGAACTGTCCACCGAGCCACTGGTTCTGCTGGACCTGCCCCACAGCCGCGACTACTTCCGCTCGCTGGTGGCCGCCACCGGCACCGCCCCCGATGTCCGCTACCGTACCCAGAGCTACGAGACCGTGCGCTCCCTGGTGGCCCGCGGGCTCGGCTTCTCCGTACTGAACCAGCGGCCGGCGACGAGCCAGACCTACGGCGGCGGCGAGGTCGCGGAACTGGAGCTGCGGGACGGCAGCCCGGCACTCGAAGTCAAGATCGCGTCGGTGGACGGCGTGACGCAAAGCCCACGCGCCCGGGCCGTGATGACGCTGCTGCGCGAGATCGCTGCTCACACCGCCGAGTCCGGCGAGTCGTGAGCCGGGTGCCATCGCGCGGTGGAACCAGCACCGGGCTGCTTCTCCGGCGCTCCACAGCTCGGTGCCACCCGTCACGCCCCCGCCTTGCCATGCGCGAGGATCAACTGACCAGCTTTGTCCGGGGCGATCGTGGAGTTGCGGCTGACGGTCTCTGCCGCGTGATGAGTCATCGCTCCGGGCCAGAGCCGTGCCCGGCGCATGCGGCGGCGAAAACGCACAGCTCGCCGATCGTCTCGCGATAGCTGTCCGGTGCGTCGCGGCTCTTGCTGGGCGGACCGTCGAGCCACTGCTGCCAGAGGCCGCCGGGAGCAAGGAACCGGGTTGCCTGATCGCAGCCGAGCCGTACGTCGAGGAGCAGGAGGGCCCCGAGCGCGGCGCCCTGGTCGTAGTCGAGCTCCGGGCAGCGCAGGTACCGGTCGAGGTAGGCGGTGAGCAGGTCGGCGTCGGCGGGTGTTGAGAAGGCGGCGAGGGCGACGCAGTAGGCCTGACCCGCGAAGCAGACCTCGCTGTCGAGCAGGAGTTCACCGAGGCGTCCACGGAACTCCGTTTTACGGGTGATGGCGATGAACCAGGCGGCGGTCTGGCGTTCACGCCATCCGCCCTCCAGCAGGACGGACAGCTCTCGCAGCGTGATCCTACCGGCGGCTTGGCCCAGCTTGCGGGCGAACCTGGTACGCCGGCGTCCGGTCATGCCCAGGACGCTGCCGCCGAGTTTGAGATAACGCTGCCCCGGCGTGACGTAGCGGCGGACCAATCGGAGCAGCTCCGGGTCCTCGTCGGCACGGCGCATGAGTGCACTCCCCTCGTGGGCAGGGTCCGACCACACGCTGAACTTTGCAGTACCTGCTGCACCACCACATCGGCCATGATGCCGTACCCGCCTCGTTCGGGGCTTGTGATCGCCGCTGCGTTACGTGGGGCCGAGGCGCTTGGCGGTGCTCGCACCGCCGGCCTCATGAGGTCGTCCTGTCAGCGCGTGCGCCGGTGATGCGCTGCCCCGATGGGGTGAGTCGGCGTTCCGAGAGGCGTCGCACCTCACGTCAAGGGGTAGCGAGGCGGCCAGAGATCAGTCATCACGACGCGGGCCGTGTGAGTCCGTGCGGAGGGGCACATGATGGCCAGCCAGACAGTAAACGCGTTCGTCAGCCTCCGGCTTCCCCATGAACTGGTCGACGCTCTCGTCGCCGTGCAAGGCGAACACGCGGAGCGAGTGGAGCCGCAGCAGCCCGATCACATGCACATCACACTCGGCTTTCTCCACGACGCCGACGCGGGCACACTGGCGGACGCGGCCGCGACGCTGAGCAGCGGCCGGTGGACCGCCCCCGTGCTCCGGCTCACCGGAGAGGTGCGGCACGGCAGCTGGCAACTCGGGAAGGACCCCGCGTACCGGTACGACGACCAGGTCGTACAGAAGCAGGAACAGGTCCGGCTCGGCATCGAGCGCACGCCCGAGCTGACGACGCTCTACACACAGATCACCGAACACCTGGGCATCGGGGAGGACAGCTTCTGGCCGCACGTCACGCTCGGCGTCGCCCGGCAGGACTTCCCTGTCACCGACGCCGCGGCGATGAACCTGCCGTCCATGGCGAAGCCCGCACCCAGCGTCGAACTCCAGCAGGAGATCACCGTCTCCGACTTCCGCGTCCTCGTAGCCACCTCTCTCGCCTGAGCGAGGTCCAGCTCCGTCATCCCGTCATCGCGTGGCGAGATCGACCTCGACGTTGCCGCGCGTGCCCCAGCGGTTGACGCGGTGGCAGGTGACCATCGCGTACAAGTACAGCGGACGCAGGAAGACGGCCCGCCAGAGCGCCGCGAGCGGTGCCGCAGCGAACAGCAGCAATGCCTGACGCGCTCTCATGTCGCTGCGCCCGACCGTGAACAAGCGCAGCGCCATCAGGTAGCTCATCGCCACGCCGACGCACGCCCCCAGTGCCGCGACTGTCTGCAGGTGGTCCCGGTAGTCGGGGTTCGCCACCAGGGCGATGGAAATGGCGAGACCGAGCACGATGTGCAGGTATTCGGCGACGGTCGTCCAGAACACGATTCCGGTGAGGGGCATGTAGCGCAGCCACCACAGATGCCGCACGGTGGTGCCGCGCATCCACCGCATCTGCTGACGCAGGTAATGGCTCCAGCGCTGCGGCGCGAGCGTGAAAACCAGCGACGAGGGCTGGTGGACGGTGTCCCCGGCGCACAGCGCGTAGAAGGTCAGCATGGAGTCGTCGTTCATCTGCATGGGACGGCCGCGGAACTGCTCGTGCTCGTACACCCCAGCCGCGCCGCGCACCACCTCGGCCCGGTAGAAGGCGAGTGTGCCGGAGTTGATGGTCACCCGTCCCAGCACCGACTGGGCGCTGCGCAGTCCCCTGGTGAAGGGCAGGTAGAGCAGGCTGATGAGCCGAGTGAGGACGTTGGCGTCGTGGTTGAGGACGATGACCTGCCCGGCGACCGACTGTACGGCCGGGTGGCCGAACGGCTTGAGACCTTCGGCGACGGCGTCGGAATCCAGGACGGAGTCGCTGTCCAGGGTGACGAAGATGTCGGCGTCGTCGTGGGCGAGTACGTGCATCTGGGCGTGGCGCTTGCCGCGGTTGGGGGTGCGGTCCCAGGTGGTCTCGACCCCGCGAGCGGCAGCCCGTTCGGTGAGTTCGGCGCGCACGTCGTCGTAGGTCATCGGGGTGCCGTCCGGTGCGTGGGAGCCGTCGTCGACGACGCGGATCCGGTCGACCGGGCGGGATTGGACCAGGACCGAGTGCAGACAGGCACGCAGCGCGGCGGGGTCCTCGTTGTAGACCGGGATCTGCACCGTGACGGTCAAGGTGTCCAGGCCCGGCGCGCAGGCGGGGCCACCCGCCACATCGGAAGCACGGCCTGCCGCGTCGGTGCCGCGACCTCGCGCGAACGTACCGCGGTTACGCGCATCCGTACCGCGATCCGCCCGAGCGGCCGCAGGTGCCGTGCGGGGCCGTTCGCACCAGGCCAGGGGCACCCACCACAGCAGCAGGAACGACACCAGCCACGGTACGGACATGAACCCGTCGGAGGCGCCGCCGAGACCGCGTAGGACATCGACGGTATGTGCGATGCCCCAGGCGGCGAAGCCGGTCAGTGGGACGACTCCGAGCAGGACCAGGAACCAGGGGCGGGCGTGCCAGGCGCGGGGCAGATCCGGCACGCCCGGCCAGCGTCCTGTCCGCGGCGAGCACCCCGGGGCGGCAGGTGCCGGCCCCGCCTGGGGCACGGGGGCGCTACCTGAATGCTTCAGGGCAGTGTCCGGCACGGGCATCTTCGCACCCGTGACCGAACCGGTCATCATGCCACCGGCCCGCGGCCGCGTCGGAAGGTGAGACGTACCGGGAGCACCCCGGCCAGCACCAGCAGGCCGCTCAGTACAGCGAGCCAGGTCTGCCCCGCTGCGAGCCCCGTCGCGGCCAGCGTCCCACCCGGGCCTGTGATCGAACCGTACGGCATGAGAGTCCCGCCTCCATGAGAGTGAGAAACGACTCGGAACGCTAAGAGAATAGGAAGGAATATGTGTGATGAGCGGGAATTGCGCAGGTGAGTTTCATACTGGGCTCTCGCTGTGAATGACCATTGCCTCGGCGAAGCCGACTTGTTCGACAGGATGGAACGGAACCTGGCGGAACACGCTTGTCACCTGCATCGGAGCATGACTGGTGCGACCGTCACAGAGGCTGAAGACCTCGTGATCGCCGACAGGACTCGCGCGCTGACGCGGGTGCGAAGAAGACCGTCCGCATACCGCGGCAGATCCGCAAGCTGAGTGCCTGATCCCCGACGGCTCAGGGGGCAATGGCGTGTTCAGTGAACTGGCCACACGAGCGGAACCCCAGGCGACGGTAGACGGGCCGGCCCTCGGCGGACGCTCTCATCCGAGCGGCCCGGGCTCGCCCGTGGTTGCCGTCACAGACTCAGCAGCAGGTCGCGGACCGCTGCGGGCCTGGACAGGAACGGGTGGTGGCCGGCGTCGAGTTCGACGACGTCGCCGGCCCGGCCGGCGTACTCGCGTTGGAGGCGCGGCGGAGTGCCCCGGTCCTGGGCGCAGACGAGGTACGTCGACGGCACCTGCTGCCATGCGGCCGCCCCGACCGGCTGCTCGGTCACCTGGACGCTCTGTCGGGCGAGGTGGTCCGCTGCCTGAGCTTGCACCTCGGAGTCGCAGTCCTGCAGGAAGGTGTCCACGAGCAGTTCCGGGCGAACCCCGAAGGTGCCGGCGTCGGGATCGGCGGCAAGGAACGGGGCGGGGCCGGCGTCTGAGAAGTCCGACAGTCGCTGCCCGACCTCCGGCAGGTAGCTGGAGACCAGCACCAGATGGCGTACCGACGCGATGCCCGCGGCGGCCTCCGCTGTGACGATGCCGCCGTAGCTGTGAGCGACCACGACGGTCGGCTCGTCGCTGTCCAGCAGCGTCCGCCGCACCGCCGCGACGTCCTCGGGCAACTCCGGGCCGGCGGAACCCGCGGGTACGCCCGTCTCGCCGCAGCTCGGCAGCGCCGGGGCCGCGCTCGGTATCCCCCGCTCCCGCAGCAGCTCCGCGGTGCGGTGCCACCACCACGATCCGTCCCGCACGCATGCTCCGTGCACGAAAACGATCCTCATAGCCACCTCCTCATCACCTCGTCCTCGGCATTGTCCTTCGGCGGAAGCCGCGAGCGCCCACCGTGACACGCATTCCGCTGACAGCGTGATCCGGCCGAAGGGATGGCCGACGATCGCGCCCCGCCACTGCGGATGGCCATGGACCCGACAGCCCGGCCCTCACGTCTGGCGCGAAGGCGCGTCGGTAGGCGCCGGGTGCGGTGCCGAGAGGGGCCCGGAAGCGGCCGCACAAGTTGACCAGCCCAGCTGGTCCGTCAGCGAGTCGGAGAAGGCCGGCCATGCGTGCACGCTGCCTCCTGGGCGGCGATGACCTCGTCGCCGTACGTGAAAGCCCATGCGCCGACGGCATTGATCGGCGCCAGCAAAGTCCGGCCCAGAGGGGTGAGTTCGTACTCGACACGGGTCCCTGTGCCCGGACGTGCGTGTCGGTCGATCAGGCCGTTGAACTGCAGGCGTCGCAGTGTCTCGGTGAGGACCTTGGAGCTGATACCCCCGATCCGCTCGCGTAGTTCGACCGGGCGCCTTGGGCCGTCGCGCAGTGCCCAGAGCACCACGGCGTTCCAGGTGTGGGCAAACAGGTCGAAGGCGAGTCGGGCCCGGCAGTCGGCGAGGAAGGCGTCGGTCGTCACGTACCACATGGTGCCCGAAGCTCTCTCTAGCGTCGGTACGAACGAGCGAACCCGGCACGGAAAGGGAACATGATGAGAATCGGCGTACTGGGGACCGGCGGCATGGCGGACGCGCTCGCCACCCACTGGGTGCGGGCCGGACACCAGGTGACCATCGGGGGACGGGACGTGCGCAAGGCGGAGCGGCTCGCGACGCGCATCGGAGGCGGCGGCGTGAAACCTGCCGGTCTGCGGGCGGCAGCCGAGTTCGGTGAGGTGGTGCTGGCCGCGCTGCCCTTCGGCGTGGGAGCCGACGTGGCGGGGGATCTCCGTGCGGTCCTGGAAGGCAAGGTACTGCTCGACTGCTCCAACCCGGTCGGCTCGGGCTTCCGGCTGCTGACGGAAGGAGGCCGCTCGGCCGCGCAGCGATTGGCCGCGGCGGCGCCGGAAGCTCAGGTGGTCAAGGCTTTCAACCTCTGCCACGAGGACGTCTGGCGTATGCGGCCGCCCGTCTTCGACGGACGACCACTGGCCGTGCCGGTGTGTGGCGACGAGGAGACGGCCGTCGAGCGAGTTCGGGTGTTGGTACGGGACGCGGGCTGCACACCGGTGGCCGGTGGTGGTCTCGAACGGGCGGGGCTCCTGGAGGCCACCGCCGCCCTGTTCATCGCCCTGTGGGTGGGCGAGGGCGCGGACGCCCAGGCGATCGCGCCTCCCCTGGCCTATGCGGCCGGACCGAGCCATCAGGACGCAACGAGCGGCGCGGCGGTTCACCGTCGCAGGTTCTGAGACGCGAGGGCAGGACCGGGCGGCTGAGGACGTACTCTCTTACCGGTGGCGCAGATCGCAGGTGAGCCGGGGGAGAGGTCGAGAGTGTCGTCAGACATGGAAGACGCACGGATACCCAGGCGGATCGCACTTCTGCGGGGGTGGGCCCGCTGCTGCGCCGGTGTGGCCCTCGGCCTGGTCGTCCTCGCGGCCCTTCTGCTCTTCGTCGGACTCGACGCGCACTCGACCTACGGGCAGACCGCCGCCCCGTCGTGCGGCTCCCTTGTCTTCCCCGATGATCAAGGGATGCAGATGGCTCCATGTCACACCAGCCAGCTCCGTCAGGCCGGGCGCGTCGGCCTGACGGTGGTCGGCGCGCTCGGCTGCGTGGTGGGCAGCGTTCTCCTTCGCCTTGAGGAGACCCGCACGGACGGACGTCGGGAGAGCACACGCCGCGCGGCGACGCCGGCACCTGTTGGTGAGCAGGACTGACGATGTGCGGGGGAGGGGCGCTCGGGCGGAGCCGAAGTGGTTTTTGAGACGTCGCATGGCCGTGTGCGGGGCAGGGACACCGCTGAGGGTGTCACTGCCGTCCTCGGAATCCCTTACGCGGCCGAGCCCTTCGGGTCCCATCGTTTCCGCGAGCCGCAGCCGGCGACTGCCTGGGCCGGCATCCGGGACTGCACAGCCTTCGGCCCGATCGCTCCGCAGTCAGCGGAGCTGCCCGGAGCACCGGTGTGGCGGGAGGGCGACGAGGACATCCTCACCGTCAATGTGTGGGTGCCGAAGTGTGCGGATGCCGGCGCGCTGCCGGTGTTCTTCTGGATTCACGGCGGCGCCTACACCTTCGGCTCCTCCGCCCAGCCCGACTTCGACGGTACGGCCCTGGCCCGCGCCGGGCTGGTCGTGGTCAGCTGCAACTACCGGGTGGGCTTCGAGGGTTTCGGCCATGTCCGCGGCTTTCCCGACAACCGCGGGCTGCTGGACCAGGCCGCGGCGCTGCGCTGGGTCCGGGAGAACATCGCGGCGTTCGGCGGCGACCCCGGTAACGTCACTGTCGCCGGACACTCCTCCGGAGCGGGCTCGATCGCCTGCTTGATGGCCATGGAGCGGGCCCGAGGGCTGTTCCGGCGGGCCATCACCCACAGCGTGCCCAAGGCCTTCTTCACCGTCGAACTGGCCGCGGCGGTCACCGAGAGGATCGCGGCGGAGGCCGGGGTCGCCCCGGCCGCGGGGGGATTACTGACCGCGTCACCTGCTCAGCTGGTGACGGCCTCCGACAAGGCCGCCGCGAACAGCGGGGCCGATCCCGCGGCGGCCATCCATGCCTTTGAACCTGTGCTCTTCCAGCCCGTCGTCGACGGCGAGGTGCTACCCGCGAACCCGCTCCACGCGGTCGCCTCCGGGGCGGCGCGGCAGGTGGACCTGCTGGCGTGCCACACGCTGGAGGAGTACCGGTTCCTGCACATGGTGGGAGCCGTGCGTGAGGTCACCACCGAGTCCGAACTGGCCGACTTCGCCGAGGCGCTGGGCCTCCCGGCTCATCTGGTCGACGGCTACCGTACGTTGATGCCGGACGCGCCGGTACTCGATCGCTACGTGGCGATGTTCGGCGACGCGCAGTTCGGCGAGTACACCACCCGCCTCGCCGAGCACCAGGCGAGGGCGGGCGGCCGGGCGTACCTGGCCCGCTTCGCCCGCAGGCGGGAAGAGGCCGGGCCCTGGCACACCGCGGATGTCCCCTTCGCCTTCGGCAACGTGGACGCTGTCGGCGCCGACTTCCTCATCGGCGGCGCGCCCGACGACCACGACCGCGCCCTGTCCGCCCGCATGCTCCGCTCCTGGGCCGACTTCGCGACCACCGGCGCCCCAGGCTGGCCGGCGGTCACCGCGGACACCACGCCGGTCAAGCACTGGGCCTTCCCCGTCGACCGTCTGGCCGCCGACGACAGGACCGACCTCCGCGCCTTGTGGCGGGACGTCCGGTTCGACCTGCTGCGACCCGGGCGTTGAAACGCGCCCGGACGAACGCCTGCACGCGCCGGTCTCCGGGCCCGCCGCGGGCTCTCACACTCATGTGTCCGGGTCCGGGTCCGGGTTCGGGTCCGGGTTCGGGTGCTCGGGTGCGGGGGCGGGGCCGCTGGTGAGGTAGTGGGTGAGCATGGCGACGAGTTCGTTCTCGAGTCGTGTGGTGTCGGTCTGGTCGAAGGTGGCCATCATCTTGTGAACGACCATCTCGATCGTCGAGACGAGGAGCCGAGCGGCGGTGTCCGTGTCGGCGACCCGTACTTCGGGGTGGCCGCGGAGCAGTCTGCGCGCATAGGCGATGCGTTCGAGTTCGCTGTGGGCGACGCGTTCGAGTATGGCGGGGGTGCGGGGGCCCTGTTCCATCATCACGCGCAGCAGCTGCGGGTCGTCGCGGTGGTTGTCGATGGCTCGGCGCACGTGGAAGCGCATGATGCCCTCGAGGGGCGCGGACAGCTGGTCGTCCTGGTCCGGGGGAGTGGCGGCCATGCCGGCGTCGAGGTGCCGGGTCAGCAACTCGACCAGGATCGCGTCTTTGTTGGGGTAGTACTGGTAGAGCGAGCCGATCGAGACCTGGGCCCGCTCAGCGATGCGGTTGGTGGTGCCGGCCGCGTACCCGTACTCGGCGAAAACGCGAGCAGCGGCGTCGAGGATGCGCTGCCGGGTCAGTTCGGCCCGCACCTGGCGGGGCTGTTTACGTGGTGCGAGACCGCGGCGGTCGGATGCCATCGGACCTCCTGCCAAGGGGTGGGAAAGCGAGTAGCGCACGAGCTGAGTAATTGCTCACAATAGTGCCATGAACTGCGGTGACGCGGGCGTCGGAGGTCCGCTGCCGTACCACTGATCCGTGTAGGGAAGCTGTCATGACACATGTCTCCACGCGCCCCCGCCGCATCTCCGTGAGTGAGGTTCTGACACGGCTCGGGCCGCCGGAACCCATGATCGAAGCGAAGGTGCGGGACCGCATCGACGAGTACGCCCGCTGCTTCATCGCCCACTCGCCCCTGGCGATGATGGCCACCGCCGACGCGGCAGGACGCACCGACTGCTCGCCCCGCGGGGACTACCCGGGCTTCGTGAAGGTCCTCGACGAGCGGACCATCGCCCTCCCCGACCGCCCCGGCAACAAGATCGCAGATTCCTTTCGCAACCTGGACGAGAACGACGGCGTGGGACTGTGCTTCCTCGTCCCCGGCGTACGGGAGGTCCTGCGCGTCAACGGCAGCGGCTACGTCACCGACGAACCCGATGTGCTGGTGCGGATGCGCACCGAGGCCAAGCAGCCGCAGTTCGCAATCGTCGTCGAGGTGGCCGAAACCTACTTCCACTGCGGGCGGGCGCTGATCCGCTCCCGGCTGTGGGACCCCGCCAGCCAGGCACTGGCCGAGGGCATGCCGTCGATCGGTGAGGTCGCGGCCGCGCAGTTCGGCGTCGATCAGGACCCCGCACTGCTCGAGCAGTTCCTTGAGTCCGGATACCGCGAGCTCTACTGACCACACCGGCCGACGGAGGAAGAACCGATGCAACAGACCATCGTCGAACACCTCGACCGTCTCACCGAGGACGTCCTCGCCCTCACCCTGCGCGCCACCGGCGAAGAACTCGCGCCCTGGGAGCCCGGCGCCCACATCGACCTGTCCGTGCCCAACTGGCTGACACGGCAGTACTCGCTGTGCGGCGACCCCGCCGACCGGGACGCCTACCGCATCGCCGTCCGCTACGACCCGCTCAGCCGCGGCGGTTCGGAGTACCTGCACCGCTTCCTGCGCCCGGGCCGCACCCTGAACGTGTCCCTGCCGCGCAACCACTTCCCGCTCGCCCCCGCGCCGCGGTACCTCTTCCTCGCCGGCGGAATCGGCATCACCCCCCTGCTGCCGATGATGCGAGCGGCGGCCACCGCCGCGCTCCCCGCCACCTTGCTGTATGTGGGTCCGTCAGCGGACACCATGCCCTTCGCCGGCGAACTGCGCCGCTCCCACGGCGACCGGGTGCGGATCGTGGAGACCGGACGGCAGGGCAGGCCGGACCTCGACGCTCTCGCCGCCACCCTCGAACCGGACACCCTGGTCTACTGCTGCGGCCCGGCCGGCATGCTGGCGGCGGCCGAAGCGGCGTTCCCCGCCGAGCGGCTGCATGCCGAGCGGTTCCAGCCTGCGGCCCGCACGTTCGGCCCTGACACGGCCTTCGAAGCGGTCTGCGCCCGGTCGGCGAGCACCGTCGCCGTGCCGGCCGGCGTGTCCCTGCTGGACGCTCTCTCCCACGCCGGGCACCCCCTCCCCGCCGGGTGCCGCGAAGGTGTCTGTGGCAGCTGTGACGTCGCCGTCCTGGACGGATCCCCTGAGCACCGGGACGACATCGGTGCACCCCAGGGCCACATGTACCCGTGCGTGTCCCGCGCGCTGTCCCCCCGCCTCGTCCTCGACCTGTAGGGGGCGGGGGTCTGCGGACGGACCGTGCCCCTTCGCACTGCGGTCCGTACGCGGGCCGGCGTCGCTTCCGCTCTTGCTCCGGTGCGCCTCAGAGCGGCTTGCGCCACACGGAGATGTGTTTCGTGCTCTCCTGTGTGAACGGTGTCCCGTTCCAGTCCGCGACGCGACGCTCCAACTCGAGCCCGGCGATCCGCGCCATCAGGTCGAGCTCTGCCGGCCATGCGTACCGGTGCCGGGAAGCGTCCTGGCGGTAGCGGCCGTCGTCGCCGTCTCGGGTGAAGTGGTGCGAGACGAGGATCTGCTCGATCAGGTCGAAGGTGTCGAAACCGAGATGCTGCTCGGAGACGTCGAACGGCACCGCGACCTGGCCGGGCGGCAGGAACCGCAGCGGCGGCACGCTCAGCTCGATGACGAATCGGCCGCCGGGTGCCAGATGACGTGCGGCGTTGAGGAAACACGCGACCTGCTCCTCCTGCGTGAGCAGGTTCGTGATGGTGTTGTAGACGAGATACACCACGGTGAACTCGCCCGCGACGACGGTGGTGGCCATGTCCCCGATGGCAACCGGAAGCGTGTCCTCGTCGACCTTGCTTCGCAGGGCCGCTGCCATGTGCTCGGACAGTTCGATGCCCACTACCGGTACGCCGCGTTTCCGGAGCGGGACGCCCACGCGTCCCGTGCCGATGGCGAACTCCAGCGCCCGGCCGTCTTCGGCGAGCTCGGCGAGGAAGGCGAGAGTCGGTTCGAGCACGTCGGCCGAGGACATCGCGGTTTCCTCGGCGTCGTAGCGATCGGCGGTCGCTCGGGTCCACAGCTCACTGCTCGTCATGGGCGGCCACTCTGCCGGGTGCCGAGGGGAGCTGTCGACCGCATTACCGCCCACCGACTCCGATGCCACGATCACCGACTCCGCCCCCCACGGTCTCGAGCCGGGCCGCCGGTATGTGCTGCTCGGTAAGGTCGCCGGAGGCGCGGCGCGGCACCGTTGGCGACCGGTCAGCGGGTGGCGAGGAATTCCAGCGTGTCGAGCACGCGGTTCGAGAAGCCGCACTCGTTGTCGTACCACGCGACCACCTTGACGTGGCGGCCGTCGACGCGAGTGAGGGACGAGTCGAAGATCGACGAGGCGGGATTGCCCGTGATGTCGGACGATACGAGCGGGTCCTCCGAGTACTCGAGGACGCCGAGGAGCGGTCCTTCCGCCGCGGCGCGGTACGCCGCCAGCACGTCGTCGCGCGTCACGTCGCGGGCCACGGTCGTGTTGAGTTCGACGATCGAGCCCACCGGCACCGGTACGCGGATCGAGTCGCCCGACAGCCTTCCCTCGAGGTTCGGCAGCACGAGGCCGATCGCCTTGGCGGCGCCCGTCGTGGTGGGGACGATGTTGACAGCGGCGGCGCGGGCGCGGCGGGCGTCGCGGTGCGGACCGTCGTGGAGGTTCTGCTCCTGGGTGTAGGCGTGCACGGTCGTCATGAAGCCGTGCTCGATACCGGCGAGTTCGTCGAGGACGGCGGCCAGCGGCGCGAGCGCGTTGGTGGTGCAGGAGGCGTTCGAGACGATCGTGTGGACGGCTGGGTCGTAGGCAGCGGTGTTGACACCGAACGCGAGCGTGACGTCGGCGCCGTTCGACGGCGCGCTGACGAGTACCTTGCTCGTGCCCGCGTCGAGGTGGGCACGGGCGGACTCCGCCGAGGTGAAGCGGCCGGTGGCTTCCAGGACGATATCGACATCGAGAGCGGCCCACGGCAACCGCGCCGGTTCCCGCTCGGCCAGCACTGTGATCCGACGGCCGTCGACGACGAGGGTGTCCCCGTCGACGGTCACCGGGCGCCCGAGCCGGCCGGCCGTGCTGTCGTAGGCGAGCAGCCGGGCGAGAGCGGCAGGCTCCGTCAGGTCGTTGACGGCGACGATCTCCAGAGCGCTGTCGCGCTCCAGCACCGCGCGCAGCACATTGCGTCCGATGCGGCCGAATCCGTTGATGGCGATGCGAGTCATGAGCGAGGTCCTTTCTCTTCCCCACCAGGCTCGCCCGCGCACGGCGGCACCGACAGCGGCGGCATCGCCAGGGGTCGCAAGGATCGTGCCAGCGGTCCGCTCCGAAGGAACACGCCAACGGCCGGCTCAAAAGCAATCCGCCGCGCGTTCGGCTCGGAGAGAGCACATGAGTCGGTGGAAAGATGGCGCCAGGGTTGCTGGACGGATCACTCGCCGCGCGTGAAGGTGCGCCGGTACTCGCTCGGTGTGGTCCCGAGGACGCGCTGGAAGTGCAGGCGCAGGTTCGCGCCGGTGCCGAGTCCGACGTCGGCGGCGACCTGCTCGACGCTGCGCTGCGAGCGTTCGAGCAGCTCGCGGGCCAGGTCGATGCGGGCGCGCATGACCCACTGCATCGGCGTGTAGCCGGTCTCCTCGACGAAACGCCGGGAGAACGTGCGCGGCGAGACGCCCGCCTGCCGCGCCAGCATGTCGAGGGTGAGGGGTTCGTCGAGCCGGTGCAGAGCCCACTCGCGGGTGGCGGTGAACCGCTCGCCGAGCGGTTCGGGCACGCTGCGCGGCACGTACTGGGCCTGGCCGCCACTGCGGTACGGTGCCGCGACCAGACGCCGGGCCGCGTGGTTGGACGCGGCCACTCCCAGGTCGCCGCGCAGGACGTGCAGGCACAGGTCGATGCCGGAGGCGGCACCGGCGGAGGTGAGGACGCTGCCCTCGTCGACGAACAGTACGTTCTCATCGACCTGGACGAGCGGATGTCTGGCCCGGAGCGCCCGCGTGTAGTGCCAGTGCGTCGTGGCGCGCCTGCCGTCGAGCAAGCCCGTGGCGGCGAGCGCGAAGGCGCCCGTCGAGATGGCGGCGAGCCGCGCGCCCCGGCCGTGCGCGACGACCAGTGCGTCGACGACGTCGCGCGGCGGGTCTCTGCGGTCCGGGAGCCGGTAGCCGGGGACGAAGACGATGTCGGCCCACGCGAGCGCGTCGAGTCCGTGGGCCACGTGGTACGCGAGCCCGTCGCCGCCCGCCACGAGACCGGGGCTCGCTCCGCATACCCGCACCTCGTACGGCATGCTCGCGCGGGTCGTGAAGACCTGCGCGGGAATCCCGATGTCGAGCGGCTTCGCACCCTCGAGCACGAGGACGGCGACGCGTTGCAGGCGTGAGGCTGGCACAGGAAGAGGTTACGTGGGGGTATGACCTCGACACATCCGACCGAGGCCGTGCGCGGGAGGTCCCTGTGCCGCTCGCCCCCGACTTCCTGCGGTACCGCCCGCTGCGCTGCTGATCCCACACCCCGATCGACGAGGCCGGACGCGCCTCACTCCTTCCCGTCTCCGTCACGGGGCCCACCCCGAGGCCTCCCGGCGAGGAAAAGGACGAGAGACATGCCGAGTGCGCCGCCGACGGACTGTGCGACCGCGCGAACGATCAGGCTGGAGCGCTCGCGGACCCCCCAATTCCGGTCTGCGAATATCGGTATGTCCGTGATGAGCTCTTCATCGTATTCGAATCTCATGCCTGTGATCTCGCCGCTGCCGTACTGCCCGCCAGGCAGTTGCCACGTGCCGTGGCACAAGCCGCCCTCTTCGCAACGGACGTACCCGTCGGTCGTCGTATGGTGCCCGTCGACGAACCGGTAAGTGTTCTCAGCGGCGAACCAGAACGGCAGGACGAGAAGACACAGGGACATGACCAACACCAGTCGCTGCCATGACTTGAGCCCTCTCATCAGGTCGGCGCTCCTCGACGGCGCACCCACGCCCCCCACCTCACCTTTCGCGACCACGGCTCGGTCCCCGCAGGGGCGACGGTGTGCTCACACGTCACGACAACCGCTGCGGTCGACGCCGGGAAGCCCCGCGGATCCTTCGCAAGCAGCTTCGGTCGCGGGGGCGAGGTGAGCGATCCTTCATCCGGAGACGGTGCGATAGCGCCAAGAGGCCATCCCTCAGTCAACCGATCGGATGACACCGGTTCGCGAAGCCGGTGGGGTGCGCCCGCGTGGCGTCACGCCGACGCCCCCTGCGTGCACCGGTCGCCGACGCGTGGCCGCGCTCAGCGGTCACCCGGGCGGCACGACCGCTTGGGGAAAGGTGAACAGTTGGTCCGGGTCGCAGGCGGCCTTGACGCGCTGCATCCTCGGATAGTTCTCGCCGTGGTAGGCCGCCTGCCAGTCGGCGAGTTCGGGATCCATGCCGTTGGTGTAGCCACCGACCCCGAGGTGGGGCTGCATGGTGGCGTGGATGCCGCGTAGCCAGTGAAGCCTGCGGTCGATGTGTGGCCGGTCGGTGAACTCGTGCCAGTAGGAGTGGTATTGAACGACGCCGACGGCGGCCCGGTGCGGGAAGGCGGTCGCGCCCGGGGGCCGGTCGCCGACGGCGCCGCCGAGTGCGTCGATGAGCAGACCACTGGCCCCGCCCACGCCGGTGAAGCGGTGCAGCTGCTCAAGGCCCGCGGCCATGTCGGCTGCTGCTGCCCCGCTCAGTGGTTCACGCACGATGTGTGACTTGGCCGCGAAGGCGACGCGCGGTCCCAGCGTGCCGCCTCCCCACCGATCCGCTTCGCACGCGGCCCGCGCGTAGTCGCAGGCGACGATCACTCGGCCGGTCCCGGGCTCGCCCACCGCGGCGGCCAACCGGTCCAGCACCGGCTCCAGAGCGTCGGGGGCGCCGATGAAGGTTCCGGTCACCGTGGGCTGCGCGGGCATGCCGGAGTCGCTGAGCTGCTCGAAGGCGCAGGACACCGTACGCGGTGTCGTCGGGTCGGCGATCCAGCGGGTCCAGCCCCGGATCACGGCCGCGGCCGCGGTGGTGGGCCAGCTGACCAGGAACCTGGCGTAGCTGAGGTCGCGGATGTCCTCGGTGGCGAACCGGAGCGCGGTGACCACGCCGTAGTTGCCTCCGCCCCCGCCGCACAGGGCCCAGAACAGCTCGTCGTCGGGGGACGGCGAGTCGGCGCGCACGCGGCGGACGCGGCCGTCGGCGGTGACGATCTCGACTTCGCGAAGGAGATCGCACGCCAGGCCCCATGCCCTGGTGAACGCCGACAGCCCGCCGCCGAGGGTGACCCCGGCCAGACCGATGGTGGGGCACCTGCCGAGAGGCAGGCCGGCCCCGGCCGCGGCCAGTGCCTGATGGGCCTGCAGGCCTTTGACACCGGCTCCGAACAGGGCTTCCCCGCCGTTCACGGCAGTGGAGTTGAGGGAGCTGACGTCGAGCACCAACCCAGGTCCTGTGGAGTATCCGGCGTAGCTGTGCCCTCCCGAGCGCAGGGCCAGCGGGATGCGGCCGGCCTTGGCGAAGTGCACGCACTCCACCACGTCGTGGACGTCGGCGGGGTAGGCGATGGCCTGGGGGCGGATTCCGTCGAACCGCTGGTTGACCAGGAGACGGGCCTGCTCGTAGGCGGCCTGCTCCGGCCTGAGCAGCACCCCGCGCATACCGGCCTGCAGAGCCGACCAGTCCGCATCGGACATCCTGGTTACCCCGGAAGGGCCGGATTTCGCGGAGGGGGTCGGCCGGGGTGTGGTCGCGGGCATCCGGGCGCTCCGCAGCGCCGACAGCCGCAGTCCGCGAGAACGGCCAGTGGCCGAGTCCTGGGCCTGCCCGGACCGCCATGGGCACGCGGACGCGGGCCATGAGTCTCGAATGCCGGTGCGTCACCGACCTGGCCCGTGGTGAGGATGAAGGCGGCCGTCTGCGCCCAGATGCACCTTCGCACTGAACCCGCCGCACGAGCGGCCGAGTGCATGATCAGCGGGCTCCGCTCGGCTTGGCACCTTCTTCTTGAGTGCACTGGCGGCGTGCTGGTGAGTCCGGACAACGGTGGAGCCCACGGACACGGTCCAGCTGATGTCGTCGTCAGCCTCGGCCATGGCCAGGGCAGCGGCGAGAACCTTCTCCAAGGTACCGTCCATGGCCCAGCGCAGCAGCCGCTTGTGAGCTGTGCGGGATGACCCGAACTTGTCAGGAAAGTTTCGCCATGGAGAGCCGGTGCGGTACTTCCACGCGATGGCCTCCAGCGTGCAGCGGTGGTCGGCCCATCGCCTGCCACGGAACGGATCGGCTGACATCAGTTGGTCGATCCGGCACCACAGCACATCAGTGATCACTAACCGGGCAGGCGCGGCAGATCAACCGACCAGTGCTCTGGAGGGACACGCTGTTCGACGCCCACGCGGCGACGGGCTGACGGTCACCTTCAGACGTACAGCTCGGGTGGAAAGCCCGTCCCGCGCAGGTCGGTCGGTAGATGCCGCATGTCGTTGTGGACGAGGATAGAGGCGGAGCGGCCGGGCGCGTAGCGGACGACCGTGAGTGCAGCATTGCAGTGGTTGAGGCCGAGCCAGCGCCACTTCGGTGCATGCATGGCGTCTCGGACGATCCAGGCGACCAGGAAGTTGTGGGTGACGACAAGTTCGTGCCGGTCCTCTTTGCCGTCTACCGCCCCCGTGAACAGATCCAGCGCCTGACGGGCCAGCGCAGGTCCGTGCTTGCGCTCCTCGTCGGTGGTACCAGCGAGGAAGTGGAGATAGAAGTCTGCTGAGTCCACCGGGAGTTCTGCCCGTTCTGGTACATAGGGCACGTAGTCGCCGGAGACATCCGAGACCTGCAGAGGGACGCTTTTCAGCTGGTTGCCGATCAGGCGTGCGGTCTGCTCTGTCCGCGGCAAGGGACCGTGGTGAACAACTGCGAAGGAGATGTCTCGAAGGCGTTGGCCGAGCAGTGTGGCTTGCCGCCGTCCAGCCTCCGTGAGCCCGCTCTCGTCCTCTGATGCCTCACCATGCCGGACAAGATAGAGGTAACGGGTGGCTGTGCCAGTCATCTCGAGCTCCTCTGCGCCTACTAGCGATCTTGCGCATTGATGGACGCTGCCCCCTGAGCGCCGGTTCCCTCCACCCATCGCGGGGACAGGCTCCAGCCGCGGGCGGACCCCGTCACCTGGCCGGTGCACGGAAGGCGGCGCGGGCGAGGGCGCCGCTGGACGAGGACGGATTCGGTCCTCGTCGATGGCTGTGGCCAACAGGTGCGCATTCGCCCCGATCGCGGCGGTCTTTCCCGCCGTGCGTCGCGGCCAGCCGTGTGCGGGGTCGCCAGGAAGCTCGTGGGGTGCGTGACGCTGTCGTCCGTCCGGACGGGAGCATCCGGCCGATCGGATCGCGGGCATGGCCGGTCGGCCGAAGCGGAGGCGGGGGAGCAGGGGCTAGCGTCGCTCTCGGCAGGTAACAGCACGGAGGGGAAGGCGCGATGGAACAGCGAACGTCCGACCGCGACGCCGGCGTGACCACCGAGTTCGAGAGGGACGTCGTCAAGCTGCTGCTCGAGGCGATGCGCGCGGTGGACAAGCAGGAACGCGAGGATGTCGGTACGGAAAGCGTGCTGTACGCGCTCGTGTCGGGTGACTGGGCCGCGGGTTCCGCGATCGCACCCGGGATGAAAGCCTCTGGTTCGCTCGGGGGTTCGATCGGGTGCCGGGGAACGCGCGTGTGGGTCAGTGAGGACGCGGGCGAGGGCAGGGTGGGAAGCCCGGACGACGAGCGGGAGATCGACGCCTTCTTCCGGGAGGTCCGGCTGGAGGAGACCAAGAGGCTGCTGTGGAAGAACCGGAAGAAGAAGGTGGAGCAGCAGCACGGAGGTCTCGAACTCCGGCTGATGACCGGCGCGTTGCGGTCCTGCCTGCGCAAGGCGCTTCAAGCCGCACGGGAAGAGGGCACCCCTGCCGTGCGCGTCCGTCACGTGGCGCGCGCACTGCTTGAGCTGTCCGACACGCGCGCCCGCGAGGCCATGGTGCTGGAGAAGCTGGACGTCACGGCAGCGTCGACTGCGCTCGACGCGTTGCGGGAAAGCGACGAAGAGGCGCCGGAGTCCGCCACGGTGCTGGTGCTGCGTAAGGCAGGGACGTTCGGGAAGAGCGGTAATCCGCTGACGCGGAAGCTCACCTTCTGGATATTCGGCGGCGGTGCCGGATTCGGCTCCGCGGTCGTGAGTGCGGTGCGCCAGGAGACACAACGAGGAGCGGTACGGCGAGGGGCGTCTGAGATGACCCCCGTCGACATGCTGCTGGGCATCCTGGCGCTGGACAGGTCCTTGGCCGTCGCGGGGCGCGAGCTACCTGAGAACCTGACGGAAGCGAATCAGGGAGCGCGACTCCTCCGCCGATACGGTGCACGGCAGGACACACTAGCCCGAGTATCCCTTCCCACCACCGGGGTCGCGGAGGGGAGGCCCTCGGAGGTGCGCGGCCCCGCCGACTTCGAACGGCGCCTCCTGCATGTCACCCAGCTCATCGCCTCTGCGCAGAGTTCCCCCACGGTCGGCACCACCCACCTGCTGGCCGCGCTCCTGGACGAGAAGGGGACCAACGCTGAGTCGGCGGCGGAGATCGAACGTCTGCTGTCCGAGAGCGGGGTGGACGTCGCCGGACTGCGGTCGGAGCCGCAACTCCGGGTGCCGACGGGAGCGGCGGCGACATCCTGAGCCCGCCGCGGTCCGCCTCACACGCCTCTCGACGCGGCCGGTGGCCGGCGGCCCGTGCCGCACCTGTCGCTGCTCACACAAGTGCCCTCCTGCTGGACGCACACATCGGCCGATACGGTAAGCGGGGTGCCCGGTTGGTGGGTGCCTGTTCCCTCCGGCTGTTGTCGTGACGTGGGATGGGGCAGGGTGGGGGCATGTCGACCTACGAGACGATGCCGTTGCATCTGGAGACCGAGCGGCTGATACTGCGGCCGTGGGTCGAGTCGGATGCCGCTGAGTTCTGCGCTCTCCTCTGCGAACGGGACAGCGGCACGTTCACGGTTGAGCACGTCCGGGAGTCCCTCGCGGAGATGCTCACCGCGACGGCGACCACGGGCATCGCTCTGTTGCCCATCCTGCGCCGTGACGAGGGTGACTTCATCGGCTACTGCGGGCTCATCATCGGCCGCTCCACGGTGGAGGAGCCCGAAATCGCGTATGAGCTGTTCCGGCGCGTCCATGGGAACGGGTACGCCACCGAGGCGGCCGGCGCGGTGCTGGATGCTGCTGTCGCGACGGGGCGGAGACGGCTCTGGTCGACTGTCGGTGCCTGGAACACACCGTCGCTCCGTGTCCTTGACAAGCTCGGTTTCGAGCGGGATCGCGTTTCCATGGAAGACAACGGTGAAGTGGTGTGGCTGACACGCTCGTTGCCGTGAGGCGGGAGCCCGCTGCGGAGGGCGCGCTCACATGAAGGAGTACTCTCGGCGGAACCTTGGGCGTTGTGTCCGGCCGATCACGACGGACCAGCAAGGGCCGCTCTTTCGTCGTGGAGCGTTGTCAGAGGCGCGCTGTACGGTCCTGCCATGGCAGTTCACATCGATCTGACGCTTGACTGTGCGGATGCGCAGCTCCTTGCTGCGTTCTGGAAGACGGCACTGGGCTACATTGACGAGCCACCGCCCGCTCCCTTCACGACACGCGAGGAGTGGCTTGCGCAGTTCGACCTCCCTGAAGGTGACACCGAGCACGGTGGCGCGTGGCTCTGCGATCCCGCCGGCGTCGGCCCCCGCCTGTCCATCCTCACCGTCTCGGAGCCCAAGACGGCGAAGAACCGGCTCCACATCGACGTCCGGGTGCCTGGACACGGCAGCCCTGACGAGCGGTGGGCGCGGATCAAGGCAGAGTCCGAGCGCTTGGCGGGGGCGGGCGGGAGGATCCTGGAGGAGTTCGGCGGACACCACGTGGTGATGGCCGATCCGGAGGGCAATGAGTTCTGTGTTGCCTCAGCGAAATCATAGTCGCAGCGCGGCAACGGTGGCCGTGCCGTGGAAGACATAGGCGCGCTGTTTCCCGGGCACCTTCATGGTGACCGGGCTGGGTGCGAGGGGCCGCCGCTCTGACGGTCCCACGGACGCGTGTTGTGACCGGGATGAGCTGCGGAGCGTCGCCCCACTGGCCCGGGGCGAGCAGGAATGCGAGCGGGCGGCGACCTCCCTCGACGGTCAGATGCATGCTGCGGGCGAGTTCGCCCCGGGAGCAGCCGAGTCTTTCGTCAGAACGGTGCTGCTGGGGCACGCGTCTTTTCCCGGTACTCGCGGCGGCCTCTTGCGTGCTCCGGCGGCGTGTTGGTGAGCGCGACAGGGCGTCGAGTCCACGCTCACCATCGACCAGTCGATGCGGCAGTCCGCGTCGGTCTCCGCCTGGAGCCCGCGCGGGTTTGTCCCACGTGTGCCGTCCACCGGCCAGTGTCGACGGCGTCGTAGACGGTCTTCCGTTTGCCGAAAGCCGCTGGCAGACCCCGCCATGGCACCCCGTTCTCCGGCAGTAGGGGTGCCGTTGGTCATCGTTCGGTGGCTGCTCCCGCGTCCGCCTCGCTGAGCGGGCCGGGGTAGTTCGGAGTGGGCGCCGGCTCGTCGGTCTTGTCGGGTGGGCCGGTGGTGGGGGCCTGGTCCAGATCGCGGATCCGCAGCACGGGCGAGAAGAGCAGCCATAGGACTGACAGCGCGCCGCCGGCAGCGGCCAACAGCAGTGTCGGTCGCAGCCCCATCGTGGTGGCGAGTGCGCCGCCGGCGGCGGCGCCGAGGGGGCGCACGCCGTAGTTGACGGTGCTGTAGGCACCGGCGACGCGGCTGCGGATTCCGTCGTGGATGACGGCGGTCTGCAGGGAGTTGAGGTTGATGTCGAAGAACATCACCCCGATTCCGGCCAGGAACTCCGCGAGGGCCAGAGCTCCGCCGCGCGCCCACAGCGGGCCGTCGGCAAGCGCCGCGATGGCGATGGGCGCAGGGAAGAGCACCGCACCTACCGCGATGCTCGGCCCGACGCCCAGGCGGCGTGACATTCCAGGTGCGATCACCGCGCCCAGCAGTGAACCGATCGCCCCCACCCCGAGTGCCAGACCGATCCCACCGGCCGAAAGGCGCAGCTCGCGGGTCGCGAACAGGACCGTCAGACCGGTGCCGGAGATGAACGTGAAGAAGTTGACGGTGGCGGCGCAGCCCAGGGTGGCCCGTAAGACCGGGTGGCGGACCACGAAGACCATCCCCGCGCGCGCCCGGCGCAGCACAGAGGGCTGTGACGTGGAGGGCGGGGGCTCCTCGGTGCGGATGCGCCCCACCAGGAAGGCGGAGGCCAGAAACGAGGCCGCGTCCGCGACGAGGGCGGCCGGAGCGCTCAGCGCCTGCACCAGTGCCCCGCCGAGTGCCGGGCCCGTCACGAGAGAGGCCGAGCGAGTTGTGCTGAGCTTGCTGTTGGCGTCCACGTAGGACGATCGGGGCACCAGATGTGCGAAAAAGGCCGAGTACGAGGTGTTGAAGAGCACCGCGGCTGTCCCCATGAGCAGCGCGGCGGCGTACAGGTGCCCCAGCGTTACTGCTCCGGCCAGGTACGCTGCCGGAAGGCTGAGCAGCACCAGTGCACGGGCCAGGTCGGCGGCCACCATCAGCCGGCGTTTGCGGGGCCTTTGGTCGACCCAGGCGCCGAGCACGATGGCTATCAGGTTCGGGGTCCATATCAGTGCTGTCAGCCACGCCACCCCGTTGGCGGAGGCGTGCAGCGTCGTCACGGCGATCAGCGGCAGTGCCAGTTCGGTGATGCGGTCACCGAGGTGGGAGACCGTCTGGGCCGACCAGAAGCGCAGGAACCGCCGGTCTCGCCAGAGCGACGGGGCAGGCGCCGCGGACGGTGCCGCGTCACTCAACTGGTGCCTCCGTCGGCAGATCGGCCTGCTCGGGAAGGGCGTAGCGCAGCAGCCGTACCCGGCGGCCATCGGCCGGCCAGTCGGCCTCGTCGCGGGACACGAAGGGCGCCAGTACGCGCTCGAACTCGCGCTGGATGAACTCGAGCTCGTCCGGGGCGAGTACGACGCGTGTGTTGGCCAGGCCGGCCAGTCGACGCCAGGCCGGCTCCAGGACCGGCTCGACGTCGGCCGCCCAGCGGGCCGGTGTCTGCCCTGCCTGCAGGAACATCTGCTGGGACAGCAGTCGTGCAGCCGATCTGCCCTCCTCGTCGTCCGGGTCCTCCGGCGCCTCGAAGCGGAAGCCACGGGCTACCACCTCCCAGCGCCGGTACCTGCGGTCCGAGCCGCCCTCGCTGTCACGCACCAGCCCGAAGCCCGCCAGGTGGCGCAGGTGCCAACTGATGGTCGACGGCGACGCGTCGATCTCCTTGGCGAGCTCCGTGGCGCTTGCCGGACCGTCGCGGCGCAACAGGTCCAGAATCGCCAGCCGCACCGGATGGGACAGAGCGCGCATCGCCTTGGGGTCCGTGACAGCGAGGTCGCCCAGCAGGTTGTCGGAATCCATGACGTGAAAGCATCCTTTCGCGTCATGTGATCTGTCAACCTCCTGCTTCCTCCGCCGCTCGTCGGGTCTCGGCTGACGTCTGCGCCATCGGCGCGGGCCAACGCGTGATCCGGGTGACCGGCTCTCGGGGCCGCTCGTTCCGATTCACCGCAGTGGCGCGAGCTGGAATACTCGAAGGCCGGACCCGCCCGGAGTACACCGTGGCCGGCCCGGCTGCGAGGCTGAGGTCCCCGTCGGCGAGGTCGTGTTGCCGCCCCCGGCACGCCGGAGCCGTACGGAACCACTAGGGGCGACGGCCCGCACCAACAACCTCATGGCTGCCACGGCCTGTTGAGGACGCCGCTGCGCCGGACGGGCCTCAGGCGTTGAGCCGTTGGTCAGACCTCGGGGGTGTGCTGGTGGATGCACTCCTTGTCGCGGGGTTTGACGATGACCCAGATGCCGATGAGCGGGGTGACGCCGAAGACGGACTCGTTGGGTCGGCCGCAGGCGGCCAGGTTCGGCGTCTTGTTGATCATGCCCAGCAGGTACGTCGGATCCAGATAATTCAGCAGCGCATAGCCGCCGCAATCCTGCGGAATCACATACCATGCCTGAGCTTTGGCCTCGTCGCTTCCCTTGGTGAGCGCTTCCTTTTTCTCCCAGATGATACCGTCGGAGATGTCGCGAGGATTGGCACTCATGAAGCGCTTCTCCTCAAGGCGCCCCTTGTCGTCGATCTGCTTCAAGTTCTCGAAACTGTAGAGATTGTTGCCCTCGTGGTTGCCTTCCAGCTCCATGCGGAACCGGTGGCTCATATCGGAGCTCTTGGCCACCTTGTCCGGCACCACCTGAAGGTCTCCGGCACGCTTCGCGTAGCCGCCCGTGAGGTAGTGCACAAGCACCACCGGGTCCTTGTCCCGCACCGAGCTGACGACGGCGTCCAGAGAGTTGGGTTCCATGGTTTCCTCTCCTTGCTCTCGACATTCCAGGAATCCGGCACGCGCCATCGAGGAAGCCCTCGATGCAGGGAATGACCCCGTCTCCCGCCCCGAATAAGAACCGAAACGTGGTTTCTCCGGCGCGTTGAATGCACCGGTATTGTGTGTTGTTGCCGCACGAAGGGGACGGAACCTTCCCTCAGCTCCACTTCACCCGAAAGTGCCGGTGATTCGGTGCGGGAAATGCTCGTGAGTTCAGAGCCGCCTATCGGGGGTGGAGGAGTTCGTGAGGGGAAAGAGGGTCGGCGCGGAGCGGACCGCCAGGTACGCCTGCTTCGGGGACTCCCCAGCTGGAGTCGGCGGCCTGCACTCGGCTGCTTCACCGAACCCGGCGCTTGGTGCCGGGGCAAGCGCCCCCGCGCGGAAGACCCATCAACCGCAGCGGCCCGTCCCGGTTCGGCTCAACTCCCGTCGGGCCCGCGCCTGTCCGTTCGAAGGCCTTCGCGCGAGTGTGAGTGGTAGCTGTTGTGACCATGCGGCCGTGGCCGCTTGACGACGGTGCGGGGGCCACCACCTTGCGTACGTAAGCCAAACGTAGGTGGCTGTGCCATGCGTGATGGACAGCGACGCAACAGCTACTTCTTCGTGGCTGTGCTCTCCTCTGGTTCACAGCGGCAGAGGGGAGCGCATCCGTCAGCTCTTTTAGGCCAAGCGTGGAAAGCTGTATTGATCTTCGCTGCAACGGGCGTATACGGTCACAAGCCATACACAAGACGTTCACGGAATAAGCGGAGGATTCCTTTCCGTTATGGACGTTCATCTCGTCGAGGCCGGCGTTGCTGCTGTCACTGAGCTCATGACCGCCTCGCTTCTCGGCGGCGCCCCGATGGCCGGTGCGGTCGAAGGGGCTGCGGACGCCCCTCAGCTGACGGTTGCACCGGACCGGCAAATGGCTCCGCTCGGCCACGTCCAGCACCGCCTCGGAGCATCATGAATCTACGCGCACGCATACGCACGAGCAGCGCTCTGTGGGCCTCCCCGCTCGTCATCGCACTCACTCTCTTCTACGCGGTGCACGTCTTCGGTATCGACTACCCCGCCTCACGGAGCGCTCTGCCGTACGCGCCGGAAGTCGTCTCCTTCGCGTTGGAACCCTTCTACGGCCTCACCTACGCGATCGTCTCAGCCCTGAGCGCCTGGGAAGCGGGCCGCCTCATGCAGGACGGGGTGTGGCGACTCGCCTCGGTGCGCTCGCGTTTATCCATCGCGGCCGGTGCCCTGTGGCCGGTGCTCGCACTCGGCTGGCTGATGCTCGCGCTGGCAGCCGGTCTGGCCTTGGCACAGGAGGGCGTGGCCCCCACCCCCGGATCGCTCCAGCTTCCCGCCATGGCGGCCGTTCTGACACTTGGACACTGCGTCATCGGCTTCACCGTAGGCCGCCTCGCACCCCGGTTGCTCGCTGCGCCTCTGCTGGCCGTAGGCGTCTTCTACCTCGTCGCGTTCGCAGGGGCCGGCCAGTTCAGCGACAGCGGCGCCAACTGGAGCCGACACCTGTCAGGTTCGTATTCCGTCTTCCTGGCATTCGGTGAACTGGCCACGTGGTCCTCTCTGGCCGCTCATGTTCTGCCTACGACAGGTCTCGCTGCCGGGCTCGGGCTGCTGTGGTGCGGCAGCAGATCAACGCTCACACGGGTGGTCGCCGTGGTGGCAGCCTGCCTCGTGACCGCCGGCGCCTCCACCACTGCCTACCGGATCGCCTCCGACTGGGAAGAGACACCACCCACCACGCGCGCCCACCTGCCCATGGCCTGCGCCGGCAAGCTGCCACGGGTGTGCGTTCCACACCAGGCGGACCAGATCCTCGACCGTACCCGGAACACGATCACCGACGTCACCACCACCCTGCGCACCGCTGGAGTCCGTATCGACATGCCTCGCAAGGTGACCGACTCCCTCCTGGAAGGCAGATACCGCGCCACCGGCACCGAGTGGCACCTGCCACTCACACAGGCTGAACGTGACGGCACGCTGCGGTACCGGGTTCTGCGCGCCGCGGGCACCCTGCATTGCGCCAACCCGCACCGAGCGGACGCTTCCGCGCTCCACCTCTGGCAGGCACACCAGGTGGGGGAGGACGAGCGCTACCTCAAGGGACTCCGGGGCGATGTCATCGACCCGGGGAACGACACGGACCTGGCCCGGATCCAGCGAGCCGAAGACGCGCGCGTGGCACACGTGAAAGCGCGCGTGAACGCGGTACTGAAGCGGTCGGATACCCAGCAGCGCTCCTGGTACCGCACGATGCTCGCCCGCGTCTGCCCGGCCCGGGGCGGCACACCGTGACGTGGTGGATCAAAGCGCGACGCGCCCACACGGTCCTGCCCGGGATGTTCCTGCCGTTCTGCTTCCTGGCCGTGCTGTGGCGGGACACGGTCCTCGACCTTCCCTCATTCCTGGCCGGAACCCTGCCCGCGCCGGTCATCGCGCTTCTGCCCATCCTGCTGTGCGCCGCACTGGCGCTGTGCCTGGACTCCCGCCTGCCGGCAGCCGAGACCACCGCCACGCGCCGTGTGGCCTGGATGGACACCGCGCTGGCCGGGGCCACGGTCCTGGCTGCCTGCGCGACCGCGCTCCTGGCGTGGAAACTGAGCGGCGCCGACGCCGGACTCAACCTCGGACGCGACACCGCTTTCCTGGTGGGGCTGATGCTGCTGGTGCGTTCCGTGGCCGGCTCACGAGCCGTGCTGGCACCCGTGGCGTGGGGATTCGCCGTGCTCTTCCTGGGCAGCGCCCCGGACGGCCACATCTACTTCTGGACTGTCCTCCTACGCCCCAGCACCGATCCCATCGCCGCCGCAGCGGCCGTTCTCGCATGTGCCGGCGGTCTGGCCGCACTGCTGGTTCGCCCCGCCACCACATCCGGCATCTGAACGCCGACATCCCTCGCGGCAGCCACGCCCCCGGAGGCTCCCTTGACACTGACTCTGACCCGCTGCACCTACGCCTACGGCCTGCGTGCCCGCCCCATACTCGAGAACCTCACCTACACCGTCCCCGACGGCCTCACCGTTCTGCTCGGCCCCAACGGTGCCGGTAAGACCACCCTTCTACGCCTCGCCGCAGGGGTCACAAGACCACGCCACGGCAGCGTCGAACTCGACGGAAGCGACTCCCAGCACAAGGCCTACCGAGCCGCTGTCGCCTGGATGCCGCAGCAGATCACCGCCATGGCCGGACTGACCGCCCGGGAACAAGTCGCCTACACCGGCTGGCTCAAGGGCATGAACAAGCGTGACGCCTGGGACGCCGCCGCGCGCGCTCTGGCACGCGTCGACCTGACGGACCGCGCTGATACGAAAACCAAACAGCTCTCCGGTGGTCAACTACGCCGTGTCGGGGTCGCCTCCGCCCTTGTCCACAGCGCCCGCGTCCTCCTGCTCGACGAACCCACCGCCGACATGGACCCGCACCAGCGCCGCGTCTTCCGCGACACTCTCACCTCCCTGACCGGTGACGTACGCGTACTGCTGTCCACTCACGACATCGCCGACCTGGCCGAGGAGTCCCAGCACGTCGCCGTTCTGCACTCCGGTCACCTCACCTACACCGGCACCACCACGGACTTCCTCGCCCTCGCACCCGCCGACGCCGCCCCTGGCCGGGTGGCCGAGGCCGCCTATACCGCACTCGGCATCCACCCAGCACGCGACTGGCCGCAGCAGCAATGAGAGCGGCGAGCGCTCCCGACTCGGACGGTGGAGCGTGGGCCACCTTGGCGCCCCACGACGTGTACCCGATCTGCTCGGGCTCCCCGGACAGCACGGCATCTTTCCGCGGGCCCTTCGCGGCTCCACCACGCCGGGGGCCCGAGCTCGCACCGGCAGCACCCTCCGACGCACGGCACCCGGACCACACTGCTGCCGCGT
Source organism: Streptomyces diacarni (assembly GCF_003323715.1). Lineage (GTDB taxonomy): Bacteria > Actinomycetota > Actinomycetes > Streptomycetales > Streptomycetaceae > Streptomyces > Streptomyces diacarni. Next base: position 222,776 of record NZ_QOIN01000066.1, read on the forward strand.
CTCAGGGAACCCTCGCCACGTCGGCCGCACCGCAACTGACCTGAACAGTGCGCCCTCAGGGAGGATCTGTGCGGCGCGGAGGTGTCGTTACTGTGACTGCATGCCTGCAGACTCCTTCTCATCCGCGGACCTCGCGTCGATGCCCAGGGCCGAGTTCGGCTTTCCCGGCCCACTGCGTGACCAACTCGTCACAGCGATCCTCAGCGGTGCGAAAACGTCCACGACAAGTCTTGTCGTTGACTACGAGTATGGAGGAGAGCCTCTGCCGCGAGTGGGGAATCGCGCGGTCGTCGTCGACTCCGATGACCGGCCGGTCGCGGTCATCGAGGTGACGCAGGTGCGCGTGGTCCCGCTGGCGCAGGTGGATCTCGGCCACGTGGTGGACGAGGGGGAGGGGCACACAAGCGTGGGGGACTGGCGGGCAGGCCACGAACGGTTCTGGCACAGTGAGGAGATGCGTGCCGGCCTGGGGGAGCCCGAGTTCACCGTCGACGACGCGACGCTTGCGGTCCTGGAACGCTTCCGCCTCCTCACCGACCTTCGCCTCGCCGACTGACCACTCGGCTGCGGTGGGCTTGGCCACCTGCGCGACGATGCCCGCATGAGCTGGGAGACAGACGAAATACGTGCAGCGATCGCGGGTGAGTCGCGCCTGACAGACCCTCGTGTGCGCATGTCACGCGCGTTCGTCCGGCGGCTACTTGACTCAGGCCGAGGTGAGGAGTGGGCGAGACCGCGGCGCTCCTCCTGGAGCACCGCGATCTCGCCCGCCGGGGGAGGGCCGCACAGGCGCACGAACCGGTCGCAGGCGTCCCGACCAGCCCGCCGGTGCGAACCAGTACGCCGGGGCGACCCTCCACGGGAACGGCCGCGGCGCCACCAAGAGCCGTAGCATCAGGAAGAGCCGCAGGATGCTGAGCTGTTCACGCACCTCGGTCCCGCCGAGCTTCTTGCCGGGTGCGGCTGTACGGCCTGCGGACGGCCGACCCAGGACGGACCGTCCGGTGCCGGTGCCGAAGGCGACACGGAGGTGGCCTCCGCCGGATCGCCCACACCGCCGGCACGGCCACGGTGGTTACACCGCGGCGGCCCGGCCGGCCGACTCCTCCATCTGCTTGCGCAGGCTCAGCGGGCGCATGTCGGTCCAGACCTCCTTCACGTAGGTCAGACAGGTCTCCTTCGAACCGGCGACGCCCGTGTCCCGCCAGCCGTTCGGGACGGAGAGGTACTCCGGCCACAGGGAGTACTGCTCTTCGTCGTTGACGAGGACCTTCATCTGCGACTCTGCCATGTGTGTCTCCTACTCCTTGCGGTGTGGCGGATCAGTTGGCGGACTTCTCGGTGAAGAGCCAGGGGGCCTCTTGGCGGCGGCGCTGCTCGTAGGCGTGGATCTCGTCCAGGTGCTTCAGTGACCAGCCGATGTTGTCGAGCCCTTCCAGCAGCGCGCTCTTCTTGAACGGGTCGATCTCGAAGTGGTACACGTCCCCTGCCCCGGCGGTCACGATCTGCCTGGAGAGGTCGATGTGGAAGGTGGTCGGCCCGCCGTCCTGAAGGATCTTGAAGAGCGTGTCCACCTCCGAGGACTCCAGCGCGACCGGCAGGATGCTGCTGTTGAAGCAGTTGTTGTGGAAGATGTCCGCGAAGCTCGGCGCGATGACGCACCGGAAGCCGTACTCGCGCAGTGCCCACGGGGCGTGCTCACGGGAGGACCCGCAGCCGAAGTTCTCGCCCGCTACGAGGATGCTCGCCCCCTCGGAGCCCGGCCGGTTGAGGGAGAACTCCGGGTTGGGGGTGCGCCCGTCCTCCAGGTAGCGCCAGTTGGCGAAGAGGTTCTTGCCGAAACCCGAGCGGCGGATCGACTTCAAGAAGCGCGCGGGGATGATGTCGTCGGTGTTCACGTTGGTCCGTGCCAGCGGCACGGCGATGCCGGAATGTGTGACGAACTGCTCCACGTCAGGCCCCTTCTCTACAGGTCTCGTGCGTCGGCGAAGCGGCCGGCCACCGCCGTGGCGGCCGCGGTGGCGGGGCTGACCAGGTGGGTCCGTCCGCCGCGGCCCTGGCGCCCCTCGAAGTTGCGGTTGCTGGTGGAGGCGCACCGCTCGCCGGCCGAAAGCCGGTCGCCGTTCATGGCGATGCACATGCTGCACCCCGCCTCGCGCCACTCGAAGCCGGCCGCGTGGAAGACGTCCGCGAGTCCCTCCTTCTCGGCCTGCCGGCGCACGGTCATCGAACCGGGCACGACGATGGCCCGGACCCCGTCGGCGACGCGCCGCCCGGAGACGTACTGTGCCGCGAGCCGCAGGTCCTCAATCCGCGAGTTGGTGCAGGAGCCGATGAAGACGACGTCGACGCCGACGTCCTGGAGGCGCTGCCCCGGCGTGAGGCCCATGTGTTCCAGGGCGTGCTCGGTCTCCAGCCGCGCCACCGGGTCGTCCTCGAAGGCGGGGTCCGGCACCGTGCTCGTCACGTCCGTGACCATGCCGGGGTTGGTGCCCCAGGTGACCTGCGGGGTGAGGGTGCCGAGGTCCACCTCGTGCACGGCGTCGAAGTGGGCGCCGGGGTCGCCGGCGAGTTGCTTCCACTGCTCGGCAGCCCGCTCGAAGAGCTCGCCTGTGGGCGCGTACCGCCGTCCACGCACGTACTCGATCGTGGCGTCGTCGGGCGCGACCATGCCGGCCCGGGCACCGGCCTCGATCGCCATGTTGCACAGCGTCATCCGCCCCTCGATCGACAGGGAGCTGACGAGGGAGCCGCTGAACTCGATGACGTGGTTGGTGCCGACACCGGTGCCGAGCCGTCCGATCACCGCGAGGGCGACGTCCTTGGCCGTCACGCCGGGCGACAGCTCCCCGCCGATCTCGATGTGCATGGTCTTCGGCTTCTGCTGGAGCAGGCACTGGGTGGCCAGCACGTGCTCGACCTCGCTGGTGCCGATGCCCACGGCGAAGATCCCGAGGGCGCCGTGCGTGGATGTGTGGGAGTCGCCGCACACGACCGTCATGCCGGGCAGCGACAGGCCCAGCTCGGGGCCGATGACGTGGACGATCCCCTGCTCCTCGTCGTTCATGCCGAGGAGCGGTATGTCGAAGTCCCGGGCGTTCTCCTCCATCGTCTCGATGCACATGACGCTCTGGTCGTCGACGACGTCGACCAGCCTGCGGCCCGGCACCGTGGGCACGTTGTGGTCGATCACCGCGACGACGCTCTCGGGGCGGTGCACCCGAAGGTCGCGTTCGCGCAGGCCGGCGAAGGCCTGGGGCGAGGTCGCCTCGTGGGTGAGGTGCCGATCGATGTACAGCATCGGAATCTCACCGGGCTCATCACGCACCACGTGCGCGTCCCAGATTTTGTCGAACATGGTTCGTGGCATCGTGCGGCAACTCCCCTACCTGCTGCTGTCGTGACTGTGCAGGAGCGCCCGGGCTCCTTGGCTCTTGCCTATGCCTTGGCCAGGCACTCCTCGAGTTCGTCCGGGGTCAGCTCGCGCCCCAGCTGGTTGGCGAGGGCGAGGGCCTTCTCGATGGTCTCGGCGGGCAGCTCCCGGGGGTCGCGTCCGCTGTGCAGGTAGGCGAGCCTGACCGTGCTCTGGCCGCTCCAGGGACTGACGGTCACCGACTGGGTGCCGCCCACGAAGGCCGGGTCGATGGCCGAGTAGACGGTCCTGGCCATGTCCACCAGCTTGGCCTCCAGCTCAGCGTTCCCCTCCTTGTGGGCCTTTTCGGCCAGGGCGTGGGCCTTGAGGATGGCGTCGGAGTGGATGCCCGAGGAGGTGTGGCTGAAGCGCTTGCCGAGCACGCCGTGCTCAGCGGTGGGGACGCCCACCATCTCCTGGTAGTAGGTGATCAGTCCCAACAGCCGGGACATGTCCCAGGAGATCGGCAGCCCGGCCTCCTGCTGGATGGCGGCGAGACTCAGCACGGTCTCCTCGAGGGAGGCGTTGCCGGACCGCTCGCCGACGCCGCGCGCGACCGCGTGGATGCGCTTGGCGCCGCCGGCGATCGCCATCATGGCGTTGCCCAGCGCGTTGCCGGTGTCGCGGTGGCCGTGCCAGTCCAGCTGCACGTCCGGTACGCCGAGGGCGTCGAGTTCGTCGCGGACGAAGCGCACGATCCGGTAGGTGCCGAGCGGCCGGATGATGCCGATGGTGTCCGCCAGCACGACGGTGGAGGCGCCGGCCTCGATCTGGGTGCGGACGATGGCGCGCAGGTCCTCGGGGGAGGTCTGGGTGGTGTGCTCGGTCCCCGCGATGACGGGGATGCCCAGCTCCACGGTCTTCCTGATGAACGTGTCGAGGCGGTCGAGGATGAAGTCCAGGTCCCAGCCCTGCACGAGTCGGCGCGACGGGGCGGTGCCCATGAAGACGACGGACTCGAGGGCCGGGTGGATGGCCTTGCACTCGGCGGTCCACTGGAGTGAGTCCTCCGTGCACATGGAGAGCACCGAGGGGACGACGTCGGGCACTTCGTCCTTCATGCGCCCCAGCAGATCCTTCATGACGCCGCTGAGCCGGCCCTTTTCGCCCGGGTAGATGCCGACGGTGGCGTACTTGACGCCGAACTCGTCGAGGAGGTGCAGATACCGCATCATCTCCTCGACCGTCGGATATCCGGGTATGCCCTGGAGGCCGTCGCGGAGGCATTCGGAGAGTACCTGCGCGCCGGCGACGTCTTCGGGCGACGGCTCACCGGGGATCTGTGCTGGGAGGGGCGAGAGCGGGCTCTCGTCGCGGTTCCAGTTGAAGTTCACCGGGATGTCAACAGAGTCCATTTTCTTCGTCTCCCCGTTGGTGCGGATCTGGTGCTTTCTCTGCTGCACGATCTCTCCTTTCTGGAAAGGTGATCGCTGCGCCGACTCGACCGGCTGTCATTCCGTCTCGACCGGCAGTATGCCGACCGAGAAGCGCACGTACTCGTCGCTGTAGCCGAAGGTGGAGCCCGGAATTCCGGCCAGTCCGGTCTTCTCCAGAACGGAGAAACAGTCCTCGCCGGGCCTGAGTTTGCTCCAGTTGTAGATGGTCGCGTCGTCGTCGAGGTAAATGTGCTCGAACAGGCGGTGTTCCGCGTCGAAGCGTTCCAGCTGCCGGCGCAGACGGGAGCGGCGGAGCCGGTAGAGGTCGCGGATCTTCTCCAGCAGCTGCGGATTCTGCCGGAACAGCGTGTGATAGGCCATGAAGCGCAGCTGCCATTCGCCGGGCAGCGAACCCACGCTGTTCGTCCAACTGGATCCCATGGCCCGCGCGAACGCGGCGTCGCCGAACACGACCCAGCCGAACCTCTCCCCGGTCAGCGTGTGCGTCTTGGAGAAGCTGTTCGCGTAGATCATCGCGCCGGCCGTCTTCGTTGCCGACGTCAGGGCGCGCATCCGTGCCTGGTCCTCCTCGGGCACCCCGGTGCCGACGTAGGCGAGGTCGGCGATGACGTGCAGGCGCCGGCCCTGCGCGAGGAAACGCTCCACCACCTGCTGGAGCGCCGAGAGCTCGGCGGGGGAGTAGGCGAACGTGGTCGGGTTGTTCGTCACCGTCAGATAGACGGCCGTGACGTCCGGGTGCTCTTGGAGGTGGCGCGCGAGCAGCGTGTCGGTCAGCTTGAAGTCGTCCTCGGGCCGGGTCCGCACGGGGTGCAGCCGGTAGCCGTACGAGACGCCCTGCAACTCGGGGATGTTGAAACCGGGGGCGGGGAAGAGCATGGCGCCGACGGGCTCGCCGCGGCGCTGGGCGAGGTGGGCGAGGCCGCGGAGGACGTTGTCGACGCAGTCCGTGGCGCCGAGGCCGAGGGCCACCTGCTGGGCGGTCGCCTCCAGGCCCCACTCCCGCGTGTCCGCCGCCAGCCAGTCGCGCAGTACCGGGTTGCCGACACCGTGGATGTCGTAGATCCGCGGGTCGTAGCCGACCGCGAGGAGCTGCCGTTCCGCGTCGAGCATCTGGCCCCTGAGCCACCGGTAGCACGCGCCGGACGCGGTGTAGCCGGCTATGTCCTCGCCCGGCAGGGCGATGCCGAGCTCGTCGCCCAGCATCCGGTAGTCGCCGGGGCCGCCCTCCTCGCCCTCGCACTCGGTGATGAGGCGGACGTTCACGTCACCGATCGTCCGGTTCACGATCTCCAGGCGGGCGGCCGCCGGGTCGAAGCCGCGTTCGGCGCACTCCCGTTGCAGGTCCTCGACGATGCGCGCCATCACGCGGATCGGCGGCTCCGTGCCGCCGTCCTGCTCGCCGCGGTGGCGCTGGAGCAGTTCCCTGCGCGCCTTGCGGACAAGTTGCCGCTGCTCGTCGAGGGCGCCCCCGGCCGCGGTGGTGGTGCTCGGTGCGGTCACGGACGCGCCTCCAGCCTGTGCACGATCAGTCGGCCGAACTCCTCGGTGCCGACGACCGTGCACCCCTCGTCGTGGAGGTCCGGGACCCGGTAGCCGTCCCTCATCACGTCCTCGACCGCCTCTTCCACGGCCGCGGCCTCCCGCTCCAGGCCCAGTGAGTGGCGCAGCAGGAGGGCGGCGGAGAGCACCGCGCCGACCGGGTTGGCCGCGTCCTGCCCGGCGATGTCGGGGGCCGAGCCGTGTACGGGCTCGTAGAGGCCGAAGCGCCCGCCCGCGGTGCGCCGGACGCCGAGGCTCGCTGACGGGAGCATCCCGATGGAGCCCGTCAGCATGGAGGCCTCGTCGGTGAGGATGTCGCCGAACAGGTTCTCGGTGACGATGACGTCGAACTCCGCCGGGGTCCTGATGAGCCGCATGGCGCAGGCGTCGACCAGCATGTGCTCGTGGGTGACGCCGGGGTGGTCGGCGGCCACCCGGTCCACGACCTGCCGCCACAGCACCGAGGAGCTGAGCACGTTCGCCTTGTCGACCGAGGTGACCCTCGCGCGGCGGCCGGCGGCGATGTCGAAGGCGACCCGCACGACGCGCTCGATCTCCTCCTCGGTGTACAGGAGCGTGTCGACGGCTTCCGTGCGCCCGCCGCGCTGCCGGATCTCGCTCGGTTTGCCGGGGACCGTCTCCATGTGCCCGTAGTAGAGGCCGGCCGACAGCTCCCGTACGAAGACCATGTCCGCGCCCTTGAGGCATTCGGGCTTGAGCGAGGACGCCTCGTACAACGCCTCGGCGGGGCGTACCGGCCGCAGGTTGGCGAAGAACCCGAACTCCTTGCGGAGCCGGAAGAGCGCCTGCTCGGGGCGGGGCCCGTCGGCGCGGTGTTCCGCCGCGGGCAGGGCGCCGACCGCGCCGAAGAGGATGGCGTCGCTCTGCGCACACGTCTCGAAGGTGGCGTCGGAGATCGCCGAGCCCTCCGCGGCGATCGCGTCCAGGCCGACGAGGCCCTCGTGGAGGGTGAACGTGTGGCCGTACCGTTTCTCCACGGCACGCAGCGCCTTCACGGCCTGCGCGCTCACCTCGGGGCCGACACCGTCGCCCGGGAGCACCGTGATCGTGGCCTCGCTCATCGGGCCGTCTCCTTCTGCTTGGGGTGGAAGGACAGGAGCCGGTCGACCAGGGAGCCGCGCCAGCAGATGAGGTCGTGGCCGCCCATGTACTCGGAGAAGTCGACCTCGTAGCCCTTGGCCCTGAGAACGTTGTGGAAGGTGCGGTGCGCCGTCATCGGGTCGTAGTCGACGATGGCTTCCTCCAGGCTTCCGATCTCCAGGGAGAACCGGATGGGCAGCCGCGGGTGGTGCTCGAACTGCCGGGTCAGCCACTCCTGTTCGCGTTCGGCGTGGTCCTTCTCCGGCCACCAGAAGGAGCCCGACTGGGAGATCACGTTGCCGAACCGCTCCGGCGAGGTGAACGCGGCGTACGCGGCCGCGAGGCCGCCGAAGCAGGAGCCGCCGACCACGGTCCGCGCCGGGTCGTCGGTGATGTGGTGGTTCTCGTGCACCCACGGCATCAGTTCGTCGTTGAGGAAGTCGACGAAGGGCCGGTGGCAGGGGAGTTCGAGGGCCCGGGTCCGCTGGTCGGCGTTGCTGTGCATGACCAGGACGTACGGCGGGATCCGGCCGACGTACACGAGGTTGTCCAGCACCGTCGTGATGTCGGCGAAGTTGTAGTACGCCCAGCCGTCGAAGAGCACGAAGACGTGATAGGGCTCGCCCGAGGTGTCGTAGCCGGGCGGCGTGTACACGCTGACGTGGTGCTGCGTCCCCAGGATCCTGCTCTCGATCGTCTGCATGCGGGTGGAGCCCTTCGGCACCCCGCGGCGCTTGATGTTCCAGGGCTGCTTCGGGGCGTCGGGCAGTTCGAGCACCGACACCCGCATGCCGCCCTCCTGGCCGAGGATCGTGTGCTCCACCGGGTTGAGCGGATCGGGCCGGTAGGACGGAACGCGCGAGACGACGTCGGCGTAGGACGTGAACGGCCGCAGTGAGTCGTTCACCGAGTACAGGTACGTGGTCCGCAGATGCGAGGGCAGGAAGTAGGACGCGTACCAGACGTCGGTGTCCGGGATCCGCCGCATGCCGAAGTCCCGCGGGTCGGAGCCCTCCGGCACGCTGTAGAAGAACACCAGGACGTTCTCGGTCTCGCCCGGGTCCCGCCACAGGAAGGTGACGAGGGTCTTCGAGGGGTCGTCCCCGACCTGCTCCCTCAGCGGCGAGCCCTTCTCTGCCACCTCTTTCCACAGCTCGTCGACGGCCTCGTGGCTCCCCGCCGCCACCTCCTCGGCCACGCGGGAGATGCGGGGACTCACCAGGGATTTCTCCGGAGCGAACATGGGGCTTTTCTCCTTAAGCCGTTGAGGTCGGTGACGGTCCGCGGGGGCCGCTCAGAGCAGGTCGAACAGCTCGTCCGCGTCCGCTTCCTCGTCCTCCTCGGCGCTGTGGTCGATGACCTGCGCGAGCGCTGCGATGGTCCGGTTCTGGAAGACGACCGGGAGTTTCAGCTCCACGCCCCAGCGGTCCTGGACCTCGGTCGCCATCGAGGCGACGAGCAGCGAGTGGCCGCCGAGGGCGAAGAAGTCGTCCCGGCTGCCCACGCGCTCCAAGCCGAGTAGCCGCGCCCAGATGCCGGCGAGTGCCGCCTCGGTGTCGGTCCGCGGCGCGACGTAGCTCTCGCCCGTGCGGACCTGGGAGACGACGTCCCCCAGCGCCGGCAGCGCCTTCCTGTCGATCTTGCCGTTGGGGGTCAGCGGGAACCCCTCCAGCGGCACGAAATAGGCAGGCACCATGTATTCGGGCAGCCGTTCCAGCAGGTGCGCCCTGAGGTCGTCGGTGACCGCCTCTCGGCCGTCACGGGCCGTGACGAAGGCGATCAGCCGCTTGTCGGCGCTGGTCACCTCGTGCACGACGACGAGGCACTGGCGGACGGTCGGGTGGTCTGCGAGGACGGCCTCGACCTCGTCGATCTCGATCCGGTAGCCGCGGATCTTGATCTGGTGGTCCTTGCGGCCCGCGTACTCGATGACGCCGTCCGCGCGGAAGCGGGCGAGGTCACCGGTGGCGTAGAGGCGGCCGTCACCGAACGGGTTGGCGACGAAGCGCTCCGCGGTCAGATCCGGCCGGCCCAGGTAGCCGCGGGCCAGCTGCACGCCGCCGATGAACAACTCGCCGACGACCCCGTCGGGCACCGGCGCCATCGCCTCGTTCAGCACATACAGCTGGGTGTTGGCCACCGGGCGCCCGATGGGCACGCTGCTCGCCCCCGGCTCGCTCACGCATTCCCAGAAGCTGACGTCCACGGACGCCTCGGTGGGCCCGTACAGGTTGTGCAGTTGTGCCTGCGGCAGGGTCCGCATGCACTGCTCCTGCACCTCCAGTGGCAGCGCCTCGCCGCTGCAGATCACGTGCCGGAGGTCCTGGCAGCGCTCGGTGACGGTCCGCTGCGCCAGGAAGCCCTGGAGCATCGACGGCACGAAGTGCAGGACGCGGATGTGCTGCTGCTCGATCAGCTCGCCCAGGTAGCCGGCGTCGCGGTGCCCGTCCGGACGCGCGACGTGCAGTCGGGCACCGGCGATGAGCGGCCAGAAGAACTCCCACACCGACACGTCGAAGCTGAACGGCGTCTTCTGCAGCACCCGGTCGTCCTCGTGCAGGTCGTAGGTACTCTGCATCCACAGCAGCCGGTTGCAGATGCCGCGGTGCGAGAGCATCGCGCCCTTGGGCCTGCCGGTCGAGCCCGAGGTGTAGATCAGGTAGGCGAGGTTGTCCGGGTGCACCGGCGCGTCCACCGGCTCCTCGCTCGTCTGCAGCCAGCCGTCGTCGGCGCCACCGAGCTCGACCAGCTCGACGCCGCGCTCGGCCAGGAAGCCGAACTGCTCCCTGGTGCCGGGCTGGACCAGGACGAGCTGCACCGCCGCGTCCTCGGCGATGTACGCGATCCGGTCCGCCGGGTAGTCCGGGTCGAGCGGCACGTAGGCGCCCTGGGCCTTGAGGGTGGCGAGCAGGGCGATCACCAGGTCGAGGGACCGGTGCAGGGAGATGCCGACCCGGGCCTCCGCGGTCACGCCCCTCTCGCGCAGCGTGTGCGCCAGCCGGTTGGCGAGCCGGTCCAGCTGGGCGTAGCTGAGCTGTCCTTCCTCGTAGGACAGCGCGATCCGGTCGGGCGTCCTGCGGGCCTGCTCCTCGAAGAGGTGGTGGAGGGTGGTGGGCCGCGACACGGCCTCGTCCCGTGTCGCGTTGCGCCCGTCGAGGACCTCGGTACGCTCCGCGGCCGTCAGCAGCGGTAGCCGCGCCACCGGGGTCCGAGGCTCCCTGAGCGCCGCCTCGGTGAGCAGCCGCAGGTGTTCGCCCATGCCGGCGACGGTGTTCCGTTCGAAGAGGGCGGTGCTGTACTCGAACGTCAGCCGCAGCGCGCCGTCGCGCTTCTGCACACTCAGACCCAGGTCGAACTTGGAGACGCCGATACCGGCCTCCACCATGTCCTGCTCCCAGGACGGTTGCTCCTGCTCCTCGGCGACGTCCTCGAAGAGCTTGTCGAGGCCGGTGAACATCACCTGGAACACCGGGCTGTAGCTGAGGCTGCGCTCCGGCTTCAACTCCTCGACGATGCGGTCGAAGGGCACCTCCTGGTGGCTCTGCGCCTCCAGCAGCTTCCAGCGGACCTGCCCCACCACCTCGGAGAAGTCCGGGTTGCCCGACAGGTCCACGCACAGCGCCACGGTGTTGACGAGGAAGCCGATCAGCGGCTCGGTCTCGACCCGGCTCCGGTTGGCGACCGGGATGCCGATCACCACCTTGTCCTGCCCGCTGTAGTGCGAGAGCAGCACGGCGAAGGCGCTGAGCAGCGCCACGAACTGCGTCGTCTGGTGCTCGGCGCTCACCCGGGCGACGCGCTCGCCCAGCTCCGCCGGCAGCGAGACGCTCACGGAGGCGCCCTCGAAGTCCTGCACCGCGGGCCGGGGGCGGTCGGTGGGCAGCGAGATCAGCGCGGGCGCCTCGGCCAGCTGGCCCTTCCAGAACTCCAGGTGCGGACGGAGCCGGTCCTCCTCCCTCCACTGCTGCTGCCACACCGCGTAGTCGGCGTACTGCACGGGAAGCGGCTCCCGGGTGGCCGGCCGGCCCGCACTCAGGTCGTCGTAGCCGCGCAGCAGCTCCTCGTTGAGGATCGGGAGCGAGAAGCCGTCGACGATCGCGTGGTGGGCGCTGAACACCAGCAGCGACTCGTTGTCGGCCAGGTGGATGAGCAGGGTGCGCAGCAGCGGCCCCGTGGCCAGGTCGAAGGGCTCCTTCCACAGCTCACGGGCGCGCTCGCGGGCCGCCTCGGGCCGCTGCTCGACCGGCTCGCCCGACAGGTCGGCCTCCGTGAGGACGACCTGCCCGGACTCGGCGATCTCCTGCCAGACGCGGCCGCCGCTCTCCCGGAAGGTGGTCCGCAGCGTCTCGTGGCGCTCCACCAGCGCCTCCAGGGCGCTGGTGAGCCGTGCCGCGTCCACCGCCTCACTCCTGTGCAGCAGCCAGCCCACGGTGTACAGCGGGCTGTCCGGGTGCAGGCGGTCCAGGTACCACAGCCGCTGCTGCTCGAACGTCGCGGGGATCGGCTTGTCGCGCTCCACGGGCACGAGGGGGATCACGTCGTGCGGCTCCTTGTGCCGTAGCAGGGCGTCCACTTCGGCCGCGACCTGGGCGATGGTGGGTTGCTCGAAGAGCACCCGGACCGGCATCTCGACCTCGAACGCCTGCCGGATACGGGCCTGCACCTTCACCGCGAGCAGCGAGTGCCCGCCGAGGGAGAAGAAGTCGTCGAAGACGCCCACCCGGCTCTGGTCAAGGACCTCCTGCCAGACCGCTGCGAGCTGCGCCTCGGTCGAGGTGCGCGGCAGCGCGCCCGTCGAGGACTCCGGCGCCTCGGTCTCCTCCGGCAGCGGAAGCACCTTCCGGTTCAGCTTCCCGTTGCTGTTGAGCGGCAGCTCGTGGAGGTAGACGAAGGCCGACGGCACCATGTACGAGGGCAGTTGTTCCCTCAGATGTGCCCGGAGCACGTCGGTGGCGTCCGGTGTCTCCTCGTGCGGCACGACATAGCCGACGAGTCGCTTGCCGCCCCCGTCCGGCTGGGCGAGCACAGCACAGCCGCGGACCAGCGGATGCTGCTCCAGCACGGTCTCGATCTCGCCCAGCTCGATGCGGAAACCGCGGATCTTCACCTGGGAGTCGACCCGGTCGACGAACTCGATGTTGCCGTCCGCGAGGTACCTGACCAGGTCGCCGCTCTTGTAGAGGCGGCCGCCGGGCTCGTCACCGAACGGGTCCGCGACGAAGTTCTCCGCCGTCAGGTCGGGGCGGTTCATGTAGCCCCTGGTCACGCCGACGCCGCCGATGTACAGCTCGCCGGGCACCCCGACCGGCACCGGCCGCATGTGCTGGTCGAGGACGTAGAGCCGGACGTTGGTGATCGGGCGGCCCATGTGGATGACGTCCAGGTGCTCGTCGGTGAGGCCGCCGGTGGCGAACACCGTCGACTCGGTCGGCCCGTAGACGTTGAAGAAGGTTCGGCCCGGCGCCCAGGTTCTGATCAGGTCGGCCGAGTAGGCCTCGCCGCCGACGACAAGCGTGCGCAGATGCGGCAGCGGCTCGTCGGTGGGCAATGTGGCGAGGGCGCCGGGCGTGAAGTTCAGGCTCTCGATGGCCCGCTCGTCCAGCACGTCGTGCAGCTCCGTGCCGATCATGCGTACGTCCTTGCCGGGGATGTACACCGTGCCGCCGGTCACCAGCGGCATGAGGATCTCCCAGACGGAGAAGTCGAAGCTCGTCGAGGCGACCTGGAGCACGCGCTGGCGCCGGTCGAAGCACGGGTTCCGGCGGATCCACGGCACCAGGTGGTGGATGCAGCGGTGCGCCACCATCACACCCTTGGGCCGTCCCGTCGAGCCCGAGGTGTAGATGATGTAGGCGAGGTTGTGCGGCGTCAGCGTGGTGGCCGGTGCGCCCACCGGCTCCTGGGCGACCGTGGCCCACTCGGAGTCCATGCAGAAGACCTCGAAGTCGCCCTCGGGCAGCTTCGGCACCACGTGCTCCTGGGTGAGCATCAGGTGCAGACCGGCGTCCTCGACGACGAACGCCATCCGGTCGCGGGGGTAGCGCGGGTCGATGGGGACGTACGCGCCGCCCGCCTTGAGGATGCCGAGCATGCCGACGACGCTCTCGGTGGAGCGCTCCAGGCAGAGCCCGACGAGCACGTCGGGGCCGACACCGTGGCGCTTGAGCCAGTGCGCCAGCCGGTCGGAGCGGCGCTCGAGCTCGGCGTAGGTGAGGTGCTCGTCCTCGTGGACCACCGCGACCGAGTCCGGAGTCGACCGCGCCTGCCGCGTGACGAGTTCGTGGTAGTACACGGCCTCGACGTCGGACGTGGTCTCGCTCGCCCACGTGTTCAGCGCACGGGGCAGCTCCCCGTCGGTGAGCATGGTGACCTGACCGAGCGGGCGCTGCGGCGCGGTCACCACCTCATGGCAGAGCTGCCTGAGGTGCCCGATCATCGCCTCTGCGGTCCGCGCGTCGAAGCGCCGCGTGTCGTAGAGGAGGTTCACGCCGATCCGCCGGCCCACCGTGATCACGGTGTTGAGCGGGTAGTGCGTCTGCTCCTGGGAGTCCATCTCCGAGAAGCTCAGCGCCTTGCCGCGGCGTTCGTCTTCTGGGTAGTTCTCGAAGACGAAGAGCGTCTCGAACAGCGGCGCGCCGGCGGGCGTCTCGGTCCACTGCTGGATCTGGCCGAGCGGGCAGTGCTCGTGCTGACGCATCTGCACGTTCTGTTCCTGGAGGCCGTGCAGCCAATCGAGCACCGGGGCCTGGTCGGGCAGCCGGACCCGCAGCGGCAGCGTGTTGATGAACAGGCCCACCATGCGCTCGACGCCCTCGACCTCGGACGGGCGCCCCGATGTCACCGTGCCGAAGACGACGTCGTCGGTACGGGCGTAGCGGCTGAGCAGCAGCGCCCAGCAGCCTTGGAGCACGGTGTTGAGGGTGAGGCGGTGCCGGGCGGCGAAGTCCTGGAGCGCCCCGGCCTCCGCCTCACTGAGGTCGGTACTGGTCCAGGCCTGGGCGGCCGGCGCGTCGCCCTCGGCGTCCGCCCGCTTGCCCACCTCCAGCGGGGTGGGCTCGCCGAGGCCCTGGAGAGCCGTGCGCCAGTACTCCTCGGCCTGTCCCATGTCCTGGCGCCTGAGCCAGGACACGTAGTCGCGGTACGGCCGCACGGGTGCCGGCTCGATGTGCCCGCCGTGGGTGGCCGCCTCGTACCACTGGACGAGGTCGCTCAGGACCAGGCTGATGCTCCACCCGTCCAGGATCGTGTGGTGGGCGCTCAGCACGAGTTGGTAGGCGTCGTCCGCGGTGCGGGCGAGCAGCATCCGCCACTGCGGCACGTCGTCCGGGTCGAAACTGCGGACGCGGTCGTGCTCCAGATAGCCGCGTAGCCGTTCCTGCTGTTCCTGGGGGGCCGCGGCGCGCCAGTCCTGTTCCTCCAGCGGGACGGGTACGTCGGCCCAGACCAGCTGGAGTGCCTCGTCGGCCTCCTGCCGGAAGCTGGTGCGCAGGATCGGGTGGCGGCGCATGACCTCGGCCCAGCTCCGCCGGAAGGCGTCGACGTCCAGCGCTTGGTCGAGCCGGAGGATCTGCTGGACGTGGTAGGCGCCCTCGCCCTGGGCGAACCGGCTCTGGAACCACAGGCCCTCCTGCGTGGGGGTCTGCGGGTAGCAGTCCTCCAGCGGGCGTGGCGAGGCGCCGGTGCGCCAGGCGGGCAGTGTGCGCAGCTGCTCGACCAGGGCGTCGATCTGCTCCTGGTTCAGGCCGCTGAGCGGCAGGTCCGAGGGGCTGTAACCCTGTACGCCCGGGCGGCCGGCCTCTTGGGCGAGGTCCCTCAGGGTCTCCAGGGTGTTTTCGGCGAGGTGCTGGATGGTGTGGGTGGTGTGTGTGTTGTTGTCGTGGGTCCATTGCATGTGTAGTCGGCCGTTGTGGATGTGGCTGACGATGTCGATCAGGTAGGGGCGGTGGTTGTCCGGGTGCCAGTCGGGGCCGGCGAGGCCGGTGGTGGCGTTGAAGCTGGTGGCGAGGGTTTGGTCGAATTGGCCGAGGTAGTTGAAGCTGATCTGGGCTGGTGTGGCTGTGTGGAGGGTGGTGGCGGTGTGGGTGTTGGTGTGGGCGAGGAGGCCGTAGCCGATGCCGTGTCGGGGGCGGGCTCTGAGGAGTTCTTTGATCTGTTTGAGTCCGTTGGTGAGGGTGGTGGGTACTGGGAGGTGTAGGGGGGAGATGGTGGTGAACCAGCCGGTGGTGCGGGAGGTGTCGAGGTTGTCGGAGAGTTCTTCGCGGCCGTGGCCTTCCAGGTCGTAGCGGATGTGGTCGTGGCCGGTCCAGGTGCCGAGTGTGTGGGTGACGGCGGTGAGGAGTACGTCGTTGATGCGGGTGTGGAAGACGGCGGGGATGTCCTGGAGTAGTGCGCGGGTTTCGGTTGCGTCCAGTACTGCTTCGTAGGTCTGGCTGCGGCCGATGGTGTTGTGTCCGCGCGGGCCGTCCAGTGGCAACGGGTAGGGGGTCTGGGCCTGTTCGTGCCAGTAGGGGAGTTCGTCGAGTGTGGCCGGACTGGTCGCTTCCTGGTGCAGCTGTTGGGCCCATTGCCGCCATGAGGTGGACTTGGCCGGCAGCTGCGGTTCCTGGCCTTGGCGCGCCTGCTCGACCAGCGTGCCGAGATCCTCCAGCAACACGCGCCAGGACACCACGTCGACCACGAGATGGTGGGCGACCAGCAACAGCCGGGGGCCCTGGTCGTCGACTCCGGTGAACAGTGCGGCCCGGAGCAGTGGGGGCTCGGTGAGGTGCATGCTGGACTGTGTCTGTCCGGCGATTTCCAGCAGTCGCGTGCGGCGCTGGTCCGCCGGTACCGTCGTGAGGTCGTGGACCTGCCAGGGCAGCTGGGTTGGGAGGCCGGCCAGTTCGGCTTGCCATGTGCCGTTCTGGTGGAAGAACCGGGTCCGTAGACCGTCGTGCTGCTCCAGCAGCCCTCGCAGGACCTGCTCCCACTGCTGGGGTGTCACGTCGGCGTCGACGTCGAGCAGCAGCGACTGGTTGACATGGTGCGGGTGTGCGAAGCCCTGCTCGAAGAACCAGTGTTGGATGGGCGTCAGCGGAACGGGGCCGGTGACCAGGCCTTGCTCGGCCTGCACGGGTGGCGCGTCCTGGTGTTCCACCACCGGCGCCAGCTCGGTGATCGTCTGGTAGCGGAAGAGCTGTTTGACGGTGAAGTACAGGCCCTGCTGCTTGGCCCGGAAAATCACCTGGAGGCTCAGGATGGAGTCGCCGCCGAGGGAGAAGAAGTTGTCGTGGACGCCCACCGGCTGGGCGGTGCCGAGTACCGCCTGCCAGATCTGCGCGAGCTCTTCCTCCACCGGAGTACGCGGCGCCACGTGCTCCTGCTCCGCGACCGCGTGCTCCCGCCACGACAACGCCGCCAGCGCCTTACGGTCGACCTTGTCGCTGGCGTTGAGCGGCATGCTCTCCAGCGGGACGAAGACGCCGGGGACCATGTAGTGCGGGAGCCGCTCGCCGAGGAACGACTGGAGCGCCTCGGTCGCCACCGACTCGCCCCCCACCACAAAGGCGACCAGCCGCTTGCTGCCCTCGCCCTGTGCCAGCACGGCGGCGGCCCGCACCTCGGGGTGGCGCAAGAGCACGGTCTCGATCTCGCCCAGCTCGACCCTGAAGCCGCGGATCTTCACCTGGTCGTCGGCGCGGCCCAGGAACTCCACGTTGCCGTCGGGTCGGAAGCGGGCGAGGTCACCCGTCCGGTACAGGCGGCCGCCCGTGCCGAACGGGTCGGGGACGAAGGACTGGGCCGTCAGGTCCGGCAGCCCGAGGTAGCCGCGCGCCAGCCCGGCGCCGCCGATGTACAGCTCACCGGCGACCCCGGTGGGCACCGGCTGCATGGCGTGGTCCAGCACGTACACCTGCATGTCGTCGAGCGGCCTGCCGATCGGCACCGTCTCCGGCACCTCGTCGCGCGGCTCCATCCGGTACGCGGTGGCGAACGTCGTCGTCTCGGTCGGCCCGTAGCCGTCCACCACGACCAGGCCGGGACACGCCTCACGCACCCGGCGCACCGCGTCCGCCCGCACGGCGTCGCCACCGGTCCACACCTCGCGCAGACCGGCCATGCACCCCGGGTCCTCCTGCGCCAGCAGATGGAACAGCGCCGCGGTCAGCCAGACGGCGGTGACCCCGTGGGCCGCCGAGCACTCGCGCAGCACCGTCGGCGTCACGGCACCGGGCGGGGCCACCACGACGTGATGGCCGGAGAGTAGCGGCACCCACAGCTCGTACGTCGAGGCGTCGAAGGCCTGCGCGGAGTGCAGCAACACCCCCTGGTGCCCGTGGGCGAAGCCGCTGTCGTACGCCAGCGCGGCGACATCCCCGTGCGTGACGGCGACGCCCTTGGGGCGGCCGGTGGAACCGGACGTGTACATCACGTACGCGAGGTCGTCGGGGGTGCCGCCGGACGCCACCGGTGTATCGGGCCGATCGTCGAGCCCGTCCCAGACGTCGTCGACGACCAGCACCGACGCGTCGGAGACGGGCAGCGACGCGACCATTGAGCGCCGGGTCAGGACGGTGCGGAGCCCACCGTCCTCGATCATGAACGCCAGCCGCTCGGGCGGATACTCCGGGTCGAGCGGCACATACGCGCCGCCCGCCTTCAGAATCGCCAACTGGCCGACGATCGTCTCCACGGAGCGCGACACACACAGGCCGACCAGGCTCTCCCGGCCGACGCCGCGCTCCCGCAGCAGATGGGCCAGCCGGTTCGAGAGCCGATCCAGTTCCGCGTAGCTGAGCCGGCTCTCGCCGCAGACCACCGCCACGCTCTGCGCGTTCCGGCGGGCGCACGCGGTGAACAGCTCGTGCAGAGTGCCGTGCCGAAGCGCCCGATCGGTGCGGAGCCCGTGGCCCTTCTCGACGAGCTGGTCGCGCTCCGCCTCGGCGGCCATCGGCAGGTGCTGCACCCGGGTGTCCGGGCGGGCGAGCGCGGCCTCGACGAGCGCCTCGAAGTGGTCGGCCATGCGCCCGACCGTCTCCGCGCGGAACAGATCGGTGCTGTACTCGAAGCCGAAGCGCATCCCGGCCGGGTCGGCCTGGATCATGAGGGTGAGGTCGAAGCGGGCGACGCCGACGCTCATCCCCTGTTCCATCAGGTTGTGTATCCATGGCTTCGGCCGGGCGAGCTGCGCCGCGTGCTCCAGGTAGGGCAGGCTCTCGTCGGCGAACATCACCTGGAAGACCGGGTTGTAGGCGAGGCTGCGGGCCGGCTGAAGCGCCTCGACGACCTGCTCGAAGGGGACCTCGCGGTGCGTCTGGGCGTCGAAGAGCTGCTTGCGGACCTGGAGCAGCACGTCCGCGAAGCTGGGGTCACCGCGCAGGTCCACCCGGACGGCGACGGTGTTGACCAGGAAGCCGACCATGGATTCCAGCTCGACGCGGTTGCGGTCGGCGACCGGCACGCCGATGACCACCACCTCCTGTCCGCTGTAGCGGGCCAGGAAAACCGCGAACCCGCTGAGCAGGGCGAGGTAGTTGGTCACCTGGTGCCCGCGGCTGACCTCGGTGATCCGCCGCGTCGTCGCGGGCGACAGCTGGCGCCGCACGAAGTCGCCGGCGAAGCTCCGCTCGCCCGGCCGGGGGAAGTCGGTGGGCAGCGAGAGCACCTCGGGCGCCTCGGCGAGCTGCTCCTTCCAGTAGTCCAGGTGGAAGGCGAGCCGCGTTTCCTCCAGCCAGCTCTGCTGCCACACCGCGTAGTCGGCGTACTGCACCGCGAGGTCCGGCAGCGGGGAGGGTTCGCCGTCCGTCAGGGCCCGGCAGATCTGGAGGAACTCCTGGTCGAAGACGCCGATCGAGTAGCCGTCGAACACCGTGTGGTGGGCCGCGAGGACCAGCACCTGCTCCGTTCGCGAGGTCCTGATCAGCCGGGCCCGCACCAGGGGCCCGGTGACCACGTCGAAGGGCTGCGCCCACCAACGGCGGATCTCGTCCTGCGCCTGGGCCTCGGCCTGCTCCTCGGGAAGCGCGGACAGGTCGGTCACCGGCAGGTCGAGGCGCTGCTCGTCGGCGATGACCTGCCAGACGCGGCCGTCCTCCTCGCGCAGGGTGGTGCGCAGCGGCTCGTGGCGGCGCGTCATCTCACGCAGGGCGTCGCTGACCACCGACTGCTCGACGGACGTGGGCAGCGGAATGAGCCAGTTGACGGTGTACGACGAGGTCCCGGGGCTCAGCCGGTCGATGAAGAACAGCCGCTGCTGGTCGAAGGTGGCCGGCAGCGGGCGGCCCCGTCCTGCAGGGGTGAGCGGGGGCATCCGGACCGGTTGCAGCTCCTCCTGCCGGCGCTGGAGCTCGCGCCCGATCTCGGCGATGGTCGGCAGGTCGAAGAAGAGCCGGACCGGCACCTCCAGACAGAAGACCTGCCTGACCCGGGACACCAGTTGCACGGCCAGCAGCGAGTGGCCGCCCAGCTCGAAGAAGTCGTCGAAGACACCGATCGGGGACCGTCCCAGCACCTGCTCCCACATCGTGACGAGCAGCGCCTCGGTGGTGTTGCGGGCGGGCACGCGGCTCTCCGCGGTCGCGGCGGTCGGCGGGGACAGCAGGGCGCGCCGGTCGAGCTTGCCGCTGGGCGTGATGGGCAGGGCGTCCAGCGCGACCAGGTCGGAGGGCACCATGTAGGCGGGCAGCCGCTCGGTCAGGTAGCCGCTCAGCCGCGGCAGGAGCAGGTGCTGGATTTCCCCCTTGAGCGGCTGGTTGGCGTAGCTCGCCCAGTCGCGTGTCCCGACGGGCCCGCCCTGGGCGATGCGCTCGTCCTCCTCGCGGCGCGGCTCGACACCGGCGCGGGTCAGGACGACCGCGTAGCCGCCGTCCGCGCCGTGCCGCCCCCAGTCGAGTGCGGCGGTGTAACCGGTCTGCTCGGCGAGCGCGAAAACGTCCTCGGGCTCGACGCCGTTGTCCGGCCCCGGCTGGGCACGCCAGGCCTCGACGGTTTCGAGCCCGGCGTCCCCCTTGAGCCAGCGCAGGGTACGCACCGCCTCTTCGACACGGGCGTTGGGCACGTTGTACAGCCGGAGCCGCTCGGGCGACTCGCCGGTGAGCCTGGCCCGCAGGTCCGCGAGGGTCGGGACCTCCGCGGCCCAGTCCAGCTCGGTGCCGTCCTGGTCCCGGCCATCCTCCTCGCCGGCGGTGGCCGGGGTGCCGAGGTGCAGCACCACCTGGTAGCGGAACATCGTCAGCTCGTTGTGGTGGCGGCCGCGCTTCGGCCGTATCTCGACCCGAGAGATCCGGCCGGTGCTCGCCGCCCAGTCCCGGAAGAACGCCGGATCGAGAGTGAGCTCCTCCTCCTGCTGCACCCGGTGCTGCACCCGCTGCCGCAACTGCTGCCGCGTCATGGCGTCGGGCGCACGGCTCGCCTCCACACCGGCGTGGAAGGCGTCGAGCAGTGGGAAGCTGCGCACGTCGCCGACGATGATCCGGCCGTCGTCGGCGGCCCGGGTCAGCGCGCCTTCGAGAACGCGGACGAGGTAGTCGACGTCGGGGAAATACTGCACGACCGAGTTGACGACGACGGTGTCGACCGGCTCCACATCCAGCTCACCGACATCGTCCGCCTCGCCCTGCCGGAGCGCGACCGTCTCGCGCAGCTCGGGACGGGACCCCAACCTGTTGCGCACGGACTTGAGGGCCGACGAGGAGAAGTCCATGCCGTAGTAGCGCCGGCACCCGGTGGCGAGTGGGAAGAGCAGCAGGCCGGTACCGCAGCCGATCTCCAGGATCGTGCGCGGCTCGTAGCCGCGGATCAGCGTCACCGTGTCGTCCTGCCAGGCCCGCATCTCCTCCACAGGGATGGGCCGGCCGGTGTAGCTGCTGCTCCAGCCGGAGAAGTCGGCGCCGTCCTCGGTGCGCTCCCCGCTCGAGTCGAAGGCGTCGTACACCTCGCGCCAGTGGTCGACGCGCTTGTCGGCCAGGGCTTCCTCGCGTTCCTGGACGGCCTCTTGCGCCCGCTGCGGATGCAGCACGACATACGAGGCGAGGGCGCGTGTTCCCGTCTGGTCCTCGCGGACGATGGTCGCCGCGTCCTGCACCGCGGGGTGCTCGCTCAGCACGCCGTCGATCTCGCCCAGCTCGACGCGGTACCCGCGGATCTTGACCTGCGAGTCGGTGCGGCCGAGGAACTCCAGGTTCCCGTCCGGGCGCCAGCGGGCCATGTCGCCCGTCTTGTAGACGCGTTCTCCGGCGGCGCCGTGGAAGGGGGAGGGGACGTACTTGCCCGCCGTCAGCTCGGGCGCGTGCGCGTAGCCGTCGCTCAGACACGGTCCGCCGATGTAGAGGTCACCGGGCACGTCGAGGGGGCACGGGCGCAGGGACTCGTCGAGCACGTAGTAGCGGGCGTTTTGAATGGGCTTCCCGTACGGGATGCTCGTCCAGGCCGGGTCCACCTCACCGATCGGGAAGAAGTTCGACCAGACGGTCGCCTCCGTGGCGCCGCCGAGGCCGACGACCTGGACATGCGGGAACGCGGCCCGCATCAGGTCCGGGGAGTGGACCGGGATCCAGTCGCCGCTCATGAAGATCAGGCGCAGCGTGTGCGAGACGGGGTCCGGCACGCCGGAGCCGTCCGTCGCCAGGAAGGGCACCAGCTGCATCAGGGCGGCGGGCGCCGAGTCCCAGAAGGTGATGGGCTCCTCGGCGATGTAGCGCAGCAGGTTCGCAGGCTCCTGAATGTCCTCGCTGGTGGCGACGCGGATCTGGCCGCCGGCGGCGAGGATGCCGAAGACGTCGTAGACGGACAGGTCGAAGCTGAGCGAGGTGACGAACAGGATGCGGTCCTCGGACCCCACCGAGAAGGTCTTGTTGACCCACTCGATCAGGTTCACCGCGGGGGAGTGCCGGACCATGACGCCCTTGGGGGTGCCGGTGGAGCCCGACGTGAAGATGATGTAGGCGAGGTCCTGGGGGCCGCCCTGGACGGGCGGGTTCTCCCGGGGCATGCCCGCGGTCTCGGTGGCCGAGTGCACCGGCCAGGGCAGACCGGCCTCGGTTTCTGCGTCGTCGTCCGTGGTGTCCAGGCAGACCACGTGGGCGAGGGCCGGCAGCGGGTCGACGGTCTGCAGGCGCGGCAGCAGGGCGTGCTGCGTCAAAACGCACGGCACGCCCATCGAGTCGAGTATCTGGTGCCACCGCTTGACGGGGGCGTTGGCGTCGAGCGGGATGTAGGCGGCGCCCGCCTTGAGGATGCCCAACAGGGCGGGGACCATCTCCGCGGAGCGCCCCATGAGGATGGCGACCTGGTCGCCGCGCCGGATGCCGAGCTGCTTGAGGTGGTGGGCGATCCGGTTGGCCTGCTCGTTGACCTCGCGGTAGGTCCAGCGCTCGTCCTCGCACAGGAGCGCCGGCGCGTCGGGGTCCTGCGCCACGCGGCGCTCGAAGAGCTGGTGGAGGCACAGATCCCGCGTGTAGGGCGTGTCCGTGTCGTTCCAGTCGTGGACGAGCTGGGTGGACTCGGCCTCGGTGAGAAGCGTCAGCTCGCCCAGCCCGGCCTCCGGCTTCTCGACGAGGTCGGCGAGGACCCGGCGGAGGTGCCCCGCCATCCGCTCGACGGTGGGCGCCGCGAAGCGCCCGGTGTCGTAGTGCAGGGTGGCCGTGAGGCGCTCCCCGGGGGTGGCCACCATGCTCAACGGGTAGCCGGGGTGGCTCTCCTCCCAGCTCCTGACCATGCGCAGGCCGCCGGCCGGGCCCGTCTCCTCGGGCTCCTCCACGGTGACGACGCTGTCGAACAGGGACTCCCCGGAGCCGATCCCGCTCCACTGCTGGACGAGCAGCAGCGGGCTGTCCTCGTGCGCCCGGATCTGCTCGTACTGTCGCTGGATGCCCCGCATCCACTCCGCCCAGCCCATCGCGGGCGGCACTTCGGCGCGCAGCGGCAGCGTATTCACGAGCTGGCCCACCACGGCATCGACGCCGGCCAGGCCTGCGGACCTGCCGGAGGTGGTGACGCCGGTCACCACCTCGTCGGTGCCCAGGTAGCGGCTCAGCAGGAACGCCCAGGCGCCCTGAACGAGGGTGGTGAGAGTGAGGCCCTGCCGGGCGCCCGCATCCCGCAGCGCCGCGGTCTGCGCGGCGTCCAGCACGAGGGGGACCTGCTCGTACGCCACGGCCGGCGCATCGCCCGCTGTCTCCTCGTCGGCGGACGGCCTGAGTTCGACGGGCAGCGGCCGAGCGGACGGCACGCCGTCGAGTGCGTCGCGCCAGAAGGCCTCGGACCGGTCGGCGTCCTGCCGGCTCAGCCAGCCGACGTACTCCCCGAACTGCGCGGCAGGGCGTACCGGCAGCGGATCACCCGCGGCGAGGCGGTCGTAGGCCTGTTCCACCTCGCGCAGCACCCTGCTCTGGCTGCGCGCGTCGAGCAGCAGGTAGTGCAGACTCCACAGGACCTGGAAGCGGGCCTCGCCCAACCGGCAGACGTACAGCCGCCACAGCGGCGCCGCGTCCAGGGCGAAGCCCTGCGCGTGATCCCGGCGCAGCAGGGCCTGCATCCGTTCGGAGCACCGCTCGCCCGCGTCGCTCCAGTCCTCATAGGCGCACGGAACGTCCACGCTGTCGCTGACCCGCTGCACCGACTCGCCACCCGGCAGCTCGGTGACGCTGGTCCGGAGCGCGGCGTGCCGGTCAACGGCGTGCGCCCAGCTCCTGCGGAAGGTTTCGACATCGAGTTCCTGTGCGACCTCCAGCACGACCTGCACGTGGTACAGGCCGCTGCGGCCTCCGTGCCGGGACTGGAACAGGATGCCCTGCTGGGTAGGCGTCAACGGATGGCAGACCTCGCCCACTTCAGTCCCCGATACGGCGGGGAGGTCTTTCGCTGGGTCCTCAAAAGTGCTCAATGCTGCAATCCTTTTGAATTCACAGGTGGCGGGACCTCGCACGTGCGGCGCCCGATTGCCGAGTCGAAATGCGTTCGTCGTGCAGTTTTCGCAGCCACGGCGTGGATGTCGACAGTTCCGCTGGGATGTTCAGGGTTGCTCCTAGGGGGTGTCTTCAATGGATCTTGGGTAGTGGATCATGGTCGGGTGATACGTCGCCATGAGCTGTCCGATGCCGAGTGGGAGTTCGTCCGACCGCTGCTGCCCGCTTCGCTGCGGGGT
>NZ_QOIN01000034.1 GCF_003323715.1 Streptomyces diacarni
GATCCCGCCACGGCCGCCCACGACCATCCACACCAGGCAACAGCGGGGCTATCCGCTCCCACACCGCATCCGTCAGCTCACCACGACCCACCACAAGATCAATTATCAGACACGGCCTAGCAGCCGGAATCACCGGATGGGCCCGGGTAGACCCACCGCTGCGGTGTGGCACCGCCCTGCGGCGGCGGCCCGCTCGATGGCGGCGGCCCGCCCGCCGAAGACGGCTGGCGCACCGTCCCCGTCGACCGGTGGGAGGGGCCCTGGCCACCGCCGCTGGAGCGTGCACCGGATTCCTGACCGGGGCGGCGAATGAGGGGCTGGCCCTGGTCGCCGTCGGCCGGGGGGCGGCGGATGAGCGCGCGGCCCTTGTCGCCTCCAGCGTCTGGGTCCTCGCCGAAGCGGAAGTGGGTCTGCTTCGGCTTGCCCTGGCCACCGGAGCCGCCGCTCGGGTCGATGCCCGAGGCGACACCGCCGGCACCCTGGCCCGGGACCTTCGAGGGACCCTGCGGCGCCATGCCGCCGGTCTTGGCCTGCATCGCGAGCTGCCCCGCGGTCTTCGCCGCCCCGGCCGCCGTACCGACCCCGGCGACGCCGGAGCGGTGCAGGTCATCGTGCCCGCCGCCGTCGGCCGCCCAGTGCACGAACTTGTAGGTTGCGTACGGGCAGAGCAGGACGAGGACCATGACGACCATGCCCGACATGGCGTCCGAGAGCGCCGCCATCCCGCCGTCGGAGTCGGACTTGCCCATCGCGGAGACGCCGAGGAGGAAGACGATCGTCATCAGCAGCTTGCTGACGATGAGCGTGGCGGTGGCCTCGATCCACCCGCGCCGCCAGCGCTTGGCGACCTCCCAGCCCCCGCCCGCACCAGCGAAGACCGCGAGGGTGACGAGCACCAGGATGCCGACCTTGCGGGCGACCATCACGGCCCAGTACAAGAACGCGCCGACCGCGCAGCCCAGCGCGATGATCGCGGGCACGCCCCAGCCCAGGCCGTACATCGCCCCCAGCTCGTTCACCTTGATCACGCGGCGGATCGCATCGTCGACCGAGGAGTTCGCCGCCTTGAACAGCCCAGCCGACAGGGCGTCGACCACGGTGAGCGCGACGGTGGTGCAGGCGATGGCGGCAAAGGCGAAGAAGACACCGATCATCGTCCCGAACGCCGCCTGTGCCAGCGCGCGCTCGTCGCGGCGCCAGGCGGCACGGGTCAGCTGAAGACAGAACGTCCCCACGGTGAGCACGAGCCCGATGGGGAGGATTAGCTCGTAGTTGTGCCGGAACCACTCGGCGTTCAGGTCCACGGCGGTGGTCTTGTCCACCGCACGGGTGGCCAGGTCGGCCGCGGACTGGGCGACCTCGCCCATGGACTTGGCGATCCAGGCCCCGATGCCGTCCGTGATGACCTCGCCAGTCTTCCCGGCCACGCCGCCGATTGCCCCGCACACGTGGTTCATCAGGGGAAGGTCACAGGCACCCACGGGGCATCTCCTTCCGTATTGTGGTTTCGCCGGTCATGGGGCGACCTCCGGCAGCACGCCCGACAGCGCGCACTCGTGGTGAGGCCGGCACTGGACGGCGAGGGTGGTCGAGCGGGGCTCGGCCCCGGCGCCCGAGCCCTTCCAGGCGATGGACTGCTTGCCGGTCACGGTGACCGCGTAGACGTACGCCTCGGTGATGCCGCCGGGGTTCTGGGACATGGCGGTCTTGAACGACTCGGGGAAGTGGCCCTCGCTCACCTTCGCCGTGGCGTGCTGGTGGTTGTCGTGCATCCGCGACCACAGCGCCTTGCCCGGCACCTCGCCGGTCACGGACTTCCAGTCGGCGTACTTCTTCTCGCCGGTCATCCACCGCTTGAGTCCGGCCAGATGTCCGGCCCGGGAGAAGCGCTGGGTGTCATACGTCCACAGCGCCTTGGTAGCCGCCTTCGCGAACGTCACCGGGTCATTTGTGTGCGGCGGCGCGGCGACGGCCTCGTCCGCTCCTGGACGCGGCGCGGGGGAGTGCGGCGAAGCGGTGGGTTTCGGGTGGGCGTCCGCTCGCGGTTGCGGAGCCTCGGGCCGGGTCAGGTAGGCGACGAAGTCGGCGACGGCCAGCAGCACGGTCAGGATGACGGCGATCATCGCCGAGCGCCGGAGCACCGACGACGGAGCGACGGCGGAGACCTGCGCGGGGGCGGATCGTTTCTTCAAGGTCGGCATCAGTGGACCTGCGTCCCCATCGCGGAGAAGAAGGCGACGATCCCGTTCGCCGCCCCGAGGAGCAGGGCGACGCCTGCGGCGATGGTGGTGCCCTTCTTGCCGTTCTGCTCGGCCTGGTGGCCGCCGCTGTGGTGGCCCCAGGCCCAGATCACCGCCGAAAGGGCCAAGGCCCGACGGTGGCGATGATCCCGAAGAGGTTGATCGAGCCGATCACCTTCTTCAGCACGTCGAGACCAGGCAGGCCACCCCCCTTGGGCGAGACGCCTGGGTCGTAGGCCAGGTGCTGGAGATGCTGGGCGAGTTTCAAGGGAACTCCTGTTTCGGATCCGGGCATGCGGAAGCCCCGGAGGTCGTGCGAGAGAGAAATGAGGAGGGGAGAGAGCGCGTCAGGTGACGCGACGCGCAGCGAGGATCGAGGGCTGCCAGTCGGCGAGCCGGGTGATCTTGGTGACGTCACCGGTGCGCGGGGCCTGAAGGATCAGGCCGTGCCCGATGTACATGCCGACGTGCTCCGGACGGGCGGCCGTGCCGCGGGTGAAGAGCAGATCCCCAGGCTTCAGCCGCTTCGGACTGACCGCCTTGCCCTCCTTGACCTGCGTGTACGTGGTCCGGGAGAGCTTGATGCCGCCGGCCTTGTAGGACGCCTGCATCAGACTGGAGCAGTCGCACCGGCCCATGGGATCCTTGCCGTGCGCGTCCGCGCAGGAGCCGCCCCACTGGTACGGCGTCCCAAGCTGCCCCAGACCCCAACGGATCGCCTTACGCACCGGCGTGGGCGCCGCCGCCGGGATCGTGTAGCCCTTCGGGACGGACCCCTTCGGGATCGGGCCGAACGACGACCCGTTCTCGTTGCCGCACTCACCCCCGGCAGGGGCATCAGCCTTGTCGCCGTTGCCCTTGTCGGTGTCTTTACCGGAACCGCCGGCACCGTTGAGGGACTTGGCGAGGGCCTTCTGGAGCGCCGTGGCCAGCGGCTCCCACTTCGCGTACGCGTCGGGGAACCCGCTCGCCTGGACCGCCTGGGCGGCCTGGGCGACGGTCATGGACTGCCAACCCGAGACCTTCTTCAGGTGCGTGTAAAACGAGGACGCCGCGTGCACGGGATCGCGGACCTGCTGTGCGGTGCCCCAGCCCTGGCTCGGCCGTTGCTGGAACAACCCGAGGCTGTCCCGGTCGCCGTAGTTGAGGTTCCGCAGACCCGACTCCTGCAACGCGGTGGCCAACGCGACCACCTGCCCCCGGGGCGGAATCTTCAGCGCGACGCCGGTGGCCTGTATCTTCTTGGCGTTCGGGACCTGCTCCTTGGGAGCATCGAGCCCGGACACGCGGACCGAACCGGCCTTGCCGCCGTCGAGGATCGAGCGCACCCGCTTGGAGACCGCCGCAGCGTCAATGTGATCACCCGCGTCGTCTTTTACAGGCCGCTTCGGCGCCGTGCGCGCCGGCCATCGCCATCGCCAGCGGAGCGATCAGCAGCATCGGCGCAACCGCCACCGCACCGACGGCCACCAGGGTCTTGTTCACGAGCGCGGACCGGTCACCGGAGGGGAAGCGAGCCGACCGTCCGGC
The DNA here is from genome assembly GCF_003323715.1 of Streptomyces diacarni. Classification (GTDB taxonomy): domain Bacteria; phylum Actinomycetota; class Actinomycetes; order Streptomycetales; family Streptomycetaceae; genus Streptomyces; species Streptomyces diacarni. The sequence goes on from NZ_QOIN01000034.1 coordinate 3,771, forward strand.
CGCGGTGCCGGGCATTTCAGGGGGTGCCACATCGGCAACTCCTTGGGCGTAGGCGGCGCGGTGCGGGTGCTCTCGTCGAAAAGGCCACCGACACCGCGCCGGTCAAGAATCCGAAATCCCCTTGCAAGGGGTGGCGGAACCGGTGGCCGGGGTCTGCTAACCCTGGCCACCGGACCGCTTCAGCGGGGAGCGGCAGCAAGCCGCGCTGGTAATCTCACGCGCCACATTCCACGACGCCCTTTCTCCGGTCGGGAGACGTTCGACAGCACGCTGAAGCGGCCCGCCCGTTGGGCGGCACAACACGCATCAGCACAGCTCAACTGGGGCGGAAGGGACTCCTTCCCGATGGGCTTGCCGAGACTGTAGAGACGAATTCCGGCCGCACCAAACGAGCCGACCCCGGTGCTGATGGCGGCCCGCTTCTGGCTTGGTGCGGCCGGAATCCCGCACTACTCTTCAGCGCGCATCGGCCCCAGCCCCCGGAACGCCCGGGGCAATTCGCCGGGTATTCCTCTGCCACCCACCCGCCCCCTGTGGGGTCGGACGTGCGCACACCACTGCCTGAGAGAGAACCCAGTCATGCCCTACACCCTGCACCGAGGCGACGCGCTGAGTGTGCTGTCCGAACTCCCGGACGCCAGCGTGGACGCCCTGATCACCGACCCGCCCTACAACTCCGGCGGCCGGACCAGCTCCGAGCGCACCGGGCGGACCGCGAAGGCGAAGTACACCGCCGTGGACGCCGGGCACCAGCTCGCCAACTTCCCCGGCGAGAACCGCGACCAGCGCTCCTACGGGTACTGGCTCTCCCTGCTGCTGACCGAGGCGTACCGGGCCACCGTCGAGTCCGGCACCGCCCTGGTCTTCACCGACTGGCGCCAACTTCCCACCACCACCGATGCGCTACAGGCGGCGGGGTGGACGTGGCGGGGCATCGCCTCGTGGCACAAGCCGGTCTCCCGCCCGCAGAAGGGACGGCTCAAGCAGTCCTGCGAGTACATCGTCTGGGGCACCAAGGGACCCGTCGACGCCAACCGCAACCCCGTCTACCTCCCCGGCCTCTACCAGGCCAGCCAGCCCCGCAAGGGACGGGTCCACATCACGCAGAAGCCGGTCGAGGTCATGCAGGAGCTGGTGAAGATCTGCCCGAAGCCGGCACCGTCCTCGACCCCTTCACCGGCTCTGGCTCCACCGGAGTCGCCGCGCTGCGCGAGGGACGGCAGTTCGTCGGTATCGAGCTGTCCGACCACTACGCCGACATCGCCGAACAGCGCATGGCCGACGAACTGGCCCAGGACGACTTCGGCCTTGCCGGACCCGAAGAGTGACCCCGGGCGAGAGACCGGGGAGGAAGGCAGAACGCGCGAAGGGGCGGTCGCACACCCGAGACCGGTGTGCGACCGCCCCTTCGTCCGGCGTGGTCAGGAGGCCGCGATGCTCCGCAGGATCAAGTCCTCGGCGCGCTCCAGGTCGCCGCGCGAGCGCAGACTCACCTCGACCCCCGAGATACCGAGACAGCCGATCTTGGTCACGTCCCGGGTGAAGCCCTCCTCCAGCTCCACCGTCGCCGGATCCAGCTTCAGGTTCACAGCCACGACCTCCTTGCGCGGCAGTACCCGCAGGGAGGCGAACTTCTGCAACCGCCGGTAGGTCAGGTAATGCTGCTGCGGCTCCATCCACGCCCCCTCCGGCAGCAGCAACCGCTCATCGACCGCGCCGAAGAGCTCCTTCACCTTCGCCGGGGCTCCCTCCAACCGCTGCTGCGGCACGCTCACCGCCGGTACCGGCCCCGGCCCCGTTTCGCTCGAAAAGGTCGGTGCCTTGGCGCGCGGGGAAGGTCCTCCGGCGCCGGCGACCGAGGCGATCAGCCGCAGCGTAAGCACGTCATCGAAGATCCGGTAGGAGACCAGGTCGATCCGGCGGCCGATCTCCTCGACCGCCACCGTGTCGTGGTACGTGAACTCCCCGGCCACGCACATCACCCGCGGATTGCTCCAGTCCACCGCCCCAGCCGCCTCCCCACCGAGCCGGTCGGCGACCAGCCGCTCGAACTCATGACGGTGATCCCGCAGCCACACCAGATACGACAGCGCCTGGTTGATCACGTTCTGATCCCTCGAACGCTTGTACTCGATGATCACGGGGGTGCCGCTCTCGTCCAGCCCGAGGGAATCGACCCGGCCCCGGTGCCGCCGACCGGTCCGGTGCTCCGAGGCCAGGAACCGGATCCCGAGCATCGCCTCCATATTGGCCTCGATCAAGGACTGCAACTCCCGCTCAACCGCCACCGACGCACCCGGAATCTCCGTCGCCCGGCCGCCTCTGACCCGGAAGACCTTCAGGTCGCCCATGCACTCCTCCCCGCTCCAGCGTGATCACTGCAGGGCGAGAATCGACACGGCTACCCGTTTATTCCCCGGGACGGCGGCCGGGGCCGGAGGATACGCACACTGCCCGAGTGGTCAAGGGGATGCCCCGGGAGTGCTCCAGAGGGGTGATTGCTGGCCGCCACACGTGTGGACCAGGGACCAAGCCGAGGTTTGTACCTCTTAGCCTCTCCCGCAGCGCCACCACCCGCACTGCCCGGCGGGTTCCACCTCACCTCGGAGCGCCCATGCCGACGACCGTCACGGATGTCCCCAATGCTCTGTGCCAAGCTGATGAAACCGGCCTGGTGACCGTACGGGCGGTACCGGCGTGGTGGCGGCAGCGGGTCCAGGAAGGCGACTTGCCGGACTTGGCCGAGGAGTTTGCGCGGATCGGCGAGGAAGCACGTTCTGACGACGTATGCGGCGTTCTTGGGCGCACCACCCTTCGGCCCTGTCGCTACAACACCCGCCTCCACGGGCCCTGCCCCCATCACTGCGAGACGCCGCTGGGGTTCCACTGCGCTACGGAGCAGAAGAAGGGCGGCTGGTGCAGACGGGACCTCCGTGAGGGCCCCTGCAGAAACCACCCCGACTCTTACGACCGGTACATGGCCGCGCTCCGGATCGACGAAGAGGAGGAGCTGCGGCGGCAGGCGGTGCGCGAGCAGGAACGCCGCAAAGCGGCGGAGGAGCTGCGTGCCGGGACCTTGGGGGTGGCGTGTCCGTATTGCGATGCCCTGCCCGGCGGGAGCTGCGTGAGGCGGAACGGTGAGGAGCAGGTCAAGCTGCACGTCCCCCGGGAGAAGCTGTGGCTCCACACCGAGGCAGCGAGCACGGTGGCCTGTTCCTACTGCGGGGCAGCGGTTGGGGAGCTGTGCCGTACTTCCAGCGGGAAGATCGCAAGCGAGCCCCACTCGTACCGCTGACCCATGCTTCTCCGCACCCCCGGCAGAACACGACCACACAAGCGAACAGGGACGCCCATGCCAGCATCGGACGGAGACCTGCCTCCAAGCCCCGCGGCTCTTCGAAGCCGCCGCAGGAGGCGCTGTGCCCGAAGTGAGGACGCCCGTTGAATGAGCCTGATCTCGTGCTGACCGTTGCGCCCGGGACCGGAGCACCGCCAAGCGAGGACGAGCTGTTCTCCTCGCATGGGGAGGTCGCCGACAGGGCCCTCGATGAGGAACGCCCGATGAGCGCGGTCGCGGTCCGCGCGCTCGCCAGCACGGTCGCCGCACTCGGCGAGGCGCTGGACATGGGCGTGCGCACTCCGTACGTCATTCGCACCCCACAGGAGGCGGCACATGTCGCAGCTCGGGTGGAGGCCGCCAGCGAGCACCTCGGGGAGTGCCTCCATGCGTTGGCGGCCTGGGCAGGAGAGCACACTCCGCACATCGATACCGCCGCCCTCACCGCGCGGTCGGAGGCGTTGCAGACTTCTTCCACGCAGACGGTGATCGAAGCCCTGTCGCAGGAGTCCTGCGCTACGGCCGTGCCGACAACTGCCGGGGAGGTCATCAACGGAGTAGCCGAACATCTTCGACACCTGGGCTACCGGGTCGCCGATGTATACACCGGCGACGAGGAGTCCGACGGCAGTGCTCCAGCTCCCGCGCAACTGCGGGTGGAACTCGACGAGGGCCGCAGTCTCTACTTCTGCGAGGACCTCGTGGGGTGGGCCTGCTGGATCTGGGCCGAGCCCGAGGGGCCGTCCCTGAGCGGCGAGGTGGATATCGACAGCGATCACGACCCACGAGCCATTGCAGAGCTGGGCCTGTCAGGACTCGCCCTGCCAATGCCAGCCGCCCAGCAGGACCGAGCGTGCACGGCCCCCGTGCCTGACCGCGCTGTCCTTCCCGGTCCGCACACCGACGACTGAGAGAAGATCCCATGCCTTGGCTTAACCGCGCCGACCTGACAGCAGGCGAAGTGACGATCCCCGATGCCCAGTGGTCGGCAGGCGTGCTCTATGACCACGGCCCACGCAAAGACGCTCCCGGTCGCGGGGGCGCCATCGAACTACCCGTCGTCCTGGAACTCCTGGACCGGATTGACAGCGGTCAGATCACCCCTGCGCAAGCCCGGCACGCCCTGCACCCCGTGCTGGCCGACCTCACGCACTACCACCGGGAAATGGACGGCCTTGAAGCGATGATGAACGCCAACTGATCGCAGTGAGCGAGCCCGCGACCATGGCCGAACAGATCGACCCGTCTGACTGGCAGCAAGCCGGTCGGCTGTACCTCATCCGCGGACGCCTTTTGATCACCTACGGGCATCTGCGTTGTACCGCCCAGACCCGCAGGCAACGGCGCTGCAAACTTTCCACTGATTACCCGCCGAGAGCACGCGAGGAACTGGTCTCAGTGCAGGTACGCGGAGATGGCTGGGTGCACGCCCGAGAGGTGAACGAGAAGTACGCCGACCGCCTCCTCATGCAGCGATGCGAATACCATGACACCCCTGACGCCGCCGACGCCGCCCTTCCTGACTGGCAAACCTACGACCCCGGTCGACACCCTGGCCATGTACTCGGCTTCCCCCGCCAAGCTGCTGCCGCAGCCCTGGCCCGTGAAGCCTGTCGCATGCAGGCCCGCGACACCGAAGACGCGGCGGACTGGGCCGCCCCAGCCGCGCTCCCCTACGACCCCGCTCTCTTCGCTCTGGCCATGCGTGTACCCGGCTTACCTGGCGTGCCCGCGGGGTCCTGGCAGCCCTGACCGCAGGCTTCCTCCCCGGCCGGACCCCATCTGCGAGGGAACTCGAAGAAGGCCACTCCGAAAGCCCGGATGCCCTCGACAAAGCCCTCGCGGAGCTGCGCTCCCTCAGCTATATCGATCCGGATCCTGCGCAGCGGGCAGATGACTCCAGGCTGTCTCCGACCCTGGCTGCCGCCCAGCACGCCTCGCTCCTGCGGCCTCCGCCGCCGGACGTTGTCCCGCCGGACTCGGTCCGTGCCGCCGTGACTGCAATTGAATTCCGGGTTCGCAGCGATCTGGCCTGCATCGCCGAACGGGCACGCACGCAACCACCGGAGAACTTCGGCTCATGACCTTGGCCGACCGCGACGCCGGGAGCGTGCCCGACGTCGGAGCAATGACCGAAGGACGTCCGCCTGGCCTCCTGATAACGCGCGGCGTGGTCTGACCGGTATGAACCACCCCTGCTCGCCACCATTCCCAGCCGGTGGCCCTACCGAAGACGAGGTTATGTGGCGGCAGCCGCCCCGGGTGGGTGGGCCAGGTGGTGCGGCGCGCCTCGCGCGAACGCATGGTCATAGGTGCGGATACGGCCCTCAGCCGGGAGTGTGGTGATGGCTGGCTGGGGCGTAGACACTGGCCTGTCATGGACTCGGGTACTGCGGCAGTCATCGGTGCGGCCATCGGCGCGATCGGCGGACTGAGCGGCGGCTGGCTGTCCGCGTTGGAGCAGCGCAACCAGCGCAAGGAGGAGCGAAGGCGCTGGCGTGACGAAACCCGTCGGGACGCGTACGTGGCGGACATCTCCGCGACAAAGCGACTCGCCGCCGCGCAGTGGAAACTGGCCGACTGCTTATGGACGGAGGAAAGTACCCCCGAGGAGTGGCAGGTCGGCTTCGTCGCGGATCATGAGGCGTGGACCGAGTTCAGCGCCGCCGCAGCGGCCGTCGCGGTGGCGGGACCGGCGTCGGCGGCAGAAGCCGCGCACGACCTGCGAACCGCGATGGTCGAGATACAACGCGCCATGATGGCCTGGGTGGCCGCTGCCCGCGAGGTCGGGCACGGGCGCCTGGATGAGTTCAACCAGCGCTTCAAAGCGGCAGCCGTGGCCAAGCGACAGCCGGACCTGGACTTCCAGATCGCTGCGCGTGCTGCGTTGAACACCGAGTGCTGAAAGAAGACCGCGGAGACGTGATCGGCGCCGATACAGCCCAACCCTCGCCCTGCCATGCGGCCTTGACCGACACCCGGGTTCCACCTTCCGTGCCCCTGGCGACGGGACACGGCCCAAGCGTCGATGCTCAAGAACGTGGTCGGCGCAAGGTCCAGGCTGTGTCGTAGTCCGGGTGGTAGCGGTAAGCCATCGCCAGGGCCCTGACTGCGTCCAGCAGCCCCTCGCGTGCGGGGCCGGGCTGCGCATCCTCGTACAGATCCAGGACCATGCGGCGGCTGTCGGCGTTCTCCAGCGCTGCGGTCGGGCCCCAGGTTGCAATATGGTCAGCGATGCCGCGCTCCGGGCAAGTGACCACAAGCTCATCGTGGCCGTCCACAACGTTCTGGCTGCGTGGCGGCCAGTGCCGCCACTCCGTGATCCATGCCGCTCCAGCGGTCGCTTCTTCCTCGCCCAGCCGCGCGTGCAGGAACGCGACCACCGCCTCGTGCGGCCGATCCTCGGGATCGACCGTGAGACGGCGCGCGCCGAGAGCCGGGTCGTCGTCCGGGCAGTAGGTCAGCCATCCGCGCTCGCCGCGGACCAGAACACCACCACCGGGCGGCACCCAGGTGGTACACAGCTCACCGGCACACAGTGCTTCATACTTGTTCGTCGCCATCCGGGCACGGTACCTGGAGCAGAGCGGCAGCATGTTGGCGATATTCACGACGGAGAGCCAACACGCAGGTCAGTTTGTGCACCCCCGACAAGACTGGCAACTGACGCACGCATGAGTCACGGTCCGGGCTTCGCGTGCGACTCTCTGCTCATGGGGGAGCGCAAGGGGAGCGCGGACGCCTTTGGACGGTGCAACACGGGGCATGAAGAGCGGGACCGCGATGAGTGCTCTGATCTGCGAAAACGGCACCATGGAGCATCGCTCAACATAGCGCGGCGTGGGCACTAACGTGCTCGTAATGCGCAGGTCGTAGGTTCTGCGTGCAGCAGAGATGCGGCACGCGCTGGGGCCAGCGAGCCACGTGCCCAGGCCCCCTCCGGGCAGGCTGAGGAAGGCGGATGAGCGTGGCGCCGGACCTTTCCCCACCAGGGCTGGAGGTGGAGTCCGCCAGGGACTTTTCAGGGACTTTCAGCTCTGTCCGAGGGACTTGTGAGGGACTTCGAGCCGCGTAAAGCAGTAAGGGTGTGAAAGCCTGGAAAGGGCCTCCGTCGCTGGTCAGAGGCCCTTTCCAGGGTGAAGCCCCAGGTGGGGGCGGACGAGTCGGCCTGTACGCCGGGTTCTGTTCCTTCGGGGCCTTGCGGCGCCCGGAGGCGACGGTCATCCATCTAGGGCCGGTGTTGCCACCGGCCTCGTGCGGTCTACCCGCGGACTCGGGCGGGCAGCCCTCGGTCGTCCGCGCAGAGCCGCGAGTGCGGCCCCTCTTGACCTTGCTCCGGATGGGGTTTACCGAGCCGCCCAGGTCGCCCTGGGCGCTGGTGGTCTCTTACACCACCGTTTCACCCTTACCGGTAGCCGTACGGATACGGCACCGGCGGTCTGCTTTCTGTGGCACTGTCCCGCGGGTCACCCCGGGTGGGCGTTACCCACCATCCTGCCCTGTGGAGCCCGGACGTTCCTCGGCGAGGAAGCGGCTCGCTCCCTCGACGCGACCGTCCGGCCGGCTCGTCCGCCGTGCCGCCCATGCTACCCGGCGACCGGCGGAGCACCGCACGCCCGGCGCCCGCCGCGGCCGGGCCCCCGAGGGGGCCTCAGCGCAGGTGGAGGTCGTCGGGGGTGAGCTCGTCCGGTGTGCGGTGGCCCGTCAGGCCCAGCGTGAGGTCGAGGTCGGCCAGCAGGGAGCGCAGCACGTGGCGTACGCCGTCCTCGCCGCCGTGCGCGAGACCGTAGGCGAACGGCCGTCCGACCAGCACGGCGCGGGCGCCCAGCGCGAGCGCCTTGAGCACGTCGGCGCCGGTGCGGATCCCCGAGTCGAACAGCACCTCCACGCCCGTGCCTTCGAGCGCCCGTACGGCTGCGGGCAGCGCGTCCAGTGACGCCATCGCGCCGTCGACCTGGCGGCCCCCGTGGTTGGAGACGACGATGCCGTCCATGCCCGCGTCGGCGGCGCGGCGGGCGTCGTCCGGGTGCTGGATGCCCTTGAGGACGATCGGGCCGTCCCAGTGCTCCCGCAGGAACGGCAGCCTGTCCCACGACCTGTCCGTCCCGGTGAACATCGGCACCCAGCGCAGCACCGCCGCGGCCAGGTCCTCCTCGGGAGGCTTGGCCAGCCCCGCGCGGAAGGCCGGGTCGGAGAACGGGATCGCCGTGCCGACGCCCCGGATGAACGGCAGGTAGGCCCGGTCCAGGTCCTGTGGACGCCAGGCCAGCGTCCAGGTGTCGAGGGTGACGACGAGCGTGGTGTACCCGGCACGGCGCGCCCGCCCGAGGATGCTGGCGCACACCTCGTCGTCGTTCGGCCAGTAGAGCTGGAACCAGCGCGACGCCCCCGCGCCGTCTGCGCCGCTGTCGTCGCCGGCTTCCGCGACGTCTTCGAGGGTGTGGGACGAGGCGGTGGACAGCGTCATCGTCAGCCCGAGCGAGGCCGCGGCGCGCGCGGTGGCCGGCTCGGCGTCCGGGTGCACGATCGACTGCACCCCGAGCGGCGCGAGCAGCACGGGCGCGGGCATCGGGGTGCCCAGCACGATGGTGCGCAGGTCGCGGTGGGTCGCGTCGGTGAGCATGCGCGGGACGAGCCGGTGACGGTCGAACGCCTCCCGGTTGGCGCGGTGGGTGGCGCCGGAGCCGGCGGAGCCCGCGAGGTAGCCGAAGGCGCCGGCGTCGAGGTGGGCGCGGGCCGAGGCGCCGAGGGCCGTGCCGTCGGTGGTGAACGGGGGTACGCGGTCCTCGAGGCCGTGCAGGTAGATCTCGTTCTGGTAGTTCGCGAAGTGCGCGGGGGCCGGGGTGGGTGTGGGGTCGGGGGAGGACGTGGGCGCGGGGTCGGTCACGGTGGGCTCCTTCACGGTCGCTGCGCGCCGAGTCTGCTGCGCCGCGGCCCGCTCAGGCCACAGCGGGGACGGTCCGGGGAACGTGATCTCGGCCTCAGGTCCGAGGGTGGCGTGCGCGGCCCGTATCCGGTTCAGCCGCGCCCGATGTAGGGCATCTTCGTGGCCATCACCGTCGCGAACTGGACGTTGGCCTCCCTGGGCAGGGAGGCCATGTGGCGCACGGTGCGGGCGACGTCGGCGGCGTCCATGGTGGGTTCCGCCGCGACGCTGCCGTCGGCCTGGGGCACGCCCCGGGTCATGGCGGCGGTCATCTCGGTGGCGGCGTTGCCGATGTCGATCTGGCCGCAGGCGATGTCGTACGGACGGCCGTCCAGGGACAGGGACTTGGTCAGGCCGGTGACGGCGTGCTTGGTGGCGGTGTAGGCGAGGGAGCCGGGGCGCGGGGTGTGCGCGGACAGGGAGCCGTTGTTGATGATGCGGCCTCCCTGGGGGTGCTGATCCCGCATCAGCCGAAAGGCGCCCTGGGCGCACAGGAAGGCGCCGTGCAGGTTGACGTCGACGACGTGGCGCCACTGCTCGAAGGTGAGGTCCTCCAGCGGTACGCCGGGCCCGAAGGTGCCCGCGTTGTTGAAGAGCAGGTCGAGCCGCCCCCAGGTGTCGCGCACCGTCTCGAAGAGGGCGGTGACCGCCGCCGGTTCCGTGACGTCGGTGGCCACGCACAGGGTGCTCGCGTCGCCGCCGGCGAGCGTGGCGGTCTCCTCCAGCGCCGCGTGCCTGCGGCCGGCCAGCGCCACCGACCAGCCGGCATCGGCCAGCTCCAGAGCGACGGCCCGCCCGATGCCGGAGCCCGCGCCGGTGACCACCGCGGTGCTGTGCCGGGGGGCCGGGGCGGGCGCGTCGTGGTTGTCGTGCTGCTGCTGGTGCTCCTGCGTCATGGGCGCAGCGTACGCGGGGTCCTGCGCGCCGCCGTCCGGTGTGGGGTTCGTCTCCGGGCCCGTCTCCGGGCCCGTTCCCGGGCCCGTTTCCGGCCAGGTGGGGAGGGGGTCGGCGAACAAAGATATGGGCCGGTGCCGGAAAGCCTGGGAGAATGTTCGCGCCCGTGACAATCTCCTGGAGAGGTGCATGACCAGCCCCGGCCCCCAGCAACCGGCCGCAATACCCGCCGAGACCTCGCAGCCCCCGCACCACGAGCCCCCGCTCCACCCGCAGTCCGCGCACCCGCACCCGCACCCGTCTCCCGCCTCCTCCCGTCGCGCACCGGCCTCCGCCGCCGGAACAGCCCCCTCCGCGCCAGGCCTGACGCGCCGCCGCCGCGCGGGACTGCTGATCACCCTCATCCTCGGCGGGCTCACCGCGCTTCCGCCCCTGTCCATCGACATGTACCTCCCGGCGCTGCCGGAGGTCGGCGGCGCGCTCCACGTGCCCGCCGCCACCGCACAGCTCACCCTCACGGCCTGCCTGATCGGGCTCGCCGTCGGCCAGCTGATCGTCGGCCCGATGAGCGACAGGTTTGGGCGGCGCCGCCCGCTGCTGATCGGCATGAGCGCCTACGTCGTGGCGGGTGTGGCGTGCGCGCTGGCACCGACCGCCGCGACGCTCACCGTCTGCCGGCTCGTCCAGGGGCTCGCCGGTGCGGCCGGGGTGGTGATCGCGCGGGCCGTGGTCCGCGACCTGTACGACGGGCTGGCGATGGCCCGCTTCTTCTCCACCCTCATGCTGATCTCCGGCGTCGCGCCGATCCTCGCGCCCGTCCTGGGCGGTCAGGTGCTGCGCTTCACCGACTGGCGGGGCGTCTTCGTCATCCTCTCCGCCATCGGGCTGCTGCTCGTCCTGGTCGTTGCGCGCAAGCTGCCGGAGACGCTGCCGGCCGAGCAGCGGCACAGGGGCGGGCTGGCCGACGCGCTGCGCAGCATGCGCGCGCTGCTGGCCGACCGGGTCTTCGCCGGCTATCTGCTGACCGGCAGCCTGGCCTTCGCCGCCCTGTTCTCCTACGTGTCGGCGTCGCCGTTCGTCATGCAGGAGATCTACGGTGCGTCGCCGCAGACCTTCAGCCTGCTGTTCATGGTCAACTCGATCGGCATCGTCGCCTTCGGGCAGCTCAACGGCAAGGTGCTGGTCGGCCGGGTCTCCCTGGACCGGGTGCTGGCGTTCGGGCTGTGCATGGTGGGCGCCGCCACGGTGGCGCTGCTGGTGATGACGACCGGCGTGTTCGGCGAGGTCGGACTCGCGCCGCTGGCGACGGGCCTGTGCGTGCTGATGTCCGGGATGGGTCTGATCATGCCCAACGCCAACTCGCAGGCCCTGATGCGCACCCCGCACTCCGCCGGGTCCGCCTCGGCGCTGCTGGGCACCACGCAGTTCCTCGTCGGTGCTCTCGCCTCGCCGCTGGTGGGCGTCGCGGGGGAGCAGACGGCCGTGCCCATGGCGCTCGTCCAGTTCAGCGCGGTGGCACTCGCCGCGCTCGCCTTCGTGGGACTCTGCCGCCCATGGCGCGTACGCGACTGAAGAGCGCGGCCTCGCTGGAGGGCGCCGAGCGGCGCCGCTTCCAGCGCAAGGCCGGGCTCGCCACCGAACACCTGGCCGACCTGACCGGCGACATCGACCGGCTGCCCGCCACCGGATGGTGCGCGGGCGCCGTCGTGCTGGCCGGCCGCGGCCCGTACGTCGCCGTCGAGCACGCGGCCGGATGGGCGCTGCGGTACGCCGCCTGGGACCCCGGGGCCGGGCGGCCCGTCGAACTGCCGCGGGAGAAGTGGCTGCCGATGCGGCCCGGCACCGTCTTCGACGTGGCCTCCCTCACCAAGCTGTTCACCGCCGTCGCCGCCCTCCAGCAGGTCGAGCGCGGCGCCCTCGACCTGGACGCGCTCGTTATCGAGTACGCCGACCCGCGTGCCGGGCTGGTCACCGACCACGGCATCACCGTGCGCCACCTGCTCACCCACACCTCGGGGCTACGGGCCGAGCTGCCCTTCTACGAGCACAACACCGCCGAGCACGCCGCGCTGCTGTGGTCGGAGAAGCCCCTCACCGAGCCCGGCGGCCGGCACCTGTACTCGGACCTCAACCTGCTCTTGCTCGAACGGGTGCTCTACCAGGTCACCGGCCGGGCCCTGGACGCCCTGGTACGCGACGGCATCACCAAGCCGCTCGGCATGACCAGGACCCGCTTCAGCCCGCCCCGCTCCTGGCGCCCCCACATCGCCGCCACGGAGGACCAGCGCAAACCCTGGGCCAAGCTCAACCGCGGCCTGGTGCACGGACGCGTCCACGACGAGAACGCCTACGCCATGGGCGGCGTCGCCGGGCACGCCGGGCTCTTCTCCACCGCCCACGACCTGGCCGTCCTGTGCCGCACGCTGCTGACCGGCGGGGCCTACGGCCCGGCCCGCATCCTGGCCCCCTCCTCGGTGTCCGCCCTGCTCGACCCGCCGGGCCTCGGCTTCCAGACCGGCGCCGCCTGGTTCATGGGCGAACTGGCGACACCACCCCCCGGGCCCGCGCCCGGCCCGGCGTCCGGTGCCGGCACCCCGTCCGAGAACGAGACCGGGGCCGAGCCAAGGACCGGGGCCCAGCCAGGGGCCGGGACCGCCTCCACCCCCGCCTCCCGGACCACCCCCGCCTCCCGGGCCGCCGGGCACACCGGCTTCACCGGCACCAGCCTCGTCCTCGACCCCGTGACCGACACCTTCCTGGTGCTGCTGGCCAACACGGTGCACCCGGTGCGCAGGCCCGCCGACAGCCGCCCCCGCGCGGCGGCGGCCACCAGACTGGCCCGGGCGGTGCGCTGAGCGCGTACCGCCGGGGCGAGGCGGCGGGCTCCCGGAGCGAGGTGCCGGGCCGCCAGGGCGAGGCGGCGGGCGACACGCCGCGACTTCCTACACTGGTTTCGTGATGGAGCAAGAACTGCGCGGCGCGCTCGCCGCCCTCGTGGACGGGCTGCCCGCGCGGCAGGCGTCGGCCGCCGTGGAGCGGCTGATCGGCCACTACCGGGGCGAGACGCCCACCGGCGCGCCCGTGCTGCGCCGGCGCGCGGACGCGGTGGCGTACGCCGCCTACCGCATGCCCGCCACCTTCGCCGCCGCGTCCGCCGCGCTGGACGCCCTCGCCGCCCGGGCACCGGGCTGGGCGCCCGCCTCCCACCTGGACATCGGCGGCGGCACCGGCGCGGCGGTATGGGCCGCGGCGCACGTGTGGGAGACCTCGCGGACGGCGCCGAGGGCGACGACGGTCCTCGACTGGGCGGAGCCCGCGCTCGCTCTCGGCCGCGAGCTGGCCTCGTCCGCCGACGCCGTACGGGAGACCGCCTGGCGGGCCGGGTCGCTGCGCGGCTCCGTGCCGGCCATGGAGCCTGCCGACCTGGTGACGGCCTCGTACGTGCTGGGTGAGCTGGACGCCGAGGACCGGCGCGCGGTCGTGGACGCGGCGGCCCGTGCGGCGCGGGGCGCGGTCGTCCTCGTGGAGCCCGGCACCCCGGACGGCTACCTGCGCATCCGCGAGGCCCGCGACGCGCTGCTGGCGGCGGGCCTGCGCGTGCTGGCGCCCTGTCCGCACGACGACGCCTGCCCGCTCGTGGTCGGCCAGGACTGGTGCCACTTCGCCGTGCGGGTCGCCCGCTCCTCCCTCCACCGGCGGGTGAAGGGCGGCGAACTCGCCTACGAGGACGAGAAGTACAGCTACGTGGCAGCCGTCCGGGGCGACCTCGGCGAGGCCGCGGGCGCCGGTGGCCCGGCGCGCGTGGTCCGCAAGCCGCTGCTGCGCAAGGGCCAGGTGCTCTTGGACCTCTGCGCGCCCGAGGGCGGCCTCACCCGCCGCACCGTCACCAAGCGCGACGGCGCCGACACCTACCGGGCCGCCCGCAAGACCGACTGGGGCGGCACCTGGTGAACCGGCTCGGCCCCGAAAAGCCCCAGAAGAGACCCGAAGGGGTCCGGAGGGGGCCGGAGATCGGACCGGAGGTCACCCCTCCCGAGGCCCCCGAGGTCGCGCCCAGAGCCCCGACGGCCGGTCACCTTCGTCCGTCCACCAGCCCTGATTCCCAGGCCCAGGCGGCGATCTCCACGCGGTTGCGGGCGTTCAGCTTGGTCTGCACGTTGGTCAGGTGGGTCTTCACCGTGCCCACCGAGATGGTCAGTTCGGTGGCGATCTCGGCGTTGGTGAGTCCTCTGGCCACCAGCCGCACCAGGGCCTCCTCCCGTGGGGAGAGCGCCGTGTGCGGCGCGCGCGGGGAGGGTCCCGCGCTGTTGAGGCGCTCCAGCAGCCGGACCGTGATGGCCGGGCTCACCAGGGCCTCGCCCGAGGCCGCCGCTCTGACGGCCTCGACGAGGAGAGCGGGCCCCGAGTCCTTGAGCAGGAAGCCGGACGCGCCCTCGCTCAGGGCGCGTTGCACGTACGCGTCGTCGTCGAACGTCGTGACCACGACGACCTTCGGCGGGTGCACGGTGCCGGGCCGGGTCAGTCTGCGCAGCGCCTCCAGCCCGTCCATGCGGGGCATACGGATGTCCATGAGCGCCACGTCGGGCCTGTGGCGCTCGGCGAGTTCGACGGCGTGCACCCCGTCCTCGGCCTCCGCGACGACGTCGATGTCGTCCTCCGCTGCCAGGACCATAGCGAACCCGGCACGGACCATGGCCTGGTCGTCGGCGATCAGCACCCGGATCGTCACGAGGCCGCCGCCCGCGCCGTGGACGCCGGTGTCACCGGTAGCGTCGCCTCGACGCCCCAGCCGCCCGTGGTCACCGGGCCCGCCTGCACGGTTCCGCCGATCAGGCCCACCCGCTCGGCCAGGCCCCGCAGCCCGAAGCCGCTGTCGGACACGTGGCGCGCCCGCCCGTCGTCGCTGACCCGTACGGCGACCCGGTCCGCGGAGCGGGCCACGCGCACCCGCACCTCGGTGCAGCCCTGTGCGTGCTTGCGTACGTTGGTGAGGGCTTCCATCACCACCCGGTGGGCGGTGGTGGTGACCTCTACCGGCAGGTCGTCGAAGGTGCCCTCCGACTCCAGCCGGGCCCGGGCGCCACCGATCGTCGAGAACTCCTCGACGAGCGTGCGCACCTCGTCGATGCCCGCCAGCGGTGTCAGCGCCACGTCCGACTCGGCGTCGCGCAGCATCCCGACCATGCGCCGCATGGAGGTCAGCGCCTCCGTTCCGGCCTGCTCGATGCGTTCCAGCGCGGGCGGCAGGAGTTCGGGCCGCCGGCCCGCCACCACCTGGGCTCCCTGTGCCTGGACGACGATGCCGGTCACGTGGTGGGCGACGAAGTCGTGCAGGTCCCTGGCGAACTCGGTCCGCTGCTCCAGCCTGAGGGCCGCCGCCTGCCTGCGCCGGTCCGCCAGGAGCAGTCGCATCCCGAGGCCGACGCCCAGCGCCGTGACCGCCGCCAGCGCGAAGAGCAGCGCCATGATGAAGGTGGACTGCCGGAACGCGACCGACACGGGCCGCAGCACGATCGCCAGCCACAGCACGGGGGCGGCGGCCGTCGCCCACGACGCCTGCCCGCGGCGGGCGACGATCAGTAGCAGCCACACCAGCGCCGCCGGCTCGGCGAACCCCATCGCCTGCGATCCGGTCGGCATCTCCAGGCGCAGCCACACCGAGAGACACAGCGATACGGCAGCGAGTGCGCAGGCGGCCACCGGCAGTGTCCGGTTGCCGAGCCGGGGCGAGGCCACGACGAGGCCGACCGCCAGGAGCGCGCCGACCAGCTTGGTGGTGCCGTGCTCCGCGATCCAGTAGAAACCGGCCGCCCAGTCCAGCGCCACGAGGGCGACCAGTCCCACGATCAGCAGCGCCCATACCGGAACGGGCAGTGCCCGCGCCCGGACCTGGCCACGCGCCGCCGTGGGCGCGGCCGCTCCGTCCGCCGCCTCCGCCATCGTCTTCACCGTGCTCCCCGCCGACCGGCCGAAAGTCGGAGCCGGTCGCGCAAGATCTGTCTTTCGCCCGATCCGCCGCGGAGCGCGGCGGAGAAGAGTGGTGCTCACCGGGCGGCGTTCGCCTTCCCTCACCCGAGGAGCATGTCATGGTCACGGCCCACCACGGTTCGGCGGGACGCCGCACGCCGCGTCCCGCCGCCGGGCCCTCGGCCTCGACGGCGGCCGCGCGGACCTCAGGCAGCCGGCTGCACAGACCTCGGGCAGCCCGCTTCCCCCCACCCGCACGTTCGTACGCACAGGAGCCCCACGTGAACCACTCAGCCACCCACCACCCGGGCCCGGCGGGGTACGCGCACCCCGCCGGCACGTCGGCGATCGAGGCCCACGGGCTCGGCAAGAAGTACCGGCGCGGCTGGGCGTTGCGCGAGGTCTCCTTCCGGCTGCCCGCGGGGCGGGTGTGCGGCCTCGTCGGCCCCAACGGGGCGGGCAAGTCGACCCTGATGGGCCTGGTCACACACATGGTCCAGCCGACGACCGGCGCCCTGCGGGTGCTCGGCGAGGCACCGGGTTCGCAGGGGGCGGTCCGGCGCACCGCGTTCCTGTCCCAGGAGAAGCCGCTGTTCCGGCGCTTCACCGTGGCCGACACCCTGCGGCTCGGCCACGAGCTCAACCCCCGCTGGGACCAGGGCGTCGCGGAAGGGATCGTCAGCGCCGGCCAGGTGCCGCTGACGGCGCGGATCGGGACCCTGTCCGGCGGGCAGCGCACCCGCGTCGCCTTCGCGCTGGCCTTCGGGAAACGCCCCGACCTGCTCATCCTCGACGAGCCGATGTCCGATCTGGACCCGCTGGTCCGCCGCGAACTCATGGAGACGCTGACGGCGGAGGCCGCGCAGCACGGCACGACGGTACTGGTGTCCTCGCACATGCTCGCCGAGCTCCAGTACATCTGCGACTACCTCCTCGTCGTCGCGGACGGCGGACTGCGGCTCGCGGGCGAGGTCGAGGAACTGCGCGCCGCGCACGCCCTGCTCGCCGCCCCGGACGGCGGCCCGCCGCCGCACCTCGCACCGCACCGGGTCATCGAGTCCCGCGGCGCCGTCGGGGCCCGTGGCGAGGAGGGCAGGACCGGCGTCCTGGTGCGCCTCGGCGGGCCGGTCGAGTACGGCGGGCCGGCCGCGCCACCCACCCTGGAGGAGCTTCTCCTCGGCTATCTGCGGTCGCCCGACGTGCCTGCGCTGATCGCCCCCAGCGCCCGGCCCGGCGACATCCACGACATCCTCACCCGCGACCAGCCCGAGACGGTGACAGCATGACGACCCCCACCCTCGACCTGACCCCCTCGGCACCCGCGGTGCCGCCCCGCGAAGGACGCGCCTCCCGGCGGTTCGGACCCCGGCTCTCCGGTACGGCCTGGCTCGTGTGGCGCCAGCACCGCGCCGCGTACTGGACCCTCATCGGCCTCACCCTCGTGGGCGTGGTCGCCATGGTCTGGCTGCGCGGGCAGATGATGGACCAGCTGAACGCCCTGGACGCGTCCGGGAGGAAGTCGGACGGTCTGCCGCCCGACTTCGAGAAGTACACCAACCGCCTGTTCACCTTCGGAAGTTTCCTGGGCTACGTCCCCGTCCTGCTCGGTGTCTTCCTCGGCGCCCCGCTGATCGCCGGTGACCTGGAGTCCGGCACCGCCAAGCTGGTGACCTCCCAGTCCGTGAGCCGGCTGCGGTGGCTCACCACGAAGCTCGCCATGACCGCCGGGCTGATCGCGCTGTGCACCGCTGTCCTCGGCGCGGTCTTCACCTGGTGGTGGAGCCCGCTCAGGGGCCGCGCCGACACCCTGGAGTGGACCAGCAGCGTGTTCTTCGACGGCACGGGGCCCGTGCCGGTGGCCTACGCGCTGCTCACGTTCTCGGTGGGCGTGGCGGTCGGCATGGTGCTGCGCCGCACGCTGGTCTCGATGGTGGTCACGCTCGGCGTCGTCGGGGCGCTCAGCGTGGTGTGGGACCGGTTCCGCCTGGACCTGGGCAACGTCATGACGGCCACCACCCGGGGCGGCGGCGATGGCGGGCTTCCGACCCTGCCCGACCAGGCGGTGCAGCAGGGCCAGGGCGCCTACTTCCTCACCAGCTCGGGCCAGAAGCTGGACTGGATGACCTGCCTGGCTCAGCAGGAGCACACCAAGGCGCACACCGCGTGCCTGGAGTCCAAGGACGTCATCGGCCGGGCCGTCGACTACCTGCCCGTCTCCCAGATGCACACGATGCAGTGGCTCGGAGCCGGCCTCATGCTCGCCGTCACCGCCGCCGTCGTCGTCTTCGTCCTGACCTGGGGCCGCGGGCGACTGCTGTGACACACGCCAGGACACCGAGGGGCCGGCTCGAGGACGAGCCGGCCCTCGGCGCGTGCGGACCCGCGCCCGCACCGGCCGCGTCCCGCCGCTGCCCAGCCCGGGCCGGCACCGACGTCGGGCCGCTCGCTCAGGCCCGCCGCGAGCCGCCCGGCGCCGGTGCCGGCTTCATCTCCAGGGGGACGCCCAGCCGGTTGAAGGCGTTGATCAGGGCGACCTGGGCGACGAGGTGGCCGCGCTCCGCCTCGTCGGGGAAGTGCTCGCACACCTCCTGCCACAGGGTCTCGGCCACCCGCACCTGCCGGGTGACCGCCTCGGTGTAGGCGAGGGCGGCCCGCTCCCGCGCGGTGAACAGCTCCGACTCCTCCCACACCGGCAGTTGGTCGAGCCGGTCCTGGCTCTCGCCCGCCCCGCGCGCCTGGCGGGTGTGCAGGACCACGCAGAAGACACAGCCGTTGAGCTGGGAGGCGCGGATCTTGGCGAGTTCGCGCACCGTCGCGTCCAGCGGCCCGGTGTCGAGCGCGCCCTGGGCCTGGCCGAGCGCCTTGTAGGGCTCGGGAGCCGCGCTCCCCATGTCGAGACGTGCCATCGTTCCTCCTCGCTCGTGCGCCACGGCGCGGCGCCCCCTGCGGTACCCGGGGCGCCGCGCCCTCTCGTCAGGGAGACGAGCCGACGGGCCCCGAGTAACGGAACCGGCGCCCCGCACATGCCGGCACCGGCACCGGCACCGTCGACCCTTCACGGCCGCAGTTCGGCCGTCACGCACTTGACGCTGCCGCCGCCCTTGAGCAGTTCGGTGAGTGCGACGGGTACGGGTTCGTAACCACGGGCGCGCAGCGGTGCGAAGAGGCCTGTGGCCGCTTCTGGCAGGAAGACGTGGTGGCCGTCGCTGACGGCGTTGAGGCCGAGGGCGAGCGCGTCGGACTCGTCGGCGAGCAGCGCGTCGGGGAACAGCCGCGCGAGCACGGCCCGGCTGCCGGGGGAGAACGCGGCCGGGTGGTAGAGCACGTCCTCGGTGTCCGGGTCGAGGACGCACAGCGCGGTGTCGAGGTGGTAGTAGCGGGGGTCGACCAGGTCGAGGCCGATGACGGGCCGTCCGAAGAACTCCTGCGCCTCCCCGTGGGAGAGCGGGCTGCTGCGGAAGCCGCGCCCGGCCAGCAGCCAGGAGGCGGTGACGGCGAAGTCGCCCTCGCCCTCGTTGATGTGGGCGGGTTCGGTGACGTCGCCGAACCCGTGCGCGCGGTACCAGGCGCGGTGGGCCCGGGCTTCGGCGGCGCGTTCGGGGTGGGCGAACCGTGCGCCCAGCACGCGGCCCTCGATGACGGTGGCGCCGTTGGCGGCGTACACCATGTCGGGCAGGCCCGGCACCGGGTCGAGGAGCTCGACGGTGTGTCCGAGCGCGCGGTAGCGGTCGCGCAGCGCCTCCCACTGGGCGAGCGCGAGGGGCAGGTCCACGGGCTTGGCGGGGTCCATCCAGGGGTTGATGGAGTACGTGACGCGGAAGTGGACCGGAGGGCACATCAGATAGCGACGGGTTGCGTACATCTCGGGCTCCTCAGGGTGGTGCACACGATGCGGTATGCCGATGATTCCCCCTGAGGAGCCCTTTTGCGCGGGCAGTCGGACAACTGCGCGCCGGAGCGGCCCTGTTGTGCGGGCGCGCTCGCCGGCATCCCGCCTCAGTTCCGTCTCAGTCGCGCGACTCGCGGAGTCTGCGGAGCAGTTCGCGCTTCTGGGCGAGCGGGTCGGCGGTGCCGCCGGGGCCGTGGCCGCCGTGCCCGCCGTTGCCGCGCAGTTGCGTGCGGGACAGGTGGGACCGGGTCCCGCCGACGCCCAGCATCTTTCCGCCGCGTCCCTTGCTCATGAGTGTCTCCTCTCGTCGTGTCGACGGGTGGTCCGTCAGGCAACGGGGTCGAGACGTACCGTCTCGCCTTGTTGCCCTCCGAGGGTGCGGCGAGACGCCTCGTCTTGTCAAGACGGTTCGTCTCGTCTCTGTTCGCTGCTAGATTCGAGCCATGTCACCCGCGACCGCGAAGACCCCCGACGTCTCCCGCCGCAGCGAGCGCTCCCGCAAGGCGATCCTGCGGGCCAGCATGGAACTCGTCGGGGACGTCGGGTACCCGAAGCTGACCATCGAGGCCATCGCCGCCCGGGCGGGCGTCGGCAAGCAGACCATCTACCGCTGGTGGCCGTCGAAGGCGGCCGTACTGCTCGACGCGTTCACCGAGGTCGTCCACGACGACGACTACCAGGGCGGCCTGCCCGACACCGGCGACATCGAGGCCGACCTCAAGACCGTGCTGCGTGCCACCGCCGACGAGTTCTCCGACGCCGCGTTCGAGGCGCCCTACCGCGCGCTGGCCGTCGCCTCCGCCGCCGACGCCGCCCTCGCCGAACAGTTCGTGGCCCGGCTCCAGGAACCCGGCCTCGAGGTCTACGTCAGGCGGCTGCGCGCCGGGCAGGAGGCCGGCCAGATCGACCCCGGCCTGGATCTCGGCCTCGCCGTCGAGATGCTGCTCGGCCCGTTCCAGCAGCGCTGGCTCACCCGCTCGGGTCCGCTCACCCACGAGTTCACCGACCGTCTGGTCGAGATGGCGCTGCGGTCCTTCGCGCCCCGCGGATGACGCCGCCCCCCGCCGCCGCCCGCCTACGGACGGGCGGCCGCCGGTGCCAGGCTGCCCGGCTTGTCGGTGACGATGCCCTCGCAGCCCAGCTTCAGCATCCGGTCGCGGTCGGCGCGGCTGTTGACCGTGTGCGACCACACGTATGTGATGCCCGAGCGCACCGCCTTGCGCACGTGCCGGTCGGCCGTCTCGTGGTCGACGCTGAGCATGGTCACGTACGGCTTCCAGCGCTCCGGTCTGTCCTCGGCCATTTGCCGCGCCGAGCGCCACACGGCCGTCAGCAGACCCCGTGTGTGCGCCCGCTCGGCGACCTGGGGATCGTTGGACTCCACCAGCACCGAGTGGGACAGGTGCCGCTCCCGGATGAGCCGCGCCAGCCGCGGCAGCCCGGCCGGGTCCTTCAGCTCCAGCATCAGCAGGCCCTTCCCGCCGAACCGCTCCAGGATCTCGCGCACCGACGGCGGCCGCTCGGGGCGCCAGTGTCCCGGCAGCCCGCGCTGCGGGGTGATCCGGACGTCCTGCCAGTCGTTCCAGTCCAGCGCGCTGACCTTGCCGTGCTTGTCGGTGGTGCGGTCGAGCGTCGCGTCGTGCATGGCCACGAGCGTGCCGTCGCGCAGCTGCCGGATGTCGGTGTCCAGCACCCGCGCGTAGCCGCGCCGGAACGTCGCGGCGAGCCCCTGCATGCTGTTCTCCGGCACCTCCTTGGCGCCGCCCCGGTGCGCCGTGACGGTCGTGCCGGTCAGCTGGGGGGTGCCCGGCAGCCTTGCGTCGGCCCCGCCGTCGCTGTCCGCACCGCCCCCCTCGGGCCCCGGCCGTGCCCGGCCGCCCGCCGCGGCCCCCGCCGTCCCGGCCGCCCCGGAGGCTTCGGCCGCCGTCGCCGTCGCCGTCGCCGCCGTCGCCTCGTCGGTCCCCACCGCAGGCGCGGCCAGCGCGACCGCGAGCGCCACGGGGACCAACCGCACCATAGGGACGAAAGCCGCCTTTGTGACCATGGACCCAAGGTAGGGGGGACCCGGACGATCCGCCGGGCAGGACGCCCGGCCGGGTGGTCCTCACGAGTGACGCGGCCGACCCCGCGTGCCCGATCGCGCGATGGGCAGCGCAGGATAGGGGGAGTCATCCGTGATCCGCGGATTCCCCCTCAGCGCGCCGACGCGCTGCGTACCCTCGGAATGCACGATGCGCCCTGGCACCACAGTCGCGGAGTGAGGCGGTAGATGGAACGCGAGAGCAGGATCGCCCAGTGGCTGCGCCGCCGGGCCACCCGGGCGGAAGCCGCGCGCGGCGGCGACGGTTCCCCCGCATCCCCCGCGCGGTCGGCCTACGGGCGCGCGCCCCGGTCACGCCGCTGGTCACCACGCGGCCGAGCGGCCGCGGGCGCCGGCGAGGCCGCCGAAGAGCGCGCGGACCTCCTGCTCACGGCCGCCGAGGCCGGTTTCCCCCTCGCCCCGGCAGCCCACCCCTCCGGATACGGCTGCTCCTGCGTACGGATCGGCTGCCCCACCCCGGGACGGCACCCCGTCTCCTTCGCCTGGCAGACCCAGGCCACCACCGACCGCCCCCAGATCGAACGCTGGCTGCGCGCCGAACCCCAGGCCAACTTCATCACCGCCACGGGCCGCGCCCACGATGTCCTGGACGTGCCCGCCGAAGCCGGGTACGCGGCGCTGGCCCGGCTGGAGGAGCGGGAGCGCGCCGACGCGGACGGCGCCCCGGGCGGCGAGGCCCACTCCGGTGACGCCGAGGGCGCGGGCTCAGCACCCGCCGGTGACGACACAGGATCCGGACCCGGTGCCGCCGTCGAACCCGTGCTCGGACCCGTCGCGCTGCTGGGCGAGGACCGGATGCTCTTCTTCACCAGGACCCGGGGCAGGCCGGAGGACGAGGACGAGTGGTGGCCCTGCGAGCTGGACAGCCACCCCGAGACGATGGAGGAGCACCCCGGGCTGCGCTGGCACTGCCGGGGCAGCTACGTGCTGCTGCCGCCCTCCCGGCTGCCCGACCAGGACGAGGGGGTGCGCTGGCTGCGGCCTCCCGTCTCCGGTGCGCAGCTTCCCGAACCCCTCACGCTCCTGGAGACCCTCACCGACGCCTGCGCGGAGTACGCCATCACCGTGGACGGCCTGGAGGAGCGGGCGCCCTGGCCGGCGCGCTGAGCGCCGCGCTCCGCCCGGGACCGCGGGGCCGGGCCGGTGGCGCGGGGACTGGTGCGCCGGGCTCAGCTGCCGTGCGCTGAGGTCAGGCCCTCGACGCGGCTGAGGAAGGTCACCTTGCCGTTGGACTTCTTGGTCGGAACGGTCACGGCCTGCTCCGACATCCGCACATAGGTGACCGACTGCTTCGGTTTCCCCTTCATCAACGCCTTGACCAGGGGGTTCTTGATGTCGGGGTGGTAGCCGCGCGGCAGTGTCTGCTTGTGGTGGTGGCGGGTGGCGAAGAAGACCAGGGCGCCGCCGTCCTCGGTGCGGAGCCCGAAGGGCGCGTACCGCGGCGGCTTCGCCGCCTGGTCGGCGAACTCGTTGCGCACGTTCTTGCGCTTCCCCTCCTCGACGCGCTCCTCCCGCTGCTCGCTGGTGTGCGGACCCGCGGCGAAGTCGTCGCCCGCGCCCTCCTGCAGGTAGCGGGCGTACCGCCGGCTCAGCTCGTCGGGCGGCACGGTCAGTCCGGCGTCGCCGCCGGCGACCGGGACGGTCTTCACGTGGCCGTGCTCGTCCTCGGCGAACTCGGGCACCGCGTCGGTGTCGATCACGGACAGGTAGGAGGCCTTCCACGGCCCGTCGGCCCGGTCGCGCTGGAAGACGAACAGCCAGCGTCCCTGCCCTTCGCGGTTGCTCCGGGAGTCGGTGACGAAGAACTTGGGCCAGCCCGCCTGTTCCGGGATCAGGTAGCGGGTGTCGGTCAGCTTCAGGCGGTGGTAGTCGGGGTTGCCCTTGGGCCTGACCTTCTTGCGCGAGGTGAGCCCCGCCTGGTCGATGGCGCCGAGCGCGCCGGTCTCGATCGTCGCGTTGAGTTCGACGTCGTAGGCGGTGTTGGCACGGTTGTTCTTCTTCACGAACGCGGCGAGGACGTCGGCCGCCTCGGTCTTGCTCAGCGAGGGGACCACGGCGCTCTCACCGTGCACGGTGACGCAGCCGGTCAGCGAGGCGAGCAGCGCCCCCGCCGTCACGGTCGCCGCCAACGGTATGCGCGCGGGCCCCCGAGTCCTCGTCCCCTTCACCTGTTCGACCCCTCCCGGTGCTGTCGGCGAACGTGACCCTACCTTGCGGGGTGTGGCACCTCGCGCGGTGCCTGGCACAGTATGCGCGGCACACCGAGCGAGGGGGACACATGTCGTCGACCACACGAGCGGACGCGCCCTCGGGGGGATTCCGTACCGCTCTTTCGGCGTTACGGGCCGCGCAGAAGACATCGAGGGGGGTGTCCCTCTACTCGCGGTACGTCAACCGGCCTCTCGGCCGCGTCCTGGCCGCCGCCGCGCACCGGGTGGGGCTGACGCCGAACCTGGTCACGCTGGCGAGCGCCGTGTGCAGCTTCGCGGGGATCGCGGCCGTGGCGCTGGTGCGGCCTTCGTGGGGGCTGGGGGTGGCGGTCTGGGCCGCGCTCGTCGTCGGGTTCGCGCTGGACTCGGCGGACGGGCAGCTGGCCAGGTTGCGCGGCGGTGGCAGCCCGGCGGGCGAGTGGCTGGACCACGTCGTGGACTGCGCGAAGATCGTGGCGGTGCACGCCGCCGTGCTGATCTCCTTCCACCGCTTCGGCGCACTGCCCGGCGAGGGCTGGCTGGTGCTGCCGCTGGCCTTCCAACTGGTGGCGGTGCTGGTGTTCTTCGGCGGGCTGCTCACCGACAAGCTGCGGCCCCGCGGCGGGCGAGCGCGTGCGGCGCGGCCCCCTTCGACGTGGCGCGCGGTGGCGCTGCTGCCGGTCGACTACGGCGTCTTCTGCCTGCTGTTCCTGCTGCTGGGCGGCCCGGAGCTGTTCCGGGCCGCCTATGCCGTGCTGTTCGGGTGCTACGCGCTGTTCCTCGTCGCGTTCGGCGGCAAGTGGTTCAGGGAGCTGTCCGCGCCGACTCGGGCGTGACGGGCTCGGGTCCGGCCAGCGCGTCGAGGGCGCGGCGGAGCTGAGTGGAGGAGGTATGCATGGTGTACGGGAAGTAGACGATCTCGACGCCGACCGTACGGAAGTCCGCCTCCAGCCTGTCGCCCTTGGGCGTACCCCGCCAGTCGTCCCCCTTGAACAGGACGTCGAAGCGGACCTGCTGCCAGGTGACCAGTTTGTCCGGCACCGTCTCCACGAACGCGGCGTCCACGAAGCGGATGCTGCGCACGATCTGGAGGCGTTCGACGAGCGGGATGACGGGGGGTCTGCCCTTGGCGTGCTCGGCCATCTCGTCCGAGACCACGCCCGCGACCAGGTAGTCGCAGCGTGCGCGGGCGTGCCGCAGCAGGTTGAGGTGGCCGACGTGGAAGAGGTCGTAGGCGCCGGGCGCGTAGCCCACGGTGTGCGTCATGGCTGGTCCCCCCAGGACGTGTGCCTTCCCCGGCGGCGGCCGGGCGGTGCCCCGCCGCCCTGCACGGCCGCGGGTCGCATCGCTGCATGCAACCACAACCCGCAGGAAACGGGGACATGTTGGGGAAACCGCGCACCGCAGGCGCTACCCTGCCGGAGGGGGACGCGGGGGGAGCTCTCAGGGGAAACGAGAGGCGGACGTATGGGGGGGATTTCCATGGTGAAGGGCTTCGCCGCGCCCGCACGCCGGGTGCTGCTGGTGTCGACCAACTACGCACCCGAGCAGGCGGGCATCGGGCCGTACGCGGCGCAACTCGCCGAGCACTGGGCGGCACGGGACGGCTGGGAGGTGCACGTCCTGGCGGGGATGCCGCACTACCCCGCCTGGCGTACCGACCCCGCCTGGCGGGGCGTGTGGCGGGCGACGGAAGTGCGCGGCGGGGTACGCGTCCACCGCCGCAGGCACACCGTCCCGCCCCGGCAGACCGCGGCGCGGCGGGCGCTGTACGAGACGTCCATCCTCGCGCACGGGCTGCTCGCCCCGCCCCGCCTCGCGGGCCGACCCGACGTGGTCGTCGCGCAGCTGCCGAGCCTCGCCGGGGGCGTGCTGGCCGCCCGGCTGGCCCGCGCCGCCGGGGTGCCGTTCGTCCCCGTCGTGCAGGACCTGATGGGGGCCGCGGCCGCCCAGAGCGGCATCCGCGGCGGCGACCGCGCCGCCGCGCTCGCGGCGGGGATCGAACGCCGCGTCCTCGCCTCCGCGGCGCTCGTCGGCGTCATCCACGACAGCTTCACCGCCCGTGTCACCGCGCTGGGCGTGCAGGAGGCCCGGGTGCGTACCGTTCCCAACTGGACGCACATCGCCCCGCCCACACGCGCCCGTGCCGCCACCCGGGCCCGGCTCGGCTGGGGCGAGGACGAGACGGTGGTGCTGCACTCCGGGAACATGGGGCTCAAGCAGGGCCTGGAGGTCCTGATCGAGGCGGCCCGCCTGGCCCCCGGATTACGGGTCGTCCTGATGGGCGAGGGCAACCAGCGCGCCCGCCTCGCCCAACGGGCAGCCCCGCTGCCCAACGTGGACCTGCTGCCGCCCGCGGCCGAGGCCGACTTCCCCGACGTCCTGGCGGCCGCCGACGCCCTCGCCGTCACCCAGCGGGCCTCCGTCCTGGACATGAGCGTGCCGTCCAAGCTCACCTCCTACTTCGCCGCGGGACGCCCCGTCCTCGCCTCCGTCGCCGCCGAAGGCGGCACCGCGCACGAGGTGCGCCGCTCCGCCGCCGGACTCCTCGTACCGCCCGAGGATCCGGCCGCGCTCGCCGCCGCCGCCCGCGCCCTGGCCGCCGACCCGGCGCGCGCCGCCGCGCTCGGCGGCGCAGGCCGCGACTACGCCGCAGGACACCTCGGCCGCGAGGCGGGCCTGGCCCGCCTCACCGACCTGCTGGAAGAGGCACTCAGGATGCGACGGGCACGGCCACGGCGCGCAAGACGGCCCGCGAGATCCGGGGCGCCCGCCGCGCGCGGTGCGGCCCGCGGGGAAGGCGCCGCGGCATGACCACCCGTGACGGGCACCCGGCCGACGAAGCGGCGGGCTCGCCCGCGTACGACGAACCCGACCTGCTGCGCGACCAGTTCCGCCAACTCCTGCGCTACCGCTGGCTCATCGCGCTCGGCGTCGTCCTCGGGCTGCTCGGCGGCGGCTGGCTCGGCCTGCGCGGCGCCGACTCCTACGCCGCCACCACCGAGATCACCGTCCGCCCGCTGCCCACCGACAGCAGCGGCGAGAGCACCTCGGCCGGCGAGATCAGCATGGGCTCCGAGCGGCGCACCGCCTCCAGCAGCGTCGTCGCCGAGCGCGCGGCCCGCACCCTGGACACCCGCGCGGAGCCCGCCCGGCTGCTCGACGACCTCCAGGTCACCAACCCGCCCGAGACCCGCATGCTCCGCTTCGCCTACACCGCGCACAGCCCGGGCGCCGCCGCACGCGGCGCCGACGCCTTCGCACACGCCTACCTCGACAACCGCGAGAAGGACGCCGCCGACCGCGTCGCCGACATGGTCGACCGCTACGAGAAGCAGCGGGCACCCCTGACCAAGGAACGCGACCGGCTGGCCGAGGAGATCGCCTCGTCCGGCAAGGAGGGAGCGCTCGACGGCACCCTGTCCGCGCACTCCTCCGTCGTCAGCCGCATCGCCGAGATCAACGGCCGGATCAGCGACCTGCGCGCCGAGGACACCACACCGGGCCGCGTCGTCACCGAGGCCGCCGAGCCCACCGCCCCGTCGGGCCCCGGGCTGCCGCTGATGCTCGGGCTCGGTGCCGCCGTCGGCGTCGGGCTCGGCCTGCTCGCCGCCTGGGTACGGCTCGTCTTCGACCCGGCCGTACGCACCCCGGGCGACGTCGTGCGCGCCCTGCACGCCCCCGTCCTGGGCACCCTGCCGCGCCGCCGGCGCCGCGGCCGCCGCCAGGAGCGGCGCTCCCTGCTGGCCGACGGCCGGCTCGCCGAGGAGTACCGCTCGGTCGCCTTCCGGCTGGCCTACGACGAGACGTTCGCGCGCCGCCGACGCGTCCTCGTCGTCTCGCCGCGCGGCGGTATCGCCACCGCACTGGCCGCCTCCGTGAACCTGTCCGCCTCCTTCGCCGAAATGGGCAGGGAAGTGCTGCTCCTGGAGGCCGACCTGCGCACCCCCTCTCTGACCGAACGGCTGCGGCAGGCCGACGGCATCCAGCCGGGGTGGGCCCGCGCCCCCGGGCACGGCACCATCGGCTGGCCCGCGGGGCACCGCATCCCCATCGACGCGGGCGAGTCCGGCGTCTTCGACCTCGTCCCCGGCTACCGCGTCAGCAAGGTCTCCCGCGCGCTGACCTCCTCCGCCGTCACCCAGCTGATAGGGCACGCCGACGAGCGCGACGGGGTGCTGCTCGTCCTCGCCCCCGCCGTCCTCTCGTACGCCGACGCCATCGCGCTCATCGACCGGGTCGACTGCGTGCTCATCGTGTGCGACCCGCGCGAGGTGCGGCGGGACGACCTCGCGCGCGTGCGCGAACTCGTCGCGGGGGCGGGCGGCTCCGTGCTGGGCGCGCTGCTGCACGGGGAGGGCGCGGGGCCCGCCGCCCCGCGCGGCGGTGCGGCGCCGCCGCCCTCGTCGCCCGCGCGCAGGACCCACGCGGGCCCGCGCGAGACCGAGTTGACCCGGCAGGGTGTCGCCCTGCGCGTGACGGGCCGGTGACGGAGCCCGGGGAAGCGCGGCGCCCCGAGCGACGGCCAGGGACCGAGCGCGAAGCCCCGGGGGGCCGGGGCGGAACGGGAGGGCGGGCGGAAGCGGGGACCCCGCGGCGAGGGCGGCCCACCCGCACGGCCGCCCTCGCGTGCAGCGTCGCCGACCAGGGCGTGGCGGCCTGCACCAACATCGCCGTGCTCGTCGTCGCCGCCCGCCAGTCGACGGTGCACGCCTTCGCCACGTTCTCCCTCGTCTACACCGTCTTCACCGTCGTGCTCGGACTCACCGTCGCGTACGTCGGCCAGGCCCTCGTCCTGGAGAAGGGCGACCCGACCAGCGTCGCCGGAGCGTGCCGCTCGGCGGTGGCGTTCACCGCACCGGCCTCGGCCGCGCTCGGCCTGCCCACGGCGGCAGCGCTGTGGGCCGCCGGCGGCGGCGGAACGGCCACGGCGCTGGCCGCACTCGCGCTCGTGCTGCCGCTCGTCCTCACCCACGAGACCACCCGCTACGCCTTCTCCGCCCTGCACCGCCCCCACCACGCCCTCGGCGCCGACCTGCTCCGCCTGGTGGTGGCGGTGCCCGCGCTGGCCGTCCAGCCGCACGGCGCGAGCGCGCACCGGCTGCTGCTGGTCTGGGGGCTGGCCACGCTGCCCGCACTCGCCGCGGCCTCGCTGCTGCTGCGCCGGCACACCCGGGGCGCGGGCCAGGACCCGGCCCGCTATCTGCGCGCCGGGCATCTGGGACGCAGGTTCGCCGTGGAGTTCGGCGTCGGCAACGCGGGCACGCAGCTCGCGATCATCGGCCTGGGGCTGGTGGCGAACCCGCTCGCGGTGGGCGCGCTGCGCGGCGCGGCCACGCTCTACGGCCCGTTGAACGTCCTGTTCAACGCGGCCACCGGGTTCGGCCCTCCGCTCTTGCACCGCGCCGGCGGCGACCGGCGGGCCGCCCGCGCCGCGTGCGCCGCCGGAGGAGTGCTGGCCGTGGCGGCGGCCGCGTGGACGGCGGTGCTGGTGCTGCTGCCCGGCGCGTACGGGCGGGCGCTGCTGGGCGACACGTGGTCGGCCGCGTCCCGGCTGCTGCCCGCGACGGGCAGCCAGTACGCGGCGATGGCGCTGGGCACGTGCGGGCTGCTGGCCCTGCGGGTGCTGCGTCCGCGCACCACGCTGCCGATCCAGCTCGTCTTCTCCCTCGCGTCCGTCGGCTGCATGCTCGGCGGGTACGCGCTCGGCGGGGTGCTCGGCGCCGCCTGGGGGCTGTGCGCGGGCTCGGTGGCGAAGTGCGCGGCGAGCTGGTCGCGGGCCGCGCGGGTGCTGCGTGCGGGGGAGCGGGCCGAGGCCGGGGTCCTCACCTCGGCGAGCGCCGCGCCCGGCGGTCCTCGCGAAGCGTCGTGACGAACAGGACGCACAGCGCGGCGATGGCCACCCGGCCCATGCCCTGGAGCAGCGAGCCGCGCAGCAGAATGAAGCTGTACCCGGCGACGAGGGGCACGACGACGGCCGTGATGCTGCCAGGACCGGCCCGGCTCCGCGGCCCACCCGGGTGGGCGGCCGCGGCGGCGCCGTCCTCGGCCGTGCGCCGCGCGTACCGCCGGTCCGCGCGCGCGGCACCGTAGCCGACGGCGGCGAAGCCCAGCGCCATGCCGTAAGGGCCGAAGTCGAGCCAGAGCTCCGCCCACAGCGGGGAGGAGAGGTTCGGGTAGGGCATCCCCATCCACGTGCCGACGCGGGTGCCCGGGTCGTGGGGCTTGTCCTTCCACACCGAGCGGGGCACGAAGAACAGCGCGGTGCCGCTCAGTTGACGCCCCAAACTGTGTCCCTCGCCCGAGCCGACGAAGGTGACGGTGTTGGCGACCATGCCCACCTGGTCGTAGTCCTTCATGGTGAGCGGCTCCAGCAGCGAGTCCGTCGACCGGCTGGGCCGCTCTGTGCCCTCCTCGTAGCGGAACCGGTCGGCGAAGGGGAAGACGACCAGCGCGATCGCCACCCCGGTGGCCAGCGCGGCCCGGTACATCACGGGGCTGCGCGGGAACGCGGTGAACAGCAACGAGAACAGCACCGTCAGGAACCAGTAGCGCGGGTTGGACACCGGGTTGTTGACAACGACGTTGAGCGCCAGCATCGCCAGCCACAGCACGGGCACCAGCGGGCGGCGGCGCGCCGCCCGGGAGACGACCAGCCAGCGCGTGAGGAACAGCAGCGCCAGCAGCGCCGGCACGGTGCCGAAACCGCGCAGGAACGCCGAGCCCGCCTGCGAGGCGGCCTCCGCGTTCGCCGCGCCCAGACTCTCCCTGATCTCCTCGCGGTTGGAGAAGAAGACCGCGGGTCCGCCCAGTGTGCCGATCAGCAGGCCGCTGCACGCCAGTGCCAGCGCGCACAGCGCGTACAGGCGCCGGGTGTGGACCCGCGCGTGCGGCCTGCGGCGCTCCCGCATGCGGCCGCGCAGCGGTGGCCGGTGCCGCGCCACCAGCGCGCCCACGTCGAAGGCCACCATCCCGGCCAGGACGAGCGCCGAGGCGAGCACCGTGTCCGCGCGCGGGCCCACCACCGGTGTGGGTGTGCGGTCCAGCACCGTCTGCGCCAGGGGTGCGATGCCCATCGCGATGTAGCCGAACAGCCAGAACGCGCCCTGGATCAGGCGCCGGTGCGCGGTCAGCACCATGGCCGCCAGGCGGGTGCCCGCGTACGCGCAGGTGGCCGTCTGCAACCAGTAGACCGCGTCGTGGGATCCAGGGCCCGGCTGGGTGGCGACCGCCGCGGGGAGCACCGCCACGAGCGCCGCGACCAGCGGAATGGCGAGGGCGCGGGAGAGGACGGCGCGCGGGGCGGTGGGGGAGGGGAGGTGGTCGGGTGGCGCGGCGGTGCCGGCAGGCGCGCTCATGCTCCCCGCCCCCGCCGTGCCCCCGAGCGCCGTGCCTCCGAGCGCCGTGCCCCCGAGCGCCGTGCCTCCGAGCGCCGTGCCTCCGAGCGGAAATGGGAAAGCTCGGAGGAATTGCGGGCAAAGCCGGTAATATGCCTGCCAGTGGCGAGGGAGGGGACACCGATGAAAGCGCTGCACGTCGTGACGCTGCACACGCCCACGCACGACTTCGGAGGGCCCACGCGCGTGGCCCTCAACCTGTGCCGGGGCTTACGGGAGGCGGGCGAGGGCGCGGCCCTGGTCGCCCTCGGGGACGGCTTCCCGGGCACGCTGCCCCGCACGGTGGACGGCGTACCCGCCCGGCTCTTCCCGGCCCGGCACGTGCTGCCCCGGTTCGAGGTCAGCGGCATCACGTCCCCCGCTCTGCTCGCGGCGGCCCCCCGCCTGCTCCGCTCGGCGGACGTGGTGCACGTCCACCTGATGCGCGATCTGGTCACGCTTCCCGTGGCGATGATGGCAGCGCGCATGGGCCGCCCGCTGGTGTTGCAGACACACGGCATGATCGACCCGACCGAGAAACGCGTGGCGAAGGCCGTGGACGTGCTGGGCCTGCGCTGGGTGCTCGGACAGGCCGACGCGGTGCTCCACCTGACCGGAACCGAACGGGAGTTGACCGAGGCCGTGGCGGCGCCCGGCCCGATGGGGCCCGCGTACCGGCTGGTCAACGGGGTGGCGCCGCAGCCACCGCGCCCCGGGCCGCGAGCCGGGCGGCCGCCGACGGTGCTGTACTGCGCGCGGGTGCAGGAGGGCAAGCGGCCGCAGGACTTCGTCGCGGCGATGCCCACGGTGCTGGCCAGGTGCCCCGAGGCCCGGTTCGTCCTCGCGGGCCCCGACACGGGGGCGCTGGCCGGCGCGTTGCTGGCGCGGGCCGAGGCGCTGGGCGTGGGCCACGCGCTGGAGTACGTCGGCGCGCTGGACCACGCGGGCGTCATGGAACGGCTCCGCTCCAGCGACGTGTTCGTGCTGCCCTCCGTCAAGGACGCGTTCTCCGTCTCGGTGCTGGAGGCCCTGTCGGTGGGGCTGCCCGTCGTGGTGACCCGCACGAGCGGTCTGGCGCCGGACGTGGCGGCGGCCGGGGCGGGCCGGTTGGTGGACAGCGCACCGGAAGGGCCCGGCGCCGAGGAGAACGGGGCCAGGGTGGGCCGGGCCGTCCTGGAACTGCTGGACCCGGCGGCGGGCGAGGCCGCCTCCCGCGCGGCGTGGCGGCTGGCGCGCGAGCGCTTCACCCTGGACGCGGTCGTGGAGACGCTGCGCGGGGTGTACGCGGCGGCGTGCGAGCGGGTCAGCGCCGCCCCCTCGCCCCGGCTCCGGCTCCGGCGTCCGGCGGATCGGCCGCCTCGCGTGCCTTGAGCCCGATCTGCCACCGGTAGAAGCTCATCGCGAGCGCGTAGTCGAGCCCGGCGCGGCCGTCGAGGAAGCCGCGCCGGTAGACGTAGGCGTAGGCGAAGGACACCAGCGGTTTGAGCGGGGCCCGGTGGAAGAGGCGGCCCTGGCGGGTCTTGGCCTGCCGGATCTGCTCCCTCACCCGCGGATGCCCCTCCAGCCAGGCCTCCCAGTCCGAGTAGCGGTTGTGCCGCTCGAACCAGGTACGGACCGGATCGAGGTCCCGGTGTTCGAGGGGCGCGGCGAGACGGGCGGTCGTCGGGGCCAGCGGCTGGTAGTGGCCCTCCTGTTCGCCCATGCCGGGGGCGGCGAGGTCGTCGGGTTCGGGGAAGCGGCAGCGGGTGCGGTCCAGCAGCACGCGCTTGACGATCGTGTACCCGTGCCGCAGCCGGCGCCCGGCGAACCAGTAGCCCAGCGGGATGTCGAACGCGGCAGGGCGTACGGTGCGGCCCGGCGGCGGGGTGAAGACGCGCCGGATCTCGCGCAGCAGTTCCTCGCTGGGCGTCTCGTCGCCGTCGAGGAAGAGGACCCAGTCGACCTCGGGGTGGACGTGGTCCAGACACCACTGCTTCTTCTTCGGGTACCGGCCGTCCCAGGTGTAGGGCACCACTTCGGCGCCCTCGGCCTTGGCGAGGGCGCGGGTGTCGTCGGTGCTGTCGGAGTCGACCACCACGACGTGCGCGAAGTGGCCGATCACGGACCGCACGGTGCCCGCGATGTTGTGGGCCTCGTTCCTGGTCGGTATCGCGACGACGACGGGCAGTTTGTCCACGGTGGCTCTCTCCATGGCGTTCGGTCTCCTGGGGGCGGGCGCGGGGCGGGGTCACTTGCCCGCCGCCTCCAGCAGCGGGGCGAACTTCGGGCACAGGTGCCGGACAGCGGGTTCGGCCTGGTCGATCTCGCCGGCCTTCAGGGCGCTGATCGCGTCCTTCTCGCTGCTCTCGGCCGTCGTGGCGATCCGTTCACAGGCGGTGCGGCCCGCCTCCAGCACGGCGGCGGGCTCCAGCCCCCGCGGCACCCGGTCGACCAGATAGTCCTTCTCCTTCGTGGTGAAGGACCCGGTGGCGGGCGTCAGCCGGGAGCGGGGCACCTTCGCTGTGGCCTCGTCGTCGGGTGCGCCCCCGCCGTCCTTCGCGCGCGGGGACGCGCTCGCGCCGGGCGAGGCGGAGGCCGTCGCGGTGGCGCCGGGGCGGCCCGCGTGGTCGGATCCCTCGCCGTCGCCGTGCTGCCCGCCACCGTCCCCGCCGCATCCGGCCGTCAGCGCCAGGGCGGCCGCCACCAGGGCGGCCGCCGCGGCACGTGCGGCCTTGACGGTGCTCACGGCTTCCTGTACGTCAGCGTGAGCTTGGGGCCCGTGCCGCCCGACTCGCGGGCCCACAGCCACAGGCTGTCGCTGCCGGAGGAGGTCAGGGCCAGGTCGAGGGTGTCGCCCGCCGCGTCCTGGACCGCGCCCGCACGCAGCGGCACGTCGTAGTCCGTACGGGCGTCGGCCGCGCCGTCGAGGCTGCCCAGCGGCGTCTCGCCCACGGCGGGACGCTTCGCCCAGGTCACCTCCTTCTCCGACCAGGCGCCGGTCACCGGTACGACGTCTACGGTGTCGCCGCTCGCCGCGCTCGGCTCACTGCTGGTCGTGACGGTCAGCGTGGCCTCCTCCAGCGCCATCCCGCTGGGCGGGGACGGCACGTCGAAACGCACGTAACTGGCGTACGGCGACGAGCCGCGCACCGCGAGCTGCTGGTGCGTGCCGTACGTGGCGTTCACGGCAGCGCCGTTCACGTACGCGTCGGCCGTCGCCTCCCGTTCCAGCGTCGTCTCCGTCGGGGTGCCCGGCGTCTTCACCTTCGCCGCCTCGGAGCGGGCGCTGGTGTTGGTGCCGCCCGCGTCGCTCGCCGTGATCCGGTAGGAGTAGTCGGTGCCCGGCTTGACGGAGGTGTCGGTGAAGGTGACCGTCGGCCTCTCCCAGAACGTGGAGTCGGCCGTGACCGTGCCCACAGGGTCCTCGTCCCCGTTGCGGTAGACGCGGTAGGTCAGCTTCCGGTCGTCCAGGTCGGTGCTCGCAGGCCAGCTGACCCGCACACCCTTGGTGGTGTTGGCGGCCTTCACCCCGTCGGGCACGGAGGGAGCCCCGGTGTCCGGGCCGCTCGCGAAGCGCACCAGCCCTTGCTGCGGCCTGTTGCCGTCGCTGGTGATGCGGGTGAACGCCCCGCCCACCCACATGTAGTCCTTGCCGCCGCCGGAGGAGACGACCATGGCGCGCGGCCCCACCTGCTCGACGCTCAGCGGCCCGTCGTCGGTGTCGGGGAACCACGACAGCAGCGGTGTCGGATCGTCGACCGACTCCGCCAACAGGTGCTGCCGCTCGTGCAGTTCGGGGAACTGGCCCATGCTCTCGCAGTTGTGCGCGTGCGAGCTGCTGTAGAGCACGCCCTTGTAGACGGCCAGGTCCTGGGTGGCGCCCAGACAGGTGTCGCGCCAGCGCTGCTCGAAGTCGTCGAGGTCGAGCGCGATCCGGCCGTCGAACACACCGCCGCCCGTGCCCTCGTTGCCGGTGTAGATCCCGGTCTCGTCCACGTAGAGGCCCTTGACCACGCTGTTGCGGGGCACGAACCGGTTCGGGTAACTCTTCCGCAGCGCGCCCGACGAGGCGTCCACGACCGCCAGCGCGTGCGAGTCTGCTCCGCGCACCCGTTCGAAGTCGCCGCCCAGCACCACGCTCTTCCCGTCCGGCGTGACCTCCACCGCACGGCCCGTCTTGTCCGCGTCCGCTTTCCAGGACTTCAACGTCCCCTCGGTGCCGACCGCCGCGAACTTGGCCCGCTTCTCCCCCTCCACCGTGGTGAAGTCACCGCCGAGGTAGACGGTGTCGTCCGTGGCGGCCAGCGCGTGCACCGGCGCCGAGACCGTCAACTGGAAGCCGGACCTGACCTTGCACGACGGCAGGTCGATGGCGGCCACCCGGCTGGCGTTCGTCCCGTTGACGGCGGCGAAGTTCCCGCCCGCGTACAGGGTCTTCCCGTCAGGCGAGACCGTCAGCGCCCGCACGGTGGCCGTGCCGCTGCCCACCGTGAAGTGCAAACGGCAGTCCGTCGGCTCGCCGGTCGCCGCGTCGAACGCCGCGAAGTTGACGGCCTCGCGCTCCTTCGCGCCCGGCGCCGCGCCCGGCGGACGGATCGCGGAGAAGGTGCCGCCCGCGAAAACCGTGCCGTTCGCCTGGGCCATCGCCCACACGACGCCGTTCGTCTGCCACGTCGGTAAGGTGTCCGCGGTCATCGCCACCGGCGGTGTGAGGGCCGCCGCCTGGTGGGCGCCCCGCTCGGTGAGCGCGGGCACCGCCGTCGTGGCCGCCGCCACGGCCAGTACGGTCGCGGCCACGGCCGCCTTGCGAGCCCCCGCCGTGCGAAGGGTCCTCGTTCGTCTCACTGTGCTCCCCAATTGCTGTGGTTGATGCGTGTCCCCGGCCGGGGACACCCGGCGTCACCGGTGCCGCGCGCCCCCGTCCTGGGGCACCCGGCGTCACCGGCGGTCGACGCGCACCGCCTCGCCCGACAACTCCGCCTCCAGCGCGGCGATGTCGGCCTCGACCATGACCCGTGCCAACTCCGCCCACGTGACGCGCGGCTTCCACCCGAGCAGGTCGTGCGCCTTCGCCGCGTCACCGATGAGCGCGTCCACCTCGCTGGGCCGCTCGTAGGCGGGGTCGAACCGCACGTGCTCGCGCCAGTCGAGCCCGCCGGCGAGGAACGCCTCCTGCAGGAAGGCCCGCACGGTGGTGGCGGACCCCGTGGCCACCACGTAGTCGTCCGGCCGCTGCGCCTGCAGCATCAGCCACATGGCCTCGACGTACTCGGGCGCGTAGCCCCAGTCCCGCACCGCGTCGAGGTTGCCCAGGTAGAGGCGCTGCTGCAGCCCAGCCCTGATGCGGGCGACGGCCCGGGTGATCTTGCGGGTCACGAACGTCTCGCCGCGGCGCGGGGACTCGTGGTTGAAGAGGATGCCGTTGACCGCGAACAGGTCGTAGGCCTCCCGGTAGTTGACCGTCGCCCAGTATCCGAAGACCTTCGCGCAGCCGTACGGGCTGCGCGGGTGGAAGGGCGTCGCCTCGTTCTGCGGGGGAGGGGCCGCGCCGAACATCTCGGAGGAGGAGGCCTGGTAGATGCGGGTGTCGATGCCGCTGGCCCGGATCGCCTCCAGCAGCCGCAGGGTCCCCATGGCGGTGACGTCGCCGGTGTAGAGCGGCGAGTCGAAGGAGACGCGCACGTGGGACTGGGCGCCGAGGTTGTAGACCTCGTCGGGGCGCAGGTCGCGCAGGAGATTGACGAGGGCGACACCGTCGGCGAGGTCGGCGTGGTGGAGGACGAGGGAGCGGCCCTCGTCGTGCGGGTCCTCGTACAGGTGGTCGATCCGGCCGGTGTTGAAGGAGGAGGAACGGCGGAGCAGGCCGTGCACCGTGTAGCCCTTCTCCAGCAGCAGTTCGGTCAAGTACGAACCGTCCTGGCCTGTGATGCCGGTGATCAGCGCGCTCCTGCCCGTGCTGTCGCCCGCGCTCTTGCCTCTGCTCTTGTGTGCGCTCGGGCCCACGCTGTTGCCCACGCTCTTGCCCATGTGGCGCCGCCCTCAGTGGTGTGTGTCCGTGGTGGTGGGGACATCTGCCGTGCTCTCGACCGGTCCCTGGATGACGGTCTCATCCGGTGCGCGAGTTTCGTACTCTTTGCCGTTTATCTGTCTGTACGGGGCTGTTGGGTGGCACAATGCGACGCCATGACGCCGACGCCGCGCACGACGCCCGCGCACACCACCCCGCGATCCGCCCCGGTCCCCGGCCCCGTTCCCGCCCCCGCTCCTGTCCCCGCCCCCGTCGTCGCGGCCGGAACGCTGCTGCCGGACCGCGCCCGTGTCGTCGTCGCCGGCCACCGCGGCCTGGTCGGCTCCGCCGTGGCCCGCCGCCTGGCGGCCGACGGCTACGAGGTGCTGACCCGCGACCGTGCCACCCTCGACCTGCGCGACGCGCCCGCCACCGCGCGCTGGCTGAGCGAGGCGCGTCCCCACGCGGTCGTCCTGGCGGCCGCCAAGGTCGGCGGCATCATGGCCAACAAGACGCAGCCCGTGCCGTTCCTGGAGGACAACCTGCGCATCCAGCTCAGCGTCATCGCGGGCGCCCACGCGGCGGGCATTCCCCGGCTGCTCTTCTTGGGCTCGTCCTGCATCTACCCCAAGCACGCGCCGCAACCGATCACCGAGGACGCC
This sequence comes from Streptomyces diacarni, assembly GCF_003323715.1. GTDB lineage: Bacteria > Actinomycetota > Actinomycetes > Streptomycetales > Streptomycetaceae > Streptomyces > Streptomyces diacarni. Next base: position 42,098 of record NZ_QOIN01000034.1, read on the forward strand.
CTGCTCACCGGCGCCCTGGAGCCGACGAACGAGCCGTACGCGCTCGCCAAGATCGCGGGCATCACCCAGGTCCGCGCCTACCGTGAGCAGTACGGCGCCGCCTACATCAGCGCGATGCCGACCAACCTGTACGGCCCCGGCGACAACTTCGACCCGGAGACCTCGCACGTGCTGCCCGCTCTCGTGCGCCGTCTCCACGAGGCGAAGCGGGACGGGGCGCCCGAGGTGGCGCTGTGGGGCAGCGGCACGCCGCGCCGCGAGTTCCTGCACGTCGACGACCTGGCGCGGGCCTGCGTCCTGCTGCTGCGGGACTACGACGGGCCCGAGCCGGTCAACGTCGGCTGCGGGCAGGATCTGACCATCGCCGCGCTCGCCGAGACCGTGCGCGACGTGGTCGGCTACCGGGGGCGCGTCACCTGGGACACGGACCGGCCTGACGGCACCCCGCGCAAACTTCTCGACGTCAGCCGCCTGTTCGCGCTCGGTTTCCGGCCGCGGGTGCCGCTGCGGGAGGGCATCCGCGCGACGTACGAGTGGTGGCAGGAGGCGGAGCCGTCCGCCCTGCGGAAAGGGCGCTGAGGGCCGCGAGGGCGGTGAGGGCCGGGTCGGCCGGGGGCTGCGGCGGGTGCGTGACCCTTCGGGGGTGCGTAACGCTTTGAGGATTTGGGGGTCCATTCAGTATGCGCCTCTTCCGTCCACCACGGCCCGCACGGTGCGGGCCAGCAGGTCCAGGTCCGTCGTCAGCGACCAGTTGTCCGCGTAGCGCAGGTCCAGCGCCAGGCTCTCGTCCCACGAGAGGTCCGAGCGGCCGCTCACCTGCCACGGCCCGGTCAGCCCGGGCCGCACCGCCAGCCTCCGCAGCGCCGTCGTCCCGTAGTCCGCCACCTCCTCCGGCAGCGGAGGCCGCGGGCCCACGAGCGACATCTCCCCGCGCACCACGTTCACCAACTGCGGCAGCTCGTCCAGCGAGGTGCGCCGCAGCACCCGGCCCACGCGGGTCACCCGCGGGTCGGCCCGCATCTTGAACAGTGGGCCGTCCACCTCGTTGGCGGCGGCCAGTTGCGGCCGCAGCCGGTCGGCGCCAACGGACATGGAGCGGAACTTCCACATGGTGAACGGCGTGCCGCGGTGGCCGACGCGGGTCTGCCGGTAGAGCGCGGGCCCGGGGGAGTCGAGCCGTACGGCCAGCGCCACGAGCGCGAACAGCGGCGCCAGCAGCGCCAGTCCGAGCGCGGCACCGACCCGGTCCAGCACGGACTTGAGCGCGAGTTGCGGGCCGCGCCGCACCGGCGGCTCGACGTGCAGCAGGTGGAGCCCCGCAGCGGTGGAGGGGCGTACCCGGCGCAGCGCCACATCCGCCAGCCCGGAGGCGATGACCAGCGGCAGCCCCGCGTCCTGCACCGCCCACGTCAGCGTGCGCAACCGCTCGCCGCACAGCAGTGCCCCGGGCACCGCCAGCACCGTCTCGGCCCGGTGCAGCCGGATGGCCGCCAGAACGGCCGCACCGTCGGCAGCGCCGTTGTCCCCGCCGCTCCCGGGCGGTGCGGCTTCCAGCTGCCCGGCCTCGGGAACGCCGCTGCGGGGTGCCGCTCCGCCGACCTGCACGGCGCCGATGACGACGTAGGGGTGGTCCGTGCGGCTGGCCAACTGCTCCACCACCCGGTCCACGGCGCCGCCCTCGCCGACCACCAGCGCCCGTCGCACGGCGTGCGCCTGGCGGCGCTGCGCCGTCAGGTGCCGGTGTGTCATCGAGCGGCATGCCGCCGTGAGGAGCGGCGCGGGCGTCAGCGCCGCCAGGGCGACGGCGGGCGGGGAGCTCTCGCCGGTCACCACGCGGACGACGGCGAGCACCCCGACGAGCGTGAGCCAGTCGTGCACCGTCGCCAGCAGTCCCCTGGTCTCACCCAGCCAGCGGCGGCCGTAGCGCTGATGGGCGGCCAGTATGCCCAGCCAGCACATGCCGACCGTCATCGAGGCGGCGGCCGTGTGTGGATGCCCCGCATGGTGGAAGAGCAGCGCCACGGGCAGCGCGCTCCCCATGGCGTCGGCGGCCAGCGCGACGGGCCGGTACCAGCCGGACTTCTCCCCGCTGGCGGTGACGTCTCCGGCCGGCAGGTCACCGCTGTGGCCGCCACCGGTGCCGAGGGTCTCGGCCGGTGCGCCGCCGGTGCGGATGCTGCCTGCCCGTGCGCTGCGCAGCGGTGCCGGTACGGCTGTGGCCCCTCTGCCGGGCTCCGGCTCGGCCGGCTCCCCCACCTCGGACACAAACGCGAAGTCGCGCCGCATGAACCCCCCAGGTACGCGGAACCCCCACACAGCGCACAGAAACGCCACGTTTGTGGTGAGGCGCCGACATCCACCAGACCTTAAGGCATATGAGTACGCTGCGTGGCCATCTGCTCACTTCCTCGCGAGAAGTGCGGAGAGTGCGGTGGGGGTTGTAGCACAGTGCGCGTATATTCCGGGTGATTCGTCGTAGAAGATCGCCGCCGGGGCCCACCGCCGTGCTCAGCGCCTGTCCTTGACGCAGCGCTTGACCTCGACGCAGCGCCTGTCCTCGACGCAGCGCTTGACCTTGACGCCAGCGGCAGGGTTCGAGGATGCGGACATGACCGAGAACACCTCACCCGCCAGCTCTGCCTTCCGTCCCGGCGACGGCCCGCGCACCGTCGTCGTCACCGGTGCCGGAACCGGTATCGGCCGGGCCGCCGCCCGCATGTTCGCCGCCCTCGGCTCCCACGTCATCGCCGTGGGGCGCCGGGAGGAGCCGTTGCACGCAACGGCCGCCGAACCGGGCTCCGGCACGATCACGCCCGTCCCCGCCGACATCACCGCCCCGCACGCCCCGGACCGCATCGTCGAGGCGGCGCTCCAGGCCACGGGCCGGCTCGACGTGCTGGTCAACAACGCCGCCGTGGTCAGCGACGAGAGCCTGGGCGCCTACACCCCCACCGGAATGGAGCGGCAGCTCGCCACCAATCTCACCGCCCCCGTCCTGCTGGCGCAGGCGGCGCTGCCCGCGCTGCGGGCGGCACCGGCGGGCGGCGTGATCCTCAACGTCAGCACCGCCCTCGGGCAGCGCGCCTGGCCGGGCAACTCCCTCTACGCCGCGACCAAGGGCGCCCTCGAAGTGCTCACCCGCGGCTGGGCGGTCGACCTGGCGGCGGACGGCATCCGGGTCGCCGCCGTCGCGCCGGGCGCCATCGACACCCCCATCGGCGAACACCGCGGCCTCGACGCCCAGCGGCGGGCGGCACTCAGGAAGTGGCAGATCGACCACACCCCGCTCGGCCGCGTCGGCAGGCCCGAGGAGGTCGCCTCCGCGCTCGTCCAACTGGCCTCGGACAAGGCCTCGTTCCTCACCGGAGTCGTGCTGCCCGTGGACGGCGGCGCGGTGGTGGCGTGAGGCCCGTGGTACGACTGTCCTCCGTACGTTCCACTGGGCCCGACGGAGGGGGAGCCACGGTGCGCATCGGTGAACTGGCACGGCGGACGGGGACCACGGCGCGGGCCCTGCGCCACTACGAGCAGGCGGGTCTCCTCGCCTCGGAGCGTGCCGCCAACGGTTACCGCGTCTACCCCGCGTCCGCCGAAGTGCGTGTCCGCAACATCCGCTACCTCATCGAGGCCGGGCTGACGCTTCAGGACGTCGGCTTCTTCGCCGCCTGCCTGGACGGCGACATCGCCGCCGGTGAGCCCTCCCCGGAGGGGCTGCGCGTCGTCGAGGAACGGCTCGCCGTCCTGGAGGCCCGCATCGCCGCCCACACCGAAGCCCGCGACCGGCTGCGCGACGCACTGAGCCGGGCTGCCGCCGAGACGCGGGCAGCCGCCTGAGGGGCCCTGTCTGCGCCGGGCCCCTCGGCAGGCCTTCTCGTGCTGGTTGTCCCCTCTTGCGGGTTGCCACCCCTTTTGCGGGTGGCGCACGCGAAGCGCCCCCTCGCCGGGTGCCTTCTTTGAAGCGTCACCTCCCCAGGGGGTGACGCTTCAAAGAAGGGTGCGGCCCCCCGCTTACGCGAGGCGGCCCCGCGTCACCCCTTCACGCACACGATCTGCTTCAGCTTGGCGACGACCTCCACCAGATCGCGCTGCTGGTCGATGACGCGCTCGATCGGCTTGTACGCGCCGGGGATCTCGTCCACCACCCCCGCGTCCTTGCGGCACTCGACGCCCCGCGTCTGCTCCGCCAGATCCTGCTCGGAGAACCGGCGCTTGGCCGCGTTCCTGCTCATGCGCCGCCCTGCACCGTGCGAGGCCGAGTTGAACGACGCCGCGTTCCCCAGGCCCTTGACGATGTAGGAGCCGGTGCCCATGGAACCGGGGATGATCCCGTACTCGCCGCCGCCCGCACGGATGGCGCCCTTGCGGGTGACGAGGAGATCCATACCGTCGTAGCGCTCCTCCGCCACGTAGTTGTGGTGGCAGGAGAGCGTCTCGTCGAAGACCGGCTTCGCCTTCTTGAACTCCTTGCGCACGACGTCCTTGAGCAGACCCATCATCAGCGCACGGTTGTGCTTGGCGTACTCCTGCGCCCAGAACAGGTCGTGCCGGTAGGCCCCCATCTGCGGGGTGTCAGCGACGAAGACCGCCAGGTCGCGGTCGACCAGACCCTGGTTGTGCGGCAGCTTCTGTGCCACACCGATGTGGAAGTCCGCGAGCTCCTTGCCGATGTTGCGCGAACCGGAGTGCAGCATCAGCCACACCTGGTCCTCGGTGTCGAGACACACCTCGATGAAGTGGTTGCCCCCGCCGAGCGTGCCCATCTGCTTGGTGGCGCGCTCCTGCCGGAACCGTACGGACTCGGCCACGCCGCCGAAGCGTGCCCAAAAGTCCTCCCACCCGTTGGTCGGCAGCCCGTGGACGCGGCCAGGATCCACAGGATCGTCGTGCATCCCGCGGCCGACCGGAATGGCCTGCTCGACCCGCGAGCGCAGCCGCGAGAGGTCACCGGGCAGGTCGTTGGCCGTCAGCGACGTCCGCACGGCGGACATGCCGCACCCGATGTCGACACCCACCGCCGCCGGGCAGACCGCCCCGTGCATCGCGATGACCGACCCGACCGTGGCGCCCTTCCCGTAGTGCACGTCCGGCATCACCGCGAGCCCCTTGATCCAGGGCAGGGTCGCGACGTTCTGCAACTGCCGCAGGGCCGCGTCCTCCACGGACGCCGGGTCCGCCCACATCCGGATCGGCACCCGCGCCCCGGGCATCTCGACGTGACTCATGACCGACCAACTCCCCCGAAACCGCTCGAAGACTTCCAGCGCGACGTCCGCGCAAACGAGCAAACACACGCCTGCACGACGCGTGAACTGCCAGGCGCCGCCGCACTCCCGCGGCTCGGCGCTCACCCATTGTGCGCTCCGGTGCACCCGCGACGGCAAAGGATTTTCGACCCCGGGTGGGCGGTTGGCGGCACGGATACCGGCGGACCGGAACCGTTGCCTTGTGCAGGGGTGTCTCTCTAGGTTGAAACGGATCTTCTTGGTACGGATCTTCTAGGTAATGACAGAGTGACGGGGGAGGCAACAGTGGCTTTCGAGGAGTGGGAGCAGGCCAAGGCGAACGCCGCCGCCGCGGGAGACGGCACCCGCATGCAGCTCGCCGGGCGCCCGGCCCCGGGCGGTTCGGGCGGGAACGGCGGCGCGTCGGACCTCGTCGTCCACGACGACGAACTGGGCAAGCTCGGCAACATGGCGTACGACCTGCGGCACCAACTCGGCGTCGACGGCAAGCACGCGCGCACCGCCAGCTACGAGGCCGCCGGCTCGCTGGCCGACGACGGCTTCGACATGGGCACGGCGTTGAGCGAGGCGTGCGACTCCTGGGACACCAAGCTCAAGACACTCGGCGACGCCTGCGGCCAGATCTCCAACCACCTCGACTACTCGCGAGGCGCCCACGCCAAGGACGAGGACCGCATCACCTCGCAGATGTCCTCGATCGCGAAACTCGACGAGTACCTCAAGTACGACAAGTAGGGGGCGACGGGCGCCATGGACATACCCACAGTGGGGCAGCTGCGTGATCTGCGGCTGGGCAAGCTCAACACCGCGATCACCGACTGGACGGAGACGGTCGAACGGCTCCGCACCCTCGCCACCGGTGAGGGAGGCAAGGGCGGCGGCGCGGGCTCGAAAGGCGCCGGGGTGACCGCCATCGGGCTCAACTCCGCCGCGGCCAAGGCCACCTGGACCGGCAAGAACGCCACCGTCACCAGGGGGTTCGTCACCAAGACCGCCACCCAGTTCTCCGAACTGGTCGATGAGGCCGAAGACGTCCTCGGGATCCTCAAGAGCGCCCGCAAAGCCTTCAAACAGCACAAGGAAGACCTGGAGACCGTCGTCACCGACGTCGCCAAGGACAACGTCTACGTCAACGACAACAACACGGTGAAGGGCGTGGTGCCCTCCGGCGCCGCCGCGGGCGACGCGGACATCAAACCCCCCACCCAGGCAGAGCTCGACGCGGCCGAGAAGAGAGTCAAGAGAGTGCTGTGGGAGGCCGGCGAGAGCAACCGCATCGCGGCCCGCGAACTGCGCGCCATGGCCAAACGCAAGCACGACTTCTCCGGCTCCGCGGCCAACTCCCTCAAGAAGGCCGACCGCAGGCAGGGCAAGGTGGACGCCCAGTACTGGACGAAGCGCCTCAAAGACGGCGACGTCAAGGTGTGGGAGCTGGACGAGAAGGAACTCAAGAAGTTCAACGAGACCCTCCGCGACCAGCGCGACAACCCCGCCTTCACCGAGAACTTCGCCACCGGCATGGGCGCCGAGGGCACCCTCCAGTTCTGGCGCGACCTGGCCGACCCCGGCCACGGCGACACCCCCACGGGCGAGCGCGCCAAGCTGCTCGACCACATCCAGGGCAACCTGAGCATGACCCTGGCCAACGCCACCCGCGTCGACAGCCCCGCGATGGCCAAGTGGGAGAACGACATCATCAACGCCGGCACCAAGCAGTTCGGCCACGAGGGCATCATGGCCAAGCCCTACGGCTTCCAGATCATGAGCAGCCTCATGGGCAAGGGCAAGTTCGACGACGGCTTCCTCGACAAGTACGGCGACGCCGTCTACAAGTTCGAACGCAGCAAGCCGGACGCTCCCTCCGCATGGGGACTCGTCGGCATGGGCACCGACCTCGACCCCGGCGACAAGTCCACCGGGGCCGACCCGATGACCGGCTACCTCAAGGCGCTCAGCCACAACCCCGACGCGGCGACCCACGTCTTCAACGACCCCGACAAGGCCGACTACTTCCTCAAGGACCAGGACCACGGCGGCCGCGTCTGGTTCGACGAGGACCAGCCCGACAGCACGGGCCCCGACGACGGCGTCAAGCTGCCCTCCCGCGAGGCCCTCGGCGACGCGCTGTTCGCCGCGGGCAGCGGCATGAACCCCGACGACCCGGCCGCCGAGTACGTCAAGCACACCACCGCGCACAACGACGTGTTCGACAACGCCCTGGAGCGGCTGGCCGGCCAGAAGGACGACATGCCGGCCGAACTCCGCGACGACATGGCCAAACTCATCGGCAACCACGGCACGGACGCACACCTGACCATGGGCGGCTCGAACGAGGAGCAGACGCTCGATCGGAGCGACCTTCTGGAGGTCTCCAAGCAGGTCTCCCGGGACCCGCAGAGCTACCAGATCCTCAACGACGGCATGAACGCCGCGATGGTCCGCGACATCCACGCGGAGACGAAGGACCCCGAGGACAGCCTCGACCGCTCGGGCCGCACCGTCGGATTCCTGGAAGAGGCCCGCTACCAGGCGATCGGCGACAAGAAGGCCGCCGATCTCAAGGACGCGGGCTGGGGCCCCACGGGCACCGGCGGCTACCTGGTCTTCGCCGAGGCGGCATCGTTCCTGCCCGGCGGCGGGCACGCCGCCAACGCGGCGTTCGGCCTCAGCAAGATGCTCGTCGAGGACGAGACCGCCCGCATCGAGGCGGGCGTCTCGGGCGACAACAAGGACGTCGCCGAGCTTCAGCAGCAGCGGTTGCAGGGGCTCAAGGACGAGTGGTACCGCACGAACTCCGACTGGGCGCGCCAGAACGACGGATACTCCGAGGACCACGGATCCTGGTCCAAGATCGACGCTGCGGCGAACGACGGCAAGGCCAATGCCCGGGAGGATTCGGGAGACCAGTGAACACGCCCACCCCACGAAAGACCGCAGCGCTGGCACTCGCCGCCGCGGGCCTTCTCTCCCTCGTCGGCTGCTCCGGTGGGGGACGCGAGTACGCCGTCCCCCACCGGATCTGCGAGGTGCCGATGCCCAGCAGCGCGGTCGAGCCACTGCTCCCGGACGGGAAGAAGCTGCACCAGTCCCGGCGCCTGATCGGCGACGACGGAACCGTGACCGGCTGCCAGACAGCCGTCGTCGACGGTCCGCTCGCCGTGAGCGTCGACATCACCGAGCTGGACAAACCGCTCACCGAGGACGACCGGCACAGCTCCCTGGAATCACTGGAGCACGCCCGCAACATTCACATGAGCGGAACCCACTGGGCCGTACAGGGAGACAGCCGTCTCCACCTGTCCACCCCGTGCGGCACGAAAGCGGCCGACTCCCTCTCCTTCCGCTTCTCCTTCGCCAAGGAAGCAGAAGGCACGGAGGTCACTCGCGACACCACCCTCCGGTTCGCTGAGGAATTCGTCCAGGGAGAAAAAAAGAAGGAGGGCTGCACCGCGTCGTAAGCGCGTGGTGCTCGCGAAAATGACCGTCACCCACCTGGCCCGCCGACCGACAGCGTGCGCCACCGCTGTCGTCGCTGCGCTGCTCGCTCTCTCCGGCTGTGCCGGTGGGAGGGACTACGCCGTGCCGAAGGAGATCTGCGGGGTGCGGATGTCCGAGGACGTGGTGGAGCCACTGCTGCCGGACGGGGACGAGGTGGAGCAGGAGCGGGAGAGGCGTCCTTTCCGGGACCGCCATTTCGTGAACTGTGACGTCGACGTGGACGGCAAGGGCGCGCTGTACGTGAAGGTGTCCGAGTCGCACCATCTGCCGAAGCTTAGGCGGGGCAAGGACAATCCCGAGCACAATGACGACGTGGAGGAGATCGAGGACCTGCCCTTCTCCGGTTGGGCGACGGTCAGCGACGACACGGTCTCGGCGGCCGCGGAGTGCGGGGGAGAGGCCGAGGCACTCGTCTTCCATTTCCCGTTCCAGACGGACAACCCCGAGGACTTGAAGGAGCGCCGCGCGGCCGGGGCCCGGTTCATCAAGGAATTCGTTCCGGGAGAGCGGAAGAAGGAGGGCTGCACCGCGCGGTGAGCGGGCAGCCCTCCCGTGAGGGCGGGATTCAGGCGGACAGGGGGAAGCGGGTGCTGAGTTCGCGGAAGACGGCCACGTTGAGGGTGAAGGCGTGCTTGCACTCGTCGACGATGCGGTGCTGTTCCAGTTCGTCGCAGGGCAGCGCGTCCAGCAGCGCGCGGTACGCGCGTTTGAACGCGGCGGGGTTGTCGAGCGCGTCGAAGACGTAGAAGCGGACGCCGTCGCCCTTGTGTGCGAAGCCCCAGGTTTTCTCGGCGGTGGCGCGGACGACCTGGCCGCCGGAGAGGTCGCCGAGGTAGCGGGTGTAGTGGTGGGCGACGTAGCCGCCGGGCCACTCGCGGGCGACCTGGGCGATGCGGTCGGCGTAGGCGGCGGTGGCCGGGAGGGGCGAGATGGTCCGGCGCCAGGCCGTGTCGTCTCCGTGCAGGTGTGACAGGTCGCGTTCCAGCGCGGGCAGCCGGCGGAGTTCGTCGCGGAGGAAGGGTCCGGCCACCGGGTCGTCGGCCAGCGCCGGCGCTGCGGCTTCCAGTGCGCGGTAGATGAACCAGAGCTGTTCGGTGTAGCGGGTGTACGCGGCCACGCCCAGCCCGCCGCCGAGCATGTCGCTCATGAAGGTCGAGGTGTTGGCCTCGGTGTGCAGTTCCTGCGAGGCGGTGCGGATGAGGGTGGAGAAGTCCGTCGCGGGCGAGGGGGCGGAGGTCACAGCTGGCTCCCGTGGGTGGACGGCGTCGGGCGTGGGTGCGCCGACAGGGAGCGATCCTGCTACTTAGGCTTACCTAAGTCAAGCAGTTGCCGACACCCTGTCGGGAAACCCGTACCCCGCTGTCCACCCGGGAATGCGCCGGGGCGCGCCCTGCGGGAGCGCGCCGGGGTGCGCCGGGGTGCGCCCTACGGAAGCGTCAGGATGTCCGCGCCCGTCTCCGTGACGACCAGCGTGTGTTCGAACTGCGCGGTGCGCCTGCGGTCCTTGGTGACGACCGTCCAGCCGTCCTCCCACATGTCCCACTCGTGGGTGCCCAGCGTCAGCATCGGCTCGATGGTGAAGGTCATGCCGGGGCGGATGACCGTCGTCGCGCGGGGGTCGTCGTAGTGCGGGACGATCAGCCCCGAGTGGAAGGAGCTGTTGATGCCGTGCCCGGTGAAGTCGCGGACGACGCCGTAGCCGAAGCGCTTGGCGTAGGACTCGATCACGCGGCCGATGATGTTGAGCTGGCGGCCCGGTTTGACGGCCTTGATCGCGCGGTTCAGCGACTCCCGCGTCCGCTCGACCAGCGCGCGGGACTCTTCGTCGACCTCGCCGCACAGGTAGGTGGCGTTGTTGTCGCCGTGGACGCCGTCCAGGTAGGCGGTCACGTCGAGGTTCACGATGTCGCCGTCGCGCAGCACCGTGGAGTCGGGGATGCCGTGGCAGATCACCTCGTTGACCGAGGTGCACAGCGACTTGGGGAAGGAGCGGTAGCCCAGCGTGGAGGGGTAGGCGCCGTGGTCGATCATGTACGCGTGCGCCACCTCGTCCAGTTTGTCGGTGGTGACGCCGGGTGCGATGTGCTTGGCGGCCTCTTCCATGGCGCGCGCCGCGATCCGTCCGGCGACGCGCATCTTCTCGACCGTCTCGGCGTCCTGCACGTGGGGCCCGTCGTACGGGGCGGGCGCGGGTTTGCCGACGTACTCGGGGCGCGGGATCGAGGTGGGGACGCCCCGGGGTGGGGAGAGCGTGCCGGGGACGAGGAGTGACTGGCCAGACATGTCCGCGAGTCTAATCGGGCCTGTCCACTGAGATCAGGCCCTCCCGTGCGCGACGATGGACCCATGGCTTTGTTCAAGCGCAAGACGGTCGGCAGGCCCGGTGAGTGGTTCTTCAACGTCGACAGCGGGACGGTGGAGGAGGGGCCGCAGTCCCCGGGCAAGAACCGGATGGGCCCCTACGCCAGCCGCGAGGAGGCGGAACGCGCGCTGGAGACGGCGCGGGAGCGTACCTCCGAGTGGGAGCAGGACCCGCGCTGGCACGAGCGCGGCCGGGGCTCCGACGAGGACGCGGGGTAGGCGACGGCCGACCCCGCAGGCCCCCTCATGTGCGCTTTGGCTCACGTGAGGGGGCTCTGTTGTGCGGGCTTTGTGGAGGAGTCCGCCACTTTTCCGCGCGCTGTCCGCGCCGCCTGTGCCATCGCCAGGTAATCCCTCAACTTATGGCCACAAGCTCTGTCATGACCTACTAGGGGCGTTTTGCCCGGTTTCTGTGGTCTTCGTGTCGCGAATCACACCGGCACTTCCCCGAGTGGCGCCACGGAGCGCCTCCGGGCGTCAAGGGCCCTACGTGCAGGGCCATTTCGAAGAAATCGGTGCACGACCCCATTTCACGCTGAGAAAATGATCCACAGCGCAGCGTGGAGAAATTCGTTGATCAATTACTAGGCTTTTTAGTAATTCCCGCTGATCGTCTTGTTCAAAACGAATTCGCTGTGTTTCCGTGTCCTCGCTTCCGACAACCACGCCCGTCGGGAGATCCACTACCGGGGCGCCGAATCCTGCCGCCCGGCCGGTGGAATGCTCACCAGACCCTTTTCGGCAGGAGCGGGGGACCCAGGTAAGTGCCGTGCCGCACACCGCGGCCCGGCTTGGGGTGAAGTCAGCTCCGCGTACTCGGTGCGCGGAAATGGCCGGGCAACTCCAGCCCGAATCCGACAGCTCACCTCGCAGGCGCCAGGAGAGGACACTCCCATGTTCCGTGACCTTCATGGCCGCGTGCGTCACACCTTCCACACCCGTCGCCTTTCCCGGATTTCTCTCGTGCTCGCCGCGAGCGGTGCGGGAATTGCGGCTCCGCTGCTGACAGCGGGCAGCGCCAGTGCCGCGCCGGCTCCGGCCGCCGCGCACGCCCAGGCGCCTTCCGCCGCGACCCAGCAGGTGAAGAGCGAGCAGCAGTCCGAGGCCTCGCAGGAGTACACCGTCGCGGGCGGCGACACCCTGTACCGGATCGCCACCAGCCACGACGTCGAGGGCGGCTGGAAGGCCGTCTACGACGCCAACCGGCAGACCATCGGCGACGACCCGAACCTGATCCGCCCCGGCCAGGAGCTGAGCCTGTCCGCGTCCGCCGACGCGAAGCAGGACGAGAGCGGGGGCGAGGAGACGCAGGGCGCCGGCCAGACCGCCGCCCAGCCCTCCGGTGAGGTCCACACGACCCAGTCGGACAACCTGGACGGCTGGATCAACGAGGCGCTGGGTGTCATGAAGCAGCACGGCATCCCGGGCACCTACGAGGGCATTCACCGCAACATCATGCGGGAGTCCGGCGGCAACCCGGACATCGCCAACAACTGGGACATCAACGCCCAGAACGGCACGCCGTCGATCGGCCTGCTCCAGGTCATCCAGCCCACGTTCGACGCCTACCACGTCGAGGGCACCGCCAACGACCTGCGCGACCCGGTCGCCAACATCGTCGCCGCGTGCAACTACGCGGCCGACCAGTACGGTTCCATCGACAACGTCAACGGCCCGTACTGAGCCGCACCGAGCCGCACTGAGCCGTACCGACCGTACTGATCCCCGCTGATCCGTACGGCCCCGTACCCCGACTGCCCGCCATCTTCCCCCGGGGTGGCGGGCAGTCGGCATGCCGGCTGCGGGCCGGGGCCGGTCACGTGGCCTCGGCCGCCGTCTGAGCGGCCTCGGCCGCCGGTGGGTCGAATCCGATCCTGATCCTGGCCGGGACGGCCCTGTCCGCCTCGGTCCCCCACCTGATCGTCACCGTGGTGCCCGCGACCGAGACCTCGGGCGCCGGGGTCTCGGCGGTGCCTACGCCCAGCGACACGAGCGCCACACACACCCGGGCGCCCGTCACCTCGCCCTCCAGTGCCGGGACCCGCACCCAGCGCGCGTACGCCGTGCCGTGCGGAGCGGGCAGCGGCTCCACCGTCTCCAGCCCGTACGCGGGCCGCAGCGCCGAGGCGACCTCGTCCCCGGCCGCCCAGCCCGTCAGCCGCAGGCGCGTACCGGCGGGGGCGCCCAGGACGCGGTGTGCCCGCACCTCCCAGCTGCCGCGTACCACCGTCACGCTCTCCACCCGCAGCCCCGGCACCCGGGGCACGTCCGCGGGGAAGGCGGGGCGGTGCCAGGACGCCGCCCAGCCCCAGCCGCCGTCCGCCGCCGAGCCCGCCCCCAGCGGATGGATGCGTCTGCGGGCGCTCCACCGCCCGGGCCTGGAGGGGAGGGCGAGCGCCAGGTGGTTGTCGGGCGGGTTGTCGCGCGCGGTCGGCCCGGTCCTGGTCGAGTACGCGAACCGCGCGTAGAGCGGATCCTCCCGCTCGTGCGCCTCCCCCTCGTCCGGGTGCACGTTGTCGCTGCCGTGGTTGTGCAGCCGCACGAGTCCGTCGCCGCCGGTCGACTGGATGAGGAAGCCCGGCGCCGCCACCGCCAGCGCGCGGTCGGGGCCCTCGCTCGGCGCGGCCTCCTCGACGGCCGTCCACAGCGGGTCCTCGGGCGGTACCAGCAGCGCGACGAAGCACTTCGACGCCCAGTAGGGGGAGGCCGGGCCCGAGTAGCGCTGCACGGTGGGGGCGTGCGCGCCGTGCCAGCCGAGCGACAGCAGCCCGTCCGCGTCGAGCGCCCCCCGGTCCAGGAAGTAGCGCAGTGTTCCGCTCAGCAGGCGGCGCGAGACGCCGGGCGCCAGTGGCGTGTGACCGGTCAGCGCGCCGAGGCCGACGGCGGTCCCCGCCGCGAACCGGTAGGTGAGGGAGCGGCCGAAGTGGACAGGGGCGCCGTCGCCGCCGAACAGCAGCGCGAAGCTCGCCAGGTGCGCGCGCAGCCGTGCCCCGTACCGTGCCGCAAGGTCCTTCTCGCCCGCCAGGTGCGCGTGCAGCAGGGGGTACAGGTGCAGGGCCCAGCCGTTGTAGTGGTCGAAGGCGCGCCCGTCGCCGTCGGCGTACCACCCCTCGCCCCGCCACCAGCCCTCCAGCAGTTCCAGCCCCCGCTCGGTCGCCGTCCGCGTCTCGGCGTCCCCGCGCCCGGCCGCGTCGAGGAACCCGGCCACCGACAGCGGGAAGAGGTACCAGTTGTTCGGCGCGGGGGAGCGCCGCAGCGCGCCCCGCAGCCAGGCCTCGGTGCTTTCCCGTACGGGTTCCTCCAGCCGGTCCCACAGCCACGGTTTGGTCAGCCGCAGCGCCAGTGCCACCGACGCCGCCTCCACCATCGGCTGCCCGGCGACCGTGTGGTCCAGCACCTCGGGCCACGACTCGGCGTCCGCGCGCCCCGGGGTGCGGGTCCCGGCGCGCAACCCGTCGGCGTACCGCTCCAGCAGGTTCGCCGGGTCGCGGCCACCCGCGCCCGCGACGCGGAACGCGGCTGCCAGGAACGTGCGCGCGTACCCTTCGAGACCGTCCGAACGCGTCCCCGACACGGAGGCGCGCCCCGGCAGGTGGAGCAGCGCGCCGCGCGGTGTGGCCCACTGCCGGGCGGCCCGCAGCAGGGCGTCTGCCACCGCTTCCCAGTGGGCGCGGGTGTAGCCGGTGTACGGGCTCAGCGCACGGTCGTGTGCCGGCATGGTCAGCGGCTGCGTGCGGCCCGCCCCGCTCACGCCAGCAACTCCCGCTGCTCGGGCGGCACCGCGTGGGCGAAGCCCTCGCCGGCCGCCCAGCGGTGCACCTCCCGGACGGCCGACTCGGCCAGCCGGTCGAGTTCGTTGCCCTGCGAGCCGGCCAGGTGCGGGGTGAGCAGCACGTTCTCGCACTCCCACAGCGGATGTCCCGCGGGCAGCACCTCGGGCTCCGTGACGTCCAGTACCGCGTGCAGGCGGCCCGCCAGCACCTCGTCGGTCAGCGCCTCCTGGTCGATCACCGCGCCACGCGCCGTGTTGACGAGCGTCCCGCCGTCTCTGAGGAGGGCCAGCAGTTCACGGCTCACCAGGCCGCGGGTCGCCGGCAGGAGCGGGGTGTGGACACTGACCGTGTCGGCCGCGGCGAACAGGCCGGGCAGCTCCGTCTTGGTCGCGCCCAGCGCCGCCGCCTCCGCCTCGGTGACGTACGGGTCGTGGAGCAGCACCCGCAGTTCGTGCGCGCGCAGCAGCGCGAGCACCCGGCGTCCGACGAGCGACGCGCTCACGATGCCCACGGTGCGCCGGTAGTTGCCCAGCGTCGGATCGGCCGAGAGCCACTCCCGGCGGCCTCGTCGCGCGGCGTACGCGCGGGCCGTGTGCAGGACGCGCTTGTTCGCCAGCAGGATCATGGCCAGCGTGTACTCGGCGACGGGTGCGGCGTTCGCCGCGGCCGCCGAGGAGACCTCGATGCCCCGGTCCCAGCACTCCTGTGTGACGTGTCCCCTGACGCTGCCCGCCGTGTGCGCCACGGCACGCAGCCGCGGTGCGTGGGCGAGGGCCGCCGCGTCCAGGGGCGGGCAGCCCCAGCCGGTGACCAGCAGTTCGGTGGTGGCGAGGGTTTCCCTGGCCGTCGCCGTGGTGAAGTCCGTGAGGAGGGTGGGGGCCAGGTCGACGGCCTCGGCGAGGCGGCGCCTGGCCGCGGGCTTGAGTACCGCGTCCGCGGCCTCGCGGCCCATGGCGAGGGCCGCGGCGGGTCGGGTGGCACGGCCGGGACCCGCGGTGCGGGCCCGGCCTTCGGCGGGGGCGGGCTCCGCGGTGGGGCCGGTGGCGGGTGCGGGTCCGGTGGCGCGGGCGGGGGCGGTGCCGGGGTCGGGCATGGGGCTCCTGGCGTCGGGTGGGTGGTCGCTTCGGTGGGCCGGGGGTGGTCTCACTTCACGCTGCCCGCCGTCAGCCCGGACCTCCAGTGGCGCTGGAGAAGGACGAAGGCGGCGATCAGCGGCAGGACCGCCAGGAGCGAGCCGGAGATGACGACGGGGTAGTAGTCGGGCGTCACCACGGCGGCACTGTTCCATACGTACAGTCCGAGGCTGACCGGGAACAGCTTCTGGTCGGACAACATCACCATGGGCAGGAAGAAGTTGTTCCAGATGGCCGTGAGCTGGAACAGGAAGACCGTCACCAGTCCGGGCCCCAGCATCCGCAGGGCCACCCGGAAGTAGGAGGCCAACTCTCCCGCGCCGTCCACCCGCGCGGCCTCCAGTACCTCGTCGGGCACGTACCCCTGGCTGAAAACCCGCCCCAGGTACACGCCGAAGGGGTTGAAGAGGACGGGGATGAACACCGACCAGAAGGTGTTGACCAACCCCACCTCGGAGGCCATCAGGTACAGCGGGAGGGCCAGCACCGTGGGCGGCACCATCACGCCCGCCAGGACGAGTCCGAACAGCTTCTCCTTGCCGCGGAAGCGGTACTTGTCGAAGGCGTACCCGCAGGCGACGCTGATCATCGTGGAGACGGCCGCGCCGGCCACCGCGTACAGCAGGCTGTTGAGGTACCAGCGGCCGTAGATGCCGTCCTCCATGGCGAAGAGGGCCGCGAGGTTGTCGGCGAAGGAGAAGTCGCCGAGGGAGAGCAGATCGCTGCGGAAGAGCGCGCCGCGGTTCTTGGCGGAGGCGAGCAGCAGCCACAGGACGGGCAGCAGCGTGTAGAGGACGGAGAGTCCGACGATCGCGTTGACGGCGACCCGGCCCAGCAGCCTGGGCCCGGCCGACGCCGCCGTGTGCGGGGCGCGCGGGGCGCGGCGCGTACGCCGGGGCCGGGACCCGCGCGAGGCGCCGGAGCCCAGCGGTGCGCGCGGGGTGGTGGGGGCGCTCATCCAAGACCCTCCTCGCCGGGGCCGCCGGCGCGGCTGTCGCGGTTGCTCCACCGGCTCAGCCCGTAGGACAGGGCGACGGTGACGGCGAGCAGGACCACCGAGGCCGCCGCCGCGAGGCCGTAGTTGTTGCGGGTGAAGGCGGCGTCGTAGATGTACATGTTCGGCGTGTAGCGGCCACCGACCACCGGCGTGGCCTGACTGAGCAGCATCGGCTCGGTGAACAGCTGGAGGGACCAGATGAGCGTGAACATCACGACCATCACGCCGGAGCTGCGCACCAGCGGCACTTTGACGCGCAGCGCGGTGCGCACGGGCCCTGCGCCGTCCACGAGCGCCGCCTCCGTCAACTCGCGCGGCACGGCCTGGAGCGCGGCGTAGAAGAGGACGACGTTGTAGCCGAGGTTGCTCCACATCGCGATGTTGACGAGGGAGGGCAGCACGGTGTCCACGCCGAGCAGGTCGAGGGAGATGCCGCCCTTGCCGAGCAGTTCGACGACCGGGCTGAGTCCCGGCGTGTACAGGTACAGCCAGATGACGGCGGCGATGATGCCGGGTACGGCGTGCGGCAGGAACAGCGACAGCTGCGCGGTGCGCCGCAGCCTGGCCGCTCCCGAGTCGAGTAGCAGGGCCAACAGGAGCGCCAGCGCCACCATCGACGGAACGTAGATGAGGCAGTAGAGCGCCGTGGTGCCCAGTCCCGCCAGGAAGGTGGGGTCGGTGAGGACCGCCTCGTAGCTGCGCAGCCCCGCGAAGACGGTGCGTTCGGGGCCGAAGCCGAGCCCGGGCTGGTCGTCGCTGAAGAAGCTCAGATAGACGGCGCCGCCCACGGGGACGAGGAAGACGAGGACCAGCAGCACGAAGAACGGCGCCATCAGGGCGGCGCACGCCCCTCTCGCGCGCCGCCGCGCGGTTCTGCGCGTCCGCGCGGTACGGCCCTGGGACGTCGCCGCGGGCGCGAGGGTGCCCGCGGGGGCGGCGGGCGTCGGTGCGGTACTCATCGCGCTCCCTCCCGCGCGTCGAGCCCGAGGGACTTCAGGTCCGGCATCGTCGAGCGCTGCCCTTCTTCCAGGGCGGCGAGGACGGTGCCCTCGCCGTCGCCCGCGCGGGCCAGCCCGGTCTGCACGGTCTTGAGGGTGGCCGTCATCCGCGGGCCCCACGTCCAGCGCCGCGAGATGTGCGCCGCCTCGCGCCGGAAGAGCGCGTAGATGTCCTGTCCGCCGAAGTAGCTGGTGTCCATCGCCTCCCGGGCGACGGGCACAAGACCGCCGACGGCCGGGTACTGGGTGCTGATCCCGCTGGAGAGCCGGGCCCTGAGCGAGTCGGGGCTGGAGACCTGCCACTCGATGAAGTCCATGGCCGCCTTCGGGTGGGCGCTGTCCTTGGTGACGGCGAAGGTGGAGCCGCCCATCACGCCCAGGCGCGGGTGGCGGGGGTCCCACTGGGGGAGCGGGGCCACGCCCCACTTGCCCTTCTGGCCCGGCTGGGCCGACATCATCCCGCCCGCGTCCCAGGCCGCGGTCACCTTGCCGAAGACCTCACCGCGGCCGACCTGCGCGGTGCCGGCCTGCGTGTCGACGGGGCCCAGGAAGACCAGGTCCCGGTCGATGAGCCGCTGCCAGTAGGCTGCCACGTGGCGGGTCGGCCCGTCGGTCATGGACACGGTCCAGGTGGCGTCGCGGGTGTCGAACCAGCGGCCGCCCGCCTGCCAGGCGAGTCCGGCCAGGTGGTGGCCGCCGTCGGTGGGGAAGGTGGCGATCCGCGATCCTGGCGCCGCCCGCTTGACCTCGCGGGCGGCTTCCTCGAACTCGTCCCAGGTGCGGGGCACCTCGATGCCGTGCTTGTCGAACAGGTCGCGGCGGTAGAGGAAGACCATCGGTTCGACGTCCAGCGGCACGCTGAAGGTGCGGCCCTCGAACGTGGTGAGGTCGAGCGCCTGCGGCAGCAGTTTCTCGCGCAGCCGCGTGTCGATCAGGCCGGTGAGGTCGCGGGCCACGCCGTCGATGGCGAAGCCGGGCACCTGGGGGTACTCGATCGTCGCGACGTCGGGCGCGTTGCCCGCGCGGGCGGCGTTGCTCAGCTTCGCGTATCCGCCCTGTTGTCCGGAGGGGACCTGTTCGAAGTCGACGTGGACGCGGTTCTGGCTGCTGTTGTAGGCGTCCACGACCTCCTGGCTGCCGCGCAGGGCCGACCAGAACGTCAGGTGGACGGGCGCCCCGGCGCGCTCCGCCACCGCGCCGGCGCCGCCGCCCGAGCAGGCGGCGGTCAGCAGCAGCGGCAGCGCGGCGAGCGCCGTCAGGAGGGAACGGGCGGTGCGGAGGGTGCGGGTAGTGCGGGAGTGCCGCGGAGAACGTCGGCCGTGCACGGTGGGTGCCTCCTTCGGGAGAGGAGGGGAACACCGGCATCCTGATCGCCCGAACGAATGAGGTCAATGGAGCGATCAGAGGAAAGGAAAACGGTCAAACGATCGAGTGATGGCGGGTGTTGACGCTGCCAGGGCGCGGGGGAGCCGTGCCCGCTCAGTCCGCCGGGGCCCGCACGGCCGAACCGCGGACCTTCAACTCGGGCAGCAGCTCCACCCGGCGCACCGCCTCGGGCGCCGCGCCCGTCGGCCGCCCCACCCGGTGCAGCAGCAGCTCGGCCGCCGCCCGTCCGATCGCCTCCGTCGGCGGGGCCACCGCCGTCAGCGGCGGGCTGCCCAGCGCCGCCACCACGTCGTCGTAGGCCACCACCGAACAGTCCTCGGGCACCCGCACGCCGCCCTCGCGCAACTGCTGCACCAGCATCAGCGCGTCCACGTCCGCGTGCAGCACCGCGGCGGTCGCGCCGTGCTCGCGCAGCACGGCGCGCAGATCCACCAGCGACGCCTCGTGCTCGTCCGTCCCCGGCCTGCGCGTCGGGTCGGGCGCCGAGGCGGCCGCGGAGCCCGCCGTGAGCACCACGGCCCACTCCTCGACCTGTGGCCGCTGGGAGGCGATCTGCGCGAAGGCGGCGCGCAGCGTGCGGGCGGTCGGGCTGTCGTCCCGCGCCGCCAGCACGATCCGCCGGTGCCCCAGCGAGACCAGGTGGTCGAGCGCCAGGTGCGCGCCGTACCAGTGGTCGCTGCACACCGAGTCGTGCGCGTGCAACGGGGAGCCCGGTGCGGGCCTGCGCTCCATCAGCACGGCGGGTACGGGCAGTTCGGCCAGCCACTGGGCGTCGAGCGCGGCCCCTTCCGCGCCGCGCCAGCGCGGCGAGACCAGCAGGCCGCGAGCGCCCTGCTCCAACGCCTGGCGGGCCATGGCCTCTTCGGCGCCGGGATGGTGCCGGGCGATGTGCAGGGCCATCCGCACCCCGGCCTCCTCCAGCGCGGCACGGGCGCCGCGTACCGCCTCGAAGAGGTAGGAGTGGTGCTCGGGCACGATCAGCCCGACCGCCGGAGCCGAGGCGTCCACCGGCGGGGCCCCGCGCTGCTCGGGAACGGAGGACAGCGACCGCGCCACCCCGTGCCCCCGCTGTACCTCGCCCCGGCGCGCCAGCTCCTCCACGTCGCGCCGCAGGGTGACGACGGAGACACCGAGTTCCTCGGCCAGCGCGGTGACCCGCACCTGGCCCCGTGCCCGTACCGCTTCCAGCACCCTCTCCCGCCTGGCGGCGGCCCCCTCGCGCACGGCGGTAACCCTTTCGTTTGACCGTTTCTCCCTACGATACGGTCGCCCCGCGCCGGCGTCCCGGAAACCGGCGTCCCGAGAACCGGCGCCGCGGAAACCGGCGTCGCGCACCAGAAGCCGGGCGCCCCCGGGGTAGGTGTGTCAGACCGTCACCGCCCAAGGGGGTGACGACTCGGTGACGTGTCAGTACCTCTGGCGCCGCACCAGGTCGTGGAAGGGCCCCGCGGTGTCGGCGAGCAGGGCGGCAGGGGCGCCCTCCTGCACCACGCGCCCCTCGGACATGACCAGGACGCGGTCGGCGTCCATGACGGTGGACAGCCTGTGGGCGATCACCACCCGGGTGGCCCGCAGGGCACGCGTGGACTCGGCCACCACCCGCTGGGTCTCGTTGTCCAGCGCGCTGGTCGCCTCGTCGAAGAAGAGGACGCGGGGACGGCGCACCAGGGCCTGAGCGATCATCAAGCGCTGCCGCTGGCCGCCGGAGACGGTGCCGCCGCCGTCGGACAGCACGGTGTGCAGGCCCATCGGCATGGCCTTGATGTCGTCGGCCACCCCCGCCATCCGTGCCGCCTCCCACACCTCCTCCAGCGGAAACGTCTCGGCGCCGCAGATGCACTCCAGGATGGAGCCCGCGTGCGGCTGCGCGTTCTGCAGCACGACCCCGCACTGGCGCCGCACCGCCGCCTGGTCGAGGGCGGCGAGGTCCTGCCCGTCGAAGCGGACCTCGCCCGAGGTGGGCCTCTCGAAGCCGATCAGCATGCGCAGCAGCGTCGACTTGCCGCAGCCGCTGGGCCCGACGACGGCGACGAACTCGCCGGGCCGCACCCGCAGGGTGACCCCGTCCAGCGCCAGCGGCCCGTCCTCGGTGTAGCGGAAGGCCACCTCGCGGGCCTCGATCAACCCGCTCAGCTCTCCCGGCCGCACGCTGCCGCCGCGTACCTCGGGCGCCTCCCGGAGCACAGGCTTGAGCTGTTCGTACATCGGCAGCGTGGCGGCGGCAGAGATCAGCGAGTTGGTCAGCTGCGTGACGGAGGTGAGCATCATCGTCATGGCCGTGGTGAAGGTGAGGAACCCACTGGGGCTCAGGGCGCCCCGGGCAGGGCCCGCCAGCAGCACGAACAGCAGCAGCATCGCCAGCGGCAGGTAGACCGCGTTGACGACCGTGCTGAGGTTGCGGACGCGGCCCACCCGCCGCTGGAGCTCGCGGCTGCGCGCGAAGTCGGTGGCCCAGGCCGCGTACGCGAACGACTCGGCCGCCGCGACGCGCAGCTTCGGCAGCCCGCGCAGCGTCTGGAAGGCCCGGTTGTTGAGCTTGTTGTTCAGCGCCACCAACTGCCGCTGCCAGCGCAGCTGCCACAGGCCCAGACCCGCGAACACCGCCGCGATGACCCCCAGCACGCCCAGCGCCATCAGCGCCAGCGACACGCTGTGGACCAGCAGCAGCACCAGGTTGACCGCGGCCACCGTGCCCGACTGCACCACGACGGAGCTGATGCCCGACAGCACCCGCCGGATCGAGCTGACGCCCAGCGCAGCGCTGGCCAGCTCCCCGGTGGAGCGCTCCGCGAAGAACCGGGTCGGCAGCCGCAGCAGCCGGTCCCACACGGCCGGCTGCAAGGACGCCTCGATCCGCCCCTCGAGGCGCAGCAGTGCCGTGTTCTGCACCAGCATGAACGCCGCCGCCATCACCGTCGTGCCCACGAGCGCCGCCGCGGCCTGCGCGATGAGCCCCTTCTCCGCGTTCGGCACGTACACGCCGAGCACCTGCCCGGTGGCCACCGGCACCAGCGCGCCGAGGCCGACGGCCACCAGACCGCACGCCACCAGGGTCAGCAGGTCGCCGCGGGCGCCGTGCAGCGCGAACCGCAGCAGCCGCCGCGCGGGCAGCGGCTCCTCGGGCAGCGGGCGGTAGAACATCTGCGCCCGGGGCGCGAGCGTGGCCGCGTTCCGGCCGCCGATCCGCCACCGGCTGCCGCTGCCCGGCTGCACCGCCTCATACCGGCCGCGCCGCCACAGCAGCGCGACCGGGGCGCCGCTGGCCGCCCGCCTGCCCACCAGCGGCCCCGCGTTGCGCTTCCACCAGGTGCCCGTGAGCCGCACGGGCCGGGTGCGCAACCGCGAGTGGTGCGCCAGCCGTTCGACGGGGTCCGTACGCTCCTCGGTGGGCAGGCCGTCGTCGGGGACGTGCAGCGTGACCCCCGCGGCCTCGGCGACGGCCCGGCAGACCGCCACCACGGCGTCGTCCCCACCGCGGCCGCCCGTACCGCCCTGGTCACGGCCCGGGCCGCCGAGCGAGGCGAGCAGCGCCCGGTCGGCCTCCTCGCGCACGGCCTCGCCCGCCTCGATGCCGGCGGCCGCACGGTCCTCGTGGGCGCGCTCCAGCCGTTCGATCCAGCGGTCCAGGGTCAGCAGCAGCCTCGTCAACTGGTCGACCATGTGCTGCCAGGTCGGCCCGTCGATCAGGAACGCGGCGGTGTCGGTGCCGTAGCGCACGCAGCCGGGGGCCAGCGGCATCCACAGGATGTCCTCATCGCCGCCGGCGCCCCCGGCGCCGCCGTGGGGCGCTTCGTGGCGGGACCCCTGCTGGGGCTGCCCGTCCAACGGCGCCTCGAACAGCACCCGCAGGCTCCGCCCGACGCCTCGCGCGAACGCGTCCTCCAGCGGCCCGAGCACCTGTTGCGCCCACGGGTCCGCGTACCCGTCCCAGGCCAGCTCCCGCAGCGGTATCCGGCGCAGCACCCCGCCACGCACCGGCCGCCCCACCAGGGTGTGGCGCGGGCCCTGGACCGGGCCGAGCAGCAGCGTGCCCGCCTCGAGCCTGCCCAGAAAGTGCCAGTGCCCGTCCCGGTCCGCGTCCACCGCGAAGACGTCCATCGCGCCCTCGGCCACCAGCCACAGCACGTGCGGCCCCTCCAGCGACATACCGCTGCCGGGCGTGTGCCACACCGCCGTGCCGAGCCCCGCGAAGTGCGCGAGCACCACGTCGGCCGCGGGGGAGACCTGCTGCGGCTGCTGGTGGGCCGGCTGTGCGTACGTCACCTGGTACCTCGGCTGTCCTGACGTTTCCTGTGCTTCCTGGGGTTCTCGGGGTTCTCGGGGTTCTCGGGGCAGGCTTCCTGGCGCCGGACTCAGTGCTCCCGCACGAGCCGCGCGTACGGCCCCTGGGCGGCCAGCAGTTCCTCGTGACGGCCCCGCTCGGCGACGCTGCCCCGCTCGAGCACCACGATCTCGTCGCTGTCGCGCACGGTGCTCAGCCGGTGGGCGATCACCACGCAGGCGCAGCCGCGGCGGCGCAGGTTGTCGATGATGACGGCCTCCGTCTCGGCGTCCAGCGCGCTGGTCACCTCGTCCAGCACCAGGACGCTGGGGTCGCGCACCAGGGCGCGGGCGATCTCCAGCCGCTGCCGCTGCCCGCCGGAGAAGTTGCGGCCGTCCTGCTCGACGCGGCTGCGGATGCCGCCGGGCCGCCGTGCGACGTCCTCATGCAGTGCGGCGTCCCGCAGCGCGGCCACAACCGCCTCGTCGGTCAGGGATGGGTCCCACAGCGCCACGTTGTCGCGCACGGTGCCCTCGAAGAGGAAGACGTCCTGGTCGACGAAGGAGACGGAGGCGGCCAGCGAGCCGCGCGGCAGGTCCTCCAGGCGCTGCCCGTCGATGCGGATGGCGCCCTCCCACGGTGTGTAGAGCCCGGCCAGCAGGCGCGAGACGGTGGACTTGCCGCTGCCGGAACCGCCGACGAGCGCGAGCTGCCTGCCAGGGCCGACCGCCAGCGACAGCCCGGTCAGCAGCGGCTTGTCGAGCGGGTTGTAGCCGAAGGTGACGTTCTCCAGCATCACGTGCCCGGCCAGCCGGCGGGTGTCGGAGGGCGGTTCGCGGCGCGTGTAGAGAGGGTCGGCGGGGAACGTCTCGACGTCCTTGAGGCGGGCGACGTCGGCGGCGAAGTCCTGGATGCGGCCCGCCACCGCGTTCAGCCGGGTCAGCGGCGCGGTGAAGCTGGTGACCAGCGCCTGGAAGGCCACCAGCAGGCCCGCCGTGATGGCGCCGTCCACGGCGCGCTCCCCGCCGATCAGCAGGATCGCGGCGCTGTTGAGCGCGGCCAGCGTCGACGCCACGACGGCGAGCGCCGCGCTGGGCACCCCCAACCGCTGCTGCACGTCGAGGGTGGTGGCGTGCTGGCCGGCCCAGCGGCGGAAGTGACCCGCCTCGCCGCCGGTCGCCTTCATCGTCTCGATGAGCTGGAGACCGCTGTAGGAGGTGTTGGTGAGCTTCGCACGGTCGGCGCGCAGCTTCTGCGTTCCCGTCGCGCGCAGTCTGATCACGACGCGCATGGCGACGACGTTCAGCAGCGCGATCCCGACGCCGATCAGCGTCAGTTGAGGGTCGTAGGTCCACAGCAGCACCGCGTACGCGACGACGACCACCGCGTCCACGCCCGCCGCCGCCAGGTCCCTGGCCAGTGTCTCGGCCACCGTGTCGTTGGACTGCAGGCGCTGCACCAGGTCGGCCGGGTTGCGCTGCGCGAAGAACGTCACGGGCAGCCGGAGCAGGTGCCGCAGGAAGCGCGCGCTGGTCAGCGTCGAGGAGATCAGCCGGGCCCGCAGCAGGTTGCCCTGCTGGAGCCCGGTGAGCACCGCCGTCAGCACGAGGGCCGCGCCCATCACCGCGAACAGCACACCCAGCAGCGAGTCCTGCCCGGCGAAGACGAAGGTGTCGATGTACGTACGGCTCAGCGCGGGCACCGCCGCGCCGACGACCACCAGCAGGAAACTGGCCACCACCGCGGCCAGCATCGCCCCCGACGTGCCGCGCAGCCGCGCGGGCACCGCACCCAGGACACCCGGCTTCCGGCCGCCCCTGCGAAAGGACTCGCCCGGCGCGAAGGTGAGCACCACCCCGGTGAACGCGGTGTCGAACTCCTCCATCGGCACGAAGCGGCGCCCGCGCGCCGGATCGTTGATGTGCACCCCGCGCCGGCCGAAACGGCGGCCCATCCCGTCGAAGACGACGTAGTGGTTGAACTCCCAGAACAGCACGGCGGGCGCCCGCACCCCGGCCAGCGCCGCGGGCTCCATCTGCATGCCCTTGGCCGTCAGCCCGTAGCCGCGCGCCGCCTTCAGCAGGCTGCTCGCGCGGGAGCCGTCCCGGGAGACGCCGCAGGCGATCCGCAGCTCCTCCAGCGGCACATGGCGCCCGTGGTGGCCGAGCACCATGGCCAGCGCCGCGGCGCCGCACTCGACGGCCTCCATCTGGAGCACCGTGGGCGTACGGACACTCCCGCGCGCCCGGGGGCCCGGTGCCTTGGCCGCGGGGCGGGCCCGGTGCTCGTTGCGGTGCCGGCTGCTGCGCCGCGGGTCGCGGGCGCGGTCACGGTCCCGCTCTCCGGCGCGGGGCCCGGGCGGCTGGGGTGCGCCGGTCACGGCAGCAGCCAGTCGACGGGCCGCTGCGCGGCGAGGTGGACGGCGCCGCTGACCGGCGTCGCCGTCTCGAGCGGGAAGGGCGGCCCGTCCTCACGCGACCACGCGTAGCCCGACCGGGTCGCCGACGAGCGCTCCAGGGAGACCAGCACGGCGCGGGGCTTGCCGCCGCGGGTGAACCGCTCGGCGAGCTCACGGTCGCCCAAGAAGCCGCTGATCTGCTGTGCGGTACGCGGCACGCGCCCGACGGCCTCGACGGTGCCGCGCAGGTGCCCGAACCGGTCGGCGGGCGCCGAGCCGACACTCAGGTCGACGGTGGCTCCCACCGGGAGGGCCGCTCCCTTGTCGGCGGGGACGTAGAGCATCGCGACGAGAGGGTCGTTCTCGCTCTTGACCCGTTCGACGGTGGCCACGTCCGCACCTGTGGTGACGACCGAACCGATCTCGGCGGCCAGCGAGGTGACACGGCCGCGCGCCACCGTGCGCACCGCCCGCACCCCGTGGTCGGTCCGCACGCTCACCACGGCCGCGTCGTCCGCGACCGTCTCGCCCTCCTTCACGTGCACGGCGGTCACCTGCCCCGCGACCGGGCTCTGCAGCACGTAGCTGCCCTCCGCGTGGGTGAGTACGCCGGGCGCGGTCAGCTTGGAGGACACCGTGCCGGTGAAGGACCACACGCAGCCGGCCGCCATCACGAGCAGGGTGACCACGAGGACGAGCAGGCCCTGCGGCCGTGCGAACCGCACCGGAACGTCGAGTTCTTCCGGCGACTGCAGTTTTGCCAGCGCCTTTTTCCGGAACTCCACGTCACCTTTCCTTCACTGTTTCGCCGAAGTCGGCCACAAGGCGGGCGACAACGGCGCATGACCGTAACACATAAGCCCCGGAACGAAGTCCGGGGCTTATGGTTCGGGCCCGCGTCACCGGAATGACGAGCGGTTCCGGTACGGCGCGGTGAAGGTGTCGGTCAGTGACACGCTTATGTCAGCCGATGACACCTTTATTTCGCCGGGCGGCCGACTCAGGACTGGGCGCCCAGGGTGACGCCGACGTTGGGCAGGCCATCGGTGCCGACACCGTTGACGGTGTTGCCGACCAGGCCTTCCACGCCGCCGACGGTCGCGCCGGCCTCGCTCACGGCCTCGTTGAGGATGCCGCCGGAAACGGCGTCCAGCTCGGCGTCGGCAAGCTCAGCGGTCTCGATGTGGTGACGCATGAATGCGTTTCCCTTCATTGCTTCCGGTTTTATGAGGGGGAATCACCCCAGGCGGCGTGAATAACCGCTCGGGGCGCTCATCAGTCGGGCCAGGACAGGCCTGGAAAAACGGGCACATCCGAAACCGGTAGCAGCGGTTCCGCCCGACTGTGCGAAGAGCAGAACACGTGAGTCAGGCCGCTCGCCACTTGAGGGAGCAGCCGTCTCAAGATCTCCACATGGTGCACCCGACGTTTATGGACCGGCACACCCTCTTCTTGACGGCTCCCCGCCGTGTCCCTACCTTCACCCAGGACAAGGGACGTCCTACCTCTGCCAGTTGGGGTCACTCGATGCCGTACGAGAGTTCCGTACCCGAGAGTTCCGTACCGTTCCGCGCCGGAAGCGAGGGCTACGCCGCCTTCCGGATCCCCGCACTCGTGAAGGCGCCCGACGGCGCCCTCCTCGCCTTCGCCGAAGGACGGGCCGACTCCGCCGACGACAGCGGCGACATCGACATCGTCCTCAGACGCTCCAGGGACGGCGGCCGCACCTGGGGCCCACTCCTCGCCGCCGCCACCAACGGCGACGGCACCGCGGGCAACCCCGCCCCGGTCGCCCTCGACGACGGCCGCGTCCTGCTCGTCCACGTCCGCGCCGCGGCCGACGCCACGGAAGCACGCATCCGCCGCGGCGAGATCGCAGACCAGGACGGCCGCCGCGTCTGGCTCCAGTACAGCGAGGACAGCGGGCACGCCTGGAGCGCACCCCGCGAGATCACCGGCGCCGCCAAGGACCCCGCATGGCGCTGGTACGCGACCACACCAGGACACGCACTCCAACTGGCGACCGGACCCTCAACCGGCCGGATCGTCGTCCCCGCCAACCACTCCACCCCTCCCACCGCACCCGGCGACGACGGCACCGAAGGCCGCTACAACGGCGGCCACGACCTGCTCAGCGACGACGGCGGCGCCACCTGGCGGATCGGCTACCGCGACGACGACCCCGACGGCCGCATCAACGTCAACGAGACCACCGCGGCCCAACTGCCCGACGGCACCGTCTACTTCAACACCCGCAACGACTCCAGCCTCCCCGCCCACCGCGCCGACGCCCGCTCCACCGACGGCGGCGCGACACTGACCGCGCCCTTCGCCCCCCAGGACAGCCTCACCACCCCCGTCGTCCAAGCCGGCGTCCTGCACCTGGGCGACCCGGACATCCTCCTCTTCTCCGCACCGTCGCACCCCCGCACCCGCCACCGCATGGCAGTACGCGCCAGCACCGACGGCGGCGCCCGTTGGCGCGTAGCCCACACCGTGGACGAGCGCCCGGCCGCCTACAGCGACCTCGTACGGGCGGACGACCACACCGTCGGCCTCCTCTACGAGACGGGCGACGACAGCGCCTACGAAACACTCACCTTCCGCCGCATCCCGATCGAAGCCCTCACCACACCGACCTGACCAACCCCCGACCTGTCCCGTACACCCACCCGCACCCGCCTGCGAGCCCCCCACGTGAACGATCGTGCGCAAGCGTGGCCCACCCCGCCGCCGACCGGCTGAGCCCGCTGGCTGCGAGGAGGACCACGGGCGGACGCCTCCGCCCGCCCACCCGCCGCGCCGGGCCACCGGCTGCGTACGCCGGCCTGCTCGGGCCACCGGCCGCCAACCGCGCCCGCCTGCGTGGTCGGACCGCCGACCGACGGTCACGCCCGTCTGTGTGGTCGGGCCGCCGCCGGGCGGCTGTGCCCGCTGGCTGCGGGGTGGGCGGGCGGACGGCTCCGCCCGCCACCGCGGCGGACCGCCGGCCGCGCAGGCCCGCCCGCTCGGGCCACCGGCCGTCGGCCGCGCACGTTCGGGTGGTCGGGTCGCCGACCGCCGCCGTGCCAGCCCGCGTGGTCGGACCGCCGACCGACGTTCACGCCCGTCTGTGTGGTCGGGCCGCCGCCGGACGGCTGTGCCCGCTGGCTGCGGGGCGGGCGGGCGGACGGCTCCGCCCGCCACCGCGGCGGACCGCCGGCCGCGCAGGCCCGCCCGCTCGGGCCGCCGGCCAACAGCTACGCTCCCCGGATGCACACCGTGCGGATCACGACCCGCAACGCCCGTTTCCAGCAGTGGCACGCCCTCCTGGCCAACCGCACCAAGCGGCAACGCGGCCGGGAGTTCCTCGTCCAGGGCGTGCGCCCCCTCACGCTGGCCGTCGAACACGGCTGGCCGCTCACCGCCCTCCTCTATCCGGCGGGCCGCCGCCTCACCGACTGGGCGCGCTCCCTCCTGGAGTCGCCCGACGTGCCCGGCGACCGCGTGGCCATGGCCCCCGAACTCCTCGCCGAGCTGAGTGAACGCGAGGAGGGCGACGCCGAACTGGTCGGCGTGGCCCGCATGCCCGACGACGACCTGGCCCGCATCCCCGTCGGCCCCTCCTTCCTCGGAGTCCTCTTCGACCGTCCCACCAGCCCCGGCAACATCGGCACTCTCATCCGC
This sequence comes from Streptomyces diacarni, assembly GCF_003323715.1. Classification (GTDB taxonomy): domain Bacteria; phylum Actinomycetota; class Actinomycetes; order Streptomycetales; family Streptomycetaceae; genus Streptomyces; species Streptomyces diacarni. Next base: position 71,812 of record NZ_QOIN01000034.1, read on the forward strand.
TCCGCTGACGCCTTCGGCGCGGACGGGCTCGTCGTCACCGGCCACGCCGCCGACGTCTACGATCCCAAGTCCGTCCGCGCCTCCACAGGGTCCCTTTTCTCCCTCCCCGCCGTCCGCGTCCCCTCGCCCCGCGACCTCGACGCCTGGCTGGCGGGCCACGACATCACCCTCGTCGGCACCGACGAAGCCGGCGACGACCTCCTCCACGACACCGACCTGACAGGACCGACCCTCCTCCTGATCGGCAACGAAACGACCGGCCTCAGCAACGCCTGGCGCGACCGCTGCCACCGCACCGCCCGCATCCCCATGCACGGCGCCGCCAGTTCCCTCAATGCCGCCAACGCCGCCACGGCCGTCCTCTACGAGGCAGCTCGCCAACGCCACATGGCCGCCCGCACCGGAGCCCCGTAGTCCGCAAGGCACCGGTCGGCAACGGTTGACGCCAGGCGTCCGGGGGACTGTATGGTCACCCTTCGTCACAGTACGCACCGACGCGGATACAACCCGCGGTGCGCGAACACGGGGGATCGAGTTCGCCGACGTCTGGGGGGAAGGTATGTCCTTCGAACAGGAATGGTCCCGCGCGAGTGCGACCGCCATGCGGCTCAACGGGGCCGGGAGGGCCCCGACAGGGGGTGGAGGCAGGGCGGACCTGGTCGTCACGCCCTCCGACAAGGCAGCCGCAGCCAAATTCATCAAGGAAGACCTCGGCCCGGCGGCCACCTACGAGGGCGGCAAGGCGACACTCGCCTCGACCAGCGTCTTCGGCAGCAGCAACACCAACCACGGCGTCCTGCGCGGCTGGGACACCCGCAAGGGCCTGGACTTCTGCCTGGAACGCTGGGGCGAGGCGTGGCAGAAGATCTCCCACCGCCTACGTGGCGAGATGAACGCCCTGTACGGCACCAAGACCGCGTTCGAGGTCTCCGAAGCCGACCGGGTCCGCAGCCTCAACAAGGCTCTCGAGCCGGTGCACGGCAGCCGTCTCAACGACCTGTGAGGCGGACGACGTGGAACTGACCTACCACGACATCATCAACGCCGACTTCTCCTCCCTCACCGAAACAGCCAAGAACTGGCGCATCCTCAGAGACCGCTGCGACATCTTCCACGACGCCTACCACGGCAACGTCCGGAAAAAGCTCAAGGGCTGGTCGGGAGAGTCGGCGGACGCCTTCTGGAAGTCGTCGAAGATCACCGCGCACGAGTTCGCCGCCGCCAAGAAGCAGGCGGGAAAGATCGCGGACCTGCTGGACGACTGCCACCACCGGCTCACCGCTGCCCGCGCACGGCTCGAGAAGGTCCGCGACCAAGCCGTCCACGAAGGCGGCATGAAGGTCGACGCGTACGGCAAGTGCAACCTCGACACCAGCGGCATGACGAGCGGCGAGGCGCAGAGCGCGCTGCGCGACCCCGGCCGCGCCGACGAGGAAACCAAGTGGAACGGCCGCATCAGGGACGCGGTCAAACACGTCGACGACGTGGACTACGAGAACATGCTCACCCTCAAGGCCGCCGCCACGGACAAGGACGGCAAGGGCGAGGACGGCGGGTTCAACAGCGCGGCCGCCGGGGATGTCGAGAAGTACGCAGGCAAGCGCGCCGCCCACCTGATCGAACGCCTCGACTCGCGCGAAGAGGACGGCGGACTGAGCCCCGCAGAGCGGCACGAGCTGCAGGTACTCCTCCGCACGGATCCCGATGACAAGCAGTTCAGCCGCACTCTGCTCAACTCGCTGCAGCCCGACGGGCTCATCGATGCGACGAACCAGCTGAACGCGTTGGCCTACCGCGTCGACAAGGACAACCAGGGCGTCTACCTGGGCATGGAGAAATCGCTGGCCACGTCGCTGGCCTCGGCGACGAGAGTCCCGGTGTTCCGCGACGGGGAGGGCAAGAAGGTCAAGCTGAGTTCACCGGAGTACGGCAAGAAGTACACAGCCTGGCTCGCCAGCCGGGACGGTGCCTTCTACGACAAGTGGCGCGAGGGCATGCGAAAGGCGGGCGCCGACGAGTGGTCCTACGAGTTGCGGGATGTCGGTGGTGTCGGCGGCAGTTCCTACCACGGCCGCGGTTACCAGAGCCTGGTCACCCTCATGAAGCACGGCGACGGCTACTCCCCGCAGATGCTCTACGACCTGGGCGACGACATCCGTGCCGCTGAAGAGAAAGACCCCGACATCTGGGACCACGGGGGGTTCGGAAAGAATCTCTCCGAAGACAGCGGCCTTTCGGATATGAAAAACAGCACATTCGAAAATGACCCTTACGATGGCCTTCTCGCCATCATGTCGGAGGATCCTGTTGCTGCGGCCGGATACCTCGATCCCGCGTCCGACGCCGACCTGGACAAGAACGGGATCCAGAAGAATGATCGCATGGAATACCTTGTCGGCGAGCGGGACTGGAAGGTCGTGGACGCGAGTGTTTATGACTCCGGCGATCTACTCGACAAGGATGCGCGAGACGGCTTCGAGGCTGCCCTGAAAGCGGGAGCCACGGGGCGCCTCCCTGACGCCGTGGTAACCACTGAAGCGCCACAGCATTCGGCGGCGAATGCGGGTGTCATGGAGGAGGCCGTGCGGGTGTTCGGCGGTCCGCCGAGTGACGGTGAGTTGTCTCCCCTCGCCAAGGGTGAGGATTTCGTAGATTTTCGGGGGACCCTCGGGGAGATGGTTGCTGACTACCCCGGGGATGTGCAGCGCGAGGTGACCGGCGACAACGAACTCCCGGTGCGGGGACATGCGGCGCAGTTCGATCCAGGAGCGCTTCACGAGTACTTGAATCAGGTCGGTCGTGACCCCTATGGCTATGGAGTGGTGAAGTCCTCCCAGGAGATGTACTCCATCGAGCACCTGCAAGACGTGATTCATAGTTTGCCGCCCGGGGCCGATGCGAGCGATGTGCGCGACTATGGCGGGGACGCGGTTTTCGGTGGCGCTTATGTATCGGGAGTGCTCAGTGAAGCCAAGGCGGATGCTCTGTACGAGGACAAGGTCAGCGAGGCCGAGGACTTCAACAAGAAGGCCGATGAAGCCGGCAAGTGGGTCAACAGGTTCGTTGGCCTGGGAATCGGAAATTTGGGCCCGGCGCAAGGGGGAGCGGCGCTCTCCACGCCGTTGGGGTGGGCGCAGGAGGATTTGAGTGAGGCAGTTCTGGAGGAAGTGAAGAGGGATATCCCCAAAGAGGCTGAGGAAGCCGAAGGGGAGGGTCGGTACGTGTTTACCAGAACTCAGAACAATATGCGTAACTTCTACAGGGACTGGGCGGAGCGGCTGGGGCGCGAGGCCGACTTGGATGCGGATATCCGGGAGGCTGTTGTGGCTGGCGCCAGAAGTGAAGCTCTCGCTGGTTTTCAGAACGGTGCGGGCACGGCGCGTTCGCATGCCACCGGTACTCCTGGAGGGTAGACAAGGCAGTGACGAGTAGTTTTCAGCGTTTCGCGGTTCTGCCTCTCCTGATTTGCTTCTTCCTAGTGGCCGCTCTTTCGTCGTGCAGTGAGCCTCCCAGGCGTGAATATCGAGTTCCGCAGACGCTCTGCGGGTTGGAAGTTCCCCCACAGGATTATTCTTCGTTGTTCGGGGCCGGGAAAAGGATCACGAGAGAGGACGATTATGTGCAATTGGGAAGCGGGGTGGTGTCCTCGCAGGGGTGTTATTACCTGGTGGACGGGATGCCTGCGGTCGATGTCTCCGGCGAATGGGTGAAGCCGAACGACGAGGCGGCGCCCTCCACTCCGTATGAAGCCGTCATGGAGCACAAGCCCGTTGACAAACCCAGGAAGTACCCCGGGCGGTACGAGGTCGTCACGTGGGGGAAGGGGGCCGTTGCGGGGCTCGACTGCGCTCGGGCGCCCGGCGATGACGACGCCTCGTTCACCAGGTACCTGATCGACATCTACGCGAATGACACCGAGCTCAATGACGACCCTGACCGCGCGCACAAAACTTTCGGCAAGCTGGCGCAGGTCGTGATGGCCGAGGCCGCAGGGAAGTTGACGTGCGCGGGCGGGTGACGGGCAGGTGGGGCGTGATCACCTTCACGGTGGCTGTCGGCCGCGTGCGGCGCGAGAGGTGGCAGTATGCGGCGTATGAATGCAGCTGCCTCTGACGCCGCCGGCAACACCGCACCGAAGAAGGACCCGTGGGACCTGCCTGATGTGTCCGGGATGACCGTCGGGGTGCTCGGCGGGACCGGGGACCAGGGGCGGGGGCTGGCGTACCGGCTGGCCCGGGGCGGCATGGCCGTCACCGTCGGCTCGCGGGCCGCGGAGCGGGCCCGGCAGGCGGCCGAGGAGATCGGGCACGGCGTCGAGGGGGTCGACAACGCCGAGTGCGCGCGCCGCTCCGACATCGTGATCGTCGCCGTCCCGTGGGAGGGCCACGCCAAGACCATCGAGTCGCTGCGCGAGGAGCTGCGCGGCAAGCTGGTCGTGGACTGCGTGAACCCCCTCGGCTTCGACAAGAAGGGCGCCTACGCGCTGGTCCCGGAGGAGGGCAGCGCGGCCGAGCAGGCCGCGGCGCTGCTGCCGGAGTCGCGGGTCACCGCGGCCTTCCACCACCTGTCCGCGGTGCTGCTCTCCGATCCGGAGGTCGAGGAGATCGCCACGGACGTGATGGTGCTGGGTGAGAAGCGCGCGGACTGCGAGATCGTGCAGGCGCTCGCCGCCCGTATCCCCGGGATGCGGGGCGTCTTCGCGGGTCGGCTTCGCAACGCTCACCAGGTCGAGTCGCTGGTGGCCAACCTCATCTCCGTCAACCGCCGCTACAAGGCGCACGCGGGCGTCCGTCTCACCGACATCTGAGCCGCCGCGCACGTAACGGCGGCGGCGCGTACGGACACGGATACGAATACGGGCGCGGGCATGGGTGCGGGTGCGGGTGGGGTGGGGAAGCGCAGAATCCCCGGCGGTGGTCTGACGGTCGCCGCCGTGGTGGCGGCCGTCCTCGCGGCGTGCTCGGGTTACGGCGGTTCGAAGGACGAGCACGGGGGTGGCGAGGAGAAGAAGCCGGCCCGGTCGCCGCTGAGCGTCGGAGCCCTGCGGAAGCTGGCGGCCGGGCCCGGAACCAGCTGTCCCGTGCCGTACGACGTGCCCGCCGCGCTGCGTGCCGCCGGTGTGGAGGCCGATCGCGTGGAGTCCGGTTCTGTGGACGGCGAGTTGCCCGACGACCTCGACACCCCGCTGGCGCGGGCGGACGGCGCACTCGTCGGCTGCGGCTACCGTGTCGGCGCCGAGCGGGCCCGCCTGTTCACCGTGGGCGTGGCCCGGGGGTACGCGGTCGACGTCATGCTGCCGCAGATCCAGCACGACGCGCGGATGGGGCGGGACGCGCTGCGCCGGTACGCGGAGGAGGTCCACGGGGCCGAGCCCGGTGACGCTCCGCTTGTCGTGCCCGGCGGCAACGTCGCCGCTGTCCGGCTTCCGGTGGCCGGCGGCGGAGACCTGGCTCTGGTGGTCACGGTCGGCGACGACGGCAGGACCGGGTTGTCCCGGCACCGGGTCGGCGCCCTGACGCGGAACCTGGCCCACCAGGCCCGCCAGACTCACCGGACCGACCGCTGAGGTCCCTCGTCGGGATCGCCCCGCGTCCGGATCGCCTCTCGGTCGGAGGCTGGGCTCGTGCTCCCGCCCGGCCCGCGCAGCCCGCCCGGCCCGCCCGGCCCGCACGGGCCCACGCGGGAGCACGCCGCACGGGCCCACGCGGGAGCACGTATCAGCCGCGGGGGTGCGGGAACCCGCTGTCGTCGGACATGCGGGTCACGCGTGCCCCGCCCATGATGGGGTGAGCGGTGACCGGCCACAGGGGCGTGCGCGCCCGCCAGGAGGCACGGATGGGACAGGAGCCGGCGCCCGCCACCGGGCGGACCGGGGCGAGCGGGACGACGGCGAACGGCGACGGCACGAACAAGGGGACAGGCGGCGCTCACGGCGCGGGTGACGAGGCGTACACGCCCGACCCGCGGCGCTGGAAGGCGCTGTCGGTGTGTCTGCTGGTCGGCTTCATGTCGCTGCTGGACGTCTCGATCGTGAATGTCGCGCTTCCCGCGATCGAGCAGGGGCTGGGGGCTTCCGAGTCGGCCCTCTCGTGGGTGGTGTCGGGGTACGCGCTGACCTTCGGTCTCGTGCTGGTGCCCTCGGGGCGGATCGGTGACGCGTTGGGTCGCCGTACGGCCTTCCTCGGGGGGCTCGTCCTGTTCACCGCCGCGTCGATGGCGTGCGGTTTCGCGCAGGGGCCCACGTGGCTGGTGATCGCGCGGCTGAGCCAGGGCGTCGGGGGCGGCCTGATCATGCCGCAGATCTCCGGCATGATCCAGCAGCTCTTCCGGGGTGCCGAGCGCGGCAGGGCGTTCGGGCTGCTGGGCTCCACGATCGGTCTTTCGACGGCTGTCGGGCCGCTGCTGGGCGGGCTGCTGATTCAGGCCTTCGGTGCGTCCGAGGGCTGGCGGTGGGTCTTCTTCGTCAATCTGCCCATCGGGGTGGTGGCTTTTCTCCTGGCCCTGCGCTTGGTGCCGCCCGCGTGCGCGGAGCGCGACATGGCGCACCGGGAGTCGCTCGATCCGGTCGGCGTCCTGCTGCTGGGGGCCGGGGTGATCGCCGTGATGCTGCCGCTGGTGCAGGAGCGGCAGTGGCATGGTCAGAGCAAGTGGCTGCTCGTCCCGCTGGGTGTCCTGCTCGCGGTGGCGTTCCTGTGGTGGGAGCGCAGGTATCTGCGGCACGGGAAGGCGCCTCTGGTGGACCTGCGGTTGTTCAGCGAGCGGTCGTACTCGTTGGGCGCGCTGCTGGGGCTGCTCTACTTCGCCGGCTTCACGACGATCTTCTTCATCTTCACGCTCTTCCTGCAGAACGGGATGCGCTACAGCGCTCTTCAGGCGGGGCTGACGCTTACGCCGTTCGCTGTCGGCTCGGCGGTTTCGGCCGCTGTCGGGGGTCGTTTCATCACTCGTGTCGGGCGTCCGTTGATCGCCGCGGGTCTCGTTCTGGTGCTGCTGGGGCTCGGGGGCGCGAGCGTCGCCGTGCACGAGGTGCAGAACAGCGCCGTCGGCTGGGCTCTGGTGGGGCCGATGCTGTGCGCCGGGTTCGGCTCGGGGCTGGTGATCTCCCCGAACCAGACGCTCGCCCTGCAGTCGGTGCCCGTCGCGCAGGGGGGTGCCGCGGGAGGTGTCATCCAGACCGGTCAGCGGATCGGCTCCGCCGCCGGGATCGCCGCTGTCGGTGCGGTCTTCTTCGCCTGGCTCGCCAGCAGCCGCAACTGGGCGACGGCGCTGGACTACGGGCTGCTCACGGCGCTGTGTTTCGTCGCGGCCGCGCTGGTGGTGGCCCTGGTGGACGTGGTGTACGGGCGGCGGCTCGCCCGCCGGGAGGGGTGAGGGAGAATGGCGGGCGCACACCCGTCTCGCATTGGAGCCCGCGCCATGTCAGCCCCAGCCCGCCGCGCCCCCAGGGGCCTCGCCCTCTACGCGACCGTTCTGTGCCTGCTGGCCGTCGTCGCCGCCGTGGTCTCGTTCGCGAACGGCAAGTGGTTCGGCGTGCTGTGGGTGCTGGTGGCCGGTCTGACCTCCAACATGGCCTGGTACTACCACCGCCGCCGGCCGTCGTCCGCGCCGACGGAGAGCGCCGGCTGAGGACGGGCCGGCGGAAGGCCCGGGGAGCGGTACGTTCCGGGGCGGGAGCCTAGGGGAGCAGTACGTTCTGGGGTTCGCCCTGCCAGAAGCGGAAGTACTCCAGGCCGAGGTAGGTCTCCAGTTCGGAGACGCCCATGCCGCGCAGGATGGTGTCGACGACGTCCCAGAAGACCTCGTTGACCTGGGGGATCCACAGGCATCCGAAGACGATGAGGAGCCCGAAGGGCGCGAAGGGTTCGGCCTGCCTGCGGGCGGCGGGGGAGAGCCAGGGTTCGATGACCCCGTAGCCGTCCAGTCCCGGCACGGGCAGCAGGTTCAGCAGCGCGGCCGTCACCTGGAGCAGGGCGAGGAACGCGAGGGCGCTGCGGAACGCGACGGGCATGTCGTGCACGCCGTGCAGCCAGAACGGCGCGGTGAGCACCCCGGCGAACAGCGCGTTGGTGGCAGGGCCCGAGGCGGAGATGAGGCTGTGCTTCCAGCGTCCGGTGATGCGGCCGCGTTCGATGTAGACGGCTCCGCCGGGGAGGCCGATGCCGCCGAGGATCACGAAGACCACGGGCAGCACGATGCTGAGCAGCGCGTGGGTGTAGCGCAGCGGGTTGAGGGTCAGGTAGCCCTTCGCGCCGACCGACACGTCTCCCGCGCCGAGCGCGGAGCGCGCGTGCGCGTATTCGTGGAGGCACAGGGAGACGATCCATCCGGCGACGACGAAGAAGAAGACGGAGACACCCGTCACGTCCGCCCAGCCGTACCAGACGGCCCAGCCGGAGACCGCCATGATCGCGACGAGCCCGAGGAAGACCGGGCTGATCCGGTGGTGTTCCGGATGGGAAGCTGCGCTGGTCATGGGCCCTGACCGTACCGGCAGGACGCGGGCGCCGCGAACCCCGCACGCGGCGCCTTCCGCGCGACGCCGGTACCGGAGCCCGCGGGTGCCTCTCTTCGCGCCGCTCCTACGCGCGGACCCGGCCCGTCTCGTCGTGCGGGTGGGCCGCGTCCGTGGCGTCCGTGGCGTGCTGGCCCGTGGCGTCCGTGGCGTGCTCGTCCGGGGTGTGCGTGCGGCGCTTGCCCGGGGTGAGGGAGACCAGGACGACGCCGCCGATCAGGAGGGCCGCGGCTGCGATGTCGGCGAGGGAGATGCCCTCGTGCAGCAGCAGGGCGGCGGAGGTCATGCCGAACACGGGGACCAGGAGGGAGAAGGGGGCGACCGCGGAGGCGTCGTAGCGGCGCAGCAGGTGGCCCCAGGCGCCGAAGCCGAACAGAGTGGCGGCCCAGGCGACGAAGCCGAGGGCGGCCAGCCCTGACGGGTCCAGCGAGCGCAGGGCGGCGAGATCGGCGGAGGCCCCCTCGAACAGCAGCGAGAGGGCGATCAGCGGCAGCGGCGGTACGAGGCTGACCCACACCATCCAGGAGAGCGCGTCCTCGGGGGCGGCCTTGCGGGTCAGCACGTTGGCCACGCCCCAGGCGAACGCGGCGGCGACCACGAGCGCGAAGGCGCCGAGCGGTCCCGCGGTGCCCTGGCCGACGGCGGCGACGACGATGCCGGCGAAGGAGACGGCCATGCCGAACAGCCGGGTGCGGCCCAGTCGTTCGCCCAGTGTGGCGGCGGCGAGGACGGCGGTGAAGACGGCCTGGGACTGGAGGACGAGGGAGGACAGCCCGGCGGGCATGCCGCCTTCCATGCCGATGAAGAGCAGTCCGAACTTCGCTACTCCGAGCGAGAGTCCGACGCCGACCACCCACCGCAGGGCGATGCGGGGGCGGCGGACGAAGAAGACGGCGGGCAGGGCGGCGAGGAGGAAGCGCAGCGCGGAGAACAGCAGGGGCGGGAAGTGCCGCAGGCCGACTTCGATGACGACGAAGTTGACGCCCCACAGGGCGGCGACCAGGACGGCGAGGGCGAGGTGGAGGGGAGACAGGCGCATGATCCGATCGTCACCGCACCGACCGTTCAGCACCAGCACGGCTTCCTGCATGGTTGGATTCAGCAATGCTGAACGGTCCGCGGTACTGAAGGGTCCGCGGTGACTGAACAGCCGGCGGTACTGGACAGTCGGCGGTACTGAACAGGCCGGTCGGCAGGCCGGTCGGAGCACGGGAGGGTGCGTCATGCTCGATCTGTCCCGGCTGCGTGCGCTGCACGCCGTGCGGACGCACGGCTCGGTCGGCGGCGCGGCGCAGGCGCTCGGGTACACCCCGTCCGCCGTCTCGCAGCAGATCGCCAAGCTGGAGCGGGAGACGGGCACGCGGCTGCTGGAGAGGCAGGGCCGCGGTATCGCCCTGACCGACGACGCGCTGATGCTGGTCCGTACGGCGGGCGAGATGCTCGCTCTCGCCGAGCGGGCCGAGGTGGCGCTGGAAGAGCGCAGGGGCCGCCCGGCGGGCAGGCTGCGGCTGGCGGCCTTCCCCAGCGGGGCGCGCGGTCTGATGCCCGGCGTCCTGGCCCGGCTGTGTGCCGACCATCCCGCGCTCGAGGTGCGGATGTCGGAGATCGATCCGCACCTGTCGGTCGGCCTGGTGGCCCGCGGCGAGATCGATCTCGCGCTCGCCCACGACTGGGACGTGGCGCCCGCGTCGGCGCCCGAGGGGGTGCGCAGGACACCGCTGGGCGACGACCACTGCGATGTCCTCCTCCCGGCCGGGCACGAATTGGCCGGGCACGAACCGGCCGGGCACGAGGCGGTGGAGCACGAACCAGCGGGGCACGCACCGGCCGGGCGCGGGGCGCTGGTCGTCGCCGATCTGGCGGGCCGGCGCTGGGTGTGCCAACCTCCCGGCACGGTCTGCCACGACTGGCTCCACACGACGCTGCGCGCCGCCGGACAGGAGCCCGACGTCGCCTACCAGGTCGCCGAGTTCGAGACCCAGGTCGCTCTCGTGGCCGCGGGCCTGGGGATCGCGCTCCTGCCGCGCCTTGGGCGCGGCCCGCTGCCGGAGGGCGTGGTGGTCCGCCCGCTGGAACCGACGCCCACCCGCCACCTGTTCGCGCTCACCCGCGTCGGCGTGTCCCACCGCCCGGCGATCCGGGCGGCGCTGGCCGCGCTGCGGCGGGCGGCGGCGGGTGGCGGCGCGGACGCTGCGGTGAGCCGCGGTGCGGCCGCCTCGGTGGGCCGTGAGGGTGGTGTCGGCTCGCCGGGCGGGTGACCCATGGGAGGGGGTATCCGTCCCGGCGCGGGAATGTCGCAGCCCTCTCACATGTGCACCCCGCGCGGCAGCGCGCGGGGACGCGCCGCGTGCGGGCGCTGACGGTGGTCGCGGCGGCGGTGACCTCTCCGGTGGGTGTACTGCCGGCGGCGGCGTCAGCGGCCGACGACGGGCCCGGCGCCGACAGCCGCCTGCCGCACCGCGGCCACGTGTGCGACCGGGTGGCGCACGACCGGGGTGCGGGCGTGGGCAGCGGCGACTGCCGCGCGGTGCGTACGCCTCGCCACGGCCACATCCGCGACGCTTTCGTGAGCGGAAGCCGCCGCACGCACTACCGGGCGGTCTGCACGAGCAAGCGGGGGCACGTCTCGGGTGACGCGAATCTGCCCCAGCGGGTGCGCGGAGCCGGCTGCCACCGCGCCCGAGACGGTGGCCCGACGGCACAGACCGCTTGCCGCGGACCGGCCGACAGACACTGGTCGACGCGCGCCGGTCGCTCCAGGCCGCTTGCCGCCCCCGCGGGCGCCACGCCCGCGGCCCGCGCCGCTGTCGCGCCGGCAGTCGCCGCGGTGCGCGGACCGCGGCCGCTCAGCCCGACCGGGCCTGCCGTGTCCTGGACCGGTTGGCCTTGCGGATGGCCTCTTCCAGCTCCGGCTTCGTCATTCGCGACCGGCCCTCCACGCCGAGCCGTTTGGCCACGTCGTACAGGTGCTGTTTCGGTGCGCCCTCGTCGACGCCCTGTCCGCTGCGTCCGCCCCGGCCGCGCGGGCGTGCGGACTGTGGGTCGGACGGCCCCTTGCGGGCGCCCTTCTTGCGCTCCCAGTGGTCGCCGACCTTCTCGTGCGTGTGTTTCAGCGCGCCGTACGCCGTCTGGTGGGCGCGCCGCCCCTCGCCGTACTCCTTGACGGCTGAGTCGTGCGCCTTCGACCAGGTGCGCCTGGCGCTGTCGGGGGAACGGCGGAGCGTCGAGGGCAGCTCCTCGCGAGCGGGCATCCGGGGTACCTCCGCTGGCAGTGCGCGTGTCTGTGCCGCCGCCGAGTGCCCTGCCGCAAACCGGGCAAAACCGCCGGTACGACTTCGCCGGGCCGCCGCGGTGGCTGGGCCTCCCGGGGCGGGGCCCGTCCCTGGGGAGGGGCCGCGAGGAGCCCGGTGTCCGGGGGAGACGGTCGCCGCCGGAGCCCCGTCCGCCCGGTGGCACTATGTGGGGGTGCGCTACCTCTACCGCGTTCTGGGTACCACGCAGGTTCTCCGCGAGGACGGCACGACCGTGCCGGTCGGCGGGGCGCGGCTGCGTGCGCTGCTGACCGCGCTGGCCCTGGCGGGAGGACGCGCCGTACGGACCGGGCAACTGGCCGCCGCCGTGTGGGCTCAGGACGAGGACGCGCCCGCGGACGAGACGGCCGCCGTGCAGGCGCTGGTGGGCAGGGCGCGCAGGGCGTTGGGCCGGGACGCCCTCGCCTCGGTGGAGGGCGGCTACCGGTTGGCGGTGACGCGCGACGACGTCGATCTCTTCCGGTTCGAACGGCTGGCCGACGAGGGCGCGAAGGCGCTCGCGGACGGCGATCCGGTCAAGGCCATGGCGCTGCTCGACGACGCCCTCGCGCTGTGCCGGGGTCCCGCGCTGGCCGACCTGCCCGACGGGGGTGGACCCGCCGCGGTGCGGGCGGCGGACCGCGAACTGGCCGCGCGCCGCGACGGGATGCGGGCCGCGCTCGCCCTCGGCCGTGCCGAGGCGGTGCTGCCCGGCGCGCGCGAGCTGGCCGCCGCCCACCCCCTCGACGAGTCCCTCCAGGCCGTGTTGCTGTGCGCCCTGCACGGCGCGGGCCGCACCGCCGAGGCGCTGGCCTCGTACGAGACCGTGCGCGCCAGGATCGCCGACCGCCTGGGCACCGACCCCGGCGCGGAACTCCGCGCGCTGCACGCCACGTTGCTGGCCACCGACGATCCCGCGCCGCGGTCGCCCTCCCCGCTCTCCCCTTCCCGCCCGCCGTCCCCGTCCTCTCCGTCCTCCGCGCCGTCCCCCTCCTCCGCGCCCGCCGGCGCCGTCCGGCCCGTCGGCAACCTGCGGGCCGGGCTGACCTCCTTCGTCGGGCGTGAGGAGGAGATCGGCGCGCTCGGCAAGGAGCTCGTCGGCGCCCGGCTGGTGACGCTCACCGGACCTGGCGGCGCCGGGAAGACCCGCCTGTCGCTGGAGACGGCCGCCCGCACCGGCGCGGAGGGCGGCGGCCCCGCGCGACAGGACGGAGCCTGGCGGGACGGCGCGTGGCAGGACGGCGTGTGGGTGGCCGAACTGGCCTCCGTACGGGGGCGGAACGGGCCCGCCGAGGTCGCCGAGGCCGTCCTGACCGCGCTCGGCGGCCGGGAGACCCTCCTGATCGGCTCCACCGCGGAGAGCCTGCACGCGGCGACCGACCCCACGGCCGGCGACCCGGTGGCCCAGCTCGTCGAGCACTGCGCGGCGCGGCGCATGCTGCTGGTGCTGGACAACTGCGAACACGTCATCGACGCGGCGGCGCGGGTCGTCGAGACGCTGCTCGTGGAGTGCCCAGGCGTGACCGTCCTCGCCACCAGCCGCGAACCGCTGGGCGTACCAGGGGAGTCGGTGCGGCCCGTGGGTCCGCTGCCCGAGCCCGTCGCGCTGCGGCTGCTGGCCGACCGGGGTGCCCGCGCGCGTGCGGGGTTTTGCACGGACGAGGACCCCGAGGCGTGCGCGGAGATCTGCCGGCGCCTCGACGGGCTGCCGCTGGCGATCGAGCTGGCCGCGGCCAGGCTGCGCTCGCTCAGCCCCGGCCAGCTCGCCCGGCGCCTCGATGACCGGTTCCGGCTGCTGACCAGCGGCAGCCGTACCGTACTGGCACGGCAGCAGACCCTGCGGGCGGTCGTCGACTGGTCGTGGGAACTGCTGGAGGAGCCCGAACGCACGGTGCTGCTGCGGCTGTCGGTCTTCGCCGGCGGCTGCGAGCTGGAGCAGGTCGAGGAGGTGTGCGCGGCAGCACGGGAGGGCGACGCGGGGGCTGACACCGCCGCGCTCCTGAGTTCCCTTGTCGACAAGTCGTTGGTGGTGGCCGAGCCCGGCGACGGCCGCACGGCCGGGATGCGCTACCGGCTGCTGGAGACCGTCGCGGAGTACGCCGCCGAGAGGCTCGACGCGCTGCCCGGCGAGCGGGAGCGTGCCGAGGCCCGCCACCTGGTCGCCTACCGCGAGCTGGCCCGCACCGCGGACCCGCTGCTGCGCGGACCGCGGCAGGCCGTCTGGCTGGACCGGCTGGAGCGCGAGCACGACAACATCCGCACCGCGCTGCGCCGCGCCGTCGCCGCGGGTGAGGAGCAGGAGGCGCTGTGCCTGATCCTGTCCATGGGCTGGTTCTGGCAGCTGCGCGGGCACCGCGCCGACGCCCTCATCTGGGGTGAGGCGGCCCTGCGCCTGGGCCCCGCCCCCTTCGCGGAGCAGCGCCCGGTGCCGCCGCTGTACGAGTCGGCCACCCACCACCCGCCGCCCATGAGCGAGGAACAGCTGTGGGAGGCCAGACGCGGAGTGCGGCTGATGGTCCTGGCCGACGCCGAGGAGGACGTCGAGCGGTTGCAAAGCCCCGAGCGGCAGGCCGAACTGGCCACCGTCATGCGCTCCTACACCCCCGGGATGCCCCAGGTCTGCCGCATCCCCGGCTGCATGTGGATGTTCGCCTGGCTCCACAGCGGCAACTACGACGCCCTCCACGACCTGACCGACGCACAGGTCCAGGGGTGCCGCGACCTGGGCTACGAGTGGGAGCTGGGCTTCGCGCTCCAGTTGCGCTCCAAGATCGGCGCGGACGTCCCCGACGCGTGGGACCAGACCGGCGTCGACGCGGACGAGAGCCTGGAGATCTTCCGCAGGCTCGGGGACGCCTGGGGAGAGGCCGAAGCGCTCGCGGGCCGGTGTGAAGCGCTCAGCGCGCGCGGCGAGTTCGCGCGCGCGGCGGCCGACTGCAGGCTGGCCATCGCCCGCGCCCAGGAGCTGGGCGCGCACAGCCAGGTGCCGCGGCTGAAGTCCCGGCTCGGCTCCGTGCTCGTGGAGCTGGCGGACCCGGAGTCGGTCGCCGAGGGCAACCATCTGATGCGGGAGGCGACCGAGGAGGCCGAGCGCGCCGGAGGGGACGGTCCCAACTTCGCGTCGATCCAGCTGGCGGCCCACCTGATCCGCACGGGAGAGCCGGACGCGGGCCGAGCGCTGCTGGAGCCGCTGGAGCGGGAGTTCGCCGAGAGGGTGCCGCAGCTCTTCGCGGGGATGGTGCAGGGCATGCTCGCCTGGTCGCACGTCGTGGCGGGGAGGCCTGGCGAGGCGCTGGCCAAGCTCCGGGTGTCCATCGGCAGGACCCGCGAGGCGATGGCGGACGTGGTCAGCCCGCAGCTGACCCAAAGTCAGCTCGTCACGGCCGCGCGGGCGTTGGCCGCGCTCGGGCGGGGCGCGGAGGCGGGGCGGCTGCTGGGTGCCGCCGATACGCTGACCACCCGGCCGAGCGGGCCCTTTCTCCCGCCGGTCGAGCGCGAGGCGCGGCAGGCCGCCGAGGAGGCGGTGCGGGCCGTGCTGTCGCCCCGTGCGTACGCCGAGGCCCACAGCGAGGGCGGCGGCCTCACCATCGAGGAGGCCGTCGCCCTCGTCCAGGGGGCCTGAGCACGGGCGGGTGCCTGACGGAGTGCGCCGCCAGGCACCGCCTCAGACCTTCTTCCGGAACTTCGCGATGGCGAACGGCGCCGTGACGACGGTGAGTCCCACCGCCCAGATCACCGTCCACATCACGGGGCCGGCCACCGCGCCCTGGCCCAGCATCAGCCCGCGGGCGGAGTCGGCGACATGTGTCAACGGGTTGACCTTGGTGAACGCCTCCAGCCAGCCGGGCATCGTGTCCGTCGAGACGAACACCGAGGAGCCGAACTGCAACGGCATCAGCACCAGGAACGAGATGCCCTGGACGGCCTGCGCCGTCTCCATCGACAGCCCGACCAGAATGAAGATCCACAGCAGGGACGCGCCGAACAGCGCCGTCAGGCCGACGGCCCCCAGCATCCCCAGCCAGTGGCCGTTCAGGTCGAACCCGCACAGCAGGCCCACGGCCAGCAGCACGACGATGGCCACCAGCATGCGGCCGACCTCGACCAGCGACTTGGCTATCAGCACGGAGGAGCGGGCGATCGGCATGGACCGGAAGCGGTCCATCACGCCCTTGCGGAAGTCCTCGTTGATGCCCGTGCCCACCGCCATCGCGATGGACATGCTCATCATGCCCATCATGCCGGGGATCAGGTACTGCACGTACTGGTCCCTGCTGGCGCCGCCGCCCCCGCCGCCGATCGCGCCGCCGAAGACGTAGACGAACAGCAGCGTGAAGACGATGGGCATCAGCAGGGCGTCCATCATCGACTCCGGGTCCTGCTTGATCTGCAGGGCGCACCGGCGCACGAGCGCGCCGATGTGCCGCAGATTGGCGCGCAGCCCGATCCGTCCGTCGTCCGCTCCCGGCTTCACCGGCGCCTGACCGCCGCCCGGCACCGGCGGGGTCTTCCCCGATTCGGGGGCCTTGATGGTGGCGGTACTCACGCCGCGACCTCCTCGAGTGCGTTCTCGTCGTCCTTGTGGGTGGCCTTCTGGCCGGTGAGCGCCAAAAACACCTCGTCCAGGCTGGGCAGGTGGGTGGCGATGTCGGCGAGCGCGAAACCGCGCGCGCCCAGCAGCCCCACCACGGCGGTCAGCTGTTCGTCGCTGACGATCGGGACGCTCACCAGGCCCTGGGCCTCGTCGGCCGTGGCACCCGCCACCCCGTCCAGGCCCGCCTGCGCGAGGGCGCCGACCATCCGCGTCACCTCGCCCGGGTCGCCGGGGCGGATCTCCAGCGTGCGGCCGCCCACCTTCGCCTTCAGCTCGGGCACCCGGCCCTCGGCGATGACCCGGCCGCGGTCGACCACCGTCAGCTCGCTGGCGAGCTGCTCGGCCTCCTCCATGTACTGCGTCGTGAGCAGCACCGTGTTGCCGTCGGCCACGATGTTCTGCACCTCTTCCCACACCTCGTTACGGGTGCGCGGGTCGAGCCCGGTGGTGGGCTCGTCGAGGTAGAGCACCTTCGGGCGGCCGATCATGGACGCCGCCAGGTCGAGCCTGCGGCGCATGCCGCCGCTGTACTTGCTCGCCGGGCGCCGGGCCGCCTCGGTGAGGGAGAACCGCTCCAGCAGCTCGTCGGCGCGCTTGCGCGCCTCGGAGCGGGGCAGATCGAGCAGCCGCCCGATCATGTAGAGGTTCTCCCAGCCCGACAGCTTCTCGTCCACCGAGGCGTACTGCCCGGTGAGGCCGATCGTGCGGCGCAGTTGGCGGGGCTGGCGCACCACGTCGTACCCCGCGACCACCGCCGTGCCGGCGTCCGGCTGCAGCAGTGTGGACAGCATCCGCACCAGCGTCGTCTTGCCCGCTCCGTTCGGGCCGAGGACGCCCATGACCGTGCCCTCGCGCACGTCGAGGTCGATGCCGTCGACGGCCTTCGTCTCCCCGAAGTGCTTGACCAGTCCGCGGACCTCGACCGCGTTCGTCGTCTTCTCGCTCGTCATGCCTGTCAAGATGCCAGGTGCCACCGACAAACCACCGACACGCCGCCGACAGCCCGGACCCGGGGCGCTGTCGGTTTCCGCCCGCCCGCCACCGGGAGGCGGCGGACGGGCGGAGGACGGCGCGGGTGAAGGGTCACTCGTAGGAGTGCTCGGCTGCCGGGAACGCCCCGGAGACGACGTCCTCGGCGTAGGCGCGCGCGGCGTCGGTGAGCGCGCCCCGCACGTCGGCGTACCGCTTCACGAAGCGGGGCAGCTTGCCGGGCGTGAGACCTGCCATGTCGGTCCACACCAGGACCTGCGCGTCGCAGTCGGCCCCCGCCCCGATGCCGACGGTGGGCACCTGCAATGCCCGGGTGACCTGGGCGGCGACGGACGCGGGCACCATCTCCAGGACGACGGCGAAGGCCCCGGCGTCCTGGACGGCCTTGGCGTCCCGCAGCAGCTGGTCCGCCGCCTCCTCGCCGCGGCCCTGCACCCGGTAGCCCATGGCGTGCACGGACTGGGGGGTCAGTCCGATGTGCGCCATCACGGGAATGCCGGAGCGCACCAGGAGCCCGATCTGGTCGGCGGAGCGCTCGCCGCCTTCCAGCTTCACAGCGCCCGCCCCGGCTTCCTTGACCAGCCGGGTGGCGCTGCGCAGGGCCTGGACCTCGCCCTCCTGGTACGAGCCGAACGGCAGGTCGGCGACGACGAGGGCCCGGCCGGTGCCGCGGACGACGCCGGCGGTCAGCAGGGTCATCTGGTCGAGGGTGACGGGGACGGTCGTCTCGTAGCCCAGGTGGCAGTTGCCGGCCGAGTCGCCGACGAGCAGCACGGGGATGCCGGCCTCGTCGAGGACCGAGGCGGTCATCGCGTCGTACGCGGTGAGCATCGGCCACCTCTCGCCCCGCTCCTTGGCGAGTGCGAGGTCGCGCACGGTCACACGGCGATTCCGGGTTCCCCCGTAGAGCGTTTGAGGCATGGCTCTGTCTCCAAAATGTCGTCTCGAAGCGCCCTGACGGCGTCTCCGGATCAGAACCCATGCTGGCACGCACCCGGCGGCCCCGGTAGGGGTGCGCCACCTCGGCGGACCCGGGGGCTCCGGGCCGTCTGGCCCTGGGTGCGCGGCCATGTGCCCCTGCGTGTGCGGCTGCGTACTGCGTTCCCCCGCGTGGTACTGCGTTCCCCTGCGTACACGGCCGCGTACGCCCTGCGTGCGGGGCCGGGTGCGCTCTGCGTGCGCAGCCGTGTACCTTTCTGCATGCGCAGCCGGTGGGACGCGCGTTGTGTCACAGCCGCGAAACCACCTCGACCAGCCGGAACCCGGCAGGCCCCTCCCCTCGTCCTCCCAGCAGACTCCCTACCCAACCACCGGGTTCCGGGCGACCCCACCGGTTAATGGGCGAAAACAGCAGTTGGACCGAAGCGTTCAACTGGTCGAGAACCGGCATCACCTATCGTTCATCGGGCACCAGCACAGGCAAGTGAGGACGGCGGATGGCGCGCGCGTACACGTCGGAGGCCACGCACAGCGAAGAAGGCGACCGGCGGGCGGGATTGTTCTCCCGGCTCGCACGGCGGCCGGGCGGCCGCCAGGGCCGGGCCTTCTCCCGCTGGTCGGGACCGGGCAAGTGGCGGCGCGGCTGGGTGCCGGCGGCGCTCGCGGTCGTCCTCGCCCTGGTGTTCCTCCTGCACGCGGAGATCCCCAACTCCATCGGCAACATCGGTTCGCTGTGGGAGACGTTCCTGCCCTGGGGCGGCCTGGGGATCGTGGTGCTGCTCGTCGTGGGGGTGCTGCGCCGCTCGGCCACCGCGCTGCTCGCCCTGGTGCTGCCCTCGCTCGTGTGGTTGAACCTGTTCGGCGGCGTCTTCGGTGACAAGTCGACCAGCGCGGCGGGTGATCTGACGGTCGTCACCCACAACGTCAACGCGGACAACCCCGATCCGCGGGGCACGGCCAGGAAGCTGGCCGCCTCCGGCGCGGACGTCATCGCGCTGGAGGAGGTGTCCCGCACGCAGGCCGCCTCCTACGAGGAGGGCCTGGAGAAGTCCTACCCGTACCACAAGCTCACCGGCACGGTCGGGATCTGGAGCAAGTACCCGCTGACCGACACCCGGCCCCTCGACCTCAAGATGGGCTGGCCCCGTGCCATGCGCGCCACCGTCGAGACGCCCAAGGGGGACGTGGCCGTCTACGCGGCGCATCTGCCGTCCGTGCGTGTGCAGTTCCGTGCGGGCTTCACGGCCGGGCAGCGGGACGGCAGCGCCAGGGCGCTCGGTGACGCGCTCTCCGACGACCCGGCGGACAACGTGGTCCTCCTCGGCGATCTGAACGGCACCATGAACGACCGTGCGCTCGCCCCGATCACCTCGCAGCTGCGCTCCGCGCAGGGTGCTGCGGGCGACGGGTTCGGCTTCAGCTGGCCCGCCTCGTTCCCGATGGCGCGGATCGACCAGATCATGGTCAAGGGCCCGGATCCGGTCTCCGCCTGGACTCTGCCGTCCACCGGCAGCGATCACCTGCCGATCGGGGCGAAGCTGAACCTCGCGGACTGAGCACGGCCGCACACCCCGCGTGCGCGCGCTCGCGACAGGAGGGCGCCGGGTTCCGCGGCCGGCTTCGCCTGCCCTTAACGCCGTGTTTTGCGCCGCGGAACATCTGGCTGCGAGACTTTGTTCTTCGGCAAAACATTCAGGGTCGGCACACCCTGCAGGGCGCCCAGCGCCGCGCCGCCCTGCCCTGTCCGCGCGCGTGCTCGCGCACCCCTGATCATTCCGTTGAGCTCGACATCCCCCGAAAGGTTCTTACCGCATGCCTCTGGCTCTGCTCGCACTCGCTGTGGGCGCCTTCGGGATCGGCACCACCGAGTTCGTGATGATGGGCCTGCTGCCGAACGTCGCCGACGATCTCGGCACGTCCGTACCGACCGCTGGTTACCTGGTCTCCGCCTACGCGCTCGGCGTCGTCCTCGGCGCCCCGCTGCTCACCGCCGTCGGCGCGCGCGTCCCGCGCAAGCTGATGCTGCTGCTGTTGATGGCGCTGTTCACACTCGGCAACCTCGCCTCGGCGCTCGCGCCCGGGTTCGGCACCCTGTTGGCGGGGCGGGTGCTGGCCGGGCTGCCGCACGGTGCCTTCTTCGGTGTCGGCGCCGTGGTCGCCGCGCGTCTGGTGCGCGAGGGCCGGGCCGCCCGCGCCGTCGCCACGATGTTCCTCGGGCTGACCGTCGCCAACATCGTCGGCGTCCCCGGCGGTACCGCGCTGGGCCAGCAGCTGGGCTGGCGCGCCACCTTCGTGGTCGTCACCCTCATCGGCCTGGTCGCGATGGTCTCCCTCGCCCTGCTGGTGCCGCGTCTGCCCCCGGAGCACCAGGGCGGGGTCCGGCACGAGCTGCGTGCCCTGGGCAACCGCCAGGTCGTCCTCGGGCTGCTGACCGCCGTCTTCGGCTTCGGCGGCGTCTTCGCCGTCTACAGCTACCTCGCCTCGATGATGACGGAGGTCACCGGGCTGGCCGAGTCGTCCGTGACGTGGGTGCTCGCCCTCTTCGGCATCGGCATGACGCTCGGCACGCTCGTCGCGGGGCCGCTGACCGACCGGGCCCCGCGCCGCACCCTGTACGCGGCGCTGGGTCTGATGGCCGTGATCATGGTGGTCTTCCACTTCGCGGCGCCGGTGAAGTGGGCGGCCCTGGTGCTGGTGGGGCTGCTGGGCGCCGTCGGCTTCCTGATCACCACGCCGGTCCAGATGCTGGTGATGCGCGCCGCCTCGAACGCGCCCACGCTGGCCTCGGCGTCGAACCACTCGGCGTTCAACCTCGCCAACGCGGGCGGTGCCTGGCTCGGCGGTGTCGTCATCGCGGCGGGCTGGGGCTGGATGTCGCCGACCCTCGTCGGCGCGGTCCTCGCCCTGGCGGGTCTGGGGATCGCGCTCATGGCGGGCGCCGCGGCCCGCGGCGAGTCGCGGGTGGTGGCCCGTGCGGGCGAGCACCCGGTGGAGGTCCACTCGGGCAGCTGAGGCCCGTGGGGTCGACTCGTGGGGCCGACTCGTGAGGCCGAGGTGTGTACGACGTGGATGTCCCGTGACGCGTGGGGCGTCACGGGACACGCGTGGATGCGGGGATTGATGTGACCTGAGTCACTGGCTATGCCAGTGGCAGGTGCCCCGGTCGCTGCATACGCTCTTCGACAGCACCACGGGGATCGCCAACTACACCGCGCGCACAGCGAGTTGAGGCGTCGCGTCGGGTTCGTCGGACAGGCGTGCCCGCCGCCGTTTCGGCGCGTCCTCCCGTGGGGTCCGTCCGTGTTTCCAGGGAGGAACCCGCATGAGATCCCGTTCGGTCCGTCTCGCCGTCACCGCCTCAGCCGTCGCGCTGCTCGGCACCCTCGCCGCCGCGGCCCCGGCCGCCGCCGCGCCCCAGCACTCCGCAACCGGCACGTCCTCCGTCGAGCAGGCCGCCGCCTGGGAGTTCGTGGCCTGGTACCCCAACAAGACCCAGTGCCAGAACGGCGGCGCCTACTACCTCCGCCACGGCTACAGCAACTACATCTGCGAGCTGGACCCGATGCGCGGCTGGGCGTTGATGGTCGGGGAGTAATCCCCGGCGTCCGCAGGCAGCCGGCTCGCCCGCCGCACCGGGCGGGCGAGCCGACCGCGCCGTCGTATCCGGCCTCAGCCCTCCCGCCAGCCGTTCGTGATCGGCAGGCGGCGGTCCTTGCCGAAGCCCTTGGGGGAGATCTTGGTGCCCGGCGGGTACTGGCGGCGCTTGTACTCCGCGCGGTCGGTCATCCGTAGCACGCGGCGCACCGTCTCCGCGTCGAAGCCCGCCGCGACGATGTCGGCGGCGCCCTGGTCCCCGTCGACGTACCGCTTCAGGATGCCGTCGAGCACGTCGTAGTCGGGCAGCGAGTCCGTGTCGACCTGGCCGGGCGCCAGCTCGGCGCTGGGCGGCTTGGTGATCGAGCGCTCCGGGATGGGCGGGGTCTCGCCGCGCTCCCGGGCCGCGCGGTTGCGCCAGGTGGCCAGGCGGAAGATGTTCGTCTTGTAGACGTCCTTGATCGGGCCGTAGGCGCCGACCGAGTCGCCGTAGAGCGTCGAGTAGCCCACCGCGAGCTCCGACTTGTTGCCCGGGGCCAGCACGATGTGGCCCTCCTGGTTGGAGAGCGCCATCAGCAGGGTGCCGCGCAGCCGGGACTGGAGGTTCTCCTCGGCGACGCCCGTCAGCTCCAGGGAGCCCATGTACGCGGCGAACATCGGCTCGATCTCGACGGTGCGGACGTTGCAGCCCGTGCGCTCGGCCAGCTCGGCGGCGTCCTCCTTGGAGTGTTCGGAGGAGTAGCGCGAGGGCATGGCGACGCCGTGGACGTTCTCGGCGCCCACCGCGTCGCAGGCCAGCGCGGCGGTCAGCGCGGAGTCGATGCCGCCGGACAGCCCGATCAGCACCGAGCGGAAGCCGTTCTTGGCGGCGTAGGCGCGCAGGCCGACGACGAGCGCCGTGTAGATCTCCTCGTCGTCCTCCATGCGCGGCGCCTCGCTGCCGGTGGCCTCCGGCTCGTACGCCGCGAGCGGCTCGGCGGTCAGTACCCGGTGCTCGACGCGCAGCCCGTCGTCCACGGTGCCCGAGGGCGGAGTGGCGGCGGCAGCGGGCAGCTCCAGGTCGAGGACGACGCAGCCGGGCTCGAACTGGGGAGCCCGGGCGATGACGCCGCCGTCCGCGTCGACCACGATCGAGTCGCCGTCGAAGACCAGCTCGTCCTGGCCGCCGGTCTTCGCCAGGTAGGCGGTGGTGCAGCCCGCCTCCTGCGCGCGCTTGCGGACCAGCTCCAGGCGGGTGTCGTCCTTGTCCCGCTCGTACGGCGAGGCGTTGACGGACAGCAGCAACCCGGCGCCCGCGCTGCGCGCGGCCGGCACCCGACCGCCCTCCTGCCACAGGTCCTCGCAGATGGCGAGGGCCACGTCGACGCCGTGCACGCGGATGACGGGCATCGTGTCGCCCGGCACGAAGTAGCGGAACTCGTCGAAGACGCCGTAGTTCGGCAGGTGGTGCTTGGCGAACGTCAAAACGCTCTCGCCGCGGTGCAGCACCGCGGCCGCGTTCTGCGGCGCCCCGGCGGGCTGCCCGTAGCGGGACTGCCCCTGTGCGCAGCGGTCGAGGTAGCCGACGACGACCGGCACCTCGCCCAGCCCCTCGTCGGCCAGCCGCCGCGCGAGGTCCCGCACCGCGGTGCGGGACGCCTCGACGAACGACCGGCGCAACGCCAGGTCCTCGACCGGGTAGCCGGTCAGCATCATCTCCGGGAAGGCCACCAGGTGGGCGCCCTGCTCGACGGAGTGCCGGGTCCAGCGGAGGACGGCCGCGGCATTGCCCTCCAGGTCGCCGACGGTGGAGTCGATCTGATTCAGCGCGAGACGTAGTTGAGCCACGGGCCCGAGTGTAATCGTCGGGCTGACGTTTAGGGGCGGGCCCCGACCGGCGTCCGGCGCCCGCCCCCATGCTCACTTACGGTAGCCGAGCACCGTCATCATGCCCGCCTCACCGTGGTAGACGTTGTGGCAGTGGACCATCCACAGGCCCGGGTTGTCGGCGTCGAAGTCCACCTCCAGCGTCTTGCCGGGAAGCACGATCGAGGTGTCCTTGCGCGGACCGCCGTCCGGCAGGGCGAACGTGTGGCCGTGCAGGTGCATCGGGTGCCACATGTCCGTGGTGTTCACGAACCGCAGCCGCACCCGCTCGCCCGCCGTGACGGGGTGGCGCTGCTCCGGGTCGTACTTCTTGCCGTTGATGCCCCAGTCGTACGTCGCCATGGAGCCCGTCAGCTTGAAGGTGACCGTACGGTCGGGCCTGTCCGCCTCGAGGCGGACCGGGCCTTCGGCCCTGAGCTTGTCGGCGGTCAGCAGCGTGCCGTCCAGCTCCCCGGGGCGGGACTTCGGCGACGGCGTGGCGCCCCCGCCGGTGCGCAGCAGCGCACGGGCCTGCGCCTTCTTGCCCTCGGCCAGCGCCGTGAGCGGGAAGACGCCGTCCTTGACGGTGACGAGCACGTCGTAGCGCTCGCCCATGCCCAGCAGCAGCGCGTCCGTGGTGGCGTGCTCGACCGGGTAGCCGTCGGTGTGGGTGACGGTCATGCGGTGGCCGCCGAGCGCGACGCGGAAGGCCGTGTCGCCGCCCGCGTTGACCAGCCGGATCCGCACCCGGTCGCCCGGCCGCGCCCGGAAGCTCTCCGGATCCTGCGGGGTGCGGCCGTTCACCAGGTAGTACGGGTACTTCACATCCCCCGCGTCGCCGCCCAGCAGCGCACTCGTGGCCCCCATCATCATCCGCGAGGGCCCCTTGTCCCCCTTCCCCGCCGGGCGGGAGCCACCGCCCATCCCGTGCATGCCGTGACCACCGGACGCGCTCGGGCCGTCCTTGCCGCCGTCGTCCCCGCCCATGCCGCCGTGGTCCATGCCTCCGTCGCCGTGGTCCATGCCCTTGCTCAGCTCGGCCAGGACGCCGTCCGGCGTGGAGCCCTCGACGCCGTCCACCCAGTCGTCGAGGACGACCACCCACTCCTTGTCGTACTCCAGCGGCTCCTTCGGGTCCTCCACGATCAGCGGCGCGTACAGCCCCCGGTCCTGCTGGACCCCCGAGTGCGGATGGAACCAGTACGTGCCCGGGTGGGTGACGGCGAAGCGGTAGGTGAAGTCGGCGCCCGGCTTGATCTCCCGCTGGGTGAGCGCGGGCACCCCGTCCATGTCGTTGCGCAGCGCCAGCCCGTGCCAGTGCAGGGACGTCGCCTCCGGCAGATGGTTGGCGAGCGTCAGCGCGAGCGTGCTGCCCGCGGTGATCCGCACCTCCTTGCCGGGTGCCCGGTCGCCGTACGCCCAGGTGGGAACGGACGTGCCAGCGCCCAGCTCCAGACGGGTGCGGGTGGCGGTGAGCCGCACCTTCTCGGTACGGCCCTTCGGGCGGTCGGTCTCGGCGGCGCGTACCTCGGCACCGTCGGGCTCGACGTAGCGGTGCCCGCCGCCCGCGCCGTCGGCGCTGCGGGGCTCGGAACAGGCCGCCAGCAGACCGCCGGCGGTGAGGGCCGCACCGGTGCCGAGCACGGTGCGACGGGTGGGAAGGGAACGCATGGGGATACCTCGCGTGGTCGTCTCCTGATGTCGTAGCCGGGCACACGCGCGCCCGCGCGCTCGCGGCGCGCATCGTTCGGGCCCGTGGGCAGCCGGTGGCTTGCCCCCGGGGCGAGTGGAGTGGGCGGGCGTGCGGGCCCTGTCAGGTCCGCAGGATCGACAACCGCGCGAGACGGACGGCGGTTCTGGGCGGCGGCAGCGGCCACAGCGTGCGCAGCAGCCGGGTGCGGTACGCGGCGGCGAGATCCGCCACTCGGCGCCGCCGCAGCACCAGCACCACGAGCAGGCCCAGCAGCGCGACGGCCGACCACACGCCCAGGACGGCGAGGCACACGGACGTGGGGTCCATCCCGGTGCCGTGGCCCTCCCCGTGCCCGGCGCCGTGCCCTCCCGGTTGGGACGGCGCGGCGTGCGCGGCGTGCGCGGCCTGGTCGGCCTGGCCGACGGACGCGGCGGCGTGCGCGGCCTGGGCGGCGGACGCGGGGTGGCCAATGGACGCGCTGTCCGCGCCGGGCACGGTCCGGGCCGCGGGCATGGCGTACCCGGGCGGCCCGGCGGCCTCGGCCGGTGCCGTCAGGGGCACGTCGCCGCCCCGCGCCGTGGAGGCCGCCACTGCGGCCGTCGGTGCGGCCGACGCCGGCTCGGGTGAGGGGTGGCCGAGGGTGTGCATGGTGACCAGGCCCAGGAGCAGGGCGGCGAGCAGCAGCGCGCGGGCGCACCAGGAGGTGCGGGGGTGGCGCGTGGACTGCTCCGTCGGCATGGTGTCCACCCTAACCAGATGCCCTGGCGGGGTATGCGCGGACTACCCGGGGCCGGTTTCCGAAGGTTTCCTGTCTATTTGGCGCGGTCCTGGCGCGGTCCTGGCGGGGTTCGGTCATTGACGTGAACTCGCCACCGAGCTGAGGATGCCCAGCATGTTGGAGGCTCTGGATCTCGACCCGGTCGAGCAGCAGGTCTACGAGGCGCTGGTGGACGGCGCCGTGACCGTCGGCGAGCTGCGCACCGCCGCGGGGCTGAGCGCCGCCCGCGTCCGTGCGGCGCTCACCGCGCTGGAGAAGCTCAACCTGGTGGGGCGGTTCGCGGCCGACCGGGGCCAGGGCGAGGCGCGCTACCTTCCGGTGGCGCCCGAGATCGCCTTCGAGTCGCTGCTGCTCGCCCGCGAGGAGGAGATCCACAGGACCCGCCGCCACATCCAGCACCTGGCGGCGCGGTTCCGCGCCAACGCTCCGGGCCGCGACCCGCTGGACCTGGTGGAGATCGTCACCGGGCGGGCGGCCGTCATCCGCCAGGTCGACCAGCTCCAGCGCAGCGCGCGCACCCAGATACGGGGCATCGACCGGCCGCCGTACGCCAACAGCGATCCGGACCGCCTCGACCCGAAGACCGGCATGATGCCGGTGCAGGCGCAGATGCTGGGCCGTGGCGTCGGCTACCGCGTCATCTACGACACCGACGGGCTGGCCGCCTCCCACCGGTTCGAGGGGGACATCGGTGCGGCGGCCCGGCTGGGGGAGGACGCCCGCGTGATGGCCGACACCCCGACGAAGATGCTGATCGCGGACGACCACATCGCGCTGATCCCGCTGCGGGCCGCGCCCCACGAGCTGGCCAGCAGCGTCGTCGTCCACCCCTCCGGGCTGCTGGAGGTGCTGTGCGAGTTCTTCGAGGTGCTGTGGGGCAGGGCGCTGCCGATCTCGGAGTACCTGGCGGGGCGGCGACCCGGCGCGCCCGACGGGCCCAGCCGCGAGGAGGCCAGGCTGCTGGCGCTGCTGACGACGGGCATGACCGACCAGGTGATGGCGCGGCAACTCGGCATCAGCTACCGGACCTTCCAGCGGCGGCTGCACGGCTTGATGGAACGCCTGGGCGCCACGACCCGCTTCCAGCTCGGCATGCGCGCGGCGAGCCTCGGCTGGGTCCCGCAGGCGCCGAGCGCGGCGGGCCGCGGCGAGGCGGGCACCGCCCACGAGCCGGCCAAGTGAGCGGTTCCGCGGGGGGGGCGGTGCGGGGTGGCGAGGGCGAACGCCGTAAACGTGCGGCCCGGCCAGGGGTGCGCGCCGGCTGACCGAGCCGCGAAGAATGACCGCCCGTACGGCAATTGACCCTTCGTCGGTCCGGGCAAGCCACCTCTTGTCCCGCCGATGACAAAGCGCTTAGCGTGCCGAACGCGCACCCCACAGGCGCACCCCCCACACGAGGAGGAACCCTCCCCATGGCAGTGACGCGCAAGAAGGTTGCTCTCGGCATATCCGCGGCGGTCGCGGCCGCCGCCATCGGTACCGTCACGGCGCTTCCCGCCAGCGCGGCCCCGGAGGCACCGGCCACCGGAACGGTCGTGGGCGCCAAGTCGGCACACGCCGTCAAGGGCAGCTACATCGTCACGATGAAGAAGTCGGCGGTCAGCACCAAGTCCGCCGCCGCCAAGGGCAAGACGGTCATCGCCGACCACGGCGGCAAGGTCCGCAAAACCTTCACCAAGGCCCTCAACGGCTACTCGGCGAAGATGTCCGCGAGCGAGGCCAAGGAGCTGGCCGCCGACCCGGCGGTCGACAAGGTCTTCGCCAACCAGAAGCACACCGTCAGTGCCGAGCAGGCCAACCCGCCCAACTGGGGCCTGGACCGCATCGACACGCCCGAGCTGAACCTCGACGACAAGTACGTCTACCCGGACAGCGCCGGCGAGGGCGTGACCGCCTACATCATCGACACCGGTGTCCGCACCACGCACAAGGACTTCGGCGGCCGCGCCACCAGCGGCTTCGACGCGGTCGACGGTGACGACGACGCCTCCGACGGCAACGGACACGGCACGCACGTCGCCAGCACGGTGGCGGGCGAGGCCCACGGCGTCGCCAAGAAGGCCGACGTGGTGGCCGTCCGCGTGCTGGACGACAACGGCTCGGGCACCACCGAGCAGGTCGTCTCCGGTATCGACTGGGTGACCAAGAACGCCAAGTCCCCCTCGGTCGCCAACATGTCGCTGGGCGGGGGCGCCGACGAGGCGCTCGACACGGCGGTGCAGAACTCCATCAAGGCGGGCGTCACCTTCGCGGTGGCCGCCGGCAACGAGTCCTCGGACGCGGGCAACAACTCGCCCGCCCGCGTGCCGGAAGCCATCACCGTCGGTGCCACCGACGACACCGACGCGCAGGCCGACTTCTCCAACTACGGCAAGGTCGTCGACCTGTACGCGCCCGGCGTGGACATCACCGCCGCCTGGAACACCGGTGACGACGCCACCGACACCATCTCCGGCACCTCCATGGCCTCCCCGCACGTCGCGGGCGCCGCGGCGGTCTACCTGGCAGGGCACAAGGACGCCACCCCGGAGGCCGTCTCCAAGGCGCTGACGGACGGCGCAGCCAAGGACGTCGTCGGCAACCCGGGCGAGGGCTCGCCCAACCTGCTCCTCAACGTCGTCGAGTGACACCCGGGGTGTCACGCGAGTGACACCCTCCACCCAGTTCGCTGGGTAACCCCCCACCTTCCGCGGCCCGGTGTGCCCCACACACACCGGGCCGCGGTCGTGCGCGCGCACGACACCTGCCGGCCGGGCGCGGGGGAACTCACGGAGCGCTTCCGCGCGTCTTAGCTCCGCGACACGGGGGAGGGTTCACGCATGGCAGCAGACGGCAGTCCGGAGCGGAGCGGAACGGGGCCGTGGTTCGGGCCGTACCGGGCGGAGCGGTTGCTCGGCCGCGGCGGTATGGGTCAGGTGTACCTTGCCCACGACGCCGCGGGCCGGGCCGCGGCGGTGAAGGTCGTGCACTCCTTCCTGGCCCGCGACCGCGAGTTCCGCGTCCGGTTCCGGCGCGAGGTCGCCGCCGCGGGCGCGGTGGACTCCCCGCGGACGGCAGCGCTGCTGGCCGCCGATCCCGACGCCGACCTGCCCTGGCTCGCCTCGCAGTACATCGAGGGCCCCACCCTCTCGACGCTGCTCCGCGTGCGGGGTCCGTTGAACGAACCACACCTGCGCGGTCTGGCGGCGGCGCTCGCCGCGGCGCTCGGCGCCATCCACGGCGCGGGCCTGGTGCACCGCGACCTGAAACCGTCCAACGTACTGATCGGCGCCGACGGCCCGTACGTCATCGACTTCGGTATCGCCCGCGCCGCCGACGCCACCCGTCTCACCGGGACGGGCGCCGTGCTGGGCAGCGCGGGATACGCGGCGCCCGAGCAGCTCACCCGCGGCGTCGGCGAAGCGGCGGGCGACGTGTTCGCCCTCGGAGCCGTCCTGGCGACCGCCGCCACCGGGCGGCGCCCCTTCGGAGCCGGTCCCGCGCACGTCGCCGCGCACCGGACCGTGCACGGGGAGCCGGACCTGGCCGGCGTGCCCCAGGACCTGCTGCCTGTGATCGCCGCCTGCCTGGAGAAGGACCCCGACCAGCGGCCGGCCCTGTCGGCGGTGCGGGCCCTCGACCCGCACGGCGAGGTGTCCTGGGCGGCGCTCTCCACGGTCCGCGACAGGTCCCAGGAGCAGGGCGAGGACTGGCACCTCGCACCGCCCGCACCGTCACCCCGCGACGCGTCGCCCGCCCCCGCGGCCGCACCCCGAGACACCTCGCCCACCTCCGCACCCACGCGCCGCGACGCGCCGTCCGTGCCGGGGGCATCCGCCGCTCCGCCCCCGGCATCCGCTGCCCGGCGGCCCGCCGGGCGGCCGCCTGTGCCGCGCGGGGCCCGCCGTCGGCGGGTCGTCCGCGCCGCGGGCGGGGTCGGTCTCGCCGTGGTGGTGAGTGCCGCGCTCGCGTGCGGTGTGTGGTGGACCTGGCGCGGTGGGGACGATCGGCCGCCGGGGGACGATGTGGGGCGGGCGGGGCCGCCCGCGCCTTCCTCGTCGCCGGTGACCGATCCCGGCGCGCCGGGCGGGGACCGGGAACTGCCCGCACCCTCCAGCCGCGTCCGCGACGTCTCCCTCGCCGCCGGGGCGTGGACCACGACCTGGGACAACCTGACGCCCGAACCCGAGGCGGGCGAGGACGTCAACGCGGTGCGCGGCTCGGACCTGCTCGGCGCGTGGCTCACCGAGGACGCCGTCGTCCGCGCCAACGAGCACGACGTGCGCGCCTACGACCGCCGCACGGGGCGCGCGTTGTGGAAGGCGACACCGCCCCGGCACGGTCTGGTGCCGTGCGCCATGTCGCGCACGGCCGAACACGGCATCGGTGCCGTCGCCTTCGGCCGCTCCCGCCGGCCCGACGAGGGGTGCGACCAGCTCGCCGCGATCCGTCTCGACGACGGCCAGACGGTGTGGCGCACGGGGCTGCGACCGGAGAAGCGGGAGGTGGACAGGGTCCGCACCACCGTGGGGATCGCCCGGGGCCGCGTCGTCGTGCACTCCTTCTCCGGCCTGGTGGCCTACGACCTCGGCGACGGCCGGGCCGTCTGGCGCCGCTCGTGGCGGCACGACGGCTGCGGCCTGAGCAGCGTGCGGGCGGCCCGCGCCGTCGTGGCCGTGGTCTCCTCCTGCAGGGAGGGGAAGAAGGGCTCGGATGAGGCTGCACGGACGCGGGTCAGCCAGCTGAACGCCGACGACGGCACGGTGCGCTGGTCGACGAAGCTCACCGAGAAGGCCACGGGCGCGAGCATCAACACGGTCAGGCCGCTGTCGGTGCGGCTCTACCTCCGCGACTCCGACGCCCTCCCGCTCCAGGTCTTCGGTCCTGACGGCACCGCACAGCCGCCGCTGGAGAACGAGCAGCCTTTCGGGACGCTGAAGACGTCCGCAGGTCTTCCCTCCCGTCCTGAGATCTTCGGCTGGAAGGACACCGTCGTCACCACGTACTACACCAGGTCGGACGAGGCCCGTTTCGGCGTCGCCGCCATCGACACGCGTACGGGGAAGGTGCGCTGGCACCGCCCCGCGCTGGACGGTGTTCCCGAGCTGTACGGCGTCGACGGTGACGGCGCGTTGGCCGTCGACGAGCGTGACGGGGCACTGGGCGGGACCCAACTGCTGCGCATGGACCTGTCCGATGGCGACGTCCGCACCGGCGGCACCCTCCCGACGCGCGACACGGGCCCCGTCGGCACTCTGCTGGCCAGGAAGGACACCGTGCTGCTCTTCCCGTCCCTCGACACCGCGGAGGGCGTGGCCGTGCTGGCCGCGCCGGGCACATGAGCGGGCCGGAGCACCCGTCGGGCAGGCCGGAGGAACCCGGAGCCGACGGTCCCGTACGCGTCGGCCCGTACCGGCTCATGCGGCTGCTGGGCGCGGGTGGCATGGGGGAGGTCCACCTGGCGCGCTCCGAGGCCGACGGGCGGCACGTCGCGCTCAAGCTGGTGCACCCCGAGTACGCCGCCGATCCGCAGTTCCGGGCCCGGTTCCGGCAGGAGGTCGACGCCGCGGGCAAGGTCTTGAGTTTCTTCACCGTCCCGCTGCTCGACGCCGGCCCCGAGGACCCCACTCCGTGGCTGGCCACCCAGTACGTCCCCGGCCCCTCCCTCGCGCAGGCCGTGCGCTCCGACGGGCCGCTGGCGACGAGCCGGTTGTGCACGCTGGCCGCGGCGCTGGGTGAGGCGCTGGTCGTCATCCACGCGGCCGGTCTCGTCCACCGCGACCTGAAACCCTCGAACGTCCTGCTGGCCGACGACGGGCCCCGCGTCATCGACTTCGGTATCGCACGGGCCGCCGACGCCACGGGGCTGACCGGCACCGGCATGGTCATCGGCACACTCGGCTACGCCTCTCCCGAGCAGCTCGTCGACGAGGGCACGCTCGGTCCGGCGAGCGACGTGTACTCCCTCGGCGCCGTGCTGCTCCACGCGGCCACCGGCAGGCCCCCGTTCGGCGACGTCCCGGCCGCCGCGCTCGCCTACCGCACCGTCCACGAGACCCCGGACACCACCGGCGTCCCGGCCGCGCTGCTCCCTCTCGTGCTGTCCTGCCTCGACCACGACCCCGCCCGCCGGCCCACCCCCTCCCAGGTGATCGCGGCGGCACGGACCGCCCAGTCCCTGACCCCGCCCCCCGACGCCGACGCGGACGCCGGCGCCGCACCGGGCAAGAGGGCGGGGCCGGGCGACGACGCCGAGCACGGAGTCGGCGACAGCGGCGAGACGACCTCGTACCCGCTGAGACCTCCGCCCCCGGCGCCCGTCACCCCCACTCCCACCGCGCCCGACCACCCGGCTCGGCCCCCTCGTTGGCCGGCGGCCCGGCGTACCGTGCTTCTCGCCCTCGCCGGTGCGGCCGTGCTCGCGCTGCTCGTGGGGGCCGGGTTCGTCCTCCTGCCCGGCGACGGAGACCGGCCAGGACCGGACGACGGGCCGTCGGCCTCCGCCGAGCCGGGGAAGGACACACCGCGCCGGGCGGCCCCCGACCCCGAGGGCCCTGCCGCCGACACCCACGCGGACGTCACCGCGGCCGGCCGGCGCGCACGCGTCTGGCACACACCTGTCACCGGCCTCCCCGCCGAGAAGCCCGGCGCAAGCAGTGAGGGGGCCGGGAAGAACAAGGACAAGACCACTCTGGTCGGCGCCTGGCTCACCGAGCACGCCGCCGCCCGCACGGATCGACGCGGCACCCGGGGCTTCGACCCCGGCAGCGGGCGTCCCCTGTGGACGGTCGAGCCCCCGCGCGGCACCGACACGGTCTGCGCCACCTCCCTCGGCCGCTCCGCGACCGCCGACGGCATCGGTGCCGTGCGCTACGGCACCTCCGCCGACGAGGACGACTGCACGGTCGTCTCCGCCGTCGACACCCGCACCGGCGAACTTCTCTGGCACCACGAGACCGGCCCCGGCGTGACGCGCACGCCGACGCTCGGCATGTCCGGAGGCAGCCTCGTCACCGCGGGCGAGGACGGGCTGCTCGGACTCGACCCGCGCACCGGCAAGGAACGCTGGCACCGCACCGACCGCATCGACGGCTGCCGCTTCACCGACGCCCTGACCGGGCCGCGCACCGTCCTGCTCCTGGAAATCTGCGGCAACGCGCCCAGTCCGGACACGGCCGTCGAACTCGACTCGGCCACCGGCGAGGAACGCTGGCGCCTCACCCTGCCCCGCAACGTCACCCACGCGCTGCCGGTCACCGCCGAGCCGGCCTCCGTCTCGCTCGGCCGGGGCGGTGACGGCAGCAAGGACGCGCTGCTCGTCCTCGACAGGACCGGCCGCCACCACCACGAGATCCCGAAGGAGAACCCCTTCGGGACACTGTCCTTCGCCGGCGACGAGCACGCCGACCGCCCGACGGTCGCCGCGCACGGCGACACCCTGGTGCTCACGGCCGAGTCGTCCGGCGCCGCACTCGACGACACTCTCGTGGCCGTGGACGCCGCCGGCGGCAAGGTCCGCTGGCACGAGCGCTTCGCGGCGCGCGGCCCGGTGATCGTCGGCCTCGACGACGACTCCGTCACGGCGCTGGGCGCCTACCCGGATCCGGGAAAGCCCGTCCGGCTGGTGGAGTACGCCCTCGACGACGGTGCCGTCCGCGGCGACGGCACTCTGCCCGCCGCGTTCGGCGCCCCCTCGGACCGGCGTGCCATCGCCGACGACAGGCGCGTGGTCCAGTTCGTGGGCCGCCGCCAGGACGCTGCCGCCGGGTACGCCCCCGAGGAGTCGTAGGGCGCCGCGCCGTGGACCCCGCGGCCGGGCGGGGTCACGTGCGGGGGACGTCGCCTTCGCCGGCGGTGGCGTGCGCGTCGAGACGGCGGGCCAGGGCGCGCACCAGGTCGCGCAGCGCGGCGGGGCGTTCGATGACGAACGGGCGGTCCACGGCGGCGAGCACGGCCGGAATCCACTCCAGCCGCTCGGCGCTCACCCGCACCCGCACCCATCCGCTGTCTCCGTCGGCCCCGTCGGCCCCGTCGGCCCCGCCGGCTACGTCGCCTCCGGTCGCGATCGGGGTCGCCGTGGCGATTGCGGCCGGCAGGTGGCGGTGGATGTGCGGCACGTCGGCGCGGACGCGCACCACCACCTCGTGGGCCCAGGGCGTGCGCGCGATGCTGTCCAGCACGGTGGCCACCGGGTCGAAACCCGCCGGGACGTCGAACGAACCGGACCGCACGGACAGCGCGACGATCCGGTCCAGCCGGAAGGTGCGCACCTCGCCGCCCCCGGCGGTCTGACCGGCGGCCCCCTGGTCGGCGGCGGTCAGGTACCAGCGCCCGGAATGCCCAACGAGACCGTAGGGCAGCACCGTGCGGTCGCTTCCGCGCCCCCTCCGGTCGCTGTAGGTGAGCGCCACGGGACGCTGGTGGCGCGCGGCCTCGGCGAGTTCGAGCAGCACCTCCGCTTCCGGCGCTGCGGCGGGGCGGGGCCGTTCCGTGAAGCCGACGGTCTCCAGCAGCGCCTCCAGACGCTGCCCCAGACGCCGGGGCAGCACCCGTCGCAGCTTCGCCGCCGCGCTCTCGCTCGCCGCCACGTCACTGGCGAACAGCCCGGCCCTGCGGCCCGCCAGGAGGCCCAGCGACACGGCCAGGGCCTCCTCCTCGGTGAACATCAGCGGCGGCATCCGGTAGCCGGGCGCGAGCCGGTAGCCACCGAGGCGGCCGCGCACCGCGTCGACGGGCACGCCCAGGTCCAGCAGGTGGCCGACGTAGCGGCGGACGGTGCGCTCGTCCACGCCGAGGCGGGCGGCCAGATCGGGAACGGTGCGCAGGCCGCCGCCCTGGAGGATCTCCAGCAGGGCGAGCACCCGGGCGGTCGAGGTCGGCATCCGGAAAGTGTCTCGCGGATACCGGGCGGATCCTGCCCGGTATCGCCCGTAGCGTTCGGGACGCCCCGCCCCCCGGGGCCCTCAGCCCGTACGAAAGGCCACCCTCATGAACTGCGTCTCCCTCCGGATGATCACCGACGACGTCGCGCGCCTCGTCGCCTTCTACGAGCAGGTCACCGCCCTGCCGGCGAGGTGGGCGACGCCCGACTTCGCCGAGCTCGTCACACCGTCCTGCACACTCGCCCTCGCGAGCACCCGCACCCTGGCGCTGTTCGGCGAGGACTGCGCCCGCCCCGCCGCCAACCACTCGGTGATCATCGAGTTCCGCGTCGACGACGTCGACGCGGAGTACCGGCGCGTGTCCTCGCTGGACTGCGCGATCGTCCAGGAGCCGACGACGATGCCGTGGGGCAACCGCTCCCTCCTCTTCCGCGACCCGGACGGCAACCTCGTCAACTTCTTCACCCCCGTCACCGAGGAAGCGCTGCGCCGCCAAGAGCGCTGAGACCGCGGGGGCTCACGCGGGGGCTCACTCGAACGTGGGCTCCCCCGACCGGCTCGGGACCGCGTCCAGCGCGGCGAGCGTCGCGTCGTCCAGGGTGAGCGCGCCCGCGGCGACGTTCGCCTCCAGGTGCGCGGCGTCGGCCGTCCCCGGGATGAGCAGCGTGTGCGGCGCGTGGTGCAGCAGCCAGGCCAGCCCGACCTGCGAGGGGGTGGCGCCGAGGGTCTCCGCAACGGCGCGGACAGCGGGCTCGTCGGTCGCCTTGGGCATGCCGGGGAACGCGCTGCCGAGCGGGAAATACGGCACCCAGGCGATGTCCTCGGCCAGGCAGGTCCTGAGCATGTCCTCGTCGCCGCGGGAGACGAGGCTGTAGCTGTTCTGCACGCACACGGGGCCGACTGGGAGCGCCCGGCGCAACTCGTCGGGGCCCACGTTGCTGACCCCGAGCTTGTCGATCTTGCCCTCGTCGCGCAGGGCTGTCAGTACAGCGAGCTGGTCGTCGATGTCGACGATCTGCTCGCCCTCGGCGCGCAGCCCCGGACCGGTCTCCGCGCGGCGCAGGTTGACCACGGGAAGCTGCTCCAGGCGGAGGGCGGCGAGGTTGGCCTCCACCTCGGCCCGCAGCTCCTCGGGCCGCTGTGCCAGGCGGAGCGGCAGGGGGCCGCCTGAGTCGGCGGTGGCACCGACCTTCGTGACGACGAGGACGCCGTCCTCGGGGCGGATCGCCTCGCGGACGAGGTCGTTGACGAAGCCGTCGCCGTAGAACTGGGCGGTGTCGACGTGGTCCACACCCAGCTCGACCGCCCGGCGCAGGATCGCCAGAGCCGAGGCGCGGTCGCCGTGCAGGCGTTCGAGCTGCATGGCGCCGTAGCCGACGCGGGAGACGGTACGGCCGGCGAGCCGGCCGGGTCCTCCGGCGCGCGGGGCGCCGGTGGCCGCGGTGTGGTCGGACGAAGGGGTCGAAGAGGTCGTCATGAGGTGGCGCTCCCGTGAGACGATGGAGTAAGCGGAGGGTTCTCCGCTTATCGACCGTAACACTACCGGAGGGTCCTCCGTTTTGAACGCGCCCGAGCCGCCTCCCGGCCCCGCCCCCGCGCCCGGCCGCCCCGCCCGCGCCGACGCGCGGCGCAACCGCGAGAAACTCCTCACCGCGGCCCGCACCGTGTTCGCCACCGCGGAGGGCGCCGTCCCGCTCGACGCCGTCGCCCGCGAGGCCGGCGTCGGCATCGGCACGCTCTACCGCCACTTCCCGACCCGCGAAGCGCTCGTGGAGGCGGTCTACGCCGCTGAGCTGGACGCCGTCCACGCCGCCGTCCACACGCTGCTCGCCGACCTGCCCCCCGACGCCGCGCTACGCGCCTGGCTGGACCGCTACGCCGCGTTCGTCGCCGCCAAACGCGGCCTGCTCGACACCCTCCGCGCCGGCTGGGCCTCCGGCAGCATCGCCACCCCCGACACGCGGGGGCGCCTCACCGCGGCGCTCGCGACCCTCCTGGAGGCCGGAGCGCGGACGGGCTCACTCCGTGGTGACGTCGACCCGGACGACGTTCTCACCCTGCTGCTCGGCCTCTTCCTCGCCACCCCCACGGGCGGCGCACCGCACCGGGTCGGACCCCTGCTCGACCTCATCGTCGACGCCCTCCGCCCCCGTCCCGGCGACTGAGATCGCCGGGACGAGGCGGGTTTGCTCCGCCGTTCCCACCTGGTGCCTTCCCCCGTGCCACCAGGACGGCTCTGGTGTGTCTGGGCTCAGCCGGTGCCGTCGGCGTTCTCGCTCCCGTCTGTGTCGGCGTGGATGCGGTAGACGGTGGGCCGACGAGGGGCGCTGGCCCCTGTTCTTGCCCGAGGCTATGACAGCTTCTGGGCGATCCGCAGTACGGGCAGGCCGCCTGCCCGCCGACTGCGGGCATAGTCGGCCATGTCGTCGTCGACGACCTTTGACCGCCCGCCGTGGCGGGCGCGCTCGCGCGCGCCGAAGCTTGGCCCTCCAAACCGGGCTGACCAGCACTCCTCACCGGTCTTGGGCGAGTTTGTACAGCTCGGCGAAGAGTCCGGCCGCATCCAGCAGCTCCTCGAACGTCCCGGACTCCACCGCCCGGCCGCTGTCGAGAACGACGATGCGGTCGGCGATGCGGGCGTTGTCCAGGTTGTGGGTGACGAACACGGCGGCTTTGCCCGCGGCGAGCTGCTTGAAGCGGCGGATGACCAGGTGTTCGGCGCGTGGGTCCATTGCCGAGGTGGGCTCATCGAGCATGAGCATGCTGGCGTCGCGGTAGAAGGCGCGGGCGACGGCGATGCGCTGCCACTGGCCGCCGGAGAGGTCGGTGCCGCCCCAGTTCGAGCTGGCTACCAGGGTGTCGAGCCCGTGGGGCACCTTGTCGATGACGCTGTCGGCGCCGGCCGCGCTGGCGGCCTCCAGCAGTGGGGCGTCGTCGGCTGCTCGGGGCTGGCCGAGGTGGATGTTGGCGCGCAGGTCCATGGGCCAGCGGGTGTAGTCCTGCGGCACCAGCCCGACCTTGGCCCACACGCTGCTCGGGTCGGCCTGGGTCAGGTCGGTTCCGTCCCAGGTGATCGTGCCGGAGCTGGGTAGGTACAGCCCGGTCAGCAGGCGGGAGAGGGTGGTCTTGCCCGAGCCGTTCTCGCCGACCAGCGCGATCAGCTCGCCGCGGCGCACGGTGAGGTTCACGCCGTCGACCGCAGAACTGCCGGCGCCTGGGTAGTTGTAGGTGACGTTCTTCGCCTCGATCTCAACGGGCGCCCCAGCGGGGATCGCCTGGGAACCCCGTACGGCCCGAAGGGCCTTGGCGCGGCGCAGGAAGCTGCGCCAGTCCTCCAGGTACAGCGAGGTGCGGAACATGCGGGCGGCGGCCATCACCAGCGAGGTCAGCGCCCCGGTGGAGGTCCGGACGGCCACCACGGCAGTCGCTGCGACGGCCAGCTCCATCCGCCCGCTGGCGGCGAGCCAGCCCAGGGCGGCCCAGGTGAGGGCGAGCATCAGCCCGCTGACGGCGGAACCGGCCAGGGTTACCCGCAGCACGCGAGGGGCCACTGCGCGGTGGGTGGCCTTGATCCGGCCTGTGATCTGCCGGTACCAGACCTGAAGGAAGCTGGCCATCGTG
Source organism: Streptomyces diacarni (assembly GCF_003323715.1). GTDB lineage: Bacteria > Actinomycetota > Actinomycetes > Streptomycetales > Streptomycetaceae > Streptomyces > Streptomyces diacarni. The sequence goes on from NZ_QOIN01000034.1 coordinate 110,529, forward strand.
GTGGCGCGGACCTCGGCGGCGGTGCGCTGGTTGGTGGAGTAGTACCGCAGCAGGTAGCGCAGGTGGTTGTCGGCGATGTTCTGGAAATCCGCGCGGTGCCGGATGCGGGCGGTGGTCACCGCGGCGGCCCCCTTGGGGACGACGGCCAGTAGCAGCAGGGGCAGCAGCAGCGGGTGCAGCACGGTGAGGACGGAGACGGCGGCCACGAGCTGGGCGAGCGCGGAGATGAGAGCCTGAGCGTCGCCGATGAGGTCCTCGGTCGCCTCGGCGCCCTTGCCGGCGGCTTGGAGGCGGTCGGTGAAACCGGGCCGGTCGTACGCTTCCAGCTCGACCTGGGGGGCGGCGGCGAGAATCTGCATGTCCGCTTCGGTGGCGACCTCGGGGGCGAGGCGGGTGGCGGCATAGACGGCGAGCGCGTCCGCCCCGGCCCGCACAGCGGTCGCTATGGCGGCGACGGCGAGGGCGGGGGCCGCGGCCGTGACGCGCGTGGCGACGTCCCCGTCGCCGAAGAGGTGGCGCATGGCGCCGGGCAGCGCGGCCAGGGCGACGGCCGCGCTGGCGGCGACGAGGAGCTGGCACAGGACGAGCCAGAGCATGGCGGGCCGGTCGGCGGCCCAGCCCAGTCGGGCGGCGGCGGCCAGCGTGCGCGGGAGCCGGGCTGCCATCTGCCACCAGGTGGCGCCGGCGATGTCCTCGGCGTGCGGATCGGCCTGGAAGCCGACCTGCTGCGGCGATGCGGAAGCGGAGGGGGCTGGGGCTTTCGGGGCGGGCGAGGAGTCGGTCACTCGACCCATCCTCGCGCCGTCGCCGGGAGGTGCGAGGCGGTTTGCGCCGAAGTCGCCCGGCTGGTGGACGAGCCGTCTATAGAGCCCGTAGGGCCAGCTCGACGGCGGTGATCAGGAACAGTCCCGTACGGTATGGCGCCGCGTCCTGCGCAGAGACTGCGGCCCGTTCCACGGCCTCAGCGAGCGCCGCGGCGTCCACGAAGCCTTGCTCGATGAGGTGGAGGTCCCTGCCCCAGCCGCGCAGCAGTCTGGTGGCGTAGGTGTGCACGGCACGGTTCATCACGTGGCCGAAGTTCTCCCGCTGCGGTGGGTTGACCACGTCCTCGGGTAGGCCGCGGGCGGCGAGCCGCCGGTGCAGAAGACGCTTGTCGGCCTTCCACGCCACCGGCAGACGCTGCCCGAAGCGCACCATGTCCGGATCGGTGAACGGGGCCAAAGCCCACAGGCCACGCCGCGCGAGGAGCGGAGTGGCGACCTCCAGGGCGATCAGCGCGGTCTCCGGCGCCACGGTGGCCGGAGCGATCGACGTGTTCACCTCACCCAGCAGGTCTCGGACCCGCTCGCCGCACCAAGTCGGCGCGGTGGGGGTGAGAGCCGGCCCGCCGTCGGGGCGGCGGACACGAGCGACTTCGTCGCCGCCGAACCCGGCCACCACCGTGTGGATGTCCCGGCTGCGCAGGGCCTGCGCGAGGGCGTCGGCGGCCTCCAGGTGCGGCTCGTCCAGCGGGCTGATCACCTTCGCACGGGAGCGGCGCAGGCCGTGAGGGAACAGTGCCGGATGTGCGGTGGCCGACACCGTCACGTCGGCAGCGAAGCCGGTCTGCTCGATGACCGTTCGGCGCCGTGCTTCCTGCTGGGGACCGGCGTCACCGCCGATGAGTAGGGCGCAGGGAGTGATGGCCCCTGGGTGGGCGAGTGCCAGAGAGATGGCCAGGTTGGTGGAGTCCATACCGCCGGAGAGCTGGGCGGCAGTCCGCTTCGGCGTGATGGCCCGCTTGGCGTGGACGTGGCTGGTCAACGTCTCGAAAGCGTCGACCAGCGCGTGCTCCTCGGTGCCGTCCGCAAGAGCAGAGGGCTGGGCGTGCTCGGCCGCGACCGGGTAGTCCATGCGCAGGCCCGCGGCATCCGCGTACGCGGTGGAACGCTCCGATAGCCGCTTGATGGTGGTGAACAGCGTGTCGTGGCCGTAGCGGGGGTGACCGGTCAGCAGCCGCATCACCTCCCGCTCCTCCAGGTGCTTCGGGGTCAGGTGCGCGCGCAGTTCCATGAGCTGCCATGAAGCATCCAGTCTCCCGTCGCGGTGCGCGAGGTAGAGCGGGCACACCCCACCGAGCCCGGTCTGGATACGCAGTCCGCGCGGTCCCGCCTCGATCCACACACTCTGCAACGGCCAGTCCCGGCACTCGGTCAGCATCCGGCCGTACACCTCGGAGTCGACCCGGGTCGGGGAGAACGAGCGCAGTAGCGAAGGGCGGCCGGTGGCCCGTTCGCGCATGACCATCAACGTGGCAGTGCCGTCGGTGGCCGCCCGCCCTTCCAGCGCTGGGTGCTCCAGTGGACGGATACGGTCCTGACCGCGGACCCACCCGGTTTCCTCTCCGCGCCATTCCCACGGCCCCGAACCACCGGTCCGCAGATCGACTGAGCACGTCAACATCCTTGTTCCTCCTTCTCGCCGGGGTGAGACGCGACGGGGCCCGCGCGGCTCTCGGCCAGGCGCGGGCCCCGGTAACGCTGTGATGCTCAATGGCGGTGCTGCCGGATCAGTCCTCGAAACGGCCCTGGTCGGAGGACTCCTGCGGCTTCTCCTCGTAGCGGGCGGCATCCCCCGGCACGGCGGTGATCTCCGGACCGGCGAACACCGACTCCCACGGACGCGTCTGATCCCTCATGACGAACCCCTCTCTCACGCGGCTTCCCGGTGGACGGTGTGTCACCGGGCTTGCTCACTCAGTGAACTGGGCAGGGGAGTTGGCGGGTACCGTGCAGACCACGCGGGGCCGTATATCGGGTATACGAGGGCAGGTACCCCATGACCCAGCGCACTGCGAACCAGCAGCTCAAAGCACTGATCGAGGAAACCGGGCTGCCGTACGACGGCGTCGCCCGCGCCGTGAAGTCCATCGCCGCGGAGAGCGGCCAGCGCCTGGGCACGAACAAGTCGGCCGTCCATCACTGGGTTTTGGGTGCGCAGCCGTCCGGGGCAACGCCCGGCTACCTGGCCGAGGCCCTGTCCCGGCGTCTGGGGCGACGGATCACCCGTGAAGACCTTGGGCTAGGTTCCCCACCTGGTGGCGAAGATGACAGCATCGGGCTGACGCTGGACTTCGATCCGATCGAGACGCTGACCGCCATCGGGAGCGCAGACGTGAACCGACGCCGTTTCCTCGCCGCCTCCGCCTACTCCATGGCCGCGGCGACGCTCCCGCTGCACACCGCCCAGGAAGCCGCCGCCCGTGCCCGCACCGTCGCCTCCGGCGCCATCGCGGGGCACGCCGAGGTCGCCGCGGTGCGCGACATGGTGAAGTTCTTCATGGACATGGACGAACGCCACGGCGGACAGCACGGCCGCTCGGCGTTCGTGCAATACCTGACGACGGATGTCGCCGGGTTGTGCCGGGGCCGGTTCGCCAGCGACGCCGTTCGCGCCGAGGCGTTCTCGGTCGCCTCGGCCGGCGCCCACCTGGCGGGCTGGAAGGCGTACGACAGCGGCGAGCAGGGCCTCGCACAGCGCTACTACCTGCAATCACTCGCTCTGGCGCGGGAGGCCGGCGTCCCCGGGCAGGACGGGTTCGTGATGCGTACGATGTCCCAACAGGGCATGAAGCTGCACCGGCCCGAGCACTGCCTCGCCCTCGCCGAGACCGGTTGGGACCGCGCCAAGGGCTGGGTCGACCAGCAGGTCGAGGCGCTGTTCGCCGTCACCCACGCGCACGCCCTCGCCAAGACCGGCCAGCGCCAGGCCGCGCTCGCCGATGTCGACCGCGCCCAGACCGCACTGGCGGCCGGGACCGGGGACGAGGTGCCGTTCTGGGCATTGGTGTGGGGTCCGCCCGCGGCCACCGTGCACTCCCGCACGGCGAAGGTGTTCGAGACCCTCGGTGACCGGTCGAACGCTGCCCGGCAGTACGCGACCGCCGCGGCAAGCCGGCCCGATGCGACGTACGCCCGCATCATCGCTCTCGACCTGGTGGCCCAGGCCGAGCAGCAGGCCAAGCAGGGCAGTATCGAGCAGGCGTGCACCACTTGGGGCCGGGCAATCGACACCATGGCCGGGGTGCAGTCCATCCGCACCCTCAAGGCCGTCCGCTCCCTGCGCTCCGACCTCCGCCCGTACCGCGCCCGCGGTGTGCGGGTTGCGGGCGAGCTCGACGAGCGCGCCCGTGTCTTCCTCGACCACCACCGCTGACGGGGTCGGTGAACCGCTTCGCTGTATGCGACTGATGGCGGGCATGCCGGCGGTCGGGATGTCGCCGCCCGCGCCGATACTTCCTCGGCAGCAGTGCGCCGTCAGCGAGACAACTCCCGTCCAACGGCGACCATGATCGCGACCGTCCTGGAGGCCGGAGCGCGGACGGGCTCACTCCGTGGTGACGTCGACCCGGACGACGTCCTCACCCTCCTGCTCGGCCTCTTCCTCGCCACCCCCACGGGCGGCGCACCGCACCGGGTCGGACCCCTGCTCGACCTCATCGTCGACGCCCTCCGTCCCCGTCCCGGCGACTGAGGTCGCCGGGACGCGCCGCAGTTGGTCGCCGTACCGGTACACGACGATGGGCGGGGCGCCCTCGTCCAGCAGCAGCCGGTAGATGAACGGGGCAGGCCCCGTCACCTGGATCACCCGCCCCGTCTTCCCGGACCTGCGGTCCTGCGCCCTCTCGCCCACGGCCCACACCTCACACACTCCGCAGGCGGCGGTGCCCCTCGGCGGGTGCCTCCGGCGCGTGGTTGCGGTGCAGGTGCGCCCCGAAGAGCGCTTCGAGGTCGGCCCTGGGCCGCGGGTCGCCCGCCGCGCGGCTGATCATCGTGCGATACCACGCGCAGTCCTCGCAGGGGCGTGCCGCGCCCCCGCCTTCCGATTGCTCCATCGTTCCCACCCGCTGGTCGAGTTGGTGACTCACTGTGGTGAGAACAACACGTAGAGGGCTACGATGACGCGGTATGAGCACCTTTCCTCATGGAGGGGCGCCCGAATGCGGCTACTGCTGACGGAAGTTGGTGCAGGTTGTCATGGGTGCGGTAGGCAAGCGGCCGACAGGTATGAGTATCCCGCCGAGTCTCGGAGAGGACGTCCGTCGGGTGAGGCGGGCTCGCGGTATCTCTCAGACCGCATTCGCCACGGCCACCGGCTACACCCAGAGCTACGTGAGCCGCGTCGAGTCGGGGGAGTTCATGCCCTCGGTGAAGTTCGCCGAGGCGTGTGACCGCACGTTCGGCACGGGGGACTTGTTCGTCCGGCAACTCCGCCGCGTGGTCGAAGGAGAGTACCCGGCGTGGTTCGCCCCGTACATCGACGCGGAGCGGCGTGCGGCCACCATTCGGGACTTCTCGACCATCTTCATCACGGGCTTGTTGCAGACCGAGGCATACGCCCGCGTTTCGCTGGTCGGCGGGCGTCCCAACGTCTCACCGGGGGACGTTGATGCGAAGGTGGCCAGCCGCCTGCGGCGCCGCGAGATTCTGATGAAGCCCGACCCGCCTCGGGTATGGGTGGTGCTCTACGAGGCGTGTTTGCGGGCCCGAGTCGGATCCGCCCGCGTGATGGCGGATCAGATGAAACATCTCATGGAGCAGGCACGGCTCCACGCCGCCCTGACTGTTCAAGTGCTGCCGTACTCGGCGGCGGAAGTCGGCATCGGTGTGCCCTACGTCCTGCTGGAGATGTCGAGCGGCAAACCGTGCGTTTTCGTAGAGGGGCCTCAAGGCGGAAGGCCGTATGAAGGACCGGAAACTGTCGCGAACTCAGCTCACATCTACGATGAAATTCGGGCTAGTTCATTGAGTCCGGGTGAATCACTGGCCCTCATCAGCGCTGTAAGGGACGAGCATGAGCGAAACGCAGTGGATCAGAAGCAGCTACAGCGACAAACAAGGGGGCAACTGCGTCGAGTGGGCCCCGGGGCTCGTGCCCGACGTGGGGGTCGTCCCGGTGCGGGACAGTAAGGACACCGGCCTGGCCGCGTTGGCGTTCACGCCCGCGGCGTGGACCGCGTTCGTCGACGGGGTGAAGCGGGCCGGCCGCTGAGCCACAGCGGCCCAGGGCTCGGGACGGCCGGGCCCGAGGCGCCTCGGGCCCGGCCGTCGTTCAGTCTTTCTCCACCCGCAGCGCGGCCAGCTGCTGCTCGAAGGGGATGACCTCTTCTTGCTGCGGCCGGGGTCCGGCAGAGGTGCGGGGCGCGACCAGTCCCGCCAGTTCGCCGCCCGCGCGGGCGACCCGCCGGGGGAGTGACGGCGTGATGCCGTCGTCCGCCGCGGCCCAGTCGTCCGTCGCGGCGTAGACGGCCGTCGGTGCCGTCACCGTTCGCAGGTAGGAGAAGAGCGGGCGCATGGCGTGCTCCAGGACCAGGGAGTGGCGCGGGGTGCCGCCCGTGGCGCCGAGGAGCACCGGCTTGCCGGTCAGCGCGTCGTTGTCGAGTACGTCGAAGAACGATTTGAACAGGCCGCTGTAGGACGCGGAGAAGACGGGCGTGACGGCGATCAGCCCGTCCGCCTCCGTGACCCGCTCGATGGCCTCGCGCAGCGCCCCGCCCGCGAACCCCGTGGTGAAGTTGTGGGCGATCTCGGTGGCGACGTCCCGCAGCTCGACCGTCGTGATCTCCGCCTCGGTGTCCTGGTCGGCCAGGGCGACGCGGGTCGCCTCGGCCAGCCGGTCGGCCAGCAGCCGGGTGGAGGACGGTTCGCTCAGTCCGGCCGAGACGACGGCCAGTTTCACGGGCCTCATGCGGCGGCTCCCTTCTGCTCGTCGTGGTGCGCGCCCGTGCGCGCCGCGTGCGCGGCCACGCGCGCCGTGTGCGTGGGGGCGTCTGCCGTGCCGGCGGGGCGCCCGGCGGCCATCTCCTTGCGCAGCACCGGTACGACCTCCTCGCCCAGCAGGTCGAGCTGCTCCAGTACGGTCTTGAGCGGCAGTCCCGCGTGGTCCATCAGGAACAGCTGGCGCTGGTAGTCGCCGAAGGACTCGCGGAAGGTGAGGGTCTTGTCGATGACCTCCTGCGGGCTGCCGACGGTCAGCGGTGTCTGGTCGGTGAACTCCTCCAGGCTCGGGCCGTGCCCGTAGACGGGTGCGTTGTCGAAGTAGGGCCGGAACTCGTTCACCGCGTCCTGCGAGTTCTTCCGCATGAAGACCTGTCCGCCGAGGCCGACGTACGCCTGCTGTCGCGTTCCGTGTCCGTAGTGCTCGAAGCGGTCACGGTAGAGGTTGATCAGGTGCTTGAAGTGGTCCTTGGGCCAGAAGATGTTGTTGGCGAAGAAGCCGTCACCGTAGTAGGCGGCCTGCTCGGCGATCTCGGGGCTGCGGATGGAGCCGTGCCACACGAAGGGCGGGACGCCGTCGAGCGGGCGGGGCGTGGAGGTGAAGCCCTGGAGGGGGGTGCGGAAGCGGCCCTGCCAGTCGACGACGTCCTCGGTCCACAGTCGGCGCAGCAGCGCGTAGTTCTCGATCGCGAGCGGGATGCCCTGGCGGATGTCCTGTCCGAACCAGGGGTAGACGGGTCCGGTGTTGCCGCGGCCCATCATCACGTCGACGCGGCCTTCGGCGATGTGCTGGAGCATCGCGAAGTCCTCGGCGATCTTCACCGGGTCGTTGGTGGTGATCAGTGTCGTGGAGGTGGACAGGATCAGCCGCTCGGTGCGGGCGGCGATCCAGCCGAGCATGGTCGTCGGCGAGGACGGCACGAACGGGGGGTTGTGGTGCTCGCCGGTGGCGAAGACGTCGAGTCCGACCTCCTCGGCCTTGCGGGCGATGGTCAGCATCGCCGTGATCCGCTCGTGCTCGGTCGGCGTCCGGCCCGTGGTGGGGTCGGGTGTCACGTCGCCGACGGTGAAGATCCCGAACTGCGTGGGGGTGGTGGCCGTGGCCGTCATGGTGCTCGCCGTCCTCGTGCGCTCGTCGATGAAGTAGTTGATTGTTGAACTACATCCTCGTCAATGCTCTCGGACCAGTGTGCATTCCCTGTGCGGGAGAGGCCCTGCCGACCAGTGAGAACGCCCTCCGAGGCCCTGCTGACCAGGGGCCCCGACCCCGCGGTGACCGTGTGCGGTCAGCCGGCCGCCCCGGGGGCCAGCATGCGGGCGGGATTGCCGTGGGTCAGGCGGGTGATCAACGCCCGGTCCAGCCCCCGGCCGGCCAGCATCTCGCCGAAGACGGTGGGCACGAAGGTGAACCCGTTGCCACCGTGCTGGGTCCACATCTGCTTCAGGAACAGATCGTGGCTGAGCAGGAGCTGCCCCGCATGCCCGCGCCGGACGAGCCGGGCGACCGCCTCGGCCGTCTGCGGAGCCGACGGGGCGGCCCCCTCCCCGGGGAAGGCGACCTCCATGCCGATCATGTCGAACTCCAGCCACACCCCGCGTGCCGCCACCGACTCCTGGTAGGCGGCGTCGTGTCCGGAGGGATCCATGTGGGCCAGCACGACCCGGCCTGGCGCCACCCCGACCTCGTCCAGCACCAGGTCGAGCACCTCGTGCGCCCGGCGCTGCCAGCCCGGCAGGTGCAGCATCAGCGGAATGTGCGGCCGGTCCAGCTGCGCCAGCGCGGCCGCCCGCACCGAGGCGCGCTCCGCCTCGGTGAACGCGGGGGAGACCCCGATCTCCCCGATGATGCCGGGCCGTACCGCGTGCGGGCCGACGCCGTGGTCCAGCTCCGCGACGATCCGCGCCGCCTGCTCCTCGGCCGCGTCGGCGATCCGCCCGCCCTCGAACCGCTCCAGATACGCGCCGCACCCCATCACGACATGGACGCCGCCGCGCTCCGCCGCCCGCCGCAACAGCTCCGGGTTCCGCCCGATCGCCGCGCTGCAGGTGACATCGACCAGGGTCCCGCCGCCGCAGTCGCGGAACGCGTCGATCTCCCGCACCACGTCGGCCAGGGGTTTGGGGGCGACGTTGTCGCGGTTGCAGTACGGGTCGTGCCGCAGCGCCCAGGCCACCGAGGCGCTCACCGGCCGCTCGGGCAGTTTCTCTGTGAAGCCGTAGGAGGGCGGGTTCCGCACTCCGGACAGGTCGTTGAACAGGTGCTCGTGCGGCAGGACGAGTCCGAGCCGGTCGGCGGAGACGGGCCCCGAAACGGTGTGGACGGTCGGCGGGGCCTGCGGGGCTGTACTCGCCGGGGTGGTCATGACTGCTCCGCGACGTTCGTGCCGCGCGGGGCGCGGGAGGGGATCATCGCGATCCCCGCGGCGACGAGCGCCAGCACCGTACCGCCGATGGTCGCCAGGTGGATCTCTTCCCCCAGGGACGGGCTGATGGCACCGAGGATCAGGGAGCCCAGCAGCTGGCCCGCCACCGAGGAGAGCCCGAGGAGGAGCAGCCCGAGGCCGCGCACGAGCAGCGCCATGAAGGCGATCGACAGCAGCCCGAGGGCGCCGCCGGTGTACATCCACCAGGTGTCCGGCAGCGCGAAGTGCCCGGACCCTGTGCCCAGCCGGATCAGGTAGCCGACCAGCAGCACCGTGAAGCCGACGAGGAAGTTGAAGCCGATCGAGACCAGCACGGAGCCGCTGGAGCGGGCGACGGCCGCGTTGCCCGCGGGCTGCCAGCCGGCCAGCAGCCCCGCGGCGAACGGCAGCACGGCCATCACGACCGCGCCGGGCACGTGCAGGGCGGGGGAGATGGCGAGGGTGGTGGCGCCGACGGCGAGTACGGCGCCCAGCAGCCGGGGCGCCGAGACGGGCTGCTTGACCTCGGAGGTGACCCCGAAACGGTCGCAGATCACGCCGGAGATGACCATGCCGCAGATCAGGGCGATCTGGAAGACGGCGACCCCGAGAGCGCCGACGGCGATCCCCTCGGACAGGACCACGGCGCCGCCGCACAGACCCGCCAGGTAGTTCCACCAGCCGACCTCGCCGCCGCGGATCAGCCGGGGCAGGGCCAGGGCCTGGCGGCGGGTGGTGGGCCGGGCGAAGACGAGGACGGCCATCAGGATCAGACCGCTGCCGAAGGAGATGACGGCGGCGCCGTTGCCGTCGTCGATCTCCTTGCCGAGGGCACCGTTGACGGTGGACTGGAGCGGGCTGAGGGTGCCGGCCAGCACGGTCGCGATCACGAGGAGGGCGGTGGTCGCGCCGCGGGGCGTGCGCTGCCGGGGTTCGGGGGCCACGGCGGGGGCCGGGGCCGGGGGAGTCAGGTGGGTCATCGTGTCGCCGCCCTTTCGCGCTGCGTTCTGGAAGGGGACCCGGGGATGTGTGAGGGGGCCGGCGGCGCCCTGCCGGAGGGTGGTGACCGCGACCACGGCGCTCGCCCAGGGGGCCGCGTCGAGCGGGGCGGCGCTGTCGGGCGGCGCGTCCGCCGTCGCGGTGCCGAGCTGTACCCGCCCGTGGCGGTGGCCCCGGCCGGGCCGGTACGGGCTGCGCCGTGGACGGCCCGCTCGGCGCCGCGCGGCAGTACCGCGCTGCCGTCGGCTTCCAGGGCGACGAGGTCCCCTTCCGGGGACAGCGTACGGGTCCGCCGCGAGGTGCCCGCCGGCACCGCGACCGCCTCTCCGCCGCGAGGTGTGCGCGCCTTCCAGCGGCGGGGCCGTCTCCGGGCCGCCGGATGTGCTCGCCTCTCCGTTACGGAGCGTGCTCGTTCCTCCGGTACGGGGTGGCCGCGCGGCCCCCTCGGGGGTGCCCGCCACCGTGCCCACCGGGGGTGCCACGGGGGGTCACTCCGTGCTTCCGGCGAGCCAGCTCACGGCCTGGTGGAACAGCCGCCGGTAGCCCGCCCACTCGATGAACTCGGTGGGGGCCCAGTGCGGGGAGATGTCGGAGGCGAAGGCGAGTGTGCGCCCCGCGCCTTCGTCCCGTACGGCCAGCAGCGGGCGGGACTCGACGGTGGCCAGCACCCGCGCGTCCGGCTTGGCGGTCAGCTTCTGGTAGCCGAGCAGGAGGGGCCAGGTGGCGTCGAGCCCGGCGGTGACGGGGTGGTCCTCGCCGGACAGTTCGCCGGTGACTCCTTCAGGGCACTCCACGCGGTCGTCGTAGGGGAGGATCGAGACGGGCAGCACGGCCTCGGCGGGGGTGTCGTGGTAGTTGGCCTTGGCCTGGAAGCCCTGGAAGCTCAGGTAGCCGCCGGCCATCGCCAGCCCGCCGCCCCGGCGCACCCACTCCGCGAGCAGCTTGAGGCGGTTGGGGAAGGGCCGGCCCTGCGCGAAGACCTGCGGAGGCAGCAGCAGGGAGTTGGCGCCGATGTCGGAGAGGATCACGACGTCGTAGGCACCGAGCTTCTCCAGCGTCTCGGGGAAGTCGGTCGCCACCGCGTGCGAGGGCAGGTGTGTGACCTGGTGCCCCTCGGCCTCCAGCGCCTCGATGAGCGGGGTGGCGCCGATTTCGAGCTGGGCGTGGGGGAAGGCGTCGTAGCCCTTGAAGTCGGTCGAGGCGTTGATCCAGGACTCGCCTGCGAGCAGGACGCGGGCCATGCTTGTCTCCTAGGTGTTGCGCAAAATTTGTGCCGTCTTGCTTGTTGTTGCGCAACGTTAGGACTGCCGTTGTGCACAGTCAATGGGTGTCAGAGGAAAGACAGTCGGTACACTCTGGAGCCACATGCGCACACCGGCGAAGAGGAGAAGAGTGTGACCCTGGCTCGTGTTGCGCAACACGCACACGTCTCGGCGTCCACGGTGTCCCGGTATCTGCGCGGGCAGCTGAAGGTGAACCCCGAGACCGCCGGACGCATCGACGCCGCGGTCCGCGACCTGGGATACGAGGCGCCGCCCGCCGCGGCCCCGGAGCCCGCACAGGCCCCCGCCCCCGCCGCGAGCCCCGTCATCGCGCTGATCGTGCCCGATCTCGTCAACCCGTTCTTCGCCGAGCTGGCCGAGGAGATCGCCGCCACGGCCGCCGCCGGCGGGATCTCGCTCGTCGTCGGGGTCACCGGCAGGCAGTCCCGCCGCGAGGCCGGCCTGAGCGAACTCGTCGCACGCACCGACGCGGTGGACGGCATGATCTACGTCGGCATCCACCGCCGTAACCCCCGGCTCGTCAAGGCCATCAGCGGCGGGCTGCCCGTCGTCGTCCTGGACGAGGAGATCGCCGACACCTCGCAGGCCGACGCCATCTCCGTGGACAACTACGGCGGCGCCTACCAGGCCACCGCCTACCTCGCCCAGCTCGGACACCGCCGCATCGCGCACGTCGCGGGCCCGCCGGAGCTGTCCACCAGCCGCGACCGGCTGCGCGGCTTCCGCGACGCGATGGCGCACGCGGACCTGCCCGTGGACGACTCCCTCGTCCTGCACGGCCCCTACACCGAGCAGTTCGGCGCCAGCACCTTCCCCTACCTGACCGGAGCCGCCGAACCGCCCACCGCCGTCTTCGCGGGCAGCGACATCGTCGCCGTCGGCATGCTCTCGGCCGCCGAACTGCACGGGCTGCGCATCCCCGAGGACCTGTCCGTCGTCGGCTGCGACGGCATCCGCGTCGGCGAGTGGCTGCGGCCCAAGCTCACCACCCTCCAGCAGCCCGTCGCCGACCTCGCCCGCTCCGCCCTCGACCTCGTCCAGGCCAGGGTCGAGAACCGGTCGGGGGAGCGCGTCACCCGCGTCTTCCCGCTGCACCTGGTCATCCGCGGCTCGGCCACGGCGCCCGGCGCCTGACGGCCGCCCCCCCCGCCGCGGCACCCGTCCCCCCCCGGTACCGACAAGGGAGCCCCGCATGCCCGACACCCGGCCGCCCCACCCGTCCCAGCCCATAGCCGCACCCACCGCCGAGCCGCCCCGCGAGCCGCTCGCGCTCGCCCGGCGCCTGATCACCCTGGACACCCGGGGCGGCAACGAGAAGCCCGCCGCGACCCTGCTCGCCACGCTGCTGGACGACGCGGGCTTCGCCGTGCGCCTCGACGAACCGGAGCCCGGCCGGGCCAACCTCGTCGCCCGGTACGGAACGGGCACCCCGCTCACCCTGACCGGACACCTGGACACGGTGCCCGCCGACCCCGCCGGCTGGTCCTTCGACCCGCTCAGCGGCCACGTGCACGGCGACCGGCTGCGGGGCCGGGGCAGCAGCGACATGAAGGCCGGGGTCGCCGCCCTCGTCTGCGCCGCCCTCGACCACGTGGCCGGGGCCGGAACAGCGAAGGAGGCCGGGAGCGCCGGGGTACGCGGCGCCGCGCTCCAGCTCGTCTTCACCTTCGGTGAGGAGACCGGCTGCGACGGGGCGCGGCACCTGACGGACCTGGCGCCCAGTCCCGCGTTGCTGGTGGCCGAACCCACCGGCAACCGGCTCGTCCTCGGGCACAAGGGCGCCTTGTGGCTGCGGCTCACCGCGCACGGGCGCAGCGCCCACGGCTCCCGGCCTGAGCTTGGCGAGAACGCGCTGGTGGCGCTCGCCGCCACCGCGACCCGTCTGCACACGCACGACGCCTGGCCCGTCAGCCCCACGCACGGCCCGGTCACCGTCAACCCCGGCGCTTTCCGTGCCGGAGTGCAGCCCAACCTCGTGCCCGACCACGCGGAACTCGACCTCGACATCCGCACCGTCCCCGGCTTCGGCACCGAGGACGCGCTCGCGAAGGTCGGCGCACTCGCCGCACCCGGCACCCGCATCGAGCGTCTCCTCGACCTGCCCAGCATCGCCACCGACCCGTCCGCCCCACTCGTCGCACGGCTCGCCGCCGCGCTGCACGGCACGGCAGCAGGTGCGTCCGGCGCCGACGGGCACGGCGGTCACGACGGGCGGGTGCCGGCGGCGGACTACGCCACCTACTTCACCGACGCGTCCGTGCTCGCCGGAAAGCTCGGCTCACCTGCGGTACTCCTGCACGGTCCCGGCGACCCCGAACAGGCCCACACCACCGACGAGACCTGCTCGGTGGACAAGCTCCTCGCGGCGACCGACGCCTACCGCCGGCTGCTCACCGCGTGGCGCCAGGAGCCCGCCGCCTGATCGTCGCCTGCGCGAGGGGCGCCCAGGACGTGACGCGGCGGCGGCCCGGGACGCCGGTGTCTGGTGCAATGGGCGTGGGGCACCGTCAACACGTGCGCAACCTGCGGGAAACTGTGCGGCGGGACGCTAGGAGGTGTCACCGACGCAACCTCGGCCATACGGACCGGGGAGGCTGACCGGACCAGCGAGGATGGGTGATTGCCGATGGACAAGCAGCAGGAGTTCGTGCTCCGCACGCTGGAGGAGCGGGACATCCGGTTCGTCCGGCTCTGGTTCACCGACGTCCTCGGCTTCCTGAAATCGGTGGCGGTCGCGCCCGCCGAGCTGGAGCAGGCGTTCGACGAGGGGATGGGCTTCGACGGCTCCGCCATCGAGGGCTTCGCACGCGTCTACGAATCCGACATGATCGCCAAGCCCGATCCGGGCACCTTCCAGATACTGCCGTGGCGCGCCGAGGCCCCCGGGACCGCCCGGATGTTCTGCGACATCCTGATGCCCGACGGCTCACCCTCCTACGCCGACCCCCGCTACGTCCTCAAGCGCGCCCTCGCCAAGGCCTCCGACCTCGGCTTCACCTTCTACACCCACCCCGAGATCGAGTTCTACCTGCTCAAGGAGAAGCCCGTCGACGGCACCCGGCCCGTCCCCGCCGACTCCTCCGGATACTTCGACCACACCCCGCAGAACGTCGGCATGGACTTCCGCCGCCAGGCCATCACCATGCTGGAGTCCATGGGCATCTCCGTCGAGTTCTCCCACCACGAGGGGGCACCGGGCCAGCAGGAGATCGACCTGCGCTACGCCGACGCGCTCTCGACCGCCGACAACATCATGACCTTCCGCCTCGTCATGAAGCAGGTCGCGCTGGAACAGGGCGTCCAGGCCACCTTCATGCCCAAGCCGTTCTCCGAATACCCCGGCTCCGGCATGCACACCCACCTCTCCCTCTTCGAAGGCGACCGCAACGCCTTCTACGAGTCCGGCGCCGAATACCAGCTCTCCAAGGTCGGCCGCTCCTTCATCGCCGGCCTCCTCAAGCACGCCGGCGAGATCTCCGCCGTCACCAACCAGTGGGTCAACTCCTACAAGCGCATCTGGGGCGGGGCGAACCGGACGGCGGGCGAGGGCGGGGAGTCCCCCTCCTACATCTGCTGGGGCCACAACAACCGCTCCGCGCTGGTGCGCGTGCCCATGTACAAGCCCGGCAAGACGGGCTCCACCCGCGTCGAGATGCGGTCGCTGGACTCCGGAGCCAACCCCTACCTCGCCTACGCGGTGCTGCTCGCCGCCGGGCTCAAGGGCATCGAGGAGGACTACGAGCTGCCCGCCGGGGCCGACGACGACGTGTGGGCGCTGTCCGACGCGGAGCGGCGCGCCATGGGGATCGAGCCGCTGCCCCAGAATCTGGGCGAGGCCATCAGTGCCATGGAGCGGAGTGAGCTGGTCGCTCAGACATTGGGGGAGCACGTGTTTGATTTCTTTTTGCGGAACAAGAAGCAGGAGTGGGAGGAGTACCGGTCTGAGGTCACCGCGTTCGAGCTGCGCAAGTCGCTCCCGGTTCTGTGAACCCAGCCGCCGGCCGGTCTCTCACTCAAGAGAGCGCGATGAGGTCCAGACCGGGGGCTCCTAGGGGGGGGCGGAGCCCCCGTAGCGGGGGGCAGTTGGGGGGCAGCGCCGCCCCAACGCCTGGCCGGCGAGGCCCCGGGGGCCTGGGGGCGGAGCCTCCCAGACAGAGAACAACCCCTCGGGGGTGGGCGGGCCCCCATGGCAAAGGACAGGCCATGGGGGCCCGCCCAAGGGAAGGGGCAGCCCCCAGGGCGAGAGCCACGAAGGAGTGAGCGTGACACAAGGAGGGCGGCGTCCCACTCCGTACGGGCGCCTGCTGCGGCACGGCTTCACGGACCCCGCCGCTGCCACGAGGCTGCTGGAGGGTCCGTCGCTGGCGTCCGTGCGGGACGACGCTCTTTTTCTGGACGCTCTGGGCGCCACGGCCGATCCGGATCTGGCGCTGCTGGGGCTGCTCCGGCTCGTCGAGGCGCTGGAGGCGGCCGAGGAGGACCCCCAGGTCCTCCTCGGCACGCTGCTGACCGCGAAACCGTTGCGCGACCGGCTCCTCGGTGTGCTCGGGGCCTCGGACGCGCTGGCCGATCACCTGGCGCGCCATCCGCACGACTGGCAGGCGCTGGCGACGTACGAGTCCGCCGACCTGCATCCGGGCATCGAGGAGTTCGAGGCGGCGCTGCGTCAGGCCGGAGACCGCGACACGCTGCGTGTCGCGTACCGCAGGGCGCTGCTGGGCATCGCGGCCCGTGACGTGTGCGGCACCAACGATCTGGCGCACACCGCCGCGCAACTCGCCGACCTGGCCACGGCCACGTTGCGCAGGGCGCTGGCGCAGGCGCAGGGGGCGGCGCCCGAGGACGCGGCGGCCTGCCGGCTGGCCGTCGTCGGCATGGGCAAGGCGGGCGGCAACGAGCTGAACTACGTCTCGGACGTGGACGTCATCTTCGTGGCGGAGCCGTGCGGTACGGGCGGTGCGGGCGGTGTTCAGGACGAGGCGGAGGCGCTCAGGGCGGCCACGCGGGTCGCGGCGGACATGATGCGGATCTGTTCGGACACGACCGGTGAGGGCACGATCTGGCCGGTGGACGCGAACCTGCGACCCGAGGGCAGGAACGGGCCTCTCGTGCGGACCCTCAGCAGCCATCTGGCCTACTACCAGCGCTGGGCGAAGACGTGGGAGTTCCAGGCGCTGCTCAAGGCCCGGCCGATGGCGGGCGACGCGCAGTTGGGCTACGAGTACGTGGACGCGGTGACGCCGCTGGTGTGGCAGGCGGCCGAGCGGGAGAACTTCGTCACCGACGTGCAGCAGATGCGCCGCCGTGTCGTCGCCAGCATCCCCGCCGCGCAGGTGGAGCGGGAGCTGAAGCTGGGGCCCGGCGGGCTGCGGGACGTGGAGTTCGCCGTACAGCTCTTGCAGTTGGTACACGGCCGCAGCGACACGACGCTGCGCAGCCCCAACACGCTCGACGCGCTCGACGCGCTGGCCGCCGGGGGCTACGTGGGACGGCAGGACGCGGCGGCGCTCGACGCGGCCTACCGCTTTCTGCGCACCATGGAGCACCGCATCCAGCTCTACCAGCTGCGCCGTACCCACCTGATGCCCGACTCCGAGGCGGACCAGCGGCGGCTGGGCCGTTCCCTCGGCTACCGCAGCGAGCCCGTCACCGAGCTGCACAAGGCGTGGCGGCGGCACGCCTCGGCGGTGCGGCGGCTGCACGAGAAGCTGTTCTACCGGCCGCTGCTGGACGCGGTCGCCCAGCTGGAGGCCGGCGAAGAGCGACTGTCGGCGCGGGCGGCCCGCCAGCGCATGGAAGCCCTCGGATACGCGGACCCGGCCTCGGCACTGCGCCACCTGGAGGCGCTGGCCTCGGGCGTCAGCCGCAAGGCCGCCATCCAGCGCACCCTGCTGCCGGTGCTGCTGGGCTGGTTCGCCGACTCCGCCGACCCGGACGCGGGCCTGCTCGGCTTCCGCAAGGTCTCCGACGCGCTCGGCAAGTCGCCGTGGTACCTGCGGCTGCTGCGCGACGAGGGCGCCGCCGCCGAGAACCTGGCGCGCGTACTGTCCGCCGGGCGTTTCGCCCCCGACCTGCTGCTGCGCGCCCCCGAGGCCGTCGCCCTGCTGGGCGGCGAGAACGGGCTGCGGCCCCGCTCACAGGAAGCGCTCTTCTCCGAGACGCTGGCCGCGGTGGGCCGTGCGGAAGGGGCGGAGGCGGCCGTCGCGGCGGCGCGCGGTGTCCGCCGCAGGGAGCTGTTCCGTACGGCCGCGGGCGACCTGATCGGCGCCTACGGCACGGAGGGCGTGGCCCAGCAGGAGCCGGGCGCGGCGTTGGACCGGGTCGGCGACGCCCTCACCGACCTCAACGCGGCCACGCTCGCCGGCGCCCTGCGCGCGGCCGTACGCGCGCAGTGGGGTGACGAACTGCCCGCCCGGTTCGCCGTCATCGGCGTCGGCCGCTTCGGCGGCCACGAGATGGGGTACGGCTCCGACGCCGACGTCCTGTTCGTGCACGAGCCGCGCGAGGGCGTCAGCGAGCACGAGGCGGGCAAGGCGGCCTTCGCGGTCGCCACCGAGATGCGGCGGCTCCTCCAGCTGCCCAGCACCGATCCGCCGCTGGTGATCGACGCCGATCTGCGGCCCGAGGGCAAGTCCGGAGCGCTGGCCAGGTCGCTGAGTTCGTACGCCGCCTACTACGACCGCTGGTCGGTGGTGTGGGAGAGCCAGGCGCTGCTGCGCGCCGAGTTCGTCGCGGGCGACACCGGGCTCGGGCAGCGGTTCGTGGAGCTGATCGACCCGCTCCGCTATCCCGCGGGCGGGCTCGGTGACGACTCCGTACGGGAGATCCGCCGCCTCAAGGCCCGCATGGAGAGCGAGCGGCTGCCGCGCGGCGCCGACCCGACGACCCACGCCAAGCTGGGGCGCGGCGGGCTCACCGACGTCGAGTGGACGGTGCAGCTGACGCAGTTGCGGCACGGGGCCGAGCTGCCCGGGCTGCGGACCCCCCGGACGCGGGAGGCGCTGGCCGCAGCCCGGGGAGCCGGGCTGATCGGGGCGGACGACGCCGAGGTGCTCGACGAGGCGTGGGTGCTGGCCTCCCGGGTGCGCAACGCGGTGATGCTCGTGCGCGGGAGGCCGGGCGACACCTTCCCCTCCGAGTCGCGGGAGCTGGCCGCCGTCGGCCGTTACCTCGGCTACGAGCCCGGCCACGTGGGAGAGATGCTCGACGACTACCGCCGCGTCACGCGCCGCGCCCGCGCGGTGGTCGACCGCCTCTTCTACGACGCGGAGTGACGTCCCCCGGGCCCGCCCCGGACCCCCGGTCCTCAAGCTCCCCCAGCCTTCGTCCGGGAGGTGCCCCCAGACGGGCTGGGATCAGCCCTCCCTCAGCCTTCGTCCGGGAGGTGCCCCCAGGCGCTTGAGGACGAGCGAAGCGTCACCGGGGTTGTGCGGCACTCCCCGCAGAGACGGTGAAAGGGCGGGGCCGGGGCACGCTCACGCGGGGGCGGTGGCCCACTTCGGCAGGCGGTAGGAGACGCGGCCGTACCACGCGTAGGAGAGGGCGAAGCCGAGGGCGAGGCAGAGGAGGCCGCCGACCGCGTCGAGCCAGAAGTGGTTGGCGGTGCTCACGATGACCAGCAGGGTCGTCGCCGGATACAGGGCGCCCAGCACCTTGACCCACACGGGCCGCGCCAGCATGGCGATCGTGATGCCGCACCAGACGGACCACCCTATGTGCATGGAGGGCATGGCGGCGTACTGGTTCGACATCTGCGCCAGGTTCCCCGAGGCCATGGAGCCCCAGGTCTCGTGGACGTTCACCGTGTCGATGAAGTGCCCGCCGCCCATCAGCCGCGGCGGCGCCAGCGGGAAGAGGTAGTAGCCGAGCAGCGCGGACCCCGTCGTGGCGAAGAGGACCAGCCGGGTGGCCGCGTACCGCCCGGGGTGGGCGCGGTAGAGCCACACCAGCACGCCGATGGTCACGACGAAGTGCAACGTGGCGTAGTAGTAGTTCATCGAGACGATCAGCCACGTCACCCCGCCTATGGCGTGGTTGACGGAGGCCTCGACGGCGATCCCGAGGGTGTGCTCCGTGCGCCAGATCCAGTCGGCGTTCCGCAGCGCTTCGGCACGCTGCTCCGGGACGGCGTTGCGGATCAGGGAGTACGTCCAGTAGCTGATCGCGATGAGAGCGATCTCGAACCACAGGCGAGGGTGCCGGGGGGAGCGCCACCTGGCCAGGGCGCTTCTGCGGGGGCGGGCGTCCTCGCTCGTCCCCGAGCGCGCAGGGGTGTGCTGCGCCGCGGCTTCGTCTGTCTCGTGCCGGGTGTCTTCTTCGGTCCTCGTGGTCGGTACCCCCATAGAGCGACAGTCTGCCAGACGGGGTGAACCGGCCGATCATCCTGCGGTCGGGTCTTGGACCACGCGCCTCCACCCCGCGGGGGAGGCGCGCGTGGAAGGCTTCTCAGGGATGCCTGCGGGACGCGGTGGATCCGCGTACCACCAGCTCAGGCAGGAAGACGAACTCGGTGTGCGGCGCGGGGGTGCCGCCGATCTCCTCCAGCAGGGTGCGGACGGCGGCCTGCCCCATCGCGGTCACCGGCTGCCGGATCGTCGTCAGGGGCGGGTCGGTGAAGGCGATGAGGGGGGAGTCGTCGAACCCGATGACGGAGACGTCGTCGGGAACGGTGAGCCCGCGCTGCCGGGCGGCGCGGATGGCGCCGAGCGCCATCATGTCGCTGGCGCACACGACGGCGGTGCACCCGCGCGCCAGCAGCTCGCCCGTGGCGGCCTGGCCGCCCTCCAGCGTGTAGAGGGAGTGCTGGATCAGTGGCGCGCAGTCCGTCGCGAAGCGCTCGCGCAGGGTCCGGGTGAAGCCCTCGATCTTCCGCTGGACGGGGACGAAGCGCTCGGGTCCGAGCGCGAGGCCGATGCGCTCGTGGCCGAGGGAGGCCAGGTGGGTGACGGCCAGCCGCATGGCGGCCCGGTCGTCGGGGGAGACGAAGGGCGCGCGCACGCCCGCGGAGTAGCCGTTGACCAGGACGAAGGGGACGCCCTGGCCGTGCAGCCGTTCGTATCG
Source organism: Streptomyces diacarni (assembly GCF_003323715.1). Lineage (GTDB taxonomy): Bacteria > Actinomycetota > Actinomycetes > Streptomycetales > Streptomycetaceae > Streptomyces > Streptomyces diacarni. The sequence continues at coordinate 131,028 of NZ_QOIN01000034.1, forward strand.
TCCGGTGTCGGCCGTGGTGTCGGCGTGCAGGCCCGAGACGAAGATGATCCCGGCCACGCCCCGGTCGACCAGCATCTCCGTCAGCTCGTCCTCGGTGGAGCCGCCGGGTGTCTGGGTGGCGAGCACGGGCGTGTAGCCCTGCCTGGTGAGGCCCTGCGCGATCACTTGCGCGAAGGCCGGGAATATCGGGTTCTCCAGCTCGGGCGTGATCAGTCCCACCAGGCCCTCGCTGCGGCGGCGCAGCTTGACGGGGCGCTCGTAGCCCAGGACGTCGAGCGCGGCCAGGACGGATTCGCGGGTGGCCGCGGCGACGCCCGGCTTGCCGTTGAGGACCCGGCTGACCGTGGCTTCGCTGACCCCCGCCTGCGCTGCGATGTCAGCTAGCCGTGCGGTCACAGGACTGGACCTTACCGGCAGTGCCTCACGCTGCCCACCACGTGCAGGAATTCGCCGGGATCCGCAGCCGCCCGGCGCCCGCCCCGGCCTCCATGGACTCCCGCGACTCCCCGGGCGCCGAGCACAGCAGCAGCTCGCCGGGCGCGGCCGCCTCCACCGCCTCGTCGCGGGTGCTCAGGACGCACACCAGTCCGGGACGGGAGAGGGCGAGCACACCTTCCGGTGCGGTCAGCCACTCCATCGCGCTGTCGCCGAGCCCGGGCAGCAGCCGCCGCAGCCGCAGCGCGGTGCGGTACAGCTCCAGGGTGGAGAGCGGGTCGCCGGTCTGCGCCCCGACGGACAGCGACGGCCAGTCCTGCGGTTGGGGCAGCCAGCCGCCGTCCGGGCCGAAGCCCAGCGAGGGGCCTTCGGCCGTCCACGGCATCGGGACCCGGCAGCCGTCCCGCATCCCCTCCTGCCCGTCGGTGACGGCGCCCTCGGCGGCGCGGGAGAAGGCGGGGTCCCGGCGTGCCTCGTCGGGCAGGTCCCGCACCTCGGGCAGGCCCAGCTCCTCGCCCTGGTACAGGTAGGCGGATCCGGGCAGCGCGAGCATCAGCAGCGCGGCGGCGCGCGCCCTGGCGAGCGAGCCCAGGCGGGTGCGGTGGCGCACGACGTCGTGGTTGGACAGGACCCACGTCGTGGGGGCGCCGACGGTGGTGGCCGCGGCCATGGACTCCTCGATGACGCGGCGCAACTCCTGCGCGTCCCAGCCGGCCTGCAGGAAGTGGAAGTTGAACGCCTGGTGGCACTCGTCGGGGCGCACGTACCGCGCCAGGCGTTCCGCCGTGGGCGCCCACGCCTCGGCGACGCAGATCCGGTCGGGCCCGTAGGACTCCAGCAGCCTGCGCCAGGCCCGGTGGATGTCGTGGACGCCGTCCTGGTCGAAGAACGGCAGCACCCGGGCGCCGATCATCCGGGCCTGCTCGCCCGCGCCGACGTCGGGCAGTCCCTCGGCCTTGACCATGCCGTGCGCCACGTCGATGCGGAATCCGTCCACCCCCATGTCGAGCCAGAACCGCAGCACGGAGTCGAACTCCTCGTGGACGCGCGGTGCGCGCCAGTCGAGGTCGGGCTGGTGGGCGGAGAACAGATGCAGGTACCACAGCCCCTCCTCGCCCGGCACCGGGCTCCACGCGGGGCCGCCGAACAGGGACTCCCAGTCGTTCGGGGGCTCCTGGCCTGCCGTGCCCCTGCCGCGTACGAAGTGGTAGCAGGCCCGCGCCCCCGCGTCGCCCGCGAGTGCCCGCCTGAACCACGGGTGCGCGTCGGAGGTGTGGTTGGGCACGAGGTCCAACAGGACGCGCAGCCCGAGCGTGTGGGCCTCCGACACCAGTTGCCTGGCGTCGTCCAGGGAGCCGAAGCGCGGGTCGACGGCGCGGTAGTCGGCCACGTCGTAGCCGCCGTCGATCTGCGGCGAGGCGTAGAACGGGGTCAGCCACAGCGCGTCCACGCCGAGCCCGGCCAGGTGCGGCAACCGCTGCCGTACGCCCGGCAGGTCACCGACCCCGTCGCCGTCGCTGTCGGCGAACGAGCGGACGTAGACCTGGTAGATGACGGCGTCGCGCCACCAGCCGCGCGGGCGGGTGTGGGCGTGGTCCGCGTGCGCGGGACCCGCGTCGGCGGCGTGCTGGGAGCCGGTGTGCTGGGAGCCGGTGTGCTGGGAGCGGGTGTGCTGGGAGCGGGTGTGCTGCGGGCCGGTGTGCCGGTTGGTGGCGTGCTGGGGCACGAGTCTTCCCCTTCGGGTGCGACCGGGGCCGGGGCGGGGGCGAAGTGTGGCGAGCCGGTGTCAAGGGTCACAACGCGGACGGGTGCCCGGAGTTACGTGGTCCGCGGGTACGCGCGGCAGGCCCACCGGTGCCTTTGCAGAAATTTGCCGCAAGGTCTTTCAATCGCGTGGCGCCGCTGTTACGTTCCTCCGCAGCCGAGCGCCGCTCACGGTGCGCGCTCTCACCTGGCGGAGGGATCGGACATGCGGCGTGGCATAGGCGCCACCGCGCTGATAGCGGGACTGGCTCTTGCGGCAACGGCTTGCGGCGGCGACGCGGACGGCGGCAACGCCTCCAGCGGCGCGATCGAAGGGACCGTCACCTTCTGGGACACCTCGAACGAGGGCGAGAAGGACACCTACAAGAAGATCGCCGAGGACTTCGAGAAGAAACACCCGAAGGTGGACGTCACGTACGTGCACGTCAACTTCGGTGACGCCAACCAGAAGTTCAAGAACGCCGCAGGCGGCAACTCCGGCGCCCCCGACGTGATGCGCACCGAGGTCGCCTGGGTCGCCGACTTCGCCAACCTCGGCTACCTCGCCCCCCTCGACGGCACTCCGGCCCTGCACGACGAGGACGACTACCTGGGGACCGCGGCGGGCTCCACGAAGTTCGAGGGCAAGACGTACGCCGTCCCGCAGGTCACCGACACCCTCGGGCTCTTCTACAACAAGCGGCTGCTGAAAGAGGCGGGCGTGAAGGTGCCCACCTCCTTCGCGCAGCTGAAGAAGAACGCCGGGAAGATCAAGGAAGAGACCGGCGCCACCGCGCTCTACCTGCGCGGCGACGACCCCTACTGGTTCCTGCCCTACCTCTACGGCGAGGGCGGCGACCTCCTCGACCCCCGGCACAAGAAGGTCACCGTCGACGACGAACCCGGTGTGCGCGCCTTCGCCACCATGAAGGACCTCGTCGACTCCGGTGCGGCGGTCACCGACACCAGCGACGGCCAGGAGAACGGCATGAAGGCCTTCCAGGACGGCAAGGTCGCCATGATCATCGACGGCCCCTGGGACCTCGCCCTCGCCCGCCAGGGCAAGGAGTTCAAGGGCGCTGAGAAGGACAACCTCGGGGTGGCGGCCGTCCCGGCCGGCAGCAAGGCGCAGGGCTCGCCGCAGGGCGGCTGGAACCTGTCCGTCTACGCCGGCACCGAGAACATGCGGGCCTCGCAGGAGTTCGTCAAGTACATGAGCAGCGCCGAGGTGCAGGCCCGCACCACGAAGGAGCTGTCACTCCTGCCCACGCGCAAGTCCATGTACGCCAAGCCCGCGGTGCGCAGCAACGAGATGGTCGAGTTCTTCCGGCCCGCGGTCGACAAGGCGGTGCAGCGGCCGTGGATCGCCGAGGGCAACGCGCTGTTCGAGCCCATCAGGGTCGGCGTCGACGGGGTCCTCGCCGGTGGCAGGTCGCCCCAGAAGGCCGCGCGGGACGTCGGGGACGAGTTCCGCAAGCTCCTGGAGGACTACAAGTAAGGGGCCACTCCCGGGGGCCGGAAACGGGCCGCCCCGCGGAGAAGGGAAGCGAAGGAACATGAAGCGGATCATCGCCCTGTCGGCGAGACACTGGTACGCGTGGGCCATGGTGGCCCCGGTGATCCTGGTCATCGGGCTGATCATCGGCTACCCCCTCACCCGCGGTGTCTACCTCTCCCTCACCGACGCCGACGAGGCCAACGTCGAACGCCACATCGGCGTGAACGACATCCCGGCCACCTACGACTTCATCGGCCTGGAGAACTACCGCACGATCCTGTCCGACAGCGTCTTTTGGGACCGGCTCGGCTGGACGGCGGTGTGGACGGCGGCGTGCGTCGGCGTCACCTTCGCGCTGGGGCTGACGCTCGCGAACATGCTGAACCGGCGCGTGAAGGGCCGCACCTTCTACCGGGTGGCGATGATCGTGCCGTGGGGCATTCCCGCGTTCGTCTCCGTCTTCGCCTGGAAGATGCTGTTCAACGAGAAGAACGGGCTGCTGAACAAGGTGCTGGAGGGCGGCGGGATCGACGCGGTCCCGTGGCTCGGTGACCCGACCTGGGCGAAGCTGTCGGTGGTCGCGGTCAACGTGTGGCTGGGCGTGCCGTTCATGATCGTGGCGATGCTGGGGGCGCTCCAGGCGATACCCGGCGAGCTGTACGAGGCGGCCGAGATGGACGGCGCCGGGCCCTGGCAGCGGTTCCGCAACATCACGCTGCCGGGGGTGCGCGCGGTCAGCAGCACGGTGGTCCTGCTCAGCACCATCTGGACGTTCAACATGTTCCCGGTGATCTACCTGCTCACCAAGGGCGGCCCCGGGGACTCGACGGAGATCCTGGTGACCTACGCCTTCCGGCTGTCCTTCGTGAACAGCCCCCGCGACTTCGCCACCTCGGCCGCCTGGGGCGTGCTCATCCTGCTGCTGCTCTCGCTGTTCACGGTCGTCTATCGGCGGGCACTGCGCCGCCAAGGGGAGGCGTGGTGACGATGACGACGTCACGAACCGCCACGGCACGCACCGCCACGGCACGCACCGAGAAGCCGGAGGGCGGCAGCCCGCGCGACGCGAGCCCGCGCACGGCCGGCCCGCGCGGTGGCGGGCCGCGTCGCCGGACGAGGACACCGGCGGCCTCCATAGGTCTGCATGCCGGGCTGCTGATCGGCACGGTCTGCGCGCTGTTTCCCCCGCTGTGGCTGCTGGTCACCTCGTTCAAGCCGAAGAGCGAGTCGTTCACCACCGCCCTGGTCAAGGACTTCACCCTCGGCAACTACCGGCACGTCGTCGCCGACACCCACTTCCTGTCCTGGTTCGGCAACTCACTGATCGTGGTCGCCGGCACCACCGTCATCGGCGTGTTCATCGCGGCGACCACCGGCTACGCCCTCAGCCGGTTCCGCTTCCCCGGCATGCGCCCGCTGATGTGGATCCTGCTCATCACGCAGATGTTCCCGATGGCGGTCCTCATCGTGCCGCTGTACAACACCCTGGCCAACCTGGGCCTGCTCAACCAGCCCGCCGGCCTGATCATCACGTATCTCACGGTGGCCGTGCCCTTCTGCGCGTGGATGATGAAGGGGTTCTTCGACACGATCCCCGTCGACATCGACGAGTCCGGGCGGGTGGACGGGCTCAACCCCTTCGGCACCTTCTGGCGGCTGATCCTGCCGCTGGCCAAGCCGGGCATCGCCGTCACCGGCTTCTACTCCTTCGTCACGGCCTGGGCCGAGGTCGCCTACGCGACGGCGTTCATGACGGGCGAGGAGAACCAGACGCTGGCGGGCGGTCTGCAGAACTTCGTCAACCGCTACGGCACGGACTGGGGCTCCATGACGGCGGCAGCCGTGATCGTCGCCGTCCCGGCCGGCCTCGTCTTCGGCTTCGCACAGCGCCACCTGGTCTCCGGACTGACCGCAGGAGCGACGAAGGCCTAGTCCGCGCCGGCCCGGCGCCACCCCGCTCTCCCGACCCGGCCGGCCGCCGGCGCCCTCCCGGCACCCGCCCGGTCCCCTCCTTCTCCCCGCGGTGGCGGGGCAACGATTGGGACGTGATGGACCAGCACAGCAACGCGCCCGCGCTCCAGACGGCAGCACGGGCCGAAAGGGCGCCCGCCGCCTCCCGGTGGTGGCGGGACGCGGTGATCTACCAGATCTACCCGCGCTCCTTCGCCGACGGCGACGGCGACGGCATGGGCGACCTGGTGGGCGCCCGCGAGCGCCTGCCCCACCTGGCGAGACTGGGCGTCGACGCCGTGTGGCTGAGCCCCTTCTACGCATCCCCGCAGGCCGACGCGGGCTACGACGTCGCCGACTACCGCTCCATCGACCCGATGTTCGGCACCCTGCGCGACGCCGAGGCCCTCATCGAGGAGGCCCACGCACTCGGGCTGCGCGTCATCATCGACGTCGTCCCCAACCACTCCTCCGACCGGCACGAGTGGTTCAGGCGGGCCCTCGCCGGAGACCCGGCAGCCCGCCGCCGCTACCACTTCGCCCCCGGCAAGGGGCCGGGAGGCCACCAGCCCCCGAACGACTGGGAGTCCGTCTTCGGCGGGCCCGCCTGGAGCCCCGTACCGGGCGAGCCGGGCCAGTGGTACCTGCACCTGTTCGCCCCCGAACAGCCCGACTTCAACTGGGAGAACCCGGCCGTCCACGACGAGTTCCGCTCCGTACTGCGCTTCTGGCTGGACAAGGGCGTCGACGGGTTCCGCATCGACGTGGCGCACGGACTCGTCAAGGCCGCCGGACTGCCCGACATGGGCAGCAGCGGACAACTGCGGCTCCTGGGCACCGCCGAGCTGCCGTTCTTCGACCAGGACGGGGTCCACGAGATCTACCGCTCTTGGCGGACCGTGCTCGACGAGTACCCGGGAGAGCGCGTCGGAGTGGCCGAGGCGTGGACGCCCACCGCCGAGCGCACCGCGCTGTACGTACGCGAGGACGAACTCCACCAGGCGTTCAACTTCCACTACCTGGGCACGGGATGGGACGCCGAGGCGCTGCGCACCGTCATCGACGCCTCCCTCACCTCGCTCGGCGCGGTCGGCGCCCCCGCCACCTGGGTCCTGTCCAACCACGACGTCGTACGCCACCGCACCCGGCTCGGCGGCGGGCACGCGCGCGCCCGTGCCGCCTCGCTGCTGATGCTCGCGCTGCCCGGCTCCGCCTACGTCTACCAAGGCGAGGAACTCGGGCTGCCCGAGGTGAGAGAACTGCCCGACGCGGCACGCCAGGACCCCTCCTTCTTCCGCGCCAACGGACAGGACGGGCTGCGCGACGGGTGCCGCGTGCCGCTGCCCTGGGACGAGGAGGAGAACGCGGCGGCGGGCAGCTCCTACGGGTTCGGCAGCGGCGGAAGCTGGCTGCCCCAGCCGGCCGGCTGGGGCGCGCTGTCGGTCGCCGCCCAGACCGGCGACCCCGACTCCACGCTGGAGCTCTACCGCACCGCGCTGCGGCTGCGCCGCGAGCGGCCCGAACTGGGCGACGGCCACCCCCTGGAGTGGCTGCCCGCGCCCGAGGGGGTGCTGGCGTTCCGGCGCGGCGCGTTCGTGTGCGCGGCCAACACCACCCCCGACCCCGTACGGCTCGACCTGCCGACCGGCGAGCTGCTGCTGGCCAGCGGCGGCCTGGACACCGGCGCGGCACCGGGCGTAACCGTGCTGCCGGGGGACACCACCGCCTGGTGGGCCCGCGGATGAGCACGGCCCTGACCGCGCGCCTCGCCGACATCGCAGCGCAGGCCGAGGTCAGCGAGGCGACGGCCAGCCGCGTGCTCAACGGCAGACCGGGCGTGGCGGCCGCCACCCGGCAGCGGGTGCTGGCCGCGGTCGACCTCCTCGGCTACGAGCGCCCCGCCCGGGTGCGGCAGCGCAGCGCGGGCCTGGTCGGGCTGGTCATCCCCGAGTTGACCAACCCGATCTTCCCCGCGTTCGCCCAGGTCATCGAGCAGTGCCTGTCGGGCTACGGGTACACGCCGGTGCTGGGCACCCGGATGCTGGGCGGCGCGACCGAGGACGAACTGGTCGGCCAGCTCGTCGAGCGCGACGTGTCCGGCATCATCTTCCTCTCCGGACTGCACGCCGACCTGACCGCGGACCCCGCACGCTACACACGACTGGCCGCACGGGGCGTGCCGTTCGTCCTGATCAACGGCTACAACGCCGACGTCAGCGCGCCCTTCGTCTCCCCCGACGACCGCGTGGCCGCCGCCCTGGCCGTCAACCACCTGCGCCAGTTGGGGCACCGGCGCATCGGGCTCGCCGTCGGCCCCGACAGGTTCGTGCCCACCCGCCGCAAAGTGGAGGGGTTCCGGCGGGCGGTGGCCGAGGCCCCCGGGGACATCACCCCGGCGATCCGGCACAGCCTCTTCACGGTCGAGGGCGGACACGCCGCCGCCGGGGCGCTGCTGGAAGAAGGGTGTACGGGATTGGTGTGCGGCAGCGACCTGATGGCACTCGGCGCGGTACGGGCAGCGCGGGAAAGGGGCGCGGCCGTACCGGACGAGGTGTCGGTGGTCGGCTACGACGACTCGGAGCTGAACGCATTCACCGACCCGCCACTGACCACCGTCCGCCAGCCGGTCCGCGCGATGGCCGACGCCGCCGTGGGCGCCCTGCTGGAGCCGATGGGCGGAAGCCCGATGGCCGACACGGAGTTCGTCTTCCAGCCGGAACTCGTCGTCCGCGGCTCCACGGCGCAGGCGCCGCCCCCCTGACGGGCGGCTCTCAGGCTCGGTCCCCGTCGTTCCCGACGGCCCCGGCGTTCCCGGCGTTCCCGGACGCGGGGACCAGCCCCGCCTCGTGGGCGAGGATCGCCGCCTGGACGCGGTTGCGCATGCCCAGCCGGGCGAGGACCTGGCTCACATAGGTCTTCACCGTGCCCTCGACCACGTGCAGCCGGGCGGCGATATCGGCGTTCGAGAGGCCCGCACCGACCAGGCCCAGCACCTCGCGCTCCCGCGGCGTCAGCTCCGCCGTACGCGCCCGCGCGTCCGTACGGCGGCTCAGCGCGCCCGTGTCCAGGTGTGCGATGACGCGCTGGGCGACCGTGGGGGAGAGGTAGGCGCCGCCCCCGTGGACGGCGCGGACACCGGCCAGCAACTCCTGCGGATCACCGGACTTGAGGACGAAACCGGCGACGCCGGAGCCGAGCGCCGTGGCGATGTACTCGTCCTCGCTGAACGTGGTCAGCATCATCAGGGCACTGCGCGGACACGTGCGGCGCAACTCGGCGGCGGCGCGGAGCCCGTCGAGACGCGGCATCCGGATGTCGAGCAGGCACACGTCCGGGCGGTGCCGCTGCGCCAGTTCGACGGCCTCGTGGCCGTCACCCGCCTCGGCGACCACCTCCAGATCCCCGGCCGAGGCCAGGATCGCCCGCACCCCGGCCCTGATCATGGCCTCGTCGTCCGCCAGCAGTACCCGGATCATCGTCCCCGTCTCCCCGCTCCCGCCCCGTGCACGAGGCCGTGTAGGCCGTGTAGGCCGTGTAACCCGGTCACGCTAACCCAGCCGTGTCCTGGTGTGCTCCGTGGAGCCGTCCGCGCGCTCACCCGACAGCCGGACCGAGGCGTCACGGCCCCCGACACGGGCGGCCAGCGTGTGCCCCACCGCCGCGACGGGCCCCTCCGCCAGCCCGTGGCCGCGGGCCCGCAGACGCGTCACCCCCGCGTCGGCCGCGGCCAGCACGTACCACTCGCCCCTCCGCGACCTCCACAGCACGCCGGCGAGGACCTCGTGGGAGCGCGGGCCGCACGCCTGGGTGTCCCGGGCCCGCGAGGAGAGGGCCCCGCGGCGTCCCGGAGCCGTCGCGGGCGGCTGGAGCCCGGTCAGCACCCGCGCGCCCGTGCCCCGCCACGTCTCCGCCCTCGTGCACACCCACGCCGCGTCACCCGCGCCGTCCGGCAGCCGCTGCCGGGCGAACTCCCACGTGTTGACCGTCTCGACGCCGCCGTCGAGCACCGCCGGCAGCCGGCAGACCATGTGCGCCAGCCGGCGCCGGGCCGCCGCGCCCGTCGCCGGATCCCGGCGCTTCCCGTCCGTCAGCCGCGCCGGCAGCGGCTCGCCCAGGTCCGTGTAGAGCTCGACGTCCTCCGCCACGCCGCCGCTGCCGGCCAGCGCCAGCCCCGGCCAGCTCTCGCAGTGGCCCGGCTGGGTGACGGGCAACGGCACGCGTGCGGTGACCCCCGCCTCGTCCCTGGACAGCACGCGGCCCTCCCGGTCGGCCGGATCGAGGAGATCCACCCGGGCCGCGTCGGCGACCCACGGCGCCGTCAGATAGCGGACCTCGCCCTCCGTACGGGAGACGGCCAGCGCCCCGGACGCCGCAGCGCCCGCACCCGCGCCCGCCGTCCGCGCCAGCTCCAGCGAGACGCCGCCGCGCGCTGCCCGCGAGCCGTCCCGGCCCCACGGTTCGGTGTACCGCGCCACCCGCAGCCCGTCGTACAGCACGACCACCGCCGTACCGTCCAGCCGGCCCGCGTACAGCAGGTGGGGCGGCCCCGGAGGCGGACCCGTCGCGGTGCCGGGCGTGGCGCTGACCCGCACGTCCGCGCGTGGCCGTGCCCAAGTGACCAGGGCTCGGCGCAGCAACGATTCGTCGCCCGTCAGGGCGCCGCGCGCGGGCCACGTGCCCAGATCCACGCGGGAGGCCAGCCGCCAGGTGTCGGCCCCGACGCGGACCAACGCGCCCGGATCGAGGGCCCGCTGCGCGTCGGTGCCCCGCACGAGGGGAGCCCGCGTCGCCGCGTCGGGCCCCCAGGTGTCCCCCGGCACCCCCAGCAGACCGCAACACGCCAACGCCGCCCCGACCGCGGCCGCCGCCGCCCGCGCCCGCCGCCGCCGCCGAACGACGACAACGGGCTCCGGCGCCCCGACAGCACACAGAGCACACCCGGACCCGGTCCCGCGTGCAGGCCCTGGCCCGGGTGCCTGTACGCGCCCGGGCTCCTGCCCGTCCTCGGACGTCCGTCCGGCCTCGGGCGCCGGGCCGGGGGCCGGCACGAACCCGACTGCGGCCGCGTCGCGTTCGCTCGCAGGCGGCACCGGCGCGGGATCGTCGGGTCTCGTGGTGGTACCGGATCTGTTCGGGGGCGCCAACGCGCCGGAGCCGCTCCGCGTCGCCGTGCCGGCCCCGGCCACGGCCCCCGTTTCGGCGTGTGCCAGTGCCGCCTCCGGGTCGCGTACCCGGGCGGCGTCCAGGAGTTGGCGGATGGCGGGGTCGGTCAGGCCCTCCAGGTGGCGGAGCGCGTGCGCGGCGCGGGCGGGGGCCTCTTCGCGGGGAAGGCCGCGCGGCCACCACGGCCGCTCCAGCACCGCACGCACCACACGCAACCTCAGCCATACATATACCGGGTCCTCGCCCCCCGCCCCGGTCAACGGCAGCTTCGCCGAGGACGTGCACCGCCGCGGCAGCGCGTTCCGCGCCACCTCGTGTGCCGTCACCGCTCGCCGCGGCGCCCCGTCCAGCATTCCGTAGGCGAGCCGGACCAGCCGAGGGTAGTGCCGCACGAGGGCAGCCTCGGCCTGCTCGACGTCCAGCGTCGCGGGCCGCTCACTCACACTCCGTGAACGAGGCACCCGTCGCAGGAGTCACCACTGTCCACCGCGCGGGTGGCGGCCCACCCGTCCGTGCTACCGGGGGCGTCAGGTCGGCTGCGCGGGGACTTCCAGTGTCACCATCGTCGGTCCTTCGGCCGGGCTGTTGAGTGCCAGGACGCCGTCGAACTGGGCCAGCCGCCGCTGGACGCCCCGCAGTCCGGAGCCGGCGTCGAGGGAGGCGCCGCCCTTGCCGTCGTCGGTGACGGTGACGCGGACGGCGCCCGAGTCGGGGGTGTCCTGGGCGTAGAGCACGTCGAGCCACACCCGGGAGGCCTCGGCGTGCTTGGCGGCGTTGGTCAGCACCTCGCTCACCGCGAAGTAGACGGCCGTCTCGACGGGCTCGTCGAAGCGTCCCGGCAGGTCGATGTCGGCCTCCACGGGGATCTGCATGCGCAGGGCCAGCGCGCGCAGGGCGTCGGGGAGGCCGCGTTCGGCCAGGACGGGCGGGTGGATGCCGCGCACCAGGTCGCGCAGTTCCGTCAGCGCCTCGGCGCTGTTCTCCCGCGCCTGGGCGATCAGCGCCTTGGCCTTGGCGGGGTCGCGTTCGACGAGGGCTTCGATGGTGCCCAGGCTCATGCCCATGGCGACCAGCCGGGCCTGCGCGCCGTCGTGCAGGTCGCGTTCGATGCGGCGCAGCTCGGCCGCGGAGGAGTCCACCGCGTCGTGCCGGGTCTCGTACAGCTCCGCGACGCGGCGGGAGAGCAGCATCTCGCGGGTGGGCTCCAGCATCCGCGCGGTCAGCTGGTGGTTGAGCGGCAGCATCGGAGGCAGCAGCGCCGTGGTGAAGCCGGCCGTCATGTCGGCGGGCAGCCAGGAGATGTCCCGCCAGGTCGCGGGGTCCTTCAGCAGCCACACGCACTGCTCCACCCAGCCGACGACGCCGCCGCCGCGTCGACGCGGCCGGGGCCGGTACGGTTCGGGCACCTCGATGCCGCCCCACCGGTGGGCGAGCTTCCGCCGCTGGTTGGCGTAGCGGCGGAGGGCGTGCTGGACGGGTGGGAAGGTGACGACGCCCACCCCGATGGGCAGCAGCGCGAGCGAGACGAGGGACAGCACGAACAGCAGGATGGAGAGCGGGAGCGTGACGACGGCGAGCGCGGGTCCCCTCACGAGCGCCAGCATCAGCTCGTGCGTCTGTACCGCGGCCCGCGGTCGCTCGTCCGTCACGTCCCGTTCCCTCCCCGTACTGCCCCTCGCCCGCGCCGCGGGCCCACCGCCCGCGGCCGCGCGGCTAGCGCTCGCCCGTCTTCCAGCCGGCGAATTCGGCGAGTCCGCGGGCCGTGCCGCCGCCGTTGGTCGCCGTCATGAACGCGCCGGCGTCCTGACTGCCTGACGCACCGGGCACCTCGACGGTTGAGACGGTACGCCAGTTCTTTCCGTCGTCGGTGGACAGCTCCCCGGTGAAGGAGCGCCCCGAGCGGGAGAGCCGCAGGGTGACGGGGGCCGTGACGCCGGTGATCCGCCGGTAGGTGTCGAGGGTGCCGTCGCCGTCGCTGTCCCAGGAGAGCACGACGCCGCTCGCGGGGGTGGCCGCCAGGTTCACAAAGCCGCCGGGCGCCGCGTCGGCCAGCCGGTTGCCCGCGACGATGCCGGCGCGTGCCCACGGGCCGCTGTTCTCCTGGGAGACGACCTTCAACGTCACCGTGGAGCCGTCCGCCAGCGCCCCTGGCCGGTAGAGGGCGCCGAACTCGGCGGTCGCCTTCCACAGGTCGGCGCCCGCGCCGTCGATGGCCCACCGGCCGTCCAGGTGCCCGAAGACGGCGTCGTTGGTCGTTACCGTCCGCACGTCGTCGGGCAGCGGGCCCGCCCGGTAGAAGCGGTCGGACCTGCTGGTGGCCACCCTGTCCTGGCCCGCGGGTCCGGCCAGGACCTCCACCGTGTACTCCAGGGCGTCGAGCGGGTCGCGCAGTGCGCGCTTCGCCCCCGGGGGGACCCGCCAGCGGACGGTGGCTCTGCCGCCGGGCTCGATGGCGCGGTGCGAGGTCGGGTCCTGGGCCTCGGCGCCGTCGAGGTCGCGCAGCGTCACCTCGACGTTCCCGGTGGCGCTGAGCCCGTTCTCGTTGCGGTACTCGGCCCGTACGGTGCACGGCTCGCCCGGCGGGACGGCGCGGGGCTCGGCGATGACCTTCAGCGACGCCTGGTACGGGGCCTTGGCCAGCACGTCACGCACGCGGGTCGCGGTGGCGTACGGGTCGCTCGCCGCCCGCGTCGGATAGTCGTTCGTCTTCCGCGTCCAGGGCTCCTCTTGCGCGTACCAGTCGAACTTCTTGGGCGCGCGGTCCTGTTCGAGGGCGTCGGTGAGGTCGTCGAGGAACGCCTTCCACTGCGGGAGGTGGAAGTCGCGGATGAGGCCGTGCCAGTCGCGGTTGGCGTAGTTGGCCAGGTGGCCGCCGTCGGCCGTGGGGCGGTCGGCCCAGGTGGTGACCAGGGCGCGGGCCGTGCGCTCCAGCTGCGCGTCCTCCTTCGCCGAGCTCCCCGCACCGCGGGCGGCCTGGAGCCAGGGGCCCAGCAGGAAGGCCCGGTGGCCGCCTGACATGTCGTCGGACAGCTCCAGCAGCTTCAGCCACAGCGCGGCCAGCTTCTTGAAGGTGGCCGCGTCCTTGTTGTTGTAGGCGTCCTCCAGCTGCGGGATCAGCGTCCAGGAGCGGTTGGCGAGGACCTGGCGGCCGATGTCGGTCAGGTCGTACCGGTAGGCGTCGCTGGAGCGCAGCCCCTCGCCAACGCCGAGCAGCGCGGAGAAGGCGCCGTCGAAGGCGGGCAGGTCGAACGCGGGCGTGTGGGTGGCGTAGTAGGCACCGGAGCGGGCCGAGAGACTGGGCCGGGCCGCGAAGACGCTGTCGTGCGGGCGCCCGTCCTTGCTGCTGATCCGGTACGCGGTCTCCCGCAGCGCCCGCATCGCCTCCTCCGCCTTGGCGTCCTGGCCGCCGTAGCGCAGCTTCGCGTACCCGATGAACCAGCCGCCCCGGTCCACGGCCTTCTCGCGCCACGCCAGCTCGCTGAACAGCTCCAGTGCCGCCGCGTCGCGGTGCGTGGCCTCCGGCATGTAGCAGGTGCCCACCAGCTTGGAGCCCGACTTGTCCCGCCAGGCCGTGAAGCGTTCGGCCCACATGTGGGTCTTGGCGCCGATGGTGGTGCGGCCGCCGAAGTTGGGGATGCAGCCGAACGCGTAGGGCACCCCGCCCCAGTCCTTCTCCCGGTCGGTGACCTTGTCCAGGTCGGAGAGGCCGTCGACGATGAGCATCTTGTCCTTGGCGGTGAGCCCGTCCAGCAGCTCCTTGCGGGGGTTCTCCTGCCAGCCGAGAATCACCCAGGTGGCGCCGGGCCGTGCGGTGTGCAGGGCCTTCTCCACGGCCCGCGACGCCTCCGGCACCGGCACGTCGCCGGGGTCGCCGCCCTCGTGCAGCAGGTCCATCTTGAAGTGGTCGACGTCGCCGAAGAGTTTCTGCTGGTGCTGGTAGAAGGAGGCGGCCACCTTGCGGAAGGCGTCCGTGCGCGGGTCCAGCCACGGCGGCCGGTCCAGCCCGTTCCACTTGCCCTGCGGCACGGTGCGGGCGCCCTTGTGGTGCTTGGCGAAGTCGGCGGGGACGGTGCCGAAGTAGCCGGGCAGCACCGGCTTCATGCCCAGCTCGCGCATCCGGGCGAGGATGCGCTTGCCCAGGTCGGTCCGCTTCTTCAGCAGCGCGGTGCTGATCGGCCCTCCGTACTCGGCCATGTTCTGCAGCAGCCACCACGGCTGGTGCGTGGGCGCCGGGATCCAGGCGCGCGCCTGGGCCTCGCTGTACCCGAAGTCCTGGAGCACCCGGTGGTAGACGGCCTCCTGGCCCGCGGTGACCAGCACCTCGTTGAAGCCGTGCAGGGCCAGCACGTCGAGGAAGCGCTCCCAGTGCTCCCAGTCGGCGTAGGGGGCCGTGTAGCCGTCGTGGGTGTCGTTGAGGGCGAACCTGTTGGCGACGGTGGCCTTCTGCGCGTGCTGCGCCCGGGGCGCGGGCAGCGTCGCGGGGAGGTCGAGTTGGCTGCCCGACCAGGAGACGTGGGCGTCGCAGCTGTACTTGAGATACCAGTGCAGGCCCATGAGCATGGCCACGGGTCCCGTGCCCGCCACCCGCACGCCGCCCGCCTTGCCGGTGACCTTGAACCGCTCGGGCCCGCCGATCTGCTGGAAGGTGACCTGCCCGGCGTGCTGGGGCAGCAGCCGCTGGAGCGCCTGCTGCGCCGCGTCGATGCCCGGCGCCTTGGCCCGTGCCGTGCCGGTGCGCTGCCCGTCCGTCCGCTGAGCCGCCATGGCGGGGACGTACCCGCCACAGAGCGCGAGACCCGCGCCGAGCGCGCCCGTCGTGCCCAGCACGGCCCGCCTGTCGAGGGGTGCGCGGGCCGGCGGCACCGCGGATTCACCGGACTGCTCGTATTCGTCGTATCTTCTGCGCTCGTCGATCGGCTCGTGCATGGGGGCGCCTCCACCTGAGGGGTGTTCTGCCGTATGTGACCAAAGACACGTACGGTGAGGCACGGTAACGAAGCGGTCAGCCTCGGTCGAGGTAGGCGAGCACGGCGAGTACGCGCCGGTTGTCGTCGTCGGAGGGCGGCAGGTCCAGCTTTCCGAAGATGTTCGAGGTGTGCTTGGCGACCGCCCGCTCGGTGACGACCAGCTGCGCCGCGATGGCCGCGTTCGACCTGCCCTGCGCCATCAGCTCCATCACCTCTTTCTCCCGCGCCGTCAGGTTCCCCATCGGCGCGTCCTGCGAGCGCCGCGTCAGCAGCTGCTGGATCACCTGCGGGTCCATCGCCGTACCGCCCGCGGAGACCCGCCGTACGGCGTCCACGAACTGGTCGGCGTCGAAGACCCGGTCCTTAAGCAGGTAGCCCACGCCCCCGTTCCCGTCCGCCAGCAGCTCGCGCGCGTACAGCTGCTCGACGTGCTGGGAGAGGACCAGCACCGGCAGCCCCGGACGCTTGCGGCGCGCCTCCAACGCGCACTGGAGCCCCTCGTCGGTGAACGAGGGCGGCAGCCGTACGTCCACCACGGCCACGTCGGGCTCCAGCCGGGCGAGGGCCCGGCTCAGTTCGGGGCCGTTGTCGACCGCCGCCGCGATCTCGAAGTCGAACGCCTCCAGCATGCGGACGAGCCCGTCCCTGAGCAGGAAGAGGTCCTCAGCGATGACGACACGCACGGGAATCTCCAAACACGGTGGCCCGCTGGGCCGTATGGCGGTGGAGCCACGAATCTACCCGTACGGGCCCCCCGGGGCCCCAGGTCCGGTCGGAGCGGGGCCCCTCGCGCGGCGCGGTGCGGCGCACCAGCGACTGCCGAGTCGCGGCCTCAGCGGCTCAGCGGCTCAGCGGCTCAGCGGCCTCACCGGCTCAGCGGCCGGTGCGGTGGGTCCGGCAGCGGGATCAGCCGGTGACCTCGCGTATCCAGTCGCTGTGCTCGGCGACGCTCGGGTAGATGTCGGGCGTCGAGGCGCAGTCACCGACCGACCGGCTCGTCACACCGGCCAGCTGCCAGCGGCCCGCTGCCCTGGTGAGCGCCGGCGCGCCGGAGTCGCCTCCGCACGTCCCGGCCTCGCCGTCCGGATTGTCGGTGCAAAAGTCGCCCTCGCGGATGCCCCACGCGTCCCCGTCCGTCTCGTTGGAGGCGCACTTGGGGGTGTCGGGGGAGAGCACCGGAAGGTCGATCTCGCGGTGCTTGACGGGCAGCTGCGAGGGGTCGTTCCCCGTCGCCTTGGTGTAACCCCATCCGGTGGCCCTGACGGTGTCACCGGCCGCCGGGGTCTTCGAGGCCAGCGGTGCGGGCTCCTTGGAGACCTCGGAGGAGAGCTGGACCAGCGCGAGGTCGTGCGCGCTGCCCTCCTCGTCCGCGTAGCGGTAGTCCGGGTGCACCACGAACTTCTTCACCTGGGAGACCTCGCCGCCCTTGGTATGGGCGCGGGGCCGCCCGGGGACGGCAAGGGCGCGCGGCGCCCGGTCCCCCTGGGCACCTTCGGTGCCGTTCGCCTCACCAGATGACACAAGCATCTCCCCGTCAGATGTGGCACTCCCATCTCACCTCCCTCAACTCGCGCGTGTCCAGAGCTTTTTGACGCGACCGGTGGCTCCTCGGCGGCCCAGCTGCGGCCCGCCTGCGGTCCCTCGGCGGCGCATCGGTGGCGCACCGGCGCGGCGGGCCGGGCGCCGGTGCCGTCCCGCCCCGGCTCCGGGCTCCCGCGACCGATGCGAAAGCCCGGGTTCACACCGTGCGCGGGGCCGCCGTCGGGTAGGCTTGCCGACCAGTACCGAACGTCCGAGCGACGCGGAGAGAGGGAGGTGAGAAGCATTTCCGCTGTGACAGGCAAGGTGCTCTCCCCCCGTACCGGGCGGCCCGCGACGCGCTGAGCGGACGCCGGGGACAGCGGGAGCGCTGAGAACCCGAAAGGCTCCCATGCACGCTCGATCCGACGACTTCCCCCTCGCCGACCCCTCCCGCGCGAAAGCCGACCTGGTCGCGCGGCTCCGCGCCGCGGGCTGCGTCTTCGCCGAGGACGAGGCCCGCCTCCTGCGGGAGACCGCACGTGACGCGGCCGCACTCGACACCATGGCCGCCCGGCGCATCGCCGGGCACCCCCTCGAACACGTACTGGGCTGGGCCGAGTTCGCCGGCCTGCGCGTCGCCGTCGAACCCGGCGTCTTCGTCCCCCGGCGCCGTACGGAGTTCCTCGTACGGTGCGCGGCACAGTGCGCGGCCGACGCCGCCCCCACCGGGACGCCGCCCCTCGTCGTGGACCTGTGCTGCGGCACCGGCGCGGTGGGCGCGGCAGTCCTCGCGGCACTGCCGGACGGTGGCGAACTGCACGCCGCCGACATCGACCCGGCGGCCGTGCGCTGCGCCCGCCACAACCTCGCGGAGACCGGCGGACACGTCCACCAGGGCGACCTGTTCGCCGCGCTGCCGACCGCGCTGCGCGGCCGGGTGCACGTGCTGACGGCCAACGTGCCCTACGTGCCGACCGACGAGATACCGCTCCTGCCGCCCGAGGCCCGCGACCACGAACCCCTCCCCGCCCTCGACGGCGGACCCGACGGGCTCGCCCCGCTGCGCCGCGTCGCCGCCGACGCCGCCGCGTGGCTCGCCCCGGGCGGAGCGCTGCTGACCGAGACCAGCACCCGGCAGGCCGAGCCGGCCGCCGACCTGCTGACGGCGGCAGGGCTGACGCCGACCGTCGCCGAGGACCCCGACCTGTACGCGACGGTCCTCACGGCCCGGCGCCGCGAGTGAGCCCGGCCGAACCCCGGGCGACCCTTCTCCCCCCACCGGCGGTACGCCTTCTCCCGCCGACCGCAGGGCACGGGAACAGGCGGCCAGGGAACAGGTGCTCAGGACACCGGGCGCTCACTCAAGCCGGCAGCTGCTCCTGGGCCCGGTGCAGGACCGAGGTGACCTCTTCCGCGAAGCGTGCCCCGCACGGGTGGGGCTCGCCGGTGCGTACCGAACGCAGCACCGCGTCGAGGGCGCGGCCGAAGGAGACGGCAGGGTCCTCCTCGCGGAGCGGGAGTTCGGCGACTCCCGCTCCGCCCCGCACCTCGGCGGTGACCCCGGCCGCCGCCGGGGTCACCGAGTGGCTGAGCGTGCACGTGCTGGAGGCGCCGGAGGCGTGCCGCAGCACCAGGTGCACGGTGTCGCCGACCCCGCCGCGGGCAGCGGTCACGCTCTCGGCCTCGCCGAGCAGCGGCAGCAGTACGGACAGCGCGTGGGGGCCGACGTCCCACAGCGCTCCCTTCTCGCGGCGCCAGGGCGAGGCCGTGTAAGGGGAGTCGGCGCCGCCGAAGACGGGGGAGAGCCAGTCGGCGCGCCCCACCTGCCAGTCTCCCGTGGACTGTGCGCGGGAGGCCTCGCCGCGCCGGGCCGTCTCGCGCAGCCACTCGCCGGTCGTGTCGGAGAAGTGCAGGGTGAAGAAGACGACGCAGCCGACGCCGCCCCGCTCCACCGCCTCGGTCACCGCGCGCGCCGCCTCGGGTGTCGTGGCGACGGGTTTGTCGAGCAGCAGGTGGCAGCCGGCGTCGGCGGCGCGTACGGCGAGGGGGGCCTGCACGTCGGGTGGCAGGGCGACGGCCACCGCGTCGCAGTCCGCGAACAGCGCGTCGATGTCGGCGTAGGCCCGGGTGCCGAGCTGCTGGGCGAGGGCGCCGGTGGGCTCCGCGCGGCGTCCCCAGACGCCGACGAGGTCCACGTCCTGGTGAGCGGCGAGGGCGGGCCCGTGGGTGCGCTGTGCCCATGGCCCGGTGCCGAGGAGTCCGAACTTCATGCCCGCAGCGTAGGAGAGGCCGGCCGCGTGGGGGAGAGGGCGTCGGCGGCGGGCTCGCCACGCCGTGGGGCGCGCGTCCGTACGGGGGATGACCGCGTTGCCCCATCGGAGCCGACTATCGCCTCTCCCGTGTGCACGTCCGGTGCGTCCCGTGGCCGTCGGCGCCGCCCCGCGTCATGGTGACGCCCGGCCGGGCCGGAGGGACCGACGCCTGGTCGAGGCCGGTCCAGCGCCCGACCGGGAACGGCCGGGGACGTACGACGCCCGGCCGGCAGCGGCCGGGGCCGAGCGAGGGAGACGGACGTCATGGCGGAGCTGTTCATCGACGGGGAGTGGCGGCAGGCCGCGGCGGGCGGGCGGCGGGAGGTGGTCAACCCGTTCGACGCCTCCGTGATCACGACGGTCGACGAGGCGGACGAGACCGATGTCGACATGGCGGTACGGGCTGCCAAGCGGGCCTTCGAGCGGGAGGAGTGGGCCGGCGCCCCCACCCGGCGCCGTGCCGATGTGCTCCACCGCGTCCACGATCTCCTGCTGCGCGACCAGGAGGAGATCGCCCGCACCGAGACCCTCGACACGGGCAAGACGCTGGCCGAGGCCCGCATCGACATCGAGGACGTGGCGAACGCCTTCCGCTACTTCGCGGAGCTCGCGGGCAAGGACGGCGGCCGGGTGGTGGACGTCGGCCCCGACGTGCTCAGCCGCGTCGTCCACCACCCGGTCGGGGTGTGCGCGCTGATCGCGCCGTGGAACTATCCGCTGCTCCAGGCGTCCTGGAAGGTCGCCCCCGCGCTGGCCGCGGGCAACACCTTCGTCCTCAAGCCGAGCGAGACGACGCCGCTGTCGACGCTCGCCATGGTCCGCCTCATCGCGGAGGCGGGCGCGCCGCCCGGTGTCGCCAACCTGGTGCTGGGCTCGGGCGCGAGCGTGGGCGCGGCGATGACCGCGCACCCCGAGGTGGACCTGGTCTCCTTCACCGGCGGGCTGTCCACCGGGCGGCGGATCATGGAGAGCGTGGCGCCCGACGTGAAGAACCTGGCGCTGGAGCTGGGCGGCAAGAACCCGAACGTGGTCTTCGAGGACGCCGACTTCGACGCGGCGCTCGACTTCGCGCTCGACGCCGCGTTCCTGCACTCGGGCCAGGTCTGCTCGGCCGGCTCCCGGCTGATCGTGCAGGAGGGCCTGCACGACAGGTTCGTGGAGGAGCTGGGTGCCAGGGCCGCCGCCATCCGGCTGGGCAACGGTCTTGAGCCGATGACCGAGTCGGGGCCGCTGTCCTCGGCCGAGCACCGGGCCAAGGTGGAGGGCTATCTGGAGATCGCCCGCGAGGAGGGGGCCCGGCTGGTCACGGGCGGCCGCCGCCCCGACGACCCCGCACTGGCGAACGGCTTCTTCCTGCTGCCGACCGTCTTCGCCGACTGCGACCGCTCGATGCGCGTCGTCCAGGAGGAGGTGTTCGGGCCCGTCGTCACCGTCGAGCGGTTCCGCACCGAGGACGAGGCCGTCGAGCTGGCCAACGACACCCGCTACGGCCTGGCGGGCGGGGTGTGGACGAGCGACGCGAGCCGCGCCCAGCGGGTCGCGAACCGGCTGCGGCACGGCACGGTGTGGATCAACGACTTCCATCCGTACGTGCCGCAGGCCGAGTGGGGCGGCTTCGGCCGCTCCGGTATCGGCCGCGAGCTGGGCCCCACGGGGCTGCGCGAGTACCAGGAGGCCAAGCACATCTACCAGAACCTCAGGCCGGCCCCCTCCGGCTGGTTCAAGGGCTGAGGGGCGCCGGGTGGACGAGGAGCACGTGATGAGCGAGAGCGCGTACGACTACGTCATCGTCGGCGGCGGCACCGCGGGCTGCGTGCTGGCGGCGCGGCTGACCGAGGACCCCGACTGCCGGGTCTGCGTCATCGAGGGCGGCCCCAGCGACGTCGGCGACGAGAACGTGCTGCGGCTGCGCAACTGGATCAACCTGCTGGAGACCGACTACGACTACGGCTACACCACCACCGAGCAGCCGCGCGGCAACTCGCACATCGTCCACTCGCGCGCCCGGGTGCTGGGCGGCTGCTCCTCGCACAACACCCTCATCAGCTTCCTGCCCTTCCCCCAGGACCTGGACGAGTGGGTGGCCCAGGGGTGCGCGGGCTGGGACCCGGTGACGATCCTGCCCTACCGGCACCGGCTCAAGAACACCATCGTGCCCGTCGGCGAGGAGGACCGTAACCCGATCGCCCGCGACTTCGTGACGGCCGCCGCCGAGGCGCTGCACGTGCCCGTCATCGAGGACTTCAACCGCGCGCCCTTCCCCGAGGGCGCCGGCTTCTTCTCCCTCGCCTACGACCCGGCCACGAACAAGCGGTCCTCGGCCTCGGTGGCCTACCTGCACCCCGTCATGGACCGGCCCAACCTGACGCTGAAGCTGTGCACGTGGGCGTACAAGCTGGAGTCCGACGCGGCCGGACGGCTCACCCGCGTCGCCGTGCGGTACGAGGACGGCTCCACCGGCACGGTGCACGCCGAGCGCGAACTGCTGCTGTGCGCGGGCGCCATCGACACGCCCAGGCTGCTGCTCCTGTCCGGGATCGGACCCGCCGACGAGCTGCGCGCCCTCGGCATCGACGTCCGCGCCGACCTGCCGGGGGTGGGCGAGAACCTGCTCGACCACCCCGAGTCGGTGATCGTCTGGGAGACCAGGGAGCCGCTGCCGTCGAACTCCGCGATGGACTCCGACGCCGGGCTGTTCGTCCGCCGGGACACCGGCCGGTCCAGACCCGACCTGATGTGGCACTTCTATCAGGTGCCGTTCACCGTCAACACCGAACGGCTCGGCTACCCCGCCGTCCCGCACGGCGTGTGCATGACGCCGAACGTGCCGCGCGCCCGCTCCACCGGGCGGATGTGGCTGCGCAGCGCCGACCCGGCCGCGCACCCGGCCCTGGACTTCCGCTACTTCACCGACCCGGAGGGCCACGACGAGCGCACCCTCGTCGACGGGCTGCGCCTGGCCCGCGAGGTGGCGGCCACCGCGCCGCTGCGCGACTGGCTGTTCCGGGAGGTCGCGCCGGGCCTGGACCTGGTCACCGACGAGGAGCTGTCGGAGTACGGGCGGCGCGCCGCGCACACCGTCTACCACCCGGCGGGCACCTGCCGGATGGGCGCCGCCGACGACCCGTGGGCCGTCGTCGACCCCGAACTGCGGCTGCGCGGCCAGGAGGGTGTCCGCGTCGTCGACGCCTCCGTCTTCCCGACCATGCCCTCCGTCAACCCGATGGTGACCGTGCTGCTCGCCGCCGAGCGCGCCGCCGACCTGCTCACCGGGCGCCCCGGCCCCGAACCGGACGGGAGCGAACGCTGATGGCCGGCGCCGCCGCCGCGCCCGCCTCCGGCGGCGACGCGGGAAGCGGGGGCCACGGCGAGCACGGCACGGAGTTCCGCAAGGAGATGGGGCCCTGGGCCAACTTCGCCCTCGGCTTCACCTACCTCTCACCCGTCGTGAGCACCTACACCCTCTTCGGCTCCGCGCTGGCCGAGGGCGGGCCGCCGATGATCTGGGCGTTCCTGCTGGCGGGCTGCGGGCAGTTCCTGGTCTCCCTCGTGTTCGGGGAGATCGTGGCCCAGTTCCCCATCGCGGGCGGCGTCTACCCGTGGGCGCGGCGCCTGTGGGGCATGCGGTACGCGTGGATGACGGGCTGGGTCTACATGTGGGCGCTGCTGGTGACCATCACCAGCGTGGCGTACGGCGCGGGCCCCTACGTCGCCATCCTGTTCGGGTTCGACGCCAGCGTGCACACCACGGTGATCTGCACCGTCATCCTCATCATCGTCGCCGCGCTCATCAACTACGCCGGGACCAAGGCGCTCTCCTGGGCCGCCCTCATCGGCTTCGGCGCCGAGCTGATCGGCGCCCTCATCGTCGGCGTCTACCTGCTGTCCACGCACCGCATGCACGGACTCGGCGTCCTCTTCGACACCTACGACACCCAGGGCAGCGGCTCCTACGCGCCGGTCTTCCTGGCCGCGGCCATCATCGGCTTCTACCAGTACTACGGCTTCGAGGCGTGCGGCGACACCGCGGAGGAGGTCGCCCACCCCGGCCGCGTCATCCCCAAGGCCATGCGCCGCACGATCTACGTGGGCGGCGCCGCCGCCACCTTCACCTGCGGTTCGCTGCTGCTGTCGGTCACCGACTACGGTGCGGTGATCTCCGGTGAGAACTCCGACCCCGTGGTCAACCTCCTCTTCGACGCGCTGGGCACCGTGGGCGCGCGCCTGGTGATGGCCGTCGTCCTCATCTCCTTCCTCTCCTGCACCATCAGCCTCCAGGCCGCCGCCGGACGCCTCATCTACTCCTACGCCCGCGACCGCATGGTCGTCGGACACCGGCTGCTGCGCCGCTTCTCCCACAAGCGGGCCGTGCCCGAGGTGGCGCTCCTGGTGGCCGCCGTCATCCCCGGACTCATCGCCTTCGGCTCGCTGATCTCCGCCGACGCCCTCACCAAGATCGTGTCCTTCGCGATCCTGGGCATCTACGGCGCCTTCCAGATGGTCGTCCTCGCCGCGCTGCGAGCCCGCGTCAAAGGCTGGCGCGCCACCGGCGAGTTCACGCTCGGCCGCTGGGGCCTGCTGGTCAACAGCGCGGCCCTGGCCTACGGCATCTTCGCCATCGTCAACATCTGCTGGGCCCGCACGCCCGAAGAGCCGTGGTACTCCAACTACATCGTGCTGCTGTGCGGCGGCATCGTGGTGGGCACGGGGCTGCTGTACATGTTCACCACCCACCACTACGGGCGCGGCGACGCCCCCTCGGGCGACGCGATCCCGCAGCCGCACGGCGCCCGCTGACCCCGGCGGCAGCGGTGCCCGCCGCACCCGGCGGGCACCACCGTCGCGTTCACCCGTCGCGCCTCATCCCACGTGCTGCCGGTCGCGGGCGCCGCCGGGGGTCCCGTCCACGGCGGCCGGCGCCGCCGCCACGGGCCCCGTCGCCCCCTCCGCGTGCTCTGCCCGCGCGAAGTCCGCCTCCCCGTGCTCCACGCGGGGCAGCCACCGCAGCCACGAGGGCAGATACCAGTTGCGCTCGCCCAGCAGCATCATCACCGCGGGCAGCAGCACCATCCGCACCAGCGTGGCGTCCAGCAGGACGGCGACGGCCAGGCCCACACCCATCTGCTTCATGTCCTGCATCGACAGCGTCGCGAACACCGCGAAGACAGCGATCATGATGACGGCCGCCCCCGTCACCGCCGGGGCCGTGGCCCGCACGCCCTCACGGATGGCCTCCCGCGTGGCCGCGCCCCGGTCCTTGGCCTCGCGGATCCGGGAGACCACGAAGACGTGGTAGTCCATCGACAGCCCGAACAGCACCACCAGCACGAACAGCGGCATCCACGACTCGATGGCGCCCACGGCCTGCGTGCCGAAGAGGCTGTCGCCCCAGCCGTGCTGGAAGACCGCCGTCATCACCCCGTACGCCGCGCCGACCGACAACAGGTTCAACGCGATCGAGGCGAGCGCGATCGGCAGCGAGCGGAAGCAGACGAGCATCAGCAAGAAGGTGACGGCCGTGATGAACGCGAACACCGGCACGATGCCGTCCCGCAACTGGTCGTTGAAGTCCGTCGAGCTCGCCAGCTCACCGGTGACGTAGGCCTGGCCGTCGGCGGCGGCCGGCTCCAGGACGTCGGGGACGAGCCGGCCGCGCAGGGTGTCCAGCGCGGCGAGCGAGGCCTCGTCCGTCCCGTTCCCCGCCAGCGGCACGTCGATCACGGCGACGCCGGAGTCGGCGTACACGCGCGTCTCGACGCCCTTGCCGAACCGCGCGCCCTCCTCGCGCAGGGCGCTGCGGAAGTCCGCCAGCGCCGTGCGGGTCTTCGCAGAGCGCACATCGTCGGCCTTGAGGACGACACGCGCCGGGGAAGGACCGCCGGGGAAGGTCTCGCTGATCTTCTCGGCGCTGACCCGCAGCTCGGCGTCCTCGGACATCTGCTGCTCCAGGGACAGCTGTTCGGTCTTCATGCCCAGCGCGGGCGCGGCCAGCGCGAGCATCGCCACGGCGGCGAGGACGGCGAACAGTCCGGGCGCCGCCAGCACGGGCCGCAGCAGCCCGCCGGAGATCCGCCCGCCGGGCGCGCGCCGCCCCGTGGACCCGGCCTGTCCGGCGACTCCCGGCGACCCGGCCCCTCCGGCCGCCTGCTTGCGCCCGCGGCCGCCGCCGCGCCTGCCGAACAGGCGCGGCCTGCCCTTCTCCACCCGGTCACCCAGCCAGGAGAGCGCGGCGGGCAGGATCGTCACCGAGCCGAGCATCGCGATGAAGACGACCAGGATCGTGGCCACCGCGAACCCCTGGAACAGCAGCAGCCCGGACAGGAACATGCCCGCCATCGCCACCATCACCGTCAGGCCCGAGACGAGGACCGCGCGCCCGCTGGTGGCCGCGGCGATCCGCAGGGCCGTCTGCGCGTCGGCGCCCGCCGCCCGCTCGTCGCGCTCCCTGCGCAGATAGAACAGGCAGTAGTCGACGCCGACCGCGAGGCCCATCAGCAGCATCACGGAGTTGGTCTGCTCGTCGATGTGCAACTGGCCGGAGACCAGCGCGAGGATGCCGTTCGCGGCCAGGAACGCGGTGATCGCGAGCGCGACCGGCAGCAGCGCCGCCACCAGCGCCCCGAACGCCACCAGCAGGATGCCCAGGGCCAGCGGCACGGCCGTCCACTCCGCCTTGGCGAAGTCGTCACCGAGGATCTCGTTCAGCCACTTGCCCGCGCTGGCCTCGCCGTACTGGTGGATCTCGACGCCCTCGCCGCGGTGCCCCTCGCGGACCTTCTCGACCGCGTCCAGGACCTCGGTGATCGGCTTCTCGTCCGTCGAGTCCCCCGCACCCCGCATCCGGAAGCCGACCAGAGCCGCCCTGCCGTCCTCGGACGGCAGCGGCTCGCGCACGTCCTTGACCCGGCCGGTGTCCTTGACGGCCCGTACGACATCCGCCGCGGCCGCCCGCCAGCCGCCCTCGGTCCGGCTCGCCACCATCACCGACTCGGCGGGCGGCTCCTCGATACCTGCCTCCTCCAGGATCGCGGTCGCGCGGGCGGAGTCCCGCACGGACTGCTCTGCGCCGGTGGGCTCCGTCAGCCCGGCCATCCCGCCGAGCGTCGCGGTGAGCACCACGAACAGCAGCCAGCCGAACACCGCCGTCTTGCGGTGCCGGGTGCTCCACCCGCCGAGCCGCGCGGCCAACCCCGGGCGGGCCCCGCGCGCTGGACGGGGCGGGCGTGAGGAGCGGGGCGGGCGGGGAGTGGTGCCCGAGGCAGGTGGTCCGGCCGGTCCGCCGGTCCCGGGCGCGGTGGGCGGTCTGGTCGGTGAGCCGGTCGGTGGTCTGGTCACGGGATCCCCGCTTCTGATCTCGGAGGTGTCGGACGGACGTACCTGGATCGAGCGGAAACGACGCTAGAAGCGCGCGACCGTGCTCCCCAGCCGCCGAAACCCCCAGTCGGAAGGGACGAAACGAGACCCGGGAGGTGGTGCTAGGTGCACCCCGCAGACGGGCGCGGAGACGAGTGTGCGGAAGGGGCCGCCGCGCGCAGACTGGTCACCGTGCCCGGAAAGTGGGCATCCAGCACCGCCCGGACACGGGTCCTGGCGGGCGGTGGCCGAGAAGAGGGGAACGGGCATGACACCGCAGGACGGCATGGAGCGGGCGGGGGCGCCGGGGCCCGCCCGAGCACGGCGCGGTCGCGTGGCGAGCGCACTGCTCGCGGCCGTACGCGGCATCCCGCTGATGCTGCTCTCCCTGGGCGTCTCCCTCGCCCTGTTCATCGTGACGGTGCTGTCGGTCGTCTTCCTGCTGCTGGGCATCGGCTTCTTCACCACCCC
Source organism: Streptomyces diacarni (assembly GCF_003323715.1). Taxonomy (GTDB): domain Bacteria; phylum Actinomycetota; class Actinomycetes; order Streptomycetales; family Streptomycetaceae; genus Streptomyces; species Streptomyces diacarni. The sequence continues at coordinate 158,441 of NZ_QOIN01000034.1, forward strand.
GTGGGTCGTGCACGCCGTACGGATCCACGCCAACCAGCGCCGCGCACTCGCCGGCCACTGGGCGGGCCTGCGCATCCTGGACCCCTACAGGCCGCTGCCGCCCGGCCCCTCAGGGATCACCGGGCACGTCGAACGCACGGTGCTGATACTCAAGGACCCGGCCACCTGGCGGGACCTCGCCTGGCTGCTCTGCGACGCCGTGGTGGGCTTCCTCCTCGCCCTCCTGCCGGTGGCGCTGATCGCCTGGAGCCTGGAGGGCTGGGTACTGCTCGCGGGCCTGTGGCACGCGGTCGCCGGTGACTACTGGTACGGCTTCATCCACATCGACACCTTCGGCGACGCACTGGCGGCCGCCGCGCTCGGCACCTTCGTCCTGCTGATCGGCCTCCACGCCAACCCGTACCTGATCGACGGCCACTTCCAGCTCGCCCGCGCCCTGCTCTCCCCCACCCGGGGCGCCCAGCTCGCCCAGCGCGTCGAGCGGCTGTACGAGACCCGGCACGACGCCGTGGACACCTCGGCCGCTCAACTGCGCCGCATCGAACGGGACCTGCACGACGGCGCACAGGCCAGGCTGGTCTCCATGGGCATGAGCCTCGGCGCCGTCGAAGCCCTCGTCGAACACGACCCCGCCCAGGCCAAGAAACTCCTCGCCCACGCCAGGGAGACCTCGGCCGAGGCCCTGACCGAACTGCGCGACCTGGTACGCGGTATCCACCCGCCGGTACTGGCCGAACGCGGCCTCGGGGACGCCGCCAAGGCCCTCGCCCTGCGGATGCGGATGCCCGTCGAAGTCGACATCGACCTGCCGGGACGCTTCCCCGAGCCCGTCGAGTCCGCGGCCTACTTCTCCCTCAGCGAGATCCTCACCAACGCGGCCAAGCACGCGGACGCCGACCACATCTGGGTCGACATCCACCACACCGACCTCGACGGCGGCATGCTGCGGATCGCCGTCACCGACGACGGGCAGGGCGGCGCGGACGTCTCCCGCGGCTCCGGCATCGCGGGCATCGAACGCCGCCTCGGCCAGTTCGACGGCGTCCTCGCCCTCACCAGCCCCCCTGGCGGGCCCACCATGGTCACCATGGAAATCCCCTGCCGGCCACTGACCCGCCGCCCGTGACACGAGCGCCGGGCAAGGCCCTCGCCGGGGCCGGGGCGGCAGTCTTCGCCGGGCGCGGGCAAAAGCGGCCACCGGCCCGTCCCGGCAGGGAAGCCGGCGCCGACCCGCACCGGCGCAGCCCTTTGCCGGGCGGAGGCTCCGCCCAGACGGTGACGGCGGCGGTGCGGGCTCCGTTTCCGTTGTGAGGCGCGGTGCGCGTCGGGATCACACCAGGGCCGAGACCTTCTCCCGGTACTGCCGGACCGGCGCCGCGTCCCGGTACGGTTCCAGGCGCCGTTCGAAGTCCCGTACGTACTCGTGGGCCCGTACCGAGCGCATCTCCGCCGCCTGGTGGGCCGCCTCGGCGGCGAGCTGGCAGGCCTGCTCGATCTCGCCGAGCCCCAGCCGGGCCGTGGCCAGCACCACCCGGCAGAACAGCCTGCTGCGCGCGAACCCGGCCCCGCGCAACTGGAGGGAGCGCTCGGCGTGCTGCGCGGCGGCCCGGTACTGCTGGAGGTCGCGGTGGCAGTGGCCGAACTCGTCGGCGAGCTGCGCGTCGTCGAAGAAGCGCGCCCAGACCGGTACGTCCTCGCTGGGGCGCGCCGCCTCCAGGGCGCGGTCCGCGCGGGCCAGTGACGCCGCGCAGGCCCGCACCTCGCCCAGCACACCGTGCCCGCGCGCCTCCGCCGCGTGCAGCAGCGCCTGCACGACGGGCGGCACCGAGGTGCCCACCCCCTGCTGGGCGACCCGCGCGAGCTGCACCGCCTCCCTGCCGTGCCCCAGGTAGACGGCCTGCCTGCTCATCGTCACCAGCACGTAGGAGCCGAAGGCGCGGTCGCCCGCGGCCTGCGTCAGCCGCAGCGCCTGCACGAAGTAGCGCTGGGCCAGGCCGTGCGCGGCGATGTCGTAGGAGGTCCAGCCCGCCAGCCTGGTCAGGTCCGCGGCCGCGCCGAAGAGGCGTCTGCCGAGCTGCTCGCTGTAGACGCCGCGGAGCATCGGCTCGGCCTCGTGTTCCAGATACCGCACCAGGGCCTGCCGGGCGTGGCCGCCGCCGTAGGCGTGGTCGAGAGCGCGGAAGAGCTCGCAGACCGAGCGCAGCGCCGCCACGTCGCCGCCCGAGACCCGCTGGCCCGGGCCCCGCTCGACCCGGTCGAGGCGCGCGGCGGCCAGCGACGGCGGCCTGGTGGCGACGCCTGTGCCGCCGCCGACCCGGGACTGCGCCGGGACCCGCAGGCCGTCGCCGGGGGACGCGCCGCCCACGGAGCCGCCCACGGCTCCGCGCCCGGCGGCCGGCCCCGGAGGGGCCCCGCGCCCCGGCCCGGCGCCGGGCCCGCGGGCCGGTCCCGTGCCGGCCCCGAGCCCCGCGGCGAGCGGCCCGGTGCCGGCGAGGGCGCCGGGGCCCGCGCCGCCTGGCGGAGCGCTCAGCGGCCCCTCGGGCTCGGGGCCGCGCGCCACCCGCTCGTCGGCCCGGCCGATCAGCCAGTCCCGGCTCGGCACCACGAGCCCCGCCGGGGTGAAGGCGATCTTCCGCAGCTCGGCGTGGCTGCCCGAGTCCTTGCGCCACAGACCGCTGACGATGTCGACGGCCTCGGCGGGCGTCGCCGCGAACTCCAGGCCCGCGTAGACGGGCGCACACGCGTCCAGCCCCAGGTCCTGCGCCGTCAGCCGCCGCCCCAGGCGCCGGGTGAAGACCTCGGCGATCAGCGCGGGCGTGGTGCCCCGCGGCTGCTGACCGCGCAGCCAGCGCGTCACCGAGGTCTTGTCGTAACGCAGGTCGAGACCGTGTTCGAGGCCGAGCTGGTCGACGCGCCTGGCCAGACCGGCGTTGGAGAAGCCCGCCTCGGCGATCAGCGCGGCGAGCTGACGGTTGGGGATGCGCTGCTGGGATGGCTGGGTCGTGTCGTTCACCGACTCCCCAGATCGTTCCATCGTCATCGGCTTCACGGTCTCCTGCCCTCACGGCTTGTGTCAGACGCCGGGGCGCCCTGCTGGAACGGCGCGAATGTAACGGTCCGCCGTACCTCGTTCGCCCCCTTCGTCGTGTATTCATCCGTACGTGTGAGTAGGTGACCACCTGCGACGACACTGCGTGACCGCCGTAGAGTGGCCGACGGGCGCGAGCGCGGAGCAGCCCGCCACCGCGGGCGTGACGAAGGAGGCATGAGGCATGGGAGAACCCCGGCTTGACGGTCCGGTGGAGGGCGAGCTGCGCTTCGTCCACCTGGGCTTCGGCGACAACGCGGTCGACTACCTCGACGCCTGGCAGGAGCAGAAGCGGGTGCACGCCGCGCGGTTCGCCGACGAGGTCCCCGACACCTGCCTGATGCTGGAGCACCCCCCCGTCTACACCGCCGGACGGCGCACCGAGGACAGCGAGCGCCCGCTTGACGGCACCCCCGTCGTGGACGTCGACCGCGGCGGCAAGATCACCTGGCACGGCCCGGGACAGCTCGTCGGCTACCCGATCCTGAAGCTGCCCCGCCCCGTGGACGTGGTCGCGCACGTGCGCCGCCTCGAAGAGGCCATGATCCGGGTGTGCACCGAGCTGGGCGTCGAGACCACCCGCGTCGAGGGCCGCAGCGGAGTGTGGGTGCTCGGCGACGACCTCGGCAGGGCGTCCGGGCGTGCCGCCACCGGGCTCGCGCTCGACTTCGACCCCCGGCTCAACCAGGAGGACTACGACCCGCGCCTGATGGGCCCCGAGTACGCGCCCTCCAACGCGGGCCAGCGCGGTGTGGACCGCAAGATGGCGCAGATCGGTATCCGGGTCGCCAAGGGCGTGACCATGCACGGCTTCTCGTTCAACTGCGACCCGGACACGACCGGTTTCGACCAGATCATCCCCTGTGGCATCCGGGACGCGGGCGTCACCTCGCTCTCCCAGGAGCTGGGCAGGAATGTTCCCGTCTCCGAGGTGCTTCCCCTCATGGAGAAACACCTGCGCGAGGTGCTGGGGTCCTCGACGCCCCTGCCCCGCGCGGTCTGACTCCTTCCGCCACGGGCCGGAGCTCTTCGGAGGTTCCGGCCGGTTCGGAAGCCCACAACCGCAGGCGTAGCCTGATACCCGCCGCTGAATCGAAAGTACGTAGGGAGCCGGACGTGTCCGCTGTCGCACCCGACGGTCGCAAGATGCTCCGCCTGGAGGTCCGCAACAGCCAGACCCCCATCGAGCGCAAGCCCGAATGGATCAAGACCAGGGCGAAAATGGGCCCCGAGTACAACGCCCTCCAGAACCTGGTCAAGAGCGAGGGCCTGCACACGGTCTGCCAGGAGGCGGGCTGCCCCAACATCTTCGAATGCTGGGAGGACCGCGAGGCGACCTTCCTCATCGGCGGCGAGCAGTGCACCCGCCGCTGCGACTTCTGCCAGATCGACACCGGCAAGCCCGCCGAACTCGACCGCGACGAGCCCCGCCGCGTCGCTGAGTCCGTGCGCACGATGGAACTGCGCTACGCGACGATCACCGGCGTCGCCCGCGACGACCTCGACGACGGCGGCGCCTGGCTCTACGCCGAGACGGTGCGCCAGATCCACGACCTGATGCCCGACACCGGCGTCGAACTGCTGATCCCCGACTTCAACGCCGAGCCCGACCAGCTCGCCGAGGTCTTCTCCTCCCGCCCCGAGGTGCTGGCCCACAACGTCGAGACGGTGCCCCGCATCTTCAAGCGCATCCGCCCCGGCTTCCGCTACGAGCGCTCGCTGGAGGTCCTCACCCGCGCCCGCGAGGACGGCCTCGTCGTCAAGTCCAACCTCATCCTCGGCCTCGGCGAGACCCGCGAGGAGATCAGCGAGGCCCTGCGCGACCTGCACGAGGCCGGCTGCGAGCTGATCACCATCACCCAGTACCTGCGACCCACCCCCCGCCATCACCCCGTGGAGCGCTGGGTCAAGCCCCAGGAGTTCGTCGAGCTGAAGGACGAGGCCGACGAGATCGGCTACGCCGGCGTCATGTCCGGCCCCCTGGTGCGCTCCTCGTACCGCGCCGGACGCCTCTACAAGCAGGCGATCGAGGCCCGCAGGACGGGGAACACCTCCGCGGCCTAGTGTCCGGCGGGGCCCCGCGGGAGTGCCCGGCAGGGCCCGCGGGAGCGCCCGGCGGGCGTCCGCCCCGAGGGGCGAGAGGGCGGTGCGGCGAAGCGGTGAGTGAGCTTCGCCGCACATGCGTCTTCCGGCTTTGACCCCCCGGTCACCGCCTGGTAACACCGTCGAGTGACGCTGTAACCGCGCACCGCGCACGGTTCGAACGAGGCGAGGACTGACGGAGGGGCACAGTGCGGACCACCCTGTGGGCACTGGAAGGTCTGGAGCACATCCTGTTCGGCAGCGGTCGGCGGGTCGCGTGCCGCAACGCGTGGACGGCGGTCCTGGAGGACCGCGACAGGGCGAGGTCCCGGCTGGAAGCGGAGTCGGTACGGAACGCGGCGGCGGCCGCCCTGGAAGCGGAGGCGGTAGTGCACGCGGCGGCCGACCGCCCGGCGCCCGCGGCCTCCCGGGCCTGACCCCGGGCCTCCGACCCCCGGGCTGACCCCGCCACCGGCGCCCGTACCTGCACTAAGGGCCCCGGCGGCCCCGTACCCCCGGCCGCGCGGCACACCACGCGCGGCCCCACGTAAACTTCACCGCATGGCGAGGAAGGACAACACCGAGAATCCTGGGCGGCTCAAGCAGATCGCCCAGACGTACAAGATGACCCGGCGCGTGGACCGGAAGATCGGTTGGATCCTGGCCGGCGTGGGGCTTGTCACCTTCGGTGTACTCCTCGCGATCGGCTTCCTGATCGGTCACCCGGTCTACCTGGGCATCGTGGGCGTGCTCCTCGGCCTGCTGGCGTGCGCGATCGTCTTCGGACGCCGCGCCGAGCGGGCCGCTTTCGGACAGATGGAGGGCCAGCCGGGGGCCGCGGCCGCCGTGCTGGAGAACATCGGCAGGGGCTGGCAGGTCACCCCGGCCGTGGCGATGAACCGCAGCCAGGACATCGTCCACCGGGCCGTCGGCAAGGCCGGCATCGTCCTGGTCGGCGAGGGCAACCCGAACCGGCTGCGCGGTCTGCTGGCGTCCGAGAAGAAGAAGATGAACCGCGTGGTCGGCGACGTGCCGGTGCACACGATGGTCGTCGGCGAGGGTGAGGACCAGGTCGAGCTCAAGAAGCTCCGCGTGAAGATGATGAAGCTGCCCCGCACGCTCCAGGGCCAGCAGGTCACCCAGGTCAACGACCGGCTCCGCGCGCTCGGCGACCTCATGAGCAATATGCCCATCCCGAAGGGGCCGATGCCCAAGGGCATGAAGCTTCCGAAGGGCCCGCAGGGCCGCTGACGGGGCCCACCCGACGGTGCTCCCGTGGCGAGTCCCCTGAACGGAGTCCTACGGCGAGTCCCACGACGAGGGGCGGCGACCGCGCACCTGCGCGGTCCCCGCCCCTCGTGCGTTTCTGCCCGTGTACGGCCCGTGACCGGGTGACCGGGTGGGCCGGCCGCGCGAGCGTGCGCGACCGCGCTGTCAGCCGCGTAGCTGGACGGACCCCGACAGCCGGTCGTGGAGGCCCCGGCTGTCGCGGTCCCAGACGAGCGCGGGGATGGCGATGCCGAGCAGCACCGTCCGCACCACCGTGCGCCACACCGGCAGCTTGCCGAGCCCGTCGAGAGCCACGACGCGCAGCCCCAGCAGCCGCTTGCCCGGGGTGCTGCCGACCGTACCGACCGTCAGCACGCTCATGACGACGAAGACGACCAGCGCCCAGTCGCTGGTGCCCTCCAGCTTCCGGCCGGCCAGCAGCGCGAAGGCGATGAGTGCGCAGAGCGCCCAGTCGAGGAAGAGGGCACCGATCCGGCGGCCGACCGGCGCGAGGGAACCGGGCCCCTCCTCGGGCAGGCCGAGCCGCTTGCCGCGGTAGCCGAAGTCGGCTCCCATGTCCGCGGCCGCCGCGCGCGGTCCCGACAGCCACGACCCGATTGCTTCCCTGTTGTCCACCCGTCAACGGTATCGCGCCGATTTCCGGCCGCTGTTTCCGGCCGCCGCCGGGCTCTGCGGTGTCGGGCCGCAGTGCTGATCGTGAGCGCAGAACTCCGCATGGTGAGGGTCGGGGAGGTCGCCCGGCGATTAACATCGGCGAAACAAATGAGTCATGCTGGAGAAATGGCCCCTGCCTAGGGTCGGTGCCAGGCGAGCGGCCCCGTGCCGCAGCCGGAGCCGGAGCAAGCCCGTCCCGACGCGGCGGGACTAGGAGGATGGATGTTCCAGAACGCCGACGAGGCCAAGAAGTACATCGCGGACAACGACATCAAGTTCATCGATGTCCGGTTCTGCGACCTGCCCGGCGTCATGCAGCACTTCGCCGTACCGGCGGATACCTTCGACCCGACCGAGAGCCTGATGTTCGACGGCTCGTCGATCCGCGGCTTCCAGGCGATCCACGAGTCCGACATGGCCCTCGTCCCGGACCTGTCCACCGCGCGCCTGGACCCGTTCCGCTCCGAGAAGCACCTCAACATCAACTTCTTCATCCACGACCCGATCACCGGCGAGCAGTACAGCCGTGACCCGCGGAACGTGGCGAAGAAGGCCGAGGCCTACCTCGCCTCCTCCGGCATCGCCGACACCGCCTTCTTCGGCCCGGAGGCCGAGTTCTACGTCTTCGACGACGTCCGCTTCGAGACGAAGGCGAATGCCGGCTACTACCACATCGACTCCGAGGCGGGCGCCTGGAACACCGGCGCCATCGAGTCCGGCGGCAACCGCGGCTACAAGGTCCGCTACAAGGGCGGCTACTTCCCGGCCCCGCCGGTGGACCACTTCGCCGACCTGCGCGCCGAGATCTCCCTGGAGCTGACCAAGGCGGGCCTGGAGGTCGAGCGCCAGCACCACGAGGTCGGCACCGCGGGCCAGGCGGAGATCAACTACAAGTTCAACACGCTGCTGGCCGCGGCCGACGACCTGATGCTGTTCAAGTACATCGTCAAGAACACCGCCTGGCGCAACGGCAAGACCGCTACCTTCATGCCCAAGCCGATCTTCGGCGACAACGGCTCCGGCATGCACGTCCACCAGTCGCTGTGGACCGGCGGCGAGCCCCTCTTCCACGACGAGCAGGGCTACGCGGGCCTCTCCGACACCGCCCGCTACTACATCGGCGGCATCCTGCGCCACGCCCCCTCGCTGCTCGCCTTCACCAACCCGACGGTGAACTCCTACCACCGCCTGGTCCCCGGCTTCGAGGCCCCGGTCAACCTGGTCTACTCGCAGCGCAACCGCTCCGCCGCGATGCGGATCCCGATCACGGGCTCCAACCCGAAGGCCAAGCGCGTCGAGTTCCGCGCCCCCGACCCGTCCTCCAACCCGTACCTCGCCTTCTCGGCGCTGCTCCTCGCGGGCCTGGACGGCATCAAGAACAAGATCGAGCCGGCCGAGCCCATCGACAAGGACCTCTACGAGCTCGCCCCCGAAGAGCACGCCGGCGTCCCCCAGGTTCCCACCTCCCTCCCCGCCGTCCTCGACGCCCTCGAGGCCGACAACGAGTACCTCCAGGCCGGCGGCGTCTTCACCTCCGACCTCATCGAGACCTGGATCGACTACAAGCGCACCAACGAAATCGCCCCCATGCAGCTGCGCCCCCACCCGCACGAGTTCGAGCTCTACTTCGACCTGTGAAAAGCGCGCGGCGCCATGTGGTGCTGTGGCGGTAGGCGTTCTGTGGGCCGTGTTCTCCTTCGTCGAGGGGGCACGGCCCACGGCTGTTGGACGGGCCCTTGGCCGACGGATTCGTGTCGGTGCGGGGAGTGGCACCTGTGCCGAGTGGTCGGCTGCCCGGTGGGCCCCGCCCACGTCCTCGGACACCGGGTTCGATGTCCGCTCCTGCTGGGCAGGCGCTCCGTGCTCCGGTGAAGGGGACGGGGCGGCCCGTGTGGGGCCGTCACCCCCTGAGCCGGTGACGACTCCGCACGGGTACCCGGAGTGTGGCCGCGAAGTGACCCGGGTTACCGCAGGTCGGTGAGGAGGTTGTCGAGGGCGTCGGCGATGCCTTCCGTCGTGAGACGGCGGTGACCGCCCGTGAGCTGCCTGAGCTCCGGACGGTCACCGCGCCGCGTGCGCCGCGGCAGCCGTCACTCTCCCGCGTACACCGCCTCGATGGGGCGGCTGCGGAGCGCCGAGCGGGTCGGCAGGCTGATGGAGAGCCAGCCCAGCAGGGTCACGAAGGCGATGATGCCGATCCAGGCCAGCGGCTGGATGTGGGGGATCGGCTGGCCTGTCAGGCCCAGGGCGCAGCCCACGGCGGGTGGGATGGCGATGGCCACGCCGATGAGGACGGCGGTGACGATCACGACCCAGGATTCCAGGAACATCATCCGCCGTGTCTGCCGCTTGCTCGTACCGATCAGCCGCAGCATGGCGAACTCGCGGCTACGGCCCGTCGTTGCCATGACCAGGGTGTTCACCACGGCGATGAGGACGTAGAGCATCAGCAGCCCGTTGGCGATCAGGTTCGTCCAGGACTGCTGGGCGAACTGGCCCTGCTGGACGGCGCCGAACTCCTGCGGGCTCTGCACCGCGAGGCCGGGCGTCTGCGCGGCCAGTTCCTCCAGACCGGCCTCCACCTGCGGGGACGCGCCGCTGCTGCCGGCGCTGACGAGCAGTGCCGTGTCCTGCTGGTTGGCGGTGTGTTCGGTCAGCATCCGGTGCGGGAGCGTGATGTCGCCGAAGCCGAGGCCGTTGCCGTAGACGGCGACGACCTTCAGCTTCTTGTGCACTCCGTCGCCGAGGTTGATGTCGGCGGTGTCGCCGACGTCCACCCGCGCCGTGTCGGCGGCCATCCAGCTGAGCGCCACCGTGTCGCCGCGCAGCTTGTCCATGCTGCCCTCGCGCACGTCCAGGTCGAGCGTGTTCTCCAGGTCGCGCCCGTCCAGGCCCTGGGCGCTGAAGGGGTTGGAGGCGGGCTTGTCGATCTCGATGTAGTTGAGCAGGACCTGCGAGCGGGCCACCGGGGTGACGGTCTCGACGCCGTCGACGTCGCGGACCTTCCCGGCCACGCCGGTGGACAGGCCCGTGGTGTCGCTGGTGATCACGTAGTCGGAGACGACACCGGTCGCCGCCTGCTCCTGGGCCGTCGCCTCGACGGTGTTCAGCATCGACAGCTGCATCAGCGCCATCGCGGTGCCCAGCGCCAGGGGCACGACCGCGCTGCTGAGGCGGCGGGCGTTGGCACTGCTGTTGGCACCGGCCAAGAAGCCGCTCACGCGGGAGCGTTTGAACAGTGGCGTCAGCATCCGGGTCGCCGCCTGCACCAGGATGGGGGAGATCAGCGCGCTGCCCACCATGAGCACCACCAGCGCTCCGCCGGCCCCGGCGATCGCCACCTGGCCCGGAATGACCAGCGGCAGCACGATCGACGCCACCAGGCCGAGCAGGAGCAGGCTCACACCGACGGTCTTGCGGGTGCTGCCCAGCTCCTCGCGCTCCGCCTCGGACTCGCTCAGCGCCTCCACCGGCTGGATCCGCGCGATGCGGAACGCGGCGATGAACCCGGCCAGCCGGGCACCCAGCACGGTCAGCAGCACGGCGGCGACGGCCGGCAGCGGGTTGAACGACAGCTCGAAGTCCTGCGGCAACACACCGGCGTGCGCGAACGCGTCCCGCATCAGCCCGGCGGCCAGGAAGCCGGGCGCCGCGCCCAGCACCGCCCCGGTGACCCCCACCAGCAGCACCTCGCTGCCGATCAGCTTGTGCACCTGGCGCGGCGTCGCCGCGATGGCGCGCAGCATCGCCAGTTCCCGGCGGCGCTGGTGGACGACCAGGCCGAGGGTGGAGGAGACGACGAAGATGACGACGCCGAGCGCCGTGCCGCCGAACGAGGCGGACAGCGGGACGAGGAAGCCGCGGGAGGCGCCGACGTCCAGGAACTCCAGGTCGCCGATCCCGTCACCGGTGTAGGTGACGACCTTCGCGCCCGGGTCGGCATTCGCCCCGGTGGCGGCATCCGCGCCGGTGACGGCATCCTCGATCTTCCCGGCGAGGTCGTCGGCGTCGGCCCCGTCCTCGCCCAGGACGCCGATGGCCGTCAGCCGGTCTGGGCGCGGGGACAGAGCGGTGGCCTGTGCGTCGGTGAAGAACGCGGCCGACTGCCGGTCCAGACCGTTCGCGGGCGCGTCGACCAGGCCGACGATCCGGTAGACGTGCGGTGTCGTGCCGACCGAGAGCCGCGCGGTGTCCCCGACTTCGAGCCCGGCGCTGCGGGCGAGGCCGGCGTCCAGCACGGTCTCCCGGGCGCTGCTGGGCCTGCTGCCCTCGGACAGTTCGAAGGGGCCGAGCGCGGTCGAGGACCAGCCGTGGCCGTACAGCGGCTGGTCGAGCCGCACCGGCTCACCCCGTGCGCTGCCGTCGTCCTTGTGCAGGTTCATCTCGACCGTGCGGTCGCGCACGACCTTCTCGACGCCGTCGACGCGGGAAACCTGCTCGGCCGTCGACGCGGGGACGGTGACGCGTTCGGGGAAGTGCGGGTCGAAGTTCTCCTTGACGTCCTTGGTCTGCTTCCCGCCGACCATCACGGTCGCGCCGGCGTACCGCTCGGGGGCGACGCCCGAGAGCAGTCCTGACATGAGCAGTACGCCGCAGGCGGTGATGACGGCCGAGCCGCAGATCACGGCAATGAACGCCGCGATGAAGCCGCCCTTGCGGTTCTTGATGGTGCTCCAGGCGATGTCGAACACGAGCTCCGCCTCACCAGTCGCCGAGGTGCGTCATGTGCTCGGCGACCTGGGCCGGCGAGGGCCGGTTCAGGTGGCCCGCGAGCTGCCCGTCGGCGAGGAAGAGCACCGTGTCGGCGTAGGAGGCGGCAACCGGGTCGTGGGTCACCATCAGCACCGTCTGGCCTATCTCGTCCACGATCTGCCGGAACAGCTTGAGGACCTCCTGGCTGGTGCGGGTGTCCAGCGCGCCGGTCGGCTCGTCGGCCAGCAGCGCGTCAGGCCGGGTCACCAGCGCGCGGGCGATCGCGACGCGCTGCTGCTGGCCGCCGGAGAGCTGGTTGGGCCGGCGGTCGACGTGCTGGCTCATCCCCACCCTGGTCAGCACCTCGCGCAGCCACGCCTCGTCCACGGCCATGTCCGCCAGCCGTGCGACGAGGGTGACGTTCTGTCTGACCGTCAGCGCCGACATCAGGTTGTAGGCCTGGAAGACGTAGCCGATCCGCTCGCGGCGGATGGCCGTCAGCGCCGCCTCCTTGAGGCCGGACAGCTGCGTGTCACCGAGGTAGACGTGGCCGGTGGTCGGCTCGTCGAGTCCCGCGACGCAGTGCAGGAAGGTGCTCTTGCCGGAACCCGAGGGGCCCATGACAGCGGTGAAGGTTCCACGCGGCACGTCCAGGGAGATTCCGCGCAGCGCGGTCACGGCATTCTCCCCTGTGCCGTACGTTTTCGTGACGGAGTCCAGCCTCATGGCCGCTGCCCGCGTCGCCACCGCGGCTGCGGACGCTCCCCATTCCGATGTCATTTTCCTTGCCCTTTCCGGTTGTCGGCAGCTTCACCGTATGAGACCGCCGACGGGGCCACGAACGCCCTGGATCCCGTATCGATGGTGGTGCCTGCTACACCATCACGGTGCTGCGCACTCCACGGCGCGGGGTCCGTACCGGTTCACCTCCCGCTGTACGTCAGGGGCGTGAGGGGGCGTTCGCGGGTGAGGCCGAGGTGTCGGGCAGGGGCCCTGTGCCCAGTTCGGTGGCGGCCCGCTCGACCATGGAGCGCGCATGGTGCAGCCCGATGCGGGCGAACGTGTCGCGCAGTTCGGCCAGCTCCGCCCTGGTCGCGGACCGGGGCCTGCCCAGGCGGGCCAGGGACTTGGCGAGGCCGAGCCGGGACAGCGCCGTCCCCCGCTGCTCGTCCATCGCGGCGAACCGCCCCAGCGCCTGCCGGTAGATGTCGCGGGCTTCCGTGTACCGGCCGGCGCGGTAGAGGACGTTGCCGCGCATCTTGTGGTTGTAGGCCAGAGCGCTCGACAGGTGCATCCCGCGGCAGTCGGCCTCGGCCTCGGAAAGCAGCGCGAGGGCGCGCTCGGTGTCCTCGTCGCGTACGGACACCACGTCCGCGATGCCCCTCAGCGCCCAGGCCCGCCCCCTGCGGTCGTCACCCGCCGCGGCGGTGCGGGCGGCCTCCTCGAACAGCTCCAGCGCCCTGTCGTAGGAGCCGGTGTTGCGGTGCATCTGCGCTATGCCCTCCAGCGCCCACACCGTGTGCCGCACCTCGCCGCGGCCGCGGGCCTCGGTCAGGAGCTGGTCGTGGAGCGCGCCGACGGCCTCGTAGTCGCCCTGGATCCGGCCGGTCTCCGCCAGCCCGGCCAGCGAGTAGCCGCGGGCCAGCACGTCGTCGCCGCGTTCGCCCAGGTCGGCCGCGCGCCGCAGCAGCCGGTAGGCGAGCGGGAGTGCGCCGCGCTGGCGGGCGAGGGTGCCGCCGCTCCACAGGGCCCATGCCATGGCCCCGACGTCCCCCGCCGAGCGGGCCGCCCGGTAACTCGCCTTCCACGCCCGGTCGGCTTCGGTGACGTTTCCGAGGCGCCGGTGGGCCTCCGCGACGGCGAGCCCGCAGCGCGCCATCTCCTTCTCCTCCCCGGCCTGCTCGGCTGCCCGCAGCTGGGTCGCCCCCTGGACCAGTACGTCGGACAGGGACGCGTTGACGGACAGTGCGCCCAGGGCGCCCTGGTACTCGGGGGCGAACGCCTTGGTCCCCGCCGGGCGGGTCCGCGTCGGGTCCTGCCGCGTCGTCCGTGTCATGTGCCGCACCGCCATGCTCCATCGCTCGTCCGTCCTTCGTTCTTTCCGGTTCGACGCTATGAGCGCGGCGGGGGCCGCCGAATCCGTCTCCGCGCTGGTCAACGGGTCATACCTGAGTGCTACGTGTGGGCGCCCACTCCCGAGCGAGACGTACGGGACGTGCGCCGCCCGCTGCTTGCCCGTGGCCGTGGCGCCCGCTGCCTGCCCGTGGCGCCCGCTGCCTGCCCGTGGCGCCCGCTGCCTGCTATCCGCCGGTGGCCGGCAGGGGGCGCACGGTCAGGAGTTGCTGGGCGTGGCCGACCGGGCCGCTCAGGTCGTGCAGGACGGTGCTGGTGAGGCCCTGGCCCGTGGGGCCGAAGACGACGGTGGTGTCCAGGCCGGTCCAGGGGCCTTCGGGCTGACGGTGGAGGTGGAGGGTGAGGTCGACGTTGGGGAACATCCAGTCCGTGGGCGACTGGCGTACGGCGATGCCGTTGGCGGTGTCGACCAGGGTGACGAAGGAGGCCAGCGGGCTGCTGGGCCGGCCCGCCACGAGGTCGACCCCGGTGGTGACCCAGGTGGTGGTGCGGCCGGGCTGCGGCGGCGCGAGCGGCCGGATGTCGAGGGAGGCGATGTAGCCGCCGGGCCACACGGACTCCAGCGGCCAGCGCGCGAGCTCGTCGGGCGGGGTGAGCGTGGCGTCGCCGCCGCCGGCGACGGCCGTGGTGTCGGCTGCGGCCAGGAGCCAGGCGCGGGCGCGTACGACCGGGCGGTCGGCGATGAGGACGACGGCCTCGAGCAGTTCGATGGTGCGGCCCGGGCGGATGCTCTCCACCCGGATCTCACACTCGTCGAGGGCGAGACGGCCCAGGATGTCGAAGCTGATCCGTGCGGGGAGCAGTCCGGTGCGGGGGCGGGCCGCCAGGTGGCGGTCCATGGCGTGGACGATCAGGCCGCCGAGCGGGCTGAAGTGCTGCTCCTCGGTGTTCCACGCTCCGCTCGCGTGCGCGGTGGGCTTGTAGCGGTGTTCGTCGACGGGCTCGTAGTAGCTGTCGGGGGTCGGCGTGCCGGACTGCAACGGGGGGTCTCCTCGGGGACGGGCCGATCACATGATCGGGATGGCGGGGGTTAGCATATGAGCACCGCCTAGCTCGAAAGATAAGAACTGTGACTGTCAACGAGGACGCGTTCACCAACTGGAAGCACCGCGAGGAGATCGCGGAGTCGATGATCCCGATCATCGGGAAGCTGCACCGCGAGCGGGACGTCACCGTTCTGCTGCACAGCCGCTCACTGGTGAACAAGTCGGTGATCAGCATCCTCAAGACCCACAGGTTCGCCCGGCAGATCGCCGGCGCGGAGCTGTCGGTCACCGAGACGCTGCCGTTCCTGCAGGCCCTGACCGCGCTCGACCTGGGCCCTTCGCAGATCGACATCGGCATGCTCGCCGCCACCCACAGGGCCGACGACCGCGGCCTGTCGGTGGCCGAGTTCACCGCCGAAGCCGTGGCGGGAGCGACGGGCGCCAACAAGATCGACCGCCGCCAGGCGCGGGACGTGGTCCTCTACGGATTCGGGCGTATCGGCCGCCTCCTGGCCCGCCTGCTGATCGAGAAGGCGGGCTCCGGCAACGGCCTGCGGCTGCGGGCCATCGTCGTACGCGAGGCCGCGGGCCGGCCGGCGCAGGACCTGGTCAAGCGGGCCTCGCTGCTGCGCCGTGACTCCATCCACGGCCAGTTCCAGGGCACCATCACCGTCGACGAGGCCAACAACACCCTCGTCGCCAACGGCAACGAGATCAAGGTGATCTACTCCGACGACCCGACGTCGGTGGACTACACGGACTACGGCATCAACGACGCCGTCCTCATCGACAACACCGGCAGGTGGCGGGACCGTGAGGGGCTCTCCAAGCACCTGCGCCCCGGCATCGACAAGGTTGTGCTGACCGCACCGGGCAAGGGCGACGTCCCCAACGTCGTGCACGGCGTCAACCACGACATGATCAAGCCGGACGAGCAGATCATCTCGTGCGCGTCCTGCACCACCAACGCGATCGTCCCGCCGCTGAAGGCGATGGCGGACGAGTTCGGGGTGGTGCGCGGCCACGTGGAGACGGTCCA
This sequence comes from Streptomyces diacarni, assembly GCF_003323715.1. Taxonomy (GTDB): domain Bacteria; phylum Actinomycetota; class Actinomycetes; order Streptomycetales; family Streptomycetaceae; genus Streptomyces; species Streptomyces diacarni. The sequence goes on from NZ_QOIN01000034.1 coordinate 174,405, forward strand.
CTCCTTCACCAACGACCAGAACCTGCTGGACAACTACCACAAGTCGGACCGTCGCGGGCGCTCGGCGCCGCTCAACATGGTCCTCACCGAGACGGGTGCGGCCTCCGCCGTCGCCAAGGCGCTCCCCGACCTGGACGCGAAGATCACCGGCAGCTCGATCCGGGTGCCCGTGCCGGATGTCTCCCTCGCCATCCTCAACCTCCAACTCGCCCGCGAGACCGACCGCAAGGAGGTCCTCGACCACCTCCGTGACGTCTCGCTCACCTCGCCGCTCAAGCGCCAGATCGACTTCACCAGCGCGCCCGACGCCGTCTCCAACGACTTCATCGGCTCGCGCCACGCCTCGATCGTCGACGCCGGCCCCACCAAGGTCGACGGCGACAACGCCATCCTCTACCTGTGGTACGACAACGAGTTCGGCTACTCCTGCCAGGTCGTCCGCGTCGTCCAGTACGTCTCCGGCGCCGAGTACCCGACGTACCCGGCCCCGGTGGCCTGAACGAGGTCAGGTGCCGGCGGGTCGGCGTGGCTCCCGCCCCAGCGCGTGCGGCCTGTGCCGCACCCACACCCCTACCCCGCTCGCTCCACCGCCTTCCGTCGGCGTGTGGCCGGGCAGTGCGGTGGCTGCCAGCCGGCCCCCGAGGGGCGGTGGGGCTGCTGGGCGACCCGAGCCAGCCGTGCAGGGCCGCGACCTGCTGGTATGGCAGTCCGAGGAACTGCCGGCGGTCTCGGGCAGGCAGAGCCCGGTGCTGCTCCACGGAGTCCCTCACGTGGCGGCGGGACGAGGTACGGGGAGTCAGCCGGGGTGACACGCGGCGGCCGCGTCCCTCGGCGCGTGGGCCGGGCGCCACGCCCCGGGGCTGCCGTCGTGCGAGGAGACAGCCTCCGACCAGGGATTTTTCGGGGGCCGGTAGAGGAAAGAGCCGTTGCCGCGGCCACACGCGGGCCGCTGTGCCCGCGCGCGGCCGGACGGGATATCTTGATATCGAGACGATGTAAACGCGAGACGCGCAGACGCGAAGCGGAGTAGCGGTGACTGACTCGACCATCATCTATACGCACACTGACGAGGCCCCGGCCCTGGCGACCTATTCCTTCCTGCCCGTCGTCGAGGCCTACGCCTCGACGGCCGGTGTCGCCGTCGAGACCCGCGACATCTCCCTGGCCGGACGGATCATCGCCAGCTTCCCCGAGCGCCTGGCGGAGAACCAGCGCATCGAGGACGCCCTGGCACAGCTCGGCGAGCTGGCCAAGACCCCCGAGGCCAACATCATCAAGCTGCCGAACATCTCGGCGTCCATCCCGCAGCTCAAGGCGGCCATCGCCGAGCTCCAGGAGCAGGGCTACGCGCTGCCGGACTACCCGGACGACCCGCAGACCGACGAGGAGCGCGAGGTCCGCGCCCGCTACGACAAGGTCAAGGGCAGCGCCGTGAACCCGGTGCTGCGCGAGGGCAACTCCGACCGCCGCGCGCCGGCCTCGGTCAAGAACTACGCCAAGGCCAACCCGCACCGCATGGGCGAGTGGAAGGCCACCTCGAAGACCAACGTCGCCCACATGGACGACGACGACTTCCGCTCCACGGAGAAGTCCGTCGTGCTGGCCGAGGACGGCGCCCTGCGCATCGAGCTGCACGGCGACGACGGCTCCAAGACGGTGCTGCGCGAGTCGGTGCCGGTCAAGGCCGGTGAGGTCGTGGACGCCTCGGTGATGCGCGTCGCCGTCCTGCGCGAGTTCCTCACGCAGCAGGTGGAGCGGGCCAAGTCCGAGGGCGTGCTGTTCTCGGTGCACCTGAAGGCGACGATGATGAAGGTCTCCGACCCGATCATCTTCGGCCACGTCGTGCGGGCCTTCTTCCCGCAGACCTTCGCCGCCTACGGCGACAAGCTCGCCGCCGCAGGGCTGACCCCGAACGACGGTCTCGGCGGCATCTTCAAGGGCCTGGAGTCGCTGCCGGAGGGCGAGCAGATCAAGGCCTCGTTCGACGCCGAGCTCGCCCAGGGCCCCGACCTGGCGATGGTCGACTCGCACCGCGGCATCACCAACCTGCACGTGCCCAGCGACGTCATCGTGGACGCCTCCATGCCCGCGATGATCCGCACCTCGGGCCACATGTGGAACAAGGACGACCAGGAGCAGGACACCCTCGCCGTCATCCCCGACAGCAGCTACGCGGGCATCTACCAGGCCGTCATCGACGACTGCAAGGCCAACGGCGCCTTCGACCCGGCCACCATGGGTTCCGTGCCCAACGTCGGTCTCATGGCGCAGAAGGCCGAGGAGTACGGCAGCCACGACAAGACGTTCGAGATCCCGGCGACCGGCACCGTCCGCGTGCTGGACGGCGAGGGCACCCTGGTGCTGGAGCAGGCCGTCGGCGAGGGCGACATCTTCCGGATGTGCCAGACCAAGGACGTGCCGATCCAGGACTGGGTCAAGCTCGCCGTCACCCGCGCCCGCGCCACCGGCGACCCTGCGGTCTTCTGGCTGGACGAGACCCGCGCCCACGACAGGAACCTCATCGCCAAGGTGCGCGAGTACCTGCCGCTGCACGACACCGAGGGCCTGCGCATCGAGATCATGTCCCCGGCCGAGGCGATGACCTTCTCCCTGGAGCGCATCCGCCGCGGTGAGGACACCATCTCCGTCACCGGCAACGTGCTGCGCGACTACCTGACCGACCTCTTCCCGATCCTGGAGCTGGGCACCAGCGCGAAGATGCTGTCGGTCGTGCCGCTGATCAACGGCGGCGGGCTGTTCGAGACGGGTGCCGGTGGTTCGGCGCCCAAGCACGTGCAGCAGCTCGTCAAGGAGAACTACCTGCGCTGGGACAGCCTGGGCGAGTTCCTCGCGCTGGCCGTCAGCTTCGAACACCTGGCGCAGAAGACGGACAACGCGCGCGCCCAGATCCTGGCGGACACCCTCGACCGGGCCACCGGCACGTTCCTGGCCGAGAACAAGTCCCCGACCCGCCGGATCGGTGGCCTCGACAACCGCGGCAGCCACTTCTACCTCGCCCTGTATTGGGCGCAGGAGCTGGCCGGGCAGACCGAGGACACCCGGCTCGCCGAGGCGTTCGCCGGCCTGGCCAAGACGCTGACCGAGCAGGAGCAGACGATCGTCGACGAGCTGGCGGCCGTCCAGGGCTCGCCCGCCGACATCGGCGGCTACTACCAGCCGGCTCCGCAGAAGGCGTCGGCCGTCATGCGCCCGTCGACGACCCTCAACGAGGCGCTGGCGACGCTGAGCTGAGACGTCCGACCGCCCGCAGTGAGGGCCCCGGGGGTGCGGCACCACGCCGCCCCCGGGGCCCTCACTCGCTCCGAGCGGGTGTCCCGTTCCCCGGCGAACGGAACGGGGCGGGGGTGAGGAGGGGGAGGTGTTCGGGCGTCACCGGCTCAGGGGGTGACGGGTGCGAGATGGGGGAGAAGTCGGTCAGAGGCCGCAGTCGCAGCAGCTGCAGCACTCACAGCACTCGCACTTCTCGCAGCAGCCCGCGCGCTTCTTGCGGGACCAGGGGCCCTCGTACTCGTCGGCGCAGCACAGCTTGCAGGTGCAGCACAGTCCGATGAAGGCGGCGCAGCCGGCCCAGAAGCCACGCGGGGGCTTGCGGCCCTGGTGCCCGCCGGGGTCGCCCGAGCCGTCGGGGCCGTCCGGGCCGCCGCCCCAACCGCCCCAGCCGTCGCCTCCGCCGCCGGGCGGCACCTCGCCGCCCCCGTGCGGATGTCGCCGCCCGCCCGGACCCCGCGGCGTCTGACCGTACGGCGCCTGGCCGTAAGGGTTGGCACCGTACGGGTTCTGCGCGTACGGGTTCTGGCTGTACGGGCCGTGGGGGCCGGGGCCGTACGGGTTCTGGTGGTACGGGTTGCCGCCGCCGTCGTAGGGGCCGGGCGCCGGGCCCGGGCCCGGGTGGGCACACCGGGTGGTGCCGAACGCGCGGTCGACCGCGCGCGGCAGTTCGTGCACCAGCAGCACGTGGGCCAGCCTGCCCTCGGCGAAGTCCACGTCGCGCAGCGCCAGTCGGATGCCGTGCAGGGCGTCGTCGCACAGGCGCCGCGCCTCGGCCACCGTCGCGCCGGTCGCCGTCAGGGGGTTCCAGGCGCCCTCGGCCGCGTCCTGGTAGCGGTCCTCGACCGCGTCCAGGAGGTGGGCCAGGCGTCCGAAGAGGCGGCCCGCCTCGGCCAGCGGCGCGGCGTTGCCCGGCTTGCCCGCGAGGATCGCGGTGTGCGCGAACGCCGCCGCGGTCGCGGTCTCGGTCGGCTCGGTCACCGTCGTCAGCGGCGTGCCGGGGCCCGCGGCGTGCTCGATGCCGGTCTGCCGGTCCACGGCGTCCACCAGGACCGCCGTGTCGAAGCCGAGTGTCCCGCCCGCGCGGGCGCCGGCCCTGTCCCAGCCCGCCGCTATCCGGCGGGCGGCGGCGGCCACGGGACGGCGGCGCATCATCCCGTTCCGGTCGGCTATGTGGTCCCGCACCTTGGCCGAGGCCAGCACCAGGGAGACGGAGGCCGCCAGCCGCGCGCCCTCGCCCTGCGCGACGGACGCCGTGCGCATGCCGCGCAGGGGGCAGGGGCCCGCGGTGCGGCGGGCCGCGTCGGCGCGGCCTGTCTGCGCGTCGGTGAGGACGGAGACGAGGAGGCCGTCGTAGTTGGTCACCACCCGCGCGAACTGGCCGTGGTCACCGCGCAGCGCCAGGCACAGCCCGCACAGGTGCGCCATCCACTCGGCCCGTAGCCCCTCCGAAAGCCGGTGCTGACACGGCCTGACGATTCCGAACACGAGATCCCCCGTACATGTGACTCCTGCCGTGGTGCTCGGGCAGTGCGGCGATGGTACCCAGCCGCCCGACACGGCCGTCCATCCTGCCCCGCACCTGTGCACGAAACCTGGCCCCGGCCCTCACACCGCTGGTGCACCATGGTGGGCATGTCCAGTGTGCTCATCCTCGGATTCGACCCGCACGTGGTGCCCGGTACGGACGCTGACGCGCTTCAGGCGGCGCTCGACGGGCAGTTGGCCCGGTTCGCCGACCACGCACTCGACGCGTCGGTGGCGCTGCTGCCCGCCGACGCATCGGCCGTCTCCGTGGCGGTCGCCGCGCTGACCGAGCGGGAGTGGGACGTGGTCGTCATCGGCGGCGGCATCCGCAAGCCGGAAGGCGCGCTGCTCTTCTTCGAGCAGGTCGTCAACCTGGTCCGCGAACACGCTCCCGGCGCGGCCCTGGCCTTCAACTCCGGCATCGGCGACACCTTCGAAGCGGCCCGACGCCGACTGCCCGCCGCACCCTGACAGCGCGGCGGAAAAGCGCGGCGGAAAAGCGCGGAGACGGCGCGGCGGAAAACCGGGTGCGCACCGCCCGCCCCGCTGTTACGTTCGACGGCGTGAAGCGCGCCCCACGCAGTGCCGACGCACGCATTGCCCTGACGACGACGCCGGAGCAGGACCCGGCGCGCTGAGTGACGTACTGAACGACGAAGCCCCGGGCCGAGCGCCCGGGGCTTCGTCGTGGTGGCGGCCCGCGAGGCGGCCCGGCCCCCGAGCAGCCAGGGAGCCTGGATGAACACCGCACAGCACGACCACCGGCGACAGCACGACCACCGCCGCCTGGGCCGCGAGTTGGCCCTCTTCGGCACCGACCCGCTCATCGGCGCGGGACTGCCGTACTGGCTGCCGGACGGTGCGGCCGTCCGGCACGCCCTGGAGGAGTACATCAGGGAGGCCGAACACCGCGCCGGATACCGCCACGTGTATACCCCGGTGCTGGGCAAACGCGAGCTGTACGAGATCTCCGGGCACTGGTCGCACTACGCCGACGACATGTTCCCGCCCATGGAGCTGGGCGACGGCGAACAGGTGGTGCTGCGGCCCAGCCTGTGCCCGCACCACGCCGTCCTCTACCGCTCCCGCGCGCACAGCTACCGTGAGCTGCCGTTGCGGCTCGCCGAACTCGGCGCCATGTACCGCTCCGAGCTGTCCGGCGTGCTGGGCGGGCTCGCCCGCGTACGGGCGATCCAGCTCAACGACGCGCACATCTTCTGCACTCTCGACCAGGTGGCCGACGAGGCGCATGCCGCGCTGGAGATGATCCGCGACGCCTACCGCGCGCTGGGCATCTCCGCCGCCCGCTACCGCCTCTCGCTGCCGGGACCCGGCGGCAAGTACGTGGCGGCACCGGACAGGTGGCGCCGGGCCACCGCTGTGCTGGCCGACGTGCTGGAGCGGGCCGGGCTGCCGTACGAGGCGGTCGAGGGCGAGGCCGCCTTCTACGGGCCGAAGATCGATGTGCAGGTAGCCGACGCGGCGGGCCGTGAGGCGACTCTCTCGACCGTCCAGGTCGACTTCCACCAGCCCGAACGCTTCGACCTGCACTACGTCGGCGCCGACGGCGCCCGGCACCGGCCCGTCATGGTGCACCGCGCCGTCATCGGCAGTGTCGAGCGCGCCGTCGCCCAACTGATCGAGGTGCACGGGGGCGCGTTCCCCGGGTGGCTGGCCCCCGTCCAGGTGCTCGCTCTGCCGGTCACCGACGGGCAGGCCGGCGAGGCGGAGGACTTCGTACGCCGCTGCCGCGACGCGGGGCTGCGGGCCAGGGTCGCGGGACCGGAGGCGGGAAGCCTCTCCGCCAGGATCCGCGCGGACCGGCTCGTTCCCTACCAGGCGGTCATCGGGGAGCGTGAGGCCGCTGCCCACGCCGTCGCCCTGCGCCTGCGCGACGGTCGACGCCTGGCCCCGATGCCGGCCGACGAGGCGCTCGCCCGCCTCTCAGCGCGGGTCGAGGCCCACAGCACCGAGCTGTGGGAACAGCCCTAGGCCGGCCGTGAGCCACGGGAGGGGAACACATGACGACTTGGGGTCCACGGGCGCGACGGGTCGTAGCGCCGCGCGCGGCTCCTCAACTCGGCCAGGGGGCGCACCGACCTGCCCTGAGCATGCTTCCGTGCACTGGGAGGGTGCGGGCGCCCCCCGGTCGGTCCGCTGCGCCCGGGGGTCACCGGGCCGCGTACGCCCGTAGGCGCTCCGCACGCGGGGTGAGGCAGCAGCTGGCGCAGCGGACCGCCTCGGCGCTGGTGTAGTAGAGGCAGCAGGTATGGCGCAGGTAGTGGAGGTGGCGGCTGCCGTCGCGGTGGGTGACCTCGGCGAGGTCGCCGAGCCGGGCGAGCCCGGGGAGGGGGCGGACGAACTCTTGCCACAGCGCGGCCAGTTCCGCGCTGGGCCGGGGAGCCGCCGCGCTCAGCGCCGTCGCGCAACCGTGTGCGACGCCGCCGTACAGCTGCCGCAGCCCCGCCCTGGTGGCGCCGTGCAGGGTGCGGGCGAGGGGCAGCAGGTGGGTGTCCAGCACCGCCTCGTGGAGCGCGGGCAGCGTGGCGGCCCGCTCCCGGGCAGGGGCGGCGAGCAGCCGCGGCTCCCGCAGCCGCACCCCCGCGATGCCGTGGCCGCCGGGGCGCACCAGCACGTTGTGCGGCCGTACGTCCCACACGCCGCCGTCCAGCGCCCAGCCCAGCATCGCCGCCGCCGTCACCCGCCCCGCGTAGACGGCGACGAGGGTGAGGGCCGCGGCGTGCGCGGTGCGATGGCCGCTACCCCGCCACTCGGCGCCGAGCAGCCGCGACAGCTCCCCGCCACCCCACACCTCGGCACCGCCCCCGCGCCCCTCGCCGCCGCCGCGCCCCCGGGCGCCCTCACGCCCGCGCCCCCGGGTGCCGCCGCGCCCCCGGGCACCCCCGTCGGCGTCCGGGGCCAGTAGCCGGTCGGCGGGCAGCCAGGTGTCCGACCGGGCCTCGGGCCCGGTCGGTTCGCCCGGCAGCATGTGGTAGCGCGGGCCGTACGTGGACGCCAGGTCGGTCAGGGCGGACAGCGCGGTCAACTCGTCCACGAGGACGGGCTCGTACGGTGCGCTCATCGGTGTACGTCCTCCAGGTCCGGCGGCAGGTAGACCACGGTCGGCGCCCCGGTACGGGGGTGCACGCGCACTTCGGCACGCACCCCGTACACCCGGGCCAGCAGCTCCTCCGTCAGCACCTCGGCGGGTGGCCCCGACGCCACCGTGCGCCCGGCGTCCAGCACGTGGAGGCGGTCGCAGAAGTAGGCGGCGAGGTTGAGGTCGTGCAGGGCGAGGAGCCCCGTGGCGGGCAGGTCGCGTACCAGGGTCAGCAGCTCCCACTGGTAGCGCACGTCCAGGTGGTTGGTCGGTTCGTCCAGGGCGAGCAGTCCCGGGTCCTGGACCAGCGCGCGGGCCACCAGGATGCGTTGCCGCTCGCCGCCGGACAGCGACTCGAACGGGCGCGTGGCCAGCGGGGCGGCGCCCGCCCGCTCCAGCGCCTCGGCCACCTGGGCGGCGTCCCGCGCGGTGTCGCCCTCCCAGAACCGCTTGTGCGGGGAGCGGCCCATCGCCACGACCTGCCGCGCGGTCAGCCCGAATCCGCCACCACCGTCCTGCGGTACGACCGCCACCTTGCGGGCCCGGGCCTTGGCGCTCAGCGCGGCGCCGTCGTCGCCGTCGAGCAGAATGCGGCCCCGCGTGGGGCGCAGGGTGCCGTAGACGCACCGCAGCAGGGTGGTCTTGCCGCTGCCGTTGGGGCCCACGATCCCGACGGTCTCGCCGGGCCGTGCCTGGAGCGTCACCTCCTTGATGAGGGCGCGGCCCTGTTCCACCTCGTAGGAGACCTCCTCGGCGCGCAGCGCGCAGGCGCGCGTCATGCCCACACTCCCTCGCCGCGCTGGGAGCGGCGCAGCAGCCACAGGAAGAACGGGCCGCCGGTCAGCGCCGTCAGCACGCCGACGGGAATCTCCTGCGGGGCCGCGACCGTGCGGGCGGCCAGGTCGGCCAGCACCAGGAAGGCGGCTCCGCCCAGCGCCGCGACGGGCAGCAGGGCGCGGTGCGCGGCGCCGACGACCATCCGGGCCGCGTGCGGCACCATCAGGCCGACGAAGCCGATGGAGCCGCTGACCGTCACCAGCACCGCGGTGACCAGGGACGCCAGGACGAACGCGGCGGCGCGGAAGCGGCCCACGTCCAGGCCGAGCGTGGTGGCGCCCTCTTCGCCGGCCAGCAGCAGGTCCAGCGGCCTGGCCAGCGCCAGCAGCAGTACCAGCCCCGCCAGCAGCACCAGCGCGGGCAGCGCCAGGGTGTCCCAGCGGGCCTGTCCGAGCCCGCCGAGGGTCCAGAAGAGGAGGGTGCGCAGGTGTTCCTTCTCGGAGGAGGTCACCAGCACCAGGCTCGTCAGCGCGGAGAGCACGTACTGCACCGCGACCCCGGCCAGCACCAGCCGCCCCGTCGTCATCGTGCCGCCGCGCCGCGCCATGGCGTACACGACGAGCAGCGCCGCCATCGCTCCGGCGAACGCGCCCGCGGGCATCGAGACGGCGCCGATCCCGAACACGACGACGAGTGCGGCGCCCGTCGAGGCGCCGGAGGAGATGCCCAGCAGGTAGGGGTCGGCCACCGGGTTGCGCACCAGTGCCTGCAACACCGTGCCGACCAGGGCGAGTCCGGCGCCGACGACGGCGGCCAGCAGCACGCGGGGCAGCCGCACGTCCAGCACGATCGTGGTGAAGGGCGAGGGACCTGAGCGGCCCGTCAACGCGGCCAGCACCTCGCCGACGGGGATGCGCGCCGAGCCGAGGGCCAGTCCGGCGACGGCGCCGGCGAGCAGCACGGCGGTCAGCGCGGCGCATACCAGGGTGCGCCGCAGCGGTGAGGTGCGGGGCACGGGCTCAGGCACCGTTTCGCCGCGGGTGGAGTTGGCGTGCCAGGTCGTCCACCGCTTCGGGGACGCGCGGGCCCAGCACCGCGGAGGAGAGGGGCAGCACCGCGAACCGCCGGTGCTTGATGGCGGGCACGTCGGCCAGCGCCGGATCCTCGAGCAGCCGCTTCTTCTTCTGGGCGAGAGTCGTCCCGCCGTAGTCGTAGAGCACCACGACGTCCGGTGCGCGCTGCACGACCTTCTCCCAGGAGACGTCGGCGAAGGGTTTGTCGACGTCGGCGAAGACGTTGCGGGCACCGGCCCGGCGCAGGATCTCGTTGCCGATGCCGGTGCCGCCCGCGGTGAACGCCGAGCCCTCGCCGCTGTCGTAGACGAAGACCCGCGTCTTCCCGGTGTCCTCGAGCCGCTTCGCGGTGGCGGCCAACTGCTTGTCCTGCGCCGCGATGAGGGCCTCGCCGCGCTCGGGCACTCCGAAGACGCGGGCGACCTGGCGGATCTCCTTGTGGAGGGTGGAGATGTCCGTGTGGTCGGTGCACGCCTCCAGGTTCAGGCGCGTGGGGACGCCGCCGTCTTCGAGCGCGGCCCGGTCGCGGCCCTCCGTCTTGTCGAAGGCGCTGGCGTATCCGCCGTAGACGAAATCGGGGTTGGCGGCCAGCAGCACCTCCTTGGAGGGGTACTTGCCGGCCAGCACCTCCACGCCCTTGTACGCCTTGCGGTAGCGGGGGAGGATCGCGTCGTCCAGGTAGGCGGTGCCGGCCATCCTGTCCTGGAGGCCGAGGGCGAGCATGACCTCGGTGACGTGCTGGTTCATGGTCACGGCCCGCTCGGGCGGCGCCGTGAAGGTCGTCTTCACCCCGCAGTTGGTGACCGTGTACGGGAACCCTGCGGGTGAGTCCTTGCCGGTGGCGCCGCCGGCACGGGTGCCGCTCCCGCACGCGGCCAGCGGTATCAGCAGCAGCGCGGTGAGCAGTCCGCGCGCGGCACGTGCCGCACCGGCCCGTCTGGTCGGAGCACATCCCGCATCCGCCCGCCTGGTCGCGGCACGTGCCACCCGTCTGGTCCGGATCATGAGGCCTCCTCCGCGGTCTCCCCCGGTTCCGTCTCGTCCTCGGGCGGGAACCGCACCGCGGGCCGCCCGCCTACGCCTTCGGCGGTCACCACCGAGCGCACCCCGTAGACCTGGGCGATCAGCTCCCGGGTCAGCACCTCGCCCGGCGGGCCCGCCGCCACCACCCCGCCCCGGCGCAGCGCCACCAGGTGGTCGCGGAGCATCGCCGCCAGGTTCAGATCGTGCAGCGCGACCACACTGGTGACCGGGCTGCGGGCGACGAGGGCCGGCAGCTCCAACTGGTGGCGCACGTCCAGGCCGAGAGCCAGCGGGATCTCCGTCGAGCCCTGGTCGAGCGAGACGGCGCGCTGGGGGCGGTGCTGCAGGGTGACCTCGTGCCCGCAGTTGTGCAGCGTGCGCGGATAGCCCGCTTGCCCGGCCTTGTCCGAGGCGGTTCCCGGCGACAGCGTCGTCCCGCAGCCCGTGACGGCCGGCAGGAGAGCGAGGGCGAGAACCGCGGCCCGCGGGGCCCCACGGCGCGTTCGGCGCATGGCGAGCTGTGTCCTTCTCCGTCGTAAGGCCCAGTCGCGGAGCCCGGCGTGCCACCGCCTCCGAGGTCCCGGAGTGCGGGTGCCAGCAGGTTTTCGGACTCGGGACTGTCGGAGTGTGCGCCTTCCCAGGGACCGTGCCCCAGTGGCCTCGTGCACACCCCAGTCCCACACCGCTGCGCGTCAGCTCCGGATTCGCACCGGATTCCCTGACCCGTTCAAGGGTTTGACTGGCGGCTGCAACGTACCACGCGGTCAGCGGCGCGGAGTGAGGGGGAGCAAGGGGGTGGAAGGGGAAGCAAGGGGGAGAAGTGACGAAAAGGGACCCCGGGGCTTTACCCGGCCCCGGGGTCCTGGGTGCCGTTCGTTCGCACGTCCCAAGCGGTTGATGGGCGGATCGTTCGGCGATGTCCTCGCGTGGAGCCACTCCACCACGGCCGCACGAAGAACGGCCGGCCGGGTTCGAACCGGCGTCTCGAGGTCGTCACCGCCCCGGTTGCCGGACGATGAACGGCGATGCTGAGCGTGGAGCGAGAGGTTGAGACTGACCGGGGCCTGACTGTGGCAGTGCCGCCGGGGGTTCACACATCAGCTTCAGTTTCAGCTTTGCGCTCCTGGCGCACCCCGGGCGGCAAGAGTCTGAATCTTTGCCCGGGGAGTCTGAGGGGTACCGGTGCGCGCTCGGCGCACCTGAGCGGTCAGGAGAAGAGGTAGCCGAAGACGGCGTCTCCGACGCGCTGGTCGGTCACCTCCGTGGCGTTGGCCTCCTCGCGGGCGAACTTCACCGCGGCGGAGAGCTTCTCCAGCCGCTCCAACAGCTCGTTGACGCGCCGCGCGGGAAGGGCACCGGAGTACTTGACCGTCGTCCAGTACCCGACGGGGATGTCCTCGTAGTAGACCTCGACCTGGGCCGGGTGCTTCTCGGTGGCCTCCGCCTTCACGTGGTTGCGCGGCACCTTCTTGGTGCGGACGGTACGGACCTGCTCGGTCTTCCACCAGTCCGTGGACGGGTCCCGCTCCCAGGCCTCCGCGCCGTCCAGCACCGGCAGCCTGCGCAGGAAGGTGCCCAGTTCGCCGAGCTGCTTCTCCAGGAACAGCAGGTAGGAGACCGGCACCTCGGCGAGCACGGTGCGCCCGTCGACGACGATGTCCGCGCGGGCCGTGAGGTTCGACCAGTCCTTCGTCGCCGTCACGTCGAACAGCCGCGTGAGGATCTTCGCCGTTTCCTTCAGCACATCCTCGGACTTGACCTGCACCCGCGTCGACTCCGGTGGAAGCTGCTCGCCCTCTTCGTCCTTGGGCTGGTACGTACGCGAGATACCGGCGAGCATCTGCGGCTTCCCCAGCCCGTGCTGCGCCTGCGCCAGGTCCTGGGCCACCTTGGACTTGACGCCCTTCTCGACTGCGATGATCTGATTCAGCTTCGCCACGTTCGCGAACCTAGCAGCCCAACCTGCCCGCCCACCACGGAATTTGTTCGACAGCCTCGTCACGGCACTGTCCGCGCCGTGTCCCACGTCCGGGTGAAAAAGGATGCTGATCGCTTCGCCCCGGGTAGGCCAAGTCCGCCAGCCAATCGAGCGACTGGGGGACCGGACGTTGTCGCAACCCTTCGAACTGCCCGACTTCTACGTGCCGTACCCGGCCCGCCTCAACCCGCACCTGGAAGCGGCGCGGGCCCACTCCCGCGAGTGGGCGGCGCGGCAGGGGATGCTGGAGGGCTCCGGGGTATGGGACACCGCGGACCTCGACGCGCACGACTACGCGCTGCTGTGCGCCTACACGCACCCGGACGCGAGCGAGGACGACCTCGCGCTGGTCACCGACTGGTACGTATGGGTCTTCTTCTTCGACGACCACTTCCTGGAGATGTTCAAGCGCACCCAGGACCGCGCGGGCGGCAAGGCGTACCTGGACCGGCTCCCGCTGTTCATGCCGCTGGAGGACACCGCGGCGGTGCCCGAGGCCACCAACCCGGTCGAGGCCGGGCTCGCCGACCTGTGGGCGCGCACCGTGCCGTCGATGTCCCGTGACTGGCGCTCCCGGTTCGCCGTGAGCACCGAGAACCTGCTCAACGAGTCGCTGTGGGAGCTGTCCAACATCAACATCGGCCGGGTGCCGAACCCGGTCGAGTACATCGAGATGCGCCGCAAGGTCGGCGGCGCCCCCTGGTCGGCGGGGCTCGTGGAGTTCGCCGCGCACGCCGAGGTGCCCGCCGCCGTCGCAGGATCCCGCCCGCTGTGCGTGCTGCGCGACACCTTCTCCGACGCCGTCCACCTGCGCAACGACCTGTTCTCCTACGAGCGCGAGATCGGGGACGAGGGCGAGCTGTCCAACGGCGTCCTCGTGCTGGAGACGTTCTTGGACTGCACCACCCAGGAGTCGGCCGAGGCGGTCAACGACCTGCTGACCTCCCGTCTCCAGCAGTTCGAGCACACCGCACTGACCGAACTGCCCGCGCTCTGCGCCGACAAGGGCCTCGACCCGGGGGAGCAGGCCGCCGTCGCCGCGTACGTCAAGGGCCTCCAGGACTGGCAGTCAGGCGGCCACGAGTGGCACATGCGCTCCAGCCGCTACATGAACGGCGGTGCGGCCGCCGCCGGGGACACCGGCCCGGCGGCCGCCCGCCTGCCGTTCGTCCCCGAGGGCCTGGGCACCTCCGCGACGGACATCCTCGCCAGTATCGCGCGCACCGCCCCGCGGCGCGTCCGCTCCTTCACCCACGTACCGCACGAGCGCACGGGCCCCTCGGTGCTGCCCGCCTTCGAGATGCCCTTCACACCCCAGCTCAGCCCCCACCTGGACGGCGCGCGCGAACGGGTCGTCACCTGGGCCCGGGCGATGGGGCTGCTGGACCCGCAGCCGGACGTGCCGGGCGGCCGGGTGTGGGACGAGGAGCTGATCCGCGACAACGACCTGCCGCTGTGCGCCGCCGGCATCCACCCCGACGCCACCCGGGACCAACTCGACCTCTCCTCCGCCTGGCTGGCCTGGGGCACGTGGGGAGACGACTACTATCCGGTCCGCTTCGGCCGCACCCGCGACCTGGCGGGCGCCAAGGTGTGCACCGAGCGCCTGTCGCTGTTCATGCCCGTCGAAGACGAGCCTGTTCCGCCGCCCGCCGGTCCGCTGGAGCGTTCGCTGGCCGACCTGTGGGCGCGCACGGCGGGCCCGATGTCCGTGGCCAAGCGCCGCCGCTTCCGCGCGGCCATCGAGACCATGGCGGCGAGCTGGCTGTGGGAGCTGGACAACCAGGCGGCCAACCGCATCCCCGACCCCGTCGACTACGTCGAGATGCGGCGCAGGACCTTCGGCTCCGACCTGACGATGAGCCTGTGCCGGCTGGCCCACCCCGACAGCATCCCGGAGGAGATCTACCGCAGCGGCCCCATGAAGTCGCTGGAGAACGCGGCGGCCGACTACGCCTGCCTGCTCAACGACGTCTTCTCGTACCAGAAGGAGATCGAGTACGAGGGGGAGATCCACAACGGGCTGCTCGTCGTCCGTGACTTCTTCGACTGCGACTACCCGACGGCGCTGCGTATCGTCGACGACCTGATGACCTCCCGCATCAGGCAGTTCCAGCACGTGGCCGCCCACGAGTTCCCCGTGCTCTACGACGACTTCGCCCTGGAGGAGGACGGCCGGGCCGCGCTGGACGGGTACGTGCGCGAGCTGGAGAACTGGATGTCGGGCATCCTCGTGTGGCACCGGGACTGCCGCCGCTACACCGAGAGCGACCTGCGGCGGCACTACGCGCCGGGCTGGCCGTTCGACGGCCCCGCGGGGCTGGGCACGTCGGCGGCCAGGCCCGCGCTCCCTGCTTCTTTCGGGGGGCTTGTCCCGGCAAGGGGGTGAGTCTGTTCGTCGTGTGCGGTCCGCGGGTGGGTTGTGGCTTGTCGCGCCGTTCCCCGCGCCCCTTCGGGGCGCCCCCGCGGGCGCCGGGCGGTGGGGGAGGTGCGGCCCGAGCGGGAGACCGCCACTCCCGCCAGGCACAGCAGGCCGCCCGCCAGGGTGATCGGGGCGGGCACCTCGTCCAGGGCGAGCCACGACATCAGCACGACGAGGACGGGCACGACGTAGGTCGTGGAGCCCATGCGGCCCGCGGTGGTGCGGGAGAGTGCGAAGGCCCAGGTGCTGAAGGCCAGCGCGGTCGGGAAGACGCCCAGGTAGGCGACGTTGAGCGACGCGGACAGCGGCGCGTCGCCGGCCTGCGTGAGGAGTTGGCCGCTGAAGGGCAGGCAGGCGGCGAACCCGATGAGGCAGCCGAACGCGGTGACCTGGAGCGGTGAGGCGTGCCGCAGGGCCGGCTTCTGGCTGACGACACCGATGGCGTAGGCGATGGCGGCCAGCAGGCACAGCACCACTCCCAGCGGGGAGGAGTCGCCGCCCTGCGACACGGACAGGCCCACGGTCACGGCGCCCGCGAACGAGACCGCGATGCCGGCCATCAGCCGGGGCGGGAACCCCTCCTTGAGGAACCGGCCGGCCAACAGCGCCATCAGGATGGGGCCGACGTTGACGACCATCGCGGCCGTCCCCGCGTCGACCAGGCGTTCGCCCCAGTTGAGGGCGACCATGTAGCCGCCGAACCACAGCACGCCCGAGGTGGCGATGCCGGGCCACGCGGCCCGCGGCGGGAGCCCCTCGCGCCGCAGCAGCAGCGCCGCGCACAGCACGAGCGCTCCGGCGCCGAGCCGGCCGAGGGCCATGGCGCCGGGGGAGTAGTGCTCGCCCGCGCTCCGTATGGAGACGAACGCGGAGGCCCACAGCACGACCGTGACCGCTGCCGCCGCCAGCGCCGCGGCCTCGGTTCTCGTCTTCCCTGCCACCGTCTCCGCCGCCATCCCAGGCTCCCTCCGTGGCTCACGGGCCCTGCCCGCTCGTCCGCGTCAGGACCGTTCCGTGTCAGGACCGTAAGTCAAGGATGGTAGTGACGCCAGCGGTTTTGCGACGGCGTCCTGCGGGCCCGCCCCGGGGGGCTTTCCCGGGGCGGGGGAGCGGTGTTCAGGGCAGCAGGGAGCGGACCAGGCGACAGGTGACGGGCGACGGCGGGTGCACGCCGATGCGCTGCGCCGTCGCGTGGATGGTGTGGTCGCACGCCTGTTCGGCGGTGTAGACGCCGGTGTCGAGCAGGGCTATGGCGATGCGCATGGCCTTCAGGTGGCGGTTGTGCGCCACGTACCACGCGCGCGGCCGCCCTGCAGGCAGCGGCTTCTTCGGCAGGGTCGGCAGCGTGGACATGGCCGGCAGCTGCGGCTGCTGGTGCCGCGGGCGGCCGGTGGGACGGGTGTGGGAACGGGAGGTACGGGTACGGACAGCAGTCATCGACGGCTCCTTCGATGCGTCGGTGCGCTCCCTGGCAACTCCTTGAATTCTACCCGCCCCCACTGACAAAACCCGCTGGTCACCCCGGAGTTCGGGACGCCTGTTCGATTAGGCTGCGGTCTCTTCCTCCACCGCTCCCGGCGGCGGCGCCGGCAGCCGGAAGTCGCGCAGGATCTGCTCCGTCGCGCGCTGCGCCGAACCGACCGCTCCACGCGGCGTACTGGTGTCCCGGTGCTCTCCGCACACGTAGAGCCCCGACAGCACCCGCACGGGACGCCGGGGATCGTGCGGGGCCGGCATCGCCACGACCGCCTCCGGGTCGTGGTACGCCGCCAGCAGCTCCCACCGGTCCGTGGACGTGCCGTAGACGCCCGCCAGTTGCGCGCGTGCCGCCTTGTCCAGCGCCGCGGAGGGGGCGGCCGACCGCTCGCCCAGCACCACCGACGTGACGAGCGTGCGCCCGCGACCGGCGCGCGAGGGGTCCACGGCCGACGCCACCCAGGTGTGGCTCACGGGATCGGTCTCGGCCCCGGCTTCCCCCGCGCCGGACCGCGCACCACCCCGCCGCTGCGCGCACACCGTGAAGGAGGCGCCCGCCGCGCCGGTCGGCAGCCGTTCCTCCGCGGCGTGGTGCAACACCGTCACCGGGTGGAAATCAGGCACCCTGAGCCCCGGCAGCAACCCGGCGGCCGACCGGGCGCCGGTGGCCACCAGCGCCGCCTCGCACGGATACGTGCCGTGCCGCTCGGTCCCGACGGCGTGCGTGCTCACCGAGGTCACCCGGACATCTGTGCGTACCGTGCCCGGTGGCAGCGCCGCGGCCAGCAGTGCGCAGACCTGGGCCTGACCGCCCGCGGGGACGCCCAGGCCGCCGCGGACGAAGCCGTGCAGCGTCAGGTCGGCGACCCGGCTGGAGGTCGTCAGCTCCGGGTCGGACAGCAGCGCCGTCAGCAGCGGGCGCATCAGCGTCCGCGCCGCCCGGGACGGCAGCCCGCGTGCGGACAGCGCCTGGCCTGCCGTCAGTTCGGGGCGCAGCAGCAGCCCCTGCGCGGGGGCCGAAGCGAAGCGGCCCAGCGCCCCGCGCAGCCGGGCCAGTTCGAACGCGTCGGACATGTCGGCGCGGCTGCGCGCGCCGCCGAGTGCGCGGGCGGTCGACAGCGCGCCTCGCGCGCTCTGTGCGCCCCTCGTGCGCCGGTCGAGGCGCGCGGTACGGGTCGCCCCGTCCTGCCCCTCGCCCCCTCGCGGGCCCTGCGGACGATACGGACCCTCGCCCCCCGGCACGCGCCCCGCGCCGCGCGGCCAGGGCCGTGCCGCGACCCGGTGCGTACGGTCCTGGCAGTGCAGCAGCGCGCCCCGTGCGAACGGGCGCAGGTCGAGCGCGTCCAGCGCGGGCAGCCCCGCGAACGCCGCACCGTCCTGGGCCAGGTCCAGCACCCCGGGCGTGCGGTCGAGGCGGTAGCCGTCCACCACGTCGGTCGCGAGCCGCCCCCCGGCCCGGGGCGCCGCCTCCAGTACGACGACGCGCAGGCCCGCGCGGGTCAGCCGGTAGGCGGCCGCCAGCCCGGCCAGGCCGGCACCCACGACGACCACGTCCGCGGTCTGCTCCCGGCCGGCTTCGTCCGCCCGAGGCCCACCACCCGTGCCTGCGCGGTTCGTCTGTGCGCTGCTGATCGGCACTGTCCCTCCCGACGTCGACGGCGTGCGGGTCCGGTTGCTCATTGCCTGATGCCCCGGTGCGCGTGGCTCATACCCGTGTTCGAGGGTTGGTGTGGGAACAGCGTGCGCGGTACGTCGCGCGGGGGGCGCCCGGATGCATGGCCGCGGGCGCCCGGGGCCGTGCAGATCAGAGCGCTGCCCTGATGGCCGCGGTGACGTCGGGGAAGGCGAACCGGAACCCGGCGTCGAGCAGCCTGCGGGGCAGCACCCGCTGGCTGCCGAGCACGTCCCCGGCGAACTCGCCGAGCGCGAGCCGCAGGACGGGCGCGGGCACCGCGAAAGGGGTGGGACGGTGCAGTACGCGCCCCATGGCGGCGGTGACCTCCCGGTTGGTGGCCGGGTGGGGGGCCGTCAGGTTGACGGGACCGGACAGGTCGGCGTGGTTGAGCAGGAAGCGGAGGGCCGCCACGTGGTCGTGCAGGGCGATGTGGCTCCAGTACTGGCGGCCGGTGCCGAGGCGCCCGCCGAGCCCGGCGCGGAAGAGCGGGAAGAGCCGTCCCCACGCGCCGCCGCCGCGGGCGACGACCAGACCGGTGCGTGCCGACACCGTGCGGATGCCCGCGTCCGTTGCCGGCCTGGCCGCGGCCTCCCAGTCCTGGCACAGGTCGGAGAGGAAACCGTCGCCGGGCCCTGCCGACTCGTCGACGGCGCGGTTCCCGGTGTCGCCGTAGTACCCGATCGCCGTGGAGAGCAGCAGGGTGTGCGGCGGGTTCTCCAGCGTGGCGAGGGCGGTGGCCAGCGTGCGGGTGCCCCGCACCCGGCTGTCGCGGAGTTCGCGCTTGTACGCCTCCGTCCAGCGGTGGTCGCCGACGCCGGCGCCCGCGAGGTGGACGACGGCTTCGCAGCCGACGAGCCCCGCGGTCTCGACGTGGCCCTCCCGCGGATGCCAGGTGACCTCGTCGGCGGCGGAGGCGGGGCGCCGCACGAGCCGGAGGACGTCGTGTCCCTCGGCGCGCAGCGACCGGGTGAGCGCAGTGCCGATGAGTCCGGTGGAACCGGTGACCGCGATTCGCATGGACCCATCCTGGCGCATGCGCCCGCGCGGGCCCGGGCGCCGGGCCCCTCGCGGCCCGTCAGTCGTTCCGGAAGCGGTCCCACAGCTTCGGCAGGCGCTCGGCCAGCGCGGTGCGGTTCTCCAGGTCGAGGGGGACGCCCGCGGGGTCGGCCGGCGCCTCGGGCAGGCCCAGTTCGGGCAGGACGGTGCCGGTCAGCTGCTCGTACGCCTCGTCGGCGGCGAAGCCCAGGTCCTCGCCGTCCCCGTCCAACTCCTCGTCGAAGTCGGCCAGCAGCCCGGCGAGGGCGTCCGCGTCGTGCGCGGCACCTTCGAAGACCTCTCTGCCCTGGCCGATCAGCCAGCAGCGGAACCCGTCGAAGACGTCGTCGCTCGCCCCGTCGAGCAGGATCCACGCGGCGGCCCACAGGTCCCACTGGTAGGCGCGGCTGTAGCGGGACTCGAAGTGGCGGGCGAAGTAGGTCACGGCGTCGGGGTCGAGCTGGGTGAGCCGCTCGACGAGCAGGTCGGCCTGTTCCTCGGGGTCGCCGTCCGCCTCCCGGCGTGTGGAGTCGATCAGCGCCCAGAACTCCGTCTCGTCCATCACGCCCCCCAGCATCGGGCCTGCGGGGCCGCGATGCACGCGGAGTGCGCCAGATGCGGCTGTGTCGTTACCCGGCCCGTGCCACGGCGTCCGGTGCGCGGTTCGCATACCCGACGGAAGGTGTCCGGTATCGCTGCGAGCGTGTTCCCCGTCGTACCGCGCGACGCCCGGACTTCCAGGAGGAACAGGTGCACGAATCCAACGCTTCTCGCGGGCCGCTGGCCGGAAAGGCCGCCCTCGTGGCGGGTGCCACCAGGGGCGCGGGGCGGGCCATGGCCGTCGAGCTGTGCCGCGCGGGGGCCACCGTCTACGCGACGGGGCGGACCACCCGGGCGCGGGCCAGCGAGGTCGGCAGGACGGGCGAGACGATCGAGGAGACGGCCGAGCTGGCGTGCGAGGCGGGCCGGGAAGGCGGGGGTACGGCGACCGCGGTCGCCGTCGACCACCTCGACCCCGAACAGGTGCGCGACCTGATCGTCCGCATCGACCGTGCGCAGGGCAGGCTCGACATCCTCGTCAACGACCTGTGGGGCGGCGACCACCTCGTCGGCTTCGGCAAGAAGCTGTGGGAACACGATCTGGCCGACACGCTCCGCGTCCTGCGGCTGGGCATCGACAGCCACCTGATCACCAGCGCCTGCGCGCTTCCCCTGCTGACCCGACGCCCCGGCGGGCTGCTGATCGAGGTCACCGACGGCACCGAGGAGTCCAACCGGAACTACCGCGAGCCCCTCTCCTACGACCTGGCCAAGGCCGCGCCCCTGAGAATGGCCCGCGCGCTCGCCCAGGAGACGGCCGAGTACGGCACCACCGCGGTGTGCCTGACCCCGGGCTGGCTGCGCTCGGAGGCGATGCTCGACACCCACTTCCACGTGACGGAGGAGAACTGGCGCGACGGCTGCGCCACCGACCCGCACTTCGCCATCTCCGAGACCCCGACCTTCGTCGGCCGCGCCGTGGCCGCCCTCGCCGCCGACCCGGACGTGGCGCGCTGGAACGGGCAGTCCCTCTCCAGCGGCGGACTCGCCCAGGTCTACGGCTTCACCGACGAGGACGGCTCCGCACCCGACGCCTGGCGCTACCTGGCCGAGGTGCAGTTCGCGGGGAAACCGGCCGACGTGACCGGCTACCGCTGACCCCCGGCCGGCGGCAGGTCCCCGTACAGCGCCGCCGCACGCCGCGCCGCCTCGGCGACCCTGGCACGCAGCGACGGCGGCGCCAGCACCTCGCACTCCGGGCCGAGGCCGGCGAGCTGGCCGAAGGCGACCTCCTCGCTCTCCACCCGCAGCGCCACCGTCGTACGCCCGTCCGCCCCGCTTGCGCCGGCCGCCAGCGCCTCGTCGGCCGCGGCCCTGTCGGTGACGTGCCGCAGCCGCCGGGTGCCCGCCGCGGTGAGCCGCAGCGTCACCTCGGAGCGCAGCAGGGAGCGCGCGAACGACGCCGCGCGCTCCGCCCAGAACGCGGCCAGGTCGAAGCCGGGATCGCGGACGAAGTGCGCGTCCCGCACGGCGACCTCGGTGAACCGGTCGACGCGGTACACCCGCCAGGCCTCGCGGCCCGGGTGCGCCGCGTCGGCCGGCACCCGGGCCGCCAGATACCACCGGCCCGCCTTCAGCACCACCCCGTAGGGCTCCAGCTCCCGCTCCACCTCGCCGCCGCGCTCGTCCCCGCGCCGGTAGCGCACCGCGGCCCGCCGGTCCGACCACACGGCGTCGGCCAGCGCGGGCAGCAGCGGCGGCGTCCCCGGCGCCTGCCACCAGCCGGGCGCGTCCAGGTGGAAGCGCTGCGCGGACCCCTCGTGCACGTCCCGCAGCGCGGGATCGAGCGCGGCCGAGACCTTCAGCCGCGCCGCCGAGGCCGCGTCGTCCAGACCCAGGTCGCGCAGCGCCGAGGGCACCCCCGACAGGAACAGCGCCTCCGCCTCGCTGCGGCCCATCCCCGTCAGCCGCGTGCGGTAGCCGCCGACCAGCCGGTAGCCTCCCGCACGGCCCCGGTCCGCGTACACCGGCACGCCCGCCTCGGACAGGGCGAGGACATCCCGCGCGACCGTGCGTTCGGAGACCTCCAGCTCGGCGGCCAGCTCGCCGCCGGTCATCTCCCTGCGCGCCTGCAGCAGCAGCACCATTTTGATCAGCCGCGCTGCCCGCATAGTGAATACCCCTCCCCGCGTTCTTTGTCCCGCTGTTAACGTTCCGCCAGTTATACAGCGAACAAGGAATCGGTCATGTCTCAGCAAACTCGCGAACAGTGGGGCTCGCGAACCGGATTTCTGATGGCCGCCATCGGCTCCGCCATCGGACTGGGCAACATCTGGCGCTTCCCGGCGGAGGCGTACAAGAACGGTGGCGGGGCCTTCCTCCTGCCGTATCTCGTCGCGTTGCTCACCGCGGGCCTGCCCCTGCTCATCCTCGAGTACTCGGTGGGCAGGAAGTACCGGAAGTCGCCCCCCGTCGCCTTCCGGCAGATTTCCAAGCCCGCCTCCGTCATCGGCTGGTGGCAGGTCGCCATCTGCTTCGTCATCGCCAGCTACTACGCCGTGATCGTCGCCTGGTCCCTACGGTATGCGGGCTTCTCCTTCGGCAAGGACTGGGGCAAGGACCCCGAGACGTTCTTCTCCGCGGACTTCCTGCACGCGGGATCCGAGCCGGGACTGCCCACCAGCTGGGTCGGCGGCGTCTTCTGGCCGCTGCTGGCCGTGTGGCTCGTCGTCCTGCTCATCCTGGCCCTGGGCGTACGCCGCGGCATCGAGCGCTCCAACCAGGTCTTCATCCCCCTGCTGGTGGTCTTCTTCGTCGTCCTGGTGATCCGCGCCGTCACCCTCGACGGTGCGGCCGAGGGCCTCGACGCGCTCTTCTCACCCGACTGGGGAGCGCTCACCGACGGAAGCGTCTGGGTCGCCGCCTACGGGCAGATCTTCTTCTCCCTGTCCATCGGCTTCGGCATCATGGTCACCTACGCCTCCTACCTGGGGCGCCGCTCCGACCTGACGGGCTCGGCGCTGGTGGCAGGCTTCGCCAACAGCTCCTTCGAAATCCTGGCGGGCATCGGCGTGTTCGCCACCCTGGGCTTCATGGCGCAGGCCAACGGCGTCGCCGTCGGCGAGGTCGTCACCGACGGGGTCGGCCTCGCCTTCATCGCCTTCCCCGCCGTGATCTCCCAGATGCCGATGGGCGGCCTCTTCGGCTTCCTCTTCTTCGCGTCCCTGGCCATCGCGGGCATCACCTCGCTGGTCAGCATCGTGCAGGTGATCATCTCCGCGGTGCAGGACCGCACCGGCATGCGGCGGCTGCCCGCCGTGTGGGGCGTCGGCGGGCTGGTCGCGGTCGTCTCGCTGCTGCTGTTCCCGACGGACGCGGGTCTGGCCCTGCTCGACTCGGCCGACCACTTCATCAACCAGTACGGCATCGCGCTGGCCGCGCTCGTCTTCCTCGTCGTCATGGGCTGGGTACTGCGGCGGCTGCCGGCCTTCCAGGCCCACGCGGACGAGACCTCCGCGATCCGGCTGGGCCTGTGGTGGCGCGTCTGCCTCGGGGTGGTCACCCCGCTGGTGCTCGGCTGGATGATGGTCGACAGCCTGCGCGCCGAGTTCGACGAGAACTACGGCGGATACCCGACCTCGTTCCTGGCCTGGGCGGGATGGGGGATCGCCGCCGGTGCGCTGGTGATCGGCGTCCTGATCGCCCTCGTCCCCTGGCGCACCGCGCCGCGAGCCGAGCGGGAGGAGGTGCGCTGATGTCGGCAGGAGCCGTGGTGATGATGACCGCCGCCATCCTCATCGTGTGGGGAGGCCTGATCGCCGCCGTGCTGCGTCTGCGGCGGCACCCGGACCCGGAGTAGCACGGGGCCGAGCAGTGCGCAGGGCCCGCCGCGGAGGACGCGGCGGGCCCTGCGCCGTGTTTCGGGGCGCCGTGCCCCGCCTCACCGCCGGACGGAGCCCGGCGGTGAGGCGGGCGAGAACCGGTGCCGGAAACCGGTGGAGGGCGCGCCGCCGCCCTGCTGCCGAGCCGAGGACGCTTCGTCGCACACCCGGTGGGACGCACCGAGCGCTGACCGTCGCGCGTCGCGCCTGCACACCGGCTGCGGGCGCCCGCGCGGGGGCACCCCACGCGGAAAGGGGCCTCCGCCGGGTGGCGGAGGCCCCTTGTCGGCCCGTGGGGCGCGGACGGATGTCCTTACGCCAGGCCGTACTTCTCGGCGGCCTTGCGGACGTCCTCCGACTTGACCTCACCGCGGCGTGCCAGGCGCGACAGCGCGGCGACGACCACGGACTCCGGGTCGACACCGAAGTGGCGGCGGGCGCCCTCGCGGGTGTCGGAGAGGCCGAACCCGTCGGTACCGAGCGAGGACCAGTCCTGCTCGACCCACTGGCTGATCTGGTCGGGCACGGCCCGCATCCAGTCGCTGACGGCGAGCACAGGTCCTGGCGCACCCTCCAGAGCGCGGGTCACGTACGGCACGCGCTCCTCGCCGCGCAGCGCCGCCGCGTCGCACTCCATCGCCTCACGGCGCAGTTCGGTCCAGGACGGCGCCGACCACACGTCGGCGGCCACACCCCACTGATCGGCGAGGATCCGCTGCGCGTCGAGCGCCCAGTGGATCGCGGTGCCGGAGGAGAGCAGCTGGATGCGCGGGGCGTCCTTGGGGGCGCTGTCCGCCTCGCGGAAGCGGTAGAGCCCCTTGAGGATGCCTTCCTCCACGCCGTCGCCCTCCGGCATGGGCGGTTGGACCTTGGTCTCGTTGTAGACCGTCAGGTAGTAGAAGACGTCTTCCTGCTGGTCCGCTTCCGGACCGTACATCCGGCGCAGGCCCTCCTTGACGATGACGCCGACCTCGTAGGCGAACGCCGGGTCGTAGGAGATCGCCGCGGGGTTGGTGGAGGCCAGCAGGTGGGAGTGGCCGTCGGCGTGCTGGAGGCCTTCGCCGGTCATCGTCGTACGGCCCGCCGTGGCGCCGATGACGAAGCCGCGCCCGAGCTGGTCGGCGAGCGCCCAGAACTGGTCGGCGGTCCGCTGGAACCCGAACATCGAGTAGAAGATGTAGAACGGGATCATCGGCTCGCTGTGCGTCGCGTACGACGTGGCGGCCGCGGTGAAGTCCGCCAGCGAACCCGCCTCGGTGATCCCCTCGTTGAGGATCTGGCCGTTCTCGGCCTCCTTGTAGTACAGGAGCTGGTCGCGGTCGACCGGGTCGTAGGTCTGCCCCAGCGGCGAGTAGATGCCGGCGGAGGGGAAGAGCGACTCCATGCCGAAGGTGCGGGCCTCGTCGGGGACGATCGGCACCCAGCGCTTCCCGGTCTCCTTCTCCCGCATCAGGTCCTTGACCAGGCGGACGAACGCCATGGTGGTGGCGATCTCCTGCGAGCCCGAGCCCTTCTTGAGCGCCTCGAACGGCTTGTCGGCGGGTGCAGGCAGGCCGACCGCGTGGATGCGGCGGGCCGGCGCGGGGCCGCCCAGCTCGGCGCGGCGCTCCTGGAGGTAGCGCACCTCCGGGGAGTCGGCGCCCGGGTGCACGTAGGGCACCAGCTCGTCGTCCAGCTTGCTGTCCGGAATCGGGAGCTCCAGCAGGTCCCGCATGGCGCGGAACTCCTTGCCGGTGAGCTTCTTCATCTGGTGGTTGGCGTTGCGGGACTCGAAGCCAGGACCCAGGGTCCAGCCCTTGACCGTCTGCGCCAGGATCACCGTCGGCGCGCCCTTGTGCTCGACGGCCGCCTTGTACGCCGCGTACACCTTGCGTGGCTCGTGCCCCGCGCGCGAGGTCTTGAACAGCTCGGTGATCTTGTCGTCGCCCAGCAGCTTGCCGATCTCGGCCAGCGCGGGGGAGGCGCCGAAGAAGTGCTCGCGGATGTAGGCCGCGTCGCGGGTGGCGTACGTCTGGAACTGGGCGTCCGGCACCTCGCGCAGCCTGCGGGTGAGCGCACCCGTGGTGTCCAGCGCGAAGACCTCGTCCCACGCGGAGCCCCACAGGGACTTGACGACGTTCCATCCGGCGGCGCGGAACTGGGCCTCCAGCTCCTGCACGATCTTGAAGTTCGCGCGGACGGGGCCGTCGAGGCGCTGGAGGTTGCAGTTGATGACGAAGGTGAGGTTGTCCAGCTGCTCGCGCCCGGCCAGGGCGAGGGCTGCGGTCGACTCGGGCTCGTCCATCTCGCCGTCGCCGAGGAAGGCCCACACGTGCGAGGCGGAGGTGTCCTTGATGCCCCGGTTGGTGAGGTAGTTGTTGAAGCGTGCCTGGTAGATCGCGGAGATCGGGCCCAGGCCCATGGACACCGTGGGGAACTCCCACAGCCACGGCAGGCGGCGCGGGTGCGGGTAGGACGGCAGTCCGTCACCGCCGGACTCCTGGCGGAAGCGGTCCAGGTGGTCCTCGGTGAGCCGCCCGTCGAGGAACGCGCGGGCGTAGACGCCGGGGGAGGCGTGACCCTGGACGTAGAGCTGGTCGCCCGAGCCGCCGTCCGCACCCTCCTTGCCCTTGAAGAAGTGCTCGAAGCCGGTCTCGTAGAGCCACGCCGCCGACGCGAACGTCGCGATGTGGCCGCCGAGGCCGTAGCGGCTGCCGCGGGTGACCATGGCGGCGGCGTTCCAGCGGTTCCACGCGGTGATGCGGGACTCCATCGCCTCGTCGCCGGGGAAGGCCGGCTCGGCCGAGGTGGGGATGGTGTTGACGTACTCCGTCTCCAGCAGCCCTGGCACGGCCAGGCCGCTGTGCTGGGCGTGCTCGACGGTGCGACGCACCAGGTACGCGGCTCGTTCGCCGCCCGCGTGCGAGGAGACGGCGTCGAGCGACTCACGCCATTCGCCGGTCTCCTGCGGATCGCGGTCCGGGAGCTGGTCGAGCTCGCTCGGATGCGGCGGGCGTACGGGGTCGGGCATGGTGGCCACCTTCCGGACGTGTAGGCCCCTCCAAACGGGTCGGGAGGGCGGTTGTGCGAGTGGGCTTTGCAACCCTGAACGGGCAGGACAGGGGGCACCCAACACAAGGACTCTACGCCCGTGATCGATGATCGATCAAAGGATTGGAAGGTAAAAACCGCCCACGACCCGAAATTGGCATTCCGTGCCTCGAAACAAGGCACGGAATGCCAGGCGCAGGGGGTCGCCCCGAAGAGGCGCGGGGAACTGCGCGACCAGCCACAACGGACCCGCACACGCCGCTTCCGCCGCCGCAACGGTGGGCTGCCGCCCAGCAGTGGGTGCTATCGGGGCGCCGGCGCGCACCCCAACACGTGCTCCTTCACCAACGGCCCGATCTCCGGATCACACCGCTCGATCGCGGCGAGCACCGCGTCATGCTCCTCCGCATACGACTGCTGCACCGTGCCCAGCCACCGGATCGACAGCGCCGTCCACACCTCGATGCCCAGCCCCTCCCAGGTGTGCAGCAGCACGCTGTTGCCGGCGGCGCGCACCAGCTCCCTGTGGAAGGCCACCGTGTGCCGCACCTGCGCTTCTCCGTCCCCCAGCCGGTCCGCCTCGTACAGCGCCTCCACGTGCGGTCGCAGCGCGGAGACGTCCCCCGCCAACCGGGCCACCGCCAGCTCCGCGGCGATCTGCTCCAGGCCGGCCCGCACGGGATAGATCTCCTCCAGATCGGCGGGCGACAGCTCCCGCACCCGCGCGCCCTTGTTCTGCGCCGACTCGATCAGCCGCAGCGCCTCCAGCTCGCGCAGCGCCTCCCGCACGGGCGTCTGGCTCACCTCCAGCTCCACCGCGATCCGCCGCTCCACGATCCGCTCGCCCGGCTTCCAGCGCCCGCTGACGATCCCCTCGACGATGTGCTCCCGGATCTGCTCGCGCAGCGACTGGACGACGGGCGGCGTCATGAGAATGCTCCTCGCAACGAGGGGGTGGGGCCCCTAGACGATACGGCGTGGGCAGGCACGCGGTGCCACTGCGGTCCGTGAGGGAGCCGTCACCGCCCCACACGGCACGTCCCGCGACGCGACGGTGCCCCCGCCACACCCGTGGCGGGGGCACCGTTTACGGACCAGGTGGCCGAGGGGTTACAGCCCCAGCTCGCCCTCGAACTCGCCGGCTTCCAGCCGGGCCTTGACGTCGGCCAGGTAGCGGGCGGCGTCGGCGCCGTCCACGAGCTGGTGGTCGTAGGAGAGGGTCAGGTAGACCATGTCGCGGATCGCGAGGGTCTCGCCCAGCTCCGGGTGGTCGATGACCATCGGACGGCGGACCGTCGCACCGATGCCCAGCTCCGCGACCTGCGGGTAGTTCACGATGATGGTGTCGAAGAGCGCGCCCCGCGACCCGGTGTTGCTGATCGTGAACGTGCCGCCGGACATGTCGTCGGGACCCAGGCCCCCCTCGCGGACCTTCTTGGCCAGCTCGGCGGTCTTGCGGGCGATGCCCGCCAGGTTGAGGTTTCCGGCCTCCTTGATGACCGGGACCATCAGCCCCTTCTCGGAGTCCACCGCGATGCCGATGTTCTCGACGTCGTGGTAGGTGATGGTGCCGTCGTCGTTCAGGCGGGCGTTGACTGCCGGGTGGGCCTTCAGCGCCTCGGCCGCCGCCTGCACGAAGAACGGCATCGGGGAGAGCTTGACGCCCTCCCGCGCGGCGAAGGAGCCCTTCGCCGCCGCCCGCAGCTTCATGATGCGGGTGACGTCCACCTCGACGACCGTGGACAGCTGCGCCTGGTTGTGCAGCGCCTTCATCATGTTCTCGGCGATGACCTTGCGGATGCGCGGCATCTTCACCGTCTGGCCGCGCAGCGGCGAGGCCTCCAGCTTCGGCGACTTCGGCGCCGCCGAGGCGGCAGCGGCCGGAGCCTGGGCCTGCTGCGCCTGCTGGGCCTTTTGCGACTCGGCCGCCTCGATGACGTCCTGCTTGCGGATGCGGCCGCCCACACCGGTGCCGCGCACCGAGGTGAGGTCCACGCCCTGCTCGGCCGCCAGCTTGCGCACCAGCGGCGTCACGTAGGCGCCGTCGCTCTCCGGCGCGGCAGCCGGAGCCTGCGCCGCGGGGGCGGGCTGCGCCGGAGCCGGCTGGGCCGGAGCGGCGGGCTGTGCGGGCGCCGGCTGGGCCTGCGAAGGCTCCGGCGGCGTCTGCGGTGCCGCCGGCTGGGCCGGGGCCGCGGGGGCCTGCGGGGCCTCCTGAGCGGGCTGGGCAGGCGCCGACTCGGCGGGCTTGCCCGGGGCCGACGGCGCCGGAGTGGCGGCGGCGGGAGCGGCACCGGCCGCACCGATGACGGCCAGCTTGGCGCCGACCTCGGCGGTCTCGTCCTCGCCCACGGCGATCTCCAGCAGGGTGCCGGAGGTCGGAGCGGGGATCTCGGTGTCGACCTTGTCGGTGGAGACCTCCAGCAGCGGCTCGTCGGCCTCCACCTCGTCGCCGACCTGCTTGAGCCAGCGGGTGACGGTGCCCTCGGTGACGGACTCGCCCAGCGCGGGCAGCGTCACGTCGGTGCCCTCGGCGGAGCCGCCGCCGGACGGGGCCGCGGCGGGCTCGGGCTGCGCCTCGGCCTGGGCGGGCTCTTCCTGCGCCGGGGCCTGGGCGGGCTCGGGCTCGGCGGCCGGCTCGGCCGCCGCGGGGGCGCCGGAGCCGTCGTCGATGACGGCCAGCTCGGCGCCGACCTCCACCGTCTCGTCCTCGGCGACCTTGATCGAGGACAGCGTCCCGGAGGCCGGTGCGGGGATCTCGGTGTCGACCTTGTCGGTGGAGACCTCGAGCAGCGGCTCGTCGGCCTCGATGTGCTCACCCTCGGCCTTCAGCCAGCGGGTGACGGTGCCCTCGGTCACGCTCTCGCCGAGCGCCGGCAGGGTTACGGAAACCGCCATGGTTCCTGTTGCTCCTTACGAACTGTGCGGATGGGTCGCGCCCTTGAGTGACTGCTCGGCGGTCAGTCGTGGGAGTGCAGCGGCTTGCCGGCCAGCGCCAGATGCGCCTCGCCGAGCGCCTCCGTCTGCGTCGGGTGGGCGTGGATGAGCTGGGCCACCTCGGCGGGCAGCGCCTCCCAGTTGTAGATGAGCTGGGCCTCGGCCACCTGCTCACCCATGCGGTCACCGACCATGTGGACGCCGACCACGGCACCGTCGCGGACCTGGACGAGCTTGACCTCGCCCGACGTCTTGAGGATCTTGCTCTTGCCGTTGCCCGCGAGGTTGTACTTCAAGGTGACGACCTTGTCCGCGCCATACCGCTCCTTGGCCTGCTCCTCGGTGAGGCCGACGGAGGCCACCTCCGGGTTGCAGTAGGTCACGCGGGGGACACCGGCGTAGTCGACCGGCACCGGGTTCAGCCCCGCCAGCCGCTCCGCGACCATGATGCCCTCGGCGAAGCCGACGTGCGCGAGCTGGAGCGTGGGGATGAGGTCGCCGACGGCGGAGATGGTGGGCACGCTGGTGCGGCAGTACTCGTCCACCGTGACGAAGCCGCGGTCCATGGCGACCCCGGCCTCCTCGTAGCCCAGGTTCTGCGAGACCGGGCCGCGGCCGATGGCGACCAGCAGCACCTCGGCCTCGTACTCCTTGCCGTCGGCGAGGGTGACCTTGACGCCGTCGTCCGTGTACTCGGCCCTGTCGAAGAAGGTGCCCAGGTTGAACTTGATGCCGCGCTTGCGGAAGGCGCGCTCCAGCAGCTTGGAGCTGTTCTCGTCCTCGACCGGCACCAGGTGCTTGAGACCCTCGATCACGGTGACGTCCGCACCGAAGGACTTCCACGCGGAGGCGAACTCGACGCCGATGACGCCGCCGCCCAGAATGATCGCGGACTTCGGCACCCGGTCCATGACCAGGGCGTCGTCCGAGCTGATGACCCGGTCGTTGTCGATGGTCAGGCCCGGCAGCGTCTTGGGCACCGAACCGGTCGCCAGCAGGATGTGGCGGCCCTCGTAGCGCTGGCCGTTCACCTCCACGGAGGTCGGCGAGGAGAGGTAGCCGGAGCCCTCCACGTAGGTGACCTTGCGGGAGGCGACCAGCCCCTGCAGACCCTTGTAGAGGCCGGAGATCACGCCGTCCTTGTACTTGTGGACGCCGGCCATGTCGATGCCCTCGAACGAGGTCTTGACACCGAACTCGGCGCTCTCACGCGACTGGTCGGCCACCTCGCCGGCGTGCAGCAGCGCCTTGGTCGGGATGCAGCCGCGGTGCAGGCAGGTACCGCCCAGCTTGTCCTTCTCGATGAGAGCGACATCCAGACCGAGCTGTGCGGCGCGAAGGGCAGCGGCATAACCGCCGCTACCGCCTCCGAGGATCACTAGGTCGAAAACGGTGCTGGCGTCGTTCGCCACGTCACGTCCTCCATGCATGGGTACGCCGTAGCCGGTCTCCTGTGACCGGGCGGCTTCAGGTTCGGCCGCTTGTGTCTGCTCGGCCCTTTGTCAGTCGGCTTCTGTCAAGCCGTGCGGGGCCCTGTCCTGCCAGTGACCCATCTTCGCACTTGTTGACGGAAACCGGGACGCGGGGCCGGTTACCTCGAAGTACGGTCGCGAGCCGCAGGCCCCGCTCGCCACGGCGAGCGGGGCCCACACGCCCGTCGGCGATGTGGCGGACGTCTCAGCCCAGGTCGCCGTCCGCCGTGCGCTCCACGAGTCGCACCAGCGTACGGACCGCGGAGCCCGTGCCGCCCTTGGGCGTGTAGCCGAACGGCGCCGCCTCGTTGAAGGCCGGGCCCGCGATGTCCAGGTGCGCCCAGGGGATGTCCTCGGGCACGAACTCCTTCAGGAACACCCCGGCCAGCAGGCCGCCGCCCATCCGGTCGCCCACGTTGGCCATGTCGGCGACCGGCGAGTCGATGCCCTTGCGCAGGTGGGCGGGCATCGGCATCGGCCAGGCGTCCTCGCCCGCCTCGCCGGCCGCCTCGTGCACGGCGGTGCGGAAGGCGTCGTCGTTCGCCATGATCCCGAACGTCCGGGCACCCAGTGCCACCATCATGGCGCCGGTCAGCGTCGCCACGTCCACCAGCGCGTCCGGCTGCTCCTCGCCGGCCCTGGCCAGCGCGTCCGCCATCACCAGACGGCCCTCGGCGTCGGTGTTGAGCACCTCCACGGTCTTGCCGCTGTACATGGTCAGCACATCACCCGGACGGGTGGCCGAGCCCGACGGCATGTTCTCGGCCAGCGCCAGCCAGCCGGTCACGTTGGCGCGCAGCCCCATCCTGGCCGCCGCCACGACGGTCGAGAAGACGGCGGCGGCGCCGCTCATGTCGCACTTCATCGTCTCGTTGTGACCCGCGGGCTTGAGCGAGATGCCGCCCGAGTCGTAGGTGATGCCCTTGCCGATCAGGGCCAGGGACTTCTTCGCCTTCGGGTGCGACCAGCCGACCCGCACCAGGCGCGGCGGCTGCGTCGACCCGTTGCCGACGCCCAGGATGCCGCCGTAGCCGCCCTTGGTCAGCGCCTTCTCGTCCAGCACCTCGATGGTGAGGCCGTACTCCTTGGCCGCGGCACGCACCTCGCCGGCGAACGCCTTCGGGTCCAGACCGTTCGCCGGGGTGTTGATCAGGTCCCGGGCGCGGTGCACCTCCTCGGCGACCACCACGGCACGCTCGGCGGCCGCCTTGTGCGCCTTGTCCCGCGCCTTCGCGCCGACCAGCGCGATCTCCGCCAGTGGCGCGCTCTTGGCGTCCTTCTTCGCGCTGCTGTCCTTGCCCTTGTAGGAGGTGAAGGAGTAGGCGCCCAGCAGCGCGCCCTCGGCGACCGCGGCGACGGCCTCCGCGTCCTCGACCGGCAGCGCGAAGGCCGCCTTCTTGGTGCCCGCCAGCGCCCGGGCCGCCGCACCCGCCGCGCGCCGCAGCACCTCCGGCTCGAAGGGCTCCTTGCCGTCCGCCGCCTCGCCGAGACCGACGGTCACCACGACCGGAGCCTTCACCCCGGCCGCCGGCGCCGGGAGCTTGGTGACCTCTCCCTCGCCGCCGCTCGCGCCGAGCGTCTCCAGCGTCGCGGCGAGCTTGCCGCCGTACGCCTTGTCGACGGCCTCCGCGCCGGGCGCGAGGACGAGCGAGGCCTTCTTGCCCGCCTTGTCGGCGGAGCCGCTTGTGGCGACGCCGACGACGACAGCGTCCGCGCGCAGGGTCGCCGCGGACGAGGAGCTGAGAGTCAGTGCAGACACGTGGGAGAGACCTTCTTCCTTGACAGGGCGCGGAGTGCGAAGCCGCCTCCGGCTCAGGACGCTCCGGGCATGGTATGCCCGCCCCCTCCCCCGAACCGGGGACGGTTGGCACTTGCACCGAACCCGTCACACACCGCGCCGTCGGACCCGTCGCCCACCGCGCCTCAGAGCGCGGCCACCACCAACGCGCACGTCGCCGCCACTTCGGCCAGCGCGCCGAACACGTCCCCCGTCACCCCGCCGAACCGCCGCACGCAGTGCCGCAGCAGCAACTCGGCGGCGCACAGCCCCAGTACGGCGCCCACCGCGAACACCGCGAGGGGCCCGGCGAGCCCGGCCACCACGGCCGCGGCCACCACCAGGACGGCGACACCCCACGCGGTGCCCCGCGGCACCGTGCCGGCGACCGCGGCGCCCAGGCCCTCGGGCCGCGCGGCGGCGACCCCCTCCCGCGAGGCGAGCGTGAGCGCGCCGCGCGCCACCAGCGCGGACATCACGACGGCGGCGGCCCCCACGGTCCAGCTCGCAGCGAACAACCGTGCCACGGAGGCGATCTGGGCCAGCAGCACGAACACGAGCGTGACGACGCCGAACGGGCCGATGTCCGACCGCTTCATGATCCGCAGGGCTTCGTCCGCCGGCTTCGCGCTGCCCAGCCCGTCGGCGACGTCGGCGAGGCCGTCCAGGTGGAGGCCGCGGGTCAGCACGGCGCCGGTCGCCACGGCGGCGACGGCCGCGACGAGCGCGGACGCGCCGCACGCCAGGAGTACGCCGCCCACCGCGGCGGCCGCCAGGCCGACCACCACGCCGGCCAGCGGCGCGCAGACCATGCCCGCACGGGCAGCCGCCCGGTCCCAGCGGGTGACCCGCACGGGCAGCACCGTCAAGGTGCCGAGAGCGAACCGTATGCCGTCGCCGGGCGTGGGGGAACGATCCATGGCCGAGCACGTTACCGGGCCCGCCACCGCACAGGGGCGGGCCCTTCGCGTCCGGCACACGGTGAGGGCCGTGCCCGTACGGCAGGGCTCAGGGGGCTCAGGTGGCGTCGAGGGCGCTCTGCTCGGTGGGGGAGGGCGCAGACTCGCTCTCGTGCACGGGCAGCTCCGCTGCCAGCGCGGCGGCGGCCCGGACCAGCGGCAGGGCCAGCAGCGCCCCGGTGCCGCCGCCGACGGCGACGCCCTGTTCCAGGAGCGGGTCGGCGGCGAGCCGGTCGAGCGCCTTGGCGTGGGCCGGCTCGCCGCCCAACTGCCCGGCGAGCCACCAGTCGGGCGCGCGGAAGGCCACCCGCTGGCCGACCAGCGCGCAGGCCGCGGAGACGACGCCGTCGAGGACGACGGGGGTGTGGCGCACCGCGCACTGGAGGAGGAAGCCGGTCATGGCGGTCAGGTCGGCGCCGCCGACGGTGGCCAGCAGCTGGAGCTGGTCGCCCAGCACGGGGCGGGCCCTGCGCAGGCCGTCCCGGATGGCGGCGCACTTGCGCATCCACGTCAGGTCGTCGATGCGGCCGCCGCCGCGCCCCGTCACGACGGAGGCGTCGGTGCCGCACAGGGCGGCGATCAGGGCGCCCGCCGCGGTGGTCCCGCCGACGCTGAGGTCGCCGAGGACGACGAGGTCGCATCCCGCGTCGGCTTCCTCGTCCGCGACGGCCATCCCGGCGCGGAAGGCCTCCTCGGCTTCCCCGAGCGTGAGGGTGTCCTCGGCATCGAGCCGCCCCGAGGAGCGGCGGACCCGGTGCCGGGTGACCTCGGCGGGCAGTTCGGCCGGGTCGCAGTCCAGCCCCATGTCGACGACGCGCACCGGCACCTCGAAGCGCCGGGCCAGCACGGCGGCGGGGGAGGCGCCGTCGAGCAGCGCGCGCACGAGGTGGTGGGCGGTGCCCGCCTCGCGCGTGGAGACGCCGAGTTCGGCGACGCCGTGGTCGCCGGCGAACACGACGAGCCGGGGGTTGGCGACGGGCCGCACCGGAACCTGGGCCTGCGCGGAGCTGAGCCATTCGCCCAGGTCGTCGAGGCGGCCGAGCGCCTGCGGGGGCAGCCCGGTCCGGGTGCGCCGCTCCTCGGCCTGCCGCCGCAGGGCGCCGTGCGGCCGCTCGATGAGGTCGGAGAAGTCGTCAAGGTCCAGGCTGCGCTCGCTCATGATCTGGGAGCGTACGTGAGTCCCCCGCACGCTTCATCCCTCGGCCGGCGCGGGGATCCGGGCGGGGTCAGGCGCCGATCCCGCGGGCCGCCGGCGGGCTCACCGCAGAGGTACGGGCACGCCGGCGACGGTCAGCAGGACGTGCTCGCACTCGGCGGCGAACCGGGCGTTGAGGCGGCCGAGTTCGTCGCGGAAGCGGCGCCCCGCGGGGGTGGCGGGCACCACCCCGGAGCCGACCTCGTTGCTGACCGCGACCAGCCGCCGCGGGGTCGCTCGCACCGCCGCCACCAGCGCCTCCACCCGCTCGGCCAGCGCGGTGGCGCCGCCGCGCGCCCACAGGGTGTCGTCCCAGGCCTCGATCTCGTCCATCGTGCGGGTCAGCCACAGCGACAGGCAGTCGATCAGCAGCGGCGGTCCCGGGTCCGCGAGCAGGGGCACCAGGTCGCAGGTCTCCTCGGTGCGCCACGAGGTGGGGCGGCGTTCTCGGTGTTCGGCCACCCGTGCGCCCCATTCGGGGTCGTCGTCGCGGCTGCCGCCGGTGGCCACATAGACCACGCCGGGGAAGGCGGCCAGTCGCCGTTCGGCCTCCACGGACTTGCCGGAGCGGGCTCCGCCCAGTACGAGGGTGCGCCGGGGGACCTCGGGGAGCTCGTCGGCGCCCGCGTACGCGCCGACGGCGAGCGTCGTACCGTCGGGCACGGTGTGGGCGCCCGCCGCCGCCAGCCGCCGGTGCAGTTCGTCCCCGGGCGGCGCGTCGTGCCCCAGGTGGACGGCCAGTACGTCCGTGGCGGGGCCGACGGCTCCGGCGTCCCGCAGCGCGGCCGGCGCGTCGGGGCGGCCCAGGACGTCCAGCGCCACCAGGTCGCAGGGCGCGCCGTACACGTGCGGGGCGCCCGCACCCGCGGGAGCGGCGCCCGGCGGCAGATACAGCAGCCTGCGGGCGTCGGGGCCCGTGACCAGGTAGCCGGTGCCGGGCGTGTCCAGGGCGAGGGCCTGGACGCGGTGTCCGCTGATCAGCGCCAGTTCCTGCCGTTCCGGCACCCGCACGGGCGCGGGCAGCCCCGCGGGCACCTCCAGCGCCGGCCCGTCGTGCGGGTGCGTCAGCAGCACCTGGCGTACGCCGCTGAGCGACGCTCCGGCGCGGGCGGCGGCGAAGGCGGGCCCGGGGGTGAGGTCGAGCAGCAGTGTGCCGTCCACCAGCAGCGCGGTCGCGGCGCGCGCCCGGTCGCCTCTCGCGGCGGCGCAGCGCGCGCAGGGGCAGTCGGGTGCGGGGAGTCCTGCGGGTGAGCCGGTGCCGAGCAGAGTGAGTTCCACCCACCGATCGTCTCCTGACCTGCCGCCGGACGCGCACAGGGGACTACGCTTCCGGGAGCAACGGCCGATCTGACGGAGGCATCGATGGCGTGGACGTGGCGGTTCGAGAAGGCCGACGGTTCGCAGACGGAACCCGCGGTCGAGCCCGAGGAGTTCCCCACCCAGTCGGACGCCGAGTCGTGGATCGGCGAGGTCTGGCGGGAGCTGCTGGAGGGCGGCACCGATCAGGTGACCCTCCAAGAGGACGGCTCCACGGTCTACGGCCCGATGAGCCTGCACGACGCCTCCGGAGCGGACGGCGAGGACGGCGAGGACGGGGACGCCGCCGAGGAGTGAGCCACGCCGGGCGGCGCCCCGCGTGCGCCGCCCGGTGCGGAGGCCGCGGCGCGGTGCTGCGGACCGCGGCGCGGTGCGCCCGGCAACTTCCGTGCGCCCGCGGCGCGTTGCGCGAAAACCCGCGCTGAGCCGCTACCCTCGGTGCGCATGAACGTACGTGGCGCTGTTTACGTGGTCCTGCGGGGCCCGGCCGACAAACGCGAGAAGGCCCTGACGACGCTGAAGAAGGCGGGGATCTTCGCCGAGCGGTCCGTGCGCGGGCCCGAGCAGATCGAGGCCTTCTTCCACGGCGGCGACGAGCGTCCCAGCCCCCGCTTCATGGACGCCTGCGCGGCCCATGTCGGCAAGGCGCTGATCGGCACGGACTTCGCGGTGGAGGAGACCGGCACCATCAGCAGCGCGGCCGCGTCCCGCCGCCTCGCCTACAACCGGCGGACGGGGGAGTGGCTGGGGGCCTTCATCGACACGGAGGCTCCCGAGGAGGCCCGGGCCGAGACGCTGGCGCACCTGGCGCGCGAGCAGGGCATCGACGTCGCCGACATAGAGCTCCGCGAGCCGCCGGAGAGCCGGCTCCCGGCGGTCTGAACCCGGAGCGGCCCGCCCCGCCCGGTTGCCCGCGCGCCTGCCGCAGGAGGGCGGACACGGGTGCCTGACGCGCGCCCCACCGGGGGCGCGCACCCGGCCGGGGGCGCCCCCACCGCCTGTCTCAGCCCGGGTGTGCCCGGACAGGCGTCCCTGTCCCAGCCGGCTGTCCGGGCCGCGCACGGCGAAGGCCGTCTCAGCCGCGCACGCCGAACAGGTGCAGTGACGGGGCGACGCCCCGGTAGGGGTCCATCCGGCAGGCGAGTTCCTCCACGGCGGCAGCCGCCTCGGCAGCGGCCTCGTGGGCCGCGTCAGCCGCGTCGGCGGACTGTTCCTGTCCGGCCGCCGACCCGGCATCCCCGTGGGAGCCGTCCGCCGCGAAGACGCCCACGCCGTACCAGCACTCCAGCGGCACCCCGATCCGCGCCAGGAACGAGGTCAGGGCCTCCCGCCGCAGGAAGCGGTCGCTCTCCTCGGGCTGGGCCACGAGCGCCGCCCGAGCCGCCCGCCAGTCCCCGGCGAGCCCGGGGCGCATCGCGCGGGCAGCCGCGTTCGGGATCACCAGCGACAGCAGCCCCCCGGTGTCCAGCACCCGGGCGAGCCCGGCCAGCGTGCTGTCCGGATCCTTCGCCCGGTCGAGCACGCCGTGGCAGAGCACCACGTCGAACGTGCCGGGCAGGAAGTGCGCCCCGGTGTCCTGACCGCTGCCGGCCAGTGCGCGGAAGCGCGCCCGTATGCCCTCGGGCTCCGTCTCCAGCGCGGAGGTGAACGCGGCCAGCCGCCCCGGATCGGATTCGAGACCCGTCACCTGGTGTCCGCCGCGGGCCAGCCGCAGCGCCTGCGCGCCGTCGCCGAGGGCGACGTCCAGCACCCGCAGCCGGCGCCCCACCTCGAAGTGCGTCGCGATCCGCTCCTCGAGCTGCCGGGCGACCAGCTCGTGCCGGATCAGGGCTTCTCGCCGCGCTTGACCTGCGGCTTGGGCAGGCGCATGCGGCGCATTTGAAGGGTCCGCATCAGCGCGTAGGCGACGGCGCCCCTGCGGTTCTCCTTCGGGTGACGCTCGGCGATCTTCTTCTTCAGCCGGACGGCGACGCCGATCGAGTCGAGGACGATCAGGATGATCACCACGAGCCACAGCAGCAGCGAGATGCTCCGCAGCTGCGGCGAGGGCAGCATGCTCAGCACCAGGATGATCACGGCCAGGGGCAGGAAGAACTCGGCCACGCTGTAGCGCGAGTCGACGAAGTCGCGCGCCAGCCGCCGCACCGGGCCCTTGTCCCTGGCGGGCAGATAGCGCTCGTCACCCCCCGCCAGCGCCTCACGCTGCTTGACCGCGTCGGCCCTGCGGGCCTCCCGCTGCCGCTTGGCGGCGTCCTTGCGGGTCATCGGGCCGCTGGACATGGGGCGGCGCGGCCCGCGCGCCTCGTTGCGCTTGGGGGTCGGCCGGCCCTTGGGGGCCTGCGGGTCGCGGGACTGTCTGGGCTCGGCCCGGTCCTCGGGGGACTTCACGGCCTGCCCTTCTTTCGAACGGCTACGGAACACACCTCAAGAGTACGGTGTGCGTGTGAGTGTCCCCCAGCCCCTGGGGGGAGACCGGAGAAGACCGGTCCCCGCCGCTGGGAGACATCTACTCCCTGCGCCGGAGAGGACACGGAACTGATCGTCCTCCAGGAGGAGCGCATCAGTGCCCGAACGGTGCGGTAATGGAAGAGGGCCCCGTACTCTGGGGACCAGTAGATCTGCCGAGGGTTTGAGTCCGTTACGAAGGGGGCGCGCGAGGCCCATGAGCGGTGTCATGAAGCGTATGGGGATGATCTTCCGCGCGAAGGCCAACAAGGCCCTGGACCGGGCTGAGGACCCGCGCGAGACGCTCGACTACTCGTACCAGAAACAGCTGGAGCTGCTGCAGAAGGTGCGCAGGGGCGTCGCCGACGTCGCGACCTCCCGCAAGCGCCTCGAGTTGCAGATGACCCAGTTGCAGGGGCAGTCCTCGAAGCTGGAGGACCAGGGCAAGAAGGCTCTGGCTCTGGGGCGTGAGGATCTGGCCAGGGAGGCGCTGTCCCGCAAGTCGGCGCTCCAGCAGCAGGTCACGGACCTGGAGGGGCAGCACCAGACCCTCCAGGGCGAGGAGGAGAAGCTGACGCTGGCGGCGCAGCGGCTCCAGGCCAAGGTCGACGCGTTCCGCACCAAGAAGGAGACGATCAAGGCCACCTACACGGCCGCCCAGGCCCAGACCCGGATCGGCGAGGCCTTCTCCGGCATCTCCGAGGAGATGGGCGACGTCGGCATGGCCATCCAGCGTGCCGAGGACAAGACGGCACAGCTCCAGGCCCGCTCCGGTGCCATCGACGAGCTGCTGGCCTCCGGCGCTCTGGACGACCAGTCCGGGATGGCCAAGGACGACATCACCGCCGAGCTCGACCGCCTCTCCGGCGGCGGCGACGTGGAGCTGGAGCTCCAGCGGATGAAGGCGGAGCTGGCCGGCGGCAGCAGCGAAGGCGGCCGGCAGGCCCTCGAAGGCGGCCAGGGCGAGGGGGGCCAGGCGAGTGGCGCCCAGCAGCAGGACACGCCCCGGTTCAACAAGGACTGAGCCGGGCGTGAGCGGCATCCCCCGCAGCCCGAGGAGGAGAGCGACATGATCGTGCGGATCATGGGCGAAGGCCAGGTGCAGCTGGACGACAGGCACTTCGTCGAGCTGAACAAGCTGGACGACGAGCTCCTGGAGGAGATGGAGAACGGCGACGAGGCGGGCTTCCGCCGCACTCTCGGCGCGCTGCTGGACGCGGTACGCAGGCTGGGCAGCCCGCTGCCCGACGACGCGCTGGAGCCCTCCGAGCTGATCCTGCCCGCCCCGGACGCCACGCTCGAAGAGGTGCGGGACATGCTGGGCGACGACGGACTCATCCCCGGCTGACCAGCGCCCCCCCGCACAAGAACAGACCAGGAGAGCCGGGCCTGACGGTGCCTGCCGTGACACTGCGCGAGATCCGCGAGCGCCTGCGGGCGCACCCCTACGCGGTCGACGCCCTCATCGCCGCGGGGGCCCTGGTCTGCATCCTCCTCGGCGCCGCCACCGAGCCGCACGGGCCCCACGGCCAGCCCCGCTTCGCGGAGCGTGACGTCACGGTGCAGACGGCGCTGCTGGCCGCGCTCTCCTGCGGGGTGCTGGCGCTGCGCCGCCGCGCCCCGATGCCGGTGCTGCTGCTGACCAGCCTGGTCTCCATCGTCGCCCTGATCGCCGGCAGCCCGGGCTCCGCCTCCAGCTCGGACCGCCAGGCCTCGCTGGTGGTGGCGCCGGTCATCGCGCTCTACACCGTCAGCAACACCACCGACCGGCGCACCAGCTGGCAGGTCGGCGCGGTCACGGTCGGTGCGCTCACCGCCGTGGCCATGATCTTCGGCGCCCGGCCCTGGTACGCGCAGGAGAACCTGGGCGTCCTGGCCTGGACGGCGCTGGCCGCCGCCGTCGGCGAGGCCGTCCGCAACAGGCGCGCCTTCGTCGACGCGATCCGGGAGCGCGCCGAGCGGGCCGAGCGCACCCGCGAGGAGGAGGCGCGGCGCCGCGTGGCCGAGGAGCGCATGCGCATCGCCCGGGAGCTGCACGACGTGGTCGCGCACCACATCGCGCTGGTCAACGTGCAGGCGGGAGTGGCCTCGCACGTCATGGACAAACGCCCCGACCAGGCCAAGCAGGCCCTCGCCCACGTCAGGGACGCCAGCCGGCACGCGCTGGCCGAGCTCCAGACCACCGTCGGGCTGCTGCGCCAGTCGGGGGAGAGCATCGCCCCCACCGAGCCGGCGCCGGGCCTGGAGGTGCTGGAGGAACTGGTGGACGGCTTCCGGCACGCGGGGCTCTCCGTCTCGGTGGCCGCGCCCGCGCTCGCCCCCGGGACCGCCCCGCTGTCCTCCGCGGTGGACCTGACGGCCTACCGGGTCGTCCAGGAGGCGCTCACCAACGTGCAGAAGCACGCGGGCACCGGCGCCTTCGCCCAGGTGCGCATCCGGCGCGACGCGGAGGCGCTGGACATCAGCGTCGTCGACGACGGCGCGGGCGGCGGCGTGGTGGAGGCCGTGGAGCGGGAGCCGGACGAGTCCGACGCCGCAGCGCCCATCGGTGGCGGCGAGGCCGGCGGCGGCGAGGCCGGTGGCGGCGGGCACGGCCTGGTCGGCATGCGGGAGCGGGCGGCGGCGCTGCACGGCGCGTGCGAGACGGGGCCGCTGTCCGGTGGCGGCTTCCGCGTCCACGTACGGTTGCCCCTTCGCACGACGGCGCCACGCAAGGAGACCCCCGCATGATCCGTGTCGTACTCGCCGACGACCAGGCGCTGTTGCGCAGCGCGTTCCGGGTGCTCGTCGACTCCGAGGCCGACATGGAGGTCGTGGGCGAGGCGGCCGACGGCGACGAGGCCCTGGCGCTGGTGCGGGAACACGGCGCCGACGTGGTGCTGATGGACATCAGGATGCCCGGCACCGACGGTCTGGCCGCCACGCGCGCCCTCAGCGCCGACCCGGAGCTGGCCGACGTCCATGTCGTCATCCTCACCACGTTCGAGGTGGACGAATACGTCGTCGGTGCGCTGCGCGCGGGCGCCTCCGGTTTCCTGGGCAAGGGCGCGGAGCCGGGCGAACTGCTCTCGGCGATCCGGACGGCGGCGCAGGGCGAGGCGCTGCTGTCGCCCGTGGCGACCAAGGGACTGATAGCCAGGTTCCTCGCCCAGGGCGACGGCGGGGCCGGCGAGCCGCCGGGATCCGGCGCCGAGTCGTCCCGGCTCGCGGCGCTGACCGCACGCGAACGCGAGGTGCTGACCCGGGTCGCGGCCGGCCTGTCCAACGACGAGATCGCCGACCGGCTCGACGTCAGCCCGCTCACCATCAAGACCCACGTCAACCGCACGATGGCCAAGCTGGGGGCCCGCGACCGGGCGCAGTTGGTGGTGGCCGCCTACGAGAGCGGTCTGGTGCGGCCCTACGGCTCAGAGCCGGGAGCGTGAGGGCACCGCTCGGCGGCGGACCCGGAGGGGACGGCGTATCCCCTCGGTGGAGACCGGGGGCGGTGACGTACTACGGCCGGAGTACGCGGCCTTCGGCAGAAGGGGACCTGCGGGGGACAAACCGGCGCCGATCCTGGGCGAAGGTATAGACGGCACCGGTGTCTGCCCGCACGAAGGCGGCGCCCGCTCCATCCTTTCCCGAGAGAGAGACCCGGCAACCATGTCCTGGCTGTCCCGCCTCAGCCTCGTCCAGCGTGGGCTGATAGGTCTGATGGCGCTCGTCGCCGTCGTCTTCGGCGCCATCGCCGTCCCGCAGCTCAAACAGCAACTGCTGCCCTCCATCGATCTGCCCATGGTCTCGGTCATCGCGCCGTACCAGGGCGCTTCTCCCGACGTGGTCGAGAAGCAGGTCGTCGAGCCCCTGGAGGAGAACATCCAGGGCGTCGACGGCGTCACCGGCGTCACCTCCACCGCCAGCGAGGGCTCCGCCGTCGTCATGGCCCAGTTCGACTACGGCGACGGCTCCGAGCAGACCATCGCCGACGTCCAGCAGGCCGTCAACCGGGCCCGCGCCAAGCTGCCCGACGGGGTCGACCCGCAGGTCGTCTCCGGCGGCACCGACGACATCCCCACGGTCGTGCTCGCCGCCTCCGCGAAGAACAAGGACCAGCAGGCCCTCGCCGACGCGCTGGACACCTCGGTGGTGCCCGTCCTCAAGGACATCGACGGCGTCAGCCAGGTCACCATCGACGGCGTGCAGGACCTCCAGGTCGCCGTCACCCCCGACGGCAAGAAGCTGGCGGCGGCCGAGCTGTCCCCCGCCGACCTGTCCAAGGCGC
Source organism: Streptomyces diacarni (assembly GCF_003323715.1). Lineage (GTDB taxonomy): Bacteria > Actinomycetota > Actinomycetes > Streptomycetales > Streptomycetaceae > Streptomyces > Streptomyces diacarni. Next base: position 217,593 of record NZ_QOIN01000034.1, read on the forward strand.
TGGAGGCGGGCGGCGCCTCGGTGCCCGCCGGATCCTTCGACGAGGGCGGCAAGAGCAAAACCGTCCAGGTCGGCGACGGCTTCACCTCCCTCAAGGAGATCGAGGAGCTGGCCATCCCCGGCAAGGGCGGAGCCGGGAAACCCGTCACGCTCGGCGATGTCGCCACCGTCGAGGAGCGCCCCGAGAAGGCCACCTCGCTGACCCGCACCAACGGCGAGCGCAGCCTCTCCGTCGCCGTCACCATGGACAACGACGGCAGCGCCGTGGACATCTCCGACGCCGTCAAGGACGAACTGCCCCAGCTCCGAGCCGACCTCGGCAAGGGCGCCGAGCTGACCGTCGTCGCCGACCAGGGACCCCAGGTCTCCGACTCGATCAGCTCACTGACCACGGAGGGCCTGCTCGGGCTGATCTTCGCCGTCGTCGTCATCCTGGTCTTCCTGCTGTCGCTGCGCTCCACCCTGGTCACTGCGGTCTCCATCCCGCTGTCCGTCGTGCTGACGCTGATCGTGCTGTGGACCCAGGACCTGTCGCTCAACATGCTCACGCTGGGCGCCCTGACCATCGCCATCGGCCGGGTGGTGGACGACTCCATCGTCGTCCTGGAGAACATCAAGCGGCACCTGGCCTACGGCAAGGAGCGCACCACCGCCATCCTCGACGCCGTCAAGGAGGTCTCAGGCGCGATCACCTCCTCCACGCTGACGACCGTCGCCGTCTTCTTGCCGATGGCGTTCGTCGGCGGCATGGTCGGCGCCCTCTTCGGCGGCTTCTCCCTCACCATCACCGTCGCGCTGCTCGCCTCGCTGCTGGTGTCGCTGACGGTGGTGCCGGTCCTCTCCTACTGGTTCCTGCGCGCGCCCAAGTCGCTGCGCGGGCTCGACCCCGCCGAGCAGCGCCGCAGGTCCGAGGAGAAGGAGGCGGGCAGCCCGCTGCAGAAGCTGTACGTGCCCATCCTCCGCTTCGCCACCCGCCGCCGCCTCACCAGCCTGCTGATCGCGGTCGTCGTGCTCGTCGCCACCTTCGGCATGGCACCGCTGCTCAAGACCAACTTCTTCGACCAGGGCGAGACCCAGCAGCTGGCCATCAAGCAGGAACTCCCGCCGGGCAGCAGCCTCGGCGCCGCCGACGCGCAGGCCAAGAAGGTCGAGAAGATGCTCTCCGGCATCGACGGCATCGAGGACTACCAGGTCACCGTCGGCTCCGCTGGCCTCATGGCGGCCTTCGGCGGCGGCACCGACGCCAACCAGGCCTCCTACCAGATCAAGCTGAAGGAATCCGCCGACAGCTCCGCCGTCGAGAACGCCGTCAACGACGGACTCGACAAGCTCGGCTCCGGCATCGGCGACACCACCGTCAGCGCCGGCGACGGCTTCGGCGGCCAGGACCTCAGCGTCGTCGTCAAGGCCGGCGACCAGGACGTCCTCAAGAAGGCCTCCGAACAGGTACGGGCCAAGGTCGCGAAGCTCGACGACGTCACCGACGTCCAGTCCGACCTCTCCCAGTCCGTGCCCCGCATCTCCGTCCGGGCCAAGCCCGAAGCGGCCGCGTACGGTCTCTCGGACGCCGCCCTCGGCCAGGCCGTCGCGCAGGCCGTCAGCGGCACCAAGTCCGGCACGGCAGTGCTCGACGACACCGAGCGCGACGTCGTCGTGCGCGCACCGCGGCCCGCCGAGACCGTCGCCGAACTGAAGAAGCTGCCCGTCGGCAAGGCGACGCTCGGCGAGGTCGCCGACGTCGCGACCGTCGACGGACCCGTCCAGATGACCCGCATCGACGGCGCCCGCGCCGCGACGATCACGGCCAAGCCGACGGGTGACAACACCGGCGCGGTCGGCACCGCGCTGCAGACCGAGATCGACTCCCTCGACCTGCCCGAGGGCGCCACCGCCGAGATCGGCGGCCTCTCCCAGGACCAGGACGAGGCCTTCGCCTCGCTCGGCCTCGCCATGCTGGCGGCCATCGCGGTCGTCTTCCTGCTCCTGGTGGCGACCTTCAGGTCGCTGATCCAGCCGCTGATCCTGCTGGTCTCCATCCCGTTCGCCGCCACCGGTGCGCTGGGCCTGCTCGTGGCGACCGGCACCCCCATGGGCGTCCCCGCCATGATCGGCATGCTGATGCTCATCGGGATCGTCGTCACCAACGCCATCGTGCTGATCGACCTGATCAACCAGTACCGGCGGCAGGGATACGGCGTCATCGACGCCGTCATCGAAGGCGGCCGGCACCGGCTGCGGCCCATCCTCATGACGGCACTGGCCACCATCTGCGCCCTGACACCGATGGCACTCGCCGTCACCGGCGACGGCGGGTTCATCTCGCAGCCGCTGGCGGTCGTCGTGATCGGCGGGCTCATCACCTCCACGCTGCTCACGCTGCTGTTGGTGCCCACGCTGTACGCCATGGTCGAGCTCCGTAAGGAGCGGCGTGCCGCGAAGCGGCGCGGTGGCGCGCCGGTGGAAGAGGGCTCCCTCGATGTGCGGGAGCCCGAAATGGCGGAGAGCTCCGCCTCCTCCTGAGCGGCTGGGGCCCGGCGACCCGTGGGGGGTCACGCCGGGCCCCGGCCCCCCCTCCTCGGGGCTCCGCCCCCTGCCCCCGACATGGTCTTCCCCTTCTTCCGTGAGGGCGCCCTCGGCCGTGGTCGGGGGCTCCGCCCCCAAACCCCCTTGGCCTCGCCGGCCGGGCGTTGGGGCGGCTCCGCCCCCCAACGGCCCCCCGCTACGGGGGACTCCGTCCCCCCTAGGAGCCCCCTGGAGGAGCGTCGGTTCCCCTCTTACACGAGTCGGCCCGGCACTGGGGTTCTGTGGTGCTGTCTCATGTGGGGGTCCAGGGGGCGGAGCCCCTTGGCGGGGGTTCCTAGGGGGGCGGAGCCCCCGTAGCGGGGGGCCTTTGGGGGGCAGCGCCGCCCCAAAGCCTCCCCGGCGAGGGGCCGGGGGTCTGGGGGGCGGAGCCCCTCAGGGAGAGAGCAGCCCTTCGGGGGTGGGCTGGCTCCACGGAAAAGGGGGAGGTCTGGGGGGCCCGCCCCAGGCGCTGGAGCTACAGGAAGGCGCCGGAGGGGATGTAGGGGGCGGGCGGCCGCATGCCGCGGAAGCAGACGAAGCCCTCGGACCGAAGCTCCAACCCCGCCGCAAGGCCCACGTCAACAGCCCACTGCTGCTCCGCGGTGACATCGTGCACCTCCACCACCCCGCCCTCCTCGCCCCCGAGGAGGGCGGCGCGCAGGACGCGCGACGCCAACCGGCGCGACGTCGCTGCCAGCAGGGCGACTTTGCCGTCCGCGTTGATGTAGCAGTAGCCGCTTCCGGCGAGGTCGTCCGCGACGACGAGCCGGTTGTGGCGCATCAGGTAGGCGTGGTCGGGGCCGTGGGCACCGCCCCGCAGGCGGCGGTCGACGGAGTCGAGGAGGTCCTGGTCGCGCGGGGTGCCCTCGACGGCGGGGCCGTCGACGGTGCCGAGCCGGTCGCGGTCGACGACGCCGCGCATCCGGATGGTCGGGTGCAGCGCGAACCCGGCCTGCCGGTACACGCGCGCGGCGGCCGGGTGCCGCGAGCAGCAGATGATGCCGCGCAGGCAGCCGCGCCCGTACTCCAGCGTGCGCTGGAGCAGGGCGCGCCCGACGCCTTTTCCTTGGGCGCCGGGCGCGACGACGAGGAGGCCGAGCCCCCAGGTGCCTTCGCGGAGGGAGGACTGGGCGGCGCCGACGGCCTGCCCGCTGCCGTCCTCGGCGATCCAGCTGCCGGCGGGGTCGTGCCGGGTCAGGTGCCGGATCTTCTCGCGGCTGCGGGCCGCGCGCTCCGCGGGGACCGGCCCGCTGGGCGCTTCGCCCTTGAGCGCGTGCGACGCTCCGAAGGCCGCTTCGGCGAGCTTCCGTACGGTTTCGGCGTCCTCTTCGGTGTCCCTGACCGGTCGCAGCAGCATTCGCCGCAGGTTACGGCAGGGCGAGCATCCGCTCCAGGGCGAGTTGGGCGTGCTTCTGGGTCTCGGCGTCGACCTCGATGCGGTTGACGACGGTGCCGTCGGCCAGCGATTCGAGGGCCCAGACGAGGTGGGGGAGGTCGATGCGGTTCATGGTGGAGCAGAAGCAGACGGTGCGGTCGAGGAAGACGATCTCCTTGCCGCCCTCGGATTCGGCGGCGAAGCGGTTGGCCAGTCGGCGGACGAGGTTGAGCTCCGTGCCGATGGCCCACTTGGAGCCGGGGGGCGCGTCTTCGAGGGTCCGGATGATGTGCTCGGTGGAGCCCACCTGGTCGGCCGCGGCGACGACCTCGTGCTTGCACTCGGGGTGCACCAGGACGTTGACGCCGGGTATGCGCGCGCGGACCTCGCCCACGGAGTCGAGCGAGAAGCGGCCGTGTACGGAGCAGTGGCCGCGCCACAGGATCATGGTGGCGGCGCGGAGCTGCTCGGGGGTCAGGCCGCCGCCTGGCTTGTGCGGGTTGTAGACGACGCAGTCGTCGAGTGACATGCCCAGGTCGCGGACGGCGGTGTTGCGGCCCAGGTGCTGGTCGGGGAGGAAGAGGACCTTGTCGCCCTTCTCCAGGGCCCATTCCAGGGCGCGCTTGGCGTTGGAGGAGGTGCAGATGGTGCCGCCGTGTGCGCCGGTGAAGGCTTTGATGTCGGCGGAGGAGTTCATGTAGGAGACGGGCACGGTCGTCTCGGCGACGCCGGCGTCGGTCAGTACGTCCCAGCACTCGGCGACCTGTTCGGCGGCGGCCATGTCGGCCATGGAGCAGCCTGCGGCCAGGTCGGGCAGGACGACCTGCTGGGCGGCGTGGGTGAGGATGTCGGCGGACTCGGCCATGAAGTGCACGCCGCAGAAGACGATGTACTCGGCCTCGGGGCGGGCTGCCGCTTCCCTGGCGAGCTTGAAGGAGTCGCCGGTCACGTCGGCGAAGGCGATGACCTCGTCGCGCTGGTAGTGGTGGCCGAGGACGAAGACCCGGTCGCCGAGTTTCTCCTTGGCGGCGCGGGCGCGTGCGACGAGGTCGGGGTCCGACGGGGCGGGGAGGTCGCCGGGGCACTCGACTCCGCGCTCGCTCGTGGGGTCGGCCTCGCGGCCGAGCAGCAGCAGCGCGAGCGGGGTCGGCTGTACGTCCAGCGGCTGGGCGGCACTCACAGGACCTGCCCTTTCTGTTGTCGAGCGTCGTTGGGTGCCACGGGGAAGCCGGGACGGACAGGCTTCTCGTCTATGTGACGTTATCTATCATAGCCGCTTCACGTCACTTTGACGATGCCGATCGCGTCGATGTGACGCATTCCCGATCGCTTCGGCGGTGTGCGAGCATGAAGTGACCACTCCTGGAATGAATCCGGGATGCCGTCGGTTGAGCCGACGGTAAGAGAGCAGTCCGTACAACCCGGGAGAGAAGCAGATGTCCGTTTCGGACGAGACCGCTGTAAGCGAGGGCATCATCCTGTCCGACGCCGCCGCCTCGAAGGTCAAGAGCCTGCTGGAGCAGGAGGGCCGCGACGACCTGGCGTTGCGCGTCGCCGTCCAGCCGGGTGGCTGCTCGGGCCTGCGGTACCAGCTCTTCTTCGACGAGCGCTCGCTCGACGGCGACGTGGTCAAGGACTTCGACGGTGTCAAGGTCGTCACCGACCGGATGAGCGCCCCCTACCTCGGCGGCGCCTCCATCGACTTCGTCGACACCATCGAGAAGCAGGGCTTCACCATCGACAACCCGAACGCCACGGGCTCCTGCGCCTGCGGCGACTCCTTCAACTGATCCCGTCGGCCGTATCGCTCGTGCGGCCGCACCGGGCATGACAAGGGCGGCGGACTCCCCCCACCAGGAGTCCGCCGCCCTTGTCGGTTCACGGGCGGCAGCCGCCGCTCACTTGCGTGGCAGCTTCTCGCCGTCCCGCGCGTCGACGACCTTGCGGTCGCCCAGCTTCTTGTCGAGCTCCACCTCGACCGTCTGCCGCTTGGCGATCTTCACGCAGACCTGGTCCTTCTTCTTCGGCTTCGCGTCGATCTTGACCTTCACCGAGGACGCGGACTCGTCGGCCGTCGCCTTGTAGGTGTCGCACACCCCGCCCCAGAAGCGCAGCTTCAGGGTGCGCCCGTCGGCCGAGTACGACTCCACCGCCTGCGCCGACCCCTTGCCCGCGCCCGTGCCGACGTCGCCCTTGCCCGGCTTCGAGGGGGCCTCGCCCGGTTTCGAGGGGTCCTTGCCCGGCTGCGAGGGCTGGTGCCCCGAGGTCTTGGCGGGCTTGAGGTACTTGGGGTCAAGCGCCGGGTGGGTGACCTCCATGTCGCCGCCGCCGGGCCGCTTCACCTCGTAGATCCAGGCCGGGACGAGCAGCGGCTCGCCGTGCGAGCGCTCCAGCGACAGGCCGAAGACGGCGTCCCCCACGGCGGTCGGCTCGTCCTTCTTCCCCGCCCCGGCGCCGTGGCCGCCTCGCGACTGGCTCGCCTTGTTCAGCTGGTCGAGCGTCGCGGTGGCGCTCATGACGGGGTAGGTCTCGCCCTTGCGGGTCGTGTTCCAGCTGCCCTGGGCGCGGGTGACGGCGCCGTCGTCGTCCACCACGAAGGTGCTGTCCCAGCCGTGCGTCGGCAGGCCGTCCACCTTCGGGGAGGCGGTCACCGTGCGGGTGCCGCCGACGGACGAGCCGGCCTCGAGCCCGGCGTCCTGGAGCCCGAGGGCGCGCAGCGCCGGCTTCACGGCCTTCTCGGCCTCCTTCGGCGAGAGCGGCTTCCCGTCGGGCGCGGGGTCGGCCTCGGGGGAGGCGTCGGCGTCCAGCGGCACGGTGTCGCCGTTCTGGTACGTCCAGGCGCCGCCGTCCTCGCCGCGGTCGACGGTCAGCCTGGGGCCCTTGCCCTGGCCGCTTCCGCCCGCCCGCCAGCGGCCGTCGTCGGCCTTGACGCCGCCCTTGATCTCCAGCGCCTCGGCCAGCTTCGCCACCTGCTCCTTGTGTACCTCGTGGCCCGTCCGGCGGACGGCGGCGGAGTCGGGGCCGCCGGGCAGCTCGCCTTCGGCGCGGTAGCCGCGCGGGCCCATCGGCTCGCCGGGGGCGATGCCCTCGTCGTCGTGCGCGGAGGCTGCGGTGCCGTCCAGCGCCAGTTTCGGGGGGCTCCCGGCGGGCGCGGCGCTGTCAGAGCCGTCCGCGTTGTCGGAAGAGGCGGTGGAGGCCCAGTACGCGCCGCCCCCGCCGGCCACCAGGACAGCGGCTGCCACGGAGACGACCGCCAGCTGCCGTCGCCTGCTCCGGGGTGCCGGCCGGTCCTCTTTCTGGGGGGACTGGTCTGTACTCACCGAAAACTCCTTTGGCTCCGCGTTCCTGAGCGTCCTGCCAGGCGGTCCCCTCATGCGGGGGACATGAGTGGGACGGGGTGGATGGGTGGACGGTTCCACCGCCGTGCCGCACTGCCGATGATCGCGTGTCTCCGACGGTGCCGCGCGGCCGGCGGTGGGGCGCTCGCGGCGGTGCCGGGGGAGCCATCGCTTCGGCGGTCTGCCGGGAAAGCCGTGCTATGAGGTGATTGTGTCCTGTTCGACTCGGCGACCCCAGCGGGTAGCGTTACTGGCGCCTTTCCCTCGTGCGCTGGGCGTACGGGGGTACCCGATGTCTCTCAGGAGCAGAATTCGTCGTGCGTATCGCAGTCTGCGGCTCCATCGCAAACGACCACCTGATGACCTTCCCGGGGCGCTTCTCCGACCAACTGGTCGCCGACCAGTTGCACACGGTCTCGCTCTCCTTCCTCGTCGACCGCCTGGAGATCCGCCGCGGCGGTGTCGGTGCCAACATCGCGTTCGGCATGGGCCAGCTGGGGGCCCGCCCAGTCCTTGTGGGCGCGGCGGGGGAGGACTTCGACGAGTACCGTGTCTGGCTCGAACGCCACGGCGTGGACACCGACTCCGTCCGCATCTCCGAGGTCGCACACACGGCACGCTTCGTCTGCACCACGGACGCGGACAACAACCAGATCGGCTCGTTCTACACCGGTGCCATGAGCGAGGCCCGGCACATCGAGCTCCAGCACGTCGCCGACCGTGCGGGCCACCTCGACCTCGTCCTCATCGGGGCCGACGACCCCGAGGGCATGATCCGCCACACCGAGGAGTGCCGTACCCGCGGCATCCCCTTCGCCGCCGACTACTCCCAGCAGATCGCCCGCATGGACGGCGAGGGCATCAGGCAGCTGACCGAGGGCGCCACCTACCTGTTCTCGAACGAGTACGAGAAGGAACTCATCGAGACCAAGACCGGATGGAGCGACGAGGAGGTTCTCCAGAAGGTCGGCACGCGCGTCACCACGCTCGGCAAGCGCGGCGCCCGCATCGACCGTGCGGGCGAGGAGCCCATCGTCGTCGGCGTCGCCGAGGAGCGCACGAAGGCCGACCCCACGGGCGTCGGCGACGCCTTCCGCGCGGGCTTCCTGTCCGGGCTGAGCTGGGGTGTGGGGCTGGAGCGCGCGGCGCAGGTCGGCTGCATGCTGGCCACGCTCGTCGTGGAGACGGTCGGCACCCAGGAGTACGAGCTGCGGCGCGTCCACTTCATGGAGCGCTTCACCAAGGCCTACGGCCACGACGCCGCCTCCGAGGTGGAGGCCCACCTGGGCTGACCCTTTCTGCGGAAGGTGCCCCGCATCCCGCTGAGTCGCTCCGCTCGTCCTCAAACGCCGGACGGGCTGAAATCAGCCCGTCCGGGGGCACCTCCCGGACGAAGTCTGGGGGAGTTTGAGGACCGGGGGTCCGGGGGGGGCACCGCCCGGCCGAAGGCCGGGGGAGGAGTCCGGGGGCGGCAAGGGCGAATGCCTTTCGCGTCAGCCCCCGGCCCGCCGCACCCGGAAAACGACCCCCGCGGCCCCCTCGAACGTGTGGCCCGTCATCTCGCACCAGGCCGGGATGTCGAGCCGCGCGGCCTCGTCGTCGGCGAGCACCCGCACGACGCCGCCCGCGGGTACCTCGCCGATGGCCTTCGCGAGCTCGATCACGGGGAGCGGGCAGAGCTTGCCCCGCGCATCGACGGTGACCTCCTCGTCCGCCGAGGTTTCCATGGAGCCGTCCGCCAGGGCATCAGCGGAGGCTCCCGCGGACTCCTCGGCGGCGTCGCCGCCCGAGGCGATGGCCCCGGAGGCGGCCCCCACCTGTGCCCGTACGCCCTCCACCACGCCGGGCAGCGCGTCGAGGAACCGTTCGACCTCCTCGTCGCTCGTCCCCGCGGGCAGCGAGACCCGCACGTTGCCCTCGGACAGCACGCCCATGGCCCGCAGGACGTGGCTCGGGGTCAGGGTGCTGGAGGTGCAGGAGGATCCGGAGGAGACGGAGAACCCGGCGGTGTCGAGCGCGTGCAGCAGTGCTTCGCCGTCCACGTACAGGCAGGAGAAGGTCACCAGGTGCGGCAGCCGCCGCAGCGGATCGCCGACCACCTCCGTCTCGGGCACCAGCGCGGGCACGCGTGCCCTGATCCGGTCCACGAGCGCCCGCAGCCTGGCGGCCTCGGCCTCTGCCTCGGCGCGTACGGCCCGCAGTGAGGCGGCGGCGGCGACGACGGCGGGGATGTTCTCGAAGCCGGGCGCGCGGCCGGCTTCGCGCTCGTCGGCAGGGCCGGTCGGCGCGAACCGCACACCTTTGCGAACGACCAGCAGGCCGACGCCGGGAGGCCCGCCCCACTTGTGCGCGCTCCCCGTCAGCAGCGACCAGTCGCCCGGCACCGGTTCCCAGGGCAGTGACTGCGCGGCGTCCACCAGCAGCGGCACCCCCGTCCGCGCGCACAGGGAGGCCGCCTCGGCCACCGGCTGGACGGTCCCCACCTCGTGGTTGGCGGACTGGAGGCAGGCCAGCGCGCAGTCCGCACCGAGCGCCTCTCCCCACTCCTGTACGTCGACCCGGCCCGCGCGGTCGACGTCGACGCGGTGGACGGTGCCCCCGCCCCTCTCGTGTGCCTCGGCCGCATGGAGGACGGCGGAGTGTTCGACCGCGGAGACGACCAGCCGCCGGCCCGTCCGGCGCCGCCCGGTGAGCGCGCCCGCGATCCCCGCGTGCAGCGCGTGCGTACCCGAAGGAGTGAAGTGGAGCTCGTCGGGGCGGCATCCGACGGCCTCGGCGGCGCTCTGCCGCGCCGCGTCCAGCAGCATCCGGGCCCGGCGCCCCTCACGGTGCAGCCGCGCGGGATCGGCCCAGCCCTCGTCCAGCGACGCCAGCAGCGCCTGCCGCGCGACGGGGTGGAGCGGGAGCGAGGAAGCGGCATCGAAATAGGACACCCGCGTACGCTACCGCCGAGGCCCCGGGGAGCCCGGCGGCGAACGGCCCCCGGCGCCGGGCGCCGTTCCGCCTCCCGCGGCGGGTGGTGGGGCGCCTTCCGCCGCACCCGCGCGGCCTTCGGCCGTGCGGGCGTCGGTGCGTCAGTTCCGGCGCGCTCAGGCGCTCTCCCACCCCATCGGGGGGCTGAGCGGCGCGTTACGCCCCCTCCCCGCGCGACCCCAAATGGCGTCGGCTAGGGTTTGGTCCGCATAAACATCCAAACCCTGCCCGCGCTGGGCCGGCGCCCGACCACGTAAGAGGGCCGCGCCCGACCGCGACGCGGGCGAGACTCTCGGGAAGGCGCTACGTGAGTCCCAACGGCTCCGACCTCCCCCACGGCCGCAGGACGGCCGCGGGTGGTACCCCCACATCGCGGCGCCCGATGCGGCGGACGCTACCGCAGGCGCTGGCCGCTGGCCTGGTCCTGGCGACCGCGACCGGTTGCACGTCAAAGGAATTTCCCCGCCTCGGAATGCCCACTCCCGTCACGGACGAGGCGCCGCGCGTCCTCTCCTTGTGGCAGGGCTCCTGGGCGGCCGCGCTCGCCGTGGGCGTGCTGGTGTGGGGTCTGATCATCTGGAGCGTCATCTTCCACCGGCGCTCCAGGACCAAGGTCGAAATCCCCGCCCAGACCCGGTACAACATGCCCATCGAGGCCTTGTACACCGTGGTCCCCATCATCATCGTCGCGGTGCTGTTCTACTTCACCGCCCGGGATGAGACCAAGCTCATGGCGACCTCGAAGAAGCCCACCCACGTCGTCAACGTCGTGGGGTACCAGTGGAGCTGGGGCTTCAACTACGTCGAGGACGTGGACGGCGATCCGAAGACGGACGTCAACACCAAGGACAGCCTCCACAAGGAGCTCAGCGCCATCCCGGACCGGATGACCAAGGGCTTCCCGAAGGGCGCCGAGGGTGTCTACGAGGCGGGCACGCCGGGCGAGCGGAATCCGCAGAACGGCAACCCCGGTCCGACTCTGTGGCTGCCCAAGGGTGAGAAGGTCCAGTTCATCCTGACCTCCCGCGACGTCATCCACGACTTCTGGGTTCTGCCGTTCCTGATGAAGCAGGACGTCATCCCGGGTCATGTCAACCGCTTCGAGGTGACCCCCAGCAAGGAGGGCACCTACCGGGGCAAGTGCGCCGAGCTGTGCGGCGTCGACCACTCCCGGATGCTCTTCAACGTGAAGATCGTCTCCCCGGAGCGCTACCAGAAGCACCTGGAGGACCTGGCGAAGAAGGGCCAGACCGGCTACATCCCGGCGGGCACCGCCACCACGGGCGGCGCCAAGAATGCGGAGACGAATAACCCGTGAGCATCCTCAACGAACCCCAGGGTGCCGCCGCCGCGACGGCCGAGGCGGCATCGCCGACACGCCGTAAGCGACCCGGCAACGTCGTGGTCTCGTGGCTGACGACCACGGACCACAAGACGATCGGCAGCCTCTACCTGATCACGTCGTTCGTCTTCTTCATCATCGGCGGCGTCATGGCGTTGTTCATGCGTGCCGAACTCGCCCGTCCGGGCACGCAGATCATGTCGAACGAGCAGTTCAACCAGGCGTTCACCATGCATGGCACCGTCATGCTGCTGATGTTCGCCACCCCGCTGTTCAGCGGCTTCGCGAACTGGATCATGCCGCTCCAGATCGGCTCGCCCGACGTGGCCTTCCCGCGGCTGAACATGTTCGCCTACTGGCTCTACCTCTTCGGCTCGCTCATCGCCGTGGGCGGGTTCCTCACCCCGCAGGGCGCCGCCGACTTCGGGTGGTTCGCCTACTCGCCGCTCTCGGACGCGGTCCGCTCGCCGGGCGTCGGCGCCGACATGTGGATCATGGGCCTGGCGCTGTCCGGCTTCGGTACGATCCTCGGCTCGGTCAACTTCATCACCACGATCATCTGCATGCGCGCTCCCGGCATGACGATGTTCCGCATGCCGATCTTCACCTGGAACGTGCTGCTCACCGGCGTGCTGGTGCTGCTCGCCTTCCCCGTGCTGGCCGCCGCGCTGTTCGCCCTGGAGGCGGACCGCAAATTCGGGGCGCATGTCTTCGACTCGGCCAACGGTGGGGCCTTGTTGTGGCAACACCTGTTCTGGTTCTTCGGCCATCCAGAGGTGTACATCATCGCGCTGCCGTTCTTCGGCATCGTCTCCGAGGTCATCCCGGTCTTCAGCCGCAAGCCCATGTTCGGCTACGTCGGCCTGATCGGCGCCACGATCTCCATCGCGGGTCTGTCGGTGACCGTCTGGGCGCACCACATGTACGTCACGGGCGGTGTGTTGTTGCCGTTCTTCTCGTTCATGACGTTCTTGATCGCGGTACCAACGGGTGTGAAGTTCTTCAACTGGGTCGGCACGATGTGGAAGGGCTCACTGTCCTTCGAGACACCGATGCTGTGGACGATCGGCTTCCTGATCACCTTCCTCTTCGGTGGCCTGACCGGTGTCATCCTCGCCTCGCCGCCGATGGACTTCCACGTCTCGGACTCGTACTTCGTCGTCGCGCACTTCCACTACGTCGTCTTCGGCACCGTGGTCTTCGCGATGTTCGCCGGCTTCCACTTCTGGTGGCCGAAGTTCACCGGCAAGATGCTGGACGAACGGCTCGGCAAGATCACGTTCTGGACGCTGTTCGTCGGCTTCCACGGCACCTTCCTCGTCCAGCACTGGCTGGGCGCCGAGGGCATGCCGCGTCGGTACGCCGACTACCTGGCGGCCGACGGCTTCACCGCGCTGAACACCATCTCCACGATCAGCTCGTTCCTGCTGGGCATGTCGATGCTGCCGTTCTTCTACAACGTGTGGAAGACGCACAAGTACGGCAAGAAGATCGAGGTCGACGACCCGTGGGGCTACGGCCGTTCGCTCGAATGGGCGACGTCCTGCCCGCCCCCGCGGCACAACTTCCTCACCCTGCCCCGCATCCGCTCCGAATCCCCGGCCTTCGACCTGCACCACCCGGAGATCGCCGCGCTCGATGAGCTGGAGAACGTGGACCGGGACGAGAAGGCGCTCGCCGGCAGCAAGGAGGCCGGGAAGTGAAGATCCAGGGCAAGATGTTCCTGTGGCTGTCGGTCTTCCTGCTGGCGGTCGCCATCACCTACGGCGTCTGGTCGAAGGAGCCGGTCGGCACGGTCGGCCTCTTCCTGGCCTTCGGTCTGTCGATCATGATCGGCTACTACCTGGCGTTCACCGCGCGCCGGGTGGACACCGGGGCGCAGGACCGGCAGGACGCCGATGTCGCGGACGACGCCGGTGAGCTGGGCTTCTTCAGCCCGTGGAGCTGGCAGCCGCTCGCGCTGGGCCTCGGCGGAGCCTTCGCCTTCCTGGGCGTGGCCGTCGGCTGGTGGCTGGTGTACTTCTCGGCACCGCTGCTGCTGATCGGCCTGTTCGGCTGGGTGTTCGAGTACTACCACGGGCAGAACCGCACCCAGTAGGAAGCGCGGCTGCCCAGCACAGCGACAGATCAAGAACAAGGATCGGCCCCCCGACACGCCGGGGGGCCGACCCGTTTGTACGCACTCCGCGCGCCCGAAGTGACGATTATTCATATTTTGGGCCTATGAGTCACAGGCCGCACACCGCGATATCCCGAGGGGCGCTCGCCCCCAGAACCCTGACCCGCAAGCACAAGCGCCGCGTGGTCCGCAGCTGCGCCCTCCTGCTGGCGCCCCTGACCGTCGGGCTCGCCGCCTGCGGCACCGGGGACAGCAGCGACGGCACGCTCTCCTCCGCCCCCTACGACGCCACCGACGCCGTGTCCGTCAGCGCCGCGGCCGACAGCACCGACGTCGACCCCGACAAGCCGCTGAAGGTCACCGCCGAGCACGGCGACACCCTCACCGACGTCTTCGCCACCGACGCCTCGGGGCGCGTGGTACCCGGCGAACTGTCCGCCGACGGGAAGAGCTGGCACAGCACCGGCTCACTGGCCGCCGGCGCCCGCTACACCCTCCAGGTCAGCACCGAGAACCAGGACGGCGCCCCGGGACGGCGCTCCCTGCGCTTCGGGACCAAGGCCGCCGAGGCCAAGCACCTCGACGTCAAGCTCGGTCCCTCCAACGGCACCTACGGCGTCGGCATGCCCCTCACGGCCGAACTCAGCCACCCCGTCAAGAAGCCCGCGCAGCGCGAGCTGGTCGAGCGGGCCCTGAGAGTGGACTCCAAGCCCCACGTGGAGGGCTCATGGCACTGGGTGAACAGCAAGGAGCTCCACTACCGGCCGCGCTCCTACTGGCCCGCGCACGCCAGCATCACGCTGCGCTCCTCACTCAAAGGGCTGAAGGTGCGTGAGGGGCTCTACGGCGGTAAGTCGAAACCCGTCCGGATGAAGACCGGGGACCGAATAGTCGCGGTCGCGGACGCCTCCTCGCTGCAGATGACGGTCAAGAAGAACGGCAAAACCATCCGTTCGGTGCCCATCACCACCGGAAAATCGGGCTACGAGACCCGCAACGGCATCAAGGTGATCCTCACCAAGGAGCCGTACGTGCGGATGACCAGCGCCAGCATCGGGGCCGGCGACTTCTACGACCTCGGCGTCCACTGGGCCACGCGGCTGACCAACAGCGGCGAGTACGTGCACGGGGCCCCCTGGTCGGTGGGGTCCCAGGGCGTCTCCAACACCAGCCACGGCTGCACGGGCATGAGCAGCTCGAACGCCAAGTGGTTCTTCGACCTCGTCAACGAGGGCGACATCGTCCAGCACGTCAACACCTCGGGCGAGACCATGGCCCCCTTCGGCAACGGCTTCGGGGACTGGAACATGGACTGGAAGAAATGGCGCGCCGGCAGTGCCGTCAACAGCGACAAGCACGTCGGCAGCGGCCCCGCGGACGCCGCCCGGCTGCGCCCGCAGGTGTGAAACCCCACATCCGCCGCCGTACGACGCCGCGCCCGCCTCTCCCCCGAACGGGGGACAGGTGGGCGCGGCGGTGAGGTGAGCGCTCAGGCGCGGGCGAGGCTGCCCTCGGCCGCCTGCTCGCGCAGCAGACCGGCCAGCGACTCGGCCAGCGCGACCGGGTCCACCGGGTGCGAGACGGTGGCCTCGGCCCTGCTCCAGGTCGCCAGCCAGGCGTCCTGCGGCCGTCCGATCAGCAGCAGCACGGGCGGGCAGTCGTAGATCTCGTCCTTGATCTGGCGGCACACGCCCATGCCGCCCGCGGGGGCCGTCTCCCCGTCCAGCACGCACACGTCCACGTGGCGCTCTTCCAGCGCCTCCAGGACGGCGGGCAGCGTGGCGCACTCCACGTAGCGGACCTCCGGCACGTCGGAGGCCGGCCTGCGGCCCCCAGCGAGCCGCACCTGCTCGCGGGTGGTGGCGTCGTCGCTGTAGACCAGCACCGTGGCGGTCGGCTGCATCGTTCCTCCGCGTCCGTGATTCGTCCGTATCGGGTGAACCGCTGGGCTCGGATGCTACTCCCTCCGACGCACCGTCAACACCGGTCGGCGCACGCGGATACCGGTCCTTACGGGGCGCACGGGCCTTCGTCGCCGCTGGGCACGGCGGGCGCGAGCGGCGCCGACACCCCGAACGGGACCCCCGAAGTGAGGCCGGGATAAGCGACCGACATAATGTCGGTCGTGGCGACAGCAACAGCAGTAGAAACCGGGCACGCGCACCCGTCGGTCAACCGGCCGAACCTCACCAGCGTCGGAACCATCATTTGGCTGAGTTCCGAGCTGATGTTCTTCGCGGCCCTCTTCGCGATGTACTTCACCCTCCGATCGGTGACCGGCGCCGACTACTGGAAGGAACACGCCTCAGAGCTGAACCTTCCGTTCTCGGCGACGAACACCACGATCCTGGTGCTCTCCTCACTCACCTGTCAGCTCGGCGTCTTCGCCGCCGAGCGGGGTGACGTCAAGAAGCTCCGTGCGTGGTTCATCGTCACCTTCGTCATGGGTGCGATCTTTATCGGCGGCCAGGTCTTCGAATACACGGAGCTGGTCAAGGAGGGCACCTCGCTCTCCTCGAGTCCGTACGGATCGGTGTTCTACCTGACTACCGGCTTCCACGGGATGCACGTGACAGGCGGCCTCATCGCCTTCCTGTTCGTCCTGGGACGCACATACGCGGCCAGGCGGTTCACACACCACCAGGCCACGGCCGCCATCGTCGTGTCCTACTACTGGCACTTCGTCGATGTCGTCTGGATCGGCCTCTTCGCCACGATCTACCTGATCCGGTGACCGTGCGGGCGCGGCGACGCCGCGTGCCGTACCGCCCAGGCGGACCACGGCCATAACGGACCAGACGCAGTACGGACAGACACCGCATCGACGAGAAGATCCTGACACCGGGGTAATCCGTGAAAAAGCTCTCCGCACGACGGCGCCATCCGCTGGCGGCGCTTGTCGTTCTACTCTTCGCGCTGGCGGCCACCGGGGGGCTGTACACCGCGTTCGCTCCCGCGGGTGAGGCCAAGGCCGAGAAGCAGGAGTCGAGTAAGTCCCTCGCCATCGAGGAGGGCAAGAAGCTCTACGCCACCGGGTGCTCCAGCTGCCACGGAACCGGCGGCCAGGGGACCAGCGACGGTCCCAGCCTGGTCGGTGTCGGGGCCGCGGCGGTGGACTTCCAGGTCGGCACGGGGCGCATGCCGGCTCAGCAGCCCGGCGCTCAGGTGCCCAAGAAGAAGAACATCTACAGCCAGGACGAGATCAACCAGCTCGCCGCGTATGTCGCCTCGCTGGGCTCGGGCCCGAGCCAGCCCAACAAGAAGGCGTACGACCCGGCTGGTGCCGATGTCGCCAACGGTGGCGAACTCTTCCGCACCAACTGCTCGCAGTGCCACAACTTCACCGGTAAGGGCGGCGCCCTCACCCACGGCAAGTTCGCACCCGACCTCGATGGTGTCGACCCCAAGCACATCTACGAGGCCATGCAGACCGGGCCGCAGAACATGCCGTCCTTCACCGACGGCGCGCTTCCCGAGAAGGACAAGCGGGACATCGTCGCCTACGTGAAGCAGGTCAACAGCGACAAGTCCGAGAGCCCCGGTGGGTTCAGTCTCGGCGGCTTCGGCCCCGTGAGCGAAGGCTTGTTCGCCTGGATCTTCGGCCTCGGCGCGATGGTGGCCGTCGCTACCTGGGTCGCCGCTCGGACTGCAAAGGCCAAGAAGTCATGAGTAGCGAGACTGGACCGGACGAGAACGTGTCAGACGAGAACCTGCCGAAAGAGCAGGGACCGGCACACGGCGAGGTAGCCCGCAAGGACGACCCGTTCGCCGACCCGGGGCTGCCGCCCCATGAGCACCGCATCCAGGACGTCGACGAGCAGGCGGCCAGGCGCTCCGAGCGCACCGTCGCCTTCATCTTCACGATCTCGATGCTGGCCACGATCGGCTTCATCGCCTCCTTCGTGGCCTTCCCGATCGACAAGATCATCTATGTCTGGCCGCTCGGCCACATCGGCGCGCTCAACCTCGCGCTGGGCCTGACGCTCGGCGTGGCCCTCTTCTGCATCGGCGCGGGCGCGGTCCACTGGGCCCGCACGCTGATGTCCGACGAGGAGATGGTCGACGAGCGGCACGCCATCGCGGCGGAGCCCGAGGTCCGCGAGAAGGTCATCTCGGACTTCAAGCAGGGTGCCAAGGAGTCCGCGCTCGGCCGCCGCAAGCTGATTCGCAACACGATGTTCGGCGCGGTCGCCCTGGTGCCGCTCTCCGGCGTCGTCCTGCTGCGCGACCTGGGCCCGCTGCCCGAGGACAAGCTGCGGCACACGGCCTGGAAGAAGGGCAAGCTGCTCGTCAACGAGAACACGAACGAGCCGCTGCGCCCCGAGGACATCGCCGTCGGTTCGCTCACCTTCGCCCGCCCCGAGGGCCTGGAGCACCACGACGAGGACTTCCAGACCGAGATCGCCAAGGCCGCCCTGATGATCGTCCGCCTCGAGCCGGATGACATCAAGGACAAGCGCGAGCTGGACTGGTCGCACGAGGGCATCGTGGCCTTCTCGAAGATCTGCACGCACGTCGGCTGCCCCGTCAGCCTCTACGAGCAGCAGACCCACCACGTCCTGTGCCCGTGCCACCAGTCGACGTTCGACCTCGCCGACGGTGCGCGCGTGCTCTTCGGGCCCGCCGGCCACCCGCTGCCGCAGCTGAACATCAGCGTCAACAAGGACGGCTACCTCGAAGCGCAGGGCGACTTCGATGAGCCCGTCGGTCCGGCCTTCTGGGAGCGCGGATGAGTACTGCAACGGAGGCCCGGGGCAGCGCCGCTGCCGAGGGCAGGAAAAAGGCACCCGCGGGGGAGCGGGTCGCCGACTGGGCCGATGGGCGGCTGGGGATCTACAGCCTCGCCAAGGCCAACATGCGCAAGATCTTCCCGGACCACTGGTCGTTCATGCTGGGTGAGGTCGCGCTCT
>NZ_QOIN01000026.1 GCF_003323715.1 Streptomyces diacarni
AAGCCCTCCTCTGCCTCGCCCGACGACGCGCCGACGTGCTCTTCGCCATGCTCCGCGACGGCACCCTCTACCAACCGCCAACACCTTCAACGGCTTGACCAAACCCATAGAGGCACCCCCCCCCCGCGGAACGGGCTTGCGGGGGGGTGCTGGAACAGGCCTGCGCGCGGGCGGGGTTCCGGCCGCGGGTCACCTTCGAGACAGCGGCGCCGCCGCTGCTCGCGCAGCTGGCGGCGCGCGGGCTGGGCGTCGCCGTCGTACCGGCCATGCCGCCCGAGGCGGCGTCCTCCCTCGGCCTGCACACCCTGCGGCTGGACCCGGAGCCCCGCGCCCGGATCGGCCTCACGTGGCGCACCGGCGGCCCCGCGAGCCCCGCGGCCCGCGCACTGCTGGCACCCCTGCGAGCCGCGCTCACCTCGCCGCGTGCGGACGGCGGACCCGACGCCATGGAGGAGTGGACACGATGAGCTGCTTCCCCGACACCGTGAAGACACCGGCTTCGACGAGGTCTGCCCGACGAGGACGAGCCGCGTGACGCCCCTCGCCAGCCCCGGCAGTCCCGGCAGTCCCGGCAGCCTTGGGAGCCCTGGGAGCCCTGGGAGCCCTGGGAGCCCTGGGAGCCCTGGGAGCCCTGGGAGCCCTGGGAGGCGAACGAGGAGTGCCCGGACGTGTGTCGCTGATCCCCTCCTGGCGGACGGGGGCCTTGCACAGATCGACGCCCTGCCTGCCGCCGGCGAAACCACGGTGCCGCTTGGCCCGGCCGGCTCGGAACACTCTCAGGGGATTCCGAGCCGGCCGCAGGAGCGCCCGCGCGACCTCAGTCGCCGATCCCGGCGTACTCCTCGATGAGCTCCACGGCGCGCCGCGTACCGCCCTCAGCTCGCGCCTGGGCACTCAGTTCGGCCGACCGGCGTGCGACCTGTGGATCGTCGGCGAGTGCGGTCAGGGCCGCGCGCAGCAGCTCGGGAGTGGCCTCCTCGGTGTCGATCCGCCGGGCCACCCCCAGGGACACCAGTCGGTCCGCGTTGTCGAACTGCTCCGCTCCCTGCGGTACGGCGATCATCGGCGTCGCGGTCAGCAGTCCCTCCGCGCTTCCTCCCATCCCGGCGTGCGTGACGAAAGCGTCGGCCTGTTCCAGGATGGCCAACTGCGGCACCCACGAGTGCACTTCCACGTTGTCGGGAACGGGCCCCAGCTGCGCCGGCTCCGTGTACTTGCCGATCTGCAGCACGACGTGCCAGCCGGGCAGCCCGCCGAACGCCGCCACACAGCGCCGGTAGAACTCCGGCTGCCGGGTGTACGCGGAACCCAGCGACACCAGCAGCACCCGTTCGGCGCCCTCCGGGCGCTGCCAGGTGCCGCGCGCCCCCGGAGCACCGAAACAGGGACCGACGAAGTCGACACGGCCGCTGTCCACCTCGTCGGCCTTCGGCTGCATGACGCGGGGGATCAAAGCCAACGCCCGCGGAGGGAGGCTCATGTACGCGGCCACGTCCGTCGTGACGGCGCCGCAGCCTGCCAGCCAGGAGGCGTATTTGGCCCGGTAGGCGTCGGCGCCCGGCAGCGACCACAGGTGCGCACCGACGTCTTCCTGATAGCTGTCCCAGGCGACGAACGTGGGCGAGAGCTGCATCACCGGGCGGCTCTGCGCCTCGGCCAGGGCCCGCGTCGCCATGGCGCCGATGTCGTGCAGATAGAGATCGGGACGCTCGTGATCGTAAAGGGCACGCAACTGCGGCAGCGCGGCGATCGAGTCGTCGAGGAAGACCTCCATGGCCGCGATGGGGTCCTGTGGCCACGTGTTGTCCGCCACGGGCAGCGTGGAGCGGTACGGCAGGAACTCCGCGCCGGTGGAGGCCACCAGTTCGGCGACGGCCGGGTCGTTCGCATACGTCACCCGGTGGCCGCGCGCGACGAGCGCCCTGACGACCTCCAGGCTGGGCAGCACGTGGCTGACGGCCGGGATGCCGATCATCGCCAGATGACCGGGCCGAGCGGCGGGAGGGAACGCCGGAAGGTCACGAGAGGCCTCGGCTTGCGCGTTCCGGGAAGCCCGGGAGGACCGGGAGGCGGCGGAGGCCTGGGACACACGCGGGGTACGGGTCATGAATGATCACTCGTTTCAGGTCTACGGGTCTCCGCCACGGCACACGGCTTCACAGACCGGGCCCTCGCCTGACAGGGACATACCCGTGGCGGGGTGCTGTTGTGACGGAATGGACACACTCGGCGGGCCGGAGTGCGAAAACACACCCGGCGCGCCGTTGCGGGGCGGGGCGTCGCCCCGCGCGCGTCAGCCGTAGATCTGATGGAAGTACATGAGCTTCACTCTAATGCCGCATCACCCGGCCCCGCACGGATTAATCGCGACCTGACAACCGCATGCTCATAAGTCTGAGTACTGCGAACAGGGGTTTCCGCTGGCTGGAGTAGTCGTTGACGAGTTGTGACCGAAACGGTCGTATCCGTCCATCCCAGCCGGTCACCGCGGGCGGCAACTGGTCGCCACGTACGGCACGGGGCCGCCTGCCGGGAGCCGCTTCCCGGCAACGCGTGCGCGGATCGGACGGTCCCCGGCACCGTCGTCTGAACCTGCCCTCACAGAAGAGAGTTCAGTCTTGTCCGAGACGTCGCACACGTACGCGTCCTACACGCCCCGTGAACCGGACGCCGGCCTGCCAGGGCCGCGCAAGCCATCCTTCGTGGACGTGAACGCGGCGTACGGGGAAGGGACGTCCGCGTTCATGCACGACGCCTCCCCCCGTTTCGGCACGGCGGCGGGCCTCACCGACACCGGAACCCTCGGCCTGACCCGCTTCTCCTCGCCGCACCCCGAGCGCGACGAGTACCGGGAGCAGGCCGAGCACCCCGACCTGGAGACGGAACTCGCCCGTTTCCTCGACACGGTCGAACAGCAGTCCCTCGCCGACACGGAGGCCGCCCTCACCCGGGCAAGACACCGCAAGGACGGCCCCCTCGACCGGGTGAAGCAGCAGCACCGGCCCGACTTGACCTGGCGGCGCGTCCTGAGCGCCTTCTCCATCACCCTCACCGCGATGATCGTGCTCCTGGTCAGCTTCCTGGGCGCGAAGGCGTCCTACCCCTCCCTCTACGGCCTCGCCCAGGAGTCCGCACCCCCCGGCGTCGCCCACGCCTGGCCGCTGCTGATCTACGCCCCCTGGGTCGCGGCCACGCTGTCGATCCTGCGCACCCGCGCCTACCGCCGCCGCACCGTGCACTCCTGGCTCGTCGTCCTGTTCTTCGCCGCCGTCGCCTCACTGCTGTGCGTCGCCGACGCGCCCGCCACCCCGGCCGGCATCGCGGTGGCGGGCCTTCCCCCGATCACCGCACTGCTCTGCTTCCACCAGCTCGTCCGGCAGCTCGACCTGCCGCCCGTGCCGGCCGTGCCCTCACGGCACGCCCGGCCGCCCAAGGGCACCAACCGCCACCGCTCTGCGGGCTGACCGGCCCAGCGGCTGGCGCACCGGCCGCACCCCGCCGGACGCCCTGTGCGCACCGGCTGCCCGTGGCGCCGAGCGCCTACCCTCCGCACGGACGGCGGGACGGTTCCACCGTCCCGCCGTCCGTGCGGGCGTACGGGCGCGTTTCTCCTATCCCCCTCGCCCCGGACTGAACGTCCCCGCAGAGCGCGCTGAACGTCCCCGCAGAGCACGAAAACGCCAGGACGACGGTGCTGAGGCGAGAGCGAGCCAGGCGAACAGCAGCACGAAGACGATGTAAGAGACCAGTGCACTGACGTGAGGCGACAACGGCTCTGCAGGGGCAAGTTGTCGTACCACAGCTTGAGCAGCCAGAGCACGGGCAGGGCGAGCAGCACGCTGACTGGAAGCTGGGGAATGAGCCAGAACGCGGAACCTGTGGCGACGGTCCGTACGACGGGCGCTGCATTCTTCGGGGGTAGGACGTCGACCGGCCAGTATGGGACGGAACTTACGTCGCGGGCCGCGAAAGGCGACGGGCTTCACGGCGTACCACGGGCATCTCCGGTCACTGTTCTGGGAGTCGTGACAGTCGTGAGCACCAACGTCCCCTAACAGGTCAGGGGTTTGGAAGCGTCCGTGCCTGCCGCAGGATGACCACATGCAATCTCGGAGGCCGAAATGGTTGGCAGGGCTTGCCTTCGTCGGGTTGGTGGCGGGCGTGGTCGTCTTCCTCTCGCTGAACAGCCTTGCCAAGAGCGACCAGTGGTCCAGTGTTCTCGGTGGTCTGGTCGCGCTACTGGGCGTCCCTTCCGCTCTCGAGACCCTGGCGCGGATGTGGCGCGGCGCGTCGGCCGACCCGGCGACTTCCGAGCTGACAGTAGTAGCCGACCAGTTGTCGGTGGCCGTTCGCAGCCAGTGGGATGCCGAGGCATCGGTGCGGCGGGTGAACGACCCGTACCCCCTGCCGGTGGCCTGGCAGGCCGCAGACGTCGGACTGGCGGAACCCTGGGATCAGCTGGCACAACTGGCCCGTTCCTGGCCGGGCGGACCTCCCGGCACCCCGGACCTGTGGCCACAGGACATCGAGGGACTGGCCGGTCAGGACGCAGCAATCGGGAAGATCTTCAGCGAACGCGTACCCACCCGACGCCTGGTCGTCCTGGGCGAGCCCGGGGCGGGCAAGAGCGTGCTGCTCATCCGGCTCCTCCAGGACATCCTGACCCGCCGCACCGGCGACGACCCCGTGCCGGTCATCTTCTCCCTCGCCTCCTGGCACCCGGACCAGCCGTTACAACAGTGGCTGGCCGACCAGCTGCGCCGCGCCTATCCGGGCTTGCAAGCCAGGGCCAGGTCGATCACCGGCGACATCAGCGGTGATCTCGCCCAGGCGCTGCTGGAGACCGGCCGCATCCTGCCCCTGCTCGACGGTTTCGACGAACTCCCCCCGCACCTGCACCCCGCCGCCCTCGACGCCCTGAACCGGGCGCTCCCGGACCGTCGCCCCCTGGTGCTGGCCGCCCGCTCCGACGCCTACCGGACCGCACTGGCCGGACCGGGACCCACGCTCCGCCTCAACGGCGCGGCTGCCATCCGGCTCCTCCCACTGGATCCGAGTAGAGCAGCTGCCTACCTTCGCCGTGACGCCGGCGGCGTGAACACCCCAGCGGCCGCCCGGTGGAACACCGTCTCCAACCAGCTGGGCACCGACAGCCCCGCCGGCCGGGCACTGAGCACACCGCTGGGCCTCTTCCTCGCCCGCGCCATCTACAACCCCCGCCCCGGCCATGCGCCCGACGCCGCGGTACCGCACCCGAACGAACTGTGCGACACCACGAGGTTCGCCGACCGGGCCGCAGTGGATCGGCACCTCTTCCACGCCTTCATCCCCGCCGCCTACGCTCCGCACGGCCCCCGTCCGCCTCGGTGGAGCCCCGAACAGGCCCGGCGCGCCTTCACGCTCTTGGCCCGCTTTCAGGAGGCTCACCGCCGGGGCAGTCCCGACCTGGCCTGGTGGCAACTCAGGCAGGCCGTCCCGACGTATCTCCAATGTCTCGCCGGCGGACTCGTCGCCGGGCTCGTCGGAGTACTCATCAGCTTGATCGTGAACAGCCGCCTCCTCGGAGCACCCGACTACTACGGCGACGGGGGCACCGGGTCCAACCTCGTCATCGTGGTGAGTGTGGTCACCACGGGGCTCGCGTGCGCGCTCATCGGCAGGCGCACCTACGGCCCCGTCGGCGCCGCCCTTTTCCCACTCCTCGGGATCGCAGGCGGCGCGATTGCGTTCTTCCTCGCCGTAGCGTTGGTCAGCGGCCTGGAGGGCAAACGGCTACTGGTCAGCATTGCACCTGGTAGGTCAGGATTGTTCGAGGAAGCTTTGTTGGGGTTCCTCACCGGAGCCGTGCTGGGATGCCTGGCCTGGCATCCCTCCAGGCGTTCCACTTCCGCGGCCGCCGGGCCCCGGCAGTTGCGCCAGCAGCTGGTGGGTGGGCTCTCCGGAGTCGTGGTCATCGCTGCCATAGCCGTGGGATGGGCCCTCTTCCGCTACGGGCTCGCAGTCACTCTCGTGGGCGGACTCGCCGGCGGACTTGCAGGCGAACTCACCGGCCGACGCATTCACCACCGAACGGGCGGACTCACCACCGGTGCCAGCGGCGGCCTCGCGGCCAGCCTCGCAACAGCCGCCCTCATCAAAGCACTGCGTTTCGAAGAGGGCATGATCTCGATCGCGCTTGCGGTCGGGCTCATCGCTGGAATCGTGACCGTGGTCATCGACGGTGCCACGCGCCGCATCGCGCCCAGAACACCAGACCTGAGTTCCTACATCGGAGCATCCCGGGTATTCACCTGGGACCGGCGCTGCTCGCTCACGGTGGGCTTCGTCTTCGCCTCCACAGCCGGAATTGCCCTAGGGCTCCTGTACGGGACCAGCACCGGGGACAAGTTCGCACTCGATTTCGGCCAGGCCTATGGGATGGGTCTCGCCATGAGAATTGCCGTTGGGTTCGTGGCCGCGCTTGCGACCGGGCTTGCAGCAGCTACGGCAGCGACGGCCTGGCCATTCTTCGTCATGGCACGGACCTACCTCGCACTGCGCCGCCAGGCCCCCCGAGATCTGATGGCCTTCCTGCGCGACGCCCACGAACACCGCGGGGTCTTGCGCCAGGTCGGGCCCTTCTACCAGTTCCGCCACATCGACCTGCAACGCCACCTCGCTCAAAGCTGACCAGCACCCCTTCCGGGGGCGGCTGGCGGTGCCGCAAGAGCTCGCACCTCAGCCTTCGTGCAGAGCGGCGCCGACACGTCCACGGCCAGCTCGTGCGTCCACAGCAGACAGAACAGCACCCGCAGCACCGGCCTGTTGCCCAACGGCCGGCGCCCGTGAGCGCCACCAGCGGCTCGGGCCCACCGGCGCCAGCCGGAGCAGCGGGTGCCGGTACCCCCGGCCAATCAGCGCACGTCGCGCACTGCGTCGCGCTTGGCGCCTCCACGAGAGGGCTCCCACCCCACCTGAACGATCGAGCCGTTATTGCCGGTCGATGGCAGGCCAGGTGGGCGGTGGGCCGATCACCGAAAGGTGATCAATCAAGTGCTGTTCCGGGCCCCACGGGTGTGCCCCGGCCTGACCTGCCCGAGCGGTATGGCCCCTGGCAGACGGTCGATGAGCGGCACCGCCGCTGGTCGGCGGACGGGACGTGGCAGCGGATCCTGGCCACGCTGCGAATCGAGGCCGACGCCGCTGGTCTAGACGGCACGCGGGAGCGGGATCTGGAGAAGGAATGGGCGGTCAATACCGATCCGCCTACACACCCGCCACCCCGAACACGGTCGAACAGACCCCAGAAACGACGAAGATCCCGCCCGATCATGAAGATCAGCGGGATCTCGTGAACCGCTCCCGAGCCAACTCGAGAACGGCCCCGCGGTGGACCTGAGGGGATTTGAACCCCTGACCCTCTCGTTGCGAACGAGATGCGCTACCGGACTGCGCCACAGGCCCTTGCGATGGATGAAACTCTAGCATCCTCGTCGGGCCGGGAGGAAATCCGTTCCCTCGCTGGTCACGAGGGCTGCCGTGAGCGGGGCCCGGCGGCGGCCGCAGGGAGGATCACTCGTTGGCGGCGCGAGGGCGGTCCTCGTCCTCGTACTGGTCGAAGAGCGGGGTGCGGTCCCGGTCGTGGTGGTGACGGGGGCGGGCGGAACCGGCGTCGCGTGGGTCGCCGTCCACAGCCTGTGGGTCGGCGGCCGAGGCCGTGCTGGAGCGGGCGGAGCTCCAGGCGTCCGGTGCCTCCAGGTCGACTCCGCGCGTGGCGCGGGGGGCGACGGGGGCGCTCACGTACGTGGGCAGCGGCACCGGGACGGGCTCCCAGCCCTCACCGTCCGAGGAGTCACGCTCCCGGGCACGCTGCTGGTCGACCCACTCGGCGTGGTCGGTCTGCTCCACCAGGGCGCGCCGTTCGGCGGCCCCCTGCTCCTCCCTGACGCGCGCCGCCTCCTCACGCGCGCGGACAGCCTCTTCGCGGGCGCGGACAGCCTCCTGCCGGGCGTCCCTGCTGCCGGACGCGGTCGCGCCGCCCTGACGGCGGGCGTGCCCGGAGGCGTCCGCCGCCTGATCCGGTGAGCCGTCCGCGGTACGCCTGCCCTCGGGCCCCTGCCCGTCGTGCCGGGCGCCGGCCCCCTCGGGCCCTGGACCGGTCCGAGGGTGCGCGGCCGCGGGGTGGCGCGAGTCCCGCCCCGCGGAGTGTGCGGCATGGGCCGGGAGGCCGGGCTCGGTGTCGGCTTCCCAGGCTTCCGCCCGGCGGTGTCCGTCCGGAGCGGAGTCCCCGTCGCGGCGGCGCCGCGCGTGGAGCGTGCGGGCCGCCTCTTCTGCCTGGCGCCGGTCCATCGCGACGGCGAACCTGCGTCGCTCCTGGACGCGCAGGTAGGCGATGTAGATGCTCAGCAGGAGGGCCGGAACGGCGGGGACCCACAGGAGGGCGAGACCGCGCACGGCGGCGAAGACGCTGCCGACGGTGAAGGCCAGGAACAGCAGCATCGTCGTGCGGCGCCGCCGTGCGAGCAGCTTCGCACGCTTGGCCTCTCGGGCCCGACGGCCCGCCAGAGCGGCGGCCCGCGCCTGCGCGGACTGCTCGCGGGACATCTGTCCGGCGCCGTTGTCGGCACCACCCTGCTGCTCGCCCGGGCGGACGGAGTCGTCGCTGGCCGGGGCGTCCCCTGCGCCGCTGTGTTCGAGGCCGCCGTGCGCCGGGTCACCGCTGTCGTGGCCCGAGGGGGAGGGCAGGCCGGACGGTGCGGGGTGGTCGTGACCTTCCTGTGCGACGCGTCCTTCCGGGCGTGCGGCACCGCGCGGGCCGGCGTGCGCCTGACCGACGCGCTGAGCGCGCGCGTGGGGGGCGTGCGCGTTGCCGCGCTGAGCGTGTGCGTGCACCTCGGTCGGCGCTTCGGAGCCGGGTGCGCCGACCATGGTCTTGGGGTCGGCGAAAGCCCGGACGTCCACCGACTCGTCGGCGGCGTCCGGGTCGTTCCGGTACGCGTCTCCGTCGTAACCGTCGTACGCACCGGCAGAACCGGCGCCGGCCTGCGGCGCGTACGGGTCGTCCGCCTCCCACCGCTCGCGCACCCGGCGTCGCTCGGCGTCGCGCGCGTAGCGGCGCTCCATGCCGGCCTTGCCGGACAGCAGCCGGATGGCGGTGCTGAAGCGTTCCGTCGGACGTGCTTCGTTCAGCTCGTCCTGTCGGCGAAGCCACATCGGCACCAGGTAGGCGGCCCAGGCCCCGACGATGACTGCGTAGATGAGGCCACTGCTGCTCACCCTCACACGGTAGAGGGGATCGAGTGAGCCCATCTGCCAAATAGCCCGGTGTGTCGCACGATCTGGCTGATCTCTCCACCTTTTCTTGTGATTGCCGGCCCGGGCGGCATGGAAATGGGCGATTGATACCGGGAGGCGGCTTTCCGCGCCACAATTCGAACGTCTATTTCATTTCCGAGGAGTGACCGGGCCGCGAGCGGCGCCACCGGGTCAGAAGTCCCTCGGGGACCTCCTCCGCCGTCAGTGCGAACACCAGGTGGTCCCGCCAGGCGCCGTCGATGTGCAGATAGCGCGGCCGCACACCCTCTTCCCGGAAGCCCAGTTTCTCCACGACCCGTCTGCTGGGCACATTCTCGGGACGGATACACACCTCGATGCGGTGCAGCCCCACGGAGCGGAAACAGTGGTCCACGGCGAGCGCCACCGCCGTCGGCATGACCCCCCGCCCGGCGACACCGCGGTCGATCCAGTAGCCGATATGCCCCGAACACATCGACCCCCAAGTGATGCCCGCCACGGTGAGCTGGCCGACCAGCCTGCCCTCGAACTGCACGACGAAGGGCAGCATCCGTCCCGCCTGCGCCTCGGCGCGCAGATGGCGCACCATCTGGCGGTAGGTGGGACGCCGCGGCGGCAGGTGGCCGGGCGGAGCCGGGGGAATCGTCGCCTCCCAGGGGCGCAACCAGTCGCGGTTGCGCTGGTTCACCTCCCGCCAGGCACGCTGATCGCGCACCCTTATCGGACGGAGGGTCGTGGGACCGTCCGCCAACTCAGCCGGCCACGGCGCGTTCAGCGGTGGTCGTCCCCTCTGGGGTCGCCGGGCTGTTGGGACGCGCTCGGCTCGGTGGGCGTTTCGGTGTGGGCGTGCTGCGGGTGGTCGCCGCCGTGGACCTGGTCGACGGCGTGCGGCAGGAGGTCCGCCAGGACGGCGAGTCCGTCCTTCACGCCTCCTGTCGAGCCCGGAAGGTTGACGATAAGGGTGCTTCCCGCGACACCGGCCACACCGCGCGAGAGGGCGGCTGTGGGGACCTTCTTGCGGCCCTCCGCTCGGATGGCCTCGGCGATACCGGGGATCTCGTAGTCCAGCAGCGAGCGGGTCACCTCAGGGGTGCGGTCGTTCGGGTTGATGCCGGTACCGCCCGTGGTGAGGACGACCGCGTACCCGGCCCGTACGGCCTCCCTCAGTGCCTGTCCCACGGGTTCTCCGTCCGGCACCACCCTCGGCCCGTCCGTGGCGAACCCCATGGCCGTCAGCCCCTCCACGAGCAGGGGGCCGCCCTTGTCCGCGTACACCTGGGCGGCCGCCCGGTTGGAGGCCGTCACGGCGAGAGCCCGGTGGGACGGTTTTCTCGCGCCCTGGGGCCCGTTCCCGGCGGCGTGCTCTCCGGGGCCCGCGGCCGCGTGCCCGGTGCCGCCCGACGTGTGCGCGGCGCCACCGTGTCCCGCTGCCGTCATGCGTCGCCCTCCTCCCCGGTGAGCGGCGAGCGTGTCCAGTCGCCCGACTTGCCGCCGCTCTTCTCCTGCACCCTGACGTCCGTGATCGTCGCAGCCTTGTCGACGGCCTTCACCATGTCGATGACCGTCAGACCGGCGACCGTCACCGCGGTGAGCGCCTCCATCTCGACGCCGGTGCGGTCGGTGGTCCTCACCCGGGCGGTGATCTCCACCGCGTCGTCGACGACCGCCAGGTCGACCTTCACTCCGGAGACCGCGAGCGGATGGCACAGCGGGATGAGTTCCGGGGTCTTCTTGGCGCCCATGATTCCGGCGATCCGGGCGGTCGCCAAAGCGTCGCCCTTGGGCACGCCCTCACCGCGCAGCAGCGCGACCACCCGCGGGGAGACCAGCACCCGTCCGGTGGCGCGGGCCGTCCTCGCGGTGACGTCCTTCTCCGACACGTCGACCATCCGGGCGGCCCCGGACGTGTCGAGGTGGGTGAGGTGCTGCTGGGGGCTGGTCATGGTTCTCCCGGTCCTGTGCTGTGCCCAGACACGGTACCGGCAGGGGCAAGGGCCGTGTCCGGCGCGTCAGTCCAGCGGAACGACCGTGACCTCGCGCCCCGGTACGACCCTGCTCGTCTTCTCCGGGATGTCGATGAGGGCGTCGGCCTGCGCGAGAGCGGCGATCAGGTGGGAGCCCGAACCGCCGACCGGGCTGACGCTGCCCATCTCCTCGTCCTCTGCGGGCGGCGTGTAGGCGCCACGCAGGAACTGCCGCTTGCCCTCCGGCGAGGTCAGTTCCGACTCTCCGGACAGACGGGCGCTCACGGTGGGGCGTCGGACGGGCTCCTGTCCCATCAGGGCGCGCACCGCGGGACGGACGAACAGTTCGAAGGAGACGTACGCGCTCACCGGGTTGCCGGGAAGCGTGAGGATGGGCGTGCGGTCGGGGCCGATGAGGCCGAAGCCCTGGGGCTTGCCCGGCTGCATCGCGAGCCTGCGGAACTCCACCGCGTCCGAGGCGCCGTCCGCCGGCTCGCCGTCCTCGTCCGCGCCGAACGCCTCCACACGGGAGAGCGCTTCCTTGACGACGTCGTAGGCGCCGACGCTGACCCCGCCGCTGGTCACCAGGAGGTCGGCGCGGATGAGCTGGTCCTCGATGGTCGAGCGGAGCGTGTCCGCGTCGTCGGCCACTGCGCCCACCCGGTAGGGGATGGCTCCCGCCGCGCGGGCCGCGGCCGTCAGGACGAAGCTGTTGGCGTCGTGGATCTGACCGGGGCCCAAGGGCTCCCCCGGGGAGACGAGTTCGCTGCCGGTGGAGAGCACCACCACGCGGGGGCGGGGACGGACGGTCACCGCGCCGCGTCCGACGGCCGCGAGGAGGCCGACCTGCGCGGGGCCGAGCACCGTGCCCGCCCGGAGCGCGACCGTGCCGGGGCGGACGTCGCTGCCCTTGGCCCTCACGTGCTGGCGCGGGACGACGGGGCGGTGTACGCGCACCTGTCCGGAGGCGTCCTGCGGGGCGCTGCTGTGCGCCCGCATGGCGTCCGCCGGGCCGCTGCCCGTACCGCCGTCGGTCCACTCGACCGGGACGACGGCCTCGGCTCCCGGTGGCAGCGGTGCGCCGGTCATGATGCGGGCCGCCTGTCCCGACGACACCGTGGGCAGTCCCGCACTGCCGGCCGCGATGTCACCGATGACGCTGAGCACCGCCGGGAACTCCTCGCTCGCCCCCTCGACGTCGGCGATCCGTACGGCGTAGCCGTCCATGGAGCTGTTGTCGAACGGCGGAAGGGCCGCCGGGACGATCACGTCCTCGACCAGGGCGCACCCCTGCGCGTCCAGCAGGTTCAGCTCGATGGGTTCCAGCGGACGGATGCTGCGGAGGATGTCCTCCAGATGCTCGTCGACGGACCAGGTCTTGCTCAAGGCTTACATCTCCTCGGTGACGTAACCGCGCAGCCACTCCCGGAACTCCGGGCCCAGGTCCTCACGTTCGCATGCGAGTCGGACAATGGCTCGCAAATAGTCTCCCCGGTCCCCGGTGTCGTAGCGGCGTCCGCTGAAGACTACGCCGTGCACGGGGCCGCCCAGGGACTCGTCGACGGACAGTGCCTGCAGGGCGTCGGTGAGCTGAATCTCGCCGCCCCTGCCGGGCTGCGTCTTGCTGAGGACGTCGAAGACCGCCGGGTCGAGCACGTAGCGGCCGATGATGGCCAGATTGCTGGGTGCCTGCTCGGCGGAGGGCTTCTCCACCAGGTCGGAGACGCGGACGACGTCGCCGTCCGAGGTGGGGCTCGCCGCGGCGGCGCCGTACAGGTGAATGCTGGACGGGTCGACCTCCAGCAGGGCGATCACGCTTCCGCCGCGCTCCTCCCGGACCTGCAGCATGCGGGCGAGCAAAGGGTCGCGCGGGTCGATCAGGTCGTCGCCCAGGAGGACGGCGAAGGGCTGGTTGCCGACGTGCGGCGCGGCGCACAGGACGGCGTGCCCGAGCCCTCGGGGGTCGCCCTGACGGACGTAGTGCATGGTGGCCAGGTCGCTGGACTCCTGCACACGGGCGAGCTTCCCCTCGTCGCCCTTGTCGCGCAGGGTCTGTTCCAATTCGTAGTTGCGGTCGAAGTGGTCCTCAAGGGGCCGCTTGTTGCGGCCGGTGACCATGAGGACGTCGGACAGTCCTGCTGCCACGGCCTCCTCGACCACATACTGGATCGCGGGCTTGTCGACGACCGGGAGCATCTCCTTGGGGGTGGCCTTCGTCGCGGGGAGGAAGCGGGTGCCCAGGCCGGCGGCGGGGATGACCGCCTTGGTGATCCGCGTGCGGGGAGAAGTCATGTCCCGCACCATAACCGCTCAATTGATCCGAAAGATAAGGGTTCGCATGGTTTCCATAAGGTTTGTTGCGTTTTGCGAACCCGGGAGGGGTGAGGCGCGTCATGGGCGAGCCGAAGACCGCCGGCAACAGTAGGAAGCGCGAGTTGCGTCGCACTGTCCTCGCGGTGAGGAGGACGTTGCCGCCGGATGACCGCCAGGCAGCCGCCGAGGAGCTGGCACGGCGTGTCCTGGCCCTCGACGAGCTCGCCGCGGCCCGCACGGTCGCCGCCTACGTCTCGGTGGGAACGGAACCGGGAACGGGCCCTCTGCTCCGAGCGCTGGACGAACGCGGCGCACGGGTGCTGCTGCCGGTCCTGCAGGCCGACAACGACCTCGACTGGGCCCCCTACGAGGGTCCCGACGCGCTCGCCCCTGTGGGACGGGGACTGCGGGAGCCCACCGGGCCGCGGCTCGGGCCCGAGGCGGTCATCGAAGCCGACGCGGTGCTGCTGCCCGGCCTGGCCGTCGACCGGCGCGGGCTGCGACTCGGCCGGGGCGCGGGATGCTACGACCGCGTACTCGCCCGGCTGGCGGCCTCCGGTGCGCACCCGGCCTGCGCGGTGCTGCTGTACGACGGTGAGGTCGTCGACCACATCGACGGCGAGGCACACGACCGCCTCGTGCGGACAGCCGTGACGCCGGCTGGAGTGCACCGCCTCGGTGAGGAGTAGGGCACCGCCCGACTCTCCTCCTCGACCACCTCCACCGCCCACCTCCCGGGTCGGCCCCGACCGCCCACGGAGCCGGGTCGGGGCCGTAGAGGGGCGTCAGGGCGGTACAGGGGCGTCAGGGGCGGCGCCCCGGATCTCAGGGCGTCAGGGCCATCTGGTCATCGGTGGCCTTGGCGACCGCCTTCTCGCTGTAGGGCCACTTGAGGAACTCTCCCCTGGCCCACTTGTCGGTCTGATCGGTGTAGTGCGCGTTGTAGGCGTGCCCGGAGGCTCCCGTCAGGTTGATCCACCGGGAGTTGTCCAAGTCGCTGAGGTCGACGACCATCCGCATCGACGGCACCCAGGTCACGTCGTACCCGCCGGCCGCGTTCCAGCCGGTCGCGTTGACGGCCGCCTCGCCCCCGCTCAGGTCCCAGGGGCCCCGGTTGAGGAGCCACTGCACGACGCCGGGGCCCTCGGTGCCGAGGGTCTGGTTCTTGAGCATCAGCCGGTGCAGCCTGCCCCAGCTCCAGGTGCCGATGTCCTTGCCGAGCTTGGAGGTGAGCTCCCAGCGGGCGTCCTTCATGGCGTGGCCCAGCAGGTCGTCCCGGTTCTCGTCACCGTCTCGCCGCGCGGTGCCGCGCGTCTTCCACCAGTCGCTGTCGGGCTTCTTGAGCAGCTTGCGCACCACCTCGAACCAGCGGTCACCGCCGTCGGGCTGCGCGGTGTCGGCAGAGCGCTGGCCGCACTCGCGTACCAGGCGTTCCTCACCGCTGAGGTCGTCGACGGGCCCCGAGTCGTCGGACGGCGCCACGTAGAGGCAGTCGCCCTTGACCCGCAGTTCCTTGGGGAGCTTGTCCCCGAAGGAGAGCTTGAGGAGGTTGCGCCAGACCGCGTTGAAGTAGGCGGCCGGTGCCGAGTCGGAGTCCTGGGTGTAGTCCCAGCCCTCCAGCAGCTTCTGTGCCTCCCGTACGTACGGATCCTTGACGTCGATCTTCAGCAGGTAGGGCACCAGCAGCTTGGCGATCTCGCTGCTGTTGTCCATCTGCATGCTCTCCATGTCCTTGAGGGAGATCTTCCCCCCGTCCTTGATCTTCGACTGGATGAGGTCGTTGATCCGCTGGCTGCGCGCCCCGTAGCCCCAGTCGTCCGTCAGCATGTAGGGATACTTCTCGCGGTCCACGACGGCCTGGTTGGCCGTCACGACGTAGCCACGCTCGGGGTTGTACTCCCACGGCAGGGCGCGCTGGGGGATGTATCCCTTCCAGCGGTATCGGGGGTCCCAGCCGGGGGCCGGGTAGCGCCCGTCGCCCTTTCCGCGTACGGGGATGCGTCCGGGCGCCTGGTAGCCGATGTTGCCCTTGGTGTCGGCGTAGATGAGGTTCTGCGAGGGGACGGCGAAGTCGCGTGCCGCCTTGCGGAACTCGGAGAAGTTCGACGCCTCGTTCAGCTGGAAGACCGCGTCCATGGTCTTCGACGGCTCAAGAGCGGTCCACCTGAGGGACACCGCGTAGCCGTCCCCCCGGTCGGGCGCCGCGTTGCCGACGGGTGACTTGTCCCCGACCTTGCGCAACTCCTTGTCGCGGTCGGAGATGACCGGCCCGTTGTTGGTCTCCCTGACGGTGATGGTGCGGTCCTTGCCCCCGGCGACCTTGATGGTCTCCTCGCGGGTGCGGTACGGCACCTCCTTGCCGTCGTAGAGGTAGTGCCCGTCGCTGACCTTCTCCAGGTAGAGGTCGGTCACGTCGGCGCCGAGGTTGGTCAGTCCCCAGGAGATGTCCTGGTTGTGGCCGATGACCACGCCGGGCATGCCGGAGAAGGTGAAGCCCGAGACGTCGAAGGGGCAGGACTTGTCCACCGAGCGGCAGTGCAGGCCCATCTGGTACCAGACCGAGGGGAGCTGCGGCGCGAGGTGCGGGTCGTTGGCGAGCAGCGGTTTGCCGGTGGTCGTGTACTTGCCCGAGACGACCCAGGAGTTGGAGCCGATGCCGCTGCCGTTCGGTCCCAGCAGTCCGGGAATCTTGTCCAGCTTCTTCGCCACCGTGCCCAGTTGGGTGCTCGCACCCTGGGTGGCCTCACCGACCGACTGGGCGCCGTTCGCGGTGCCGGACCCGCCGGAGGCCACTCCGCCCTCTCCCATGCCGTCAGCGGGGCTCTGAGCGCCGCCTGAGCCGGGCTGACCGGCATCGGTGCCGGTATCGGCCCCGTTCGCCGTGTCCTGTCCACCGGTCTCGTCCGCCTCGGTCTTCGGGTCGAACTCCTTGGAGACCGGGTCGACCGCGCCGTGATCGACGATCGGCTTGTTCCGGTCGTACGGGTACTCCGGGTACAGCTGCTCGATCTCGTCCTTGTCCAGGCGGCTGGTCATCAGCGCCCGGTCGACCTCGTCGGACATGTTGCCCCGCAGGTCCCACGCCATCGCCTTGAGCCAGGCGACCGAGTCGACGGGGTCCCAGGGCGCGGGCTTGTAGTCCTTGCCGTCCAGATCGAGGGCCGCGTACTCGACGGAGAGCGCGGAGCCCTCGTGGTCTTCGAGGTAGGCGTTGACGCCCGCGGAGTAGGACTTGAGGAATTCCTTGGTCCGGTCGGGCAGTTGCTTGTACTCCTTCTCGGCCACCCTGCGCCAGCCGAGGGTGCGCAAGAACGCGTCGGTCTCCACCTGTCCCGCGCCGAACATCTCCGAGAGCCGGCCCGAGGTCATGTGGCGGCGCACGTCCATCTCCCAGAAGCGGTCCTGGGCCTGCACGTACCCCTGGGCGAGGAAGAGATCCTCGGAATTGTCCGCATAGATCTGCGGAATGCCGCTACCGTCCCGTTTCACACTCACCGGCGCCTCGAGAGCCTTGAGTTTGAGGCTGCCGGTCGTCTGCGGGAAGGAGTCGCGCACGGTGCTGATGCCCCAGTACGTGCCACCGCCGATGCCTGCCACGAGCAGCAGCACGACGACGATCACGATGAGGCGGGCGCGTCGCGAGGTCTTCTTGGCGGGCATCGCTGTCCTTCGAGGGGCAGGGTGAACCTTGACTGAGGGGACCGGACGGGCTCGGTCCGTACGGAGCAACCATAGGCCGCCCCTCGTCACGCCCGGACAGCGAGTCGCCAACTACGGATTCCGCCGGGGGCTTGTTCAAGCGATGGTAAATTGTTAGCTACCCAAACGAACTAGAGACTTCCGGACACTCGTCCGGGAGCCACCCGCCCCCATGGGCAGCGCGTTAAGAACGCGTCAGGAAAGTGTCAGGAAAGTGTCAGGAGGACGTCAGAAACCGCACTCGCACCCGCTCGCGCCCCCAAGGAGCAAGCCCCGGAAGAGAGGACCGTGCCCTGACCGTCGACAGCCTCAACCAGCTACTGCTCTTCAGCGCCCTCGTACTGCTCGTCGCCGTCGCGGCGGTCCGCCTCTCCTCACGCAGCGGGCTGCCCAGCCTGCTCGTCTACCTCGGGATAGGTGTCGCCATAGGGCAGGACGGCATCGGCTTCGGATTCTCCGACGCCGAGCTGACACAAGTCCTCGGATACGCCGCCCTCGTGGTGATCCTCGCCGAGGGCGGACTCAGTACGAAGTGGAGCGACATCCGACCCGCCGTACCGGCGGCGGCCGTACTGTCCACCTTCGGTGTGGCCGCCAGCGTCGCCGTCACGGCTCTGGCCGCGCACTATCTGGTCGGCCTCGCCTGGCAGGCCGCGCTCCTGATGGGCGCCGTGGTCTCCTCCACGGACGCCGCCGCCGTCTTCTCCGTCCTGCGCAAGGTGCCCCTGCCCAAGCGCCTCACCGGGATCCTGGAGGCCGAGTCCGGCTTCAACGACGCGCCTGTCGTACTGCTGGTGGTCACCTTCTCCTCATTCGGTTCCCAGCACCATCCCTGGTACTTCCTGCTCGGAGAGATCGCGCTGGAACTCGCCATCGGCCTCGTAATGGGCCTGGTGGTGGGCAAACTGGGCGAGTTGGGCATGCGCCATGTGGCACTTCCGGCCTCCGGCGTCTACCCGATCGCCGTGATGGCACTGTGCGTCCTGGCCTACGCCGGCGGCTCCATGGCGCACGGATCCGGCTTCCTGGCCGTCTACGTCGCCGCGCTCATCCTGGGCAACGGAAAACTCCCGCACCGTCCGGCGGTAAGAGGATTCGCCGACGGGGTGGCCTGGATGGCGCAGATCGGGCTCTTCGTCCTGCTGGGGCTCCTGGTCACTCCGCACAACCTGTGGAAGGACTTCTGGCCGGCGGTACTCATCGGTCTGGCGCTCACCCTGGTCGCCCGGCCGCTGTCGGTCTTCCTGTGCCTGAAGGTGTTCAAGCTGCCCTGGCAGGACAAGGTGCTGCTCTCCTGGGCGGGGCTGCGGGGAGCGGTGCCCATCGTGCTCGCGACCATCCCCATGGTCGCGGACGTCGAGGACAGCCAGCGCATCTTCAACATCGTCTTCGTCCTGGTCGTCGTCTTCACCGTCCTCCAGGGGCCCACACTGCCCTGGCTGGCCAGAATGCTCCGCCTCAACGAGAGAGACGAGGCGGACGACGTGGACATCGAGTCGGCGCCGCTGGAACGGCTGCGCGGTCACCTGCTGGCGGTGTCCATCCCGCCCTCCTCCCGGATGCACGGGGTGGAGGTCACCGAACTGAGGCTCCCTTCGGGCGCGGCCGTCACCCTGGTGGTGCGCGACGGCACCAGCTTCGTACCGCAGCCCTCCACGGTGCTGCGGCACGGCGACGAGTTGTTGGTCGTCGCCACCGATCAGGTGCGCGACTCCGTCGAACGGCGCCTGCTGTCGGTCAGCCGCGGCGGCAAGCTCGCCGGGTGGCTGGGCGGCCCCGGAGGGAGCACGGCACTGCGGAGATAGCGCCCCTTCCGTACACGGAGCGTGATGGCGCGGTCGCGTGCGTTCGCATGCGTTCGGTGGGTTCGCATCCGTTCGGTGGCGACGCGGGCTGACCGGACGGGGTCCCTTTGCGTGCCGTCGGCGGGAGTGCGGGCGGCAGGGGTGCGGGCGCACCGAACAGAGGCCCCTTCGCGTGCGGCCGGTAAGGACGCGGGCGAACCGAACGGGGGGTCCGTTTCCGTGCCCCCGGCCGGCACGCGAGTGGGCAACCGGACGGGACGGTGGGGGACGCTCCGGTGGGTACGCGGGCGGCCCTTGGGTGGGTGATCTGAGCGCGCGTTCACCGAGAACTGATCTCGGCCGTTATCCTCATACCGGACAGGACAGTTTTACCCGACTCTGCCTGAAGCAGAGCTGGCGCGACCGCTCGGCGGCCACGGTCCGGATCGCCCACCCCGCACCGGACCGGGTATCTACCCCGGTCCTGCGCGAGAGGACAGCTCTCGGCGCGTCACCCTGAACGCGCTACCAGGCGGCAGAAAGGCCCGGCCGTGGAATCCCCGGCCACCAACACCGACCACGCAAGGACACGCGAGGCCAACCAGGCACACCCCGAGCGGCACCACGAGCAACGCTCCGACCGCTCCAAGGGCGCCACCGAACGCCCCGGATACGGGCAACTCCTGCGCACGGAGGGGGCCTGGTCCTTCCTCCTGCCCGGATTCCTGGCCCGCCAGCCCTACGCGATGCTGACCATCAGCATCGTCCTGCTGGTCGAGCACACCACCGGATCCTTCGGGCTCGCAGGCGCAGTCTCGGCGACCGCAGGCATCGCCATGGCCGTCATCGCACCGCAGAGCGGCAGACTGGCCGACCGGTTCGGACAGGGCGCCGTCCTCTTCCCGCAGGTGTTCCTGCACGCTCTCACCATCGCCGCCCTGATCGCGGTCGCCGTGCTGGACGCCCCACTGTGGGCACTGTTCGTCGCAGCCGTACCCGCGGGTGCGACGGCACCGCAGATCAGCCCCATGGTGCGCGCCCGGTGGGCGGCGCGTCTACAGGGCACCCCCCTGATGACCACAGCCGCCGCCTTCGAGTCGGTGACGGACGAATTCACCTTCGTCGTGGGACCCGTACTGGCGACCGCCCTGTGTACCGGAGTGCATCCGGCCGCCGGGCTCGTCGCGGAAGCCGCCGTCTCACTCGTGGGCGGGCTGGTCTTCGCCGCCCAGCGCCGCACACAGCCCGCCTCTGCCCGGGCCGGCGGCGCGGGCGGCAAGGAAGCGCCCGTCCACGGAGCGGACGGCGGCACCGCATCCGCGCTGGCCGTGCCCGGAGCGCGGGTGCTCGTCGCGGCGGTCCTCGGCATCGGCATGGTCTTCGGCGGCATGCAGGTCTCGCTCACCGCGTTCACGGAGTCGATCGGGCGGCCCGGCATCAACGGCGTCATGTACGGGGCCTTCGCCGCGGGCAACATGCTGGCAGCCGTCGCCGTGGGCGCGATCCGTTGGAAGCGGGGGCCGCAGACTCGGCTGCTCGCCGCCTACCCGGCCCTGGTGCTGGCCGCCGCGCTGGTCGCGGTCGCCGCACAGCTGGGGCCCTGGGCCGTGCTGCTGGGCGCCCTCGGGACACTGGCGGGGCTGTGCGTGGCCCCCTGCATGATCACGTGCTTCACACTGATCGAGACGCTGGTCCCGGCGGGAGCCCGTACGGAGGCCTTCACCTGGCTGACGGGCGCGGTGGCGCTGGGGCAGGCGGCAGGTTCCACGGTGGCCGGGCAGCTGGCCGACCACTCGGGCGCCGGTGCGGGCTTCTTCGCACCGTTGGCCGGCACGGGCCTCGCACTGCTGGTACTGCTCGCCTTCCGCGGGGCGCTGCATCCACCGCACGGCAGCCTGGTCGCGGCGCGTGGGCTGGGTCACCGAACGACGGTCCCAGTGGACTGACGCGCGGGAATGCTGCACTATGGAGCGTTGTTAGCACTCAACAAGTGAGAGTGCCAGGAGGAAGAACGTGCCGACGTACCAGTACCAGTGCACCGACTGCCGCGAGGGCCTCGAGGTGGTGCAGAAGTTCACGGACGACTCGCTGACCGTGTGCCCCAACTGCGAGGGACGCCTCAAGAAGGTGTTCTCGGCCGTCGGCATCGTCTTCAAGGGCTCCGGCTTCTACCGCAACGACAGCCGCAGCTCCTCGTCGAGCAGCAGTTCCTCCTCTTCCAGCTCCTCCTCGGACTCGTCCGGCAAGAGCGACGGCGACTCCAAGAGCTCGTCGGACTCCTCGTCCTCCAGCTCCTCCTCGTCGTCGGACTCGTCGTCCTCCGGCTCTTCCTCGTCGGAGTCGAAGTCCTCCGGCAAGGGCGAGAGCAAGAGCAGCGGCAGCAAGAGTTCGGCGAAGGCGGGCAGCTCGAGCTGAAGCGGCTCGCCGGGACACCGGCGTCCGCTTCCGCCCGCGAGCCCCACGAACGAACCGTTCACGGGTCTGACCACAGGCGTCACCGGCCCGTTGCCTTCCCTGCCCTCCCGACGGTGCGCCCCCTTAGGGTGACCGCATGAGCGAACAGGCAGAGATCGGCGTCATCGGCGGTTCCGGGTTCTACTCCTTCCTCGACGACGTCACCGAGGTCACCGTCGAGACGCCTTACGGGCCGCCGAGCGATTCCCTCTTCCTGGGGGAGACCGGCGGCCGCAAGGTGGCATTCCTCCCCAGGCACGGCCGTGGCCACCATCTGCCTCCCAACCGCATCAACTACCGCGCCAACATGTGGGCGCTGCGTTCCGTGGGAGTCCGGCAGATCATCGCCCCCTGCGCGGTCGGCGGCCTGCAGCCTGAGTACGGGCCCGGCACGCTCGTCATCCCCGACCAGCTCGTGGACCGCACCAAGACGCGGCAGCAGTCGTTCTTCGACGGGGAGGCCCTGCCCGACGGAAGCGTGCCCAACGTGCTCCACATCACCTTCGCCGATCCGTACTGCGAGGCGGGGCGCGAGGCCTCGCTGCGCGCGGCCCGTGACCAGGGCTGGCAAGCGGTGGACGGCGGCACGATGTGCGTCATCGAAGGCCCGCGCTTCTCCACCCGTGCCGAGTCGCGCTGGCACGCCGCACAGGGCTGGTCTGTCGTCGGCATGACCGGACACCCCGAAGCCGTGCTCGCCCGCGAGCTGGAGCTCTGCTACTCCTCACTGGCCCTCGTCACGGACCTCGACGCGGGCGCGGAGGCCGGCGAGGGCGTCTCTCACGAGGAAGTCCTGCGGGTCTTCGGCGAGAACATCGACCGTCTGCGCCAGGTCCTCTTCGAGGCAGTCCGCGAGCTGCCCACCGGCAGCGACCGCAAGTGCGAGTGCGGCACGGCGCTCGGTGGTCAGGAACCCGGCTTCGCCCTGCCCTGAGGACCGCACCCGCTCCCTACCGACGGCGTGCCGGCCACTTCGCGTTTCCTTCGGCGTCGGGTCGGGTCGCCTCTGGTCGCGTCACATCTGGTCGCGGCCTCGCGCTGAGCCGCGGTGTCCTGCGGCCTCGCGTTCCGGGGCGGGTCGCGGACCCGGGGCCGCTCGGGCCCTCGGCCCGGCAGACCACCGCCCTCCTCATACGGGTGAGGAAGTTGTCCACAACCGGTAGGTAATCCACAGATTCCGCGGGTGCTCAGCGGATTCCGGCGAACGGGTTCACCGTGAGGCGACGAGGACCGCGACCACGCGGTCTTCCCCTGAAGGCTGGTGGTGAGCATCGTGTCCCGACCCCGGAATCCGTTCTCGCAGCGCTTCCCCCCGCGTACGCGGCCGCGGACGCCGGTGCCCGATTTTCCCCCGGTGCGCGCCGGGCGCGGCCGTCGGCCGTCTCGGGGTGCGCTCGGCCGCCGCAGAGTCTTCTCGGCGGCGCTGGCCGTCTCCGCGGCCGGGCTGACCGCTGTCGCCGGCGGCTCCACACCCGCCGACGGGACCGACGGAGGCCAAGGTTCCGGGGAAGGAGATCGCCCGGGCATCGCTAGGCGTTCCGGCACTGAGAAATCCGTCACGGAGCGAGGCGCAGCCGCGTCCCCCGTCTCCGCGCCGGTCCGCATCGCCGATCCGGCGACGGTCCGTCTCCTGAGCCCCGGGGACCGTGTGGACGTGCTGGCGAGCGGCTCGAAGGGAGACGCCGCGCGCATCGTCGCGACCGGCGCCCGAGTGGCTCAGGTGCCCAAGACCGGCGACACTGTCTCGGGCGACGGGGCCGAGGGCTCACTGATCGTGGTCGTCGTGCCACGGCGCACCGCGGCCGCGCTGGCCGGCGCCGCAGCCGAGTCGCGGATGGCGGTGACGCTGTGCTGAGCTTCCGGCCGCCCGCCTCCGCGCCCGCGGGCCGGGGCAGTGCGTGCATGAGCCACCCTCTTCGGGGGCAGGCGAGTGGCCTGTCCCGTGCGCAGGCGCTCCCCTGGGGCCCGTGTGCCCTGGGTCTCCCGCTCGCAGTCAGCATCGTCACATGGTTTCGGAAGAGGCAGTTCGTTGAGCAACGCACCCGCACCCGCCCCCGAGAAGAAGGGCCTACTCGCAGGCTTCAGGGAATTCCTGATGCGCGGCAACGTGGTCGAACTGGCCGTTGCCGTCGTCGTGGGAGCAGCCTTCAGCAAGATCGTCGACTCTGTCGTCAAGGGGTTCATCAATCCGCTGGTCGGAGCGATCGGCACCAAGGACCTGGACCAGTACCAGTCGTGCCTGAAGGGCCCGTGCGAGACCAGCCCGGCGGGCGAGGTGGTCAGGGGCGTCCCGATCAACTGGGGCCCCGTGCTGAGCGCCACGCTGACCTTCGTGATCACCGCAGCCGTCGTCTACTTCCTGATGATCCTGCCGATGAACAAGTACAAGGAACGGCAGCTGGCGAAGGCGGGCCCGGTGGAGGTGCCCAAGACGGAGGTCGAGCTGCTCACGGAGATCCGCGACGAGCTGGTCGCCCAGCGGTCCGGCACGAGCGCCCTGGACGGCACGGGCGGCCCCGGTCCCCACGACGCCTCGGCAGCGGACGCAGGCGGCTCGCAGGCGTCCTCCGCCGCTGGGCCGGACGCCTCGGTGGGCTCGCAGCGCGACGGTGGCGTCAGTACGCAGAAGTAGTGGCGCAGCGCCGCAGGGCACTGCGGGCGCGGTGCCGTCTGCCGCTGCGGCGGGGCTTCGCCCGGTTGACGCGGTGGCGCCGTCGGTCCCTCGACGGGACGGGGGCGCTGCCCCAGCGCGGGTCAGGTGGTCCCCAGGGGCCCGAGCCGCGGCGGCTTCGGCCGCGCGCCCCGGTTCACAAGTGGTGGGGCGGCTTCTCGTCGAGGAAGCGAGCCAGCTCGGCGTCGCTTCCCTGGGCCTCTCCCGCTGTGCCCTCGCCCCACCCGCGGTCGGTGTCGTCACTGGACGGACGGCTCAGCGGGTCGTCGAAGACCAGCGACGCCGCCGCGTCACGCGGCGTCGGTCGTGCGGAGGGCTGCGGATCGGAGCTCATGGCTCAAGCGTACGGCGGCCGCCCGCCCTTCCTGGTATGGATGCCGGATGAGACCTCAGGACTCACAGGAACCGACCGCC
Organism: Streptomyces diacarni; assembly: GCF_003323715.1. Classification (GTDB taxonomy): domain Bacteria; phylum Actinomycetota; class Actinomycetes; order Streptomycetales; family Streptomycetaceae; genus Streptomyces; species Streptomyces diacarni. The sequence continues at coordinate 24,573 of NZ_QOIN01000026.1, forward strand.
CCCGCGACGACCTCCCCCTCGACCGGCGCGCTGGACGCCCTGACCGACGTGCGAGAACTGCGCGTGGGTCACGCGCAACGGACCGACGACGGCTGGCTGACCGGCACGACCGTGGTGCTTCCAGCGCGGGAGGGAGCCGTCGCGGGAGTGGACGCTCGGGGAGGAGCCCCGGGGACGCGCGAAACCGACGCTCTGGATCCGCGGAATCTGGTGGAACGCGTCCACGCGGTCGTCCTGAGCGGGGGCAGCGCGTTCGGGCTGGACGCCGCCTCGGGCGTGATGAGCTGGCTGGAGGAGCAGGGCCGCGGCGTCCCCGTGGGCACCGACCCCTCGCAGGTGGTGCCGGTGGTGCCGGCTGCGGTGATCTTCGACCTCGGCCGGGGAGGCCGGTGGAGCGCCCGGCCGGACGCGACGCTCGGCAGACAGGCGGTGGAGGCCGCCGGTGGAACGGAAGCGGGAGCCGCGCTCCCGCAGGGCTGTGTCGGTGCGGGGACCGGAGCTGTGGTCGGGGGCCTCAAGGGCGGAATCGGCACGGCGAGTGCGCTGCTGCCGTCGGGGGCCGTGGTCGGCGCCCTGGTCGTCCTGAACGCGGCCGGGTCGGCGACGGATCCGGCGACGGGGGCGCTGTGGGGAGAGCTGCCCGGCAGCCTGCACCACCTGCCCGCCCGGTCCGCTCACGCCGAAGCGGAGCGCCGGCGCGCGGCGGCGCAGGAGGAGACCGTCCAGCGGTCGGCGGGAAACCTCAGGCCCGCCCTGAACACGACGCTGATGGTGGTCGGGACCGACGCGACGCTCACCCGGCCGCAGGCACAGCGGCTGGCGGGCAGCGCCCACGACGGTCTGGCACGGGCGGTGCGCCCGATCCATCTGATGCACGACGGCGACGCGGCCTTCGCTCTGGCGACCTGCGAGCGGGAGCTGGGGCAGGGGGAGTTCAACGAGGTGCTGACCGCGGGAGCCGAGGTGGTGGGCCGGTCCGTGGCCAAGGCGGTGCGAGCCGCGAGCGGTTTCGACGGGCCGGGCGGGGTCTTTCCCGCGTACGGCGATCTCTACGGCGGGCACACCCGTGGAGGGCACTCGGAGCCCGCCTGATGGAACTGACGGTTGCCGTGGGCGCGGCAGCGCAGCGTGCGGAAGCGGCGGTACGGGGGTGGCTGGCCGTGAGGGCGTCGATGTTCCCGGTACGGCGGTTGGCGCGCGGGCTGCACCGGACCGACGAAGGCCGGCGGGCGGAGGGATCCGGCAACAAGAGCGGGATGGCTGCCTCGCGAGGGCGCCAAAAGAGCGGGGAGGCGCCGGGGAGCGAAAACGCGAAGGCGGAAGGAGCCCGGACCATACGGGTGCCGCCGCGGGACAGTTGAGAGCCCCGGCGCTCGGGGGAAGCACCGGGGCTCGTCGAGGGGCAACGACGTCGGCGGCTCGGGGAGCCGGTGTGCCGACGGCTCGGAAACTGGTGTTACGCCGCCTCGTCGAAGCCCGTGTCGTGGGCCATCTTCTTCAGTTCGAGCAGCGCGTGCTTCTCGATCTGGCGGATGCGCTCACGGGTGAGGCCATGCTGCTTGCCGACCTCGGTCAGCGTGCGCTCCCGCCCGTCGACCATGCCGTAGCGGGCCTTGATGATCGAGGCAGTGCGCTCGTCGAGCCTGCTGATGAGGTCGTCGAGCTCTTCCCTGCGCAGCACCGTGAGCACGGACTGCTCCGGCGAGTCGGCCGAGGTGTCCTCCAGCAGATCGCCGAACTGGGTCTCGCCCTCGTCATCGACCGACATGTTCAGGCTGACCGGGTCTCGGGCCCAGTCGAGGACGTCGGTGACGCGCTCGGGCGTGGAGTTCAGCTCCGCCGCGACCTCGGAGGGCTCCGGGTCCCGGCCGTGCTCACGGTTGAACTCGCGCTGCACACGGCGTATGCGGCCCAGCTCCTCGACCAGGTGCACGGGCAGCCGGATCGTACGGGACTGGTCGGCGATGGAGCGGGTGATGGCCTGGCGGATCCACCACGTGGCATAGGTGGAGAACTTGAATCCCTTGGTGTAGTCGAACTTCTCCACAGCGCGCACGAGTCCGGCGTTCCCCTCCTGGATCAGGTCCAGCAGGGGGAGGCCGCTCCGTGGGTAACGCCTGGCCACGGCGACCACAAGACGGAGGTTGGAGCGGATGAAGACATCCTTGGCCCGCTCCCCCTCGGCGACGACCGCTTCCAGTTCCTCACGGTTCGCGGTCGCGCTGGCCGAGTCGTCGGCGACGGGCGCCTCGAGCCCGTCCAGGATGCGCTTCGCGTAGACACCCGCCTCGATGGCGAGGGAGAGCTCGACTTCCTTCTCAGCGTCCAGCAGCGGAGTCCGGGCGATCTCGTCGAGATACATGCCGACCAGGTCACGGTCCGCGACTTCGCTGCCGGCGGCGCGAACACTGCTTGCCGTGTCGGAGACACCCTTGGTGTTCTCCTGACGACGGGCGACGGCACGGGTTGCCATGCGTGCTCCCTTGCGAGTGGACTTGAAACTTTGGCCTGGTGGCTGGCTCGGACACTCCCCGAGTGCCCGCCTTGCGTAGATGTCAACGGCTGGAAACCGGACTAAATTCCCAACTCGCGCAACATTTTTCGGATCATGCAGTACCCTGTGCCGCTACTCACCCGATCCGAATGGTCACAGTACGGATTCACACCTGGTCGGAGGGGGTGCGGAACACCTCGGGCAGTTCTTCCGTTGTCGCGCGCGGCTGCTGCACGGGCGTTCGCCATCGTCCGCCCGTCACCTGTCTAGACGGTTGTCGTCCGTTCTTGGTTGCGTGGCCTCGCACTGGTCGTCTCTCCCGCCCCTCCGACGACCTCCGGCTCACTCCGCTCACCGGGATGGGGGCCTCCCTCTTCCGCGGGTGACAGGCGGACAGACCCCACCGCCTCGCATTCGTAAGTGGTCACGCCCTCACACCACAGGAGACTCCGGCCCGCCCCCGCACACGAGGAGAGGCCCCCGCACTCTTCCGGGTGCGGGGGCCTCAGGGGGCTCGTGCAGTCGCAGCCTGCCGGTCAGTGCATCGCGACCAGTACCGGCTCGGGCTCGCCGTCAGGGCTGTCACCCGCGGCCTCGCCCTCGGACGGGGCGGCGGAAGCCGAGCCGCTCTGTCCACGGGCGTTCACGAAGACCGCGACGATCGCTGCGGACACGAGCAGGATGCCCACGGCCCACCAGATCGCCGAGGTGTAGCCGTGCACCATGGCTTCCAGCTTCAGCATCTGCTGCGCCGGCTTGCTGGTGGCCTCGGCGACGTGCGAGGCGACGAAGGAGGTGGTGGCACTGGCGGCGATGGTGTTCAGCAGAGCCGTACCGATCGCGCCTCCCACCTGCTGCGAGGTGTTGACCATCGCGGAGGCGACACCCGCGTCGCTCGACCGGACACCGTGCGTGGCCAGGGACATGGCGGGCATGAACGCCGTTCCGAGCCCGAGGCCGAGCAGTATCTCGGCGGGCAGAATCAACGCGGGGTAGGAGCTGTCCACCTCGAGCTGGGTCAGCAACAGCATGCCGAGCGCCGCGACCAGGAAGCCGGGCATCATCAGGAGACGGGAGGGAACGCGGGTCATCAGCCGCGCCCCGATCTGCGTGGACCCGGTGATCATGCCGGCCACCATCGGCAGGAAGGCCACACCGGTACGGACCGGCGAGTACCCCTTGACCACCTGCAGGTAGTAGGTCAGGAACAGGAACAGCCCGAACATCGCGATGGTCGCCAGGCCCAGCGACAGGTAGACCCCGCCCCGGTTGCGGTCGGTGACCACGCGCAGCGGCAGCAGCGGTGCCCGGACCTTGGACTCGACCAGCGCGAAGGCGATCAGCAGGACGGCGGAGGCGACGAAGACGCCGATGGTGCCGCCGTCACTCCAGCCGTCCGTCTCCGCCCGGGTGAACCCGTACACGAGCGAGACCAGACCGAGCGTGGAGAGGAAGACCCCGGGGATGTCGAGAGCGGAGCGGTTGCGGGTCTCGGCCGGTTCCCGAATGACGCTGAGGGCACCGAGCGCGGCGATGACGGCGAACGGAACGTTGACGTAGAAGGTCCAGCGCCAGTCCAGGTACTCGGTGAGAACACCGCCGAGGATCAGCCCGATGGCGCCGCCGCCTCCGGCGATGGCGCCGTAAATGCCGAACGCCTTGGCGCGCTCCTTGCCGTCGGTGAACATCACCGCAAGCAGCGAGAGAGCGGCGGGGGCGAGCAGCGCACCGAAGGCCCCCTGCAGGGCTCGGGCCGCGAGCATCATCACCTCGCCGGTGGCGGCTCCTCCGAGAGCGGAGGCCGCCGCGAACCCGACGAGCCCGGTCACGAAGGCGCGCTTACGGCCCCACATGTCGGCGATACGGCCGCCGAAGAGCAGCAGGCCACCGAACGCCAGGGCGTAGGCGGTGATGACCCATTGCCGGTTGGCATCGGATATGCCCAGGTCGGACTGGGCCGAGGGAAGCGCGATGTTCACGATCGTCGCGTCGAGGACGACCATGAGCTGCGCGATGGCGATGAAGGCCAGGGCCTTCCATCTCCGTGGGTCCAGGCCGGTCTGCACGGCGGCCGGAGCGGCTGATTTTGGCATGGATGTGCCCATCTCTTGGTGCTGAGTACGAAAAAACGGTCGGTGACGTGGTGAACGGGTGAGCAGATCGAGACCTGAGAGACCCCTGCGCAGTCGTGACGGACAGAGAAGAAATGCGCTACCGCGAGGCGGTCTTCCCGTACGCCGTCGGCCGTCTGCGAGCTGACGGACCGGCGCGCCAGTGGGGCGGCGGTGAGACCGGAGGTCGGATCTGGTGTGGTCTGGGCGGTCGGAAGTCGGAGTACTGACTCGGTAGGGAAGCGGAAGTAAGCGGTGTTGCTCGGATCAGTCGCCCTGGCGGATCAGTGGTCTTCTCGCAGCTCCTCCAGCGTCGCGGCGTGGCCCGGGAGTTCGGACCTGGCAGGGGCGCGCAGTCCGTCGATGTAGAGCTGCACGTGACGTTCGACGAAGCGCTCGAGCCGCCCGCAGCCGACCCCCGGCAGAGGTCGGGTGAGCTGGCCGAGCGCGACCATGACGTCGCCGACGTCGATGTCGGTCCGCACCTCTCCCGCCCGCTGGGCGCGCCGGATCAGCTCCTCCGTGAGCCCTTCCACCCGCTTACGCGCAGCGAGGCACTGCGGCTCCGTGGAATCGAAACGGCCGGAGAGCATCGGACAGAGCGCGCCGATGCGCTCCTCCACTGCGGCGAACACGAAGCTACGCAAGGCCTCGAAGGGGTTCTCCTCCTCGGTCAGCGCCTGCTGTGCGCGGGTCGCGATCCGCTCGGTCACGGCGTGCATCACACCGTGTACGAGGTCGTCCCGGTCGGGGAAGTGCCGGTAGAGGGTCGCATTGCCGACCCCGGCCGTGCGAGCGATTTCGTCCAGGGACGCGTCCGCACCGTGGATGACGAACGCCTCGCGGGCAGCCGCCAGGATGCGCTCCCGGTTACGTGCGGCATCAGCACGCCCCCTGTGCGCGGCGCCGCCGGCAACGCGCTCGGTGCCCGGGCACTTCGTGGTGGCGGTGGGGCTGCCCATCCTGGTTCCTCGCTCCTTCCGGGACGGCCGGTGCCGTCGAACGCGATCCCGCTGGTGCGGTGGCACCCGCGGGTGAGGCGGAGTCCCCGATACGGGGACTGATTCCCCGTTTGCCGGAGACGCTGATGTAAACGGGGACGCGATCCCCGGTTATTTCCCTGACCCTTGTGACGCGCATCACTTGGTTGCCTCGTCTCGACGGCGCGGCACGGACGGGAGGAAGACAGGGAGGGGGCAAGACCTTCGCCGCAGCACCGGACGCCACTGGACTGGACCCATGAAGTTCCGCGCGGCGTCTGGTCCAGATGGCCTCCACGCTGCGACGATGTGCTGCCGCGTCCAGCGGTGTCCCCCACATGCACCCCGTGCACATCCCACCAGTGCCCCTGCACTCAGTGCAGCCAGCCCGCACACGTGAGGAGCGTTCCGATGCAGCAGGAGCCCACCACCCGCAGACGCGTCATCGCTGCCGCGGCGGGCGTCGCGGCGGCAGTCGGTGCCACGGCCCCCTCGGCATCGGCGGCGTCGACGACTGCCTCGTCGGCCGCGAGCCTCGCAGGCCACTCGGGAGCCGCCGGATCCTCGCCGCACGGATCGTCGTCCGCCGTCCGCGCCCGCGCGGCGGCCCTGCTGCGCCGCATGAGCCTCGAGGAGAAGATCGGGCAGCTGTTCGTCGTCGAGATCTACGGGCAGAGGGCGGAGACCGAGCACGCCAGGAACCGCGAACTCTACGGAGTCTCGACCCCCGCAGAGGTGATCGAGAAGTACCGTCCGGGCGGCGTCATCTACTTCGACGCGCGTCGGGGCCCGGACAACGTCCGTGAGCCGCGCCAGATCGCGCGGCTGTCCAACGGGCTGCAGCGGGCGGCCGTGCGGGGCGGCGCCCGCGTACCCCTCCTGGTCTCCATCGACCAGGAGGGAGGCAGCGTCGTCTACCGGATGCTGGAGCCCGCCACCCAGCTCCCCGGCAACATGGCGCTGGCCGCGACCCGGTCCACGCGTGACGCCTACGACAGCGCCGACATCATCGCCGACGAACTCGCCGCCGTCGGCATCAACCAGAACTACGCGCCGGTCGCGGATGTCAACATCAACCCGGAGAACCCGGTCATCGGCGTGCGCTCGTTCGGCTCGGACACGGATCTGTGCGTCGAGTTCGTCTCCACGGCCGTCCGTGGATACCACCACGGTGGTGTCGCCAGCGCGGCCAAGCACTTCCCCGGCCACGGGGACACCGATGTCGACAGCCACACGGGGCTTCCGGAGATCACACACACGCGCGAAGAGCTGGACCGCATCGATCTGCCACCGTTCCGGGCCGCCATCAGGCACGGAGTCGACACGATCATGACGGCCCACATCGTCGTCCCCTCACTCGACCCCTCCCGGGTTCCGGCGACCATGTCGCAGCCGATCGTGACCGGACTGCTGCGCGAGGAACTGGGGTTCGACGGGCTCATCGCCACGGACGCCCTCGACATGGGCGGTGCCACCGCCGACTTCCCTCCCGACGTCGCCCCCGTGCGGGCCCTCCAGGCCGGCTGCGACCAGCTGGTCCTCGCCCCTCAGCTCGACACCGCCTTCGGCGCCGTACGCGCCGCCGTACGGTCGGGCAAGGTCAGTGAAGAACGACTGGACGCGTCGGTGCGGCGGATTGTGGAGCACAAGTTGCGCCGCCGCCTGTTCCCGCTGCCGTACGTGAGCGAACGACGCGCCGCGCGGACAGTCGGCAGCAGAGGGCACAGGGCGCGGGCGCGCGAGATCACCGAACGGTCGATCACCCTGCTCCGCAACGAGAGCGGCGCCCTTCCCCTGCCCAGCTCCTCCAGCACGGTCCTGGTCGCCGGCTGGGGCACCTCTCCCCTCGCCGATCTCGCCCGCGCGATCGGCACCCGGCGCGGCCAGCGGACAACCACCCTGGAGACCGGGACCGCACCGAACTCCGCCACGATCGCCCAGGCCACGGAGGCCGCGCGCACCCACGACGTCACCGTCGTACTCGCCAACGCGGCCGCAGCGGGCAAGGAGGGCGGGGCCGCCCAGGCGAAGCTGATCGAGTCCCTCGTCACCACAGGGAGACGCGTCATCGTCGCCGGCGTGCGCCTCCCCTACGACATCCGCCGCTTCCCCGGCATCCCCGCCTACCTGGCGACCTACTCCTACACCGCCCCCTCCATGACGGCCCTGGCCCGCGTCCTCTACGGCGAGACCCGCCCCCACGGCAAGCTCCCCGTCACCATCCCCCACCTCGACTCCCCCGACCGCCCCCTCTACCCCTTCGGCCACGGCCTCCACTACTGACCCGGGCCACCCACGCCGAACGACGTTGCCGACGCCGCTCCCCCATCCGCTAGGCTAGGCGCCGCGGATCACCACTCCGCACGCCTCCGTAGCTCAGGGGATAGAGCACCGCTCTCCTAAAGCGGGTGTCGCAGGTTCGAATCCTGCCGGGGGCACACGGGAAAGGGCCGGTTCAGCGGAGCGTTTCGCTGGGCCGGCCCTTTGTGCGGTCGGCGTCGCAGCGGGGTCCCTCCCGGTGGGCGGCTGCGAGCGCTCCTCTCCGGGGGCGTCCCCTACACGGCTGGTGGATCCGCGAGGCCCGGCTGCGCTCGGCAGGTGGTGGTTGTGCTGGTCACGCGTGAGGGAGCACCGTTCGGCCGGGCGGATCTCGATTTACGGTCGGTTTGGTTTAGCGCACAACCGTGCCGCGGTCACGCTGGTCTTGCTTGCACGATCTGCGCCCAGCGCAGGAACAACAGCACAGGGAGACGCACAGTGCGAGTCGCTGCCATACGCCGTACCGTCCTGACCGCTTCCGCGGTCTCCGTCGCGCTTTTGGTCACCGGATGCGGTGGCGACGCAGAGAGCGGTGGGGGCAAGGAGGCGCGCGGCGACGCGGGGGCCAAGAAGCCGGTGGCGAAGGCGCTCACGGCCGGCGAGTTGGAGAAGCGCGTCGTCGCCGAGGGCGATGTCAAAGACCACGAGGTCAAAAAACCGGGCAAGAAAGACGTGTTCGAGCCCGGCTCCGTCTCTGCCGAGAGGGCCGAGTGCAAGCCCGTCGCCCAGGTGTTGTCGGCCCTGCCGGCTGGTGAGCCGACGGCACGTGTCCAGCGACTCGTGGTCCATGAGGCCGATACCGCCAAGAAGGACCTGCCCTCCACGGACGAGATGGCGGACATGAAGGAGGGCGAGGCGGAGGAGGCGATGCTCGACTCACTCGACATCACCAAGACGCTGACCTCCCTGTGGTCCTACGACGCCGACGGCGCCGAGCAGGCCCTTGCGACGCTGCGGAAGGCAGGTAAGAAGTGCGCCGGGGGCTTCGCCATGACGGCCGACGGAGACAAGCAGCAGGTCACCAAGATCAGCGTGGAAAAGCTCTCCGCGGGTGAGGACGCCGTGGCGTGGACCGTGGGGACGAAGCAGGACGGTACCGCTGCCGACACCAAGGTCGTCGTCTTCCGGCAGGGCACCACTCTGGCAGGGTTCTCGTCCTTCAACATCGCGGCGATCACCCGGGGTGAGGCGTTCGAGCAGCCGACCGCCGTCATCGAAGCGCAGGAGGCCAAGCTGGGCTGACGCGTTCGCCCGGTGCGTGCACCCGCGTGGGCAGGGACCCGGCGGGTGCGCGCATCGGCTCGAGTGCGGAACTGGCGCTTTCTCGGTGTCCGGTGACTTCTTCGGCGCTCCTCGGGTCGTGGGCGGTCGTGCGCGAAGGGGGTTACGACTGGTCGTCGTGCTCCTGGGTGAGGTTCCCGGGCAGGGGGAGGGCTGCCGCGAGATGGCGTGCTCCTTCGGGCGTGAGAACGAGAGCTCTGGGGCGGCGGCCCGGGGTCAGCCACCGTTGGGTGAGGAGCGCTGTGAGAAGGGCAGCTCCCAGGCGGCCCGCCAGATGGTGACGCTGCTCCGTCCAGTCCAGACAGAACCGCAGCAAGGGACGTCGAGTGGGGCAGGACGGGGTGGCCGTTTCCGAGAGATCGACGCCCAGACAGGCGAACACCTCCTTGGCGGTGGTTCCCAGTTCGTAGGGGTGGGCGGGGAGCGGGGCGGAGAGAGGGTCGTGGGGACGGCGGTGGGTGTCGGGGATGGCGTCGGCGGGGTGCAGGGCGTCGGCCGCGACCAGTGCTGCGGTCACCTGGACGCCCAGGTCTCCCGCGAGGTGGTCGTAGCAGGTCCGTGCCCGGCGCAGCGCTGTTGCGCGGGGGTGAGCGCGCAGGGAGCGGGCCGGGCGGGGCAAGGCGAGCGCTGTGAGAGCTTCCAGCGCTGTGGCGACCTCCGGGCCGGTGAGGCGGTAGTAGCGGTGCCTGCCCGACTTCTCCACCGTCACCAGGCCCCCTTCGCGCAGTTTCGCCAGGTGCGCGCTCGCCGTCTGCGCGGAGACGCCCGCCTCGTCGGCCAGTACGGAGGCAGGGAGCGACCTGCCGTCCGCCAGGGCCATCAGGGCTCGGGCACGGGCCGGGTCGGCGAACAGGGCCGCCGCGGTGGCCGGATCCGCCTCACCGCGGGGCGCGGATTCGGGCGTACGGATGCCGCAGTGGGTGGCGCGGACGCCACTGCTGCGGGTGGGTGGGGACGCGGGAGTGTCGCCGCAGGGCGACGGCGTGGACGGGGCGTCGTCACAACGGTGCGTGGCGAGTTCGTCTTCCGGGGAGCGCGTGCAGGGCTTCCCTTCCGGCGGTGGAGTCGGAGGGCGCGTAGGCACGGTGGGGCGCCGCGGTGGGGGGTGGTTGTTGGCCGTCGTCATGGAGCGGGTGTGAGGTGAGGACACTTCGGGCTGGATGGAAGTGTCCGGCGGTCAGGGTGCGGTCGGGGAGGACGGTGCGTCTGCCAGGCGGTGCTCAGGAGGGCTCTCCCCCGGTGGACCGGTCCCGGTGGGTTCTCGGCGTGATGTGTGCCGGAATGTCCCTGGCGTGGCTCGACGTGGCTGTCGTCGATGCGGCGGGGCTCTTCACGGGCGCTGTGGTCGCGGTCGCGGTGGGCGCGGTGTCCGCGTGCCGTTCGGGGCTCGTCAGTGGGGCCGGCAACGCGGCCCGGCAGACGGGAACCGCCCTCGGCGTCGCCGCCTTCGGCACTGCCGCCGGGTCCCCGTGTGCAGCGGAGGCGTTCACGGCCGGGATGCTCCGTCTCGGGCTGCGGGGAGCGGCTTGGGGGTGCGTCGTACTCGCCGTGACGACGGTGGCTGTTTCGCGTCGTGGCTGACGCACGCGCGGGTCCCGGCGTGCGGCGGAGCGGAAACCGCACGTGCGTTTCGTTCGGCCGGGGTAACGGCCGTGGGAGCGGGGTCGGGGCCGGCCTCATCCCGCGCCCCGTGCGCGCGTGCTCTCCCGGGGGCCGAGGTTGTGGAGGATCGTCGAGTGCAGGGCCGCGTGGAGGGCGGCGGCGGGGGTCAGGGACGCCGCTGGGGTGCAGGGGACAGCCCAGTGGGGGCCCGGAGGGTGCAGGCGGCTGCTGGGCGGTACGGTCACCCAGCTCGCGGTCCCGAGGACTTGGACGGCGGCGAACTCGTTGAAGGACCAGTCGCGGGCGGTGTCCGGCTCGATGAGCCAGTAGAGCCTGCTGCCGTAGGGGTCACGGATGACGGCTCCGGAGGAGGGGCCGAGCCGTGCCAGTACGCCCTCTCCCAGGTAGGAGGGGACCCTTACGGCGTCCCACCACTCCCCCGCGGGTAACAGCACGGCATCCAGGCCCTTCGGCAGCGGCCACCATACGGTCACGGCTTCTCCTGTGCGTCCTGCGCGTCCAGTGCGTCGTGTACGTCCTGTGCGTCGTGCGCAACGCGCGCTCGTCGCGCGCCGACGGCACTCGGAGTACGGCTAGGCGCCCGAGGGCGCCGAACCGTGGCTCCGCCGACCCTCGAGGCGCCGACAGTCGTCACTCCGGCAGCGCCCCTCGGTGTCGTGACGGGATCAGCCTGCCGCGAGGATGACGGAAGAAATGTCACCGATGAGTGACACTTTGATCGCGCACCGTAGTCATCTCGCCCTGAGTTCCGCCGCAGGCTTGCCCGATGGCCCCGTCTTCGCGTGTGTGTGTGCTTCACAGGCCCAGCCAGGCGGCCATGTTGTCCAACGAGTCGGGGGTGCGGCGGCGCTGCGCCACCAGCCCGTTGATGGTCTCGCGGGCGCCGGGATGGTAGCGCGTCTGCTCAGGGGCCAGTTTGCGTGCCGTCATGACGGATTCCAGTGCGGCGTCGCAGCGCCCCGTCTCCATCTCGGCGCGGGCGCGGTCGACGTAGAAATGGGCGCGGCGCGACATGGGCCAGCCGTGCGGCAGGTTCACCTGCCGGGACTTCTCCAGCGCCTTCCCGTAGCGCCGCATCTCCACCTGTGCTGAGACCTCGTGCACGGTGACGTTGGCCGGCCCGAAGCTGAGCCAGTGGACCCGCGAGGCCTCGCCGGTGCGCTGCGCGTACGAGGCGGCCTCGCGCAGATGGCCCTCGACGGCGTTCGCGTCGTGCGCGCGGGCCGCGATGACGCTCGCCCCCAGGTGCAGCTGGCCCCGCACGACGAGGGTCTCCCGCGCTTCCCGCTGAGTGCTGTCGGTTTCCGAGAGGGCTCTGTGGCCCGCTTCGATGAGGCGCAGCCCTACTGTGTGCTCGCCCTCACGGAAGTAGGTCAGCGCGCGCATGTACTGGCGTACGGCGGCCAGCCGCGGGTCGGAGCCGCGTTCGGCGGCCCAGCCGAGCCGGTCGAGTGCGATGGTCGCCAGGTCGTAGAAACCGAGCTTGGTGGCGATGTCGTGCGCCGTGCGGTAGGCGGAACCGAGTGTCTGCCAGAGCGCCGCACTAGGCGCCCGGTGGGCGGCGGAGGTGACTTCCGCGATGAAGGCGGGGAGCGCGTTGCCCGCCTTGCTCAGTTGAGTGGCACGCACCATGCGGCACAGGTCGTCCGCACGGGAGGCGAGTTCGGCGGGACGGACGTCGTTTCCGCCGCTCCCGTCGCCGTCTCTGCCCCCATTCCCGTCAGTCCCCGGGGAGTGCACGAACCCGTCTTCGAGGTCGTAGAGGTCCAGGGACTCACGGATGGGCCGGATCAGGGCGGCGAGCCTGTCCTGCTGGAGCTCGGTGACGTAGGGCTGTCCGGTCAGCACGGTGACGTCGATCCGCAGCAGCCGCGCCACCGCCGAGATCAGGTCGGGTGACGCGTTCTTGCGGCCTTCCTCGACCTGTCGTAACAGGCTGTAGGAATAGGGGATCTGGGCGGCCAGACCACGCTGGGTCAGTCCGGCCAGTTTGCGTTGATGGGCGATACGGACGCCCGCGTGTTCTTCCTTCAGCCCGCGCATCCGCGACTCCGTTCGACTTTCCCGATGCCCCGGCACGGTACGCACGGCGGCGTGGTGCACCGGATCGCGACCGGGAGCACCACTCGATCGAGTTCCGTGAAGTTGCGCCGGTGGGACGGGATGTGAGAGAGGCGGACGAGTCGGCGGAAGGGGCGAAGAGGGCGCCAACGGTGCGCTCCGGGAGTTCATGGTGGGATGCCTCCATGGCCTCACGCGTCCTGTACCTGCTCGCCTGCGCCGCGCCTCCCGTCCTGCGGGTCGCCGATGTCGTCCGGGACGCCCGGCGGGCGGGCTGGGACGTGTGCCTGGGCCTCACGCCGACCGCGGCGCACTGGCTCGACGGCCAACTGCCCTCCCTGGAGCACCGTTCCGGCCACCCCGTGCGCTCCCGTTACAAGCTGCCCGGAGGACCCGACGTCTGGCCGCCCGCAACGGTGGCGCTGGTGGCACCCGCAACGTTCAACACCGTCAACCAGTGGGCGCTCGGTCTCACGGACAAGTTCGTCGTCGGTTTCGCCGCCGAGGCGATCGGCAAGGGCATCCCTTTGGTGACGATGCCGTGCGTGAACGCCGCTTACGCCAGGCACCCCCAGTTCGCCCGTTCCCTGGAGGTCCTGCGGGGTGCCGGTGTGCGGGTGCTTTACGGGGAGGGCGGTTTCGTTCCCAATCCTCCGGGCCAGGGCCGTCCCGGCGCGTTCCCGTGGGAGCTCGCCCTGGAGGCCGTGAACCAGGCCGTCGCCGAGACCTGACCCGGCCCCGGCCACGTCGAGCGTTATCGGCGGCCCCGTCGAGCGTTCCCGGCGGCCCCGTCGAGCGTTTCCGGTGGCCGCGTCGAGCGTTATCGGCCGGAGGCTCCACCCTCTGACCGACGAGGGCCGGCCCGACGGCCGCTCCGAGGACCGCTCCTAAGTTCTGTCCTGACCCCTGCCCGAGGGCTGGGCCGGTCCGGTGCGCCTGGCAGATCACCGCTCGGCCCGGTGCGCCGCCGGTCCCCGGCGCGGCAGGCCCCCGCTCCCGCGCAGCCGCCGACCTCCACCCGGCCGAAGCGTGACAGGTGGCCCGCTCCTGCGCGTTCGGCGCACGGAGACCTCTGAGGTCGCGGGAAGACCGCGGAGAGACACGGAAGCGCGGGAAGCGCGGGAAGCGCGGGAAGCGTGGGAAGCGCGGGAAGCGCATGCGTCGCAGCAAGGCCGGAGAACGCGGAAGGCGCGCTCCGGGGACCGAAGGGCCCGGAGCCTCGCCCTGGACCGAGCCGTCACCGCCTCGACCTGGGAAACCTGCGGCACGCCGCGACAGGCGCTACCCTCTTGGACAGACGGCTTGGGCATACGCCCAAGGCGACTGACCTGTGTACGTCACCCGGAAGCGTCCGGTCCGAGCGAACGCCCCGACGCACGGCGCTCACTCGGACCGGGCGGCCGGGCACCGATCCGCTATGCACCCGGCGCACCTCAGCGCCGCGTCAGTGAGGGAGATTCCGTGCCACCACCACCCGTCACCGCCGCCGACCGGGGACGTGAGGTACGGCAGCGACTGCTGCGCGCCGGTGCCGCATTGATCGCGGAGCGGGGCTGGTCGGGCGTCAGCACCCGTGCGGTCGCCGAACGCGCCCAGGTCGGCCCCGGGCTCGTCCACTACCACTTCGCGTCCCTCGGAGCGCTGCTCACCCAGGCCGCCCTCGGCACGATAGAGGCGCTGACCCAGGAGATGACGGCGATGCTGGCGGCTGCCGCCACGCCGGAAGAGGCGCTGGAAGGCGTCCTGGGGGCGCTCGACACGTACCCGGGCACCGATCCGACCTCGCTGCTGTTCATCGAGACGTACCTGGCGGCCACCCGCGACGAGGAACTGATGCGCGGTGTGGCCGCGATCATCTCGACCGCACGCGAGGAGCTGGCCGGACGGCTGGACGACCACGGCGTGCCTCGCCCGCAGGAGACCGCCGCGGTGCTGTTGGCGGCACTCGACGGGCTCATGTTGCACCGCACCGCAGTCCCCGAGCCGGCGTCCGGAGCTGTCTCTCCCGTGCTGCGCCGCCTCCTGACCGATCCGGGCATCGACGCTTCCACGACACCGAGGAGGGCAAACCCGTGAAGGCCGTCATCTGCGGAGCGGGCATCGCCGGGTTGGCGCTCGCCCATCGGCTCGCCGCGCACGGCTGGCGCAGCGAGGTGGTCGAGCGCGCCTCCGGGCCGCGCTCCCAGGGATACATGATCGATTTCTTCGGTCCCGGCTACGAGGCCGCCGAGGCGATGGGGCTGCTGCCGCGCCTGCGCGAGCTGGGCTACACGGTTCACGAGGCCGCCTTCGTGGACGAGAGGGGCCGTCGCCGGGCGGGGCTCGACTACGCGCAGTTCTCCGCGGTCGCGGGCGGCGCGCTGCTGAGCATCATGCGTCCGGACCTCGAACTGGCCCTGCGCGAAAGCCTGCCGGGCGAGGTGACGCTGCGGTACGGCACGAGCGTGACCGGCCTCGACGAGGGGCCGGACGGTGTGCGGGTCACCCTCGACGACGGCACCGTGCGCGAGGCAGATCTGCTGGTGGGTGCGGACGGCATCCATTCCACGGTGCGCTCTCTCGTCTTCGGCCGGGAGGGCAGCGACGAGCAGAGTCTCCGTCACCTCGGTTTCCACACCGCCGCCTTCGTTTTCGACGACCCTCAGGTGCGCGAGCAGGTGGCGGGACGGTTCTGTCTTACGGACACCGTGGGACGTCAGATGGGTTTCTACGCCCTGCGTGGCGGGAAGGTCGCGGCCTTCGCCGTCCACCGGGTCACCGATCCCTCCGCCCCGCTTCCCGACGACACCAGGAGTGCTCTACGGGAGACGTACGGAACGCTCGGCTGGGTGGCGCCCCGGGCGCTGGCGGCCTGCCCGCCCTCCGCGGAGATCTACTACGACCACGTGGCGCAGACCGTACTGCCCCGCTGGAGCACCGGAAGGACGGTGCTGGTCGGTGACGCCTGTTACGCGGTCTCCCTGCTGGCGGGCCAAGGTGCCTCGCTGGGCATCGCCGGCGCCCACGTGCTCGCCACGGCGCTGTCCGAGGCCCGGGGAGACGTCCGCGCGGGCCTGGAGCGGTACGAGCGTCTGTGGCGTCCGGTCGCCGAGGAGAAGCAGCGGGTGGCCCGCCAGGGAGCCCGCTGGTTCCTGCCCGAGAGCGCGGCGTTGCTGCGGGTCCGCCGGGGCGCCATGCGACTGTCGGGGCTGCCGGGCGTGGACCGGCTCATCGCGGCCGCGGTCAGCGGCAAACCCGCGGAACTGGCGTCGCTGACCCAGGCGGGAGCGGACGACCGGCGGAAGGGACGCAACACGTCCGCGCCATCGCGATGAGTTTCCCGTTCGGGCCCGGTCTGCCTTCACGTACACCACACCGGACCAGCGGAGCATGTCCCTGAGGCGCTCGTCCCACAGGCGTGCCCTTTCGGGGAAGCGTCTCCCGCCGAAGGCGAGAAAACGCTCCGCGACAACCGACCGCTCCGTCGCGCACGACCCTGCGGAGCCACCGAGAAGAGGCAGTCATGTCCCGGAAGATCTTCGTCAACCTCCCGGTGAAGGACCTGAACCGCAGCGTCGACTTCTTCACCAAGTGCGGCTTCTCCTTCAACCCCCAGTTCACCGACGAGAACGCCACCTGCATGGTCGTCAGCGACGACATCTTCGTGATGCTCCTCGTCGAACCGTTCTTCCAGTCCTTCTCCAAGCGCGAGATCCCCGACCCGGCGCGGACGAGCGAGGTGCTGGTCTGCCTGTCGGCCGACACCCGCGAGGAGGTGGACGCGCTGGTGGACAGCGCGGTGGCAGCCGGCGGGGACGCGCACGGGGAGCCGCAGGCGGAGGGCCCGATGTACGGGCGTTCTTTCACCGACCCGGACGGGCACATCTGGGAGGCCATGTGGATGGACCCGGCGGCTCTCGAAGGGTGAGCCGCCGGGTGGGGCCGAGGACGTCAGTTCTTCCTGTCCTCGGTTTCCCGCTCGTCGTCCGGGCACGGGGTGCCGCGCGGCAGCTTGTAGGGAGCCGCGATGTGGTAGACGCCGGGCCGGGGGGCGTCCAGCACCGTCCACGTGTCCAGGACCGGCTCGTCCTTGCCCTCCGGCGGCGGACCGCCGAACGTCGGTTCGGCCTCCCGCAGGCAACCGTTGACGTTCTCCTCCTCGCGCGCGGGTGGCGCCACCCGGTCGCCGTCCCCGTCGACGAGACCGAGCCACGGTGAGTACGGCACCCGCACCAGCACCCGTCCGCTCTCCTTGACCCGCACCGTCACGCTCTCCGCGTCGGCGCGCTCGACGGAGGCTGATGAGTCCACCAGCGGCACGGCGTCGTTGACGCGGAAGAGGCGCCAGCTGTCGTCCGACCAGATCTCCTTCAGGTACGGCTGTCCCTCCCCCACCAGCTTGGCTTCGGCGACGCCGCCCGCGATGTCGGGCGGGTCGGCCGGCAGCACGACGTAGTGCACCGCCCAGCGGCGCAGCCACGCGTGGTAACGCTCGGGGCTGAGGTCCTCCTCGTAGAAGAGGGGATTGCGCTCCAGGTCGGCCTGACGGTTCCAGCCGCGCGCGAGATTGACGTACGGCGCCAGGGCCGAAGCCTCCCGGTGACTGTTGACAGGCACGACCTCCACCCGGGCACGGTCCGCGTCGACCTTCTGCAACTGGGCGACCAGCGGCTCCAGCTCCCGCGACCAGTTGGTGTCGGGCGTCGTGTGCAGGACGTCCCAGGTGGGCTTGGCGATCTGCCAGCCCATGGTCACCAGTAGCGCCAGGGCCATCGCCAGGCCCTTGCGCGACTTCCACGGCTGCCAGCCGTGCCCCACCACGAGCGGAACGGCGGCCAGCAGCGCCACCGCGCCGAACAACAGCCCGAGTCGTTCGACGTTGGACCCGACCTGCGAGGGAATCGCCCAGGTCGCAACGATGCCGAGGGTGTAGATGGCGCCGCCGACGCGGACGGCCGTCCACGTCTTGGGCATCAGCAGCGTCACCGCGACAGCGCCGAGGACCGGAAAGATCAACGACACGAACGGCATCGGCTGCACGCCCGTGAACGGGAAGAGCAGCGCGGAGAACGCCACCACCAAGGGCGGCGGAACGGCGATCGCGAACATCGCGGCCGGCCTGCGGGCCAGCAGCAGGGAGGCCGCGACCACTTCGAGGAAGAGGCCCGCCACGGGGCTGGCAGCGGTGGCCAGCGCGGCCAGCACGATGGCGAGTGCGGCCCGCAGATACCGGGCGGGGCGGCTCGCGCGCCCTCCGCGCCAACGCGCGGGCCACGTCCAGACGACCGCGACCGCGCCGAGCCCGAAGAGGACCCCCAGCGCGAAGGTGACCCGGCCGGACGCCGCGTTGCACGCGAACGCGAACGCACCCCACAAAGAGGGCACCAGCGGCTTGGGCACCGTCCGGGCCAGCAGCAGGGACAGCAGTCCGGCCGAGAGCACCCCGGAGACCATGAGAGTCGACCGCACGCCGAGGACGGCCATCAGGTAGGGCGAGATGACGCTGTAGGAGACGGGGTGCAGCCCCCCGTACCAGGCGAGGTTGTACGCGGAGCCCGGGTGCTCGCCCGCGAACTCGGCCCAGGCGTCCTGTGCCGCCAAATCCCCGCCACCGCTGGCGAGGAACCACAGCCACACCAGATGCAGCAGCGCCCCGGCGGCCAGCGCGGCCCCGACGACGAACGCCGGCCTGGCAGACGCCTTCTCCCCGTCGCCCCGCGCCGGCCCACTCCGCACGCGCAGGGCCCACAGACGCAACGCGTGCCGGCGGCCGGCCCCGGCGGCACTTCCGCCGTCGGAGCCGCCGGCGCCGGCGGCACGGTCGGAACCATCGGAGCCGTCCGCCGAGACGCCCTCCGTCCGAGCGCCCTCCCCGGACGCGGCCTCCGTCCGCACACCGTCCCCCGGGACGTCCTCCGTCGGGGCGTTCCCAGCGGGGGCGTCCGCACAGGTCGGTAGGGGCTCCTCGGCTGCGGGGGCTCCGCCGTCGTCCGCGTCTCCGTCGTCGGCGGGAGCCGCCTGACCGGACGGCTGCCCGGCCTGTCCGGGCGACTCTCCCGCACCTTCGGACGACTCTCCGGGACCTCCGGAGGACTCTCCGGCATCGCCGGACGGTTCCCATCGTGGGCGTTGCCCGGGAACGGGTGTGCGAACGGCATCCGCGGCGTCGTCCACGCCCGGATTTCCGGCTATCTCGTCGGCGCCGGTGTCAGGCTCCGACTCCGGCGGCCGCGGTGGGTGCACAGTGGCCACTGCGCTCTCTCCCCCATCCTCCCCGTACGGATGTGCGGCTCAGATCCGCATGACGTTACCGGACGCCGCCCGAGCACTCCCCGTCGCCCCGCGCGCTCCCCGGGCTTTCCCGCCGCGGGGAGCGCGGACACGTTGGTGAGCCGGGCGCACCGGCTGGAACGGGGGACGCCGCGGAGCACCGGAATGGTTCAGTGGAACGTCAGCCGACACGCGTCAGCTTGTCCCCGAACCCGGGTTCGGACAGATCGTCCTGCAGGGCGACCGGAACCTTCACCTGCCCGGGACCGTCACCCGCGGTCAGCGTACCGACCTTGGTTCCGGCCTCGGCCTCGTGCGGAATGGTCTTGCCGCCGTCGGTCAGGCCCAGCTCGACCTTCAGACCCGACCAGCCGACGGCCTTCACGTCCTCGGTGGCCACCACCGGCGTCTTGCCGCCGAGCTGATCGTCCACGTAGCCGACGACCTCGCCCTTCTTGACCACCGTCCGCGAGGTGAGCGAGTCCTGCGCCGCGTCGATCAGCTTCTTGCTGGAAGCGAGAACGGTGTCCAGGATCGAGGGCTTGTACTGGCCCAGCATCGCGCCGATGATCAGCTGCTTGGTGCCGCCGATCTCCTTCTCCGCCGCGAAGACCAGGTTGCCGCCCGCCTTGGTGGTCGTGCCGGTCTTGATACCGCGGACGCCGTCCATCGGGACGAGCCTGTTCCAGTTGCGCTGCGTCTTGCCGTTGCCGTCCACGTACAGCGGCTGGCGCACGACCTCGCGGAAGATCGGGTACTGCATGACCTTCTTGGCCAGCTTCACCTGGTCGGCGGCGGTGCTGACGGTGGACGCCGTGAGACCGCTGGGGTCGGTGTAGTGCGAGTTGGTCATGCCGAGGTCCTTGGCCGCGGCGTTCATCTTCTTCACGAACGCCTTCTCCGACCCCGCGTCCCAGCGCCCGAGCAGTCGCGCCACGTTGTTCGCTGACGCGATCATTATCGCGTTGAGCGCCTCGCGCTGCGAGATCTTCTCGCCCGCGTCGACCTCGACCGTCGACTCGTTCTGCGCGCTGAGACCCGCCTCCTTCTCGGCCTTCTTGTCGACCGGGATCATCGCGCCCTTGCTGCCCTTCTTGACCGGGTGGTCGCGGAGGATCACGTAGGCGGTCATCACCTTGGCGACGCTGGCGATCGGCACGGGCTTCTGCTCGCCGTACGAGCCGAACGAGCCCAGGCCCTGCACGTCGATCACGGCCTGCCCCTCGGAGGGCCACGGCATGGACGGCTTGGAGCCCTCGAACGTGTAGGTCCGCGACGCCGTCAGCGACAGCTCGGGGTCCGGCACCGAACGCACGGACTGGACGACGACGAAGACGACCGCGAGCAGCAGCACCAGCGGCGTCCAGATCTTCACCCGTCGGGCAGCCGTACGCAGCGGCGTCTCGGGGGGCGGCGGCGTGTTCGTCAGCTGGGCCAGCAGGTCCAGCGGCTGCTGGTTCTGCTGCCCGGCAGCCTCCGCCTCCGGGGTGCCCGGCATCGGCTGCTGCCGCGTGCGCTCCGGCTCGCTCTCCGCAGCGCTCGGCGTCCCCGCCCCGCCTGGAGCGTGCGGGGGCGCTCCCGGCGCCTCTGCGGGACGCTGGGGCGCCGACGACCACGGGTTGACGGTCGGAGCCCCGGACGGGGGAGAGGACGGCTTACGCGGCGCTGTGGGCGCCGCGGAGGACGACGCGGCGGGTGGCAGCGGCTTGGCCGGCGTGCGCGGCCCGTCGGTGGTCCGGAGCGGAATGAACTGGCTGGTCCGCTCCGCGTCCGACTCGCCACCGTTGCGACCGTCCTCGGCCGACCGGTCCGGCGCGCCAGTGGCCGCCTTGCCAGTGGCCGACTTCTCCGAGGACGGTCCTCCTGCGGAGGTCTTGGCCGTGCCCTGTGCACCGGTGCCCGTGCCCTGTGCACCCGTGCCCTGTGTCGCCGTGCGCGAAGCGGTCGCGGCCTGTGCGCCCGTGGTGGCGTCCGTCGTCGCCGGCTCGCGGGGGGCGGACGCCCGCGGGTCGGCCACGCCGCCGTTGGCCTCCGGGGCGGCCGAACCCTTTTTCCCGGAGCTTCCCGACCGAGCGGACTTTTCCACCTTTTCGGATGTTCCGGTCTGCCCGGTCTGCCCGGACTGCGCGGACTGCGCGGACTGCGCGGACTGCGCGGATCCCTCCTGCTGCCGGGGGTTTCCGTTGGCCTCTTCCTGCCCCGCCTTCGGAGACCCGGCCCGCTCGACATCGGGCGCACGGAAAATCGCCGTCGGCTGGTCGACGGCGGGCTTCGCCGCACCGCCTCCCTCGGCACCATTGGCGGGCTTCGCGTCACCGTCGGCGGGCTTCGCGTCACCGTCGGCCTGCACGCCCTCGGCACCGTTGGCGGCCTCCTCGCCCCCTTCGGCGTCCCCGTCTTCCTTCGCTCGCTTTGAAGCACCGAAGAACGCCGAGGTCAACCGCTCGGCGCGGTCCGCCGCTGCCGTGTCGCTGTCCTTGGCGGCGTTCGCGTCGTCACGGTGCAGAACGTCGAACATCGCGGTCGGCGCGTCCGGCCGGCCGCCTCCGTCGGACTTCCCTGGAGCGTCGGAACTCTTCTTCGATCCGGCATCTTCTCCTGCAGCCGCGCCGTGTGTCGCCGCCGTCTTGTCCACCGCCTTGTCGGCCTCCGCCGCCTTGGGCCGGACGGGGAGGTCCGAGGCGGCGGCACGATCGTCCGCTCCGCCGTCGTTCGCCTGACCACTCTCTTGCAGCCCTCCGGCCGCCTCGGACGAGTGCGCGCCATCGGAGCCCTCGGACTCCTCGGGGTGGCTGGAATCACCCGCGACCCAGGCCGCCACGGCGGACTTCAGCCGCTCGTCGCCCGCGTCGCCGGTGCCTGCCCGCTCGCCCTGACCGTCACGGCTCGCGCCGCTGTCACGGCCGTCACGGCCCTCGCCGTCGTCCTGGCCGTCGACGCCGTCAGTACCGCCGGAGCCCTCGCCCTCGGGGCCCTCGGCGGCCCCGTCCGTCGTCGGGGCCTCCTCGTCCGGGGTCGTCGGAGCCGGGATCTTGGAAGACGCCCCGCCCGACTGCGCGTCCGCGGTACCGTCCTCGGCCGCGACTCCCGTGCCCTTCGCAGCTCCGGAGCTGCTCAACCGTTCGTTTTCGGCCGTCTCGCCGGGGCGCGCAACCGTGCCCCCGCTCCCCGTCGTCTCCCCCGACGACCTCTCCCGCTCCGACCTGTCGGGGGATTCGCCCGCCACCGATGCCTCCTGATGCTGCTGCTCGCCGCTCGCCATACCAGTTAACAGTGTCCCGTGCACAGAAGCCGCCACCGGCGTGGCGACGCTCCTCCAAGAGGCGGCCACAACAGCCACCCCAAGCGGCAGACGAGAACGACATACCTACTGGTTCCCGCCCATAACGTCCAGGCACTCTCGACAGACCATTGTGAGAGGGGTCACCCTGTCATTCATCCACGCGGGGAGGCATGGATGGGCAGGAGCCGCAGAACAATTCCTGAGGAGCTTCTGCTGCTCGCTCTGGACCCGGCCACGGGTACCACGGCGCAGCCGCAGTCGCTCGACCTCGGCCTGGCCGGGGCCCAGCTAGTGGAGCTGGCTCTGGCAGGACGGATAGCCCCGGATGGGGATCGTATCGCCGTGGTGCTGCCACGGCCGACCGGAGATCCGACACTGGACTCCGCACTGGAACTGCTGCGCAGGCGCGGCAGCCCGGTGCGCGCCGTCCACTGGATCGGCGGGCCCCGGTTGGGGTTGCGCCAAACCTATCTCACACATCTGGAACGGTGCGGCATGGTGCATGCCGTTTCCGGCCAAATGTGCGGAGTGCTGCCGACGACGCGCTACCAGGCGACGGACACGGCGATCAGCAGGGAGATCAGGGCCCGCCTGGACGCCGCGATCCGTACCGGGGTCCCACCGGACCCACGGACGGCGGCGCTCGCCGCGCTGGCCCACGCGGTCGGCCTCGGCAAGCACCTCTATCCAGGCAACGAGGGGCGGTCGTGCCGCTCCCGGCTACGGGATCTGATCAGGCACGACCCGATGGGCGGTCTCGTCGCGCACGCGGTGATGGACGTGCAGAACGGCGCCGGCGCCCAGCCCCGACGGGCGCCGGCGGGCGGTGCACCGCCGGGCCGCTCTCCGGCACGTGCCACGGCGTCCGCGGCACCCCCGGCTCGCCACGTACCGGAGCAGGCGCGGCATCTGGCGGGCGGAATGGTCCGCGCGGGAGCTCGCTGAGCGAGGGCGCGCCGGACGCTGTTCTCGGACACGGCGCGTCCGTACGGACACACGGCCGTGCCGGGCGAGAGCACTGCTCGCCCGGCACGGAAGCGGTCTGCCCGTACGGACGCGCCCCCGGGAGGCGGCGCGCACCACCACGGGCGGGCGGTTCCGCCCGAGGAAAAGTTCCCCCGGCGCACGGTCCCACCCGGCCAGGAATCACCTCGCCCGGACGTCACGCCCGTCCGAGCAGCGCGCCCGTCCGGGCAGCGCGCCCGTCCGAGCAGACCGCCCATACGAGCAACGCGTTCGTACGGACAGCGCGTTCGTACGGACAGCGCGTCAACGCCGCAGATACACCGCGCGGCACCGCACCAGGGCGAGCCGTGCAGGCGGCGAACTCACCGCTTCCGTGCTCAGGTCCGCACTCTCTGTTGCCATTTCCCAGCGGGGACGCACATGTTGATGGCAACCTACTGGGAGTAGTCGTACTTACACGGAGGTGCGGTCCCGTGGCGTCGAACGTCAACCCCACAGTCCGGCGTCGCCGACTGGGCCAGGAGCTGCGCCGGCTGCGTGAGCAGCGCGGTATGACGGCCGAGGAGGTCGCGGACCGGCTGCTGGTCTCCCAGTCGAAGATCAGCAGGCTGGAGAACGGAAGACGGAGCATCAGCCAGCGGGACGTGCGTGACCTGTGCGAGGTCTACGAGGTCGAGGACCGCCGGATAGTCGACTCCCTGATGCAGATGGCGAAGGAGTCGCGCCAGCAGGGTTGGTGGCACGCGTTCGGTGACATTCCGTACAGCGTCTACATCGGGCTGGAGACGGACGCCGCCTCACTGCGTGTCTACGAACCCCAGGTGGTCCCGGGGCTGTTGCAGACGCATCCGTACGCGGAAGCCGTCGTCGCGGGAGCGCTGCCGGAGGCCACGGCGGCGGACATCGAGCGTCGCGTGCAGGTGCGGTTGCGCCGCCAGGACCGGATCAGGGACGAGCGCAATCCGCTGCGGCTGTGGGCCGTGCTGGACGAGTCGGTGCTCCGCCGCGAGGTGGGCGGCAAGCACACGATGGCCGAGCAGCTCGAGTACCTCAACGAGATGTCCCAGCGCCCCCATGTGACGCTCCAGGTCATGCCGTTCTCGATGGGCGCGCATCCGGGCGTCAACGGTCAGTACGCGATTTTGGAGTTCCCCGACGCCTCGGATTCGACCGTCATCTACCTGGAGGGCGTCACCAGCGACCTCTATCTGGAGAAGGCGAACGACGTCCAGAAGTACAGCGTCATGTACGAGCACCTGCGGGCGCAGGCGCTCAATCCGGACCAGACACGGGAGTTCATCGAGAAGGTCGCCAAGGAGTACGCCCGCGGCTGACGCCCACCCCCGGCTTCCGGCATGTGCCAACAAGGCATGCCGGGAAACCGGGGGAGGCTACACCGCGGCCCGTCGCGATGTGAAGACCAGCCTGGAATATGCCATCCGGTTGAGTGAACGGCCCCTTCGTGCGCCCGAACCGCCGCGTAATGTCGTTCGCACGTCAGGAAAAACTCGGAACAACCGGAGCAGATATGGCCATTCAGCAGGGAAAGACCCACACGTGGACCAAGTCCAGCTACTCGACGGGGAACGGCGCCTGTGTCGAGGTGAAGTCGCCGGCGGTGTGCTCGATCGCCGTGCGTGACTCGAAGGAGCCGCAGGGCCCCGCTCTCAGCTTCCGCTCTGCGGCCTGGGACGCGTTCGTCTTCCGCGTGAGCGGTGGGGAGCTCGGCGCCGGTCTGGACTGAGGCCGGGGCCGGGTGCCACACCGCGTACGACGTGGCGCCCCCCGACGCGCCTGAGGTGGCGTCGAAGCGCAGGACACAGCCCTCTCGACTGGCTCGCCGTCCCGGCCGAGGGGGCTTCGCGCTGCCGCCCCGCCCTTCCTCCGCCGTGCGGCACCCTTCAGCGGAGTTGATCCACGTAGGTGTCCGTTCCCGGGATCGTCGGAACGAAGGGCGCCACCAGTTCCGTCCGTCCCAGCCCGGTCTCCGCCACGGCTTCCTCCAGACCTGTGAAACATGCCTCCCAGCGTTCGCGCGGGTCCTCCTGGAGGAACCACAGCAGGGTCAGCCGGGTGTCGGTCCTCTCGACCTGCCGCACGTACGACATCCGGTCGGTGGGCAGCGGGGTGGGGCGGAACACGGTGACCATCGCGGCCGGAGAGCCGTGGAGACGGGCCGGGAGATGCTCCGCGCGCAGCCACTCCAGCAGTTCGGCACGCTGACCGGGGCCGGCCGCGTCGACCACCTGGAGGACCAGGCCGCGGTACGGGTGGTCGAGCGCGTGGTGATCGCGCGGTCCTGCGGCCCCGTCCCGGTAGACGGTGCCCTCGTGGTCCTGGAAGCTGGTGAAGACGTGGGTGCGTTCCTGGTGGACGCGCGCGTCCCGGTTGAGGCGCTTGTTGATGGCGACCGTCCACTTCATGTGGTCCTCGTAGCGGCCCTCGGTGATCCAGTACGTCGACAGGTAGCAGCCCGCGGTCACCGGCTGGGCCACCGCTGAGCGGGCCGGGTAGCGCAGCAGTTGCAGTTCACGGGTGGCCACCCAGCGGCGGCCCGCGTAGATCCAGGGCATGGCCATGGCGCCGGCGATGTAGTGGTCGTCCTCGTACCAGCGGTTGTAGGCGTACTCGTGGCCTGCGTGCGGCTCGACCATGGTGATCAGGGCGTGCCCCGGGCGCACTCCGTAGGGGCCGACCGCGGCCAGTCGGGCATATGCGTCGCCGTCCGTACGGTGCGCGGGCGGGTCGCTCGGGGCATCCGACGTGTCCGGTGTGTCCATCGTGCCTCTTCCTCCCCCTCGACTTCTCCCCTACGGTGTAGCTGACTGGGCGTCAGAATTCGATACCCGTACGGAGGGGGATCGGTGTGCTGCTCGCGGACAGGACAGTGGTGATCTCGGGGGTGGGTCCCGGACTCGGCCACGAGGTGGCCGCCGCGTGTGTACGGGAGGGCGCCTCGGTCGTGCTCGGCGCCCGTACAGAGGCCCGTCTCGCCGCCTGTGCCGAAACAGTCGATCCCTCCGGCGCCCGCAGCACGTACCGGACAGCCGACATCCGGGACGAGCGGCAGTGCGAGGCACTGGCCGCCGCGGCGGTGGAACGCTTCGGCCGTATCGACGCCGTTGTGCACGTGGCCGCACTCGACACGGTCATGGGCGGCCTCGAGGGCGCGGATCTGGCCGAGTGGCAGTCGGTGCTGGACGTCAATCTCCTGGGCACCCTGCGGATGACACGTGCCTGTCTGCCCGCGCTGAAGGAGGCCGGTGCGCGGGGCGACGGCTCCGTCGTGATGATCGGCACCCAGTCCTCCGTCGCGGCTCCCGCACAGGTGCAGCAGGCGGCTTACGCGGCGTCCAAGGGTGCTCTCGTGTCCGCCATGTACTCCCTCGCCCGCGAGCTGGGGTCGCACGGCGTGCGCGTGAACACCGTGCAGCCCGGCTGGATGTGGGGCCCCATGGTCGAGGGGTACGTGGCGTGGCAGGCCTCGTCCGAGAACGTGGAGCCCGAGGTCGTACGGGAGCGGCTGGACGCACGGATGGCGCTGCCGCGGATGGCGGAGGACGCGGACGTGGCGGAAACAGCGACGTTCTTCGCCTCACCCCGGGCCCGGGGGATCACGGGGCAGTGTCTGCTGGTGAACGCGGGAGAGCTGATGCGCTGACCCCGCGCGACGACGCGGCCTGCTCATGCGCTGACTCCGCGCGACGACGCGGCCGGGTGTGGTCACCGCGCTTGCGCTGCGGAGCGGTCCTGCCTCCCACCGATATCCGGTCTCTCCGGAGCGTCCGGCGCTCGCCTTGAGCACTGCCCCTGAGCGTTTCCTCTGTGCCCTCCCACCGAGCGCTTCTCGGGAACCCTTCTTCTAGGCGCGCGGGTAGCGGGCCAGCCAGGCCGGTGTGGCCGTACCGGGGCCGTGCAGGGCGGGCCCCTGGGTCATCTCCATGGCGAAGTCGTCGGCCAGTTCCAGGATGGTCGCGCGGCCTTCCACCTCGGCGACCCACCCTGCGGGCAGGGCCGTCTCCCCGTGCATGGCGCCCAGCAGGTTGCCGCACACGGAGCCGGTCGAGTCGCTGTCGCCACCGTGGTTGACGGCCAGCAGCAGGCCGTGGCGGACGTCCTGCGCGACCAGGGCGCAGTAGACGCCGATGGAGAGCGCTTCCTCGGCTGTCCAGCCCTCCCCCAGCGCGGCGACCCTCTCGGGCGACGGCATGCCCTGACGGACGGCGCCCAGGGCGCGCTTGAGCGCTTCGGTGGTCTCCTGGTGGCCGGGGCGGGCGGCCAGCTGCACGAGGGTGCGCTGGACCGCCGTGTCCAGGTCGTCGCCGCGGGCCAGGGTGTGGACGATCGCGGCGAACGCCCCGGCCGCCAGGTACCCGGTGGGGTGGCCGTGGGTCTGGGCGGCGCACTCGGCTGCCAGTTGGAAGACCAGTGCGGGCTCCCAGCCGACCAGCAGCCCGAAGGGAGCCGACCGCATGACGGTCCCGCATCCCTTGGAGTCGGGGTTCTTGGGCTGGTCCAGCGTGCCCATGCGGGGGTCGGCCAGGCCGCTGAGACAGGCGTTGCCGGGCGCCCGGCGTGAGTAGAGCCACTCCTCGCGGGCGAGCCAGCCGTCGTTCTCGCGGCGCTCGTCGGGGCCCCAGTCGCGCTGTGTGGCCGCCCAGCGCAGATAGGCGGCGTGCACGTCGGTGGGCGGGTGCCAGGCGCCGGTGTCGCGGCGGACGTGGGCGCGGATGAGCCCGTCCACGGTGAACAGCGTCATCTGGGTGTCGTCGGTGATGGCGCCGCGCCGTCCGAAAGCGGGCAGGTAGTCGGTCACGCCCTGGGGGCCGTGGGTTTCACGGATCCTGTCCAGGGAGTCGAACTCGACGGCCGCGCCGAGCGCGTCACCGACGGCGCCGCCCAGCAGGCATCCGCGCACTCTGCTGCGGAAATCCTGCTGTTCGGCACGTCCCCATATGGCACTCGCGCCGCTGTCCGCCCCACCCGCACCTGTCACGATCCGCCGCCCTCCTGGCTGCCCCTCCTCCGGCTTGTGGCCCCGCACTCTAATAGACGGGGCCGGGGGCCGTTCAGCGCCCGTCAGTCCAGGACGGGCAGCAGTTCGGGCAGGTGGCCGTCGGAGGCGTGGGCCGCGCGCATCCGGTCCTCGGTAACGGGGCCGTATCCGGTGGTGCGGGGGCGTGCCGGGCGCCCGGTGGCGTCGGCGATGGCGACCAGGTCCTTGATGGAGCGGTAGGAGCCGTAGGAGGAGCCGGCCATCCGGGAGATCGTCTCCTCCATGAGGGTGCCGCCCAGGTCGTTGGCGCCGGAGCGCAGCATTTCGGCGGCGCCCTCGGTGCCCAGCTTCACCCAGCTGGTCTGGATGTTGGGCACCCACGGGTGCAGCAGGAGGCGCGCCATGGCGGTGACCGCCCGGTTGTCGCGGGCGCTGGGCCCTGGGCGGGCGATGCCGGCGAGGTAGACGGGCGCGTTGGTGTGGATGAACGGCAGGGTGACGAACTCGCTGAACCCGGCCCGTCCCTTCTCCAGCGCCGTGCGCTGGATGCGTGCCAGCAGCCGCAGGTGGCCCAGCCAGTGGCGGGGCTGGTCGACGTGGCCGTACATCATCGTGGAGGTCGTGCCGAGCCCCACCTCGTGCGCCGTCTCGATGACCTCCACCCAGGTGGCGGCCGGCAGTTTGCCCTTGGTGAGGATCCAGCGGACCTCGTCGTCGAGGATCTCCGCCGCCGTGCCGGGGATCGAGTCGAGCCCGGCCTCCTTGGCGGCGGTCAGCCACTCGCGGATGGACATGCCGGTGCGGGTGGCGCCGTTGACGACCTCCATCGGGGAGAAGGCGTGCACGTGGAGGCCCGGAACCCGTTCCTTGACGGTCCGCGCGATGTCGAAGTAGGCGGTGCCCGGCAGGTCCGGGTGGATGCCGCCCTGCATGCACACCTCGACGGCGCCGACATCCCAGGCCTGCTGGGCGCGGTCGGCGACCTGTTCGAGGGAGAGCGTGTAGGCGTCGGCGTCGGTGCGGCGCTGCGCGAAGGCGCAGAACCGGCAGCCGGTGTAGCAGACGTTGGTGAAGTTGATGTTGCGCGTGACGATGTACGTCACGTCGTCCCCGACCGCCTCGCGCCGTACGTCGTCCGCCGTGCGGCACAGCGCGTCCAGCGCGGGTCCGTCGGCGTGCAGGAGCGCGAGTGCCTGCTCGTCGGTGAGTTTCGTGGGGTCGTCGGCGGCCTGGGAGAGCGCCGCGCGCACGTCGGCGTCGACGCGTTGGGGGGCCATGCCGGGGGCTGCGCGCTCGCGCAGTTCCGCCCAGTCTCCGTACACCTCGTCGAAGTCGTCGCGGCGGTCGCTGGTGCGGCCCTCGGTGTCGATGGTGCGGTGCAGGTCGGTGCGGCCGCCGGCCGTCAGGCCCGCGAAGCCCTCGTCGGGCTCCTGCCACGGCAGCCCCTGGGGGCGCACGTCCTCGCGGGCCATGCCGGTCTCGGGCTCGGCGAGCGCCCGCACGTGCGGGAGGATGCGCGGGTCCAGCCACGGTTCCCCGCGGCGCACGAACTCGGGGTAGAGGGCGAGGCGTTCGCGCAGCTGGAAACCGGCCTCTGCGGTGCGCTCGGACAGCTCGTCGAGCTGCGGCCAGGGGCGCTCGGGGTTGACGTGGTCGGGCGTGACAGGAGAGACGCCGCCCCAGTCGTCGACACCGGCGGCGATGAGCCGGCCGTACTCCGCGTCCAGCAGATTCGGCGGGGCCTGGAGACAGCCGGAGGGGCCCAGGAGGTGCCGGGTGACGGCGACGGTGGCCACCAGGTCGTCCAGCTCGGCGTCGGGCATACCGCGCATGGCCGTGTCCGGCTTGGCGCGGAAGTTCTGGATGATCAGCTCCTGGATGCCGTGGTAGGCGCGCTGCACGCGGCGCAGCGCGAACAGCGAGTCCGCGCGCTCCTCGTACGTCTCACCGATGCCGATGAGCAGGCCGCTGGTGAACGGCACGTTCGAGCGTCCGGCGTCCTCCAGCACGCGCAGCCGCACGGCCGGTTCCTTGTCCGGGGAGCCGTAATGCGGGGCGCCCGGCTCGCTCCACAGCCGCTCGGCGGTGGTCTCCAGCATCATGCCCATGGAGGCGGCCACCGGCTTGAGCCGCTGGAAGTCCGTCCAGGACAGCACCCCGGGGTTGAGGTGCGGCAGCAGCCCCGTCTCCTCCAGGATGCGCACGGCGACGGCCCGCACGTAGGCGAGTGTGTCGTCGTAGCCCTCGGCGTCCAGCCACTCCCGTGCCTCGGGCCAGCGGTCCTCCGGCTTGTCCCCGAGGGTGATCAGCGCTTCCTTGCAGCCGAGTTCGGCGCCGCGGCGGGCGATGTCGAGGACCTCGTCCATCGACATGTACATCCCGTGCCCCGCGCGCCGCAGCTTGCCGGGGACGGTCACGAACGTGCAGTAGTGGCACTTGTCCCGGCACAGCCGGGTGAGGGGGATGAAGACACTCTTGGAGTACGTGATGACGCCGGGCCGTCCCGCCGCCTCCAGGCCCGCGTCCCGGACGCGGGCCGCCGAGGCCGTCAGATCCGCCAGGTCGGCTCCCCGCGCCTGGAGGAGGACGGCGGCTTCCGTCTGATCGAGCGCCACCCCGTCCCGGGCCCGCTTGAGCGCCCGCCGCATCGCATTCGCCGTCGGGGCAGTCGGCGACACCTGTCCGTGAGAGGTCATCCCCCCACCGTAGCCCGGAGCAGCGGCAACGCCGCAGGCGGCGAGCGGGTCGGGCGCTGTGGCGACCGCCTGTTCCGGCCACCTGCCGCACCGGTCGGGCGGGCCCTTGGGTGCGGCGCTCCGCGCGACCGTTTCGGCACACCCCGCCGGTCGCCGGCCGCGCCGCCTGCCCGCTCGGCCGGCACCGCTCTCATCGGCCGGCACCGCTCTCATCGGCCGGCACCTCTCTCACAGGTACCGGGAGTAGTCGTCCAGGGCGCGCAGAACTTCGAGTTCGGTGCCGGAGGGAAGCTGGAGAACGACCTCTTCGGCGCCCAGCTCGTCACGGTAGTGGCGCAGTTTGCCCGGGGAGGGCAGGACGAAGGCGGGAACGAGCGCGGGCTCTCCCCGGCGTCCTGCGGCGCGCCAGACGCGGTGGAGGTCGGGCACCGCGTCCCTCAGGCCGCTGCCGCCGACGGGGAGCCATCCGTCCGCGTATGCAGCGATGTGGGCGAAAAGGGTGGGCCCAGCGGCTCCGCCCACGAGCAGCCGGGGGCCGCCAGGGCGCACCGGCTTGGGGTGGGCGAGGGAGGCGCGGACGGATCCGAACTCGCCGTCGTAGGCGACGGGCTCGTCCGCCCACAGGGCCCGCATGAGCGCGACGCGGTCGCGCACCACGTCCCTGCGGCGGCGCCAGTCGACGCCGTGGTCGGCGGCTTCCTCGACGTTCCAGCCGAAGCCGACGCCCAGGGTGAGGCGGCCGCCGGACATCCAGTCGAGCGTGGCGATCTGTTTGGCCAGCACGATGGGGTCGTGTTGGGCGACCAGTGTGATGCTCGTGCCCAGGGCGAGCCGTTCGGTGACGGTCGCGGCGGCGGCCAGGCCGACGAAGGGGTCGAGCGTCCGCGCGTAGGGGCGCGGTAACGGGTCGCCCATGGGGGCGGGGGTCTGCCTGCTGACGGGGATGTGGGTGTGCTCGGGCAGGTAGAGGCCGCCGAAGCCGCGCTGTTCCAGCTCGCGGGCGAGGCGGGCGGGGCGGATGGTCTCGTCGGTGAGCAGAATGGTCGTGGAGATGCGCATGCCGCCACTGTGCGGCCCGGCGGCGGGGAACTCCATGGCGTGTGAGCACGCCTGTGGGTGCCTGCGCCGTCTGGCCACGCGTGCTCCGTTACGAACGCCCGCGCAAGCGGTGTTACCGCGTGCTGACCGTCTCCGTGTCCCGTCCCGAACGGAGCACCGTTCCGGGGACGGCGCCGGTCACCGTGTCGTCGCGTACGGTCCGCGTCCCGTTGACCCAGACGCCGACGATGCCGGTGGCACGGGAGTCGAGCCGGGGGCTGTCGCCGGGGAGGTCGTGGACGAGGGTGGCGGGTCCCGCGTCGATGCGCTCCGGGTCGAAGAGCACGAGGTCGGCGTGCCAGCCCTCGTGGACGCGGCCGCGCTCGCGCAGCCCCAGGAGGCGGGCGGGCTCGTCGGTGAGCATCCGTACGGCCCGCTCCAGTGGGGCGAGCTTGCGGCCGCGCAGGCAGTCGCCGAGGAACCGGGTGGTGTAGGGGGCCCCGCACATGCGGTCGAGGTGGGCGCCCGCGTCGGAGCCGCCCAGCAGCACGTCCTCGTGTTCCCAGGTGCGCCGGCGAAGCTCCCAGCTGGCCGGGTCGTTGTCGGTGGGCATGGGCCACAGCACCGTACGCAGCTCGTCTTCGGCGCAGATGTCGACGAGGCACGAGAACGGGTCCTGTCCGCGTTCGGCGGCGATGTCGGCGACGACGCGGCCGCTCAGGCCCTCGTTGGCGGCCGAGTACGTGTCGCCGATGACGTACCGGTCGAAGTGGGTGAGGCGGAGGAAGACGCCGGCCTCCTTGCTCTGTGCGCGGCGCAGCATCTCGGCGCGTACGTCCGCGTCCCGCAGCCTGGCGATACGTTCGGGTACGGGCAGGCTCAAAATCTCGCCCCAGCCGGGGATGAGGTTGAGCGCGCAGAAGGTGCCCAGCGACATGTTCATGGGCGTGAGGATCGGCATGGTAAGCGCGACGACCCGTCCGCCCTGTTCGCGCGCCCGTGCGCCGGCGGCCAGTTGGCGGGGCACCCGGTCGGGGACGGCGGCGTCGATGGTCAGCACGTTCCAGTTGAGCGGCCGTCCGGCTGCCGCCGACATCCGGGCGAACAGCTCGATCTCGTCGTCGGAGAACATGTCGAGGCAGCCCGCGACGATGGCCTCGATCTGGGTGCCCTCGTGGTCGGCGACGGCGCGTGAGAGGGCCAGCAGTTCCTCGGGGCGCGCGTGGCGTGAGGCGACCGGCTCGCCGTCCCCGTCGGAGTGGCTGGCCGACTGGGTGGTCGACAGCCCCCACGCCCCGGCGTCCATGGCCTCGTGGAAGAGCCGCAGCATCTCCCCCAGCTGTTCCTCGTCGGGCTGCCCCCCGATGGCGTCCTCGCCCATGACGTGCCGCCGCAGCGCGCAGTGGCCCACCATGAAGCCGGCGTTCACGGCGGTGCGGCCCTCGAGGGCGTCCAGGTAGTCGCCGAAGGTGTGCCAGTTCCAGGGGGCGCCTTCTTCCAGTGCGACGAGGGACATGCCCTCGACCTTGGACATCATGCGGCGCGTGTAGTCGGCGTCCTGGGGGCGTGCGGGGTTCAGCGGGGCGAGCGTGAAGCCGCAGTTGCCGCCGGCGATCGTGGTGACGCCGTGGTTCATGGAGGGGGTGGCGTACGGGTCCCAGAACAGCTGGGCGTCGTAGTGGGTGTGCGGGTCGACGAACCCGGGGGCCAGGACGAGTCCGGTCGCGTCCTGACGGGTGCGGCTCTGCTCACGGACGGTGCCGGGCTCGGCGACCAGGGCGATGCGTCCTGCGCGCAGGCCGACGTCGGCGCGGTAGGCCGGTGCTCCGGTGCCGTCGACGACGGTGGCGCCCGTGATGAGGTGGTCAAGCATGCTGCGCACGTCCTCCCTTGCTCGTCATGGGTGGTCAAGGCCGCGGCGTCGCGGCTCGTGACACGTCCGGCTGCCTGGGCGGCTCGGCTCCCGTTGCGCTCCCGCAGGCGCCGGGCGGCGCTCCCGCCGGCGCCGGGGCTCCCGCCGGCGCCGGGCGCGGGCCGGCTCAGCCGCGTGCCGCGTCGCGGAAGCGGGTGGTGCGGTGCACGGGGTCGGTGTCGATCTGCGGAATGACGTGCTCACCGATGAGCTTGATCGTGTTCATCGTGTCCTCGTAGCTGATCCCGATGGGCAGCCCGAAGGAGAGCTGGTCGGCCCCGGCCTGTTCCCAGCGCTTGCACTGGCGCAGCACTTCTTCCGGGTTGCCGCAGATCATCAGTTCCTCGGCGATGAGCAGGTCGACGATCTCCGCCGTGTATTCGGGGATCAGCTCAGGCCACTGGGGGATGCCTTCGGGGCGGGGGAAGGTGTCGTGGTAGCGGAAGAGGAGGGACTGGAGGTAGTGCAGGCCGCCGTTGACGGCGATCTGCTTGGCTTTTTCGGTGGTCTCGGCGCAGATGGCGGTGGAGGTGACCATGACGTTGTCGTTGACGTAGCCGCCGACGGGTTCCGCGTCTCCCACGGCCCCCTTGTAGGAGTCGACGACCCACTCCATGTCGGACACCTTCTGCACGCTGAAGCCGAGTACCCCCAGCCCCTTCTTCGCGGCCATCGCGTACGACGACGGCGAACCCGCCGCGTACCACATCGCCGGGTGTGAGCCCCCGTACGGCTTGGGAAGGATCTTGCGTGGGGGCAACGACCAGTGCTTCCCCTGAAACCCCTGGTACTCGTCCTGCAGCCACATCCTGGGGAACTCGGCGATCGTCTCTTCCCAGATCTCCTTGGTGTGATTCATGTCGGTGATGCCCGGCAGGAACCCGAGGATCTCGTGGGAGCCGGCCCCCCGGCCCGAGCCGAACTCCATGCGGCCGCCGGAGAGGTGGTCGAGCATGGCGACCTTCTCCGCGACCTTCACCGGGTGGTTGACCTGGGGCAGCGGGTTGAAGATGCCGGAGCCGAGGTGGATGCGCTCGGTGGCGTGGGCCAGGTATCCGAGGAAGACGTCGTTGGCGGACAGGTGGCTGTACTCCTCCAGGAAGTGGTGCTCGGAGGCCCATGCGTACTTGAACCCCGACCTGTCCGCCTGGATGACGTACTCGGTCTCCTCGACCAGTGCCTTGTGCTCGGCCTGCGGATCGGTCCTGGCCCGCGCGGCGGGCACGTACCCCTGAACAAAGAGCCCGAATTCCACGGTGTCATCTCTCCCTCGGTGCGTTTCCGACGGCAGAAACCTGACGGGCCGTCAGATCGTGTCGCGTCCGACTCTGGCACCGCGGGGTGAAGGCGTCAATACGACGGACACCGGCTCGGCCGCACCGCCCGGCGGGAGAGCGCCCGCCGACACCCGCGCCTGTTCAGCCCCCGAAGGCACGCCCGGCACGGGAGGACAATGCGCCACCGAGAGGAGCGAACCGGCACGGAACAGAGCGATCCAGTACGACACGCGACAACCTGCGGCCACACGAGTGGGCCGACGCCACTCCCGTCCGAGCCGAACGCGTGAAGGATTCGTGAAGAATTGGTCACCAAAATCGTCGGCCCTTGCGAAGTCTTCCTGAGGGAAACGGAAACCTGCTCCCGCCGGCCCCTCATTCCGTTTCACAAGCGAAGCAGCAAATCGCCCACCCGGTCCGGACAGCGCACAGAACTCACCGCAGGTGGCCGCGCCTCACAGCACGGAGACTCCAGCCAGCCAGCCGCCGTCGACGACCAGGGGCGCGCCCGTCACGTACGAGGAATCCGCACAGCTGAGGAAGAGTGCCGCGCGCGCCACCTCCTCGGGGTGCCCCATGCGGCCCTGCGGGATGAGCTTCGCGTAGAAGGCGTCCGTGTCACTCCGCGCCGTCGCGGCACCGTCCAGCGGGAGACCGCTGTCCGCGGCCCTGGCGGGGTTCGTCATGGGGGTGTCGATCGCGCCGGGGCACAGCGCGTTGACGCGCACCCCCTTGTCGGCCAGCTCCATGGACGCCACGCGGGTCATGCCCACGATGGCGGCCTTGCTCGCGGCGTACGCGGTCAGGTAGGCCATGCCCGTCAGCGCCGCGTAGGAGGCGGTGTTGACGATGGTGCCGCCTCCCGCGCGGACCAGGCGCGGGGCGAGGGTCTTCATGCCGAGGAAACAGCCGGTCTGATTGACCTCGACCACCTCGCGGAACTCCTCCACCGGGGTGGCGGACAACGTGTTGAAGCGCAGGATGCCGGCGTTGTTGACGAGGCCGTCCACGGCGCCGAACGCCTGCTCGGCGGCGTCTGCGGCCGCCTGCCAGCTGTGCTCGTCGCGCACGTCCAGGTGAACGTGGAGCGCGCGCTCGGGGCCCAGCCCCGCCGCCACCTGTGCGCCCTGCTCGTCCAGTACGTCCCCCAGCACCACCTTGGCACCCTCGGCCGCGAACAACCGCGCCTCCGCGGCTCCCTGGCCCCGCGCGGCCCCGCTGACGAGAAGCACCCGTCCCTCCAGCTTGCCCATCACGACCTCCTCGACCTCCTCGAAGAACGACGCCGGCGCGCCCGGACAGCGCCCTGGGAACGGGCGGCCGCACACGCCGCCCGGCCCGCCCCGGTTCAGTCCAGCAGCGGCGCGACCTGCTGGGCGTAGAGCTCCATTTGGTCGGTCAGCTCGTCCGCCGAGCGGGCGCGGAAACGCAGCTGGACCTGAGTGACGCCGAGGGCCTGGTACGCGCGGAGGGACTCGGCGATCGCGCCGGGCGCCCCCGTCAGGGTGCGGCGGCCGACGTCCCAGGTGGCCCGGCCCACGTACAGCGGCTC
Source organism: Streptomyces diacarni (assembly GCF_003323715.1). GTDB lineage: Bacteria > Actinomycetota > Actinomycetes > Streptomycetales > Streptomycetaceae > Streptomyces > Streptomyces diacarni. Next base: position 61,411 of record NZ_QOIN01000026.1, read on the forward strand.
CGCGAGGGCACCGACGGTGAAGGGCTGCCCGTCCAGGCGTGCCTCCCCGCGCAGCCTCCTGATGCGCTCGATCTTCGCCGCCAGTGCCTCCCTCGGGTCTCCCTGGGGCAGCCATCCGTCGCCGCGGAGGGCGGCACGGCGCACGGCTGCGGGCGAGGAGCCGCCGACCCACAGCGGCGGTCTGGGGCGCTGTGCGGGGCGGGGCCGCTGTCCGAGCCCGGAGAAGGAGAAGCGGGCGCCTTGCCAGACGGGGAACTCGTCGGGTCCGAGGGCCGCCTTGAGCGCGTCGACCGTCTCGTCGAGCACTGCCCCGCGTGCGGCGAAGTCGGCGCCCAGTGCCTCGAACTCCTCGCGTACGTGTCCGGCGCCCACGCCGAGGATCAGACGCCCGCCGGAGAGGTGGTCGAGGGTGGCGTACTGCTTGGCGGTGGCCAGCGGGTGACGCAGGCCGACGACGGCGACGTGGCTGAGCAGCGCCGCCCGTTCGGTGGCCGCGGCCAGGAAGGAGAGGGTGGCGACAGGGTCGTACCACACGGTGCTCATCGCGCCGGCGAGCCTGCGCGGTATCGCCACGTGGTCGCAGCAGGCGAGGTAGGCGAAGCCGTGCCGGTCGGCGGCGCGGGCCACGGCAAGGAGTTCGGCGGGCCCCGCCGTGGCCTCCCAGGGCTCGGCGTAGAGGGTGCTCTGCGACTGGACCGGCAGCTGTATCCCGTACGACAGCCGCCCTGAGGGATAAGTCAGCACACCTCCATGCTCATACCTGACGGGCCGTCAGGCAAGAGGGGCGAACGGAAGTCCGAAAACAGCTGACGCGCGCTCAATTGGCCGGTCAGCGACCCGCCGTGCGGATTTGCTTCCAGCAACAGGGAGGGTGTATTCCGCATACGGCTGCGCGAAAAGCGCCGCTGAGGGAACATGGCGGCACCGCTGTTCCCTGATCGGTCCCGGCGGGGACGGATCAGATCGCACGACAACCCAATCGCTCAAGGACGCCGATGACCGAGATACCGGTGGCGCTGCTCGTCACCCTGTCCGTGGGGACGGCGGCCGCCGTGGCGCTCGCCCTCCTGCTGGCGCGTTCGATGCGGGAAGCGAGGCGGTTGCGTCAGCGCTCCGCCGTCGCCGAGAAGGACCTCCAGGACGCCATGCGGCACCAGGCGGCCCTCGCCACACGCGCACAGGCCGTCGAAGCCGAGGTACGGCACCTGGCAGCCGCCCGCATCCCGGACCTGGCCGCGGCACTGGCCCACCCGAACGTCCCCGTCCGCGGTGTCGCCGACCCCGCCTTCCGGGGCACCGAGCTGGACCGCTCGCTCGCCTCGGTGCTCGACCAGGTCGGCGACGCGGTCACCAAGGAGCGGCTGCGCGTGGACGGTGCGGCGCAGTCCGCGATGCGCGGCGCGACCACGACCATCCAGGCGCTCCTCTACCAGTTGCAGACCCGCCTGCAGACGATGCAGGAGCGCTACGACGACCCGTTCGTCGCGGAAGACCTGCTGGGCGCCGACTTCCTCAACGAGCAGGCGATCCGCCGCATCCAGGCCACCGCGATCGTCTGCGGCGCCTGGCCCGGACTGACCCGGCAGAACTCCCACATGGGAGACGTCGTCGTCGGCGCCATGTCCCGCCTGGTCGGATACGCGCGCGTCCAGGTCACCAACCAGCTGCGCGACCCGGTGGGCATCGTGGCCCGCGCCGTGGAGCCGGTGGCGGTCGCGCTGACCGAGCTGATGGCCAACGCCCTCCACTACTCGCACCCCGAGCTCCCCGTCGCCGTCACCATCCAGCAGGGCAACCGGGGCGCCTCGATCATCGTCGACGACGCGGGCGTCGGGATGCACGGGGAGGAGATGGAGCGCGCCCAGCGCATGATCACCGGTGAGGAGGTGCTGCTGCTGACCGAGCTGGGCGACCCGCCCAGGACGGGTCTGGCCACGGTGGGCCAGCTCGTCAAGCAGTACGGCTTCACGACCTCCATAGAGACGTCCCCCTACGGCGGTGTGCGCGCCATCGTGCACATCCCGGGCGAGACGCTGCTGACGCTGCTCGACGAGGAGGAGCAGCCGATGTCCCCCATGGCCCCCGTGCCGCGCGGCAGCGCGAGCACCGCGGCCCCCGCCCCGCCACACGGGCAGCCGGCCGCCCGTCCGGAGCCCGCGTACGGCGAGACCGTGCAGCTGGGCGCCGTTCAGGACCCGGCCGCCGACGCCGCCCCGCCGGTACGGCCCGTCGCGGGACCGGCGCCGTCCGCCACCGGCCCTGCCCACGCCGCGCCACGGGTACAGGACCCGGGCGGGCCCGCACACGGGAGCGGACCCGCCGTGCCCGACGGCGGCGACGCGCTGCCGCGCCGCCGGCGGAGGCACCCGGTCCCCGAGGCGTCGCTGGACGCCACGGCCGCCGTCTCCCCCGAGCCCGCTCCGCACGGCGCGACGTCCGCACCACAGGCCCCGCAGCCCACCGCACACCCCCAGGCGTCACCGGAGGAGAGCGCGGAGCGCTGGGCGGCGTTCCAGCGCGGCACCGCCTCGGGCCGCGCGGCCGTCGACGAAGCGGCTGGGCCGGGCCCCTCACACCCCCACGCCGATCCCCGTTCCGCTGAAGGGAATCCGCAGGAATGACAATCCCCGCACGCAGGTCGCTGCGCGACGACACCTCCTGGGTGCTGGCCCCGCTCCTGGACCTGCCACACGTCATCCACGCGGCCGTCATCTCAGGTGACGGCCTGATAGAGGGACGTTCGCCCAATCTGGAGCGGGACGCGGCCGAGGGCGTCGCAGCGATGCTCTCGGCGCTCCAGGGCGCGGCACGGACGACCACGGCGGCCTTCGCCGGCTCCTACGAGGTCCGACTGCGCCAGACGGTCGTCGAGTCGGACCAGGGATGGGTTTTCGCCATCCCCGCGGGCGAGAACACCGTTCTGGCCGTCTTCGCCGGGCCCGACGTGAACATGGGCATCGTGACGCACCAGATGCAGGTGCAGGTGGCGTCGTTGGGCAAGGCCATGGGCAGCCCGGCCAGGAACGACCTCTCGACATGAACCCACCCGCCGACAACAGGCGCCTGGTGCCCGCGTATCTGGCGACGACCGGACGTGCCCGGCCCAGCCGCAACACGCTCGACCGGCTCACCGTGCTGCACGGTGCGTCGGACCCGGCGACGGTCTCCGGGTTGCGCCCGGAGGAGACGCGGCTGCTGGAACTGCTGCGCGGTGGGGCGCTGTCCCTCGCGGAGGCCGCCGCGCACCTGCGGCTTCCGGTCAGTGTGGTCAAGGTCCTGGTGGCCGACCTGGTGGACGCGGGCCGGCTGATGGCCCGCGCCCCGATCCCCGACGCCGAACTGCCGGAGCGGCAGATTCTGGAGAAGGTTCTCAATGGACTCCGCACTCTCAAGTCCTCCTAGCCCTGGCGACCCGGCCGGCGCCTCGGCGGCAGGCGGCTCCATATACCTGGAGGACAAGCCGCAGACGCTGGTCAAGCTGCTGGTCGCCGGGCCGTTCGGGGTGGGCAAGACGACGTTCATCCGCTCGCTGTCGGAGACGGCGCCGCTGCACACCGAGGAGGTGATGACGCAGACCGGCGCACTGGTGGACGATCTGGCCGGGGTACGGGACAAGACCACCACCACGGTGGCCATCGACTTCGGCCGGCTGACGCTGCCCGGGGACCTGGTGCTGTACATGTTCGGCACCCCCGGGCAGCGGCGCTTCCGCCCTCTGTGGCAGGACATCGCGCGCGGCGCGCTGGGCGCCCTGGTGCTGGCCGATACCCGGCGCCTGGCGGACTCCTTCGAGGTGATGGACATGATCGAGGAGGCCGGGCTGCGCTACGCGGTCGCGGTCAACTCCTTCCCCGACTCCCCCTCGCACCATCCCGACACCCTCCGCGACCACCTCGACCTGCACCCCGACACCCCGCTGGTGGTGTGCGACGCGCGCAGCAGGGACCAGTCGGCCGACGCGCTGATCGCCCTCGTCGGCCACGTCCTCGAAGTGCTCGACCAGCAGCAGCAAGACGACAGCACGCCCGGCCGGCGCCACGGCCACCAGCAGCCCCAGGAGACCGCTTGAACGCCGCGCCCCACCCCGGGAACACGCCGTCCGGCACGATGCCGGCGCCACTGTCCCGGCCGAGCCACGAGGTCACCCCGCTGTACGGCGAGGAGTTCGCGGCGGACCCGTACGCGGTCTACGAGCGGCTGCGCCGGTACGGCGCCCTCGCGCCCGTGGAGATCGCACCCGGCGTCGGCGCCATGCTGGTGATCGACTACCGGGCGGCCCTCGACCTGCTGCACGACCCGGTGACCTGGTCGAAGGACTCCACTGTCTGGCAGGACACCGTGCCGCAGGACTCGCCCGTGCTGCCGATGCTGCGGGCCCGCCCCAACGCGCTGTTCAGCGACGGAGAGGCGCACGCCCGCTACCGCCAGGTGATCTCCGACGGCTTCGCCCGGCTGGAGCCGCACCAGGTACGCCAGATCGTGCGGGAGGTCTCCGACCAGCTGATCGCCCGGTTCGCGCAGGACGGCGAGGTCGACCTGATCAGCAAGTTCGCACGACTGCTGCCGCTTTTGTTCTTCAACCGTGCCTTCGGCCTGACAGACGACCGCAGCGAACTGCTGATCCAGGGCATCGCCGGGATGTTCGACAGCAAGACCACCGAGGAGGCGGAGGCGGCCGACGTCGCCTACACCCGCTACATCACGGAACTGACCCAGGCCAAACAGCGCGAGCGGGGCCAGGACCTGACCTCCTGGTTCATGGACCACCCGGCCGGGTTGAGTGCCGAAGAGGTCATCCACCAGATCGTCCTGACGATGGGCGCCAGTTACGAGCCGCTGTCCAACCTCATCGGCAACGCGCTCAGCCGGATGCTCGTCGACGAGCGCTACTACAGCAACCTGTCCGGCGGCGCGCTGACCCCCCGCGACGCCCTGCACGACGTGCTGCGCAACGAGCCTCCGATGGCCAACTACTCCGCGCACTTCCCCAAGCGGGACGTCTACTTCCACGGCGTGTGGCTGCGCGCGGGACAGCTGGTTCTGGTCAGCTACGCGGCGGCCACCACCCAGAGCGGACGCGCCGCCCCCGGTGAGGCCACCGGAGCGGACGGCTCGGGCGGCGGCGCCCACCTGGCGTGGGCGGCCGGCCCGCACGGCTGTCCTGCCCAGCAGCCGGCGCTGCTCATCGCCAGCACCGCGATCGAGCGGCTCACCGCCTGGCTCTCCGACATCCGTCTGACGGTGACGTACGACGAGCTGAAGTGGCGGCCGGGCCCGTTCCAGCGGGGCCTGGTCGCACTGCCCGCACGGTTCAGCCCTGTCTCTCCCGACCACGTAGGAGGCACCCCGTGGAAGAGCCCGTCCATATAGCCGTCCCTTCGGACGTCTCCCCCTCGTCCGGCCTCTCCTCTCCGGACGGCGGCTCCCCTGCGGACGTCCAGCCCGCTGTCCGTGCGGACGTCCGCGTCGATCCGGAGGGCCGCGACATCCACGGGGAGGCACAGCGCATCCGGGCGCGGGGCACCGCCGCGACACTGGTGGAGCTGCCCTCCGGCATCCACGCCTGGTACGTCAGCGAGTACGACGTCCTCAAACAGCTCCTGCGGGATCCGCGCGTCTCCAAGGACCCGCGCAAACACTGGCCCGCCTGGCAGCGCGGCGAGTTCCACGACACGTGGATCCGCACCTGGGTCAGCGTCGAGAACATGCTCAGCTCCTACGGCGAGGACCACAAGCGGCTGCGCAAGCTGGTCGCCCCCGCCTTCACCGCGCGGCGTACGGCCGCCATGCTGCCCCGTGTGGAGCGCATCACCGGCGAACTGCTCGACGCCATGGAAGACGACGCGGCACGTGACGGGACGGTGGACCTGCGCGCCTCCTTCGCGCACCCGCTCCCGATGAACGTCATCTGCGAGCTGTTCGGCGTGCCCGAGGAGCAGCGGCCGGAGATGAAGCGGCTGATGGACATGGTCATGGACACCACCCGCACGCCCGAACAGGCGGGACAGACGGCGGTGGACATGCAGGCGGCCTTCACCGCGCTCGTCGAGTCGAAACGCGCCGAACCGGGCGAGGACCTGACCAGCGTCCTGGTCGACGCACGGGACGAGGAGGGCGCCGCGCTCTCCGAGAAGGAACTCCTCGACACCCTGCTGCTGATGATCGGCGCCGGGCACGAGACGACCGTCAACCTCATCGGCAACGCCGTCCACGCCCTGCTCACCCACCCCGAGCAGCTGCGACTCGTCCTGGACGGCGAGGCCTCCTGGGACGACGTCATCGAGGAGACACTGCGCTGGGCGCCCAGCATCGCCAACCTGCCGCTGCGCTACGCCGTCGAACAGATCACGCTCCCCGACGGCACCATGATCGGGCAGGGCGACGCCCTCCTCTCCACCATCGCCTCGGCGAACCGGGACCCGGCCAAATACGGCGCGGACGCCGCACGGTTCGACATCCGGCGGGCGGGTGGCGGAGAGCACCTGTCCTTCGGGCACGGAGTGCACTTCTGCCTGGGCGCCCCGCTGGCCCGTATGGAGGCCCGCACGGCACTGCCCGCCCTCTTCGACCGCTTCCCGAAACTGCGTCCGGCGGTGCCGCCCGAGGAGATGGCGCAGGTCGCCTCCTGCATCGCCTTCGGGTACGCGGGCATCCCCGTGCGGCCGGGAGGGTGAGCCCTCGCACCACATGAGGCCGGAGGTGGCGGGGAGCGGGCGGCCCGGAGGACAGGGCCGGGCCGCCGCTCCCCGCCACCTTCTTCAGTACCCGGCCTGACCGCGTCTTGAGGCCCGGCCTGCCCGCGTCTTGTCGAGGGCCCGCCTGACTTCTTGAGGGCCCGCCTGCCCGCGTCTTCTGGAGGGCCGGGCCGGCTCACGTTCCGGGGGCGCCAGGACCGGCAGGGCCTCGGCAGTCACGCTCCTGGCCACAGCCCTTCGTCCGTCAGGCCGAGCAGGTCGATGGCGTTGCCCCGCACGATCCGCTCCACCAGATCGGCGGGCAGGTGGCCCATCTGCTGCTCACCGACCTCCCGGGACTTGGGCCAGGTCGAGTCCGAGTGCGGGTAGTCGGTCTCGTACAGGACGTTGGGGACGCCGATGGACTCCACGTTCCGCAACCCGAACGCGTCGTCGAAGAAGCAGCCGTAGACGTGCTCGGCGAACAGCTCGGACGGCGGGCGCAGCACCTTGTCCGCCACGCCGCCCCAGCCGCGGTTCTCCTCCCAGACCACGTCGGCGCGCTCCAGGATGTACGGGATCCAACCGATCTGCCCCTCCGCGTACATGATCTTCAGCCGGGGGAAGCGTTCGAACGCGCCGCTCATCAGCCAGTCCACCATCGAGAAGCAGCAGTTGGCGAACGTGATGGTGGAGCCGACGGCGGGCGGTGCGTCCGCCGACGTCGAGGGCATCTGACTGGAGGAGCCGATGTGCATGGCGATGACGGTGCCCGTCTCGTCGCAGGCCCGCAGGAAGGGGTCCCAGGCGTCCGTGTGGATGGACGGCAGGCCCAGGCGCGGAGGGATCTCCGAGAAGCAGACGGCGCGCACGCCCCGTTCGGCGTTGCGTCGTACCTCCTGTGCGGCCAGTTCCGCGTCCCACAGCGGTACGAGTGCCAGCGGTATGAGGCGCCCTTGCGCGTCGGGCCCGCACCACTCCTCCACCATCCAGTCGTTGTAGGCGCGTACCCCCAGCAGCCCCAGTTCCCGGTCCGTGGCCTCGGTGAAGGTCTGGCCGCAGAACCGCGGGAAGGTGGGGAAACACAGGGCCGACTGCACGTGGTTGACGTCCATGTCGGCCAGGCGCTCGCGCACGTCGTAGGAGCCCGGGCGCATCTGCTCGTAGGTGATGGCCTCCAGCCGCACCTCGTCCCTGTCGTAGCCGACGGCGGTGTCCAGCCTGGTCAGCGGGCGGTGCAGATCCTCGTACACCCACCAGTCGGCGAGCGGCCCCTCGTCGCCCGGGTTGCCCATCGCCGGGGTGAACTTGCCGCCGACGAAGGTCATCTCCTTCAGGGGGGCGCGCACGATGCGGGGCCCGGTGTCGCGGTAGCGGGACGGGAGCCGGTCCCGCCATACGTGCGGGGGTTCGACCGTGTGGTCGTCCACCGAAATGATCCTGGGGAAGGTCTCCATGCCCACCACCGTAGCGTCGAACCTGACGACCCGTCAGCTACCGCGTCGCGCCCGAACGCGCACTCGCGCCCCCGTTCCGACTTCCCCGCCGCCCGCGCGCCTCGCCACGGCGGCTCCCTCAGCGCTTCCGTTCGGGGCGTGGAGTCGCTCCGCGCGAACCGGAGCAGCCTTCCGTGCGGACCGAAGCGTCCCTCCGCGCAGACCGAAGCGTCCCTCCGCACAGAACGGAGCGTCCGTCCGCACAGACCGGCGAGGCCCTCCGCACAGACCGGCGAGGCCCTCCGTACGGATGGCTGGGCCTCCATCCGAAGCGACGCGACCCTCCGTCCGGACCGGGACGACCCTCCGTATGCAGCGATGCGGCCCCCCGTACGGGTCGGCACGCCCCGCCGTTCGGGCTCCCCCACCGCACCGCTCGGAACGGCGCGAGGCCATAACCGGCATCCGCCGAATTCGAAGGCTTCGTAGAGAGGCTGGTACCTGAGCTGACGGAAACGCCGCCGACAAGGCAGACTGACCCGTGCGGGGAACGGAGGAGTGCGGATCAGCAGGGGGCACACCAATGGGCGCCGGGGACGACACGTGTAACGGAGCGGGGCAGCGGGATCGCCAGTTGCGGTTCGCCCTGCTCGGTCCCGTGCGCGCCTGGCGCGGGGACCAGCCACTCGGCATGGGCTCCCCGCAGCAGAAAGCCCTGCTGGCGGCGCTGTTGCTGCGCAGCGGTCACACCGCCACCGCGGAAGAACTCATCGACGCCATCTGGGGCGAGGAGCCGCCCGAGCAGGCCAAGGCCGCGCTGCGCACCTACGCCTCCCGCATCCGCAAAGCACTCGGCCCCGACGCGGACCTGCTGGTCAGTGAATCCGGTGGCTACTCCCTCCACACAGGCCCCGAAGCGCCGCTCGACGTCGAGACCGCCCACGACTGCGCCGTCCGCGCCGACAAGGCAGCTTCCGGCGGCGACCGCACCCAGGCCCGCGAACTGTACGGTGCCGCCCTCGCCCAGTGGGACGGTGAACCCCTCGCCCGGATACCGGGGCCCTACGCCGAACACCAGCGCATCCGCCTGGAGGAGTGGCGCCTCAGCCTGCTGGAGCTGCGGCTCGACCTCGATCTCCAGGTCGGCTGTCACGCCGAAGCCGTCAGCGAACTGACCGCACTGACCGCCGCGCACCCGCTGCGCGAACGGCTGCGGGAACTGCTGATGCTCGCCCTCTACCGCAGCGGCCGCCAGGCCGAAGCCCTCGCCGTCTACGCCGACACCCGGCGTCTGCTCGCGGACGAGCTCGGCGTCGACCCCCGCCCCGAGCTGGCCGAACTCCAGCAGCGCATTCTCGAAGCCGACGACGAGCTCACCTACCAGGCCGACGAGCCCACCGCCGCCGCGCCCACGGTCACCCGCCCCGCGCAGCTGCCCGCCACCGTCGCCGACTTCACGGGGCGCACCTCCTTCGTCGCCGAACTCGGCGACCAGCTCGCCCAGGCCGAAGGTACCGTCATGGCCGTCTCCGCCGTCGCCGGCATCGGCGGCGTCGGCAAGACGACACTCGCCATCCACGTCGCCCACGCCGCCGCCGACCGCTTCCCCGACGGGCAGCTCTACGTCGACCTCCAGGGCGCCGGAGCCGCGCCCGCCGACCCGGAAACCGTCCTCGGCTCGTTCCTGCGTGCACTCGGCGTCGCCGACTCCGCGATTCCCAGCGGCGTCGAAGACCGCTCCGCCCTCTTCCGCTCGCTGCTCGCGGGCCGCCGCGTCCTCGCCCTGCTGGACAACGCCCGCGACGCCGCACAGGTCAGGCCCCTGCTGCCCGGCGCCGCCGGCTGCGCCGCGCTGGTCACCAGCCGCGTCCGCATGGTCGATCTCGCCGGAGCGCACCTCGTCGACCTCGACGTCATGAGCCCCGACGAGGCGCTTGCCCTTTTTACCCGCATTGTGGGCGACGAACGGGTGCTCGCCGAGCGCGAGGCCGCGATGGACGTCGTGGCCGCCTGCGGGTTCCTGCCGCTCGCCATCCGCATCGCGGCGGCCCGGCTCTCGGCCCGCCGCACCTGGACGGTCTCCGTGCTCGCCGCGAAGCTCGGCGACGAGAGGCGCCGTCTCGACGAACTCCAGGCCGGCGACCAGGCCGTCGGTGCCACCTTCGAGCTCGGCTACGGCCAGCTCGAGGGCGAGCAGGCCCGCGCCTTCCGGCTCCTCGGCCTCGCCGAGGGCCCCGACATCTCCCTCGACGCGGCCGCAGCGCTCCTCGACCGGACCCAGGAGGACGCCGAGGACCTCCTGGAGTCCCTGGTCGACACGTCCCTCCTGGAATCGGCCGCCCCACGCCGCTACCGCTTCCACGACCTCGTCCGCCTCTTCGCACGGGCGTGCGCGGAGCGCGACGAACAACCACCGAGCGAGTGCGACGCCGCACTGCGGCGGCTGCTGGACTTCTACCTGGCGACGGCGCGCAACTACTACGTCCTCGAACGGCCCGCCGAATCCCTCGTCCACCACCTGGAGACCACGCACCACCCCGGCCTCGCCTTCGCCGACCATGGCGCGGCGATCGAGTGGCTGTTCGCCGAATCGTCCTGCTTCCTCGCCTGCGCCGCGCAGATGGCATCGGGCTCGACACTCCGCCCGGCGGTCGACCTGCTGATGGCCACCAGTGCGCTGGCGGAGGCCGGGAGTTACGGCCGGCAGTACGAGCAGGGGGCGCACTCCTTGAAACGCGTCGCCCAGGAAGTCGGTGACGCGCACGCCGAAGCCCGGGCGCGCTCCGTACTGACGGGAATGCACCTGGCAACGGGCCGCTTCGACGAGGCCGATGGCGAAGCCGGCGCGGCGGGACCGCTCGGCCAGGAGGCGGGTGATCCCATCTCCGCCTCCTACGCGCTCAACGACCGCGGGCTGGTCGCCAACTATCAGGGCCGCCCACTCGACGCCGCGCACTTTCTCGACGCCGCGCTCCAGGCCTTCCGGTCGTACGGGAACAAGCCCGCCGAGGCGAGCGCCCTGTGCAACCTCTCCCGGGTACACACCGTGCTGGGCAAGACGGACACGGCCATTTCGCTGGCCGAGCAGGCACTGGATATCCACGACCACCTGAGCGTGTCCATGCGCCGCGCCACCACCCTGTACGCGCTCGGTATCGCGCTGACCACAGCGGAGCGACTGCCGGAGGCGGAGACGAACTTCTCGGAGGCGCTCCGCATCTTCCAGCAGAGCAGGCAGCGCCTGTGGGAGGGAATGGCGTACTTCCGGCTCGGTGAGGTCCGGCTGGCAGCCGGACGGCCTGCCCAAGCCGCGGGTCTGGCGGAGCAGGCCATGGCCATTCTCCGCAGTGTCGGTGGCCCCTGGCGCCGGGCGAACGCGTTGACGCTGCTCGGGCAGGCGCTGGACTCGTTGGGCCACCACCGCCGTGCACAGGCCTGTTGGCGCGAGGCGCTGGAGCAGTACGAGAGTCTGGACGCCCCGGAGGCGGAGGACGTGCGGCAGCTGCTGGAACGCGAGGCGGCCGCCTGACCGCCTGTGAAACACGGTCACCAACAAGACGTTCATCGATCGTTTATCGACACGCGGCATGCTCTAGAGCAGTCGATCCGGCGCGTCGGGGGGCAGGCGGATCGGCAGGGGGAGGCGGCCCTCCCCCGATAGGGTGAACGGCCCGACTCGTCCGCCCGGCGACCCACGGGGGAGCCGCTGGGCGGACACCTGCCCACCAGATCCCATGGAGGGAACGCCACCATGAGCGACCACGAAGAGAAGGTCACGCCCGAGAGCGGTGAGGTGACCACCAAGGAGCGCAACCAGACCATCAAGCCGCCGGCCGCCGACAGCGCCTCGGGGGAAATGACCACGAACGAGCGCAACCAGACGATCAATCCGGCCAACTGATACCTGCTCTCCGGGGTCCCGAAAGGATCGGGGGGATCCGATGGGGGGAGGACCCCGGAGAGCACACCAGGCCGACAAGCAGGGCGCCCACCAGGGGGAACGAGTGGTTCGGGGGCCGTCCTACGGGGGACACGAGGGCCGCGACCGACGACACAGAGGGGGAGTCGTCGACCGCGGCCCTCGGCGCGTGACCGACTTCCGCCGTTTCTCAGGCCCGTGCCGCGTCAAAGTACAGAGCAGAACACGTATTCGCTTCCGGAGGTGCCTTCATGTCCCGCTCCACCAAGCTCATCGTCACCTGTGCTGCCGCCCTGGGCGCTCTGGGGGCTGCTTCCGGTCCCGCTGTGGCCGCCGGCATGGCACCCTCCGATCGAGTACAGACCATCTCCGTACTGGAGCGGAACTCCACCATCCTCCCCGACCTGGACAACAACCAGGGGACCGTCGCACCCACCGCGACCCGGGACGCCTGAGCGGCCGGCGCGGCGGCCCGGAGGGCCGAAGGGGCTTTCGCCGGCGGTGACGTGCGTCGTCACCGCCGGCTCCGTAGGCGCGTCTTGACCACCTTGCCGCTCGCGTTGCGCGGCAGTGCCGCGACGAATTCGACGTCCCTCGGAACCTTGTAGTTGGCCATCTCCCGACGGGACCAGGCGATGAGGTCGTCGGCCGTGACGGTGGCGCCCGGGTGGCGGACGGCGAAGGCTTTGCCGACCTCGCCGAGCCGGGAGTCGGGCACGCCGATGACGGCGGCCTCGCTGATGTCGGGGTGCCGACTGAGGAGTTGCTCGATCTCGGCGGGGTAGGCGTTGAAACCGCCGACGATGAACATGTCCTTGATCCGGTCGGTGATGCGCAGGTTGCCCTCGGCGTCCAGGACGCCGATGTCGCCGGTGCGCAGCCAGCCGTCGGGGGTGAAAACCTCGGCCGTCTCATCCGGTTCTTCGAAGTAGCCGGACATGACGTGGTAGCCGCGTACCAGGACCTCGCCCGGTTCGCCGGGAGGCTGCGGAGCGCCCGCGGGGGAGACGACTTTCACCTCCGTACCGGGTATGGCCCGACCCGAGGTGCCGGCGACGGTCTCCGCGGGGTCGCCGCGCCGGCACATGGTGACGGTGCCGGACGCCTCGGTGAGGCCGTAGGCGGTCAGAACGGTGCCCACCCTCAGCTCGGCGCGCAGCCGCTCGACCAGTTCGAGGGGGACGACGGCGGCGCCGGTGACGACCAGGCGGAGCGCGCTCAGATCGTGCTGCCGGCGGGCGGGGTGGTCGAGCAGTGCCTGGTGGAGGGTGGGCGGGCCCGGCAGCACGCTGACGCGCTCGGTGGCGATGTGCGCGAGCGCGGTCTCGACGTTGAAGACGGGCTGCGGGATCATCGTCGCGCCGCGCAACAGGCAGGCGATGATGCCCGCTTTGTAGCCGAAGGTGTGAAAGAACGGGTTGACGATGAGGTAGCGGTCGCCTTCTTCGAGCCCGGCCAGTTCGCTCCATGCGGTGTAGACACGGAGCGTCTGTCCGTGGGTGATCACGGCGCCTTTCGGGTGCCCGGTCGTACCCGAGGTGAAGGTGAGGTCGCAGGGCGCGGAGGGGGTGACGCGAGCGGCGCGGGCGTGGACCGCCTCGCGGGAGACAGCCGCGCCGCCGGCCAGGAAGTCCGTCCAGGTGCGGAAGGAGGCGGGCGCGTCCTGCGCCAGGACCACGACCTCTCGTAGGTGCGGCAGTCCCGGCAGTGGGCCTTCACCCAGTCCCTCAGCGGTGGCGCGGCGCAGTGAGGCGACGTACGAGGTGCCCAGGAACGTGCCGGTGATGAACAGCAGCCTGGCGCGGGTCTTGCCGAGGACGTAGGCGGCTTCGGCGCCCTTGAAGCGGGTGTTGAGGGGGACGAGGACGCCGCCGGCGGTGACCGCGCCGAGGGCCGCGACGATCCAGTCGAGGGTGTTGGGCGCCCAGACGGCCACCCGGTCGCCGGGTTCCAGGCCGGAGGCCAGGCAGGCGGCTGCGGCCCGCTCGACACGCTCGCCCAGAGCGGCGTACGAGATCCGGGTGCGCCCCTCGACGACCGCTTCGCGCTCCCCGTAGCGGTCCGCGGCGGCCCGCACGAGAGCCGGGATGGTCGGGGGAACGTTTTCCGCACCCGTTGGAACGGTTTCCGCGCCCGTTCCGGCAGCGGGGCCGGCGACGGCGGACGCCGCGTCAGTGCGGGCCGTCGGGGCGGAGTCGGCAGGGGACGCCGGGACCACTCCGGGTGGGATGTCCTTACCACTCACTGTGCGCCTCCTTGACCGAGCCGCTGCCGCTGCGCTGCTGCGCCGAGCCGTCGCACCGTCGAGCCGCTGCACCGCACAACTGCACTGCTGCACCGCTGCACCGCTGCAGCAGTGCCCCGCTGCTCCCGGACGGATGCACGGCTTTCGTCGCGCACCAGTACCTGACACGCCGTCAGGTTAGCTGTAGCCTCCCGGACTGTCAGCAGCGGTGCACCAGTCAGGTCGCCCGAGGAGGACGCCATGAAGGACGCCACGGCGATCGTCGGCATAGGGCAGACGCCGTTCGCCAAGCGGCTCGACGAGTCCGAGAAGAGCCTGGCCTGCCGCGCCATCCTGGGCGCGCTCGAGGACGCGGGAATCGCCCCCTCCGAGGTGGACGGTCTCGCCTCGTACACGATGGAGGAGACCGACGAGGTCGAGGTCGCCAAGGCGATCGGCGCCGGTGACGTCACGTTCTTCTCCCAGGTCGGCTACGGCGGTGGCGGCTCGTGCGCGACCGTCGCACACCTGGTGGGCGCGATCGCCACCGGACAGGCCACCGTGGGCGTCGCCTGGCGATCCCGCAAACGGGGTTCGGGCACCCGGCCGTGGGGAAACGCCGCGGCACAACTCCCCACGCCCGCGCAGTGGACGCGTCCCTTCGGACTGCTGCGCCCCGCCGACGAGATCGGCATGCTCGCCCGCCGCTACATGCACGAGTACGGGGCCACCCGCGACCATCTCTTCAACGTCGCGCTGGCCTGCCGCAACCGTGCCAACCAGAACCCCGCCGCGATGATGTACGAGCGCCCGCTGACCCGCGAGATGTACATGACGGCCCGCTGGATCAGTGAGCCGCTGTGCCTGTTCGACAACTGTCTGGAGACCGACGGGGCGCTCGCCTGTGTGCTGGTCTCCGCCGACCGCGCCCGCGACTGCCGCCGCAGACCCGTCTACGTCCACGCCGCGGCGCAGGGCCTGCCCGCCCAGCACCACGGCATGGTCAACTACTGGAACGACGATCCGCTGCGCGGCCCCGCGTGGACGGCGGCCCAGCAGCTGTGGAAGCACGCGGATCTCGGCCCCGCCGACGTGGACGTCGCGCAGATCTACGACGCGTTCACCGTGCTCGTCCCGCTCTCCCTGGAGGGCTACGGCTTCTGCGGACGCGGGGAGGGGGCCGCGTTCACCGAGGGCGGCGCGCTGGAGAGCGGTGGCCGTCTGCCGCTGAACACCGCGGGGGGTGGGCTGAGCGAGGCGTACGTGCACGGTTTCAACCTGATCACCGAGGGGGTGCGGCAGCTGCGCGGCACCTCGACCGCGCAGGTGCCCGACGCCTCGACCTGTCTGGTGACGGCGGGCGAGTGCGTGCCCACCTCCGCCCTGCTGCTGAGGAGCTGAGAGCTGTGACGGCGACCGTGACCGCTTCCGTGACCCCTGTTCCCGCGGACGGGATGCTGCTGCCCGTCCCCGACGACGACGGCGCGCCTTTTTGGGCGTACGCCGCGAAAGGCGAACTGCGCGTGCAGGCCTGCCGCGACTGCGGAGCACGTCGCTTTCCGCCACGGCCGTGCTGTCCGCGCTGCCGGTCCTTCGAGGACGAGTGGCAGAGGGTGAGCGGGCGCGGGCGCGTCTGGTCGTACGTGGTCGCGCACCCGCCGCTGCTGCCGTCGTACGCCGCGCTCGCGCCGTACGACGTGGCGGTGGTGGAGCTCGTCGAGGATCCCGCGATCCGGCTGGTCGGCAATCTGGTCGCCGCGCCGGACGCCCCGCTCGGCTCCGTGGACGCCGCCAGGTTGCGCATCGGCGCACCGGTACGGGCAGTTTTCTGCACGCTGGGCGAGGGCGACGAGCGGGTGACGGTGCCGCGCTGGATGCTGGAGCGGCCGTGACCAACGCGGAGGGGGACGCGACCCGTGCCGAGGTGGCCGTGAACGGCGCAGAGGCGGGCGTGAGGAGCGGGGAGGGAGGGGCGTGAGCATCGGGCTGGAGTGCCGGGACGGTGTGGCGACGGTGACGCTGGACCGGCCGGAGAAGCACAACGCGCTCGGCCTCGACGACGCGCGGGCCCTCTCCCGGACGTGGCGGGAGTTGCGAACCGACCGGGCGGTGCGTGCGGCCGTGGTGACCGGTGCGGGTGGGCGGGCCTTCTGCACGGGTGTCGACAGGTCGGCGGTCGCCGACGCGGAGGCCGTGCCGCAGCCGACGTCACCGTTCGCGATCGAGGACCCGTTGCTTTCGATCGGCCCGAAAAGCAACGACCTGTGGATCCCGGTGCTGGCCGCCGTGGAAGGCATGGCCTGCGGGGGCGCGTTCTACCTGCTGAGCGAGGCGGAGTTCCTCGTGGCGACGGAGGAGTCCGCCTTCTTCGACCCGCACACCACCTACGGCATGGTCAGCGCGTACGAGCCCATGGGGATGGCGCAGCGGATGCCGTTCGGCGAGGTGGCACGGATGGCGCTGATGGGAACGGCCGAACGGATCTCGGGCCGGCGCGCTTACGAGACCGGCCTGGTCTCCGAACTCGCCCCGGTGGGCGGGGCGCTGGATGCCGCGCTGGACTGCGCACGGACCCTGGCCTCGTACCCGCCCGAGGCGGTGCAGGGGACGGTACGTGCGGTGTGGGCCGCGAGGGAGGCGGCCCGCAGCCAGGCGATGGCCCAGGCCGCGCCGCTGATCGCCCTCGGCAACCTGCCACCGGCGCGACAGGCGGAGCTGTTCGCGGGGCGCGGGCGGGGCGGCGGCGCCTTCCGCACCCGGTAGGAACACGAGTGCAGCCGGCATCCGGCAGCCGCACGAGTTTTTCGTGTCCGAGGGAACGCGGTTCCGCGCCTGCCGCGCGGAGAGAGTGCCCCTCCGCCCCGGGGAGGGTGCTCCCTTCGTGCGGAGAGGGTGCGCCCCCGCCCAGGGAGGGCACTCCCTTCGTGCGGAGGGGTGCTCCCTCCGTGCAGCAGAGGGAGCACCCCTCGGGCGAGGGTGTCACCTGACCGAGGAGACCTCGCACTCCGCGACGTCCCGCACCTTCGACGGGGTCTCCATCGGCACCTTCACCGACCGTGAATTGCCGCCCTTGACGGTGGTGTGGGCGGAGCCGGAGTCGATGATCTCACCGGCCGCGTCGAGAAAGTCCACCTCGACGACGAAGGTGCCCGACCTGTCGCCCGAGTTGCGCACCCGCACGGTCGCACCGGGCTTCGTCCCCGGCTTGGCCTGGGCGCACTCGGTCACGTACCCGGACCCGTTCGCGCTGCTGCCACCCGAACTGCTGCTGGAGCTCGAACTTCTGGAGCTGCCGGAGCTGGAGTAGCCGCTGGTGTAGCCACTAGTGGAGCCACTGGTGGAGCCGCTGCCGTAGTCGCTGTCCGAGCTGCCGGTGTGGCTGTGGCTGCTGGACTTCTCGCTGCTGCAGCCGCCTCCGCCGTGGCCACTGCTGCGGCTCTTGCCGCCACCACCGCTGTGACCACCCGACGAGCGGGCCTGGCTGAACCCCGTCAGCGCCAGCAGGACGACCGAGACGGCGGCGATCAGCTTCAGATGCCGCAACCGCTTCATGAGAACCCCCGAAAACACGTGGACACCACAACCGTTGTCGCGTCCAGTTCAACCATTGCCACCGGCTCAAGACGCCCACAGTGGCGAGGGGGTTCCCGGCGGCGTAGCGTCGAGAGCGGATCACGCACCCGTACGGCGTCGGGAGCGGCGCCGGGAAGCGAGGCGAGACCATGATCCGCAACGCGATCGGGTCGCTACTCGCCCTCATCGGGGCAGCGGCCGCCGTCTACAGCCCCTTCCGACCGTGGTACGACGGTCGCCTCGGACGCGACTTCCGCCTCGACTCCCTCTTCCAGTCCGCCGGCATCACCGGAGCGGCCGCGGCCTTGTTCACCGGCCTCTTCGTGCTGATGCTGGTCGCGGCAGTCATCGCTGTACTGGGCGTGCTGGCGCGCTCGCGCACCCTGGTGCTCGTCGCGGGCGTACTGGCACTGGGCTTCACCATCCTGTGGATGGTGCGCCAGGGACAGGCCGCGGGCAGCCTCACGGCCGGCAGCACAGGGGGCCTCGCCTCGGGCGCCTGGCTCGGCCTGGGAGGCGGCGTTCTGCTGCTGCTCGCCGGCGCCATGATGGCCGGGCGCCGAGCCGTGCGCCACCGCGCCGCCGCGCCCTCCCGCACGGAAAGAGGCGAGGACGGGGACACACTGGAGCAGCCGTACGCGGGGCAGTCCCCGCCCCAGCAGCCGTACGCGGGGCCTCCCTCGTCCCAGCAGCCGTACGCCGGTGCACCGCCCTCTCCCCCTCCGGCGGAGCCGTACCCGCAGCCGTATCCGGGACAGCCCGGAATGCGCGAGGCTCCCCCGCAGCAGCAGTACCCGGGCCCCCAGCCCCCCGAGCCCGGCGCGGCACCGTACGAGCAGCCCGCCCCCGGACCGGCCGCCCCGCAGCAGCCGGAACAGCACGGGACGGAGCCTTACCAGTACGAGCCGTACGGGACGCAGCCTTACCAGCAGGAGCCGTACGGAACGGACCCGCACGCGCCGGAGCCGTACGAGTCACGTGCCGGCACCCAGGGCGCTCCGCTGGACGAGCCGTACGAGCCGAGCCCGGCCACGACGGAGACCGGTCCGCAGACGGAAGCCGAGCGGCAAGCGGGTGCCGCCCCGCGGACGGAAGGGGAGACTGACGCGGAGGCGGAGACGGGACGGGGATCCGATCCGATGGACAACACGCGTCCCTTCCCGACGGCTCCCCCGCCGCCTGCCGACCGCCCCGGGGACGAGGACGAGGACACCTGGCGGCACAGAGGACGCGACGCGGCGTGAGGCCGGCCGCACGGTGGCACGGTCGCGCTCCAACGGAGGCCGAAAACCCACGTCCGCCGGGCCGCCCGCGGGGGCCCGGCGGACGCGCCGGTCAGGCGGACTGGCGTGACTGTCCGGTGCCCTTGGTGGCGTCCAGCGCGTACACACAGCGGTCCTTGCTGCACGCGTACACGACACCGCCCACCGCCACCGGCGAGCCGGTGATCTCCCCGCCGGTGGCCAGCTTCCAGCGCAGCTGCCCGCCCACGGCGTCGACGGTGTACAGACAGTGGTCCGCGGAGCCGAAGTGGACCCGGCCGTCGGCGACCACAGGGGCGCCCACCACGTCGGCGCCCGTGGCGAAGCGCCAGCGCGGCGTGCCGCTGACCGCGTCGAGCGTGTAGACGGCGCTGCCGCTGCCCAGGTGGACCAGACCGTCGGCGGTGACGACGGGCTCCGCCGAGTGCCGTGCCTCGGTGGCGATACGCCAGCGGTCGTTGCCGTTGCCGGAGTCGAGCGCGTACACGGTGCCGAGATAGTCGGCGAGGTAGACCCCGCCGCCTGTCACCCCGGGGCCCGGCACGAAAGCGGCCGGGCTCAGGAAGGCCGCGGGCGCGTCGAAGCGCCACCTCTCCTGCCCTGTCGCCGCGTCGAGCGCGAACACCCGCGATCCCGCGCACACGTACGCCACACCGTCCTCGGCGACAGTCACCCGTACGGGCACCCCGCCCGTGGCGGAGGCGTCACCGACGGGGTACGTCCAGCGCTCGGTGCCGGTACGGGCCTCGAAGACGTACAGCCGCCCGTCCGCCCAGGTGTAGACGGCGCCGTCAGCGATGACGGGACCGCCCTCGGGGGTCTCGAAATCCGTCTGGGCGCCCGTCAGGTCCCACAGCTTCTCGCCGGTGGCCGCCTCCCACGCCTGTACTCCGCCCCCGCGGGTGCCGGTGACCACGGTGCCGCGGTCCACCTGGAGGGCGTAGACCCAGCCGTCGGTGGCCAGTCGCCACCGCTCCGACCCGTCGCCGGCGTCGAGCGCGTAGAGGCTGGGGCCGTCGGAGGCGTGCACCCGGCCGCCGGAGACGGCCATGGACCAGGCGACCTCGCGCGTCTTGAACTGCCTGCGCCCGCTGGCCACGTCCAGCGCGTGCACCTCGAAGGAGGTCACGTACACCAGATCGTCGGCGACGGCCGGCGAGCCCCACACGTCGTTCGACATCCGGAACCGCCACGGCCGCCAACGCTGCGGCCCGCCCGACGAGACGCCGGACCCCGCCGGATACCCACCGCCCACCGAGTGCGCGGGCGGCTGGGACGGCGGCTGCGAATGCTGCGGGGACTGCGGCGGAGGTGCCGGCGGCTGGTGCAGCGGATGCACTCCAGGCGGCGGCACGGACCCTGCGGGCGGGCCGCCGCCCTGGTCGGCGCCCCCGGCGGACCGCCCCGGAGCACCGTACGGCGGAGCGGACGGGGGCGCGGGGGGCGGCGAGACGGCCTGCGGAGCCACGGCACCGTGCGCGGCGGAGGGATCCGCCAGCGGGGGCAGCGGCGCCGCGTACGGCTGTGCGTAGGAGGGCGGCGGTGTGCCGTCCCTGGATCCGTCCCTCGACCCGTCGGGGGCCCGCACCCAGCCCGAGGTCGGATCGGTGCCCGTCTCGCGCCCCGTCTCGTCGGAGCGGCGCGGCCCCGGACCGATCGGCACCTGCGTGTTGGGCAGCTGTACGGGGTCCGCCTCCGGGCTGCCGGGCCGGGCGGAGGGGTGGGAGACCACCGGTGCCGAGCCGGGCGCCACCGCGCCGGGGAAGCCGGCGAGGTCACCGGCGGCGGGCACGGAGGGGTCGCCGGAGTGCGGCGCACCCCGAACGGGCGCACCGGATGCACCTGGCGCACGGGACGTCCCTGACGGACCAGACGCGTCGGCGGCGCCGCCGACAGCGGGCGGTCCACCGGGGATCCCCTGGTTCCACTCGGCAGCGGCGGGGCCGCCACCTGCCGCCCCGTGACCGCCCCCGGCTCCGGACGCGTTGCCGGACACTCCCTGCCCGCCACCGGGGACGCCCGGGCCGTTACCCTGCATCCCCGGGCCGTTACCGGCGGCACCGACTCCGCTCATGGCCGACCCCGCGGATCCCGCGGACCCGGCGGAACCCGCGCTTCCGGCCGCTCCCGCGTCCTGGCTCGGCCCCGCGCGCCCCGCGGCGGGCGGTCCGCCGGGGCCGACCGACCCCATGGCCGAACCGTCCGCGCCACTCTCCCCCGCCCCCGCGGGCGGGAACGACGCGGCCGGGGACGGCGCGGACGCGGGCGGGCCGGGAGGCGCAGGCACGAAGGGGGCGGGCGCGGAGCCGGCGGGCGGTCCCGCGGGGGCGCCACCGGCGGCCGGGCCCGCGTCGGCGGACGCCGCGTTCTGGCGCCGCATGGCGCGTCCGCCCCGGCGGCGCTCGATCAGGGACACGGCGGTGATGGGCAGCCAGGCCGACACCGTGCCGCTGTCGTCGCTGCCCGCGCCGAACAGGTGCGGGGCGAGCTGCGCCTGGAGGTCGGCCGGAGTGGGCCGCTCCTCCGCGTTCATCCGCATGCACGAGTCGATCAGCGACCGCAGGTCGTCGGGCAGCCCCTCCAGGTCGGGGCCCTCGCGCAGCAGCATGAAGACGGTCTCCACGGGGTTGGCCCCGTGGAAGGGCGCGTGTCCGGTCGCCGCGAAGACCAGGGTCGAGGCGAGCGAGAACACGTCGCTGGCGCCGGTCACGCTGCGGGAGTCGCGCGCCTGCTCGGGCGACATGTAGGCGGGGGTGCCCACGGCGACGTTCGTCATGGTCAGCCGGGTGTTCGAGACGCCGGAGGCGATACCGAAGTCGATGACACGCGGGCCGTCCTCGACGACCAGCACATTGGAGGGCTTCAGGTCCCGGTGGACCAGTCCGGCACCGTGGATGGACTGGAGCGCCTCGGCGACCCCGGCCGCCAGCCAGCGCACCGCCTGCACCGGCAGCGGACCGCACTCCGTGACTATTTCCTCCAGCGAGGGTGAGGGCACGTACGCGGTGGCCAGCCACGGAATGGCGGCGCGCGGGTCGGCGTCCACCACGGCGGCCGTGTAGAAGCCGCTGACCGCCCGCGCGGCCTCGACCTCACGGGTGAAGCGCACCCGGAAGAGCTGGTCCTCCGCCAGTTCCGTGCGCACCGTCTTGATCGCGACGCGGCGGCCGGACGCCGAACGTGCGAGGTAGACCAGCCCCATGCCGCCGGAACCGAGACGGCCCAGCACCTCGAACGGGCCGATCCGCCGCGGATCGTGCTGCGCAAGCTGCTCCACCACTTGTCCTGCCACCTCCCCGTAGGGGCCGTAAAATCTGCCCGTTCCCGCCCCGTGCAGCCTCTCACTGCCGTGCCGGACCTGGCGGTCCGGACGCCGATTCTTCCTGGCGAACGCGCCGGTTGCGAACCCGGGGGCGGCACGTAAGTGTCTTCCTGCCCCGACAAAGGCGCGTATGACCCGGTCAACCCGTCATGGCGCGGTGGTCACGTATCACCCTGATTGCCCTCATCCGGGCTCGCCGATCGAGCACACCCCGTTTGCCTGCGGACGAATCGCGGTCCGATCGCCCCTCGGTAAGCTGACGGGCATGACAGGACAAGTTCGAACCGTCGACGGCCGGGTGGCCGGACGCCGCGGTCAAGCGACGCGGCAGAAGCTGCTCGACTGCCTCAGCGAGATGCTCAGCTCGTCGCCGTACCGCGATGTCAAGGTCATCGATGTCGCACGGAAAGCGGGCACGTCCCCTGCGACGTTCTACCAGTACTTCCCCGATGTCGAGGGCGCCGTCCTGGAGATCGCCGAGGCCATGGCCAAGGAGGGCGCCTCGCTCACCGAGCTGGTGGCCGGACGCTCCTGGACGGGCAAGGCGGGCTGGCAGACGGCCGAGGAACTGGTCGAGGGCTTTCTGGCCTTCTGGCGCAGGAACGACGCGATCCTGCGCGTGGTCGATTTGGGCGCGGCAGAGGGCGACAAGCGGTTCTACAAGATCCGCATGAAGGTCCTCAACTCGGTGAACAATTCCCTCGCCGACGCCATCAAGGACCTCCAGAACCGCGGCAGGGTCGGCAAGGACGTCAACGCCGCCGCCGTGGCCGGCTCGCTGGTCGCCATGCTGGCCTCCGTCGCAGGCCACCAGAAGGGCTTCCAGAGCTGGGGCGTCAAGCAGGCCGAGCTCAAGCCGAGCCTCGCCCTGCTCGTGCATCTCGGCGTGACCGGCAAGAAGCCCACCAAGTAACGCGCCGCGCCACCTCCCCCCGCGATGCGTCCGCACGCCGCGCCGCCCCCTCGGCACGTGTCATCCTCCGTACGCAGCGTCCCTCGCCCCTCACCGAGAAGCCGTCAGCTCTCCGGCCTGCGCTCCAGGCGGAAGACGCGGATCCGCCGCTCGATCCGGCGCTGGTAGACCGCGTACGGCGGCCAGAACCTCAGCAACTCCCCCCACGCCTCCTCGCGCTCCGCGCCCTCCAACTGCCGCGCCCTCACGGGGATGTCGCGGCCCCGGTAGGTGATACACGCCTCGGGATGACGGCGCAGGTTGGCGGTCCACCCCGGGTGGCCCTGCTTGCCGAAGTTGCTGCCGACCAGCAGCCAGCTCCCCCGCGCCTTCTCCGGCATGCACGCCAGCGGCGTCCGTCGCGTCTCACCGCTCTTGGCGCCCGTCGAACTCAGTACGACACCGGGCAGCATCCGGGTACTGAGCATCGTCCGCCCGCCCGAGAGCCGGTGCACCGCCCGGTCCAGTACGGGGATCACATGCGGGGCGATCCGCGAGAACGCCCGCGTGGACGACACCGCCTGAATCATCTTCCGTCCGCCCGATCCGGCCATCAGAAACCATCCGCCTTCCCTGCGGCCCCCCGCGCCGCGTCTTCTTTTTCTTCGCCCCTTCGCGCTGCTTCCCCTTTTTCCGCGCCCGTTCGCGCTGCTTTCCCCATTTCTGCATCCGTCAGCGCTCCTCCCGCGTTTTCCGCGCCCGTTCGCGCTGTCCCCCCGTTGTCCGCATCCGTTCGCGCTCCTTCCCCGCCTTTCGCTTCCGTTCGCGCCACGGGTGCTCGCTGCGCGTCCGTTCGCGCCACGTCCCCTTCGCGCACGTCTGCGGCTTCTTCGGAGCCCGCTCCCCCGGCGTACAGCACCGCCTCTTCGGCGGCCCGGTGCCGCAGCCGGTGCACCGGTCCGAACAGCAGATCGTCCCCGGCCGCGCGTCTGAAGGAGAGATGCGCCGTCTGCTCCCGGGTCGAACCCGCCTCCCCGTGCAACCGCACCGCCTCGCCCGCGGCGAACCTGAGCGCCTCCAGTCCCGCCGCCAGCGCGCCGCCGGCCACCGCCCGTGCTTCCGCCTCGTCCGTCGCGGCCGTCCACGCCCTGTCCGTCCCCACCGTCCACGCGGCGTAAGAGGCCGTCGCCCGCGCGGTGCGCACTCGGAGGTACGCCTCCGCCAGGAGGGTCCGTATCGCCCGGGGGGAGCCGCACGGCCCTCGCCCGGCGCCCGCGCCCGACGTGACCTGTTCGACCGTCCGCTCAAGCGCACCGTCCGCCGCGCCCACGGCCTCCATCGCGAGGACGGCGGCCACCCGGGGACCGAGGGCGGCCAGTGCGGGCCGCACATCGTGCTCGTCGCGTCCGCCGAGGGGTTCCGCGCGCACGTCGCGCAGTTCGAAGCGGGCCGCAGCGCGCGTCTCGTCCAGCGCGGAGTGCCGTACCCGCACGAGCCCCGCGGCGTCGTCCGGGACGAGGAAGAGCAGCGT
The DNA here is from genome assembly GCF_003323715.1 of Streptomyces diacarni. Taxonomy (GTDB): domain Bacteria; phylum Actinomycetota; class Actinomycetes; order Streptomycetales; family Streptomycetaceae; genus Streptomyces; species Streptomyces diacarni. The sequence continues at coordinate 86,244 of NZ_QOIN01000026.1, forward strand.
ACGGCTGCACGTGAAGCCGCCCGCGTGCACCGCGACGAGCAGCAGCCCAGCGCTGTGACCGCCCAGCACCTGTGCCGCTTCCCCGTACAACCGCCATCCGTCCGCCGCACGGTGCGCCTGGATACCACCGGCACGCCCACCGCCGGACCACCCGCCGACCGGCCGTCCGCTGTCGGTCCGCCCGCTCTCGGCCGGCTCCCCGCCGGGCCGGTACTCGCGTCCTGTCCGCTCCCCGGGGCCCGCCGGCGCCGTGAGACCGAGGGCCACGGGCAGCGTTCCCGGTGGTACGGCGAGGGCGCCGGTCAGTTCGCCGGAGGCCAGCCGCGGCAGCACGCGTGTGCGCTGCGCCTCGGTGCCCAGAGCGAGTACCAGCGGGGCGACCAGGCAGGCCGTGGGCACCAGCGGGGACGGCAACAGGGCGCGACCGGTCTCCTCACCGGCGAGCGCGAGTGCGAGGGTGCCACGCCCGGCGCCACCGTAGGCCTGGGGCACCGCGAGGCCGGGCAGGCCGTGGTCCCGGGCGAGTGTGGCCCACAGGGCGGCGTCGTACCCCTGCGGCGACCGCGCCGCGGCCCGCACCTCGTCGGGCCCGCTGTGCCTGTCGAGCACGTGTCGCAACGTACGGCGTATCGCGTTCCGTTCCGCGGTGAACTCCGCGTCCATCGGCAGCGCCCCCTCACGGCGACCTCGTCACCTGACGGGGCGTCATATTAGGCAGCCGCGGCTCAGATGCCCAGGGCACGGACGGCGGCACCTTGCCACCGCTCCCCTCCCGCCGGCACGCATACCTGATGTACCGTCAGTTCATGCCGCCTGCCGACAGCACCCGCCGCATCGGCCGCCGCGTCGCGGTCGCCGGAGTCGCGCTCTCGGACGGAGGGAGGGTCGATGAGGCGACGCCCTACACGCTGCACGCCCAGGCCGCGCGCCGGGCGCTGACGGACGCCGGCATCGACCGCTCCCTGGTGGACGGGCTGGCCTCGGCCGGGCTGGGCACCCTCGCGCCCGTGGAGGTCGCCGAGTACCTGGGACTGCGCCCCACATGGGTCGACTCCACCTCTGTCGGCGGCTCCACCTGGGAGGTCATGGCCTCCCACGCCGCCGACGCCATCGCGCAGGGCCGCGTGAACGCCGTGCTGCTGGTGTACGGCTCCACCGCGCGCGCCGACCTCAAGGCCCGCCGCCGCACAGCCGATCTCTCCTTCGGTACGCGCGGCCCACTGCAGTTCGAGGCGCCCTACGGGCACACCCTCATCGCCAAGTACGCGATGGCGGCCCGCCGCCACATGCACGAGTACGGCACCACGCTGGAACAGCTCGCCCAGGTCGCCGTACAAGCCCGCGCCAACGCGGCCACCAACCCTGACGCCATGTACCGGGAACCGGTCACGGTGGACGACGTCCTGTCCGGCCCGGTGATCGCCGACCCGTTCACCAAGCTGCACTGCTGCATCCGCTCGGACGGCGGCTGCGCGGCGCTGCTGGTCGCCGAGGATCTCGTACCGGACCTGGCCACCCGTCCCGTCTGGATTCTCGGCTCGGGAACGGCCGTCTCCCACACCACGATGTCGGAATGGGAGGACTTCACCGTCTCCCCGGCCGCGGCATCGGGACGCGCCGCCTTCGCACAGGCGGGTGTCACACCCTTCGACATCGACCTCGCCGAGATCTACGACGCCTTCACCTACATGACCCTCGTGACACTCGAAGACCTCGGTTTCTGCGCCAAGGGAGAAGGCGGCTCCTTCGTGGAGAACGGTCGGCTGCTGCGCGACGGCGACCTGCCGGTCAACACCGACGGAGGCGGCCTGTCCGCCTGCCATCCGGGCATGCGGGGCCTCTTCCTGCTCGTGGAAGCGGTACGGCAACTGCGCGGCGAGGCGGGCGACGGGCGGCAGGTACGCAGGCGCGACGGGGCGCTGCCCGAACTGGCCGTCGCATCCGGCACAGGCGGCTGGTTCTGCTCGTCGGGGACTCTGGTGCTGGGCCGTGGTTGAGGACCGCAGGGGGTACGGCACCGGGCACGGCTTCGGACCGCGGGCACCTGGTGCTACGGCGTCAGAACGGCTGGTCCATGCTGTTCGCCGTCAGAACCGCTGGTCCATGCTGTTCGCCGTCAGAACCGCTGGTACATGATGTGCAGCCCCACGAACCCGCGCTCGGGGTGACGGAAACCCTCTGCCAGGGTGGCCACGACCTCGAAACCGAGGGACTTCCACAGCGCGACAGCCCGGGTGTTGGTCTCGACGACCGCGTTGAACTGCATCGCCCGGTAGCCCTCACTCTTGGCCCACTCCAGCACGTGCTCGCCCAGCGCCCGTCCGACACCCTTGACGCCGCATCCGGGATCGACCATGAAGCTGGCTCCCGCGATGTGGGACGCGCCGCCCATGTGGTTGGGCCCCGTCTTCGCCGAACCGAGCACCGTTCCGTCCTCGTCCACGGCGACGAAAGTGATCCCCGGGGGCTCCGGCATCCAGGTCGCTTCGCCTGCGGCCTCGTCCATGCCGCGCGGGTAGGTGTAGGTGTCGCCGGCGGCGACGATGGTACGGAAGAAGGGCCAGATGGCGGCCCAGTCGGCTGCGGTCGCTTCACGGATCTGCACGGACACAGCCTGCGTGATCGGTGGCCTGTGACGCCACCGGAAATCACCGCGCCGGCAGGATGAGCGTGGCGCCACGCCGGAACGACGGGCGCGGCGCGGGGGAGCGTGCGCTCCTCACTGGGGCCAGGCGCCTGTGAAGGCTGCCCAAAAGAGCCCTTACGCGTGTGTGAGAGCGCCTATTCGGGGCGGAAGACGGGAACGGTGATTTCGTCGTCCTCTCCGGACGCCTCCCGGAACGCGACCCGCAGCTCCTTCCCCACCACCAGCGCCTCCTGTGGACAGTCGACCAGTTCGGTCATCATGCGCGGACCCTCCCTGAGTTCCACGACGGCCGCGACATAGGGGACGCGCCCCGAGAAGGGGGGCAGGTCGTTGCGGTGGACGACGGACCAGGTGTAGAGGGTGGCGCGTCCGTCCGCCTCCTCCCAGACGACGTCCTCACTCCAGCAGCGCGGGCAGAACTCGCGTGGGTAGTGGTGCGCTGTACCGCACCCTTCGGCACGGCAGCGGCGTATCAGCAGCCGTCCCCGAGCCGCCGCCTGCCAGTACGGCGCGGTGAACGCGTCCACATCCGGAAGATCGAACCGCTGTTGCGACATCGTGCCCATCCAGCCTCCGCTCACACAGGGCTTGGCTTCCGCCCTCCCGCCACCCGCCCGCGGTGCACAACTGGCGGTGCATCAGGTGGCACGTCGCAGTGAAGCGGCCTCCGCGCTCCTCCGCAAGGGGCCGTACGGACCGACCGGCGACAGCGCACGGGGGCACCTAGAATTGTCGTCATGCTCATGCCCGAGAACGGGACGCCCGTCCACATCCTCGGCGCCGGCCCGGGCGGCCTCGCCACGGCCGCCGCGCTACGGGAGCGCGGCATCAGCGCCGTCGTACTGGAGAGGGCCGACGCCGTCGGCGCCTCCTGGCGCTCCCATTACGACCGCCTGCACCTGCACACCACCCGCGCCGGTTCCGCACTCCCGGGACTGCCCATCCCCCGCGCGTACGGGCGCTGGGTCGCACGCGCCGACGTGGTGCGTTACCTGGAACAGTACGCGGCACACCACCGCACAGAGGTGGCCACAGGGGTGCAGGTGCGCCGGCTCGAGCGCGGCGATGACGACCGGTGGGTGCTGCACGCCAACGGCGGACGGCGGTTGACCAGCCCCGCCGTCGTCGTGGCGACCGGCTGCAACCACACCCCCCACCTGCCGCCCTGGCCAGGACGCGACACCTTCACGGGTGACCTGCTGCACGCCTCCGCCTACCGCTCCGCCGCCCCCTACGTGGGCAAGGACGTCCTGGTGGTGGGCGCGGGCAATACCGGGGCCGAGATCGCCACCGACCTCGCGGAGAGCGGAGCAGGACGGGTACGCCTTGCCGTGCGGACACCGCCGCACATCATGCGCCGCTCCACCCTCGGCTGGCCCTCCCAACGCAGCGCCATCCTGTGCCGACGCCTGCCTGTCGGACTCGTGGACCGCATGGCGGCGCGGCTGACCAAAGCCTCCCTGCCCGACCTGTCTCCCTACGGGCTGCCCCGCCCGGAGGCCGGCTTGTACACGCGCGTGCGCCAAGGGGCGATCCCTGTACTGGACGTCGGACTGGTCAGCGCGGTACGGCAGCGGAGGATCGAGCCGGTTGCCGCCCTCGAGTCGTTCGAGGGGGCGAAGGCCATCCTGGCGGACGGAGAGACCATCAGCCCCGAGGTGGTCGTCGCCGCCACCGGATACCGCACGGGACTCGACGAACTGGTCGGCCACCTGGGCGTGCTCGACGCGCGCGGCCGCCCGCTCGCTCACGGCCGTCGCACCCACCCTTCGGCCCCCGGCCTCCACTTCACCGGCTTCTCCTATCCGATCAGCGGGACGCTGCGGGAACTGCGGCTCGACGCCGGACGGATCGCGAAAGCCATCGCCAGGGCGGCCCGCTGAGGCCACCGACCTCCACGCCCCCCAGCAACGCAAAGCAGCCATAAACGGCCGCTCAGGTGACGTCGGACAGCCCGTGACCGCCAGAGGGGTTCCTGACGCAGCGTCAGTTCCAGTAACCTGACGGGGCGTCAGTTCCAGTCGGCCACCACACGGGAGTGGGCGGGTACACATGCTCGGATCGACTCACGGGACCCTCACCATGACCCCCCGCCAGGGCCGGGTACTGGCCTGCGGCGAACCGACCTCCGGCGGCAGCGTCCACAGCAGGGCCGACGACAGCGACACCGTCGGCATCGATGTCAGCGGCCGGCCGCTGCACGCCCCGGTACCCGATCTCGACCGCTTCTTCCGCCCGGAGGCCGTCGCCGTGGTGGGCGCCTCCGACGCGGAAGGGCGCCCCAACACCGGCATCACGCGGCAGCTGCTGGCCTGGGCCGAACACGTCGGCGCCCGCCTCTATCCGGTGCACCCCAAGCGGCGCGAGGTGTTCGGGCAGGCCTGCGCGCCCGCCGTCGCCGACCTGCCCGAACCCGTGGACGTCGCCGTCCTCCTCGTGGCCGACCCGCTGCCCGTACTGGAACAGCTGGCGGACACCAAGACGCGGTTCGCCGTCGCCTTCGCCTCCGGCTTCGCCGAGACCGGCCAGGACGGCGCCCTCGCCCAACAGCAGCTGGCCGAGGCCGCGGCGCGCTCGGGCGTGCGGCTGCTGGGCCCGAACACCAACCTCAACGCCTTCGAGCGCTTCCGCACCGACCTGGACGGGCCCGCGATCGCCCTCGTCACGCAGTCAGGCCATCAGGGCCGCCCCCTCTTCGCCCTCCAGGAGCTGGGCATCCGGCTCTCGCACTGGGCGCCGACCGGAAACGAGGCCGACCTGGAGACGGCCGACTTCCTCTCCTACTTCGCCGGCCGCCCCGAGGTCGGGGCCGTGGCGGCATATGTGGAAGGGCTCAAGGACGGCAGGCGGTTCCTGCTCGCCGCGGACCGCGCGGCACGCGGCGGTGTCCCCGTCGTCGCGGTCAAGGTGGGCCGCACCGAGACCGGGACGCGCACGGCCGCCTCGCACACGGGGAAGCTCACGGGCTCCGACGCCACGGTGGACGCGGCGATGCGGCAGTACGGCGTCATCCGCGTGGACGGGCTGGACGAGCTCCAGGACACGGCCACGCTGCTGGCCCGGGCCCGGCCGCCACGGGCCGAGGGCGTCGCCGTTCTCGCGATCTCCGGGGGCACCGGAGCGCACCTGGCCGACCTGGCCACCTCGGCAGGGCTGACGCTGCCCACCCTCTCCGACGCCAAGCAGGCGGAGCTGCACCAGTGGATCCCCGACTACCTGTCGGTGGCCAACCCCGTCGACAACGGTGGGCACCCGGTGGGTGACTGGCGCGGCCGCAAGATCATCGACGCGGTCCTGGCCGAGCCGGACGTCGGTGTCCTCATCTGCCCCATCACCGGCCCCTTCCCGCCGATGAGCGACAGGCTGGCGCGGGACCTGGTGGCCGCGGCCGAGGAGACCGACAAGCTGGTCTGCGTCGTGTGGGGCTCTCCGGTCGGCACCGAGGACGCCTACCGGACCACGCTGCTCGGCTCCTCGCGAGTGGCCACGTTCCGCACGTTCGGCAACTGCGTGCGAGCGGTGCGCGCCTACCTCGGCCACCACCGCTTCGCCCGCGCCTACCGGTCCCCCTTCGAGGACGCGCCCCGCACCCCCTCCCCCTCGTACCGCAAGGCACAGGCTCTGCTGCGGCCAGGACAGCAGCTGAGCGAACACGCGGGCAAACAGCTGCTGCGCGCCTACGGCGTCCGCGTCCCCCGTGAGCAGCTGTGCACCAGCGCGGCGGGCGCGGTGCGCGCGGCCGCGCAGGTCGGCTATCCGGTCGTCATGAAGGCGTCGGCGCCGCGGCTCGCGCACAAGAGCGAGTACGGTCTCGTCCGCGTCGGTCTCACCTCCGCGAGCCAGGTCCGCGACACCTACCGCGAGCTGATGGACATCACGCGCACCGAGGAGATCGAACTGGACGGCGTGCTGGTGTGCCAGATGGTCGACCCCGGCGTGGAGATGGTGGTCGGCGTCGGGCAGGACGAGCTGTTCGGACCGACCGTGACGGTGGGGCTCGGTGGCGTCCTGGTGGAGGTGTTGGGCGATGTCACCGTCAGGGTCCCCCCGTTCGGCGAGGAGCAGGCCCGCGCGATGCTCGGGGAACTGCGCGGTGCCGCGCTCCTGGACGGGGTGCGCGGCAGGCCGCCCGCCGACGTCGACGCACTCGTCGAGGTCATCCTCCGGGTGCAGCGGATGGCTCTGGAACTCGGGGCGCCGCCCGGCTCCGAGAGTGCCGGCGGCCTGGCGGAGTTGGACATCAATCCTCTGGTCGTCCTGCCGCGCGGGCAGGGCGCGGTGGCGCTCGACGCCCTCGCGGTGTGCCGGTGAACGGCGCGCGAGGTGCCACGCCTCCCGCATACGGTTCCACGCCGCCACTCGCGACCGCGCCGCCCGCGCGGGAACCCGTGTCGCAGGCGTACGCGACCCAGCCGCCCGCGCGGGCAGGCGCGTCACCCACACGCGGCGCCGTAGCGCCCGCGCGCTGCGCCACGCCGTCGGTGCACAGCGCCGCACCACCCGTGCGCGGCACCAAGCCCCCCGTGGACAGCGCCGCGTCATCCGTGGACAGCGCCGCACCGTCCGCCGTGAAAGGAGCCGCACGTCGATGTCCTCCCCCCGTGATCCGTCGTCCTCCGACCAGCCCGAGCGGGCCGAGCCCGCGGCCTCGCGGGAGGCCGCGGACGAGTCCCTGAAGAAAGTTGTAGCGCGGACCACTGACAACGGCGTGGCGTGGCTGACTCTCGATCGACCGCAAACCCTGGGGGCCCTCACCGTTGACCAGCGAGAACGCCTCATCGGCCTGCTCGCCGACGCCTCCGCGGACGCGGAGGTGAGGGCCGTCGTGCTCACCGGTCGAGGACGCGGCTTCTGCGCGGGCGCGGACCTGAGAGGCGCCCCGGGCAGCGGGGCGGAGCGGGTGGCGGGCGACGTGGCGCGCACTCTGGAGCGGGGAGCGCAGCGGCTGATCACGGCCGTGCTCGACTGCGAGAAGCCGGTGCTCGCCGCCGTCAACGGCGTTGCCGCCGGTCTCGGCTGCCATCTCGCACTCGCCTGCGACCTCGTCCTGGCCGCCGAGGAGGCCACGTTCGTGGAGGCCTTCGTACGGCGCGGTCTTGTGCCGGACGGGGGCGGCGCCTACCTGCTACCGCGGTTGATCGGGCCGCAGCGGGCCAAGGAACTGATGTTCTTCGGGGACGCACTGACCGCCGCAGAGGCCGCACGGCTCGGTCTGGTCAACCGCGTCGTGCCGGGCGGGGAGCTGACGGAGACGGCGCGCGCCTGGGCCGCACGCCTGGCGTCCGGACCGACCCGCGCGCTCGCGCTCACCAAGCGGCTGGTCAACGCCTCCATGGACACCGACCGCTCCGCCGCCCTCGGTGCTGAGGCGTGGGCCCAGGAGATCAACATGACCACACGGGACGCACGCGAGGGCGTGGCGTCCTTCGCCGAACGGCGGTCGCCCGTTTTCGACGGGAGGTAGGACAGCGGTGGTTACGCTGGGCGGGACACCCACAACGGGCCGACCGCTCCGACAGCACCACCACCGATGACCCCACACCCGACGGCACCAGATCCGACGACGCACATCCGACGACGCCACAGGGACGATGAAGCCATGATGGGACACGCGGGAATGGCAGCCGCCGCTGTGCGCTATCTGCGGACGGCCGGCTCACCACCGTCCGGACGGGCCACGGGGCGGGCGCTGCCTCACCAGGAGCGAGAGGAGAAGCGTGCCGACACGCTTCCCCCGCCCGACCTGCGAGCCGTGCGGGCGGACGAGCGCGCACCCGTCGACCCGGCCGTCTTCCGCCGCGTCCTGGGCGGTTTCGCCTCGGGGGTCACCGTCGTGACGGCGCCCGCGCCGACGCCCTCGCAGAAGGGGGCGTCGGAGGCCGGGGACGGCGTGCCAGGGCCTGCGGGGTTCGCCTGCCAGTCCTTCGCCTCCCTGTCGCTGGAGCCGCCGCTGGTCTCGTTCATGGTGGCCCGTACGTCCAAGAGCTGGCCCGGCATCGCCCGCGCCGGGGTCTTCTGCGTGAACGTCCTGTCCGCCGCGCAGGGGGAGCTGTGCAGGGCGTTCTCGGTGAGCGGCGCCGACAAGTTCGCCGGGGTCTCCTACTCCCCCGCACCGGTGACCGGATCGCCCCTGCTGGAGGGCGTGACGGCGTGGATCGACTGCGAGATCCACGCCGTCCACACCGGCGGTGACCACCTGATCGTCGTCGGCAGGGTGCGCGCGCTGGACGAAGGGCGCGGTGATGAGGCGCCGCTGGTCTTTCACCAGGGGAGGCTGGGGACGTTCACCCCGGCCGAGTGAGCAGGCACGCGCTCGCTCCTCCGTTCGTCACGCCGCGTGCATGTCCAGTCCCGTGCGGCCGGGCGCCAGGTGCGCGCGCAGCGCCAGGTCCGCGTCGTAGTCCCCTCCGGCTTCATGCCGGTAGGCCAGGGGGGCGAGCGTCTCCAGTGCCTCCATCCGCGCGCGCAGTTGGTCCTGCCACTCCTTGGCGTCTGCCCCACTCGCCCGGTCGGCTCCGTAGAGGACGAACGGCGACAGCGGGGCCATGCCCGTGTACCAGAACGTGCCGTGGTGCAGAGGGAAGAGGATGTCGTCCACGAAGCCGTGGATGCCGCGCGGGCCGAAACTGGAGGAACGCGCACCGACCGAGGTGACGACCATGGCGCGCTTCCCCGCCAGCCCTCCGTCGCCGTAGCGCCGGGTACGACCGTGTGGGTCCTTCACCCCGAAGGCGAATCCCTGCACCAGCACGCGGTCGAACCATCCCTTGAGGATGGCCGGCGGCCCCAGCCACCACAGGGGGAAGTGGAAGACCAGTGTGTCGGCCCAGGTGATCTTCTCCTGCTCTGTGCGGACATCCGGACTGAGCAGGCCTCTGTGGTGCGCGTGCTCCTGGGCCTCCCCGACCAGCAGCCGGTCCTGTGCGTCCCTGGTGGGGAAGTCCGCCCGGTCGACGACCGGCTTCCATCCCATCGCGTACAGGTCGGACTGGCGCACCTCGTGGCCGCGTTCGCGGAGGGCAGCCACCCCGGTGTCCCGCAGAGTGGCGTTGAGGGAGCGTGCCTCGGGGTGGGCGAAAATCCAGAGCGTCTTCATACGACTGATCGTGCGGGCTGCCCCAACCCGAAACGAGTGACCGTATGGACGACAAGTGCAAGGTTCCGGCCAACCGGCCCACTCTCCCGTTCCTCCGGCGAACCACCTCCTCGGCTCACCTTTTCCCGCTCCCTCCGGATGTTCGGACGGTCCCCTCAACGCCCCTCCGACCGCCGCCGGACCGCGCCGCTCCGCCGTTCGTGGCCAACGGCGCACCCGTCCTCCCCGGCCCTCGCCGTACGACGAGCACCATGAGGGCGGCCAGCGCACACAGGACGCCCGTTCCCGTCCAGGCGAGGTCGTACGTCCCGGTGGCATCCCTTACGAGTCCCGCCACGAAGGCGACCACCGAGGCTCCCGCCTGGTGCGCCGCAAGCACCCAGCCGAAGACGATGGCACCGTCGGCGCCGAAGTGCTCGCGGCACAGCGCCATGGTGGGCGGCACGGTGGCGACCCAGTCGAGCCCGTAGAAGATGATGAAGAACAGCATCGGCGGCTGCACACTGCCGGCGAAGAGCATCGGCAACAGCAGCAGCGACAGCCCGCGCAGTCCGTAGTAGACGGCCAGCAGTCTGCGGGCGTCGAAGCGGTCGGTCAGCCAGCCGGAACAGATCGTGCCGACCAGATCGAGCACACCGATCACAGCCAGCAGGGACGCCGCGACCGGAACGGCCATCCCGTGGTCGTGCGCCGCCGGCACGAAGTGGGTGCTCATCAGGCCGTTGGACGACGCGCCGCAGATCGCGAACGATCCCGCCAACAGCCAGAAGACTCTGGTACGGGCCGCCTGCCACAGTGCCGAGAGGGTGCGCCGCAGCGCCCCGGTCGCCCCGGCCTCGGGGGTCACGTAGTCGGGACCCGCGCCGTAGGGGCGCAGCCCGACGTCCTCGGGTCGGTCCCGCAGCAGCCACACCACCAGTGGCACGACGGCGAGCGCGGACCCGCACACCACCAGTGAGGCGGTGCGCCACCCCGAACCCTCCACCAGGAGCGCCACCAAGGGCAGGAAAACGAGCTGTCCTGTCGCGCTGCCGGCGGTCAGGATGCCGCTGACCAGCCCCGTGCGGGCGACGAACCACCGGTTGGCCACCGTGGCGGCGAAGGCCAGTGCCATGGATCCTGAGCCGACGCCCACCAGCAGCCCCCAGCACACGATCAGCTGCCACTCGGAACGCATGAAGACGGTGAGCCCGCTGCCCGCCGATATCAGCAGCAGCGCGGCGGTGACGACCTGGCGGATGCCGTAGCGCTCCATCAGGGCCGACGCGAACGGTGCGGTGAGTCCGTACAGCAGGACGTTGAGTCCGACGGCGAACGAGATGGTCCCGTGGGACCACCCGAACTCCTGGTGCAGAGGATCGATGAACACGCTGGGTGTCGCCCGGAAGCCGGCGGCACCCACCAGTGCGACGAAGCACACCAGCGCGACCCACCAGGCACGGTGCACGCGCGGTGGCGGTGGGGCCGCGTCCGGGGACTGTCGGCTGTGCGTCGTGCCGCTGCCGCGGTCGTCCCGCTCGGGCGGCCGTGAGGAAAGGGTCTCGGTCACACTGCTCAGCCTGCTGAGCCCACTGGCGCGGAACGAGTGGCCCGAGAGCCACCATGTGCGAGGATCGGGCCATGGCCGTTTTCACCCGTACCGGTCTCCACAGAGTCGCCGTTCTCGTGCGGCACGGACTGCTGCCGATCGAGTTGGGCATCCCGCACTGTCTGATGGGGCGTGCTTGGTCCCCCTCGGGGGAGCCGCTGTACGAGGTCGTCACCTGTGCCGCCGCTCCCGGTGCGATCCGCACGGAAGGCGACTTCACGATCAACGTGGAACACGGTCCCGAGGCGCTCGCGGAAGCGGACACCCTCATCGTCCCCGCGGCGCACGAGCGGGACGAGCCCTACGACCGCGGCGCCATGAGTCCGCAGCTCGCCGAGGCCTTCGCACGCATCCGTCCCGGCACCCGGATCGCCTCCATCTGCACGGGCGCCTTCGTCCTTGCGTCCGCCGGGCTGCTGGACGGCAAGCGGGCGACGACCCACTGGAGCGCCGGTGAGCGCTTCCAGCGCCTCTTTCCCTCCGTCAAGCTCGACTCGGACGTCCTCTACGTGGACGAGGGCTCCGTCCTGACCTCGGCGGGTATCGCCTCCGGGGTCGATCTGTGCCTCCACATGATCCGCGGGGACCACGGCTCGGCGGTGGCGAACGAGGTCGCCCGCCGCACCGTCGTGCCACCCCACCGCGACGGCGGACAAGCACAGTTCATCCGCCGCCCCGTACCCGAACCCCGACTCTCCTCCACCGGAACCGCCCGCACCTGGGCCCTCGACCACCTCCACCACCCCCTCACCCTCAAACAACTCGCCGACCAGGAAGCCATGAGCGTCCGCACCTTCACCCGCCGCTTCCGCGAAGAAGTCGGCATCAGCCCGCAGCAGTGGCTGACCCAACAGCGCGTGGAGCGGGTGCGTCATCTGCTGGAAGAGAGCGACCTGTCCGTCGACCAGGTCGCCGCCCGGACCGGATTCGGCTCCGCTTCGACACTGCGGATGCACTTCCAGGCATCCCTCGGCGTCTCTCCCACCGCGTACCGCAGAACGTTCCGGACGGGGAGTGGCGGACACGTCGCCGCGAGCCCTGTCGCGCCGTGCGAGGGGTGACACGCGTGCGGGAACTGCCGACGACTGCTGCCGAGGGAGAAGGAGACGATCACCATGTCCGACCACGCGCGCGTGTTCCTCCACCCGGGCCGCCACCGGGTCGCCGTCCTGGTCCGGCACGGTGTGGTGCCCATGGAGCTGGGCCTCGTCCACCAGGTGTTCGGCCGTGCGGCCGGACCGAAGGGTGACCCGCTCTACGAAGTGGTCACCTGTGCGCTGACGCCGGGAGCGGTCCGTACGGACGCCGATTTCCCCATCCACGTCACGCACGGGCCGCAGGCGCTGGCGGAGGCCGACACGGTGGTCGTCCCGGCCACCCACGAGCCCGACGCGACGGAGACGGAAGGCACGCTGCCGCAACCGCTCCGCAACGCGCTCTCACACATACGTCCCGACGCCCGGATCGCCTCCATCTGCACGGGTGCCTTCGTCCTGGCCGCCGCCGGGCTGCTGAACGAGAAGCGGGCCACGACGCACTGGATGTCCACGGACGGCTTCCGCGCTCTGTATCCACGCGTACGCCTCGACCCCGACGTCCTCTATGTGGACGAGGGCTCCGTCCTGACCTCCGCAGGGGAGGCGGCGGGTATCGACCTGTGCCTGCACATGGTGCGCGGGGACCACGGCTCGGCGGTGGCGAACGAGGTCGCCCGCCGCACCGTCGTGCCACCCCACCGCGACGGCGGGCAAGCACAGTTCATCCGCCGCTCCGTACCCGAACCCCGACTCTCCTCCACCGGAACCGCCCGCACCTGGGCCCTCGACCACCTCCACCACCCCCTCACCCTCAAACAACTCGCCGACCAGGAAGCCATGAGCGTCCGCACCTTCACCCGCCGCTTCCGCGAAGAAGTCGGCATCACGCCGCTCCGCTGGCTGACGCAACAGCGCATCGCACACGCCCGTCACCTGCTGGAGGAGACGGACCTGCCCGTCGAACGCATCGCCACCGACGCGGGCTTCGGTACCGCGGCCTCCCTTCGCCAGCACTTCCACGCCTCCCTCGGCGTCTCCCCTCGCGCCTACCGCCGCACCTTTCGCGCGGGAACGGCGGACGGGTGTTCCCCGGACGTCGCCGGCCCCCTGGCCGAAGCGGCTCGCGCAGCCGGGACGGCCACCATGGCCGAAGCCCGCTCCTGAGCCGCGGCTGCTGCCGGCGCCGTCGCCCCTGTTCCTTGCCCTCTCCGCCCCGTTCTCGTACCCGTCCCAATAGCCGCTGCCGCCGGCCGTTGCTGTTGCCGTTAGCCGTTAGCCGTTAGCCGTTAGCCGTTAGCCGTGAAGGTGACGGCGCGGCGCACCCCCTCGGGCGGTCTCGCCGGACGAGCGCTCGCTCAGAAGGTCAGCACTGCCCGCGCCACCCGACCCCGGTGTGCATCGTGCGCTGCCCGGTCGAAATCCTCGATCGGGTAGACCTCGGTGACCAGCTCGTCGAGCAGTAGCCGCCCCTGGCGGTAGAGGTCCGCGTAAAGGGCGATGTCGCGGGGCGGACGGGAGGAACCGTAACGGCAGCCGAGCACGGATTTGTCCAGGAACATCGCCGCCGGCAGGAAGGCGGCCTCCGCGTCAGCCGCCGGCATGCCCAACAGCACGGCCTGCCCGTGCCGGTCCAGGAGATCGATGGCCTGCCGCACGAGCGCCGTGCTGCCGACACACTCGAAAGTGTGCGCCGCGCCGTCGGGCAGGATCTTCCTGACGGCGGCTTCCGTGCCGGCGGCCCCGGACGCCGTCGTAACGGACGCATCGGCTCCGCCGCATGCGTCGGCCGCGGCTGCCGCCGCCGGTGACGCGGTCACGAAGTGCGTGGCTCCGAACCGGCGGGCCACGTCCTCCTTGGCCGGATTGGCGTCCACGGCGACGATCGGGGCCGCCCCCGCGATCCGCGCCCCCTGGAGCACGTTGAGCCCGATGCCGCCGACGCCGAGCACCACCACGGACTCGCCCGGGCCGACCTTCGCCCGGTTGAGCACGGCACCGACACCGGTGAGGACGCCGCAGCCGATCAGCGCGGCGGAGGTCAGCGGGATGTCTCGGGGGATCGGCGTGGCCTGCACGGCCTTGACGACCGTGTGCTCGGCGAAAGCGGACGTGGCCGCGAAGTTGTGCAGTGGCCTGCCGCCCCGGAGGAAGGGCTTCTCCGGCCTGCCGATGGCGCTGCGGCACATGGTCGGCCTGCCCCGCGCGCACTCGGGGCACGCGCCGCAGTTGGCGATCGTGGACAGCGCCACATGATCCCCCGGGGCCACATGGCGCACCCCTTCCCCCACCGCCTCGACCACACCCGCGCCCTCGTGCCCGAGGACGACCGGGCGCGGGAACGGAATCGTTCCGTCGATGACGGAAAGGTCGCTGTGGCACAGCCCCGCGGCCCGGATGCCGACGAGTACCTCGCCGGGCCCCGGGGCGCGTACGTCGAGGTCGTCCACCACCTGCGCCTGGCCGGCGCCCCGCTCCCGAGCGACCGCCTGTGGGTGGGCGGCGGCCACCGCCGGGGCGGCCGCGTCGTCGACAATCACGCCTCTCATGTCATGGCCCTCACTTCGCTCGGTCTGTTCTTCGCACTGCGTTCCTGTTCCTCGGCCCGACCGGGTGTCTCAGGCCCCCGCACGCCCGGAGGCGCAGTCACCCGACACCGGCCGGGCGGCCGAACCGCACCGCCACACCCCCGCCACACCTCGCGCCGCAACACCGCCGCACGGCTACACCGCTGCGCCGCCACACCTCGCACCGCCGCACCGGCCCACCGCCGCACCGCCGCACCCCCGCACCGAGCGGCACGCTTCACGACGCCCAGACGACCGACTGGAGTTCGCTGTAGGCGTGGAGGCCGAACACCCCGCCGTCCCGGCCGACTCCGGAGTCCTTGAACCCGCCGAACGGCGTTTCCGGATGGCGCTGAACGGTGTTGATGCCGACGTTTCCGCTGCGCAGCCGGCCGGCGAGCCGCCACGCGCGGCCGGTGTCGCCGCTGAAGACGTAGTCGTACAGCCCGTACGAGGTGCTGTTGGCCAGGCGGACGGCCTCGTCATCGTCTTCGAACGGGAGGACGACGACCACCGGCCCGAACAGCTCTTCGCGGGCGACGGTCATCTCGATCGTGACGTCGGTGATCAGGGTGGGCGCGACGTAGAAACCGGTACCGGGCTCGGCGGGCCGCTCGCCCCCGACCAGCACCGTCGCGCCCTGGTCACGGGCGGCGGCGATGTGCGCCTCGACCCGGTCGCGCTGGGCCGCGGAGATCAGCGGTCCGACCATGATTCGCTCATTCGTGGGATCGCCGAGTGTCAGTGCGGAGGCGTAGCGTGAAAGCGCAGTCACGAACTCGTCGTAGAGCGAGCGGTGTACGAGCGCACGCGTCGGTGCCGTGCAGATCTGGCCGCTGTGAAAGGTCCAGGTCGAGGCGACCGAGCCCAGTGCCGCCTCGCGGGTCCGGCCATCCGCGTCGTCCAGCACCAACGCCGCACCCTTCCCGCCCAGTTCCATGAGGGTGCGCTTCATGCCTCGTCCCGCCTGCTCCGCGATCTTCTTACCTACGGAGGTGGAGCCGGTAAAGCTGATCATGTCGACGTCCGGGTGCGCGACCAAGGCCTCGCCCGGCGTCGCCCCCGAGCCGGTGACGACGTTGTAGAGCCCGTCGGGCAGCCCGGCCTCCTGAAGCAGTGGGCCCAGCTCCAGGCAGGCCAGCGGATCCTGCGGCGCGGGCTTGCAGACGACGGCGTTGCCCATCGCAAGAGCGGGCGCGACCTTGCCCGCGAGGTTGACGACAGGAAAGTTGTAGGAGGTGATGCATCCGACCACACCCATCGGGCGGCGCACGGCGGCCGCCCCGATCAGTCCGCCGGGGGCGAGGGCACTGGCCGGTACGGGCTGCGGGGCGAGCGGCACGGTGTCGGGCTCCGACGCACCGCGGGCGTAGCGGCGGAAGCGGTCGGCGGCGGTGGGCAGTTGCATTCCGCGGGCCACCTTGAGGGTGGCGCCGGTCTCGGCCTGGAGGAGCGGTACGAGCCCGGGGCCGCGTTCGGTGAGGAGAGCACCGATCCTCTCCAGTACCCGAGCGCGTTCACGGGGGTCGGTGTCGGCCCACTCCTCCTGGGCGGCGCGGGCCGCGCGGACGGCGGTGCCCACCTCGTCGGCGCCCCCTTCCGGGGCGTAGCCGACCGGTTGTTCGGTGGCCGGGTCGGTGATCTGGTAGTGGCCGCGCGCGGGCTGCTGCCAGGCGCCGGCGATCCAGTGCCGGTAGGCCCGCGGCGCACCCGCCCGGCCGGGGGCGGGTGCGCCGGTGGCCTTCCCGGTGCCCGGTGTCGCGCTGGTTCCGCTCTTCGGTGTGCTCGCTTTCGTCGTCACGTGCTTGCCTCTCTGGGCGGGCCCAGCACCGTGCTGGGACGAGGATGTTCCCGTCGGCCTCATCGAGCCGCACCGAGCCGACGGGGGGAGCGCGTACGTCGCCACCACCGCGGAGCCACGCGCGTCACTCGACGCCGGACACCGTGCCCGCCGCTCGGCGTCGTGCCCGCCGCTCGGCGACGGACGCCCTGCGCGTTGCTCCGCGCCTGGCACCGTGCACGCCGCTCGCGCGGGAGACCGCATACCGCTCCACTCCGGAAACAGCGCGCCGTCCCGCTCCACTCCGGAGACCGCAAACGGCGCCGCACCGGATACGGCGAATCGCACCGCGCCACTCGCACCGCTCCACTCCGAAGGCCGCATCCGCCACCGCCGCCAACGGCTGCGCCAGCACGGAACCGGCACCCTCCGCGCGCGGAGCCGGGTGCGGCCACTACCCCGTCGCACCCACTCAGGCGTTGGGGCGGTCCTTGCGTGCGGCGGCGTCGGCCATCTCCCTGAGCCGCTCCAGCATGGGCATCGGATCCTGCCCGACACTGCCCGGGAGGGCCTCGGCAAGCTGCTCGGGTGTCCACGCCCCGTCGGCGTAGGCGGCCCGGAGTTCGCGAGGCTGCGCCCAGACGGCGACCTTGGGGCCGGCGACGGTGTAGACCTGTCCGGTGATCTCCTGGGCCTTGGCCGAGTCGCTGAGGAGGTAGACGACGAGCGGTGCGACATCTTCCGGTTCACCGATCTCCGTCAGCTCCGTGGGCACCCCCGCGGACATCCGGGTGCGTGCCACGGGGGCGACGGCGTTGGCCGTGACTCCGTACTTGTGCAGGCCGAGGGCCGCGCTGCGCACCAGGGAGATGACGCCTCCCTTGGCCGCCGCGTAGTTGGCCTGGGAGACGGAGCCTTGGTGGTTGCCGCTGGTGAAGCCGATGAGGGTGCCGCCGCGCTGTTGGCGCATCACGGCGCTCGCGGCGCGGAAGACGGTGAAGGTGCCCTTGAGGTGGGTGGCGACCACGGGGTCCCACTCCTCCTCGCGCATGTTGAAGAGCATGCGTTCGCGCAGGATGCCGGCCACGCAGACGGCCCCGTCGAACCGCCCGTACCGGGCCAGGGCGGTGTCGACGACGCGCCGGCCGCCGTCCATGGTGGAGATGTCGTCGGCGACCGCCACCGCTTCACCGCCCGCCGTGGTGATCTCCTTGACGACGGCTTCAGCTATCTCGCTGTGCGGCTCGCCACCGTCGACGCCGACTCCGTAGTCGTTGACGACGACTCTGGCGCCCTCGCTCGCACACGCCAGCGCCACCGCACGGCCGATACCGCGCCCGGCGCCCGTGACGGCGACGACCTTTCCCGTCAGGAAATTGCCCACGTCCGTCCCCCTCCCGAGTTATCTGACGACCCGTTAGATTCTTGGGCAGGCACCGCCCGAACACAAGAGCCCCGTACCGCCCGCTTCCGACGTCCCGCTCTGGAGGAGAGATGACCGTGCCCGCGGAGTGCCCCGAGTTCGCCGAGATCGCCAGGCGGGTCAACAACTGGGGCCGATGGGGTGCCGACGACGAGGTGGGAACGCTCAACCTGGTGACCGACGAGGTGGTGCGGCGGGCGGCGGCCGGCGTGCGCAGCGGTCGCCGCGTCCCGCTCGCGCTGCCACTCCAGCAGAACGGCGTGCAGACCGGGATGATCCCCGGCCGGGTGAATCCGCTGCACACGATGGTGGCCCTCAACCTGGAGATGTTCGGGCCCGGCACCGTGGCCACCAGCGACGACGTGGTGACCATGGGCCTCCAGGCCGCCACCCACTGGGACGGTCTCGGCCATGTCTCGCACGGCGGACGGATCTACAACGACCGGCCCGCCGGCTCGATCACCGCACACGGGGGAGCCACGTTCAGCGGCATCGAGAAGACGCGGCCCCTGGTCTCACGCGGCGTCCTGCTCGACGTGGCGCGCGCCCGCGGTGAGCAGCAGCTGGCGGGGGACCACGCGGTGGGGCCCGAGGACCTGGAGGCGGCCGAGGAGTTCGCGGGCACACGGGTGCAGGCCGGGGACATCGTCCTCGTCCGCACCGGGCAGTTGCGCCACTTTCTGGCCGGTGACAAGCACGCCTACGCCCATCCGTCCCCGGGGCTGTCGATCCGGGCGCCGGAGTGGTTCCACGCCCGCGATGTGGCCGCTGTCGCCAACGACACCCTCACCTTCGAGATCGTTCCCCCGCAGATCGAGAACCTGTGGCTGCCGGTCCATGCCCTCCACCTCGTCGAGATGGGCATGCTCCAGGGCCAGAACTGGAATCTGGAGGAGTTGTCCGAAGTCTGCGCGGACGAGGCCTGCTACAGCTTCCTGCTCTCGGCGCCGCCCGAACCGTTCACGGGCGGAACGGGGGCTCCGGTGGCACCGGTGGCGGTGCTGTGAAGGGGCAGCAGGGAGGAGCGGGGCCGGCGGGGCTCCGGATACCGGTGGGCGGTGGAACGGTTCGGGTGGCGGTGCGCTGATGCGCGCCCCGAGCACGGCACGGCGTACCGCCACCCGACTCCGGCGCTCGGGGGCCCTGCCTCGCACGGCCCTCGGACAGGCCTGGCACGAAGGTTGGCGCCGGACAGCGACCCGTACTCGCCGAGGAATCCAGGATTCCTCGGCGTCCCCTCACGACGCATCGCTCCACCCAAGGGTGATCAAACCGGCACGAGTCGTCAACACCTGGTCTGGACTTTGGGGTTTTTGCCCCAATCCTCCCGGCGCACGTTCAGCCGAACGCGCCAGCCCCGGCTTCCACGACGTTGACCCGGGTGCGCATCGGCATCGTGGCATCAGAACGCGTCTCCGTCCGCGAGCGGGCACCGCCTTCCAGGCGTGCCGCCTCCGGGTGCGCCCGCGACTCCCCGACCGCTCGCGCGCCTCGCATCTCGCCGTACACCGGCGGCGCGAGGACGCATCCCGGCTCCGGCGGCGCGGCGTCCAGTTCGCACCAGACGCGCTTGCCGCCCGGCTCGTGTTCCCAGCCCCAGCGGTCGGCGAGGCCGGAGACGAGCTCCAGGCCGCGGCCGCCGGTGTCCCCGCCCTCGGCCTGGCGGTGGTGCGGAGCGCGGCTGCTCGTGTCGGCGACCTCGACGCGTACGGATTCCACCGTCTCGCATGGCCCCTCGCCCCCGCACCTTCGGGGCAGCAGCATGCACAGCACGGCCGGACATCCGGTGTGCACCACCGCGTTGGTGACGAGTTCCGAGATCAGCAGAATCAGCGTCTCGGCCAGCGGTTCGTCGGCAGCCACCCCGGCTCCTGCGAGCCGGGCCCTGGCCCACCTACGGGCGCGCCCCACCTCCGTCGGATCGGATCCGATCTCCAACTGCTCCAGAAGCACCTGCACCGCTCACACCATCCGAACTGGCGGACACATCGCCTCGCATCTCCCTGTAGTCACGGATTGTGACTCCAGCGAGACCAGCATGGTTGCTCATAGTGAGGGCAACAAGCGCTTCAGGCATATTCCGGCGCAAAGGAGTATCGGCACGGCATACTGTGCGACGGCCTGTGCGACGCCCTGCGGCACCTTGTCGCTTCGGTGTTGCCCCGCGCGGCGGCAGGTTTGCGCTGTCGGATTCCGTACGGACACGGGTTCCGCCACCGCCGCCGCCTCACGCGTCTCCCGCGCGACACCCTCATGACCCTGAGTGACCGCCATTGTTCAGGTTGTCCCTCACATAGCCGCGGGAGGGGTCGGTAGGCGGGAGGTAAAGGGCAACAACGGGAAACCCGTGGCAAGCGGTCACAGCAGAGCCGTGGCCAGTTTCTCCTCAGCAGCCACCGACGTCACCCACTGCTCGGCACGCAACCAGGCCCGCTTGAGATGCAGATGCACCTCGGCCTCCCAGGTGAAGCCCATGCCGCCGAACACCTGGAGGCAGTCGCGGGCGTTGGAGGTGGCGGCCTCGTCGGCGAGGAGCTTCGCGGCGCACATCTCTTCGTCCTCGCGGGTGGCGGCGGCCGCGTACACCGCGCTGCGCGCCGTCTCCGCCCGCACCAGCATCCCCGCGCACAGGTGTTGCACCGCCTGGAAAGTGCCGATCGGCCGCCCGAACTGTTCGCGTTCCCGGGCGTATCCGACGGCCAGTTCCAGCGTGCGGTGGGCGCTGCCCAGTTGCTGCGCCGCGGTGAGCACACCGGCCTCACGGCGCAGCACGTCGGCGTCCACCGTGGGCAGCCGCTCGCCCAGCCCTTCCCCCACCTCTCTCGCGGCCCCTTCCTCCAGCCCTTTTCGCATTCCCTCCACCCCTCTTCGCCGCCCCTGAAGCCCATTTCGCAGCCCTCCCTGCCGGTTTTCGGCAGCCGTCCGGCTGCCGGGGGACGGCCGATCGGTCACCCGGTGCAGTGGGGAGAGCGGATCGACGGACCGCACGGGTGCGGCGGCGGGGAGGTTGTCGGCTTGCTCGCTGTCCTTCACCGTCTCGTCCAGGTCGCTGCCCGTGGTCTCCAAGAGCCGCACCTCGCCGTCACCCACGACGAGCACGGCGTCCGCCGCCTCCAGGTGTTCCACCAGCGTGTTGTCCGGGACGGCTCCCGCAGGGGGCGACGTGAGGCCCGACGACGGCGGCCCCGCGTCCATCGCCGTCACCACCGCACGCCCCTCCGCCGCTCCGGGTACCAGCCCCCAGCCGCCCGCCAGATGAGTGGCGACCAGGGGGCCCGGCAGCAGGGCGCGGCCCGCTTCCTCGAAGACCAGCACCGCTTCGGGCAGTCCGAGGCCGACGCCGCCCGCGCTCTCGTCCGCCCGCAGCGAGAACAGTCCGGCCTCGCCCAACTGCCTCCACAGCCGCGCCAGGTCCTCGCTTGGGGCGTGGTGCGCGAGAGGGTCGGCCGCCTGGTGCAGCGCCGTCGGCCCGAAGCGCCGGTCGAGGAGTTGCCGCATGCCGCGTCGCAGCGCCTCCTGGTCGTCGGTCAGCCGGAAGTCCATGGGGCGTCACCGTCCCTTCGGCAGGCCGAGGACGCGCTCGGCCAGGATGGTGTGCTGGATCTGGGAGGTGCCGGCGGCGATGGTGTACGAGAGGGAGGAGAGCCGCTCGCGGGTCCACTCCTGTGTCAGGTCCAGCGCGTCGGGGCCCAGGGCCGCGGCCGCCACCTCGTACAGCTCCTGGCGGGCGTGGGAGTAGCGCAGTTTGAAGAGGGAGCCGTTCTCTGCGGGGACGCCCGTGCCGCCGTTGCGCAGTCCGTGTGCGGCCTCGCTGACGTTCCACTGGATGAGCCGCCACAGAGCGGTGAACTCGGCGTTGAGCCGGCCGAGCCTGCGGCGGAGTACGGCGTCGTCCCAGCGGCCCGTCTTCCTGGCGTGCTGCGCGAGCAGCCGCAGCGTACGGCGGCAGGCGACGACCTCGCCGACGAAGGCGGTGCCCCGTTCGAAGGAGAGGGTCACCATGGTGACGCGCCAGCCGTCGTTCTCGTCACCCACCCGGTGGGTGACGGGCACCCGCACCTCGTCGAGGAAGACCTCGGCGAACTCCGTCGAGCCTGCCAGCGTCCGCAGCGGCCTGACGGTGACGCCGGGCGCGTCCATGGGCAGGGCGAGCCAGGTGAGACCCCGGTGGCGTGGTGCGTCGGGGTCGGTGCGGACGAGCAGTTCGCACCAGTCGGCGACCTCGGCGTGCGAGGTCCATATCTTGGAGCCGGTGACGACGTAGTGGTCGCCGTCGCGCACGGCGCGGGTCCGCAGCGAGGCCAGGTCGGAGCCCGCGTCCGGTTCCGAGAAGCCCTGGCACCACACCTGGTCGCCACGCAGGATCGGGGGGAGCCAGCGGGCGCGTTGTTCTGGGGTGCCCTCTGCGGCGATGGTCGGCCCCGCGTGCAGCAGCCCGACGAATCCCGCCCCGACGTAGGGGGCTCCGGCCGCCTCCGTCTCCTCCAGGAAGATCAGGTGCTGGGTGGGGGTCGCGCCCTGGCCGCCCGCGTCCCTGGGCCAGTGCAGGCCCGCGTATCCGGCGCGGTGGAGCCGGTGTTGCCAGTCCATGTCGTAGGCGCGTCGTGCGGGCCAGTCCAGCGGGTCGGGGCGGGGCGGCAGTGTGGGCAGTTCCCGGGCCAGCCAGGTGCGCAGGCGGGCCCGGAAATCCTCCTCCTCGGGCGTGCGGGTCAGGTCCATCAGACGCGGTCACTGCCGCGGACGCTGCCGCTGCCGCCGTCGTGGGTGCTGTGGTTCCCGTTGTGGTTGTCGTCGAGGTCGAGGCCGAGCATGCGGATGGCGTTGCCGCGCATGAGTTTGTGGATGGTGGTCTGGTCGAGTCCGGCGACGTGTTCGAGGGCGACCTGTTTCGTGTGGGGGAAGGTGGAGTCGACGTGGGGGTAGTCGGTCTCGAAGGTGGCGTTGTCGCGGCCGATGGTGTCCAGGGCGGTGACGCCGTGTTTGTCGCGGAAGAAGCAGCAGTAGATCTGCCGGTAGTAGTACGTCGAGGGGGGTTCGGGGATCAGGTCCCGGACGCCGCCCCATGCGCGGTGTTCCTCCCACACGTCGTCGGCGCGTTCCAGCGCGTAGGGGATCCAGCCCATCTGGCCCTCGCTGTAGGCGAGTTTCAGCCGGGGGTACTTGACCAGGACGCCGCTGAAGAGGAAGTCCATCATCGAGGCCATGGCGTTGTTGAAGGACAGGGACGCCTGCACGGCCGGGGGTGCGTCGGGGGATGCGGCGGGCATCTGCGAGGAGGAGCCGATGTGCATGTTGACGACCGTGCCGGTCTCCTCGCAGGCGGCGAAGAAGGGGTCCCAGTAGCCGGTGTGGATGCTGGGCAGCCCGAGGTGGGTGGGGATCTCGCTGAAGGTGACGGCCCGCACCCCGCGCGCGGCGTTGCGGTGGATCTCGGCCACGGCCAGGTCGATGTCCCACAGCGGGATCAGACACAGCGGGATGAGCCGGCCGCCGCTGTCGCCGCACCACTCCTCGACCATCCAGTCGTTGTAGGCCCGCACGCACGCCAGAGCGACGTCCTTGTCGTGGGCCTCGGCGAAGGTCTGGCCGCAGAAGCGGGGGAAGGTCGGGAAGCACAGGGAGGCCTCGACGTGGTTGAGGTCCATGTCCGCCAGCCGCGCGGCCGGGTCCCAGCAGCCGCGCCGCATCTGCTCGCGGGTGATGCCCTCCAGCGTCATCTCGTCCCGGTCGAAGCCGACGGCCGCGATCACCCGCTTGTAGGGGAAGAACAACCCTTCGTACTCCCACCAGTCCGTCAGCTGCCCCTCGGGGTCCGTGGTGAACCGGTACTTGCCGCCCACGTACTCCAGTTCGCCGATCCCGGCCGTCAAAGGCTTGGGCCCGGCCTCCCGGTACTTGCCCGGCAGCCACGTCTCGAACAGGTGCGCCGGCTCGATCACGTGATCATCGACACTCACGATCCGCGGAAGTTCCGTCACGGGTGTACCCCCTCGCCATACCGCACTATCTGATGCCCCGTCAGAAAGAGGCTAGCCCCGCCCCCTCTGGACCGACAAGGCGTCGCCCTCTACGCTTCCCCGAAACCTGACGGCCCGTCAGTAAAAAGGGGAGGCGACATGTCCGCTGTCGCACGCGAACCCGGAGCCTCGGCCCGCGAACCAGGAACCGCACGCCCGCCCGGCGCCTCAACGCCGGAATCAGGAGCCCCGTCCGAACCCGGCGACGCACCGGGAGCGAACGACGCGCACACCCCGGGCACCGTGCCGAAAGCGAGGGCCGCGCACACTGTGAGCGGCGCGCACGCTGTGAGCGGCGCGCCAGGGGCGAGCGGCGCGCACGCGCTCGGTGCCGCCCGGACCCTGTGGGAGCTTCTCGTCCGCCGGGCGCAGCTCACCCCCGAGGCGCCCGTACTGATCCAGGCCGCCGACGACCCGGCCGACGACCGCACCGTCACGTTCGGCCTGCTGCGTAGCCGCGCCGAGCGCACCGCTGCCGGGCTGTACGAGGAGGGCGTGCGCCCCGGCCACACCGTCGCCTGGCAGTTGCCCACCCGTATCGAGACGGTCGTGCTCTCCCTGGCACTCGCCAGGATCGGCGCGGGCCAGACACCGATCATCCCCGTGTACGGGGAGCGGGAGGTGGCTCTCGCGCTGCGCGCGACGGGCGCCGCCTGGTACGTCCACCCCGGCACCTGGCGCGGCACCGACTACGCGTCCCTCGCCGACCGCATCGGCGCGCAGCACGGCCTGACACCGCGCACCCTGACCGCCTACGACACCCTGCCCGACGGTGACCCTGCCCGCCTGCCGAAACCGCCCGACGACGGCACGCGGGTGCGGTGGATCTACTGGACGTCCGGCACCACCTCGGAGCCGCGCGGTGTCCGCCACACCGACCGCAGCCTCATCGCGGGCGGCTCGTGCCTGGCGCACGCGCTGCGGCTGCGCCCCGACGACGTCGGCTCGATCGCCTTCCCCTACGCGCACATCGGCGGCCCCGACTACCTGGTGATGCTCCTGCTGTACGGGTTTCCTGCCGTGCTGTTCGAGAGGTTCGCGCTGCCGGACGCGCTGGCCGGATACCGGCGGCACGGGGTGACCACGGCGGGCGGCTCGACGGCCTTCTACGCCATGTTCCTCGCCGAACAGCGCAAGCAGCCCGGAGAGAAGCTCATCCCGAGCCTGCGGCTGCTCGCGGGGGGCGGGGCCGCCAAGCCGGCCGAGCTGTACCACGAGGTGGTGACCGAGCTGGGGTGCCTGCTCACCCACGGCTACGGCATGACCGAGGCCCCCATGATCACCATGGGGGCACCCGACGACACCTCCACCCACCTGGCCACCACGGAGGGCCGCCCGCCCGCCGCCATGGACATCCGGATCACCACCCCGGACGGCACGCCGCTGCCGCCCGGCAGCGAGGGCGAGGTGCGGCTGCGCGGCGAGGCCGTCTGCCGGGGGTATCTGGACGCGGACCAGACCGCCGAGGCCTTCGACGCCGACGGCTACCTGATCACAGGCGACCTGGGGCGCGTACTGGAGAGCGGGCACCTGGTCCTCACCGGGCGCACCAAGGACATCATCATCCGCAAGGGAGAGAACATCTCGGCCAAAGAGGTCGAGCAGCTGATCTACGAGCATCCCGCCGTCGCCGACGCCGCGGTGATCGGCCTGCCCGACGCGGAGCGCGGGGAGCGGGTGTGCGCCGTGGTCGAACAGCCGCCCGGCGCACCGCCCCTCACCCTCGCCGAGCTGACCACCTGTTTGCGCGAGCGCGGACTGGCCACCTACAAGCTGCCCGAACAGCTCGAAATCCTGGACGCCCTGCCGCGCAACGAGGCGCTGCGCAAAGTGCTCAAGTACCGGCTACGGGAACGGTTCGCCTGACAGGGCCGGAACGGCCGGAGCGACGGGGAGGGCCGGAACGGCCGGAACGAGTCCCACGCGGCGACAGGCGCGCAACGGGTAACGCGCACCGCGTAACGGGATAGCAGGCAGCAGCGGGTAGGGGTGGCGCGGCCGGCCGCCGGCGGATGCTACGCGGTGAGGGGGCCCGTGGCGGCGCGGGCGTCGGTGGCCGCCTCCAGGTCCGGGTAGCAGTCGAAGAGACGGCGCACGCCCAGCGCGGAGAGCACCCGGTTCACGTGCGAGCCCTCCTCGGCGCCCCGTGCGGGCAGGATCAGCCGCAGGCGGCCGGCGCAGGAGCGCATCAGCCGTCGGGAAGCGATCAGCACGCCCACTCCGCTGGAGTCGCAGAAGAGGACGTCGGACAGGTCCAGCACGAGACTCCTGCGTCCCTCGGCCACCGCGTCGTGCACGTGCTGCCGCACCGCGGGCGAGGTGACCAGGTCCAGCTCACCTGAGACCCGGAGCACGGCCCACGCGCCGCGCTCCTCCTCCAGCACCTTCAACGACACTCCCCGCAACCCCTTCGTCGATCGCCTACAGCAGTCGGCTGCCCTGCGCGCCCCCTCCAAAACTGGTCCCAGGGAACGACCCTATGCCGTCCTGAGGTATTACCCCGGGAAACCTGCGGGAACTTGTGGTCACGCCCCCATAACTCTCGGCAGCACGCGTATCTTCCTTCTCTCTACCCCCGTTCGCCCCCACCGTGCACATGCCGTACGTGACGGAAACCGCACTGTCCGCGACGGCCCAGGGGAGCGCGTTGCGGCAAAGGGGCGTGCGCTGTCAGTGGCTCGCACTACATTCGAGGGGTTGACGGGCATCACACGAGTGGAAGCGGAAGCGGAACCGCCGATCGCGGCGGCACCGCGCCACAGGGAGCGGAAGGCGACGCCGAGAGCTGGGGGGCAGCATGGCGCACGACACAGCACCGCGTTGGGACCGGAAGATGCAGCAGCGCCTGGAGCGCGGCGAGGCGGCGGCGCTCGGCGAGCTGTACGACCGCTTCGCCTCGCTCGTCCACAGCCTCGCCCACCGCGTGCTGGACGATGACGAGGCCTCCGACCACGCCACCCGGGACGTCTTCGCCTACATCTGGCAGAACCCGCACTCCTTCGACCCCCGCGAGGGCCCCATGCGCTCATGGATCGCCGCGCTCACCCAGCGCACGGCGACGAGCAGGCTGCGCCGCCTCCAGCGCAGCGACGGGCCCTGCTCGCCCGAGGAGGCCGAACGGATCGAGGAACAGGTACGGGCCGCCGCGACCGCCGCCCGCGCCGACTACATCGTCACCTCCATGCCCTCCTCGCTGCGCGCCGCCCTGGAGCTCGCCTACTTCCAGCGGCGCGACTACCGGCAGGCGGCCGACACCCTCGGTGTCACCGAGGACGAGGCCAGGCGGCGTCTGCGGCTGGGTCTCCAGCTCCTCTCCTCCGCCATGACCCGGCCCGCCATGGCGCCGCCGGGTCCGAGGGGCCGACGATGAGCGGCCCTTCAGACCCCGACGGCCAGGGGCCGCCGCGCGCCCCGCGCGGAACCCGCGAGTCCGCCGCACCCGGCCTGTCCGAGGAGCCGGAGCTGAGCGAGGAACCCGAGGGGGCTGGAAGGCCCGAGGGGGCCGAGAGGCCCGAAGAGCGCGGGACGGCTTCCGAGGCGTATCGCGTGCCGCGCCAGGCCGCCGCGTCCGACCTCTCGCCCCTCTCCGGCCCGCACCCGCCCGAGGTGCCGCGCCAGGCCGACGCGTACGACGCCCCCGACGTCTCCCGTCGTGCGGAGGCGTTCGGGGCCTCCCGCCGGCCGGACGCGCCGTCCGGGCGCCCACGTCCCGGTCCACCTCGCGCGTCGGAGCCGCTCGACCACACCGTGCTCAAGTCGCTGCTCGGCGCCTGGGCGCTGGCGGCCTGCTCGGCCGAGGAGACCGCCGCCGTCGAGGCGCACCTCACCGACTGCGCGCCCTGCGCCGACGAAGCGCTGCGGCTGCGCGACGCCGTCGGTCTGCTGCACTCCGAGGACAGCCTCGACCTGGATCCGGAGCTGCGCGCCCAGGTTCTCGAAGGCTGCCTCGAGAGCCGTCCCGCCCGCATCCCGCTGCCCGTCTGGGCGGCGCCCTTCGACGCGGAGACCGCCCGTCTCGACGCGCTGCTGCGGGACATGGCCGGGGACGAGTGGCGCGCGCCGGTGCGGCTGCGCTGGTTCGACGGGCGCCGGGAGACGGACCGGGAGACCACGGTCGCCGGCATACTCGGCCATCTGCTCGCGGTGGACGGCCTGGTCGCGGCCGGGCTCGGCCTGCCCGACCCGCTGCCCGACGGAGCGCTGCGCGTCGAACACGACGCGGGCCCGCAGGCGCGTACGGAGCTCTACTGGGCGCTCGATCGTGCCGCCCCGCACACGCCGGCCGCGCGGAGGCCGTGGCGGGAGCAGAGCCACGCCATGATCCGGGACGTCTCCTTCCTCACCGCCGCCGAGGCGGAAGGCCCCGAAGCCGCCGGCGGTGCGGCCGATACGGCAGGAGCAGCGGATACGGCGGAGACGAGTGCGCGTACCCGGCTCGTGTCCTACGGCGGCTTCTCCCTGCCGCTGCCCGACGCGTTCCTCGACCGGGCCTTCGAGTGCTGGAAGCACGCCCAGGACATCGCCGAAGCGGTGGACTACCCCTACGGGCCGCCCGTCGCCGCCCATCTGACGCCGCTGGTCGACCTGGCCGCGCGCCAGCTGCCCGGCGCGCTCGCCGCACGCCGCCGGGCCGGGCTGGCTCCGCCACCGCGCGGGCTCGCCCCGGCCGGCGCTCCGGGCCGCACACTCCATCTGGAGGTCGAGGGTGACGGCGGTGGCGACTGGTATCTGCCGCTCGACTCCCCAGGGGCACGCGCGGGGCCCGAGGAGACGGTCGCCCACGTCGCTCTGGACTCCCTGGAGTTCTGCCAGCTCGCCGCGGGGCACGTACCCCCGCTGGAGGCTGCCGCCGGGCAGGACGGCGATCGGGACGCCATCCGCGACGTGCTCTTCGCCGCCGCGTCCCTCTCCCGCATGTGAGCGCCACCGGGGGCGAGGGCGAACGGGTCAGTCGAAGACGACGGTGCGGTGGCCGTTGAGCAGGACGCGGTGCTCGCTGTGCCATTTCACGGCGCGGGCGAGGGCCTGGCACTCGACGTCGCGGCCGACGGCGACGAGCTGTTCCGGGGTGACGTCGTGGCCGACCCGCTCCACCTCCTGCTCGATGATGGGGCCCTCGTCGAGGTCGGCCGTCACGTAGTGCGCGGTGGCGCCGATCAGCTTGACGCCGCGCGCGTGTGCCTGGTGGTACGGCTTGGCGCCCTTGAAGCTCGGCAGGAAGGAGTGGTGGATGTTGATGATCCGCCCCGACAGCTCCTTGCACAGGTGGTCGGACAGCACCTGCATGTAGCGGGCGAGCACCACGAGTTCGACGCGCTCCTGCTCGACGATCTCCAGTAGCCGCTGCTCGGCGTCCTGCTTGGTGGCCTTCGTCACCGGGATGTGGTGGAAGGTGAGGCCGTAGGAGTCGACGAGTTCGGCGAAGTCGGTGTGGTTGGAGACGACGGCCACGATCTCGACGGGGAGCGCGCCGATGCGGGAGCGGAAGAGCAGGTCGTTGAGGCAGTGCCCGAACCT
The DNA here is from genome assembly GCF_003323715.1 of Streptomyces diacarni. GTDB lineage: Bacteria > Actinomycetota > Actinomycetes > Streptomycetales > Streptomycetaceae > Streptomyces > Streptomyces diacarni. The sequence continues at coordinate 115,913 of NZ_QOIN01000026.1, forward strand.
GCTGACCATCAGCACGACGCGCATCCGCTCCTCGGCGCGATGGATCTGCCAGTCCATGCGGAAGGAGTCGCCGACCGCGGAGAAGCTGGCCCGCAGCTTGTCCACCGTGGTGGTGCCGGTGAAGTGGACGCGCATGAAGAAGAGCCCGGTGTCGCGGTCCCCGAACTGCTGGGAGTCCTCGATGTTGCAGCCGGTCATGAACAGGTAGCTGGAGACGGCGTGCACGATGCCCGTGTTGTCGGGGCACGAGAGAGTGAGAACGAACTGACCCGGTTGTCCGCTTTCACGGCGTTCTTCCGGGTTGCCGGTCTCGTCGGGAACGGGGTGCGGCTGGCTCATGGCCTCAAGACTGGCACATCGCGGCGGATGCCCCGGCACACCGCCCGCGGGCGGACCCGCCGTACGCCGCCGTACGCCGCCGTACGCCGCAACGATCACACCGTCCGCAGCGCGCTCACACCACCCGTGGCGCGTTCACACCGCCCGCAGCATGATCGCCAGCACTTCGAGGGAACGCGGCGGCTCGTCCGGGTCGTCACCGTCGGCGGTGGCGAGCCTCACATGGGCCTCGCGCGCCGCCCGCACCGCGTCCGGCCAGCCCTGGTGCTCCAGGTACGAGGCCACGGGGGCGTCGGCGCCCACCTGGTGCATGAGGCGCAGCACCCGCAGGACGGCCGCGTCGACGAGCTCGGCCTCCTGGTCGTCACGGAAGATCGTCCCGACGTACTTCTCCGCCGACCAGTTGTCCAGCCAGGTGTCCTCGACGAGGCGGTAGACGGCGTCGGTCACGTCACCGTATCCGGGGCGACCCGCCAGCCAGCACTCCTGCTGGAACGTCTGGTCGGAGAGCATGTGCAGCGCCGAGCGCACGTTGCTGCGCCAGCGCCACCAGGGCACGTCGTTGACAGGCATACCGCCTATGGTGGTGGAACGACGGCCACGTCGGGAAGACTTCGTGGTAGCTGCTTGCTGCATGGTCACCGACCCTACGTTCCGCGCACACCGGCCACGGCGCGGGCCCTGGCCTGACGGGCCACGGCCCCTCGGGCCCCTCGCGGTGGCCTCACAGCTGGCCGAACTGGCGCTCCTTGAGCCCGTACTTCTTCGCCGTCGGATTCCACAGCCCCGCCGCCTTCTTCTTGGCCGTGGTCGCGGTGCCGCTCGCGGTGTTGCCCTGGGCGGTCTGCTTGGTCGGCTTGGCCTTGCCCTTGTGGCAGCCCTTCTTGCCGCCCGCCTGATCCGCCCAGGCCGCGTAGTGGTTGTCCGCTGACGCCGAGGACTTCCACGCGCTCTTGAGCGCGGCGGTCAGCTGCCCGCTGTCGGGGATCGCGTTCGTCTTCAGCTCCCCGAGGCGCCGCACCAGCCCGGTGCGCTGCCTGGCCGCCGCACGCAGGTCCTTGGCGGCCTTGTCCAGGGCCTTGCACTGCTTGATGTTCTCCACGGAACGGATGACCGTGGCGCGGCTGTTGTTGCTGTTCGCCAGCAGCGCGTCCAGCTTCTTGGCCTGCGCCTCGGCCGGGTCCGGAGCCTTGGAGGACTCCTCCCCCGCCGGTGCGCTGGAGGCCTGCGGCTTGTCGTCACCGCCGCCGCCCCCGCCGCCCGCGAGGAGCAGCCCGCCGACCACCAGGCCGATCACCGCGACACCCGCGAGACCGCCGGCGATCAGCACGCCCGACGGCACCCGGCGCCGGCTGCGGTCGCCGCCCCGCCGGGCCGCGGCGCGGCCGCCCTGCGGCTGCTGCTGCTCCGCACCGGGCTGCGGGTGGCCGTAGCCGCTCCGCTGCCCGCCCACCGGCTGCTGCGGGTAGCCGTAGCCGCCGCGCGGACCGGAGCCCGGCTGCGGATAGCCGTAGCCGCTCCGCGGGCCCGCACCGGGCTGGGGGTAGCCGTAGCCGCCGCGCGGCGGGGCCTGCTGCTCGGCGGCGGGGTCGAAGAGCGGGAGGTTCTGGGTCGAGCCCGGCTCGTCGTCGCCCGTACCGCGTGGCCCCGCGCCGGGCGCGGACGTCGAGGCGGACTGCCCCGGTTCGGCTCTGAAGAGGCTCTCGAACTCCGGCAGCGGGCGCCGCTCACCTGAGCCGGAGGGGCCGGACGCGCCGCCGTCCGCAGGCGGCTCGGGGGTCGGCATCATCTGCGTCGCCTCGCCGCCACCGGGTACGGGCGCGATGAACTGGGTCGCCTCGCTGTCCGGGCCGCCCACCGGGCCCGCGGGCTGCGGCGGAAGGAGCTGCGTGCCGTCCTCGGACCCGGTGGGCGCCGCAAGGTGCCCCTGCGGGTCCCCTGCCGGGAACGGCGGAAAGAGCTGTGTGGACTCGCTGTCCGGGCCCGCCCCCGGCGGCTGCGGCGCGGGCGGAAACTCCGGATGGTTCCCGGCCTGCGCGGGCAGCTGCGGCGCCTCGCCCGTCTGCGGCAGCGCGTGCCGCCCACGGGAGGCGGGAGGTTCTGGCGGAAGGGGGCCTGGACCTGGCACGGGCGCGCCGGGGCCCTGCGCACCGGCCGGCCCCGCGTACGGCGCCCCACCGGGCTGCGGCACGCCCCCGGCCTGCGGCTGTCCCGGGCCGCCCGGTGCGGGCGGGAAGGCATCCGGAGCGGGCGGGCCTCCCGGTGGGGGCGGGTAGCTTCCCGGTGCACCCGGCTGCGGCAGGGGTCCGGCGCCGCCGGCCGGCTGCTGCCCGAACGCCGCCGCGCCTGGCTGCTGCCCGGGAACGGGGGCGTGCGGGGTGCCGGGCGGCTGTGCGTACCCCCCGTGTCCGTGCGGTGCGCCCTGGCGCGAAGGCCCGGCGGGAGCGGACTGCGGCAGCGCGCCAGGATCCGCGCCCTGGGCGGGCGGCACCGAGGGAGGGTGAGGGGGACGGGCAGGCGTGCCCTCGGGCGGCAGCGGCTGCGCCACACCGGCACCGCCGTAGGTACCGCCGGCCGACGGCACCGCGCCGCCGTACGAGCCCGCGTCCGCTGGGCCGCCACCGTAGGCCGTACCGCCTGAGCCGCCGCCGTAGGCCGCGTCACCGGAGCCGCCGTAGGCCGCGTCGCCGTGGGCGCCGTAGGAGTACCCGCCCGGACCGCCACCGTAAGAGCTCGCGTCGGGGCCGCCGGCGTAAGCGTCCGGGCCGCCGCCGTAGACGCCCGCGTCGGGACCGCCACCGTAGGCGCCCCCGCCGCTCGGAAGGGCGCCAGGGCCTGCGGCGTGGGCGCCCGCGTCCAGCTGCCCCGCGCCCGGGTCGGCCTCGCCGCCGGGCGGGCCCCAGTAGCCGGGGCTGTGCGGGGACGGGGAGGCGGGCGCGGAGTCGGGGCCCCAGGGCTGGCCCCACGGCTGGCCGGTCGGGGGGCTCACCCGGTCGCGCTCGGCCTGTGCCTCGCGCTGCTGCTGAGGAGTCCACGGTTCACCGTTGGCGGGCAGCACGACACCCTCGTACGGGGTCGTGGAAGCGGGCAGCGGGTCACCGGCAGAGCCGGAAGTCCCGTCCTGTCCGCGTCCGTTGTGCGTTGTCACCGAGGCTCCTCGTTCGCATGCCGACGGAATCGTCGGCTCACGCTACCGGTTACCCCGAAGGGGGGACCACGCACCCAGATGTGCGGACACCCTTCCTTCCCCTCATATCCGGGTGAATACCCCTAAAGGCCGTCATAGCGCGCATGACGCCACAGGCGCCCGGGACTCATACGGCGGCCCGCGCGTGCTCCAGCCGGTCGGCGAACTCCCGCACGACGGCCTCCCGTGCGAACGGCTCCAGACGCTGCCGGAAGTCGTCCAGATACTCCGCACCCCGGTCCGAGCGCAGCCCGGCGAGCAACTGCGCCGCCTGCGTACCCGTGTGGCAGGCGCGTTCGACCTCCCGCTGCTGGAGTTGCGCGCCCGCCAGCAGGAACAGACCGATGGCGCGCCGCCTGGCCCGGCCCTCCGGGTGCCCCGCGACGGCTTCCTCGGCCCGCGCCGCCGCGCTCCGCGCCTGGCCGAGATCGCGGTGGCAGTGGGCGAGTTCGTCCGCGAGGTAGGCGCGGTCGAAGTGGCCGATCCAGGGCGGGTCGTCCCCCGAACCCTTCGCCGCGTCGGCCGCTTCCATGGCACTCAACGCGAGGTTCACCGCGCTCTGGCAGGCGCGCTCGTCCGCCATCAGCGCGTGCCCCCTGGCCTCCGCCGCGTGGAACATCGCCTCCACACGCGGGGTGACGCGCCCGCGCGCCCCCTCCTGCGCCGCGCGCGCCAGCTGCGCGATCTCCCGCGGGTTGCCCAGGGAGGCGGCCAGATGACTCATGCTCGCGGCGAGCACGTAGCCGCCGTACGCCCGGTCCCCCGCCGCCTGCGCGAGCCGGAGCGACTGGATGTAGTAACGCTGCGCCAGACCGTGCTGCCCGGTGTCCACGGCCATGTAGCCCGCCAGTTCGGTCAGCCGCGCGACGGCGGCGAACAGCGACCTGCCGACCGACTCCCGGTACGAACCCGCCAGCAGGCCCGACACCACGCTGTTGAGGTAGTGCACCACCACGGGCCTGATGTGGCCGCTGCCGTAGCGGTGGTCCAGCTGCGAGAGCGCCTCTGTCATGGACGTCACGGCCGCCACGTCCACAGCGCCCACCCGCGGCCCCGAAGCGCGGGCGACCTGGTGGTCGGGCTGGGTGATCAGCCAGTCCCTGCTGGGCTCGACCAGCGCCGAGGCGGCCACCGTCGAACCGCTCAGGAAATCCCGGCGCCCCACATCGCTGCGCCACAGCTCACACGCCTGCTCGACCGCGCCGACCACCGTCGGCGCGAACTGGAGGCCCACACCCGAGGCCAGGTTCTTGCCGTTGGCCATCCCGATCTCGTCGATCGTCACCGTGCGGCCCAACTTGCGGCCCAACGCCTCGGCGATGATGCCCGGGGCACGCCCGCGCGGCTGCTGGCCGCGCAGCCAGCGCGCCACCGACGTCTTGTCGTACCGCAGATCCAGACCGTGCTCCGCGCCGCACATGTTGACCCTGCGGGCGAGCCCCGCGTTCGAGCACGCGGCCTCCTGGATGAGCGCCTGCAGCCGTTCATTGGGCTGCCTCGCGACGAGCGGCCTGGCGGCCATACGGTCCCCCTCCATCGTGAAGGCCTGCCTGCTCCCCTACTTGCTCAGCTGCGCCGCCGGCACCCGCTCAGCTGTCGACCCCCCGGTGACGCATATGCCACGAGCCTGTGTCTACCCGGCGAAACACTGCCAACCGGCACCCTCTCGGCACAACGCACCACAGAGGGTCTACCCAACCAAGACCGCTCTTTCGTGCACGCGCCCCCACAGATGCCCCCATGCGCTGCCCCGAGCGCGGACTGCCCCACCCGCGCCCCCGCCACCAGGACCAGGCCACCCGGGCTCCCACCGCGCGCCTCGGCACGCCCCGCTCTGCCCCCGTAACCCCCGACCGGACCAAAAGTTGTGATGGTCGTGGAAGAGACCCGCACACGCACCCCAGCAGTGACCACGCAACGGCGCATCCCCGGCCAGCGGACCGCACCGCCCGCCGCATCCCCCCTCGAACACGCCCTGCGCTACACCCGGGAGCGCGCCTGGGACGTCTTCCCCGGCACCTGGCTGGAGACGGTGCACGGCGCACCGCGCTGCACGTGCGCCGACCCCGCCTGCCCCGCGCCCGGAGCCCACCCCGCGCGCCCCCGCTGGACGGACGAGACCACGGGAAGCGCCACCACCGCCCGCCACCTGTGGACAACCGCACCCCGCGCCGCCGTCCTACTGCCGACCGGACGGGCCTTCGACGCCCTGGAGGTCTCCGAAACCGCCGGCTGCCTCGCCCTCGCCCGACTCGAACGCATGGCAGCGCCCCTCGGCCCCGTCACCAGCTCACCCGACGCACGCATGACCTTCTTCGTCCTGCCCGGCGCCGCCGCCACCGTGCCGCACACCCTCCGCCGCCTGGGCTGGTCACCCGCCGGGCTGGACCTGCGGACCAAAGGAGAGGGCGACTGGGTGGCCGCCCCGCCCACGCGCCTGGGGGCGCGCGGACCCGTCCAGTGGGCCCGCGAACCCAACGCGGCCAACCGCTGGCTGCCCGGCGCCGACGACTTGGTGCCCACGCTGGCCTACGCATGCACCCGCGAAGCCGTCGACCGCACCTTGGCGGCCGACGGCACCTGACTTCTCCCCCACCGCGGGGGTGCCGTCCGCCGGGAGGGATTCCCCACCAGGGGAGCACCCCCGCCGGGGGTGCCCCTCCCCCGACTCACGCTCCGCCGGAGAGCTTCACCGACTCACGCCCCCGCAGCGCTCCGGCCCGCGCCGTCAGGCCGCTCCCCCGCCCTCCGCCGGGCGGCACATTCGCACGGGAAACCGCCCGACGGGCCACGATCCCGCCGCCAGGCCACCCCCGCCCGACGGGCCACGACCCCGCCAGCGGGCCATCCTGCCGACGGCCACCCCCACTCGGCGGGCCGCACCGCCGCGGGCCACCCCGCTCGGCGGGCCGCACCGCCGCCAGGCCACACCGCTCGGCAGGCCACCCCACCGGCAGGCCACACCGCCGCCAAGTCCCCGCCGGCGGGCGCACGCCGGCGGTCCGCGGTGAGGGGGCGGGTGGGGAGAGGTCAGGGTTTTGAGGGGAGGGCGGCTTGGAGGAAGGGTTCGACTACTCGGCGCCACTCCTCGGGCTGGTCGTAGTGGATGAGGTGGCCCGCCTCCGTCACCTCGGCGTAGATCCCACGCGGCAGCACCCGGACCATCTCCTGGGCCTCGGCTCTGCCCAACTCTCCGTCCAGTCCCCGGACGACGAGGGTCGGGCAGCGCACCTGGGCGAGCTCGTCCCAGTGCGCGTCGTGGATCCACGTCTCGCGCACCCGCATCATCACGCCGGGGGAGAAGACCGGCCGCCAGCCGTCCTCCCCCTCGGCCATCACCTCGGCGAAGTAGGCGCCGCGGGCGGGCCGGGAGCGCTCCAGCGTCGGATCGTCCTCGCCGAACCACTTGCGGACGTCGGCGAGCGTGGCGAACGGTACGGGCCAGGAGTCGAACCAGTGCTGCCATTCGTGCTGGGACTGCTCGCCGAGCGCGGAGGCCCGCATGTCGCTGATGACCAGCGCCTGCACCAGGTCGGGCCGTTTGGCGGCGAGCTGCCAGGCGGTCAGCGCGCCCATGGCGTGGCCGACGAGCGCGACGGGGCCCAGGGCGAGCTGTTCGAGAACGGCCTCGGCGTCGGCGACGTAGGCCTCACGGTCGTAGCGGGCGTCCTCGGGTTTGTCGCTGCGGCCGTGTCCGCGCTGGTCCAGGGCGACGGGGCGGTAGCGGTCCGCGAGCCAGCGGGCGGTGCCCGCCCAGTGGGAGGCGCGGCCCATCAGGCCGTGCAGTAACAGCACGCCGGGGGTCGCGCGGGCGCTCCGCGCCGGGGTCGAGGGCCCGGCGGGGCGCGGCCTGGCTTCCGGGCCCGTCTTGGGTGGGTCCGCGAATTCCCAGGCGGCCAAGCGGACTGCGTCCGCCCCCGTCACGTCGATCCGTCGCACCATGCGTGTGAGTCCCCCACTCCTGTGACCGCCGTCTCAGCCTATCGAACCTTTATTCGAACAGCCGGTGATCACGGCGAACACCCCACCTTCGAGTGACACGGGCGCGGGGTTGTCCGCCGTTCCCCGGGGGAGACAGGAACCGGGAGGGCGGCAGACCCTGAGGGCTCGGGGCTCCGGGTCGCCGTGGGGGGACATGGGGAGGCGGGGCTCCGGCGACCGAAGGCGCTGGGGCCCCGCCTGCTCGGTGGAGATGCCGTGGTCGGCGTGCGCCGCATCGGTGGCTCCCTTCCGCCCGAGGGGGCTCGGCGCCGTTGTGTTCCGGCAACTCTGGTACGCCGACCAGCGTTTGGGAAGACAGCCGCCTTCTCCCTTTCCTCCCCTTCGTCTCGCGGGGGGCTTCGTTCCGCCGCCCCGCGGGTGGGGCGCTCAGCGTTTGGCGACGAAGACGTGCGCCGCCACATCGTCCCCCAGCTCCGCCACCTCGCCGCTGCTGCCCACCTGGACACCCCCTGCCGCGCCGGCGCTGACGCTGACGACGGCGCCGGGCTGCACCCCTGCCCGCCGCAGCGTGTACATGAGCTGGGCGTCCATCTGGATGGGCTCGCCGATCCGGCGGACGACGACCGTCTTGCCGTCCCCCTCGGCGTCGAGGTCGTTGAGGGAGACGAGCCCGTGGTCGAGGAACGGGTCGACGTCGCCCTTCTCGCCGAGTTCGCCGAGGCCCGGGATGGGGTTGCCGTACGGCGATTCGGTGGGATGGCGCAGCAGGTCGAGCACGCGGCGTTCGACGGCCTCGCTCATGACGTGTTCCCAGCGACAGGCCTCGGCGTGGACCTGTTCCCATTCCAGGCCGATGACGTCGACGAGGAGGCATTCGGCGAGCCGGTGTTTGCGCATGACGCGAGTGGCCAGCCTGCGGCCCTCCTCCGTCAGCTCGAGGTGGCGGTCCCCGGCGACCGTGACGAGTCCGTCCCGTTCCATACGGGCGACGGTCTGGCTGACCGTGGGCCCGCTCTGGTCGAGGCGCTCCGCGATGCGGGCACGCATCGGGACCACACCCTCCTCCTCGAGTTCCAGGATGGTGCGGAGATACATCTCCGTGGTGTCGATGAGTCCTGACATGCGTAGCCCCTAGTCAGCTTGTGCGGTGGCCCTGCTAGCAATTCTGACGCATCCCGCTGACAACCGTCCCGCGGAAGGGCGGAGACGGTATTGACAGCCGGCGCCGACCAGTTGACAGAAGCAGGTCCAGACCTCAACGTGATCGCCGTACTACGGAACGGGACCGGTCAACGAGCGGCGAGGGGCGAGGGGCGACGCGATGGGTGACGGCGGCGGGGCGGGTGCGGGGGCGGGAACGGCGGCGGACACGGGGACGGGCACGGGCACGGGCACAGGCACGGGGACGACGCTTGCCGGGGATTTCCTGGACGCGGCCATCGCGCTGTTGTCCGAGGTCAGGGACGGTGAGGCGGGGAACATCCGTGCTGCGGGCGCCCTGCTCGCGCGCACGGTTGCCGAGGGTGGCCGGGTCTTCGCTTTCGGTGCGGGGCACTCGTCCTTGCCGGCGCAGGACACCGTCTACCGGGCGGGCGGCCTGGCGGTGATGAATCTGCTCAACGTTCCGGGCGCGGTGGGGGTCGACGTGCGGCCCGCCACGCTCGGCAGCGCGCTGGAGCGGGTCTCGGGGCTCGCGGCGGCGGCGCTGGACTCCAGCCCGGCGCGCGCGGGTGACGTGCTGATCGTGATCTCTCTCTCGGGCCGCAACGCGCTGCCCGTGGAGCTGGCGATGAACGCGCGGGCGCTGGGGCTGAAGGTCGTCGGCGTGACGTCGGTGGCGTACGCGCGCGAGACGCGCTCGCGGCACAGCACGGGCACGTTCCTCAAGGACCACTGCGACCTCGTCGTCGACAGCCGTATCGCCCTGGGGGACGCGGAGCTGACCGCCGAGGGGGTGGAGGCGCCGTTCGCTCCGGCGTCCACGGTGGTCACGAGCGCGCTGATGCAGGCGATCGTCGCCGAGGCGACGGGTGAGCTGGTGCGCCGGGGTGTCGAGCCGCCGATGCTGCGCTCGGGGAACGTGGACGGCGGGCACGACTGGAACGCCCAGGTGATGGACGAGTACGCGGACCGGATCTTCTACCGCTGACACCGTCCATCCACGTCCATCCACCGCCCGATACCGGTCCTCCACCGCTGACGCCGGCGCCACCGGCGCCACCGGCTCAGTGCCGGTACCCGTGGTCGGCTCCCCGCCTCTCCAGTACGCCCGCCAGATCGACCGCCACCGCGACGAGCGCGGCGGTCTGCTCGGCGTAGTCGGCGTCCTCCCGGTCGAAGGGGCGGCGGCCCGCCTCCCGCAGGAAGGTGACGACGCCGAGGGAGCGGCCCCGGCAGCGCAGCACCGTGCACAGGCCGTGCACGGTCCCGGCGGGCCAGCTGCGGGCGCGCGCCCACTCGCCCGCCTCGTGTGCGGCGGTGGTGTTGGTGCCGCCGCTGGCACGGACCGAGGTGCAGCGCTGGTAGGCCTGGAGCGCGGGGTGCCCTTCGGTGTAGGCGACGGGGATGCCGCTGGGCGCGTTCGCCTCGATGTACGGTGCACGGCCGCGGTCGGCGACGGGGGTGGAGGCGGCCCGCACGAGCCGGGTGTCGCTGGGCGGCAGCGCGTCCAGCGAGGCGTCCAGCGTCGGGGAGGGTTCGGGGCCCGGGTCGGCGGCGAGGTCGAGCAGCGCGCGGTCGGCGAATCCGGCGAGGGCGAACTCCAGGTGGAGGCGTGCGGCCTCCATGGGGTCGGGGCACTCGGCGGCGGCCCGTGCCGCGCGGTGCAGCTGGCTGTCGCGGAAGTGAAGCCGCGCCGCGTCGCGCTCCGCGCGTTTGTGCGCGGTGACGTCCTGGAAGAGCCAGGCCACGCCGAGCGGTACGGGCTCTTCGGCGAGGGGGGAGGCGAGCCGCAGGAAGCCGCTGCGCCAGCAGCGGCGCCGGGATTCGGCCCCGGCCTCCGACGCGTGCCCGGAGGCGTTCCCGGCGCCTCGGGTGCCCGCGTCGGGCCCGTCGGTGAGGGGGGCGCGCAGCGTCACCCAGATCTCGGCGGGGGCCGGTGGCGAGCCCTCTCCGAGGACGTGCTGGAGGGCGCCTTCGAGCTCTTCCATGCCCTGGTCGAGCAGTTCGCCCAGGGGGCGTCCGAGCATGGCGGCGCGTGCGGGGGCGCGGAAGGCGCGCGCGGCGTGTGCGTTGGCGACGGTGGGGCGCAGGTCGGCGTCGACGAGGACGACGCCCCAGGAGGCGTCCTCCAGCAGCGCCTCGCTCAGCGCGATGGAGCGTTCGAGGTCGATCTGGGCGTGCACCTCGCTGAACGCGCAGTAGACGCCCTTGGCGCGGCCGTCGGCCCCGGTGACGCCGGAGGACTGGATGCGCACGAGCACCCGTCCGCCGTCCTTGGTGAGCAGCGCGAACTCGTGGAGGTGGCGGCCGGGCGAGCGCATCGCGCCCAGCAGCTGGCTCTCGATGTCCTCGGCGTCGGCCGCGCGCACCGCCCACCCCGCGAGCCCCTGGCGGCCGACGGCCTCCTCCTGGGACCAGCCGAGCATGCGTTCGGCCTCGCGGTTCCAGTGGGTGATCACTCCGTCGGCGTCGAAGGCGCACAGGGCGGCGTCCATGCCGTCCAGGAGCGCCGCGAGCAGGAGTTCGTCGTCGGGTCCGCCGTCGTCGCCGTCCGAGGACGACGCGGAGTGTGTCTCGGACCGAGCGGCCACCTCGGCACCCCCCTAGATGCTCTGCCGTCGCGGACAGCGACGGAGTGTTCACGGATCATTCAACTCGAACGTGACGCAGAGCACAGTGAGTTCCCGTAAATCGTTGTCGCCCCGAAACTCATCCGCGCGGGCGAGGCCGGTGACGGACCCGGACCGCCCGGTGCGCGGCGCCCGGGCCGGAGCCCGGCTCCGGACCCAAACCCGTCCTGGAGGCCTCCCGGAAATCCGTCCCGAAAATCGTTTGCCGGTGTCCCGGGGCGGTGCCTACGGTGTGGAGCACACAGGAAAGGAGGTGATCCGGCTGATGATCAATCACCGGACGTGTGAGGTGGCTGCGGCCTAAGGCCGACGCCACTGCGTGACGCCGGCTCGCCGGCCAATCCACAGCAGTCACCCGGCCCGTGGGCTCGTCGGACTCGTCCGACCGACGCCGTTCGCTTCGGCGAAGGGAGTCGCCCACGGGCCGTTCTGCTGCCCTCCTCGTTCCCGGCTCGGCGCTGGACCCGGCCTGGCCAGGCTCAGCGCCGCGAGCCCACCCCTCAGGGGCAGAGCCGCTCGATCCGCCAGCCGTCGACGGGACCCTCCGCGCCGCCGTCCGTACGGCGGCTGTAGCGCAGCCTGTCGTGCAGGCGGTTCTCCCTGCCCTGCCAGAACTCCACCGTCTCGGGGCGCACCCGGTAGCCGCCCCACTGGGCGGGCGCCGGCACGTCCTCGCCCTCCGGGTAGCGCTCCGCGAGCCGGGCGAACATCGCGTCCAGCTCCTCGCGCGAGGCCACCCGGGAGGACTGCTCGCTCGCCCAGGCACCCAGTTGGGAGCCGTGCGGGCGGGTGCGGAAGTAGGCGGCGGTCTCGTCCCGTCCGGTGCGCTCGGCCGTACCCGAGACGATCACCTGGCGGGCGATGCCGTGCCAGGGGAAGAGCAGGGACACCCGCGGGTTGGCGTCCAGTTCGCGGCCCTTGCGGGAGCCGTAGTTGGTGAAGAAGACGAAGCCCCGCTCGTCGTATTTCTTGAGCAGGACGGTTCGGGAGCTGGGCCGGCCGTCCTCGTCGGCGGTCGAGCAGATCATCGCGTTGGGCTCGTGCAGCCCCGCGGCCCGCACCTGTGCGAACCAGTGCGCGAACTGCGTGACGGGGTCGGGCGCGAGGTCGCTCTCGTCGAGCCCCGCGTCGCGGTAGTGGGCCCGCATCACCGCGGGGTCCAAGGTCGTGGAGTCGTCATCGGCCTGGCCGGCGGGGTGTCCGACGGCGGTGTCAGCGGGCTTGCCGGCGGCGTGGCCGGCAGCGTCATCAGCGTGAGGCACGCCGCCATCTTGCAGCATCGGCCCTGGCCGCGGTCCGACAGTCTGCCCGGTGGTCACCCGCTGCACACCTGAGGGCCCCGAATCGGCCCCTGTGCCACTTCTCACCCTCCCCGACGGGGCCGCGAGCCGCCAGAATCCTGCGCGGGGAGCTGTGAGGTCCGCACGTCAGGGGCTATGGTTGCCGCTCCGTCCGGCAGGGCGCTTGGGCCACGGGGCCGCGGAGCGTGACCATCCGCCCAGACGGGCATGACCGAGGGGAGACCCGGTCCGTGAGCCGCGGGACGCGGCAGCGGAACCGCGCGCCGCCCGCACAGCAGACCACGCTGCCCCCGCGCAGCCCATGCCAGCAGGTCGTTCCGCCGCCAGCTGTTCCTGGCGGCGCTCTGAAGAGGGAGCCGCCAGATGTCCGACTTCGTACCCGGGCTCGAGGGAATCGTCGCGTTCGAGACGGAGATCGCCGAACCCGACAAGGAAGGCGGCTCGCTCCGGTACCGGGGCGTGGACATCGAGGACCTCGTCGGGCACACGTCCTTCGGCAACGTGTGGGGGCTGCTGGTCGACGGCGGCTTCAACCCGGGCCTGCCGCCCGCCGAACCGTTCCCCATCCCCGTGCACTCGGGCGACATCCGCGTCGACGTCCAGTCGGCTCTGGCGATGCTGGCGCCCGTGTGGGGCCTCAAACCCCTGCTCGACATCGACACGGCCACCGCACGGGACAACCTGGCGCGGGCCGCCGTGATGGCCCTCTCCTACGTGGCGCAGTCCGCACGCGGCCAGGGCCTGCCCATGGTGCCGCAGAAGGAGATCGACAAGGCCGACACCATCGTCGAACGCTTCATGCGCCGCTGGCGCGGCGAGCCCGACCCCAAGCACGTGGCGGCCGTGGACGCCTACTGGACGTCCGCCGCCGAGCACGGCATGAACGCCTCCACCTTCACCGCCCGCGTCATCGCCTCGACCGGCGCCGACGTGGCCGCGGCGCTGTCCGGCGCCGTCGGCGCCATGTCGGGCCCGCTGCACGGCGGCGCGCCCTCCCGCGTCCTCGGCATGATCGAGGAGATCGAACGCACCGGCGACGCGGACGCCTACGTGAAGCGGCAACTCGACCGCGGCGAGCGGCTGATGGGCTTCGGCCACCGCGTCTACCGCGCCGAAGACCCGCGCGCCCGGGTGCTGCGGCGTACGGCCAAGGAACTGGGCGCTCCGCGGTACGAGGTCGCCCTGGCGCTGGAGAAGGCCGCGCTCGCTCAGCTGCGGGCCCGCAGGCCCGACCGGATCCTGGAGACCAACGTCGAGTTCTGGGCGGCCATCGTCCTCGACTTCGCCGAGGTACCGGCCCACATGTTCACCTCGATGTTCACGTGCGCCCGCACCGCGGGATGGTCGGCCCACATCCTGGAACAGAAGCGGACGGGCCGACTGGTGCGGCCGTCGGCCCGGTACGTGGGGCCCGGCCCCCGCGGCCCCCGCGACGTCGACGGCTACACGAGCTGATCCCGACCCGGGGGTCGGGGTCAGCAACCGGTCGGTCCGGCCGCGCCTCGCCCCAAACGACGCCGGCCGCACCCGCGCTGCGTTGCGTTGCGCGTGGTGCGGCCGTGACGGCGGGCGAGAACCGCGGCGGGCTCAGCGGGCTCAGCGGGCTCAGCCGATGCCGATCGGGTTGACGAACGTGCCGGGGCGGGTGGCACCCGACTGGTCGAGGATGGCACCGCCGTACGGCCAGTCGAGGGTGACGTGCGAGGTCTCGTCGGGCGGGGTGACCAGGACCTTGCTCGGCGCGAAGCGCTTGGGGCCCTCCATGCCCTCGGGCACCGGCAGGATGTTCATGGACACCGCGGCCGTGGACTCGCCCGGCTTCAGCGTCATGGTGCTCGGCGTGTCCGAGGAACGCCGCAGGTCCCACGTGTCGCCGGACTCGCTGACCAGCTGCACGCCCGGGAAACCGCGCAGCGTGCAGGTACGCCCGCCGTCGTTCTCGATCTGGATGCTCGCCACCTGCTGGTAGTCGGCCTCCATGTCCGGACGGCCGCCGTGCGGGCCACCCCACTTGAAGTCCAGCTCACCCGTGTGGCAGCGCTTGCTGGCACTGCCCGAGGAGACGTTGATCGCGTCCGTACGCGACCCCTTCGCGGCCGTCTCCTTCATCTTGACCCCCGACGCCTCCTGCACCTTGCCCTTTCCGCTGTCCTTCTCCGCGGACTGGGATCCGCCCTTGGAGGCCGAGGAGTCGGAGGACGAGTTGCACGCGGTGGCACCCGCGCCCACCGCGACGACGGCCAGCACGGCAGCGGTGCAACGAACAGCGCGGTTGAGCATGGCGGACATGATCCCTCTTTCCCGGCGCGGGCCCTCGCCCCGCGCTCCCCGTCGTGTGGAGTGCGTTACGAGAGATGTGATGCGGCGCCGACGATCAGAGTTCACGAAACTTTGTCCGCGACCTGTAACAGCGGACGTCGGCCCCGCGTGGTGCGGGGCCGACGCGTCGAGCCTGCCTACGCGGGCCGCCCCGCGAAACCGATGAAGCGCACCCACTGGGCGGACGATACGGAGAGGACGGGACCGCGCTGTTCCTTGGAGTCACGAATGTGCACGGCACCTGCGCCGTGGGCGACCTCCACACAGTTGCCGCCATCCGGTCCGCTGTAGCTGCTCTTGTGCCAGGAAAGCTCGCGGAGCCGGATTGCCTCCTGCTCGTTCGTCATCGTTCCCCCTCCGATTAAACGAAGACCGCTGACTCCCCTCGGGCCTGCCTACGCGGACTGCTCCGCAAAGGCAACGAAGTCCGCCCAACCGGCGGACGGCACGGAGAGGACAGCGCCGCGCTGCACCTTGGAGTCACGGACGTGGACGGCACCGACGGTGTGCGCGACCTCCACGCAGTCGCTGGCACCAGACGAGCCGCTGTAGCTGCTCTTGAACCAGGACAGCGCGTGGAGCCCAGCTGTCTCCTGCTCGTTCGTCATCGTTCCCCTGCCAACTGCTCGATGAAAGCTGCTGAATCCTCGACGTTCAGCGCCTGTGATCGCAGCTTGCCATACCGCAGAGCGAATGTACTCACATGTTTGGCATCGCTCACGACGTGGCCGATGTCCTGTGACTCGAAGTAGCCGTACTGCCGGTGCTCAGAGGTCTCCACGAGCACGAACCCCCCGGTAAGCCCCGCGTGGAAACCGCTGCCGATCGGTACCACTTGGATTGCCACATTCCGGAGCTTGCCCATCGCCATCAGGTGTCGGTACTGCCCCCTCATCGTGTCCGGCCCGCCCAGTTCCTGGCGCAACGCGGCCTCTCCGATGACAAAGGAGAAGTCCACCAGCGGACCCCTGGTGAGGATCTTCTGCCTGGTCAGGCGGATGTTCACGTTGTCCTCGACGGCCTCCTCACCGAGGACGGGGACGTGCCCCTCGAAGAGGGCGCGAGCGTACGCCTCCGTCTGCAACAGCCCCGGAACCAGCAACGGGTCGTATCCGAACCGGCTGACGGCCTCCATCTCCAGCAGGACGAAGTCCCGGAAGAACGGGGGCAGCTTCGCCAGGTCCACGTCCTCCTGGAGGGTGGTCAGAACGCCGCCCGCGTTCAACACCCGTTCTGCGGCCTCCGTGAGGGGCGCCTTCGCGGCGCGTCGGCCCTGTTCGACCGAGGCGAGCTGTTCGGGCGAGTAACCCAGCAGTGGGGCCAGGGCCTCCTGCGAATACCCCGCAGCCTTGCGGAACTTCCGCAGCAGCTTGCCGTAGGCGACCCACACGCCTGGGCGGTCGTCCTCGCGTTTGCGCTGGTGGGCTACGTCCACCGTACGCGGTGAGGGGACGGCGCGGCCGTCCTTCCTCCGGTTGGCAACGGTCATACGCTCTCACGTCCTTGTGCGCCCTCAACGGGTCTCAGCGTCAACGCCGTTCGCCGTGCGGTGGTCACGGCGTACGGCCCGTACATCCCCGCGCGGAAGACGTACGCCGCCGTACCCGTGGCCGGGGCACGCGCTTGCGACCTGGTGAACGCTAGTCGCGTAGCGGGACGGTCACGCCATGAATCCGCAAACGCAGAAAATTCGCCAGTCCGCGCCACCACGGCCGGTGGCGGTGTCGTCGACGTTCGCCGTGCAGCTCAGTTCGACCCGGCGGGGCGCCCGCCTCGCGCGGCTGCTGGCCACGCAGTGGCTGGACGAACGCGGTGTGCCGTACCGGAGCGCGGCGTCCCACACGGCCGCGCTCCTCGTCGCGGAGTTGGCGGCCAACGCCGTACGGCACTGCGGCAGCATCGGCCGGGACTTCCGGCTGCGGCTGACACTCGGCGCGGCCGGAACCGCACGGGGCCGGTGCTGCGCGTCGAGGTCACCGACGCCCGCGCGGACAAGCCCCTGCCCTCGGGCCCGTGTCGGCTGCCGGACCCGGAGGAGGAGTCGGGGCGTGGGCTGGTGCTGGTGGACGCGGTGGCCCACCGCTGGGGAGAGCGGGTGAACGATCTGATCACCAAGACGCTGTGGGCGGAACTGGACCTGCCCGAGTGAGCGGGCCCGCGCACGAGGGGTGTTCGCCCGCGGGCTCAGGTGCCGGTCGTGCCCGTGCGTACGGGGAGGCGGTCGGTCTTGCGTTGCAGGGAGGTGAAGTCCTCGAACCAGGGGTGGGTACGGCCGGTCGAGCCGTCTGGGCCCTGCCGGACGGTGCGTGTGGCGTAGAGGCTGTTGAGCATCCAGGGGTGTTTGTCGGGGCCGATGTCGCGGACCATGGCGGCTCCCTGGGCCACGCCGTACGTGGCCACCGCGAGCTTCCCCGTGTCGCGGAAGCGCTGGACCTGGTCGCGCAGGTAGTGCCTGTTCCTGTGGAACCAGGGGCTCATCGACAAGAAGGCGTCCCACTTGTCCTGCGGGAAGGGGCTGTCCGCCGCCTTCCGCAGAAGCTGCCACACTCGGGTGTCCGGGGGGACGCCGTACCGCCGGGCGAACCGGGGCGGGATCCTGTCCCGCATGTGGGCACGCCAGGTGAGAACCAGGGAGAACTCGGTCGCGAGGAACTTCTGGTCGGAGCGCAGGTGCGGGAGCACGTAGTCCAGGTACTGCTGGGCGGCGTCGAGGGACGCCACGTGCGGGTGGATGTCGACGCCTTCGAGCTCCCGCGTGTCGTGGACGAACTCCAGCCACCGCCGGGTGGCCGGTGTCCGCTCGGCAGGGTTGTCGAGATGGTTGAGCGCACCCATGTACAGGCGGGTCCTGCACCCCTTGGGAAAGTGCTTCTCGCGGTACGCGATGAGGTGCTCGGCCACGTGCTCGTAGAACCTGTTGAGGGCGGGACCTTCACGGTCGGACCGCCGCGTCTCCAGGAACGGCTCGTTGCCTACCGCGAGGATGTCGACCTTGCCGAGCACCGCGCGGGCCACCTTCTCCACGCGGGCCAGCTCGGTGTCCATCGCCATGCTGCCCGGGGCGGGAAGCCGACGCTGCTGGTACGGGAACTTCAGCGACAGCACCGTGCCGTAGTGGTGTGCGTGCGCCTCCAGCAGGCTGGTGACCGCCCGCTGCTCCTCCGCCGGGCCCCGGTCGACCTGGAGCGTCGGCAAGAAGCCCCGCACCCAGCTCGCGGAGGCGCCCCGCAGCCTCTCGAAGCTCACCTCCGTGGGGTCCTCGTTGAAATTGACACCCAGGATGCCGCTCGGGGCCCTCGCTGGGCGGTCGGGAGTCCCGTCGCCTTCGTGGTCGCCTCCCTCGTCCTTTCCGACGCTGCACCCCGCCGCCAGCAGTGCGGCAGCGGACGCCCCGAGCACGAGACGGCGCCGTGGCACGCCGGACTTCGGTGCAGGGGGCGGGCCCTGCGCGGGGGGCGGGCCCTGCGCGGGGAACGTGCCCTGCGCGGGGGGCAGGCCGGGCTCCGGCGGCGTTGTGGGAGGCATGACGTTCTCCTTCTCCGTGTGCCGAGGGATACACGCAACGGCTACACGTCCGCGAGGCCGGAAGTGTTCAGCGTCCCGCCGAGGCGGTCAGCCCACGCCGACCGCGTTGACGAAGGGCTCGGGGTTCTTCATGTCCTCGGGGAGCGGTGTGGAGGCGTGGGAGGGGGAGGGCCGCCCGGAGGGGACTCGTCCCGGTAGGCTGCCAAGTTCTGGACAGCTCCGCTCACTTCAGGTAAGGGGCAGGAGCACACCCGATCACGAGCGTCCCCTCTGTCCCTTCCGCATGTCGGCTGGTCGGCGGCTGATCGATGAACAGCACCGCGATGAGCAGCATCGAACGGAGAGAAAATGCCTCCTCACGAGGAAAGCACGGGCCCAGTCGCCCCTGAAGTGCGCCGCGCTGTCCCCGCACCCGGTGTCGCCGGAGACCTGGAGGCGGCCATGCCGCGGTCCGGCCAACCGGTCCGTTTGGACCCGGCCGGGCAGCCGGAAGAGCCGGAAGGGCGGCAGAAACGGGAGGAAGAGAACCAGGAGGCTCCCGGACGCGCCCGCGGTGAAGGTGAGGCGGAGGTCTCCCCCGCTCCCTCCACGGGTGCGGCGGCTCTCGACGCACCCGACGCGGCCACCGCCCCGGGCTCCGCCACCGCCGACACCTCCGCCCCCGCTCCCGCCTCCGCCCGCTCCGGACAGGGACCGGCCGGATCCGGCGACGCTGCGGCCGCGAGCGCGAGTGGCAATCCGCCGGACCGGTCCGGTAGCGCCCAAGTCGGCGGCGGGCAGCCGCCCTCGGGCCGCCCCTCCAAGGCGATACTCGCCGGCGCGGGTATCGCCGGAGCATTCCTGATCGCGGTTCCGTTCCTCGTCATGGGGGCGAACGACGACGACGAAGAAGAGAAGATCTCGAAGACCGCCTCGGGCGTGACGATGCCGAAGGACAGTGAGGACGGCAACCCCGGTCAGTACGTCCCTGCGTCACCCGCGCCGTCTCGCGCCGCCGATGCTTCCGAGAGCCCGGATACGGAGAAGTCCGAGCACGACAAGGAGGACAAGGCCGGCGAGAAGGAGCCCGACGAGAAGGCGAGTGCCGCGGAGGCCGAGCACGAGAAGAAGCCGGGCGCCGTGGTGGCGGGAGGACCGTCGAAAACCAAGCCCATGCTGCTGCGGAACGCGATGACCAACTTCTGCGCCGACGTACCGGGGCGCGGCAAGGGCAAGGTCGGCGGCCCGGTCAACCAGGCCGGCTGCCACTCCACCGGGGACAACCAGAAATGGGAATTCCAAGTGAGCATCAAGGGAGGGGGGCCGGGCGGCTCCCACCTCTTTGTCATACGGAACAAGACGGACGGCCTGTGCATGGACGCGGCCGGCAAGGGAAACGCTCCGGGGGCCTCGCCCCTCACCGAGGGAAAATGCGACATGTCCAGGGCGGACAACCAGCTCTGGTGGCTCGACAGCCGGGGCGGTGGAAAGTACTGGATCCGCAATGTCAAGAGCAGCGACCGGTGCATTGACGTCTGGGGCGAGCACTTCGGCAGCGGTGGCCGCTTCGCACACCTGGGCTTGGCGGACTGCAACCCCAAGGACGACCACGCCTGGAAGCTCGACTGACGGCCGACGACCGTCCTGGAGCACCTGGACCGTCACCGGCCGACCCGGTGACGCCCAGGCATCAGCTCCGCAGGCTCGCCTCCACGAGGCGGGCCCACTGGGCCACGATTCCGCGGCGTCGGGCGCTGTCGTCGGTCAGCAGGTTGGCGAGGCCCAGGCCGCGGGCCGTGTCGAGCAGGCCTTGCACGGTCTCGCGTACGCCGGGGCGGGACTCGTCCGCGCCCAGCAGCGCGACCGCCATCCGGTGCGTCTCCCGGCCGATGCGGGCCTCCAGGGCGGTGACGCGGGGGCCGAGCTGCGGCTCGTTGGAGGCGGCGACCCACAGGTGCAGGGCGGCGCGGAAGAGGGGGCCCGTGTAGAGGCCGACCAGCGTTTCGACGGCGGCGTACACGGAGGCGGGCGTCGGCAGTTCGCGCAGGGCGCGGGAGCGCTCCTCGGCGACGTATTCGACGGCGGCCGTGAACAGGTCCTCGCGGGTGGGGAAGTGGTGCTGGGCCGCGCCCCGCGAGACGCCCGCGTGTTCGGCCACCACCGTGACGGTGCTGCCTGTCCAGCCCCGCTCGGCGAGACAGGTCACGGCCGAGGCGAGCAGCCGCTGCCGGGTGGCGCGGCTGCGGTCCTGTTTCGGCGCGGCCCCGCGGGCTCCCGGCGCGCGCTCGCCGGGGGAGCGTTCACCCGGCGCGCCTGCGCCCGTCGCGCGCCCGCCCCGCGCGCCCTCGCCCGGAACGCTTCCACCCGCCGTACGTCCGCTGCGCGTGCCCTCGCTCGCCGCCGTACGTCCGCTGCGCATCCGTTCGCTCTCCGTCCCCGTGCGTGGGTTCTCGGCGCGGTCCACCGCGCGGCCTGCCGCACGGGAGTCCGTGCGGTTCACCGCGCGGGGGTCTGCCGCACCGTCCACTCGGGCTCCCGTCGTTCCAGGAAGGCCGTCATGCCCTCGCGTGCCTCGTCGGACGCGAACAGCCGCGCCGACAGTTCGGCGAGCGTACCGGTGTCGCGGTCGAACGCGGCCAGTACGTCTCGGGTGACCAGCTGTTTCGACGCGGCGAGGCCCTGGGGGGAGCCGCGCCGGAGTCCGTCGAGGATGGGGGCGAGGGCTTCGTCGGGGTCGTCGGCCGCGCACGTCACGAGGCCGATTCTGGCGGCTTCCGCCGCGTCGAACCGTTCGCCCGTCAGGTAGTACCGGGCCATCGCGCGCGGGTCCGTGCGCGGCAGCACCGGCAGGGAGATCACGGCGGGGGCGACGCCGATGCGGGCCTCTGTGAAGGCGAACGTGGCGCCCGGTCCGGCCACGGAGATGTCGCACGCCGCGAGCAGTCCTGTGCCGCCCGCGCGGACGTGCCCTGTGACCCGGGCGACCACCGGTTTGGGGAACGCGACGAGCGTGCGCAGGAGCCTGGCCAGGCCCAGGGGGGCGTCCGTGGGCGCGTCGTCGGCGCTCGCCTCGCTCAGGTCGGCGCCCGCGCAGAACGTGGTGCCGGTGTGGGTGAGGAGCACCGCGCGGGTGCCGGGGTCGGCCTCGGCGCGGTGCATCTCCTCATGCAGCCGGGCCACCAGGCGGGTGGAGAGCGCGTTGCGGTTGTGGGGCGAGTCGAGGGTGAGGGTGCGGACGGCGTCGCGGGACGCCACCGTGACGACGTCCCCCTCCGGTGTGCCCATCAGTACGACTTCGGGAGGCCGAGGGTCTGGTGGGAGACGTAGTTGAGGATCATCTCCCTGCTGACCGGCGCGATCCGCGCCACCCGGGACGCCGTGATCATCTGTGCCAGGCCGTATTCGCGGGTCAGCCCGTTGCCGCCCAGGGTGTGCACCGACTGGTCGACGGCGCGTACACACGCCTCTCCCGCCGCGTACTTGGCCATGTTCGCCGCTTCTCCCGCGCCGATGTCGTCACCCGCGTCGTACAGCCGTGCGGCTTTCTGCATCATCAGGCGTGCGCACTCCACCTCGATGTGGACCTGCGCGAGGGGGTGGGCGATCGCCTGGTGCGCGCCGATGGGTTCCTTCCACACCTGGCGGGTGCGGGCGTAGTCCAGTGCCTGCTCGAGGCAGTAGCGGGCCATGCCGAGCGCGAAGGCCGCCGTCATGATGCGCTCCGGGTTCAGGCCGGCGAACAGCTGGAGCAGGCCCGCGTCCTCGTCGCCGACCAGCGCGTCGGCGGGCAGCCGCACGTCGTCGAGGACGAGTTCGAACTGTTTCTCGGGGGCACCGAGTTCCATGTCGATCTGGTGGCGGGTGAAGCCGGCCGCGTCGCGCGGGACGATGAACAGGCAGGGCTTCAGCTTGCCCGTGCGGGCGTCCTCCGTGCGGCCGACGACGAGCGTCGCCTCCGCGATGTCGACGCCGGAGATGAAGACCTTCCTGCCGGTCAGCAGCCAGTCGCCGGTCGCCGCGTCGCGGCGGGCCGTGGTGGTGATGCGGTGGGAGTTGGAGCCGGCGTCCGGCTCGGTGATGCCGAACGCCATCTTGCGGGTGCCGTCGGCCAGGCCCGGCAGCCAGGCCCGCTTCTGCTCGTCGGTGCCGAAGCGGGATATCACCGTGCCGCAGATCGCCGGCGAGACCACCATCATGAGCAGGGGGCAGCCGGCCGCGCCGAGTTCCTCCAGGACGAGGGAGAGTTCCTGGATGCCGGCGCCGCCGCCCCCGTACTCCTCGGGCAGGCTGACGCCCAGGTAGCCGAGTTCCGCGGCTTCCAGCCAGAGTGCGTCGGTGTGCTTGCCCTGTGCGACGACGTCGGCGAAGTACGCGCGCCCGTAGCGTTTGCCGAGGGCGGCCACCGAGGCGCGCAGAGCGCTTTGTTCCTCGGTTTCGATCAGACCGTGGGTCATGGTGCGTCCCTTCGTTGTGGTTGCGTGCGGTGTCTGGCCCCTCCCCCGCCCCTTCCCGTTTCCTCCGGGGCTCCGCCCCCGGACCCTGGGTCCTCACACGCCGGACGGGCTTGGAAAGAGCACCCGTGGAAGAGGCGGGGCCGGGGCGCTGTCACTCCGCGACGACGGCCAACAAGGTGCCGACGTCGACCTGCTGGCCCTCGGACACGTGCAGTGCGGTGACTCTTCCGGCCGCGGGGGCGGCCACCCGGTGCTCCATCTTCATCGCCTCCAGCCACAGCAGGGGTTGGCCCGCGGTGACGGTGCTGCCCTCGCGCAGGCCCTCCGCGAGGCGGACGACGGTGCCGGGCATGGCGGCCAGCAGGGAGCCGGGTTCCGTCACGTTCTCCGGCTCGGGGAGGCGGGGGAGCGCGGTGAAGGCGTGGGAGCCGGCGAACACCCGGTCGCCGTACACCGCGACCGGGTACCGGCGCCGCACACCGCCGCTCTCCAGCACGACCGCGTCGGCCCGTGCCGTGACGACCCGCACGTCGGGGGGTGAGACGGGGGCCGGCCGTCCATCGCGCCCCCACACGTACCGCACCTCGTGCTCGGCGCCGTCGCGGTCGGCGTAGCGCCGCAGGTGGGGCGCGGAGGCGAGGTTGCGCCAGCCGCCCGTCCTGGCGGCGACGCGGGGGCGGGCGGGCTCGTCGTGGACGGCCTGGGCGAGCGCGGCGGCGAGCAGCGCGCAGGCGGCGTCGGCGGCGTCCGCGGCGGCGGGGGTGGTCAACTCGGCCAGGTGCCGGGTGTAGAAGCCGGTGTCCATGCCGGCGGCGGCGAAGTCGGGGTGGCGCAGGGAGCGCACGAGCAGGTCGCGGTTGGTGACGGGCCCGTGCACATGGGCCTGCTCCAGCGCCCGCGCCAGCTTCCGTACGGCCGCTGAGCGAGTCGGCGCGCAGGCGATGACCTTCGCGAGCATGGGGTCGTAGTGCACGCCGATCTCGCTGCCGTCCGCGACGCCGGAGTCGACGCGGACGTCTCCCGGCACGTCCAGCCGCCACAGGGTGCCCGTCTGCGGCTGCCAGTCGTGGGCCGGGTCCTCCGCGTACAGGCGCGCCTCGACGGCGTGCCCGCGGGGCGGCGGGGGCCCGTCCGCGGGGAGGGCGGCGCCTTCGGCCACCTGGATCTGCTGGGCGACCAGGTCCAGTCCGTACACGCACTCGGTCACCGGGTGCTCGACCTGGAGGCGGGTGTTCATCTCCAGGAAGTAGGGGCGCCCCTGTCCGGAGACGAGGAACTCGACGGTGCCCGCGCCCCGGTAGTCGACGGCGCGGGCGGCGGCGCGCGCCGCGTCCGCCAGCGTGGCGCGCAGCGCGTCGTCCAGGCCGGGCGCCGGCGCCTCCTCGACGACCTTCTGGTGGCGGCGTTGCAGCGAGCAGTCGCGGGTGCCCAGCGTCCACACGGTGCCGTGGGCGTCGGCGAGCACCTGGACCTCGACGTGGCGGCCGTCCTCGACGTACGGCTCGACGAAGACCTCGCCGTCGCCGAACGCGGAGGCGGCCTCGGCGCGCGCGGCCTCGATCTCCCCGGTGAGCGTGGCGCGTTCCCGTACGACGCGCATACCGCGTCCGCCACCGCCCGCCGCGGCCTTGACCAGCACGGGAAGGTCCGCCTCCGTGACCTCGTCCGCGTCGAGCGGGGCGAGCAGCGGCACCTGAGCCTCGGCCATCAGCTTCTTGGCGCGCGTCTTGGAGGCCATGGCCTCGATCGCGTTCGGCGGCGGGCCGATCCACACCAGCCCCGCTTCCTGTACGGCGCGCGCGAAGCCGGCGTTCTCGGACAGGAAGCCGTAGCCGGGGTGCACGGCGTCGGCGCCGGCGGCGCGTGCGGCGGCGACGAGGAGATCGCCGCGCAGGTAGGTGTCGGCGGGCGCGTTGCCCGGCAGCCGTACGGCGGCGTCGGCCTCCCGCACGTGGGGCGCCTCGGCGTCCGCGTCGGAGTGGACGGCGACCGTGGCGATGCCCAGTTCGCGGCAGGTGCGCAGGACGCGCCGCGCGATCTCGCCCCGGTTGGCGACCAGTACGGAGTGGATCATTCCCTGCTCCCTGTCGTTGCCGGACGTGCCCGTCCGTGCCCTCGATCCGGCCCTCATCCCTGTGCTCACATCCGGAAGACGCCGAAGCCGCCGCGTGCGCCGGTCACCGGCGCGGTGTGCACCGCCGACAGGCAGATGCCGAGGACGGTGCGGGTGTCGCGCGGGTCGATGACCCCGTCGTCGTAGAGCCGTCCCGACAGGAACATCGGCAGGGACTCGCTCTCGATCTGCTGCTCGACCATGGCCCGCATCCCGGCGTCGGCCTCCTCGTCGAACGGCCGGCCCTTCGCGGCGGCCGACTCGCGCATGACGATCGAGAGGACGCCCGCGAGCTGCTGCGGCCCCATCACCGCGGACTTGGCGCTCGGCCACGCGAACAGGAAGCGCGGCTCGTAGGCCCTGCCGCACATCCCGTAGTGGCCCGCCCCGTAGCTGGCTCCCATCAGGACCGACAGGTGCGGCACCTTCGAGTTGGAGACGGCGTTGATCATCATGGAGCCGTGTTTGACGATGCCGCCCTGCTCGTACTCCTTGCCGACCATGTAACCCGTCGTGTTGTGCAGGAACAGCAGCGGAATGTCGCGCTGGTTGGCGAGCTGGATGAACTGGGTGGCCTTCTGCGACTCCTCGCTGAACAGCACCCCCCGCGCGTTGGCGAGGATGCCGACCGGATACCCGTGCAGCCGCGCCCACCCGGTCACCAGGCTCGCCCCGTACAGCGGTTTGAACTCGTCGAAGGCGGAGCCGTCCACGATCCGGGCGATCACCTCACGCGGGTCGAACGGCACCTTGAGGTCGCCGGGCACGATGCCGAGCAGCTCCTCCGGATCGTGCACGGGCTCCGCGACGGTGTCCTGCTCCGGGTCCGGGTGTGCCTTGCGCCAGTTGAGGCGGGCCACGACGCGGCGCGCCTGGCGCAGCGCGTCCGGCTCGTCCACCGCGTAGTGGTCGGCCAGCCCCGAGGTGCGGGCGTGCATGTCCGCACCGCCCAGCTCCTCGTCGTCGGCCTCCTCGCCGGTCGCCATCTTGACCAGCGGCGGACCGCCGAGGAACACCTTGGCGCGCTCCTTCACCATGATCACGTGGTCGGACATCCCGGGGATGTACGCGCCGCCGGCCGTCGAGTTGCCGAACACGACGGCGACCGTCGGAATCCCCGCCTCCGACAGGCGGGTGATGTCGCGGAAGAGCGCGCCCCCGGGGATGAAGATCTCCTTCTGGCTCGGCAGGTCCGCACCGCCGCTCTCCACCAGGCTCACGCACGGCAGCCGGTTCTGGTACGCGATCTCGTTGGCCCGCAGCGCCTTCTTCAACGTCCACGGATTGCTGGCACCGCCGCGGACGGTCGGATCGTTCGCCGTGATCAGGCACTCGACGCCCTCGATGACGCCGATGCCCGCCACCAGGGAGGCACCCGTCGTGTAGTCGCTGCCCCACGCCGCGAGCGGGGACAGCTCCAGGAACGGGGTGTCCGCGTCGAGCAGCAGCTCGATCCGCTCGCGGGCCGGCAGCTTGCCGCGCCCCCGGTGCCGCGCCACGTACTTCTCCCCGCCGCCCGCGAGCGCCTTCGCCTGCTCGGCGTCCAGCTCGGCCAGTTTGCCCAGCATGGTCTCGCGGTGCGCGCCGTACTCCGGCGTGCTGGTGTCCAGCGCGGAGCGGAGGGCCCCGGACCCGAACCCGGCTCCGGCCGCTCCGGCCGCTCCGGCTGCTCCGGCTGCTCCGGCCGCTGCCTGCGTTCCTGCGGTCACGAAAGGAACACCTCCGGTATGTCGAGGTGGCGCGCGCGCAGCCACTCGCCGAGCGCCTTCGCCTGCGGATCGAAGCGGTGCTGTGCGGCCACGCCCGCGCCGAGGATGTCCTCGACCACGAAGTTGAGGGCGTGCAGGTTGGGCAGTTCGTGGCGGGTGACGGGCAGCTCCGCCGCCTCCGGCAGCAGCTCGCGCAGCTTCGCGACGGTCAGCGTCTCCCTCAGCCACCGGTGGATCGCCGGGTCCCCGTCCCGCGCCCACACCCCGATGTTGGCGCTGCCGCCCTTGTCGCCGCTGCGGGTGCCGGCGACGCGGCCGAGGGGCGCGCGTCGGGTGTTGTGCCCCTGCCCCTCCCCTTCCCGTTTCCCGGGGGGCCGGGGGAGCAGCCCCGGGTTCCGGGGAGGGGCGGGGTGGGGGAAGGACACGTCCTGCCGCCTGCCGTCCGGTAGCACCGCGACATGGGGCACCGTCGAGGCGTCGACGTAGGCGGCCTCGAACACCCCGTAGGGCGCTCCTCGCGACGGCGGCGCCGTCACGTGGAAGCCCGGGTAGCTGGCCAGCGCCAGCTCGATCGCGGGGCCCGAGACGGCGCGGCCGACGGCGGCCTCGTCGTCGTCGCGGACGACCAGCCGCAGCAGCGCACTCGCCTCCTCCTGCACGTCGGCGTCCTCGCGCCCCGTCCGCACGAGGCTCCAGGTGACCTCCCTCGGACGCCGGGGCCCCGCCAGCGCGGCCTCCATCTGGCCGCGCACCAAGGCGGCCTTGGCGTCGATGTCGAGTCCGGTCAGCACGAAGGTGACCTCGTTGCGGAAGCCGCCGAGCCGGGTCAGGCCGACCTTGAGGGTGCCGGGGCGGGGCTCGCCGCGCACGCCGCCGACCCGGACCCGGTCGGTGCCCGCCTGGCTGAGCCGCACGGAGTCCAGGCGGGCGGTCACGTCGGGTCCCGGGTAGCGGGGTCCTGCGGTCTCGTAGAGGAGTTGCGCGGTGACGGTACCGACGGTGACCGCGCCCCCGGTGCCGGGATGTTTGGTGATCACCGAGCTGCCGTCCTCGGCGATCTCCGCCAGCGGGAACCCGGGCCGGCGCACGTCGATGCCCTCCTGGGCGAAGAAGGCGTAGTTGCCGCCGGTCGCCTGGGCGCCGCACTCCAGTACGTGCCCGGCGACGACCGCGCCCGCCAGCCGGTCCCAGTCGTCGTCGGCCCAGCCGAAGTGGGCGGTGGCGCAGCCCGACACGAGCGCCGCGTCGCTCACCCGCCCGGTGACGACGACGTCGGCGCCGCCCCGCAGGCACTCCGCGATGCCCGCGCCGCCCAGGTACGCGTTGGCCGTCAGCACCCCCTCGCCCCAGCCACCGCGCCCGGTGAGGTCGTCGCCCTCGACGTGGGCGACCCGCGCCGGCACGCCGACGCGCTCGCTCAGCTCGCGCACGGCGTCCGCCAGGCCCGCCGGGTTGAGACCGCCCGCGTTGGTGACGAGCGTGACGCCGCGCTCCCGCGCGAGCCCGAGCCCGGTCTCCAACTGCCGCAGGAACGTCCTGGCGTAGCCGCGCGCCGGGTCCTTGAGGCGGTCGCGGCCGAGGATGAGCATGGTGAGTTCGGCGAGGTAGTCGCCGGTCACCACGTCGAGGGGGCCGCCGGTCAGCATGTCGGCGAGCGCGTCGAAACGGTCGCCGTAGAAGCCGGACGCGTTCCCGACGCGGAGCGGTGCGCTCCGCCGCGCCGGGCCGCTCACGCCTCCCCCGGAGACCCCGGTGTCCGGCCCGCTCACGCCCGCGCCTCCCCCGCGTGTCCCGGCTCCCGGCCCGCTCCCGGCGGCCCCGCGAACGCCTGGGCGATCTCCAGCCACTGGTCGGCGTCGGCGCCTTCGGCGTGCACGTCCGCGTCGTCGCGGTGCACCCGCTGGGTCACCAGACGGCAGAAGTCGTGCGCGTCCCCGGTCACCTTCTGCCCGGTGTCCGCCGGGCCGTGCGCCCACACCTCGCCGCCGGGCCCCCTCACCTCCACCCGGAACGGCCCCGCCGGCGGCCGCAGCCCGTGCACGGCGTACGCGAAGTCCCGGGCGCGGACGCCGAGGCGCACGATGTGCCGCAACCGCCGCGTGGGCCGCCGCGCGACACCCAGCGCGTCGGCGACGTCCTCGCCGTGCGCCCAGGTCTCCATGAGGCGCGCGGTGGCCATGCTCGCGGGGCTCATGGACGTCCCGTACCAGGGCAGCCGCGGGCCGGGCAGCGCGGCGGTGAGCGCGTCCGCCACCGCGGCGCGCCCGGCCCGCCACCGGTGCAGCAGCTCGGCGTGCGGCAGCCTCGCGCCCTCCTCGGCCGCCTCGTCGATGAAGTGCGCCGCTCCCCCGGTTTCGGAGTCGCCCTGGGATCCGTCCGGGAACCGCTCCGCCTCGCGCCGGAACGCCTCGGGTTCCGCGGCCGCGAGCAGGGCTTGCCCGTCGGTCCAGGCCAGGTGGGCGATCTGGTGGGCGACGGTCCAGCCGGGCGCCGGGGTGGCCGCCGCCCAGCTCGCGGGCGGCAGGTCGGCGACCAGCCGGTCCAGGTCCTCGCTCTCGGCGCGCAGGTCGGCCAGGAGGCCGCTGAGAAGCTCCGCCGGTGTGGCCACAGCCCACCCTCCTCGGGTCGCGGGGGTCGCGGGTCGGGGCGGCGGCGGGCGGGGCGCGCCTCACCGGAGGCGCTCCGGCCGCCGCCGAGCGCGCCCCAACCGCCGTGCGTGGCACCGAGACTGGCAGTCACGGCGAAAACAAGCAAGCGTGCTTGCATGACTTTTCCCCGCGGACCCGTCCGGGTAGCTCCCCTGCGGAACGGGGGCCCCGAAGGGAGGGAAAGCGACAACGTGACCGCGACGCGCAACTCCGCACCCGTCCACCCCGACATGCCGCTGCACCGGCTCGACGTCCCCGCCCCGCGCGCCCTCCCGTTCGCCATCGGGACGTTCGACACCATCGGCCCGCTCTCCCGCGCCGCCTATCCGCACCGGCACACGTTCTACGAGATCGCCTACGTGACGCACGGCAGCGGCTCCCACGTCATCGACCTGCGCCGCTGGACCCTGCGCCCGCCCCACCTGTGCTTCATCACGCCCGGCCGGACGCACCACTGGCAGCAGCACGAGCAGGTCCACGGCAGCGTCGTCCTCTTCGACCCGTCCTTCCTGCTCGCCCACCCCTCGGACCGCGCGTTACTGCGCGCCCTGGGCGAACACCCCTCCCTCCCCCTGACGGGGCAGGCCGCCGCCCGGGTCGAGGACCTGCTCGACGGCATGCGGTCCGAGTACGGTGAAGGACAGCGCGGCATGCCGACGGTCCTCCAGGCGTACCTGCACATCCTCCTGGTCCACGCGAGCCGCCTCCCCGCCGAGACCCGCGCGCACAGCGGCCACGCGGCCCAGACCCGGGACGCCGCACCCGGCGCGGCCGCCTCCCTGGCCGGCCGGTTCGTCCAGCTGCTGGAGCCGCCAGGCGCCGCGGGCGCACACACCGTCGCCTCCTGCGCCGCCGAACTCGGCGTCTCCGTCGGCTACCTGACCGCCGCCGCCCGCTCGGCCACCGGACGCACCCCGGGACAGCTCATCCGGCACGCCCAGGTGCTGGAGGCCAAACGGCTGCTCGCCGGCACCGACATGACGGTGCGGCGCGTCGCCCACGACGTCGGCTTCGCCGACCCCGCCTACTTCTGCCGCTTCTTCCGGCGCGAGACCGGCGCGAGCCCCGGCCAGTTCCGCCGCGAGGCACACGAGGGGCCGGCGACGGAAAGCACCACGCTTTGGTAACTCCGTCCATCGACCCCGCCCCGGCGCCGCCGTAGCGTCGTCCCCACTCGGCCGAACCCCGGCCGGACGCGTCCGTCCCCCGCACTTCCCCCACCGTCGAAAGAGCGAGGAACGAACCAGTGGATGACGACAAGCGCCCCGAGACGAGAAGGCCCCGCGGGATCAGCCGCAAGAGCGTGCTGCGCGCCGCGGTGGCCGCCGCACCGGCCGCCGTGCTGATCGGCACCGGAGCGGGCGGAGCGACCCCCGCACTGGCCCGCGACCAGCGCGAGGCGGGCCGGCGCCTCGAACCGACCCCCACCTGCGACGACGGCGACGACCCCACACCACCGCAGATGGAGGGCCCCTACTTCAAGCCCAACTCCCCCGAGCGCGACGCGATCGTCCCGCCCGGCACCCAGGGAACCGAACTGGCCGTCAGCGGGTTCGTCTTCGGCACCGGATGCGAACCGCTGGCGGACGTGCTGCTCGACTGGTGGCAGGCCGACCCGAACGGCACCTACGACAACGCCGGCTACGACTTCCGCGGCCACCAGTACACCGGCGCCGACGGCTCCTTCCGGCTGGCCACGCTGCACCCGGGCCTGTACCCGGGCCGCACCCGGCACCTGCATGTCAAGGTGCAGGCCCCGCACCAGCCCATCCTCACCACCCAGCTCTACTTCCCCGGCGAACCGCGCAACCAGACCGACCCCCTCTTCGACGCCCGGCTGCTGATGAACGTCCAGCAGAACGGCGCCGGGCTGGTGGGCACGTTCGACTTCGTCGTCAACGCGTAGGGCCGTAAGGCCGCCGCCCGCCCCCTCGCCCGGCGCCGTCACCGGTCGAGGGGGTGACGCGCACACTCACGTGCCGGAGCCGGACGCCGCCCGCCGGTGCAGGTGGGCGGCCAGCACCTCCGCCAGGTGCCTGCTGTGGTGGCCGCCCAGTTGGTCCATCTGGGTGCGGCACGAGTAGCCGTCCGCGAGGACCTCCGTGCCCGGCGCGGCCTCCCGCAGGGAGGGCAGGAGCTGATCCTCGGCGCAGGCCGCGGAAACGGCGTAGTGGCCCTTCTCGAAGCCGAAGTTGCCGGCCAGGCCGCAGCAGCCGCCGGACAGGTCCCCGGTGAGACCGGCGCGCTCGCGCAGGCGCCGGTCGGCGGCGTCGCCGATGACCGCGTGCTGATGGCAGTGGGTCTGGCCGGCCACGGGCCGGTCGACGCGCGGCGGCGCCCAGTCGGGGGCCTGCTCCTGAAGGGTCTGCGCGAAGGTGCGCACCGCCCGTGCCAGCCGCGCGGCGCGCGGGTCGTCGCCCAGCAGCTCGGGGACGTCCGAGCGCAGGGCAGCCGCGCACGGAGGCTCCAGCACGGCGATGGGCAGGCCCGCGTCCAGGGCGGGCTCGATGTGGTCGAGGGTGCGCCGCATGACCGTACGGGCGCGGTCGAGCTGGCCCGTGGAGACGTACGTCAGGCCGCAGCACACCTGCTTCGGCGGCACGACGGGGCGCAGCCCCGCATCCTGGAAGACGCGCACCGCCGCCGTACCCGCCTCGGGCGAGAGGTAATTGGTGAACGTGTCGGGCCACAGGACGACGGGGGTGCCGCTCGCCCGCTCCCTGCCCGGCTGCTTGCGCCACCAGCGGGTGAAAGGGGTGCGGGGCAGCGCGGGGATGTCCCGCTCGGGGGCGAGACCGCCCAGCCGCTTGGCGAGCGCCGCCAGCGGGGGAACCGCGGCTCCGGCGTTCAGCAGCGGCACCGTGCGCGTGGCGTCGGCCAGGCGCAGCCAGCGCGGCAGCCACCCCATCGAGTAGTGCGCCATCGGGCGCGCCTTGCCCGGGTTGCGCGCGTCACCCTCGTGGTAGTGGTGCAGGAACTCGGCCTTGTAGGTGGCCATGTCGACGCCGACCGGGCAGTCGCTCTTGCAGCCCTTGCACGACAGGCACAGGTCGAGCGCGTCGTGCACCTCCTCGGACTGCCACCCCTGGGTGACGACCTCGCCCGCGAGCATCTCGTGCAGCAGCCGGGCCCGGCCGCGGGTGGAGTGCTTCTCCTCGCCGGTGGCCCGGAAGGACGGGCACATCACGCTCGCGCCCGACGCCGTCTCGTTGCGGCACTTGGCGACGCCCACGCAGCGGCGCACGGCGGCCGAGAAGTCTCCCCCGTCGTGCGGGTAGCCGAACTCGACGTCCACGGGGGTGCGCGGCAGCGGGGCGAAGCGCAGGTTGGCGTCGATCGGTTCGGGCCGCACGAGCATGCCGGGGTTGAGGCCGCCCGCCGGGTCCCACAGGTCCTTGAAACGGTTGAACAGCCCGATCATCTCGGGCCCGTACATGCGGGGCAGCAGCGCCGCACGCGCCTGCCCGTCGCCGTGCTCGCCGGAGAGGGAGCCGCCGTGCGCGACGACGGTGTCGGCCAGCGCGGTGGAGAACTCGCGGAACGTGGCGATGCCCGCCTCGTCCATCAGGTCGAAGTCGATGCGCACGTGGATGCAGCCGTCCCCGAAATGCCCGTAGGGCAGGCCGCGCAGCCCGTACTCGCGCAGCAGTTTGCGGAAGTCGCGCAGGTAGGCGCCCAACCGCTCGGGAGGCACGGCGCAGTCCTCCCAGCCGGGCCAGGCCTCCGCGTCCTCCGCCATGCCGGGAAGCCGCAGCCGGGTCGCCGTCCCGGAGGCGTCCTCGCGGATCCGCCACAGCGCGCGCTGCCCGGCCGCGTCCGTGACCAGACTGCGGTCGGTGGTGGACTCGCGGGCGGCGCGGCACAGCGCTTCGGCGTTGGCCCGCGCGTGGGCCGCGTCGTCGCCGCCGACCTCGACGAACAGCCAGGCGCCGCCCCGGGGGAGCAAGGCGCGGGCCGCGTCGCCCACCAGGTCGTTGGCCATGCCCTCGACGGTGAGGGGCCCGTGCGGGAGCAGCCCGGCGGCGGCCTCGGCGGCCGCGCTCTCGTCCGCGTACCCGAGGACGGCCAGCACGCGGGCGCCCGGTGTCGGCACCAGCCCCACGGTGGCGCGGGTCAGCACGCCCAGGGTGCCCTCGCTGCCGGTGAAGGCGCGCGCCCAGTCCTCGCCCTTCTCGGGCAGCAGCTCATCCAGCGCGTAGCCGGAGATCCGCCGCGGCAGCTCGGGGAACCCCGTGCGCAGCCGGGCGAGTTCCCCCTGGACGAGAGAGCGCGCCGCGGTGCGCAGCCGCTCCGGCACCCCGTCGCCGCCGCGCGCGAGGCGGGCCCGCTCACCGCCGAAGGTGAGCACCTCCAGCTCGCGGACGTTGTCCGCGGTGGTGCCCCAGGCCACCGAGTGGGAGCCGCAGGAGTTGTTGCCAATCATCCCGCCGAGGGTGCAGCGGCTGTGCGTCGAGGGGTCGGGCCCGAAGGTGAGCCCGTACGCGCCGGCGGCACCGCGCAGATCGTCCAGGATCACGCCGGGGCGCACCACGGCGGTACGGCTGTCGGGATCCAGGCGCTCGATGGCGCGCAGGTGGCGGGTGAAGTCGAGGACGACGCCGGCCCCGGTGGCCTGCCCCGCGATCGACGTCCCCGCCCCGCGCGCCACCACGGGCACGCCCTGCTCCCGGCAGACCGCCAGCACGGCCGCCACGTCGTCGTCATCCCTGGGCGCCACCACACCGAGCGGAACCCGCCGGTAGTTGGAGGCGTCCATCGTCATCAACGCCCTGTCCTGGACGCCGAACTCCACCTCGCCGCCCCGCACCGCGGCCCGAAGGGCCCGTTCCAGGTCCGCTGCCCGCTCCCGTGCCTCTGCCATGCGCACAGAGTGCACGCTCGGGCCGGGCGAACGCTGCCCCTTCGGTGATCTGAACAACTGTGTCCCCCGTCACGCGCGCGGGCGGGGGCCACTGCCGGCCGGTCAGCCCGTCAGCCCGCGTACGGATCCGGTGCCGTGAACGTGTCCAGCAGGCGCGGCGGCGCCGCCTGCCGGAAGGAATCGACCACGATGTCCCGCAGCTCCGCCATGTCCTCCAGCGCCGCCAGCCGGGCCCGCACCCAGTGGGAGCCCGCCTCGTGCGGCGGCACCCAGAACTTCTCCGGCTCGGCCGCGATCAGCTCGCCCCTCTCCAGGCGGGGGCAGCGCACCGCGAACGAGGACCGGTCGTCCGGCATCGTCAGGAACATCTTTCCCGCGACCCGGAAGGTCGGCATCGCCCACGCCTCGACCTCCTTGGTCTCGGGAAGCACCAGCGCGAGACGGCGCACGTCATCGGGGCCTGGCCGGCCGGCTCTCGGTCCTGTCATGGCCTCAGAGTAGGGGCACCCACCGACAGCGGCCCGCCGCGCGCCCACCGCGGTCCGCGTCCGCCCGCCGTCTCAGGCGCTGGACGTTCCGCCGTGCCCGCGCCCCGGCGGCACTAGGCTTGCCCCGTGGCTGATCTCCAGATTCCCGCTGACATCAAGCCCGCCGACGGTCGCTTCGGCTCGGGCCCCAGCAAGGTGCGCGAGGAGGCACTCACCGCCCTGGCCGCGACCGGCACCTCTCTCATGGGCACCTCCCATCGCCAGGCACCCGTCAAGGACCTGGTCGGAAAGGTGCGCGAGGGCGTGCGGAGCCTCTTCTCGCTTCCCGAGGGATACGAGGTGATCCTGGGCAACGGCGGCTCCACCGCCTTCTGGGACATCGCGACCCACGGCCTGATCACCTCCCGCTCCCAGCACCTGTCCTTCGGCGAGTTCTCCTCCAAGTTCGCCAAGGCCGCCCAGCAGGCGCCGTGGCTCGGCGAGCCCAGCATCATCTCCGCCGACCCCGGCACCCACCCCGAGGCGCGCGGTGAGCAGGGCATCGACGTCTACGCGCTCACCCACAACGAGACCTCCACCGGTGTCGCCATGCCGCTCCAGCGCGTACCCGGAGCGGACGACGGGGCGCTCGTCCTGGTGGACGCCACCTCGGGCGCCGGCGGCCTGCCCGTCGACATCGCCGAGACCGACGTCTACTACTTCGCACCGCAGAAGTCCTTCGCCGCCGACGGCGGGCTGTGGATCGGGGTGTTCTCCCCCGCCGCCATCGAGCGGGCCGAGCGCATCGCCGCCTCCGACCGGCACATCCCGGCGTTCTTCGACCTGAAGACCGCGATCGACAACTCGCGCAAGAACCAGACGTACAACACCCCCGCGCTGGCCACCCTCTTCCTGCTCAACGACCAGTTGGAGTGGATCAACGGCCGCGGCGGACTCGACTGGGCCGTCGAGCGCACCGCGGACTCCTCAGGGCGGCTGTACGGCTGGGCGGAGAAGGCCTCCTTCGCCACCCCGTTCGTGACGGACCCCGCCCAGCGCTCCCAGGTCGTGGGCACCATCGACTTCTCCGACGACGTGGACGCCGCCGCCGTGGCCAAGGTGCTGCGGGCCAACGGCGTCGTGGACACCGACCCGTACCGGAAGCTGGGCCGCAACCAACTTCGGGTCGCCATGTTCCCGGCCGTCGAGCCGGCGGACGTGGAGGCCCTGACCGCCTGCGTCGACTACGTGATCGAGAACCTGTGACCGGTTCCTGAGAGCGTACGGGCGGCCCACCGCCGGGTGGGCCGCCCGCCCTCGTCGGGCGGGCCGTAGCGCCCCCGGCGGCACCCGTCTCCCCGGCGGCGCCGGTACCCGCACACGCGGCCCCGCCCCTCACTCGCGGCGGCGGAAGAGGCGGCGCAGGCCCCACCACACCGCGAGGGCGACAGCGAAGGTGGCGGCGCCGAGACCGAGCGTGCGGTCGTCGTCACCGGACGCGCCGCCCTCGCCGCCGCCGCCCTTGCCGTCGCCCTCGGACGAGGACGCCTCACGCACCGAGTCGGGCACGGCATCGCCCTCGAGCTGTACCGGCTCGACGCCGCTGCCCTCACCCTCGGAGCCGAACATCAACGTCCGCCCGTCAGGAGTGAAGGTCACCGACTCGCCCTGCCGCTGCAACGGCACCGCCACGGAGCCAATCTTGTCCGGCTTGCCGTCCTTCCACCGGTAGGCGTAGCCGCTGAAGTAGCCGCGCAGCACCAGCCGCGTGCCGTCCGGGGAGAACGCCCCGTCGGTGGCCTCGAAGTCGAGGTCGGCGACCCGCGAGAAAGTGTTGGTGCCCGCCGCGTCGAGGCGCCGCGGTCCTGCGTAGACGCCGGCCTCGCCCTTCGCGTTCTTGCTGGCGATGTAGACGCGCCCGGTCTTGGGGTGCACCATCAGCGACTCGGCGTTGCGGGGACCGTCGGCGTAGCGGACGGTGTAGCGCGTCGGCGTCACGGTGATGTCGCCGTGCAGCCGCTTCGGTTCGTGGAAGCGGTAGATCCACACCTCCGACCAGGAGCCGTCGAGGTTGTCGCCGATGTCGCCGACGAACACGTCTCCGTCGGGCCCGACGGAGATGGCCTCCACATCCCGGGGGTCGATGCCGCGCAGGACGACCCGGGCGACGGTCTTGCCCGTGCGGCTGTCGACGGCGTACACGTACGGTCCGTCGTCGGAGTCGTTGTGCGTCCAGTAGACGCCCTCGTGAGCGCGGCTGGCGGCCAGGCCACTGGACTCGGTGATGCGCGAGTCCCGGATCGTGAAGCCCTTGGGTTCGTCCGCCGCCCGGGCGGGAAAGGGGGCGGAGGCGAGCCCCGCGGCCAGGACCGCCGCGGCCAACGCCGCCTTCTGACGGATCCCGACGACGGACCCACGTGTGCGCTCAGAGGACATGGGCTCAAGTGTCCAGCATCACGGTGCGTGTCGGTTGGTGATCCACCAGGATGAGCGCATGCGCATCCTCTTCGTCGGCGACTCCATGACGATCGGAGCCGCGGGCGACCACACCTGGCGCTACCGGATATGGCAGCACCTGACCCGCACACTGCCGGACGGCACCGTCCACGTCGTCGGCCCGCGCACCGCGCTGCACGAGGACTCGCACCACTACGCCGACCCGGACTTCCCCGCACACGCGCGCGCCCACCTCGCCGGCTGGGGCGAGGGCTGGCTGCACATGGCGCCGCTGATAGGCCGGGCGGTGACGGAGCACGACGCCGACACGCTGCTCGTCTCGCTGGGCCTGATCGATCTCGGGTTCTACACGGGGCCCGAGCAGACACTGGCCAACGTCGAGACCTTCCTCGCCCGCGCACGGGCCGCGAACCCGACGTTGCGGGCCGTGCTGCTGCCCGTCATACCCAACGTGCGCGCGGCGAGCGACCCTTCGTTCGCCGCCGTGTGCGCGCACTTCAACACGCTGCTGGCCAAGGCGGTGGCCGAACACGCGCAGCCCCGTTCGCCGCTGCTGCTCGCCTCGGTGCCCGAGGACTGGTCGCCCGAGCGCGACACCTACGACGGCACACACCCCTCGGCCCACGGCGAGCACCGGATCGCCGCCGCGTTCGCCGACGCACTCCACCAGGCGTGGGCCGTGGGTGGGCCGTACCGGTTCACACCGGTCTGTTGACCACAAAAACCGCTCAGCCGTCGATACGGTCACCTTCCGCACTGCGCGCCGGTAGCCGCCCCCGGCCACCGGTCCGGCCCGTGAGGAAAGGACTGCCCGTATGACACCACGTCACCGCGCCCTCCCCCGCCGGGCGGTGTGGCTGCTGTACGCGCTGGCACCCGCGCTGTGCGCGCTCACCGCCGCACCCGGCACCCCCGCGGCCGCGGCAACCGGGCGAAAGGACGCGGGCGTGACGATCCCCGTGCAGCAGCACTCCTCCCCACTGCGGACCGTCTCCACCGCCGCCTACCGGCTCGACGCCGGGGAGAAACTCGCCCTGGACACCCCCGCCATGACCTTCTCCGTGGACTCATGGGGTTCCGGCCGGCCCACCAACATCGGCACCACCCTGCTGCTCACCTGCACGGGCCCGGACGGACGCCCCGCGCTGCGCGCGCACGACGGAGCCAACCTGACCCCCGACGAACAGCACAGGGAACCCGACATCCGCGCCCTGCTCGTCGCCGAGGACAGCGGAACCCACCGCTGCGAGCTGAGCGCCTCCGCCTACAGCACCGCCCGCGCCCCGGGCATGACCGTACGGCTGGCCGGGGAACAGCCGCTCGACGGCGAACGCGGACTGGTGAGCACCCGCGCGAGCCGCGACGCCACCACCTGGACGCGCCCCGCCGCGCAGGGCGACCTGCTGCTGCCACCCGGCACGGTGGCCGAGCCGATGACCACGCGCGAGAACGTGGGAGCCACCGGGCCCCTGCCCCGCACCCGCATGGACCTCGCGATCGACGCCGAGGTCACCGCCTGCAACAGGGCCGACGCCTACGGCCTGTGCGCGCAGCGCCCCGCGCACGCCTCGGGCGCCACGCTCGCCTCCTGGGTGGAGGTCCAGGGACTGGACGAGGCGGGCGAGCCGGTGGGCGCACCGCACAGGTCCCCCACCCAGACTCAGACGGTGAGCGCCGCCAAGCACCACACGATGCTGCACCACACGGTGCGGGTCTCGGTCCCCGGCGAGGTCGAGCAGTTGGACATCGCGCTCAAGACGCAGGTCGTCTCCGGGGATCACATGGTCTTCCACGCGGGCTACGGCTACGCGCGCGGCGTCCTGACCAAACCGCCCTCCGGGCTGCCCGAGATCTGAGCCCGCCGCGTCGCCCCGGGGACCCACGGGGCTCCCGGGCACCCGCGCCGCACGGCGAGGGCGGCAAATCCGGCGATATCCCGCCGACTGCCGCATCTTTCGCGTCGGAACCGACCGGCGCCCGTCGTCCGACGCGACCGGCGCGTCAGACTGTCGATCATGCGTGAGCCCGTCGACCGCACCCGCCGCACTTCTCGTGAACGCCCCGTGCGCAGCGGCCCGAGACCGCGCGCACAGGGCGCTCACCTCCCCCGACTAATGCGCGCTGACGCGCACTAACTGGTATGACAGTAACCGGAACGCTTCCCTCGACGCAACGCGGAACCACAGCCCGAACATGACCGAGCCACGACCGCACGGATCCGCCCGCCCCGGAGGGCGGACCGCCCGCACCCGCACCGCCGTCCTGGCGGCCGCCCGAGAAGAGCTGCGCACCCAGGACTACGCCACCCTCACCGTCGACCTGCTCGCCCAGCGCTCCGGAGTGCACGCCGCCACGATCCGGCGCCGCTGGCGCACGGTGGAGGGCGTCATCACCGACCTGCTCGGCGAGTACGGCACCAGCGCCATCCCCATCCCCGACACCGGCGACCTGCGAGGCGACCTGCACGCCATGGCGGGCAACATCGCCGGCTTCCACGCCGCTCCCGGCAACCGGCGCCTCGTCGAGGGCATCGTCGCCGCGGCCGCCAAGGAGCCGGGCGCCGAACAGGTACTGCGCGAGACGTTCGGAGGCCGGCTGCGCCAGGTCTCGGTACTGCTGGAGCGGGCCGTCGCACGCGGCCAGGTGCCGCCCGACACCGACACCGTGGAGGTCATCGCCGCCCTCAGCGCCCCCTTCTACTACCGGCTGCTGATCAGCCGCCGCCCCCTCGACGCCGAACTCGTCCGCACCAGCGCCGAGTCCGCCTACCTGGCCGCGACGCGCGGCGTCTTCCGCCGCCGCGCAACGGATGCGCCGGACGGCACGCCCCCGGACAGCACGCCCTCGGACGTCCCGCCTTCGGACGAGGCGCCCCCGGACGGCGCCACGCCGGGCGACACGACCAGCGGGTGACACGGGCCACGGGCGGCTAGCCGCCGCAGGCAGCAGGCCGCGGGCCACAAGGCCGCAGGTCCCGGGCGGCGGGCCGCGGGGCCGCCGGCAGCGGGCCGCAGGCCGCAGACCACAAGCGGCAGGCAGCGGACGGCGGGCCACAACCGGCAGGTACGGGCGGCGGGCCGCAAGGCCGCAGACGGCAGGCGACGGGCGGCAGGCAGCAGGCCGCAGACCGCAGGCCGCAGACGGCAGGCAGCAGGCCGCAGGACGCAGGACGAGGGGGGGCTCAGGTCGCGCGCGGGAGGTAATCTGCCGCGCGTCTTGCTTCGAGCGCACTCCAGCCGCCTAGCGTGGCCGCATGAGGTACACGCAGCTCGGACGTACGGGACTCAAGGTCAGCAGGCTCGTTCTCGGCACGATGAACTTCGGGCCGCAGACCGGCGAGGCCGACAGCCACACGATCATGGACGCCGCGCTGGACGCCGGTGTCAACTTCTTCGACA
This sequence comes from Streptomyces diacarni, assembly GCF_003323715.1. Lineage (GTDB taxonomy): Bacteria > Actinomycetota > Actinomycetes > Streptomycetales > Streptomycetaceae > Streptomyces > Streptomyces diacarni. The sequence continues at coordinate 156,403 of NZ_QOIN01000026.1, forward strand.
CCGCCAACGCCTACGGCTGGGGCGACAACAAGGGCCGCACCGAGGAGATCATCGGCAGCTGGTTCGCCAAGGGCGAGGGGCGGCGCGACAAGACGATTCTGGCGACCAAGGGCTACGCCAACATGGCGGGCGACGGCGTGCCGCCGTGGCCCAACCACGACAAGCTCTCCGCCGTCAACATCCGCAGGTCCGTCGAGGCGAGTCTGCGGCGCCTGGGAACCGACCGCATCGACCTGTACCAGTTCCACCACGTCGACCGGGCCACGCCCTGGGACGAGATCTGGCAGGCCATGGACGTCCTCGTACAGCAGGGCAAGGTCCTCTACGTCGGCTCCAGCAATCACGCGGGCTGGCATCTCGCCCAGGCCAACGAGACGGCCGCGCGGCGCGGCTCGCTCGGGCTGGTCAGCGAGCAGTGCCTGTACAACCTCGCCGAGCGCCGCGCCGAGATGGAGGTCGTCCCGGCCGCGGAGGCCTACGGGCTCGGGGTCATCCCGTGGTCGCCGCTGCACGGCGGGCTGCTGGGCGGTGCGCTGCGCAAGGCACGGGAGGGCGGCGGTGGCCGCACCGCGTCGGGGCGCGCCGCCACCGCGCTGGAGGATCCGGCCGTCAGGGACCGGATCGAGGCTTACGAGAGTCTGGCGGCCGAGCACGGCCTGGAGCCAGGCGAGGTGGCCCTCGCCTGGCTGCTGTCGCGGCCCGGCGTCACCGGGCCGATCGTCGGTCCGCGCACCGCAGACCAGCTCACTTCGGCACTGCGCGCCGTCGAACTCGACCTCGGCGACGCGCTGCTCGCCTCGCTGGATGAGATCTTCCCGGGGCCTGGGCCCTCCCCGGAGGCCTTCGCCTGGTGAGGACCGCGGCTCAGTGACCGCTCAGTGCCGAGGCCAGGACGACCACGACGAAGAGCGCCACCAGCACACCGGTCACGATGCGCATTCTGGTCTTCGCGTTCACGGTCACCACGGTAACCGGCGGCTGCGGCGGGCCCTGGCCCGGCCCCGTCACCCGCCCAGTGGCCAGCACCCGACCGGCTCGTACCGGGGCTGCTCGCCCGGAACGCCGCTGGTGGGCGGCTCGCTGCGGACGAGGAGCAGGTCCTGTGCGCTCCAGCTGGAGCCCGTGAAGGGCTCCAGCTGGGCCACGTAGGGGCGCAGGTCGGGCGTGCCGCGGTTCCTGGCCCGGGCCAGTGTGAGGTGCGCCCTGAACGAGGGGTGCGCGTCGACGGGGAGCACGCCCGCGCGGCGGCCCGCCGCCGTGGTGGCCGCCGCGAGCCGGGTGAGGGCCGCGCGGTCGGTGTCCTGGTGCACGCCGGCCCACAGGGCGCGGTCGCCGAAGCGGCCGCCTGCGGCAAGGCGCATCGGGAGGGGACCGTGTGCCCGGTGCGCCACGCGGGCCAGGCGGGTGCCGAGGTCGTCCGCCTGCTTCTCGGGCACCTCGCCGTAGAAGCTGAGTGTGAAGTGCCAGCTCTCGGGTGTGGTCCAGCGCAGGTCCCCGGCGCCGGGGAGGCGGGTGAGCTGGCGTGTGAAGCGCGCCAGTTCCGCCACCGCCTCAGCCGGGGGCCACAACGCCGCGAACAGTCTCATGGGGCCGGACTCTGCCACAGCCGCCCCAGCGCCACGTACCGGGTGCCGGGATCACCTCGGGGAGCGTCTCCCGGACGGGCTTCCCCCACGCGGCGAGGGGCCCGGACGCGCCCCGGAGGGGCGCGGGGAACTGCTCCCCCTGGGGGCACCTCCCGGCCGGAGGCTGGGGGACTCCGGCCGGGAGGTGCCCCCACCAGCCGCAAACCACCCGCGGACCGCACGCTTCGAACAGTGGCACCCCCTGCCGGTACAAGCCCGCAGGAAGATCCCTACGCGGCCTCCGTCACCGCCTCCCGGCGGACGAACCGGACCGGCGGCTGGCCGCGCCGCAGGCTCACCGCTGGTCGCAGCCCCGCGATGCGCGCCAGTACGAGGGCCACGGCCACCGCCGCCACGGCGGAGATCAGGCCGCCGGCCAGGAAGCCCGTGCGGGCGCCGAAGGTGTCGGTGATCCAGCCCATGATGGGCCCGCCGATGGGGGTGCCGCCGACGAAGACCATCATGAACAGGCTCATCACCCGGCCCCGCATCGCCGGGTCGGAGGCGAGTTGGACGCTGGAGTTCGCGGTCACGTTGAACGTCAGGCCGGCCAGCCCGATCGGCGCCATCAGCGCGGCGAACAGCCAGTACGAGGGCGAGAGCGCGGCGACCATTTCCAGGACGCCGAAGACCAGCGCGGCGCCGGCCATCAGCCGCATCCGCGACTGGCCGCGCCGGGCGGCCAGCAGCGCGCCCGCGACGGAGCCGACGGCCATCAGGAAGTTCAGGGCGCCGTAGGTGCCCGCGCCCTCGTGGAAGACGTCGCTGGTGAAGGCCGTCAGCCAGATGGGGAAGTTGAAGCCGAACGTTCCGATGAAGCCGACCAGCACGATGGGCCACAGCAGTTCGGGGTGGCCGCGTACGTACCGCAGGCCCTCGCGCAGCTGGCCCTTGCCGCGCTGCACGGGTTTGCTGGTGTACAGCTCGCCCGCGCGCATCATCAGCAGCCCGATGAGGGGGGCGGCGAAGGAGAGGCCGTTGATCAGGAAGGCCCAGCCGCCGCCGACGGCGGAGATCAGCACGCCGGCGACGGCGGGTCCGACCAGCCGGGCGCTCTGGAAGTTCGCGGAGTTGAGGGAGACGGCGTTGCGTATCTGGGTGGGTCCGACCATCTCGGAGACGAAGGTCTGCCGGGTCGGGTTGTCGACGACGGTGATGAGGCCGAGGACGAACGCGAGCGCGTAGACGTGGGCGACCTGCACGTTTCCGCTCAGCGTGAGCGCGGCGAGCGCCAGCCCGGTCAGGCCCATGGCGGACTGGGTGGCGAACAGCAGCTTGCGCTTGGAGCAGCGGTCGGCGATGACGCCCCCGTACAGCCCGAACAGGAGCATGGGCAGGAACTGGAGCGCGGTGGTGATGCCGACGGCCGTGGAGGAGCCGGTGAGGCTGTGCACGAGCCAGTCCTGGGCGATGCGCTGCATCCAGGTGCCGGTGTTGGAGACGACCTGACCGAGGGCGAAGAGGCGGTAGTTGCGGATGCGCAGCGAGGCGAACATCGAGGTCTTCGCACCGGGTTGCGGTGCGGCGCCGCGCTTGTGCGGTGTGCCCCGCGGGGCGTCCTGCGCGGCGCCGGGCGGCGCCTCCTGCGGGGCGGAGCTGTGCGGGGCGCCTCGCGGGGCGTTGGGGGGTGGGTTCTGCGGCGCGGCGTGCGCGGCGTCTTGTGACGCGTCCTGCGGCGCCTCGTGCGGGTGGGTTTCGTCGGCTGCGGATGGTGCGGGTGCGGAGTCTGCTCCGTGGCCCGTACTCAAGCGGCTTCGCCTCCTGTTCTCGGTCGTATCTCCTTACAAGTGCGCCAGCTTCTCCAGCACCGGCGCGGCGGCACGCAGCGTCGCCCACTCGTCCTCGTCCAGCTCCTGGACCAGTTCGGCCAGCCAGGCGTTCCGCTTGGTGCGGGCCGCGGCGAGCATCGACACGGCCTGCCCCGTCTGGGTGACCACCTTCTGCCTGCGGTCCTCGGGGTGCGGCTCGAGCCGGACGAGCCCTTTGGACTCCAGCATCGCGACGATCCGCGTCATCGACGGCGGCTGCACGTGTTCCTTGCGGGCCAGCTCGCTGGGGGTGGCCGAGCCGCAGCGGGCGAGGGTGCCGAGCACCGACATCTCGGTGGGGCTGAGGGATTCGTCGACGCGCTGGTGTTTCAGCCGCCTGGAGAGCCGCATCACTCCGGCGCGGAGCGCGTTGACGGCGTCCTCGGCCTCCTGGTCGGCCGTGGGTACCTCCGCGGCCTCGGCGGCTCCGGCGGCTTCTGCCGTCCGGGTGGCCTCCGTGGGGTCCGTGGCATCCATGGCCTCGGCGAGGTGAGCGGCCTCGCGGAGCATGTCCGGCACGCCGGGTGGGGGCCCGTCCGCGAGTCGCGGAGCAGGGAGCTGTTCCGACATAATTCTTAGCCTACCTCATTACTCCGTCTAAAGAACACGGGTCGCAGCCCTCATGGGCTCACACGTACGAGTGAGTCGGGGCACATTCGCCGGACAGCGGCCGGGGTGGGTTCGCGACCGTTGTCGTATGACCAGCCTGACTCCTCCGTGTGACAACGACCACCACGGGCAGCCCGACTCCCAGGTGCTCAGCCTCCGCATAGAGGCCGCCCTGTTGGAGCGGTTGACCGACCACGCGGCCAAGCGCGGGATGAGCGTGCAGGACTACGTGGTCCGCACGCTCGTGCGCGACGACTTCGACGAACGCTTCAAGGCGTCCGTCGAGGAGACCGAACGCTTCTACGGCCGCTCCGCATGAGCCCCCCGATCACTCCGCGCACCGACCACTGCCCGCACCGCCCGCCGCGCGCACCGCCACGGTCCGGACCCGGGCCCGCACACACCTGTGCCCCTCCCGCCGTGGAGAGGGGCACGACGGCGCACCGGAGGGGCAGCGGCGGAGCTACTGCACCCCGAGCAGCTGTTCGATCGGATTGAGGAGGAAGTAGACGAGGAAGCAGAGGCCGACGACGTTGAGCAGCCACGGGATCTCGCGGATCCGCCCCGCGGCGGCCCGCAGGACGATGAAGGCGATGACGCCCATGCCGATGCCGTTGGTGATGCTGTAGGTGAACGGCATCGAGACGATCGTCAGGAACGCGGGGATGGCGACGGTCGCGTCGCCCCAGTCGATGTCCCGCACGTTGGCGGCCATGATCAGGAAGCCGACGACGAGCAGCGCGGGCGTCGCCGCCTGCGAGGGCACCACCTTGGCGAGGGGGGTGAAGACCAGCGCGAGGAGGAAGAGCCCGCCGGTCACCACGTTGGCCAGCCCGGTGCGCGCGCCCTCACCGACGCCCGCCGTGGACTCCACGAAGCAGGTGTTGGCCGAGCAGGAGCCGACTCCGCCCGCGGCGACGCCGACGCCGTCCATGAACAGGATGCGGCCCATGCGCGGCAGCTGCCCCTGCTCGTCGGCGAGCCCCGACTCCTCGCCGACGCCGATGATGGTGCCCATCGCGTCGAAGAAGCCGGACAGCAGCACCGTGAAGACGAACAGGCAGCCGGTCAGCCATCCGACCTCGTGGAAGCCGCCGAGCAGGCTGATGTCGCCGACCAGGGAGAAGTCGGGCGTGCCGACGACGGAGTCGGGCACCGTGGGCACCGACAGGCCCCAGGCCGCGTCGGGGATCTTGGCGACGGCGTTGATGACGATGGCGACGACGGCCATGGCGACGATGCCGATGAGGATGGCGCCCTTCGTCTTCCGCACGGTCAGCACGAACATCAGGACGAGGCCGAGCACGAACACCAGCACGGGCCAGCCCTGGAGCTGTCCGCCGATCCCGAGCCCGAGGGGGACGGTGGTCTTGGCGGCGTCCGGGTTGCGGGTCACGAAGCCGGAGTCCACGAGGCCGATGAGCGAGATGAACAGGCCGATGCCGATGGCGATGGCCCGGCGCAGCCCGTTCGGAATGGCGTCCATGACGCGCTGCCGCAGCCCGGAGGCCACCAGGATCATCAGCACGATGCCGGCCAGCACCACCATGCCCATGGCGTCGGGCCAGGTCATCTTGGGGGCCAGCTGGAGCGCCACCACGGCGTTGATGCCCAGCCCGGTGGCCAGGGCGATGGGGACGTTGCCGATGACGCCCATCAGCACGGTGGTGAGCCCGGCCATCAGCGCGGTGGCGGTGACCAGCTGCCCGTTGTCGAGCTGGTGGCCGTATTTGTCGGTGCCCGCGCCGAGGATGATCGGGTTCAGCACGATAATGTACGCCATCGCGAAGAAGGTGGCGAGCCCGCCGCGCAGCTCCCGGCCGACGGTCGAGCCGCGGTCCGAGATGCTGAAGAAGCGGTCCAGTGCGGAGCGGGGAGCGGGGGGCGGGGTGTCTCGCGGGGAGCCGGGGGAATCGACCGGGCTGGCCGAAGCGGGCATGGGTGACCTCGGGTACGTGCTGACGAAGCGGAACGGAGGGGTCCGACTGGATCAGCTTGGACAATCGCACGAAAGAATCCAGCCATCTCCAGTTGGTTTCAGTATGAACAAACGAACGGCCTGATCGCCAACTCCGCCCCCTGACCCCCCGACGCCCCTCGCTAGGCTGGGGTCCTGACAGGACCGGAAACGAGGGAGCCGTGGCGATGGGTCTGATGGACAAGTGGACCAACGGCGAGCGCGAGGCCCCCGAGCCGCTGGAGGGCAACGTCGTCGGCACGGTCGTGGCCGGCACCCTGATCTGGCTCGTCCTCTTCCTCGGCCAACTCCCCTTCTACGGCTGGTTCGCCGACAAGGGCCACTCCTGGTGGGTGTGGACCTGCGCCGCCGGAGCGGGCCTGGGCTGCGTCGGCATCTGGTACGTGCGCGCCCGGGACAAGGCGATCAGGCGGGCCCGGCAGGACTGAGACGGCGCGACGCGCCACCGTCCTCCTCGCGCCCCGAGTGCCCCGTACCGTCGAAACATGACACTTGCGGGCGAAGGTCTCACCGAGGCGGAAGTCGCCGAGCGCGTCGAGCGCGGGGAGGTCAACGACGTCCCCCCGCGCAACAGCAGGTCGGCCGCCGACATCGTCCGCGCCAACGTCCTCACCCGCTTCAACGCGCTCATCGGCGTCCTCTTCCTGATCATCCTGGTCGTCGGCCCGCTCCAGGACGGCCTCTTCGGCTTCGTCATCGTGGCCAACACGGGCATCGGCATCATCCAGGAGCTGCGCGCCAAGCGGACGCTCGACAACCTCGCCGTCATCGGGGAGGCCCGCCCCCGGGTACGGCGTGACGGGCGCACCACTGAGCTGCCCACCGACCGGATCGTGCTGGGCGACCTGATCGCGCTGCGCCCCGGCGACAAGTGCGTGGTCGACGGCGAGGTGGCGGAGGCGGACGGCCTGGAGGTCGACGAGTCCCTGCTGACCGGCGAGTCAGAACCGGTCGCCAAGCGGCCGGGGGACGCCGTGCTGTCCGGCAGCTTCGTGGTGGCGGGCACCGGCGCCTTCACCGCGACGCGAGTGGGCCGCCAGGCCTACGCGGCGCAGCTCGCCGAGGAGGCCAGCCGCTTCACGCTCGTCCACTCCGAACTGCGCGGCGGCATCAGCCGACTGCTGAAGTACATCACCTGGATGATGGTCCCGGCCGCGCTCGGCCTGATTCTCAGCCAGCTCGTCGTCGAGCACAACGACGTGCACGAGGCCGTGCGGCGCATGGTCGCCGGCATCGTGCCGATGGTGCCCGAGGGGCTGGTGCTGCTGACCTCGGTGGCCTTCGCCATCGGCGTCATCCGGCTGGGCCGCCGACAGTGCCTCGTCCAGGAGCTGCCCGCCATCGAGGGACTGGCGCGGGTCGACGTCGTCTGCCTCGACAAGACGGGCACCCTGACGGAGGGCGGCATGGACGTCGCCGAGGTGCGCGCCCTCGACGGGGCCGACGAGGCCTACCTGGCCCGGGTGCTGGCGGCGTTCGGAGCCTCCGATCCGCACCCCAACGCCAGCCTCCAGGCGATCGGCGCGGCCTACCCGGCGCCCGGGGACGGCCCCGGCGCCTGGCGCCTGACCGCAACCCTGCCCTTCTCCTCCGCCCGCAAGTACAGCGGTGCCGCCTTCGCCGAACCGGACGGCACCCCCAGCGCCTGGCTGCTGGGCGCCCCCGACGTGCTCCTGACGGCGGGCCACCCCGTACTGGCCGAGGTGGACCGGCTGGACCGGGAGGGCCTGCGGGTACTGCTGCTGGCGCACGCGGCGAACGGGCTGCCGCACAGCGGCGACGGCCTCCCGGACCCGGGCCCGCACCCCGGCGCCGGCCCCGACCCCGGCGCCCGCTCGGACGGCGGTCAGGCGCACGGGGAGCCCCTCACGCGTCCCGCGGCGCTCGTCGTCCTCGAACAGCGGCTGCGGCCCGACGCCGGGGACACCCTCGCCTACTTCGCCGAGCAGGACGTCGACACCAAGGTGATCTCGGGTGACAACGCGGTCTCCGTCGGCGCGGTCGCCGCGAAACTCCGGCTGCCCGGCGCCCAGCACCCCGTCGACGCGCGCGAGATGCCCGCCGACCGCACCCGCCTGGCCCGCGCGGTGGAGGGCGGAACGGTCTTCGGGCGGGTCACACCGCAGCAGAAGCGGCAGCTGGTGGGCGCCCTCCAGGCGGAGGGGCACACGGTGGCGATGACCGGCGACGGCGTCAACGACGTCCTCGCGCTCAAGGACGCCGACATCGGGGTCTGCATGGGCTCGGGCTCCGAGGCGACCAAGGCGGTGGCCCAGATCGTGCTGCTGGACGACAGCTTCGCGACGCTGCCCTCGGTCGTCGGCGAGGGCCGCCGGGTCATCGGCAACATCGAACGGGTCGCCAACCTGTTCTTGACCAAGACGGTCTACTCCGTGCTGCTGGCCGTGCTCGTCATCTGCTGGCAGGTCCCCTACCCGTTCCTCCCCCGCCACCTGACGCTGCTGTCCTCGCTGACCATCGGCATCCCGGCCTTCTTCCTCGCCCTGGCACCCAACAGGGAACGGGCCAGGCCGCACTTCGTGCGGCGCGTCCTGCGCTACGCGGTGCCCTGCGGACTGATCGCCGGGGCGGCCACGTTCGCCACGTACCTGCTGGCGCGGCACCACTACAGCGGCGCCGAGGCGCTGGCCGCCGAGACCAGCGCCGCGACGCTGACCCTCTTCCTGATCGCCATGTGGGTGCTGGCCATCGTGGCGCGGCCCTACACGTGGTGGCGGGTGGGGCTGGTGGCGGCGATGGGGGTCGCCTTCCTGGTGGTGCTGGCGACCCCGTGGCTCCAGCGCTTCTTCGCGCTCAAGCTGGTCGGCACCGCCGTGCCGTGGACCGCGGTGGGGGTGGCCGCGGTGGCGGGCGTCCTGCTGGAGGCCGCGTGGCGCCTGGTGGCCAGGCGGCTGCCCGCCTGACCGCGCCGGGAGCACGGCGGCCGACGGCGCCGCCGCGCCGCCGTCCCGGTGCCGTGACCGCTCCAACGGGTGCGCACCGGGTGGCGGAAGGCGGGGTCGCGGGGGCGGGCCCGCGGGGTAACGATGTGCTCGCCCAGCACACCGGAGCCCCACCTGAGCACCGAAGGAGAGCGGCCATGCCCGTCTGCGAGGTCTGCGACAACGACTACCCCCACACCTTCGAGGTCCGCGCCGCCGGACAGGTGCACGTGTTCGACTGCCTGGAGTGCGCGGCCCACAAGATGGCGCCCGTGTGCGAGAACTGCGGGTGCCGCATCCTGGGCCACGGTATGGAGACGAACGGCCAGTACTTCTGCTGCGCCCACTGCGCCCGCACCCAGGGCCGCACCCAGCTGGCCGACAGCGCGCCGTAAGGCCTCAGTCGAACCAGCGGGCCCGCGACAGCTCCACCGCCCGGCCTTGATCCTCCAGCAGGGCCGTCAGCTCGAAGCGGCGCGGCCAGGCGCCGCAGGACCAGGCCAGGGCCGAGGCGAGCCCCTCCAGGGTGGCGGCGTGGAGGGTGCCGTCCGGGGTGCGGCGCCAGTCCAGGTCCACCCCGCCGAGCACCAGCTCCTCGTGCTCGCGGTAGTGGGAGGGCGCGTGGGGCAGCAGTTCCCGCACGGCGGCGGGAACCTCCCGCTCGGTGCCGGGCTCCCGCGGCACCAGCTCCGCCGCCGCCTCGCTCGCCCGCCGCACCTCCAGCAGGCCGGCCAGCTCGGCCGCGTGGGCGGGTGCCACCGGCAGCAGGGCGCGGTCCGCGAGGAGGGGGAGCACGTCGGGCGCGTCGGCCACCAGGGCCTCGGCCGCGTCCACGACGACCGTCTCGCCGCCGCGCACCGCGCGCAGCTCGTCCGGCAGCGTCACCGTCTCCGGGTCCAGACCTGCCGAGGCCAGCAGGGTGTAGAGGCCGTGCAGCTGGGCGGGGTCCCCCTCGTGGGCGGCGTGCGCCGGGGAGGGCAGGTCGGGGTCGGCGAGGCGGGTGAGGAGTTCGGCGGCTCCGCCGGGCTCGGCCAGCAGCGCCGCCGCGGTGGTGCGGACGCCGAGAGCCCGCAGGACGCGGTCGTCGGTGACCTCTCCCGGGTCGGCCTCCTCGTAGAGCCCGCGCAGCAGCGGGTCGGCCCTGGCGGCGCGCAGCCCGGCGGGGCGGCGGCCGTCGAGCACGGGATGGCCGCGCAGCCACCAGGCGGTGTAGGGGCGGACGCCGGTGACGGTGCCGTCGGCGAGGCGTACCCGCACCGGCGCCGTCAGCGCGTCCCGCAGCGGCGGCCTCGCGAGCATGGCCAGCGCCTCGGGCCAGCACGCGTCGTCGACCAGGTCGAGGTCGCGCACGGCCACCAGTTCGACCGCGACCGGCGGGACGGCGTAGCCGGCGTCGGCGTCGGTGTCGTCCGTGTGGCCGTCGGCCGCCAGCTGGTCGAGCACGTCCTCGCACCACACGTCGACGGCGTCCAGCAGCCCCGGGTCGTCGGGTTCGGGGTAGTCGCTCTCGCGCGGCTCGAAGCCGTCCGGGTCGAGCACGACGTCCTCGGCCCGCACCAGCGCGAAGGCCGCCTGCACCCCGACGGCCGTCAGCGGCCCCTCGCCCCAGCGCTCGGCCAGCTCCGCGTCGCAGGCGGCCAGTTCGCCCTCGCGCAGCACGCGCGCGAACGGGGAGCCGGGGTAGACCAGTTCGGCCGCCGGCATCGGCTCGCCGTCCTCGTCGGGCAGCGCGAGAGCGCCCAGCCACGGCTCGTCGCCCGGCGCGAGGTGCGCGTCGCGGACGAGGCCCAGCACCGTCTCCACCAGCTCCTCGGGCGCCAGGCCGCCGTCGTCCTCGTCCCAGGCCTCCTCCGCCTCCAGCGAGGCGGCCACCGCGGCGCGCACCTGCGGGGTCGTCAGCACGGCGTGCGGCGTGGCCGTGGTCGCGCCCAGCCTCTCCAGCAGCGGGTGTACGGCCTCGGCGTGCGCGGCCTTCAGCCCCAGGCGGGCCAGCCTCCCGCCCGTGACGGCACCGTCCGGCAGCGGCAGCAGCACATGGCGGGGCCCCACCGCACGGCGCCCGTCGGCCAGCGGCACGGGCAGCCCCGTCAACCGCTCGGGATCGACCCCGGCGAGCGAGTCGTACAGCCGCCACCACCAGCCGGGCTCCCGCTCCACACCGGTGAGCCGGTCGACGGCCTCGCCCAGCGGCACCCGGGCCACCTCCAGGGCCCGCAGCTCCGGCCTGCGCTCCAGCCCTGCGGGCAACAGGTTGCCGAACACCTCCGCGAGGACGGCGACGGTGGCCGCCCCCGCGCCCTCGATGATCTCGGCGTCGCGGGGGCGCAGCGCGTACCGTTCGCCCGGCTCCGCCGGTTGTTCCCCGTACCCGCGGACCGCCGCGCTCGCCAGGAACGGCACCTCGGGCAGCCGCTCCAGCACCAGCGCGCGCAACCGGCCGTCCAGCTCGCCCAGTCCGAGCGGGCCCGGCACCAGGTCCAGGGTCCCCGGCGCCACCGGGTGCCACCCGCGCAGCAGCTCCGCGTAGGCGTCGGCGGCCCGCCCCAGCAGGAACCGGGTCAGCGGGCCCGGCGCGACGTGGCGGCGGGTCGGCTCCAGCGGGAAGGAGGCCAGCAGCAGCGCGGGGAACCCCAGCGGCTCGTCCGTGGGCGTGGGCGCGTGCACACACGCCGCCGTACCCGGCTTGACCGGAGACCCCTCGCCGTCGACCGGCACCGCCCAGGTCAGGGACCAGCCAGGGCGCGTGCGCTCCTCCACGGGCCGGTCCGCGAGCAGTTCGGCGTCCGCGACCCCGTGCGCGGCCGCGAGGCGCCACCGGGTCGATCCGGTGGCCGAATCCTCGATCCGGACGTGGGCGCCCTCGTCGTGGCGCGTCAGGGTGCGCGCAGGGCCTTCGGGTTCGCTGACGACGACGACCTCGCTCAGCCCCGGCAGCGCCAGCAGCAGCGCGTCGTCCACCGCGTCCAGCAGCCGCCCGACCAGGTCGTGCGCGGCCTCGTCCCGCAGCGGGAGCAGCACGGCCGTGTCGTACCCGGCAGGCACCACCGCCTGGCCGTACGCGGCGGGCAGGGGCAGCCGCAGCAGCGGCACGTGCCCCTCGCGGCGGTCCAGTTCCGCGGCCAGATCCGGGCTGTCGGCGGCGGCCTGCCGCGTCAGCTCCCCGGCCTCGGTCAGCGACCAGCGCACCCCCTGGCCCGACCTGTCCACGACGGCCGGCGCGTCGGTGACGGCCAGCACGGCGGAGAAGCCGACACCGAACCTGCCGACGGCACCCAGATCGGGCTCGTCGCGCTTGGCCGAGGCCCGCAGGGTGGCCAGCGACTCGACACCGGCCGCGTCCAGCGGCTGCCCGGTGTTGGCGGCGCTCAGCGTGCCGTCCGCGCCCAGGCAGAGCCGCAGCCGTCCCGCGACGCCCGCGCGGGCCGCGGCGTCCGAGGCGTTCTGTGCCAGCTCCACCACCAGCCGGTCGCGGTAGCCGCCCAGCGCGAGATCCTGCTCCGCGTTGGCGTCCTCACGGAAGCGGGCCGCGGACGAACGCCACGCCTCCAGCACCCCGTGCCGCAGCCGTCCGGTCCCGAACGTGTCCGCGGACGCGTCCTTCGGCCTCGCCCCGAAGCTGTCCCTCACGCCACCGGCCTCCTCGGCACTCGCATCCCGCCCCGTCGTCCCGCCCGGCGACTTCCGCGGCCGGGCGAGAGGGAAGAGTACGGCACGCCGCGAAGGGCCCGCCCGTTCAGCCGCCCGTGCCCGTGCTCCTAGCACCCCGCCGGGGCGGCCGGTCGTGAGGTGCCGCGGCCGGGGCTGCCGGGTGCCGGGTGCGGAGGGGCGCGGTCAGCCGGAGGTGTCAGGGGCGTTCAGGCCGGAGGCCGGCGCGGGGTTTCCGGGCCCCTCGCGCGCCTCGTCCGTGAGGCCGAAGGGGTCGGCCAGCGTCTCGTCGACGACCGGGGGCGGCGGCTGCGGGGTGCGGGGCATGACCGCCGCCTCGGAGTGACCGCCGCAGCCGAACGCGAGGGAGACGACGTGGCCGTCGGCCGGGCTGTACTCGTTGGCGCAGATCCCGAACGCCTGCCGCAGCGAGCCCGCGACCGGGACGAGGAAGCCGCAGCTCATGCAGGCGGCCGGGGCCGCCTGCGCCATCGGCGTCTTCGGCCCGTACGACTCCTCCCAGCGGTCGGCCGCGGTGTGCAGCCCGTAGCGGGAGAGCACGCGGGACCTGCCCATGCCGGGCTCGGCGGCGACGCCGCCGATGGCCGCGCGCAGCGGCCCCGCCTCCTCGGTGCCCTCGTCGGCGACGGGCGAGTCGGGCAGCGGCTCGTCCTCGCCGGAGAAACCGGGCTCCAGACGCAGGTCGTCCGCGTCGGTGGGCAGCAGATCGCCGGGCCCCAGGTCGCCGGGGCGCAGCCGCTCGCTCCAGGGCACCCACTCGGGGGCGAGCAGCGCGTCGGAGCCGGGGAGCAGCACCGACTCGTCGACCGTGACGTTCTTGGCCCGCGAGGCGCGGGCGACCGTCACCGCCCAGCGCCACCCGCGGTAGCCGGGCTCGTGGGCCTCGAAGAAGTGCGTGACCACGCGTTCGGCGTCGGCGACGGCCTCGATCCACGCGCCGACCACTCCGGGCGCCGCCGCCTCCTCGGCCGCGGCCCTCGCCAGTTCCACGGCCTCGGCACACAGCTTGTCGGGGGCGCGCCGGCTCCGCGCTCCACGGCTCGTACTCCGGGTCGCGGCAGTCATGCAGCACTCACAAGAATCGTCTCTCCTACGCCGTAGCGCCGTTGTCGGCGTGCACTGCCCGGACGGCCACGAGTGGAGGGGCCGGGTCGGGGACGGAGCGGGACCGGGTGGCCGCTGCGACGTCCGCGCCCGCGCTCAAAGGCCATACGGTGCGCACCGTTCACCCACGCTACCCCACGGGGTCACGGAAGAAATCCGCAGCCAGCCCTCGGACGGCTCGTGCTGTCCGCTCAGGGGAGAAACGAACGCCCCGTTCTGGTGCACACTGAACGGCGTGCCGCTCGACAAGCTCGGCAAACCCAGCACAGGCAGCAGGGCGCGCCGTCTCGCACGCGGCCTGCGGCGGCCACCTGCCGCCCTGGCCCGCCGCGTGCGACGCGCCACCCACGCGGGCGGCGCGGGGGAGTCCGGGCTCGGCAAGCTCATCGAGCTGCACGCCGTCAACTCGGCGGGCGACATGCTCATCACGGTGGCGCTCGCCTCCACCGTCTTCTTCTCCGTCCCCACCGGCGAGGCCCGTGGGCGCGTCGCGCTCTACCTGGCCGTGACGATGGCGCCCTTCGCGCTGCTCGCCCCCGTCATCGGTCCGCTCCTCGACCGCGTCCCGCACGGGCGGCGCGCCGCGATGGCCGCCGCGATGCTGGCCCGCGCCCTGCTGGCGCTGACCATGGCGGGCGCCGTGGCCACCGGCGGCCTGGAGCTGTATCCGGCGGCGCTGGGCGTGCTCGTCTCGTCGAAGGCGTACGGGGTGGTGCGCTCGGCCGTGGTGCCCAGGCTGCTGCCGCCACGGGTGTGGCTGGTCAAGGCCAACTCGCGGGTGACGCTCGCGGGGCTGCTGGCCACGGGCGCCGCCGCGCCCGCCGGTGCGGCCCTGCACGCGCTGGGCGCCAAGTGGCCGCTGTACGGGGCGTGCGCGCTGTTCCTGCTGGGTACCTTCCTCTCCTTCTCTCTCGACCCCAAGGTCGACTCGGCGAAGGGGGAAAGCCCGGCCAGGCTGGCGCGGACCGCGCCCAGCGACGGGGCGGGCGAGGAGCGCGGAGCCGGGCGGCCCGGTCTGCGCACGGTCGGCGTCTCGGTGGTCAGCGCGCTGTGCGCCAACTCCGCGCTGCGCGCCCTGTCCGGGTTCCTCACCTTCTTCCTGGCCTTCCTGCTGCGCGAGCACCCTTTCGACGGGCTGTCGGCCGCCGTCTCGCTGGGCCTGGCGGGTGTCGCGGCCGGGGGCGGCAACGCCCTGGGCACCGCGCTCGGCGCCTGGCTGCGCGCCCGCGCCCCCGAAGTGCTCCTCACGGCCGCGCTGCTGACCGCCCTGGCCTCGGCCGTCGTCGCCGCCGTGCTGTACGGAACGGTCGCCGTCACCGCCGTCGCCGCCACCGCGGGCATCGTGCAGGCCCTGGGGAAGCTGTCGCTCGACGCGCTCATCCAGCGCGACGTCCCCGAGCAGGTCCGCACCTCCGCCTTCGCCCGCTCCGAGACCCTGATGCAGATGTCGTGGGTGGCCGGCGGCGCGCTCGCCATGGCGCTGCCGCTGGCGGGGCGGCTCGGCATGGGGGTGGCCGCGGGACTGGTCGCGGTCGGTGTGGGCACTGCCGTACGGCGGCTGCTGGGCGCCGCGCGGCGCGGGACGCCGCATCCGCGGGTGGTGTGAGCCGCGCGCGGGGTGGTGCCGGTGCTCGCGGCGCGGCACGCCGCACCCCCGCGCGGTGGAACCGGGGGCGCCCGATAGCCTGCCCGCATGAGCAAGCTCGCGCGGCAGGGCCGCATGTCGTCACAGTCGCGGCGGGGCGTGCGCACCGCCTCCGCCCTCGGTGCCGCCTCGCTCGGCCTCGTCGCCCTCTCGGCGTGCGAGCAGCCGAGCCCCATGGTGACCGCGACGGTCGGCGGGGACTCCGTCTCCACCGAGGCCGCCTGCTACGACGACGGCAAGGCGATCCCGCAGGACGAGGTGCGCAAGTGCCTCGGCAAGAAGGCCGACGAGACGATCTCCGTCAGCACCGGTGACAAGCTGCGCATCGGCGTCGACCCGAAGACCGCGGACGACGGGTGGCTCGTCCTGGTCGACGGGAAGCCGGCGCTGTCCGAGCCGCTGAACAAGACCTACTACTCCTTCCAGGGCGAGGTCTTCTTCCAGCAGGCCTCCGCCTCGGGGCAGCCCTCGGCGCCGAAGAAGAGCGTCCAGGTCACCGTCGTGCAGACCTCCGGCGGCGACTTCAACGGCATCTGGCACCTGAACCTGAAGAACAGCAAGAAGTAGGGGGCGGAAGCCACCGGCGAGGGGACGGCGAGGTGCTGCGGCGGTTTCGGCGGGTGCTGGTCGTGGCGGCCGTGCCCGCGGAGCGGGAAGCGGTGGCGGCGGCCACCGCGGGGACCGCGCCGCACTGCGACGTCCTCGTCGGCGGGGTCGGCCCGGCCGCCGTGGCGGCCCGCACGACCACAGCCCTGATGACGGCCGCACACGAGGGCCGCCCCTACGACCTGGTCGTCTCGGCGGGCATCGGCGGCGGCTTCGCCGCCAACGGTGTGCACGTCGGCGACACGGTGATCGCCGACCGCCTCGTCGCCGCCGACCTGGGCTCCGAACTGCCCGGGAGCGGGGAGGATCCCCCAGGCTTCGCCTCCGTCGCGGACCTGGGATTCGGCACGAGTGAGCACCGCCCCGCCGCCGCGCTGGTCGGCGCCGTCGCCGAGGCCACCGGCGGCAGGCGGGGCACCGTGCTCAGCGTCTCGACGACCACCGGCACCCGGCGCCACGCCGACCTGCTCCTGACGCGGTATCCGACGGCGGCCGCCGAGGCGATGGAGGGGTTCGGCGTCGCCGAGGCCGCGACGGCGCACGCCGACGGTGTGGACTTCCTGGAGATCCGCACCGTCTCCAACGCCGTCGGCCCCCGGGACCGTGCCGCATGGCGGATTCCGCAGGCGCTCGCCGCGCTCACGGCCGCCTTCGGCACGCTGGTCCCTTAGCACGACACAGAAGGAGTCCGTCATGGCCACAGCAGCGCCGCTCTCGATCGCCTACTCGCCCTGCCCCAACGACACGTTCGTCTTCGACGCGTGGGCGCACGGCCGGGTACCGGACGCCGCTGCGCCCACGGTGACGTTCGCGGACATCGACCTCACCAACGGCATGGCCGAGCGCGGCGAGTTGGACGTGCTGAAGGTCTCGTACGCGGTGCTGCCGTGGGTGCTCGACCAGTACGCGCTGCTGCCGTGCGGCGGGGCGCTGGGCCGCGGCTGCGGTCCTTTGGTGCTCACCGGTCAAGCAGGTGACGCGGCGGCACTGAGCGGGAAGACCGTGGCCGTCCCCAGCGAGCGCTCCACCGCGTACCTGCTCTTCCGGCTGTGGGCCGCCGCCGAGGTGCCCGGCGGGGTGGGCGAGATCGTGGTGATGCCGTTCAACGAGATCATGCCCGCGGTGCGCGACGGCAAGGTCGAGGCCGGGCTGGTCATCCACGAGGCCCGCTTCACCTACCAGAACTACGGCCTGCACAAGCTGGCCGACATGGGCGAGCACTGGGAGGCCACGACCGGGCTGCCCATCCCGCTCGGCGCCATCATCGCCAAGCGCTCGCTCGGCGCCGGGACACTGGCCGAGCTGGCCCGCGCCATCCGCACCTCGGTACACATGGCCTGGCAGGACCCGGAGGCCTCCAGGCCGTACGTGCTGGAGCACGCGCAGGAGATGGACCCGGCCGTGGCCGAACAGCACATCGGGCTGTACGTGAACGAGTTCACCGAGAACCTGGGCGAGGACGGCTACGCGGCGGTCCGCGGGCTACTGGAGCGTGCCGCCGCCGAGGGACTCGTGCCGGCCCTCGGCCCTGACGCGCTGGCCTTTCCGTAGCGCGCCGTACCCGCGCCCCCGGCGGGGGCGCGGGCGCAGGTCAGACGTCGAGCTGGTCGGCGACCGCGCGGAGCATGCCGGCGATCTTGCGGCCGTGCTGCTTGTCGGGGTAGCGGCCGCGCTCCAGGGACTGGGAGACGCCGTCCAGCAGTGTCGTCAGGTCCTGCACGATGGAGGCCAGCTCGTCCGGCTTGCGGCGCTGCGCCGCCGCCACGGACGGGGCCGGGTCCAGCAGCGACAGGGAGAGCGCCTGGTCACCCCGCTGTCCGGCGACGACGCCGAACTCCACCCGCTGTCCGGGCTTGAGCGCGTCCACCCCGTCCGGGAGGACGGACGAGTGCACGAAGACGTCACCGCCGTCGTCGCGGGAGAGAAAGCCGAAGCCCTTCTCGCTGTTGAACCACTTGACCTTGCCGGTAGGCACGTCTGTCCTCGTCCTCGTACTCGTCCGGATGCACCGGGCTGCGGCTGGCTGGAAGCTGCGGCTGGTTGAAAAGCTGCGGCTGTCTGGAAAACTGGCTGCTGGGGCGGGGCAGGCCCCGGGACCACCGCTGGCGCCCCCGACCCCCGATCCCCCGGAATAGCAGTCGGGCGGGCCGCATGACCCGCCACCACCAAGGTTAATGGCCCGGGGCTCCGTGGCAAGGTGCCACAGAGCGCAGGGCTCTTCCCATGGTGCCGAGCGCCCCGCTGCCGGAGCACTCGCATGCGGATCTACCCTGTGTGGGTGAACACTGAAACTCCGTCCGCCGGTGATCTTCTCGTACGTATCGGCGGGATCGTCTTCCTGATCGGCGCCGTGGCCACGGTCGTCACGGTGGCCCCGCTGTTCCTGGGCACCTCGCCTTTCCCGTCGCCCGCCTACCTGGTCTGCATGCTGATGGGCATCGGCTTCACCCTGGCCGCCGCCGGCGTCGTACGCACAGCCTTGGCCCAGCGCCGCACCACCCCCCACACCTGACGCGCCCGACGGGAGCCCCGAAGGGGCGCGGGGAACTGCGCGACCAGCCACAATCAACCCGCGGACCGCACACCCCGAACAGTGGCACGCCCTCGACGGAAAGGCCCCGGAAAAAGCCCTACGCGGCCGTACGGCCGTCCCCGGCGAAGGCGGCCAGCCACGAGGGGAAGCCCGCCAGACCGGGCAGCACCACGTCGGCACCCTCAGCAGCCAGCTCGGCCGCGCCACACGGCCCGGTGGCGACGGCCACGGAGACCGCACCCGCCATCCGCGCACCCCGCACGTCCCCCACGTGGTCGCCCACGTACGCGGAGGCGCCGTGCGCGGTCAGCGCCTCCGCCTTGCCCTCCGCCCACAGGTCGCCGACCAGCACGTCGGGGCACAGGCCCAGGTGTTCCAGGTGCAGCGCCGCGCTCGGCCGGTACTTGGCCGTGACGACGAGGGTGCGCCCACCGGCGGCCTGGACGGCCTCCAGCGCGGCGCGGGCACCCGGCATGGCGGTGGTCGGCTCGATGGCGTGATCCGGGTAGAGCCGGCGGTAGCGCTCGGCCATGGCCGGGATCTCCTCCGCGGGGAACCAGTGCGCCATCTCCTGCACCAGCGGCGGACCGAGCCGGGTGACCACCAGGTCCGCGTCGATGTCCACGCCCGTCTCCTCCGCCAGCCTGCGCCAGGTGGCGTGGATGCCGGGGCGGGAGTCGATCAGCGTCATGTCGAGATCGAACCCGACCGTGGGGCCCGGGCCCGAGGACGAAGCGTGCGCAACCATGCCGGATATTCTGCCTTGCCCTTCGGCGCGCGCTGAGGCAGCCTACTGACACTTAGGTCGGCCTTACCCACCTGCTCCCCGGCGCCGGGGAGCGGACGAGGAGAGAGCGGCGCCATGCCATCCCCACCCCGACCGTCCGGCCAGGGCATCGGCTACACCGCCGCCGACCGGATCCTGGACGAACTGGAGGCCGACCTCACCGAGTGACGGCACCCGCCCCGGCGGGCGCTCCTACCCGGCCGCCGGGCGGCGGGCGCGCCACACCAGGTAGAGCGCCGTGGCCACCGCCGCCACGCGCAGCGAGACGGGGAAGACGTCCCCCATCGCCTCGCGCAGGGCGTCACCGCCCTCGGCCAGCGGCTCGCCCCACCGGCCCTCGGTACGGCCCCACAGCCACACACCGGCTCCCACCACGACGAGCCCCGGCATGCCCAGGGCCGCCCACTTCGCCTCGGTACGGCTCAACTTGGGCGACCACCAGGCGGCCAGCCACCCCGCGGCCAGCGGGATCAGCGAGCCGATGACGGCCCCCGCCACCAGCAGGACGGCGGCCGCCAACTCGACGAAACCGCCGCGCCGGGCGACGGCCTCGCCCTGGGTGCGCCGACGGCGCCGCCACAGCAGGAGGGCGCCCAGCCCCGGCGCCACACCGGAACCACCGGGCGCGGGCGCGGCGGCCCGTTCGGCCCCCGGGGCGCCGGGCGCGGCCGCGGGAACGGCCCGCGCGCGGGGGGCCTGCGGTGTGGCCGGCTCGTCGTCCCCGGGAGGCGGCTTGAGCAGCTCGGGCAACTCGATGCCGCCGACGAAACCGGGCACCGGCTCCCCCGCCGCGACGGCGTTGCTGCCTCCCGGTCCGCTGCCGAAGGGGCTGGGGTCGACACGCCACCAGTCGGGATCGCTGTCCTGGTCGCCCAGCTCGTCGAGGCTCGCCAGGTGCGGGGAGGACGCCCCGAAGGCGGCGCTGGGGGCAGCCGAGCGCTGCCCGGGCACGGAGGGACGCCCGGTGACGGGCACCTCCGGCGCGGCAGGGGCCGCCGGGGCGGCGTCCGCGGAGGCCGAGGGCGCGGAGGGCGTCGGCGCCGACGTGCCCGTGACCTGCCCGCCACCCGCGGAGGCCACCACGTCCTCGGGGCGGCCGAGGCGGTCGAGGATCTTCTGGACGGCGGCCTTGGTCACCGCGCCGCCGTCCGCGGCACGCGCCCTGTCGATCTCGCCGCGCAGACCGCCGACGAGCTTGGCCCGTTCGGCAGCGGTCATGCGTGTGCTGTGAGCCAGGTCCCCGACCCGGCTCAGATAGTCGAACACGAGATGGTCGCTCTCGATCCCCACCAAGTCTCCACAACCCGCTAGCCCTTACCGACCTTGCCCCGACGGTACCGCGCGCCGCGGCCGCGAGGGAGCGCCCGCACGGCGCTCATGAGGCGGCGTCCGCGCGACGGACCACGGGGAGGTGCGGCCGCGGGCCGCTACCGTGGGTGGGATGAGCAGTGAGCAGACCGGGGCGTCTCCCTCCCGGCCGGACGCCTCCCAGCCGCCCGGCCCCCGCACCCTGGCTGAGGACCTGCGGTCCCGGGACGACGCCGCGCTGTCGGCCCTCCTGCGGGCGCGCCCCGACCTCCTCTCCCCCGTCCCCGGCGACCTCACCCAGCTCGCCACCCGTGCCGGCACCCGCGCGTCGGTCGTACGGGCCCTGGAGCGGCTCGACCGGTTCGCTCTCCAGACGGCCGAGGCCCTGGCCGTCGCCCCGGAGGGACCCGCGGGAAGCCCCGGAGCAGGGCCCGCGGGCACCGCGACGACAGAGGAACTCCTCTCCGCGCTGCTCCCCGGCGACGAGGCGGCGGCGCGGCTGCCGCACGCGCTCGCCGAACTGCGGGCACGTGCCCTGGTGTGGGGGCCGCCCCGGCGGCCGCGGCTGGTGCGCACGGCACGGGAGCTGCTGACGTCGCCCTCCCCGACCGGGCTGGGCCCCACGCTCGCCGAGGCGGTGGCGGCGGCGGGCTCAGCGAAGCCGTCGCCGTCCCGCCTCCAAGAGGCGCTGGCGCACGCCGGGCTGCCCGCGACGCACGATCCGGTGAGCGCGCTGAGCGCCCTCGCTGCGCTGTTCGGCGATCCCGAGCGGATGTCCGCGCTGCTGGCACGGGCACCGGAGGGGGCCGAATCCGTGCTGCGGAAGCTGGAGTGGGGGCCGCCGTACGGCGCCGTCGACCTGACGGCGCCACCGCCGCCGGTCTGCTGGCTGCTGGAGCGGGCGCTGCTGATCCCCACCGGCGCCGACCAGCCAGGCGGCACCGGGACCGCCGCCGGCAGCGTCGTCCTGCCGCGCGAGGTGGCGCTGCACCTGCGCGGGGGCCGGGCGCACCGGGAGCTGGAGCCGACGGCCCCGCCGGTCGCGGTCGCGCGCTCGCACGCGACAGGAACAGTCGACGGGACGGCGGCGGGCCAGGCGATGACGGCGCTGACGACCGTCGAGGAACTGCTGTCGTCGTGGGAGACCGAACCACCGCCGGTACTGCGCGCGGGCGGCCTCGGCGTGCGCGACCTCAAGCGGACCGCCGTCGCCCTCGACGTGCCCGAGCCGGCCGCCGCCTTCTGGATCGAACTCGCCTACGCGGCCGGCCTGGTCGCCTCCGACGGAGAGGTCGACGAGGCCTACGCCCCCACCCCCGCCTACGACGAGTGGCTCCGCGCCGCACCCGCCGAACGCTGGGCACGGCTGGTGACGGCCTGGTACCGGGCGACGCGGGTGGCGGGCCTGGTCGGCGAGCGCGACGCGCGGGACGCCCGCAAGCGCGCGCTCGCCCCGCTGGGCCCCGGCCTCGACCGCAGCCCGGCACCGGAGGTGCGGCACCGGGCCCTCGCCCTCCTCGCCGCACTCGACGCCGGCTCGGTACCCGACCGCGCGGCGCTGCGCGAGCGGCTGCGCTGGGAACGGCCGCTCCAGGGCGTACGGGCGGGCCGCGCCGCCGCCGACGGGTCCGACGAGGAGAGCGCAGGACCCGACCTGCCCACCCGCCTGATGGACTGGGCCCTCGACGAGGCCGAGTCGCTGGGCGTCACCGGCCGAGGCGCGCTCGCCTCCTTCGTGCGCCCCCTGGTGGAGGCCGCCGCCCGGGGGGAGGCCGCACCCGGCGAGCCGCCCGCCGAGGCCACCCTCACCGCGGTCGCCGACGCGCTGACCCCCCACCTTCCCGAACCACTGAGCGAGGTACTGCTCCAAGCCGACCTGACGGCCGTCGCCCCAGGCCCGCTGGAGCGCGAACTCGGCGCCTTCCTCGGCGTCCTGGCCGACGTCGAGTCCAAGGGCGGCGCCACCGTCTACCGCTTCACCCCAGACTCGGTACGCCGCGCCCTCGACGCCGGCCGCACCGCCGCCGACCTGCACGCCTTCCTCGCCGCCCACTCCAGCACCCCGGTGCCGCAACCGTTGACGTACCTGATCGACGACGTGGCCCGCAAGCACGGCCAGGTGCGGGTCGGCGCCGCCTCCTCCTACGTGCGCTGCGACGACGACACGCTGCTCGCCGAGATCCTCGCCGACCGCCGCGCGGCACCGCTGCGGCTGCGCCTGCTGGCCCCCACGGTGCTCGCCTCCCAGGCCCCGCCCGACCAGCTCCTCGCCCGACTGCGCGAGATGGGCCACGCGCCCGCCGCCGAGTCGGCGGAGGGCGACGTCCTGCTGTCCCGCGCCGACGCGCGCCGCACACCGCCGCGCACGCCACCCGAGCCGGTCCCGGACGGCCCGCCCGCGCCGGACGCCACTCTGCTCGCCGCCGCCGTGCGCGCCATCCGCGCCGGCGACCACGCCGCCACCCTCCCCCACAAGCCCACCGCCCCCGCCGCCCCGCCACCCGGCGGCGGCCTCCCCCGCACCGTCATGGCCGAGACGCTGGCCATCATGCAGTCCGCGACCCTCACCGGCACCCCGGTGTGGATCGGCTACGTCAACGCGGACGGCGCCGCCTCCCAGCGCGTCATCGCCCCCGTCAAGGTCGAGGGCGGCTTCGTGACGGCCTACGACCACACCGCCGACGAGGTCCGCACCTACCCCCTGCACCGGATCACGGGGGTGGCGGAGGTGGAGGGCTGAGCCGTGCGCACGCGACGGCTCCCACGTCCGCTACGGCGACCGGTGTCGTCCCCGTACGCGGCGGATGCGGCGGCAAGAACCTCGAAGGCCCCGTCCTCTCGTTCCCCGCCGCGGCGTTCGCGGAGTTCGTCACCGGCCTCAAGGCCGGACAGCTTCCCGCCTGACCACGGAGGGCGCCGTCACTTCACCTGTGCGTGACCGCGGCAGTGCGGTTCCCTCGTCACTACGCTCCGAGGGGGCGACGCCCCCTCGGCGGGGCGGCGTGGCGCACACCACGCCACGCACCCGCGCCGGTGCGGCACACTGGACGTTTGGTCCCTGTCGGGAACTCATCCGAACGTCGGAAGGTGACGCGTGAACGGCGGCCCCCTGATCGTCCAGTCGGACAAGACCCTCCTCCTCGAAGTCGATCACGAGCAGGCCGACGCCTGCCGGCGGGCCATCGCGCCGTTCGCGGAGCTGGAGCGGGCGCCGGAGCACATCCACACCTACCGGGTGACGCCGCTGGGCCTGTGGAACGCGCGGGCCGCCGGGCACGACGCGGAGCAGGTCGTGGACGCGCTGGTGGAGTACGCGCGGTATCCGGTGCCGCACGCGCTGCTCGTGGACATCGCCGAGACGATGGCCCGCTACGGGCGGCTCTCCCTCAACAAGCACCCCACGCACGGTCTTGTGCTGGTGACCAGCGACCGTCCCGTGCTGGAGGAGGTGCTGCGCTCGAAGAAGATCCAGCCCCTGGTGGGGGAGCGGGTCGATCCGGACACCGTGGTGGTGCACCCCTCCGAGCGCGGTCAGATCAAACAGGTGCTGCTGAAGCTGGGCTGGCCGGCGGAGGACCTGGCCGGGTACGTGGACGGCGAGGCGCACCGGATCGACCTGGACGAGGGCTCGGGCCCCGAGGGCGGGGGCTGGTCGCTGCGGCCCTACCAGCAGCAGGCCGTCGAGGGGTTCTGGCACGGCGGCTCCGGCGTCGTCGTGCTGCCGTGCGGGGCAGGCAAGACGCTGGTCGGCGCCGGTGCGATGGCCAAGGCGCAGGCGACGACGCTGATCCTGGTCACCAACACCGTCTCGGCCCGCCAGTGGAAGTCCGAGCTGATGCGCCGCACCTCGCTGACCGAGGAGGAGATCGGCGAGTACAGCGGGACGAAGAAGGAGATCCGCCCCGTCACGATCGCCACCTACCAGGTGATCACCACGAAGCGGAAGGGCGTCTACCCGCACCTGGAACTGTTCGACTCCCGCGACTGGGGCCTGATCGTCTACGACGAGGTGCACCTGCTGCCCGCGCCGGTGTTCAAGTTCACCGCCGACCTCCAGGCGCGCCGCCGCCTCGGGCTGACCGCCACGCTGGTACGGGAGGACGGGCGCGAGTCGGACGTGTTCTCCCTGATCGGCCCCAAGCGGTTCGACGCCCCGTGGAAGGAGATCGAGAACCAGGGCTACATCGCCCCCGCCGACTGCGTGGAGGTCCGCGTCTCGCTCACCGACTCCGAGCGGCTGGCCTACGCCACGGCCGAGCAGGAGGAGAAGTACCGCTTCTGCGCGACCACCGACAGCAAGCGGAAGGTCACCGAGGCGCTGGTGCGGCGCCACGCGGGCGAGCAGACGCTGGTGATCGGCCAGTACATCGACCAGCTCGACGAACTGGGCGAGCACCTGGACGCGCCCGTCATCAAGGGCGACACCAGCAACGCGCAGCGCGAGAAGCTGTTCGACGCCTTCCGCACCGGCGAGCTGACCTGCCTGGTCGTCTCCAAGGTCGCCAACTTCTCCGTCGACCTGCCCGAGGCCACCGTCGCCATCCAGGTCTCCGGCACGTTCGGCTCCCGCCAGGAGGAGGCCCAGCGGCTGGGCCGCGTGCTGCGCCCCAAGGCGGACGGGCACGAGGCGCGCTTCTACTCCGTCGTCGCGCGCGACACCATCGACCAGGACTTCGCCGCGCACCGCCAGCGCTTCCTGGCCGAGCAAGGCTACGCCTACCGGATCGTGGACTCCGTCGACCTGCTGAGCGAGTCGCCGCAGCAGCAGGGCGGCACCGCCAGGAATCCCGACCCCGACGAGGTCTGATCCCCCTGCCCCGGGGGCACGGGCGGACCGCGGCCGCCCCGTGCCGCCCGTCCCCGGAGGGCTACCGTCCCTCCGGGGACGCCTCTTTCGGGGGTTGCATGGCGACCCGGCCGTCCGGGCTGATCGTCGCCGTCTCCCCGGTGCGCAGCCAGCCCTCGTGCAGCGGCGTCGGATGCCCGGTGTCCTCGACTGTGTCCTCGACGTACGAAGCGGTGATCCACGGGCCGCGGAGCTGCAGCTCGCCCTGGGACTCGCCGTCCCAGGGCAGCGGCGCCAGGTCGGGGCCCAGGACGCCGTACTCGACGGAGGCGGGGAAGCGGTAGCGGCCCGCCTCGTCGGCACCGCCGCCCTCGGCCCGCGCCACGCACGCCGGGGACAGCGTCTCGGGCGCGCCCCAGGCCGCCGCGGTGCTGATGCCGTGCCGCCAGCCCAGCTCCTGGGCCAGCAGCGGCCCGCCGGGGTCCTCTCCCGGGCCGCCCACGACGACGGCCTCCCGCAGCGAGGAGAGGTCGCGGGGGCGCGTCGCGAGCTCCTCCAGCAGACCGTCCCAGGTGGCGGGGTCGGCGACGGCCAGCGTGGGCCGCTCCCGCTCGGACATCTCCGCCAGCGGCGCGGGCTGGTCGTAGATGCCGGGCAGCAGCAGTGAGGCGCCGCCCGCGAAGGCCGCGTAGGGCAGGCCCCAGGCGAGCATGCGCGACATGGGCACGACGGGCAGGACGAGGTCGCTCACCCCGATGCCGTACGCCTGCGGGGTCTGCGCCTGGAGGGCGTGCAGGTAGAGCGCGCGGTGGCTGTAGGCGACGCCGCGGGGGGCGGCGTGAGCCGAGGTGGTGTGGCACAGGACCGCGGCGTCGCGTTCGTCGATCTCGGGCCAGTCGTAGCGCTTGCGGCGGTCGTCGATCAGCAGCTCGTAGTCGTGGACCTCGGCGCTGTAGGCGGTGCCGGGGACGACGGCGGCGCTCTCGCTGCCGCCCGCGACGATCACGTGCCGCAGATGCGTGAGGCGGGGCAGCACGGAGGCGAGCGGGGCGAGCCCCGCCGGATCGGTGAGCAGCACCCGCGCCCCGCCGAGCCGGGCCGCCGCCACCAGCTGGTCGGCCGGCAGCCACGGGTCGAGGGTGTGGAGGACCGCGCCCATGGAGGGCACCGCGAGGTAGGCCTCCATGTGGTCGGCCGTGTTGGCCATGAGGGTGGCCACCGGGTCGCCGGGCTCGACGCCGAACTCGTCGTGCAGCGCCCCGGCGAGCTGTATGGCGCGGACACCCGCCTCCAGGAACGTACGGCGGTCCGGTTCAGCTCCGCCCGCCGTCCCCGCCCACGTCGTGATCCGGGACGTCCCGTGCGCGAGCGCCCCGTGCACCAGGAGCCGGGTCACGGTCAGCGGAATGTCCTGCATCGTGCTTCGCACACCGGCCTCCTCGGGCCTCTTCGCACTCTGGTCGTCGGCCGCCCTTCCGCCCGTCGGCGGCGGGAGGGGCCGTCCGGTCGTCCTTCGCGTGCCCGTCCCCGTCGATTCTTGCCGGGGGAACGCGCGGTGTCAGCGCCGCCGGGCGGTGCTCCGCCGACACGTACCCGGCCGCCACGCCCAGCAGCGCCAGCGCCAGCAGCGGGTACGGCGAGGCGAGCGGCTGCTGCCACCAGTCGAGCCGCAGGTCCAGGTCGCCTTCCTTGGGGACGAGCCACAGGGTGCGGGCCGTGAAGACGACGGCCACGCACCCGAGGGCCACCCGCGGCCACGGGACGCCGCGTCCGGCGGGGCCACCGGGGCCGGCAGGGCCACCCCGTCCGGCAGGGCCGCCCCGTCCGACGGGGTTGGTGGTGCCGCTTCGCGTGGTGGCCAGCGCCGCCAGCAGCGGCACGCACCACACCCAGTGGTGGGACCAGCTGATGGGCGAGACGAGCAGCGCGACCAGCGCGGTCACCACGATCCCCCACAACTCCCCCCGCTCCCCGGCCGCACCGGACCGGCTGGACCCCGGCGGCCTGCCGGGCTCCGGCGGCTCGCCGCCGGCTCCCGTTCCGGGCCGCACGGTCACCCGTCGCGCCAGCCACATGCCTCCGACGGCCAGCACCAGCGTGGGCGCCAGCCACAGTCCTCCCGGCTCGGTTTCGTGCAGCAGGCGGGCGGCCAGCCCCTGGAGGGACTGGTTGTCGACGATCCACGCCTTCCCGACCCGCGCCGTCTCGAACATCCTGCGCGTCCAGAACTCCACGCTCGCGCCCGGCAGCGCGCACGCTCCCACGGCGGCGCTCGCCGCGAATCCGGCGGCGGCCCAGCACGCCGCCCTGAGCCGGCCGGTCAGCAGCAGGTGGACGGCGAAGAGCGCGGGCGTCAGTTTGACGCCCGCGGCGAGGCCGAGGGCGAACCCCTTGGCGCGTGCCCCGTCGGGCCGCCCCATGTCCCACAGCGCGAGGCAGGCCAGCAGCAGGTTGATCTGTCCGAAGGCCACCGTCTGGAAGACGGGTTCGAGCCACAGCGCGGCTGCGGTGAGGCAGACGACGGCGGGCAGCGGCGCGGCCACGGACACCGCCCCGGCCACGGTCCCGGACGCCGCCCCGGACGCCGTCCCGGACGAGCCCGAGGCCCCGTCCGGCCGGGCGGCGCGGAGGGAGAGGGTGATCAGCCAGGCGAGCAGTGCCACGTTGCCCGCGACGAACGCGCCCTTCGCGACGGTCAGCGGGACGAGCGCCACCGGGACGAACAGCAGTGCGGCGAAGGGCGGGTAGGTCGCGGGCAGATCCCACTCGGTGACGGTGAAGCCGTACAGGTCGGTGCCGTGCCAGACGGCGGCGCCCTCCGCCCGGTAGACGCGGATGTCGTCCATGGGCAGGCCCTGGACCGCGGCGAGCGCGGCGAACACGCCGAGCGAGGCGGCCAGCAGGAGGAGCGCGGTGGTCAGGGACGGGTACGGCAGTCGCGAGGGGCGGGGACGAAGACGGGTACGGGGTCTCACGGCGCCGCTGCCAGTCACCCGTGCCGACTCCTCGTCGCTCGTGCGTGCTCGTGCCCGGCAGCCGGCCCGTGGGCCCGACCGGATCACCGTCTGGCACGGATCACCCGCCCCGCACGGATCACCCGTTCCCCGCGGTCACCCGTCCGCACGGAACGCCGCCCGCACGAGAAACCGTCCGTGCGGCGTGGGGCGTGCGGCGACGGGATCCGGTGCCGTCGGTTGCCGCCGGGCCGACCCTAATCGAGTCCCCGGCGGGAGACGGAAGCGGCACCGTGCGGGCAGCGCCCGCGCGCCCTCCCCCGCGCCCTCTCCACGCCGTCTCCGCCCCGCACCCCCGGGGCGAAAAGCGTTCGCCGTACCCGTTCGGCGTGGCTACAATCGCGCACTTGCCCCCTCGCGCCGGTTCTCGGCTCTGAGGCGCCCGCCGCACGGAAACCGGCCGGGCTCGACCACAGACCTGTACGTCCGCACGATGTGACGCCGTACGGCCGCGCGCCCGCACACCGGTAAGCAGCACGGCTGCGACTCCGACCGCGACTGCGGCCTGTCCGCACGCGTGCCCGTGTCCGCCCGGAGGCAACCCGGTGACCGTCCCGCCCTCTCCCGAACCGCACCACACCGCACCCGGCGCACCCGGCGCGGGCGATCCCCTCGCCCGCGAACGTGCCCACCTGTCCGACTCCCGGGCCGCGCTGCGCGCCATGCGGACGGACGCGGAGGCGCTCGACATCCGCGACGTGGCCGCGAACTGGGTCAACGCCGAGGTGCTCGCCGCCGGTATCGAGGCCCGTATCGCCTCCCTCGCCGACCTGGCCCACGCACCGCTGTTCTTCGGCCGTCTCGACTACGGCACGCCGAAGCGGTCAGACACATCGGAGCCGTCAGGCACATCCGAGCCGTCAGGCACATCGGAGCCGTCCGAGGCGCCGGCCACCTCGGGGCACTCCTTCTACATCGGCCGTCGGCACGTCCACGACGCCGACGGCGACCCCATGGTCGTCGACTGGCGTGCCCCCGTCTCGCAGCCGTTCTACCGCGCTTCGAAGAAGGACCCGCAGAACGTGGCGCTGCGCCGCCGGTTCGGCTACACGGGCGGCGAACTGACCGCCTACGAGGACGAGCATCTGAGCGATCGGGGCGAGGCGGAACGCACCAGCGCGCTCCTCCAGGCGGAGATCGAACGGCCCCGCGTCGGGCCGATGCGCGACATCGTCGCCACGATCCAGCCGGAGCAGGACGAGATCGTGCGCGCCGGTCTGGAGGGCACCGTCTGCGTCCAGGGGGCGCCGGGAACGGGCAAGACGGCTGTCGGTCTGCACCGTGTGGCCTACCTGCTGTACGCGCACCGCGAGCGGCTGACCCGTACGGGCACGCTCGTCGTCGGTCCCAACGACTCCTTCCTGAGGTACATCGAACAGGTGCTGCCCGCGCTGGGCGAGGTTCAGGCGCGGCAGACGACCGTCGAGGACCTGGTGGCACGCCCCGAGACGCCGGTGCGCGGCGTGGACAGCGCCGAGGCGGCCCGCCTCAAGGGTGACGCGCGCATGGCCGAGGTGCTGCGCCGGGCCGTGCGCTGCGGGGTGCGTCCGCTGCCGGGCGAGCCGTGCGTGGTGGTGCGCGGCTCGCGGAGGTGGCGGGTGCCGGCCCACGAGGTCGCGGAGGTGGTGCGCGAACTGCTGGCCAGGGACATGCGGTACGGCGCGGCGCGCGACGCGCTGCCGCAGCGGATCGCGCACGCGGTGCTGCTGCGCATGGAGCAGGCCGGGGAGGCCCCGGACGACCGGGTCCAGGACGCGGTGGCGCGGAACGCGGCGGTCAAGGCGGTCGTCAAGGAGGTGTGGCCCGCCGTCGACCCGGCGAAGCTGGTGCTGCGGCTGCTGTCGGACCCGGACTTCCTCGCGGAGCAGGCCGAGGGCGTGCTGAGCGAGGACGAACAGCGCGCCATCCTGTGGGAGAAGCCCCCGCGGGGCGTCAAGAGCGCCACGTGGTCCGCGGCGGACGTCGTCCTGGTGGACGAGGCCGCCGACCTGGTGCAGCGCACCCCCTCCCTCGGCCACGTCGTGCTGGACGAGGCCCAGGACCTCTCCGCGATGCAGTACCGGGCGGTGGGGCGGCGCTGTTCGACCGGTTCGGCGACCGTCCTGGGGGACCTGGCGCAGGGCACCACCCCGTGGGCGACGGAGAGTTGGGAGACCGCGCTGGAGCACCTGGGCAAGCCCGGTGCCGTCGTGGAGGAGCTGACCGAGGGTTTCCGCGTGCCGCGGGACGTCATCGCCTACGCCTCGCGCCTGCTGCCCTCGATCGCCCCCGCGCTGACGCCCGCCACCTCCGTACGGGAGTCCCCTGGCGACTTCTCGGTGCGCCGCGCGCCCACGGCGGGCGACGGCGGGGACGCGCTCGCCCCGATGGTGGTGGACGCCTGCCGGGCCGCGCTGGAGCGGGAGGGTTCGGTCGGGCTGATCGCCGCGGCGTCGCGGCTGCCCGCCGTGACCGGCGCCCTGCGGGCCGCCGGGCTCGGCTTCCTGTCCCCCGGTCAGGAGACCAGCGCCGACGCCCGGCTGACCCTCGTTCCGGCGACGCTGGCCAAGGGCCTGGAGTACGACTACGTCGTGCTGGACGAGCCGGCCGCGATCGTCGCGGACGAGCCCGACCTGCGTACCGGACTGCGGCGGCTGTACGTGTCACTGACCCGAGCGGTCTCCGGGCTCGCCGTCGTGCACGCCGAACCGCTGCCCGCGGCCCTCGCGGCGGGACCGGTCGAGGGCGAGGCGCCCGCGAGAGCGGCGACCGGAACAGGGGAGTCCGCGGGTGCGGTGTCCGCCGACGCGGCCTCCCCGCCCGGTCCGTCCGGGGCTGACGCGTCCACAGCCGTCCACAGCGTTGACGGGGCAGTCGGCGTGAGGCCGTAACGTAGACGTTTGTCCGCTCACGTCCGAGCACGCCAGGAGTCGCGCCGTGCACCACCTTTCCTACGGGGATGTCAAAACCGCCGCTGATCGGGTCGCCGACCGCGTGCGCCCAGTCACGGTCGCGCGTGCGGACGCGGGCTCCCCGGGCGCCGGGCCCGACACGGGCGGCGCCGAGCTGTACTTCGCGCTGGAGTTCATGCAGCACACCGGCAGCTTCAAGGCGCGCGGCGCGCTCAACTTCCTGCTGGCGCACCGCGAGCAGGGCGAGCTGCCCGACGCGGGCGTCACCCTGGCCTCCGGCGGCAACGCGGGGCTCGCCTGCGCCTGGGCGGCACGCGGCCTGGGCGTGCCCGCCACCGTCTTCCTCCCGGAGACCGCGCCGCGGACGAAGGTCGAGCGCCTGCGCGCGTACGGCGCAGACGTGCGCCTCGCGGGCGCCGAG
Organism: Streptomyces diacarni; assembly: GCF_003323715.1. GTDB lineage: Bacteria > Actinomycetota > Actinomycetes > Streptomycetales > Streptomycetaceae > Streptomyces > Streptomyces diacarni. The sequence continues at coordinate 188,126 of NZ_QOIN01000026.1, forward strand.
TACGCGGAAGCGGCCGCGGCGTGCGAGGCGTTCGCCACCGACACCGGCGCGCTGCCCTCCCACGCCTACGATCATCCGCTGATCGCGGCGGGCGCGGGCACGATGGTCGAGGAGATCCGCGCCCAGGTTCCGCTGATCGACACGGTGGTGGTCGCCGTGGGCGGCGGCGGCCTGTTCGCCGGGGTCGCCGCCGCGGCCCAGCACCACGGGATCAGGGTCGTGGCCGTCGAGCCGGAGCGCTGCCGCGCCCTGAACGCCGCGCTGGAGGCGGGCCGCGTCGTCGACGTGGAGATCGACTCCGTCGCCGCCGACTCCCTCGGCGCCCGCCGCGCCACCCCCATGGCGCTGGCCGCCGCGGGCCACCGCAACGTGCGGTCCGTCCTCGTCGGTGACGACGCGGTCGCCGCCGCGCGCCACGGGCTGTGGGAGCACTACAGGCTCGCGGTGGAGAACGCCGCGGGCACCGCCGTCGCGGGGGTCGCCGGCGTCGCGGGATGCGGCAACGCGCACGCGCCGTACGTGCCCGCGGCAGGGGAGCGGGTCGCCGTCGTGCTGTGCGGGTCCAACGCGGACCCGGCCGAGCTGGCCCGGGACGCCGGGCCGTCCCTGGAGGCCGAGCCCTCGCGAGACGCGGGACCTTCGCACGAAGCCGAACCCTCGCGTGACGGGGCCGCCTCCCCGCACTGAGCCCGCCACTCGCCCCTCAGTCCACCCGCCGCACCCGGCTCTCCGCGACGCGGAGCACCTCCGTGAGGGCCTGGCCCGCCGCCTCCAGAGCCAGCCGCAACGCGAGGGCCCCGGCGGCGGGCTCGTCCAACGTGTCGCGGGCCTCCTCCAAAGCGGCCCGCGCACGGGCAAGCTGCCGCGCCTCCACCTCGTCGGCGAACCCCGCGATGACCCCGTCCGCCTCCCCCACCAGATAGCAGGGCTTCCCCACGTCACTCACCCAGGGCAGCAGCCGCATCTCGGTGGGGGTGTCGTCGGGGCTGTTCTCTTCGTCCATACGGGCACGTTATGGGGGGCCGGGTACAGGAACGGACACAGTTTGTGTCCGCTCGTCACGACGACATGACGCCGACCCTGGTGGCCAACCGGGCGGCGCGTCGGCGGCGTTCGGGGCTTCTGTGGGCCGACTCCTCCAGGAGGATGCGGCGGGCGTGGCCGTTGTAGCGGATCGTCTCCGGCGCGGTCTCGTAGGCCTGTGCCAAGGCGTTGACGGACTCCTCCGGGCGGCCGTCGAGCTGATAGGCGCGGGCACGTTCGATGTGGTGCCGGGCCCGGCGCGGCCGGGACGGCAACGCGGCGGTGTCGGCGGCCGCCGCCTGGCGGGAGCCTTCCGCGCCCGCGTGCAGCTCGACGGCGACGGTCACCGCGTGGGCGCCCATGACGGCGCGGGAGAACGACGTCACCGGGTGGAAGTACCCGGTCGGCAACCGCTGCGCGGTGGCGCGTGCGGCGTCCCAGTGGCGCCAGGCGCTGCCCGTCTCACCGCGCCGGGCCGCCGTGTACCCGGCCTCGAAGCGCAGGGCGCCCGCGATGGCGCGCACATCCGCATCGGCGTCGGGCAGCAATGGCTCCAGATGGCGGAGGGTGGCCTCGGTGACGGCGTCGGCGGCGTCGAAGTGCGAGTGCCCGCTGTCCCGGTGGGCCTGGGCGGCGAGCCAGGCGGCGACGCCGATGGCGTGCGGGTCCTCCGACTCCTGCGCCGCCACGAGACCGCGTTCGACGGTCCGCCACAGCAGGGCGGAGTCGGGCTGGTACGCCAGGAAGAACTGGCTGAGGGCGTACGTCTCGGCCAGCACGGCGTGGGCCTCCCGACGCCGTGACGCCGTCCGGGCCTGGTGCACGGCCAGTTGGGCGTCCTCGACGAGCGCCGGCAGCAGCGCGCCAAGCACATCGCGGTGGTGAGCCGCCGCATGCCGCGCGGCCCACGCCTCGGTGAGCCGGGCTCGCACCTGCGTGGCCGCCGGCGCCTCACGGCTGCGGGCGTCGAAGGGGAACGCGTCGATCGCTGCGCGCACCTGCGGCAGCCGACGGTGTCCAGGACCGGTGAACAGGGCCACCGGCATGCTGTGTTCGCCCGTCAGCTCCGCCAGGTCGCCCACACGGAGCACTTCAGCGAGCCGCAGCACCATGGGCAGCTTCGGCATCTGCAAACGTCCGCCCTCGATCTGCTTCACCCAGCTCACGGACCGGCCCACCAGTCCTGCCAGCACCTCGCGGCTCATCCCCCGGCGCACTCGCAGCACCCGGACGCGCTGTCCGAACGCCACGGTCTCCGCGCTGTCCCCACCCTGGTCCATCGCGCCACCTCTTCCAGCCGGCTTCTCCGCTCAGCATAGAGAGCGGCGCGCGCCACACATCCCTGTGAAGGGCAACTGGCCGCGCCCTACGGCGAGTAGGGGCGACCCCCGCACGCGAATGTCACCATCTCGTCACACGGCGAACCGGCCGTGAACTCGCGCACGCGATCCGGCATCACATCTTGCGGTAACGACAGATTGGGAGCTGGAAAATGCGTCGTACACGCTCACGTTGGATCGCTCTGCCGCTGGCGGCCGCCGCCCTGACGCTGGCCGGGGCGGGCTACGCCAGCGCCGTCAACCCCGTGGCCCAGGGCGCTGGGGACGAGTCCGCCCGTACCGCGGCTTCGGCCGCGTGCCTGGCCGACTCGACCACGCTGGTGGGCGATCTGGACGGTGACGGCCGCGCGGACCGGATCACCAACCCGGGCCACACCGGTACCGAGATGACCGTCGAGTGGGGCAACAAGGACGGCTCGTTCGGTGAGAAGCACACCGTGCGGGACCTGGTCGGTGCGGGGCGGGCGGAGGACGCGGCCGCCGCGGTCGCCGACTTCGACAACGACGGCAAGCTCGACATGGTGCTCAACATCGTCGAGCCCTCCGGCGGTGACGACCCGTCCACGGCCGACCTCGCCGAGTTCCGCCCGGGTCCGCTCAACCGCATCGACCTCACCTCGCCCGACGCCGTGCACTCCGACATCGGCGACCACGGCGAGGTCCGGGAGCTGAGCGTCGCGCGCTACAACGACGACGACACCCCCGACCTCGCGGTGCTCAACAACATCGGTGACGGCATGATGGACCGCGAGGCGCGCCTCTCGCAGCCGGGCGGCGGTCTCGGCGACTACGACGGCGTGGCCAACGGGAAGTACGGCGAGTCCGGCACCTGGGCCGAGCCGCCGGCCATGCCCACCGACGGCTGGTCGCAGTTCTTCTCGCCCTGCGCGTAGTCACCACGTCGTCGGAGTCCACGGACTCCACCGGCTCCTCCCGGGTGACCGGCTCCGCCGAGTCACCGGCTTCACAAGGCTCCTGACGGGCCTTCCGGGGCGGCATCCTCGCGACAAAGCGGGGGTGCCGCCCCTTGGCGTGTCCCGGCCCCTGCGAGGGCGCCGACGCCGGTTCACTCCACCGGGGTCCAGTCCGCGACCAGCGCGAGGAGACCGGGGAAGCGGTCTTCCAGGTCCTCGACGCGGACGCGGTTGCGGCGGGAAGGACCGTACTGGCGCTGCCGGATGAGGCCCGCCTCGCGGAGGGTGCGGAAGTGGTGGGTCAGCGACGACTTGGGGCGGTCCAACCCGAACCAGGTGCAGGTGTGGTCGTGCTCGACGGACTCCAGCAGGAGCTTGCGGACGATGCCGATGCGGAGCGGGTCGCTGAGCGCGGCCAGCACGGCTTCCAGCCGGAGCTCGTCGCGCGAGGGCTCGGGCAGGGGCTCGGGGAGTTCGGCCTCGGGCGGGGCCGGCGGTAGGGGGAAGTCCCTGGCGCTGACCTGGGCGCTCACGGGGGCCTCCTTCGGGGGCGGAGCGGGCGGCGGGAGGGGTCCGGGGGCGGGAGCCGCGACCTCTCCCCTTGTACGAGTTGCATCGTACTACTCACCACTGGTACGACTTCTCTCGTACTACTTGTACGAGTCTTCTCGTACCGCCGTGCCCCGTCGACTCCTCCGCCCTGCCCCGCCCCGCGCTGCCCTGACCTGCCGCCCCGCCTCGTGCTGCCCTGGAGCCCCCTATGCCCTCTTCCGCTCCGGCCTCCCCGCCGGCCCCGCCCCGCCCCTCCCGACGCTGAATGTGGCTGGCCGCCTGGCCCGTCGTCGCCGTCCTCGCGCTGTCCAACGAGCCCGCGCCGCTGTACGTCCTGTGGCAGGACGACATCGGCTTCTCCTCCGCCACGGTGACGGCGGTCTACGCCTTCTACATCGCGGGCCTGCTCGCCACCCTCACGGTCGCGGGCACCCTCTCCGACCGCTTCGGCCGCAAACCCGTACTGCTGCCGGGGCTGGCGCTGGCTCTGCTCGCCTCCGTCCTGTTCGCCGTCGCGCACTCCGTACCGGCGCTCGCCGTCGCACGGCTGTTGAGCGGCGTGGCGGTCGGGGCGTTTCTGTCCGCGGGCATGGCGGCCGTCTCCGACCTGGCCGACAGCACGCAGAAGCGCACAGCGGGGTTGATGGCCTCCTCCGCGATGGTGGGCGGCGCCGCGGTGGGGCCCCTCCTCGCCGGGCTGCTCTCCGAACTGGCCCCCGGGCCGTCCGTCACCGTCTTCCTGGTACAGATCGCCCTGCTGGCGCTCGCGCTGCCGGTGGTGCTCGGGATGCCGCTGCCCCGCCGCACCACCGCCCCGGACCCCGACCCGGCCCCGACCACGGGCACGGGTACAGGTACGGGTGCGGGCACGGGTACAGGCACGGACGGCACGGGGACGGGCCGCCGCCTGCTCCGGATACCCTCCGCACCCCGCGCGCACCGGCGCCAACTCCTGCTCGGCCTCGCCGTGTTCGCTCCCGCGATCGCCGCGACCGGCTTCGTCCTGTCGCTCGGCCCCACGCTGCTGGCCGACCTGCTGCACACCAGCAGCCGGATACTCTCCGGCTCCACCATCTTCGTCCTGTTCGCCGCCGCGACGGGCGTGCAGTTCGCGGCGCGCCGCCTGCGCACGCGCACGGACCTGCTGTCGGGCGCGGCACTGACCGTCTCGAGCATGGTGGCGCTCACCCTCGCCGTCGCCACGACCTCGGTGACCGCCCTCGTCGCCTCCGCCGTGCTCGCGGGCCTCGGCCAGGGCCTGACCCAGCTCGGCGCCCTGACGATGCTCAGCGCGGGCGTACCCGCGCGACGCCTCGCCGAGGCCAACGCGGCACTCACCGCCGGCGGTTACGTACTGGCCGGCGCACTCCCCCTCGCCGCGGGCGCGCTCAGCGACGCCACATCCCTCACCACCGGCACCAGCGTCTTCAGCGCCACCGTCGCCGCACTGTCCCTGGCGGGAGCCGGGGCCGTACGGGCGGGCACGGCCGCCGCCCGGCCCCCGGAGAACCGTCGGCCGTCCACTTTCCCGATCGCTCCCTCGGTCGCTTCCCCGCTCGCTCCACCGACCACTCCCCGGGCCGCTTTCCCGATCGTTGCGAGGCCGGACACGCCCTCGGCAGGGCGACGGGCGGCGGCTCGGTCCACCGAGTAGGGAGCGTCTGAGGACCACTCGTCCGGGCGGGGTCCGGGGCCTGAGGCCCCGGACCCCGGCGGCTCCGCCGCCCGCCCCGGAGGCCTCGCCGCCCGCCCGGCGCTTCGCGCCGGGCGCTCACGCGCCGTCCAGCGCCTCCCGCCACGCGCGGACGGCTGCCGGGTCGACGGGGGCGTCCCAGCCCTGGGGGCGGGCGGCGCCGCCGATGTGGAAGGCGGTGATGCCGGCTCGGCTCAGGCCGGGGACGTGGGAGAGGGCGAGGCCGCCGCCCACCATCAGCCGGGGGCCGTAGCCGGGGTCGCCGGCCGCTGTGCGGGCGGCTTCGGCCAGCAGGAGGTCGTAGCCGTCGGTGACGCCGTCCGGGGAGCCGGCCGTGAGGTAGGTGTCGAGTCCTGGCGCCTCGGCGAGCTGTTTGCGCAGGGCGTCGCGGTCGGCGGCGCGGTCGATGGCGCGGTGGAACGTCCATGGGCAGCCCGCGACGGTGTCCGTCACCGTCTCCAGGGACGGCAGGTCGGCCTGTCCCGAGTCGTCGAGGAAGCCGAGGACGAACTCGTCGGCACCCTCGGCGCGCAGGGCGCGGGCCCGCTCGCACAGCGCTGCGACGCCGGCGGCGCCCCCGGTCCTAAAGCCGTCGGCGAGCCGCAGCATCACCCGAAGGGGGATGGCGACCGCCGCTCGGATGGCGGTGAAGTTCTCCAGCGCAGGGGTCAGCCCGTCGGCGGCCATGTCGGCGACAACCTCAAGGCGGTCGGCCCCTCCGGCCTCCGCGGCGGCCGCGTCTTCCGCACTGAGCGCGATCACCTCAAGAATTGGTCTAGACATATCGCACAGACTGCCATACGGCGGCGGGCGCCGGAAGACACCGAGCCCTTCGTCCGGCCGACCGGCCCCCGCGGTGCACCACAATGGGGGGATGGCGACGACGGACCCGCACAGCAACGAACCCGCCGATTCCGCCCGTTCCGGCGACCCCGCCCCACCCGCCGACTCCACCTCGTCCAGCGACTCCGCCCCGTCCAGCGACTCCGCCTCCTCCAGCGACCCTGGGCCCGGGGCCGAGGGCCACGCACCCGGGTCCGCGGTGCACGCCGCCCTCCTCCTCCGCTGGGACGCCCTGCTGCGCAGCGCCCGGGGCGGCGCCGAAGGGCCCGACCCGGCCCCGTACGGCGAGGATCTGCTGCGCCGCTGGGCCGAACCCCACCGCCGCTACCACGCGACCGCCCACCTGAGCGCCGTCCTCGACCGCGTCGAGGAGCTGACCGCCCACCAGGAAGAGCCCGCCCCGTCCGCGACCACCGGGGACGAACCCGCCGCGCACCAGGGCGATCCGGACGCCGTCCGCCTCGCCGCCTGGTTCCACGACGCCGTCTACCGTCCCGACCGCAGCGAGAACGAGGAGCGCAGCGCCCGCCTCGCCGAGCGGGCCCTCCCCGAGGCGGGCGTGTCCGCCGCCCGCACCGCCGAGGTCGCCCGCCTCGTCCGCCTCACCGTCACCCACGAGGCGGCTCCGGACGACGTCAACGGCGCTCTCCTGTGCGACGCGGACCTGGCGGTCCTCGCGGGCTCACCCGAGGAGTACGCGCACTACGCCGCCGAAGTGCGCCAGGAGTACGCCTTCGTGCCCGACACCGCCTTCCGGGAGGGCCGGGCCGCCGTCCTCCGGCAACTCCTCTCCCTCCCCCACCTCTTTTGCACCTCCTACGGCCGCGCCCACTGGGAACAGCCCGCCCGCCACAACCTGACGACGGAGCTGCGCCTGCTCGCCGCCTGAACCGGGGCGACGACTCGGAGAGCGCCCCTGGCGAGGAGGGCGCCAAGGCGGCGGGAATGCCGCCGGCCGCGGCCGGGTTGAGCACGGCATGCCCTCCACACCCGTGGCCGACAAGCCGTCGGCTGTCCGTATCCCGCTTTCTGTCTACATACTGGGACTGTCCGTCTTCGCGCTGGGCACCTCCGAGTTCATGCTGTCGGGCATCCTCCAACCCCTCGCCAGGGACCTGGGGGTGTCGATCCCGAAGGCGGGGCTGCTGGTGTCGGCGTTCGCGGTGGGCATGGTGGTGGGGGCGCCGGTGCTGGCCGCCGCCACCCTGCGGCTGCCACGGCGTACGACGCTGGTCGGGCTGCTGGCCGTCTTCATGCTGGGGCAGGTCGCCGGGGCGCTGGCGCCCACGTACGAGGTGCTGTTCGTCTCGCGTGTCCTCAGCGCGCTGGCCTGCGCCGGGTTCTGGGCGGTGGGCGCGGCCGTGGCCGTCTCGCTGGTGCCGGGCAACGCGCGGGCGCGCGCCATGGCGATCATGGTGGGTGGGCTGAGCGTCGCCAACATCGCTGGTGTGCCCGCCGGTTCGTTCCTGGGGCAGCAGGCCGGATGGCGGTCGGCGTTCTGGGCGGTGGCCGCCCTGGCGGCCGTCGGGCTCGTCGGCGTCCTGATGCTGGTGCCCCGTACCGCCGTGCCGACGGGGGACGACGCGCCCAACCTCCGCCGCGAGCTGCGCATCTACCGCGACAAGCAGGTGTGGCTCGCGCTGGTGACCATCGCCTTGAACGCCGGCGCCGTCTTCGCTCTCTTCTCCTATCTGGCGCCGCTGCTCACCGACGTGGCGGGGCTGCCTCAGAGCTGGGTGCCGAGCGTGCTCGCGCTGTTCGGCATCGGCGGCCTGGTCGGCACGGTGATCGGCGGGCGCATCGCGGACGCGCACCTGTTCGGCACGATGTACGGCGGTATCGCCGCGTCCACAGCCGTCCTGGCGCTGCTCGCCCTGCTGGCCGAGTACCGTTTCGCGGCGATCGGCCTCGCCCTCATGCTCGGCGTGACCGCCTTCACGACGGCGCCCGCCCTCAACGCCCGGATGTTCAACGCCGCCGAAGCGGCCCCCACCCTGGCCGGGGCCACCACGACGGCCTCGTTCAACATCGGCAACACGGTGGGCCCCTGGCTGGGCGGTCTGGCCATCTCCGCCGGGTGGGGGTACGCGGCGGTCGCGTGGGTCGGTGCGGCGATGGCGGCGGCGGGGGTGGCTACGACGGCCGTCTCCTCCCGCGTCCACGCCCGCTCCCGCGTGGTGGCGGCCTCCCCGGCCCGGACGGTGGAGTACGCCGAGGTCTGACCCCTTGGTGACCGCGCGCGGGGGCTCGGCCCGGGCGCGGTCACCAAGGGGTCAGCGTTTGCGGCGGCGGAGCCCGGCGGCCTTCAGATGGTGGAGGAGTTCCTTCGAGCCGACCTCGACCGCCCCGGCCCGCACCGCGACGTCGTACTGCGCGGACGGTATGTCGTAGTGGTCGCGGTCGAAGGCGCGCGGCGGGCAGCCGATGCGGGCCGCGAACGCGTGGAGTTCGTCGTACGACGCGTCGCTCACCAGGTGGGACCACACGCGCCCGTGCCCCGGCCAGATCGGCGGGTCGATGTAGACGGTCACAGCCTGGTGCCCAGCCGGCCCACCCGGGCGACCACCGTCGAGGTCTTCCCGCAGATCCAGTGCGGGTCCTCGCCCAGTTCCGGCTCGACCTGGAGCGCGTGCAGGTCGGAGCCGACGCACACGGGGCAGACGGGCCACCGCCCGTACCGTTCGAGCAGTGCGTCCTGGACGTCCTGGGCGACCAGGCCGTCCACGAAGGCGACCCCTTCGGGCCACTGCCCGACCCACCAGCGGCGGTGGGTCACCGACTCCTCGACCATCGAGACGATGTCGGCGCGTGCCACGTCGCTCGCCTCCAGGTCCGCGAGGATCAGCGCGCGGGCGGCGTGCAGGGCGCGTTCCAGCGGGTCCTGCCGCCCGGAGGCGGCGGGGTCGCGGCCCTCGCCCGGCGGGTCCGAGCCTGGTGCGGAATCCATCGGTGCCATACCTCCATTGCACCACTGCTGCCCCGTACGGCTCACAACTCGATGACCACTCGCTGACCGCCAAGTGCCGCAACAGCCATTGACGGGCGGCTGAATCGAAAATATCTTCCACCCGTGAGCAGTAATCTGAAGGAAAATTTCACCTTCCGATCAGAGCACCGGCGGGCGGCCGAGCCGACGTCGCCTCCGACGGGGACGACTGCGCCTTCGGCGGGGACGACTGCGCCTCCTGCCGGGACGTCGGAGGCGCAGTCGGCGACCGGAGCGCCGGCCACGACGGGCACCAGGGAGCAGGCGGCGCCGGCGGGACCTGCGACACCGGGCAGGGCCGGGAGGCGACCGGAAACCGCGGGGCCCAGGCCGCCGGCGCCACGGGCGGCAGGGAACCAGGCCGTGCGCCCGGGGCCGACCGCGCTCGCGGCGAAGGTGCGCACGATGGCGCCGTCGATGACGCGCTCGATGCAGCGGGTCGCCGAGGCGGTCGCCGGCGATCCCGCCGGGTGCGCGCAGCTCACCGTCACGGGTCTGGCCGAGCGCACCGGCACCAGCGAGGCCACCGTGGTGCGCACCTCGCGTCTCCTCGGGTATCCCGGGTACCGGGACCTGCGGCTGGCTCTCGCCGGGCTGGCCGCGCAGCAGGAGTCGGGCGCGGCCCCCGCGGTGACCGCCGACATCGCCGTGGACGACCCGATGCCCGACGTCGTCGCCAAGCTGGCGCTGGACGAGCGGCAGACGCTGGCCGACACGGCCGCCGCGCTCGACGTGGCGCAGGTCGAGGCGGCCGTCGCCGCGATGGTTTCAGCCCGGCGCGTCGACGTGTACGGCGTCGGCGCCTCTGGGCTGGTCAGCCAGGACCTGGCACAGAAGCTGCTGCGCATCGGCATGGTGGCCCACAGCCACGCCGACCCCCATCTCGCCGTCACCAACGCGGTGCAGATGCAGGCGGGCGACGTCGCCGTCGCCATCACCCATTCGGGGCGGACCGTGGATGTCATCGAGCCGTTGCGCGTGGCCTTCGACCAGGGCGCGACGACCATCGCGATCACGGGCCGCCCGGACGGGGAGGTCGCCCAGTACGCCGACCACGTGCTCACGACGTCCACGGCGCGGGAGAGCGAGCTGCGCCCCGCGGCGATGTCCAGCAGAACGAGCCAGCTGCTCGTCGTCGACTGCCTGTTCATAGGCGTGGCCCAGCGGACGTACGAGACGGCGGCGCACGCGCTCTCCGCCTCGTACGAAGCGCTGGCGCACCGCCACTCGCCGCGGCCCCGGGGCCGCTGAGGCCCGCTGCCCGACGAGCGAGACCGCGCCCGCCCCGGAAGGCCAGGCAAACCCGGGACGCGCGGCACGCCGCGGACGCCCAGGATCCAGACCGCCCCCGCCCAGAGCCACAGAAAGCCGCTCCCGCATGACCACCTCACAGCCCGCCACTCCCCTCGACTCCTCCGGCTCGCAACCCGGCCCCGCGCGGCCGGGCCCCGCCCAGCCCGACGGCTCCCCATCCGATCCCTCCCAGCCCGGCTCCGCGCGATCCGACACCGCGCGGGCGGGGTCCGCCGTGCCGTCCGGGACCGCGCCCGAGCAGGACGCCGCGTCCTCCCGGCCGGACGCGGCGCGCTACGACGTCCTCCGCCATCAGTTGGACACACTCACGACCGAAGCGTTTCGCAGCGAGCTGGCCCAGATCGACCAGCTGCCCACGCTGGAGATCGCCGAGATCATGAACGGCGAGGACAGCACCGTCCCGACCGCCGTGGCCGCCCGGCTGCCGCAGATCGCCGCCGCGATCGACGCCATCGCCGCGCGGATGGCGCGCGGCGGGCGCCTCCTCTACGCGGGCGCGGGGACGGCCGGGCGCATGGGTGTGCTCGACGCCAGCGAGTGCCCGCCCACCTTCAACACCGCTCCGGGCCAGGTCACCGGCGTGATCGCGGGTGGTCCCGACGCGATGGTGAACTCGGTCGAGGGCGCGGAGGACAGCCCCGAGATGGCCGCGGCCGACCTGGACGCACTGTCCTTGACCGCCGACGACACCGTGGTGGGGATCTCCGCGTCGGGGCGCACGCCCTTCGCCATCGGCGCCGTCGAACACGCGCGCGCCCGCGGTGCGCTCACGGTGGGCCTGTCCTGCAACGAGGGCTCGGCGCTCGCGGCGGCCGCCGAGCACGGCATCGAGGTCGTCGTGGGCCCCGAGCTGCTGACCGGCTCCACCCGGCTGAAGGCCGGCACCGCGCAGAAGCTCGTCCTCAACATGCTCTCCACCATCACGATGATCCGGCTGGGCAAGACCTACGGGAACCTGATGGTCGACCTGCGCGCCTCCAACGAGAAGCTGCGCGCGCGCTCCCGGCGGATCGTCGCGCTGGCGACCGGCGCGCCCGACGACGCGATCGAGTCGGCGCTCGCGGCCACGGACGGCGAGGTCAAGGCCGCCATCCTCACCCTTCTGGGTGACGTCGAAGGACCGCGGGCCCAGCGGCTGCTGGCCGCCTCCCACGGACACCTGCGCGCGGCCCTCACCGCGGCAGCCGCCGACAGCTCCGAGGGCGACGCCTGACCTTGCTCTCCCACCACGCCCTCACCACACCGACCGCCCCCACCGGACCGACCACCCGAACCGGACCGAACGCCCGTACCGCCTGCACCATGGCACCACTCAAAGAAGAGCGACCGCACCATGAGCACAGACAGCACCAAAGACCGCGCTGAAGGCAGCGGCAACCCCCACCGGCGTATCGCGGAAGCGATCCTTCCCCTGGTCGGAGGGGCGGCGAACGTCACCTCCGTCACCCACTGCATGACCCGCATGCGGCTGGCCCTGGCCGACCGCTCCCTCGTCCAGGACAAGGCCCTCAAGGCCCTCCCCGACGTGATGGGCGTGGTCGAGGACGACACCTACCAGATCGTGCTCGGGCCCGGGAAGGTCGCCCGGGTGACGCCCGAGTTCGAGGCGCTGACCCGGCAGGCCGACCCGGGCACGGCAGCGCAGCCGGCGACCGCGTCGAACACGACCGCACCGGACACCGACGCACCGGACGCGGTGACACCGCGCTCGACGGCAGCACAGGCGACGGCACCCGACACGCCGGCGGCGGCCAAGACGGCCGACGACCTCGCCGCCGAGGGCGCGGCCCTGCGCGCGGCCCGCAAGGAGAAGAACGCGACACCGGTGAAGCTGATGCTGCGCCGTATCGCCAACATCTTCGTCCCGCTCATCCCCGCGCTGATCGGCTGCGGCATCGTCGCGGGCCTCAACGGCCTGTTCACGAACGCGGGCTGGCTGCCCTCCCTCACCCCGGCACTGGCGGCGATCGCCAGCGGCTTCATGTCGCTGATCGCCGTCTTCGTCGGCATCAACACCGCACGGGAGTTCGGCGGTACACCGGTGCTGGGCGGTGCCGCGGCCGCGGTCATCGTCTTCCCCGGGGTCGCCGACGTCTCCGCGTTCGGCGAGAAGCTGGCGCCGGGCCAGGGCGGCGTCCTGGGCGCGCTGTTCGCCGCGCTGCTGGCGGTGTACGTGGAGAAGGGCTGCCGTCGCGTCGTCCCGTCCGCCGTGGACGTGCTCGTCACACCGACGCTGACGGTGCTGGTGTCGGGCCTGGTCACGCTGTTCGGGCTGATGTTCGTGTGCGGCGAGATCGCCACCGGCATCGGACACCTCGCCGACTGGCTGCTCGACCACGGCGGCGCCGCCGCAGGATTCGTCCTCGGCGGGCTCTTCCTGCCCCTGGTGATGCTCGGCCTGCACCAGGCACTCATCCCCATCCACACCACGCTGATCGACCAGAGCGGTTACACCGTGCTGCTGCCGATCCTCGCCATGGCCGGCGCGGGCCAGGTCGGCGCCGCGGTCGCCATCTACCTGCGGCTGCACCGCAACACCTCGATCCGCAAGACCATCCGCTCCGCGCTTCCCGCCGGCTTCCTCGGCGTGGGTGAGCCGCTGATCTACGGCGTCTCACTGCCCCTGGGCCGCCCGTTCATCACCGCGTGCGTGGGCGGCGCGTTCGGCGGCGGCGTCGTCGGCCTCTTCTACCAGCTGGGGACCTCGGTCGGCTCCACCGCCATCGGCCCCTCGGGCTGGGCCCTCTTCCCCCTGCTCAAGGGCAACCACGGGCTGGGCGCCATCGCCGCGATCTACGGCCTGGGGCTGGCGGCCGGGTACCTCGCCGGGTTCGTGGCCACGTACTTCTTCGGGTTCAGCAAGCAGATGCTCGCCGATCTGAACGCGCCGTCCGAGAGCGAGGCCGCCGAGCCCGAGACCGCCTCGGGCCCCTCGCCCGAGCCCCCGGCGGGCGGCACCGCCCCGGACCCCGCTCCCGCCCCGGCCCCGGCGGGTGGCGGCTCCCTCGGCGGCGGCTCCCTCGTGTGACGGGTGCACCGGGCAAGGCCTGGTGCTCCCGGGGGCCGGCACGGCTCGGGCCCGGTGAGGGCTCGGGCCGGGCCGGCGGCGCAGGTCGGGCAGCAGGGTGAGCACTCCGAGGGCGGCCAGGCCCACGCCGATCCACGCCGGGGAGAGGAGCCCGAAGTGCGGGATGGCGGCGCCGCCGAGAGCCGAGCCGAGGAGGACGCCGAGGGTGATGAAGGAGGAGTGCACCGTGTTGAGCAGCGGGCCCGTGTTGCCGGCCCGCTGGACGCGGGTGGCCATCGCCGGGTTCATGGTGACGCCGACCAGGCCGATGGCCAGCAGGAAGACGACCGCGCCCGCCCGTACGCCGGCCAGCAGCGCGAAGGCGGCGAGGAAGACGCCGTTGCTCAGCAGCCCGGTCAGCAGGACCGTGAACGCGTACCGGTCGGCGAGGCGGCCGACCACGGCGTTGCCGAGCAGGTTGGCGGCGCCGTAGGCGATCAGCAGGAGAGGGACGCTGCCCGTGGAGAAGCCGGAGACCTCGGTCAGGATCGGGTTGAGGTAGCTGAACACCGAGAAGGTCGCGCCGATGGTCAGGGTGCTGGTCGTCAGCACCAGCCAGAGCCTCCGCCGGCGGAAGACCGACAGCTCCTGGCGTATCCCGCCCCCCGCGCCGCTCCCGCCGGCGCCCTGCCCCTCCATCCGCGGGACGCGCGCCACCGTCAGCACCGCCGCGGCCACCGTCATCGCGGTGACGACCCAGAAGGCGCTGCGCCACCCGTACAGGTCGCCGACGAACGTGGACAGCGGCAGCCCCAGCAGCGTGCCCAGCATCAGCCCGCTGAGCGCCACCGAGACGGCGCGCCCGGCCTGTTCGGGCCGCACCAGGCGCACGCTGAGGGAGATGGCCGCGCCGAGGAAGGCGGCGGAGGCGGTGCCGGTGATCAGACGCGCGACGAGCATGACGGCGTAGCCGGGTGCGAGTGCGGCCAGCACGTTGCCCGCGAGGAAGACGGCGAACAGCACTGCCAGCGCCCGCTTCGGGCGCAGCCTGAGCACCGCGGCGGCGAGGAAGGGGCCGCCGAGCGTCATCGCGGCGGCGAACGCGGTGACGAGGTAGCCCACCTGGGAGAGGGAGACGTCCAGTCCTTCGGCGATCTGCGGCATGAGCCCCGCGACGAGGAACTCGCTGGTGACCATGGCGAAGATTCCCGCCGCCATGAGGTGAACGGTCAGTGGCATCAGTGTCTCCCCGACAGCGGTGTGTCCGCGGGGCGGTCCGGGTACGACGCCGGCACGCCCACAGTTATGGATGGATCAGTACAGAACTTGCCCGCACGACGCGACCGCCCCACGCGCGGCGCAGGCGGGACGACCGCCCTGCACCGGGAGGCCGGCGCGTCAGGCCGTCAGCGCCGCGACCGCCGTCGCGGCGATGCCCTCCAGGGCCGCACGGTCCGCACCGCCCTGCGCGGAGACCCGCATTCCGGCGATGACGGCGTTGACGAAGCGGGCGAGCTCAGCGGGCGCCTGCCCTGACGGGATCTCACCGGCCCGCTGCCCCGCCTCGACGGCGGCCCGCAGCGCGGCCAGCCGCAACTCGACATCCCTGGCGAGCACGTCCGCGACGCCCGGGTCGCGCGCCGCGAGCTCCACGGTGGTGTTGACCGACAGGCAGCCGATACTCCTGCCGTCCCGCCGCTGGGCGAACTCCTGCTCGATGATGCACGCGAACAGCGCCTCGAACCGTTCCAGCGCGGGCCGCCCGGCGTCCTCGACGATCTCCAGTTGCAGCGCGGTCATCGTCTCGACGTAGCGCGCCAGCGACCGCTGGAAGAGGGCATGCTTGCTGGTGAACGTGTTGTAGATGCTGCTGCGCCCCAGCCCCGTGGCCTCGCACAGGTCCTGGGTGGAAGTGGCTTCGTACCCCTTCTCCCAGAACGCCCGCATGGCCGCGTCCAGGGCCCGCTCCTCGTCGAACAGTCTCGGTCGGGCCATGCGCGTACGCTAGCACGATTATGTACCGAGCGATTCAAAATGGATTGGGCTGTCTCACGCACCGGTGCGGATTTGTGCGTGAGGAGCGGACCCGTGCGTGAGGTGCGGGCTGGGGCGGGCCTCAGCTCTGGTCCGGGTCCCCCTTGATGAGGGCGAACGTGGCGCCGGCCGGGTCCCTGAGCATGGCCAGGCGCCCGACCCCGGGGGCGTCCGTCGGCGGCATCAGCGCGCTCGCCCCCGCTCCGGTCGCCCTGGTGAACGTGGCATCGCAGTCCTCCGTGGCGAAGTACGGGTGCCACTCGGAGGCGGAACCGGCCTCCCGGTGCTCCCGCATCAGCTGCATCATGCCGCCCTGCCCCGTGTCCTGGGGCGTGCCACCGCCGGGCGCGGAGAAGACCGAGTAGACGAGACCGTCACCCATCGGCATGTCCTCGTAGCTCCAGGAGAACACGGACGTGTAGAAGTCCCGCACCGCCGCGGCGTCCGTCGTGTGGAGCTCCGTCCAGCACAGCGTCTCCGGCTCCATGACGACGTCGAGACCGACCGTCTCGCGCGGCTGCCAGACGGCGAAGTCCGCACCGGCCGGGTCGGTGAACTGCGCCATCCGGCCCGCGGTGAACACGTCCATCGGTGCGGCCCGCACGGTCCCGCCCGCCCGCTGAACGGCGGCACGGGTGGCGTCCGCGTCACGCGTGTGGAAGTACACCGTCCAACGGGGATCGCCCTCTCCCCCCAGCGGGCCGACGGCCGCCACCACCTCACCGTTCCGCCGGAAGAAGCCGTAGCCCCCCGCTTCGGGCCCTGCGGACTGGAACTCCCAGTCGAAGACGCTCGTGTAGAAGGCGACGGCGGCCTCGACGTCGGGCGCGGCGAGGTCGAGCCAGTTCGGGGTGCCGGGAACGAAGGCGGTCGTCAACATGCGGATCCTCCGGCGGGCGGAAAGCGGTGGCTGTCGCGGGCGGGCGGAGCAGGAGCTGTGCGGGCGGTCCGGGAGCTGTCACCGGAGCCGCACCGCTCGTTCCAGCCAGCATGGCAGCAGTTTGGGCCGTCCGCCGCTCAGAAACCGGTCGAAGCCACTCGGAGCCGGCCGGAGCCGGCCGACGGCCCGTGCGCGCCTGCCGGGCCACCACCAGGCGCGGGCCGACTCCGTGTCTCAGCGTGTCTCACACGTCGCCGCGCCGCAGCAGCACCCGGCCCAGACTCGCCTGCGCCGTCGCCAGTCCGCGTATCACCGGGACCGTCGTCGCCAGGAGGAAGACGCCGAGCACCAGGTTGCCGACGATGTCGGGCATACGCCCCGACATCCCGAACGCCAGATTGACCCAGCCGTCACTGTCGTCACGGGGGATCGGCCAGGACCACAGCCCGTACGTCACCCCGCCCACGCCGCCCGCCAGCCATGCCAGCGTGAGGGAGAAGGTCACCACGCGGGCCGGGAAGGCGATGACGGCGTGTACCAAATCCCGCCACGCCTGCGGATCGCGGACACCGCTCCAGCGCCCCGAACGGCCCGGGCCGGGCCCTGGCGCCACCGCCCTGGCGGTCAGCGGGCGGCCGGTCACGTTGGCGATGTGGTCGGCCTCCACCCGGGCCAGGTACCGCGCCATGGCCAGCGTTCCGGCCAGCACGGGGACTCCGACGAAGAGGATGAGCGTGGAGACGCCGAGGGCGAAGCCGGTGATCATCAGGGTGAACGAGGCGATGCCCAGGGGCAGCCCCGACAGCAGGTAGCCCACCTCGCGGCCGAAACGCCCACCGTGACCGCCACGGTCGGCAGGGAGCGCGGATACCGGCGTCATCGCCTGCGCGTGCGTCGTCGTTGTCATACCTCCACTCTCGCCGCGCGACCACGCGCCTGGCAGACGGCTGGGGCCCGTACCTCCGGTGTACCTAGCACTACCCCGCCGCGGGGTGGAGCCCCACGGCGGGGAAAGCGGCTCAGCCGCGCCGCCCGTCCCGGTGGCCCGGCTGTTCCGGCGGCTCACCCGTCCCGGCAGCCCGGCTGTTCCGGCGGCCCGGCAGACTTCAGTGGACGGTCACCGCCACGGCGTTGGAGGGCTGTCCCGCCACCACCGTGCGGACGTGGTTGAGCCCCTTGATGCCCAGCTTGACGCGCATCGAGTAGTCCAGCGAACGGTTGACGACCGAGGTCCCCGGCAGCGTCTTCCACGTGCCGTGCTGTTTCTGCTGGAGGTGCACGGTCGCGCCCGCCTCGATCCCGGTCACCTTCCCGCGCAGTCGGAACTGCTCCCAGCGCCGCACGTCGTGGCGGTCGGCCTTCACCGTGTTGGTCTTCGCCGCGTCCTCGGCCCAGGCGGCCGGGGAGGACGGGCCGCTCCCCGCAGGGACCGCGGCGGCTGCGGCGGCTGCCCTGGTGTGCGAAGTGGTGGCCGTGGGTGAGGCGGCCGCGCCGACGGTGGCCGCGCCGACCAGCCCGACGGCGACGGCGGCCGCAACGGCGTTGCGGAGACGGAAGGTTGAGGTCACGTTGCACTTCCCGTTCTCTTGAGGGACGCAGACGTACATACACCCGCAAGCGGTGCGATCGCCTGCGCACCAGACATGCCCCCGCGAACACCCATGTATCCCTGGCGGGGGAACCTGAGTGCTCCTGGAGAGGAAGCCGGACGGGAGTTCGCGTGCGCGGTGGCGGAACCCGCGCTGCGGACGGCCCGGCCTCTCACACCCCTTCCGCGTCCAGCTCCAGGGCGTTCTTCGCCCGCTCCAGCGACTCCTCCGACGCTCCCTGGCCCAGGTTCTCGGTCGCCAGGGCCTGGTTGAGGGCGACGAAGGGGCGCATGCGCCGCTCGTAGCGGGCGAAGGCGGCGCCGAAGTCGTCGGCGGTTCCGCCCAGTTCGTCGGCCAGCACGTAGGCGCCGGTCAGAGCGAGGCTGGTGCCCTGACCCGAGAGCGGCGAAGAGCAGTACCCGGCGTCTCCGACCAGCGCGACGCGTCCGCGTGTCCAGTGGTCCATGCGGACCTGCGCCATGGCGTCGAAGTAGAAGTCCGGCGCGGTCCTCATGGCCTCCAGCAGCTTCGGGGTGTCACCGCCGAGGGTGGACAGGCGGGCGGCGAGGAGAGTCCGCTGCTGCTCGGTGTCGCGGTGGTCGTAGTCGAGCGGACCCGCCATGAAGCCCAGGGTGGCGCGCAGTTCGGTGTTGTCCCGTACGGGGTAGAGGCAGTAACTGGCATCCTCCCCCTGCGACCAGACCTGCCAGTTGTCGAGGCCCGCGAAGTTGTCGGTGGAGAAGACGGCCACGTGGGCGCCGAGGTGGTGGAGGTGGTCGGACTCGGGGCCGAAGACGAGACGGCGGACCCCCGAGTGCAGGCCGTCCGCGCCGACGACGTGGTCGAAGGTGCGGCAGGTTCCGTCGGCGAAGACGGCCGCCACGCCGTCGGGGCGCTGGTCGAGCGCGGTGAGCGAGGTGCCGAAGAGGAACGCGGCCCGCCCGTCCACGCTCCGGTGGAGCAGGGCGGTCAGGTCCTCGCGGAGCAGTTCGATGTCGCCGCTGTCCATGCGCCCGCCGCTGTAGGTCATCTCCGTCGAACGCCAAAGCTCGTTGCCTTCGCCGTCGTGCATCGACATCCCGCGCATGCGCGTGCGGGCCGCGCGCGCCTCGTCGAGGAGGCCCATCCTCTCGAGTACGTCGAGTGCGACGCCGCGTACGTCGATGGCCTGGCCGCCCGGGCGGGGTGCCGGGGCGCGCTCGACGACGGTCGCATCGAAGCCGCGCTCGCGCAGCCAGTAGGCGAGGGTGAGGCCGGCGACGCTCGCGCCGGAGATGAGGACGGTGCTCATGGGAGACTCCTTCGTACGGTGTACGCGCGGTGGGGCACAGCACTGAATGTACGACGTACACGCACGACTGCCTACGCGTTCGGACCAGCCCTGACCTAGGAGTTGTCTTCAAATGTCACGCCCACATCAGGAGTGAGGCGAGGGTGACGGCTGCTTGGTAGGACTCGGCGGTCTTGTCGTAGCGGGTCGCGATGCCACGCCACTGCTTGAGTCGG
>NZ_QOIN01000040.1 GCF_003323715.1 Streptomyces diacarni
CAGTTGCACGGTGGCCTGCCAGTTGAGCAGGGAGCAGACACCGGCAGACGGTGCACCCCAGGGAGCAGAACCCGCGCACTCAACCGCGAAGATCCCCTACACCACACAGCGGGACGCCATCCCGCCGATCGAGTCGGCCGTCTACTTCGGCGTCGCCGAATTGCTGACCAACGCGGTCCGGCACGCCCACGCCTCACGGGCGCGCGTCAGCCTCGCCAGGGACGAGGCCGGCCTCGTTGTCGAGGTCGAGGACGACGGCCGGGGCGGGGCCGACGAGCGAGCCGACGGCGGGCTCGCAGGCATGCGACGCCGCCTCGCGGTCTTCGACGGCACCCTGGAGATCACCAGCCCACCGGGCGGTCCGACCCGTGTCAGGATGGCGCTGCCATGCGAATCCTTGTAGCCGAAGACCTCTACCTCCTGCGCGACGGGATGGTCCGCCTGATCGAGGCGTACGGGCACCAGGTGGTGGCGACCGCGACCACCGGGCCTGAAACGCTCGACGCGCTGCGGACGTGGCGCCCGGATGTGTCCGTCATCGACGTCCGCATGCCACCGGACCAGTCGGACGAGGGCCTGCGGGCGGCCCTCGCCGCCCGCGGCGAGACGCCCGGCCTGCCGATCCTCATTCTCTCCCAGCACGTCGAGCAGCTGTACGCCCGCGAGCTCCTGGTCGACGGCTCCGGCGGCGTGGGCTATCTCCTCAAGGAGAGCGTGTTCGACGCCGACCAGTTCATCGGCGCCCTCGAACGCGTCGCGGGCGGCGGGACGGCCATGGACCCGGCCGTCATCGCGGAACTGCTGTCCGGCAGTTCCCCGCACCGGGGACTCGAACGGCTCACCGAACGCGAGTACTCCGTGCTGGCCCTCATGGCGCAGGGACTGTCCAACCAGGCCATCGGCCGCCGCCTCTTCCTCAGCGAGAGCGCCATCAGCAAGTACACCACCTCCATGTTCGGCAAGCTCGGCATCTCCGACGACGACGACACCAACCGCCGTGTCCGCGCCATCCTCACCTACCTGAACAAGCCTTAGCGCGATCCCGCCGCCGGGAACAAGCCTCGGCCAGATCCCGCCACGGGCACGTTCACCGCACCCACTCGTACGCGCCGTCCGCGTACCGTCACGAGCGCGGACACCGGCTGGGACTGGCCCTGCGTGTCGGCTGTCGGCTGTCGGCTGTCGGCTGTCGGCTGTCGGCTGTCGGCGTGCACGGTGGTCCGCTTCGTCCTCGGAGGTGTTCTCGAGCCGGACCAGTCGTTGGCGGAGAGCGTCTCGTAGTAGACCTGGGCGGCCGAGCCCGCGGTGGCGGTCAGCCACTACAGCGAGATGCCGGTGAGGGAGCGGTCGCGGTCGGCCGCCCGCCCGCAACCCCTCGGGGGAGCAAAGCTTTCCGGCCGGGTCCGGCCGGGTCCGGGCGGGCGAAGGACGTGCCCAGGAGCCCGCGGGCCCACACGGCCGTGCGCCCCCGCGCCTCCTCACAACCGCTGCAGGATCGTCGCCGTGGACAGCGCGCCGCCCGCGCACATGGTGATGAGGGCGAACTCCTTGTCGCTCCGTTCCAGTTCGTGCAGGGCGGTGGTGAGCAGCCGGGCTCCCGTGGCGCCGACGGGGTGTCCGAGTGCGATGGCTCCGCCGTTGACGTTGACCTTGGCCAGGTCCTGGTCGAAGACCTGGGCCCAGGACAGGACGACGGAGGCGAAGGCCTCGTTGATCTCGACCAGGTCGATGTCCTTGAGGGACATGCCCGCCTTGCCCAGGACGGCGCGGGTGGCGTCGACGGGCCCGTCGAGGTGGAAGTGCGGGTCGGCACCGACCAGTGTCTGGGCGACGATCCGTGCCCGCGGCCGGAGTTTCAGCGCCCTCGCCATGCGTTTGGAGGCCCACATCACGGCGGCGGCGCCGTCGGATATCTGCGAGGAGGTGCCGGCGGTGTGCACGGCGGTGGGCAGGACGGGCTTGAGCCGGGCGAGCGCCTCCAGGGAGGTGTCGCGCAGCCCTTCGTCCCGCTCGACGGAGCGCCACATGCCCTCACCCGCCGCCTGTTCCTCCTCGGTGGTGGGCACCTGGACGGCGAACGTCTCGCGCTTGTAGCGCTCCTCCGCCCAGGCGGCGGCGGCGCGTTGCTGGGAGAGGAGGCCGAGGGCGTCGACGCGTGCGCGGGTCAGTCCGCGGTGGCGGGCGATGCGCTCGGCGGCCTCGAACTGGTTGGGCAGGTCGACGTGCCATTCCTCGGGCCAGGGTTTGCCGGGGCCGTGCTTGGAGCCGCTGCCCAGGGGCACGCGGGTCATGGCCTCGACGCCGCAGCCGATGCCGATGTCGATGACGCCGGCGGCCACCATGTTGGCGACCATGTGGTTGGCCTGCTGGGAGGAGCCGCACTGGCAGTCGACGGTGGTGGCGGCGGTCTCGTAGGGCAGCCCGGCGGCGAGCCAGGCGTTGCGCGCCGGGTTCATGGACTGCTCGCCCGCGTGCGTGACGGTGCCGCCGACGACCTGTTCGACGCAGTCGGCGTGGATGCCCGTGCGGCCGAGGAGTTCGCGGTAGGTCTCACCCAGCAGGTAGGCGGGGTGCAGGGTGGCGAGGGCGCCGGAGCGCTTGCCGATGGGGGTGCGTACTGCTTCGACGATGACGGGTTCGGCGGCCATGAGTCGTCCTCTCCAGCCCGGCTGGCTCCCCACCAGCGCGACGAACACAACTAGTACGCGTTCTAGTTCTTCGGACAGTGTGAGGAGGCGGCTCCCCGCCGCGCAAGGGGCGTGCACGAGTCCGGCGTGCGCCCCGTGCGCAAGTTCCGCCGCCGTGGCCCTTGCCACTTGTAGAACCCGTTACTACCTTCGGGGCGATTCTGATGGCCCGTCAGCACCACGCGGTGGCGCCCCCGCGCCTCCCGCCTCGACGGCTCCCCCGGTGCCCGTGGTGCCGGGGCTGCTCCGGGTGCCGCCTGTGCCGTGAGGGCCCAAGACCTCGAAGAGGGAGTGGAGCCGCCGATGTCCTCCTGCCCCGCACTGCCCGACGGGTTCGACTTCACCGATCCGGACGTCTACCAAGAGCGCGTGCCCCTGCCCGAGTTCACCCTGCTGCGCGAGACGGCCCCGGTGTGGTGGAACCCGCAGCCGCACAACGTGGCCGGATTCGCGGACGACGGCTACTGGGTGGTGACGCGGCACGCCGACGTCAAGGAGGTCTCCACCCACCCGGAGCTGTTCTCCTCGAACCTGAACACCGCCGTCATCCGCTTCGCCGACCACATGACGCGCGACCAGATCGACATCCAGAAGCTCATCATGCTGAACATGGACCCGCCCGAGCACACCCGGGTGCGCCAGATCGTGCAGCGGGGCTTCACCCCTCGGGCCATCCGCGCGCTGGAGGACGCACTGCGCGAGCGTGCGAGGCGCATCGTGAGCGGCGCGAGGGACGCGGGAAGCGGCGACTTCGTCACCGACATCGCCGTCGAACTGCCCCTCCAGGCCATCGCCGAACTGATCGGCGTCCCGCAGGAGGACCGCTCCCGCATCTTCGAGTGGTCCAACAAGATGGTCGCCTACGACGACCCCGAGTACGCCATCACGCAGGAGGTGGGCACCCAGTCGGCGGCCGAACTCGTCTCGTACGCGATGACGATGGCGCAGTCACGCAAGGAGTGCCCCGCGCACTACGCGAACGACATCGTCAGCAAACTCGTGGCCGCCGAGGGCGAGGGCAATCTGAACGCGGACGAGTTCGGCTTCTTCGTGATCCTGCTGGCGGTGGCGGGGAACGAGACCACGCGCAACGCCATCAGCCACGGTATGCACGCCTTCCTCTCCCACCCCGAGCAGTGGGAGCTGTTCACCCGCGAGCGGCCCGCCACCGCGGCCGAGGAGATCGTGCGCTGGGCCACGCCCGTGGTCTCCTTCCAGCGCACCGCCACCCAGGACACCGAACTGGGCGGACGGAAGATCTCCGCCGGGCAGCGCGTCGGCCTCTTCTACTCGTCGGCCAACAACGACCCGGAGGTCTTCGCCGATCCGCACGTCTTCGACATCACCCGCGACCCCAACCCGCACCTCGGGTTCGGCGGCGGAGGGCCCCACTTCTGCCTGGGCAAGAGCCTCGCCGTGCTGGAGATCAATCTGATCTTCCACGCCATAGCCGACCTCGTCCCCGGCATCTCCCTGGCGGGACCGGAACCCCGCAGGCTCCGCTCGGCCTGGATCAACGGCATCAAGGAGCTGCGGGTCCACTACGGATGACGGCCCCGCGCAGCCTCACGCGGCGCGCGTGTACGCGCCCGGCGTGACGCCGTAACAGCGGACGAACCAGCGGTGCAGATGGGCCTGGTCGGCGAAGCCGCAGTCCGCCGCCGCCTCGGCCGCCGTGGCACCGCCCGCCAGCATCCGCCGGGCGGCACGCAGCCGCAGCTGCCGCTGGTAGTCGCTGGGCGGCATGCCCATCTCGGCGCGGAACGCCCGGTAGAGAGCGAAGCGGCTGCACCCGGCCGTCCGCGCCAGACGCTCGGCCGGAACCTCCCCCGCCCAGTCGTCCTCCAGCAGCCGGCGGGCGCGGCGTACGGCAGCGGTTCCGGCGCGCGCATCGGCGACGCGCGCGGGGCTGTGCGCGCCCCGGCGCACCATGGCGAGAACGGCGTCCGTCAGCCGCTCGTCCCGCGCCAGCGCACCGGCTGCGGCGCCGGCCGAGACGGCGGCGTTCAGCCGCAGCAGCGCGCGCCGCAGCACCGGGTCCTCGCGCACCGGCTGCGGAAACAGCGGCATGGGGGCGTCGCGGCCCGCCGCGTCGGTGAGGACGCAGCGGACGAGGTCGGGACCCAGGTGAACGATGCGGTAGGTGAAGCCCTGTTCGACGGCCGATTCACCGTCGTGCGGATCGTCCGGGTTGAAGGCCATCACCATGCCGGCGCCGCTGGTGTGCCGCCCGCCACGGCAGTGGAAGCGCTGCGCACCCGTCTCGGTCACGGCGAAGGAGTAGGCGTCGTGGCTGTGCCGGTGGAAGACGTGCCCGGTGAAGTGCGCGCGCATGGCCTCCACCGGCTGGTCGGGCGCCCGCCAGTAGCGGACCCAGTCGCCCGCCGCGGTGCCGTCCCCGGCCTCCCGGCGCGCGCACTCACCCATGGCGTCAGTCTGCCAGGGCCACCCGCCGTGCTGCGGAGCCGTCCACGAGGTGGGCGCAGCTCGCGCACGAGCGTTCAATACGGCCGCCCGCAACGCCCGCAACCTGGGCTCATGCGTTTCGATACGAAGATCGCCGTCGTCGTCCGCGCCGACCTCGCGGACTGGCAGAAGCTCAACGTGACCGCGTTCTTGGCCAGCGGGATCGCGCACGCCTCCGACGAGGTGATGGGCGAGCCCTACGAGGACGGCTCAGGCAACCTCTACCTGGCACTGGCCCGCGAGCCGGTGCTCTGTTTCGCGGCGGACGCGGACGGGCTCGCGACGACGCACCGGCGTGCGCTGTCCCGCGGCCTGGCCACGGCCGTCTACACGGACGAGATGTTCGCCACGGGCAACGACGCGGACAACCGCGCCGCCGTCCGGGCGGTCGAGGCCGACAAGCTCACCCTCGCGGGGCTGGGGCTCTACGGCCCGCGCAACGCGGTGGACCGTACGGTCAAGGGCCTGAAGCTGCACGGGTGACGCGGCGGGCCCGGCCGCCGCGTCACGCGCCGCGCGGTGGGGCGGCGGTCGCCGCCCCCGCCCGCCGGCGGCAGTCCCGTCGGCCGGTGAGCCCTCGATGGCGGCCGCACCGCCCACCCGCGAGATCCCGACGGCACCCCCGCCCGCCGGCGGTCAGCCGACGGCTGTCCCGCCGGGCGGCGAACCGGAAGGGGCGTTCTCGGCCGAAGGACCAGCAGCGACTCTTCCGCCCGACGGAACACCGTCGTCGCTCCCAGCCGACGGACCAGCAGCGGCACTTTCGTTCGAAGGACCCGCAACGGAATCGCTGCCCGGTGGCCACGGACGCGGCCGTCCGTCCGTTCCGCCCGGTGGCGGTCCCGCGGTGGGCGCCCTGCGTTCCCGCAGCCGGGCCAGCCACCTCGCACCGGCGAAGCCCGCCACCACGGCCAGGACGCCGCCCACCGCGTCCAGCAGGTAGTGGTTGGCGGTGGCCATCACCACGAATGCGGTCATCAGCGGGTAGAGGACGCCCAGCGCCCGCAGCCAGACGTTCCGCGTCATCATGAAGACGACCACGGCGCACCACAGCGACCAGCCCACGTGCAGCGAGGGCATCGCGGCGTACTGGTTGGACAGCGAGGTGAGCGCGCCGAAGTCGGGGTCGGCCAGGTCCTGCGGCCCGTGCGCCGTATCGACGTAGCCGAGGCCCGGCATCAGGCGCGGCGGTGCGAGCGGGTAGAGCCAGAAGCCGACCAGCCCCAGCAGGGTGGCGCAGCCCAGCGCCGTGCGCGCGCCGCGGTAGCGGGGCACCCGGCGGGCGTACAGCCAGGCCAGCAAGGCGATCGGCACCAGGAAGTGGAACGTCGAGTAGTAGAAGTCGCAGGCGTCGCGCAGCCACTGGGTGCGCACGGCCAGCCTGTTGAGGCCGTGTTCGACGTCCAGGTGCAGGAAGGACTCCGCGTCGAGGATCTGGTGTCCGTGGCCCTCCGCGAGGGAGCGGGAGTCGGGTGCGTGCCCGCGCACCCAGGAGTAGGCCCAGTACCAGACGCGGATCAGCAGCAGTTCCAGCATCAGGTTGGGCCGGCTGAGAGCGCCCATGGGTTCGGGCGCGTCCCACACGGCCGCGTCGCGGCGCATGAAGGGGACGACACAGGAGGCGAGCAGCGCCGCGAGCAGCACCGCGTTCTCGCCGAACGCCCCGAAGACGGCGACCTTCGGGACCAGCGCGCTGCCGTCCAACGTCATCACCATGGCGACGAAAACCGGCCACACCAGCCGGTCCCCTGTGCGTCGGCCCACCCGGCCGACCACGGCCAGCAGCACCCACAGCTGCTGGTGCTGCCAGGCGACCGGGGAGGCCACCACGGCGGCGCTGCCGACGATCGCCGCGGCCAGCAGCGGCTGCCCGTCCCGCGCGTAGCGGACCGCGCGGCGCAGCGCCAGCCAGCCCACCGCGGCCGCCGCCAGGGCGAACAGCACGATCTCGGCAGGCCCGTGCAGTCCCGCGCGCAACAGGGCGCCGTGCAGCGACTGGTTGGCGCTCGCGTCGGCGGGCCCGCCCAGCCCCGCGCCCGCGACGTGGTGGATCCAGTACGCCATGGAGTCGCCGGGCATCACGACCCAGGTGGCGAGCGTGCACAGCAGGAAGGTGCCCGTGCCGGTGACCGCCGCCTGACGGCGGCCGGTGAACCACAGCAGCGGCAGGAACAGCACGGTGGCCGGCTGCAATGCGCACGCCACACCGATCAGGGCGCCCCCCGTCCGCGCGCCCAGGAGGGCACGGCCCGTGCCCGACAGCGCGGCGGGCCGCGCGCCGGATGCCTCGCCCGCCCCGTGGGACGCTTCCGGCTCCCCTCGCGCGCCGCCCAGCAGCCAGCCGGCCAGCACCAACAGCACGGGCAGCACGCTGGTCTGGCCCAGGTGGAAGGTGTTGCGTACGGGTATGGAGAGCGCCAGCAGGCTCAGCGCGGCCGGTACGGCGCACAGCGCGGCACGCCGCGGGACGGGCCCCGGCAGCGCCCTGGCCGCCAGGACGCCCACGGCGGCGACCAGCAGCATCGTGCCGAACGTCCAGGCGACGCCGAGTGTCTGCTCGGCGGCGCGGGTGAGCGGTTTGAGTACCAGCCCGGCGAACGGCGTACCGGTGAAGGGCTGGTCACCGTCGTAGAGCGAATCGTGCAGGCGCAGGACGCCGTTGTCGCCGAGCCAGGCGAACAGGTCGACCAGCCGTTCCTCCTGCGGGAGCCGCAGCACGGCGGTGGCCTGCCGCACCGCCAGGCCGAGCGTGAGGACCCACAGGCCCGCCAGGAGCACGCCCGGACGGAATCCCGCGCGGCTCCACGGCCGCGTGGCACCCTGTCCTGGGCCGTTCCCGCCCCCGGACCACTTCCCGCCGCGGTCGGGGCTCTTGGGCCCCTCCGCCACCGATTCCGCCGCCACGCCCCGCCGTCTCCGTCCTGTCCGCCGGTCAGCTCACCGCCGGCCCCCCGCGCTGTACCACTGTGTTCCGGGCCGCATCGCACGAGTGTGCGCCCGCGACCTCCTCACGTCAGACGCGAGAAACCTACTCGCTACCTGACAGCCGCGCCCGGTCGGTTGACCAGAACGGGACAAGCCTTTCCGCGCCCGGAAAGGCAGCGGCCGGGGCGCGGAGCGGCAGCGGCCGGGGCGCGGGTGCCGGGCCGCCGACGCCTGCGGCGGGTGAGGCAGGATGGGGACATGAGCATCGTCAAGATCAACGCGCTGACCGTGCCGGCTGAGCAGCGGGAGGTGCTGGAGCAGCGCTTCGCCGCCCGCAAGGGGCTCGTGGAGAGCGCCGACGGCTTCGAGTGGTTCGAACTGCTGCGCCCGCTGGAGGGTTCGGACCGCTACCTCGTCTACACCCGCTGGCGGGACGAGGAGGCGTTCCAGGCGTGGATGAACGGCCCCATGAAGGAAGCGCACCAGCGCGCGAAGGGCGACGACAGCGAGACCGGCGACAGCGGCAGCGGCGCCGGGAGCGCGGAGCGCCCGAAGCCCGCCGCGACCGGTTCGGAGACCTGGTCGTTCGAGGTCGTGCAGCAGGCCCCGCCGAAGAAGTGAGCCGGCCCGGGGCGCACCCCGGGCCGGCTGGGCGGTGAGAGGGGCGTCCGGCGGAGACGGTCACACGAGGCATCCGACAGGCGATCTCAGGGGCGCCCGGCGGACGGGCCGGTGAGCGTCCGCCGGATCAGGCGGCGGCCGCGGTGGCGGTGAGGCGGATGCGGCCGTCGGCGAGCGGTTCGAGGCGGAGGTGTTCCAGGTC
The DNA here is from genome assembly GCF_003323715.1 of Streptomyces diacarni. Taxonomy (GTDB): domain Bacteria; phylum Actinomycetota; class Actinomycetes; order Streptomycetales; family Streptomycetaceae; genus Streptomyces; species Streptomyces diacarni. The sequence continues at coordinate 8,902 of NZ_QOIN01000040.1, forward strand.
CGGCACGTGGAGGGTGGGCCGGTGCTCGGGGGCGCGGGGGCCGACGCCGATGACCGGCATGCCGGCGGCCAGACCGGCGGCGATGCCGGCGGCCGAGTCCTCGAAGACGGCGCACTCGCTCGCGGGGAAGCCCAGCTCGGCCGCGCCCTTGAGGAAGCCTTCCGGGTCCGGCTTGCTGGCGCCGACGTCCTCGGAGGTGACGCGCAGCTGGGGCATCCGCAGTCCGGCGGCCGCCATGCGGGCCGTCGCGAGACCAGGGGACGCGGAGGTGACGAGCGCGTGCGGGAGGTCCCGGAGCGCCGCGAGGAAGGCCGGGGCGCCGGGCACGGGCACGATGCCGTCGGTGTCGGCGGTCTCCTTGGCGAGGAGGGCGCGGTTCTCCGCGTAGTTGACCTCCATGGGCCTGTCCGGGAGCACGGTGGCCATCGTCAGGTGGCCTTGGCGGCCGTGTGCGACGCGCAGGACCTCATCGGGGTCGAGGCCTTTCTCGGTGGCCCACCCCCGCCAGATCCGTGCGACCACGGCGTCGGAGTTGACGAGCGTGCCGTCCATGTCGAGCAGCAGCCCGCGAACGGTGATGGAGGGGGTCGTCATGCGGAGCTCCCTGGGGCGCGAGCGGTCGCGGACGGCTCAGCGGAGCCGTCCGGCGCGTACGGCCGGGTCGGCGAACGAGGACAGATGGCCCGCCCGCCGGTCAGGGACGCCCCTTCCAGATGCGAGGGGCACGGGCGGGACCATTTGTTCCTCCATCATACAAACTGAGCGCCGCGCCCCGCCAGCCCGCTCACCCCGACGTACGGGACTCCAGGTGGCGACGGGTGGCGGGGCCGTAGTCGCCGGGCGGGTCGTCCCAGAGGCGGTAGTGCGCCTGGTAGCGGAAGACGCCCTCCTGCACGCCGGAGGAGTAGACGCCGTCCTCCTCCGCGCCCCTGTCGTAGTACCCGGCCTGCTTCAGCCGCCGCTGCAACTCGGCGACCTCGGACCCCGAGTCGCCGGGGCGCAGCGTCTCGCCGAACGACGCGTCCGGCCGCACCTGGTGCGCACGGCCGCCCCGGTGCTCTCCCTCCGCTGACCCGCCCTGACGCCTCTCCTTCCCCCCTCCCTCACGGGAAGGAGAGGCGGAGGGCCGCGTGGCGTGCTCGTCGCCGTCACGGTCGGCGCGGGGCGTGCCCGGTGTGCCCGTACGGGACGGCGCCGGACGCGGCCGCTCACTCAGGCTCGGAGCCTGCGACGTCGAGGGCGAGGCGGTCGGCAGCGCGTGGGTGGGGGCGTCGGTCGGGAGGGGGCGCATCGCGCGGCCGTCGTCCGCGCCGCGGCCGTCGTCGGTGAGGATCTGGGTGGTCAGCAGGCCCGCCCCCAGCACGGCCGCCACACCGACGCCGGCGAAGACCGCCGTGCTGGGCCTGCGGCGCTCGCTGCCGGCCGCCTGGCGCCCGGCGGTGGGGGCGGCGGACCCCGTGACCCCGCGCCCCGCCCTGCCCCACGGCACCGGCAGTCCACCGGTTCGCTTGCGGCCGTTCCGCCGCCCACTGTCGGTGGCGGCGGGCAGTTCGGCCGTCTCCTCGGTGCCCCGCGCCGCGAAGGGCGTCAGGTCGGGCAGCGGCGCGGGGGCTTCCTCGCCCGCTCCCGGCCTGGTCACCCGGGGCGGCTCTTCCTCGGGGGAGCCGGGCGCGGGGCCCTCGGGCGTCTGCCCCGACTCTTCGGATGCCCCTGCCGTCCCGGCCGATCCCGCCTCGTGCAGCCGCACGTAAGGACGTATGTGCAGAGGGTCCGCCGGCTGGCGCTCCGGCCGTCCCTCCGCACGCTCTTCGGGTTCGCCCTCCCGCGCGCCGGGTCTCTGCCCGTGCGCGCAGGACAGCGCGCTCCCTCCGCACTCGGGGCAGCGTTCGTCCCCCCCTCATCCCGATCCCCTCCCCTGGTACGGCCGCGCCCCCCGCGAGGGCCGTACTGTCCGGATCACGGCAGCTGCCGTGCCCGAATCGCCTGCAACTGTCCAGTGGTGGACCCTACGCGGTCCGGGTCGGTCAGGGTCAAGCACCCGTGAAAAGTCGATACGTTCATAGACGCGCACAGAAAGGGGCAGAGAGGGACGTCGCACCCGGACGGACCCCGGCCGGCCTGTGTGGCTCGTATCGCCGTGTCGCCCGTCACGCTGTTCGCGCGTGACGCCGTGCCGCTCGTGGCGCTGTTCGCGCGTCACGCCGTCACGCTCGTGCCGTACCGCTAGGCCGCCCGGGGCGGCTCCGAGCGGCCCGTCTCGGCGTTCAGTTGCCGCACCAGTTCGGACAGGTCCGAGGGGCGGTCCGGGGTCCACCAGTCGCCCAGCAGGTCGGAGAGGAGCTGCTGGCGGGCGTCCGTGAGCTCCCGCGCGGCCTGCTCGCCGCGCGGGGTGGCCACCAGCTCCAGGCCCGCCCTGGTCGCCAGACCGCGCTCCTCCAGCTCCCTGGAGCCGTCCACGACCACCCGGCGCGGCACGACCCCGGCGTCCTCCAGCAGCGCGGGCTCGACGGGCCCGTCGTGGTGGACGCGCAGCAGCATCCACGTGGCGGCTGGCGCCAGCTCGATCCCGGCGGTCGCGGCGATGCGTACGTACAGGTCCCGGCGCCCCTCGATGCTGCACAGCCGGGACAGTGCGCGGGTGACCTCGTCGGCGGAACTGCGCTCGACGGGGCAGGGGCCCAGCGTCTCGCTCTCGTCCGGCACCTGGACGCTGCGGCGGAGCTTCTGCTCGCGCAGCAGCCACGTCAGCAGGAAGGCGAGGGCGGCGAGCGGTGAGGCGTAGAGGAAGACGTCCGTGATGGAGGAGGAGTAGGCGTCCAGCACCCCGCGCCGGGCCTGGGGAGGGAGCCGTCCGATGGACTGCGGGTCGTGCTTGAGGCTCTGAGGCGTCACGCCCGAGGGGAGGCGGCTGCCGCGCAGCGCGTCGGCGAGTTTGCCGCCGAGCCGGGAGGCGAAGATCGCGCCGAAGACGGCCACGCCGACGGAGGCGCCGACCGAGCGGAAGAAGGTGACGCCCGAGGTGGCCACGCCCAGATCGGCGTAGCGGACGGCGTTCTGCGCGACCAGCACGAGCACCTGGAGCACCAGACCGAGCCCGAGGCCGAAGACGGCGAAGTAGGCGATCATCTCCCACTGCGAGCTGTCGGGCGTCATCCGGTGCAGCAGCACCATGCCGACCGTGGTGATCGCCGTGCCCAGCACGGGGAAGACCTTCCAGTGCCCCGTGTGGGTGATCAGCTGGCCCGACAGGGTGGAGGAGACGAGCACGCCCAAAACCATCGGCAGCATGTGGACGCCCGACATGGTCGGGGTGATGCCGTGCACGACCTGGAGGAAGGTGGGCAGGTAGGTCATGCAGCCGAACATCGCGAAGCCGATGACGAAGCTGATGGCCGCGCAGAGCGTGAAGTTGCGTACCGCGAAGATGCTCGGCGGCAGCACGGGCTCGGCCGCCCTCCGCTCGACGGCGACGAAGCAGGCCAGCAGGGCGGCGGCCAGCACGGCCAGGCCGTAGACCTGCGCGGAGTTCCACGGCCACGAGGTGCCGCCCAGCGAGGTGACCAGCACGACGCAGGTCGCGACGGCCGCGATGAGGAACGTGCCCAGGTAGTCGATGGTGTGCGGGTGGCGGCTGACCGGGAGGTGCAGCGCGAGGGCGATCACCACGAGCGCGATCACGCCGATCGGCAGGTTGATGTAGAAGACCCAGCGCCAGTTGAGGTGTTCGGTGAAGAATCCGCCCAGCAGGGGCCCCAGCACGCTCGTCGTCCCGAACACGGCTCCGAACAGGCCCTGGTAGCGGCCGCGCTCGCGGGGCGGCACCAGATCGCCGACGATCGCCATCGACAGAGTGATCAGCCCGCCGCCGCCGACGCCCTGTACGGCGCGGTAGCCGATGAGCTGCGGCATGTTCTGGGCGATGCCGCACAGCGCCGAGCCCACCAGGAAGATGACGATCGCCGTCTGGAAGAGCCGTTTGCGCCCGTACTGGTCGCCGAGCTTGCCCCACAGCGGGGTGACCGCCGTGACGGCCAGCAGGTAGGCGGTCACCACCCAGGACAGGTGCTCCATGCCGCCCAGGTCGCTGACGATGGTGGGCAGCGCGGTGGCGACGATGGTCTGGTCGAGCGCGGCCAGCAGCAGGCCCAGCAGGAGCGCACCGATCGGCAACAGGACCCCGCGCGTGCCGGTGCTTGCCGGGCTCGCCGCTTCTTCCCCGCTCATGGGTCCACGGTGCCCCGCCGCGCGCTCCGGGGCGCGGCGGCCGCGTCCGTTGGGGGGGAGCGGCGGGCGGCGCCCCGCGGAGCGCCGCCCGCCGACATCACCCCATCGGGTGACGGCCGGCTCCAACCGGCTCCAACCGGTCCGGCCGAGCCCGGAGGGGGTCAGGCGACCGGGAGGCTCAGGCGATGGCCTCGTACAGGCTGAAGGCCGCCAGGGCCAGCATGAGCAGGGCGGCGACGCGGGTGATCAGCCGCAGCGGCACGTACTTCATGAGGGTGCGGCCGCCGAGGATGCCCAGCGCGGCCACCGCCCACAGGGCGAGGACGGCTCCGAGACCGACCGAGAACGGGTCGTCGTAGCGGGCGGCGAGGTTCGCGGTCATGATCTGCGTCAGGTCGCCGAACTCGGCGACCAGGATCAGCATGAAGCCGCTGCCCGCGACCTTCCAGAAGGACTGGTCGGCGGGCTTGCGTGCCTGCTCCTCCTCCTCGTCGTCCTTCTTGAGCAGCAGCACGGCCGCACCGATCAGGAACAGCACGCCCACGATGGCCTGCACGAGCCGGTGCGGGAGCAGGGTGAGCACGCTGCCCGCCGCGACGGCGAGCACGACGTGGAGCGCGAACGCGGCGGCGACCCCCGCGAAGACGTACGACGCGCGGTAGCGGGTACCGAGCATCAGCCCGGCCAGGGCTGTCTTGTCGGGCAGCTCGGCGAGGAAGACGACGCCGAAGACGACGCCGACGACGGTGAGGCTGAGCACGGGGACTCCCAAGTGGGTCGGGCTGCCGCACCGGCGCAAGCTCACTTCGGCACGGCAGCGTCGCTGGCTGCCCGTGCACGGCGCACGGACGCGGACACTGCGGCCGAAGGTCTCGCTGGCGCGGCGCCGCCACGCAGTGGCGGGCACCCCGCTCCGGGCGCCGGGCCCGCGCGGCGGGCCAGTGTGTCGACGGTCCGGCGAAGAGCTACTCCCCTTCAGACGCGTACGAGGGTACGTGAGGTATCCGCCGCGACGCGATCGCCTCCCGGGGTGGGGTACGCCACGCCGTACGCCCCGCTCCCGGTCGCCGGGGTTGCCGAGACCACCGGGGCCCGGCCGCACCGACGGCCGGAGAAAACGCGTCGGAGCCGGCCGCGCCACCGGGCCCGACGAGCCCCCCTTCGGGGCCGACCGGATGACCAACTCCCCCTCCACGTCCGTCGTGTGGGTGTATCGCGTGTGGCCGGGAGGGCTTTCCCGGGCAGGCTCTTGAAGTGACGTGCACACGACCGTCACGCTGTGAACCGCACCACCGACACCATCCGCACCACGATTCGGCACCAACGCTCGACTTCCCCCCACACACAGGGAGTTCGCATGCCGCACGAACACCGCACAGGCCGCCGCCTCTACGCGCGTCGACGCTGGTCGGCCCTCCTCGCCGCCCTCGCGGCCCTCGTCTCCGCCCTGCTGGTCGGCCTCACGCTGGGCGCCTCCCCCGCCTCCGCCGAGCCCCCCACCCCGCCGAGCGCCGAGGAAGCCACCACCATGCTCGGCGACCTCACCGAGGCGGACGAGGGCTCCATGGACGGCTACTCGCGCGAGAAATTCCCCCACTGGATCGACCAGGGTGACAACTGCAACACCCGGGAAGCCGTCCTCAAGCGGGACGGCGACGGCGTCGAGACGGGCAACGACTGCTACCCGACGAAGGGCTCGTGGACCAGCCCGTACGACGGCGAGAAGTGGACCGAGCCCTCCGACCTGGACATCGACCACGTCGTCCCGCTCGCCGAGGCGTGGCGCTCCGGGGCCTCCGACTGGACCCAGGACAAGCGTCAGGAACTGGCCAACAATCTTGAGATCGCCCAGCTCCTCGCCGTCACCGACAACGTGAACCAGGAGAAGAGCGACCAGGACCCCGCCGAGTGGATGCCGCCCTCCTCCGGCTACCACTGCGAGTACGCGCGGATGTGGGTCTGGGTCAAGCACACCTACGACATGACGGCCGACGCCCCGGAGAAGGCGGCCCTCAAGAAGGCCCTGGCGACCTGCTGACCGTCCTGCCCGCTCACGGGCAGGACGGGATCCGGCCAGGAAACTGGTCGGAGTGCTCCCTCGTTCCGTACGGTGCGGGTCGAAAGCCCGCACCGTACGGCGCCGCCGGTCCGACGACGCCGGTGCGGCGCGCGGTACGGCACCGCCCACAAGGGCGTGCCGTGAGGCGCGACGGGCACGAGGGACGCAAGGGAGAAGGGCATGACCGGCCTCCGACTGGGCCCACTGCTGCGCTACGTCGATCAGGACACCGCCACGGTCTGGCTGGAGACGGAGGGCCCCTGCGAGGCCGAAGTGCACTGCGAGGGCTCCACCGCGGGGGGCGCGGCGCGCACCTGGCGGGTCGCCGGGCACCACTACGCGCTGGTCACCGTCGTCGGCCTGGAGCCTGGCAGCGAGACGCCCTACCGCGTCACGCTGGACGGCGAACAGGTGTGGCCACTGGCCGACTCCGCCTACCCGACCAGCACCATCCGCACCCTTCCGCCGCCCGAGGCCTCCCCCAGCGGAACCGAGCCGTTCCGGATAGCGTTCGGCTCCTGCCGCTGGGCGGCCCGCCCCGCCGGCTCCCGGCACGACCCGGTGGGCCCCGACGCGCTGGACGCACTGGCGCAGCAGGCCATCGCGGGCGGCCCCCTGCCCGACGTCCTGCTCCTGCTGGGCGACCAGGTCTACGCCGACGAGACCTCCGAGCGCGTCCGCGCCAAGCTCGCCGAACGGCGCGACGTGGAGAGGCCCCCGTGGGACCAGGTGGCCGACTATGAGGAGTACACCGAGCTCTACTACGAGTCCTGGCTGGACCCCGAGGTGCGCTGGCTGCTGTCCACCGTTCCCAGCTGCATGATCTTCGACGATCACGACGTGATCGACGACTGGAACACCAGCGAGGCGTGGCAGCGCGAGATGCGCGCCACCGACTGGTGGCGCGAGCGCATCCTGGGCGGGCTGACCTCCTACTGGGTCTACCAGCACCTGGGCAACCTCTCCCCCGCGGAGCTCGCCGAGAACCCGGTCTTCGCCGCCGTACGGCACGCGGAGGACGGCACGCCGGCGCTGCGCGCGTTCGCCGAGCGCGCCGACGCCGACCCGGCCGCGGCCCGCTGGAGCTACCGCCGCGACTTCGGCCGCATCCGGCTGCTGATGGTCGACACCCGCGCGGGCCGCGTCCTGCCCGAGGCCGAACGCCGGATGGTCGACGACGAGGAGATGGACTGGCTGCACGAGCAGGTGCTGGACGGCGGCCCCGGAGCCGTCGACCACCTGCTGCTCGGCAGTTCGCTGCCCTGGCTCCTGCCGCCCGCCGTGCACGGCCTGGAGACCTGGAACACCGCGCTGTGCTCCGGCGCCCGGGGCGCGCGCTGGCTCGGGTTCAGCGAGAAGCTGCGGCAACGCGCCGACCTGGAGCACTGGGCGGCCTTCCCCCGCTCGTTCCAGGCGCTGACGGAGCTCATCCAGCGCGTGGCCGCCGACCAGGAGGCGCCCGCCTCCGTCAGCGTCCTGTCGGGCGACGTGCACCACGCCTATGCGGCCCAGCCCCAGTTCGACGACCTCAAGGTCTCGGGGGGCGGCCGGCCCGCGCGCGTGACGCAGCTGACCTGCTCACCCATACACAACAGCATCCCCGCCGCCATGCGGTCGGGCTTCCGCTTCGGCTGGAGCCGGATCGGCCGCGGACTCGGACGGGCGCTGATCCGGCACGCACGCGTCGAGGAACTCCCCTTCCGCTGGCGCCGCACGGGCGGCCCCTGGTTCGGCAACATGCTGATGACGCTCACCATGCACGGCAGGGAAGCCACCTACGTGCTCGACCGGGCGAGCGCCGCGACCTCGGCGCCGGACGGCACACCCCGATCCGGCCTTGAGCGGGTCTTCAGCGGCCGGCTCAGCGGGACCGAACCGGCCGCCGGGAACGACGGTTGAGGCGCTGACGTCCCCCACAACTCGCGCCGACGGCTCGACGCGGGGGCGTGGGGGCTCGGCGCGGGAAGGGCTCAGGCGGCGCAGGATGGGCGCAGGCGGCGCGGGGGATGGGCGCAGGCGGCGCGTCAGCGCCCGGCCAGAGGCACCGTGAAGCAGGCGAGCCGGGCGCCCGCCTCCCCCGCGTGGCCGGCTTCCGTGCGCGTGCCCGACTCGTGCAGCACCACCGACCTGGCCTCCCCCTTGCGGAACGTCCAGTCGTGGCGCGAGACGGCCTTCCCCTCGCCCTTCGCGTTCGTGGTGAAGTCCAGCCACACCTCGTTGCGCGGGTTGGCGTAGCGCGGGTCGGTCGAGGGCCGCACCGGATCCTTCTTGTTCTGGTAGTGCGGGCCCCCCTCGTCCGGCTCGGCCCCGCACGGCTCGGTGTGCACATGCGCCCCGTACGTGCGGTTCCTCGGCAGACCGCCGACCTCCAGCTGCACGCTGGTCGCCCCGTCGGTGACCGTACGGGTGACCCCGATGCTCGCCCCGGCCGGCACCTTGGCGCGGTCGTAGGTGACCGCGTCGGGGCGCACGAACGCGTTGGCCGGGGAGAACTGGTCGTAGCGCACCAGAATCGACCGGTTGCTCAGGTCGGCGCCGCCGGCCCCCGTGCCGCCCAGCCGGAAGACACGGTGCGCGCCCTCCCCGTCGGTCACCCTCAACTCCCGGGTCAGCCGGCCCTCTCCGCCGTCCCCCTCCCCGCCGTCGTCCCCACCGTCGTCACCGCGCTTCTCCCCGCGGTCTTCGCCCCGGTCCCCGCTGCTGACGATCTCCACCGTGCCGGAGCCCACCCGCAGGCTGAGGTCCCGCAGGTCGACCCCCTCGCCCCGCCGGAACGACCGCAGAATCCGCGTTCCCTCGCTGTCACCGAGATCCCACACATCCCCGAGGTCCTCAAAATCCACCCGGTTTTCCGGCCCCCGGTTCGCCGGTTCCCACAGGTGCGGCAGGACCTTGAGCCCCTGGAGACCCCCGGCAGCGGGTGCCTCGCTCGCCGAACTCGGCTCGCTCCCCGCGAACAACGCCGTCACCATGGTGACGGCCGTCACTCCCCCCACCCCCGCCGCGCGCATACGTGCCCTCATCGTGCTGGCCTCCACCGATTCACGTTGTCCTATGGTCTGATTCAGTGCATCTGTAACCAGCCACGGTGCGAGAGCGTCGCCACGGCCACCCAGCGGCCCTGAGCGGGGGACCCGGGCGTACGCTGTACGGCGGTAACGCGCCAGCCGACGACAGCCGGGCAGGGGAGAAACGGGGACAACAGTGCCGGACATCCTGGGGTCGGTGACCGGATCCCCATGGATCTACGCGGTCATCGCCGTCTCCGTGCTGCTCGACGTCTTCGTACCCGTCCTGCCCAGCGGCGTGCTCGTCATCACCGCGGCCACGGCAGCCGCCGGCACCACGGCGGCCGACGCCGCCGACCTGCCCAGCGCCGCAGCACGGCACGCCGCCCAGAGCGGCCACCTGCTGGAAGTGCTCTCGCTGGTGCTGTGCGCGGCAGGCGCCTCCGTCCTCGGCGACCTGGCCGCCTGGCGGCTCGCCTGGCGGGGCGGCGACCGCTTCGACCGCGCCCTCGCCCGCTCCCCCAAACTCGCCTCGGCCCAGGAACAGCTCGGCCGGGCGCTGTCCAGGGGCGGCGGCACCCTCGTCATCCTCGCCCGCTTCGCCCCCGCCGGACGTTCCGTCGTCAGCCTGTCCGCGGGCGCCGCGCACCGCAGGGCCCGCGACTTCGTGCCGTGGTCGGCGCTCGCCGGCGTGGCCTGGGCCGCCTACAGCGTGGGGCTCGGCTACCTGGGCGGCCAGTGGCTCGGCACCAGTTGGCTCGGCACCGCCGTCTCGGTGCTCGCGCTGTTCCTCGCCGGAGGCTTCGCCGCCTACCTGATACGGCGCGAACCGGACGCCGCGCAGGCCGCCGGTCCTGAACCCGCCGGCCAGGAGACCCTGCCGGCAGCCGGCGCGACACTCCCGGGACCCGCGACGTTCCCCGTGCTGCCGCTGTTCCTGCCCGCCATGCGCGTGGTCGGCGTCCCCGACGCCGCGCCCTGCTTCTCCGGCACGGAGCCGGGCTTCTCCGGCGCGGAGCCGGGCTTCTCCGGCGCGGAGCCGGGCTTTTCGGACAGCGAGCCGAGCTTTCGCGGCGTCGCGAACGAGGCAGCGACGGGCGACGTGGCGACACACGAAGTGAGGACATCCGAAGCGATGCCGCACGACGTGGGGCCGGCGTACGACGTGGCCGCGGGCGAGGCGGTGGGGAGCGGCGAGGGCGTCACGAACGCCGCCCCGGTGACGTCAGCGCCCGCGTGAACTCCCACGGCCGCTGCGGCACGCCCGAACAGCGGTCCTCGGCCGGATAGGGCAGCTTCCCGCACGGCCGGTCACGGTTGACGGACCAGAAGGCGAGTCGGGCCAGCCCGTGGCGGCGGGCGTACCGGGCGATGGTACGGAAGTCCTCCACCGAGACGACCTCCTGATGGCCCGTGATCCCGTTCATGGTCGAGATGCCGCTGTGCGCGTAGGCGTCCGCTCTGGCGTAGCCGTACGCCGACCGCAGCCGTGCGACCAGCCCCTCGGTCGCGCTCACGGTGGCACGGGCCATGTCCACCCGACGGGCCTGCTGCGTGGCGGCCTCGTCCCGGGGCGGCTCGCCGAAAGCGAACGGCATGATCGTCCACGCGTCCGGCTCCAGCCCGGCACGGGCCGCCGCGTCGATCAGCCGCGCGTCGGGTCCTGTGCGGGCGCTGGGCAGCGTCACGTACAGCGAAAGCCCCGGCACGGCGGCCTTGACCTGCTTCAACGCCTCGACGGTCTTACGGCGCGCCGCTGCGCTCGCGTACGCGCGCGTCTCGATGTCGACGTCGATCGCACGGAGCCCCAAGGCACGGATCACCTCCCGGTACGCCCGGGCGAGCGCGGCGGCGTCGGGACAGTCCTGCTCCAGCGTGCGACCCGCACCGCCGCCGAACGACACGACCGGCTCGCCACCCGCCGCGCGCACGGCCCGCACGGCGCGCTCGTCCGCCCCTCCGGTCAGCGGCCGCACCCCGTCCCAACGCGGTGTGCAGCCCGAGGCGCTCAGCACGAAAGCGAACGTGAAACCGTCCACGCCGGTGGAGCGCAGCAAAGGGCCGGGAGCCGGCGGGTCGCCCCAGCCCAGCGAGAGGTACGGCACCACCTCCGGACCGGACGCGCCTGCCCGCGATACCGGCACGGTGGCACCGCCGGGCAGCGTCATCCCCAGCGCGGCGAGCCCCAGCAACGGAACCCCCACAGCACGCGCGGCACGCCCCCGACGGCGGCGCCCGCTCCGGCGGCACGATCCGATGACGGTCATACCGCCCATCCCTGTCCCTGAGGCACACCTCCCCCACCCGGCAAGGGACCGTTCCTACCATCTGATGACCGCAGCCGGGCGAACCGTGCCCCCTTCCGCCCTCTCGCTCCGTCTCCGGCCACGCAGGCTCACCACCGGGTCACATTCCGGCGGAGCCGTCGATGCGCTCGCGGAGGAGATCGGCATGACCGTTGTGCCGAGCGTACTCAGCGATCATGTCCACCAGGATCCTCCGCAGCGAGACCGGGTCGCCGGTCCACTTGCGGATCCCCGTCTCCTCCAACGACGCGGCAGCGGCCGTGATCTGCCGTGAGCGCGCGCACTCCGCCCGCCAGACGGCGAAGGCCTCGTCGACGTCACCGTCCAGGTCGTCGAAATCCTGGTCGGGTTCGGCGTCGGAGTAGTGGAGCAGCGGAACGTCCTCGCCCGCGAACTGGATACGGAACCACCAGCGCTCGACTCCGGCCAGGTGCCGCAGGATGCCGTGCAGGGACAGCCCCGACGGCGGAACCGCCCGCTCGGACAGCTGCCGCGGAGTCAGACCCGCGCACTTGAGCTCGAAGGTCGCCCGGTGCCAGTCCAGAACAGCACCCAGGGTCTCCCGCTCACCACCGACCGCAGGCGGGTCGGGACGGGTGTCGTCATCCCACCGGGGCGATCGGTGCTGGGGTGCTGGAGTGCCGGTCATCATCTGCCCTTCCTGGCCACGAACGACCAGCTTGGCAGGCCCCACTGACAACGGACGGGCAAAAGAGCGGCCCCCGCGAACCGGCTGCCGCCCGACCTGCGGCTCCCTCGTCGGCTCCCGGGCAGGCACGTACGGAGCCGCACACGGCAAAAGGTCCCCGCAGCGGGCTGCGGGGACCTTCAAAGGCACTGGTCGAAGCTTTGCGAACCGGGTGGGCACAACTGGGATCGAACCAGTGACATCCTGCTTGTAAGGCAGGCGCTCTACCGCTGAGCTATGCGCCCGGAGTGGTGGGACGACAGCGTACCCTGCCGGGCCGTGGGCGGCGCAAACACGGGGTGGGGCGGGGAGGGCGGGGCCGTGAACGAATCGACGCGTGTGTTCGTTGACCTCGGGTGGGAGAATGACAATCGGTCGATGAGTGAGCGGCACACACGGGGAGAGGTTGCGTGGCGGCGATGAACGGCGGCGGTACCCGTCGCTGGGGCTGGGGCAGTGGCCGTGCCGAGCAGTCGCGGACCGAAGCGCAGGCGGCGAAGGACGCCGCGGCCGCCGCATTCTACGAGCTGGACACCGCCCAGCGTGACCTGCGCATCTCCATCGAGACGATCACCGCGGTCGACGCCTCCCCCGCGGGACGCAAGGCCGCGGCGGACTTCGCCGACTTCGGCAGGCGCATCGACAGCGTCAGCCACGCGTACATCACCACCGTCGACGCGCACGACTTGGACGGGGACGATCTCGACGCCGCCGCGGCCTCCCGGGCCCGCGCCGAGCTGGACCGGGCGCGGCAGGAGCTGGAGCGGGTCAAGGGGGAGCTCGACCGGTTCGCGCAGGGCCTCGGCTCCCTGCTGACGCGGGCCGAGAACCAGCTCGCCCGCCTGGCCCCCGCCGTGGAGCGGGCCCGCCAGGGGCTGCTGGCCGCGAGCAACGCGCTGGACGCGGTGCGGGCCCAGGGCCTGAAGGCGGACGCTCTGGCGGCCCGGCTGGCGGCGCTCTCGCCCGAGCTGACCAAGCTCAACGAGGGCGCCGGCACCCACGGGGTGCAGGAGACCCTGCAGCGCGCCGACCGGGTCGTACGGGAAGCGGAGGCGGTCCGCGCCGAGGCCGAGGGGCTGCCGCAGAAGGCGGCGGACATCGACAAGAGGCTGGCGTCCCTGCGCACCCGTACGGAGGCGCTCCAGACCCGCGCGGGGCAGGTGGAGCCGGTCCTCAGCGAGCTGCGGCGCCGCTTCAGCGTCGCCTGCTGGCAGGACCTGCAGAACGTGCCGCAGCAGGCCGAGCACTCGGCGCGGCGGGCGAACGAGAAGCTGGGCGAGGCCCGCACCGCGCGGGCCGAGCAGCGCTGGCCCGATGCCACGTCGCTGCTCTCGACGGTGCGGGCGCTGCTGAACACCACCGACGAGGCGGTCAAGGCCGCGGGGGAACGGCTGCGGCGGCTCAACGAGGTCTCGTTCGACCACAGTGAGGAGGTCGAGCGCACCCGCTTCGCGATCCGTGACGCGCAGCGCCTCGCGATGGCCGGACGCAGCACGCCCGATCCGCAGCACGCGCAGCCGCTGGACAACGCGGTGGAGCGGGTGGACCGCGCGGTCGCCTCGTTGAGCGGCCGGCACCCGGACTACTGGCACCTGCTCACGGAGCTGGACGCGGTGCGCGAGACGGTCCAGCAGGTGGTGGAGCGGATCCGCCACGAGCGGGCCTCGGGCGGCTGATCCGCCGGTGGCCGAGCGGAGCCGTCCGGTCACCAGGCGCCGTGTTGAGTCCGGGTCGCCACGGGAGGATGCTGGAGGGTGAGTACCGAGCGCCTCCGATCGCTTCGAGGAGGCCCCCGTGGCCGCTTCTCCCGCCCCCTCCGGCCGTCAGCAGCCCCGGAGCCTGCTGACCCGGCTGGCCCGGTCGCCCCGGCCGACGCTCGGGCGGCGCATCCTCGACGAGCACATGCCCGCGCACCACAGGCTCAGCCGGATCTACCGGGCAGGCGCCGGGCTGGTGGGGCTGGCGCTGACCGCGTTCGGTGTCCTCGGCCTCACCGACAACATCGGCTTTTTCGACACCGGCGGTGCCCAGGTCGGCGGGCTCAGCACGAACGGCGCGCTCAGCGTGCTGTCGATCCTCGTCGGGCTGCTGCTGTTCTCCGGCACGGTGCGCGGCGGCAACTTCGCCTCCAGCCTCAACATCGTTGTCGGTGGTCTGTTCGTCCTCAGCGGCTTCGTCAACCTGGCGCTGCTGGAGACGGGTTTCAATCTCCTGGCGTTCGAGCTGCAGAACGTGCTGTTCAGCTTCGTCGTCGGGCTGCTGCTGCTCGTCTTCGGAATGTACGGGCGCGTGGGGAGCGCTCTGCCGCACGACAACCCGTACTGGCAGCAGCGCCATCCGCAGCAGAGCGAACGCGCCCGCCGCGCCCGGGACGTGCGCGCACGGCAGGTGAGGGCGCGGGCACGCGGTGAGGAGCTGCGGCGCCGGGCCTCGCTGTACGGCGGCGAGGCGGAGCCGCACGCCCCCGGCGCGGAGGCCGAGGCGAAGGCGTCGTCCGCCGCGCAGGAGGCGGCGGTCGACGAGCGGGGTTTCGGTCGCGGCACGCGCGAGTGACCGGCCTCCGGGCCGCCTTCCCCTCCCCGCGACAGTTCCTCGGCTCGCCCAGAGAGGAGCACCTCGGCGGCCCCGCGTCTCAGCGGCCCTGCACCTCGACTATCCCGCGCCTCAGCGACGCGAAGCGGGGCGTTCGGCCTGCGCCGTCGCCGCGTCCTTCATCTCGCGCAGGATCTGTTCGCCCGCGAGCACGCCGCGCTGCGGCAGCACCCGCAGGTGCGGCAGTTGCCAGCCGCTGTCGGCGAGTTCGCCGTGTGCCGGACGCCAGGCCAGGTCGGCGGCCTGGAGGAGGTCGGCGTCCAGCAGTGAGTCGCCGGCCGCGTGGACACGTTCCGTACCGGCCCTGCGGGCCGCCTCCGCGACGGCGGCGCTCTTGGTCAGCGGGTGGGGCACCGCGTAGATCTTGCGGCCCTGGAGGGAGATGCCCCAGCCGTACGGGCCCGCCCAGTCGGCCAGCTCCTTGACCCAGGTGTCGGGCAGCAGGGCGCGCTCGACCACGAGGTAGGCGAACAGGTCGTCGGCGACCCTCTCCTTGAGCAGCCATTCGGGCCGTGCCTGCCGCAGCATGTGCGCGCGGACCTGCGCGAGCGGCGCACAGGCGGCCAGCTGTTCGTGCACGTGTGCGCGCCAGTCGGGGTCGCTGTGGCCGTCGATCAGGAGTCGGCCCCCGTTGGAGCAGACGGCGAAGCGGGGCGGCGGTCCTGGCAGCCGGATGCGGCGGTACTGCTCGGGCGTACGCGTGGTGGCGGGCACGAAGACGGTGCGGGAGGCGAGGTCCTCCAGCAGTGCGGCCGCTTCCTCAGTCATGTAGGAGAGCGGCTTGCGCTCGTACGTCTCGACGCACAGCAGGCGGGGCGCTTGGGGGTCGGGCATGGTCAACTCCAGCGCGGGGGCTGAGTAGATCAGGGTGCGGTCGAGGTCGCTGGCGAGGAGCACCCGGCCTGTCGTCACCTGGCGGCCTTTCCGTCGGCGCCGGTGGCACCGCGCGTGTAGCGGGGGTGGACGATTCCGACGCAGGTGTAGGGCAGGTCGTCGGTCTCCTCGACGGGGACACCGCGCTGCTGGGCCAGGAGCCGTACGTGGTCGAGGTCGGCACCGGCGCCGCGGCGGGCCAGCACGCGCCAGGGGACGCGGCGCAGCAGTACGCGGGTGGTCTCCCCGACGCCCGGTTTGATCAGGTTGACGTCACCGACGCCGTACTCCTCGCTGATGTGCTCGACAGCGCGCCAGCCGTCCCAGGTGGGGGTGCGGTCGGCGGCGGCGAGGGCCGCCACGTCCCGCAGCACGCCCTCCCGGACGTCGGCGAAGCGCTCGGCGACGGTGTCCACGAACAGCTGTGAGAGGTCGCTCGAGGCCAACTCGCGGTAGAACTTGGCGCCGTGGAAGTCGTGCGGGCCCACCAGGTCGGCGCGGAGCACGGTGCGGGATATCAGCCCCGAGACGGTCGAGTTGAGGCACGCCGAGGGGATGAGGAAGTCCTCGCGGGTGCCGTAGGTGCGCACGCAGGAGCCGGGGTCGGCGAGGACGGCGGGCTCCGGGTTGAAGCGGGGGTGCGCGGCGAGCGCCTGGGCCAGTTCCCTGGTGATGGCGCCCTTGCCGGTCCAGCCGTCCACGAAGACGACGTCCGCCGGATCGTGGTGGGCGGCCAGATGGGCCAGCGCTCCGACGTCGATGCCGCGCCCCCGGACGATCGAGACGGCGTAGTGCGGCAGGTCCAAGCCGTGTGTGCGCTGTGCCCAGCGGCGCATCAGCACGCCGACGGGCGTGCCGGCGCGGGCCAGCGACACCAGCACAGGGCGGGGGCCGCGCTCGGCGAGCACCGTCTCGGTCACCGTGCCGACCGCGCGGGCCAGCCGCTCGGCCGAGGTGTGCAGCGCGCTGTGGAAGAGGCGCTGGTAGGCGGCGGAGGGCTGGTACTCGACGGGGAGCGACTCGGCGTAGTGGGCGCCGCCCGCCTGGATGGCCTCCTCGCGCTCCTCGGTGGGCGCCTCCAGATCGATGTCCGACAGGTCGCGCAGCAGCCAGGCGACGTCTTCGGGCGCGTACGAGGAGAAGGCGGGCCCGTGCAGCGGAGCGGGCGGGGGCTGCGGCTGCGGGGAGGGGGCGTGGGCGGGGACGACGGCCAGCAGCACGGTGGGCGCACATCCGGTGAGCTGGTCCAGCAGTCCGCCGGGCGCGTGCAGCGCGGGAGTGTCGCCCTCACTGTCGACGACGGCGACAACGGCGTCGAACCCCGCTCCCGCCACGTTGTAGGCGTACCGCTCCTGTGGTGCGGTGTGTGGGGGCGTGTCATGCGCCGGGAAGCGCAGCGCGGTACGGATCGCGTAGCCGGGGTCGTCCACGGGCAGGACGGGCGAGCGGGTCGTGGTCGAGAAGCGGATCTCGGCACGCCCCTCGGTGCGCTCCTCCACCGCGCGGGCGAGGAGCAGCGGCGCGTACATCAGCTCCTCGTTGCCGAGGAAGAGGACCCGGGGCGGCTTCCCGGCCGTCTCCGGGAGGGCGAGCGCGGAGCGTACCCGCTCCGCCATCGCGGGCAGCGCCGCCTCGAGCCGTGTCTGTGCCCGCGGGCCGAAGCCGTGGCGTCCGCCGTCCGGCAGCTGAGCGGGCCAGCCGAGCTCCACCCGCGCAAGCGTTCCCCTGACGGGCGCGGTCGGCGCCACGGGCGCTGCGCCGTGGGCCTCGACCAGGGCGCGGCCACGCTCCAGCACGTCGTCGGGGAGTTCGACCCGGCCCGAGGCGAGGGCCACCACGTCGACGCGGGCGCCCAGGTCGGCGGCGCACTTGTCCAGCGCGGCCACGTCCGCCTCGGCACGGGTGTCGACCAGGGCGGCGACGACGTACCGGGCGCGCGGTGCCGCGGCGTGCAGCGCCGCGATGGTGTTGCGCACCGTCCTGCCGGTGGACAGCTCGTCGTCGACCAGGACCAGCGGGCCGCCCGTGCGCAGCTGCTCGGGATCCTCGGGAAGCAGCAGGTGGGAGGTGGCGTGGCTGTGCTCCTCCTCGAAGCCGCCGAACCGCTCCACCCCCTCGACAGCGCGCCGGGTCGAGTGCAGGGCGCCCACGCGGCTGCCCATGGCGTGCGCGACGGTCAGTCCGAGCCCGGTGGCCGTCTCCGCGAAGCCCAGCACGGCGGAACGTGCGGCCTCGTCGGCACCGAGCAGCGCGCGCACCTGTGCGCCAAGGCGGCGCCCTGCTCCCAAAACCGCCGCCGGACTCTGCGGCACGTGCTTGCCCAGGACGGTGGAGACCAGCAGGTGCGCCCGCTTGGGGTTGCGGCGCAGGGCGAGGCCCAGCAGTCCCCGCAGCCGCTCGTCCAGGCGTACGCCCAGCCGTTCTGACACCCACTCGCCCGGCCAGGCAGCGGCTTCCGCGCCACCCGCAGCCTTCTCGCTCCGTCCGCGCGTGTCCGCGTCACCCGGTGCGTTTCCGTTCACTTGACTCCCGCCGCCAGCAGTTCGACGAAGCTCACGCCCTCGCGCGCCACGCCGAAGACCTCGCCGCGCAGCAGTGTGCGCTCGGCCCAGGCGCGGTGCGGCTTCACCTCGTTCATCTTGTTCGTGTACGCGGAGCGCAGCACTCCGCCTCCGCCGCGCTCGGGGCGCAGCACGTCGGTCGCGTCGCAGAACTCCTCGTGGCTGACGACCGACAGCGCGTGCACGGGAGCCACGTGCGAGGGGTGGATGCAGGTCTTGCCGAGCAGGCCGTTGGCGCGGTCGAGGGCGATCTCGCGCAGCAGCCCGTCCATGTCGTGCTCGATCAACGCCGTGCGTATCTCCTCGGCGCGGCCGCTCCGGAACGGACTCTGCCTCAGCTGCGGCTTGAACATTCTCTCCTGCGGCCGGAAATACTCCCACACGGGCCCGGTGACGGTGAACCCGGTGCCGTCGGCACGGCCCAGCACGTTCACCACGTCCCCGATGACCGAGGCGACGATCTGCACGTCGTAAGCGGTCATGTCGGGGGTGCGGCGCAGCCCGTACGCGGAGCAGAAGTCGGTGACGCCCAGCCGCAGTGCCAGGATCCGCTCGCGGTACTTCTCCAGCATGCCCGCGATGCCCGCCAGGGTCGCGGGACGGGTCTCCCTGTGCAGCAGCTGCGGCGACTCCAGGACGGGCATCGCGAACAGCCGCCGCCCGCACGAGGCCTCGGCCTCGGTGAGCGCCTCAAGGAACACCATCGAGTGATCCTCGGTGAACTTGGGCAGCACGAAACCCGACAGCAGCCGCACCGCGGGACCCAGCCTGCGCACCAGCCCGGTGATCTGCTCCGCCGCCCGCACCCGCACGAACAGCAGCGGCAGCTCCTCGCCACTCCCCGCCTCGGCCAGCGCCCCCAGCTGGTGCACCAGATTCTCCTCAGCCCACGGCACGTCGGCGTCGGCTATCGAGTCCTCCAGGCAGAGCACCATCGAGACCACGCCCCGGGCTGCCTGTTTGCGCACGTCTTCGGCCAGCTCCTCGCGGGTGGCCGGGCTGTAGAGCGTCGCGCCGAGCGCCATCGCCAGAGTGCTGACGGGCGCGTCCGCCGTGAACTCCGCCGGTGGGCGGTGGAAGAGCGCTCCAAGACGCTCGGGCGTCAGGTGCCGGAAGTGCCGCATGAAGTCCCCGTCTCGCCGATCTCGCGTGCCGTGCGGCCGTCCGCAGCCGGCTCCGTGCGCTCCTCCCGCGGGCCCTCCGCGGTGGCCGTACGGCTGCTCATCGTACGTATGAGGACCGCGGCGGAGTTCCCCGCTCCGCCCTTCACACCACGGACACGTACGGGTGGCCGCCCCGCCCGGTGCCCGTCCCGCGTTGTCGCGGCCGTCCCCGCGGGGGCAGGATGAAGACATGACGCACGCGATGACGAAGGGTTCGAACATCCAGCTGGAGACCACGGCCGTGCGTGCCGTGCTCTGCTGGGCGCCTGGTACCGGCGTGCCCGACGTCGATGCCTCAGCGCTGCTGCTGGGCGCGGACGGCCGGGTCAGAACCGACGACGACTTCGTCTTCTACAACCAGCCCCGGCACCCCTCGGGGCTGGTACGGCACCTCGCCAAGAAGCGCGAGCCGGAGGGGCTGCGGGACACCGTAGAGGCGGACCTGGCGGCCCTGGACGAGACCGTGGACCGCGTACTGCTGGCCGCCTCAGCGGACGGCGGCACCTTCGCCGCCGTCCGCGGACTGCGACTACTGCTGCACGACGCGGGGGCGCGGAACGGCACGGCGGACAGCGCCGCCGGCACGGGAGGGAGCGCGCACATGGACGGCACGGCAGGGGCACAGCTGCTGGCACGCTTCGACATCGAACCGGAGACCGGCGCGGAGACGGCCATGGTCTGCGGCGAGCTGTACCGGCGCGGCGACGGATGGAAGTTCCGGGCCCTCGGACAGGGGTACGACACGGGGCTGATCGGCCTCGCCACTCAGTTCGGCATCTCCGTGGACGAGACGGACGACGCCGGGGGGAACACACCGGGACAGGCCCGGCGCCCCGAGCGGGACCCCGACGCCACGGTCGCCCACGTACCAGGCCCCGACACCGCCGGCGCTGACGACTTCGCCCTGCGGCCGCCCGCCGGCACCGTCCCCCAGCCTCCGCCGGAACCGCACCCAGAACCCTCACCGCACCCGGTGCCGCCCGAGCCGCAGCCCGAACCCTCGCCCCGGCCCGAGCCCGGGCCGCCGCCCGGACCTCCAGGACCCGGGCCCCGACCCGAGCCGGTGCCGCCGGGACCGCCGCCGGGGCCCACCCCGGGCCCCGGCCCCGCGCCCGACCCGGGCCCGCCCCCGCAGCCGCCCTCCCCCGAACCGCCGCAGCCCACCCCGCAGCCGGACCCGGCGGGGGTGGCGGCGGGAGTCGCCACGGCGTCCCTGCCGCCGCAGGGAGCCCCGCCGTTCGGTCCGCAGGGCGCCAGGTCCATCCCGGCCCCGCCCGCCCACCAACCCGCCTACGGCTACCCCCAGCCGCCCCAGCAGCCTCCGACGACCCAGCCTGCGTACGGTTACCCCCAGCCCACCTACGGTTACCCGCAGCCCGACCCGGCGTTCGCGCTGCCGCCCCAGGGGCCGCAGTTCCTCACCCAGCGCTGAGGGAGCCCACACGCGGGCGCGCGTCCTCACACGGACCGCGCATGAAAAGCCGAAGGGCCAGACTCACCAGCGCGTGAGGGAGCCCCCGGCCCGCCCGCACCAGCGTGAGGGCCCCGGCCAGCTTGGGTTCAAGGGGTCGTCGCAACACCACTTGGTTTCAGGTGGTGAGTAGATCACGTAGACGCTCGGCTGGGGTGTCCCAGCCGAGCGTCTTGCGTGGGCGGCCGTTGAGTTCCTGGGCGACGTGTTCGAGGTCTTCGGGACTGTGGACGCTGAGGTCGGTGCCTTTCGGGAAGTACTGGCGCAGGAGTCCGTTCGTGTTCTCGTTCGTGCCGCGTTGCCAGGGGCTGGCGGGGTCGCAGAAGTAGACGGGCATACCGGTGGCCATGCTGAACTGCTTGTGGCGTGCCATCTCGCTGCCCTGGTCCCAGGTGAGGGAGCCGCGCAGGTGGGCGGGCAGGGTCTGGATCGTGGCAACGAGGCCGTCGCGGACGGTCTCGGCGTCGTGGGTTCCGCCCGGCAGGTGGATCAGCATCGTGTAGCGGGTGCTGCGCTCGACCAGGGTGGCGATCGCGGAGCGCCCGCCCGCGCCGGTGATCAGGTCGCCTTCCCAGTGCCCGGGCACGGCCCGGTCCTCGACAGCGGCGGGACGGTCGCTGATCATCACCATCGGGTCGATGAACCGGGGCGTGCGCCGCTCGGGGTCCCGGCGTGGTTTGCGCCGGGACCGGTCGGAACGAACGGCGGCCTGCACTTCCCGCTTCAGGCCCCCGCGGGCCTGGAAATACAGCGCCTGGTAGACCGTCTCCACGCTCACCCGCATGCTCTCGTCGTCGGGATGTTCTCTGCGTAGAGCGTGGCAGATCTGCTCCGGTGACCACCGCTGACGCAGTCCGTCCTGGACGAAGCGGCGCAGCCCTCCCTCGCGCAGCAGCTTGCGCTCCTTGGGCCGGGGCCGGCGTGCTGCGGCGGCCCGGTGGGCGGCGTAGGCCTGGTAGTCCTCGCTGCCCGAGTTCGCGTCGATCTCCCGCTTGACCGTGCTCGCCGGCCCTCCCAGAGCACGCCCGATCGCCCTCAGAGACCGGCCCGCCGCGCGCAGATCACGGATCTGCTCACGCTCGGCGAGTGTCAGGAATCGCGGGTGAAGCTGCTTGTCCAGGGCCGCCAGGCCCACCGGTGCCGTGGTCACACCGCACATCGTGACGGTCCCGGTGATGTAGTCGACACGGCGGCCGTCAGCGTAAGTGCGCGTGGTGGCGGTCTTCTTCACGCCCCAGTCCCAGTCCTTGGCCGTGCGCTCATTCACACCGACCCGCCGGGCAGCAACCCGGCGTGCGACACCGACGGCCCGAAGCCGCTCGTACTCGTCGCGCCCAGGGTGCCGCCGCGGCAGGCGCACCGAGGTCCGTCCGGCCTTCCGGGACCAGCCGAAGGCGGTATTCCGGTTCACCCCCAGCTCACGCGCCACCACGGTCACGTTCCCCACTGCATCCAGCCGCGCAAGAAAACGCTCCCTCATCCCCGCAAGATCATCGCGTCCCACAACCACGGTCCTCACAACTCCCACAGAACGCGGGTGTTGCGAGGACCGTTAGAACCCAAGCAGTACCGGCCGGGGCCCTCACGTGTTCCGTACCGCCCGTGCCTCAGGCCGCCCGTGCCTCAGACCTTCTGCGTCTTGTAGCCCCGGCCCCACTGGAGACCCCAGCCGTAGAGCCGGTCCAGCTCGGCCTGGAAACCGTAGACATAGCGCACCTCGCGCCGCACCCGCAGCTCCCCCTTGACGTTCTCCATCAGCAGCACGGCACACGAACGCGCCTGCGGGGCCCGCTCGTCCAGCCCGACCTCCACACGGGGGCCGTTGCTGGGGAAGATCGAGACGATGGCGTGCGTACGGTCGAACGCCGGGGTGCCGTCGTAGATGTAGACGAAGAACAGCAGCCGCCTGATCTCGTCCTTGTGGTCGAGGTTGATGTAGATCGTCTCGCCCGACGGCGAGCCGAACCGGTCGTCGCCGGTGAGCTTGACGTAGGGCGGCGCGTTCCAGTCCCCCAGGAAGTTGCCGAGCGGCTGGACGACGCCCTTGCTGCCGTCCACCAACTCGTACATGCACGCCAGGTCGAGGTCGACGTTGACGACCCCCTGGGTGTGCCCCTGCACGGCGTGCGGCCTCAGCGCCCGCAGGGGATGCCGCAGCGAGCCTCTGCTCCGGGAGCGCCCGTCCAGATCCGAACTGCGCATCCGCCACGACAGATTGACCCGCATGCTGCCGCTGTCCGCACCCTGCTTGGTCAGCGACAGCTCGGAGTGCCGTTTGGTCAGCTCCACCGCGTACGTCGAAGGACCACCGACCGTGTCGAACTTCGGTCCGCGCCGGGACATGCCCACACCGCGCCGCCAGTTCTCCCACAGGGAGACCATCCCGCACCCCCAACTCCTGCTCGGAACGCCCACTCACGCCACGGGGCGGCTCCGGGGCGCGCGGCACCCGACAGGGTCCGCACCACCACGAAGCCGCCCCGCTGGGAGCGTTCCTCGTTCTTCAGCCGGTCACACGCGCGAGGCCGCCTCGGATTGCTCGCTCTCGTCCCCGTCGCCGCCTTCTCCCCCAGCAGCCTCGATGGCACGGTTGCGCCGCACCGAGGACCAGAACGACAGGGCGATGAGTACGACACCGACCAGACCGGTGATCACCTCGTTGATCTGGAACTTGATCGTGACGAGCAGGATGACGGACAGGGCACCGATGGCGTAGTGCGCGCCGTGCTCCAGGTAGACGTAGTCGTCCAGCGTCCCCTGGCGCACCAGGTAGACCGTGAGCGACCTGACGTACATCGCGCCGATACCCAGACCCAGCGCCATCCAGAAGATGTGGTTGGTGACCGCGAAGGCGCCGATGACCCCGTCGAAGGAGAACGAGGCGTCCAGCACCTCCAGGTAGAGGAACATGAAGAAGGCGGCCTTGCCCGCCAGCCCGACGGCCGTCGGCTTCTTCCCCGCGCGCTCGGCCGCTTCCTCCTCTTCCTGCTCGCGCTCCTCTTCCTCTTCCAGCTTGTCCTCGAAGTGCCCGGAGAGGCCTCCGACGATCAGATACGTGATCAAGCCCGCGATACCGGCGAGCAGCACCGTGCCGGACTTGTCGGCGTGCGCGCCGGCGTGCTGGTGGGCCGCGGTGGCCAGAGTGGTGGCGGCCACCAGCAGCGCGATCAGCGCGATGCAGACGGAGAGGCCGTTGATCTTCCCGAGCCGTGAGAGCGGGCGCTCCAGCCAGCTGATCCACGCGTGTTCGCGCTCGTCGAAGATGAAGTCCAGGAAGATCATCAGCAGGAACATCCCGCCGAACGCGGCGATGGCCGGATGCGCGTCCGTGACCAGCTGCTCATAGTGGTCCGGATTGTCGAGCGCGACCTGCACGGCCTCGATCGGGCCTACCTGGGCGGTGATCGCGACGATAATGACCGGAAAGACCAGCCGCATGCCGAATACCGCGATAAGAATGCCGACCGTGAGGAAGATCTTCTGCCAGAAGGCGTTCATCTTCTTCAGCACGCCGGCGTTGACGACCGCGTTGTCGAACGACAGCGAGATCTCCAGGATGGACAGGATCGCCACGAGGGCGAACGCCTCCCACCCCCAGAAGAACGCCGCTGCGGCAAGTCCGACGGCTGTCACGCCGAAGGACCAGCCAAAGGTTTTCAGGAGCACTGGCTTCCCAATCCGGTATCCGGTCTACGTGTGTTCACAAAACGCCATGACGGCCGAGCCGACCGTGACGACAAAAGCGCCCGAAGACGACAGAGATGCCCAAGACGACCAAGGCCTCGAAGACGACCAGGGCGTCGAAGACATCAACGGCGCTCAGGCGACATTGACGCCGAAGTCTAGAGCGATGCCCCGCAGCCCTGAGGCGTAACCCTGGCCGACTGCACGGAATTTCCACTCTCCGTTATAGCGATAGAGCTCCCCGAAGATCATCGCCGTCTCCGAGGACGCGTCCTCCGTCAGGTCGTAACGGGCCAGCTCCACACCGTCAGCCTGATTGACGACCCGGATGTAGGCGTCGGTGACCTGCCCGAAGGCCTGGTGGCGGTTCTCCGCGTCATAGATCGAGACGGGGAAGACCACCTTGTCGACCTGGGCGGGGACCAGCGACAGGTCCACCAGGACCGTCTCGTCGTCCCCACCGCCCGTGCCACCGACCAGCTCGTCGCCGGTGTGCTCCACAGAGCCCTCGGGGCTCTTGAGGTTGTTGTAGAAGATGAAGTACTCGTCACCCATGACCCGGCCGCCCGAGCACAACAGCGCACTGGCGTCGAGGTCGAAATCAGCACCCGTCGTGGAACGGGCCTTCCAGCCGAGACCGATCTGCACCTGGGTCAGATTCGGTGCGGCCTTCGAGAGGGAGACGTTTCCCCCCTTGGCGAGCGTCACGCTCATGTTCGATGTTCCTCTCCCCGGCTCTTCCGGCTTAGCCCCGGCTCTCCCGTTCCCGGCCCACGGCCGGCTTTTCCCGTCTCCCGACCCACAGCCGGAGCGGCGTTCGCGTCTTCGGCCCCACACTCGTTGCGGCGCCTGCGCCTCCCGGCCACTTCGGCCCACTCCGGTCCGCGTGCGGCCGGAGCGAGCGGTGCCCCACGGTGCCCCGTGGGTGCCCTCAGTGTGTCCGTACCAGCGGGCGCCGCACACCTCCCGGTTACGGAAGCCTGCGGCGCCCGTGGCTGCCGGTCCCTGGCAGCGCGCCCCGCCGGCCCGGCGCTCGGGCCCGCGGGGCGCGAGGTACCCGCCCTGGGTTCCTCAGACGTTCACGCCGAAGTCCTGCGCGATACCGCGCAGGCCCGAGGCGTAGCCCTGGCCGATGGCGCGGAACTTCCACTCGGCACCGTGCCGGTAGAGCTCCCCGAAGACCATGGCCGTCTCGGTCGACGCGTCCTCGCTGAGGTCGTAGCGCGCCAGCTCGTTGTTGTCCGCCTGGTTGACGACGCGGATGTAGGCGTTGCGCACCTGGCCGAAGCTCTGCTGACGGCTCTCCGCCTCGTAGATCGAGACGGGAAAGACGATCTTGTCGACGTCGGCAGGCACTCCCGCGAGGTTCACCTTGATGACCTCGTCGTCGCCTTCGCCCTCACCGGTGAGGTTGTCACCGGTGTGCTCGACCGAGCCGTCGGGGCTCTTGAGATTGTTGAAGAACACGAAGTTCTGGTCGCTGCCGACCTTGCCCTCCGGATTCGTCAGCAGGGCGCTCGCGTCGAGGTCGAAATCGGCGCCGGTCGTCGTACGCGCGTCCCAGCCCAGACCGACGATGACCGCCGTCAGGTTCGGGGCCTCCTTGGTCAGCGAGACGTTGCCGCCCTTGCTGAGGCTGACTCCCACGAGTCCTCCTGGTCAGTTGTTCGTGAGGAGCACTGCGTGCCCCCGTTTTCGGATGCCGTCAGATCAACGATTCGATCCTAGTGAGCGGTTCCCCGGGACACAGCCCTCTTATCGAGCTGATCCGGGTTGCACCGGGCGTCACCGGGGGCGCCCGGAAGCGCCGTCCCGCGCGGCGGGACGGCAGTGGCGTGCGGTGACGCACGTACTCAGAGGCTCTCGAGAGCCTTGACGTAGTCGTTGAGGTCCCGCGCGTCGGGCAGACCGTTCACCACGGTCCAGCGGACGACGCCCTCCTTGTCGATGACGAAAGTGCCGCGCACCGCGCAGCCCTTCTCCTCGTCGAAGACGCCATAGGCGCGCGAGGCCTCACCGTGCGGCCAGAAGTCCGACAGCAACGGGTACTCCAGACCCTCCTGCTCCGCGAAGACGCGCAGCGCGAAGGGTGAGTCGTTGGACACCGCGAGCAGCTGCACGTCGTCGTTGACGAACTGCGGCAGCTCGTCCCGCAGGGCGCACAGCTCACCGGTGCACACCCCGGTGAAGGCGAAGGGGTAGAAGAGCAGGACGACGTTCTTCTTGCCCTGGAAGTCCGAGAGCCGCACGGCCTGGCCGTGCTGGTCCTTGAGCTCGATGTCGGGGGCCTTGGTGCCGGCCTCGATCGCCATTGGCACATTCCCTTCGGTGGACGGGACACAGTTGCCCCCACCCTATGCACCAGCCCGTGACCGCCGGGCGGCGGTCACGGGACGGAGGGGCGGCAGCCCCGGTCCCCCCGGGCTGCCGCCCCGGGCGAGGTCTTGCTGTCGCGGCCTAGCGGGGCCTGGCTTGCCACCAGGGGGCCGCTGCCACCTGGGGCGGGGCACTGGCTTGCCACCGGGGACGCGGGCCGGTGGCTGCCCGGGGCGGGGTCAGGTTGCCGCCTGGCTGCCGTCCTGGGCGTGGTCTGGTTGCCGCCCGGGGGCCGCTGTCACCTGGGGCAAGGCCTGGCTTGCCACCCGGGACGCGGCCTGGTGACCGCCCCGAGACCGCACCCGGCTGCCGCCCGGGGACACGGGCTGGTTGCCGCCCCGGGCCGGACCCGGCTGCCGCCCGGGGCGGGCCTGGCTTGTCGTCCGGGACGCGGGCCGGTTGCCGCGCGGCGGCGCGGCCAGGGCCGGTGTCGGAGATCAGGCGCTGCGGAGCAGGGACCGGGCCGGCGCAGGTGACCGCGCGCCGCAGAGCAGAGATCGAGAAGGGTGCCGGAGCCGCACGCTCGCAAGTTGCAGTCGGGGCGGGAGGGCGCAGCCTCGGGGCGGCTCGGGTGCTCGGCGGCAGAGCCTCGGTGGGCGGGCAGCCCTGGCCCGCGCTCCGGCCCGACCCTGTACTCGCGCCGAGCAGATGCTCACACCGAGCAGGTGCTCGCGCCTAGCGCGCTCGCGAGTGGGGCCCGGTGCCGGTCAACCCGCCGCCCCAGTCGGCGCGGGCCGGGCGTCCGGGGCACGCGCGAGGGAGCGCGGGCGCTGCCGGGTCGATCCGTGCCTCGTTCGAGTCACGGGGCGCCCGCACACGCGGGGCGCGCTCGACCACGGCGCGGACGGCCCGCGCGAAGCCGGCGCCTCAGCCTTCCGGAGGCCTCACCGCAGATGCCCAGATGCCGGGCAGCGACTCGGGCCGGATCCGCTCAAGGATCCAGTGCCGGACCTCTCAAGGACAAAGGCACCGAAAGCGAAGCACCGCGACGTTCTGGTCACCACATGCTGTCTGGATGCAGGGGGCCGCCGCTCCAAGGCGCCGAGGTCCGTGGGGCTCGGGGCATACGTCGGGCCCCGGCGCGGCGCGGAGGGATCCGAGCCGCACCGGGGCCGGCCGCGTGCACGGACATGCACAGGGCGGGGTGCCCGCGGCGACGGGGCGCTGTCGCGCCGTCGCTCAGCGCTTGTTCGGAGCGCCCTTCGGGGTGACCAGGCGGCTGCCCGTCCAGTCCTTCGCCGCGTTGAAGCTCTTGGTCTGGGACAGGCCCGCGGTCTTGGACGCCTCGCCGATCTCACTGGGCTCGACGTAGCCCTCGCGCCCCGTCTTCGGGGTCAGCAGCCAGACGGGTGCGCCTTCGTCGATCATCGTGATCGCGTCCACCAGCGCGTCCGTCAGATCACCGTCCTCGTCGCGGAACCACAGCACCACGGCGTCGGCCACATCGTCGTACTCCTCGTCGACCAGCTCCGTGCCGGTGCTCTCCTCGATGGACTCGCGGAGCTCCTGGTCGACGTCGTCGTCGTAGCCGATCTCCTGGACCACCTGTCCGGGCTGGAAACCCAGCCTTGCGGCGGGGTTGGTCCGCTCCTCCGCGTGGTCCGCGGTCGCGCTCACGGATTGCCTCCAGTCATGTCTTGCGAATATGGGGTTGAACCTCGCGCGTACGCGAAGCATGGGCCGTAGTCCACACGGGCGGGCCGGATCACGCAAGTACCCGGCCGTCGATCCCGCACAAACGTTGACGTGTCATCCCACAATGCCTGATCGAGAGTGGTTCGGGCCACATTGCGGTCGCCGCGATCCGCCAGGTTTGCCCCGGCTGTGCCGGGGGAGCCGTAGGGGTGCACCCGGGGCCGAACGGACGTTTGGGGTGGTCGGAGCGGAGAGCGGGCCCGCATCCCCGATGAGCGTAAGGTGGCGGTTTGACCGCCTCGTCGCCCGAGCGCGACCCGGCTGCCGGCCCGTCTCAGGACCCGCCGGGTTACCTCTCGGTACAGATGACGTCACAGCACCGGCGGTACACGATGGAGGCGGCGCGAGGCCCCCTCCGGCAGGAAGGCACGGCGTGCGCCGCCGCCCGGCTCGCAGAGCACCACACGACCGATACAGCGAAGGAACAGCGTGGCTTCCGGATCCGATCGCAACCCGATCATCATTGGCGGCCTTCCCAGCCAGGTCCCGGATTTCGATCCCGAAGAAACCCAGGAATGGCTCGACTCGCTCGACGCCGCCGTCGACGAGCGAGGCCGGGAACGCGCCCGCTACCTCATGCTCCGGCTCATCGAACGCGCCCGGGAGAAGCGCGTGGCCGTTCCGGAGATGCGCAGCACGGACTACGTCAACACCATCGCGACCAAGGACGAGCCGTTCTTCCCCGGCAACGAGGAGATCGAGCGGAAAGTCCTGAACGCGACCCGCTGGAACGCGGCCGTGATGGTCTCCCGCGCCCAGCGCCCCGGCATCGGGGTGGGCGGGCACATCGCCACCTTCGCCTCCTCCGCCTCCCTCTACGACGTGGGCTTCAACCACTTCTTCCGGGGCAAGGACGGGGGCGACGGCGGCGACCAGGTCTTCTTCCAGGGGCACGCCTCCCCCGGCATCTACGCCCGCGCCTATCTGCTCGACCGGCTCTCCGAGGCGCAGCTCGACGGATTCCGGCAGGAGAAGAGCAAGGCGCCCCACGGCCTCTCCAGCTATCCGCACCCGCGGCTGATGCCGGACTTCTGGGAGTTCCCCACCGTCTCCATGGGCCTCGGCCCGATCGGGGCGATCCACCAGGCGCGGATGAACCGCTACATGGAGGCACGCGGAATCGCCGACACCTCCAAGTCGCGAGTGTGGGCCTTCCTCGGGGACGGCGAGATGGACGAGCCCGAGTCCCTCGGACAGCTGTCCCTGGCGGCTCGCGAGGGACTGGACAACCTCACCTTCGTCATCAACTGCAATCTCCAGCGCCTCGACGGGCCGGTGCGCGGCAACGGCAAGGTGATCCAGGAGCTGGAGTCCTACTTCCGGGGCGCCGGCTGGAACGTGATCAAGCTGGTGTGGGACCGCTCCTGGGATCCACTGCTGGCGCAGGACCGGGACGGTGTGCTGGTCAACAAGCTGAACACCACGCCGGACGGGCAGTTCCAGACCTACGCGACCGAGAGCGGCGCCTACATCCGCGAGCACTTCTTCGGCGGTGACCAGCGGCTGCGCTCGATGGCGGAGAACATGACCGACGACCAGCTGCTGCATCTCGGCCGCGGCGGACACGACCACCGCAAGGTCTATGCCGCCTACAAGGCCGCGGCCGAGCACAAGGGGCAGCCGACCGTCATCCTGGCGCAGACGATCAAGGGCTGGACGCTGGGTCCCAACTTCGAGGGCCGCAACGCCACGCACCAGATGAAGAAGCTGACGGTCGACGATCTCAAGCACTTCCGCGACCGGCTGCACCTGCCGATCCCGGACAAGGAGCTGGAGTCGGGGGCGCCGCCCTATTACCACCCGGGCCGGGACTCGGAGGAGATCCAGTACATGCACGACCGCCGCCAGGAGTGCGGCGGCTACGTGCCGACACGGATCAACAGGGCCAAGCCGCTCCAGCTTCCGGACGAGAAGGCCTACGCCGCGCTGAAGAAGGGGTCCGGACAGCAGGAGATCGCCACGACCATGGCGTTCGTACGGCTGTTGAAGGACCTCATGCGGGACAAGGAGATCGGCAGGCGCTTCGTGCCGATCGCGCCCGACGAGTACCGCACCTTCGGGATGGACTCCTTCTTCCCCTCGGCGAAGATCTACAACCCGCTCGGGCAGCTGTACGAGTCCGTGGACCGCGAGCTGCTGCTCGCCTACAAGGAGTCGCCCACCGGGCAGATGCTGCACGACGGCATCTCCGAGGCGGGCTGCATCGCGGCGGCCATCGCCGCCGGGTCGGCCTATGCCACCCACGGCGAGCCGCTGATTCCGATCTACGTCTTCTACTCGATGTTCGGTTTCCAGCGGACCGGCGACCAGTTCTGGCAGATGGGCGACCAGCTG
Source organism: Streptomyces diacarni (assembly GCF_003323715.1). Lineage (GTDB taxonomy): Bacteria > Actinomycetota > Actinomycetes > Streptomycetales > Streptomycetaceae > Streptomyces > Streptomyces diacarni. The sequence goes on from NZ_QOIN01000040.1 coordinate 39,936, forward strand.
GCGCGCGGCTTCGTGCTGGGTGCCACCGCCGGGCGCACCACGCTGACCGGCGAAGGGCTGCAGCACGCCGACGGCCACTCGCAGCTGCTCGCCTCCACGAACCCGGCCGTCGTCGCCTACGATCCGGCGTTCGGTTTCGAGATCTCCCACATCGTCCAGGACGGGCTCCGGCGGATGTACGGCTCCAGCGAGGAGCACCCGCAGGGTGAGGACGTCTTCTACTACCTCACCGTCTACAACGAGCCCATCCGGCAGCCGGCCGAGCCCGAGAACGTGGACGCCGAGGGCATCCTCAAGGGCCTCTACCGCTACCAGGCGGGCGAGCGGGGGACCCACTCCGCGCAGATCCTGGCCTCCGGGGTGGCGCTGCCCTGGGCGCTGGAGGCGCAGCGCATCCTCGCCGACGAGTGGGACGTGAAGGCCGACGTGTGGTCGGCGACCTCCTGGAACGAGCTGCGGCGCGAGGCCGTGGCGGTCGAGAAGCACAACCTGCTGAACCCGGAGGAGGAGCAGCGCGTCCCCTACGTCACGCGCAAGCTCCAGGGGATGGAAGGCCCCAAGGTGGCGGTCTCCGACTGGATGCGGGCCGTGCCCGACCAGATCGCCCGCTGGGTGCCGGGCACCTACCAGTCGTTGGGAGCGGACGGCTTCGGCTTCGCCGACACCCGTGGCGCCGCCCGGCGCTTCTTCCACATCGACGCTCAGTCGATCGTGCTCGGCGTGCTGACCGAACTGGCCAGGGAAGGAAAGGTGGACCGCTCCGCCCTCAAGCAGGCGATCGACCGCTACGACCTGCTCGAGGTGGCGTCGGCCGACCCGGGCACCGCGGGCGGCGACGCCTGAGCCCGTCGCGCGGTGCGGGAAGCCGGCCGGCTTCCCGCACCGGCCTGGCGGCCGGGTGCGCTCCCGTGCGGGGTCGCACCCGGCCGCTCGTCCGGGCGTCGCGCCGAGTGCCGCGGCGGCAGCCCTGCGCGCGGTGCGCATCTCAGTGCTCCCACACCTTGAACGCACGAGCCTTGTAGGGCAGCTCGGGCGTCCAGGAGCCGGACGGGTAGGTGTCGAACTCCGCCGTCTCCGCGCACTCCTCGCTCTGGTAGAGCGTGACGGGGCGGCCGGTGCGGTTGGCCGCCGACTCGACGGCGCCCCCGTCCGGCACCGGCGTGCAGCTCTCGATGTCGATCCCGCGCAGCTCGTAGGTGCGCGGCTTGCCCTTGAACCGGGCCTGCTTCCACAGGCACAGCTCCCCCGTCCCGCACTTGCCCAGCTCGGGGCCCTCGCCCGCCCGGGCCGGTGCTGCGGCCTGCCGCGCCCCGGCCGGCTCAGCGGCAGCCGTCTCAGCGGCGGCCGCCTCGGCGCCGACCGGCTGTGCCGCGACCGCGAGCGCGGCCGTGGCGAGCGCGGCCACCGCCGCGGCCCCCGCCACACCCCTGGCCCTGCGGCCCCCTCCGCGCGCGCTCCGCGGGCCACCCAGGGCTCGCAGGTCATCCACGCCTCGCGTACTGCGCATGCCTCGCATGCTGATCACTCCCCCCGCTCAGGGCCGGGCACTCGATCGCCCGGCGCCTGACCAGCATCTCCGTGCCGGAAGGAGCCCGCCAAGAGCAAACGGCCCGGTTCACCGGGACAGGTGGCGGAGTTATCCACAACTCCCGAGTTATCCACCGTCCCAGCGCCACCGGGCCGCCCTGACCAGGGCGCGCACCGCGATGGTCGGGTGCGCGCCATGACGGCGGACGCGCGCCGCGACGGCGGACGCGCGCCACCGCGCCGGGCCCAGCCGCCGCGCCGGACCGCGTCAGATGTGGACCGAAGGCCCCGCGTCGTTCGTGCCCCGGCTGGTGAAGACGGCGACGCCCGCGGCGAGCACCGCGACGATGCCGGCGCAGACGAACGCCAGGCCCATGCCGGAGATGAACGAGTCGTGCACCACGCGCTCGATCGCGTCGGCCACCTGAGCCGGGGTGCCCTTGGGCGCGGGCGGCGCCATACCCACCTCGGCGGCCTTCTTGAGCGCCGCCTCCTTCTGCTCGGGCAGCGGTGGCAGCTTGGCCTCGGCCCACTTCTGCGGCAGTTCGCTGCCGACGCGGGAGGCCATCACGGCGCCGAGCACCGCCGTACCCAGGCTGCCGCCGACCTGCATGGCCGCCTGCTGGAGGCCGCCGGCGACGCCCGCGTGCTGCAGCGGCGCGTTCCCGACGATCACCTCGGTGGCGCCGACCATGACGGGGGCGAGCCCCAGACCCAGGAGCGCGAACCAGACGGCGGTGATGCCCATGCCGCTGTCGGCGTTCAGCGAGGAGAGGCCGAACATGGCGATGGCCGTGAGCACCATGGCGGCGACCAGCGGGATGCGCGGGCCCACCTTGGTGATGACGGTTCCGGCCAGGGGCGAGGCGACGATCATCATGGCCGTCAGCGGCAGCAGCCGCAGCCCGCTGTCCACCGGGGAGAGGCCGTTGACGTTCTGCAGGTAGAACGTGACGAAGAAGAGGCCGCCCATGAAGCCGAAGGCCATGAGCACCATCAGGACCGTGCCGGCGGTCAGCGGGATCGAGCGGAACATGCTCATGGGCAGGAGCGGTTCCTTGGCCCGTGTCTCCCAGAAGCCGAAGGCGGCGAAGGCCAGCACGGAGACGGCCAGGAAGCCGATCGTCTTGGCGTCGCCCCAGTGCCATTCGGGGGCCTTGATGATGGCCCACACGAGGCAGAACATCGCCACCGAGAGCAGCACGACGCCCAGCAGGTCGAAGGAGCGCGGGGCGTTCTCCGAGCGCCGGTCGAGCAGCAGCACGAGGCCCATCACGAGGGCGAGTGCGCCGACGGGGACGTTGATGAAGAAGACGGATTCCCAGTTGACGTGCTCGACCAGCAGACCGCCGACGATGGGTCCGGCGGCGGTGGAGGCTCCGATGACCGCGCCCCAGATGCCGATGGCCGCGTTCAGCCGCTCGGCGGGGAAGGAGGCGCGCAGCAGTCCGAGGGCCGCGGGCATCAGCAGCGCCCCGAATATGCCTTGCAGCACACGGAAGGTGACCACGAGCGCGACGCTGCCCGAGACCCCGATGGCGGCGGAGGCGGCGGCGAAGCCGACGACACCGACCAGGAACGTCTGGCGGTGGCCGAAGCGGTCACCGAGCTTTCCTGCGGTGATCAGCGCGACGGCGAGGGCGAGCAGGTATCCGTTGGTGATCCACTGGACGTCGGAGAGCGAGGCGCCGAGGTCCTTTTGGATGGCGGGGTTGGCGATGGCGACGATGGTCCCGTCGAGGGCGACCATGGTGACGCCGAAGGCGACGGTGACGAGGGTCAGCCACGGGTGCCCGCGCATCCCCTTCCGGGTGCCCCCTCCTCCGCCTTCGAGGCCGGCTGGGTCCGGCGCGTCGGGCGCGACGGTGCTGGTCTGGGTGCTCATGAGCGCGAGCGTAATGACAGTCACTGACAATTGACAAACGGAATTATTCGCCGGTAAATGTCAGTCAACGCTCACGTATCGTGAGCGGACCGTCGGCGTCCGGCACGGGAGAGGAAGTCCGGTACGGGAAGGAAGTGACATTGACGGGCCTGCGTGAACGGAAGAAACAGCGCACAAGGGACGCTCTGGTCGTGGCGGCCCACGAACTGTTCGTCACGCAGGGATACGACACCACCACCGTGGACCAGATCGCGGAGGCCGTCGACGTCTCCCAGCGCACCTTCTTCCGCTACTTCACGAACAAGGAAGAAGTCGCACTGTTCGTGCAGGACATGGTAGAGGCCTGCTTCTACGAAGCCGTGTGCACGGAACCGCCCGGCACTCCGCCCCTGGAGTGCCTGCGCCGCACCCTCAACGACGTCTGGGACGAGGTCGGCCGCGCCGTCGAGGAGATCGTCCCGCTCGATCTGCATTTGAAGATGTGCCAGGTCGTCGAAACCACCCCCTCGCTGCTGGCCGCACACCTGCGGCACTCGCTGCTGATGGAGGAGAAACTCGTCCAGGAGATCGCCCGGCGCACCGGAGTGGGCGCCGAGGTGGACCCCCGTCCGCGCGTCCTGGTGGCGGCGTTCTCCGGAGTGATGCGCACCGCGGCACGGCAGTGGGGCATGCGGGAGGGCACCTCCCTGGAGACCGCCCGCGAGGTCACCCGCGACTACGTGGCGCAACTGGGCCCCGCGCTGACAGGCGACTGGGGCCGGGAACGCCGCCCGTGAACCGCCCGGACCAGGGTCCCGATTGCACAGGGTGAGCACTTCCCCCTACGGATGCGCCACCCTGACCCGAACGCCTTGTAGGAAACGTGAGATGACTCACGCAGGCCTCGTCCGTGCCGGGTCGGGCATCGCGCATCTCCTAGGGTGTCGCCCCAGTGACTTACTTCTCCGCTCTAGGCAACCCGCTGTCCGGATCAGGCCTCCCCCCGTCGGGAGCCCCGGGCTCCACCGCCTGGCGCGCGCTGCTCGCCCTGGCCGTCGTCCTCGTGCTGCTGGCGACGACCGGCTGGACCGCTGTGCGCAAGCACCACGCGAACGCGGGGCCCCGCGCGGCGGCCCTGCTCGCCTGGGAGAAGGGCAGCTTCGCCGGGCGTCCGCTGCCCGACCCCGACGCGTCCGCAGGCCGCATCTCCCGCTACTTCGCGCGCCTCGACGCGGCGCAGCGGCGCACACTCGCCGAACGCTATCCCCTGGTCGTCGGCAACCTCGCGGGCGCCCCCGTGAAGCTGCGCTACCGGGCCAACCACACCGCGCTCAAGCAGGCACGCGCCGTCGAGACCAGGCGGATGACGGACGAGCGGCTGACCGACGAGGGCCGCCAGGACGCGGGGCGCCGGATGCACCGCTTCACCTCGATGCTGGACGACGGGCGGCAGATCCTCGCCTTCGACCCGACGGGACGCGGTCGTGCCGCCGAGGTCTTCGGGGATCTGGAGCACGCCAAGCGCGTGTCCGTCGTCGTTCCCGGGGTCGACACCGAGCTGCTGACCTTCGAGAAGTCCGCGCGCGAGTACTCGGCACCCGCGGGGATGGCCCGCGCACTGCAGAACCAGCAGCGGGCCGAGGCGCCCGGGGTACGCACCGCGACCATCGCGTGGGCCGACTACACCGCGCCCGTCGGGCTCGGTGTCGACGCGGCGTCCGGCGAGCTGGCCCAGGACGGTGCCGTTCGGCTCAACCGTCTGGTGCGCACTCTGCCCGTCGCCTCGGACGAGGCCTCCCCGAAGGTCTCGCTCCTGTGCCACAGCTACGGCTCCGTGGTCTGCGGCCTGGCCGCGGACCGGCTGCCGCACAGCGTCACCGATATCGCCGTCGCGGGCAGTCCCGGCATGCGCGCGGACAGTGCCTCGGAACTCGGCACCGGCGCGCACGTGTGGGCGATGCGGGATCGCGACGACTGGATCGCGGACGTCCCGCACATGGATGTGGGCGGCCTGGGACACGGCGCCGACCCGGTCGCGGACGGTTTCGGCGCGCGCCGTCTGTCGGCCGCGGGCGCCGTCGGCCACACCGGGTACTTCGTGCCGCACACCCGCAGCCTGCACAACCTCGCCGCGGTCGGCACCGGCTCGTACGGGGACGTGACGTGCGCCCCGTCCGACCCGGAGTGCTCCTTCGTTCCTGAGCCGCACTGAGGTGTCCACCGGCGCGGCACCCTGGTCCGAGCGGGCGGAGCCGACGCCGCTCCGGGACGTGTCACCACCGCGACGGAGGCGCGCGGAGCAGGGCCGAGACCAGCGGAAGGGGGACGCGCGGGCGACCGCCGCATACGATGACCCACATGGGTGACGTACTGGCTGGAATTCACTCCACCTGGGAGTTCGCAGCGGACTCCGTGCTCATCCGCTTCGAACGGGGGATTCGCACGCCCAAGCTCTTCCAGGTGCTGTCGGAGCGGCGTGTTCCGTACGAGGCGCTGAGCGCCGTCGAGCTGGCCCCGGGCAGCAAGCGCGGCACCGTCGTGCTGCGCGCCGTGCCCCGCCAGGGCGCCGATCCTCTGCTGGAAGCGGCCGCCGGGCAGCTCAAGGAGGGCAGCGACCCGTACCGCCTGGTGCTGCCCGCCGAGCGCGAGACCCTGGCCGACTACTACGCGACCGAGCTGCGCGCCGTGCTGCCCGAGGAGGCCGCCAAACCGGCCGAGCAGTATCTGGTCGCCGCACCGTCCGCGCCGCAGAGCTTCAAGGCCTACGACGGAAAGGCCTCGTTCGACGGCAGCGTCGTCGCCTTCCGCTGGTTTTGGACAGGCGCCTCCACCGCCAAGTGGAAGGCGGGTGACCAGTTCTTCCCCGTGGAAGAACTGGAGGGCATCGAGTGGCGCTCCCCCGAGGGCGCCGGCGGCCACCTGCGGCTGCGTGCGCGCGGCGCCGAGGTCCTCGTGGACGCCGACCACGACCCGGCCTCCGTGGTGTTCGGACTCGGCTACGGGCCCGTCTACGAATCGCTGCCGTTCGCCGCCTCCGTCCTGGAGGCGGTACGCGCCGCCGATCCCGCACCGGAGAGTGTCTGCACGGCCACGCCGACGGTCACACGTCAGCGTTCCGACCCCGCAGACGTGGCGACACGCATCCGCCACCTCGGAGAACTGCACGACGCCGGGCTGCTGACCGACGAGGAGTTCACGGCCAAGAAGGCTCAGCTCCTGGCGGAGCTGTGAGCGGGCGCAATCTCGCGTCCCCTCTCGCCGACGGGCTGCGCGGCCTGGGCTCAGCCCTGGCCACCCCGGCGGCCTCCCGGGAGCCGCTGCTGCGCCACGCGTCCTCGCGGTGGGTCAGGTCGCTGCCCTACGCGCTGGCGTTCGGCTTCGGCGCCGCCCTGCTCCCCTCCACCGCGCAGCTGCTGTCCACCGACTACGGGCTGCACGGCAGCTGGGCGGGCGCGCTCGGGGTGGCCCAGGTGGTGCCGCTGCTGCTCGCCGTGACCCGACCGCTGCCCGCCTGGTGGGTCATCTTCACCGCGGACGTCCTCGGCGCACTGCTGCTGCTGGCCACGGACCACACCGCGGGCCGCCCCTGGCCGTGGACGCCGATGGTCCTCGTGGGCTACCTGCTGCTGTGCCTGGCACTGGCGCTGCGGGAGAGCCGGCGCACCCTGCTGGCCGTCTGGCTGGTCACCGTCGTGGCCTCCCTCGCGCTCGGAATCGTCGCCCCCGAGCGCAGCGAGGGATCGAACGTGCTGCTGATCGTGCTCAGCGGCGCGACACTGCTGCTCGGCGCCACCCTGCGGGAGCGGGCCGAGGCCCAGCGGCGGCTCGCCGAGCAGGAGACGATCAGCGAGACCGAGCGCGCCCAGCGCACGCTCTTGGAGGAACGCACTCGCATCGCCCGCGAACTGCACGACGTCGTCGCCCACCACATGTCGGTCATCACCGTCCAGGCGGACAGCGCCCCCTACCGGATCGCGGGCCTGCCGCGGGAGGCGAGCGAGGAGTTCGGGGCCATCGCCACGGCGGCGCGCGAGTCACTGACCGAGATGCGGCGCCTGCTGGGCGTGCTGCGCAGCGAGAACGCACGCTCGGAGCGCGCACCCCAGCCCGGCCTGGAACGGCTGGAACAGCTCGTGGAGGCCACCGTACGAGCAGGAGTCCCCGCCGAACTGCACCTCGACCTGGCCGACGGACAAGACGGTGCGCCCGGTGGCGGCCCCGGTCCCGCGCAGACCGTCACGCTGTCGGCGTACCGCATCGTCCAAGAAGCGCTCGCGAACGTCGTACGGCACGCGCCCGGAGCAGCAACCCGCATCTCGGTGACCGTCCGGGAAAGCCAGGTGACCGTCCGGGAAAGCGAGAGGAGCGGTCGAGAAGGGGACGGCGGGGACGAAACGAGCGGCGCAGGGGAGAACAGAAGCGGCCCAGGGGAGAGCGGGAACGGCGGGCGTCCGGACGCGAAGGGCGCGAGGGAGGACGAGAACAGCGGGCCAGAGGACCGAAACGGCGAGCGGGAGGACGAAAACCGAGGGCCGGAGGACGGGAACGGCGGGCGGGAGGCCTCGCTCTTCGTCCTCGTCGTCAACGGGCCCTCCCCCGCACCCGAGGGGCCGCCGCTGGAGACGTCCGGCACCGGGCACGGTCTCGTGGGCATGCGCGAACGGGTGCGGCTGGTGGGCGGGGCGCTGGAGGTCGGCCCGCTCCCGGACGGAGGTTTCCGTGTCGCGGCCCGGCTGCCGCTGCATCCGCCCGCCGGAACGCCGAAGGAGCCGTCCGGCGTCCTCGGCGACGAGCGGCACGACGGCGCAAAGGACGCCCACAAACGCGCCGCACCCGCATCCGCACCGCACTCGAAGGACATTCCCCCGGCATGAACGGCACCGGCACGCCAGGATCCTCCCCGACGGACAGGGTGACCCGCGTGGTCATCGTCGACGACCAGGCCATGGTGAGGGCGGGTTTCGCCGCGCTGCTGGCCGCGCAGAGCGACATCGACGTCGTGGGCGAGGCGGCGGACGGCACAGCGGGCGTGGAGGTGTGCCGTACCGTCCACCCGGACGTGGTCCTGATGGATGTGCGGATGCCGCGGCTGAACGGCCTGGAGGCGGCGCGAGCGCTCCTCGAACCTCCTCCCGGCGTCGTCCACAGGCCCAGGGTCTTGATGCTGACCACGTTCGACGTGGACGACTACGTCTACGAGGCGCTGCGGCTGGGCGCGAGCGGCTTCCTCCTCAAGGACGCGCCGCCCGCCGACCTGATCGCCGCCGTACGGGTGGTGGCCGAAGGTGAGGCACTGCTGGCGCCGTCGGTGACCCGGCGGCTGATCGCGGAGTTCGCCCGGCAGCGGCCGCACTCCGTCACCCGCAAGGGCCGTTCCTCGGCGCCGCAGTTGCGGCTCAAGGACCTCACCGAGCGGGAGACCGAGGTACTGGGGCTGCTGGCGCGCGGACAGTCCAACCAGGAGATCGCCGCCTCGCTCGTCCTGGCGGAACAGACGGTGAAAACTCACGTGAGCCGCATCTTCGCCAAGCTCGCCCTGCGCGACCGCGCCCAGGCGGTCATCTTCGCGTACGAGTCCGGTCTCGTGGCGCCCGGCGAGCAGTAGTCCGGGCCGCCGCCCGGCACGGGACGCCGGGCACCGCGCTCCGGGCGCCGGCTCCAGCGCCGACTCCGAGTGCCGGCCGCCTGAGGGAACACGGGACGCCGGCCACCGGTCCCTGGAGGGAGCACAGAGCGCCGGGCGCGGGCCGTGTGTCCCCCTACTCTCGTACGCCCCCCTACCCCCGTAGCACGCGCGGAGTTGGCTCTCCGGCGTGACGCCCCGGGCGCGAGCGGGCCCGCACTCTCTTCCTCTCTCCCGCCGACGCGTCTCCCGCCGACGAGACGGGCGGGAGACAGGAGGAGGGACCTGTCATGAAGCGCCGCCGCAAGCGTGCTCTGCTCGCCGCCCCGCTGGTCGCGGCGGTCTTCGCGGGAACGACGGGCGTCACGAGCGGTACGGAGCAGACCCCGGTCACCGGGCCGTCCCCCGGAGCCGCCGCCTGGCGCGCGGACCATTCGCTGGGGCGCACGCTGCCCGATCCCGCTACCGCGGGACCCGAACGGGTCGCCACGTTCTTCGCGGGGCTGGACGAGGAGGAGCGCGGGGCGCTGGTGCGGCGGCATCCGTTGACGGTGGGGAATCTGGACGGGGTCCCCCTGGGCATCCGATACCAGGCGAACCGGGTGGCGCTCAAGAGGGAGCGGGCGCGGGCACGGGTGCTGGCCGATGCTCCCTCGGGGACGCGAGGGGACCACAGCCAGGCGCGCGAGAAGGCCGAACGGTACGGCGAACTCCTCGCGCCGGGGCGGCAGATCCTCGCCTTCGACCCGCGCGGGCGCGGGCAGATCGCCGAGGTCTACGGAGACCTCGCGCACGCCGGGAGGACCGCGGTCGTGGTGCCGGGTTCCGACATCGACCTGCGCAACTTCGACGACGGCGGCGCCAACCGCTACGGCAGGCCCGCCGCGATGGCCGCGTCCCTGCGGGCGGGGATGGCACGGCGTGTGCCCCGCGCCCGCGTCGCGGTGATCGCCTGGGTCGGCTACACGACCCCGGTCGGACTCGGTACGGACGCGGCGACCGGGCGGCTGGCCGAGGCGGGCGCGCCGCGCCTGACCCGTTTCCTGCACGGCCTGACCCGCACCGGGGTGACCCCGCCCGCGGTGCTGTGCCACAGCTACGGTTCCGTGGTCTGCGGGCGGGCCGCACCCGGACTGGACGGCGAGGACGCCACGGGGCTGCTCGTCTTCGGGTCGCCGGGGATGCGCGCAGGATCGGTCTCCGCGCTGCGCACCCGTGTGCCGGTGTGGGCCGCGCGTGCCCCGGGGGACTGGATCGCGCGCGTCCCCCACGTTCGGTTCCTGGGTCTGGGGCACGGTGCCGACCCCACGGACGCCGCTTTCGGCGCCCGTGTCGTGACCGCCGACGGGGCGGAAGGGCACAGCGACTACCTGCGTCCGGGCACCGACTCGCGCGCCAACTTCGCCGCCATCGCGGTGGGGGCGTACGACGCGGTGCGCTGCGCGCCCTCCTCGCGGGAGTGCGCCGACGCCCGTTAGTCCTTCTCACGCCGGGCGCGGACTCCCGCCCCGCCTCCCGTCGCCGGCCGGCTGTCCGCCCGGGCCGGGCTGCGGCCCTACCCGAGCACGGTGGTCCTGCCGGCCGGCACCTGGCTCCTCCGGCCGTCCGGCACCCGGTCCGTGGAGGCGTGACCCGCCACGTCCGCCGAGGCGTGGCCCGCGCTCGTGACGGGCGGCGCCGCGGTCCCGCACTCGGAGGTCTCGCGCGGGGACGGTTGCGCCGACACCGTGCGGGCCGCGGGCAGCTGGCCGGTCTTCCGCGAGTAGTGGTCGATCTTGTAGTCGAGCACGTCGAGGGTGTCGCGCAGTTCCGCGATCCTGGCCAGGACACCCTCGCGCGTGTCCTCCAGGAGGGACTGGCGTTCCGCTACGGTCCGCTCGCCCTGGCGCACCAGCTCCGCGTAGCGCACCATGTCCGCGACCGTCATGCCGGTCAGCCGCAGTTTGCCGACCAGGTCCAGCCAGTCCAGGTCGCGGGCGGAGAAGCGGCGCTGCCCCGTGTGGGACCTGTCGACGTGCGGCATCAGGCCGATCCGCTCGTACCAGCGCAGGGTGTGCGCGCTCAGTCCGGTGAACGCAGCGACCTCGCTGATGGTGTACCGCCCGCTGCCGTCCGGCCGCGGGCGGCCCTCGTGCCGGGCGGCACACTGCGCGGGCGGTGCCGCTTCCGGGCTGGTGCGTCTCTGCGTCTCGGTCACATTCACCAGTGAACGGTACGAAGTTGGAGTGCACTCCAAGCAAGAGCAAAGGGAGGCCAAAATCGCCGGTGGAGTGTGGCCGTTAGGCTCGTGCGCATGGAGAGCCTGCGGATGATCGAGACCTGGCCGGTGCCGAGCGCGGCGGCGGCCGTCGTACGGGCGGACGGCAGTGTGGCCGGGAGCCGAGGGCCCGTCGCGCAGCGTTTCCCTCTGGCTTCCGTCACCAAGCTGCTGTCCGCGTACGCCGTGCTGATGGCGCTGGAGGAGGGCGCGGTCGAACTGGAGGAGCCCGCGGGGCCCGAGGGGGCGACGGTGCGGCACCTGCTGGCCCACACCTCGGGGCTCGCCTTCGACGCTCCCCGCACGCAGGCCGATCCCGGCACCCGGCGGATCTACTCCAACGCGGGTTTCGAGACGCTGGCCGAGCACGTGGCCGAGGCCACCGGGATCCCTTTTTCCGCGTACTTGCGGGAGGGGGTGCTCGAGCCGCTGGGCATGGCCTCCACCGAGCTGGACGGGTCGGCCGCCAAGGACGCCGTCTCCAGCTGCGCCGACCTGACGCGGTTCGCCGCCGAACTCCAGTCCCCCACGCTGCTGGACCCCTCGACGGTGCGGGAGGCGACCTCGGTGGTCTTTCCCGGTCTGAACGGTGTGCTGCCCGGGTACGGCAGCCAGAAGCCGAACGACTGGGGGCTCGGATTCGAGATCCGTTCCGCCAAGTCGCCGCACTGGACGGGTGAGACGTCCTCGCCGCGCACGTTCGGGCACTTCGGGCAGTCCGGAACGTTCCTGTGGGTGGACCCGGAGGCGGGCGCCGCCTGTGTGGCACTCACCGACCGGGCCTTCGGCCCGTGGGCGGTCGAGGCGTGGACGCCCTTCACGGACGCCGTCCTCGCCGAACTGCGCGGCTAGCGCCTGCGCCCGGCCGGGCAGAAATCTCGCGCGCAGTTCAGCCGTAGCTGGGCTCCGCGTGCATCTCCCACAGCAGCAGTTCGGCTCCGCCGCGGGCGCACAGCTCCCGGTCCCGCGGGCCGGTCAGCCGCGCCGCGTCGCCCTCGTGCAGCACCGTGTCGCCGTCGAGCAGCGCCTGACCGCGGGCCACGTGCACGTAGCCGAAGGCCGCGTCCGGCACCGCCGTGCGCTCCCCGTCGGCCAGCCGCCGCACGTGCAGCACCGCTTCGGTGCGGGGCAGCGCGAAGGGGGTGTTGTCCGCGATGCCGCGCACGACCTCGTACTCGGGTTCGGTGCCGAAGGCGCCGGGCACCAGCCACATCTGCACGAACCGCAGGGGACCGCTCCCGGCGTTGCGTTCGGTGTGCCGAACGCCGCTGCCCGCACCGAGCCGTTGCACGTCCCCGGGGCGCACCACCGCGTCGTGCCCGGCCGAGTCGCGGTGTTCGAGCTCGCCTTGGAGGACCCAGGTGACGATCTCGATGTCCCGGTGCGGGTGCTGCGCGAATCCCGCGCCCGGCGCGAGGCGTTCCTCGTTGCAGGCCACCAGCAGTCCGAAGCCGACGTTGCCGGGGTCGTAGAACCCGGAGAAGGAGAAGGCGTGCCGGGTCTCGATCCCGTCCCCCGCCTCGCCGCCGCGGTACCGGTCAGCGGCCCGCCACACCACCTGTGCCATGCGCCCCACCGTAGTCCCGGACGCGGGGAGGTGCGGCTGCCGTCCGCCCCCCGCAGCCGCGCGGCGCGCCCGGTAAGGCAGGCTTGTCCCGTGCCCGAAGCCACAGATCCACCCCAGCACCCGCATCTGGCGACCCTGCGCAGGCTGGAGCAGTCCTCCGGGAAGCTCGCCGCCGCCGCCATCGCGCGCATGGACGAGCAGTTGCCCTGGTACCGCGCGATGCCGCCGGAGAACCGCTCCTGGATCGGCCTGGTCGCGCAGGCGGGCATCGCGGCCTTCACCGAGTGGTTCCGGCATCCGGAGACCCCGCAGGCCATCAGCACCGACGTCTTCGGAACGGCGCCGCGCGAGCTGACGCGGGCGATCACGCTGCGGCAGACCGTGGAGATGGTGCGCACCACCATCGAGGTCGTCGAGGCGGCCATCGACGAGGTGGCGGCGCCCGGTGACGAGGCGGTGCTGCGGGAGGCGCTGCTGGTGTACGCCAGGGAGATCGCCTTCGCCACGGCGCAGGTGTACGCGCAGGCGGCGGAGGCGCGCGGCGCCTGGGACGCGCGCCTGGAGTCGCTGGTGGTCAACGCGGTGCTCTCCGGGGAGGCCGACGAGGGCGCCGTGTCACGCGCTGCGGCGCTGGGCTGGAACTCGCCCGAGCACGTGGCCGTCGTGCTGGGAACGGCGCCCGACGGGGACAACGAGCTGACCGTCGAGGCGATCCGGCGGGCGTCCCGGCACGCCAAGCTCCAGGTGCTCACCGGGGTGCTCGGCAGCCGCCTGGTGGTGATCGCGGGCGGTTGCGACGATCCCCTCAAGGCCGCCAAGTCGCTGATCGGCCCGTTCGCGGCGGGGCCTGTGGTGGCAGGGCCCGTGGTGGGGGATCTGCTGGCGGCGCCCCGTTCCGCGCAGTCCGCGATGGCCGGGCTGAAAGCGTGTGCGGCCTGGCCTGACGCCCCCCGGCCCGTGCTGGCCGACGACCTGCTGCCGGAGCGCGCGATGGCCGGTGACCCGGTGGCGCGGCAGCTGCTGGTGGAGGAGATCTACAGGCCGCTGGAGGAGGCGGGATCGGCGCTGCTGGAGACGCTGAGCGTCTATCTGGAGCAGGCGAGTAGCCTGGAGGGCGCCGCGCGGATGTTGTTCGTGCACCCCAACACCGTCCGCTACCGGCTCCGACGTGTGACGGACGTCACCGGCTGGTCGCCGTCTGATGTGCGTTCCGCCTTCACGCTGCGTATCGCGTTGATCCTGGGGCGTCTCGCCGACTCCGGCGGCCAGCCGTAGGCTTGCGGGCACGTTTTGTGGAAGGCCCACAAAACCCCTCACCGTTCTTCGTCTCGGTCCCCACCGGTCGAGACGCCTGTTCACAGGAGAGAGTGAGAGAGTGCTCGTACTCGTCGCTCCCGGCCAAGGTGCCCAGAAGCCCGGCCTGCTGACCCCCTGGCTGGAACTGCCCGGCGCCGCCGACCGGCTCGCCCAGTGGTCCGCCGCCATCGATCTCGACCTGGTGCACTACGGCACCGAGGCCGACGCCGACGCGATCCGCGACACGGCCGTCGCCCAGCCGCTGCTGGTCGCCACGGCCCTGTTGTCGGCCTTCGAACTGCTGGAGGGCGAGCCCACCGCGCAGGCGCCGGGCAAGGCCGCCGGCGTCGGCGCGTTCGCGGGGCACAGCGTGGGTGAACTGGCCGCCGCGGCGCTGGCCGGGGTTCTCACCCCCGTCGAGGCGCTGCGCGTCGTGCGGGCCCGCGGCACGGCGATGGCCGAGGCCGCCGCCGTGAGCGAGACCGGCATGTCGGCCGTACTGGGCGGCGACCCGGAGGCGGTCACCGCGCACCTGGACAAGCTCGGGCTGACCCCGGCCAACCGGAACGGCGCGGGACAGATCGTCGCCGCCGGCACCGTCGAGCAGCTCGCCGCGCTGGCCGAGGACCGCCCGGAGGCGGCGCGGGTGCGGCCGCTGCAGGTCGCCGGCGCCTTCCACACCGACCACATGGCGGGCGCCCTGCCCGCCGTGGAGGCGGCCGTCGCGGACGTCACGCCCGGCACCCCGCTGAGCCGCTACGTCTCCAACTTCGACGGCTCCGTCGTGACCGGCGGGCCGGAGGTCGTGCGCCGGCTCGTGCGCCAGATCTCCGCGCCGGTGCGCTGGGACCTGTGCATGGACACCTTCCAGGAGCTGGGCGCCACGGCGCTGATCGAGCTGTGCCCCGGCGGCACCCTCACCGGACTGGCCAAGCGCGCCCTGCCGGACGTGGAGAGGCTGGCGCTCAAGTCGCCCGACGACCTCGCCGCGGCGCGGGACCTGCTCGCCGCGCACACCTGAGCCTGAGACCAAGGAGTCCCGAGAGCATGACCGCGAAGATCAAGCCCGCGCAGGGCTCCCCCTACGCGCGCATCCTCGGTGTCGGCGGATACCGTCCGACCCGCGTCGTCCCGAACGAGGAGATCCTCAAGCACATCGACTCCTCCGACGAGTGGATCCGCTCCCGCTCTGGCATCGCCACCCGGCACTGGGCAGGCCCCGACGAGACGGTCGCCGAGATGACCCTGGAGGCCGCGGGCAAGGCCGTCGCGGACGCGGGGATCACGGCCGCGCAGGTGGGCGCTGTCATCATCTCCACCGTCTCCCACTTCAAGCAGACCCCCGCCATCGCCACCGAGATCGCCGACCGGATGGGCGCGGGCAAGGCCGCTGCCTTCGACATCAACGCGGGCTGCGCGGGCTTCGGCTACGGCCTCACCCTCGCCAAGGGCCTGGTCGTCGAGGGCAGTGCCGAGTACGTGCTGGTGGTCGGTGCCGAGCGGCTCTCCGACCTGACGGACCTGACGGACCGCTCCACGGCGTTCCTGTTCGGGGACGGCGCCGGCGCGGTCATCGTCGGCCCCTCCGACGAGCCCGCCATCGGCCCCTCGGTGTGGGGCTCGGAGGGCGACAAGCGGGACGTCATCTCGCAGACCGTGCCGTGGGACGACTACCGGGTGGGTGACGTCTCCCAGCTGCCCGTCGACGAGAAGACCGGCGAGCTGAGGTTCCCCGCGCTGCGACAGGAGGGCCAGACGGTCTTCCGCTGGGCGGTCTTCGAGATGGCCAAGGTCGCCCAGCAGGCACTGGACGCCGCCGGGATAGCGGCCGAAGACCTCGACGTCTTCATTCCGCACCAGGCGAACATGCGGATCATCGACTCGATGGTCAAGACTCTCAAACTGCCCGAGCACGTCACGGTCGCCCGCGACGTGGAGACCACGGGCAACACCTCGGCCGCCTCCATCCCGCTGGCGATGGAGCGGCTGCTGGCCACGGGGAAGGCCAAGAGCGGCGACACCGCACTGGTCATCGGCTTCGGGGCGGGTCTCGTCTACGCCGCCACGGTCGTTACTCTCCCCTAGTCACCATCCGAGCAGCCCCGCACGACAGGGTCGGGCGCTGCGGACTCACCGCAGATACGAAGGAGCGCCGCAATGGCCGCCACTCAGGAAGAGATCGTCTCGGGCCTCGCCGAGATCGTGAACGAGATCGCCGGTATCCCCGCCGAGGACGTCAAGCTGGAGAAGTCCTTCACCGACGACCTGGACGTGGACTCGCTGTCCATGGTCGAGGTGGTCGTGGCCGCCGAGGAGAAGTTCGGCGTGAAGATCCCGGACGACGACGTCAAGAACCTCAAGACCGTCGGCGACGCGACCGACTACATCCTCAAGAACCAGGACTGACCGACGCGGCAGCGCCCGCCCGAACGGCGGCGCTGCCCGACGCAGCAGTACTGGGAAGACCGTTGACGCGTTTGTCGCCACCCGGCTCCGGGCGGCTCAAACGAGTCACCCCTACCGTGGAGAGAAATCCAGTGAACGCGACCAAGACTTCCGTGGTCGTCACCGGTATCGGCGCAACCACACCGCTGGGTGGCGACAGCGCATCGACCTGGGAAGGACTCGTCGCCGGACGGTCCGGTGTCGCCCGCCTCCAGGAGGAGTGGGCCGCCGACCTGCCCGTGCAGATCGCCGCCAGGGCCGCCGTCGAACCGGGCGAGAGCATCCCCCGCCCCCAGGCGCGGAGGCTGGACCGCTCGGCGCAGTTCGCGCTGATCGCCGCCCGCCAGGCGTGGGCCGACGCCGGCTTCACCGCCCGGGCCGGCGAGGAGACGAGTGTGGACCCCGACCGGCTCGGAGCCGTCGTGGCGTCCGGCATCGGCGGGGTCACCACCCTGCTCGACCAGTACGACGTGCTCAGGGAGAAGGGCGTCCGCCGCGTCTCCCCGCACACCGTGCCGATGCTGATGCCCAACGGCCCGTCGGCCAACGTGGGCCTGGAGGTCAACGCGCGCGCCGGTGTCCACACACCGGTCAGCGCCTGCGCCTCGGGGTCCGAGGCCGTCGGCTACGCGATCGAGATGATCCGCAGCGGCCGGGCCGACATCGTGGTCGCGGGCGGCACGGAGGCGGCCATACACCCGCTGCCGGTCGCCGCGTTCGCCAACATGATGGCGATGTCCAAGAGCAACGACGACCCGCAGGGCGCCTCCCGCCCCTTCGACACGGACCGCAACGGTTTCGTGCTGGGCGAGGGCGCCGGCGTGATCGTCCTGGAGTCGGCCGAGCACGCGCGGCGCCGGGGCGCGAGGGTCTACGTCGAGGCCGTGGGCCAGGGCATCTCCGCCGACAGCCACGACATCGTCCAGCCGGAGCCCTCGGGCAACGGCATCGCCCACGCGCTGGAGAACCTGATCTCCAGGAACGACATCGACCCGGCCGAGATCGTGCACATCAACGCGCACGCGACCTCCACCCCGGCGGGCGACCTGGCGGAGCTCAAGGCGCTGCGCAAGGTGTTCGGGGACGACATGGACCACATGGGCATCTCGGCGACCAAGTCGATGACCGGCCACCTGCTGGGCGGCGCGGGCGGTGTCGAGACGGTGGCCACGCTGCTGGCGCTGCACCACCGCACGGCCCCGCCCACGATCAACATCAAGAACCTGGACCCGGAGGCCGACGGCGACATCGTGCGCGACACCGCGCGCGAACTGCCGGACAGCGGCCGGATCGCCGCGCTGAACAACTCCTTCGGCTTCGGCGGCCACAACGTGGTGCTGGCCTTCCGCACGGTCTGACACACACCTTCTGCGACGGGCGGGGGCGGTCTCCTGGGAGGCCGCCCCCGCCCGTTCCGCGTTCACGACGCGCCGCGGGCGTCGCCTCTGCCGTGGTCGGAGGAGGTGAAGGACGCGAAGAACGAGGCGGCCGCGTCGTCCGCGCCGTGGCCCTGCGCCTCCGCCCTGCGCAGCCGCTCGGCGAGCGCCGGAGTCGCGTCCAGCCGCACGCCCGCCTTCTCGGCGGCACGGGAGATGAGGTCGGCGTCCTTGCGGGCCCCCGAGAGCGGGAAACTCGCCTCGTAGGCGCCCTCCAGGATCAGCCGGGCCTTCGCATGCAGGTACGGGGCGTCCAGCGGGCCGCCCGCCACCGCGCCGAGTACGTCGCGCGGGTCCACGCCCAGCCCCTCGGCGAGCGCCAGCGTCTCGGCCGTGCCGTTGATGAGGGTGAGGACCCAGTTGTTGAGGACCAGCTTCAGCCGGCTGGCCGCCCCCGGCTCCTCCCCCAGCCACCGGGTACGGGCACCGATCGCGTCCAGGACCGGCGCGACCCTGGTCTCCAGAGCCGAAGGGCCGGAGACCAGCACGGTCAGCTCCCCCGCCTCGGCGGGCTCCCTGGTGCCGAGAACCGGCGCGTCCAGCAGCCGCAGCCCGTGCTCCTCGGCGAACTCGGCCAGCGGCACCAGCCCCTCCGGGCCGACCGTGCCGGCCTGGATCCACGGCGTTCCCTCGGCGGCGCCTGGCGCGGCGGCGCGCATGACCTCCAGCGCGGCGGGTCCGTCGGTCATGACGGTCAGGACGGCGTCGGCGCCGCGTACCGCCTCGGCGGCCTCATGCGCGACGGTGACCCCGTCGGCGGCCAGCGGCTCGGCCCGCCCCCTCGTACGGTTCCAGGCGCGGACCTCAAGCCCGGCGGCGGCCAGGTTACGGGCCATGGCGGCGCCCATGATGCCGGTGCCGAGCACGGCGACGGAGGACAGCGGAGAAGTTTCATCAGCCATGCGGGAACCGTAGAGGCTGCGACGCGCGCCCGCCCCGGCGGCACGCGCCCCACGACGGTCAGGCCGACGCGCGAGCGCGTCCCGACGCGTGCGGTCACCGGCGCAGCTCACCCGAAGGGGTGAGGGCGCTCGGGCGCTCGGGCGCTCGGGCGCTCGGGTGGGAGTGCGGGTCAGACGACCTGGTGCAGCCAGCGGACCGGGGCGCCTTCGCCGGCGTAGCGGAACGGTTCCAGTTCGTCGTCCCAGGGCTTGCCCAGCAGCTTGGCGATCTCGGCCGCCAGGTCGCTCTCGCCGCGCCCGGCGCGGGCGACGGCGGCGCGCAGCCGGTCCTCGGGGATGAGGATGTCACCGTGCATGCCGGTGACGGCGTGGAAGATGCCGAGTCCCGGCGTGGAGCTGTAGCGCTCGCCCTCCGCCGTGGGGCAGGGCTCGGAGGTCACCTCGAAGCGCAGCAGGTGCCAGCCGCGCAGTGCGGAGGCGAGCTTGGAGGCGGTGCCGGGATCGCCCTGCCAGGAGAACTCCGCGCGCCAGGTGCCGGGCGAGGCCGGCTGTCTGATCCAGTCGAGATTGACGCGGGCGCCCAGGACGCCCGCGACGGCCCACTCGACGTGCGGGCACAGGGCGCGGGGCGCCGAGTGGACGTACAGGACTCCACGTGTCGTCACCGGGACCTCCAGTGCGCTGCGAAGGTCGCCACCGGGCGGCCTCGATCATCTCTCGGTCACGCGCCGGAAGAGCGCCTGACAATTTGCACCACCGGTCACTTCCCTACCAGCTCCCGAGGTTACGAATAGTAAACACCACTGCGCCCAATTCTCCCCGAAAGGGACAGGTTATGACGCGAGGTAATATTTGTTTCGTCGCTGTGCCCGCGGTCGCTCCGGCTTCACCGGCTGCGGAACAAGCTACCGCGCGGCGGCGCACGGTAGGTGACGTACCGTCGGTGAGGCACCAGCGAAACAGGGGGTCGCATGCCGGACAGCCACGAGGCGGCGAACACGCGTCCCAGCAGGCCCGGGCCCCACCGTCCACGACGCTCCCGCACGGCTGCCATCTGCGCTTTCGTCCTCGTCACCGTCGCCGGTCTCGTACTGGCCGTGGCCTGCGGCGGCGCCCCGGACGGAGGCGACCGGGACGGCGCACAGCGCGCCGACGGCTCCACGCGCCCCCCTGCCAAGCCCAGCCCGCGCCGCGTCTGGGACCGCTCGCCCGCCTCGCTGGCCGCCGTGGGGGACTCCATCACCCGCGGCTTCGACGCCTGCTCGCTGCTCTCCGACTGCACCCGGGTCTCCTGGGCCACCGGTCAGGCCGACGACGTCGACAGCCTCGCCCGGCGGCTGCTGAGCGACCCGAAGGGCAAGAGCTGGAACTACGCCGTCAGCGGCGCCGTCGTCGCCGACCTTCCGCAGCAGATGCGCAAGGCCGCCGCGAAGGAACCCGACATGGTGACGGTGATGAGCGGCGCCAACGACGCCTGCCGCCCCACCGTCGAGCAGATGACCGGCGTGGCCGACTTCCGCGCCGACTTCCGGGAATCCCTGCACGTCCTGCGCTCGGCCTCACCCTCCACGCAGGTCTACGTCTCCAGCGTCCCCGACCTCAAGCGGCTGTGGCAGCAGGGCCGCACCAACCCCCTGGGACAGCGGGTGTGGGGGCTGGGCATCTGCCAGTCGATGCTCAAGGATCCGCAGTCGATGGAGGCGGCGGACAAGCAGCGCCGGCAGCAGGTCCACGACCGGGTCGTGGCCTACAACACCGTCCTCGAACAGGAGTGCGCGAAGGACCTGCGCTGCCGCTACGACGACGGCGCCGTCTTCGACTACCGCTTCACCCCCGCCGAGCTGAGCGACTGGGACTGGTTCCACCCCAGCAAGGAGGGCCAGCGCCGCCTCGCCGAGCTCGCCTACCAGGAGATCACCGAGAAGCGCCCCACAGGCTGAGACGCCGTGCGCCCCACCGGATGGCACCGGTGGGGCGCTGCTCGGACAGCCCGCCGTGCGGGCGGGGGACGCCACCCACGCTGCGGCGTCCCCGCCGCGGAGCCTGACGAGCGTTCCGGAGCCGGACGAGCCGGGGCTCAGCCGACGTGGAGCGTGACCTCGATGTTGCCGCGGGTCGCGTTGGAGTACGGGCAGACCTGGTGGGCCTTGTCCAGCAGGTCCTTGGCCGTGGCCTCGTCCACGTTCGGGATGGTGGCCTTGAGCGCGACGGTGAGGCCGAAGCCGCCCTCGGGAAGGTTGCCGATACCGACCTCGGCCGTGACGGTCGAGCCGGTGATGTCGGCGCCCTCCTTGCGGGCCACGACACCGAGCGCGCCCTGGAAGCAGGCGCTGTAGCCCGCCGCGAAGAGCTGCTCGGGGTTGGTGCCCGCGCCGCTGCCACCCATCGACTTGGGCGGGTTGACGACGACGTCGAGCTGACCGTCGTCGCTGGCGACGCGGCCGTCACGGCCGTTCTCCGCGGTGGCGACGGCGGTGTACTTGACGTCGATGGGCTGGATTGCCATGTATGTCCTCCTGTTGGTGGCACAGCCGGGGGAACTCGCGCCCCTGTCCCCGCCGGTGCGACGACCAGCGTATGCGCTGTGTCCAGCGGCGGGGCAGCCAGCCCCGTGCCTCCTCGGCGGCCCCGTGCGTTCCCGGCAGCCGCGTGCGTCCTCGGTGGCTCAGTCGCCGAGGGTCACGATCATCTTGCCGATGTTCTCCCCGCGCAGCAGGCCCAAGAAGGCGTCCAGGGTGTTCTCCACGCCCTCGACCACCGTCTCGCGGTACGTCAACTCGCCCGAGCGCACCCAGGCGGAGACCTCCTGCACGAACTGCGGCTGGAGATCCTGGTGATCCATGACCAGCAGGCCCTCCATCCGGAACCGCTTGGCGATGATCTGGGACAGGTTGCGCGGGGCCGGAGTCGGCTCGGTGGCGTTGTACTGCGAGATCATGCCGCACACGGCGATCCGGCCGTGGAGGTTGAGGGCGCCGATGGCGGCCTCCAGGTGTTCACCGCCGACGTTGTCGAAGTAGACGTCGATACCCTCGGGTGCCGCCTCCCTCAACTGCTCGGCGACCGGGGCCTTCTTGTAGTTGATCGCCGCGTCGAAGCCGTACTCCCCCGTCAGCACCTCGACCTTCTCGTCCGAGCCGGCGGAGCCGATGACCCGGGAGGCGCCCTTGAGCTTGGCGATCTGACCCACCTCGCTGCCGACCGCGCCGGCCGCGCCGGAGACGAAGACCGCGTCGCCCGGCTGGAAGCCGGCCACCCGGACCAGACCCGCGTACGCCGTCAGGCCCGGCATCCCCAGCACGCCCAGGTACGTCGTGAGCGGCGCGGCCTCGGGGTCGACCTTGGTGGCGCGCTTGGCGGCGAGCGTCGCGTACTCGCGCCAGCCCAGGTCGTGCAGCACGTGATCGCCCGGTGCGAAGCCGTCCGCGCGGGAGGCGAGGACGACGCCGACCGCGCCGCCGTACATCGGCTCGTTCAGCTCGTAGGGCGCGACGTAGGACTTCGCCGAGCTCATCCGGCCGCGCATGTACGGGTCGACGGACAGGTGGATGTTGCGCACCAGGATCTGGCCGTCGGCGGGCTCGGTGACCGGCTCCTCCCGCAGGGCGAAGTCGTCCGGAGTGGGCCAGCCCTGCGGGCGCGCCGTCAGGTGCCAGGCACGGCCGGTCTCCGGGAGGCGGCCGGTGCCGGAGTGGGCGGAAGCGGGTGGGGTCACGGTGGCGCCCTTCCTCGTTGTTTCAGGTACTGAAACAATCCTGCGCCTGAATATTTCAGGTTGTCAAGCAATGCGTTAGGCTGGTCGTATGGCAGCGGACACTCCTGTTCCGGACGTATGGAACGCCGAATCGGCCGGGGACGCGCTCGATGTCGAGGTGGCCGGGCTGATCGGCACGGTCGTGACGCGCTACCACGAGGAGTACGAGCTGGCCGCCTCCGCGCACGCGCTGACCGGCGCGCAGGCCCGGCTGCTCACCCTGCTGGCCCGCGGGGCCACCCCGATGCGACGGCTCGCCCGGCAGCTGAAGTGCGAGCCGTCCAACGTCACCGGCATAGTCGACCGCCTGGAGACGCGCGGGCTGGTCGAACGCAGGCCGGATCCGGCCGACCGCCGGGTCAAGCTCGCCGCCGTCACCGACGAGGGGCTCGCCACGGCCGCCCGGCTGCGCGGCGAGCTCGGCTTCGCGGGAAAGCCGCTCAAGGGGCTCACCCCGGTCGAGCGGACCCTCCTGCGTGACCTGCTCAGACGCATGCTGGCAGAGGAAGGCGGCGGGGAGCGGCCGCACGACGGGATGCCTCAGGGCGACCGCTAGTCCTCCTCCCGCGGGCCGGCTGTCCCGGCTCTCCCGGACCGACCGGGTCGGCCCTCGGTCAGGGCGCTTCCAGCTCGCCGCGCAACCGCATGGAACGGAGCACCAGTTCGAGCTCGAAGCGGCTGTCGGGATCGTCGATGTCGTCACCCCACAGTTCACGGATCTGCCGCAGCCGGTAGCGGACGGTCTGCGGATGCACCCCGAGGCGGGCGGCGACCTCCGGGGCGCCGCCGCGGGTCTCCAGCCAGGCCAGCAGTGTCTCGGCCAGCCTGCGGCTGTGGGCGGGGCCGCAGGTCTCCAGCGGAGCGAGCCGGCGCCGGCCCAGCCCCGTGATCAGCTCCTCGGGCGGCAGCAGCACCAGGGCCTCCGTGTGCTCGGTGCAGTGCAGCAGCGCCCCGCCCGGCAGCAGTCCGCGCTCGATGAGGGCGACGGCGGTGACGGCCCAGCGCAGCGACTTGGCGGCGTCGGCCAGCGGCACCGGAGGCCCCACGGCGCCCGACCAGCCCGCGGTCGAGCGGCGCAGCAGCTCGGGTCTGCCGGGCGCGTCGGGGTCCGGCACCACCATGCGGGGCTGCTCGCACTCCATGTCGAGCAGCACCTCGTCGCCCACCGCGGGTGGCACGGCGGAGCGGGCAGGGCGCAGCAGGACGGCGACGGCGACGGTGCCGGGCACCCGCCAGCCGATGCGGGCGGCGCGGTCGGCGAGCAGGTCGGCGCGGTCGGCACCGCCGCGCGGCGGGTGCTCGGACAGCAGCAGGTCGAGGAGTCTGCGCTGGAGGCGCAGCCGCTCCCCCGCCTGCCGGGCTGCTGCCTCGGCGTAGCCGCGTACCGACTCGGCGACCAGCCCGTCGAGGTACTGGAACCCGGATTCGGCCAGCTCGTACATCGCGGGCGGCGGAATCTCCATCTGGGTGCCGATCTCGGCGAGCCGGCGCCAGGCCAGCCGGATGCCCAGCCGGTAGACGGCCTGGAGGGAGTCGAGGCTGCGCCCCTGGAGCACCTCGCCGCGGCCGAACTCCTGGAAGACCTGGGGCGGCACGTGCGGTGCCTCCAGCCCCGTGGCCAGGTTCTCCACGAAGTGCTCCAGGGCCCGCCTGATGCCGACGAGGGCCATGGGTTCGCCCGTCTCGTCCAGTATCAGGGGCAGCGCGGGGTACTCGCGACGGATGGCGGAGAGGATGTCCTGGGCGAGCACCGGCACCTCGCCCATGGCACGCCTGGCGAACTGCCGCACGCGCAGCGGTGGTACGTCCTGCCACGCCGAGCGGGTGGGTGCGGTCGGCACGGTGTCAGTTCCCCGGCGCGGCGGAGCCCGGCGAGGGCTCGCCGGTGCGTTCGGCGTCGTCAGAGGGTTCGGCGCCTGTGGAGGGTGCGGTGTTTCCGGAGGTTTCGGTGCCTTTGGAGCGTTCGGTGTCGGCCGAGGGCTCGGTGTCTTTTGAGCCCTCCGGGGACGGCGGCGGGAGCGCGGACTCGCCGAGGCCGGGGATCTCGTCGGGGGACGAGTGGAAGTGCACGAGCGGCACGTTGGGCTGCTCGGGGGTGGCGTTGAGCGCGGCGACGATGCCGACGCCGGCACCGACGGCGAGGCCGGCGGCGAGTACGCAGGTGAGCGCGGCGGCGAGGAGTCTGTGCATGGCGGAGGCGAACCTCTCTTCGTCGGTGCCGTGACGGCCGTGTGTGTCACGCGCGCACACGCCGGCCCGGTGCGACGGCTCCGCCCCAGGAGCCAACCCCTTGTGAGTTGCTGAGTGTCGGTGGGCATTGACTCCGTGTCAAGGTGCGGCCTACGGTTTCCGGCCCATACGGACCGTCCACACGAACTCCTCGTTCTCTCCG
Organism: Streptomyces diacarni; assembly: GCF_003323715.1. GTDB lineage: Bacteria > Actinomycetota > Actinomycetes > Streptomycetales > Streptomycetaceae > Streptomyces > Streptomyces diacarni. Next base: position 64,999 of record NZ_QOIN01000040.1, read on the forward strand.
TCCCGTTCGCCTTCTTCCGCACGGCTTTCGCTCGACCCGCCCTTGCACGGCCCCGGACGGACGGCCCGGTTCCCGCACGCGCACTTCCCCCGCCTCAGCGCCGTACCCGCCCCCCCTGGGCCACCGCCCTCGGGGCGCGGGTCAACACACCCTCGGAGTGCCCCGTCATGCGCCGTACCGCCTCACCCCTCGCCCTGGTTCTGCTGGGCTTCGGTGTCTTCCTGCTCGTCCTCGCGCCGATGCTCGCCTGGTACGTCGAGCCGCGGGCCGAACGCACCCCCACCGACGTGAACATCACCTCCGTCTTCACAGGCCAGGGCAGGTACTTCGACCAGCAGGAACTCAAGACCAGAAGCGGCCAGAAGCTCACCGTCACGCGGCGCGTGCTGGGCGACGTCGCGGCCGGCGAGAAGAGCGGCCGCGCCGTGTGGGACGTCTCGCAGACCATCGACAACCCCAGGACGCGCAAGCTGGACGACCCGCGCAAGTCGTTCCAGTGGACGACGGAACGGCTGGTGACCGACCGCGAGACCAACCGCCCTGTGGACTGCTGCGGCTCCAAGCCCGACGACATCGCGGGGGAGGCGTATCTGAAGTGGCCGTTCGACGTGGAGAAGCGCGACTACGCCTGGTGGGACAGCAGCCTGGGCGGCACCGTGCCGCTGCGCTACAAGGGCGAGGCGACGGTGCACGGTCACAAGGGGCTGCGTTTCGCGGGAACGGTCGAGCCCACCCGGGCCGGCACCCGGCAGGTGCCGGGGCTGCTCGTGGACGAGCCGGAACGCGGCCAGGTCAACGCCGAGCAGTGGTACTCCAACACCGGCCTGGAGTTCGTCGTCGACCAGCGCACGGGGCGCATCCTGTACGCGGCGACAGGGCCGAAACTCGCGCTGCGCGCACCCGGCGGCACGGCCGACAAAGTGACGCTGCTGCAGAGTGACAAGCTGGAGTTCACCGACAAGACGCAGCGAGAGGCCGTCGAGCTGGCCGAGGACGACAACGCGCGGCTGCGGCTGGTGGGCAGCGTGGCGCCGGTCGGCGCGGCCGCTGCCGGCGCGGTGTGCGCGGCGGTCGGTGCGGTGCTGGTGGTCAGGGGCCGCCGCTCGCCGGCGGCCCGGACCGGGCCCGCCACCCATGGTTGAACACGCGACGGAGCGCGAAGTGATGAAGCTTCGGCCCGGCTCCGGGCGAAAATTGTCACTTCGGTGAGTAGCCACGCGCGAACGCTGCGGCGAACACTGAGCCTCCGACGTGCACCGCCCCGCACGCCTCCGGCACCTCCCCTGCGCACAACCTCCGCACCTCCTTCACGTGAGTTCCGCAAGGTTCCGCACTGCCCGCAAGCGCACCCGTAAGGTCCCGCAGGCTCACTCGCAACGTCTCGCACGGTCGGGTATCCCCCGCACCTCCGAGACGAGTTGGAGCACCCATGCCCCAGCACGTACGCGCATCACTGGTTTCCCCGCACGGCCCGCACACCGGCCTCCCGTCCGTCCCGGCGGGCGGACGGGAGGCCGGCCCCCGCAGAGCGCGGCAGGCCGCCGCGGGGTCACCCCGCCGCATCGTCTTCCTGGCACGGCGCGACCTGGACAACCCGGCCGCGGGCGGCTCCGAACTGCTGGTCGACCGGATCGCCGAGGGGCTCACCCACCACGGCCACCAGGTCACCCTGTTGTGCGGCGGCCCTGCCGCCTACCGCGACTACCGCGTCGTCTCGGCGGGCGGCGACGCGGCCCACTTCCTGCGGGCCCGGCGCGCCTTCGCGCAACAGGTGGGCGACTGCGACCTGCTGGTCGAGGTCTGCAACGGTATGCCGTACCTGGCTCCGCTGTGGCACAGCGGTCCGACACTGTGCCTCGTCAACCACGTGCACACCGACTTGTGGGGCATGCGCTACCCGGCGCCCGCCGCACGCCTCGGCCGGCGGCTCGAACACTGGGCGCTGGCCCGCAACCACCGGCACAACCTCAAGGTCGCCGTCTCGGGGTCGACCGCGACGGCGCTGGCCCGGATCGGCGTACCCCCCGGCGAGATCAGGATCGTGCACAACGGCGTCGAGGATCCGGGACCGCTGCATCCCGCCTCACCCGAGCCGCTGTTCCTGGCGATGGGCCGGCTCGTCGAGTACAAGCGCGTCGATCTGCTGCTGCGCCTGTGGGAGCGGGTGCGTCCGGTCACGGGGGGCCGGCTCGTCATCGTGGGCGAAGGCCCGGAGCGGCCCGCGCTGGAGGCGAGAGCGGGCGAGGGCGTCACCTTCGCCGGACACGTGAGCGAAGCCGACAAGCACCGGCTGCTGTGCCAGGCGTGGCTGCTGCTGCACCCCTCGCTGGTGGAGGGGTGGGGCCTGGTCGTGATGGAGGCCGCCGCGCGGTCCACTCCCACCCTCGGTTTCGACATCCCCGGGCTGCGCGACTCGGTCGAGGACGGGGTGACCGGGCTGCTGGCACGCGGCGAGAGCTCCTTCGCCGCCCACTGGTGCGCCCTGGCGCTCTCGGCGCGGCGCCGCCTGGCGCTGGGAGAGGCGGCGCGGCGCCGCGCCGACGGGTTCCGCTGGGCGCACACGGTCAGCGGGTTCCGGGCGGTGGCGGCGGAAGCGTACGCGCGCGCCACCGGAGCCGGCCGCGCTCCGGCGGCGGCGCCGCTGCCGGGCCCCGCCGACCCCGCCGAACACACTGCCCCCCATCCTGCCGCCACGGGGCGGTGACCAGGGCCGTGCGGGACCCCTCCCTCAGACGCTCCCTCGCCCTCTTCCGTGCCTTCCTGCGCGAACAGTCCGACCCGGCCCACTGCTACGGCCTGCTCGCACGGGACGCCGTCGCGCAGGTGGAGCGCTACGTCCCGCTCGACGGCCGTACCGTGGTGGACGTCGGCGGCGGCAGCGGGCACTTCACCGAGGAGTTCCGCCGCCGGGGCGCCGACTGCTTCCTGTTCGAGCCCGACCCGCGTGAGCTGCACGCGGACGGGCGCAGCCCCGACGGCGCGGTCCTGGCCGACGGCTATCTGCTGCCGCTGGCCGACGGCGCGGCCGACGTGTGCTTCTCCTCCAACGTGCTGGAGCACGTGGCCGACCCGGTCACGTTCCTGTCCGAGATGGTCAGGGTGACCCGTCCCGGCGGGCTGATCTACGTCTCCTTCACCAACTGGTACTCGCCCTGGGGCGGTCACGAGACCTCCCCCTGGCACTGGTTCGGCGCCGAGCGCGCCCGCGCCCGCTACCTGCGGCGCACCGGACACGCCGCCAAGCACACGCTCGGCGAGAACCTGTTCGCCGTCCACGTCGGCCCCACCCTCAGACACGTGCGCGCCCGGGACGACGTGCGGGTCGTCGCGGCCCGCTCCCGCTACTGGCCGTTCCTCACGCACGCCGTCACCCGCGTCCCCGTGCTGCGCGAGCTGGCCACCTGGAACCTCCTCCTCATCCTCCGGCGGTGTCCCTCATGACCACGACCGTCCAGGTGCCACCCCAGGCCCCGGCCCCCGCACCACGGACAGGACCGCCCCACGAAGCACCCAGGGGCCGGCGCTGGCTGTTCGGCTTCTGGGCGGCCGTGCTGGTCGCCTTCCTCGCCCCCTCGCCGGGGAAGATGACGTTCGAGACGAAGCTGGGCGTGGCCGCCGACCCGGGGAGGTTCCTCGGCGACCTGGGGCAGTTGTGGCACTCCAGAGGCGGCTTCGGCGGCATCTTTGACCAGTACGCCGGATACCTCTTCCCCTCGCTGCCCTACTACGGGCTGACCGACCTTGCGCACCTGCCGACCTGGCTGGCGGAACGGCTGTGGATGTCGCTGATCGTCGCGGCGGCGTTCTGGGGAGCACTGCGGCTGGCCGAGCGGCTCGGCGTGGGCACCTCACCCACCCGGCTGCTGGGCGCCGCGGTGTACGCGCTGTGGCCCACCTTCACCATCGTGGTCGGCTCCACCTCCGCCGCCGCGCTGCCGGGCGCCGTGCTGCCGTGGGTGCTGCTGCCGCTCACCTCGCTGACGGCCGCACCACGGGTGGCGGCGGCCCGCTCCGCCCTGGCGATCCCGTTCATGGGCGGCGTCAACGCGGCCTCCACCCTGGCCGCGCTGCTGCCCGCCCTGCTGTACGTCGCCACCCGTACGGGCCGCCGGCGGCGCACCCTGCCGGCCTGGTGGCTGCCCGGCGTCGTGGTCGCCACCCTCTGGTGGTGGGTGCCGCTGCTGCTGCTCGGCGCGTACGGCGAGGACTTCATGCCGTACGTGGAGAACGCCGAGACCACCACCGGCACCATGTCGGCCACCGAGATGCTGCGCGGCGCCGGCAACTGGACGGCCTACCTGCACTTCGGCGACCCCTGGCTGCCCGCGGGATGGACGGTGGCGGCCGGATGGCTCGCCATCCTGGGCGGCGCTGCCGCCGCCGCGCTCGGCCTGGCGGGCCTGGCACGGCGCGACCTGCCCGAGAGACGCTGGCTGCTGCTGTGCGTGCTGGCCGTCACCGGCGTCGTCCTGGCGGGCTACGGGGGCGCACTGGGCGCGCCGTTCTCCGGCACCGTGCAGGACTGGCTGGACGGCTGGCTGCGTCCGTTCCGCAACATCTACAAGTTCCAGCCGGGGCTCGCCCTGGCGCTGGCCTTCGGGCTCGCCCACCTGAGCGCCGTGGCCGCCTCCACCCGCGGCACCCGCGCACTGCCGGGCCGCCCCCTGCTGCCGTGGGTGGCCGCACTGGCGGTACTGCCGGGACTGTGCCTGCCCTACCTGGGCGGGAACGTCCTCCAGCCCGGCGCGTTCGACAAGCTGCCCGCACACTGGCAGCAGACCGCCGCGTGGCTGGAGGAGCACTCCCCGCACACCCGCGCCTACGTCACCCCGGCGACCGCGCACGGCCTCTACACCTGGGGTTCCCCCATCGACCAGCCCCTCGACGTGCTCGCCGCGTCCCCCTGGGCCCAACGCGACTACGTCCCCTTCGGCACTCCGGGAAACCGCAGGGCCACCGACGCGATCGAACAGGCCCTCATGAGCGGCGGCGAGGTCCCGGGGCTGGCCGAGTACCTGGCGCGCGCGGGCCTCTACTACGTCGTCGTACGCGGCGACCTGGACCCCGACCAGCTCGGCTACGTACCGCCGCAGACCGTCAAACGGACGCTGGAGGAGTCGGGTTACGAGAAGGTCGAGGCGTTCGGGCCGCAGCTGACCGGGGGCCGCATCCCCGAGGGCACGCCCGTGCAGGTGGCCGGTTTCTATCCGCGCGGACAGGCCGTGGAGATCTACCGGCCGACCGGCGTCGAGCGGCCCGAACGGGCCACCGTGCAACCCGTCTCGGGCACCGCCGAGGTCAGCGGCGGCCCCGAGTCGCTGCTGCCGCTCGCCGGCGATCCGCGCCTCAAGGGGCGGCCCGCCGTGCTGCGCGGCGACAACCATCCGGGGCTCGGCGCGCCCGCGCTCCGGGTCAGGGGCGACGGGCTGCGCCGTGCCGACACCCGGTTCGGGCTGGTCAACACCAACACCTCGTACACCTACACGGCCACCGAGCGGAACCCTCCCGACAGCCTCCAGCAACCCGGCGAGGAGCCCAAACAGATCCTGCCGACCGACGGCGTCCGGCATCAGACCACGTCCGTCCTGCGCGGCGCGGCCTCGGTGACGGCCTCCAGCAGCGGCAACTGGCTCTTCCACCTGCCCCAGTTCGACCCCGTGGGCGCCTTCGACGGCAACCCGGACACCGCCTGGGCCGAGGGCACGGCAGGAAAGCCCGAAGGGCAGTGGGTCAAGGCGGAGTTCGACGACCGTGTCGACCTCCCCTCCTCGATCGAGGTGACGCCGCTGCCCGGCGACGCCACCCGTGCCGCGCCCACCCGCGTCACCGTGGAGACCGCGCACGGCAGTGAGTCCAGCTTCCTGCGCCCCACCGGCGAGACGCAGCAGATCAAGGCACCGCGGGGCGCGACGAAGTGGCTGAAGTTGACCATCACCGACGCCCAGACCCCACGCCCCGGGCTCTCCGGCGCCGGATTCGCCGACATCAGCATCCCCGGCGTCCAGGTGACCCGGCTGCTCAAGCTCCCCGCCCACAGTGGGGGCAGCGGGAGCAGCGGGGATACCCCAGGCAGCGGAGCGGACAGCGAGCTGATCTCCCTCCACCGCGGCGACGACCCCGGCGGCCTGGCACCGGCCGCCACCGAGGTGGGGTTGCACCGCACGTTCTCCACGGAGCGCGAAGGCGACTACGACGTGCGCGCCCGTGCCCTGCCCGTGACGGGCGACGCACTCGACCGGCTGCTGGACGAGGCCGCCCCAGGACCCCGCGAGCGGATCACCGCCACCGCCGACTCGACGGCCAGGACAGGACGCTCGCTGAGCGCGCGCAACCTGGTGGACGGCAACCTGTCCACCGCGTGGATCGCCGGGGACAAGCCGACGATCCGGCTCAAGTGGCCCAAGAAGAAGGAGATCGGCGAGATCGTCCTGGCACCGGCGGGCGGCATCTCCGCTGCGGCCGAGGAAATCCGCATCAGCTCACCGGACGGCGCGGCGACCGCAGGTGTCGACAAGAACGGTCAGGCCCGTTTCGAACCCATCGAGACGGACCAACTGACGCTCACCGTCACCAAGACGCGGAAGGTGACCGTCCACAATCCGCTCGCCGGCCGCGAACTCCCCCTGCCCGTCGGGCTCAACGAGGTCTACCTGCCCGCGCTCGACGAGTACCGCGTGACCGCGCCCAGCGCCGACCAGACGTTCGATCTGCCCTGCGGCAAGGGTCCGATGCTCGCCGTCGACGGGACGCTGCACGCCACCAAGGCGTCCGGCACCGTGCGCGATCTGACCCTGCGGCGGCCCGTCGATGTGGAACTGTGCGCCGGGGAAGCCGAGGACGGCAGCCTGCGGCTGGACGCGGGCCGGCACACGGTGGAGGCCGGCGACAGCGGGCCACTGGCCCTCACCCAGGTGACCCTGGGAACCGGCGAGCAGGGCGCCGCCGCCGCGCCGCAGGGCGCCGAGGGCGAGACACCTGCCGCGTCCCGTGCCTCCTCCGGTTCCGCCGCCCCGGACTCCGAGGCCTCCCGCGCTGGGGACGAGCGCGAGAGCACCGTCCGCGACTGGGCGGGCGACGAGCGCACCGTCGAGGTCGCCGGCGGGCCGGCCTCCTACCTCGTCATGCACGAGAACGCCAACGAGGGCTGGAAAGCCACCCTCGACGGCAAGGAACTGCGCCCGCTGCGGCTCGACGGCTGGCAACAGGGCTTCCTCATCCCGGCCGGCGAAAAGGGCACCGTCGAGCTGAAGTACCGGCCGGCCACCTGGTACACGGCCGGACTCGTGGCCGGCGGCCTCGGCATCGCCGCACTGCTCGGCCTCGCCTTCCTCGCCCCCCGGCGCGGCAGGCCGCTGGGAGAGGACGACGAGGCCACGGTGCCCGCGCCCGGCCCGATCCTGGGCACGGTGGCGCTCACCTGTGTGGTCGCCCTCGTGGCAGGTCCGTACGCGCTGATCGTGCCCGCGCTGGCGGTGCTCGCCCGGCGCAGGCCCGGGATCCTCGTGCCGGTGGCGCTTGTGGCCATGGCGGGCGCCGGGGTGGTCGCGGCCCTCGGCGCGGGGTCGGCCGTCGCCGAGGGGCGGGGCGCCTTCGGGCACGCCGCACAGGCACTGGCACTGCTCGCCCTGACCGCCGCGCTGGTGACACTGCCCGTACGGGAGCGCGGAGCCGCCCCTGAGACGGAGCCCGGCACGCCCGTGTTCGGGCCCCCGCACCCGCCGTTCGAGCAGTCCGTGCAGTCCGTGCAGTGGGGGCCGAAGCAGCCTCCGTCCGCACCGTACGAAGGGACGCACGATACGGACGGGCGCACGCACGAAGGGACGCACGGTACGGACGAGCGCACGCACGGTACGCACGAAGGGACGCGCAGAAACAGCGCGCAGCACGAGGGGGAAGGGACCGCCCCATGACGGCACCGCACACGGGCGCTGACGGCGCCCCAGGCGCGCACGCGCCCGACAGCGTGAGCGCTCCGGCGTCGAGGGCCGCCGGGGAGCACCCCGGCTCGGCGCTCGTCTCCGGCGGCGCCGCCGGCCTGCCGTCCGCGAGGCTGCCCCACCCGCCCGCGCCCGGTGAGCGCCGCATCCCCTTCCCCACCGTCGACGAGATCACCCGGCACTGTCTGGACGACGACGAGCCCGAAACGGTGCACGTGGAGATCCACCTGCCCGCCGTGCCCGACCCCGACCGGCTGCGGCAGGCGTTCCGTGAGGCGATGCGACGGCATCCGCGCATCCTGATGCGCCAGTCGCCGTCGCGCTGGTGGCGGTCGCGCTACACGTGGGTGCTCACGGGCGAGCCCGACCGCGACCCGGTCGCCTTCCCCGGCGGAACGCTCCAAGAGGCGCGGCGACGCGCGCTCGCTCAGTGCCCTCCGCTGGACGCCTCCCCGCCGTTCCGTGCCGAGGTGATCGAGAACCTCCAGGACGCCGAGGACGGAGGCGGCTGCGTCCTGTTGGTGACGATCAACCACACGGCGCTGGACGGCCCGGCCTGTCTGCGGGTCATCGCCACGGCGGCACACCTGTACGGCGGCGCGGACAACGCCCCCGCGCCACCGCCCGTACGGGCGCCCCTCACTCCTGGGCACGCGGGAGCCGGCACCGAAGCACCCGCCCGCTCCTGGACGCGGCCGGCGCGCGTCGCGGCGCACACCCGCCACCCCGACGCCCCGGGCAACGGCATGCTGATCGCCGACCTGCCGGTGCCGGCGCGGCCGCCCCGCGCCGCCGGGGAGGACGGCCCCTACACGGTCAACGACCAGCTGCTGGTGGCCACCTGGCTGATGGTCGCCCGGTGGAACAGCGCACACGCGGCGCCGGTGCGTCCCGTCCGCGTCACCATGCCCGTGGACGACAGGCCCCGCACGGCCGACATGCCCATCGGCAACGGCACCCGGCTGGTGGAGGTCGGCTTCGGGCCCGAGGAACGCGCGCTGTACGCGTCGCTGGCGGCGCCGGGAGCGGCCGACCGGGGCGCGGTCGAACTGCTGCTGCGGGCCACCGCCGTCCGCACCCGCGCACTGAAGTCCGCCGACCGCCCGCAACTCGGCTTCAGCAGTGGCCTGCTGACCACTCCCCTGCTGCCCGTCGGGCTGCGCGCGGCCGGCACCCGTGCCCTGCGCGGCGCGGCCGCCCCGTGGGCCTCCAGCGTGCTGCTCTCCAACATCGGGCGCGTGCCCTACCCGCTGGACTTCGGCGACGCGGGGCGTGCCCGCGCCGTGTGGTTCTCCGCACCGGCGAAGCGCCCGCGCGGCCTGTCGGTCACGACCGTCTCCACGGGAGGACGGCTCCAGTTGGCGCTGCGCTGGTCGCACGCCCGGCTGGACGACGAGGCGGGCCGACGCCTCGGGGAACTGTTCACCGGCGCGCTGGCGGAGACGGCGCACGTGGCGGACGAGCCGAGCTGAGGGAGGAACCGCGATGAGCGGCGGCACAGTACGCACCGGGCACCGGCACGACGGGACGCACGAGAGGACGTACGACGCGGAAGGCGGTCTGCGGGAGCTGTACGAGGACCCGGCCACTCCGGTCGCCTCGGGGCCCGACCGCGCACGCCGCCAGGCGGCCGTCCTCTCCCGCGCGCTGGGGCCCGTCCCCTCGACCGTGCTGGACATCGGCTGCGGCGACGGCACCGCGGCCGCCGCCGCGGCCACCGCCCTGGCCCGGCACCGGATCGTCGGCGTCGACTGGTCGCAGGACGCGCTGCGCCGCGCGGCCGCACACCTGAGCGCCGTACGCGGCGAACTGTCCTCGCCCGGACTCCCGTTCGCCACCGGCGCGGCGGACGCCGTGCTCTTCTCCGAGGTGATCGAGCACCTGGTCGACCCGGACGCCGCCCTGGACGAGCTGCACCGGGTACTGCGCCCCGGCGGGCACCTGCTGCTGTCCACCCCCAACCTCGCCGCCTGGTACAACCGCCTGCTGCTGCTGTGCGGCACCCAGCCGGTGTTCTCCGAGGTATCACTGCGCGGCATACACGGCCGCCCCGGGTCGCAGGTCGTCGGACACCTGCGGCTGTACACGGCGCGGGCGCTGCGCTCTCTGCTGCCGGCCGCCGGTTTCCGCGTCGTACGGATCACCGGGGCGCCCTACCACGACGTACCGCGCCCGTTCCGCCCGCTGGACCGCGTCGCCTGCCACACGCCGTCCCTGGCGTCCATCCTGCTGGTACACGCCCGCGCGGTGCCGGGACGGGAGCGCGGGCCACACGCCGAACCCGCCCAGCGGGAGGGCGGCTGATGGTCTTCGGCGTCGCGGCGGCGCTGCTGGCCAACCTGCTGTTCAGCATGGGATTCGTCATCGAGAAGCGGGCGCTGTCCGCCCTCCCGCCACTGTCCGCCGGGCGGCCGGCGCGGCTCGTCCTGCACCTGCTGCGCAGCCCGCTGTGGCTGGTCGGCGCCACCTCGCTGCTGCTGGGTTTCGCCGCGCAGCTCGCCGTCTACCGCACGCTGCCCCTCGTCGCCGCGCAGGGCCTGTTCGTGACCGGTCTCGTGATGCTCCTCCTGCTGTCCACGGCGTTCCTGGGCGAGAAGCCCGGCGGGCGCGAAAGGATCGGGATGGCGACGATCCTGGCGGCGCTCGTGATGAGCGTCGCATCGCTGCGGGACAGCTCCGAGACGATCAGCGCTCTGGCGCCGACGCCCCTGCTGCTCGCTCTGAGCCTGCCGTCCCTGGCCGTGGGCCTCGGGCTGTTCCTGACCGCCGAGCGCCGCTCCCGCCGGCGCCACCGGCTGCCCACCGCGGGCGTGCCCTACGGGGTGGCGGTCGGCTTCCTGTACGGGGTCAGCTCACTGGCCATCAAGGGCGTCGCGGGACTCCTCGACCCCGGCGACGTGCGCGGCACCGTGCTCTCACTCGCCACCTCCCCGTACCCGTACCTGCTGGCCTTCACCGGCACGACGGGACTCGTTCTGTCGCAGACCGCGCTCCAGCGCTGCCGCGCCTCCCTTGTGGTGCCCGTGTGCACCACCGTCAACTTCCTCTACGCGACGGTCAGCGGCACCGTCGCGTTCGCCGAGCCGCTGCCCGACGAGCCGCTGCGGCTCGCCCTGCGGCTGGGCGGCGCCCTGCTCGCCGTCTGCGTCCTGGTGGCCCTGCCCCGCCACGACCCCGACCCCGGCCCCGGCCCCGACGCCGACGCCGCGGCGGACAGCGTGCCGGAAGACGGGCTCCCCGCGGACGGCCCCGGGCACAAGGCGCTGCCACCGGCCGGGCGCCCGCTGTCGGCGACGCTGCCGCCCACCCGCCCCGAGAGCCCCCACCACGCATCCGAAAGGCCCTGACCATGCCCAGCCTCTCCGCCGACGACCCCCTCCTGAGGATCCTCGCCTGCCCCCTGGACAAGGGACCCCTCGTCTGGATCGAGCCGGACCAGACGCTCTACAACCCCCGGCTGCGCCGCCGCTACCCCGTTCTCGACGGCATACCGCAGCTCCTTCCCTCCTCCGGTGAACAGGTCGCGGACGAAGAGCACCAGCGGCTCATGGAAGCGCCGGCCGCCCCGGAGGAGCCGGCGCCATGACGCTCGCCTCCCGCCTCGGCCCCCATCTGCCCCGGCGCCTGCTGTCCGCGGGCACCGACTGGCTCTACCCGCGCTTCGAACCGGAACTGGGCCGCCTGTGCGACTACTGTCCGCCCGGCGGTACGGCGGTCGACGTCGGCGGCTGGTACGGGCCGTGGACGCGCCGGCTGGCACACCGCGCCGACCGCGTCGTCACCCTCGAACCCGTCCCGCACCTCGCCCGCCACCTGCGGGCCACGGCGCCGCCCAACGCGCGGATCCTCCAGGCGGCGGCCAGCGACCGCACGGGCAGGGCGACCCTGTGGCTGCCGCCCGGCGGACGCGGGGACCGGGGCGTGTCCTCCCTGGTGCGCCGCGAGGTGCACGCGGCCTCGCTGAATGTGCCCTGCCTCCCGCTGGACGCGTTGGGGCTGACGGACGTCTCCCTCGTCAAGATCGACGTGGACGGCAGTGAGCGAGCCGTCCTGCACGGCGCCGAGACGACCCTCGCCCGGGAGCGGCCCGCGCTCTTCATCGAACTGGAAGCGCGTATCCAGCCGCTCCCCCCGGTGCTGTCACAGCTGGCCTCGCTCGGCTACAGCGGCTGGGTGCTGCCCGCGGACACCTGGGTGCGGCTGGCCGACTTCGACCTGGCGGCACACCAGCGGCGCACCGTACACGTCGCCGACCACGGGCTGCTGCGGCGCTCCCTCGCACCGCACCGCCGCTACGTGAACTCGGCCCTGTTCCTGCCCGAGGGCCGCAGACCGCAGCGGCACGGGTAGCCGCCCCTGCCGAGCCCCACCGCCGTTCAGGCGGTTCAGGGGGTTCAGGGGGTTCAGGCGGTCTTGCGGGGGCGGGCGGCCTTCTTGGCGGCCGTCTTCTTCGTGCTCTTGGAGGCGGCCTTGTCCGTGCTCGTGGACGCGGACTGCTTCGTGCTCTTGCCCTTGCCCTGGCCGGCAGACTGCTTCCCCGCGGACTTCTTCGTGGCGGACTTCTTCGTGGCCGCCTTCTTCGACGCCGGCTTCTGCGAGGCCGCCTTCTTCGGCGCCGCCTTCGTGGCCGGGCGCTCGCCCGAACGACGCTCCGCCAGCTCGTGCACCGTCGCCTCGCCGCCCTCCCCCGCGTCCCGCCCGCCGCGGGCCTCCTCCACGCTGCGCTCCAGCACCGCCATCAGGTCCACCAGCTTCCCACCGCCGGCCTCCGTCCTGCGGCGCAACTCGTCGGGCGGCGGCTCCACACCCTCGGCCTTGGCCCGTACGAGCTCCTCGAGCGCCTCCCGGTACTCGTCGCGCAGGTCGCTCCAGTCGAGCTCGCCCAGCGTCTCCATCAGGGTGTCCGCCAGATCCAGCTCCTGGTCCCGCACGGCGACCTCCCCCTCGGGCGCCACACCACTGGCCGACCTGATCTCATCCGGCCACAGCATGGTGTGCAGGGCGAGTGCGTCCTCGTACACGCGCAGCATTCCCAGGCTCTCCCGCGCACGCAGCGCCAGCTTGGCGACGGCGACCTTGCCCGATCTCTTGAGGGCCTCGCGCAGCAGCACGTACGGCTTGTCGGCGCGCTGCCCGTCCGCCGCCAGAAAGTACGAGCGGTCGAGCTGGATGGGGTCGATGTCCTCGGCGGGGACGAAGCCGAGGATCTCCACCGTCTTCGCGGTGGGCAGCGGGAGCGCCGCCATGTCGTCGTCGGTGAGGAGGATCGTGCGCCCCTCCTCCGTCTCGAAACCGCGGCCGATCTCCTCGCGCGGGACCTCCTGCTCGTCCAGCTCGCACACCTTGCGGTAGCGGATGCGGCCCCCGTCGTCCGTGTGCACCTGGTGGAAGGAGACGCTGTGGTTCTCGGTGGCGGACACCACCTTGATCGGGATCGAGACCAGCCCGAAGGAGACGGTCCCTTTCCAGATTGAACGCATACTTTGTCCCTTCTATGGGACTCTCAGGTTATGCCGCACACGGAGATTGGGGGCCACCGGCTGGCCCTCAGCAACCTCGACAAGGTGCTCTATCCGGCGACGGGTTTCACCAAGGGAGAGGCGATCCACTACTACGCCTCGATCGCCGACGCCGTCCTGCCTCACCTCGACGGACGCCCCCTCTCCTTCCTGCGCTACCCGGACGGCGTGGAGGGCGAGAAGTTCTTCACCAAGCACGTCCCGCCCGGCACGCCCAGCTGGGTGACGACCCGCAAGATCAACGTCGTCAGCAAGGAACCGCTGCACCAGGTCCTCATCCAGGACGAGGCGACGCTGGTGTGGGCCGCGAACCTCGCCGCGCTGGAGCTGCACACCCCGCAGTGGCGCTCCGACCACCAGGCCAAGGCCGACCGCCTCGTCTTCGACCTCGACCCCGGCGAAGGTGCCGACATCCTGGACTGCCGCACCCTCGCCGACTGGCTGCGCGCACGCGCCGCCGACGACGACATCACCCTGCTGCCCAAGACCTCCGGCTCGAAGGGCCTGCACCTGATCGCCGCCCTCGAACGCACGCCCTCGGACCAGGTGTCGGCGTATGCGAAGAAGCTCGCGCAGGAGGCCGAGGCGGACATGCCGGAGCAGGCGGTCAGCAAGATGGCCAAGAACCTGCGTGGCGGCAAGGTCTTCGTGGACTGGTCCCAGAACAACCAGGCCAAGACGACCGCCGCGCCCTACACCCTGCGCGCCAAGGACCGGCCCACCGTCTCCACGCCGTTGACCTGGGACGAGCTCGCCGCGGCCAGGAAGCCGGACGACCTCGTCTTCCTCACTTCCGACCTCCCTGCCCGCGTCGAGGAACACGGCGACCTGCTGGCGCCCCTGCTCGCGGAGGAGAAGAAGGGCGGCAGCAAGAAGAACGCGCGCGGCCGGATTCCCCGGTAGCGGCGGCGGCGCCGGGTGAGCGGGCCGCGGCAGCCCCGGCCGTCCGGAGCCGGGGCTGCCGCAGTGCGCCGAGGCCTAGCGACCCTCGGCGCCCCAGTCGTCGCCGGAGCGGGCGCGGTGGTCCCGGACCGTGCGCACACGGTCACCGAGCGAGGAGGGGAGCCGGTCCTGGACACGGTCGGCCGCCTTGGAGGCGGCCTGCCGCCCGCTGAGGGCCGCCGCCTCTCCCGCGTTGCGCACCGCCGGGTTCTCCGAGATTCTCCGCACGCTCTTCCTGATCTGCTCGTAGCGCTCGCGTCCCGCGCGGGCGCCGAGCAGGTAGCCGACGGCCAGTCCGGACACGAACGTGAGCCGGTAGCGCATAGCTTTGCCCCTTCTCTCGGCCTTGAGGTCCATCTCCCGGCGTCCCGGCCGCGTCGGCCGCCGGGACGCCTCAAGGGGTACCGCGCATGGGCGGCGGCAATACCGATTTCGGAGCACCCCCTGGCATGCGCTAATGTATTCCCCGTCGCAAGGGAGCGCCCCGGCCACCGGGAGCGCGACCGGCGGGACATTCCCGTGTAGCTCAATCGGCAGAGCAGCCGGCTGTTAACCGGCAGGTTACTGGTTCGAGTCCAGTCGCGGGAGCAACAGTGGAAGGGGCCCCGGAGGGGCCCCTTCTCTCCTTCCGGCCCATGCCCGTCGCCGCCCTCCCTTCGCCCTTCCTTTCGCCTTGCTCCTCGTCCGCGGGGCTGCGGGGCTCCCCTGTTCCGGGCGCTCGCGGGCCACTTCCGGGAAATTGGCGCCGACCGGGAACCGATCACCCCTGGTTCGGGGTCCTCACCTGCGTAGATCTCCCCCGGCGCGGGCGGGAGATCCTATGAACGGTTATGCTGCGGCAGACGGCGCGCACAG
The DNA here is from genome assembly GCF_003323715.1 of Streptomyces diacarni. Classification (GTDB taxonomy): domain Bacteria; phylum Actinomycetota; class Actinomycetes; order Streptomycetales; family Streptomycetaceae; genus Streptomyces; species Streptomyces diacarni. Next base: position 80,252 of record NZ_QOIN01000040.1, read on the forward strand.
ATGTGCGCGGTGCGCCGTTACGGGGCGGTAGCTCAGCCGGTTAGAGCAGCGGACTCATAATCCGTCGGCCGTGGGTTCGAGTCCCACCCGCCCCACGGGCGCAGGTGTCCGAAAAATCGGCGCCACCTGCACATGAGCGCCCCACCCGGCCCCGGCCTGGTGGGGCGCTCGGCCATTTCAGGGGTGACTCGCGCGCGCAGAAGGCGAGCCGGAACACCCCACCAGCCCCTCCTTCGAGTGAACCTCGGCATCACTCCTTCGGGCACCCGCGGGGCGGCCCCTTCCGCACCCCGGGCGGCGAACGCCCGTCGGGACAGACCATGGTGAAAAGTCGTCACCCCCCAGACCGGTGACGTCCGCACACCGGGTGCCACCCACCGGCCCGCCCCGGCCCGGACCCCGACTCAGCCGACCCGACCCGGCCCGACCCGGCCCCGGAATCGAGACGGGCAGAGACAAATGTCAACAACGGTTGACAACTCCTCCGCGTCACCCTACGTTGACGCCATGGCAGGTACCGAAGCGCAGGAAGCGGTGCATACCGCTCAGGCCGCCCTGAACAGCGACCCGGCAGTCGGCCTGCGGGCCGTCGCCGCGCTGCGGCGGCTCGCCGAGCGACTGGAGGCGCTCCAGGTCGACGGCGCCCGGCGCCAGGGCTGGTCCTGGGACGAGATCGGGGCGGCCCTGGGCGTCAGCCGGCAGGCCGTGCACAAGAAGCACGCGAAGCGGAAGGGAAAGTGAGGCCGGTGTTCGAACGGTTCAGCAAGGAGGCGCGGGAGGTCGTGATCCGCGCACAGGAGGAGGCCGAAGCGCTGGGACACGAGTGGATCGGCACCGAGCACCTGCTGCTCGCGGCGCTGCGCTTCCCCCAGCAGCCGGGTGCGGCGACGCTCACGCGCCTCGGCGTCACCCCCGCCTCGTGCCGGGCGGCGGTCGCGGGAGTGGTGAGCGGGACGAGCGACGACCTCGGGCCGCAGGACGCCGCCGCGCTGCGGGCGTTCGGTATCGACCTGGAGGAGGTCCGCCGACGCGCGGAGGAGTCGTTCGGCCAGGGCGCGCTGGACGGCCCGGCGGGCACCGAGGACGGCGGCGCCCACGGACCGGCCGGGCGGCACCGGCCACGCGGCGGCCGGGCGCCGTCCCGGCACCTTCCGTTCGCCGCCCAGGCGAAGAAGGCGCTCAAGGACGCGCTGGGCGAGGCGCTGGCGCGCAAGGACCGGCGCATCGGCGTGGAGCACGTCGTGCTCGGCCTGTCGCGCTCCGACGACACCCTCTCTCTGGGCGTCTTCGCCCGGCTCGGCGTCACGCCCGAGGTCCTGAGAGAACGGGTGCTCAGCGACCTGCGGGAGGCCGCCGCCTGACACCGCCGGGGGCCGGGGGGCGGACGGGACGGATGTGGCTGACGTGACGTCAACTCGCCCCGCGTGCTCCCCGGGAGGCGTACAACCCCGGGCCGGGCCAACGTGTCTTACTGGGTATCCGGCGCATCGACCACATGCCTCGGATGCCTCGTATCCGACCGTTGTTCAGGAAAGAGGGGGAAAAATCTCCATGCGTTCCACTCGTTTCTCCAAGGGCGCGCTGGTCGCGGCCACCACGGCACTGGTGCTGTTGCCGGCCGGCGCGGCGTACGCGGGCAGCGGCCCTGCCACCGGTCCTTCGCAGAAGCTGACCCGCACCTCGGCCCCCTCCCCGGAGGGGAACCCGGCGAGCAAGCGGGCACAGGCCTCGGGCGTCTGCGACGACGCGGTGCAGATCGGCGAGCGCGCGCTGATCAAGCGCGGCTCGGAAACACTTGCCTCCGTCAAACAGTTCTACTCGAAGAAGTGCCACGAGAACTACGCCTACCTGTGGGTGTGGGAGAGCTTCCGCAAGACCGCCGAGCCCTACGACGTGACCCTGGGCGTCTACAGCTACGACGACGACTCGGTGCACGCCGCCAAGGCGTGGAAGGCCACCAAGCAGCAGGAGTTCTGGTCCGAGGGGGCGAACACGGTCGAGGCCTGCACGTCCGCCGTGGGCTCGCTGCGCCCGGCGGGTTCGCCGCAGGCCTACCAGGCGTTCTCGCAGAAGCGCTGCTGAGTACGGGGGCGACCGGGGGCCAATGACCGGGGTCCGGCACCGCGTTGGCGGGCCGGGCCCCGCTCGTACGACCCGCCGTGGCGGGTGAATCCCAGCCGTGGACGCCGTGGGATCTTACTGTGATGCCCGATCCGGCCTTTTTGTCCGGAAGATCACGCTCTCCCTGAGGAGGAGACCCCATGCGTACCCTTCCGCCCGTCAAGGGCGCCCTCGTAGCCGCGGCCTGCGCACTGGCCCTGCTGCCCGCCGGTGCAGCCCAGGCCGGTTCCGGTCCGGCTCCCGCCCCTGGCGCCGACCGCGGGGCGACGGCCATGAACGCCGCCCCCGAGTCCGACGCCTCCGAGGGCTCGGCCCAGCAGGCACGCGTGTGCGCGGACGCCTACCAGATCGGCTCCACCGGCCACATCAAGCGCAAGGGCCACGTCATCGCGTCGGTGAAGCAGTTCTACTCGCCGCGCTGCAACCGCAACTACGGCTACCTGTACGTGTGGCAGAGCTTCCGGCAGAAGCACCCGCACTGGTCGACCAACATCGCCGTGTACGACTTCAAGACGCACAAGCTGGTGGGTCTGCGCAGCTGGAACCGCACCAAGGCGGCGTCCTTCTGGTCGTACCCCGCGGACACGGTGCGCCACTGCACGGCGGCCCGCGGCGTCGTGCGCGCCCCCGGCGACAGCAAGCAGAACTTCGCCTACTCCTCGAAGCGCTGCTGACGCGACCGCGCGCCCGCACCACCCCGCAGCACCTCGGACCCGTGACCGTACAGACCGGTCACGGGTCCGCCGCGTGCCCCGGGACCCGCCCCGGGGGGCCTGCCCCGGAACCCGCGGCCGCGGCGCTCAGACCGCCGACGCCATCCGGCGCACGGCCTCGTCGAGGATGTCCGGCGAGGTCGCCAGATTGAGCCGCACGTGCCCGGCTCCCCCGGTGCCGAAGGCGGGCCCCGAGTTGAGGGCCACCCGCCCGCGCTCCAGGAAGACGGCGGCCGGATCGTCGCCCAGCCCCAGGGCGCGGCAGTCGAGCCACGCCAAGAAGGTGCCCTCGCCCGGGCGGTAGCCGACGTCGGGCAGGTGGCGTTCCAGCAGGCCGGCGAGCAGCCGCCGGTTGTCATCGAGCCCCTCCAGCAGGCTGTCGAGCCAGCCGGTGGCATGCCGCAGCGCCGCGGTGTGGGCGAGGACCCCCAGATGGCTGGGTCCGTGGCCGACCTCCTCCGGCATGCGGGCCAGGTCGTCGGCCGCCTCGCTCCCCGCGAGGGCGAGCGCGGCCTTGAGCCCGGCCAGGTTCCACGCCTTGGAGGCGGACATCAGGCTGAAGCCGTGCTCACCGCCGGGCACCGAGAGGTAGGGCACGTGGTGTGCGCCCGGCAGTACCACCGGCGCGTGGATCTCGTCGGCGACCACCCGTACGCCGTGCGCCCGTGCGCGAGCGGCCACACCGGTGAGTTCGTCGGCCGTGTGCACGGTGCCGGTGGGATTGTGGGGACTGCACAGCAGGTAGGCGGCCCGGCGGCCGCCCTCGACCGCCCGGGCGAAGGCGGTCTCCAGGGCGGCGGTCTCCAGCCGTCCCGCCCCGTCCAGCGGGGCCTCGACCACCCGGCGGCCCAGATGCGTCACGAACTGGTAGAAGGGCGTGTAGACGGGGGAGTTGACCACCACCGCGTCCCCCGGCCCGGTGATGAGCTTGAGTATCTCGACGACGCCGAGCATCACGTCGGGGACGAGGGCCGTGCGCTCCGGCGGTACCTCCCAGCCCCAGCGGCGCCGGGTGAAGTCGGCGAGTGCCTGTGCGTAGACCGGGCCGGCCGGATAGCCGGTGTCGCCCAGGCGCACCGCCTCGGTGATCGCCTCGGCGACCGGTTCCGCCAGCGGCACGTCCATCTCGGCCACCCACAGGGGCAGCACGTCGGGTGCGTAGGTGCGCCATTTCATGCTGGTGCGGCGGCGCAGTTGGTCGAGGGTCAGGCGCCGCAGCGGGTCGGGCTCGGTCGCACGGGTCACAGGGGCTCCCTTCACGGCAACGCCAAAAGCAACAGCAAGGGCGACGGCAACGGCAGCGGCAACGGCAGCGGCAAGAGCCACGGCATCAGCCACGGCGTCTTCGGTGCGGGCTTCCGGGCGTCTCCCGGTACGAGACGGTGCACGTCGCACGGCGGTGACCGGTCTCACGCTAGGACGGCCGGGAGCGATCCGCGACAGTGCGCGCGTGGGGAAGGCGGGCAGACAGGCAGCCGGGCCGGATGAGGCGTGGGTCACGGGTGCGGGGGGCCGGGTCCGGTACGGGCAGCTATGAGGCATCATTCCGGCCATGGGGATAGTCGCCGGACTGGACAGCTCAGCCGAGTACACAAGCATCGTCGTCTGCGACGCGGAGACGGGCGCGATCGTACGGCACGGCCACGCCGCACATCCCGGGGAGCGCGACGATCCGCAGTCCTGGCTGCTCTCACTCGGTGAGGCGGCGGGCGGCGGGCAGCTCGCCGACGTGCAGGCCATCGGCGTCTCCGGACAGCAGCAGGGCCTCGTGGCGCTCGACGAAGCGGGGGCCCCTGTGGGGCCCGCGCTGCTCGGCAACGACCAGCGGGTGCAGACCGCGGCCGCCGACCTGGTGGACACGCTGGGCGGACGCGAGGCGTGGGCGCAGGCCGTCGGCACGGTCCCGCAGGCCTCCCACCCGGTCTCGAAGCTGCGCTGGCTGGCGCGCGAGCAGGAGGAGGCCGCCCGCCGGGTGGCCGAGGTGATGCAGCCGCACGACTGGCTGGTCTGGCAGTTGCTGGGACGCCCGGAGCGCCGGGTGACCGACCGGGGCGACGCCTCGGGCACCGGCTACTGGTCGGCCGCGACCGAGTCCTACAGGCCCGACCTGGTGGAGCTGGCGCTGGGCCGTCCGGCGAGGCTCCCCGAGGTCGTCAGCCCTTCCCAGCCGGCCGGGCACACGCCCGAGGGGCTGCTGATCTCCGCCGGTACGGGGCAGACGATGGCCGCCGCCTTCGGACTGGGGCTCGGGCTGGGCGACGCGGTGATCTCGCTGGGCGCCACGGGCTCGGTCTGCGCCGTCCACCACGAGGCGCTGGGCGATCCGAGTGGCACCATCACCTCCTACGCGGACGCGACCGGGATGTACCTGCCCGTGGTGCGCACGCTGAACGCGACGCGGGTGCTGCGGGGTGCCGCCGGGATGCTGAGCACCGATCTGGAGGGCCTGTCCGAGCTGGCTTCGGAGTCGACACCCGGTGCCTCGGGGCTGGTCCTGCTGCCGTATCTGGAGGGCGAGCGCACTCCGCAGCTGCCGTACACGGCGGGCTCGCTGCACGGGCTGCGGCGCGAGAGCATGAAGCCCGAGTTCCTGGCGCGGGCCGCCGTCGAGGGCATGCTGTGCGGGCTGGCAGACGCGCTGGAGGTGCTGCGCAGCCGCGGGGTCTCGGTGCGCCGGGTCTTCCTGCTGGGGCAGGCCGCGAACCTGCGGGCCGTGCGGACGGCGGCGCCCGCGCTGCTGGACGCCCAGGTGGTGGTGCCCGAGCCCGCCGACTACGCCGCGATCGGTGCGGCGCGGCAGGCGGCGTGGGCGCTGTCAGGGTCGGGTCACCCCCCGCAGTGGCCCGCCGCGGCCTGCCAGGTGTTCGAGGCGGGCGAGGAGCGCGCCGTCGGGCAGGCCGTGCGGCAGCAGTACGTCACGGTGCGCGAGGAGACGTATCCGGGCGCGCTGCCGGTGTAGTCGCCGAAGCGACGGTCCCGACGCCGGCGAGCAGCCCGCCACGGCGAGCGGTCCGCCGCGACGAGCGGTCCGCCACGGCGAGTAGCCCGCCGCGACGCCCCCACCGCGCTCCGGCGCGGCCCCGCCCGCAACCCGGTGCGGCCCGCCCGTAGCCCCCTCCTTTTGCCAGGACTTGACCGGGGTTGCGGTGGAAAAACTCAAAAGGAGAGGCGGCCGCGTGCCGCACGCAGTTACGCTCTTCCACTTCTGCTTCCCACCCTCACTGACCACGAGGACATCCGTGTGCTGATCCGCCTACTGAGCGCCCGGTTGCGCCGCTACCAGCGGCCGATCGCGCTCCTCGTCCTGCTCCAGCTCATACAGACGAGCGCCACGCTCTACCTGCCCACGCTCAACGCGGACGTCATCGACAACGGTGTCGTCCTCGGTGACACCGGCTACATTTTGGGCCACGGCGGCCTGATGCTGGCGGTCTCGGTGGTGCAGGTCGTCTGCAACATCGGTGCCGTCTACCTCGGGGCGCGCACCGCCGCGGCGCTCGGCCGGGACATCCGGGCGGGTGTCTTCGACCGCGTGCAGTCCTTCTCGGCCCGTGAGGTCGGTCATTTCGGCGCCCCGTCGCTGATCACCCGTACCACCAACGACGTGCTGCAGGTCCAGATGGTGACGCTGATGGCGTTCACGCTGGTGGTCACCGCGCCGATCATGTGTTTCGGCGGCATCTTCATGGCGCTCGGCCAGGACGTGCCGCTCTCCTCCGTGCTGCTGGGCGTGGTCCCGGTGCTGGGCATCGCCGTCATGCTGATCGTGCGCCGGATGCGGCCGCTGTTCCGCACCATGCAGGAGCGTCTCGACCAGGTGAACCGGATCCTGCGCGAGCAGATATCGGGCGTCCGTGTCATCCGCGCCTTCGTCAAGGACGACTTCGAGCGGCGCCGCTTCCACGGCGCGAACACGGACCTGACCGACCTGCAGGTGCGCACGGGCCAGCTGATGGCGCTGATGTTCCCCGTCGTGATGACGGTCGTGAACGTCTCCAGCGTCGTCGTGGTCTGGTTCGGCGCCCACCGCATCGACAACGGGGACATGGAGATCGGCGCGCTGACCGCGTTCCTCTCCTACCTGATGCAGATCGTGATGTCGGTGATGATGGCCACCTTCATGTTCATGATGGTGCCGCGCGCCGAGGTGTGTGCCGAGCGCATCCAGGAGGTGCTCGACACCGACTCCAGCGTCGTGCCGCCCTCGGCGCCCGTCCGCCGGCTGCGCCGCCACGGCCATCTGGAGCTGCGCGGTGCCGGGTTCGGTTTCCCGGGCGCCGAGGCACCCGTGCTCCAGGGCGTCGACCTGGTGGCGCGGCCCGGCGAGGTGACGGCCGTGATCGGCTCCACGGGCAGCGGCAAGTCGTCCCTGCTGGGGCTGATCCCGCGGCTGTTCGACGCCACTGAGGGCCAGGTCCTCGTCGACGGAGAGGACGTGCGCGCCCTCGACCCCGACCTGCTGGCATCGACCGTCGGTCTCGTGCCGCAGCGTCCTTACCTGTTCTCCGGCACGGTCGCCTCCAACCTGCGCTACGGCCGCCCCGACGCCAGTGACGAGGAGCTGTGGCACGCGCTTGAGGTCGCACAGGCCAGGGACTTCGTCGAGCGGATGGAGGGCGGCCTGGAGGCGGAGATCGCGCAGGGCGGCAGCAACGTCTCCGGCGGGCAGCGGCAGCGGCTGGCGATCGCGCGGGTGCTGGTGCACCGTCCGGAGATCTACCTGTTCGACGACTCCTTCTCGGCGCTGGACTACGCGACCGACGCGGCGCTGCGGTCCGCGCTGGAGAGGGAGACCTCCGAGGCCACGGTGGTGATCGTCGCCCAGCGGGTGGCGACCATCCGGGACGCGGACCGCATCCTCGTCCTGGACGAGGGACACGTGGTGGGCACGGGACGGCACGACGCGCTGATGGAGAGCAACGAGACCTACCGGGAGATCGTGCTGTCCCAGCTGACCGAGAGCGAGGCCGCCTGATGAGTGGTGGAGGAATGGGCGGAGCGCCGCCGCGGCGGTCGATGGACTTCAAGGGGTCGGGCAAACGGCTGCTGGGCCAGTTCCGCCCCGAGCGGGGCAGCCTGTTGCTGATGCTGGCTCTCGTCGTCTGCAGTGTCGCCCTGAACGTGATCGGTCCGAAGATCCTCGGGCACGCCACCGACCTGGTCTTCGGCGGCTTCATCGGGGGCAAGCTGCCCGAGGGGCTCACCAAGGAGCAGGCGCTCGAGGGGATGCGCGAGCGCGGGGACGGCGGGGCCGCCGACATGCTCTCCGGCATGGACTTCACCCCGGGCCACGGCGTCGACTTCGGCGCCGTGGGCGGCGTGCTGCTGGCGGCGGTCGCCGTGTACGTGGCCGCCGGGCTGCTGATGCTGTGGGGTACGCGGATCTCGGTGCGGGCCATCAGCCGCACCGTCTTCCGGCTGCGTGAGCAGGTGGAGGCGAAGCTGTCCCGGCTGCCGCTGTCCTACCTGGACAAGCAGTCGCGCGGTGAGGTGCTCTCCCGGGTCACCAACGACATCGACAACCTGGGCCAGACGCTCCAGCAGACGATGGGCCAGATCGTCAACTCGCTGTTGACGATCGTCGGTGTGCTCGGCGTGATGTTCTGGATCTCGCCGCTGCTGGCACTGGTCGCACTGGTGACCGTGCCGCTCTCGGCGCTGGTCGCCACACGGGTGGGCAAGCGCGCGCAGCCGCAGTTCGTCGACCAGTGGAAGTCCACGGGCACGCTGAACGCGCACATCGAGGAGATGTACACGGGCCACTCGCTGGTGAAGGTCTACGGGCGGCAGCGGGAGTCGGCCGCCGTCTTCGCCGAGCAGAACGAGCAGCTGTACAAGGCCGGGTTCATGGCGCAGTTCATCAGCGGCATCATGCAGCCGGCGATGATGTTCGTCGGGAACCTCAACTACGTGCTGGTGGCGGTCGTCGGTGGGCTGCGGGTGGCGTCCGGCGCGCTGTCGATCGGTGACGTGCAGGCGTTCGTGCAGTACTCGCGGCAGTTCAGCCAGCCGCTCAACCAGGTCGCCTCCATGGCGAACCTCATCCAGTCGGGGGTGGCCTCGGCCGAGCGGGTCTTCGAACTGCTCGACGCCGAGGAGCAGTCCGCCGAGCCGGACGAGGCCCACGTCCAGCGGCCTGAGCAGCTGCGGGGCCAGGTGGAGCTGCGGCACGTCTCGTTCCGCTACGCCGAGGACACGCCGCTGATCGAGGACCTGTCGCTGGCGGTGGAGCCCGGTCAGACGGTGGCGATCGTCGGCCCCACGGGGGCGGGCAAGACGACGCTGGTCAATCTGCTGCTGCGGTTCTACGAGGTCCGCTCGGGCCGCATCCTGCTGGACGGCACCGACATCGCGGCGATGTCCCGTGAGGAACTGCGCGCGGGCATCGGCATGGTCCTCCAGGACACCTGGCTGTTCGGCGGCACCATCGCGGAGAACATCGCCTACGGCGCCCAGGGGGCGAGCCGCGAGCAGGTGGAGGAGGCCGCGCGGGCCGCGCACGCCGACCGGTTCATCCGCACGCTCCCGGACGGCTACGACACGGTGCTCGACGACGAGGGCGCGACGGTGAGCGCCGGCGAGAAGCAGCTCATCACCATCGCCCGCGCCTTCCTCTCGGACCCGGTCATCCTGGTGCTGGACGAGGCGACCAGTTCCGTGGACACCCGCACCGAGGTGCTGATCCAGCGCGCGATGGAGCGTCTCGCCTCCGAGCGGACCAGCTTCGTGATCGCCCACCGCCTCTCCACCATCAGGGACGCCGACGTCATCCTGGTGATGGAGAACGGCTCCCTCGTGGAACAGGGCGACCACGAGGCCCTGCTGGCCGCGGACGGCGCGTACGCGCGGCTGTACAAGTCCCAGTTCGCGGAGGCCGTGGTCGAGGTGGACTAGCCGAGCCGGACCGGCCGAGCCGAACTGGCGTCTTCCCGCCCGCAGCGCGCCGGGTGCCGGACCGGCCGTGGCCCGCGGTGCCTCACCAGCGGGCCACGGCCGAACACGTGCGGAGCCGGATCAGCCGGCCCAGCGGAGCCGGATCAGCCGCCCAGCTGCGCTGCGGCGTCCTCGATGTCGGCGGCGAAGGTGCTGACCTCCGTGTAGACGCCGGGCTTGCCCGGCCGCGCGCAGCCCTCGCCCCAGCTGACGATGCCCACCTGGACCCACTCGCCGGCGTCGTCCTTGCGGAACATCGGGCCGCCGGAGTCGCCCTGGCAGCTGTCGACGCCGCCGGTGTCGAGCTTGCCCGCGCACAGCTCCTCGCCCTCGACCAGGTCGGGGTAGGCGCTCTTGCAGGTGGCGTCGTCCACGAAGGGGACCTCGGCCTTGAGCAGGTAGCGCTGCTGGTCGCCGCCTTCCTGGTCGGCACCCCAGCCCGCGATGGTGAAGTCGCCCTCGTTGTAGGCGTCGTCCTTGGCTATGGGGAGGGTGGGCTGGTCGAGCGCCTTGTCGAGCTTGATGAGCGCCCAGTCCTTGCCCTGCCCGTCGTAGCCGGGGGCCTGGAGGACCTCGGTGGACTTGGCGGTGACGGCCGCCGGGTCCTCGAGGTCCACGACGCCGCCGGTGGCGGTGATGCTGGTGTCGGAGCCGCTGCCGTCCACGCAGTGGGCGGCGGTCAGCACGATGTCCTTCTCCAGCAGTGCGCCGCCGCAGCCCATGGACAGCCGCACCATGAAGGGGAACTCGCCCTGCTCGGCGGGGGTGCCGCCGACGATGGTCGTCCCGGGTTCGCCGTCGCCTGCCGGGTTGCCCGAGGGCAGCGCGGAGGCGGCGGCGGGGCTGAGGCTGAAGGCGGCGAGCGCGACGGCACCGACGGCGGTGAGTCTTTTCATGCTCTTCGTGGGGTTCTTCAACGTGCTTCCTCTCGTGGGGGGTTACTCGCACACACGGCACCCGCGTGACGGGCGCATGCCAAGCGAATGCCGTGATTATGGAGAGGAAGGGAACACGCTGACAAGGGCGCACCGGCCGCCCCTGTCCCCTCGGCCGCCGCGAGCCCCCTCAGTCGCCTCAATCCAGGTAACCACGCAACTGGTCGGCGAAGGCGTGCTCCCGCAACTTGGTGAGCGTCTTCGACTCGATCTGCCGGATGCGCTCCCGCGTGACGCCGAAGAGATTGCCGATCTCCTCCAGCGTGCGCGGGCGGCCGTCGATCAGCCCGTACCGCAGCTGGACGACCCGGCGTTCGCGTTCCTGGAGGGTGGAGAGCACGGCCTCCAGGTGCTCGCGCAGCAGCAGGAAGGCGGCCGACTCCACGGGGGAGGCCGCGTCACCGTCCTCGATCAGGTCGCCGAGGTTGACGTCGTCCTCCTCCCCCACGGGCGCGTGCAGGGAGACCGGTTCCTGAGCGAGCCGCAGCACCTCGCTCACCCGCTCCGCGGTGAGCCCGAGTTCGGAGGCGACCTCCTCGTGCGCCGGCTCATAACCGCGCTCCTGGAGCAGCCGGCGCTGGATGCGCACCACCCGGTTGATCAGCTCGACGACGTGCACCGGGACGCGGATCGTCCGGGCCTGGTCGGCCAGGGCGCGGGACATGGCCTGGCGGATCCACCAGGTCGCGTACGTCGAGAACTTGAAGCCGCGCGCGTAGTCGAACTTCTCCACCGCGCGGATCAGGCCGAGGTTGCCCTCCTGCACGAGGTCGAGCATCGTCAGCCCCCGCCCGACGAAACGCTTGGCGACGGAGACGACCAGCCGCAGATTCGCCTCTATCAGGCGGCGCTTGGCCACCCTGCCGAGCACCACGAGGCGGTCGAGGTCGAGGGCGAGCGCACCCTCCAGCTCGGGCGTGTTGCCGAGCTTCTCCTCGGCGAAGAGTCCCGCCTCCACGCGGCGGGCCAGCTCCACCTCCTCGGCCGCCGTCAGCAGGGGTATGCGGCCGATCTCGCGCAGGTACTGGCGGAAGAGGTCCGCCGAGGGCCCGGTGGCGGCCGGCTCCCGGCGCGCGGCCGGCTCAGGATCGGCCGCCGGTACGGTCTCCTGGGCGGTGAGGGGCTCGGGCACCGGCTGGGGCGGCGCGACGAGGGGAACGGTGTGCGGGGCGAGGGGCGTTGCCGGGGCGGCGGCAGGCGCCGCGTTCAGGGTCCGGGTCTGCACGGGGGCGACCTCCATGGTGATCGCTGCCGGTTCGGGGGCGGCGTGCGAGACGGGGACGGCTGCGGCCGGGCCGCGCTCCATCCCGTTCGATATGTGCGCATCCGCGGGGGATCGCGACCCGTCCTGGCCGACACCGCCCCGCTCCGAGGACTCAGGCACCGCTCACCAGTGTGGGGCAGGACACAGCCCGGCCACGAGGGGCGTGCGCGCAGTTTTTCCCCCGCATGTGACCCTCAGCGCACGACCCGCTACACACGCAAGGGGCGGGGGAGGCGCGGGCACACCAAGGGGACGGAACCCGGAGCTCCGCTCCTGCCCCGGCCCCGGCCCCGGCCCGGCCCGGCCCGGCCCGGCCCCTACACCGTGAGCGGGGCAGGCGGATCAGAGCGCCGCCGCGCCCCGCTCGCGCAGCGCCGTACCGTACTGCTGGAGCGTCCAGATCTGCTGCCGCACCCCCGCCGACCGCTCGTACTCCCCCCGGGCCTCCAGACGGCGCGCCGCGCCCTCCAGCTCGGCGATCCGGGCCAGCACGGCGGCGCGCCGCACGGCGACCAACTGCTCCCCCGCGTACGCCTCGTCGACATCGCGGCTGCGCGAGCTGCGCAACGGCTCGACGGCCAGCTCGGTCACCAGCGACCGCACGGTGTCGTCCGGGACGGCGTCCCGCACCCGGCCCAGGAAGCCGCTGTCGGAGATCCCCGCCTCGGCGCCGCCCGCCGACTCCAGCGCCTGCCGCACCACGGCGTAGGGCGGCGCGGTGAACTCGTCGGCCCCGTAGGCGTCGAACGCGGGAGAGACCAGCTCCGGGCGCTGGAGCGCCAGCTTGAGCAGCTCCCGCTCGACCCGGTGCGCCGGACTGCGCAGGTTCAGCGCCGGACCGCGCGGCACGAACGGCGCCTGCACGGCGGGGGCCTCGTGCCGCCGGGCGCCCTGGGGGCCGCGCGGGGAGGACTGGCCGCGCTCGCGCGCCCAGCGGGCGAGCTGGGCGACGCGGCGGACGACGAACTCCTCGTCCACGATGCCCAGCAGGCCCGCCAGCCGCACCGCGTAACCCTGCCGGATGGAGGGGTCCTTGATCTGGACGACGACCGGGGCGACCTCCTCCAGCGCGGCCGACCTGCCCTCCGCGGTGTCCAGGTTGTGCCGGTCCACGATCGAGCGCATCGCGAAGTCGAAGAGCGGGGTGCGGCCCTCGACCACCTTGGCGACCGCCTCGTCGCCCTCGGCCAGCCGCAGGTCGCACGGGTCCATCCCGCCGGGCGTGATCGCGATCCAGGTGCGCGCTGCGAACTTCTGGTCGTCCTCGAAAGCGCGCAGGGCCGCCTTCTGGCCCGCCGCGTCGCCGTCGAAGGTGAAGACGACCTCCGACTGCGCGTTGTCCATCAGCACCCGGCGCAGGATCTTCACGTGCTCCCCGCCGAAGGCGGTGCCGCAGGTGGCGATGGCCGTGGTGACCCCGGCCAGGTGGCAGGCCATGACGTCCGTGTAGCCCTCGACGACCACGGCGCGGTTGGCCTTGGCGATCTCCCGCTTGGCCAGGTCGATGCCGTAGAGCACCTGGGACTTGCGGTAGATCGGCGTCTCGGGCGTGTTCAGGTACTTCGGGCCCTGGTCGTCCTCGCGCAGCTTGCGGGCGCCGAAGCCGACGACGTCACCCGTGATGTCGCGGATGGGCCACATCAGCCGGCCGCGGAAACGGTCGATGGGCCGACCGTTGCGCGCCTCCTGGGCGAGCCCCGAGAGTGTCAGCTCCTTGTCGGTGAAGCCCTGCCCGCGCAGATACCGCACCAGGTGGTCCCAGCCCGCCGGGGAGTAGCCGATGCCGAAGTGCCGGGCCGCCTCCTGGTCGAAACCGCGCTCCGCGAGGAAGCGGCGGGCGATCTCGGCCTCGGGCCCGTCCAACTGCTCGGTGTAGAACCGGGCGGCGCTCTTGTGGGCCTCGACCAACCGGGTGCGCTCGCCCTGCTGCGAGGCGCGGCCGTAGCCGCCCTCCTCGTAGCGGAGGGTGATGCCGGCGCGGGCCGCGAGCCGCTCGACGGACTCGGAGAAGGACAGGTGGTCGACCTTCATCACGAAGTCGAGGGTGTCCCCGCCCTCCTGGCAGCCGAAACAGTGATAGAACCCCTTGCTCGGGCTGACGTGGAAGGAGGGGGACTTCTCGTCGTGGAAGGGGCACAGGCCCTTGAGGTTGCCGCCGCCCGCGTTGCGCAGCTGGAGGTACTCGGAGACGACGGAGTCGATCGGGACCGCGTCCCGTACCGCCTTCACATCCTCGTCATTGATCCTTCCAGCCACACGGAAAGTCTACGGCGCCCCGGTGACAGCCCCGCCCCGTGGTCCGGTCCGCGGCCCCCGCGCTCAGGGCCGCGGGACGTTGCGCAGGTTGGACCTGGCCATCTGGACCATCCGGCCCACGCCGCCGTCCAGCACCGTCTTCCCCGCCGAGAGGGCGAAGCCGCTCACCTGCTCCCGGGTGATCTTCGGCGGGAGCGAGAGGGCGTGCGGGTCGGTGACCACGTCGATCAGCGCAGGACCCTTGTGCCCCAGCACGTCCTTGAGGGCGCCCCGCAGGTGCTTGGGCTTCTCGACGCGGACCGCGTAAGCGCCCGCGGCCTGCGCGAGCGCCGCGAAGTCCGGATTGCGGTTGTTCGTCCCGTACGCCGGCATGCCGTCCACCATCATCTCCAGCTCGACCATGCCCAGCGAGGAGTTGTTGAACAGCACCACCTTGACCGGCAGGTCGTACTGGACCAGCGTGAGGAACTCGCCCATCAGCATGGCGAAGCCGCCGTCGCCCGACATGGAGATGACCTGCCGGTCCCGGTCCAGGAGCTGGGCGCCGACGGCCTGCGGAACGGCGTTGGCCATCGACCCGTGGCTGAAGGAGCCGATCACCCGGCGCCGCCCGTTCGGGGTGATGTAGCGGGCCGCCCACACGTTGCACATGCCCGTGTCCACGGTGAAGACGGCGTCGTCGGCGGCCTCCTCGTCCAGCAGGGAGGCGACGTACTCGGGGTGGATCGGGGTGTGCTTGTCGACCTTGCGGGTGTAGGCGCTGACGACGCCTTCCAGTGCCTCGGCGTGCTTCTTGAGCATCCGGTCGAGGAACCTGCGGTTCGTCTTGAGCGGCACACGCGGGGTGAGGCAGCGCAGCGTCTCGCGCACGTCGCCCCACACGGCCAGGTCGAGCTGGGTGCGGCGGCCCAGGTGCTCGGGCCGCACGTCCACCTGGACGATCTTGCAGTCCTTGGGCAGGAACGCGTTGTACGGGAAGTCGGTGCCCAGCAGGATCAGCAGATCGCACTCGTGGGTGGCCTCGTAGGCGGCGCCGTATCCGAGCAGTCCGCTCATGCCGACGTCGTAGGGGTTGTCGTACTGGATCCACTCCTTGCCGCGCAGCGCGTGCCCGACCGGGGACTTGATCCGCTCGGCGAACTCCATGACCTCGGCGTGCGCGCCCGCGGTGCCCGCGCCGCAGAACAGGGTGATCTTGTCGGATTCGTCGATCATGCGCACCAGCGCGTCGATCTCCGCGTCTCCCGGACGCACCGTGGGCCGGGAGGTGACCAGCGCGTGCTCCACCGGCGCCTCGGGCGCCGGCTGGGAGGCCAGGTCGCCCGGGAGCGCGACGACGCTGACGCCCTGCTGCCCCACCGCGTGCTGGACGGCCGTCTGCAGGACGCGCGGCATCTGCTGCTCGCTGGAGATCAGCTCGCTGTAGTGGCTGCACTCCACGAAGAGCCGGTCGGGGTGGGTCTCCTGGAAGAAGCGGGTGCCGATCTCGCTGCTGGGGATGTGCGAGGCCAGCGCCAGCACGGGTGCCATGGAGCGGTGCGCGTCGAAGAGGCCGTTGATCAGGTGCAGGTTGCCCGGGCCGCAGGAGCCGGCGCACGCGGTGAGCTTCCCGCTCAGCTGCGCCTCGGCCCCGGCGGCGAAGGCGGCGGCCTCCTCGTGCCTGACCTGGATCCAGTCGATGGCCGGGTTGCGCCGGATGGCGTCCACGACCGGGTTGAGACTGTCCCCCACCACCCCATACAGGCGTTCGACGCCGGACCGCACCAGCGTGTCGACGAACTGCTCGGCCACCGTCTGCTTCGCCATCGCTCACTCGTCCTTCGCTCGCCGCGGCAGGGCGGCGCCGAGGGTCCGCCGTCCGGCGCCGGCACGGCCTGCCGTTCCTTTCCGCAACATATCCCCCACGCGCCGCCCCGGCATCACACCGTCGCGCCCGGCATCACGCCGTGGCGCCCCCGCATCACGCCGTGGCACCCAGCGACTCCAGCGGCACGCCCGGATCGGCCAGCGCCTCCGGGTCCACCACGACACCCGAGCGGACCAGGTCCTGGACCGCTCCCGCGACGTCCCAGACGTTGACGTTCATCCCCGCCAGCACCCGGCCCCCGCTCAGCCAGAAGGCGACGAACTCCCGCTTGCCCACGTCCCCCCGGCACACCACCTGGTCGTAGGAGCCCGGCGGCGCGTAACCCGAGTACTCCATGCCCAGCTCGTACTGGTCGGAGAAGAAGTAGGGCACCCGGTCGTAGGACACGTCCTTGCCGAGCATCGCGCGGGCGGCGGCCGGGCCGCCGTTCAGCGCGTTGGCCCAGTGCTCGACCCGCAGCCGCCTGCCCAGCAGCGGATGCTGCACGGCGGCGGCGTCACCTGCCACGAAGACATCGGGGTCGCTGGTGCGCAGCGAGGCGTCCACCGCGATGCCGCCGCCGGGCCCGGGGGCCGTCTCCAGGCCCGCCGCCTCGGCCAGCGCCGTGCGCGGCGCGGCCCCGATGGCGGCGACGACGTCGTGCGCCGGATGCTCGTCGCCGTCGTCGGTGTGCACCGTCTGCACCATCCCGTCAGCGCCCGCGATCCGGGTGAGCCGGGCGCCGAAGTGGAACCTGACGCCCTTCTCGCGATGCAGGTCGGCGAAGAGCGCCCCCAGCTCGGGGCCGAGCACCGTGTGCAGCGGGGTGGGCTCCGCCTCGATGACGGTGACCTCCGCCCCGTACGTACGCGCCGCTGCCGCCACCTCCAGGCCGATCCAGCCCGCCCCCGCGATGACCAGATGGCCGTTCTCCTGGCCAAGCGCCGTCAGCACCCCGCGCAGCCGCTCGGCGTGCGCGAGGCGGCGCAGGTGGTGCACGCCCGCCAGGTCGGTGCCGGGGATCTCCAGCCGGCGCGGCTCGGCACCGGTGGCCAGCAGCAGCTTGTCGTAGTGGACACGGGTGCCGTCGCCCATCCTGACCGCCCTGCTCTCCAGGTCGAGCTGGACGGCGGGCTGGCCCAGGTGCAGCTCGATGTCGGCCGCCGCGTACCAGGCGGGCTCGTGCACGAAGACGCTGCCGCGTTCGGCCGAACCGGTGAGGAAGCCCTTGGAGAGCGGGGGACGCTCGTAGGGATGCTCACGCTCGTCACCGATCAGGATCACGCGGCCCGTGAACCCCTCGGCGCGCAGGGCCTCGGCGGCTTTCGCCCCCGTGAGCCCCCCGCCGACGATGACGAACGTACGGTGTGCGTCCACCACTTGAAGCTCCTCCTCGAATCCCCTTGAAGAGCCGGCCCCCACGGGCCGTGCTGTCGTCCCCCGTCGTTCAGCTGTGCGCGTTCACCGTGAGCGTCCCTCATCGCACCATGCGCGGGAAGAGGCAGGGGTGCGTAAGGGACGTGCGGGCACCGTGGCGGGTTCCGCACCGCTCGCTCACCCTCACATCCTCATGCCCGCTGTCATCACCTGATGGAGGGAACGGGCCGCGGCGTCGGTGAGCGTGGAGATCTGGTCGACGACCACGCGCAGCCGCGCCGCCGCCGCTCCCCCGGCGCCGGCCGCCTCCTCGTACAGGTCGGCGTACTGCGCGTCCAGCCCCTCGGGCGCGCGGGCCAGCAGGGCCTCGGCCAGCTCGCGGAGGACGGCGCGCTGCTCCACCCGCAGCCGCTCCAGCTCCGGGCGCTGCATCACGTGGCAGTCGACGACCGCCTTGAGGACCGCGCACTCCAGCCGGGCGGGCTCCGGCACGATCAGCTCGGCCCCGTACCGGGTCAGCGGCCCCGAGCCGTAGGCGGCGCGGGTCGCCGCCTCGGCGGCCAGGGCGAAGCGGCCGATCAGCTGACTGGTCGCGTCCTTCAGCCCGGCCTGCGCCAGCGCCGTGCCGTCGTGCTCGTGCGGCCACCATTCCTGGGCGAGCAGCCGGTCCAGCGCGGCGGCCAGCTCCGCCTCGTCCGCGCCCGGCGCGTAGCGGGCTGCGGCGCAGGCGAAGACGTCGCCGCGCTCGGGCCCCGAACGCAGCGACCGCGGCTGAAGGTGGCCCGCCCTGATGCCGTCCTCCAGGTCGTGCACCGAGTAGGCCACATCGTCCGACCAGTCCATGACCTGCGCCTCGAAGCAGGTGCGGCCCCGGGGTGCGCCCTCGCGCAGCCAGTGGAAGACCGGCAGGTCGTCGTCGTAGACGCCGAACTTGCCCGACGCCGGGTCCGTTGGATGTGCGCCCCGGCGCCACGGGTACTTCGTCGCGGCGTCCAGCGCGGCCCGCGTCAGGTTCAGCCCCACGGGCGCCTGCCCGGCGGGTTCCGCGGAGAACCGCTTGGGCTCCAGCCGGGACAGCAGCCGCAGCGACTGGGCGTTCCCCTCGAAACCGCCCGCCGGCGCGGCGATCTCGTCGAGCACGGCCTCGCCGTTGTGCCCGAACGGGGGGTGCCCCAGGTCGTGCGCCAGACACGCGGTCTCCACCAGATCCGGGTCGCAGCCCAGCGAGGCGCCCAGCTCGCGGCCGACCTGGGCGCATTCGAGGGAGTGCGTCAGCCGGGTACGCGGCGACGCGTCCCACGAGGGTGCCGCGGTCTCGGGCGCGACGACCTGCGTCTTGCCCGCGAGACGGCGCAACGCCGCCGAGTGCAGTACCCGGGCGCGGTCCCGCTGGAAGGCCGTACGCCCCGGGCGCTTGTCCGGCTCCGGCACCCAGCGTGCGATGTCCGACGGCGCGTACCTCGGCCCCTGGCGGGCGCCGGGGCCCTCCGCAGCGGGTGTGCCGTACGTGGCGTGCATACGCCGACGGTAACCGGAGGACGGGCCTTCCCGAGCCCCCTGGGGCTCCTGGGTCTCCTAAGCCCCCTGGGTCTTGGGGGGCTCCTGGGGCTCCTGGGTCTCCTGGCGGACCCACTCCAGGTACGCGGCGCTGCCGCGCACGAGCGGGGTGGCGATGATCTCCGGGACGTCGTACGGATGGGCCTCGCTCAGGTAGGACTCCAGCGCGTCGTAGGAGCCGGCGGCCGTCTTGAACAGCACCTGCCACTCCGGGTCCGTCTGCACGGCGCCCTCCCACCGGTACACGGAGGTGACGGCGCCGCTGATCTGCGCGCACGCCGCGACCCTCCGCTCCACGGCTCCCGCCGCGAGCACCCGCGCCTCCTCCTGCGACCCCACGGTCGTCAACACGCTCAAAGCCTCAGCCATGCCGCCACGGTAATCCCCCCGAGGGCCGGTCAGAGCGGCGGCCGGATCTAGGGGCCCGCTCACGGGGCCGGTCCGAGCGGCCGGTCCTGGCTGCCCGCCCGGAGGCGTCCGATTCGTTCAAGAACCCGCGCACGCCCCGCGCCTAGCGTGCACGTATGACACCTCGACTCGACCTGATCGGCATCGTCACCGCTGACATGGCCGCCTCGCTGGCCTTCTACCGGCGGCTGGGACTCGACATCCCCGCGGACGCGGACACCGAAGCGCATGTGGAGGCCGCCGGGCCCGGCGGGCTGCGGCTGGCGTGGGACACGGAAGAGACAGTGCGCTCGTTCGACAGCGACTGGAGCGCCCCGCCGCACGGGGCAGGACGCGTCGGCCTCGCGTTCCTGTGCGACTCCCCCGCCGAGGTCGACACGGCGTACGCCGAACTGACAGACGCCGGACACGAGGGCCGCCACGCGCCGTGGGACGCCCCCTGGGGACAGCGCTACGCCGTCGTACTGGACCCGGACGGCAACGGCATCGACCTGTTCGCAGAGAACTAGGGCCGCAGGAGCTTCGAGGGGGTCAGGCCGGTGAGGGCGCGCACCTCGCGGGTGAGGTGCGCCTGGTCGGCGTAGCCGGCCCGCGCGGCGGTCTCGGCGAGGGGCAGCCCGGAACCGGCCGCGCGCAGTGCCCGCTGCAAGCGCAGCACCCGAGCCAGCGTCTTGGGTCCGTAGCCGAAGGCGTCCCGGCAGCGGCGGTGCAGCTGACGCTCGCTCAGGCCGACGTGCCCTGCGGTCCGTGCGACGCCGGCGCCGCGACGCAACAGGACGGCGACCGCCTCGGTCAGCGCGGCGGCCCGCGGATCGGGGGCCTCGGCCTCCCCGGCGGCCAGCGCTCCGGCGGCGGCCTGTTCCAGCGCGGCCAGCGGGTCTGCGGCGTGCGCGATCCGTTCGCGCAGTCCGCGCACCCGGCGGTCCGGCCACAGAGCCTGGAGCGGCACCCGCTGATCGCACAGCTCCCAGGCGCGTACGCCGAAGGCGCGCGGGCCCGCCCCCGGCGCCAGGCGCACCCCGAACACCGGCAGTCCCCGGCGCTCCGTGGTCACGTACGCGCGGGTGTCGGGGCCCGCGGCGACCAGTTCGCCGTTCCACCACAGCAGGTCCATGCAGCCGTCGGGCAGCACCCGCCCGCTCGTGCCGGGCGCGACCGCGGCGCGGGACCACGCCACGGCTCCCGGCACCCGCGAAGCCCTCTCCTGGTACATCCGCCCAGCATGCCTGCCGGCACCGACATCCGGACCCGCGAGAGGCGCGCGCGTGCCGTCTCAGCCCCGACCCTCTCACCCCCGGACGTCTCAGCCCCGGACGGGCTGCCCCGCGCGGTACTCCGCCGGGCTGACCCCCCGCACGCGCTTGAAGGCGGCGCTGAGCGCGAAGCCGTCCGCGTAGCCCACCCGGCGTGCGACGGCTGCCAGCGTGGCCCCCGGCTCCCGCAGCAGCCGTGCGGCCAGGTCGATGCGCCGCTGCGCGAGGTAGGCCATGGGCGGCTCGCCCAGCAGTTCGGTGAACCGCCGGGCGAGGCTCGCGCGGGAGACGCCGGACTTGGCGGCCAGTGAGGCCACCGTCCAGCCGTGCCCCGGCTGTTCGTGCAGCAGCCGCAGCGCGACGCCGACCACGGGATCACTCTGGGCGCGGTACCAGGCGGGCGCGTCCGCCTCGGGGCGGGCGAACCAGGCCCGCAGCACCGACACCAGCAGCAGGTCGAGCACCCGGTCGAGCACCAGCTGCTGGCCGGGCGCGTCCCTGACGATCTCCTGCTCGACGAGCGCCATCAGCCCCGCGTCCCACTCCGTGCCGCGCAGCACCAGCACCGGGGGCAGCGCGTCCAGCAGCCGGCTGCTCAGGTCGCCGTGCAGCTGATAGCCGCCGCTGAGCAGGACGGTGGGGGCGTCCGGGTCGCGGCCGTAGGTGCGCACGCCGAGGGCGATCTCCTCGCACAGGTCGACGCCGTCCACGCTGGTGCAGCAGTCGCCGGGCTGGATCAGCAGGTCGGGCGGGGTCGCCGGATCGTCGGCGAGCACGTAGGGGTCGGGCCCGCGCAGTACCGCCACGTCACCGGGGGCGAGCGGTATCGGCCCGGGCCGGTCCCCGGGTTCGGGCCCGGGCCCGGGGCCTCCCGGCCACGGATCCGCAGCGGCGGTGGGGAGGACCCAGCCCTCACCGCGCACCAGGGAGGCGACCGCCAGCGGCGCCCCGTCCTGGACGCGTACGCCCCAGGGCGGCGCGAGCACCGCCCGGTGCAGCAGCCCGCCGGTCGCCCGTGCTCCGCTCAGCACTTCGGCCAGTGCCTCGGCCATCCCGTCCCCGTCGCCGGGCCGCACCGCCTCCCAGGGCCCCGCACCGTTTCCCACGCCGCTCGTCCGCCCGTTCCCCGCCCCGGTCGCCGTCACGAAGGCAGCTTAGACGCGCGGACATGGGGCTGAGCCGTTGAGCGAGGTGCCACGGCCGCCGGGCGGCGTTGGCTGACGGCATGACCGAGAAATCGAGAACACGACGCGGCACGCAAACGAGACTGCACGGCGTGCGAGCCGTCTTCGTGATCTGCCAGCCCGACGTCGGCGCACCGGGAGTCGCCGAGGCGAGCGGCGCGTTCGCACAGCGCGCCGCGCACGCCGGTGTGCGGCGGCTGGTGCTGCTGTCCGCGCGAGGCGAGGACCTGGCCGCGCCCACCGAGCGGGCGCTGCGCCGGGCGGACGTGGAGTGGACCGTCCCGCGCACCAGCTGGTTCTTCCGGAACTCCAGCGAGGGCGTCTTCCTCCCGTTCGTCCTCGGCGGCGAACTGCCCTTCCCCGCCGACGGTGTGCGCGAGCCCTTCATCGACGCCGAGGACGCCGACGACGCCGCCGACGCCGCGGTGGCCGCGCTCACCGGGGAAGGACACCACGGGCGCGTCCACGACCTGACGGGTCCCCGCCTGCTCACCTTCGGGGAGACCACCCGGCAGGTGGCCGAGGCGAGCGGCCTGCGGGGGAAGCGGAGGGAATCGCGCGGGCTCCCGCGCGGGTCGACCGGTTGCATCGTGTGACGTGCGAGGCACGATGGACGCATGGACGATACGACCGCACTGGCAGCCGAGCACCTGGCCCTGGCGAGGAAAGACCCGCACGGCCGCAGCGCGTACCTCTTCTTGCACGACGGGCCGCTGCGGCAGACCGTCATCGCGCTGACCCAGGGCTCGGCCCTGGAGGAGCACAACGCTCCCCCCGCGGCGAGCCTGCACGTCCTGCAGGGCAGTGTCAGGATCACCGAGGGCACCGCCGACCAGGACGTCGCCGCCGGGCAGATCCAGCGGATTCCGCACCTGCGGCACGGGGTGCTGGCGCTGGAGGACTCGGTCTTCATCCTCACGACGGTGACGGGCACCGAGTGAGGCACGCCGGGTGAAACGGTCCGGCCCCCTGGCGGGGCGGGCCGGACGAGCGGGTGAGGCGGGTCCGGCGAGGCGGCTCAGACCGCCTTCCGGCTGCCCCACTCCCCGATCCGGTGCAGGACGGAGCGCAGCGCCAGTTCGTACCCGAAGACGCCGTGGCCCGAGACCATGCCCTGGCACACCGGTGCCGTCACGGAGGCGTGCCGGAACGGCTCGCGGGCGTGGACGTTGGAGATATGCACCTCCACGCAGGGGATACCGAGCCCGGTGACGGCCTCCAGCGCGTCGCGCAGCGCGTAGCTGTAGTGCGCGTAGGCGCCCGGGTTGAAGACGATGCCGTCGTCGCTGCCTCGGGTGGCGTGGATCAGGTCGATGAGCGTGCCCTCGCTGTTGCTCTGAGCGCAGCGCACCTCGGCGCCGAGTTCCTTGCCGAGCGCCGTGGTGCGCTCCTCGACGTCCCGCAGGGTCGTGCTGCCGTAGGTGTCTCGGTCGCGCTCGCCCAGCAGGTTGAGGTTGGGGCCGTGCAGCAGCAGCACGTGGGGCGCCGCGAAAGCGGACGTCTCGGCGGAGGACGGGGAGGAAGTCGCGTTCATGGAGGCAGCCTAGAACCCGCCCGGAGCCGGGGGCCCGCGTGGAGCCGGCCGGGCTCGTGGCTCCGGTACGCCCCGCCGCGGTTACCGCCGACCTCGACCGGGGGTGGAGGTGCCGCTAGCCTCCGAAGGAGAGCCCCCGCACGGACGGGCGCGAGCGAGGCGAGGAGCAGGGCGAGCGATGGGCTGGACAGCGCGGAACATCCCCGACCAGAGCGGCCGCACCGCGGTGGTGACCGGCGCCAACAGCGGGCTGGGTTTCGTCACGGCCAGGGAGCTGGCACGGCGCGGCGCGCGCGTCGTCCTCGCCTGCCGCGACGAGGAGCGCGGACGCCTGGCCCGCGACCGGCTCGTGCGGGAGCTGCCGGAGGCGGGGCCGCGCGCCGAGCTGCGCCTGCTCGACCTGGGCGACCTGGCCTCGGTGAGCGCGTTCGCCAAGGAGCTGCCGGACGAGCGGGTGGACCTGCTGGTCAACAACGCGGGGGTCATGGCGCTGCCGTACGGCCGTACGGCGGACGGCTTCGAGAGGCAGTTCGGCGTCAACCACCTGGGGCACTTCGCCCTCACCGGGCTGCTGCTGGACAGGCTCCTGGCCTCTTCCGCCCCCCGGGTGGTCACCGTCTCCAGCGTTATGCACCTGCTGGGCAACATCGACATCACCGACCTGAACAGCGAGCGCTCCTACCGGCGCTGGATCGCCTACGGGCGGTCCAAGACAGCCAACCTGCTCTTCACCCACGAGCTGGCCGGGCGGCTGGCCGACACGCCGCTGATCGCCGCGGCGGCGCACCCCGGCTACGCGGCGACGAACCTGCAGAGCGCGAGCCCGCGCATGGAGGGCAGGAGGGCGGCCGAGCGCGTCATGCAGTGGGGCAACCGGGTGGTCGCGCAGTCCGCCGAGGCAGGCGCGCTGCCGGCGTTGTACGCCGCGACGGCGCCCAGCGTGGGCGCCGACTCCTTCACCGGGCCCCGGCTGGCGAGCTGGCGGGGCGCGCCCGCCCCCTCGCTGCGGGCACCCTGGACGCTGAACGACGCGGCGGCCCAGCGCCTGTGGGCGGCCTCGGAGGAGCTGACGGGGGTCGCGTACGGGGTGCCCTCGTGATCCGCGTACTGGTCGTCGACGACGACTTCATGGTGGCTCGCCTGCACAGCACGCTGGTGTCGAGGGTGCCGGGCTTCGAGGTGAGCGGGGTGGCGCACAGCGGCGCGCAGGCGCAATCCCTGGTCCGGGAGCTGGCCCCCGACCTGGTGCTGCTCGATCTGTACCTGCCGGATGTCAGCGGTCTCGAGGTGCTGCGGCGGCTGCGGGGTGACGGCGCGCCCGGCGGCGGCCCCGACGTGCTCGTGATCACGGCGGCGCGGGACGCGGCCAGTGTGCGGGCCGCGCGGCACGGGGGTGCGGTGCAGTACGTCGTCAAGCCGTTCGAGGGGCGGCTGCTGGTCGAGCGTCTCGAACGGTACGCGCGCGACCGGCGGGAGTTCGAGGAGCTGGCCTCGCCCGGGCAGGACGAACTGGACCGGGTCTTCACGGGCGCCGGTACGGGCGCGCCGCAGCGCACGCCCGCTCCCGTGCGTCCGCCCACACCCGCGCCCGGGGCCGTGGGCGCGGGTGTGCCCTCCCCGCAGGGTGAGGTCCCGGCGGGTGGGGCGCTCGCCACCCGCCGGGGCCCGCTTCCCAAGGGACTGACCGAGCAGACGTCAGCGCTGGTACGTGCGACGCTCGACGCGAGCTGCGCCCAGGCGGGCCTCTCAGCCTCCGAGTGCGCCCGGCACAGCGGCCTGTCCCGGGTGAGCGCGCGCCGCTACCTGGAGCACTTCGTGGCCACCGGCACCGCGCGGGTCACCCTCAGATACGGCACGACGGGCCGCCCGGAGCGCCGCTACCACCCGGTCTGACCGTCCGGCCGGCACGGGACCTGGTGGCTAGGGCCTCTCGTCTGCTCCCAGCAGTTCCAGGCCGGGGCCCAGGCCCAGGGAGGCGACGCCGCGCTGGAAGGTGTCGTAGTCGGGTCCGCTGTCGTCCGCGTGCCACATGCGCCGGGCCAGGACACCGAGTGTCTTGTCGACCAGGCCGTACACGTCCCTCTCGGTGTAGTCCTCGTGCACGAGGTCGTTCCAGACGGCGAACATCGCGCCCCGCAGCGCCGGATCGAGAGGTGTCACGCTCTGCCCGTCGGGGAAGACGTGCGGGGCCCACTGCTCGTACAGGTACCGCCCGTCGAGGCCCTGCCCGTGGTAGTAGTCCGCGAACGGCACGATGTAGAGGGTCGCGTCGTTGATGTTGACGAACTCGAAGCCGTCCTTCTTGAGGGCCTGCGGCCCGTACCAGCCGTTGTTC
Source organism: Streptomyces diacarni (assembly GCF_003323715.1). GTDB lineage: Bacteria > Actinomycetota > Actinomycetes > Streptomycetales > Streptomycetaceae > Streptomyces > Streptomyces diacarni. Next base: position 105,968 of record NZ_QOIN01000040.1, read on the forward strand.
CAGCTGTAGACGCGCACATCGCGGTCGTATCCCTCGGCGGTACCGCCGAGCCGGCTGAGGCTGCCCCAGGCCGCGGGCCGCTTGCCGAGCTGTTTCAGGTGGGCCGCCATGGCGTCGAAGTAGGCGTGGTAGTGCTCGACGGGGCCGCCGTACTCGTCCGCGCCGAAGTGCACGACGGGGCTGCGGAACCACGGGGTGAAGTGGCTGAAGAGGTCCTTCATGTAGGCCGTGGCCGCCGGGTTGCCCAGATCGAGGTGGTCGGAGTTGCCGCCGTCCAGGCCGATGTCGGGGCGGTGGGAGACGAAGGCGCGGGAGTGCGCGGGGGCGTCGAACTCGGGGGTGAGCCGCACGGCGCACTGTTCGGCGAGGTCTTCGAAGGAGTCCCAGGTGGCGCGGTCGTAGGAGCCGTCGCGGGCGGTCAGGCCCGCCCACCTGGGCGCGTCGCTCGCGAGGCGGAACGCGGACTGTGCGTTGCTCCAGTCGCCGCCGGGCGGCTGGATCTCGTTGTCGTTGAGGTGGATCTGGAAGTCGTTGAACTTGAACCAGCCGAGCAGCCGTATGACATCGCGGAGGAAGGCCGGCGTGAAGTAGCGGCGCCCCACGTCCAGCATGAAGCCGCGGCGCGGGTAGTCGGGCCAGTCGACGGCCTCGCCCGCGGGGACGGTGCGGGCGCCGGATCCGGTGAGGATCTGCAGCAGGCTGCGGGTCGCGTGGTACACGCCGGCGTAGGCGGGGGCTTCGAGGCGCAGGTGGTCGCGGGTGGCGGTGAGGCGGTAGCCCTCGGCACGGTAGCGCTCGCCCGCGGGCGGGTGGTGCGCGGAGTCGTCGAGGACGAGGCGGATCTCGCCGTGCCGCGGGCGGCGGCCGTGGTCGCTGACCGGGGTGCGGGTGCGCACACCGGTGGTCTCCTCCAACTCGTCGCGCACGGTGCGTGCGAGCCGCAGCAGCCTGCGGTCGCCGCCCTCGGCCACGACGCGGGCGGCGGGGGTGAGGCGGAACTCGCCCGCTCCCGCCTGCCATGCGCGCAGGGCCGGTACGACGAAGGGGGCTTCGCCCGCGGCCGCCTGGCGCGGGGCCGCGGTGGCGCGGGACGCGAAGGGTCCTGCCAGCCCTCCCGCGGCCACGGCTGTGACGCCCGCCGCTGTCACCGTCCGACGTGTCGGTCGGAGAATCTCGTCTTCTGTCATCGCAGCTCCCTTGAGAGAACACGAACGAACATCGGACACCATGCGGTCAGTGGTGTATACCACTCGCGTCGTATGCGGCAATACCCTCCGCACACCGTTGCGTTGACGTCGGCGTCAACGCATAGCGTGCACAGCACCGCACACACAGAGCGTGCACAGCACCGCGCACGACAGCGGAAACGGCGACGGACAACGGAGGGACGCGGGCCTGATGCGCATCGGGGAGCTGGCCAAACGCGCGGGCACCACCACCAGGACACTGCGCTACTACGAGGCACGGGGCCTGTTGCGGGTGGCCCGCGACGCCCACGGGCACCGCACGTTCGGCGAGAACGACCTCGCGGTGCTGCGGCAGATCAGGACGCTGCGGGACCACGGCTTCGAGCTGGAGGAGACCCGGCCCTTCGTGGAGTGCCTGCGCGCGGGCCACCCGGCGGGCGACTCCTGTCCCGACTCGCTGGAGGTCTACCGCCGCAAACTGGCCGAACTGGACGCCTGCATCGCCGAACTGCGCCTGGTGCGGGACGAGGTCGACGCGCGGCTCGCGCGCGCCGAGGTCGAGGCGGCGGCCGGATTGCCGCAGGGCCCGCCCCCGCGCTGCGAGCTGGCACCGCCGACGCACCCACCGGCCGTGCCGCACGCAACGGTCCCGCCCCACACACCCGCTCCGCCGCACCCGCACGACGCCGAGGGAGAATGATGAGTACGAGGACCGCCCACCTGCCCGAGGTCACCGACGAGACGTTCGCCGAGGAGGTGCTCCGCTCCGAGGTTCCGGTACTGGTGGACTTCACCGCCGACTGGTGCCCGCCGTGCCGCATGGTCGCCCCGGTGCTCGCCCACATCGCCGCCGAGCGCGAGGGCACCCTGAAAGTGGTCTCCCTCGACGTGGACCGCAATCCGGCCACGCAGGCCGCCTACAGCGTCATGTCGATGCCCACCCTCGTCCTCTTCCGGGACGGCGAGCCCACCCGCTCGGTGGTCGGCGCCCATCCCGAACGCCGCCTGGTGGAGGCGCTGGGCCTGGAGGAGACGCGGTGAGACCCGCCCGTGCGGGCTCCCGCGCCCGGCTCCACTGACGCGGGTACGGCACGAAGGCCGGCCCGCGCACATGAAGGAGGCGGCACCCCCGCACGGGTGCCGCCTCCTCGGGAACCGGGCCCCTTCCGCGGTGAGGGTGGAGAGCGGAAGGGAGCCCGGGGTGGGTACTGGCCGGCGCTACGCCGAGGTCTCCGGCTGGGCCGCAGCGCGGCCCGCCTCCAGACGTGCCACCGGGATACGGAACGGCGAGCAGGAGACGTAGTCGAGGCCGACCTCGTGGAAGAAGTGCACCGACTCGGGGTCGCCGCCGTGCTCGCCGCAGACACCGAGCTTGAGGTCGGGACGGGTGGCCCGGCCCGCCTCAGCGGCGCTGCGGACCAGCGAGCCGACGCCGTCCTTGTCGATGGTCTCGAACGGGGAGACGCCGAAGATGCCCTTCTCCAGGTAGGCGGTGAAGAAGCTGGCCTCCACGTCGTCCCGGCTGAAGGCCCACACCGTCTGGGTGAGGTCGTTGGTGCCGAAGGAGAAGAAGTCGGCGCACTCGGCGATCTGGCCCGCCGTGAGCGCGGCCCGCGGCAGCTCGATCATGGTGCCGAGGGAGAGCCCGAGGTCGACGCCCCGCTCCTGCTCCACCTCGTTGATGACCTCTTCCGCCTCCTCGCGGACGAGTTCGAGCTCCTGCACGGTGCCCACCAGCGGAATCATGATCTCGGCGCGGGGGTCGCCGCCGCCGGCCTTGCGCTCGGCCGCGGCCTCGGCGATGGCGCGGATCTGCATGGTGAACAGCCCGGGGATGACCAGCCCGAGGCGGACACCGCGCAGGCCCAGCATGGGGTTCTGCTCGTGCAGCCGGTGCACGGCCTGGAGGAGCCGCAGGTCGTTCTCGTTGGCGTCCTTGCGGGACTCCGCGAGCGCGACCCGTACGGACAGCTCGGTGATGTCGGGCAGGAACTCGTGCAGCGGCGGGTCGAGCAGCCGCACCGTCACGGGCAGCCCGTCCATCGACTCGAACAGCTCGACGAAGTCGCCCTGCTGGAGGGGCAGGAGGGCGTGCAGCGCCCGCTTCCGCTCCTCCTCGGTGTCGGCCAGGATGAGCCGCTCGACCAACTCGCGCCGCTCGCCGAGGAACATGTGCTCGGTGCGGCACAGCCCGATGCCCTGGGCGCCGAACCTGCGGGCGCGTGCGGCGTCCTCGGCGTTGTCGGCGTTGGCCCGCACCCGCAGACGGCGCACCCGGTCCGCGTAGGCCATGATCCGGTGCACGGCCTTGACCAGCTCGTCGGCGTCGTCGGCGCCGGCGTGCATACGGCCCTCGAAGTACTCCACGACCGGGGAGGGCACGACCGGCACCTCACCGGCGTAGACCTTGCCGGTGGAGCCGTCGATGGAGACGACGTCGCCCTCCTCGACGACCTTCCCGCCCGGGGCCTTGAGGCAGCGCCGCTTGGTGTCGACCTCCAGTTCCTCGGCGCCGCACACGCAGGTCTTGCCCATGCCGCGGGCGACGACGGCGGCGTGCGAGGTCTTGCCGCCGCGCGAGGTGAGGATGCCCTCGGCGGCGAGCATGCCGTCGAGGTCGTCGGGGTTGGTCTCGCGGCGGATGAGGATGACCTTCTCGCCCGACCTGGACCACTTGATGGCCGTGTAGGAGTCGAAGACCGCCTTGCCGACGGCCGCGCCCGGCGAGGCGGCGATGCCCCAGCCGATCTGGTCGGCGTTCTCCACGCCCCCGCCTGCGTCGAAGCGGGGGAACATCAGCTGGGCGAGCTGGCTGCCGTTGACGCGGCGCAGCGCCTCGGCCTCGTCGATGAGCCCCTGGTCGACGAGTTGGGTGGCGATGCGGAACGCGGCCGCCGCGGTGCGCTTGCCCACCCGCGTCTGGAGCATCCACAGCTTGCCGCGCTCGATCGTGAACTCGATGTCGCACAGGTCCCTGTAGTGGTTCTCCAGGGTCTCCATGATCTGCATGAGCTGGTCGTAGGACGCCTTGTCGAGCGCTTCGAGGTCGGCGAGCGGCACGGTGTTGCGGATGCCGGCGACGACGTCCTCGCCCTGCGCGTTCTGCAGGTAGTCGCCGTAGACGCCCTGCTGGCCGCTGGCGGGGTCGCGGGTGAAGGCGACGCCGGTGCCCGAGTCGGGGCCGAGGTTGCCGAAGACCATCGAGCAGATGTTGACGGCGGTGCCCAGGTCGTGCGGGATGCGCTCCTGGCGGCGGTAGAGCCGGGCGCGGCTGCCGTTCCACGAATCGAAGACCGCGCGCACGGCCAGGTCCATCTGTTCGCGCGGGTCCTGGGGAAAGTCGCGCCCCGTCTCCTCGGAGACGATGTTCTTGAACTTGGTGACCAGTTCCTTCAGCGCCTCGGCGCTCAGGTCCACGTCGGTGGTGGCGCCGCGCGCGGTCTTGGCCTCCTCCAGCGTCTCGGCGAAGCGTTCGCCGTGGATGCCGAGCACGGTGTCCCCGAACATCTGGATGAGGCGCCGGTAGGAGTCCCAGGCGAAGCGCTCGTCGCCCGACTGGGCGGCGAGCCCGTGCACGGACTCGTCGGACAGGCCGATGTTGAGGACCGTGTCCATCATGCCGGGCATGGAGAACTTGGCACCGGAGCGCACCGAGACGAGCAGCGGGTCGTCGGCCTGGCCGAGTTTCTTCCCCATGCGCTCCTCGAGCGCGCTCAGGTGAGCGCTCACCTCGTCCCGCAGCTGGGCGGGGGCCTCGCCGGAGTCGAGGTAGGCCTTGCACGCCTCGGTGGTGATGGTGAAGCCCGGAGGGACGGGCAGGCCGAGGTTGTTCATCTCGGCGAGGTTGGCTCCCTTGCCACCGAGGAGGCCCTTGAGGTCCTTGTTGCCCTCACTGAAGTCGTAGACGTACTTGGTCTGCTGCGCGTCTACCGCGGACTTTGTGTTCTTCGCGTGAACCGGCACCGGACTCGGCTCCTCGTGGTCGGTTGCCCTGACGGCGGGGAGCGTACCCAGATCAAAGGCTTGCGAGTACGTCCAGCGGCATGTCACCCGGCTGTAACCACCCGTCTGCCGAGAGATCGAAAGTACTGACCGGTTGAGGCTGATTGGCCGCTGCATTCAGAAACCGAACGGATGATGACGCTGAGGAGCGCGGCGGGCCGCCTTGCGGACGGAACGCGACGCATGCGTACGACCTCGGAACCAAGGGTCGGTAAAACCGCCGGGTGCTCCTTGGAGACATACACCACTCATTTGAGCGCGCCACTTCCGCTCATGTGAGCGGGCCCCTTATCAAGGTGGCGCGAATCACGCGGCCATTCGAGTGAACGTCTCACCATGCGGACGGTTTCCGCGCCGCCGTACGCGGCCGCGCGCGACCCCCTCCGAACAGCACCCGGCGCCCCCGCCACGACCCCGTCGGCACCGGCGCCGACACCCTCTTCGCCTACGGCACCCTGCGCTTCCACCGGAGACTGACGGCACTTCTGCCGGATACCGACGGCACTTCTCGGCCAGGTTCCGCCGCCGCCCCCGCCACGACCTCCGGCCGGGGCGCCGCAGCGCTGCGGTACAGGCCGTATCCCGGCCTCGTCCCGTATCCCGGGTATCCCGGCCTCGTCCCGGCTCCCGGACGAACCCGCGCACGGCCCGCTGCCGGACGGGCTGACGCCGGACGGCGACGAGCGCGTGCGGGGGGCGCTTCGCGGCCCGGTGCGTACCGGGGAGGGGCGTGGTCAGCCGCCGGAGGTGTCCAGCTCGGCGTCCGCGCCGACGTCCGTGCCGTACTCGTAGGGGTCGTTCAGCCAGCCGTCGGGCAGCACGACCTTGTTGCGGGAGTGGGTGCGGCCACGGGGCCCGTCGGCGCCCTGCGGCCACTCCTGGGACAGGTCCAGCTCGTCGAGCAGGCCGCGCAGCTCGTCCAGCGAGCCCGCGACGGCGAGCCTCCGGCGCAGCTCGGAGCCCACCGAGAAGCCCTTGGTGTACCAGGCGACGTGCTTGCGGAAGTCGATGACGCCGCGCCCCTCGTCCCCCAGCCACTCCCCCAGCAGCCGCGCGTGCCGCACCATCACCTCGGCGACCTCGCGCAGGGTGGGCCGGGCGAGCTGAGTCCCGCCCTCTCCGGTGAGCGCGGCCACCAGGTCGGCGAACAGCCACGGCCGCCCCAGACAGCCACGGCCGACGACGACACCGTCGCAGCCGGTCTGCCGCATCATCCGCACGGCGTCGTCGGCCGACCAGATGTCGCCGTTGCCCAGCACCGGGATCTCTCCAACGGTCTCCTTGAGGCGCGCGATGGCGTCCCAGTCGGCGGTGCCGCCGTAGTGCTGTGCCGCGGTGCGCCCGTGCAGGGCGATGGCCGTGATGCCCTCCTCGACGGCGATGCGGCCCGCGTCCAGGCAGGTGAGGTGGTCGTCGTCGATGCCCTTGCGCATCTTCATGGTCACCGGGAGGCCGCCCGCGTTGCCGACGGCCTCGTGCAGGATGGCGCGCAGCAGCGGCCGCTTGTACGGCAGCGCCGAGCCGCCGCCCTTGCGGGTCACCTTGGGTACCGGGCAGCCGAAGTTGAGGTCGATGTGATCGGCCAGGTCCTCGTCGGCGATCATCCGCACCGCCTTGCCGACGGTCACCGGATCCACGCCGTACAGCTGGATGGAGCGCGGCTTCTCGCTCGCGTCGAAGTGCACGAGCTGCATCGTCTTCTCGTTGCGCTCCACCAGCGCCCGCGTGGTGATCATCTCGCTGACGAACAGGCCCCGGTCCCCGGAGAACTCCCGGCACAGAGTACGGAACGGCGCGTTGGTGATCCCCGCCATCGGCGCCAGCACGACGGGCGGCCAGACGGCGTGCGGTCCGATGTGCAGCGGCTGCGCGGCGGGCTGGGACATGCGGCGGCGGTCCTTCGGGTGACGGGAGTGAACGGGGCGACTCCCCATTGTCCCCCATCCGCCGCCCCTCCCAGGGCGACGTCGGAGACCAGGACGGGGACCCGGATGAGGGCCCGGGTGAGGGGCCGGGGGTGAGGACCCGGGGTGAGAACACCGTCATCGTCCGCCGGCAGCGGAGGTGCGCCCGCGGATTCCGTCCAGGAGGTAGGTGGTGCGGCGGTCGTAGTCGTCCCGGGCAGGCCGGTTGCCGTACTTGAGGGCGAGGGCGCTGTCGACGACGAGCGCGTGGAGGTCGTCCGCCGTGAACTCCGGCCGCAGCGCACCGGAGGCGCGCGCCGCCGCGATGAACTCCTCGTTGGCCTCGCTTCCGACCCGGCAGATCTCCATGAGCTGCCGCGAGTGCGGATACGTCTGCAACAGAACGTCGTTGAAGGCGGGCCGGCGGTACTGGAGGTCGCGGATCGCGGTGAGGTAGTACGCGATCCGCTCGCCGTCGTCGTCGAGGGAGCGGGCGCGGTCGATGACGGCGAACAGCTCGCTCGCGACGATCTCTTCGATGACCGCCTCGATGAGGCCGATCCGCCCGCCGAACCGGTTGAAGATCGTGGCCTTGCTCACCCCTGCCGCCTTGGCGACCTCCTCCAGCGGCGCCGTCAGGCCCTGTCCCCGGAAGGCGCCGATCGCGGCAGCGCGGATCTGCTCGGAATTGCGCCGGGCGTCGGCCCGCAGCCGGGATCCCAAAGGCGCCGCACCGGCCATGGCCCTCACCGTCACTTTCCTGTCACCCACGTCGCAACTTGACTCGCCAGGTCAGTTTACCTACGGTCACGGGCGGAAGAGAAACTGACCCGCATGGTCAATTTATGATCCCGCCCGCCGAGCCGGGCACCACGGGCCCACCAGGACGGGCCCCGTGGGCAGTCAGGAAGGTCAAGAACATGATCGTTGTCACCGGCGCCACCGGTGGGCTGGGCGGCGCCACCGTCGAGCACCTCCTCACGCGCGTACCCGCCGGCCGGATCGCCGTCAGCGTCCGCGACACCGGCAAGGCGCGGCACCTCGCCGACCGCGGCGTGCGCGTGCGGCAGGGCTCCTACGAGGACCCGGCCGCGCTGCGTGACTCGTTCGCCGGCGCCGAGCAGGTCCTCCTGGTGTCCGGCAACGACCCGGCCGCCGACATGGTCGCCCTGCACCGCAACGCCGTCGAAGCCGCGGTCGCGGCGGGCGCCCGGCGGATCCTCTACACGAGCCAGCAGGGCGCCGTCCCCGGCAACCCGTACGCGCCGTCGGACTTCCACATCGCCACCGAGGCGATCCTCGGCGATTCCGGAGTCGCCTGGACCGCACTGCGCAACGGCGCCTACGGTCCGCTCGACCAGGTGCTCGGCCCGTGGCAGCGGACCGGCGTGATCGCTCAACCACAAGACGGCCCCGTCCCCTACACCGACCGTGACGACATCGCCGAGGCCACAGCGGAACTCCTCGCCGGCGACCGCTCCTTCGACGGCCCCGTCACCCTGACGGCGCCGACCGCCGTCACCTTCGACGACTTCGCCGAGATCGCCTCCGACCTCGCAGGACGCACCATCGAACGCGTCGTCGTGGACGACGAACAGTGGGTCGCCGACCAGCTGACGCTCGGTGTGCCGGAGCAGATCACCCGCCTCATGCTCACCTGGTACCAGGCGGCCCGCGCGGGCTACTTCGCCGAGACCGGCCCCGCGCTGGCCGAGCTCCTCGGCCGCGAGCCCCGCAGCGCCGCTGACCGGCTCGCCGCCCACGCCGCCGCCTGAGCCGAGCTTCTTCCCGTCCGCCTGACCGTCGACCCGGGCATCTGTGAGGCGACGAGGCAGTGGACGGATTGGCAAATGCCCACGCGACCGACGTCGTATACGGCCCGAAAACCCGGGGGCATCCGGCGGCACCTGACGGCAACACCCTCCGGTCCGCTGGACGCCGAACGGAACCGCCCGGGAGCCCACGACCCGCCCGGTCGCCTACCTGCCCGCGATGATCAGCTCGTGCAGGCGCTCCACGCCCTCCCGGGTGCGCTCGTCGCACGGCACGTACGTGCCCAGGCGGGCGCCCTCGGCCGGGTTCAGCCACAGTCCGTGGTACGTGAACGAAAGCATGCCGACCAGCGGGTTGGAGAAGCGTTTCGACTTGTCGACCGCGCGGGCCACCTCGTGCCGCTGCCACAGCTCGCGAAACTCCCCCGACGCGTGCTCAAGCCGCTTGAGCAGTGCCTTCCACGCCGGTTCCGCCAGGTGTTCGGCCATCCGGGAGCGGAAGCGGGCCGTCATCAGCCGGACCGTCTCCTTCCGGTCGGGCATGGCGGCGCACCACCCGGGATCGGTGAAGGCCAGCCACATGCAGTTGCGGTCCTCGGCCGGGAGCGCGTCCAGGTCGCTGAGCAGACGGCCGTAGGTGCGGTTGTAGGCCAGGATGTCGTACCGCGCGTTCTGCACACAGGCCGGAAACGGCTCCAGCTGCGCGAGCATCTGCCGGATACCGGGGGGCACCGCCGTCGTCTCGTCGGCGGGCGTCGGATCGGCCGTGCCCGCGAGGGCGAACAGGTGGGCGCGCTCGCTCGCGTCCAGCATCAGGGCCCGCGAGAGGGCATCCAGCACCTGCGCCGACACCTGGATGTCACGGGCCTGCTCCAGCCACGTGTACCAGGTCACGCCGACGGTCGACAGATGCGCCACCTCCTCCCGGCGCAGCCCGGGTGTGCGGCGGCGCGGGCCGCGGGGCAGCCCGGCCTGCTCGGGGCTGATCCGCTCGCGTCTGCTGCGCAGGAACGCGGCCAGCTCTCCCCTGCGGACGGTCTCGGCGCTCATGATGGCCATCCTGCTCCACCCGCCCAGCCTGTTGCCAGGTAGCGCCGGTACCAGGATGAGGAGCGTCTGGTACCAGGCTGACGACTCACCGAGGCTCGAGCCCATGAGCCACGATCTCGTCGACCGAGACCCCGGCGCCACCCCGGTGGAGCCCCCCGCGGCGCAGGCGGCGCCGCACCCGTCCACGCCCGCGGCCCTGCGCCCCCTCGGCCTTGCCACGCTGCTGCTGGGCGCCGCGCTACCCATGATCGATTTCTTCGTCGTCAACGTCGCGTTCCCCAGCATCCAAAGCGACCTCGACGCCTCCCCCGCCGCCCTGGAGATGGTCGTCGCCGGCTACGCCGTCGCCTACGCCGCGTTCCTCGTCCTCGGCGGACGGCTCGGCGACACCTTCGGCCGGCGCCGGCTCTTCCTGTGGGGCGTCGCCGCCTTCGGCCTCACCTCGCTCGCCTGCGGCTTCGCGCCGGGCGTCGGGTGGCTCATCGGCGCACGCGTGGCCCAGGGCGCCGCCTCCGCGCTGATGTTCCCGCAGGTCCTCGCCACGATCCACGCGACGACCTCGGGCCAGGCGCGGGCCCGCGCCGTCGGCCTGTTCGGCTCGGTCGGCGGGGTGTCGGTCGTCGCGGGGCAGGTGCTCGGCGGGGCCCTGGTCGCCGCCGACCTGGCGGGCAGCGGATGGCGGGCCGTCTTCCTGGTCAACGTGCCCGTCGTGGTGCTCGCCCTGGCCTGCGGGCTGCGTCTGGTGCCCGACAGCCGCGCGGAGGCGCCCGCGCGCGGCGACGTCACCGGGACGGTCCTGCTCGCCTGCTCACTCGCCGCCCTGCTGCTGCCGCTGACGGAGGGGCGCGCGGCCGGATGGCCCTGGTGGTCGCTCGCCCTGCTGGTCGCTGCCGGGCCCACCGCGTGCGCCTTCCTCGCCGTCGAGCGCCGCAAGGAGCGCGGGGGCGGCAGCCCGCTGCTGCCGCCCTCACTGCTCGGACAGGCGGGCGTACGCCGGGGGCTGCTGGCGGCGGTGCCCATCTTCCTGGGCTTCAGCAGCTTCATGTTCGTCAGCGCACTGGTGCTGCAACAGGGCCTGCACTACGGAGCGTTGGCCGCGGGGCTCGCCCTGGTGCCGATGGGGGTGGCGCAGTTCGCCGCGTCGGTCGCCGCACCCCGGGTGACCGAACGGCTGGGCACCGGGCGCGTGCTGGCGCTCAGCGCCGTCGTCCAGGGCACCGGGCTGGGGGCCTTGCTGCTCACCCTGTCCGCCGGGTGGCCCGAGCTGCCGCCCCTCGCCCTGGCTCCCGGCCTCGTGCTGTGCGGCGTGGGCCAGGGGCTGCAACTGCCGACCTACTACCGCCTCCTGCTCGGCGACATCCCCGCCTCGCGCGCGGGGGCGGGCAGCGGCCTGGCCGCGACGGCGCAACAGTCCGGTCTGGCGGTGGGCGTGGCCACGCTGGGCTCCCTGTTCCTGGCGCTGGTGCCGCACCTGGGAATGCGCGGGGCACTGGCCGCGGTGTTCACGGTCCAGTCCTGCGGACTGGTGGCCCTGGCGGCGATCGGACTGCGCGCAGCGCGCGGAGCGCGGTGACGCGCACAGCGCGGGGGCGAGTGGGGCAGGGGGCGCGGTGCGGGGCGGGAGGGGCTGCCCGAGCCGGCCCCGCGCGGGCGGGGCGGTCAGCCGGTGCCGTACTTGGCGACGTACTTCTCGGCGATCTCCCGCTGCTCCCGTTCCATCCACGCGGCGGCGGCCAGGACGTCCGGGAGCCGCTTGCGGTCGGTCGTCACGGCGCGGAAGAGGCCGCCGACCGTCACATGGTGGTCGGGCCGGTGGAGGACCTCCACCTCGTCGCCCGCCCGCAGGGTGCCGGGCTGGACGACGCGGAACATGGCACCGGGCGAGCCCGCCAGGGTGAAGCGGCGCAGCCAGCCCTTGGCGGTCGTCCAGCCCTGTTCGGCCACCCAGCCCGCGAACGTGCGGCACGGGATGCGGCTGCCGGTCGCCTCCAGCACGAGTTCGGGGCCGACCCGCCAGCGCTCCCCGACCAGGGTCTCGCGCAGGTCGGCGCCGGTGGTGGTGAGGTTCTCCCCGAACGCGCCGTGCGGAAGGGCGCAGCCCAACTCCTGCTGCCAGGCGTCGAGGTCCTCGCGGGCGAACGCGTAGACGGCCCTGTCGTCGCCACCGTGGTAGCGCAGGTCGCAGACGGCGTCGCCGGCCACGCCACCGGCGCCCGCGCCGGACTCCGACGGCGCGGCCACCCGGACGGGCGTGCCCACGGGGCTCTTGCCGATGCCGGTGGCGCCCGAGGGTGCGTCGGTGTACTCCACCCCGCGTGGCGGGCCGACGTTCACGCTGAGGATGTGCATCAGCGGACGGTAACCCGCGATCCTGGCACCCCGGTCACCGACCCACCATGCGAGACCCCGCGCAGGCGGTAGTGGCAGCTGTAGGCATAGCCGAAGCCCGCGCGGGCGTAGAGGGCGCGCGCGGCCGGGTTGGACCGCGCCAGCGCCCCGGCACCGGCTGGCAGCCGTCGCGCCGTCGTGGACGGCGATCCCTGCCACTGCGGTACCTCCAGCACGATCGGTTCCGGCACGGCGAGCGCTCCTTTCGGCGACGGGCGATGGGCGATGGGTGACGGGCGACGGGCGACGGCGGGCACGGGCGCGCCACCGCGCGCGTCACCGTCACGTGCTACCCGGCCGACGCGTGCCCCGTCCAGCGCACGGGCGAGGCGCGCGCAGGCCCGTCCGCCCCGGGGAGTCGCCCCGCCCCCTACCGGGGTACGGGGGCGGGATGGCTCCGTGGTGTGTCGTGAGTGACATGGACGCCGCCCTAGCGTCCCGCCCATGAACGTTGCGGAGAATTCCTTCCCTTCCTCGCCGGTGCCGGCGGCACGGGAGTCCTTCCTACGGCGGTTGGGGCGGGGGGTGGGACACGCGGCCGTGCTGCTGCCCGTCGGCCTGCTCGCGCTCGTCGCCGCGCTCTCGGGGCGGGCAGCGAGCGCGCTGCGGCTGCTGCGGGTGCGGGCGGAGCCGGGCAACCCGCGCCCCGGCACGGCACGGCTGGTGGCGCACGCCGCCCTCACCGTGCTGCTCGGTGTCGTCGCGCTGATACCCGTCGGGATGCTGGTGCTGTTCGTCGCCCGCGGGGTGCTCTACGGGTTCGTCGACGACGGGCCCTACGACACGTCCTGGGGCGGCCCCAGCAGGGCCGGTGCCTGGCTCGCGCACTTCGCGGTGAGCTGCCCCGTCGCCGTCGCGGCGACGGCCCTGCTGTACGGCCTCGCGGGGCTGCACCGCCGGTTGACGGCCCCCCTGCGGGGTGAGCGCCGTGGCGGCTGGGTACTGCCGACGGTGTGGTTGGGCTGTCTGGCCGGTGCGCTGTTCCTCGTCGCCTTCGTACGGCAGCTGAACTGACGTCCCCGAAGGGGTGTCCGTCAGGGCGGGCGCGAGTCCGTGACCGGCGCGTCGAGGCGGAGCACCCTCGCAAAGCGGCCCGACAGCGGTTGTCGTGCCTGCCGTGCGCCGGGCCGACGTGCTCGTCGCCGCCGTCGGCCCGTCCGCGTTTCCTCGACGGATCGACGGCGGCGACACCGAGCCGGGCGCGGTCGTCATCGGCGCCGGGTCCAGCCCGGGCACCGTGGGGGACGTGGACGTCGAGACGGCACGGGAGCGGGCGAGCCTGAGCACGCCGGTGCCCGGCGGTGTGGGCCCGATGGCGCTCGCCACGCTGCTCGCCCAGACGTTCAGGCGGCGGCCCGGCAGTCGGCCGCCGTCTGAGAGCGTGCGGGTGGGGCTGTGCGCCGGGGGCTCACGCCCGGTGGTACTGCACCGGGCGACGCGGCTCGGCGCCCAGTTCGACGGCGGCTTCGTTCGCCCAGTACGGGCGGCGCAGCAGCTCACGGCCGAGCAGTACCGCGTCGGCCTGGCCCGAGGCGATGATCTCCTCGGCCTGGCGCGGCTCGGTGATCAGACCGACGGCGCCCACCGGCAGGTCGGCCTCCTTCCTGACCCGCTCGGCGAACGGCACCTGGTAGCCGGGCACGGCCTCGATCCGGGCGTCGGGCGCGTTGCCGCCCGTGGAGGTGTCGAGCAGGTCCACACCGCGGGCCAGCAGTTCCTTGGCGAGCCGCACGGTGTCCTCGCCGGTCCAGCCCTCGCGGCCGTCCTCGGTGTTCTCGCTCAGCCAGTCGGTGGCGGAGACGCGGAAGAACAGCGGAAGCTCCTCGGGCCACACGGCGCGGACGGCGTCCACGACCTCCAGCGCGAAGCGGGTACGGCCCTCGAAGGTGCCGCCGTACTCGTCGGTGCGGCGGTTGGTGAACGGGGAGAGGAACTCGTTGATCAGGTAGCCGTGGGCGCCGTGGATCTCGACGACCCGGAAGCCGGCCGCGTGCGCGCGGCGGGCGCTGTCGGCGAACTGCCGCACCAGTGTCGCGATCTCGTCCCGTGACAGCTCGGTGGGCGTGGAGTGCCGCTCGTCGAACGAGAGCGGGCTGGGGCCGACGGGCTGCCAGCCGTGGTTCTCACCCGGGGCGAGGGGCGCGCCGCGTTCCACCCAGGTGCGCTCGGTGGAGGCCTTGCGTCCGGCGTGCGCGAGCTGGATGCCGGGGACGGTGCCCTGCTCGGTCAGGAAGCGGGTGACGCGGGCGAAGGCCTCCTGCTGGCGGTCGTTCCACAGGCCCAGGTCGTAGGGGCTGATCCGGCCCTCGGGAGTGATGCCGGTGGCCTCGACCAGCGCCAGGCCCAGGCCGCCGGAGGCGCGGGCGCCGAGGTGGGCGAGGTGCCAGTCGGTGGGCGCGCCCTGGTCCGGGCCCTCGGGGGCGGCGGAGTACTGGCACATCGGCGCCATCCAGACGCGGTTGGGCACGGTCACCGACCGCAGGGTGAGGGGCTCGAACAGTGCGCTCACGGCGCTCTCCAATCGGTCCGGGGAACCTCGACCCTAGTACGATAACCACCGTAGTACGAAAGCTGTCAAATTTCGATACCTGCCGTACTATGGGCTTGTGCCGACGACTACAGCCGTACGCGAACTCCCGCACCCCGCCCACGAGGAGATCCGCCTCGACGCCGTGCTGCACGCGCTCGCCGACCCCATGCGGCTGCGCATCGTCACCGCGCTGAACGGCTACGGAGAGGGCGAGGGCCAGGGCGCCACCTGCTCGCAGATCGAGCTTCCCGTCGCCACGTCGACCTCGACCCACCACTTCCGCGTCCTGCGCGAGGCGGGCGTCATCAACCAGTGCTACCGCGGCACCGCGAAGATCAACTGCCTGCGCCGCGCCGACCTCGACGCCCGCTTTCCCGACCTGCTGGACGCGGTCCTGCGGGCGGCGGCCTCCCCCGTGTGACCCCTTCGGGGGACCTGTCCCAGAGAACCCGGAGAACGCAAGGGAACGCAGCGAACTCCGCAGACCCCGAAACCCCCGAAAACCAGGAGTGAGCAAAGGGGGCCGTCTGCCACAGTGCCCGGATGGACCGACAGACGCGCTCCCTCCTCGCCCACGCCGACCATCCGGTCGCGGCGCCGCTCGACGACTCCTCCGTGGACGGGCTGCTCGCGCGCGCCCTCGTCCGGGGTGACGAGCGCGTGCTGGACCTCGGCTGCGGTGAGGCCGCCTGGCTGCTGCGCGCCCTCGAGCGCCACCCGGGCGCGACAGGGACCGGCGTGGACGTCTCCGCGCCGGCGCTGGAGCGGGCCCGGCAGCGGGCCGAGCAGGCGGGCGTGACCGAGCGGCTGACGCTGCACCGCGCCGAGGCCGACGCGTTCACCGCGCCGCACGCCTACGACGCGGTGCTCAGCGTGGGCGCCACGCACGCGTTCGGCGGCCTGCCGCCCACCCTGGACGCCGCCGCCCGGCACCTGGCCCCCGGCGGGGCCGTGCTGGTGGGCGACGCCTACTGGGAGGGCGAACCGAGCGCGCGGGCGCGGGAGGTGCTGGGCGAGTACCAGGATCTGGCGGGCACGGTGGACGCGGTGACCGCCGACGGCTGGACGCCCGTGTACGCCCACCTGTCCACCCGCCACGAGTTGGACGACTACGAGTGGAACTGGACGGGTTCGCTCTCTCGTTGGGCGCTGGACCACCCCGGCTACCCCGACAGCGCGGAGGCGCTGCGCGCGGCGGCCGAACACCGGGACGAGTGGCTGCGCGACTACCGGGACAGCTTCGGCTTCCTGTGCCTGCTGCTGCGCCGCACGGCGGTCTGACGCGCACACGCGGACGCCACGGCGAAGGGCCCGGTGGGGAGCCGGGCCCTTGGCGCGCGAGAGGTGAGGGCGTTCAGCAGCCCAGGAGCCGGGCCGCGAGGTAGCCCTCGATCTGGTCGAGGGAGACACGTTCCTGCTTCATCGTGTCGCGCTCACGCACCGTGACGGCGTTGTCATCGAGGGTGTCGAAGTCGACGGTGACGCAGAACGGCGTGCCGATCTCGTCCTGACGGCGGTAGCGGCGGCCGATGGCGCCCGCGTCGTCGAACTCGATGTTCCAGTTCCTGCGCAGCGCCTCGGAGAGGCCGCGCGCCTTCGGCGAGAGCTTCTCGTTGCGGGACAGCGGCAGCACCGCGACCTTGACCGGGGCGAGCCGCGGGTCGAGGCGCATGACGGTGCGCTTCTCCATCTTGCCCTTGGCGTTGGGCGCCTCGTCCTCGATGTAGGCGTCGAGCATGAAGGCGAGCATGGCGCGGTTGACACCGGCCGCAGGCTCGATGACGTACGGCGTCCAGCGCTCGCCCGCCTCCTGGTCGAAGTACGACAGGTCGTGCCCGGACGCCTTGGAGTGCGCCGTCAGGTCGTAGTCGGTGCGGTTGGCGACGCCCTCCAGCTCACCGAACTCGCTGCCGCCGAACTGGAAGCGGTACTCGATGTCGGCCGTCCGCTTGGAGTAGTGGGACAGCTTCTCCTTCGGGTGCTCGTACCAGCGGATGTTCTCCTCGCGGATGCCGAGGTCGCGGTACCAGGCCCAGCGCTGGTCCATCCAGTACTGCTGCCACTCCTCGTCCTCGCCCGGCTTGACGAAGAACTCCATCTCCATCTGCTCGAACTCGCGGGTGCGGAAGATGAAGTTGCCGGGCGTGATCTCGTTGCGGAACGACTTGCCCGTCTGCGCGATGCCGAACGGCGGCTTCTTGCGCGAGGTCTGCTGCACGGCGGCGAAGTTGGTGAAGATGCCCTGCGCGGTCTCGGGGCGCAGGTAGGTGACCGAGCCGGAGTCCTGGGTGGGGCCGAGGTGGGTGGAGAGCAGCCCGGAGAACTGCTTGGGCTCGGTGAAGCCGCCCTTGTTACCGCAGTGCGGGCAGTTGAGGTCGGACAGGCCGTTCTCGGGCTCGCGGCCGTGCTTGGCCTCGTACGCCTCGATCAGGTGGTCGGCACGGAACCGCTTGTGGCACGAGGTGCACTCGGTGAGCGGATCGGTGAAGGTGGAGACATGGCCCGATGCCTCCCACACCTCGGGGGCCAGGATCACCGACGAATCGATTCCCACCACGTCGTCGCGCGAGGTGACCATGGAGCGCCACCACTGGCGCTTGATGTTCTCCTTGAGCTCCACGCCCAGCGGTCCGTAGTCCCAGGCGGCACGCTGACCGCCGTAGATCTCACTGCACGGGTAGACGAAGCCACGGCGCTTGCTGAGGCTGACAATTGTGTCGATCTTGTCGGCGGCCACGGTGCTCTCTTCATTGACGGCGAGACGGAACCCTCAGATTACTGGGGAGCGAGGGGTGCTCAGCAAATCGGTTGGCCGCCCGTCCCGGGCGCGCGGGGCCGCTCACCCGCGACCCGTCGCGACCCTCCGTGTCGATCACGTAGCGCTAAGCTCTAGTTGACAATCGTTTCCATCTCTCGTGAAAATGAGTGTCATGAACACCGGTCCTCGCCTCCCTCGCCTCATACGTACCAGCGCCGCTCTCACCGCCCTCGGCGCCGGCGCCCTCACCCTGGCCGCGTGCGGCAGCGGGGCCGGGGACGACGGCAAGGTGCACGTGGCGGCCTCCTTCTATCCGATGGCGTACCTCGCGCAGCAGATCGGCGGGGACCGCGTCGAGGTCGAGAACCTCACCCAGCCCGGCACCGAGCCGCACGACCTGGAGCTGAGCCCGAAGCAGACGGGGCAGCTCAGCGAAGCCGACATGATCGTCTACCTCAAGGGGCTCCAGCCCGCCGTGGACGAGGCCGTCGAGCAGTCGGGCGTCGAGAACATCGCCGAGGCCACCTCCTTCACCACCCTGGAGAAGCACGGCACCGACGTGCACGGGGAGGAGGACCACGAGCACGGCGGCGAGGAAGGACACGAGGGGCACGACGAGGGCCACGAGGGCCACGAGGGGCACGAGGGGCACGACCACGGTGACGAGACCGGCGGCGACCCGCACGTGTGGCTCGACCCCGTCCGCTACGCGGAGGTCGCCGAGGGCGTCGGCAAGCAGCTCCAGAAGGCCGACCCCGACCACAAGGACGAGTACAAGAAGAACACCGAAGCGCTCGTTGAGAAGCTGGGCACGCTGGACGAGGAGTTCAAGGACGGCCTCAAGGGCAAGAAGACCGACACCTTCATCACCACCCACGCCGCCTTCGGCTACCTCGCCGAGCGCTACGGCCTGCACGAGGAGGCCGTGGCCGGCATCGACCCCGAGTCCGAGCCCAGCGCGGCCCGGATGAAGGAGCTGCACGACGTCGCGAAGAAGGACGAGGTGGACACCGTCTTCTTCGAGAACAACGCCAGCGACAAGACCGCCAAGACCCTCGCGGGCGACCTCAACCTGAAGACGGCGGTGCTCAGCCCACTGGAGAGCGTCAAGAACCCCAAGACGCAGGACTACTTCTCCGTGATGCACCAGAACCTGACCGCGCTCAAGACCGCGCTCGGCGCGCAGTGAGGACATGAAGGCATGACGACGAAGCCGACGGCGGACCGCGAGCGGCCCGCCATAGCCGACGCCCCGCCCGCCGTCGCACTGCGCGGGGCGACCGCCTCGCTGGGCGGGCGGCCCGTGCTGCGCGGCGTGGACCTGACGGTGGCGCGCGGCGAGACGGTCGCGCTGCTGGGGGCCAACGGCTCGGGCAAGTCCACCACCATCCGTGCCGTCCTCGGCCAGGTGCCGCTCACCGGCGGCACGCTGGAGCTGTTCGGCACCCCCTTCGCCCGCTTCCGCCGCTGGCAGCGGCTCGGCTACGTACCGCAGCGCTCCACCGCGGCGGCCGGGGTCCCGGCGACCGTGCGGGAAGTGGTGGCGGCCGGCCGGCTCGCCCGGCGCCGCTTCGGCCCGCTCGGCCGCGAGGACAAGGCCGCCGTGCGGCACGCCCTCGACCAGGTGGGCATGGCCGAGCGGATCAAGGACCCGGTGGACGCGCTCTCCGGCGGCCAGCACCAGCGGGTGCTGATCGCCCGCGCGCTGGCCGCCGAGCCCGAACTGCTGATCATGGACGAGCCGTTGGCCGGCGTGGACGTCGGCAACCAGGAGGCGCTGGCCGACACCCTGCGCCGGCAGGTGGAGGCGGGCACCTCCGTGCTGCTGGTGCTGCACGAGCTGGGCCCGCTCGCGCCGCTCATCGACCGGGCCGTGGTGCTGCGCGACGGGCAGGTCGAACGGGTGGAGAACCCCGACCGGCTGCACGACCTGGCCTGCCACCCGCACGGCGCCGAACCCGCCGAGGCCGCACCGAAGATCGAGACGGGGCTGCTCACATGATCGAGATGCTGAACTTCGCCTTCATGCAGCGCGCGCTGCTCGCCGCGCTGCTCGTGGGCATCGCCGCGCCCGCCGTGGGCATCTACCTGGTGCAGCGGCGTCAGGCCATCATGGGCGACGGCATCGGGCACGTCGCGCTGACCGGCGTGGCGCTGGGCTTCCTGCTGAGCGCCAACCCGGTGTGGATGGCCGTGCTCGTCTCCTCGCTGGGCGCGATCGCGATGGAGCTGATCCGCTGGTACGGCAAGGCGCGCGGGGACATCGCGCTGGCCATGCTGTTCTACGGCGGCATGGCGGGCGGCGTCATGATCATCAACCTGGCCCCGAACGGGTCCAACGCCAACCTGACCACGTACCTGTTCGGCTCCATCACCACCGTCTCCGCCGAGGACATCGTCGCCATCGTCGGCCTGTCGGTCTTCGTGCTGCTCGTCTCCCTCGGCCTGCGCCGTCAGCTGTTCGCGATCTGCCAGGACGAGGAGTTCGCGCGGGTCACCGGGCTGCCCGTGCGGCTGCTGAACCTGCTGCTGGCCGTGACGGCCGCGGTGACGGTCACCGTGGCGATGCGGGTCGTCGGACTGCTGCTGGTCAGCGCGTTGATGGTGATCCCGGTGGCCGCCGCCCAGCAGGCCACCCGCGGTTTCGCGGCCACCCTGGGGCTGTCGGTCGGCTTCGGCGTCGTCGTCACCCTCTCGGGGACGGTGACCTCCTACTTCGTCGACGTGCCGCCAGGGGCCAGCATCGTCGTCCTGGCCATCGTCCTCTTCGGCGTCGTCACCGCGCTCGCCGCGCCGCTGGCCCGGCGGCGCTTCCGGGCCGCGCATCCCGGGGGCACCGGCGGGAAAGACTCCCGAGAGGACCTGAGGGGGGAGGGAGGGGACGCCTCGGAGGCGGACGGCGGTAAGGCCGCCACCGGCGCCCGTGGCGGTGTGCGCACCGACGGCGCGGCCGGCACGGATCGTCCCTCCAGGGTGTAATACCCGCGCTCCGGGTGCGCCTGGCACAATGGGTCGTCGCGAACGCCGTGCAGAATCGGAGTCCCCGCCCGGCGACTCCCCGGAGCCGACGAACGTAAGGAGCCAGAGCGTGACCACCGCAGGTCCCCCTGTACGCGGCCGGTCGACCCGGCAGCGCGCCGCCGTCTCCGCCGCGCTCGCAGAGGTCGAGGAGTTCCGCAGCGCCCAGGAACTGCACGACATGCTCAAGCACCGCGGCGATTCGGTGGGGCTCACCACGGTCTACCGCACGCTCCAGTCCCTCGCCGACGCCGGCGAGGTCGACGTGCTGCGCACGGACGAGGGCGAGGCCGTCTACCGCCGCTGCCACAGCGACGACCACCACCATCACCTGGTCTGCCGCGCCTGCGGCAAGGCCGTCGAGGTCGAGGGCCCCGCCGTCGAGAAGTGGGCCGCCGCCGTCGCCGCCGAGCACGGCTTCGTCGACGTCGGCCACACGGTCGAGATCTTCGGCACCTGCGGGGAGTGCGCCAGGGGACGGTAGCGCGCGGGGTCCGCCACGGAGCGGTAGCGCGGAGTGTCCCCCACCGGGCGGTGGCGCCGTCAGGCCCGGCGCTCGATGAGGGCCTGCGTCCCGTCCAGTACCAGGGCCAGGCCGAACGCGAAGTCGGCGCTGCCCTCGCTCTCCTCCTCCTCGAAGGCCGTCTCCACCTCGCCCGAGGCGAGCATCTCCTTGATGGCGGGGAAGTCACCGGTCGCGGTCAGCTGCGTGAGCAGGCGCCAGTAGCGCGGCTCCAGCTCCTCCCAGTCGGCGCCGCCTTCCCCGCCGGCCGACTCGGCGATGTCCGCGAGCAGTGAGACGCTGCTGCGGACGTAGCCGTTGAGCGTGATGAGCACGCCCAGCTTCTCCTCCGCGTCGAGCCCTGTCGCGCGCAGGCATCCCAGTGCCAGCTCCATCCACTCGACGCTGTGGGGGCTCAGCGGAGGGGTGGAGATCGGGATGCGGACCATCCACAGGTGGCGGCTGAGCACGTCGCGGTACGCGCGGGCCCAGTGCTCCAGCCCGGCGCGCCAGCCCTCCTCGGGTGCGGGTCCCGGCGGCGGGGTGCCGGCCGCTTCGTCCTCCATGAGGATCAGCAGGTCGTTCTTGCCCTCGACGTAGCGGTAGAGCGCCATCGTGGAGACGCCGACCTCGGTGGCGACACGGCTCATGGACACGGCGCCCAGCCCCTCGGCGTCGGCGACCGCGATGGCCGCCCGCACGATCCGCGCCACGTCCAGACCGCGCGCGGGCCCTCTGCCAGGGCGCTCGCGCAGGCCCCAGGCGGCTGCCACCCCGGCCGGGAGGCCGTTCTGTGCGGTCCGCTGCTTCGCCATTCTCCGCCTTCCGCTTGCTTCCTGACCCCCGCACCGTGTATAGCATACGCTGTAACGTATATGGCATACGCAGTAGCGCGTATGAGATACACAGAGAGGGGGGCCTGCCATGACTGCCACGCATGCACGTCCTGATGCCGACTGGGCGATCGAGGCCCGGGGACTGAGCAAGGCCTACGGCTCCGTGCCCGTACTGGAAAACCTGGACCTGCGCGTCCGGCGCGGCAGCGTCTACGCGCTGCTCGGGCCGAACGGGGCGGGCAAGACCACCACCGTGCGCATCCTCGCCACGCTGACCCGCGCCGACGCGGGACAGGCGCGCGTCGCGGGCCACGATGTGGTCGCCGAGCGGTCGCGGGTGCGCCGCTCCATCAGCCTGACCGGGCAGTACGCGGCGCTCGACGAGGAACAGACAGGACGGGAGAACCTGCGCATGATGGCGGCACTGCGCGGCCACTCACGCAAGGCCGCCGCCCACCGCGCCGACCAGCTCCTGGAGCGGTTCGGCCTCACCGAGGCACAGGGCCGCCGGGTCGCCACCTACTCGGGCGGCATGCGCCGGCGGCTGGACATCGCGGCGGGCCTCGTCGGCGACCCGCAGGTGGTCTTCCTCGACGAGCCGACCACGGGACTCGACCCGCGCAGCCGCCGCACGATGTGGGCAGCGGTCGGAGCGCTCACGGCGGCCGGCGTCACCGTCCTGTTGACCACGCAGTACCTGGAGGAGGCCGACCAACTGGCCGACCGGGTGGCCGTACTCGACCGGGGCCGGGTGAGTGCCGAGGGCACCCCGGCAGAGTTGAAGAAGACCGTCGCGGCCCAGCGCCTCGACCTGACCATGGCGGGCCACGAGGCGTACGAGGCGATGGCCGCGCGACTGGCCGGACGGCTGCTGCACAAGGCGCCGGAGGAACTGCTGCTGGGCGTCGCGACGGACGGCAGCGCCGCGCACGTGCGGGCCCTGCTCGACGAACTGGACCCCGCGCGCGCCGAGGTGGAGCGCTTCGCCCTGCACAGTGCCACGCTCGACGACGTCTTCATGGAGCTGACCCATGAGTGAGTACGCCATCCTCGCGAGCCGGTCCATCCGGCTGACCCGCCGCAACCCGGACGCGGTGATCACGGCCCTGGTGCTGCCGGTGCTGCTGATGCTGGTGTTCGTCTACTTCTTCGGCGGCGCCATCGAGACCAGCACCGGAAAGTACGTCACCTACGTGGCACCCGGCGTGCTGATCCTGTGCGCGGGCTACGGCGCGTCCATGACGGCCACCACCGTCTCGAACGACATGACGGGCGGCATCATCGACCGCTTCCGCTCCATGGACACCAGCAGCACCGCCGTACTGGCCGGGCACGTCGCCGCCAGCGTGGCCCGCAACGCGGCGGCCACGGCCGCCGTTTTGGGCGTCGCCTTCGCCATCGGCTTCCGCCCGCACGCGGGGACCGGCCAGTGGCTGGCCGCCGTCTCCATCCTGCTCGCCTACATCACCACCCTCTCCTGGCTCGGCGCGGCGGCGGGACTCTTGGCCAAGACCCCGGAGGCGGCGAGCGGCTTCACGTTCGTGATGCTCTTCCTGCCCTACCCCAGCAGCGCGTTCGTACCGGTCGAGACGATGCCCGCGTGGCTGCACGGCTTCGCCGAGAACCAGCCGGTGACCCCCGTCATCGAATCCCTGCGCGGGCTGCTGCTGGACCAGCCGACCGGCAACAGCCCCTGGCTCGCCCTCGCGTGGTGCGGCGGCCTGCTCGCGGTCACCCTGCCGGTGTGCGCGGCGCTGTACCGCAGGCGTACCGCCTGACGGAGGCGGCGGCCCGCGCCTGCCGGGCCCCCCCGGGGGGCGGGGGCTCACGCGCCGGAGGTCTGCCCGGACGTCGTCCAGTGGCGGCGGCCCAGGCTGATGAGGTGGAGCTGGCGGCGGGCCGTGTGCGCGACCGCCTCGGATGCGGGGCCGTCGCCCTGGGCGGCCTCCAGGAACGCGGAGGCCGTCATCACCATGTTGTCGACGTACGTCTCCCCCAGCATGCGCAGATCCTCGGTGCTCCAGCCGCGGGAGACCTCGTCCTCGGCCAGCAGCCCGGCCACCTCCGCGGCGAAGCGGTCGAGTTCGGCGGCGATGGCGGTGCGGACGGCGGCCACCCCGCCGTGCCGCTCGCTGGCCACGAACCGGATGTGCTCGGGGTGCGCCCGCACATACGCGGCGATGGCGCCGACGAGGTGGTCGATGCGCTCGGCGTCCTCGGTGTGCTCGGTCAGCCCGCTCCGTATCACCTCGTGCAGGCTGCCGAGCGACTCCTCGACGAGGGCGACGCCGAGGTCGGAGACGTCGCGGAAGTGCCGGTAGAACGCCGCGGGTGAGATACCCACGGCCCGGGTGATCTCCCGCAGACCGAGGCTGCTGAGGCTCTGCTCCTTGAGCAGACCGAGGCCCGCGTCGAGCAGGGCGCGGCGCGTCCTGGCCTTCTGGAGGTCCCGTTGCGAGGGGGTGGTGCTCATGGGTTCAGTAAACAGTTGTGTGCCGGGCGCCGCAATGGGGTACTCTCAGACTCAGTGAACAGTTGTCACCACACTTGTTCACTGGAACTTCCGTATCCGTTCGGAGAGAGGGACCCATGCTCTTCCTCGTCGCAGCGTTCCTCCTGCTCGGCGTCCTGGTGGGCCCACCCGCGCACCTGCCGCCGGCCGTGAGCCTGACCGCAGCCGCGGTCATCGCCGCCTGGCTGCTCGTCTTCGCCGTGCGCGAGCGCCACCGCCGCCACAGGCGACACAGCTGAGGCCCGGGGACCCCGGGCCCGACAGACACCGGGCCACCGGGCTCCTCGGCCCGAGCCCCGAGCCCCGAGCCCCGAGAGACCAAGGAGCTGAGCCGACCATGAGCACGACGAGCACCACCCCCCGCGCGCTGACCAAGGGCCGCACCCGCCGGGCCGACGCGGACGACATGGCCGTGGCCTCGTTCGTGATGGGCCTGGTCGGACTGCTGGTCTTCAACATCGTCCTGGGCCCCTGCGCCCTGGTCCTCGGCGGGCTGGCGCTCGCCCGCCACACCAGCAGGCCCCGCCGCGCCCTGCTCGGCCTCGCCCTCGGCGCCGCCGACCTGATCGTGCTGGCCACCCTCGTGACCACGGGCGGCACGGTCTCCTGGAACCTCGCGGGCTGAGCAGACGCCCTTCGGTCAATGGGCTTTCCGGCAGAGGCGGTTCGACGGGCCACCCTGGGCCCGGCAAAAAGGGGCACATTCTAGTGAGCAGCACTGACGCCGCAGGGTGCTCTTCCGTTCGCGCTCACCTGGACGTGTGAATCCGTGATTTGGGTCACGATCATCCCGCAGCCCTCGCTGAGCAGGGAGTATTCAGGCGGCTCAGGGGGTCTTGTCGGAATGATGTCTTGCTCGTAGCTCTCGCCAGATGACGTCGGAGCAGGCAAGATGGGGGCGTCGCCGCACCGCACTGGTGACGGACCTCACATCCGCGGTTCGAACCCTGGGCGGTCGGCAGTCAGCACGAGAGCCCCACCCCAGTCTCGTGGACCATACGGTGAGGCTCTCTTGTGCCGCACACAGGTGACCTCGGCCGCGCGACCGGCCGGGGCTTCCTGGTTACAGGTGCGAGGAGATCTCGCGCGCGATCTTGTAGATCGCGAGGGCGAAGCTCAGGCAGCCTGCCAGCTGCTTGAGGCGATCCGCCCACCTGCTGCGGCCGCCCTCTTCCGTGTTGAGGTCGGCCATGTGTCACCTTCTTCCCGGGCTGGGGCAAGCCCTCGTTTCGTAGGCCCCGCGGGGGCCCGCGACTCGCAGGCCTGCCAAAGGGAAGACGGGGTGACGTCGAAGAACCTTACAGCCACCCGACACCACATCAGGCAGCAACAGTCGGCTCAGCCTCGGCAGTTGCGGCACTCCGTGCCGTGCCACGTCTGCGCTTGTTGGAACGGTACGCGCGTAGATCGTCTCGACCAGTGGCCTTGCTTTGCAAGGCAAGGGCATGCCGTGCCCCTTCCTTCTCGGCGAGTGCGAGAGGTCACATGCTGAGACCATCCATCCTGTGCGCGTATGCGCTGCGGCTTCCTCCCCGCGACGTTGCCGGTCTCGGCCTTCGCTGCCGCCCTGGGAAGGCAAGGCGGCGGACTTCGGGAGGTCGTTGTGGCATGGTTCGGCCTACCGAGGCCTGCGCTTCGGTGGGACCGGCCCGGAAACGACCTCCAGGTCCGTGTGCTCCTTGAACGGGTGCACCGGGTTGGCTCCGTCAAGGAGCCGCAGCCGACCATGCTCGTCGGCGAACGCCTCGCCGGCCCAGCCGGACCAGGAAGTTGTCACCAGGATGCCCTTCGCCGCGCGCGTGTGTGTTCCAGTACCGGCCAGGCCCCCCAACGCAGCTTCGGCACGTGTCTTCAGCGCACCAGGAGATCGATGGCGACCTCCAGTCGTTCGAGATAGAACTCCCGTACCGCGGCCTGATGCTTGAGGCCGATCGACGCACTGATCACCGTCTGTGCGACGAGGGGGGCCGCGGCTCGTCCTGACTTGACGGCGATCGCTTCTGTGATCAGTTCCTCGAAACGTCGCGGCGCGGTCTCGGCGACCTCTCCGAGGAGGTCGGGGTTGTCCTCGATGACCGCCGCGATGTCGCGCGTCAGCGGGCCGATGTAACGGCCCGCCCACTGGTCGAACGCTTCGAGGAGGCGCTTAGGAAGGGGTCGGCCGGCGTCGGCCAGGACATGTTCGACCGCCGCGATGTCCCGCTCCAGGGCCTGGGTGGCCGCCGCACGGAACAGCGTCTCCTTGGAGGAGAAGAGAAAGTAAAGACCGGGCCGGGAGATGTGCGCCGCCCGCGCCACCTCCTCCATCGAGGTCTTCCGGTAGCCGAATCGCGCGAACGTGACCATGGCGGAGTCCAGAACCATGGTCCGACGGTCGATATCGGCGCCCCTAGACGAAGGGTGACCGGCGTCGGGACTGCTCATGGACCGAGCATATGAGCGAGAGTCCCACTATACAAAGCAGGTCTAGTACGTATAGTCGACGGCATGACCACGCGCGAGCCCCTCTCCACGCCCTTCACCGCCTCGAGTACCGCGGCCGAGGTCCTGCGGGGCGTCGACCTCACCGGCGTCCGTGCGATCGTGACGGGAGCTTCCTCCGGACTCGGGATCGAGACGGCTCGCGTGTTGACCGCTGCCGGGGCGCAGGTGACGCTCGCTGTCCGCGACACGAGGGCGGGTGACGCCGTCGCCGAGGCGATCGCGAAGTCGACCGGAGGAATACGGCCCCGGGTTGCCCGGCTCGACCTCGCCGACAGGACCACTGTCAAGCGATTCGTTGACGCCTGGAGCGGCCCGCTTCACCTGCTGATCAACAACGCGGGCGTGGTCACTGGCGGTCTCGAACGCACCCACGAGGGCTGGGAGCTGCAATTCGCGACGAACCATCTCGGCCACTTCGCCCTTGCCACCGGCCTTCACGACGCCCTGGCACGGGGAGCGGCCGACCGCGACGGAGCACGGATCGTCTCGGTCAGTTCGACGGCGCACATGCGTTCCGGCATCGACTTCGGCGACCTCCACTTCGAGCGTCGCGGCTACGATCCGCAGATCGCCTACGCCCAGTCGAAGACGGCGAACTCTCTCTTCGCCGTCGAGGCGACCCGCCTGTGGGCGTCCGACGGCATCACGGCCAATGCGGTGAATCCCGGCGGTGTCGCGACAGGGCTACAACGGAACTTCACAGCGCGACAAAGGGAGTCCCTCGACGCGGCCGAAGCCGCCGGAGTGTTCACGTACAAGACGGTCGAGCAGGGGGCTGCCACCAGCATCGTCGCGGCCGTCGCCCCGGAGTTCGCGCACTTTGGAGGCCACTACCTCGACGATGCGCAAGAGGCCTACACCGTGCCGAACGGCGCGGACCTCGCGCAGCACCCGCACGGCGTCAAGGAATGGGCGCTCGACCCCGCCACCGCCGAGCGCCTCTGGACGGTCTCAACCGACCTGCTCCGCCGCCCCTGACCTCTCGGCGCCACAGCAAGCGTCATGCCGCTTTCTCGGCGGCTCAGGGCTTCCCCGACGCGGACCTTCCGCCCTCGTTCGGCAGTGCGCCGCCGAAGCGGCGGTCGCGCTGGGCGTACTCCAGGCAGGCGGCCCACAGGTCGCGCCGGTCGAAGTCCGGCCACAGCACGTCCTGGTAGACCATCTCCGCGTAGGCGCTCTGCCAGATCAGGTAGTTGGAGGTGCGCTGCTCACCCGAGGGGCGCAGGAAGAGGTCCACGTCCGGCATGTCGCGGTAGTACAGGTACTTCGCGAACGTCTTCTCGTTGACCTTCGAGGGGTCGAGCCGGCCCGCGGCGACCTCCTCGGCGAGGGCGCGCGCCGCGTCCGCGACCTCGGCGCGGCCGCCGTAGTTGACGCAGAAGTACAGCGTCATCGCGTCGTTGTCCTTGGTCTGCTCCTGGGCGACCTGCAACTCCTGGACGACCGACTTCCACAGCTTCGGCATCCGGCCCACCCAGCGGATGCGGATGCCGAGGGCGTCCATCTCGTCGCGCCGCCGGCGGATCACGTCCCGGTTGAAGTTCATCAAGAAGCGCACCTCTTCCGGTGAACGCTTCCAGTTCTCCGTCGAGAACGCGTACAGCGACAGGTTCTTGACGCCCATCTCCAGGCAGCCCTTGAGGACGTCCATCACGACGCCCTCACCGACCTTGTGCCCCTCCGTGCGCGGCAGACCGCGCTGCTTGGCCCACCGGCCGTTGCCGTCCATGACGACCGCCACATGCCCCGGGACGAGCTCACCCGGGATCTTCGGCGGCCTGGCCCCCGACGGATGCGGCTCGGGCGCCTGGTACTCGCGCTGCTGCGACCAGGACAGCATTCCGCGGCGTGCCATTCGGTACTCATCTCCAGCGGGCGGGGCAAGGGACAGCTGACCCGCCCGAGCCTAACCGTTCGACGCCTGCCGCACGTACCGCAAGGAGCGCAGCCCCCGCTCCAGGTGCCAGTGCAGATACGCCGAGACCAGCCCCGAGCCCTCCCGGCAGTGCCGCCGCTCGGCGGCGTCCGCCGTCTCCCAGTCGCCTGTCAGCAGGGCGCCCAGCAGCCGCAGCGCCTCGGGGGACGGCACGACGCTGCCCGGGACGCGGCAGTCGCCGCACACCACGCCGCCCGATGCCACCGAGAAGAACCGGTTGGGCCCGGGCATTCCGCACTTGGCGCAGTCCGCGAAGCTGGGGGCGTAGCCGCCCATGGCCAGGGAGCGCAGCAGGAAGGCGTCCAGCACCAGGCCCGCGCCGTGCTCGCCGGAGGCGAGGGTGCGCAGCCCGCCGACCAGCAGCAGGTACTGCTGCACGTTCGGCTCGCCCTCGTGGTCGGTGAACCGCTCGGCCGTCTCCAGCATGGCCGTCCCCGCGGTGTAGCGGTCGTAGTCCGCCACGATGCCCCGGCCGTACGGGGCGATCGTCTCCGTCTGGGTGCACAGCGGCAGGCCGCGCCCCACCAGATCGCTGCCCCGCGCGAAGAACTGCACGTCCACATGGCTGAACGGCTCCAGCCGCGCCCCGAATTTCGACTTCGTGCGCCGCACTCCGCGCGCCACCGCGCGCACCCGCCCGTGCCCCCGAGTGAGCAACGTGATGATGCGGTCGGCTTCACCCAGTTTCTGCGTGCGCAGGACGATCCCGTCGTCGCGGAACAAGCTCACGCGACCACCGCCACGTCCCGGGAAGAGCACATGGGGCCATTGTCCCGTACCGGGGTGTCAGTCGGGTGGCTGCGGGGCGGCTCCGGGGGTGACGAGGCCCGATTCGTAGGCGGTGATCACCAGTTGTGCGCGGTCGCGTACGGAGAGCTTGCCCATGATGCGGCTCACATGGGTCTTGGCCGTCAGCGGGGACAGGGCGAGGGCGTGGGCGATCTCGGCGTTGTTGTGGCCGCGCGCCACCAGCGCGAGGACTTCGCGTTCCCGAGCGGAGAGCACGGCCAGTAGGCCGGGGGCGGGCTCGGCAGGCCCCGTACCGTCGCCGGGCTCCGGCGTGCGCAGCACGCGGGCGATCAGCCGTGCCGTGGGTCCCGGCGACAGGAGGGAGTCGCCGGCGGCGACGGTTTGGATCGCGTCGAGCAGTTCGGCGGGCCTGGTGTCCTTGACGAGGAAGGCGGAGGCCCCGGCGCGCAGGGCCTCGACGACGTGCTCGTCGGTGTCGTACGTCGTCAGGACGAGGATCTTCACCTGGTCGAGGTCGTCGGCTGCGGCGATCAGCCGGGTGGCCTCGATGCCGTCGAGGTCGGGCATGCGGATGTCCATGACGACCAGGTCGGCGCGTGCCGACCTGGCCAGCGCGACGGCTTCGCGTCCCGTGCCGGCCTCTCCGACGACGGTCATGCCGGGCGCCGAGGCGATGAGCATGGCGAAGGCGGAGCGGACGAGCGTCTGGTCGTCGGCGAGGACGATCCGCAGGGGGGTGTCGGTGCCGCGCGGCGCGCTCGGCGTTCTCCCACTCGGCGACGCGCTCGCCGGGCCATGCGTCTGGCCGCTCATCGAGGTTCCTTCCTCCCAAGGGCGTGTTCCGTGGACGGAGAAGGGGACGGAGAGGGGGACGGGGCGGGCGCGAGCCGCGCCGGCAGCAGGGCGGTCACCGCGAAGCCGGCGCCGCCGGCGCGCGGCCCGGCTTCGAGGGTGCCGCCGACGCTGCGGGCCCGCTCCCGCATGCCGACGATGCCGAACCCTCCCCTGTCCCCGGCCTGCTCGGCGGCGGCTGCCCGGGTGCCTGCGGCGCCGCCGTCGTCGACGACGCTCACCCGCAGCGCGGCGCCGGCGCCCTCCACCGCGGCCCGCACGCCGACCGAGGCCCCGGCGTGGCGCACGGCGTTGGTCAGTGCCTCTTGGACGATGCGGTAGGCGGCGGCTCCGACGGCGGGCTCGGGCGCCAGGTCGTGCGCGGCGCGGTCCACGGACAGTTCGACGTGGGCGCCCGCCTCGCACGCCGCCCGCGCCAGGTCGGGCAGTGAGGACAGGCCCGGCAGCGGTTCCCTGCCGTCGGCGTCGCCGGCGCGCAGCACCTCCAGCGTGGTCCGCAGTTCGGTGCGGGCGCCGCGGCAGGTGTCGGAGATGCCGTCGAGCGCCTTGGCGACGGCTTCGCGGTCGAGCCGGTCGGGGTCGGCGACGAGCACGTGTGCGGCCACCGAGGTCTGCACGCCGATCAGGGTGATGCTGTGGGCGAGCAGGTCGTGCAGGTCGCGGGCGATGCGCAGCCGTTCCTGGACGACGCGGCGCGCGGCTTCCTCCTCGCGGGTGCGCTCGGCCCGCTCGGCGCGCTCGACCACGGCGGCGACGTAGTCACGGTGGATGCGGATGGCCTCACCGACGAGGACGCACACCACCAGCCATCCGGAGGAGCGCAGCATCTCGCCCAGTTGCCGGGTGGCGCCGAGGCTGCCCATCACCGTCGCCATGACGCCGACGAGTACGCCGAGCGTGGTGAAGGTGCGCCACGGGGGTCCGGCCGCGGCCATCGAGTACAGGGCGACGAGGGCTGCGGGCACCGCCGCGTAGTGGGAGAAGTCCTGGGCGTGGTAGGGGCCGACGCACGCGACGATCACGGCCACGGTCAGCCACGGCGCCCTGCGTCTCAGCGCGAGCACGGCGCCGGAGCAGGTGAGCAGCGCCCAGCCCAGCACCGTGGGGGTGCGCCCGTCGGAGGGCGGCGCGGTGGCGGCCATGGCGGCCTGCGCCAGGCACATGCCCAGCGCGAGCAGCAGGTCGTTCCGGGCGACGGGCACCGAGGGGCTCCGGGGCCGCAGGACGCGGTCCATGACGGTGTTCATCGGGTCCCGTGGCATCCGCACACGCCCAATCCTGCGCCAGCGGCAAAGGGTTGGGGCAGCCGGGGGTGCCGTCCGCGGACCCGGGGCTAGCGGACCCCGCGGATGCGCAGCACCAAGAGGGCGCCGGCGAGGCCGACGGCGGCGGAGGTGAGGTAGAGGGCGGGGTAGCCGCCGGCGTGGGTGACCAGGGGCGCGGCCAGTGCGGGGGCCGCGACCTGGGGCAGGGAGTTGGCGATGTTGATGACGCCCAGGTCCTTGCCCCGGTCGAGGGCGGCGGGCAGCACGTCCGCCATGAGGGCGAAGTCGACGGAGGTGAAGACGCCGAAGCCGACACCCAGCAGGGCCGCCGCGCACAGGACGCCCGTCCAGGTCTGCCAGCAGGCCATCAGCGCCGAGGCGGCGGCCATCACGACGCCGGCCCCCAGGACGAAGGGTTTGCGCCGTCCCACGCGGTCGGACCAGACGCCGCCGGCCACGACGGTGGCCAGCAGCAGCGCGGCGTTGACGGCGGTCAGGACGAGGACCCCGTGCTCGGGCGCCGCGACGTGCAGAGCGTCGCGCAGGTAGTACAGCAGGTACAGCAGCGCCAGCGCGTTGCCGAGGTTGACCAGGAGGCGGGTCAGCCAGGCCCAGCCGAAGTCGGGGTGGGCGCGCGGGCTGATCCAGAAGCCGCGGGTGAAGCTCCGCCAGGTGAACGCGGGCCGCAGCGCGGGCGGCAGCGGCGTGTCCTGGCGCAGCAGCACGTACGGGCCCACGGCGAGGACGGTGAACAGCGCGCAGGCCAGGTAGCCGGCGGTGAGGCCGCCCGCGGCCATGGCCAGGCCGGTGCCGAGGACGACGCCGAGGGTCTGGGAGACGCCCAGCCAGCCGCCGACGGCTCCGCGCTGCCCGGCCGGTACCCGGTCGGGGACGGCGGCGACCAGGGCGGCGAAGGTGGCGTTGAGCGCGAGCTGCACCAGGCACCAGCCCAGCACCATCGCCGTCATGTTCCGCGCGAGCGCGAGGACCACCAGGCCCGCGGCGCCGCCCGCCACGCCCGCGACGATCCAGGGGACGCGCCGCCCCCAGCGGGAGGTGGTGCGGTCGGAGACGGCTCCGAAGAGGGGGTTGGCGACCAGGGAGACGGCGGCGCCGATGCCCGTCACCCAGGCCAGTACGGACTCCTTGCCCCATCCCGCGGGCGCCAGTTCGGCCGCTTGGAGGGCGAGGAGCACCTGGAGGGGCCCGTACCAGCCCACCCATACCGAGCCGTTGGCCAGCGAGAGCGCCGTCGTCCAGCGCGGGGTGACCGGCGTGGTCGGCTCGGCGAGGGGCCCGGCGGCGGGGTCGGCGGGGCCGCCGGCCTCTCCGGTCGGAGGGGGGATCGTCACCGGCCGCTCTCACGCCCCGGGGGGCGCTGTGCGCGCAGCGCGTCCCGCAGCCAGCGGAAGGAGTCCTTGGGGGTACGCTCGCCTGTCGCGTAGTCGACGTGGACGAGCCCGAAGCGCTGCTCGTACCCCTCGGCCCACTCGAAGTTGTCCAGCAGCGACCAGACGAAGTAGCCGCGGACGTCGGCCCCCTCTTCGAGGGCGGCGTGCAGCTCGCGCAGGTGCGCGTCGTGGAAGGCGATCCTGCCGGCGTCGGCCACCGGTTCCGGGTAGGCGCAGCCGTTCTCCGTGACGAGGACGGGAGGCAGCCGCTCGCCGTACCGCTCGCGCAGGGTCCGCAGGGTCTCGCGGAGCCCTTCGGGGACGACGGCCCAGCCGAATCCGGTGCGTTCCCTGCCGGGTATCTCCCTGATGCCGAAGGGCAGTTCGGCGGGTATGCCGATGCCGGCGAACTCGTCCGCCTGGGTGCGCGGGTCGGGGGCGCCCACGAGGGTGGGCTGGTAGTAGTTGACGCCGTACCAGTCCAGGGAGTCGCCGATCAGGCCGAGGTCGTCGGCGACGGGCCCCGGCAGCATGGCGGCCAGCCCTTCGTCGGGGTAGCGGCCCAGCAGCAGCGGTTCGGCGAACAGCCGGTTGGTGAGCAGGTCGTAGAGCGCGGCGGCGCCGGTGTCCTCCTCGCTGGAGGACACCGGCCAGACGGGTCCGTGCGAGTTGGCGACGCCGATCGAGCGCACGCCGCGGGCGCGCAGCGCGCGGGCGGCGAGGCCGTGGCCGAGCAGTTGGTGGTGGGCGGCGGGCAGCGCGTCGAACAGCAGCCTCTTGCCGGGTGCGTGGTCGCCGAGGCCGTAGCCGAGGAGGGTGACCTCGGCGGGTTCGTTGAGCGTGATCCAGCGGGTGACGCGGTCGGCGAGGCGGGCGGCGACCGCGTCGGCGTAGTCGGCGAACCGCTGTGCGGTGTCCCGCTCCAGCCAGCCGCCGCGCTCCTCCAGCGGCAGCGGCGTGTCCCAGTGGAAGAGGGTGGGCACCGGCTCGATGCCCGCTTCGCACAGCGCGTCGACGAGCGCGTCGTAGAAGTCGAGCCCCGGCGCGTTGACCTCGCCCGTGCCGGTGGGCAGGACGCGCGGCCAGGAGACGGAGAACCGGTAGGCCCCCGCGCCCAGCTCGCGCAGGAGTGCGACGTCCTCGCGCCACCGGTGGTAGTGGTCGGTGGCGACGGCGGCGTCGCTGCCGTCCTTGATGCGGCCCGGCTGCCGGGTGAAGGCGTCCCAGACGGAGGGGCCCCGCCCGTCCGCCCCGACGCCCCCCTCGATCTGGAAGGCGGAGGTCGACGTCCCCCACAGGAACCCGTCGGGGAAGGCAGGCAGCGGCTGATGGCTCGTCATACGGCCAACTCATCAGCGCGGCCGTACGCCCGTCAATACTCGTGCGTAACACCGGTGTTGGCGCCCCACCCGGCACGGCGGGCCGCGCCGTTACGGCGGGTCGGGAGGGGGTGTGCGCCTGGGCTCAGGAGGGGGTGTGCGCCTGGGTGAGCAGCCGGTCCACGTCCTGCGTGGCGATCCGCAGGGCCTGCCCGACGGTGGTCAGCACCTCCCGCTCGGCCGCGCAGTACACGCCGTCGGCGAGCGCGATCCGCGCCCCTTGGAGCAGCAGGCTCTCGCGGCCCGGCACGGCCAGGTGCGGGGCGAGCGGGGCCAGCACCTCGTGCAGTTCGATCTCCCGCGACACCGGGCTGCGCTCGCCTGGACCGCTCTCCTGCGTGAGCGCGGCGAGCACCGTCATCAGCTCCTCCTCGCGGCAACCGGGGAAGCCGGCCGTGCGCACCGTCTCCACGGCCGCCTCACGCGCCGCGCGCGCCTGGGCGCCGCCGGCGGCCAGCACGGCGAGCGCCACGCTGTGCACGGCCTCGCGGAGCATGGTGGCGAGCCGGTCCGTGGTGGGGTGGTCGAGCGCGCCGACGGCGAAGTGGTCGCGGCAGGCGACGCATTCGACGACGGGCCCGGCCGGGCCGCGGGGGAGCAGCGGGACGCCCAGGAGCACGAAGCGGCGCCTCCCCGTGCGTCTGCGGTAGCGGCGGTCACCTCCGCAGCCGGGGCAGAAGAAGTCGCCGTCGTCGAGGGTGCGCCAGCTCGTGCGGACCCCTGCGAGACGTACACGGAAGGGTCGTTGGCGCATGGCCTCGCACCTCCATCACGATTCGGCAACGTCGCCGGATGGACGTGATGTTAACCACAGTCGTGCGGCCGAGTCAGCCCCACGGCCGACGATTCGCTTCCGCGTCGCGCATTTCGGCCACTGCAAAGACGGCGGCCCGCCCCGCCGCCGGGGGCCGACAGGCGGCTCCCAGCAGCGGTTTCGGCCGCTTCACCCTCAGCGGTAGGCGCGGTTGACCGCCGAGACGGCTGCCTTGATCGATGCGCGCACGATGTTGGCGTCGATGCCCACGCCCCACAGCACCTGCCCGTCGATGGCGCACTCGATGTAGGCGGCGGCCTGGGCGCCGACGCCCTCGCTCATGGTGTGCTCCACGTAGTCGAGCAGCCGCACGTCCACCTCCAGCGCGTGCAGCGCGTCGAAGAAGGCGGCCAGCGGCCCGTTCCCCGTACCGCTGAGGGTCACGGGCTCACCGTCGACGACGGCTTCGACGGTGAGCGCGTCGGCGCCCTCGCTCGTCGCCGACGTCTGCGCCCCGCGCAGCGCGATGCGGCCCCAGCTCTTCTCGGGCGTGGGCAGGTACTCGTCCTGGAAGGCCGCCCAGATGTCGGCGGAGGTCACCTCGCCGCCGTCCGCGTCGGTCTTCTCCTGGATGATCCGGGAGAACTCCACCTGCATGCGGCGCGGCAGGTCCAGGCTGTGCTCCCCCTTGAGCACGTAGGCGATGCCGCCCTTGCCCGACTGCGAGTTGACCCGGATGACGGCCTCGTAGGAGCGGCCCACGTCCTTGGGATCGATGGGCAGGTAGGGGACGGCCCACTCGATGTCGTCCACCGTCTTGCCCGCCTTGGTCGCGCGGGCCTCCATCGCCTCGAAGCCCTTCTTGATGGCGTCCTGGTGGGAGCCGGAGAAGGCCGTGTAGACCAGGTCGCCCACGTACGGGTGGCGCGGGTGGACCTCCATCTGGTTGCAGTACTCGTAGGTACGGCGGATCTCGTCGATCTGCGAGAAGTCGATCATCGGGTCGACGCCCTGGCTGAGCAGGTTCATCCCCAGGGTGACCAGGTCGACGTTGCCGGTGCGCTCGCCCTGCCCGAACAGGCACCCCTCGACGCGGTCGGCGCCCGCCATCACGGCCAGCTCGGCGGCGGCCACGGCGGTGCCGCGGTCGTTGTGCGGGTGCACGGACAGGCAGACGTGCTCGCGCCGCGACAGGTGGCGGCCCATCCACTCGAAGCGGTCGGCGTGGGTGCTGGGCGTGGAGCGCTCGACGGTGGCGGGCAGGTTGAGGATGATCTCGCGGCCCTCCTCCGGCTGCCACACGTCCATCACGCCCTCGCAGACCTCCAGCGCGAAGTCCAGCTCGGTGTCGGTGAAGATCTCCGGGCTGTACTGGTAGCCGAAGGCTGTGCGGTCGTCCAGCAGCTTCTCGGCGTACTCCAGCACCAGGCGGGTGCCGTCCACGGCGATCTGCCTGACCTGGTCGCGGCTGCCCCGGAAGACGACCTCGCGGAAGACGGGGGCCGTCGCGTTGTACAGGTGCACGGTGGCGTGGTGAGCACCCTTGAGCGACTCGACGGTGCGCTCGATCAGCTCCTCACGGGCCTGGGTGAGGACGGAGATCGTCACGTCCTCGGGGATCGCGTCCTCCTCGATGATGGACCGCACGAAGTCGAAGTCCGTCTGGCCCGAGGAGGGGAATCCGACCTCGATCTCCTTGTAGCCCATGCGCACCAGCAGATCGAACATCTCGCGCTTGCGGGCCGGGGACATCGGGTCGATCAGCGCCTGGTTGCCGTCGCGCAGGTCGGTCGACAGCCAGCGGGGCGCCTTGGTGATCCGGTTGCCAGGCCAGGTGCGGTCGGGGATGTCGACGGCCTCGTACTGCCCGTACCTGTGGACCGGCATCCCGGAGGGGCGCTGGCGTACCGAGGCGGCGGTGATCGGGGTGGCGCGGCTGATGGGGGAACGCGGTGAACGTTCTGCCTGATTGTCCTGGTCAGCCTGGGATGTCATGACGCGAAGGCTCCTGCGGATGTCTCGCCGCCCGCCGGGTCCGCCGAGGTGATGAGGCTCGGCCGGGGACACATGCGCGGGCACAGGGCGAAGGTTTCGTAAGGACCGACGACAGCATCGAACTCCGCGGGGAGGGGGTCGGCCTTGCGGTGGCTACAGACCCTCGCCGCGGCAGCTAAGAAGAAGCAGCCCGAAACGCATGATGTCAGCAGCATAACGGAGGCCCGCCGTGCCGACAGAGGCGTATCACCATGCGGGATACCGGAGTGCGGCGGCGAGACAGGCGCGAAAGGGACGTTTCAGCATCCCGTTCACCACCGTTTCGCGGGAAATCATGACACCAGTGGTGACAGGATGGTGACTCAGTGCCACATTGCTTTCTATGAAGTCACAACGCGCGCGCTCCCCGCAGCCCCACCCCGTCTTCTGCACGATCGTGCCCCCTCACCTCCTCGACCAGGTATCGAGGCACGGCGACGACCTCTTCTCCCGGCCCGCCCGGCGCACCCTCGAACGGGACGCGACCCAGCGCACCCGACGCCAGATCACTACCGTGCGTCACGGCCTGCTTTCCGCGGCGCCCGCTCCGGCCGACGTCGACCCCGCCGAGCGGAAGCCGCAGCGCACCATCTACGACGCACAGCACACCGAACAGCTCCCCGGCACCAAGGTCCGCGAGGAGGGCGGCGCGCCCTCCCAGGACGCCTCCGTCAACCGGGCCTACGCCGCGCTGGGCGCCACCTTCGAGCTCTACCTCAGCGTCTACGAGCGCTGGTCCATCGACGGCGCCGGCCTGCCGCTGAACGCCAGCGTCCACTACGGCGAGGAGTACAACAACGCCTTCTGGGACGGCGAACAGATGGTCTTCGGCGACGGCGACGGCGAGGTCTTCCGCGACTTCACCCTGCCCGTCGACGTCATCGGCCACGAGCTGACCCACGGAGTGACGCAGTACACCGCCAACCTGGAGTACTTCGGCCAGTCCGGGGCGCTCAACGAGTCGGTCTCCGACGTGTTCGGCTCCCTGATCAAGCAGCACAGCCTCGGCCAGAGCACCCAGGAGGCCGACTGGCTGATCGGCTCGGGGCTGTTCACCGACCAGGTCGAGGGCGAGGCGCTGCGCTCGATGAAGGCCCCCGGCACCGCCTACGACGACGACGTCCTGGGCAAGGACCCGCAGCCGGCGACCATGGACGACTACGTCGACACCAGCTCCGACAACGGCGGCGTGCACATCAACTCCGGCATCCCCAACCACGCCTTCTACAAGCTGGCCGCCGACCTGGGCGGCAACGCCTGGGAGCGGGCCGGACAGATCTGGTACGACACCCTCACCGGCGGCACCCTGCAGGCCGACACCGACTTCGCCGCCTTCGCCAAGGCGACAGCCGAGGCCGCCGAGGCCCGCTACGGCGACGGCAGCGACGAGGTGGAGGCGGTACGCAAGTGCTGGTCCGAGGTGGGTGTGGACCCAGCCTGACCACGAGTGCGTAAAGCCGGCCGCCCGGCCCTTAACGTGCGGCCGGATGGCCGGGAAGATGGAAGCATGCGTATCACCGTCATCCGCACGGGTGGCTTCGGCGGACTCACCCGCCGGGCCACCCTCGAGACCACCGGACGGCCCGACGCCGACGAGGTCGCGTCACTGGCCGACCGGGCACTGCGCGAGGGCCTCAGCGAGGCCCCCATGGGGGTGCCCGACGGGTTCCACTACGAGCTCGACGTCGAGGGCGGCACCCACGGCACCGCCCACTTCGCCGACCCCAAGCTCACCGAGGCGCAGTCCGCGCTGGTGAGAAAGGTCCTCAAGGAAGGAGCCTGACGCCGCGGACGGGCCGCGGCGGCTCCGCCACGGGAGGCTCCGCTACGGGAGGTAGTACATCGGGTTCGGCAGCTTGACCTCGCGGGCGGCGTGCCCGCCCGCGAGGTCGCTGTACTGGTCCCCGAAGTTGGCCAGGATGTCGTACCCCTGGTCCTCGATGTGGGCGCGGGTGCCCGACTTGTACTCCACCGTCGTGCAGTCGCTCCCGCACTCCAGGTAGGCGGGCGGGTTCTTCTCGTCCTTGAGGAAGAAGTGCTCCTTGTCGACGGGCATGTCGTACCCCGCCTTCTTCAGGTTCCGCACGCTCCAGTCCCGCTGGTACTCCGCGCGCCCGGTCACCAGGAAGACCGTGACCCCCTTGTCGTGGGCCCAGTTGACGAACTTCCGCATGCCGAACACCGGCGCCATGTCCTCGGTGCGCAGGTAGTCGTCCTGCGCCTCGGGGCTGAAGTTGTAGCCGATACGGCGCTCGAAGTTGTAGGTCAGCAACGTGGTGTCGTCCACGTCCAACACGATGGCCGGCCTGCTCTTCCCGTGACCGCCGCCATCGCGGTGGTGGCCGTGCCCGTGCAGGTCCCGCTCGATGTCCTTACGGGCCTTCGCCGCGATACCGCGCGTCTGCTTGGCGTAGTTGCCCCGCGGAGAGGCGTAGTGCTCGCCGTCCCCGGTCTCGATGTCGCCGTAGTACGCCTCGATCTTCGTCTTCACCTGGTCGAGGTTGGGGATCTCCTTGTCGCTCCTGGGCACCGCGTGCTCGGCGGTGGCCTGACCGACCCCGAAGAACGCCGTACCGGCGAGAGCTGCGACGGCCACGAGAGGCAGAACGGTGCGGACGGACCGACGGGACATACCGGCTCCTGAGAAGGCGGGGGCTTGAGGAACCCGGGGAACGTAGCAGTGCCGCCAAGTCGTTATCTACGCGCGGAGATTCAACAGTGGGCAAAAACCGCACCCCCGCCGGGCGGAGCCGAGCCGGGCGACGGCCGGTCCACCCGACCGCGCCGCGCCGTCGACAGCGGCTGCGTCACGACGGCGTCGAACCTGCCACCCCGCTGTCCCCCTATCAGGTGGGCCTGCCGCCCTCCTCGGCGACGCCGCGCACGGGACGGCCCCGAACCGCGGCCAAGGGGGCGGCCGGGCGCGGGATGACACCGTCGCCCCCGTCGCCGCGCCCGCCACCGAGCCCACCGCCGTCTCGACGCTGACCCGCTCCGACGCGGAGCGCCGCCCCCTCCCGCGCGACCGTCCGCACCATCCCCCGTCGCGCCGACCGGACGGCCCAGCGACTGCGCCGAAGCGGCGCGCGGCCCCGGGTGCGCGCGGACCTGCGTCCTGGGGAACCCGTCCCGCGCCGGGGCGTCGGCGCGGGTACGCAGGCACTATCGTCGGTGGCACGCTGCGGCGGGTGTACCGCGTGGCGGCGGGCGTTCGGCGCCTTGCGGGCGTTCTGCTTGGTGGCGGGCGCTTCCCGCCACGACGGGCGGCCCGGCCCGTGGCGGGCGTTCCGCGTCATGGCGGAACGCGCACGGTGAGTTGACGCAGAAGGCACGGTGAGCACGGTGAGCACGCGCAGGAGCCCCGAGTCCGGCCCGTCGGCATCAGGCGGCCACGACCGGCCGCCGCTGCCTGGACAGCCGGGCTCCGCCACCCCGCACCCGGCTCCGCCGCGAGCGGACGCGACCCCGCCGCGAGCGGACGCGGCCCGGCCTGAGCAGCCGGCTCCCGGCGACGAGCCGGTGTCCGGCTCCGTTCCGGTGCCGGACGGTGAGCAGCCGGAGTCCGCCCGTGAACCCGCGCCCGACCGCGGAGCGGACAGCTGCGGACCCGCGCACGGCCGCCGACAACCGGTGCCCGGCCTCGGGCACACGGCCCCCGGCGACGGACAGCCGGGACCCGGCGACGGGCAGGCGCCGCCCTGCGGTGAGCAGCCGCCGGTGCACGGCGCGGGGGCGGTCGGGGGCGGGCTCGCGCATCCGTGGCAGGCGCCCCGGGCCGCGCTCTCGCGGCCGTTGCTCGATCCGCTGGCCGCGGTGCGCGCGCCGGACGGGCCTTCCCGGGACGTGTACCTGACCGGGACGGTCTTTCTCGACATCATCTTCACCGGGCTCGACTCGGCTCCGGTGCGCGGCACCGAGTCGTGGGCGCGCGGCATGGGTTCCTCGCCCGGCGGCATCGCCAACATGGCCACCGCGCTCGCCCGGCTGGGGCTGCGCACCTCGCTCGCGGCGGCGTTCGGCGACGACATGTACGGCGACTACTGCCGGGAGGAGTTGGAGGCCGGTGAGGGCATCGACCTGTCGTTGTCCCACACGGTGCCCGGCTGGCACTCGCCCGTCACCGTCTCGATGGCCTACGAGGGCGAGCGGACGATGATCTCGCACGGGCACGAGGCGCCGCCGCGGAAGGCGGGGTCCCCCGAGGGCGCGGGGTCGCACGGCGGGGCTTACGACCCGGAAGCGCCGGGGTGCCCGCCGCCCTCGACCGCGTGCGTGTCGTCGCTGGTT
The DNA here is from genome assembly GCF_003323715.1 of Streptomyces diacarni. GTDB lineage: Bacteria > Actinomycetota > Actinomycetes > Streptomycetales > Streptomycetaceae > Streptomyces > Streptomyces diacarni. Next base: position 147,559 of record NZ_QOIN01000040.1, read on the forward strand.
CCTGGCCGCGCCCAGGAGTGGATCGCGGCGGCGGCGCGGCGCGGGAGCCGGATTTTCGCGGACGTCGGCTGGGACGAGACCGGCCGCTGGGACCTCGCGGCGCTGGCCGAGCTGCCCCACTGCGAGGCGTTCCTGCCGAACGCGGTCGAGGCGATGCGCTATACCGGCACCGAGTGCCCGCGCGCCGCCGCGCACGCTCTCGCGGAGTACGTGCCGCTCGCGGTGGTCACGTTGGGCTCCGAGGGGGCGTACGCCGTGGACGCCCGTACCGGCGAGGCGGCCCACGTGCCCGGGGTGGCCGTGGAGGCGCTGGATACGACCGGCGCGGGGGACGTCTTCGTCGCCGGTTTCGTCACCGGCAGCCTGGCGGGCTGGCCGCTCGCCGAGCGGCTCGCCTTCGCGGGGCTGACCGCCGCGCTGTCCGTACAGGAGTTCGGCGGTTCGCTGTCGGCGCCCGGCTGGCCCGAGATCGCCGCCTGGTGGCGCGGTGTGGGCGCGCACGGGCCGCACCGCGCGCGCTACGCCTTCCTCGAGCGGATCCTGGCGGGGTGCGCGGCGTCGGCTCCGCCACGGCGGGCGGTCCCCACGCTGGGTTTCCGGCCACCGGAGCAGCCCCCGTCCTGACCCGGCCCGGCGCACGGCCCCGCCCGGCCCAGGACGTACGCGCCCCTGAGAGCAGCGGGGACAGCGGCGGCCAGGACACGACGACGTACGCGTGGGGCGCAAAACCGGTGAGCCCCACGGGAGGGGCGTCGTACCCTGGAAGCCGTAGCAACAACGGCGCAGAGAGGGAGATGAGCAGGTCCCAGAGGCCGCCCATGACGCAGACAACCCCATCCCAGGCCGGATCCGGGCAGGAGACAGCCCGCTTCACCGTGCCTCCCAAGCACCCGATGGTCACGGTGCTGGGCTCCGGAGACTCCCTGCTGCGCGTCATCGAGGACGCGTTTCCCGACACGGACATCCATGTCCGGGGGAACGAGATCAGCGCGACCGGCAACCCGGCGGAGGTGGCGCTCGTCCAGCGCCTCTTCGACGAGATGATGCTGGTGCTGCGCACCGGTCAGCCGATGACGGAGGACGCGGTGGAGCGCTCCATCTCCATGCTCCGCGCACAGGAGAACGGCACGGGCGGCACCGACGAGACGCCCGCCGAGGTGCTCACCCAGAACATCCTCTCCAACCGCGGCCGCACGATCCGCCCCAAGACGCTCAACCAGAAGCGGTACGTGGACGCGATCGACACGCACACGGTCGTCTTCGGCATCGGCCCGGCAGGCACCGGCAAGACGTATCTGGCGATGGCCAAGGCGGTGCAGGCGCTCCAGGCCAAGCAGGTCACCCGGATCATCCTGACGCGTCCCGCCGTGGAGGCGGGTGAGCGGCTCGGCTACCTGCCGGGCACGCTCTACGAGAAGATCGACCCGTATCTGCGGCCGCTGTACGACGCGCTGCACGACATGCTGGACCCGGACTCGATCCCCCGGCTGATGGCGGCGGGCACCATCGAGGTGGCTCCGCTGGCGTATATGCGGGGAAGAACGCTCAATGACGCGTTCATCATCCTGGACGAGGCGCAGAACACGAACCCCGAGCAGATGAAGATGTTCCTCACCCGACTCGGTTTCGACTCCAAAATCGTGATCACCGGTGATGTGACGCAGGTCGACCTGCCCGGCGGCACGAAGAGCGGGCTGCGCCAGGTACGGGAGATCCTGGAGGGCGTCGAGGACGTCCACTTCTCGCAGCTGACCAGCACCGACGTGGTCCGGCACAAGCTGGTGGGCCGTATCGTCGACGCGTACGAGCGCTACGACAGCGCCCGCGAGGCCCGGAGCGAGAGCGAAGCCCCGCCGTCCAGGCGGAACAACGGCAAGAGGAAGTAGTCGCCCCGCACCATGTCGATCGACGTCAACAACGAGTCAGGGCACCAGGTCGACGAGCAGGCACTGCTCGACATCGCCCGTTACGCGCTGGCCCGGATGCGCATCCATCCGCTCTCGGAGCTGTCGGTCATCTGCGTCGACCCCGAGACGATCGAGCAGCTGCACCTCCAGTGGATGGACCTGCCGGGGCCCACGGACGTGATGTCGTTCCCGATGGACGAGCTGCGCCCGCCCTCCCGGGACGAGGAGGAGCCCCCGCAGGGGCTCCTCGGGGACATCGTGCTGTGCCCCCAGGTCGCGACGAAGCAGGGCGCGGACGCGCCGACCAAGCACTCCATGGACGAGGAGCTCCAGTTGCTCACCGTGCACGGGGTGCTGCACCTGCTGGGCTACGACCACGAGGAGCCCGCCGAGCGGGCCGAGATGTTCGGCCTGCAGTCCGCGATCGTCGACGGCTGGCGCGCCGAGCAGGGCCTGACAGGACCGTCTCCTGCCCCCACCACCACCTCGTGAGCACGCCGCTGATCGCAGCCGTGGTGCTGCTGGTGATCGTGGCCTGGCTGGCCGCGTGCGCCGAGACGGGTCTGGCCCGTACGACCAGCTACCGCGCCGAGGAGGCGGTCCGCCAGGGGCGGCGCGGCAGCGACAAGCTGGCGGCCGTGGCCGCCGACCCGACCCGCTACCTCAACCTCGCCCTGCTGCTGCGGGTGGCGTGCGAGGTGGCGGCCGGGTCGCTGGTGACGTACGCGTGCCTGCGGGCCATCGACGGCACCTGGCAGGCGCTGGCCGTCGCGATAGGGGTCATGGTCTTCGCCTCCTACGTGGCGATCGGTGTCTCGCCCCGCACCATCGGCCGCCAGCACCCCCTCAACACGGCGACGGCCTCCGCCTTCGTGCTGCTCCCGCTGGCCCGCATCCTGGGCCCCGTGCCGCAGTTGCTGATCCTGCTGGGCAACGCGCTGACGCCGGGCAAGGGGTTCCGCAAGGGCCCGTTCGCCAGCGAGGCGGAGCTGCGCGCGATGGTCGACCTCGCCGAGCAGGAGTCGCTGATCGAGGCGGAGGAGCGGAAGATGGTGCACTCCGTCTTCCAGCTCGGCGACCGGCTGGTGCGCGAGGTGATGGTGCCGCGTACCGACCTGATCACCATCGAGCGGTTCAAGACGATCCGCCAGGCGCTGACCCTGGCGCTGCGCTCCGGCTTCTCGCGGATCCCCGTGGTGGGCGAGAACGAGGACGACGTCGTGGGCATCGTCTACCTCAAGGACCTGGCGCGGAAGGTGCACATCAGCCGCGACGCGGAGAGCGAGCTGGTCTCGACCGCGATGCGCCCCGCCACGTTCGTGCCCGACACCAAGAACGCCGGTGACCTGCTGCGCGAGATGCAGCAGGACCGGATCCACGTGTCCGTCGTCATCGACGAGTACGGCAGCACGGCGGGCGTCGTGACCATCGAGGACATCCTGGAGGAGATCGTCGGGGAGATCACCGACGAGTACGACCGCGAGCTGCCGCCCGTCGAGGACCTGGGCGAGGGCCGCTACCGCGTCACCGCGCGTCTCGACATCGCCGATCTGGGCGAGCTGTACGGGCTCACCGGCTGGGACGACGAGGACGTGGAGACGGTCGGTGGGCTGCTGGCCAAGTCGCTGGGCCGGGTTCCGATCGCCGGGGCCACCACCGTCGTGGACGTCACCGAGGACCACTCCGATCCGACACTGACGGGGCTGCGGCTGACGGCCGAGTCCCCGGCCGGGCGCCGCAACAAGATCGTGACGGTGCTGGTCGAGGCGGTGCGCGAGCCCGTGATGACCGACGGCGAGCACAGCGCCGCCGTCGGCGAGGGCTGAGGCGCCGGCGGGAGCGCTCTCCTGCCGGCCTCCCGCCGGTGCTCTGGCCCGCCCCCCACCGCCGTGGCCCGCCGCGGTCGCCAGGCGCGGCCATGGCCGCCTTGGGCCGCCGCGTTGTCGTACCCCCTCCCTAGGCTTGTTCCATGACGCCGGAGGAGCTCAGAGCCTGCTGTCTGGGACAGAACGACGCGTGGGAGGACTTTCCGTTCCCCGCGAACCCCGGGCTGTCCACGTTCAAGGTCAAGGGGCGGATCTTCGCCTTCAGTTCGCTGGACGAAGCGCCACTGCGGGTCAGCCTCAAGTGCGAACCGGAGATCGCGCTCCGGCTGCGCGAGACGTGTCCGGCGGTGCGGCCCGGCTGGCACCTCAACAAGCGGCACTGGAACACGGTCACGCTCGACGGCAGCCTGCCGGATCGCGTGGTACGCGAGATGGTCGAGGACTCCTGGGACCTGGTGGTCGCCGGGCTGCCCCGCTGGGAGCGGCTGCGGCTCGGCGGCAGCTGACCGCCCGCCCGGCGAGCGTGCCGCGCGTGCGGTGCGCGTCGTCAAGGGGGCTGCCGGGCGTCGGCTGGGCCACTGCCGGGCGCCGCAGGGGCGTTCGGGCGCCCGTCGCCCGTTCGGCGCAGGTGGGGTGGTGGCCGGCGCGGGCAGCTGGTGCGGTAGGGGGAGCCCTCGTCGAAAGGCCTCCCGCCATGCCGCGTCCTCGCCCCTCGTACCGCCGTGCCCCGCTCGTCGGTGCCGTGTCCGCCGCCGTCCTGTTGTCCGTCGCCGGATGCGGTGGCGACAGCGAGTCCAACTCCGGCGGAGACTCGCCCTCGCCCTCGAAGTCCGACGCGACCCCCACGGGCTCGCCCTCGAAGGCGGCCGGCCCGCTCAGCGAAGAGCAGGCGCGCGCGGCGCTGGTGGTCGAGCAGAACCTGCCGGCGGGGTGGAAGAGCGCGGATCTGGACGACACCACGGCGGCGGGTGACGCGCCCGACGATCTGAGCACCAAGGACCGCAACTGCAAGAAGCTGATGGACGCGCTCGGTGGCGATCTGGACAAGCACGAGGCACGGACCGACGCCTCGCGCGACTACAGCAAGTCAGCGAGCGGCCCGTACCTGTCCAGCGAGATCGCCTCCTACGACGCCACCCGCGACGCGAAGCGGGCGCTGAGCACCTTCAAGAGCGTGCGGGACAGCTGCAAGAAGGTCACCACCCGCAACAACGCGACCACCGTCGAGTGGAAGGTATCCGAGCTGAAGCCGAAGACCGGCGCGGACAGCGCGGGCGCCCGCCTGCGGGGCAGAGCCAAGGGCGGCTCGGCGGACGGGAAACAGCTCACGCTGGACCTCGTCCTCACCCGCGCGGAGCGGTCCACCACCGGTCTCGCCCTGCTGACCACGGGCAAGGGCGACACCAAGATGACCAGCGACGTGGCCAAGGAGGCGGCCAAGCGCCTCAAGGCGGTCGCCAAGGGCCGGACGCCCACTCCGACGGTGCCGCCGGAGCAGGACGACTGATCCCCAGACCCCAGCCCCAGGGGGCCGGCCCCGAGCCCGCGGCCCCGGGCCTCAGTCCCGGTTCCGGCCCCGGTCTCCTCCCCGGCCGGGGACCGTCCGGCGGCGCCCCACCGTCAGGGCGACGAGCAGTCCGACCGCGAGCAGCACCGCGGCGTCGGCGGCGACGCTCAGCCTGATACCGGCGAGCGTCGCCGCCGCGGCGTCGGCGCCGCCGGCGCGTACGGCACCGGCCCAGCCGACGGACAGCGCGCTCAGCAGCGGAATGCCCAGCGCCATGCCCAGCTGCATCGCGCTGGTCACCAGGGAGGTGGCGCGGCCCTGTTCGGCGTCGGCCAGCCCCGAGGTGGCGGTCACCCCGTAGGTGACGACCGCGACCAGGTGCAGGACGCTGGCCAGCGAGAGGGCGCTCAGGACCAGCCACAGCCCGGCGTCCACGCCGAGCCCCGTCAGCGCCGCCGTCAGCGCGCCCTGGCCGATCAGTGCGAGGGCCAGGGTGCGGGGCGCGCCGATGCGCCAGGCGATCCGGGGTGCCAGGACGCCGCCCGCGACGGAGGCGAGACCCTGCACGCCGAAGACGAGGCCGGTGACGAGCGCGGAGACGCCCAGCAGGTCCTGCAGGTAGAGGGTCATGAGGAAGACGACGGCGGTCATCATCGAAACGGTGGCCAGACCGCCCAGGTTGCCGAAGGCGACGGTGGGGCGGCGCAGCAGCCACAGCGGCAGCAGCGGATCGGCGCTGCGGGCCTCGACCCGGACGAACACCGCGAGCAGCGCGAGCCCGGCCAGGAGCGCGACCCGCACGTCGGCCCTGGCGAAGCCCCCCTCGGCCGCGGTGGACAGCCCGTAGATCACGGAGAAGAGGCCCGCGGTGACGGTGAGGGCACCGGGCACGTCGAGCCGGGCGCGCCCGCCCCTGCTCTCGGCCAGCAGCCGCGGCGCGAGGACCAGCACGAGGCCGCCGCCGGCGCCGAGCAGGCCCATGGTGGAGCGCCAGCCCAGGGTGTCGGTCAGGATGCCGCCGACGACCATGCCGACGGTGAAGCCGAGCGCCATCAGGGAGCCGTTGATGCTCAGCGCCTTGGTGCGCTTGGGGCCTTCGGCGAAGGAGGTGGTGATCAGCGCCATGCCGGTGGGCACGAGCGCGGCGGCGCCCACGCCCTGGAGCGCGCGGCCTGCCAGGAAGAGGGGGGGCGTCGGGGGCGAGGGCGGCCAGCACGGAGGCGGCGGTGAAGAGGGCGAGGCCGGCCAGGAACGTGCGGCGGCGGCCGAGTTGGTCGCCGAGGCGGCCGAAGAGTGGTGCTGGACGCGGTGGCGCGGGTGCTGCGGATGAGCCAGGCCGAGCGCCGGCACCTGTACGTGCTGGCCGGGCTCAACCCGCCGCTGCCCGAGTCCGAGCACGACCGCGACTACCTGTGCGACGGCTTCCAGCGGCTGATCGACGGCTGGATGCCCTACCCGGCTCACATCATGGACCCGTACTTCAGCGCGGTCGGGATGAACGAGTCGGCCCGCCTGGTGATGGGCATCGAACCCCAGGAGAACTGCCTCATCAGCTTCTTCTGCGACGACCGCTACCGCGCCCGCTCGCTCAGCTGGGAGAGGAACGCGCCCGGCGTGGTGGCCGAACTGCGCGCCTCGCTGGCGGAGTGGCCCCAGGACGAGGGGTTCCGGGAGCTGCTGAGCGAGCTCCTGCGCAGCAGCCCGGAGTTCAGCGCGCTGTGGGCGCAGAGCGACGTGTGCCGCCCGGGCCAGCGACTCAAGGAGCTGGACCACCCCGTCGTCGGCGCCCTGTACTTCGAGGCGACGACGCTCCAGGTGCCGGCCCGCCCCGACCTGCACCTGATCCTGCACAACCCCGTGGCGGGCACCGGCACGGCTAAGAAGCTGGCGCGGCTGACCGATCCCGAGGTACGCCGCGCGGGCATGCACCAGGTCGCGGGCTGACCGTACGGGCACGGCGCCCAGGGCACGGGCCGGCCGCCGGGTCGCGGGGCGCCCTCTCGTGGGCGCCCGCGCACCGCATATGCTCGCCGTCATGAGTGACCTGAGCAGCACGGACGGGCTCGACCCGGAAGACCGCAAGATCCTCACGCTGGCCCGCAGCGCCCGCGCACGCAACGCCGTCCCCGAGGGCGCCGCCGTACGGGACGAGACCGGCCGCACCTATGTGGCGGGCTCCGTCGCGCTGCCCTCGCTCCAGCTGTCGGCGCTGCGCACCGCCGTGGCCATGGCCGTGGCCTCGGGCGCGAAGTCGCTGGAGGCGGCGGCCGTCGTCGCGGACGCGGAGCAGGTGCCGGACGAGGACCTGGCGACCGTGCGGGACCTGGGCGGCCCCGCCACACCGGTGCTCCTGGCCGGCCCGGACGGCACCCTCCGTGCGACGGTGACGGCGGGCTGAGCCCCGCGCCCGGGCGCCCGGAGTCGGCGTGCGGGCCCGTACCGGCCATCGGGGACAATGGAGCGCATGAACGCTTCCTCCACCGCCCCCGGTGCCGCCGCAGGCAACGATCCGGACGCGGCCGAGTACCGCTCGGGCTTCGCCTGCTTCGTCGGCCGCCCGAACGCGGGCAAGTCGACGCTGACCAACGCGCTGGTGGGCACGAAGGTCGCGATCACCTCCACCAGGCCGCAGACCACCCGGCACACGGTGCGCGGCATCGTGCACAGGTCCGACGCGCAGCTCGTCCTGGTGGACACCCCCGGGCTGCACAAGCCGCGCACCCTGCTGGGCGAGCGCCTCAACGATGTGGTGCGCACCACGTGGGCCGAGGTCGACGTCATCGGCTTCTGCGTGCCGGCAGACCAGAAGATCGGCCCGGGTGACCGGTTCATCGCCGGCGAGCTGGCCGAAGTGCGGAAGAAGACACCGAAGGTCGCCGTCGTCACCAAGACCGACCTGGTGACGAACGAGGCCCTCGCCGAGCAGCTCATGGCCGTCGACCAGCTCGGCAAGGAGCTGGGCATCGAGTGGGCCGAGATCATTCCGGTCTCCGGCACCGCGGGCACCCAGGTGGAGCTGCTGGCCGACCTGCTGGTGCCGCTGCTGCCCGAGGGCCCGCCGCTGTACCCGGACGGCGACCTGACGGACGAGCCGGAGCAGGTCATGGTGGCCGAGCTGATCCGCGAGGCCGCGCTGGAAGGCGTCCGTGACGAGCTGCCGCACTCGATCGCCGTGGTGGTGGAGGAGATGGTGCCCCGCGAAGGCCGCCCTGCTGACCGTCCCCTGCTGGACGTGCACGCCAACATCTTCCTGGAGCGGCCCAGCCAGAAGGGCATCGTCATCGGACCCAAGGGCAAGCGGCTCAAGGAGGTCGGCTCGACCTCGCGCCGCCACATCGAGGCGCTGCTGGGCACCCCCGTCTACCTCGATCTGCACGTCAAGGTGGCCAAGGACTGGCAACGCGACCCCAAGCAGCTGCGCCGGCTCGGCTTCTGAGGAGTCCCGGCTTCTGAGGAGCGCCGTGCCTGCCGCCCTTCGGCAGGCACGGGCCCTCTGGCGAAGGGTGTCGTACCCCTGGGATACGGTCACAAGGTGACCAAGACCACCGATCCCGTACTGACGCTGGACGACATCCGGCAGGCGGCCGCCCGCATCGAGGCAGGGGTGCACAGGACGCCCGTCGTGCGCTCCCGCACGCTCGACCGGCTGGTCGGGGCCGAGGTGTTCCTCAAGTGCGAGAACCTCCAGCGGGCCGGCGCCTTCAAGTTCCGCGGGGCCTACAACTGGATGACGCAGCTCACCCCGCGCCAGCGGGAGCACGGCGTGGTGGCCTACTCGTCGGGCAACCACGCGCAGGCGGTCGCGCTCGCCGCCCGGGAGTTCGGCACCGGCGCCGTCATCGTCATGCCCGCCGACGCCCCCACGGCCAAGCTGGACGCGACAGCGGGGTACGGAGCCGAGGTCGTCACCTATGACCGCTACACCGAGAGCAGGGAAGCCATCGGCGAGAAGCTCGCCGCCGACCGCGGGCTGACCCTCATCCCGCCCTACGACCATCCGCGCACCATGGCGGGTCAGGGCACCGCGGCCCTGGAGCTGCTGGAGGAGGTGGGCGAGTTGGACGCGCTGCTCGTCCCGGTGGGCGGTGGCGGGCTGGCCGCCGGATGCGCCACCGCCGCCAAGGGGCTGCGTCCCGGCATGCGCGTGTTCGGCGTCGAGCCGGAGGCGGGCGACGACACCGCCCGCTCCCTGGCGGCCGGCGAGCGGGTGAGCGTTCGGGTGCCGCACACCATCGCCGACGCCCTGACCGCCACCACGCCCGGCGCCCTGACGTATCCGATCAACCGGCGGCTCCTGGAGAGCGTCCTGCTGGTGAGCGAGGACGAGCTGCGCACGGCGATGCGGTTCGTCCTCGAACGGCTCAAGATGCTGGTCGAGCCCGCGGGCGCCTGCGCGCTGGCCGCCCTGCTCGCCGACCGCCTCGACCCGCCGCCCGCGGGGCACACGGAGGGTGCGGGCCCGAGGAGGGTGGGCGTCCTCCTTTCGGGCGGCAACATCGGCCTGGAGCGGCTCACCAGCGTCATGGCCGGCTGACCCGGGCTGCGGCCGGCATCCGAGGACGCCGGCCAGGGCGGGCGGGCACCGCCGGGCGGACATCGGCCTGGGGCACATCGAGCAGGACGAGAGCCGTATCGCGAGCCCCCGCGGCTACGGCACCGGCGATCCGCGGTGCAGGGCGTACTGGTTGAGGGAATCCGGGTCGCCGATCCAGTAGTAGAGGGTGGGCTGTGCCGCCGAACTGCCAGCCGACGCCCTCCAGACACCCGCTGACACTGAGGTCGAGCTGCGGTGTCCGGGGCGGCGCATCGCTCCGCGCCCACGTGCCGGAGCCGCTGCACTGCTCGGGTGCGTCCCCGCCGCGCGCCGCCTGCGCGGTGTGGACGTCCAGATCGTCGGCCGCCGCGGTGCCATCAGCCCTGAGGGTGAGGGTGCCGCCCTGGCCGTCGGTCCATGTGCCGAGGAGCTGCGCGGCGGTGAGCCGTGGCGGCTCGTACTTCTGGAGCAGGCCGGTCCCGTAGGCCGCAAGACCGCCGACGAGCACCAGCGCCGAGAGCGTCAGACCGCCCACGAGCACCGCCCCGGCCAGCCCGAACCGCGCACCGGTGCGGCGCAGCACGGTCACGGCCCGCGTGCACAGGACGGCGGGAACCAAGCCGACGAACGCCGCGAGAAGCACCAGCGGAAGCACCGTCCGACTGCCGCCGAGCAGCCCGATCGGCACCCCGGTGCACACGGCGGCCGCCGTGGCGACCGCTCCGCAAGCAGTCAGGCACCAGCCGATCGTCTCCGCCCGCCCGATCCTGCGGGCCGACCAGCGCGACAGCCGCACGACCGGCAGGACGGCCGCCGCCGAGCCGATCAGGCCCGCCAGGCCGAGCACGGCCGCGGCGACCACGGCCGCGAGGAGATATCCGACGTAGGCGGGGATACCGGCGGCGACATAGTGCTCCTCGCGCAAGCCCGCGAGGAAGAAGGCGACCAGCGCGAGCGCGCCCTCCGCGGACAGCGTCACGGCCCCCGTCAGCCACGCGGCCGTCCAGCCCGCGCCGCCGACCCGCTCCGGCTCCGCGGGAGCCGCTCCCTGTCTCTCCGCCGTCCAGTGCGCCATCCCCGCCCCTTCCCTGCCCCGCCCGCCTCATCATGCACCCACCCGGCAGGGCCGCCGCAGTCGGGATGCCACGCTCGGGGCCGGCGAGCTCACGCCGTCGCCCGCGGGTCGGGGCCCACGGGGAACCGGCGGCAGGCGCCGCCGCGGGCCCACCAGGACCGAGCCCGGGACCGGCGTCATGGCCGGCTGCCCCGGCGGGGGCGTCATGGCCGGCTGCCCCGGCGGGGGCTCAGCGCCGCTTGGGCACCGGTACCCGCGTCAGGTCCTCCGCCGCCGTCAGCGTCCCCTCGAACCCGGCGGCACGGGCCTCGGCGGCGAACAGCGAGGTGTCCTGGTAGCGCTGCGAGAAGTGCGTCAGCACCAGGTGGCGTACACCGGCACCGGCGGCCACCCGGCCCGCCTGGTAGGCCGTCAGGTGCCCGGAGACCTCGGCGAGTTCGGCGTCGGCGTGCAGGAACGTCGACTCGATGACGAGCATGTCGCAGCCCTGCGCCAGCTCGTACACCCCCTCGCACAGCCGGGTGTCCATCACGAAGGCGAACCGCTGCCCGGCGCGGGGCTCGCTGACCTCCTCCAGACGCACCCCGCGCAGCTCCCCGCGCAGCTGGAGCAGCCCCACGTCCGGGCCGCTGATGCCACGCTCGGCGAGTTTCTCCGGCAGCATGCGGCGGGTGTCGGGCTCGGTGAGCCGGTAGCCGAACGCGTCGATACGGTGCGAGAGTTCCCGCGCCTCCAGCGTGAACGGCACCTCGGGCTCGTCCGCGCCGCCCGCGATCACGCCGGGCCCTGTGACGGGCGCCTGGCGCAGCGCCACCGTGTCGTGGAACGGCGTGGCGTGGCGCAGGCGGGCGAAGTAGGTCTGTCCGCTCGCCGGGTAGTGGGCCGTCACCTCGTGCGGCACCCCGTCGAGGCTCATGTGCTGGATGACGCCCGGCAGGCCGAGTGTGTGGTCGCCGTGGAAGTGGGTGAGGCAGATCCGCGTCAGGTCGTGTGCGGCGACCGACGTGTGCAGCATCTGGCGCTGCGTCCCCTCGCCGGGGTCGAAGAGGATGCCTTCGCCGTCCCACAGGAGTACGTACCCGTTGTGGTTCCGCTGCCGCGTGGGCACCTGGCTGGCGGTGCCCAGAACGACCAGTTCACGCACGGACAAGGCGCGTCACCTGTATCCGGTCCGCATCCGGTCACCGTCCGCCGGTCAGCCGGGCGGCCATTCGAGGCCCCGTCCGCCGAGGACGTGCGCGTGCGTGTGGAAGACCGTCTGCCCGGCTCCCGAACCGGTGTTGAAGACCACGCGGTAGCCGGTGTGGGGCCCGCCGCCCTCGGCCGGGGTGATCTTCTCCAGCGCCGCGACCTCGCCCGCCTCGCGCACCACGTCGGCCATCAGCTGCGGTGCGGCGGCCGCCAGGGAGGCGGCGTCCGGATAGTGCGCCTTGGGGATGACCAGCACGTGCGTGGGGGCCTGCGGGTTGATGTCGCGGAACGCGACGGTGGTCTCCGTCTCCCGCACCAGCGTCGCGGGGACCTCACCCGCGACGATCTTGCAGAACAGGCAGTCCTGCTGCGGTTCTCCGTTGGAAGCCATGCCCGGATGTTACCCGAGGCCGCCGCCTCGCCCTCTCACCGTTTCGGCTGGGCGACCCACCGCCGAGGCGGGGCCGGATCGGGACGCGCAGGGCCTCTCCCCCGGCGGCCGCGTCCTCAGCCCCAGCGTCCCGACCGCGCCAGCACCACCGCCGCCGCGGCCGTCCCCGCCGTGGACGTCCGCAGCACGCTCGGCCCCAGCCTGAACGGCTCGGCACCCGCCTGCGCGAACAGCTCCAGCTCCTCCGGCGCGACCCCGCCCTCGGGCCCGACCACCAGCACGATCCTTCCCGAGGACGGCAGCGGCGCCGTCGCCAGCGGCACCGCGCCCTCCTCGTGCAGCACCCCGGCGAAGTCCGCTTCGGCGAGCAACGCGGCCACCTGGGACGAGGAGGCCTGCTCGGCCACCGCCGGGAACCGCAGCCGCCGCGCCTGCTTGCCCGCTTCCCGCGCCGTGCCGCGCCACTTGCCGAGCGCCTTGGCGGCGCGCTCCCCCTTCCACCGCGTGACGGCCCGCGAAGCGGCCCACGGGACGATCGCGTCCACGCCCGCCTCCGTCATCGTCTCGACGGCCAACTCGCCCCGGTCGCCCTTGGGAAGGGCCTGGACGACGGTGAGCGCGGGCTGCGGCTCCGGCTCCACGCGGACCTCGCGGACGGTGACCTCCAGCCGGTCCTTGCCCTCCACGGCGGTGACGCTGCCGTAGGCGCCGGTGCCCGCGCCGTCGGTCAGGACGACCTCCTCGCCAGGACGCAGCCTGCGCACCGAGACGGCGTGCCGCCCCTCGGGGCCGTCGAGCACGACCGTGCCGCCGCTCAGCAGTGCGGTGTCGGCGAGGAAGACGGGAGCGCTCATGCCAGCGCCTCCCGCGCGGCCGCGATCTCGGCGACGAGGACCTCCACGAGCTGCCCCGCGGGCAGCTCGCGCGCGAGCCTGTGTCCCTGCCCTGCCCACAGCGCCATGGCCTGCGGGTCGCCCGCCTTGGCCGCGGCCTTGCGCAGTCCGGCGGTCAGGTAGTGGACCTGCGGATAGGCGGCGGGCGCGTACGGGCCGTGCTCGCGCAGGAAGCGGTTGACCAGCCCGCGCGCCGCGCGCCCGGAGAAGGCACGGGTGAACTCGGTCCTGGTGAACGTCGGGTTGGTCATGGCCTGTTTGTGCAGCGGATCGGCGCCGGACTCCGGGGTGACGAGGAAGGCCGTGCCCAACTGGGCGGCCGTGGCGCCGGCCGCCAGCACCGCGGCGATCTGCCCGCCGCGCATCAGCCCGCCCGAGGCGACGAGCGGCAGCCCGACCACCTCCCTGGCCTGGGCGACGAGGCAGAGCAGCCCGACGCCGCCGCTGCCGGGCTCGCGCTGCGGATCGTCGCGGTGCGAGCCCAGGTGCCCGCCCGCCTCGATCCCCTGGACACACACGGCGTCCGCGCCCGCTTCCTGTGCCGCCTGCGCCTCCGCGACGGAGGTCGCCGTCACGAGGGTGCGGGTGCCCGCCTTCGCCAGCCGTTCCAGGTCGGCGGCCGAGGGGCAGCCGAAGGTGAAGGAGACGAGCGGGACCGGATCCTCCAGCAGGATCGCCAGCTTCGCCTCGTAGGCGTCGTCCGTCGTGCCGTCCGTGTCACCCAGTTCCGTCTCGTACCAGGTGGCCTCATCGGCGAGCTGTTCGCGGTAGACGTCGACGGCGGCGGGTTCCGCGGTGCGCGGCTGCGGCAGGAACAGGTTCACGCCGAAGGGACGGCCCGTGAGCCGACGCGTCTGTTTGATCTGCTCGTACATCGCCTCCGGCGTCTTGTAGCCGGCGGCGAGAAAGCCCAGACCCCCCGCCTCGCTCACGGCCGCGGCCAGCTCGGGGCCCGCGGCCCCGCCGGCCATCGGGGCCTGGATGACGGGGTGCTCAGCCAGCTCGGACAGCGAACACGTCGAGGCGTACGAGGGGTGCGGGGTGGGCATGCCGCCATCCTGTCACGCCCCGCAAGACGGCCTCACAGCCCGTCGCCGCGCCCCCGCTCGCCCCTTCCGGCCGGGCCGGGAGGGAACCGGAAGGGAGGGGGCGCCGCCCGGGTCACCGCCCGTTGAAGGCGTCCTTGAGCCGGGAGAACAGGCCCTGCTGGCCCGGCTGGAACTGGCCCGTGGGCCGCTCCTCACCGCGCAGCTTGGCGAGGCGGCGGAGCAGCTCCTCCTGCTCCGGCTCCAGCTTCGAGGGCGTGGTGACCTCGACGTGGACGATGAGCTGGCCGCGCCCGCCCCCGCGCAGGTGGGTGACGCCGCGCTCGTGGAGCGGGACCGACTGCCCCGACTGAGTGCCGGGACGGATGTCGATGTCCTCCATGCCGTCCAGCGTCTCCAGCGGCACCTTGGTGCCCAGGGCCGCCGCCGTCATGGGGATCGTGACGGTGCAGTGCAGGTCGTCACCGCGCCGTTGGAAGGTCGGATGGGCGTTCTCGTGGATCTCCACGTACAGGTCCCCGGCAGGGCCGCCGCCCGGACCGACCTCGCCCTCGCCGGCGAGCTGGATGCGGGTGCCGTTGTCGACACCGGCGGGGATCTTCACCGTCAGGCTGCGCCGCGAGCGGATGCGGCCGTCGCCCGCGCACTCGGGGCAGGGCGTGGGCACCACGGTGCCGAAGCCCTGGCACTGCGGGCAGGGCCGCGAGGTCATGACCTGCCCCAGGAAGGAGCGGGTGACCTGGGAGACCTCGCCGCGGCCTCGGCACATGTCGCAGGTCTGCGCGGAGGTGCCGGGGGCCGCGCCCTCGCCGCTGCAGGTGTTGCAGACGACGGCGGTGTCGACCTGGATGTCCTTGGTCGTGCCGAACGCGGACTCGTCCAGATCGATGTCGAGGCGGATCATGGCGTCCTGGCCGCGGCGGGTGCGCGAGCGCGGGCCGCGCTGCGCCGCGGTGCCGAAGAAGGCGTCCATGATGTCGCTGAAGTTGCCGAAGCCGCCGCCGAAGCCGCCCGCTCCGCCGCCGGCCGCGCCGGAGGCCGGGTCTCCGCCCAGGTCGTAGACCTGCTTCTTCTGCGGGTCGGAGAGCACCTCGTAGGCGGTGTTGATCTCCTTGAACCGCTCCTGGGTCTTCGGGTCCGGGTTGACGTCCGGGTGCAGCTCGCGGGCGAGCCTGCGGAAGGCCTTCTTGATCTCGTCCTGCGAGGCGTCGCGCTGCACGCCGAGGACCGCGTAGTAGTCCGTCGCCACCTTATGACTCCGCCAGGATCTGTCCGACGTACCGTGCCACTGCGCGTACAGCTCCCATCGTTCCGGGGTAGTCCATGCGGGTCGGTCCGACCACGCCGAGTTTGGCGACTGCTTCGTCGCCCGAACCGTAGCCGACGGAGACGACCGATGTGGAACTCAGTCCCTCGTGCTGGTTCTCATGCCCGATTCGTACGGTCATGCCCGAGTCCTTCGCCTCACCGAGCAGCTTGAGGAGGACGACCTGCTCCTCCAGCGCCTCCAGGACCGGGCGGATCGTGAGCGGGAAGTCGTGTCCGAAGCGAGTGAGGTTGGCGGTGCCGCCGATCATCAGCCGCTCCTCGGTCTCCTCGACCAGGGTCTCCAGGAGGGTGGCCAGAACCGTGGAGATGGTGGCGCGGTCGTCGGCGTCGAACGCCTCGGGCAGGTCCTGCACCAGGGAGGGCACCTCGGTGAAGCGCTGCCCGACCACGCGGCTGTTGAGCCGGGCGCGCAGATCGGCCAGCACCGTCTCACCGATCGGCGCCGGGCAGTCGATCAGGCGCTGCTCGACGCGGCCGGTGTCGGTGATCAGCACCAGCATCAGCCGCGCGGGCGCGAGCCCCAGCAGCTCGACGTGGCGCACCGTCGAACGCGTCAGCGAGGGGTACTGCACGACGGCGACCTGCCGGGTGAGCTGCGCCAGCAGCCGCACCGTGCGCCCCACCACGTCGTCGAGGTCGACGGCGCCGTCGAGGAAGTTCTGGATCGCGCGCCGCTCCGGCGACGACAGCGGCTTGACGCCGGCGAGCTTGTCGACGAACAGCCGGTACCCCTTGTCCGTGGGGATGCGCCCCGCGCTGGTGTGCGGCTGCGCGATGTAGCCCTCGTCCTCCAGGGCCGCCATGTCGTTGCGCACCGTGGCCGGCGACACCTTCAGGTTGTGCCGTTCCGTGAGGACCTTCGAGCCCACCGGCTCCTCGGTGCCGACGTAGTCCTGGACGATGGCGCGGAGCACTTCCAGCCGGCGCTCGCTGAGCATGGCGCACACCTCCCGTCCGGCCGCTGGTCCTGGTTCGTTCCCTGGCGGTCATCCCTGGCACTTCGCTTGGCACTCTGCAGGCCGGAGTGCCAAGCCCCTGAGCCAGTGTACGGCCGGTCACCGCAGCCGGGGCAAGGGCCGCCTCATCCGCCGCCCCGAACCGTACCCCGGGCGCCGGGAGGGGGCGCCGGCCGCGCACTGCCGTTAGCGTCGTCGTATGCAGGCGCAAGGGGACAGCCGTACGCACACGCCGCACATGCCGCACACGGCGCACCCGCCGCGGGCAGCGGACACCGGTGGCGCTCTCGTGGGCGGCGACGGCCGGCACTGGGAGCGGCTCGCGGACGGGGTGGTGCGGCGCAGGCTGCCGGAGTGGGACGCGACGGTCGGCGCCGTCAGCGGCGACGACGGAGCCCTGGTGATCGACACCGGCTCCTCGCTGCGGGAGGGCGCCGGGATCCGCGCCGACGTCACCGCGCTGCTTTGCCGCCGGGTGCGGTGGGCCGCGCTCACGCACCCGCACTTCGACCACGTCTTCGGCACCGCCGTCTTCTCCGGCGCACAGGTGTACGCGGCGGTCGGGGCCGCCGCGTTCCTCGACCGGCACGGGGAGGCGCTGCGGGACGACGCCGTCGCACACGGACTGCCGGAGGACGAGGCCGCCGAGGCGGCCGACGTCCTGGCGCGCCCGCACCATCCCGTCAGCGGGCAGCTGACCCTCGACCTGGGAGGACGCGAGGTCGTCCTGGTCAACGTGGGCCCGGCGCACACCGAACACGATCTGGCCGTGCTGGTGCCCGGAGACCCCGACGTCGTCTTCTGCGGCGACCTGGTGGAGGAGTCGGACGAACCCCAGGCGGGAGCCGACGCCCACCCCGCCCGCTGGCCCGCGGCGCTCGACCGGCTGCTAACCCTGGGCGGCGAGGAAGCGCTGTACGTGCCCGGGCACGGGGCCGTCGTCGACGCGGCGTTCGTGCGGGCGCAACAGGAGGAGCTGGCGCGGCGGTTCGCCGGACCCGGCGCGTAGCGGACCCCGCCCGGCGCGTAGCGGGACCGGGCCGGGCACGTAGCAGAATGTGCCCCATGCGCAGCCGTCACGACCGTTACGACAACCCCGACCTGACTCCCCCGTGGAAGCGCAAGCAGCCCGTACCCGAGGTGGCCGCCGAGCCCGACCTGGTGGTCGAAGAGGTCACCACGGGGTTCTGCGGGGCGGTCGTACGGTGCGAGAAGACCGCCGAGGGGCCGACCGTCACCCTGGAGGACCGCTTCGGCAAGCACCGGGTCTTCCCCATGGCGCCGCGCGGCTTCCTGCTGGAGGGGAGGACCGTCACGCTCGTACGGCCCCGCGCCGCCCCTGCGGCGGCAGCCGCGGCAGCCGCCCGGGGACCGCGGCTGACCGCCTCCGGTTCGATCGCCGTACCCGGCGCACGGGCCCGGGTGGCGCGCGCCGGACGCCTCTACGTCGAGGGACGGCACGACGCGGAGCTGGTGGAGAAGGTGTGGGGGGACGACCTGCGCATCGAGGGGGTCGTCGTGGAGTACCTGGAGGGCGTCGACGACCTCCCCGCCGTCGTCGAGGCCTTCGCGCCCGCCCCCGACGCACGGCTCGGGGTGCTCGTGGACCACCTGGTGCCGGGGTCGAAGGAGTCGCGGATCGCGGCGGAGGTGGATGCGCGCAGCGGCGGGAACGTGCTGGTCGTCGGGCATCCCTACATCGACATCTGGGAGGCCGTGAAACCCGCCTCCGTGGGGATCGGCGCGTGGCCGAAGGTCCCCAGGGGGACGGACTGGAAGCTGGGCGTGTGCGCGGGGCTGGGCTGGGAACCGAACACGGGCGCCGCCTGGCAGCGCATTCTGGGCACCGTGCGCTCCTACAAGGACCTGGAACCCGCGCTGCTGGGCCGCGTGGAAGAGCTGATCGACTTCGTGACGGCCCCGGAGGACGCCTGAGCGCCGGCCCTCCCCTCGCGCCCCCTGCACCGCCGCCTCCTGGCCCCCTCACGGCTTGAGTACGCGCACCAGGTGAGTACGCGTACTCATGCCGGGCCGCGCGGGGCGTCCCTACCGTGGGCAGAGCACACCGCACACATCAGCGTCGCACTCGGGTGCGACCGGGATCAGGGGGTCTGGCCATGGCAGAGTCCGGGGACACGAACCGCATCACGACCGCTCGGGGACTGCTGCTCAACCCCGCGTCACTGGCCTACCTCGCGCTGGTCGTGGCCGCCGTACTCTTCACCGCCGCCGTCAACCTGTTCGACTCGGGGGCCGACGCCTCGTTCGCCGGGGTGTGGATGTTCTTCGCCACAGCGCCCGTCTCCGTGCTCCTCCTGCCGCTCGTCCCCGACACCGGCTGGGCCGTGGCGCTGCTGATCGGCCTCTCCGCACTGGTGCAGGCCGCCGCGATCGGCGCCGTCTACCGGGCGCTGCGCGGCCGGCGTCTCACCGCGGCGGGGGGCACGGCCGCCTGAACCCCGCGGGCGTCGCCCCCTTCCCGTCCCCTTCCCGTTCCCGGACGCAGGGCTTCGTCCGGGAACGGGGACAATGGACAGATGCCCTCCGCCCTTCCCGACGGCGAGCCGATGCCCGCAGACGGCTCGCTGCCCCGCCACGCGCTCGACGGCGCGGCCACGCGCCCGCTCGGCTTCTACCTGCACGTGCCGTACTGCGCCACCCGCTGCGGCTACTGCGACTTCAACACCTACACCGCCTCCGAGCTGGGCGGAACCAGCCGGGACCGGTACGCGGAGCAGGTCGTCGAGGAGATCCGCCTCGCCCGCCGGGTGCTCGGCGAAGACCCGCGCCCCGTCTCGACGGTGTTCGTCGGCGGCGGCACGCCCACCCTGCTGCCGGCGGCCGAGCTGGGACGGATGCTGACGGCGATCGACCAGGAGTTCGGCCTGGCCGAGGACGCCGAGGTCACCACCGAGGCGAACCCGGAGTCCGTCGACCCGGCGTACCTGGCGCAGCTGCGCGAGGCGGGCTTCAACCGGGTCTCGTTCGGTATGCAGAGCGCCCGCGCGCACGTGCTGCGGGTGCTGGACCGCACCCATACGCCCGGCCGCCCCGAGGAATGCGTCGCGGAGGCCCGCAAGGCGGGGTTCTCGCACGTCAACCTCGACCTGATCTACGGCACCCCGGGCGAGACGGACGACGACTGGCGGGCCTCGCTGGACGCCGCGCTCGCCGCAGGACCCGACCACGTCTCCGCCTACGCGCTGATCGTCGAGGAGGGCACCAGGCTGGCGCGGCAGATCCGGCGGGGCGAGGTGCCCATGACGGACGACGACGTGCACGCGGACCGCTACCTGATCGCAGAGGAGCGGCTGAGCGCGGCGGGTCTGGAGTGGTACGAGGTCTCCAACTGGGCCGCGGCCGGAAAGACGGCCGCCCGGTGCCGCCACAACGAGCTGTACTGGACGGGGGCCGACTGGTGGGGCGCCGGGCCCGGCGCGCACAGCCACGTCGGCGGAGTGCGCTGGTGGAACGCCAAACATCCCGCCGGCTACGCGAAGGCCCTCGCCGAGGGCCGCTCCCCCGGCGCGGGCCGCGAGATCCTCGGCGCCGAGGACCGGCGCGTCGAACGGATCCTGCTGGAGCTGCGGCTGCGGGAAGGCTGCCCCCTGGGTCTGCTGGCCCAGGACGGGGCGAAGGCCGCACAGCGGGCTTGCGACGACGGCCTGCTGGAGCCGGAACCCTACGCACGGGGACGCGCCGTTCTCACCCTGCGGGGCCGCCTGCTGGCGGACGCCGTGGTGCGGGACCTGGTCGACTGAGCGGCCGCCCGGACGGGCCGTCGGGCGGGGTGCGGGCCGCGCTCAAGCGGTACGCGGGTCCGTGCGCGCTCGGACGGAGTGCGGGAGCCGCGGTGGCCCGCCCGGCGCCCGGAGCACCAGCATGGCCAGATCGTCCGCGGGCAGGTCAGGGGCGAAGGCGTGGACCGCGCGCCGCAGACGCTCGGCGGTGGCGCCCGCGTCCAGGCCCGCGCAGTCCGCGAAGAGGGTGGCCAACCCGTCGCCGTCGTCGAACAGGTGCCGCCCGCTGCGGCGTTCGGTCACACCGTCGGTGACGCACAGCAGCGTGTCGCCGGGGTGCAGGGTGAAGGACTGGCTGTCGTAGTCCACCTCCTGTGCGACACCGAGCAGCAACTGCGGGAGCGCGGCGGTGCGGACGGCGCCCGAGGCGTCGCGCACCAGCGGCAGCGGATGGCCCGCGCAGGTGAGCGTGCAGTCCACCAGCCCGTCGCGGAAGGCCAGTTCGCCGTAGATGACGGACAGGAACCGTGCCTGCTCCCCCACCTCGCGGTTGAGCCGGTTCAACGTCTCGGTGACCGAGTAGCCCTCCTTGGCGAGCAGCCGCAGCACGGGGCGGGCCAGACCCGTGACGACGGCGGCCTCGGGGCCGCTGCCGCACACGTCGCCGAGAGCGAAGCGCCAGCGGCCCGACGGCAGCCGCAGCAGATCGTAGAAGTCGCCGCCCGCCCACGCCCCCTCGCCCGCCGGCTCGTAGACGAGCGCGGTGTCCAGCCCGGGAACGTGCACCTTCTCGCTGGGCAGCAGCCCCCGCTGGAGGACCTGGCTGATGGTGGCCTGGAGGGTGTAGCGGCGCGCCGAGAGCACGGCGAGAGCCACCCGGCGTGCGAAGTCCTCGACCAGTCCGAGGACTCCGTCAGGAAACCGCGGCAGCCCCTCCCGTCCGAGCACCAGCGAACCGAGAGTGCGCCCACCGACCACCAGGTCGCAGCGGACCTCGGCACCGGCACGCCCGTCGGTGCCGGCCGGTTCCTGGTGCCGGCGCCAGGGGGCGGCCCGGCCCGGGAGGGCGCGGGGGGTGCCCAGCGGCGGGTGAAGGGTGAGTTCGGCACGCAACGCGGCGATGCGGCCCTCCTGCGCATGCCACACCCGGGCGAGCCGGGGCGGCCGGGAACGCTCCTCGTCACGCAGCCACACCGCGCACCAGTCGGCGAAGCGGGGCACCATCAACTGCCCGGCGAGCGAGGCGACCTTGTCCTCGTCGGTGTGCCCGGCCAGCAGATCAGAGGCCTCCGCGAGAAAGGAGAGAGCACCCTGACCCGCCCACCCGCCGCCCTGACCGGCGGCGACCGCCGTGTCGGTCTCCGCCTCCGCCTCCGTGTGCGGCATCGTGCCTCTCCCCCTGGCCCAGCTGCTCCGTCACCGCTCAGCGCGGTGAAGCAAGAGTGACAGAAGGGGCCCGCTCATACGCGTGGAGTCACGGAAAAGGTGGGTCAACTTAACCCGGCTCTGAAGGGCCGGGCTTGGAGGTAGTGCCCAGCTGGCTGCTGGGGTGGACTCCCCCGTCCAGACACCCCTGTGGGGTGGCAGGGACGCGTGACTCACGCCCCGCATTCCACACGCTCTCGCCACGGGTGGCGATGTTGTGGGAGGCATTCCGGTCGGCGTGGGCAACGACCCCGCACCCCCGGCAGATGAAGAGCCCCTGGTCGACACGGTTTCGTTTGTCGACGTGGCCACACTCGGCGCACGTCTGCGACGTGTACGCGGGACCGACGAAGGCCTGGGGCACACCGGCCCTCTTGGCCTTGTAGACGATGAAGTCTCCGAGCTGGGCGAAGGCCCAGGAGTGGAGTGCGACCCGTTGGGGCTTGCGGAGCCGTACCCTCTGCCGGATTCCCTTGAGTTCTTCCAGGGAGATCCCAGCCGAGGTGCGTTCAGCCTCGGTCACGATCGTCTTGGAGATGATGTGGTTGGTGTTCTTGACGTGCCGCGCCTCGCGGCGGGAGCGCTCCTTGAGCCGGCGCTTGGCGGACTTGGTGCGCTTCTTCTGGAGCTTGGTCCGCAAGTCAAGCTGCCGCTTGCGGTAGCGGTTGAGCCCCCGTCCGGCGGCCCGGTAGCCGGTGGACGTGGTGACGATGTTGACGATGCCGAGGTCCACGCCGATGAAGCCATCAGGCTCGTACGTCTCGGCCTCGGGGACCTCGCAGGTGGCGATCAGGTAGAAGACCCCGTCACGTTCGATCAGGTCGGCCTCGCCCTTGCGGTACTCGCGGAGCGTCTTGAGCGCGTCGGCGGAGCAGACGAAGCGGACGTTCTTCAGGCGCCCGGCGGTTGTCCAGATGGACACAGTCTGTGTGTCGTACTGCCAGCTCAAACACCGGTCGTCATATGGCTGCGCGGCCTCGGAACGGAACGTGATCGGCTTCGATTCCGCCCTGATCCGGCGCTTCGACTTCGGCTTGCCGAGGTTTCCGGCGCGCATGTTGGCGCGCAGCGCCGTGTACGCATCGCGCACCTTCTTGATCACGTGTTGCGCCGCCTGCGCCCCGAGTCCTTCGGCCTTGAGACGCGGGTACGTGTGCTTGCGCAGCTCGTACTCACGCGGCACACCATGAGCGAGCGCCACCTCTGAGACCCAGCACGCCAGGTCGTTGACCGTGCGCAGGGTGGCCGACAGCGCGGCGGCCTGGTCAGCCTCCGGCATCAGCTTCACCTGCGTCACGATCTTCATGCCGGGCATCGTACTACGGTTGGTCTATGTCACCACGCTGGGAGCCTAGCTCCAATATCCACAGGGGTCGCACGGTCGTCTACACCCTGCAGGCGCACTTGGTCTTCACGCCCAAGTACCGGCGCGGCCCGTTCACCGACGAGATCCTTACGCGCTGCGAAGAGATCATGCGGGCCGTGTGCGCCGACTTCGGAACCGAGCTGGTGGAGTTCAACGGCGAGGCCGATCACGTCCACCTGCTCGTGCACTACCCGCCCAAGGTCGCCGTCTCCCGACTGGTCGGCTCCCTCAAGGGCGTCTCAGCCCGCAGGCTCCGCCAGGAGTTCCCCGGCCACATCCACAAGTACCTGTGGGGCGACCACTTCTGGTCCCCGTCCTACTTCGCCGCGTCCTGCGGAGGCGCCCCGTCGGCGATCATCAAGGAGTACATCGAGAACCAGAAGCGTCCCGGCTGAGGCCAAAGTGCGGACCCGTGCACCCGTGCGGGTCACCCCTACCTTGAGAAGCGCTTCCTCCCGGGCGTGAACGCCCGGGGTTCCGCGCTAGATCCCGCTGAAAATCCCCTCACCGGGAAGTAAAGCGTCCCCTAACCACCAAGCGACCCCCGGAGGTTGACACACCGCGACGGCCGGGTACCGTGCTCGCCTTCTTCCCGTTCGATAATCAACCACCGGCGACACCGACGAGGAGCGATGAGCAGGGGATCCAGGAGGGGCGCCGACCGCCCACCACACGACGCGGGCGTCCTGCTCGTCGACGACATGGAGGACAACCTCGTCGCACTGGAAGCCGTGCTCTCGACGTTACACGTCCCACTGGCGCGTGCGGCGTCCGGCGCGGAGGCGGTGACCGTCCTCGAACGGGAGGAGATCGCGCTCGTCCTGCTCGACGTCGCGATGCCGGGCATGGACGGCTTCGAGACAGCCCGGTGCCTGAAGGGCTCCGACCCGACCAAGGACCTCCCCGTCATCTTCCTGACCGGGCCGCACGCCACCCGCGAGTCCGGCCTCTCCCTCCGTGGCTACGCCACCGGAACCGTGGACTACGTGCCCAAGCCGTTCGACCCCTGGGTGCTGCGCACCAAGGTGAGCGTCTTCCTCGACCTGGACCGCAAGAGCCGCCGGCTGTGCCAGTTGCTGACGGAGGAGCAGCACCGGCTGGACGACTTCGCACGCCGGCTCGAGGCGGTCGAAACCCACCTGGCCGACGGCGGCACCGATACCGCGCGGCTCGCCCGCGACGTGGGCCACCTGGCCGACACGCTGAACGAACTGCGCGGCGTCTGAACGAGCCGCATGGTGCTCGTGAACAGCACCGCGGCATCCCGGAGAGACCGAGCGCCGCCCGTCGTGCGCCGCGGCGTGCCGCTCCGTGCCGTGCCGTGCGAACGGTGTGCGAGCGCGGCGGCGGGCTCAGCGCTCGCGGGCACCCTCGTACATCTCGTCGATCAGGTCGCCGAACTTCTTCTCCACCACCGGGCGCTTCATCTTCAGGCTGGGCGTCAGCTCTCCGTGCTCGATATCGAGGTCACGCGGGAGGACGCGGAACTTCTTGACCGTCTGCCAGCGCTGCAGGCCGCTGTTCAGCTCCTCGACATAGCCGTCCACCAGGGCGCGCACCTGCTCGGAGACGACGACCTCCGCGTACGGCCTGCCCTTGAGATCCTCCTGATCCGCGGCCCAGGCCATGACGGCGGGCTCGTCCAGCGCGATCAGGGCCGTGCAGAAGTTCCGTCCCGCGCCGTGCACCAGGATGTTGGACACGTACGGGCAGACGGCCTTGAACTGGCCCTCCACCTCCGCCGGCGCGATGTATTTGCCGCCCGAGGTCTTGATCAGGTCCTTCTTGCGGTCGGTGATCCGCAGGTAGCCGTCCTCGGACAGCTCGCCGATGTCCCCGGTGTGGAACCAGCCGTCCTCCTCCAGCACCTCGGCGGTCTTGTCCGGCAGGCCGTGGTAGCCCTCCATGATGCCGGGGCCGCGCAGCAGGACCTCGCCGTCGTCCGCGATCCGCACCTCGGTGCCCGGCATCGGCTTGCCGACCGTACCCGTACGGAAGTTGTCGCTGCGGTTGCAGAAACTGGCGGCCGACGACTCGGTGAGCCCGTAGCCCTCCAGCACCGGGATACCGGCCCCCGCGAAGAAGTAGCCCAGGTCGGGGGCGAGCGCGGCGGATCCCGACACGCAGCCGACCATGCGGCCGCCGAACGCCTCCCGCAGCTTGCTGTAGACCAGCCGGTCCGCGATGGCGTGCTTGACCCTGAGACCGGCGGGCGCGTCCGGCACACCGGTGCGGCGCTGGTTGTCCTGCGTCGTCTTCGCGTACTCGCGGGCGACCTCGGCCGCCCACAGGAAGATCTTGTACTTCGCCGGCCCGCCGGCCCGCGCCTTCTGGGCGACGCCGTTGTAGACCTTCTCGAAGATCCGCGGCACCGCGCACATCTTCGTCGGCTGCACGACCGGCAGATTGTCGATGATCTTGTCGATGCGGCCGTCCACGGCGACGACGTGGCCCGAGTCGATCTGCACCGAGATCAGCATCTTGCCGAAGACGTGCGCCAGCGGCAGCCACAGGTACTGCACGTCGTCCTGGGTGAGCAGGCCCGCCTGCGGGACCGCCCTGGCCATGTACGACCACGCGTCCTGCGGCAGCCGCACCCCCTTCGGCCTGCCCGTCGTGCCCGAGGTGTAGATCAGCGTGGCCAGCTGGTCGGCGCGCAGGCCCTCGACCGTCTCGGTGACCGCACGCGGGTGCTCCTCGCGGTAGGCGGCACCGCGGCGCTCCAGCTCCGCGAAACCGATCACCCAGCCGCTCGCGGCGTCCTCCGCCTCCGGCTCGCCGTCCATCAGCACCACGTGCGCCAGCTCGGGCAGCTCCTCCCGGTGCGCACGGACCTTCGCGAGCTGGGTGGCGTCCTCGGCGATCAGTACACGGCTGGCCGAGTCGGCGAGGATGTAGGCCACCTCGGCGGCGTTCGTGCTGGGGTAGACCGTCGTCGTGGCCGCCCCCGCGCACAGGATCCCCAGGTCGGTCAGGATCCACTCGATCCGGGTGCCGGAGGCGATGGCGACCCGCTCCTCGGGGCGCACTCCCAGGTCCATGAGGCCCGCCGCGATGGAGAAGACCCGCTCCGCCGACTCGCGCCAGCTGTAGGAGCGCCACTCGTCGGGTCCCTCGCTCTGCCCCGCGGGAGGGATGACGGGGTACCGGTAGGCCTCCGCGTCCGGGGTGGCCTCGACCCGCTCCAGAAAGAGCGTCGCCACGGAAGGCGGCCGGTTCTCGATCAGGGACTGTGTGTCGCTCACGCCATCCTCCGGGACCCGCGTCCTTGCGTCCTGTGTGTCGGCTGCTCGCTCGAGTCGGCTCGCCGCGTCGCCTCGCGCTCCCCGGCTCTGCCTGACCGACAAGTCTTATGACTGGCGAGTAACTACTGAGCAGAGATCAGACTAAAGGCAGCAGCCCCCTTACGTAAGGGGGCTGCTGCGCGGAACGCCGCCGAAGCGGAGGGTGACGGCGCCGAGCCCCTTTCCCGGGGCTCGGAGGCCTTATAGCAGGCGTCGGCCTCGGGGCTACTTCTTGGACTTGCCCTCGCCGCCACCGCCGCTGTCGTCGGTCGACAGCGCCGCGATGAACGCCTCCTGCGGCACCTCCACCCGGCCGACGACCTTCATCCGCTTCTTGCCCTCCTTCTGCTTCTCCAGCAGCTTCCGCTTCCGCGAGATGTCACCGCCGTAGCACTTGGCCAGCACGTCCTTGCGGATCGCGCGGATCGTCTCGCGGGCGATGATGCGGGCGCCGACCGCCGCTTGGATCGGCACCTCGTACTGCTGCCGCGGGATCAGCTCGCGCAGCTTGTTGGCCATCCGGGTGCCGTAGGAGTACGCCTTGTCCTTGTGGACGATCGCGGAGAACGCGTCCACCTTGTCACCCTGGAGGAGGATGTCGACCTTCACCAGATCGGCCGTCTGCTCGCCGGTCGGCTCGTAGTCCAGGGAGGCGTAACCACGGGTGCGGGACTTGAGCGCGTCGAAGAAGTCGAAGACGATCTCCGCCAGCGGCAGCGTGTAGCGCAGCTCGACCCGGTCCTCCGACAGGTAGTCCATCCCCTGCAGGCTGCCGCGCCGCGACTGGCACAGCTCCATGATCGCGCCGATGAACTCGCTGGGCGCGATGAGCGTCGCCCGCACCACCGGCTCGTGCACCGTCGCGGTCTTGCCCGTGGGGAACTCGCTGGGGTTGGTCACCACGTGCTCGGTGCCGTCCTCCATCTCCACCCGGTAGACCACGTTGGGCGCCGTGGCGATCAGGTCGAGCCCGAACTCGCGCTCCAGCCGCTCCCGGATCACCTCCAGATGCAGCAGCCCCAGGAAGCCCACCCGGAAGCCGAAGCCCAGCGCCGCCGAGGTCTCCGGCTCATAGGTGAGCGCGGCGTCGTTGAGCAGCAGCTTGTCCAGCGCGTCCCGCAACAGCGGGTAGTCGGAGCCGTCCAGCGGGTACAGCCCCGAGAACACCATCGGCTTCGGGTCCTTGTAACCCGGCAGCGGATCCTCGGCGCCCTTGGACTGCTGGGTGACCGTGTCACCCACCTTCGACTGGCGCACGTCCTTCACGCCGGTGATCAGATAGCCGACCTCGCCCACGCCCAGCCCGTCGGCGGGCGTCATCTCCGGCGAGTTCGCGCCGATCTCCAGCAGCTCGTGCGTGGCGCCCGTCGACATCATGCGGATGCGCTCACGCTTGCTGAGCAGCCCGTCGACGACCTTGATGTAGGTCACCACACCGCGGTACGCGTCGTAGACCGAGTCGAAGATCATCGCGCGGGCCGGGGCGTCCGCCACCCCCGTCGGCGAAGTGACCTGACGGACGACCTCGTCCAGCAGCTCCTCGACGCCCTCGCCCGTCTTCGCCGAGACCTTCAGCACGTCCTCGGGCTCGCAGCCGATGAGGTGCGCCAGCTCCGCCGCGAACTTCTCGGGCTGAGCGGCCGGCAGGTCGATCTTGTTGAGCACGGGGATGATCGTGAGGTCGTGCTCCATCGCCAGGTACAGGTTGGCGAGGGTCTGCGCCTCGATGCCCTGCGCGGCGTCCACCAGCAGGATGCACCCCTCGCACGCCGCCAGGGAGCGGGAGACCTCGTAGGTGAAGTCGACGTGCCCCGGGGTGTCGATCATGTTGAGCACATGCGGGGTGCCCGGATCGTCCGAGGGCGCCCAGGGCATCCGCACGGCCTGGGACTTGATCGTGATACCCCGCTCGCGCTCGATGTCCATGCGGTCGAGGTACTGCGCGCGCATCTGCCTCTTGTCCACGACGCCGGTCAGCTGGAGCATCCGGTCGGCAAGCGTGGACTTGCCGTGGTCGATGTGCGCGATGATGCAGAAGTTACGGATCAGCGCCGGGTCGGTACGGCTCGGCTCCGGCGCGTTCGTTGGGGTCGCGGGCACGCAGTGTCCTGTCGGGTCTGGCCTGTCGGGATCTTCGGGCGGTGTCTGGTCGTCGGACGGTGTCTCTCGTCGGGCAGAGTCTGCCGTCGAACTGGGTTCGTCTTCGAGCCGACTGTGTCTTCGGGCTGGATCTGTCGTCGAGCTGGATCTGTCGTCGAGCTGGGGTCTGTCCTCGGGCGGGGTCGAGCCGGGTTCGCGGGATGCGCGCGGGTGTGTCGCACACCATGGTCCCATGCGTGCGGGACACCGAGGGGATTGGGAGGGGCAGGTGCCCGACTGGTAGCCTGGGCCACTGTGCCTTCTGGCACTGATGCGGTGCCCCACGGCACCGGCGTTGGAAACTCCGAACCGCAAAGGCTCTTTCGTGGCGAACATCAAGTCCCAGATCAAGCGGAACAAGACGAACGAGAAGGCGCGCCAGCGCAACAAGGCCGTCAAGTCCGAGCTGAAGACCGCGATCCGTCGCACCCGCGAGGCCGTCGCCACCGGTGACACCGCCAAGGCGACCGAGGCGCAGAAGGAGGCGGCCCGCAAGCTCGACAAGGCCGTCAGCAAGGGCGTGCTGCACAAGAACAACGCCGCCAACAAGAAGGCGGCGCTGGCCAAGCACGTCTCCACGGTCAACGGCTGACCTCTTCTCTCAGCTCGACGGGGCACCGGCCCCATCCGGCTCGGGCGTCGTGAGGCGGGCCCTCTCTCATCCGCCGTACGCCCGGACCACCGCTTGAGACAGCGCGCCGCACGCGGCCTGCGTTCGCCACGCGGGTGCGGCGCACCACACAGCACACCACGGAAGACCCCGCTGCTTTCCTCTTCCCCAGGAAACGGCGGGGTCTTCCGCATGCCCGGGGCCCTCTCCACCCGGTGGAGGCCTGGGTCTGTGGGGCGTGGGTCTAGGCCGTTTCTGATGGCTCTTGGACGGTGTCGCGGAGCCAGATGTTGATCGCTGTGACGGCGAGTGTGCCGTTGAAGATGTAGTCGCGCTTGTCGTAGCGGCTGGCCACCGCCCGG
>NZ_QOIN01000061.1 GCF_003323715.1 Streptomyces diacarni
TTCGGTGGTCATAGCGTGAGGGAAACGCCCGGTTACATTTCGAACCCGGAAGCTAAGCCTTTCAGCGCCGATGGTACTGCATGCGGGAGCGTGTGGGAGAGTAGGACGCCGCCGAACTATTCGTGAGGAAAGCCCCGTTGGCACACGCCAACGGGGCTTTCCTGCATTGCGGGACGTTCTTCTACGGGTTTTGAGGAGGCTGGACGTCCAGGCGCTGAACAATCGGCCCACCCGCGTCCGGACGTCACAATTGGCCGACCCTTGTCCGGACGTCGACCCGCAGTACGGCACTGTGGCCCCGAGCGACGTCACAATGCCCGTGCAGACCCTCCGCAAGCATTGGCCGGAGGACCCCCGGGCCCACACCCCCTACGCCTCCTATCTCGTTCGCGCGACGACAACTCCCTGCTCGTGACCGCTCCGACTCTCTACAACCGCCCCACCGTTGTCTACAGCCGTCCCGCTGCTTTGAGCGCCAGGTACGTGTCGGCCAGCGCGGGAGCGAGCCGAGCGGGTGGGGCGTCCACGACAGTGACGCCGTACCGGCGTAGGAGCGCCGCGGTTTCATGACGTTCCTCTTGTGCTTGCGCTGCGGCTGCCGCCTCGTAGACGGCGTCGAGAGTGCCGCGGGCACCTGCCATCTCCTGGATCCGGGGATCTGCGACCGAGGCGACGACAACGGTGTGCCGTTGGGTCAGGAGCGGTAGGACCGGCAGCAGCCCTTCCTCGACCGGGGTCCGGTCGAGACCGGTGAAGAGGACCAGAAGCGACCGTTGTGGTGCCACACGCAGGGCGGCTGATGCGAGACCCTGAAGGTCGGTTTCGATGAGCGCCGGTTCCAGCCGGGCCATTCCGTCCACCAGCGTGGGCAGCAGGTGAGGCCCGGAACGTCCGACGACCCGCGACCTGGTCGCTCGATCGTGTGCGAGGAGATCGACCCTGTCGCCGGCCCGGGAGGCCAACGCGGCGAGGAGGAGTGCGGCATCCATGGAGATGTCGAGCCGAGGCAGGTCACCGAGTCGTCCCGCGGAGGTCCGGCCCGTGTCGAGGACCATGAGTACTCTGCGGTCGCGTTCGGGTCGCCATGTTCGCACCGCCACGGTCGTCTGGCGGGCGGTGGCGCGCCAGTCGATGGAGCGGGTGTCGTCACCGGGGACGTAGTCACGGAGGCTGTCGAACTCGGTCCCTTCGCCACGTGTCAGAACACTTGTCCGGCCGTCGAGCTCGCGGAGACGGGCGAGTTTGGCCGGGAGGTGTTTGCGGCTGTTGAAGGCCGGCAGCACGCGAATCGTCCAGGGGACGTCGTGGTGGCCTTGCCGGGCGGCGAGACCGAGCGGGCCGTACGAGCGCACGGTGACGCGCTCGGCTTCCCGGTCGCCCCGCCGGGTGGGCTGCAGGCTTGTGGTGAGGCGTCGGCGCTCTTGGGAGGGGATGCGCAGGTGATGTCGGTCGGTCTCGGATGATGAGTCGCCCGCGCGGCAACTTGGCGGCCAGGCATCGCGGAGATGGGCGTGCAGGGTGCGACGGCTGGGGTTGCTGACAACAAGAGAGACGGACAAACGTTCGCCTAGTCGAACTGAGGTATCACCGCTTCGAGTGAACACCAGCCGATTCACTGGCGCTGCCCAGGCGAGGTCGGTGACGATGGCGAGCAGCAAAGGAAGTTCGACGGCGAGCAGACCGGCCCAACTGGGTTGTACGAGTCCTACGAGGAGCGCTCCGAGGGCGGCGATGAGTGCTGTGCGTCCGGTGAGAGCCATGGGAGGGGAGCCGACTCTCTCAGCGGGGGACCGGGACGTGGGAAAGGATCGAAGTGATCACGCTGTCCGCGGTGATGCCTTCCATCTCGGCCTCGGGCCTGAGCTGGACGCGGTGTCGGAGCGTGGGTGGCGCGAAGGCTTTGACGTCGTCGGGGATGACGTAGTCCCGGCCGGCGAGCCAGGCCCAGGCACGGGCGGTGGAGAGCAGGGCGGTGGCGCCTCGGGGTGAGACTCCGAGCGCGAGTGAGGGGGAATCGCGAGTGGCACGGCAGATATCGACGATGTAGCCGGTGATTTCCGGGGCCAGGGAGACGGCGCCCACAGCCGCGCGGGCCGCCTCGATCTCGGCGGGTCCGGCCACAGGGCGCACGCCCACGGCAGGCAGATTCTTCGGGTCGAAACCCGAGGCGTGCCGTGTCAGGACGTCGATCTCGGCGTCGCGTGAGGGCAGGGGAACGTGCAGCTTCAGCAAGAAGCGGTCGAGCTGCGCTTCGGGAAGAGGATAGGTGCCCTCGTACTCGACGGGGTTCTGGGTGGCTGCGACGAGGAACGGGTCCGGCAGGGCGCGGGGTGTTCCGTCGATGGTGACCTGGTGTTCTTCCATGGCTTCCAGGAGGGCGGCCTGGGTCTTGGGCGGGGTGCGGTTGATCTCGTCGGCGAGAAGGAGATGGGTGAAGACCGGTCCGGGTTGGAAGGAGAACTCGGCGGCCCGCGCGTCGTAGACCAGCGAGCCGGTGACGTCGCTTGGCATCAGATCGGGGGTGAACTGGACACGCTTGGTGCCGAGTTCGAGAGCGCTGGCCAGGGTGCGGACGAGTAGCGTCTTGGCGACACCTGGCACGCCCTCCAGCAGCACGTGGCCTCGGCACAGCAGCGCGACGACGAGGCCGGTGACCGCCGCGTCCTGACCCACGACGGCCTTGGAGATTTCCTGGCGGAGTGCCTCGAGGGCGGTGCGGGCGCTGTCTGCGGAGAGGGCGCTCACGAGCGGACGTCCTTGTCTGTCGGTGGTGTGTAGGGGCCGGTGCGGCCGAGAACGCGCCGCTCCAGGCGATCGAGATCGTCGGCGAGGGCAATCAGAGCGGTGTCGTCTCGGGGAGGGGGACCGAAGAGGAGGGAGCGAAGGGCAGCGGGCTCGGTCCGGGTGCCGTCCGCGTCGGAGGCATCGGCTGCCTGGTCGGCCAAGGCCGGAATCATGCTCTCGGAGCGGTGCGCCTCTGCGAGAGGCACTCCGATCCGCGGAGCGAGCCGGGTCCGGGTGGCAGCGCGAAGGGCATCGGCCGCGTGGCCGCGGGCGTTGGCACGACGATAGAGGCGCGCTCTGCCTTCGGTGGCCTCGGCGGCCGGCACCTGGACGGGGAGCTGCTCGGTGACGAGCGGTCCGAGTCGCCGCGCCCTCCAGAGCGCGGCGAAGGCGGCGGCGATGGCGAGCTGGAGTGCTGCCCACGACCAGCCGCTGGGGAGGAGGTCGAGGAAGCCGCGCTCCTCGGTTGGAGCGGGGCCGGCGTCGGTCGTTGAGGGGAGGTACCACAGAAGCTGGGAGTGGGCTCCGAGGAGTTGCAGGCTGAGGGAGGCGTTGCCGTGTTCGTCCAGGTGCTTGTTGTAGAGGGGGTCGGGCGATCCCAGGAGCACTGTGTCTCCGGCCGTGCTGGGACCTGCTGGGTCGGCGTGGGGTACGCGCAGGAGGGTGGCTTTGCCGTCGCGGAGGTAGCAGGAGTCGGCGTCTTTCGCGACGGTGCTGTAGCGGAAGCCACCGAGGTCGGCGTCACCGGCACGGTGAGCGGCGGGGAGGCCGCAGGCCGGGGCCGTCGTGCGTACCTGGGCAGGATCGGCGGTGCGGATGCCCTGGGTAAGGGCGGCGGTGGTTTGGGGGTTCGGGGCGAGAAGAACGGTGCGGCCGCTTCTGCGCGTGGCTGTTCGAAGAGCGGTGCGCGGGTCGTCACCGAGTGAGTCGGGGAACGGCACGATCACAGTGGTGTCGGGTCCTACCGAGGTGTGCAGCTGCTCGGGGTCGGTGAGTACCTTCGTCCGCACGCCGTGCTCGGACAGGAGGCGGAAGACGGCCTTGCTGCCGTAGGGGGCCGCTGAGCGGGGGTCGAGAGCGCCGTTCTCGTCGCCGGAGCGCAGGGCGGCAAGAGCGACAGCGGTCACCGCGATGATGGCGGCGGCCAGGAGCAGTCCGCGGGCCCGGCGCCACAGGTGGCGGGCTGTCGGAGAGGCCGAGGTAGGGGCCGGGGCCGTCACAGGGTGTCCCCCTGGCGGCTCGGAGTCGGGGAGGCGGGCTGGGGGTTCGGAGGGGGTGTGCGGAGGAGCGCGGCGTCCAGGTCGCGCAGGTCCTGGTAGGAGGTGCGGTCGGCCGGACGGTCGGCGTAGGTCACTTCGTCGAAGGTGCGGGCGGCTGCGTGAAGTCGTGCGGAGTGGTGTGGCAGTGCCTGGCCCGCTTCGGCCGCGGCCTCGTCGGCGGTGCGGCCGGGGCGGGGGTCGAGCAGGGCGCGTTCTTCGAGGGAGCGGACGAGGCCGCGCATGCGCTCTTGGACGGCGGCGTTCCAGTTGCCGGCCTGGGCGTGGTTCTCTGCAGCTGTCCGGTGTTCTGCGGCGCTGCGCGGGCGGTCGGTGAAGAGGGTGCCGGGGCCCGTGGACGGCGGGGGACGGAGCCTGCCGAGGCGTAGGCGGAGAGAGAGGAGCAGGAGGGCGATGAGGAGGCAGACGGCGAGCAGGCCGACCCAGCCACCCGGGGTCGCTGCCGCGGCGGTGCTCAGCAGGTCGGTGAGGTGGTGCCACAGCCAGTCGAGGGCGCGTTGGTAGAGAGGAGGGTCGTGCTGGTGGTATTCGGGTCTGGACAGTTCGCGCTCGGCGTCCTCCCGGGCGGGCAGCCGGGGGGTGGTGACCGGGACGTCGTGATCACCGGGCACGGCCGCGCTCACCGCCTGGCGGAGCGCGGCTGTACGGAGAGACGGGCCACTTGTGATACCCCCCGGCATGCCCTCAGCTTCCCGGCGCGGGTGGCTCGGTGTCGCGGAACTCGTAGCCGGGGACCCCTGCGGCGCGGGCCAGTTCGAGGTCGAGTGCCTCGCGGCGGACGCGCTGGTCGAGGTAGAGGAGTGCGGTGATGCCGGCGTTGAGGGGGAGAGAGATCGTCGAGGCCACGACGGAGCCGATGCCGTTGATGATCAGCGAAGTCCAGCCGGTTGCGGCGGCGGTGTCGGTGAACGCCGCTCCTCCGCTGACGAGCGCGGTGAGCGCGGTGGTCGGGATCGAGATGACGAAGGAGATGGCGGTGACCAGGACGAATGCCAGGAGCTGAATGCCCAGGATGCGCCACCAACTGCCGCTGACGAGTTTGCCCGAGCGGCGCATCGCGGCGATCAGTCCCTGTTTCTCCAGCATCAGTGCCGGCGGTGCGAGGCAGAAGCGCACCCACATCCAGACGGCGGCGACGACGCCGCCGAGGAAACCGAAGAAGAGGAGGACGACCGCCAGGCTGCTGATGCCGGTGAACGAGACGAGAAGGCCCGGGAGCAAGCAGATCGCCATGGCCACGGAGACCAGGAGGGGGATGAGGACCAGCAGGCCGAGCAGGCGCAGGAGCTGAGGACGGGAGTCGCGCCAGGCTTCCCCCAGGGTGACGGAGCGGCCGAGGACCGCGCGGCTGACGACGACGGTCAGCATTGCCGTGGCGATCACGCTGCCCAGCATGCCGACGACGGCCACGACGGCGAGGCTGCTGAGCATGCCGCTGAGGGCGTTGTTCAGTTCGTCCAGGCTGGGGTTGTCGTTGTTGGCGAGGGCGTCGAGTTCGCTGGTGTCGTCGAGCCAGAGGCCCATGACCAGGGCGGCAATCACTTCGGTGATGACTGCGACGGCGAGGGAGATGCCCAGTACGGTGCGCCAGTGTGCCCGCATGGTGCTGACTGAGCCGTCGAGGACTTCGCCCACGCCGAGGGGGCGCAGGGGGACGACACCGGGCTTGGGCGCCTGGGGCTGCTGCGCCCAGCCGGAGTGCCAGCCGGACTGACGCGGCCCTGGGCCGCCGGGTGGCGGCGGGGTGGGGCCCCATCCGCGGCCTCGCGAGGGTCCGTATCCGGACTGCGCTCCTTGGCCCGCGGTGGGCGTTCCGCTCTGGCTGCCCCAGGTCCAGCTGCGCGGGGCGGCGGGAGGCTGCTCGGGGGCCCAGTTGGGAGGGCGCTGGTCCGCGGGCTCATTGGGCGGGGACTGCGGCGGAATGGGGGAGGTGGCGTGCTCCGTGTCGTCGCCCGGGGTGCCATGGGCCTTCTCGGCCTCCGCTCCGCTGCCGTTCTCGGCGGGGGCCGGGTCGGCGGGATCGGGTTCGGGCGAGGAGGATCCGGGCGCAGCCCAGCCCGGGGAGTCGTTCACGTGAGGTCACCTCGTGTGGGTAGTCCCGTGCCTGGTTGGCTGACCATCGTGCCACGGGCCGGTGCGCCCGAGGCCAGGCGGGAGCGGCCCATGCACTTCGAGTGGCCTGCGAGGAGAGGGCAGACTGGGCGGATGGCTGAAGAGGGTGTGCCCGTGATCCGTTACGAGGAGTTGCCGGAGGGGCCCGCCGTGGTGCTCCTCGACCAGAGGCGGCTCCCGGGTGAGGAGACCGAGGTGGTGTGCACGGATGTGCCGGCTCTGGTGGATGCCATCCAGTCGCTGGCGGTGCGGGGTGCGCCGGTGCTCGGGATCACCGGCGGCTACGGGGTCGCACTCGCCGCGGCGCTGAGGGTGGACGTGGCGGACGCGGCGGAGCAGTTGGCGAACGCGCGGCCGACGGCGGTGAACCTCGCCTACGGTGCCCGCCGGGTGGAGGCGGCCTACCGGGAGGCGGAGCGCGCGGGAGAGGGGGCGGAGGCCGCGGCCGTGCGTGCGTTGGCGCAGGCACGGGCGCTGCACCGGGAGGATGCCGAGGGCAGCGCCCGGCTGGCCGAGTACGGGAGTGCACTGCTGGAGGAGCTGGTGCCCGGTGGCGGGCTGCGGATCCTGACGCACTGCAACACCGGGAGGCTGGTTTCCGGCGGGGAAGGTACGGCGCTGGCCGTCGTCAAGGCGGTGCACCGGGCAGGCGCACTGCGGCGGCTGTGGGTGGGGGAGACACGGCCGTTGTTGCAGGGGGCGCGGTTGACGGCGTACGAGGCGGCGAAGGCCGGGATGGCCTACAGCGTGCTGACAGACGGTGCGGCCGGTTCCTTGTTCGCCTCTGGCGAGGTGGACGCGGTGCTGGTGGGGGCCGACCGGATCGCGGCGGACGGCTCGGTGGCGAACAAGGTGGGGACGTATCCGCTGGCGGTGCTGGCGAGGCATCACCGGGTGCCGTTCGTGGCGGTGGCTCCGGTGACGACGATCGATCCGGCTACGGCTTCGGGGTGTGACATCGAGGTCGAGCAGCGGGCGGCGCACGAGGTGACCGTGGGGCCGTGGGGCGGGAGTGGCCTTTCTGGGGCAGAGGGGAAGGAGGGGCGGGCTCTGGTCCCTGTGGGGGCGCAGGCATACAATCCGGCGTTCGATGTGACGCCGTCCGAACTGGTCACCGCTGTGGTGACGGACGAAGGGGTGGCTTCTCCAGTGACGGCGGAGCGCCTCACGGAGCTGTGTTCCGCGTCACGAAGGCAGGCGTCGCGATCGGCTGATGGGATGATGAGGTCATGAAGGGACGCGTCCTTGTCGTCGACGACGACACCGCACTGGCAGAGATGCTCGGCATTGTGCTGCGCGGAGAAGGCTTCGAACCGTCGTTCGTCGCGGATGGTGACAAGGCGCTTGCCGCCTTTCGGGAGACCAAGCCGGATCTGGTGCTGCTCGATCTGATGCTGCCCGGGCGGGATGGTATCGAGGTGTGCCGGCTGATCCGGGCGGAGTCCGGGGTGCCGGTGGTCATGCTCACCGCGAAGACGGACACGGTCGATGTGGTGGTCGGGCTGGAGTCCGGTGCGGATGACTACATCGTCAAGCCGTTCAAGCCGAAGGAGCTGGTGGCGCGGATCAGGGCCCGGCTGCGCCGGTCCGAGGAGCCCGCGCCTGAGCAGCTGGCCATCGGCGATCTGGTGATCGACGTGGCGGGGCATTCGGTCAAGCGGGACGGGCGGTCCATAGCCCTGACCCCGCTCGAGTTCGATCTTCTGGTGGCGCTGGCGCGCAAGCCGTGGCAGGTCTTCACGCGCGAGGTGCTGCTGGAGCAGGTCTGGGGCTACCGGCACGCGGCGGACACCCGTCTGGTGAACGTGCATGTGCAGCGGCTGCGTTCCAAGGTCGAGAGGGACCCGGAGCGGCCGGAGATCGTGGTGACCGTGCGCGGCGTCGGATACAAGGCCGGGCCCAGCTGAGATGACCCGCACATCCTCGGCTCCGCCTCGCACCGGTGGGAGACGGAGCACGGGGCGGGAGTCCGATATTTCCAAATTCGGGCGTTTGTGGAGAAGTGGCGTCCTGTTTTCCGACGGGCTGCTGCCGGAGGGCGCGACGGGCCCCGGCGCGCGCCCCATGGTGCGCTTCTTCGTGCGGTGGGTGCGCAGACCGTTGCTGCCCGTCATGCGGCTGTGGCGGCGCAACATCCAGCTGCGGGTGGTCGTGGCCACCCTGCTGCTCTCTCTTGGGGTGGTGCTCCTGCTGGGCCTGGTCGTCATAGGCCAGGTGCGCAACGGCCTGCTGGAGGCCAAGGAGAAGACGGCGCAGAGTCAGGCCTCCGGCGGCTTCGCCGCGGCCGAACACATGGCCGACAGCGCGGGCGCCGGACCCGGTGGCACCGTGATCGACAACGGCATCCGCGGCGGCCGGGGCACCCAGAATTCGAGCACGTGGCTGAACAACCTGGTCGAGCAGCTGGCCAGCGGCGGCCAGGGCGTCTATTCCGTGGTGGCGCTGGGCTCGGAGAACGACGAGTCGCCGTTCCTGGGCAACAGTGCGACCACGACCAGGGGCCCGCGCTCCACCGGTGACATCCGCCCCGAGGACAGCGTCCCCGCTGATCTGCGCAAGGCCCTGGACGACGAGCCCGGTCCCCACCGCCGCTACGCCCGGGTCTACCACCAGGACCGCACCAGCGATCCGGCGCTGATCGTCGGCAAGCGCCTGAACGACGCGCGGGGCAATCCCTACCAGCTCTACTACGTCTTCCCCTTCACCCAGGAGGAGGAGTCGCTGAGCCTGGTCAAGGGGACGCTGGCCACGGCGGGGGTGTTCGTGGTCGTCCTGCTGGGCGCGATCGCGTGGCTGGTGGTGCGGCAGGTGGTGACGCCGGTGCGGATGGCCGCGGGGATCTCCGAGCGGCTGGCGGCCGGGCGGCTCCAGGAGCGGATGAAGGTCACGGGTGAGGACGACATCGCACGTCTGGGTGAGTCGTTCAACAAGATGGCGCAGAACCTCCAGAACAAGATCCAGCAGTTGGAGGAGCTTTCCCGGATGCAGCGGCGGTTCGTCTCGGACGTCTCGCACGAGTTGCGGACGCCGCTGACGACGGTGCGGATGGCGGCCGACGTGATCCATGAGGCGCGCGAGGACTTCGACCCGGCGACGGCCCGGTCGGCCGAACTGCTGCTCGGGCAGCTGGACAGGTTCGAGTCGCTGCTGGGCGATCTGCTGGAGATCAGCAGGTTCGACGCCGGCGCGGCCAACCTGGAGCCGGGCCCTGTCGACCTGCGGGATGTCGTCCACCGGGTCGTCGAGGGGTGCGAGCCGCTCGCCGAGCGGAAGGGCGGTCGAATCCTCGTGCGCGGTGACGAGCAGCCCGTGATCGCCGAGGTGGACAGCCGCAGGATCGAGCGGGTGCTGCGCAATCTCGTGGGCAACGCCGTCGAGCACGGCGAGGGCCGCGATGTCGTGGTGCGGCTCGCGACCGGGGGCGGCGCTGTGGCGGTGGCGGTGCGTGACTACGGGGTCGGCCTCAAGGAAGGCGAAGCGGAGCGCGTCTTCAACCGCTTCTGGCGGGCCGACCCGGCCCGGGCCAGGACCACGGGCGGCACGGGCCTCGGTCTGTCCATCGCGCTGGAGGACGCGCGGCTGCACGGTGGATGGCTGCGCGCGTGGGGCGAGCAGGGGAACGGGTCGCAGTTCCTGCTCGTGGTGCCCTGTACCGCGGGGGAGCCGCTGCGGGGATCACCGTTGCGGCTGGAGCCAGAGGACTCCCGGCGCAGGAAAGAGCCGGCGGTTGCCGGAGCGGCGCCGTCCCGGGTGTCGTCCGCGGCGCTGCCGGCGGGCGGAGGCGCTGCGAACGGCAGGCAGACGGGAGAGGCGCGGCAGGGAGAGACGAGACCGGGCGAGGCCCGATCGGGAGGGGCACGTTCCGGAGGGGAGCGCGGATGAGGGGCGAGCGCCATTCGCAGCGAGTGGGCGCCGCCTCACGCGCTCCGCGCCGTTCATGGGGCCTGGCACGCCGTGCGCGTGCGCTGCTGGTGCCGGCGGTGTGCGCCGTACTGCTGGCCGGGTGCGCGTCCATGCCGGACGACGGAAGTGTCGACCAGGTCGACTCCTCCAGGCGCGCCGAGGCGGACTCCCAGGTGAGGGTCTACAGCGTCAGTCCGCAGAAGGGCGAGACGCCGACCCAGATCGTGCGGGGCTTCCTGGAGGCCACCACCAGTGACGAGGCGACCTTTCCCACCGCGCGGGAGTACCTGACGCCGAGGATGGCACGCGACTGGGACCCGTTCGCGTCGACGACGGTGCTGTCAGACGGTCCGAGCGCCCGCAAGGCGCCCCGCAGCAGAGCGATCGCCGGAAACGGCTACTCCGTCGAGATATCCGGGACGCGCATGGCGGAGGTCGACAGCAAGCACGCCTATTCGCCCTCCAAGGGCGACTACAGCGAGGTCTTCCACCTGACGAAGGTGGACAAGCAGTGGCGCATCGACCAGATGCCTGACGGTCTCCTGTTGGGCGAGTCCGACTTCCAGCGCATCTACCGTCCCGTCAACACCTATTACTACGCGCAGTTGGGCCCGGACGGAGATTCGATCACGGACGGACAGAATGTGCTCGTCGCTGATCCCGTCTATCTGCGTCGCCGCATCAATCCGGTGACCGAAACGGTCTCCGCGCTGCTCCAGGGGCCGTCCGGCTGGCTCGATCCGGTCGTCACCTCCTCCTTCCCGAGCGGTACGCGCCTGGCGCCGGACCAGCACCTGTCGCTGAACGACTCGGGGGTGCTCAGAGTGCGGATGAACGCACGGGGCGCGTCCGCGGGGCAGGCCCGGTGCGGGCGCATGGCGGCACAGGTCCTCTACGCCGTACAGGATCAGGCCTCCGCGAAGGTCAGCAAGGTCGAGCTGGCCGGCCCCACCGATCGCGAGCTGTGCACCCGCACCCGGGAGCAGGTCGCCCCGTACCAGCCGGGACGCCTCAACGGGAGTGCGAAGAGGGCGTACTTCATCGACGAGGACCACCGGGTCGCCGCCTTCCAGAGCAAGGAGTCGCCGCGTCCCGTGCCGGGGCCGCTGGGCAGCGGCCACGTGGAGATGGGGGCCGTCGCGGTCAACCGGATCGAGAGCGAGGCGGCGGGCGTCTCGCGCGGCCGGCGCGCGCTGTACGTGGCTTCGCTGGACGGCAGCGCCTCCACCGTGCTCGGCGACCCGGTACTCACCAGCAAGGCCGCGCACGAGAAGGACCGTTTGACGGCGCCGAGTTGGGACGGGCTGGGCGATCTGTGGGTCGCGGACCGGGATCCGGACAACCGGCGACTGCTGCGGTTGCGCGGCGGCAAGGACGAGCCGGACGAGGTGCGGGTACCGGACCTGGCCGACGACGAGCGGATCGAGTCGCTGCGGATCGCCTCGGACGGGGTGCGGATCGCGCTGCGTGTACGGGAGCAGGACGGACACACCTCGCTGCAACTGGGGCGGGTGGTGCGCGAAGGGACCGCGGCAGAGCCGAAGCTGACCGTCGAACAACTGCGGCCTGTCGCACCGCACCTGGAGGACGTCTCCGCGGCCTCGTGGGCGGGCGGCAGCCGGCTCGTGGTGGTGGGGCGCGAGTCGGGCAGTGTGCAGCAGGTGCAGTACATGGAGACGGACGGCTCGATCTCGGATCAGCCGGCCCTGCCCGGCATCAACGACGTGATGGGCGTGGCCGCTTCGGAGGACGAGAGCAAACCGCTGCTCGCCGACTCCGAGGACGGCATCGTGCGGCTGCC
Organism: Streptomyces diacarni; assembly: GCF_003323715.1. Classification (GTDB taxonomy): domain Bacteria; phylum Actinomycetota; class Actinomycetes; order Streptomycetales; family Streptomycetaceae; genus Streptomyces; species Streptomyces diacarni. The sequence continues at coordinate 11,878 of NZ_QOIN01000061.1, forward strand.
GCCGGACGCGACCTGGAAGATGCTCACGGAGACCGGATCCGCCCCGGCCTACCCGGGGTGAGCGCCGCCCGTACGACCTGACCGGCCCCACCGTCTCGCCCGGAGTCGGCATGACTTGCGGCCTGACCCGTGGCCTGACCTGCTGCGACGTGCCCGTCGTTCCCCCGGGTGTTCGAGTACGCGGGCAGCCATCGGAGGCCGGATCCGGGAGTTATCCACAGGGCTGGTGGCGCCGCACCCGCGCTGCCACAGTAGAGGCCATGCGGGAGTCATGGCAGAGCCTCCCGCGGGAAATCGCAGGTCTGGTGCTTCCCATGGGGTGCGCCGGGTGCGGTCGTCCGCGTGAGCGGGACCGTTTGTGCGAAGAGTGCAGCAGCGTGCTGAAGGGCGCGGTGCCGCGGCGGGTGTGGCCCTCGCGCGTACCGTCCGGGCTGCCTCGGGTGTACGGAGCGCTCACGTACACCGGCGGGGTGCGGGCCGCGCTGCTCGCTCACAAGGAGCGCGGTGCCCTCGGGCTGGCCGCGCCACTGGGGACGGTGCTGGCCCGCGCCGTCCGCCTGGCCGCGAACGCACCGCAGGCCACCCCGGCCGCCCCCGTGGGGCTCGCCGCACCCGCTTCCGCCGCCTGTGCACGGCGCGGGCCGCCCTCCCGGGGTGGCGGCCCGTCCTCCGGGCGCGGGGCGCCGGTCACGCTCGTCCCGGTGCCCTCAGCGCGCCGGGCCGTCGCGGGGCGGGGGCACGACCCGGTACGGCGCCTGGCGCGGGAGGCCGCGCGGACGCTCAGGAGGGAGGGCATGGCTGTCCGGGTGCTGCCTGTGCTGCGCCAGCGACGCAGGGTCGCCGACCAGGCGGGGCTGACGGCGGCGCAGCGGACCGCGAATCTTGCGGGAGCACTGGAGCCGGCGCCAGCCGGGACCCGGCTGTTGGGTGCGGCGCGGGTGGTGCTGGTGGACGATGTGATGACAACGGGCGCCTCGCTGGCGGAAGCGGCGAGAGCCCTGGGAGGAGTGGACTCGGCCGCGGTGCTGGCCGTGCGCGCCGACACGTGAGCGGACACGAGTCGTCGCACACGGTGAGCGAGAGGGCAATTGCTGGAACTACCAGATTGAGATCGTCGTTGCAGGTGATACGAGGGATGACTCGCCTGATCGGAGGTACGTGCCAGTAGGGGGTGCCGCGCCTCCCCCGGTGGAGGTACGTTCGGATTGGGTGGCGATCTTCCCTCCGGGGGAGAAGGAGGTGAAACCCGCAAGCCGACCTCGAGCCGGAGAGCCATCGGCAAGAGGGCCGACCTCCGGCGTCAGTGCACCAAGGACGCTCCGCACCGAGTGTCGCGGACCGTCCGGGAACGGAGTTCTGCGTGGACATCGTCGTCAAGGGCCGTAAGACAGAGGTGCCCGACCGGTTCCGCAAGCACGTGGCCGAGAAGCTGGAAAAGGTCAGGAAGCTCGACGGCAAGGTGATCAACCTTGAGGTCGAGGTGGCCAAGGAGCACAACCCCCGGCAGGCCGACCGTTCCGACAGGGTGGAGATCACCCTGCGTACCCGTGGACCGGTCATCCGAGCGGAGGCAGCCGCCTCCGACCCGTACGCGGCGTTGGACCTGGCTTCCAGCAAGCTGGAGGCCCGGATGCGCAAGCAGGCCGACAAGCGCCGTGTGCACCGTGGCGGAAGCCGCGCACCGATGAGTGTGGCGGCGGCAACCGCCCACCTCGCGTCGGAACTCAACGGAGAACTCGAAGGGGCCGCCGGCTCGGTGGCCGCTCCCCCTGAGGCCGACGGCCAGCCCTCGGTCACCAGGGTGGGGTCCCTGGAAGTCCAGGGGGAAGGGCCGCTCATCGTGCGGGAGAAGACGCACGCGGCGGCACCCATGACGCTTGACCAAGCGCTCTACGAGATGGAGTTGGTGGGTCACGACTTCTACCTGTTCATCGACTCCGAGACCAAGCAGCCGAGCGTCGTCTACCGTCGGCACGGTTACGACTACGGCGTGATTCATCTGGAGCCGGATCCGTTCGTCGAGGAGCCGCCGCCCGGCGCGGGCGGAGCGCTCAGCGGCTGACGACGGCGCAGGACGGTCGGCACAGCCCTGCGAGTCACCGGCTTGATGTTCGCGCCCCCGGCAGGTCATCGGAACCCGGCCGGGGGCGCCGACGTGAGTAACATCAAGACCCGCACCAACCTCCCTTCTCCGTAGCGGGGTTGGTGGCGAGACAGGGTGCAGGGGGAGGAACGATGGTGGACAGCTTCGGGCCCGTGATGCCCATGCCCGATGCACACCCGGGTCCGGTGGCCGAGGCGGACCCGCCCGCACGGGAACGGTGCCAGGAGCCGATCAGAGTGCTGGTCGTCGATGACCACGAGCTTTTCCGCCGGGGGCTGGAGATCGTCCTGGCGCAGGAGGAGGACATCGAGGTCGTCGGGGAGGCCGGGGACGGGGCCGAGGCGGTGGACAAGGCGGCCGACCTGCTGCCCGACATCGTGCTGATGGACGTGCGCATGCCCAAACGAGGCGGTATCGAGGCCTGTACCGCCATCAAGGAGGTGGCGCCCAGCGCCCGCATCATCATGCTGACGATCAGTGACGAGGAGGCCGACCTCTACGACGCGATCAAGGCGGGGGCCACGGGCTACCTCCTCAAGGAGATCTCCACGGACGAGGTCTCCGCCGCGATCCGGGCCGTGGCCGACGGCCAGTCGCAGATCAGTCCCTCGATGGCGGCCAAGCTGCTCACCGAGTTCAAGTCGATGATCCAGCGGACCGACGAGAGCAAGCTCGTGCCCGCGCCGAAGCTCACCGACCGCGAGCTGGAAGTCCTCAAGCTGGTGGCGACCGGGATGAACAACCGCGACATCGCCAAAGAGCTGTTCATCAGCGAGAACACCGTCAAGAACCACGTGCGCAACATCCTGGAGAAGCTCCAGCTGCACTCCCGGATGGAAGCCGTCGTCTACGCGATGCGGGAGAAGATCCTGGAGATCCGCTGAGCCGACGCCGAAAGAACCCCCAGGCCTTCCGACCGCGCGCTCGGTCTGTCGGCGTTCCGCTCGAAGTCGGTGCGTTGTTCGCTCGGATCCCGGAGGCCGCGCTGGCTCACAGTCCCAGTGCGTCGAGGGCCGAGCGCAGGTGGGGGCGCAGCGGTTCGGGGGCGCAGCGCTCCACCCGTACCGCGTCGCAGCCCACCCAGGACGCGGCCTCCCCCAGCGCCCGCGCCATCGGCTCGACGGCCTTGGCGCCGTCCAACGACAGCTGGCGGGCGACCAGCGTGGTTCCCTCGCGGGCCGGGTCGACCCGCCCGCAGAGCCTGCCCCCGGCCAGCAGGGGCATGGCGAAGTAGCCGTGGACCCGCTTCGGCTTGGGCACGTAGGCCTCCAGCCGATGGGTGAAGTCGAAGATCCGTTCGGTGCGGGGCCGGTCCCAGATGAGGGAGTCGAACGGGGAGAGCAGGGTGGTGCGGTGCCTGCCACGCGGGGTGCCGGCCAGCGCCGCCGGGTCGGCCCAGGCGCGCCGCGGCCAGCCCTGCACCTCGACTGGTACCAGGCCGGTGTCGGCTACTACGGACTCCACCTGCTCGGCCTTGAGGCGGTGGTAGTCGGCCAGGTCGGCGCGGGTGGCGACCCCCAGCGCGGCGCCCGCTTGGGCCACCAGGCGGCGCAGGCACTCGCCCTCGTCCAGGTCGTCGTGGAGGAGGGAGGCGGGGACGGCGCGTTCGGCCAGGTCGTAGACGCGTTTCCAGCCGCGGCGCTCGCTGACGACGACCTCGCCGATGTCCAGCAGCCACTCCACGGCGATCTTGCGCTCCGACCAGTCCCACCACTCGCCGCCCTTGCGGCCGCCGCCCAGTTCGGCCGTCGTCAGCGGGCCCTCGGCCGCGAGCTGTGCGCGGACGGCGGCGCAGGAGCCCTCGCGGTCCTTCATCACGTGCCAGCGGTGGCCCCGCTCCCGGAAGGCCCGGCGGCGGAAGGCGAAGTGGGGCCACTCCTCGATGGGCAGGACGCAGGCGGCGTGCGACCAGTACTCGAAACTGTGCGCGCCCGTCCAGTAGGCCGCGTCCACCGTCTGGCGTCCCACCGCGCCCAGGCGGGCGTAGGGCACCAGTTCGTGCGACCGTGCCAACACCGAGATGGTGTCCAGCTGCACCGCTCCCAGGGCCCGCAGCACGCCGCGTACCCCCGCCCGTCGGTCGGGCGCGCCCAGCAGGCCCTGCGCCCGCAGCGCGATCTGTCGGGCCTCGTCGGCGGAGAGGGAAACCGTGGAGCGGGGAGTGGCCGCGGGCGCGGCGCCGGGGAGGCCTGTGGTCATAGGCGCCACCCTAAGAGGACCCACTGACAACGCACTCGAAATGGACCCACCGACACCGCGCTTCAAGTGGGCCTGCCCGCCACGTGTTTCCGCGCGGCGCCCCGCTCAGAGCCCGCGCGGCGCCCCCCGCCAGGCGGGCCGCCGAGCCGCCCCGTTCGGAGCCCGCGTCGCGGCTGTCCCGTTCAGAGGGGAGAGGGCAGGTACGGGGTGTCGAAGGGGAGTCCCCGGTCGGAGGGGAGCAGGGCCGCGATGCGGGCGTCGCGCCGTGTTCCCCTGTGCACGATGCGTGCCCGTTGGACGCCTTCCTCGACGAAACCGATGCGCCGCGCCACGGCACGGGAGCCCTCGTTGTCCGCCTGGGCGACCCACTCCAGCCGCTCCACGCCCAGCGAGGTGAAGGCCCACTCGGCGACGGCGCGCCCGGCCTCGGCCGTGCACCCTCTGCGCCGGTGCTCGCGTGCGGTCCAGAAGCCGAGTTCGGCGCGGTGTTCCGCGGTGCGCAGGATCGTCAGCCCGACCAGGCCCATGGAGCCGACGAGTTGACCGTCGTGGGTGAAGACGCCGAAGTTGTACATCGTGTCGTCCCGCCAGCCGGCCGGGCTGGTGACGGTGACGAACTCTTCGGCGTCGGCGCGTGTGTACGGTTCGGGTACGGGAACGTAACGCTGGATGTCGGGGTCGTCACACGCGGCGGCCACGGCCTCGGCGTCTCCCCGCTCGAAGGGGCGGAGGAGGAGCCGCTCGGTGCGCAGTGTGATGGGTTCCATAGTCAGATTGTGCGGCCCCGCTCCCCGGCACCTTCCGGGCCTCCGGCACGTTGGGGGTACAGGGTCAGTCCTCCCTCGCATACGATGGCCGGTGCGGTTCAGGCCCTCGGCAAGGAGAGGACCTCGCGGATCGGCACCGACATCCGCACTGACCCGTGCAGACCGTGCCAGGCCCGACCGGCAAGGAGCCACCCTAAGTGTCCGTCTTCGGCAAGCTCATGCGCGCAGGTGAAGGGAAGATCCTGCGCAAGCTGGACCGCGTCGCGCGGCAGGTGAATTCCATCGAAGAGGACTTCGTCGACCTGTCGGACGCGGAGCTGCGCGCGCTCACGGATGAGTACAAGGAGCGGTACGCGGAGGGCGAGTCCCTGGACGACCTGATGCCGGAGGCGTTCGCCACCGTCCGCGAGGCCGCCAAGCGCGTCCTGGGCGAGCGGCACTACGACGTGCAGCTGATGGGCGGCGCCGCGCTGCACCTCGGCTACGTCGCCGAGATGAAGACCGGCGAGGGCAAGACGCTGGTCGGCACGCTGCCGGCGTACCTGAACGGAATCTCCGGTGACGGTGTGCACATCATCACGGTCAACGACTACCTGGCGCAGCGCGACTCCGAGTGGATGGGCCGGGTGCACAGGTTCCTCGGTCTGACGGTCGGCTGCATCGTGGCCAACATGAGCCCGGCCGAGCGCCGCGAGCAGTACGCGTGCGACATCACCTATGGCACGAACAACGAGTTCGGCTTCGACTACCTGCGCGACAACATGGCGTGGTCCAAGGACGAACTGGTCCAGCGGGGTCACAACTTCGCCATCGTCGACGAGGTCGACTCCATCCTCGTCGACGAGGCCCGTACGCCGCTGATCATCTCCGGCCCCGCCGACCAGGCCACGAAGTGGTACAGCGACTTCGCGAAGCTGGTCAAGCGCCTGGACAAGGGCGAGCCTGGCGATCCGCGCACCCAGAAGCCCGAGACGGGCGACTACGAGGTGGACGAGAAGAAGCGCACGGTCGCCATCCACGAGTCGGGCGTCGGCAAGGTCGAGGACTGGCTGGGCATCGACAACCTCTACGAGTCGGTCAACACGCCGCTGGTGGGGTATCTCAACAACGCGATCAAGGCCAAGGAGCTCTACAAGAACGACAAGGACTACGTCGTCATGGACGGCGAAGTCATGATCGTCGACGAGCACACCGGCCGCATCCTGGCGGGCCGCCGCTACAACGAGGGCATGCACCAGGCGATCGAGGCCAAGGAGGGGGTGGAGATCAAGGACGAGAACCAGACGCTCGCCACGATCACCCTCCAGAACTTCTTCCGCCTCTACAAGACCCTCTCCGGCATGACCGGTACGGCCATGACCGAGGCGGCCGAGTTCCACCAGATCTACAAGCTCGGCGTGGTCCCGATCCCGACCAACCGGCCGCTGGCCCGCAAGGACCAGGCCGACCTGATCTACCGCACCGAGGTCTCCAAGTTCGACGCGGTGGTCGACGACATCGTCGAGAAGCACGAGAGCGGCCAGCCGATCCTCGTGGGCACCACCTCGGTCGAGAAGTCCGAGTACCTGTCCAAGCAGCTCACCAAGCGCGGCGTCACCCACCAGGTGCTGAACGCGAAGAACCACGAGCGCGAGGCCCTGATCGTCGCCGAGGCGGGCCGCAAGGGCGCCGTCACCGTGGCCACCAACATGGCGGGCCGCGGCACCGACATCAAGCTCGGCGGCAACGCCGAGGGCATGGCGGAGAACGCACTGCGCGAGCGCGGGCTCGACCCGAACGAGCACGTCGAGGAGTGGGCGGCCGCGCTGCCCACCGCCCTGGAGAAGGCGGAGAAGTCGGTCAAGGCGGCCGTCGACGAGGTCAAGGAACTCGGCGGCCTCTACGTCCTGGGCACCGAGCGGCACGAGTCCCGCCGGATCGACAACCAGCTGCGCGGCCGCTCGGGCCGCCAGGGCGACCCGGGCGAGTCCCGCTTCTACCTCTCCCTGGGTGACGACCTGATGCGGCTGTTCAAGGCGCAGATGGTCGAGCGCGTGATGTCGATGGCGAACGTGCCGGACGACGTGCCGATCGAGAACAAGATGGTCACCCGCGCGATCGCCTCCGCGCAGTCCCAGGTGGAGCAGCAGAACTTCGAGATCCGCAAGAACGTCCTCAAGTACGACGAGGTGCTCAACCGGCAGCGCGAGGTCATCTACGGCGAGCGCCGCCGCGTCCTGGAGGGCGAGGACCTGCAGGAGCAGGTGGGGCACTTCATGGACGACACGATCGAGGCCTACGTCCAGGCCGAGACCGTCGAGGGCTTCGCCGAGGAGTGGGACCTCGACCGGCTGTGGAGCGCCTTCAAGCAGCTGTACCCCGTCAAGGTGACGATCGAGGAGCTGGAGGAGGCCGCGGGCGACCGCGAGGGCATCACGGCCGACTTCATCATCGACTCCGTCAAGGACGACATCCACGAGCAGTACGAAACGCGCGAGAAGGAGCTCGGCTCCGAGATCATGCGCGAGCTGGAGCGGCGCGTGGTGCTGTCGGTGCTCGACCGCAAGTGGCGCGAGCACCTGTACGAGATGGACTACCTCCAGGAAGGCATCGGCCTGCGCGCGATGGCCCAGAAGGACCCGCTGGTCGAGTACCAGCGGGAGGGTTACGACATGTTCCAGGCCATGATGGAGGGCATCAAGGAGGAGTCCGTCGGCTACCTGTTCAACCTGGAGGTCCAGGTCGAGCAGCAGGTCGAGGAGGTGCCCGTCGAGGACACCGTTCCCGCGCCCTCCCTGGAGAAGGACAGCGAGCCCCGGGACGCCGTTCCGGCCGGCGCGGGCGCCGGCCCCGCCCCGGCGATCCACGCCAAGGGCTTGGACCAGCCGCAGCGCCCCGACCGCCTGCACTTCTCCGCGCCCACCGCCGAGGGCGGCGTCGTCGAGGGCGACCTCGACACCGGCGCCGGCACGGACGGGGACGAGACCGGACCCGTCCGCTCCCAGGCCGACGGCCTCACCCGCGCGGAGCGGAGGAAGGCCCAGAAGGGCCGCAAGAAGCGCAAGTGACCGCGCGGCGGCCACGCCGACGACACCTGGTGCGCCCTCGCGGAGCGCACCCCCGCTGAGGGGCCGAGCACCTGCTGCCCGGCCCCTCAGCCGCGCCCGACACCACCTGCTGCCCCCGGTGCTGTCGGACGCTGGCCTGCCTGGTGGCTGGACTGACTCGGCCCAGGCGCTCTGTCCTTCCGGGCCCGGCCCCAGGGGCTCCGGTCCCCGGGGCGCCCGCGGCTTCGAAGGCCCCGGAAGCGGTGGCCCTCGGCGGAGTTCAAGGGGCGAGGTCGAGTTCGAGGGCTGTGCAGCGCCAGCGGTTGTGGCCGTGTTCCAGGCGGAAGGCCATGGCGCGCTGGCGGTGGCCGGTGGCGATGCGGGCGAAGGCTTCGATGACGCCGGGCCGGATCTGGGTGCCGCGGGCCTCCAGGACGGCGGGGGCCGTGCGGTCGGTGCCGCGGGGGCGGAGCGGTGCCGCGGGGGCGAGCGCGCCGAGCCGTTCGTAGGTCTCGTCCGTGGCGTAGCCGAGGAGGGTGTGGACCGGGCACTGTCCGCTGAGGACCAGCAGCAGGCGGCGGGCGAACCAGTACGGGGGCTGCCGTTCCCGTGCGCGGTGGGCGGCCGCGCGGAGCGCCGATTCGGCGGGCCTGCGGCTGTCGCGCCGTGTCGGTGGCCGGGACGGTGCCGAGCGCGGGGTGCGCCGGCGGGGCTGGCGTCCGGACGCGGACTCGGAGACGGACGTGGTCATGGGCTCCCCCGTGGGCGTGGCGTGTGTGAAGGGCGGCCTGCAGGATCCGCCGGTGAGGGCCGACCTCGATACCGGCCAGTAACCGGCGGCTGGCAACGGTTGTAGCCGTGGGAGGAGCCGTACGGCAACGAGGCGGTGGGGCCCGGGAGGGGGCTGGGGAAATTCCCCTATCAGGATCAGGCCGCGGAGCGAGGTTGACGTCGCCACGCGTCTACCTGCGGGTTTGCGTGGGTGCTCGGCGGCGCGAGCCGCGTCGGCTGCCCGTATGCTGACGGGCAGACGGTTCCCGGCGATACACGAAAGCGGCAGCCATGCGTGTCTATGTCCCTCTGACCCTGCCCGCACTGAGTCAGGCGCACGGTGCGGGCGAGCTGGGACCGGCCCCCTTCGAGGCGTACGCGGTCACGGCGGGGCTGCGCGCGTGGTGGGGTTCCGAGAACCCCGAGGATGAGGAGGAGCTGGAGTACGCCGCTCTGGGTCTGGCGGCCGCCTCCTCTCTGCGCTCGCTGGCGAGGGACGCCGAAGCCGTGCGGCGCCGCGTCGTCGTGGTGGCCGAGGTCCCCGACGCTCTCGTACACGGCGAGGAGCGTGACGTGGCGGGCGGCCGTTCCGTGCAGGACGAGGACGTGGCCTCCGTGCAGGACGAGGAGGCGGCCTCCGTCGGCCGGGTGCGCCTCACGGCTGCTGTGCCGATGTCCAGGATCGCGGCCGTCCATCTGGACGCCGAGGAGGCGGTCGAGGCGGTGACGGCCGCGATCGACGCCCTGCCCGCGGCCGCGGGCGGCGACCAGCGGGCGCAGGCGGTCGTCGACGGTGCCGAGGAGCACGAGCTGCTGTGGTTCGCCACCCAGGAGATCCCCGCCCTGATCGCCTGACCCGTCGCCGGGCGCCTGACCCGTCGCCGGTGGCCAGAGCTGTCATCGGTGGCCAGGCCGGTCACTGATGGCGTGACCGGACAGGGCCGCAGGCCGTGGCCTGACCGGTCGCTGCTCTGTCGCGTTGTCAGTGCCTCCCCGTACCGTCGAAAGCATGGTCTTGGGGCAGCAACCGCAGCAGTCGCAGCAATCGGATCCGGCACCGCAGCAGGGTCGGCGCGCCCTGGGGTCCGCGCACCTCGTGTGGGACTGGAACGGCACGCTGCTGCACGACATCCACACCGTGCTCGAGGCGACTAACGCCGCGTTCGACGAGCTCGGCTTCCCGGCGATCACGCTGGAGCGGTATCGGGAGCTGTACTGCGTTCCGGTGCCGCGCTTCTACGAGCGGCTGTTCGGCAGGATGCCCACGGGCAGCGAGTGGGAGGTCATGGACGAGACGTTCCACCGCCACTACTGGGCCCGTGTCGCCGGTGCGGGTCTGGCCGAGGGCGCCGCGGAACTCCTGGCGACGCGGCAGGCGGCCGGCCACACTCAGTCGCTGTGCTCGCTGGCGCCGCACGACCGGCTGCTGCCGCTGCTGCGTACGTACGGCATCGACGGGCATTTCCTGCGGGTCGACGGGGCGGTCGGCCCGACCGGTGGCGGCAAGGCCGCCCAGATGGTGCGGCATCTCGCCGCGCTGCGTGGGGTGGAGCCGAGCCGGGCCGTGGTGATCGGGGACGCGGTCGACGACGCGTTGGCGGCGGCCCACGCGGGGGCGCGCGCCGTGCTCTTCACCGGGGGCTCGCAGAGCCGGGCCAGCCTGGAGGAGGCGGGGGTGCCGGTTGTCGACACCTTGCGTGAGGCGGTCGAAACGGCGGAGCGCCTGGCCCGCGAGGCCGCCGAGGACTCCCCTCCCGTAGAGGGCGTAGAGGGCGTAGAGGGCGTAGGGGACACAGGGAGCACGCGGCGCACGGTGAGCCCCCGCCCCGCCACGGAGGGGGAAGCAGCGGCATGGGAGTAGCCTCAGCAGCGCCGTCGGCGGAACGGCGCCCGGCGGCCGCCGCATGGCGGCACGCGGCTGGCGCCACGCGGTGGCGCGCTGCGCGGTGGTACGCCGCGCCCCGCGTCCGGAAGGTGTCCGAAAGGGCCAAGACGATCTTTTCTGTCCCCCTCTTTGTACACATAAGGGCCATGACGCGAGAGTGCCGGAGAGAGATAGCCTGGCCTACGTGATCAGCGCGATATCCACCGGAGGGTCTGCCCGCGGGCGCCGCTCCGTTCAGCGCCCCCCGCGCGACAGCGCGTGGGGCGCCGCTGGTCGTCTCTCCCGGCACAGTGGCGGACCCGTGCGGACACCCCGTGTTCCGGCGCCGTGCCCCTTCGATCCCGACGTCACGCAACGGCGCGCGACAGGAGCCAGAGGACATGCAGAGCAAGCTGGAAGAAGCAAAAGCCGAGCGGCTGGCGGAAGCCGCTAGGGTGGCTGAACAGAGCCCGGCGCAGGGACGCCACCCGGTGCAGGGCCTCAACGGCCCCCAGGACGACGCCCTTGGCGCGTATCTCCAGCGGTACTACCTGCACACGGCGCCGGAGGACCTCACCGACCGTGACCCGGTCGACATCCTCGGCGGTGCACTCGCCCACTACCGTCTCGCGCAGGAGCGTCCGCAGGGCACGGCGAATGTGCGGGTGTACTCGCCGTCGATCGATGAGAACGGCTTCTCGTGCACGCACTCGGTGATCGAGGTCGTGACGGACGACATGCCGTTCCTGGTCGACTCGGTCACCAACGAGCTCTCGCGGCAGGGCCGCGGCATCCACGTCGTGATCCACCCGCAGATGGTGGTGCGCCGGGATCTGGCCGGGAAGCTGCTGGAGGTCCTGTCCGGCGGCCGTGACGACGTGGCGGCCCAGCAGGCCGACGCCGCGCAGCAGGCGGGGACGGCTTCGCAGGGGCCGGGGAAGCGCCAGGCGAAGGAGAAGCGGGAGAAGCTGCCGCACGACGCGCTGGTCGAATCATGGATTCACGTGGAGATCGACCGGGAGACCGACCGGGAGGACCTCAAGCAGATCAGCGCGGATCTGCGCCGGGTTCTCTCGGATGTGCGGGAGGCGGTCGAGGACTGGCAGAAGATGCGGGGCGCGGCGCTGCGCATCGCGGACGAGCTGACGGGGGAGCCGACCGACGACCTGCCGGGCGAGGAGGTCGACGAGGCGCGTGAGCTGCTGCGCTGGCTGGCGGATGATCACTTCACCTTCCTCGGCTACCGCGAGTACGAACTCGACGCCGAGGGCGGCAAGGGCGGCAGGGGCACCAAGAGCGGTAAGGCCGCCAAGGGTGCCAAGGCCGGCAAGGCGGCGAAGGACGGCAGGGAAGCCGTGGAGGGCGAGGAGCTGACGCTCACGCCGCTGCCCGGCACGGGTCTGGGCATCCTGCGGTCCGATCCGCACCAGTCGGGTGACGAGGGGCATCCGGTCTCGCCGTCGTTCAACCGGCTGCCCGCGGACGCGCGGGCGAAGGCGCGTGAGCACCGGATGCTGGTGCTGACGAAGGCGAACAGCCGCTCGACGGTGCATCGCGCCTCGTACCTGGACTACGTGGGCGTCAAGAAGTTCGACGCCGAGGGCAATGTGGTGGGGGAGCGGCGCTTCCTGGGCCTGTTCTCGTCCGCGGCCTACACGGAGTCGGTGCGGCGGGTGCCGGTCATCCGGCGGAAGGTCGCGGAGGTGCTGGACGGCGCCGGGTTCACCCCGGACAGCCACGCGGGCCGCGATCTGCTGCAGATCCTGGAGACCTACCCGCGCGACGAGCTGTTCCAGACGCCGGCCGACGAGCTGCGTTCCATCGTCACCTCGGTCCTCTACCTCCAGGAGCGCCGCAAGCTGCGGCTGTACCTGCGCCAGGACGAGTACGGGCGGTACTACTCGGCGCTGGTCTACCTGCCGCGCGACCGGTACACGACCGGGGTGCGGCTGCGGCTGACGGACATCCTGACCGAGGAGCTGGGCGGCACCAGCGTCGACTTCACGGCCTGGAACACGGAGTCGGTGCTCTCCAGGCTGCACTTCGTGATCCGGGTGCGTACGGGCGCCGAGCTGCGGGAGCTGACGGACGCGGAGGTCGACCGCATCGAGACGCGGCTGGCGGAGGCGGCGCGTTCGTGGGCGGACGGCTTCAGCGAGGCGCTGGTCGCCGAGTGCGGCGAGGAGCAGGCCGCCGAGATGGCGCAGAAGTACGCGCACGCCTTCCCCGAGGGCTACAAGGCGGACTTCCCGCCGCGTGCGGCCGTGGCGGACCTGCAGCACATCGAGCAGTTGGTGCGTGGCGGTGCGGAGGACGACTTCGCGCTGAGCCTGTACGAGCCGGTGGGCGCTGCTCCGGGGGAGCGCCGCTTCAAGATCTACCGCACGGGCAGTCCCGTCTCGCTCTCCGCCGTGCTGCCCGGGTTGCAGGCGATGGGCGTCGAGGTGGTGGACGAGCGCCCCTACGAGCTGCGGTGCGCGGACAGGTCGCACGCGTGGATCTACGACTTCGGGCTGCGGATGCCGGACGGGCAGCGCGGTCTGGAGGAGGAGACGCGGGAGCGTTTCCAGGAGGCGTTCACGGCGGTGTGGACGGGCCACGCGGAGAACGACGGTCTCAACGCGCTGGTGCTCTCGGCCGGGTTGACCTGGCGGCAGGCGATGGTGCTGCGTGCGTACGCGAAGTATCTGCGGCAGGCGGGTTCGACGTTCAGTCAGGCCTACATCGAGGACACGCTGCGCGGGAACGTGCACACGACGCGGTTGCTCGTCAGCCTGTTCGAGGCGCGGCTGGACCCGACGCGCAGGCGTGCGGGCCACGAGCTGATCGACGGCATCCTGGAGGAGCTGACCGGGGCGCTGGACCAGGTCGCCAGCCTGGACGAGGACCGCATCCTGCGCTCCTTCCTCACCGTCATCACCGCCACCCTGCGCACCAACTACTTCCAGCTGGCCGGCGACGGCAAGCCGCACACCTACGTGTCGATGAAGCTGGATCCGCAGGCGATCCCGGACCTGCCCGCGCCGCGTCCCGCCTACGAGATCTGGGTGTACTCGCCGCGGGTCGAGGGCGTCCACCTGCGGTTCGGCAAGGTGGCGCGCGGTGGTCTGCGCTGGTCGGACCGGCGTGAGGACTTCCGCACCGAGATCCTCGGCCTGGTCAAGGCGCAGGAGGTCAAGAACACCGTCATCGTGCCGGTCGGCGCCAAGGGCGGCTTCGTCGGCAAGCAGCTGCCCGACCCGTCCGTGGACCGCGACGCGTGGCAGGCCGAGGGCATCGCCTGCTACAAGACGTTCATCTCGGGCCTGCTGGACGTCACCGACAACCTGGTCTCCGGCGAGGTGGAGTACCCCCAGGACGTGGTGCGGCACGACGAGGACGACACCTACCTCGTCGTGGCCGCCGACAAGGGCACGGCCACCTTCTCCGACATCGCCAACGAGGTCGCGAACTCCTACGGCTACTGGCTGGGTGACGCGTTCGCCTCGGGCGGTTCGGCCGGGTACGACCACAAGGGCATGGGCATCACGGCGCGCGGCGCCTGGGAGTCGGTCAAGCGGCACTTCCGCGAGCTGGGCCACGACACCCAGACGGAGGACTTCACCGTCGTCGGCGTCGGCGACATGTCGGGCGACGTGTTCGGCAACGGCATGCTGCTCTCGGAGCACATCCGGCTGGTGGCGGCCTTCGACCACCGGCACATCTTCCTCGACCCCGACCCGGAGGCGGCCCCCTCCTACGCGGAGCGCCGCCGCCTGTTCGAGCTGCCGCGCTCTTCGTGGGCGGACTACGACACGACGCTGATCTCGGCCGGCGGCGGCGTCCACCCGCGCAGCGCGAAGTCGGTGCCGATCACCCCGCAGGTGCGCGAGGCGCTGGGCATCGAGCAGGGCGTCACCAAGCTGACCCCGGCCGAGCTGATGCGCGCCATTCTGACGGCCCCCGTCGACCTGCTGTGGAACGGCGGCATCGGCACCTACGTCAAGGCGTCGACGGAGAGCGACGCGGACGTCGGTGACAAGGCCAACGACGCGATCCGGGTGGACGGCCAGGACCTGCGGGTCAAGGTCGTCGGCGAGGGCGGCAACCTGGGCTGCACCCAGCTGGGCCGGATCGAGGTCGCCTCGGACGGCGGGCGGATCAACACCGACGCGATCGACAACAGCGCGGGCGTGGACACCTCCGACCACGAGGTGAACATCAAGATCCTGCTCAACTCCGTGGTGGCCGACGGCGACATGACCGTCAAGCAGCGCAACAAGCTGCTCGCCCAGATGACGGACGAGGTCGGCGAGCTGGTGCTGCGCAACAACTACGCGCAGAACGCGGCGCTGTCCAACTCACTGGCGCAGGCCCCCAGCCTGCTGCTGGCCAGCCAGCGGCAGATGCGCAGGCTGGCCAAGGAGGGCAAGCTGGACCGGCAGCTGGAGTTCCTGCCCACGGACCGGCAGATCCGTGAGCGGCTGAACAACGGGGACGGGCTGACTCAGCCGGAGATCGCCGTGCTGCTCGCCTACACGAAGATCAACGTGACGGACGAGTTGATCGCGACGTCGCTGCCGGACGACGCCTACCTGAAGCGGCTGCTGTACTGCTACTTCCCCGAGGCGCTGCGCGAGCGCTTCGGACAGCAGATCGAGGCGCACGCGCTGCGCCGCGAGATCGTCACGACGGTCCTGGTCAACGACACCGTGAACGTGGCGGGCTCCACCTTCGTGCACCGTATGAAGGAGGAGTCGGGGGCCTCGACGGAGGAGATCGTGCGCGCGCACACGGCCGCGCGCGCCATCTTCCGGCTCGGTGACATCTGGGACGAGGTCGAGTCGCTGGACAACCAGGTCGCGGCCAATGTGCTCACCGACATCCGGCTGCGCTCGCGGCAGCTCGTCGAGCGCGGTACCCGCTGGCTGCTGAACAACCGTCCGCAGCCGCTGCTGCTGGCCGACACCATCGAGCTGTTCTCCGAGCGGGTGGAGACGGTCTGGGCGGAGCTGCCCAAGCTGCTCAAGGGCGACGACCTCAAGTGGCACCAGCGGGTGTACGACAAGCTGTCGGGCGCCGGCGTCCCGGCGGAGCTGGCGCAGCGGATCGCGGGCTCGGCCGCGGCGTTCTCCACGCTGGATGTGGTCGCCGTCGCGGACCGCATGGGCAAGGAGCTGATGGACGTCGCCGAGGTCTACTTCGACCTCGCCGACCGGCTGGGCATCACCCAGCTCCAGGGCCGCGTCAGCGAGCTGCCGCGGGCCGACCGCTGGCAGTCGATGGCCCGCTCCTCCATCCGCGAGGACCTGTACGCGGCGCACCAGCTGCTGGTGGCCGATGTGCTGGCCGCGGGCAACGGCGCCGACACGCCGGGGCAGCGGTACGAGGCGTGGGAGGAGAAGAACCGCGCCATCCTCGTGCGCGCACGGGGCACCCTGGACGAGATCCAGGCCTCGGAGACGTTCGACCTGGCGAACCTGTCGGTGGCCATGCGGACGATGCGTACGCTGCTGCGCAGCAACCGCTGAGGACCGGCGGGGCGAGGCGCCGCTGACCGCCGTGCCGGGAAGGGACACCTTCCCGGCACGGCGGTCACGCGTTCGGCCCTCCACCGCGCGCGGGCCGCCTGCCGCGCTGCTTACCGTGCAGGAATGGGTGGGCTGGTGGAGGGCGTGGCTGAGGTGGACGACGCGGGCGCGGGCGCGGCTCTAAGCGCCGAGGCCGCGCGGGAGCGGCAGCAGCGCGTCCGCCGGATGCGGGACCGTACCCGGTCGGGATGCGCGCTCGGTCTGCTGGCCGCCGGCTACCTGTTCCAGGTGGCGGGCATCGCCGGGGCCGGCGTCGCCCTCGTCGTCCTCGGTGCGGCGCTGGGCCTGCTGACGGACGTGCTGCTGCCGCACCACGCACGCAGTACGGAGAGGCGGCTGGCCCGGGCGCAGTTCACCCCCGCCGTCCGGCAGATGCTGCGGGACGCGCTGCTGCTGGGCGGCCTGGGGCGGCTGGGGGTTCTCGACTCGGGCAGCACCGCGCCGCTGCTGGGGGCCGTGCTGGCGTGCTGGGCCCTGCACTTCCTGTGCCAGGCGGTCGCCGGGTCGGTGCGCGCCCGCAGACGGCTGCCCGTGGTCACCCGCAACATCGACGCCTCGGCGCTCGGGCTGACTCCCTCACCGCCGGCGCTGTTCGCGCAGCGGGCGACGGTGCGCCTGCTGGGCGTCGCGGCCGTGCTGACGGCGGGGATGAGCGCGTCGGCCGCGACGGGGGACCCGCTGTGGGCGCTGGCGGCGGCCCTGTGCTGCTGCGCCGGGATGCTCGCCGGGATCGCGTGGCTGGCCACCTGGCTGCTGCCGGGCAAGCGGGTGGTCGGCGAGGAGGAGGCGCTGGCCTGGCTGGACGCGTGGCTGGCGGAGTACCGGCCGACGGTGGGCATGTACTTCTCCGGCGGCAACGCCTCCGCGTACCAGGCGAACATGTGGCTGAGCACGCTGGCCGAGCTGGAGGGGCGGCCCGTGATCGTGCTGCGCGAGCGGTTCATGGTGCAGAAGATCGACGCCACGGACGTGCCCGTCCTGTGCGTGCCGAAGGTGTCGCACCTGATGCGGCTGGAACACTCCACGCTGAAGGTGCTGCTGCACCCGGCGAACTCCGGCAAGACCTCGCAGGTGCTGCGCATCCCCACCCTCAAGCACGCCTTCATCAACCACGGCGAGTCCGACAAGCTCTCCTCCTGCAACCCCTACGCCAAGGCCTACGACCAGGTGTGGGTCGCCGGCGAGGCCGCCCGCGAGCGCTACGCGCTGGCGCACATCGGGGTGGAGGACAAGGACGTGGTGGAGGTCGGCCGTCCGCAGCTCGCGCCCATCGAGGCGGCGGGCACCCGCGGGACGGCAGCCGGGCCCGGGGGCCGCGACGGCCGTCTCACCGTGCTGTACGCGCCGACGTGGGAGGGGTTCACCGACGATCCGGGCAACACCTCGGTGCTGGTGGCGGGCGAGGCGATCGTCTCCGCGCTGGTGGCCGACCCCGGGGTACGGCTGCTGTACAAGCCGCACCCGATGACCGGCACCGTCGACCCGCGCGCGGGGGAGGCCGACCGGCGCATCCGTGCGCTGATCCAGCGGGCGAACGCCGGGCAGGGCGGCGAGGAGCCAGGACCCGGGGCGCAGGCGGCGCTTCGGGAGGCGGCCGCCGAGCTGCGCAGGCTCACCCGCGTGGACTTCGGCCGGCGCGCCGACGAGGTGGAGCGGATGCTGCGCCAGCCGGCACCCGAGCCCGGCCGCGCCCGGGAGGTGGAGGAGGCGGCGCGGGCGTGGGAGGAGGCGTACTGGGCGGCGCAGCCCCCCTGGCTCCACCAGATCGTCACCGCCGGCGGCCCCGGCCTCTTCTGCTGCTTCAACGAGGCCGACGTGCTGGTCTCGGACGTCTCGTCCGTCGTCTCCGACTACCTCAGCAGCGAGAAGCCGTACGCCGTCGCCAACACCAGCGGCCTGGACGACGACGACTTCCGGGCGGCCTGCCCCACGGTGCGTGCCGCGACCCTCCTCGGCCCGGACGGTACGGGCATCGACCGGCTGCTGCACACCGTGCGGCACCCGCAGGAGGACACCCTCGCCCCGGCCCGCGCCGCCTTGAAGGTCCGGCTGCTCGGGCCGGCCGAACCGCCGTCCCTCGTCCGCTTCAACCGGGCCGTGCGGGCGCTGGTGAGGGAGGCCGAGGCGCGCGAGGAGCGGGTGCGCGCGGTGGTCGGGCAGCCGCTCGACGCGGAGGGCGATGCGGAGGGCGAGGTGGAGGCCGAGGAGGAGAGGGAGCGGGGTCAGGCGCTGGCGGAGGCGCTCGGTGAGGACGAGCGGCCCTGAGCGCTCCGCGCCGTCTGATCCGGCCCCTGCCGACGAGCACTCGTGTGCGCCGCAGTGCCCTGGTGTGACTCGGCCGTCTCCCGTCGCTGTCGCGCCTCCTCGCCGGAGTGCTGCGCGGCTGCCGGAGCCGTGGGCCGTGTGGCCGCCGGTGCGGTGTGGCCCTCGGCCTTGGGCGCGGCCAGCGTCTTGAGGGTGAGGACGAGGTTGTTGTTGAGCGAGAAGTACAGCTGCACGGCCAGGTTGCTGTCGCCCAGCCGGGTGCGGGGGGTGACGTCGGTCTTCTTGCGGTCCGCCAGGTCGCCCAGCAGCCGCCCCAGTCGTACCCGCTCCGGACCGAGCCCCGGTCGCAGCCACAGGTCCCACACCCCCGCTGCCGCGCCGTCGGCGAAGGCCGCGGGCAGCTCGTAGGGCAGTTCCAGTTCCACGGTGTCGGCTTCGGTGCCCTGGCGGCCGGGGAACTCGAACGCCTGCCGGGGGTTGCCGCCGCGCGGTACCGCCACCAGCACGGGACCGCCGGAGAGTTCGACGGTGCGCCGGGACAGCTCGGGCGCGACGGCCTGGCCGTACAACCGTGCGGTGAGGGCGTAGCCGTGCTCGCCGCGTACGACTCCGGTGACCTCCGCGTGCCGGTCGCGGGACCAGACCCGGACGGCGAGAAAGCCGTCCTCCGTCACGTACGGCACCCAGGGCTCCAGCACGCCGTCGGCGTTCACCGGCGCCGGCATGCTCAACAGCCGCGCCGTCTCGACCCGCTCGGCCTTGACCCGCTTGCTCCGGCCGTCCGAGGCGCGCTCGACGTAGGCGTCCCACCGGGCCTCGGCGAGGGAAGGCCCGTCCTGGCGGCTGAGCCGGACCTCGACCCAGCCGTCCGCGTCGGCCTGCTCGCGGGGCGGCAGCGCAAGGCGGACGGGGGCGGTGCCGTCGCGGCCCCGGGGGCGGAGGGAGAGCGTCGCGGTGCTCCGGGGGAGGGTGGTGGCGCGCAGGCGGATCAGCAGCGCGCCGTCGTGCTGCGCCAGGACGCGGGCGAGCGGGCGCGGCAGGCTGCCGGCGCCCGCACGCGGGGCGCCCAGCAGAACTCTCGCGAGGGGACGCAGGGCAGGTACCAGCGCGCGGGGGACGACGCGCCGTGCGGCTCGGAGCGCGCGGGCGCGCACGCCACGGGGCGCGGTACGGGAGCGCGAGCCGCGCGGCGCGGGCGCCCGGGGGGCCGTGGGCGCCCCCGGGCGAGGTGCCGCTCCCGCTCCCTCGCCCGCCGGGCGGCCGGCGCCTCCCGGCCCGGTCCCGGGGGCGCCGGCCGCGTCCTGCGCGGTGTCGGGGGCTGTCTCGCGTGCGGTGCCGGGGGCCGCCTCCCGTGTGGCGTCGCCGGTCGCCTTCCGTGCGGCGTCGCCGGTCGCCTCCCGTGCGGCGTCGCCGGTTTCCTCCCGTGCGGTGACGTCCGTCGCTCGTCCGGCGCCGTCCGGTGTGCCGCGCTGCTCGGCGAGGAGGCCCTCCATCAGTTCCTCGTACTCTCCCGCGATACGCCGGGGGCTGTAGCGGGCGGCCTTCTCGCGGGCGGTGTGGCCCATGCGGGCGCGGAGGGCGGGGTCCTCGACGAGGTGGAGGAGGGCGTCGGCGTAGGCGCGGACGTTGGTGTCCTCGTTCCCGCCCAGCGGCGCGAGCAGCCCGTCGCGGCCGTTGGCGATGATCTCGCCGGGGCCGTAGGGGCAGTCGGTGCTGACGACGGGGACGCCGCAGTGCATGGCCTCGACGAGGGTCATGCCGAAGGACTCGCCGTCGGAGGAGACGGCGGCGATCGAGCCCTTGGCCCACTCGGTCTCGATGGGGGAGTGGGCGCCCATCATGAAGGCGCGGTCGGACAGACCGAGGTCGTCGAGGGTACGGCGCAGCGCGTCGCGCTGGGGACCGCGTCCGTACAGGCGCAGCGACCAGTCGGGGTGCTTGTCGGCGACGAGGGCGAAGGCGCGCAGCAGCCGGTCGTAGCGCTTGACCTTGATCAGGCGCCCCGCGGCGACGATGAGCTTGGCCTGCCCGTCCGAGGGCTCGACGTCGGTCGGCGGGACGGCGTTGGGGACGCAGACGATCCGGGTGCGGACGTCGGGCAGAGCGGCGCGGTAGGCGTCGGCGTCGGCGTAGGAGACGGTCACGAACCCGTCCAGGTGGGCGAGGGCCGCGTCCTGGTGGGTACGGATGTGGTCGCTGTGCATCCGGTGGGTGAGGTGCTCCTGGCCGATGCGGACGTAGCGCCTGGTGCCGTAGGCGGCGAGATAGTCGTTGATCTTCGGCCGGGTGCCGATGACGACGTCGGCGTCCAGGTTCTCCAACAGTGCCTTGACCCGCAGGTCGCCGAGACGGGTGGAGATGCCCCTCTCGAAGTGGTCGTGCCCTTCGGTGAAGCGCTCGCTGCGCTGGTGGTAGGCGGGGTCGTCGCCGTCGTAGGCGGGCGAGGAGTGGCGCAGGTCGATGAGAGAGGTCAGCCGTACGCGCGGGTCGAAGCAGAGCGCGGGCTCCTGGCGGGAGCGGCGCAGACTGACGACCTCCACCTGGTGCCGGTCGGCCAGGGCGCCGGAGAGGTTGACCGTTGATCTGATCGTCCCGCCGATTCCGTAGGCGTTGTCCAACAGGAACACGATCTTCATCGCGGCCTCCCCTTCGCTCGGTGCTCTTCTGACCGTATTGACCGGATTTCTCCATTTCGTCCTCACCTATTTCAGGTGGGAAAAGGGAGGAGATGCGTTCTTAACACTCGTATGTCCCCCATTCGGCCCCGACGGCGGCATGCCGCGACGGCCGAAAGCCCGACCGCACCTACTGTCCGATCAATGGCCTCGCAGATCATCGACCCAGCCGGACCGGAAGGCGGCGTCGGCAGCCGACCCGCCGCCCCCGGTACGCGCACGTCCGCCGTGCTCGGCGGCGGACGTGCGGCGGGGCGGGCCGCACGGTCCGTACCGACCGTGCGGTTGGTCCGGCCCGTGCGGTCTCTGCGGACCGCCCGGTCCCTGCGGACTGTGCGGTCCAGGCGGTCCCCGCGGTTCGTGTGCGACGGGCCGCGCGAGCCGGCGCGTACGGGGGCGACCCGCCCCGAGGGCGCCGGACGAGACCGGCTCCCCGAGGGCGCGGGGTGTGACCGGTCGCTCGGGGGCGCGGGAGGAGACCGGTCCTCGGCGCGCGGGCAGGGCGGGCCGGAGCCGGGCGGATCCGGCGCGTCGGCGCCCGGCGAACGGGTGGGGGAAGGCCCCGCCGAGCGCGACCCCTTTCTCGACAACGCCAAGTTCCTGCTGATCGTGCTCGTCGTCATCGGCCACACCTGGCCCATGGGGCTCGTCGAGGGCTCCCGCACCGTGAAGGCCGCCTACCTGTGGATCGCCTCGTTCCACATGCCCGCCTTCATCCTGCTCAGCGGCTACCTCTCGCGCGGCTTCACCGGACGGCCCGACCAGGTGCGCAGACTGCTCGCCGGAGTACTCGCGCCCTACCTCGTCTTCGAGGTGCTCTACAGCGCCGTGGAGGCCGCCGTCTGGCACAAGCCCTACCGGCTCACGCTGACCGAACCCACCTTCGTGTGCTGGTTCCTGGCCGCGCTCTTCGTCTGGCGGCTGACCGCACCCGTGTGGCGCGTCGTGCCCTGGCCCGTACCCGTCGCCGCGCTGATCTCGCTGGCCGCGGGCACCTCCACTCTGGGCCACGACCTGGCGCTGCCCCGCGTGTTGATGTTCCTGCCCTGGTTCGTGCTCGGACTGAACCTGCAACCCGCACACCTCGCACGACTGCGCGCCGACGGCTGGATGCGCTGGTGCGCCCCCGCGGTGCTGACGGCCGGCGCCGCCGCGGCGTACGCGCTCGCCCCCGGCACCGATGTGCACTGGCTGTGGATGAGTTACGGCCAGGCCGACCTCGGCGTGGCCACGACGCCCTACCTGCTCGTGCGGCTGGCCCTGTTCGCGGTGACCGCCCTGATGACCGCCGCGTTCCTCGCCCTGGTACCCCGGCGCGCGCTGTGGCTGACCGCGCTGGGCGCCGTCACCCTGTACCCGTACCTGCTGCACGGGCTGCTGGCCACCGCCGCGCACGCCTACGGCTGGGACGCGCCGCTGCGCCCGCTGGGCCCCCTCGGCGCCGCCCTGCTGACGGTGCTGGGCGCCGCCGTCGCCGTCCTGCTGTCGACCGCGCCCGTACGGTGGCTCACGCGGCCCCTCGTCGAACCGCCACTGCCGGGCGTCACCCGCCCCCGGGCGAGGGTCCGGCCCGAGCGCGGGCAGGCCGCCGCGGGGACCCCAGGCGCGGCGAGCGGCCTCGCCGCCGGTCCGGAGAGTGGCCCGGCGACCGGTGGGGTGACCGTACTCGGCGGCCCCGGGGCGGGCGAGTCGGAGAAGCCCGAGGGCTTCGGGGCGGGCGTGGTGGACGGGCCGAGCGGTCTCGGCGCCGCCGGTGAGGCGCGGGGTCAGGGCGAGCCGAGTGAGCCGAGTGAGCCGAGCGAGCCGAGGACGGCGTGATGGCCTGGGACCCTTTCACCGACACCTATGCGACCCACGGTTACGCGGTGGGCGGCGCCGACCCCTGGACCTCCCCACCCGGAACCCCGCACCCCACGCGGGGCGGCGGGCTTCCGCCGACGACGGAGCGTCCACCCGCGACGGGTCGCGATGCCGTGACGGGGCGTCCACCTGCGACGGGACGCGATGCCGTGACGGAGGACGCACCCGCGAGGGGACGCGAGGCCGCGACGAGGCACTCGCCCGTGACGGGGCGCGGCGTCGTGCTCGGCCACGCACCCGTGGCGGGGCACTGGCCCGAGGCGGGACGCGGGGCCGCGACGCCCGGCGCCGGAACGGCCGCCGCCGGGATGGGCGGCGCCGCGACGACCGGGCCCGGTGCCGGGCCCGTAACCGCTGGGCTCCGAACGGCCGGGGCCGCGACCGCCGGGGCCGCGACCGCCAGGACCGATACCGCAACGGCAGGGGCTGGAATGGTCGGGACGGGAGCGGCGGGGGTCGGAACGACCGATCCCCGGACGGCCGGGGGCGGAACGTCCCGCACCCGAGCGGCCGGGGCCGGAACGACCGGGTCCCGCACGACCGGGTCCCGCCCCGCCGGGGGCGGGACCCCCGGCGCCGCGCCCTACCCGCCGAGCGCCCGCACCGCCCCGGCGGCCCCGCCGGTCCCCGCGCCCTCCCCCTCGTCCGCCCCGCGCCAGCGGCCCCGCGCCCGCCTGCGCGAGCGCGAAGGTCTGCGCTCGCGGACCCGCACACACGCCGGCGCGGCAACCGACACGACGGCGGCAGCCGGCACGGCGGCCGGGGCCAGGTATCGGGCCCTGGCCCCCGTTCCGCCCACGGGGGCGACGCGCGCGGCGACGGGAGGGGCACGGCTGCGGCGCGCGGTCCGGGCACCACAGCCGCGGCGGCGCCGGGACCGCGGCTCCGCGCGGCGGTACAGCGGGCGGGACCCGTTCTTGGACAACGCGAAGTTTCTTCTGGTCGTTCTGGTGGTGCTGGCGCACAACTGGGCGCCCGTCGCCGACGGGATGCGCGGCGCGAAGGCGGCCTGGCTGCTGGTGTACGCCTTCCATCTGCCTGCCCTCTCCCTGCTGAGCGGCTACCTGTCGCGCGGCTTCACCGGGCGCCCGGACCAGGTGCGGAGGCTGCTGACGCACGTCCTGGTGCCCTATCTCGCCTTCGAGGCGGCGTACGCGGGGATGGACACGCTTTTGTGGGGACGGCCCTTCGCCGTCACGCTGACGCGGCCGTCCTTCGTGTGCTGGTTCCTCGCGGCGCTGCTCGTGTGGCGGCTGACCGCGCCGTTGTGGCACGCGGTGCGCTGGCCCGTCGCGCTGGCCGCGCTCGTCTCCGTCAGCACCGGATTCCTGCACCTGGGCGGCGAACCGGCTTTGCCGCGGCTGCTGATGTACTGGCCGTGGTTCGTCCTCGGTCTGCGGCTGCGCCCCGCGCAGCTGCGCTTGGTGGGGAGCAGGGCGGCGCGGCTGTGCGCGCTGCCCGTGGTGGCCGCTGCCGTGGCGGGAGCCTGGTGGGCGGCGCCCAGGGTGAGTCGCGACTGGCTGCTGATGGAGGCGACCAGCGAGGAGTTGGGGCTGTCCCCGCTGAGGTACGTGTGCGTGCGACTGGCGCTCTTCGGTGTGGGCGCCGTTCTCGTCGCCGCCTTCTTGGCCCTCGTCTCGCCGCGGGTGACCAGGTTCTCCGCGCTGGGGGCGTGCGCGCTCTACCCGTTCCTGCTGCACGGGCTGGTGATCGAGGCCGTCGAGGGGGCGGGCGGCTACCGGCTCGTCCTCGGCTGGGGCCTGCCGGCCGTGGCGGGGACGACGGTGCTGGCCGTCGGGCTCGCCGTGCTGCTGAGCACGCCGCAGGTGCGGAGCTGTCTGTGGCCGTTCGTCGAGCCGCCGTTCCCCCGGTGGCTGCGGTCCCGTGACCGCACCGGCGGCGACCCAACGGACCCGCACCGGCCCGAGTGCGTCGCGGGCGCCAACGGCGTCGCGGATGTCAACGGCGTCAACGGCGTCGCGAGCGTCAACGGCGTCGCTGGTGGGGCGTTCGCGCACGGTCCAGGGCCGTGCGTGAACCGTGCCCGTCAGGGTGGTTCCTCAGCCGCGCGGAACGGCCGCTGAACTCCGGGTGGCCCGCGGACGGCGGCGCGCGGAAGCTTCGCCGATGTGCGGCCTCGGGGCGTGCGCCGGCGCGTGTCGGCCCCCTATACAGGGCCTCGGCCCCCTCGAACGCCTCCGTCCGCAGAGGAGACCCGCCCCCATGACCACCACAGCCGCGTCCACGTCCGGCCGGACGCCGACCGCCGCCGATCCGGGCGGCCAGGCGCGGGAACTGCCCGCGCCGCGCTCCTTCGAGGAGGTGCCCGGCTGGTTCTACCGCACGGATCTCATCCTCTTCGACTGGTTCCTGCGCCGCCAGCGGGAACTGCAGCACCGTGGCGACCTGCTGGAGATGGGCGCCTACATGGGCAAGAGCGCCGTTCTCCTGCGGGCCTATCTCGACGCCCCGCACGAACGGTTCACCGTCTGCGACCTGTTCGACTCCGAGGCGCCGGACGCCGCCAACGGGCGCGAGATGTGCGGCTCCTACGCGACTCTCACCCGGCGCGCGTTCGAGGCCAACTACGGCTCCTTCTGGGACGACCTGCCGGACATCCTCCAGGCGCCCACCACCGTGGTGCCGCGCGAGGTGGAGGACGGCAGCTGCCGCTTCGTGCACGTGGACGCCTCGCACCTGTACGAGCACGTGTACGGCGACATCGCGGCCGCCCGCGACGCCCTCGGGCCCGAGGGCATCGTCGTCCTCGACGACTACCGCTCCGACCACACCCCGGGCGTCGCCTGCGCCACCTGGCAGGCCGTACTGGAGAGCGGGCTGCGGCCCGTGTGCGTCTCCAGTCACAAGTTCTACGGCACGTGGGGCGACGCCGAGCCCTGGCAGGACGCGCTGCACGCCGCGCTGCGCGAGCGGGGCAGGTGCTGGTTGCAGTGGCAGGAGGTGGCGGGCAGGCGGATGCTGCTGGTCGGTGCGCGGAAGTCCGACGCGCCGCCGGTGCCCGTCTCGCGGCACGCGCCGGCGCCGGACGCCGCCGCCGCGCGGGCGCCGCGCACCCGCGCCGCCCGCCGCCTCGCCGTCGATCTGCTGCCCCCTGTGGTGACCCGCGCCCTCGTCCGCGCCCGCGACACCCGCCGCACGGCACGCTGACGACGGCGTACTCCAGCGGCTTCAGGGCCTTCGGCACAGGGTGCGTTCGGCCTCCACCGGGTCGGCGGGGATGCGCATGCGGGTGCGGTCCCAGGCGCCGGTGAGGTTGCCCCAGAAGCGCGCGGGGCTCATCGCCTCGCGGGTCGAGGCCAGCAGTTCGGGGAGCGGTCCGCAGGTCAGGGCGTGGCGTGCGGCGCGTACGTCGCCTGAGTCGACGCCCGGGACGCTGGTGCCGGGCGCGGTCACGTCCGCGACGATCCAGGCACGGTCGATCGGCTTCTCGTGCCCCGCCTTCTTGTGGCTGACGGGTTCGGTGTGGGCGCCCAGCGGGTTGGCCAGTCCGAGGATGTCGATGACGAAGCCGTCCAGCGGGAGTACCGCTCCGGCGTGGCCCAGCCGGGCCTCGGCGGCGGCGACCGGTGCCCGCACGTGGGGTGCGAGGGGGACGACGGGGTACCCCTTGTCGTAGGGCAGCCGCAGCACCAGCCCGTGCTTTCCGCTCTCGATGGTGCGCCGTGCGGCCGTGGTGAAGGCGCGCGGGGTCGTGGTGTGGGCGAGCTGGCCGACCGGGTGCCGGTCGCCGAGGATGTGCTGGTAGACGGTGTGGGAGTCGAAGACGATGCGCGGGTCGTCGGGGCTCTCGATGGGGGGCCGCAGCGCCAGCGCGCACACCAGCCCCCACACTCCGACCGCCCCGGCCAGCGCCGCCGTCATCCGTCCGTACGGCAGCAGGAAGACCGGCAGGAGCACCAGGAACAGCGCGGGCAGCACCATGCGGCCGTGCATGAAGTCGCCGCCGATCTTGACGACGAAGAACGCCGACAGCAGCCCGGCGACGACCGGCGCCCCCACCAGCGCCGCGTCCGCCACGTGCACTCCGCCGGGACGCCGGGTGCCCTCCGGCTCGTGGGTGCCGTCCGGCTCGTGGGGCCCGTCCGGTGCCTGGACGCCGTCCGGTGCGTGGGCGTCTTCCGGTAGCCGTCCGAGGGCGCGGCGGGCCGCCGCGTGGAGCGCGTACGCGGTGACCAGCCCCAGCGGCACCCACAGCGCGTAGGTGTTCAGGGTGTTGAGCAGGTAGTCCCAGCCGAACCGCCACTCGGTTCCCGAGGCCTCTTTGGCGATGGCGGGGAGGGGGACGAGGACGCCGTAATAGCCCGCGCGGAAGACCTCGTAGGCGACGGGGAGCGCCACGGCCGCACCCGCCCAGCCGAGGGTCGTGCGCCACCCGGGACGCCACATCAGCCACAGCGCCACCAGGAACAGGCCGCTCACCAGCGCCAGGTCGGGCCGTACCAGGGGGCCGAGCCCCAGCGCGAACGCCGTCGCGGGCAGTGCCGGGCCGCCGCCCCCCGCCCGCGCCCGCAGTACCCGCGCGTAGACCAGCAGCCACCAGCATCCGCCCAGGTAGGCGAACGAGAGGCCCGTCTCGAGACCCGAGGTCGCGTAGTCCCAGGTCGCGGCCAGCGGCAGCAGCAGCACGACACCGACGGGGAGCAGCGCCCCCGCAGGGCGGCTGAGACGGATCATGCGGCGGGTGCCGTCGAGTGCGAGGAGGTAGCCGACGACGGTCAGCAGCAGCCCCAGCGCCACGGCCAGCCGCAGCGGATCGTCCACGCCCGGCACGGCGCTGCCGGCGGCGAGCAGCCACTGCCACAGCGTCCCGGTCGACGTCTCGGCGCGCTCCGCGACGTTGAAGACGGGGCCGTTGCCCGCGAGGATCTGGCGCACGGCGCGGGTGTAGATCAGCGCGTCGTCGTTGGTCCAGCGGTGCCGGTACCCCATGACCAGCACCGTGGCCCCGCAGGCGGCGACGGCCAGCGCGTTCCACCGCTGGGCCAGGGTGCCGGGCAGGCTGAAGGACCGCGGCTCCCCGGTCGGTTGGGGGACGGGAATCTCATCGGATCGGGCCATGACGCCCACCATCGCTCCGGGCCCGCGGGCCCCCTCGCGCACGGCGCGCCGCACGGGCCCCACTCACCCGGTCGGCGGACGGGCCGCCCCGCGCGGTCGACGGCAGCAGCGCGGCGCGGCGCGCCGGGCACCGCGTCTGCGCGGGCGCCGCCATCCTCGCCCCAGCGGGCCGTCGGCCGGCCCCCCGGCCACCGGCGGTCCGGCGGGCGCCCGCGGCCCGCCACGGCATTCCACGCCAGGTGGAGCCGATCACGCGGCACCGACCAGCCAGACCCCGCCGCACAGACCCCGCCGACACAGGGAGCGAGCCCGTATGGACATCACCGACACGAGCACTGTGACAACCACTGTGGCGAGCACCGCTTCGGGCGAGGGCTCGCGCGGTTCCTTCCGGGCGATGCCGGGCGCGCAGGTCTCCGACGACGCCGCCGTGGGGGCGGGCACGACCGTGTGGGAGCTGGCGCAGGTGCGGGAAGGCGCCGTGGTCGGTACGGAGTGCGTCATCGGGCGGGGGGCCTACGTCGGTGCGGGCGTCAGGACCGGCGCCCGGTGCAAGGTGCAGAACCACGCGCTGCTCTACGAGCCGGCCGAACTGGCCGACGGCGTCTTCGTCGGGCCCGCTGTGGTGCTCACCAACGACCGTGCGCCGCGCGCCGTGGACCCGGACGGGACGCTCAAGCGGGCGGGCGACTGGCACGCGGTCGGCGTCACCGTCGACGAGGGCGCGTCGCTGGGGGCGCGGGCGGTGTGCGTGGCGCCGGTGCGGATCGGCCGCTGGGCGATGGTGGCGGCGGGTGCCGTGGTGACCTCCGATGTACCGGACTTCGCACTCGTGGTGGGCGTGCCGGCGCGCCGGATCGGCTGGGTGGGCAGGGCGGGCGTGCGGCTGCGCGCCGTGCCGGACCGCCCCGGCGTGTGGGAGTGCCCGACGACGGGCGAACGGTACGAGGAGCGCGCGGCGGACAGCGCGGAGGGCGCGGTGGGCGCGGTGGGCGCGGTGGGCGCGGCCGTGACGCTGCGTGAGTCCGGCCCCGCGGGATGCTCCGCAGGGTGAGCCGTGGGCCTGTGCCCGAGGTCCGGGATGAGCCCGCGATTAGGCGGTCCGGGTGATTTGTAAGCCTATAGTGCAAGAGCGCGGCCGGATGTGGGTCCACATAGGGCGAATCTGCCGGGGAACCGGAGGGGCACATCCGCCATGCAAGGGCTGCGAAAAGACATGAATCCGGCTGCCGGGCCCGCGTCGGCGCCGACGACGGCATCGACGACAGGGCCGGCGTCGGCGCACGCGACGGCCGCCGGCGACCCCGGCGCGTCCACCGACGCCCGGCCGGCGCCCGCCACCCATGAGGCGTCCGTCGCGCACGACACTCCCAGCGGCGCCGGTGGACCCACCACCCACGGGGCGCCCCTCGCGCATGACGCGCCCGTCCTGGGTGAGGCGCTCGCCGAGCCCGCGGTGGCCGGGGCTCCGGGGGCGGACACGCACGTCGCCTCATCCGGGGATTCCGGCGCGGTCGGCGGGGTCCTGGCGCCGCCGACCGCTGCCGCGGCGCCCGTCGTGGCCGCGCCCCCGATCCCGGCGGCCAAGCCGGTGATCGGGGACGAGGAGGTGGCCGCCGCCGTGCGGGTGCTGCGGGACGGCCGGGTGGTGCAGGGCCCCGAGGTCGCCGCGTTCGAGCAGGAGTTCGCGGCGCTGGTCGAGGGCCGTCCGTGCATCGCCGTGAACTCGGGCACCTCGGCGCTGCAGCTGGCGTTGATGGCGCTGGGGATCGGGCCGGGCGACGAGGTGGTCGTGCCCTCGTTCTCGTTCGCGGCGACCGCCAACGCGGTGCGGCTGGCCGGCGCCGAGCCGGTCTTCGCGGAGGTCGACCCGGACACCTTCTGCCTGGACCCGGACGCGGCCGCCGAGGCCGTGGGCCCGCGCACGGCGGCGCTGATGCCCGTACACCTGTACGGGCATCCGGCGCCGATGGGCAGACTGACCCAGCTGGCGCAGCGGCACGGGCTCGCTCTGGTCGAGGACGCCTGTCAGGCGCACGCGGCGCAGCTGCACGGCCGCCCCGTGGGGACGTTCGGGGACGCGGCGTGCTTCAGCTTCTACCCGACGAAGAACATGCACACCCTGGAGGGCGGTCTGGTCGTCGTCCCCGACGAGGAGCGCGCCCGCACGCTGCGGCTGCTGCGCAACCAGGGCATGGAGCAGCGGTACGAGAACGAGATCGTCGGCGCCAACATGCGGATGACCGACGTGGCCGCCGCCATCGGCCGCGTCCAGCTCGAACGGCTGGCGGAGTGGACGCAGCAGCGGCGCCGCAACGCCCGGGTGCTGGATCTGGGGCTTGAGACCGGTCTGGTCGCCCCGCGGGCCGCGGACGGCGCGCGGCACGTCTACCACCAGTACACGGTGCGCGTGCGCGGCGGCGCGGCCGTGCGGGACGCGGTGCAGGCCCGGTTGCGGGCGGAGGGCGTCGGCTGCGCCGTCTACTATCCGACGCCCATCCACCGGCTGAAGCCGTACGCGCACCTGGGCGCCGAGCTGCCGGTCACCGACCGGGCGGCGGCCGAGGTGCTGTCCCTGCCCGTGCACCCCTCGCTCACCCCGGGCGACCTGGACCAGATCGTGGCGGCCGCCAACCGTGCGGTCGCCGAGGCGGGAGGGATCCGATGACCGGATCGAGAGCGAAGCCGGCGCCCACGGCGCCGCGCGCGAACGCCCCGAAGACGGCCGACGCGCCCCGGGCCGCCGACGCGGGCCCGCCGGTGGAGGCGCCCGCACCCGCGGGTGCTCCGGTGGCGGCGGAGCGGGGCGCCGACGGGCGCCGCCGCCCCGGCACGCTGCGTGCCGGCCTCATCGGGCTGGGGGCGATGGGCCGCAACCACGCGCGGATTCTCTCGTCGCTGGAGGGCGTCGAGTTCGTGGGCGCCGTCGATCCCGCGGGCGATCCGCACGGCAGTCTGCGCGGGCTGCTCGGCGCGCACGGGGTACCGGTGCTGCCCGAGGTGGCCGATCTGCTGGCGTTGGGCGTCGACTACGCGGTGGTCGCCTGCCCGACCGGCCTGCACGAGGAGGTCGGCCTCCAACTGGCGGCGCACGGGGTGTGTGCGCTCATCGAGAAGCCGCTGGCCCACACGGCGCAGGCGGCCCACCGGCTCGTGCGCGCGTTCGAGGAGCGGGGGCTGGTCGCGGGTGTCGGTCACGTCGAGCGGTTCAACCCGGCGCTCCAGCAGCTGCGCTCCCGGCTGGAGGCCGGGGAGCTGGGGGAGGTCTTCCAGGTCGTCACCCGGCGCCAGGGCCCTTTCCCGCACCGCATCGCGGATGTCGGTGTGGTCAAGGATCTGGCCACCCACGACATCGACCTCACGAGCTGGATCACGGGAGCGGCGTACGCGTCGCTGTCGGCCCGTACGGTCTCCAAGAGCGGGCGGGAGCACGAGGACATGGTCGCGGTCGTCGGCTCCCTGGTGGACGGGACGATGGTCTCCCACCTGGTGAACTGGCTCAGTCCGCTCAAGGAGCGCTTCACGGCCGTCACGGGGGAGCGGGGGTGTTTCGTCGCGGACACCCTGACCGCCGATCTGACGTTCCACGCCAACGGCGCCGTCGCCACCGAGTGGGAGGCGCTGCGTGCCTTCCGCGGTGTGGCCGAGGGCGACACCGTGCGCTTCGCGTTCCCCAAGCGGGAGCCGCTGGCCGTCGAGCACGAGCGGTTCCGCGACGCGGTGCGGGCGGGGCAGGCGGCGGAGGGCTGCGGCATCGTCACCATACGGGAGGGCCTGCGGACGGTGGAGGTGTCGGCGGCCGTGCTGGAGTCGGCGCGCGGCACCAGCGACCTGGCCGTACCGCACGGTGCGGCGGACCCGAGCGGTGCGGGCGGCCCGGACGCCGGAACAGGCGCGGGCGGCGCCGGTCGGGAGGCGGCGGCCCCGGCGTTCCTCGCTCCGGAAGGGGACCCGTCCCCGGCAGGGCGCGGCGCGTCCGCCCACCGGAGCGCGCACGTCGCGGAGCACACGGCATGAGGCGGCCACGCGGGAGGATCCGCCGCCGCGCCACGCACACCGGCACCACCCCCGAGGCGCCCGGCGCGGCCGAGGCGCGCCTCGGCGAGGAGGCACCGGGATCCGGCGCGGGACCGGCGCCCGCACCGGCGGGCGCGGGCCCCGAGGACCAGGCGGCCGTCGATCCGGCGGCAGCCGGTGGCGGTACCGGGGGCGGCCGTCCCCGGGGCAGGCCGCGGCTCGCCGTCATCGTCGGCAACTCCATCGCCGGGGACTCGCGGGTGCAGAAGACCGCGATCGCCGCGGCGCGCGCGGGCTGGGACGTGACGCTGGTGGGCCGCAGCCCCTCCAAGCGGCGTGAGGAGTCCGTGCTCGGTCCTGTCCGGGTCGTCAAGGTGCCGGTGTCCGCGCACATGCGGGCCGTGGTCAGCGCCGAGCGGCGCCGCCCCCACCTGCGCGCCCACGTCACCCAGCTCGGGCTGCCGGACGACGGCGCCTGGGTGCGGGCCCGCTCCGCGCACGCGGCGTGGGTGCGCGAGCAGACGGCCCGCGTCGGCTGGCTGGCGGGATCCGCGCCGAAGCCCGCGTCGAGGCTTGCGTCGAGGCCGGGCGCCGCGGTGGCCAGGGAGGCGCTCAAGGGCTGGGTGCGGCTGCGCCGGTACGCGCACAAGGGGCGAGGGCGTGTCTACCAGTGGGAGCGCAGGATGGCCGCGGGCCCGCCGCGGCCGACCGGTGACTGGCGCCGGGACTGGCCCGAACTCCTCGACCTCGACCTGGCGTTCGGCCCCGTCATCGAGGAGCTCGCGCCCGACGTCGTGCACGCCAACGACATCACCATGATCGCCGTGGGCGCCCGCAGCGTCGCCCGGCTCCGCGCCCGCGGGCACCGCACCGCCTGGCTCTACGACGCCCACGAGTACGTACGCGGCGTCGAGTGGCCCGACGCGGTGCGCGCCTCCGCGTTCCCCGGCGTGGAGAAGGAGTTCATCTCCCGCGCGGACGCGGTGGTGACCGTCTCGGGCGAGCTGGCCGGCATTCTGCGCGAGGCGTACGGGCTGCGCCAGACGCCGCACGTGGTCGCCAACGCGCCGGTGCGCGAGGCCGTCAGCGCCCACACCGACGAGTGCGTCTCCGTCCGCGACGCCTGCGGGCTCGGGCCCGACGTGCCGCTGCTCGTTTACGCCGGGTGGATCGGGCCCGAGCGCGGCCTGGACACCGCCGTCGCGGGCCTGCCGGCGCTGCCGCACGCGCACCTCGCGCTCGTCGTGGGGCCCAAGCCGAACGCGACCCTCCAGGCGCTGCTGGCCCGCGCGGAGGAGCTGGGCGTGCGCGAGCGGGTGCACGTCGTCCCCTACGTGCCGCAGGAACAGGTGCCCGACTACCTCTCCTCCGCCGACCTGGGCCTGATCTGTTTCCGGCACGTGCCCAACTGCGAGATCTCCCTGCCCACCAAGGCCGCCGAGTACCTGCACGCCGGGCTGCCGCTGATCACCAGCGGGGTGCGTACGCTGCGCAACTTCGTGGAGCGCACCGGCGTCGGCGAGGTGTTCGTCACCGAGGACGTCCCCTCCTTCGCCACCGCCGTCCAGCGCGGCCTGTCCCGGCGCAGCACCCTGGTCGGCAAGATCACCGAACCGCTGCTGCGGGAACTGTCCTGGGAGCAGCAGTCGGCCGGGCTGCTCGCCCTCTACGAGCGGCTGGCGGGCTCCGAGGCGGCCGCCAGGCTCGCCCCCCGCAGCCTGTCGTGGTCGGTGTCCGAACAGCCGGGCCTCGGCGCCCCCGGTCGGCCGCGCCCGCTGGAGACCACCGGGCCCGACGGGGCGCCGCCCGGCTGGCGGGCGCTGGGCACCACGCCCGTACGGCTCGGCCTGGGCTGCGCCAACTCCGCCGGGCAGCTGGCCGGCTTCGCCCGGGCACTGTGCGAGCGGCGCCAGGACCTGTCAGCCGAGGTCGTGATGCACACCCACGACCAGAGCGTCATCTACCCGGCCGACATCTACGCGATCGGCGAGCGCACCGGCGACCTGGGCTTCCAACTGGACCGGGCCCGCCGCGTGCTCGGCTCCTACACCCACTACCTCGCCGACTCCTTCACCCCGGCCCTGGGCAGGCTCAACGGCGGCCACATCTGCGACGACCTGCCCTCGCTGTCCGCCGCCGGGATCAAGGTGGCGCTGCTGGCGCACGGCAGCGACGTCCGCGACCCCGAACGGCACATGAGCCGCTACGAGCACTCCCTCTTCCACGCGGCGGACGAGGCGATCCTGGCGGCCCTGGTGAAGAAGAGCGCCAGGAACCGGCGGCTGGCGGCGCGCAGCGGGCTGCCCCAGTTCGTGACCACCCCCGACCTGCTGGACGAGCTGCCGGGGTCCCGCTGGGCGCCCCTGGTGGTGGACGTAGACGGCTGGGCGAGCGAGCGGCCCGCCCTGGAACGCGCCAGGCCCGTGGTGGTGCACGCGCCCTCCAAGCGCTGGACCAAGGGCACCGAGCAGGTGGTCCCGGTCCTGGAGGAGCTGGACCGGCGCGGCCTGATCGAGTTCCGCATGGCCACGGGGGTGCCGTGGCTCCAGGTGCAGGAGCTGGTCAAGGAGGCGGACATCGTCGTGGACCAGTTCGCGGTCGGCACCTACGGCACCTTCGCCTGCGAGGGCATGGCGGCGGGCCGGCCCGTGATCGCCTTCCTGGACGAGCGGCTGCACCGCTCCGTCGGTATCCGCCCGCCCATCGTCAACGCCACCCCGGCCACGCTCCGCACCGCGGTCGAGTCCCTGGTCGAGGACCGCGACTCCGCCCGCCGTACGGCCCAGGAGTCGGTGGAGTACGTGCGCACCTACCACGACGGCGGCTACACCGCCGACGTACTGGACGGCTTCCTGCGCTGAGCAGCCGAGCGAGCCACTCGACAGCTGAGCCGCTGAGCCGCCGAGCTGCTGAGTCGTTGAGCCGCTGAGCACCCGGCCGGTCCTGGACGACAACCGAAAGGCGAGCCCGTGGAGTTCGACAGCCGCACCCCGCACGCGGGGCAGCACACCGGACGGCGGCGCGGCCGCGTCGTGATGCTGGTGTGCAACGGGGTGAAGGGGGACTCGCGGGTGCAGAAGGCGGCCCGCTCGGCCGCCGAGGCGGGCTGGGACGTCACGCTGCTGGGCCGCTCACCCGACGGGCGCCCCGCCTCCTGGCGCCTCGGCGAGGCCCGGGTGCGGCTGCTGCCCGTCCCCACCCCCCTGGCACACCCGCCGCGCGCCGGCCGCCGGCCGCTGCTGACCGGACCGCTGGCCTACCGTCCTGGCACCGCCGGCTACCGCGTCCAGCGCGCCAAGGCACGCCGCGACGAACTGCGCACCCGCCGCGCCGCCCTGGCGCTCGGACCCGCGACGCCCCTCGCCCGGGGCCGCCGCACCGCGCGGCTCGCCCTCCCGCGCCTCGCGGCCCGGCTGGCCCAGCATTGGACCGGACTCCGCCGGCGTCAGCTCGACCGCGGGCAGGCCAGGCGCGGCACGGGCACCCTCGCGGAACGGGCCGCCGTCGCGCTGTGGCAGCGCACCATGAAGGAACGGTGCTGGCGCAGACTGTGGCCGAGCCTCTACGACTTCGAGCTGGCGTACGGCAGGGCCGTCGACGAGTTGCGGCCCGAGATCGTCCACGCTCACGACTTCCGGATGCTCGGTGTCGGCGCCCGCGCCAAGATCCGCGCGGCGGCCCGGGGCGAGACGGTGAGACTGGTGTGGGACGCCCACGAGTTCCTGCCGGGCGTGCGGCCCTGGACCGACGACGTGCGCTGGCTGCCCGCCCACGTGGCGCACGAGAGGGAGTACGCGCCCTACGCGGACGCCGCCGTCACCGTCTCCGCCACCCTCGCCGGGCTGCTGCGCCGCACCCACCGCCTGGCCGAGGACCCGCACGTCGTCCTCAACGCGCCCGAGACGCCCGCCACCCGGCCCGTCGAGACCGGCGGGGTACCGGGGCTGCGCGCCCAGTGCGGCATCGGCCCCGACACGCCGCTGGTCGTCTACAGCGGCGCCGCCGCCCCGCAGCGCGGCCTGGACACCATGGTCGACGCGCTGCCGGGGCTGCCCGGCGTGCACACCGCGCTGGTCGTACCCAAGCCCGCCGCCGGATACCTGGGCCAGCTGCGCGCACGGGCAGCCCGGCTGGGGGTGGCCGAGCGGCTGCACGTGCTGCCGTACGTGGACTGCGACCAGGTCGTGGCCTTCCTCACCGAGGCGGACGCCGGGGCGATCCCGCTGCACCACTGGCCGAACCACGAGATCGCGCTGATCACCAAGTTCTTCGAGTACGCGCACGCCCGGCTGCCGCTGGTGGTCAGCGACGTGGAGACGATGGCCGCCACCACCCGGGCGGCCGGGGTCGGCGAGGTCTTCACCGCCGAGGACACCGACGGGTACGCCCGCGCGGTGCGCGCCGTCCTCGCCGACCCGGAACGCTACCGCGCCCCCTACGGGCGCCCCGGGCTGCTGGACGCGTGGACCTGGGAGGCACAGGCGCGCACCCTCGACGGGATCTACACCGGCCTGATGCGCCAGACCGCGCTGTCGCACGAGACCGCGCGCACGCAGCCGGAGCCCCGGCGTGGGCGCGCCCGGCGCGGACGGGAGGCCCGACGGGGCGGCCCCGCGGCCCGGCGCGGCCCGGCGGCCCGGCGCGAGCCGGCGGGCACGGAGCGGGCACCAAGCCCAACACAACGCTGAAGGAGACGGGAATGCGGATCTGTGTGGTGGCGCTCGGCAAGATCGGGCTGCCCCTGGCCGTGCAGTTCGCGGCGAAGGGGCACCGGGTGACCGGCGCGGACACCGACGCGCGCGTGGTCGAGCACGTCAACGCGGGCAAGGAGCCCTTCCCCGGCGAGGAGGGCCTGGCCGAACGGCTGGCCGAGGCGGTCGGCACGGGCACGCTGCGCGCCACCACGGACACCACGGAAGCCGTCGCCGAGGCGGAGGCCGTCGTCGTGGTCGTCCCCCTGTTCGTCGACGACCGGGGCACCCCCGACTTCCGCGCCATGGACGCCGCCACCCGTGCCGTGGCCGCCGGGCTGCGCCCCGGCGCCCTCGTCAGCTACGAGACCACCCTCCCGGTCGGCACCACCCGCGACCGCTGGGCGCCGCTGCTCCAGGAGGGCTCAGGGCTGCTGCCCGAGCGGGACTTCTCCCTCGTCTTCTCGCCCGAACGGGTCCTCACCGGGCGGGTCTTCGCCGACCTGCGCCGCTACCCGAAACTGGTCGGCGGCATCGGGCCCGCCTCCGCCAAGGACGGCGTGCGCTTCTACGAGTCCGTGCTCGACTTCGACCCGCGCACCGACCTCGCCCGCCCCAACGGGGTGTGGGACCTGGGCAGTGCCGAGGCCGCCGAGCTGGCCAAGCTGGCCGAGACCACCTACAGGGACGTCAACATCGCGCTGGCCAACCAGTTCGCCAGGTTCGCCGACCGGGCCGGTGTCGACGCCGAGGCCGTCATCGACGCCTGCAACACCCAGCCCTACAGCCACATCCACCGCCCCGGCATCGCCGTCGGCGGCCACTGCATCCCCGTCTACCCGCGCATGTACCTGTGGAACGATCCGGGCGCCGAGGTGGTCGACGCCGCCCGCAGGACCAACGAGGCCATGCCGGCCCACGCCGTCGACCTGCTCGCCGACGCCTACGGCGACCTGGAAGGGGCCGAGGTCGTCGTCCTCGGGGCCGCCTACCGCGGCGGGGTGAAGGAGACCGCGTTCTCCGGCGTCTTCCCCACCGTCACCGCGCTGCGCGCACGCGGGGCCCGCGCCTACGTCTCCGACCCGATGTTCGCGCCGCACGAACTGGCCGACATGGGACTGCGCCCGCACACGGGGCAGCCCGTCACCGCCGCCGTCGTCCAGGCCGACCACCCCGCCTACCGCACCCTGGCCGCCGACCACCTTCCGTCGGTCCGCGTCCTGGTGGACGGGCGGCGCGTCACCGACCCCGCGCTGTGGGCCGGGGTGCGGCGCGTGGTGATCGGCGACGGAGCCGGACGCGGGGGCAGACGCTCCGCGGGGCGCTCGGCGGTGCGCGCGTGAACACCGCGCCGGGCGCGGCGCACGCGGCCGGACAACCCGACGTCAGCGTCGTCGTCGCCGTCTACAACACGATGCCCTACCTCACCCGCTGCCTCGACTCGCTGGTCGGGCAGTCGATCGGGCAGCGGCGGATGCAGGTCGTCGCCGTCGACGACGGGTCCACCGACGGCAGCAGCGAGGAGATCCGGCGCTACGCCGACCTCCACCCCCAGCTGTTCACCACCGTGCGGCAACCCAACTCCGGCGGGCCCGCCGCGCCCAGCAACCGCGGCCTGGAGCTGGCCACCGGGCGCTACGTCTTCTTCCTCGGCGCCGACGACCACCTGGCGCCCGAGGCGCTGGAGCGCATGGTCACCATGGCCGACAACTGCCGCTCCGACGTACTGCTGTGCAAGATGGTGCCGATCGGTGAACGCACCGTACCCAGCGGCGTGTTCACCCGCACGGCCCCCGTCATCCGGCTGGTCGGCGACGGGCTGCCCTGGGCGCTGTCCAACACCAAACTGTTCCGGCGCGCCCTCATCGACGAGCACCGCATCCGCTACGACGAGACGATGCCCGCCTTCAGCGACCAGCCGTTCGTGCTGGAGGCGTGCGTCCGCGCGGCCCGCATCTCGGTACTGGCCGACCAGGCCCACTACTTCGCCGTACGCCGCGCCGACTCCGGCAACATCACCTACCACACGGGCCCCGAGACGCGCCTGCGCTGCGCCGAGCGCCTCTTCCAGGCGACCTGCCGCTTCCTGGGCCCGGGACCGCTGCGCGACGCCTTCCACAAACGCCACTTCCACGTCGAGGTCTGCCAGCTGTTCGGCCCCGACTTCCCCGAACTGCCCCCCGCCGTACGGGAAGCGGTGTGCACCGGCGCCGCCCGGCTCATCGGCACCTACGGCGACGGCGTCGTGGAGCGGCTCGACGCCCGACGCCGCCGCGTCCTGGAGCTGGCGTGGCGCGGCGACACCGACGCGGTCTGCGCCCACCTCGCACCCCGGGACCCCGCCCCCACCTCCGCGGTGCGCCTCTCCCCCCTGAGCCGCACGCCACTGGGCCGGTGGCTGAGAGCCCCGAGCACGGAACCCCCCGTGACCCGCCCCTGAGCAACCGGGAGGGGGCGCAGAACCTTCGTGCCGTGCGGACCTAGGTGAGATCCAGGGTGACGCGCAGGGCGGCCGAGATCCGGTCCATGGTCGCGGTATCGACGCTGCCGAGGAACTCGCCCTTGCCCAGGCGCTCGTCGGTGAGGGCTGTGAGGTCGACGGCGACGGCGGCGCCGCGCACCGGCCGGGTCATGGGGATGGTGACGACCGTGTCGGGGGCGCCCTCGGTCTCGTCGATCATCATGCACACGGCTGTGCCCGGCAGCGCTTCGAGTGCGGCGTCGGACTGGACGATGACCATCGCCCGGGGCCTGGTGGCCAACTGGATCCGCCAGACCTGGCCGCGGGCGAGAGGCATCACGCGACGTCCTCGCCGAAGAGGTCGGTGAGCTCCTCGGTGTCGCTGCGGGCCTGCTCGCGCCAGGCGCGCACGGCGGGGGCCGCGTCGCGCAGCTGCTGGGCCCTGAGCGCATGCTCGACATAGGCGGACAGATTGCCGCTGGAGGCGGCGCGGGCGTGATCGACCAGGTCGGCCGGCAGGCTGACCGTGGTCCGCATACGTGAGCTCATACGCGTGAGCATACTCTTGTATGCGTCCGGGCGACGTGCGCTCCGCCCAGCCGGTCGGCGGGGCGGCCGGCGCCGCGCCGAGCCGCCTGAGGTGGCGCCGGGCCCCGGTCGGTTCAGGGAGCCGGGGTCGGGGGCTGGTCGAGGTCGTCGGAGGCGGGCCAGGGGGTGGTGCCCAGGCCCCAGGTCGTCAGGTCGGGGTCGGGGGCGACGGCGGCTTCGGCCTCTTCGGGGCTGGGGGCGACGGGGCGTTCCGGCAGCGGAAGGAGCGCGGGGAGGGCCGCGGGGTCCTCGCCCAGCAGGGCCGACCTGACCACGCGTTCGGCGGCGCGGCCGTCGTCCCAGGGACAGAAACGCTCGCGGAACGCGGCCCGCAGGGCGCGGGCCTCGGGGCCGCGCCAGGTGCCGCTGCGCAGGACGGCGATCAGCTCCTCCTCGGTGCGGGTGACGGGCCCCGGGGTCTCGCCGGGGCGGCCGGAGAGCAGGTCGAAGTAGACGCCGCGCGCGTCGCGGTAGCTCTCCCAGTCGGGGGCGTGGATCACCAGGGGGCGGTCGAGGTTGGCGTAGTCGAACATCAGGGACGAGTAGTCGGTGATCAGTGCGTCGGCCGCCAGGCACAGGTCCTCCGTGGAGGGGTGCCGGGAGACGTCCCGCACCAGGCCGCGGGCGTGCAGTGCGCGCAGCACGCTGTTGCGCCCGTAGTAGTAGTGGGTGCGCACCAGCAGCACGTACTCCTCGCCGAGCCCGGCGCTGAGCCGCTCCAGGTCGAGGCGGGGCACGAAGCCCTTGCGGTAGTCGCGTGCGGTGGGCGCGTACAGCAGGGCGACGCGGCCGCGCGGGATGCCCAGGCGGGCGCGGATGCCGGCGACCTCCTCGGCGGTGGCGGTGGCGTAGCGGTCGTTGCGCGGGTAGCCGGCGGGCAGGTCCTCGTGTGCGCAGGGGTAGACGCGGTCCCACACCTCGGCCGAGTGCGGGTTGGAGGTGACGCTCACATCCCAGCGGTCGGCGCGGCTCAGCAGCTTGCGGAAGCTCATCTGGGCCGCGGCCGGGTAGGGCTGCTGGTCGAGGCCCATGGTTTTGAGCGGGGTCCCGTGGTGGGTCATCACGTGGACCTGGCCGGGGCGTTTGACCAGGTGGTCGGGGAAGTTGACGTTGTTGACGAAGTACTTCGCCCGCGCCAGCGTCCGCCAGTAGCGCGGGGATCCCGGCACGACGTGGTCGGCTGCCGGGGGCAGGGTGGCGACGGCGTCGGGTTTGACGATCCACACGTTCCTCAGATGCGGGGCCAGCTGCCTCGCCCGCTGTTCGACGGCCGCCGGGTTGCAGGCGGCGCCGCGGTACCAGTAGGCGGCGTAGACGGCCAGGTCGTCCTGGAGGGGGAGCCTGCGCTGGAGGGCGTAGTAGAGGCGGTGGTAGCGCCTGGCGAGCCGGCGGCGTGCCGCGCGGGCGCCCCGCCATGTGCGGCCCTTGGCGCGGCGCACGGTCTCGCGGGCCGCGAAGAGCGGGTAGGCGCCGTGGGCGAGCAGCCAGAAGTCGCGGGTGGCGCGGCGGGGCGGGGTGAAGCCGGGCGGCTGGTGGGTGCGGTAGTGCCGGGCCGCGTGGCGGAAGTAGGCGCGCCGGTCGGCGGGGCGCACGCGCTCCCTGCGGCGCAGGCAGAACACCAGGTGCGAGACCATCCGCTCGAACAGCAGCCGTCGGTGGGCGTCCAGGTGGGGCCTGCGGTCCAGGAAGGCGAACATCGAGGCGTACTGGGGGAATATGTCGAAGTGCCCGCGGCCGGGGGAGCGGGTGATGGCGCCGCGGTGCCGCTGCCGGTAGTCGACGCAGATGCGCGGCAGGCAGCCGATGGTGCGGGCGCACACCATCGCCTCGTTCGAGACGGGCGCGTCC
Source organism: Streptomyces diacarni (assembly GCF_003323715.1). Taxonomy (GTDB): domain Bacteria; phylum Actinomycetota; class Actinomycetes; order Streptomycetales; family Streptomycetaceae; genus Streptomyces; species Streptomyces diacarni. Next base: position 53,663 of record NZ_QOIN01000061.1, read on the forward strand.
TCGTAGAGTCCGGGTGCGAAGCTGAGCTCTTCCTCTTCGTAGAACGCGCGGCGGTAGGCCTTGTTCCAGGCGACGTGGAAGAGCGTGAGCAGGTCGGGGTTCTCGGCCGCCGAGAAGGTCTGGGTGCCGGTGGCGGCCAACTGCCTGCCGAACGAGCTGGGTTCCTGGCGGCCCCACCAGTAGGAGCGCTGGTGGTCGAAGACCAGCACGTCGGGGCCGCGGCAGGCGGTGAGCTGCGCGTCGATGGCCTCCAGCGCGCCGGGCAGGTAGCTGTCGTCGCTGTCGAGGAAGAGCAGGTACTCGCCCTCGGCAAGGGCGACGCCGGCGTTGCGGGCCCGTCCGAGGCCGACGTTCTCGCGCAGGTGCAGCACGCGTACGCGCGGGTCGCGCGCCTCGTACTCGTCGAGGATGCTGCCGCTGTGGTCGGGTGAGCGGTCGTCGACGGCTATGAGCTCCAGGTCGGTGAAGGACTGTTCGAGCACCGAGTCGAGGCACTCGCGCAGGTATCCCTGGACCTTGAACACCGGTACGACGACGCTGAAGCGGACCATGACCACCAGTCCTTCTCTGCGAGGGGGGCGGGAGAGCCGTGCGGGTTCTCGGGGACGGGGGCGCCGGAAGGGGGACCACCGGACGCGGGTGCGGGGGCGGGCGGGGAGGCGGGTGCGGGCGCGGGGCGGCGCTCGGTGAGCGGCACCAGGGGCGGATGCGCCGCGGGCACGGTGGCGGCGCGGGAGGATGCGGCACCGCCGGATCGCTCCGGGCCGTCCTCGCCCAGGAAGACGTGGCGGACGACGCGTTCGGCGGCGTGGCCGTCATCCCAGGGGCAGAAGCGCGCCCGGAAGGCGGCGCGCAGCTGCCGGGCGTGCTCGGTGGCGTGGGCGCCGGTGGCCAGCAGGTCGATCAGCTCGTCGTCGCCGCGGACCACGGGGCCCGGCGCCAGCGCTGTGATGTCGAAGTAGGTGCCGCGCGCGTCGCGGTAGGCCTCCCAGTCGGGGGCGTGGATGACCAGGGGCCGGTCGAGTACCGCGTAGTCGAACATCAGGGACGAGTAGTCGGTGACCAGCACGTCGGAGGCCAGGCACAGCTCTTCGACCGACGGGTGCCGGGTCACGTCGATCAGCCCGCCGGGCGGCTCGCACGGCAGCCGCTGTCCGGCGTGGAAGTAGTGGGCGCGCGCCAGCACCACGAAGGAGGGGCCGAGCGCGGCCGCCAGCCGCGCCACGTCCAGCCACGGCTGCCGCCCGCGCCGGTAGTCGCGGTGCGTGGGCGCGTACAGCACGGCCGTCGTGCCCTCCGGCACCCCGAGGCCGGCGCGCAGGCGTGCCACCTCGGCGGCGGTCGTCCGCTGGAAGCGGTCGTTGCGCGGGTAGCCGAACTCCAGCGTCGTGTACGACGACGGGTAGGCGCGCTCCCACACCCGGGTGGAGTGCGGGTTGGCGGAGAGGCTGAAGTCCCAGCGGTCGGTGTGGTCCAGCAGCCGCTCGAAGTCCATCCCGGCGGCGGCGGCCGGATACGGCATCAGGTCCAGGCCCATGTGTTTGAGCGGGGTGCCGTGATGGGTCTGCAGCACGGTCTGGCCCTCGCGTTTGACGAAGGTGTGCGGGAGGTTGACGTTGCTGACGAGGTGGCGGGCGCGGGCCAGCGCCCTCCAGTACGCGGCAGAGCCCGGCGTCAGGCGCCGCACACCGGGCGGAAGCGTGTGCGCGTACTCGGGGCCGCATATCCACGCCGTGCGGATGCCGGGCACCACCTCGCGGACCTTGGCCTCGATGGCCGCCGGATTGCACGCGTAGCCGCGGTTCCAGTACGCGGAGAAGACCGCGAGATCGCCCTCGATCGGGCGGCGGCGCTGGAGGACGTAGTACGCGCGCAAGAGCGCCTTGCGTGCTGTCGTGCGCAGCCGGCGGAGCAGTGCGGGGGCGGCGCGGCGGGCCCGGTCGGCGAGACAGAGCAGCCGCAGGAGGCGGTGCGACCCGCCGCGCACCAGCCGGCGGCGCAGCCGTGCGCGCACCGGCTGCCGGCCCTCGCGGTATCCGGGAGCGGGCCTGTACCTGCGGCAGTACTCTCGCGCCCGCTTCAAGAACTCGGCGCGGGCCGTGCGGGGCAGCCTGCCGGGGCTCCGGTGGATGACGGCGAAGTGGTCGGTCATCCGCCGGTGCAGCGCGGGCCGCCAGCGCGCCAGTTCGGGCCGCGTGTCCAGGAGGGCGAAGAGCCGGTCGTACTGCGCGAAGACGTCGAAGTGCCGGCGGGTCGTGGTCGTCAGGATGCTGCCGCCGCGCCGCTGCCGGTAGTGCACGCACACCCGGTCGAGCGTCGCGAGGGTGCGGGCGGTCAGCAGCGCGTGGAACGACCAGGGGGTGTCCTCGTACGTGCCGGGCGGGAAGGTGAGCTGTTCGCGGCAGAGGAAGTCCCGCCGGTAGGCCTTGCTCCAGGCGAACGCGGGGAGGCGCAGCAGTTCGGGCCGGTCCGCGAGGCTGCCGACGGCGGGGCCCGCGTGCGGCGAGAGCAGTTCGGGGTGGGCGGCGCGGGTGGGCCTGCCGTCCCAGTACACGGGGGCGTGGTCGAACACCAGAACGTCCGGCTCGCCGGTTGCCGACAGCCGCTCCGCGAGGGCGCGCAGCGTGCCCGCCACCATCGTGTCGTCGCTGTCGAGGTAGAGCACGTAGTCGCCGCGGGCCCGCGCGGTGCCGCTGTTGCGGGCGGGGCCGAGGCCGGCGTTCTGCGCCAGATGGATGACGCGCACGCGCGGGTCAGCGGCGCCGTAGGCGTCGAGGATCTCCCCGCAGGCGTCGGGCGAGTGGTCGTCGACGGCGATCAGTTCGAAGTCGCCGAAGCACTGGCCGAGCACGGAGTCGAGGCACTCGTGCAGATACGCCTGCACCTGGTGGACGGGGACGATCACACTGAATCGAGGCACGGCTGGTTCCCCGGTATCGACGTGACGGCTGGGACGGCTGTCGCGGGCGGCTGTGTCGGACGGACAGGCCAATAGTCCGATTTATCCCACACGATGCCGCGCGTCACATCCCGGAGCCGTTCCGGAGACGACCCGGAGCCGTTCCGGAGACGACCGCCGTACATCCCGCCGGGGCGCCGCCGGTTGTGCCGTTCGCCGTTGTCCCTCCCGCGTCCCTCGGCGCGGCCGCTCTCAGTTCACCCCGGCAGCCGCCGGAAGAGCGGTCGGGGCAGGTGGCGCAGCACGCTCATCACAGGGCCCAGCGCGGCCGGCACCCACACAGTGCGCGACCTGCGGCGCACCCCGTGCACGATGGCGTCGGCCACGGCGCCCGGCGTGGTGGCCAGCGGCGCGGGCGGCCTGCCCTCCGTCATCCGGGTGTGCACGAACCCCGGCCGCACCACCAGCACGTGCACCCCCGAACCGTGCAGCGCGTCCCCCAGCCCCTGCGTGAACGCGTCCAGCCCCGCCTTGCTGGAGCCGTAGATGAAGTTGGCGCGGCGCGCCCGCTCGCCCGCCACCGAGGAGAGCACCACCAGCGAGCCGTGGCCCTGCGCCCGCAGCGCGTTCGCGCACACCAGCCCGGCCGAGACCGCACCGGTGTAGTTCGTCCGGGTGACGTGCACGGCGGCCATCGGGTCGTGCTCGTCTGCCGTCTGGTCGCCCAGCACACCGAAGGCCACCAGCACCAGGTCGATGTCGCCCTCGGCGAAGACCTTCTCCAGCACCTCCTCGTGCGTCTCGGGCGCCAGCGCGTCGAACGGCACCGTACGGACCCCCACCTGGGCTCCGTGTGCCGCCGCCTCGTCGCGCAGCCCGGCCGCCGCGGCGTCCAGCCGCGGCCCTGGCCGCCCCGCGAGCCACACCGTGCGGGTGCGCCTGGCCAGGAAGCGGCGCACGGTGGCGAGCGCGATCTCGGACGTGCCGCCGAGAACGAGCACGGACTGCGGGGAACCGAAGGCGTCCTTCATGAGCTGCTCCTGGAGAGGTACGACGAGGGGGGAACGGGTACGCCGGGCGGGCGTCCGGGGGCGGTCACAGCGCCAGCCGCCGTGCGAGGTCCGAGGTGAAGACCCCGCGCGGATCCAGCCGGGCGCGCAGCGCGCGGAAGTCGTCGAGGCGCGGATACATCGCCCGCAGCAGTTCGGGCCGCATCCGCGCGTCCTTGGCCAGGTAGAGCCGGCCGCCCGCGACGGCGACCTCCTCGTCCAGCAGGTCGAGGAAGTCCCCGAGCCCCGGCAGCGAGGCCGGGATGTCCAGCGCCAGCGTCCACCCCCGGGCGGGAAAGGACAGCCAGCCCGGGTCCCCGGCGCCGAACCGTTTGAGCACGGCGAGGAACGAGGGGCACGAGCGGCGGGAGAGCAGCCGCACCACCCGGCGCAGCGCGTCGTCGGCGTCCTCGGGCACCACGCACTGCCACTGCACGAACCCCGCGCGGCCGTAGACCCGGTTCCAGTGCGGCAGCCCGTCCAGCGGATGGAAGAACGCGGACAGCCGCTGGAGTTCATCCGTCCGGCGGCGGGGCGCCTTGTGGTAGTAGAGCCGGTTGAACGCGCCGACCGTGGCCCCGCGCAGCAGCCCGCCCGGTACGGCGCGCGGCGCGGGCGGCAGCTGCCCGGGGCGGAAGGCCAGCGGCTCCCGCCGGGCCGCGCGCGCCGTCCGCCCCTTGCCCTCCAGAGCCGCAGCCGGCGCGTGGTCCCCGCGGGTGAGGACGGCGCGCCCGGCCGCCGTGCCGCGCGCCAGCAGGTCGATCCACGCCACCGAGTAGCGGTAGCGGTCGTCGGTCGCCGTCAGCGTCGCCAGCAGCGAATCCAGGTCGGGCAGGCGTTCGGTGTCCACGCTCATCAGCGAGGTCTCCACCGGCAGCAGGTCCACCGTGGCGCTCAGCACCAGCCCCGTCAGCCCCATGCCGCCCGCTGTCGCGTCGAACAGCTCGCTGCCCCGCGGCACCGTGCGCACCTCGCCGTCCGCCGTCAGCAGCTCCAGTCCCCGCACATGCCGGGTGAAGGAGCCGGAGACGTGGTGGTTCTTGCCGTGGATGTCCGCGCCGATCGCCCCGCCGACCGTCACGTACCGGGTTCCGGGCGTGACCGGCACGAACCAGCCCAGCGGCAGCAGCACCGTCATCAGCCGGTGCAGACTGACCCCCGCCTCGCAGGTCACCGTCCCGCCCACCGCGTCGATCGCCAGCACCCGGTCCAAAGCCGTGGTGTCCACCACGGTGCCGCCCGCGTTCTGCGCGGCGTCCCCGTACGCCCGCCCCAGCCCCCGCGCGATACTGCCGCGCGCCCCGCACGCACGCACCGCCGCCGCGGCCTGCGCACGAGTACCGGGCCGCAGCACGCGCGCTCCGGTGGGCGCGGTCCCGCCCCAGCCCGTCAACAGCCGGTGTGCGGAGCCGGCGGCCGCCTCCCGCTCGGTGGGGCGGCCGTGGCCGCCGTCCGCGGGGGGTGCGGTGGTCGCGTCGCGCCGGGGGGATCGCAAGTGCTGAGCGGACATGCACGCGACCGTAAGCGCCCGGAAAAGCCCGGAAGGGGAGGCTGCGCCGTCACTGTCGCTGAAAGGGTGAAAGGCGGAGTGTCGGATCGTATGGTCACCGCGTGGCGGCGCCGCGCGCGCGAGAGTCGGGGCGTGGCAGCGACAACGGCACGACGATGGAGCCGATGGGAACGGCGGTTGCTGTGCGCCCTGGGTGACTGCGCAGCCGACGCCCGGGTGGCGGGTGCGGCCCGGACCCTGTCCTGGTGCGGGGAACACGCCGCCGTCTGGCTCCTCGCCGGACTCGCCGGAGCCGCCACCGACCGTACGCGGCGGGAGCGCTGGCTCAGGGGCACGGGGCTCGTGGCCACCGCCCACCTGGCCAGCATGGGGCTCAAACGGGTCGTGCGCCGCCCGCGGCCCCGACTGGCGGGCCGCGCCCCGCTCGTACGGACCGCGGGACGCCACTCCTTCCCCAGCTCCCACGCCGCCTCCGCCGGCGCGGCGGCCCTCGCCCTCGGCGGGCTGCGCCACCGGCGGGCCTTCGGCGCGCTCGCCGCGCTGATGTGCCTCTCCCGGCTGGTCGCCGGCGTCCACTACCCCTCCGACGTGCTCGCCGGTGCGGCCCTCGGCGCGGCGACCGCACGGCTGGGCACCCGAAGGGAGCCCCGCCATGGCTGAACGCTTCACCCTGACCGGCAGCCGCGCAGGGGAACCGGCGCCGGTGGGGGAGCCGGCGCCGGTGGCGGAACCCGCCGAACCCCTCACGGCCGCCGCACGCCTCCAGTCCGAGCCCGAGCCCGTCGGCACCCACGCCCCGCCCCCGCCCGCCGTCGCCCGCCCCACCGGATTCGCCGGCACCCTCGCCGGCGGGCTGCTGCTGACCACCCGGCCCCGGCAGTGGGTCAAGAACCTCCTCGTCGTCGCCGCGCCCGCCGCCGCCGGACAACTCGCCTCCCTGCACACCGTCGCGCGGCTGGCGCTCGTCTTCGCCCTGTTCACCGCCGCCGCCTCGGCCGTCTACCTGCTCAACGACGCCCGCGACGCCGAGTCCGACCGCGCCCACCCCGACAAGTGCCGCCGCCCCGTCGCCGCCGGCACCGTCCCCACCCCGCTCGCCTACACCCTCGGCGCCGCCCTCGCCCTCACCACGACCACGCTGGCCGCCCTGCTGTGCAACGCCGCGACCGCCGCGCTGCTCGCCGGCTACGTCCTCATGCAGATCGCCTACTGCCTGCTGCTCAAACGCATCCTGGTGGTCGACCTCGCCGTGGTGACCGCCGGGTTCGTCATGCGCGCCATGGCCGGCGGACTCGCCCTCGACATCCCGCTCTCCCGCTGGTTCCTGCTCACCGCCGGATTCGGCGCCCTGTTCATGGTCGCGGCCAAGCGCTACTCCGAGGCCGTCCTCATGGGCGAGGGCGAGGGCGACACCCGCGCCCTCCTGCGCGTCTACTCGGTCGGCTACCTGCGCTTCGTGTGGCAACTCGCCGCCGGCGTCGCCGTCCTGGCCTACTGCCTGTGGGCCCTGGAGGCCGACGGCGGCCAAGAGGGCTCACTGTGGCGGCAGCTGTCCATGGTGCCGCTGATCCTCGCCGTCCTGCGCTACGCCGTCTTCGCCGACCGCGGCCACGCAGGCTCCCCCGAAGACGTCCTCCTGCGCGACCGCCCCCTCGCCGTCACCGCACTGACCTGGGCCCTCCTGTACGGGCTGTCCGTCGCGGGCCTGTGACCCCCATGGGTGCCGGCGTGGGTCCTGGCGTGCGTCCTGGCATGAAGGGGGCGCGCGCCGTGTGGGGCCGGGTCCCCGCGCGCGCCCGTGCGCTGTGCGCGGAGGTCGCGGGGTTCGCCGTCGTCGGGGTGTTCGCGTTCGCCGCCGACCTCGGTACGTTCCTGTGGCTGCGCGGACCCGCGGGGCTCGACCCGATGGGCGCGAAGGCCCTCTCGTTCGCCGCGGGCGTCGCCGTCGCGTACACCGGCAACGCGCTGGGCCCCTACCGGCTGCGGGGGCGCCGGGTGGCCGGCCGCTGGCGCAGGTTCAGCGTGTTCGCGCTGGTCAACACGGCGGGCGGCGCCGTCCAGTTGGGGTGCCTCGGCGTGTCCAGGTACGGGCTCGGACTGACGTCCACACTGGCGGACGTGGTGTCGGGCGCGGGCGTCGGCCTCGTGCTGGGCACGGCGGTGCGTTTCTGGGGGACACGCACCCTGGTGTTCTCCACCGCACCCACGGGGCCCGCGCGGGCGGCGGGGCCCGCACGGGCGGCCGGCTCAGCGCCGCTGCCCGAGTCGGAGACCGCTCCCGGGCCCGCGTCCGGGCCCGCTTCCGATCCCACGTCCGAGGCTGCTCCAGGGGCGATGTCCGGGCCCACGTCCGAGGTCGCTTCCGGGCCGGCGTCCGAGGCTGCCCCCGGGCCCACGACCGAACCCGCCCCCGGTGCCGCCTCCGGGCCCACGACCGAACCCGCCCCCGGTGCCGCCTCCGGGCCCACGGCCGGGCCCGCTCCCGGCTCGGCGTCGGGGGACGCCTCCGGGCCGGCGGCCGGTCCCGCTCCCGGATCGGCGTCCGGGGTCGGGCCCGAGCCCGCCTCCCGGAGGGGCGGGCGGGGGCGGTGACGTTACTTCACGGCGCCGGCCATGACGCCGGAGACGAACTGGCGCTGGAAGGCGAAGAAGACGGCCAGCGGGATCAGCATGGAGATGAAGGCGCCGGGCGCCAGGACGTCGATGTTGTTGCCGAACTGGCGCATCTGCTGCTGGAGGGCGACGGTGATCGGCGGATTCGTGGAGTCCGCGAAGATCAGTGCGACGAGCATGTCGTTCCACACCCACAGGAACTGGAAGATGCCGAGCGAGGCGATGGCGGGTCCGCCCAGCGGCATGACCACCCGGGTGAACAGGCGCAGTTCTCCGGCTCCGTCCAGCCGTGCGGCCTCCAGCAGTTCGCGGGGGATCTCGGCGAAGAAGTTGCGCAGCAGGAAGATGGCGAAGGGCAGGCCGAAGGCGGTGTGGAAGAGGACGACTCCGGTCGTGGTCTCGAAGATGCCGAGCGTGTTGAACAGCTTGGCGACGGGCACGAGTGCCACCTGCACCGGTACCACCAGCAGCCCCACGACGAGCAGGAACCACCAGTCGCGTCCGGGGAAGTCCATCCAGGCGAACGCGTATCCGGCCAGGGCGCCGATCACCACGACCAGTACGGTCGCCGGGACGGTGATGAGCACGGTGGTCCACAGGGATTCCATCACCTGTTCGTTGGCGAACAGGGCGTCGTAGTTGGACCACGTCAGCTGGTCGGTGTTGAGGATCCAGGGGAAGCTGCCGTTCAGGTCGAAGATGTTCCACCATCCGGAGATGGAGATGTCCGCCGGGTCGCGCAGCGACGAGCTGAGCAGCCCGGCTGTCGGCAGCAGCCAGAACAGTCCGATGACGACGAGGGCGAAGCGCACCGCCCAGTGGCCGGTCAGCGCGGCCACCCGTTGGGCCGGCGTGGTCCGGGGGCGTGCGGCCTCCTGCGCGGGAGCCGAGGGGCCCGAGGGGGTGCCCGGGGCGCCCGCGGCGCCGTCGGTGGTCAGCGTGGTCATCGGCGGGACTCCCTGCGCAGACGACGGATGTTGAGGATCATGACGGGCACGACGAGCAGCAGCAGGATCACCGCGATCGCGCTGCCCGCTCCCTGGTCGGGCTTGCCGCCGAAGGACTTGAGATACAGCTGGAGCGCGAGGACGTTGGCCTCCCGCTGGGTGGCGCCGGGCGAGATGATGTAGACGAGGTCGAAGATCTTCAACACGTTGATCATCAGGGTGACGGTGACGACGCCGAGCACCGGCGCCAGCAGCGGCACGGTGATCTTGTGGAAGACCTTCCACTCGCTCGCGCCGTCGACCCTGGCCTGCTCCAGCAGTTCGCGCGGTACCCCGGCCAGGCCCGCGGCGATGAGCACCATCGCGAAGCCCGCCCACATCCACACGTAGCTGCCGATGATGGCGGGGGTCACCAGCGTGGGGCCGAGCCAGTCGACGCCGTTGTAGGGCTGGGCGAAGTTTCCGGCGGGCAGCCGCAGGGTGGCGCCGTCGGCGGAGGCCGGGAGGGTGAAGGTGCCGTCCTCGGCGGTGGTGGCCTTCGCCACTGTCCGACCGTCCTTGACGGCTTCGACCTCGATGCCCGCGAGTGCCTTCTCCTGCTGGTCGATGACGCCGTGTTCGCTGCGGCCGCCCTTGACGAAGTCCAGCCACACGGTGCCGGTGACCTTCCCGCCCTCGGCCTTGGCCGCCTTCTTCGCGGGCGCCGCGCCGCTTGCCTCCTTCGGCGGGATGCCGACCAGGGGCAGGGAGACCGGGCTCGCCGCGTCGACGGTCTCGCGGGTGAGGTACGCGCCGCCCTCGGCGGCCTTCAGCGGGGCGTCGGTGCGGGGCCGGGCCTCGGGCCAGGGCGCGGTGTCGGCGAACGTGTCGTGCACGGTGGTCCACATGGCGTTGGCGATGCCGCGGTCGGGGTCCTGCTCGTAGACGAGCCGGAAGATGATGCCCGAGGCGAGCATGGAGATGGCCATCGGCATGAAGACCAGCAGCTTGAACGCCGTGCCCCAGCGCACCCGTTCGGTGAGTACGGCGAAGATCAGGCCGAGTGCGGTGCAGACGGCCGGGGCGACGATGACCCAGACCAGGTTGTTGCGGAACGCGATCAGCGTGCCGTCGTCGGTGAAGATCTCCGCGAAGTTGTCCAGGCCCACGAACGACGAGCCGTCGGCGTCCATGAAGCTGCGGTAGACCGAGTAGCCGATCGGGTAGACGACCAGCGCGCCCAGTACCACCAGCGCGGGCAGCAGGAAGAGTGCGGCGGTCAAGGGGCGTCGGCGCAGCGCCGCGGCCCCCGCGGCGACCTTTCCGGCCCGTGGCCCCGCGCCCTGGCCGGACCCCGCGCCCTTGCCGGTGCCGGCTGCTGTGCCGGCTGCTGAGCCGGTTTCGGTGCCGGCTTCGGTGTCGGTTTCGGTGCCGGGCGGTGCCGCCGGGTCGGTGTGTGAGGACGTGCTGGTCGCTGCGCCGGTGACCGGCGCGTCGGGGGCACCGGTGTCCTCCGGTATGCCTCCGGTCGCGCCACTCGATGGATTGCTCGGGGTCGGCATGACGGTGGTCTCCCCTGTCCTGGTCCGTCAGTGAGGCGTGGAGATCGCGGAAGCCGTACGGCGGGCGCCGCGGCACGTGCGGAGCGTGCGGCGCGCGGAGTCGGTACGGGTCGCGGCGGGTGTGGTCACGGCGCGGTTCACTCCTCGTACGCCTTGGCGGCGGCCTTCTCCAGTGCGCGCTGGGTGCCCTTGATGTCCTTCGGGTTCGCCAGGAAGTCCTGGAGGGCCTTCCACTCGCCCTCGCCCTTGGTCCCGCCGAAGGAGGCGGGGGCCTGGTCGGACATGTCGAAGCGGAAGTCGTCGCCCGCGCCGATGAGCGCCTTGGCGATCTCCCGCTGCGGCTGGTTCGGGTAGGCCGACAGGTCCAGCTCCTTGTTGGGGGAGATGAAACCGCCCTCGGCCGCCCAGATGCCCGCAGCGTCCTTGGAGGCCAGGAACGTGGCCAGCGCCTGCGCCCCCTTGCTGTCCTTGAGTACGGCCGCCGCGTCGCCTCCGGTCACCACCGGAGGCTGGGCGCCGACCTTCGGGAAGGGGTAGACCTGTGCGTCCTCGCCGATGCGGGCCTTCGTGTCGGTCGCGATGTTGACGCCCACGAAGTCCGCCTCGAAGACGAGCGCGGCCTGGGGCGAGGCCAGGTTCCCGTACGGCTTGGAGACCGAGTCGGGGAAGGCCGTTTGCAGCGCGCCCTTGTTGCCGCCCGCCAGCAGGTGGCTCTCGCCCCACAGCTGGGCCAGCGTCTTGAGCGCCTTGGTGACCGAGGGGTCCGTCCACTCGATGTCGTGCGAGGCGAGCTTGTCGTACTTCTCGGGGCCCGCCTGGGAGAGGTAGATGTTCTCGAACCAGTCGGTGAGCACCCAGCCGTCGGCGCCGCCGATCGCCACCGGGTCGACACCGGAGTCGGAGAGGGTCTGCGCGTCCTGGACGAAGGCGTCCCAGTCCTCGGCCTCACCCACCCCCGCGTCCGCGAACGCCTGGGCGTTGTACCAGATCAGGGACTTGTTGGCGGCCTTGTAGTAGATGCCGTACTGCTTGCCGTCGACGCTGCCGAGGTCGCGCCAGCCCTTGCTGAAGTTCTTCTCCGACTCGGCCAGCGCCTCCTTGCCCAGCGGTTTGAGCCAGCCCTTCTCGGCGAACTGCCGCAAGACGCCCACCTGCGGCATCATCGCCACGTCCGGCGGGGCGCCACCCTCGATCTTGGAGCCGATGTAGGTGGCCACGTTGTCGCCGGTGGGGACGAACTCCACCGTCGCGCCTGTGCGCTTTTCGAACTCGTCCAGCACCTTGCGGAAGTTCTCCTGTTCCGCACCGGTCCACACGGCCGCCACTTGGAGCTTCTTGCCGTGGAGATCGGGAAGGTCGACGGTCGGTTCGTGCGAGGCCGCCCACGCGCTTCCCTCGTCCTCCTTGGCACAGCCCGCGGCGGCGAGTGTGAGGGCGATGACGGAGGCGAGTGCGAGAGCCGTGCGTGGAGCACGCGAGTGACGCATGTTCAGGCCGTCCCTTTCCCCCATGTATCCCGTCCCGTGTCGGCCGAACGGGAAACGAGCAGGGCGCGGCCAGCCGTGGCGGGTACCGCGCCGTACCTTTCTGTGCGGAAGTTTGTACGCCCGGATGAGTACCCGTGGCAACACTGTGCGGACCCCCGCCGGTATCTTGATCAGTCCGTGACCTGCCGCCCCGCAACAACGCGCCGCCCTCTGCGAACTCCTGGGAGCCACGGGGCAGTTGAGTCACCCGTACGGAGGGCGCGCACACTTCGCGGCCGTGCGCGGACGCTCTCCCTCAGGCGGCGCCCGAGCCCTCTCGGCGGGCGCGCGGCCTCCCCGCCGCTACCGGGGCGCGCGCCCCTCGGCAGGCCCGTCCCGACCCCTCCCGTCGCCCGACGCGAGCACGGCTGTGGACTCATGGCTGCCGTGGCACTGCGGTGAGGCCGCGGTCATGAGGGCACGCCCCAGCACCCGTGGCGCGCGCACATCCGGCGCTCACCGTGGGTGGACGGCGCGCACGCGGCCGGTCGCTGCGGGGGCCCGCCCGCCGGCGGGCCCCGTGGCCTCTACCGCGCGCGGGCCGCCTGCTGGGCGGCGCGCTCCATGGCGCTGGCGAGGAGCGCCAGGTCCGTCGGCCCGTTGCCGAGCTCGCGCACCTGCCGCCGCGCGGGCGGATCACCGGCCCGGGCCCAGTCCAACGGCACCACGGTCGGCCGTACCGTCGCCGTCCGCGGGATGCGTCCCGTCACCCGCCCCGCCTGGAAGGCGACGGGGGCGGCGGCCTCGACGGTTTCGGTGTCCCCCGCCCCCCGGCCTCCTCGGGGCCGTCGCACGACCAGAGTGCCGCGCCCGGGTGGTGCGGCCGCCGGCCCGGACTCGCCGCCGGTCAACCGCGCGTGCAGCGCCGCCTGTTGTGCCAGGAGGGTGGCCGCCGTCCGGTCGGGGCGTCCGGTCGCCGCGACGACGTGCACGCCCAACCGCGCTCCCGACCTGACCACGGCCTCCAGCGCGCGCACGACCGAACCGGCCGCCGGACGGCCGGGGTTGCCCAGGGCCGGGTCGACCAGCGTGTCGAAGTCGTCGACGAGCACGACGAGGCGGGGCGGCACGCCGTTGGGACCCAGGGGTGAGGGAGCGGCGAGCGCGCTCGCGGCCTCGGCCGTCCCGGCCCGCTCGCCGCCTCCCCGCTCGCCGCTCACCTGACGCAGCCGCAGGGTGCGCTGTGTCCGGTCCGACTCGAGCGCACCGGCCGACTCGCCACCTGCGCGCTCGTCCTGGCCGCCGGCGGCTTGGCCCCCGGTCACCTGGCTGCCGGGAGCCTGGCTGCCTGGCGGAGCGCCCGGGTGGCCGCCGGCCGGGGCCGGGGCGCCCGCACGGGGGGCGCCGCCGGGCGAGGCGTCACCGGCCCCGTCGGCCGGGTCCTGAGACTGCGTGGCCTGGGACGGAAGCGTCTCCCGCCACGTGCCGGACCTCTCGGCGGACGGGCGGGACGCGGCGTACGTGCCGGGCGCGCCACCGGAGCCGCCGAAACCGCCCGCGCCTTCGGCGGGGCCGCCGTCCTGCCCGCCACCTGACCCGCGCGGTCCAAGGCCCCCAAGGCCCTGGGCCTGTCGGGCGGGTTGCCCGGCGGCCACCGCCGTCCGCTCGTCCGGCGCCTGAGCGGGGGCCGGCACCTGCACTTCGGCTCCGGCGGACGAGGACTCACCCGAGGAGGCGGATACGGGGGCTGATGCCGTCCCGGCGCGGGAGCTCCCACCGGCGGCGGGTGTCGCCGCCCGTTCCGGCGCCTGGCGGGGGGCCACCACGCGGCCGCCGGGCCTGGCGGCCAGCCGCACGTACGCGTCGTAGCTGCTGTCGTCCCCGATGAGCTCCGCGCGCCGCTTCACCTCGGCGCTCAGCGCCTGTGCGAACTGCCGCATGCGCACCGGATCGCCCGCCACCAGGTGTTCGGTGACGTGGGGCAGGTCCGTGCAGGCGCGCAGGCCCTCGCCGGAGCCGGCCCCCGCGCCGTCCACGAGGACGAGAGCGAGCCTGTCGGGCCGCTCCCCGGCGGCGAGCGAGGCCGACAGCGAGCGCAGCAGCTCCGTCTTCCCGGCCCCGGCGCCTCCGCTGATCAGGGCGTGGCCCCCCGCGGGGGCGGCTTCGACGCCGGCCTCCGCCGCCTGCGCCGCCGCTGTCGTCGGCATCCCTGCCGCCGGCTCCCCGGCCGGTCCCGCCCGGTCGCCGAGGTGGGCGAGGTCGGCCTCCAAGGGGCCGTGGGGCCCCGCGCCGAAGACGAGAGGGGCACGTCCCGCGGGGGTGCTGAGCCGTTCCGACCAGCGGGCCAGGAGCGCGGCGGGGGTGGCGCGGGCCAGGCCCAGCTCGTCCAGCAGCCGGCACTGTTCGGGCAGGGTCACGGTGGGTCGGGTGAGGCCCGCGCGGGCCGCCGCGTCGTCCGGTTCCCTGAGGGGGGCCAGAGCCCGTGCGAACCGTTCGGCCCAGGCGAGCGAGACGGCGTCGACGGTCGCGACGGGACCGCCCGCACCGTCCGCCGCCGTGAAGGTGTGTCCGGGCGCGGCGCCGCCGGGCGCCGCCGGGTGGCCCGGCGCTGCGGGACGGCCCTGGTGCTCCGGGCGCCCCGTCGGACCGGTGTGGCCGGGCGCGCGGTGCAGCACGCGGACGGCCGTGGCGACGTCGCCGCTCAGCAGCGCGACCGTGCCGCACTCGGGGAAGACCGGGCACACCGCGTTCGCCGCCTCGACCGTGGCCGTCACCGGCGAGGAGGGGCTGGCCGCCGGTGTCTCGGCGAGGCAGATCAGGTGGATGCCCGCAGCCGCGCCCTCCCGCGCCAGCCGCTCCACACTCGCGCGCAGAGCCGCCGAGCCGGGGTCCCCGTCCACCACCACGACGACGGCGGGGCCCACCCGGGCGTCGCGAGGCGACGCCGCGTGGCCTTCCCGCGGCCCGCCGGGCAGACCGCCACCGCCCTGGGGGGCGGCATCCCCGGCGGCGGCCTCCGGCGAGACGGCTTCCGGGCTGACGGGAACAGCGGGTGCGATGCCGGCGGCGTCGAGGCGCCGGATGAGCTCGGCGGTGCGTGCCGCGGCCTGTTCGCGGTCGTACGCCGTCAGCAGGCCGCAGTCCTGGCCGTGCGCCGGGCGCAGGTGCGGCAGCCAGCCCAGCCACGACCACTCCTGCCGCCGGGTCTCGGCGTCGCGCGTACGGTCGGCGGACAGCACGACGATCTCCAGGGCGCTCGGCCCGTGCAGGGCGGCCAGCTGGGCGAGCACCGCCCGGGCCAGTCCCGCCAGCCGCGCCCGCGGTCCTGCCAGCCCGAGGGATCGTGCCTGCCGCAGGTCCACGGTGACCGGGTCGCCGTGTCCGCCGCCGCGGTGGCTGACGCCGAGGCGCACCGTGAGGGCGTCGGGGTGGCCCGGGGCGCGCTCCCACAGGCGGGGCCCCGGGCCCAGCGCGTTCAGCAGCACCGCCGCCGGGTCCGGCCAGCGTGCCTCCCACTCGTGCGGCGTGAGCCTGGGCCCGGCCGCGCCCCACGCGCCCGGCTCCTGCGGGTGCGCGGCGAGACCGTCGGCGGTGCCGGAGCCGTACCGGGTGGGCCCGCTGGGCAGCCCTTCGCGGGGGTCTGGCGTGGGCGGCGGCTCGCTGACCAGGGAGGGGCCGCCCGCGACCCCGGCCTCGCTCGGGTCGGGGCCCTGGGCCGGTTCCGCGCGGCCGCCCGCGAACCGGCGCGCCCAGGCGCCGAGCCCCTTGCCTTTCCGAGCGCTCGCGTCCCGCGCGCCGAGCCCCGGCGGAGGGGCGACGCCGAAACCGTGGGTCTCCTCGGTACCGGCACGCGTACCGGCACCGGCACCACCGCCGGGGAAGGGACCGCCCGGCGTGTACGCGTGCCCTTCGGGGCCCCGCTCGGCCGCCTCGTGGCCGAACCCACCGCCGCCGCGCTGCCCACGCGCGTCCCCGTACGGACCGGTGGCGTCCCCGTACGGACCGGTGGCGCTTGTGTAGGGGCCGGTGGCCGGGCGGGGGTCGGCCCGCGGGCCGGGGCCCTCGGCGGAGGCGGAGTCGTCCTGGCGCGCCAGGCGGAGCCTGCCCTCCCCGTCGGGGACGGTGGGCAGCGCGAGCGGGGGCAGGGACGCGGCGCTGCTCTGCTCGGCGGGGGCGCCGGAGCCCGCCGCCTCCAGCCGCAGGGACGTCTCACCGAGGCGGAGTGTCGCGCCGGGAGGGAAGAGGGCCGGCTGGGTGCCGACCGGCGCGCCGTCCAGGGTGGTGCCGTTGGTGGAGCCGAGGTCGGTGACGGTGACCGCGCCGCCGTCGGTGACCGTCACCGCGCAGTGCAGCCGGGAGACGTCCGGGTCGTCCAGGGGGACGTCCGCCTCGGCCGAGCGCCCCAGCAGGACCTTCCCGCCCTGGAGGAGGTGGATGCCGCCCGCGTCGGGGCCCGCCACGACGTGCAGCCTGGCCTTGGCCGAGCCGTACGCCCGCAGGGCCGTGAGAGCGGCGCCGTGCGCGGGCAGGGTGGCGGGCGCGACCGGTGCGTGGAGCGAGACGAGCGCGCCGTCCAGCAGGGGCGGCTCGCCGATGATCTGACGGTGCGGGTCGAGGCGCCGCGTGCCGGCGTAGACGACGACGGGTTCCTGCGGCCCGTCCTCGCCCCCGGACTTACCGCCCACGGGCGCCGGCTCGTGCCCCGTGGCGCGTGGGGTGCCCGGGGGCCTCGAAGCACTCGTGGACCCCGAGGTGTCCGTGTCGCCCGGAGCCGCCGAGCCGGCCAGCGCCGCCGCTGTCGAGGTCGCCAGCGCCCCCGTCACCGCGGAGAGCACCGTGCCGGCCGGGGCGGTGACCAGCACGTTCGCAGACCCGACGGGGTGGGTCTGCGGCGTGCCGGAACCACCGGCGCCCGCCGTGCCGCCCGAGCCTCCCGCGCTGCGTGCGCCGCGTGGCGCCAGGGCGACAGTCAGCCGGATCTGCATCTGCCCCTCCAGGTCCCGTCCGCATCCTTCTGAGCGGTCCGTCCGCGTCGTCCTGCCCGCGGTCGGCCCGCGTCATTCTGTCCCTAGCCCGCACCGCGTCTGCCCGCGGTCCACGACACCCTTCGCGGCAACGTCCGTCCCGCGTCCTGCCCGCGGTCCGCCGCGCCGCCGTTCTTCCGTTTCTTCCGTTCTCCGTCCTGCCGCGCCGTCCGCCGCACCGCCGCGCGCCGTCCACCGCCCGGGCCGCCGCGCCGCCGTGTGCCGTCCACCGCGCCGTTCCGCATCGTCCGCCTGCGGTGCGTCCGGCCGGTTCTCGCATGCATACTCGCACTCGCCGCCGACAACGGGGCCCGTCCTGGCCACTTCATGATCAGGCCGGGCGGAACGATCTTGTCCGGGTGTGCGTGGCGCCGCAACCATCCCCCCGCTCAGTGCGTCTCAGCAGGGAGCCGCCGAGCGCCCCGGAGCCGCGGGGCGCGGGTCTGCGCGGGGGAACGTCCGCGGGCCCGGCCCCGCCTTGCGGGGCGGCACTATTGTGGGCGGGATAGCAGTACGAGACCAGGGAGCGCATGACGTGCGGCCGGTAGGCAGCAAGTACCTGCTCGAAGAGCCGCTGGGGCGCGGCGCCACGGGCACCGTCTGGCGGGCCCGCGTGGGGGCACCCCCTGCTCCGGAGCTTGTCGGAGGAGCTAGGGGGAATGAGACGGCGGGCTCCGAGGCGGCGGTGGCCGGGCAGCCCGGCGAGACCGTCGCGATCAAGGTCCTCAAGGAGGAGCTGGCGGGCGACCCGGACGTGGTGATGCGGTTCCTGCGGGAGCGCTCCGTTCTCCTGCGGCTGACGCACCACAACATCGTCAGAACCCGCGATCTCGTGGTCGAGGGCGATCTCCTGGCGCTCGTGATGGATCTCATCGAGGGCCCTGACCTGCATCGCTATCTGCGCGAGAACGGCCCGTTCTCGCCCATCGCGGCGTGTCTGGTCACCGCGCAGGTGGCCGACGCGCTGGCGGCGAGCCATGCGGACGGGGTGGTGCACCGGGATCTCAAGCCCGCGAACGTGCTGCTCACCGAGGACGAGAACGGCATGCGTCCGATGCTGACCGACTTCGGTATCGCGCGCCTGGCGGACTCGCCGGGGCTGACCCGTACCCAGGAGTTCGTGGGCACCCCCGCCTACGTGGCGCCCGAGTCGGCCGAGGGCCGGCCGCAGACGTCGGCTGTGGACATCTACGGCGCGGGGATCGTGCTGTACGAGCTGGTCACCGGGCGTCCGCCGTTCAGCGGCGACAACGCGCTCGCGGTGCTGCACCAGCATCTGGCGCAGGATCCCGAGCGTCCCGCGAACATTCCGAATCCGCTGTGGACGGTCATCGAGCGCTGTCTGCGCAAGAACCCGGACGAGCGGCCCAGTGCCGTCAATCTCGCGCGGGGGCTGCGGACGGTCGCCGACGGCATCGGTGCCCAGGCCACTCCGCAGGCGGCCGGTGCCGCGCTGGGTGTGGGCGCGCTGCTGGTGCCCGATCCGACGCCCGCGCCGGTGCCGGAGTCCGGTTCGCTCGCCGGCGGCGCCCCGGGCGCGGGCGACTCCGACCCGACGCAGGTCCTTCCGCACGGTGCGGGGTCCGGTGCGGGGCCCGGCGGGCAGTACGACCCGTCGGCGGAGACGAACGTGCTGCCGCAGACGGGCGGCCCCGGCGGTCCGGGAGGGCAGGGTCCGCACGCCGATCCGACGCAGGTGATGCCTCCCGTTCCCGGCAACCCCCCGCAGGGGCAATCGCCGCAGCAGGACGGGCCGCACCCGTGGGAGAACCAGCTGCGCGCCGCGCGGGACCGCAACGAGCAGACGCAGTTCCAGCCGCTGGATCCGAGCATGGACCCGCTGCGCCGCCGCCCGCAGCGCCAGGCCCCGCAGCCGCCCCCGGCCCCGTACGGGCAGCAGGGCTATGGCCAGCAGGGCTATGGCCAGCAGGGGTATGGGCAGCAGCCTCCGCAGCAGTACGGCGGGCAGCAGCACCCCGGGCCCCGGCAGCAGCCGCAGCAGCCTCCGCAGCGGTACGAGCCGCAGCCCTCGCGGCGCCGCGAGCCGAGGCCGCAGCGGGAGCCGCGTCCGCCGCGTGAGCCCAGGCCGCAGCGGGAGCCGCGGCAGCGCAGCGCGAACCCGATGCGGATTCCGGGGCTCGGCTGCCTCAAGGGCTGCCTGTTCATGATCGTCATACTGGTGGTGGCGGGCGTGCTGATCTGGAACTTCACGCCGGTGCCGGAGTGGTGGGCGCAGGGCAAGAGCTTCTGGGAGTCGGCCAGGGACGTCTTCGACCAGATAGGGGACTTCTTCTCGAAGTTCAACGGCTGACGGGACGGCCCGTCAGCCGTCCGCCGACCTTGGGGATTTGTCGACTTCCAAAGGGGGATTTCCCCCGCAGAAGTGACAGTTACCGGTATCCGGGGCTCCCAAGGCCCGCCGTGCCGCGTAGCTTTGTCGCCATGGCAAGGAAGATCGGCAGTCGCTACACGGCACACCAGATCCTCGGGCGCGGCAGCGCGGGAACGGTGTGGCTCGGCGACGGACCCGAGGGTCCTGTCGCCATCAAGTTGCTGCGCGAGGACCTGGCCGCCGACCAGGACCTGGTCGAGCGGTTCGTGCAGGAGCGCAGCGCCCTGCTCCACCTCGACCATCCCCGCGTCGTCGGTGTCCGCGATCTGGTGGTGGACGGGAACGAGCTGGCCCTGGTCATGGACCTGGTGCGCGGCACCGACCTGCGGACCCGCCTGGAGCGGGACCGCCGCCTCGCACCCGAGGCGGCCGCCGCCATCGCGGCGGACGTCGCGGACGGGCTGGCGGCCGCGCACGCCGCGGGTCTTGTGCACCGGGACGTGAAGCCGGAGAACGTCCTGCTGGACGCCCTCTCGCTGGAGGGGCCCGGCGGGGCGCCGCCCGCGCTGCTGACCGACTTCGGTGTGGCCAAGCTCATCGACTCGCCCAGCCGTACCCGCGCCACCTCCATCATCGGGACGCCCGACTACCTGGCGCCCGAGATCGTGGAGGGGCTGCCGCCGCGCGCCGCCGTCGACATCTACGCGCTGGCCACCGTGCTCTACGAGCTGATGGCGGGCTTCACCCCGTTCGGCGGCGGGCACCCGGGCGCGGTGCTGCGGCGCCACGTGACGGAGTCCGTCGCGCCGCTGCCGGGCATCCCGGACGAGCTGTGGCAGCTCGTCCACCAGTGTCTGGCCAAGGCTCCGGCCTCCCGGCTGCGGGCCGTGGAGCTGGCGACCCGGCTGCGGGAGCTGCTGCCCTCGCTGGAGGGGCTGCCGCCGCTCGACATCGACGAGCACGTCGAGGACGGCTACGGGCACGACGAGGCGGCCGAGGCCGACGGCGAGGGCGCGGCGTCCGGGCCCGCCACGGGTGCGGCCCAGGCCGCGGCGAGCGGCGGCGCGGTGCCGCTCGTGCACTCGCGGGTGGGCCCTGACGCCAACCGGGACACCCACACGAGCATGCGCGTGCCGGCGGCGGACGAACTGGCCGGCGGGGCGCACGGCACCGCTCGCGCGCCCCGTCCGGTGGGGGAGGCGCGGGCCGGCTCCGCGAAGCGCCACCGGGTTGCCGAACGCCGGCGGCGGCTCAAGATAGGCGTTGTGGCCGCGCTGGTGGCCGCGGCGCTCGCCGTGGGCGGCTGGCTGGCCACGTCTCAGGACGAAACAGGGTCGTTGCCCGCACCCGCGGCCGGGTACTCGGGCGACTGACCGCCGACCGGTGGCCGGGCACGCCGTACCGCGTCCGCACCACCGTCCGGCGGCACGCGCGGCCCGTTCCGCGCACGCCCGAAAGCCGAGACGACGGGAGCGCCCCCATGACGGCGACCACCAGGCAGGCGGCGCGGCCCACCGCCGCCGCACCGGCCGCGCCCCCGGCGGCGGCCACGCCCGCCACCGCGCCCGCGCACGGGCCCGCGCTGCCCGAGCCGCGCGGTCCCCTGTCAGCGGGCGTCCTGGCGGCGCTGGGCGGCGGCAGCGGGCGCCTGGACGACCTCCCTGCCCGGGCGGTGACCGCCGACCCGTACGGCGAGGATCTGCACCTGGCCCTCTACGTGCTCTACGAGCTGCACTACCGCGGCTTCGCCCAGGTGGCCGAGGACCGCGAGTGGGATCCCGAGCTGCTGCGGGTGCGCCGGGCGCTGGAGGACCACTTCCTGGCCGCCCTCCGCAGGGACGTGCCCGCGGGGTGCACCGTGGACGAGGCCTTCGGTGAACTCCTGGTCGAGCCCGTCGAGCCGGCCGGTCATGAGGGCGGCGTCGCCCACCACCTCCAGTTCCACGGCGAGCGGTGGCAGCTGCGCGAGTACGCGGCGCTGCGCTCGCTCTACCACCTGAAGGAGGCCGACCCGCACGCCTGGGTGATCCCGCGGCTGACCGGCGCCGAGAAGGCCGCGATGGTGGCCATCGAGTACGACGAGTTCGGCGCGGGCCGCGCCGAGGACGTGCACGCCCGGCTGTTCGCCGGCCTGATGCGCGACCTGGACCTGGACGACACCTATGGGCGCTACCTGGACGCCGCGCCGGGCCCTGCCCTCGCCCTGGTCAACCTGATGTCGCTGTTCGGGCTGCACAGGGCGCTGCGCGGCGCGCTGGTGGGCCATTTCGCCTGTGTGGAGGTCACCTCTTCGCCGGGCTCCCGCCGGCTGGCGGCGGCGATGCGCAGGCTTGAGGCGGGTGCGGCGGCGGAGCGGTTCTACGACGAGCACGTGGAGGCCGACGCCGTGCACGAGCAGGTGGTGCGCCGGGAGGTGATCGGCGGCCTGCTGGCGAGCGAACCCGCGCAGGAGCCGGAGATCGCCTTCGGCGCCGACGCCACCGTCCTGCTGGAGGAGCGGCTGGGTGCCGCGCTGCTGGAGGCGTGGCGTACGGGCGCCTCGGGTTTGCGGACGCCGCTGCAGCCGGAGCCGGGCCCGGCTTTGGCGGGGTCCGGTGCCGAGAGCCCGGATGCGGACCCGGCGGGCGCGTAGGAGGATTGCCGCATGGTGGACATAGCGGGTGCTCAGACGGAGAAGAGCGCGGGCGAGGTCGCCGAGGCCCGGCAGGCGCTGCTGTCCCGGCGGGCCCACGTGATGCGGCCCGCCACCCTCTCGCGGTGCGTGGGCGCGGACGAGACGGACTGGCGCCGCTTCGCCTCCCACTGGGAGGACCTGGAGGCGGACGGGTACGCCGCACGGCACGGCACGCGACGGCTGCGCCGCTACGGGCACTTCCTGCTCGACCGCACGGGAGTGCTGCGCCCGATGCCGCACCTGGCCTTCGCGCAGCCCGAGGAGACCAACCGGCTGCACGTCGGCGAGGACCGCCACTTCGCACCGCTGACCGACGCCTTCGTGACCGACCCCCTGTTCACGTCGCTGACCCGGATGCTCGGACAGCTCGCGACCTGCCTGCACGACGCCGACGAGTGGAGCGTGAAGGTGCACCCGTTCCGGGTCGTCGCCTCCGCCGACGCCGACGGGCAGCCCACCCCCGAGGGCCGCCACCGGGACGGCGTCACGCTGGTGACGTCGCTGATGATCGGCCGCGAGAACGCGGTCGGCGGCCAGAGCACCGTCACCGCACCGGACGGCACCCGCGTGCTGGCCACCACGCTGCACGAGCGCGGCACCCTCCTGCTCGGCGACGACCGCGCCACCTGGCACGAGGTCGACCCGGTGCGGCCCGCCGACGGCCTCCACCCGGCGCGCCGCGACGTCCTCGTCACCACGCTGACCGCACACCGGAACGCGGAGCGTGACGCCCAAGTGGGCTAAGGCCTGGGGTGGCGGCTTGCCGTTAGGGTGGGGAGCGTGGCAGTCGTCGATGTATCCGAAGAGCTGAAGTCCCTCTCCTCCACCATGGAGTCGATCGAGGCCGTCCTTGACCTGGGCAAGATGCGGTCAGACATCGCCGCGCTCGAGGAGCAGGCGGCGGCCCCCGACCTGTGGGACGACGTCGAGCGCGCTCAGCAGGTGACCAGTCGGCTCTCCTATCTCCAGGGGCAGCTGCGCAAGGTCGAGGAGCTGCGCGGGCGCATCGACGACGTGGGGGTGCTCTTCGAGCTGGCCGAGGACGAGGGCGACGCCGACGCGCGCGCCGAGGCCGAGGGCGAGCTGGAGTCCGTCCGCAAGACGGTGGACGAGCTGGAGGTCCGCACCCTGCTGTCGGGCGAGTACGACCCGCGTGAGGCGGTCGTCAGCGTCCGGGCCGAGGCGGGCGGCGTGGACGCCGCCGACTTCGCCGAGCAGCTGATGCGGATGTACCTGCGCTGGGCCGAGCGGCGCGGCTACCCCACCGAGGTCTTCGACACCTCCTACGCGGAGGAGGCCGGGATCAAGTCCGCGACCTTCACGGTGAAGGCCCCCTACGCCTACGGCACGCTCTCCGTCGAACAGGGCACGCACCGCATGGTGCGGATCTCCCCGTTCGACAACCAGGGCCGCCGTCAGACCTCGTTCGCCGGGGTCGAGGTGCTGCCGGTGGTCGAGCAGGTCGACCACATCGACATCCCCGAGAACGAGCTGCGGATCGACGTCTTCCGCTCCTCGGGCCCGGGCGGCCAGTCGGTCAACACCACCGACTCGGCGGTCCGGATGACGCACCTGCCCACCGGCATCGTCGTCTCCTGCCAGAACGAGAAGTCGCAGATCCAAAACCGCGCCGCCGCCATGCGCGTCATGCAGGCCCGTCTGCTGGCCCACCGCCGCCAGGAGGAGCAGGCCAAGATGGACGCCCTCAAGGGGGACGGCGGCAACTCCTGGGGCAGCCAGATGCGTTCGTACGTGCTGCACCCCTACCAGATGGTCAAGGACCTGCGCACCGAACACGAGGTCGGCAACCCGCAGTCCGTTCTCGACGGCGACCTCGACGGCTTCCTGGAGGCCGGAATCCGCTGGCGCAAGCAGCAGGAACAGGCCCGGGACTGACGTTCCGTCAGCCGGTTCATTCGGTCTTCGCTTGACGGGCGTGTGAAGGCTGGGGAAAGCTGTTCGCTCGGCATGCCTGTGTCAGGGGCGCATGTACGGGGTGAAGAAAGCGCCCCGGTGAGCAAACGGCGGGAGCCCGGGGTGGGGACGAACCAGTTCGCCTCGACGGCACGCCCGGTGCGGACGCGCTCCGCGCGCAGCTGCCCCA
Organism: Streptomyces diacarni; assembly: GCF_003323715.1. Classification (GTDB taxonomy): domain Bacteria; phylum Actinomycetota; class Actinomycetes; order Streptomycetales; family Streptomycetaceae; genus Streptomyces; species Streptomyces diacarni. The sequence goes on from NZ_QOIN01000061.1 coordinate 77,822, forward strand.
TGGACGAGTACAGCTACTGGGGGTAGTTGGAACATGAGCAAATCGAAGACGCGGCTGCGGGTCGCGCGCATAGCCGCGGCGACCGTGTTCGCGGCCGGCGCCTCGCTGACCGCGGCGGGCGCCGCTCAGGCGGCGGGGCCGGACGAGGGCCCTGGCGGCTCCGGCGGTGGTGACAACGGCGGTGTCATCGGCGGCATCATCGGCGGCCTCATCGGCGGCGGGGACAGCGGTGGTGACGACGGCGGCGACTCCGGCGGCATCGGTGGCGACGACGGCGGCGGTGACGACGGCGGTGGTGACGACGGCGGCATCGGCGGCACCGTCATCGGCGGCGACGACAACGGCGGCGGTGACAACGGTGGCGGCGACGACGGCGGCATCGGCGGCGACGACGGCGGCGGTGACGACGGCGGTCCCGGCGGCAACGGTGGCCCGGGCGGCAACGGCGGCCCCGGCGGCGGTGACGACAACGGCGGCGGCGACAACGGCAACGGTGGCAACGGGAACGGCGGCAACGGCGGCAACGCCGACGGCGGCGGGAACGGTGGCAACGGCGGGAACGGCGGCAACGGTGGTGGCGGCGAGGAGCCCGCGACCATCGGCGGTTCCGGCGGTGGCGACGACGACACCTGCGAGCTCGACGGCGACAACGTCAACTGCCAGGGCGGCGGCGCCAACCCGGACAGCGCCGGCAGCCAGCCGGTGCAGGACAGCAAGCCCGAGGCGCCGAAGGACGAGCTGGCCGAGACCGGTTCGACCGAGACGACGTTCCTCCTCGTGGGCGCCGCGACGATGATCGCCGGTGGCATCGGCTTCCGCCTGATGCCGCGCATGGTCAACCGTCGTACCGCTGCGTAACAGCACGACTGCCGCGTAGCGGCAGACACGCATCGCGCCGGGTTCGGGGGCCTTCGGGCCGCCGGGCCCGGCGCGCTGTCGTCGCACCCGCACCGGCGTGCCGCTCGGGCCCGCGCGGTGCTCGAAGCAGGTGGCGGCCCCGTGCCGCGTCAGGCCGTGGCGACCTTCTGCGCCACCAGCGCCACGGCTATCAGCGTCGCCAGCAAGGCGATCAGCGCGGCGGGGGACAGGCTGGCGAGCGGGGACTCGCGGTGCAGGCGCTCGCGGTGGGCGCGGCACACGGCGCACCGGCCCTCGCTCACGGGCCCCGCGCAGTTGGCACACACCAGTCGGTCGCATGTCATGCGAATCCCTCCTCAGCCGCGCCAACGCCACCCGTACGTGATTCGTTCCCCATAGGTGCTCTACTCCACTCTGCCAGGTGACGGCAGCTTCCGCAGAAACAAGCAGGTGGAGCGCGAACGCACCGGTGAGGGGGCGCCGGTGCGAGTGGCGTACGCCGGTGCCGCGTGCACGGCACGCCACGCTTCGCGTATGGTCGCCCACACCGCACCCCCGGCTGAACGCGGGAGGTGCCCCAGGGGCCGCACCGCGGCTTCCGTTGCCCCTACCCAGGCCGACGTGGTGTATCCGTGATCCGATTCGACAGCGTCTCCAAGTCCTACCCCAAGCAGAACCGCCCGGCGCTCCGCGACGTTTCGCTGGAGGTCGAGCGCGGTGAGTTCGTCTTCCTCGTGGGCTCCTCCGGCTCCGGCAAGTCCACCTTCCTGCGGCTGATCCTGCGCGAGGAGCGCGCCAGCACGGGCCAGGTCCACGTGCTGGGCAAGGACCTGGCACGGCTGTCGAACTGGAAGGTGCCGCACATGCGGCGCCAGCTCGGCACGGTCTTCCAGGACTTCCGGCTGCTGGGCAACAAGACGGTCGGGGAGAACGTGGCGTTCGCGCTGGAGGTCATCGGCAAGTCCCGGGTCCAGATCCGCAAGACGGTGCCCGAAGTCCTCGACCTCGTGGGACTGGGCGGCAAGGAGGAGCGGATGCCGGGTGAGCTCTCGGGCGGTGAGCAGCAGCGCGTGGCCATCGCCCGGGCGTTCGCCAACCGGCCCATGCTGCTGATCGCCGACGAGCCGACCGGCAACCTGGACCCGCAGACCTCCGTCGGCATCATGAAGCTGCTCGACCGCATCAACCGCACGGGGACCACCGTGGTGATGGCCACCCACGATCAGCAGATCGTCGACCAGATGCGCAAGCGCGTCGTCGAGCTGGAGACCGGCCGCCTCGTGCGCGACCAGTCGCGCGGCGTCTACGGATACCAGCACTGAGGAAAGCCGAGGAAAGCACGCCATGCGCGCCCAGTTCGTTCTGTCGGAGATCAGCGTCGGTCTCCGTCGCAATCTCACGATGACCTTCGCGGTGATCGTCTCCGTCGCCCTGTCGCTCGCGCTGGCGGGCGGCTCGCTGCTCGCCCGTGAGCAGGTCAGCACGATGAAGGGATTCTGGTACGACAAGGTCCAGGTCTCCATCTATCTGTGCAACAAGAACGACGCCTCCTCGGACCCCAACTGCGACAAGGGTGCCGTCACCTCGCAGCAGAAGCAGGAGATCAAGACCGACCTGGAGAAGCTCGACGTCGTCGAGAAGATCTACTTCGAGTCCGCCGACGAGGCGTACAAGCACTACAAGCAGGACTTCAAGGACTCCCCGCTGGCCGACTCGCTGACCGCGGACCAGATGCAGGAGTCCTATCGGGTCAAGCTCAAGGACCCCACGAAGTACCAGGTCCTCCAGACGGCGTTCTCCGGCAGACAGGGCGTGCAGGAGGTGCAGGACCAGCGCAGTCTGCTGGAGAACATCTTCAACCTCCTCAACGGCATGAACATCGCGGCGCTGTGCGTGATGGCGCTGATGCTGGTGGTGGCGCTGCTGTTGATCGTCAACACGGTGCGGGTCTCGGCGTTCAGCCGCCGCCGGGAGACGGGCATCATGCGGCTGGTCGGCGCCTCCAGCTTCTACATCCAGATGCCGTTCATCCTGGAGGCGGCCATCGCGGGCCTGATCGGCGCCGGTTTCGCCTGCGTGCTGCTCGTGTTCGGCAAGTACTTCCTGATCAACAACTGGCTCCAGGAGAAGATCCTGCTGATCAACTTCATCGGCTGGGACGCCGTGATCAAGGTGCTGCCGTTGATCCTCGCGGTGGGGGTTCTGGTGCCGGCGGCAGCAGCGTTCATCACGTTGCGCAAGTACCTGAAGGTGTGACACAGGACGCGGGGTGCCCTTGTCGCAACCGCCCGTAGAGCGCCCCGCGCTGCCCTACACTCCGGACCATGCCAGGCTCGTGGTTCCTCGATACGCGCCCGCGCCGGTCGCGGCGCGGGGCCCTGACATTGGTGTTCGTCGGCGTGCTGGCGACCGGCGCCGCCACCGGCTCCTTCGGCGGTGAGCTGACCGCCCTCGGCTCCCCCGCGGGCTCCGACGCGGCGGCGCACCGCACCGCGGCCGGCGGGCCCGGCGCCGGAGGTGACGGCAAGGGCGAGGCGCCCGGCAACGCGCGCGAGGCGCGGGAGCGGGCCGGGGACGACGCCGACGTCGTCGTCAGCCGCAGCGGCGACCGCTGGTCCGCGGCCTACACGGCGCGCGAGTACGCGCAGCTGCGGCACGCCCTGGAGGGCGGCTACGTCGGCGTCGGCATCTCCGTACGCCAGACCCGCACGGGTGACGGGGGGTTCCGAGGGGACGGCGGGCGGACGCACGGCGGCAGCGGGGACGGGCGGCAGGACGGGCCGGTGCACGGCCGCCGCACGGCGATCGAGGTGGACCGCGTGCGGCCGGGCAGCCCCGCCGACGACGCCGGAGTCCGGTCCGGCGACCGGCTGCGCTCCGTGGCCGGGCAGCCGGTGACCGGCAAGCCCGTGACCTCCGTCGTCGCCCTGCTGCGCGGCTCGGACGCGCCGAGCGGCGCCGCCGCACCCGGCACCCACGTCACGCTGCACCTCGTACGCGACGGGCGCGAGCTGACCCGCACCCTGCGGCGCGCACAGCTGACGACCGAGTCCGTGCGCGTCCGGCGGCTGGGTGACGGCGTCACCCGCATCAAGGTCGCCGCCTTCACCCGCGGCGCGGGCGAACGGGTGCGCGAGGCCGTCCGCGAGCAGGTCCCCGCGGACGGGGCCATCGTCCTCGACCTGCGGGGCAACTCCGGCGGCCTGGTCGACGAGGCCGTCACCGCGGCGTCCGCCTTCCTCGACGGCGGCCTCGTCGCCACCTACGACGACAACGGCAGGCAGCGGGCCCTGTACGCCGAACGCGACGACGCCGGCAGCGGAGCGGGCGGCGTCGACGTGGAGCGCCGCCCCGTCGTCGTCCTCGTCGACAGCGGCACCATGAGCGCCGCCGAACTGCTGACCGGCGCGCTCCAGGACCGGGGGCGCGCCGTCGTCGTCGGCTCCCGCACCTTCGGCAAGGGCTCCGTGCAGATGCCCGAGCACCAGAGTGACGGCTCCGTCGCCGAGCTGACGGTCGGTCACTACACGACTCCGTCAGGTCGCGACGTGGAGGGGCGGGGCCTCACCCCCGACCTCGCCGTCCACGACACGGACGCGGCCATGCAGCGGGCGAGGACAGTATTGAGTGGCCTCGAAGCCCGGTCGTAGTGGGAGAATGGCCGGGCTATGGCGAAGATGAAGACGCAACGGACCAAGGCGAAGGCCAAGGACGACAAGGACGCCAGGAAGCTCGTCGCGCAGAACAAGAAGGCGCGCCACGACTACCTGGTGCTGGACACCTACGAGTGCGGCATCGCGCTGACGGGCACCGAGGTCAAGTCGCTGCGCATGGGCCGCGCCTCCCTCGTCGACGGCTTCGCCCAGGTCGACGGCGGCGAGGTGTGGCTGCACAACGTCCACATCCCCGAGTACGCGCAGGGCACGTGGACCAACCACGCCGCCCGCCGCAAGCGGAAGCTGCTGCTGCACCGCGTGGAGATCGACAAGCTCACCGGCAAGCTCCAGGAGACGGGCCTGACCCTCGTCCCCCTCCAGCTCTACTTCTACCGGGGCCGCGCCAAGGTCGAGATCGCCCTCGCGCGAGGCAAGAAGGAGTACGACAAGCGGCACACGCTCCGCGAGAAGCAGGACCGGCGCGAGGCCGACCGCGCGATGTCCGCGGCCCGGCGGCGGCAGCGGAGCATGGCCAGGTAGCCGTCCCGCCGGCCCCGGGCCCCGTCCGGGAGCCCGGCGGAATAGGGGAGGGCCCGAAATGGTTGGCACAGGTGCGCCCAGGTCACGTACCATGGGCGTCAGCCCTCACAGCGGGGCGGAGTTTCTCAACTCAACATGGGGATGATCGGTTTCGACAGCGAACGTCGAAGCAGGGGAAGCGAGCCGAGGAACGCGGCAATGATCTCGTTAACCACGTGCCGCAAAAAAATAATCGCCAACACCAAGCGCGATTCCTTCGCCCTCGCTGCCTGAGCAGCGACCTGCGAAGTGTCAGCCCGGGGTAGTTCCCGCCCCGGTTCCTGGCATCAGCTAAGGGGACTCACCGCGTAGGCCCGGTCACGGGGCCTGCCGGGACATCACACAGTGACTGGGCCCGTCGGAGACTTGTCCGCGTGATCTCCGGGGCCGAGAAAATCGCAGCGGACTGCGCTCGGAGAAGCCCTGTTTCCACTTCGTTGGACGCGGGTTCGATTCCCGCCATCTCCACGAAGGCGAGAGGCGAGGTGTGCCCACGGACAGCGTGGGCCGCCTCGCCTTCGTTGTTTTGCGCGGCTTCGCCGCGCGTGAGCGGGGGCTTCGCCACCCGCACCCCCTTCACAGGGGTGGGGCGGCGTGGTGTCGGTGCCCTCTCCTGGTCTGCGGAGTGCAGGCGCGATCTTGGTGCTCTCTGGTGTGCTGATCAGGGCTTTTTCGGGGTTCCCGGGGTTTCGGTGGCGTGCTGTGATGGGGGTATGGAACAGATACCGGGCAGCTTGCCGAGGCGGCTCTTCCTGCTGGCGTGCGACGTCGAGAAGGAGCGGCTGAAGTGGGGGGACGAGTTGGGGTATGCGATCAGGGCGGCCACGTTGGCCGAGCTCGAGGCGCGGGCGTGCCTGAAGGACGACCGGGGTAAGGCCCGGCCCGTCGGGGGAGGCCGCCGTACCGGTGATCCCGTGTTGGACGGCGCCCTGCGCTCCGTCGAGGGCCACTCCCGTGCCCGCCGCTGGCACACGCTCGTGCAGAAGGAGCGCCGGGAGACGTGTCTGGCGGTCGAGAGCGACCTGGTCGGGGCGGGGCTGATCTCCGTCGCCTCCCGGACGCTGCGCCGCAAGGAGATCACGGTGCGTGACAAGCGGCTTCCTGGTCTGCTGCGGGCGGAGGCCGTGGCGACGCTGACGGGCAGCGATCCCGTCGACCGGGTCGAGCCGTCGCGCGCCGCGCTCGCCTCGTTCGCGGCGCTGGCTCGGCTGTGCCCCGAGCTGAGCTGGGGGGTGCGGCACCGCAACCGCCGGCGGCTCAAGGAGCTGACGGCCCGCGCGGGGGTCGCCGGGCCCGCGTTGAAGAAGGCGCTCGACGCGCGGACGGCGGCGGCGAGCGGGGCCTCGGCGGGGGGCTGACGTCGACACGCGCGGCCTCTACGCTGCGAGCGGGCAGCCGCGCCCGGAGCGGAAGGAGCGCCCGATGGTGCGAGGCGACATGCCGGAACCGCTGGGTCCCGACTCGCTGACCTGGAAGTACTTCGGTGACTGGCGCGGCGTCCTGCTGGCGCCCTGGGCCGGGGCGATGCAGAACATGCATCCACAGCTGGGCGCGGGGGTCGCGGAGCACTCGCGCTTCTTCGAGGAGCGGTGGGAGCGGCTGTTCCGTTCGCTGTATCCGATCGGCGGTGTCGTCTACGACGGGCCGCGTGCGGTCGAGACGGCGCGGCAGGTGCGCGGCTACCACCACACCATCAAGGGGACCGACCGCGAAGGGCGCCCGTATCACGCCCTCGACCCGGACACGTTCTACTGGGCGCACGCCACCTTCTTCGTGCTGACTCTCCTGGTCGCGGACCGGCTCGGGCCCGGTCTGACGCAGGCGCAGAAGCGCCGGTTGTTCGACGAGCACGTGCAGTGGTGGCGGTTGTACGGGATGAGCATGCGCCCCGTGCCGGCCAGTTGGGAGGACTTTTGCGAGTACTGGGACCGTATGGCGGCGGAGGTGCTGGAGGACAACACGCCGGCCAGGGACGTGCTCGATCTGACGGCGCTGGCGAAGCCGCCCGCGCTGGGGTGGCTGCCCGAGGGGGTGTGGCGGCTGGTGCGCGGGCCGCAGGCGCGGGCCTCGGTGTGGTTCACGGTCGGATTCTTCCCGCCCGCCGTGCGGCGCCGCCTCGGTTACGTGTGGACGGTGCGGGACGAGCGCAGGCTGCGCAGGATCGGGCGGCTCATCCACTGGGGCTGGAAGCTGGTGCCGCCGGCGCGCCGGTTCCATCCCAGGGCGCGGGCCGGATGGGAGCGGGTGCGGGGCGGGCGCGCCGAGCACGCTCCGCGGGTGGAGACTCCGGCCCGCAACCTGCCGCCGCCCGAGGAGCGGGACTGGCCCCAGCACTACTCGCCCCCGGTGTGAGGGCGCGCCCCGAAGGGGCGCGGGGAACTGCCCCCACCAACCACGATCCACCCGCAGACCGCACGCCACGACGAGTGGCACCCCCTGTCGCGGCGCACCGCCCGCAGGGCAAGCCCTACGGCCCGTAGCCCCATAGCCGCGTAAACGCGCGAGCGTTACGCGTTCGCCCCCGCGTCCACCGTGAAAGCCGCACCGGTGGTGCCGCCCGCGTCGGGGTGCACCAGGTGGGCGACCGTCGCCGCGATGCCTTCCGGGGTGCCGTAGCGGCCGAGCGCGGTGAGGGCGCGCTGTCCGTCGGCCCTGTCGCTGTCGGCGGGGTTCATGTCGGTGTCCGTGGAGCCGGGATGGACGAGGTTGGCGGTGATGCCGCGGGGCCCCAGGTCCCGGGCGAGGCCCTTGGTGAGGCCGTTGAGCGCGGACTTGGAGGCGGCGTAGAGGGTGATGCCGCTGCGGGGCACGCGGTCGGCGAGGTTGCTGCCGATGGTGACGATGCGGCCGCCTGCGCGCATGTGGCCGGCGGCTGCTTGCGCGGCGAGCAGGGCGGCGCGGACGTGGACGGCGAGGGCGCGGTCGATGGTGTCGGGCGTGAGCTCCTCCAGCGGGCCTGCGGGGAAGATGCCCGCGTTGTTGACCAGGATGTCGAGGCGCCCGAACTCGCGGGCCGTACGGTGCACGGCCTCCACCGGTTCGGTGGGTGAGGCGCTGTCGGCCCGGATGGCCAGGGCGCGGCGGCCGAGGGCGCGGATGTCTTCGGCGACCTCCTTGGCGCGCTCTTCGGCGCTGACGTAGGTCAGTGCGACGTCCGCTCCGTCGGCCGCCAGCCGCCTGGCGATGGCGGCGCCGATGCCTCTGCTGCCGCCGGTGACCAGTGCGCTCGTGCCGGTGAGCGGGGGGTGGCTGGTGGGTCGGTCCTCGGTAGTGGTGGTCATGGCAGTCCTCACTCGGGGTCGGGGCCGTCGCAGGGCCTACTTCTGTATCGATCGCTTCGTAATTAACTCCCCGAGTATCCTCAGGCGTCAAGGGTTTTCGGAAACGAGCGCTACAGAAAGGGGTCCGGATGGGAGCGGGACGCGGGCGGCCGCGCGCCTTCGATCGGGACGCCGCGCTCGAACGGGCGATGCGCGTCTTCTGGGAACGGGGCTACGAGGCGGCCTCGCTGGCCGAGCTGACCGGCGCCATGGGCATCAGGCCACCCAGCCTCTACGCCGCCTTCGGCTCCAAGGAGCAGCTCTTCCGCGAGGCGGTGGAGCTCTACGGGCGTACCGAGGGCGGCGTCACCGCGCGCGCCCTGCGCGAGGAGAGCACCGCGCGCGAGGCCATCGGTGCGGCGCTCCGCGGCAACGCCTGCGCCTACACCGAGCCGGGCAGCCCCCGGGGCTGCATGGTCGTGCTGTCCGCGACCACCTGCGCTCCCGAGCACGAGACCGTCCGCACCCTGCTGTGCGACGACCGCCGCGCGATGGAGCGTTCGCTCCGCGACCGGATCGACCGCGGCGTCGCGGAGGGCGACGTGCCCGCGGACACGGACACCCGCTCCCTCGCCGCGTTCTACGCCACGGTCCTCTTCGGCCTCTCCGTTCAGGCGCGGGACGGTGCCACACGCGACGACCTCCTGGCGGTGGCGCACGCCGCCATGGCCTCCTGGGACACGCTGGTGCCCCACCCGTCCGTGCGCTGACGACCGCCAGGCGCCGCCCCGCCCCCGGTCAGGGGCGGGTGGGGCGCAGGGTGGTCGAGGTGGCCAGGGTGGCGACTCGGCGGGCGACGTCGGGCCACAGCGCGGCGGGGAGGTCGTGGCCGACGCCGGGGTAGGTGACCAGGCGCGAGTCCGGGACCGTACGGGCGGTGGCCCGGGCCGCGGCCACCCGCAGGATCGGGTCTTCCTGGCCGTGCAGGATGAGGGTGGGGTGCCCGAGGGTGCGCAGGGCCGGGCCGTGCCAGGGGGCGCCGATCTGCCGGCTCTGGGCCTTGGTGTCGCGGGGGCCGGTGTCCGCCTGCGCCTCGGCCCAGGCGCGGGCGGCCGCTTCGTCGAACGGGTAGCCGGGGGAGGAGACGCCGCGCCAGACGGCGACGCTCGCCTCGATGTCGCTTTCGCGGCCCTCGGGGAAGCGGGCGCGGGCGAGCCGGGTGAGCAGGCCGGGGCGGAGGTAGCGCAGGACGCGGAGGCCGGCGACGTCGCTGGGCAGCGCTGCGGAGGTGGTCACGCTCGCCACCCGGCCGGGGTGGCGCAGGGCGAGCCGTTGCGCGAGCAGGCCGCCCAGCGAGTGGCCGAAGACGTGGGCGCGGTCCCAGCTAAGCGCGTCCAGGACGGCCACGGCGTCGTCGGTCATGTCCTCGGCCGTGTAGGGCGCGGGCCGGGCGCGCAGCAGGCTGCGGAGGGGATTGCTCGGGGCGGTGTCCGGTATGCGGCTGGAGTCGCCGGCGTCGCGCTGGTCGTAGCGGGCGACGGCGAATCCGGCGTCGGCGAAGGCCTGGCACAGCCCTGTCGGCCACCAGTGCCGCGCCACTCCGAGCCCCATGATCAGGAGGAGCGGTGCGCCTTCGGTGGCGTCCTCGAACGTGTCGTAGGCGAGGCGTACCTCGTCGTTGTCGGCGAAACGGGTCGTACTCCAGTGCGTTGCGGGTGGTGCCTGTTCCGGCATGGTCGCGCCCTCCTCGGACTGTGACCGCACGCTGTGTCCGCACCCTGTGGCGACGCTGTGCGAGCCTCTGCGGACCTTACTGCGATCGTTGTTCGCGGTACCTGTCCGGTAATCTACCGCATACGTTGTTCGCAGAACAGGAGGTGGCCGTGCGCGAGGAGCCGCCGAGCAGCATCTGGCTGCGCCCCGTACGCGCGGGGAAGGGGCCGGCGCCGACGTTCGCCCGCGAGGACCTCGCGGCGGCGGGCGTCGCGCTGGCCGACGAACAGGGGCTCGCGGCCGTCACCATGCGGGCGGTGGCGCGGGCCCTCGCCTCGGCACCCGCGTCCCTGTACCGGTACGTGACCACCCGCGACGAGCTGCTGGAGCTGATGGTGGACAAGGTGCACGCGGAGATGGATGTCCCCTCGGCGCGGTCGGGGCCGGGCGCGGACCGCCGTCGCCCCGTGACCGGGCTGCTCGCTCTCGCCCGGGAGAGCCGTCGCCTCCACCTCGCCCATCCGTGGCTGCTGGACGCGACGGCCACGCGCCGCCCCCTGGGCCCGCACGGGGTCGCCTACCTCGAACAGGCGCTGGCCGTACTCGCCGACACCCCCGGCAGCGCGCGGAGCAAGCTGGAGGCCATCGGTGTCATGAACGCCGTGGTCGCCTCCCTCAGCCGCGCCGAACTCGACCAGGCCGCCGCCGGGAGGGGGGCGCTCCCGCAGTGGCAGCAGGCCCAGCACGCGTATCTGACCGCGCTCGCGACGGACGGCGACCACCCCCACCTGGTCGCCGCACTGGCCGCCGGGCAGGGAGCCGCCGCCGGGCAGCAGGCTGCCGGTCAGCGGGCCGGCGGCGTGGGCGGCGTGGACGGCGTGGGGGAGGAGTCCGCCGAAGCCCTCTTCGACCGCCTCGTCACCCGCGTACTGGCGGGCCTCCTCGCTCCGGAGGACGGCGGCCCTGCCGCGATGTCGGACTGAGTACGGGCTTGACCGGCAGGCGGGGCGTGGTCACCGCCTGCCGGTCCGTACCGCTCCCGCGCTCGCGGCGACCACCATCGCGATCGCGGCGCACTGGAGCGCCGACAGCCCCTGGTGGAGCACCAGGTATCCGGCCAGCGCGGCGACGGCCGGTGCCAGGCTCGTGAGGACCGCGAAGGTGGCCGCGGGCAGGCGGCGCAGCGCGAGCAGTTCGAGGGTGTAGGGCACGCCGGAGGACATCACCGCGATGGCCAGGCCCAGTACGAGCACGCCGGGTTCGAGCAGGGTCGTTCCGGCGGAGGTGAGGCCGAGCGGCAGGCTGACGAGTGCGGCGACGCTCATCGCGATGGCGAGGCCGTCCAGGCGGGGGAAGCGGGCGCCCGCGCGGGCGTTGAGCAGGATGTACGCGGCCCACATCGCCCCGGCGCCCAGGGCGAAGGCGACGCCGGGGAGGGTGAGCTGGTCGAAGCCGCCACTGCCCAGCAGGTAGACGCCGGCCAGTGCGAGGCCGGCCCACAGCAGGCCGGCGGCGCGGCGGGAGGTGACGGCGGACAGCAGCAGCGGCCCGAGCACTTCGAGGGTGACGGCCGGTCCGAGGGGGATGCGGTCGATCGCCTGGTAGAAGAGCATGTTCATGCCGCCGAGGGCCAGGCCGAAGCCGGCGACGACGGTCCAGTCGGCGCGCGTGTAGCCGCGCAGCCGGGGGCGGGTGACGAGCAGCAGCAGGACGGCGGCGAGCGCGATCCGCAGGGCGACCGTGCCGAGCGCCCCGGCCCGCGGGAACAGCAGCGCGGCGAAGGCCGACCCGAACTGGACGGACACCGTCCCGGCCAGCACGAGGCCGACACCGGTGAGACTGCCGCGCCCGGTGGACCCGCCGACGTGCACACGGACCGCCGAGACCTCAGGCCCGGCGGCCGCTTCCGACCCGGCGTGCCCGGCACCCGCGGTGTTCCCGGCGCCCGCGGTGTTCCCGGGCTTCCCGGTGTCCCCTGCGGACATGGAGGCGGCGGCAGAGACGGACGCCGCGGCAGGCGCGGACGTGGCGGCAGGCACGGGCGTGGCGGCAGGCACGGGCGCGGACGCCGCGGTGGCGGGATCGGGCGCGGTGGAGGTCATGGCCTTCACGCTAGGGATTCTTCCTACGCGGGTGAAATGCCGATTCCGCAGTGGTTATGCTCGGGAGGCATGACCATGGAGCTGCGCCACCTGCGGGCCTTCCTCGCGATCGCCGAGGCGGGCAGTGTCACCCGTGCCGCCGCCCGCCTCCACGTGGGGCAGCCCGCGCTCTCGCGCACGCTGCGCCAGCTCGAGGACCACCTGCGGACCCGCCTCGTGGACCGTTCCACGCACCATCTCGAACTCACGGCCGCCGGACGCGCGTTCCGTGACAAGGCGGCGGCCGCCCTCGCCGCGGTCGAGGTCGCGCTCGACCCCCGCGGGCTGACGGCCTGGCCGCTGCGGCTCGGCCACACCTGGGCGGCGCTCGGCGACCACACCGTGCCGCTGATGCGCCGCTGGGACGAGGCGCATCCGGGCGTGCCGCTGGAGCTGCGGCGGATCGACGACGCCACGGCGGGGCTCACGCGGGGCGCGGTCGACGTGGCTCTGCTGCGCGGCACCGTCACCGTCTCGGGGATCGCCACGCGCCTGCTGCTGCGGGAGGAGCGGGTGGCGGTCGTCTCGGCGGACAGCTCGCTGGCCGCGCTGCCGCAGGTGACGCTGGCGGACCTCGCCACCCGCCCGATCGCCCTCAACACCGTCTCGGGCACGACCACGATGGACCTGTGGCCGCCCACCGCCCGGCCCGTGGGGGCCATCGAGGTGGCCAACACCGACGAGTGGCTCATCGCGATCGCCGCGGACCGTGCCGTGGGGGTGTCCACGACGGCCACGCCGCGCAACCACACGCACCCCTCGCTGGTCTACCGTCCGCTGGTGGACGCGCCTGCCGTACCCGTGGTCCTCGCCTGGCGCGAGGGCCCAGGACACCCGGCCGTCCCCGATCTCGTGGCACTGGCGTGCGAGGTCGTCGCGGGCGGCGGGGAGGACGAGGGCGGCACGCCGTAGCCGGCAGGCGTGCTACACCGGCCCGCCCCCCACCGGCACCGGCACCGGCCTCCGCGTCGGCTCAACTGCCGGTGGCGGTCCGCCGCGCGGTGACCACCACGGAGGTGTACGGCATCGTGAACGCGCCGCCCATGGCGTCGATGGCGGCACCGGTCGCCGCCATCAGTTCCCGGAGCGTGGCGGCCGGCATCCGGGCCGCCACCCCGCTGGTGGGGATCTGGTCCAGCCAGGCGTCGCGCGTGTAGGACCGCTCCCAGGTGAACCGCCACTCCTCCGGCTCGTCGAACGCACCGGCCCGCCGTATCCCGTCGGCGGCCGTCGCGAGCAGTGCCACGTGCCCGTCGAGGGCGGGCTTCGCCCACTGGTTGAGCGGCTCGTGAGGCAGCACCCGCTGGTGCACGTCGTGGAAGGCCGCCGCGACCTCGGGCGAGGGCGCGGGGACGTTCCAGAAGAGGGCCAGCCTGCCGTCCGGGCGCAGCACCCGGGCCGCCTTGGCCGCCCCGGCGACGGGGTCGACCCAGTGCCAGGTCTGGCCCGCGACCACGGCGTCGAACACGCGCCCGGCCGCGTCCCAGTCCTCGAACGCCGCCACCTCGGTCTCGACGCCGCCGCGCCGCGCGAAGGCGGCCATGCGTGCGTCCACGTCGAGGCCGAGGACGTGGCAGCCGACTGCCTCGAACTGGCGGGCGGCGATTCCGGTGCCGCAGCCGACGTCGAGCACGGAGGGGCCCGGACTGCCGGCGGCGATCCGCCGTACCAGCGCTTCCGGATAGCGGGGCCGCGCCCGGTCGTAGCGTGCGGCGTCCACGCCGAACGATTCGGCCATCCGGCGTTCCTGATGGGATGCGGGCGTGGCGGACTGTGCGCCGTCCGGCGGTAGAGTGGGCATGCGCCCACCGTAGTGGGCACATGCCCACTAGGCAACGGAAAGGGATGCGAGTGCCGACCGGAGTGCACCTGAGCGACGTACGCGGCAGGCTCTTCGACGCCGCCGAACGCGTCCTGCTGCGGGAAGGGCCCAGCGCGCTCACCAGCCGGGCCGTCACCACGGAAGCCGACTGCGCCAAAGGCGTACTGCACCGGCACTTCGCCGACTTCGACGGCTTCCTCGCCGCACTCGTCCTCGACCGCATCGCCCGGCTCGACGCGCAGACCCGCGCACTGTGCGACGCGGCCGGGAGCCGCACCGTCGCCGACAACCTCACAGAGGCGCTGACGACGGTGTTCGAGTCCGTCGCCGTCGCGATCGTCGGACTGGTCACCTCACGCGACGAACTGCGGGCCCGGCTGCGCGCGTCCCGCCCCACGGGCGTCCCGCTGCTCGCCGAGGCCACGGCGATGATCGCCGCCTACCTCGCCGCCGAACGCGGCCTCGGCCGCGTCGCGGCCGACGCCGACATCGACGTCCTGGCCCCGACGCTGATCGGCGCCGCGCATCTGCTCTTCGCCGACCGCACGGGCACCCCGCCCGACACGGCGGCCGTGCACCGGTCCGTGGTCACGGTCCTTGCCGGGGCGGGGTGACGCCCCCGCCCACCCGCGCGGGCAGGGGGGCCGTCAGTCCTGCGCGCCGTCCGACGGTTCTTCCTCGATCTCCATGTCCTTCGCGTCGTCGGACCCGAAGCCGTGGTCCAGCAGTTTGGCCGCGTCCTGGAACCTGTCCTTGCTGTTGAGGACCGCGCCGACGAACTCCTTGTCGCCACGGGTGGCGGCGAACACCAGGCACTCGCCCGCCTTGGCGGTGGTCCCGGTCTTGATGCCGATCACGCCGTCGTACGCGTCGAGGAGATGGTTGGTGTTGTTCCAGGTGTAGTAGCGGGTACGGCCGTTGGCGGCCGGGGCCTCGCTCTTGAACTTCTCCGTCTTGACGGCCTTGCGGAAGACGGAGTTCCGCATCGCGTGCCGGGCCAGCTGCACCAGTTCCTTCGGGGTGCTGGCGTCCTCGCCCGTCCCGTCGAAGGTGGAGAACCTCGTCTTGTTCAGGTGCAGCGAGTCGGCCTTGGCGTTCATCTTCCCGACGAACGACTTCACCCGCTGAGTCTTGGTGTCGCCCTCACCGAAGGTGTCGGCCAGCGCGTAGGCGGCGTCGGCGCCCGACGGCAGCAGCGCGGCATAGAGCAGCTGGCGGACGGTGAGCTTGTCGCCCGTCTGAAGATCAGCCGTGCTGGCGTGGTGCTCGGTGACGTAGTCGCGGTACGCCTGCTCGACCGGAACCCGGCGCCCCAGGTCCACGTTCTCGGTGTCGAGGACGACAGTGGCGACCATGATCTTCGTCGTGCTCGCGATGGGGCGGACGGTGTCGGCTTCCTTGGTGAAGACCGACTTGCCGCTCTTGCCGCTCACGTCGACCAGCGCGGCGCCCTTGGCGGCGACGGTCGGAGGGGTGTCGCGGGAGATGACGGCGTGGGCGACCAGTGGGGTGGCCACGAGCAGCGCCCCGCCGCCGGCGACAGCGGCAACGACCTTACGGCTCGGCTTTCTGACAGTCATCTGGGAGTGCTCCGCATCTGCGGTGTGGCGTCGGTGGGGGTGCTGCGCGCGGCGGCGACGCGTGCGCTCGCTCCGCCATCCGTGGGGCACGGAGCCGGACGCCGCCGCCGAAGCTCGCACTGGCTTCACGGGAACGCGGGATCACCGGTTCAATCCGGCGCGCCGCCACGGGATCGCCGGGCGCGCATCAGTTGTGATGCCGAGCCCTGGGAGGAAGTTCACGGGAACGGGAAACTTATCGAGGGCTGCGACCGGGAAGGTCCCCCTCCACCTCTCCGGCCGGGCGTGCCGACTCCGAGGGCAGTCAGAGTCCGGACGCCGATGCCTCGTCCAGGACGCGGGAGAGGTCGGCGGGCAGGCGCAGGACGGTGTGCAGGCCGACCCCCGTGCGGCCCGTGCTGCCCGGTTGCGGCAGCGCACGGCGAGACGGAACATCCCCCGTGGGCCCGGGTGTGCTGCCCCTCCGCTCTGGGGCGTGCCCCGCCGCGCGCGCCACCTCGCCCAACCTCACCGGCTCGGGAAGGCGTTCGGTAAGGAGGCGCGGTGCGGACCGCACGGCGGGGTGCCGGGGGCGGTCCAGGAGCCCCGAGTATGCGCGACGGCGGCCGGTCTCTTCCTGTTCGGAGCCGCCGCCCGTGGAGCCCGAACCGGTCGAGCCCGCGTTCTTGGCGCCGTCACCGTCACCGTCGTCCGCCGTCGCGGGGATCTCCGGCCGGGTCCACTGGCCGATACCTCTCGTGTGGTGGCGGCCGAGAGGTGCGCAGGACCTGATGTAGGAGCGTCACCCCCTGAGGGGGTGACGAGTCAGGGTTGGGTGGTGGTGGCGTGGGTGGTGAACCGCGCCCAGGCGGCGGGGGAGAGGGCGAGGGCGGGCCCGCCCGGGTTCTTCGAGTCCCGCACGTGCACGACGCCGCGCGAACAACTCGCCACCTCCAGGCAGTTGCCGCCTTCTGTCCCGCTGTAGCTGGACTTGTGCCAGGTGTAGGCGACTTCGAGGCAGGCGCCGCCCTCGCTGCCGCTGTAGCTGGACTTGAACCACGCCAGGTTGCCGGTGCCGGGTGTGGACTGTGCGTTGCTCATGCCTCTCCTAGCAGCCGATCTAGCAGGCTTCGGGAGTCTTCGATGTTGAGAGCCTGCGTTCGCAGCATCGCATACTTCCGAGCAAGAATGCTGACCTCGTTCGGTTCGGAGACGAGCATGCTGCCACGCTGGGTCTCCATGTATCCCAACTGCTCGTTCTCGGGGGTTTCCAGCACGATGAAAGGGCCATCGAGTCCGGCATGAGTCTCTCGACCGAGCGGCATGATCTGGATCGAGACACCCGGGAGGTCCGAGTCTCGCCGGAGGCGACACATCTGCTGGCGACGAGCCGCGTCTCCACCTAGCCGGTCCATCAACACGGCTTCAGAGATGACGAAGCTCGCTGAGGGCGGAGTCTTCCGGTGGAACACGCTCTGACGATCCATACGACCGGCAACCTGGACCTCAAGCTCGTCCGCGCTCAACGGCGGCTCTTTGCTCCGAAAAACCGCTCGGGCGTAATCCTCCGTCTGCAACAGTCCGGGCAACACCTGGTTCTCGAACCAGTCGATGGCCAAAGCTTCCCGCTCCCGATCGATGAACTCCTCCGCCCACAGCGGATACTTGTCCATCTCGGGGAGGTTGGCGACGGCGATCGCCAGCGAGTTCTTCGTTCCGAGGATGTCGTCCAACAGTTCCGCGAGGTCGCTCTTGAGGGGGCGTCGGCCCTGTTCGATGGAGGCGATGGTCTCCTCGTCGACACACGCCTGTTTGGCGAGCCCGCACTGCGTGAAGCCCGCCACGCGGCGGTAGTTGGCCAGCAACTGGCCGACCATCTTCATGGCGGACGCATTCTTCTGACGCTTCTTCTGTGGCATAGCCATGTCTCTCCCCAACCCACGCCCGGTTGAGTTTTGCCGGGGCCGTACAGCCGAGCTGTACGACCTCCCTCCCTGGTGAGCGTATCCACAGATCGCGACGGTTCTCTCATGAACCGGGAAACTCATCTGCCCCATTTCCGTGAGCACTTCTACCGCAGGGAGCGCCGTTCCATTCCCCGTTCTCGCGCATTTGTACGGGAGGCGCTCACCGCCTGGGGTGTGGGCGAGCGGCGCGACGACGTACTCGTCTGCGTCAGCGAGATCGCGACGAACGCGCTGCTGCACGGCGTACCGCCCGGACGGGGGTTCCGCGTCATGATCTGGCTGGATCATGACGGCCTGCTCCGCGTGGAGGTGCACGACAGCGGTGACGGCGCACCCCGCGTCGGGCGCCCGGACGGCGAGGCCGAGTCGGGCCGGGGCCTGCTCCTCGTCGAGACGCTGGCGGACAAGTGGGGGGTGGGGGAGCGGAACCCGGGAAAGGTGGTGTGGGCGGAGTTCGCCGGCTGCTCGCCCGGTGACAGGTGACGGCGGGACTCCGCGCGTCAGGCCCCGCGGACGAGGTTCTCCTTCGCACAGGCGCGGAAGGGGCCGAGGAGCGGGTGGGGGTCCGCGTGGCGGGTGGCGACGACCACCTGGCAGGGTTCGATGTCCTCGACGGGCACGGTGACCAGGTCGTCGCGGAGAAAGCAGCGTCGGTCCCCGACCGGCACCAGGGCGACGGCCCGGCCGTCGGCGACGACCTCCAGCTTGTCCTCGAAGGTGTCGACGAGCAGCGGACCGAGGGGGGCCGGGCTGCCGTCCGAGCGCGGGTCGAGCCGCCAGAAGCCGGTCCACACCGCGGCCATACCGGCGCAGGCCACCAGGGGCTCGTCGGCGAAGTCCGCCGAGGTGAGGGACTCCTCGCCGGCGAGCCGGTGGTCGGTCGGCACGAGGAGCGCGCGGGGTTCGTCGTAGAGGACCGTCACCTGGAGGCCGTCGGCGGGGATCGGCAAGGGGGTGCGCAGGACGAGGGCGTCCACCCGGCCGTCGGGCAGGGCGCGGGCCTCGTCCCAGTCCAGGTGGCGGGTGCGCACGTGCGCGGTGGGGAAGCGGCGCCGCAGGTCCCGCACCGCGAGGGTGATGACGAGGTCCTCGACGTAACCGACGGTGATCGTGCGCGGGGGCGCGGCGTCGCGGGCGGTGGTCACCGCATGCCGGGCGTTGTGCAGCAGCGCCTGTGCCTGCGGAAGGAAGGCCGCTCCGGCCGCGGTCAGCGTGCTGCCCTGGGGGGTGCGCTCCAGCAGGCGCACCCCGAGGGCGTCTTCCAGCCGCTGGATCTGGCGGCTCAGCGAGGGCTGGGCGACGTGCAGCGCCGCGGCCGCCCGGGCGAAGTTGAGGTGCTCGGCGACGACCGTGAAGTACCGCACGAGCCGCAGATCGAGGTCAGGGCCGGGACTTGGCGCTGACGAAAGCGGGGCTTTGTCTGGCACACCGACACCCTATCCGTCATGCGGATGCCGCATGACGGGGTGCGGAACAGGTCTTGGACCGCCCTGGTCCGACGGCTGTTGACTCGTGGGTGTCCGGTCGGGGCGGCCCGCCGGAAGGGGAAACCACCAGTCTTCGTCGAAGGAGTGTGTCCGTCATGGGCAGGTTCGAGGGAAAGAAGGCCGTGATCACCGGCGGCAGCAGCGGGTTCGGGCTGGCCACGGCACAGTTGCTCGTGGACGAGGGGGCGCGGGTGCTCGTCACCGGGCGTGACCGGGCCCGGCTCGACGCCGCAGGCGAACAGCTCGGCCCGCAGGCGATCACGGTGGTCAGCGACGCCGGGTCGCTGTCCGACACCGATGCGCTGGCGGACCGGGTGAAGACCGAGTTCGGCACGGTCGACGCCCTGTTCGCCAACGCCGGCGTCAACGGGTTCGCGCCGTTCGGGGAGACGAGCGAGGAACTCTTCGACCAGCTCATGACCATCAACGCCAAGGGCCCGTACTTCACGGTGCAGAAGTTCGTTCCGTTGCTGCCCGCGGGCAGCGGCGTGGTGCTCACCACCTCGGTCGCCAACGCCCTGGGGCTGCCCATGCTCAGCGCCTACGCGGCCGGCAAGGCGGCGCTGCGCTCGATGGCCCGCTCGATGGCCCGGGAACTCCTGCCGCACGGCATCCGGGTCAACGCGGTCAGCCCCGGCCCCATCGACTCCGGGATCCTGGAGAAGTCGATGCCGAAGGACGCCGCCGAGCAGACCAAGGCGGGGATGGCCGCGGACAACCCCATGGGGCGCATGGGGACACCGGCCGAGATCGCCAGGGCGGTGGTGTTCCTCGCCTTCGACGCCACCTACACCACGGGCGCCGAGCTGGTCGTCGACGGCGGCGGCTCCCAGCTGTAGGCCCGCCCTGTCGGGGCCTAGACTCACCTGCCGATCATGGAGCGGCCGAACGGGGGGCGAACTACGTGACTGGCCAAGGTGGTTACGGCAACGGCAGGGTCCCCCATGGCCACCGGTCCGGCCCGGGCACGTACGGCCACCGGTCCGGGCCGGGCGCCTACGGCCACCGACCCGGCCCGGGCGCGTACGGCCACGGGCCCGGGCGGGGCGCCGCACCACGGCGCCGGCTCGCACGGCCGCAGAACGCGGCGCGCCGCGTCTTCGACCCGCCGTGGATACCGGAACCGGTGGACCCCCTGGTCGAAGGCCTCAAACGCGTCCGTGTCGTCGCCGGGCTGGTGACCGCTCTGGGCGTCTACACCGTGGTCGCGGGTGGCTTCTCCCTGGAGGAGGCGCTGGAGAACGTGGTGGTGGCCTCGCTGGTGCTGCTGGTCGTCACGCCGCTGACCGTCGGGGTGCTGCTCATGGTGTGGCGGTCCGGTGGCCCCATCCGGCCGCTGCGCGGCTCGCTGTGGGGGTCGCTGATCCTGCTGCTGCGGTTCGTGGGGACCGCGCTGCTGACCTTCACCGTTTTGCGCGTGGCGCCCACGTCGGGGCTCTTCGTGCTGCTCCTGGGCCCGCTGGGCCTGTGGCTGCTGGCGTTCCTGGGCTGCGCCGCCGTACGGCTGAACGCCAACTTCTTCGGTACGGCCGCCGTGCACCGCGCCCTGCCGCCGGTGCTCGCGACGGTCACCGCGTGGCTGACGGCCGTGCCCGATCTGGTCACCGGGGACCTCCACGGGCTCGGCCTGCGACTCGGCGTCGTCTTCATCCTCGGCGCGCCGGTGACCGTGACGGCTCTCGGCCTGCTGGAGACCCGCAGGCTGCGCCGCCACCACGGCGTGCGCCTGCGGAGTCACCCGCTGGCGCCCGGGGCTCGGTGACAGGGGCCGCCCGGCGGGGCGGAATCGCGTACGGTTGACGGCTGCCCTAGGGAGAGCAGAAGGGGGCCGCCGCGTTGAACGCGCAGCACACAGCGGAGCCACAGAGCGTCCGCGACCGCGAGATCCGCGCGGAGCAGAGCCATCTCGACCGGGTCTACCTGCGGCTGGAGGAGAAGATCCACGAGGCCGAGTTCCTCATGGACGACGCCTCCAAACGGGGCCAGGTCGGCACGCCCGGCGCCCTGGCCGAACGCGACGCGCAGGTCTTCCGCGCCGGCATCCACCTCAACCGCCTCAACAGCGAGTTCGAGGACTTCCTCTTCGGCCGTATCGACCTGCTCGAAGGCAAGACCGGCGAACGCGGTCCCGACGGCGCCTACATCTCGGTGGAGCCCGCCGACGGCGCCCTCCGCGAGGCCACCGACACCGACGCGAACGGCAACGGGGGCACGGGCACGGTCAAGATCGCGGATATCGCGGAGACCCTGCACATCGGCCGTCTCGGCGTCCTCGACGCCGACTACACGCCCCTCGTCATCGACTGGCGCGCCCCCGCCGCCGCCCCCTTCTACCGCGCGACACCCGTCGCTCCGGGCCGCGTGGTGCGCCGCCGCGTGATCCGCAGCAAGGGCCGCCGTGTGCACAGCGTCGAGGACGACCTGCTGCGCCCCGAGGCCACGGCACGGCTCGACGGGGAGGCGCTGGCCGTCGTCGGCGACGGCGCCCTCATGGCCGCCCTCGGCCAGGCGCGCGGCCACACCATGCGCGACATCGTCGCCTCCATCCAGGCCGAGCAGGACGAGGTGATCCGCGCGCCCGCCGCCTCCGTCACCGAGGTCGAAGGGGGCCCCGGCACCGGCAAGACCGCCGTCGCCCTGCACCGCGCCGCCTACCTGCTCTACCAGGACCGGCGCCGCTACGCCGGGGGCATCCTCATCGTCTCGCCCACCCCGCTCCTGGTCTCCTACACCGAAGGTGTCCTGCCCTCCCTCGGGGAGGAGGGGCAGGTCGCCATCCGCGCGCTGGGCTCCCTCGCTCAGGAGACGGCGGGCGCCACGGCCACCACGTACGACGCACAGCGCGTCGCCCGCGTCAAGGGCTCGGCGCGCATGGTGAAGGTGCTGCGCAAAGCCGCACGCGGGGCGCTCGATATGGGCCTGCGCGCCCCCGTGCCCGAGCGGCTGCGCGTGGTCGCGTTCGGGGCGCGCGTCGAACTCGACGCCACCGAGCTCGCCGCCGTACGCCAGCAGGTCCTCGGCGGCACGGCGCCCGTCAACCTGATGCGCCCCCGCGCGCGCAAACTCCTGCTCGACGCCCTGTGGGACAAGTCCGGTGCCCGCCGCCGGCACGACGACCCCGAACTGGCGGCGGAGCTACGGGCGGGCTTCGACGAGGACATCGCGGGCGAGGACGACTTCACCGCCTTCCTCGAGGCCTGGTGGCCCGAGGTGACCCCGCGCCAGGTCCTCGGCGCCATGGCAGACGAGAGCCGGCTCGCCCGCTGGGCCCGGCGCGTGCTGCGGCCCGCGGAGGTCCGCACCCTCGCCCGCGCGCTCGCCGCCCGGCTCACCCCCCTCGGCGAGGGCGAACTGTCCGTCCACGACATCGCGCTCCTCGACGAACTGCGCACCCTCCTGGGTACCCCGGCCCGCCCCAGGAAACGCGAGGCCGACCCCCTCGACCAGCTGTCCGGCCTGGAGGAGCTGACCACCGCGGCCGACCGCGACGCCGGTGCGCGGCGGGCGTACCAGGGCCCGGGCGGGGGCGCCCAGGAACGTACCGAGTACGCGCACGTCATCGTCGACGAGGCCCAGGACCTCACCCCCATGCAGTGGCGCATGGTGGCGCGGCGCGGACGCCACGCCACCTGGACGATCGTCGGCGACCCCGCGCAGTCCTCCTGGACCGACCCCGACGAGGCCGCCGCCGCCCGCGACGAAGCCCTCGGCAAGCGGCCCAGGCGCCGCTTCGAGCTCACCGTCAACTACCGCAACCCGGCCGAGCTGGCTGTCCTCGCCGACCGGGTGCTCGCCCTGGCCATGCCGGGCACAGCGCCGCCGCGCGCCGTGCGCTCCACCGGCGTCGAACCCGGGTTCACCGTGGCGGGCGACGACCTCGGCGCCTCCGTCCGCGAGGCCGCCGCACAACTGCTGGAGGAGGTGGAGGGCACCGTCGGCGTCGTCGTCGCCATGGCCAGGCGCGAGGAGGCCCGCGGGTGGCTCGCGGGGCTCGGGGAGCGGATCGTCGCGCTCGGCAGCCTGGAGGCGAAGGGGCTCGAGTACGACGCCTCGCTCGTCGTCTCACCGGCCCAGATCGCCGACGAGTCGCCCGCCGGGCTGCGAACCCTGTACGTCGCCCTCACCCGCGCCACCCAGCGCCTCGAGGTCCTCAGCACGGCAGCGGACCTCCCCGACGAGACGGGCGCCCCCGACCTGTTGCGGGCCGACTGACCGGTGGGCCGACCGGCGGGCTGACGGGGGGCGACCTGCGGGTGGAGCCGTCCGTTCAAGGAGGACCGGTCGAGGGGAAGTGCGAGCCCGGGGTGGTTTGTTAGCCTGGAGGTGGCACCGGCCCGATCCATGCCCCCGGGCCCAACCATAGGCGCTTCGAGCGCCCACTTGCCGCGAGGCGAGCTGGCGGGTCGGTGTCACTGAAACATTCGCGGAGCGAGAGGGCTCCCGCCGTCACCACGGCGGGAGCCCTCTCGTCGTGCGGGGGTGCCTCGGCGTCAGCCGACCACGCGGACCCCGTCGGCCTGGGGCCCCTTGCGGCCCTGGGTGATCTCGAACTCGACGCGCTGGGAGTCCTCGAGACTCCGGTATCCCTCGCTGTCGATCGAGCTGTAGTGCACGAAGACGTCCGGTCCGCCGCTCTCCTGAGCGATGAAGCCGTATCCCTTCTCGGCGTTGAACCACTTGACCGTGCCCTGAGCCATGTTGCGGGTCTCCCATGAAGTGCAGAGGCAGTGTGCGGGCCGATCTTAGGCCGGATTCTGTCTGTTTCAGGGAGATTGATGGCGATTTTCCTGCGAAGGAGTGGGGGGTCCTGCGGGGGTGACAGCCTCTCGGATGGTGGAATACGATTTCCGAAACCAGGGACGCGTTACCGCGTACCGGGGGGTAGGTGGGAATATCTGTTGACGTGCCGCGCCGCTGGCCGTAAAAAACGCGGCGGAGTGGGGCGCGCACGTGCACAACGTGACAAGGGAAAGCAGAGGGAAGTCGGCAATGGCGCCAAGCGTCTCCTACTCGATGACGGTCCGCCTGGAGGTCCCCGCAGGCGGGACGGCGGTCAGTCAGCTCACCACGGTCGTGGAGTCGTCCGGCGGCTCGGTCACCGGCCTCGACGTCACCGCCTCGGGCCACGAGCGGCTGCGGATCGACGTGACGATCGCCGCGAGCTCGACGGCGCACGCCGACGAGATCGTGGCCGAGCTGCGCTCCATCGAGGGCGTCACACTCGGCAAGGTCTCCGACCGTACCTTCCTGATGCACCTCGGCGGCAAGATCGAGATGTCGTCCAAGCATCCGATTCGCAACCGTGACGACCTGTCCATGATCTACACGCCCGGCGTGGCACGCGTCTGCACGCAGATCGCCGAGCACCCCGAGGACGCCCGGCGCCTGACGATCAAGCGCAACAGCGTCGCCGTCGTCACCGACGGCTCCGCCGTGCTGGGCCTGGGCAACATCGGCCCCAAGGCCGCACTGCCCGTCATGGAGGGCAAGGCGGCCCTCTTCAAGCGCTTCGCCGGCATCGACGCCTGGCCGATCTGCCTGGACACCCAGGACACCGACGCCATCGTGCAGATCGTCAAAGCCCTGGCGCCTGGCTTCGCCGGCATCAACCTGGAGGACATCTCCGCGCCCCGCTGCTTCGAGATCGAGGCGCGGCTGCGGGAGGCCGTCGACATCCCCGTCTTCCACGACGACCAGCACGGCACCGCCATCGTCGTCCTCGCCTCGCTCTACAACGCGCTGCGCGTGGTCGGCAAGCGGATCGAGGACATCCGCGTGGTGATGTCGGGCGCGGGCGCCGCCGGCACGGCCATCCTGAAACTCCTGCTGGAGGCGGGCGTCAAGCACGCCGTCGTCGCCGACATCCACGGCGTCGTGCACGCGGGCCGCAAGGACGTCGCCGACGCCGACCAGAACTCGCCGATGCGGTGGGTCGCCGACAACACCAACCCCGAGGGCCACACCGGCACCCTCAAGGAGGTCGTGGTCGGCGCGGACGTCTTCATCGGCGTCTCCGCCCCGAACGTGCTCGACGGCGACGACGTCGCCAAGATGGCCGACGGCGCCATCGTCTTCGCGCTCGCCAACCCCGACCCCGAGGTCGACCCCGCGGCGGCCCGCGAGTCCGCCGCGGTCGTGGCGACGGGCCGCTCCGACTTCCCCAACCAGATCAACAACGTGCTGGTCTTCCCCGGCGTCTTCCGCGGCCTCCTGGACGCGCAGTCGCGCACCGTGACCGACACCATGATGCTGGCGGCAGCCCGCGCACTCGCCGACGTCGTCGGCGAGGACGAGCTGAACCCGAACTACATCATCCCCAGCGTCTTCAACGAGAAGGTCTCCGGCGCGGTCGCGGGAGCGGTCCGCGAGGCCGTACAGGCCACCGGCAAGAGCGCCCTGAGCGAGCCGGCCAGGGCCACCTCCACCCAGGCCTGACCCGGCCGGGGCCCCGCCCCGCTCCGCCGGGGGCTCACCCGAGCCCCCGGCCCGGCGCGTCGTGGGAAGGTTCACCCGGGCGGCCCTCTAGGGTGGCCGCAACCGGAGACGTCCGGAAGACATCGGATTGGCTTTCCCGCCGCAGGTAGGGGCAGGATGCATTCCCAAGGACTTGTCCGAGGGGGTAACCCCGCCGAGGACGTCGTCCGGGGGGATACCCCACGGGGCGCGCGGGCCCGAAGGCGGACCCGGGTCCGGAGACTGTCGTAGGGCCCTGGCAGCATCGGCTTCGCTTGGTCCGAAATGCGGCTCTGCCGCGTGGCACGCCTCATCGGCAAGAAGAACACGGGAGTACGAATTATGAACCGCAGTGAGCTGGTGGCCGCTCTGTCCGAGCGGGCCGAGGTGACCCGTAAGGACGCCGACGCGATCCTGTCGGCATTCGCCGAGACCGTCGGCGAGGTCGTCGCCAAGGGCGACGAGAAGGTCACCATCCCCGGCTTCCTCACCTTCGAGCGCACCCACCGGGCTGCGCGCACCGCGCGCAACCCGCAGACCGGTGACCCGATCGAGATCCCGGCCGGGTACAGCGTCAAGGTGTCGGCGGGCTCCAAGCTCAAGGAAGCTGCGAAGGGCAAGTAAGCCTCAGCACCCAGGGCGGCCTCCCTCCGGGGAGGCCGCCCTTTCGCATGCGCCCGCGCCCCCATGGGGCGCCCGCCTCCCACAGCCCCGGTCGGGGGCCGGGGCCACCGGGGTGCCCCTGGCCCTGGCGGGCCGACTGCCGGTGCGTCGTGGCTGAGCGCGCAGTTCCCCGCGCCCCTGCGGGGCGCACCCGCAGGGGCGCCCGCGAGGGCGAGGCGCACTCCCTAGGCGGAGCCCACCCGGCCAGGGCACCTCTCAACAGAGC
This sequence comes from Streptomyces diacarni, assembly GCF_003323715.1. GTDB lineage: Bacteria > Actinomycetota > Actinomycetes > Streptomycetales > Streptomycetaceae > Streptomyces > Streptomyces diacarni. The sequence continues at coordinate 104,206 of NZ_QOIN01000061.1, forward strand.
CCGCCCGGCTAGGGCAAAAGGGGCGCGGGGAAGGGGAGCCGCGTGAGGTCCACCTCTTCGAGGGACCGGACCAGGAGGGTGTCGGCTCCGGAGGGGATACCGTCGACCGTGGGGACGGCCACCACCCGGCACCCGGCGGCCCGCGCCGACGCGGCCCCCGTGGGCGTGTCCTCGACGGCCAGACAGGCCTTGGGAGCCACCCGCAGGAGCCGCGCGGCGGCGAGGTAGGGGTCGGGGTGGGGCTTGCCCCGTTCGGTCTCTCCGTGCGCCACCGAGCAGGTGAAGCGGTGCGGCCCGAGCGTGTCCAGCACGAGGTCGGCGATCACGCGTTCGGACGCCGTGACAAGTGCCACAGGCACGCCCAGGGCCCGGGCGCTGTCGAGCAGGCGCAGGGCGCCCGGCTGCACCGTCACTCCGGCTCGCACCCGTGCGGTGAAGGTCTCGCCGAGCTGGGCCTCGGCGGCCTCGGCCGCCATCTCGGTGCGCTCGGCGACGAGGGCTCCCGCTCCGTCGAGCGGGAGCCCGGCGAAGGGCTTCAGCGCGGCCTCGTCGGCGTCGGCGCCGTGTGCGGCCAGCAGGTCGGCCAGGGTGGCGAGCCAGTCGCGTTCCGTGTCGACGAGGGTGCCGTCCATGTCGCACAGGAGGGCGGCAGGCAGGGCGGCGGGCGTGAGGGTGGTGGGCAATGCGTGCTCGCAGTTCTCCGAGAAGGGGGCGGACGGGATCGGGCCCAGGCGACCACCGGCCCCGGCCCCGGGTCGGGGCCGGGCGCGGGCGCGGGCGGAGGCGGGGGCCGGCGCGGGCCCGGGGGCCCGGCCCGGGCCGCTCAGGCGCGGGTGCGCGCGAGCGGGTTGGTCTGGGTGGAGTTGCGGACGGTGAAGACGACGGATCCTGGACGGTAGCGGTCGTCCGAGGTCTCCACGGGCCGTCCTTCGGCGGTGGTGGTGGTGCGGCGTACGCGCAGCAGCGGGCTGCCCCGGCGCAGCCGCAGGTGGTCGGCGTCGGCGGTGCCGGCGGCGACGGCGTCGAGGTGGTGTTCGCCGTGGGCGAGGACGAGTCCGGTGTCGTCGTAGAGCCGTTGGGTGACCGATTCGCAGTCCTCGGGCAGTGCCGCGACGGCCGTGCCGATCCATTCGGCGTAGACGGTGCGCTCCAGCAGTACCGGTTCGGAGTCGAGGGTGCGCAGCCGCAGCACGCGCAGGACGGGGTCCTTGTGCCGTACCTGGAGCAGGCCGGCCTCGTCGGTGCGGGCGGTGTCCCAGGAGGAGGCCAGGACCCGGCCGCCCGCGGTGCGTCCGCCGGCGCGCGCCCACTGGGCGAAGCTGCGCAGTTCGGTGAAGCTCTGGCTGGGTGTGGTGGACAGGACGACGCGGCGCGCGCCTTGCCGGGAGCCGATGAGGCCTTCGGCGAGCAGCGCGGCGACGGCTTGCCGCACGGTGCCGCGTGAGGCGTCGTGCGCGGCGGCGAGTTCGGCTTCGGAGGGGAGTGCGGCCCCGACCGGATAGTGCCCGTCGGCGATGGCGCGCCGCAACTCGTCGGCGATCCGCTCGTGGCGCCGGGGCTCGGACATGGGGCGGCTCCTCGTGGTGCTGCGCGGTCTCGTCGGTGCGTGCGCGCGCTCGTCGGTGTGTGCGCGCGGTCTCGTCGGTGGTGCGGGGTCCTGTGCTGGTGCGCGGGCTTGGCCCGATCATGCCACCTGTGCGCAACGAAGTGCACATCCACGGGTGTGGCAGATGCGTATAACCCCAGTTCAGCGGTGCTAAACCTGTTCGCAAATAACGCTTTGAGCTGGGGGTTTGAGGATGCCCCAGGCTTTGCGCCGCCGGGTGGGTGCTGTTAGCTTGCCCAAGCTCAATGAATCGAGCTTGTCCATACAGGTGGCGGGCGCGAACCCCGGGAGTAGAGACGTGAAGGCACACCATCACAGCCGCCGAGGCCTCCGTGGCAGCCGAGTGCTGGCTGCCGCGGCAGCGGCCGTCACCCTCTCCGCCGTGGCCACGGGTTGCGGCTCGGCACCGGCGCAGGGTGGCGACAGCGAGGCGGCGAAGGCCCGCTCGGCCGCGGACCTGGGCGGCATGGACAAGCTGGTGGAGGCGGCGAAGAAGGAGGGCGAGCTCAACGTCTACGCCCTCGCGCCGACCTGGGCCAACTACGGCGAGATGATCAAGGCCTTCGAGAAGAAGTACGGCATCGAGGTGCACAACGAGGATCCGGGCGGCAGCAGCCAGGGCGCGTTGAACGCCGCCGCCAAGCGCAAGGGCCAGGACCGCGCCGTCGACGCCCTGGACCTGGGCACCTCCTTCATGCGGGCCGCCAAGTCCAAGAAGCTGCTGACGCCCTACAAGGTCAAGGGCTGGGCGGACATACCCGACTCGCAGAAGCAGCCCGACGCGTCCTACATGAACAACTACGGCGGCTACATCTCCATCGGCTGCGACGCCAAGGCCGTCAAGGAGTGCCCCAAGACGTTCGAGGACCTGCTCAAGCCGCAGTACAAGAACAAGGTCGCTCTCAACGGCAACCCGAACGAGTCCTCCTCGGCGTTCTCCGCGATCATCGCCGCGGCCCTCGCCAACGGCGGCGGCTTCGACGACGTGCAGCCCGGCCTCGACTTCTTCAAGAAGCTCAAGAAGGCGGGCAACTACGTGCCCGTGGAGTCCACCAAGGCGACCATCCAGAAGGGCGAGACGCCCATCTCCATCGACTGGGACTACCTCAACCTGGGCTACGGGGCCGAGCTGAAGTCCAAGGGTGTCGACTGGAAGGTGAACGTCCCCCAGGACGGCCAGTACTCGCAGTACTACAACCAGGGCGTCAACAAGTACGCGCCCCACCCGGCCGCGGCCCGGCTGTGGCTGGAGTTCCTCTACAGCCCCGAGGGCCAGAACATCTGGCTGCGGGGCTTCTCCCGGCCGGCGCTGCTGGAGGAGATGGAGAAGGACGGCACCGCCGACGAGAAGGCCGCGGCCAAGCTGCCCGAGGTCGACGGCACGCCGAAGTTCCCCAGCGCCGAGCAGGAGGCCAAGGCGCAGAAGACCATCAGCCAGGGCTGGGGCGCGGCGGTCAGCTGATGGCTGTGACGACCCCCGCCCCCGCCCGTACGAGCGAGGAGCCGGCACCACCGGCGCCCGCGCGCCCGGCTCGCCGGCGCGGCGCGGCCGTGCGCCGGTGGCGCTGGCCCGCCGTCGTGCCGTTCTTCGCCTTCATGGCCGTCTGCTTCGGCCTCCCGGCCTGCACCCTGGCCTACAACGCGTTCACCGTCATCGACCCGGACACCGGCGCGAGCCACCACAGCCTGGAGAACGTGCGCACCTCCCTGTCCGGCGCGTACGCCACCGGCCTGGCGGGCAGCGTCAAACTCTCCCTGCTCAGCGCGGTGGTGGCCACCGTGCTGGGCACCGTCATAGCCCAGGCCGTACTGGCCTCGCGCCGCAGCGCCCTGCGCAAGGCCGTCGTCTCCGCTTCCGGTGTCTTCGCCAACTTCAGCGGCGCCCCGCTCGCCTTCGCCTTCATCGCCACGCTCGGCACCACCGGTACCGTGACGCGGCTGCTGCACCTGAAGGCGACCGGCTTCAGCCTCTACACGTTCGCCGGACTGGTGCTCGCCTACCTGTACTTCATGGTGCCGCTGATGATCGTCACCATCCTGCCCGCGCTGGACGGCGTGCGCGCACAGTGGCGGGAGGCCGCCGCCTCCTGCGGCGCCACCCGCGCCCAGTTCTGGCGCCATGTGGGGCTGCCCGTGCTGATGCCCTCGCTGCTGGGGGGCGCCGTGCTGATGTTCGGCACCGCCTTCGCCTCGCACGCCACCGCCGCCGTGATGACCGGCAGCTCCGTACCGCTGATCACCATTCAGATCGCCAACGCCCTCTCGGGCAACGTCCTCGTCGGCCAGGAGAACCTCGCCCTCGCCATGAGCCTCAACATGGTGGTCATCGCGCTGCTCGTCATGGCCGTACAGATCCCGCTGCAACGACGGAGCAACCGATGGCTGGGCTGACCGTGACCCCCGCGCGCCGCGCACGCCCCGCGCGCCGGAAGCGCTCGTACGGCAGCGCCCTCGTGCTGCTGCTGGCCGGGCTCTACTTCCTCGTCCCCGTCGCCGCCTCGCTCTGGTTCACCGTCGACGACCCCGCCAAGGGCGTCACCCTCGACGCCTACGCCAAGGGCCTCGGCGACGACGGCATGGCCACCAGCCTCGGTCTCTCCCTGCGGCTGGGCCTGGCCACCGTCGCCCTCGGACTGCTGCTGATGGTGCCCACCATGGTCGTCGTCACCCTGCGGCTGCCCAAGCTGCGGCGCGTCGTCGAAGTGCTGTGCATGGTGCCGCTCATCGTGCCGCCCGTCGCCCTGGTCGCCGGGGTCAGCACCGTACTGTCCTGGCAGCAGGACCTGGCCGACACGCCCCTGTGGGGCACCTTCCAGGTGCTGGTGAACAAGAACTTCCCGCTGGTGCTCGTCCTCGTCTACACCGTCATGTCGCTGCCGTTCCTCTACCGCTCGCTGGACGCGGGTCTGCGCGCCGTGGACCTGGCCACCCTCGTGGAGGCCTCACGCAGCCTCGGCGCCTCCCGCCTCGCCACCCTGTGGCGGGTCGTCGTGCCCAACCTGCGGCCCGCCCTCGTCAGCGGCGCCGTCCTCAGCCTGGCCATGGTGCTGGGCGAGTACACCGTCGCCACGGTGCTCGGATTCGAGCCGTTCTCCGTGTGGATGGTCCACGTCGGCGAGTACGAGGCGCAGCTCTCCGTCGCCGCCGCCATGCTCAGCCTGCTCATCACCTGGGGCCTGCTGCTCCTGCTCACCAACCTCGCCGGCGGGCGGGCCCGTAAGGGGAGGAAGACCACCGCATGACCACCACCGCCACGACCGCGCACCAGAGCCCGCCGGCCGCCGAGACCCGCTCCGGCGGCGTCGGCCTGCGGCTGGGCGGGCTGCGCCGCACCTTCGGCACCACCACGGCGCTCGACGGACTCGACCTGGACATCGCCCCCGGCGAACTCGTCGCCCTCCTCGGCCCCTCAGGATGCGGCAAGACCACCGCACTGCGCATCATCGCCGGCTTCGAGACCGCCGACGCGGGCGAACTCCTGATGGGCGGCGAGGACGTCACCGCCACCCCCGCCAACCGGCGCGACATCGGCATGGTCTTCCAGTCCTACAGCCTCTTTCCCAACATGACGGCCGCCGAGAACGTCGCCTACGGGCTGCGCGTCCGCAAGGCCCCCAAGGCCGAGCGCGCCGAACGCGCCGCCGAACTGCTGGAACTCGTCGGGCTGCCGGGACGCGACAAGCACTACCCGCACCAGCTCTCCGGCGGCCAGCAGCAGCGCGTCGCCCTCGCCCGCGCGCTGGCCATCCGGCCCCGCGTCCTGCTTTTGGACGAGCCGCTGTCCGCACTCGACGCCAAGGTGCGCCTCCAACTGCGCGAGGAGATCCGCCGCCTCCAGCTGGAGCTGGGCATCACCACCGTCTTCGTCACCCACGACCAGGAGGAGGCGCTGTCGATGGCCGACCGCGTCGCCGTGATGAAGGACGGCCGCCTGGAGCAGTGCGCGCCCCCCAGCGAGCTGTACGAGCGGCCCGCCACGCCGTTCGTCGCCGAGTTCGTCGGCACCATGAACCGGCTGCCCGGCGTCATGGGCGACGAGCGCACCGTTGAGGTGCTGGGGCAGCGGCTGCCCGTCCACGGCGACTGCCCGGACGCCGGACACGCGGTCGAGGTCCTGCTGCGGCCCGAGAGCCTGCGGGTCAGCGCCGGGGAGGGCGGGAAGCCCGGCGCGGCCGTCACCGCTGACGGCGCGGGCCCCGGCGAGGCGGCGACCGTGCGCGTCGCCACGTTCCTCGGCGGCACCACCCGCCTCCACCTGACCACCGCCTCCGGCGCCGAGGCCAAGGCCGACCTGCCCAGCTGGGAGGCCGGCTCCCTCACCCCGGGATCCCGGTGCACGCTCACCCCGCACGACCACCCCGTTCTCGTCGAGGAGACCGCGTGAGATTCCGTTCCGGTGGAGGAGGAGACCGCGTGAACAGTTCCCGTCGCCGCTCGCGTGCCGCCCTGGGCACCGTCGTCCTGGCCGTCACCGCCGCGCTCGGCGCCGCCACCCCGGCAGCGGCCGCCGCACCCTCCTCCGACACCCCGCGGCTGAAGGTGCTCAACTACAACACCTTCCTGTTCAGCAAGAACCTCTACCCCAACTGGGGCCAGGACCACCGGGCCGAGGCCATCCCGAAGGCGGACTTCTTCCAGGGCCAGGACGTGGTCGTGCTGGAGGAGATGTTCGACAACTCCGCCTCCGACGCGCTCAAGAAGAACGCCGCCGACCGCTACCCGTACCAGACCCCGGTGGTGGGCCGGAGCACGAGCGGCTGGGACGCCACCAGTGGCGCGTACTCCGCTGTCACCCCCGAGGACGGCGGCGTCACCCTGCTCAGCAAGTGGCCCGTGCTGCACAAGGAACAGCACATCTTCACGGACGGCTGCGGCTCCGACGCCTTCTCCAACAAGGGCTTCCTCTACGCGGTGCTGGACGTGCGCGGCACCAGAGTGCACGTCGTCGGCACCCACACGCAGGCCACCGACTCCTCCTGCGGCAGCGGCGAGGACGTCTCCGTACGCGCCGGCCAGTTCAAGGAGATCGACACCTTCCTGGACGCCCAGCACATCCCGGCCGACGAACAGGTCGTCGTCGCCGGTGACCTGAACGTCGACCGCCACGGCGACGCGTACGCCTCGATGCTCTCCGACGCCGGTCTCGTCCCCGCCGACGCCCGCACGGGACACCCCTACTCCTTCGACACGAAGGAGAACTCCGTGGCCGCCGACCGCTACCCCGACGACCCGTCCGAGGACCTCGACCACGTCCTGCACCGCCGCGGCCACGCCCGCCCGGACAACTGGACGAACCACGTGGTCAAGGAGCGGACGGAGCCCTGGACGGTGACCAGCTGGGGCAAGGAGTACACCTACGGCAACCTCTCCGACCACTACCCGCTCACGGCGGGCTGACGCGGGCAGACCGCCGTCACGTGTGGCCTGCGCGCACGCACGCGGGCCCGCTCCGGCAAGGGAGCGGGCCCGCGGCGGTGACGCGTGCGGTCACGGATGTTCGAACTTGGCGCCCAGATCCACCAGCTTCTGCTGGAAGTTCTCGTAACCGCGGTTGATCAGGTCGATGCCGTGCACCCGCGAGGTGCCCTGCGCGGCCAGCGCGGCGATCAGATACGAGAAGCCGCCCCGCAGGTCCGGGATGATCAGATCGGTGCCCTGGAGCTTCGTCGGCCCCGACACCACCGCCGAGTGCAGGAAGTTGCGCTGCCCGAAACGGCACGGCATGCCGCCCAGGCACTCGCGGTAGAGCTGGATGTGCGCGCCCATCTGGTTGAGCGCGGAGGTGAAGCCGAGACGCGACTCGTACACCGTCTCGTGCACGATCGACAGCCCCGAGGCCTGCGTCAACGCGACCACCAGCGGCTGCTGCCAGTCCGTCTGGAAACCGGGGTGCACGTCCGTCTCCAGCGCGATGGCGTTCAGCGGGCCGCCCGGGTGCCAGAAGCGGATGCCCTCGTCACCGATCTCGAAGGCGCCACCGACCTTGCGGTAGGTGTTCAGGAAGGTGATCATCGAGCGCTGCTCGGCGCCCCGCACGAACACGCTGCCCTCGGTCGCCAGCGCCGCGCTCGCCCACGAGGCCGCCTCAAGCCGGTCCGGCAGGGCGCGGTGCGTGTAACCGCCCAGCTTGTCCACGCCCGTGATGCGGATCGTACGGTCCGTGTCCAGCGAGATGATCGCGCCCATCTTCTGCAGGACGCAGATCAGGTCCTCGATCTCCGGCTCGACCGCCGCGTTCGACAGCTCCGTGACGCCGTCCGCCAGCACCGCCGTCAGCAGCACCTGCTCCGTCGAGCCGACCGACGGGTACGGCAGCCGGATCTTGGTGCCGCGCAGCCGCTGCGGGGCCTCCAGGTACTGCCCGTCCGCGCGCTTCTCGATCGTCGCGCCGAACTTGCGCAGCACGTCGAAGTGGAAGTCCACCGGACGCCCGCCGATGTCGCAGCCGCCCAGACCCGGGATGAAGGCGTGACCGAGCCGGTGCAGCAGCGGACCGCAGAACAGGATCGGAATCCTGGACGAGCCCGCGTGCGCGTCGATGTCCGCGACGTTGGCGCTCTCCACATGGGACGGATCGAGCACCAGCTCGCCGTCCTCGTCCCCCGTACGCACCGTGACACCGTGCAGCTGGAGCAGTCCACGTACGACCCGGACATCGCGGATGTCCGGCACGTTGCGCAGGCGACTCGGTTCGCCGCCCAGCAGCGCGGCGACCATGGCCTTGGGAACGAGGTTCTTCGCACCCCGCACACGGAGCTCACCCTCGAGCGGGGCGCCACCGTGGACGAGGAGTACGTCGGCTGGGCTGTCGGTCATGGATCTCCGCGATTCCGCGAGACGGGATGGGACAACAGGCAAGCGTAATGGCCCCGTCCGGGGCGAACCCAAGCCCGAAGGGGGCCTGCGACTGTCACAGGTAAGCAATAACACGCTGGGTTAGATGTCCGTTGCGTACCGTGTTGCGACGGGTGGGTCCACCGCGGAGGCGGCCCCGTCGCGACGGGGCCACGACGGGTCTGCAACGGGGCGGCCACTGTGCCACGGCGGGACGGCCGGCACGTCCCCGGCCCCCTTCCCACCCCCTTTTCCACCCCCTCTTCGCCCCCGATCACGCCCCGAACGCCCTTCGATCCGGCCGTTGGGTCCCCGCGAAAGGCCCGGGTGCGGGATCATTGCGGTATGACCGAGGTGTCCTCGCTCACCGGGCGGCTGCTCGTCGCCACACCGGTGCTGGCCGACCCGAACTTCGACCGCGCGGTGGTGCTCCTCCTCGACCACGACGAGGCGGGCTCACTGGGCGTCGTCCTCAACCGCCCCACCCCGGTGGACGTCGGCGACATTTTGGAGCCGTGGGCTCCCCTCGCCGGCGAGCCGGGCGTCGTCTTCCAGGGCGGCCCTGTCTCCCTCGACGCCGCCCTCGGCGTCGCCGTGGTCCCCTCCCGAAGAACGGGGCGGGGCGACGGTGACGTGGGTACCGGCACGGATGCGGATGCGGGCGCCGATGGCGAAGAGGAGAGCGACGGGGGCGGCACTGCTCGTGGCGGCGGCGCTCGCGGCGGCGCGGCCGATGCCGGGGCCGGTGTTGCGGAGGGCGGCTCCGAGCCCGGTGGGGATGTGAGCGGGGGTACGGGCTCGGGTGCGGCTGCCGGCACGGGTGCCGGTGCGGAAGCGGTTGCCGGCACGGGTGCCGGATCCGGCTCCAAGGCGGGGTCGGAAACCGGGTCAGGACCCGGGACTGAGGCCGGCGCCGATGCCGGGTCCGGGGCCGGGGACGGGACCGTCGAGCCGGACACCGGCGGGGCCGGGGACGCGGCGGGTTCCATGGAGGCCATGGAGGCCATGGAAGCCGTGCTCGACACCGACGGCCCCCTCGGATGGCGCCGGGTGCACGGCGCCATCGGCCTCGTCGACCTGGAGGCCCCGCCCGAACTGCTCGCCGCCGAACTGGGCTCCCTGCGGATCTTCGCCGGGTACGCGGGCTGGGGCCCCGGGCAACTGGAGAAGGAGCTGTCCGAAGGCGCGTGGTACGTGGTCGAGTCCGAGCCCGGCGACGTCTCCTCGCCCGACCCCGAGCGGCTGTGGCGGTCGGTACTGCGGCGGCAGCGCAGCGAGTTGGCGCTGGTCGCGACGTACCCCGACGACCCCTCCCTGAACTGACCGCAGCCCCATGGCCCGGGGCCCCGGCCCCCGAGGCGGTACGCCCGGCGCGGCAGGGCCCCGCAGGGGTGACGCGGGTCACCGCCCATGCCTGACGTGTCACGGGCGCATGAGTACCCTTGGACCGCATGAGCACTCTTGAGCCCGAGCGCGGGGCGGGCACCGGCACACTCGTCGAACCGACCCCGCAGACATCGCACGGTGACGGCGACCACGAGCGGTTCGCCCACTATGTCCAGAAGGACAAGATCATGGCGAGCGCGATGGACGGTACGCCCGTCGTCGCGCTCTGCGGCAAGGTGTGGGTCCCGGGGCGCGACCCCAAGAAGTACCCGGTCTGCCCCATGTGCAAGGAGATCTACGAGACCATGGGCCCCAACGGGGACAACGGCAAGGGCGGTAAGGACGGCAAGGGCGGCGGCAAGAAGTAGCCCCCGGGCCTGTCAGCGCCGGCTCAGCGCTGAGCGCCCCGCGCCCGCGCGCACCCGCGTAGTGCCGCAGCATGCGAACCGCGCCTCGTCCGCCCTCTTCCGGGAGAGCGGGTCGGGGCGCGGCGTGTGCTGCCTGCCGCGCGGCGCGCGCTGAGTGCGTGGTGGGCTCTTGGCCCGGCCCGGCCCGGCCTTGCCCGGCCCGGGCATGGGGGAGCGGCGGGAGGCGTCCCCGTCCCTGAGAGCGCCCCCCACCACGAATCCCGCCCCCTCCCCGGACGAACGCGACTGGACGTCGCTGCCCGGAACGAGAGGACCGATCTTCGGTACCGAGGAGTTCGATGGCGGTCCCCGCGGAAAAGTTCACGGCGAGCTCAGATAATTTCTCCGCCCGGCAGAGCCGCACTGTCTTCTGAGCCGCACGACCCGCACCAGCCCAGAAAGAGGCCGCCCCTCGGGAGCGGCGGGGGCAGGGCCACAGTGCCCTGCCGGCCCAGGGGTTGGGCGTCGGCTTCCACGGGCTACCCGCTGAGCGGTTTCCACCCCGCTGAGCGATCGTTCCGACACCTCGACTCGGCGCTCTCTTCCCGGGAAGACCGAACAGCACCGAGACCTGTGGCGCGAAGCGTCAGTGAGCCGGGTCGGTGGGGGTGCTCGTCTCGGGTGAGCGGTCCAAGGACAGCCCTTCCAGTCGTTCGATGCTCTGGTTGAGCTGACTCAGCAGGGTCAGGAAGTGCTGAGTCGTCGTGTCCGTCCACTCCGTGGTCCTGATGAGGCGTGCGGCGCCTTCGAGGCTGATCTCCCGGTCGACTCTGAGCCGCTCCAGGCCCAGGGTGGTGGGCCGGTACTTGCGCGCCATGCCGCCGTCGGGGTCGGGGATGCGCTCCACCAAACCCATTTTGAGCATGGGGCTGACCTGGCGGTTGATGGTGGAGACATTGACCTGGAAGGTGTGGGCCAGTTCTTTGAGCGTGAGCGGATCACCGGCTTCCAGGCGGGTGAGCAGCACGTAGGCGGAACGTTCCAGGGTCTGGCCCGAGCGGGGCCCGCGTGAGGCGACGAAGTGCCGGCACAGGAGGGTCAGCTCCCGTTCGAGGTCGATGAGCCGGCGCTCTTCTTCGTCCATGACCCTGTCCTTCCCGCACCGACACGTCGACATGGCCCCATCATCGCGTACGCCTCCTGCCTGCTTGCCTTCGCACTCTCAGCGGTCTGCGCATGAGGGCGTTTGTGCACAATGCAATGCATGTGTAGGGTGAACAATGCATGCATGGTGAACAACAAGTGTGTGCGCTGCTCTGCCTCCCCCCCACGAACAAAGGAGTAACGCGTGAGCGCAGATCCGTCCGAGGGGCAAGCCGCCCTCGCCTATCCGACGGCGCGCGGATGCCCCTTCAGCCCGCCAGCCGAGTTCAGCCGGCTCCGTGCCATCCCGGGGCTGCCGAGGGTCCAGGCGCTGGAAGGCGCCGAGCCGCGGCTGATCACCCGATACGAGGACGCCAAGACCATCCTGTCGAGCACGGGCCTCTCCGCCCGGTTCGACAGCCCGGGCTTCCCCCTGTTCAGCCCCAGTGACGTGCAGCAGCGGGACGACAGGAACGAAAGTCTGATCCGTACTGACGACCCCGACCACCTGACGCAGCGACGCCGGCTGGCTCGGCACTTCACGGTCAAGCGGGTGCACGCCCTGCGCGAGGACATCCAGCGGACGGTCGACGAGGCTGTCGACGAGCTGCTGGCGGAGGGCTCGCCCGCCGACCTGGTGAAGCTGGTGGCCCGGCCCATACCGGCCCGGGTCATCTGCCTGCTGCTGGGCGTGCCCTACGCGGACCACGCCTTCTTCGAGGACGCCGCCTCCCGTGCGCTGGCCGGCGACTCGGACCCGGACGAGGTGCGCGTCGCCCTGGGCGAGCTGGCCGCGTACCTGGACGCGCTGGTGGGCGAGCGGATCAGCGAAGCCGACGGCGACGACGTGCTCTCACAGCTCGCCCGCGACCTCGTGCTGCCCGGCACGATCGACCGGCCGGAACTGGTCACCATCGCCATGACCCTGCTCGTCGCGGGCTTCGAGACCACGGGCAACATGATCGGCCTGGGCACCGCGCTGTTCCTGCGCCATCCCGCCCAGCGGGAGTTGTTCCTCGCCGGTGACGAGGCGGCGCAGGCAGAGGCGATCGAGGAACTGCTGCGGTACCTGTCCGTCGCCCACCACCCGCGGCAGTTCGCCGTCAGGGAGGAGATGACGGTCGGCGACTGCCCCCTCCGTCCCGGAGACGGTGTGCTCATCTCCCTGCCCTCGGCCAACCGCGACTCCGCGGCCTTCGAGGACCCGGACGTCTTCGACGTGCGGCGTCCCGCACGTGGGCACCTCGCCTTCAGCCACGGCACGCACCAGTGCCTCGGCCAGGCGCTGGCCCGCCTGGAACTGCTGCTGACCTTCCGCACCCTGTTCACGCGGGTGCCCACCCTGCGTGAAGCCGAGGATTCCGGCCCGTACGACCTCAAGCAGCACAGCCGTATCCACGGACTCAACTCTTTCACCGTTGCCTGGTAGGAGGCCCACGCATGAAGATCACCATTGATGAAGGCAAGTGCGTCGGCGCCGGCCAGTGCGTCCTGGTCGCCCCCGACGTGTTCGACCAACGCGACGAGGACGGGGTCGCCGTCCTGCTTACCGAGGAGACGCCGGAAGACGAGCGCCCCCGCGTTCAGGAGGCCGCCCGCGTGTGCCCCGCAGCGGCCATCGCGACGGACGGCCGGTGAGCCGGCACATCGTCGTCGTCGGAACCGGCGCCGCCGGCCTGGGCGTAGCCCAGGAGCTGCGGCACCTGGGCTACGACGAGGCCCTCACCCTCGTCGGCGCGGAGAACCACCCGCCCTACGACAGGCCGCCGCTGTCCAAGCGCTTCCTCACCGGCGCTGCGGACGCCGAACAGCTCTGGCTGGCCGGACCGGACACGCTCGACCGGCTCGGCGCCACCGTGCACCGGGGGCGCCGGGCGACCGGCGCCGACCTCGCCGCCCGCACCGTCAGCCTGGACGACGGACGGCGACTCCCGTACACCGACCTGGTCATCGCCACGGGTGTCACGCCTCGCACGCTTCCCGGCATCGCCGAGCACGCCGGTGCCGTGACGCTGAAGACGCTCGAAGACGCGCACTCCCTGACCGGACGCTTGCGTCCGGGCCGGCGCCTGGTCGTGGTCGGCGGCGGATTCCTCGGCACCGAGACGGCATGGACGGCGCTGTCCATGGGGTGCGAGGTCACCCTGGTGACCCCGACGCCCACCGTGTTGCCAGGGCTCGGCGAGCAGGTCGGTTCCCTCACGGGGGAGCGGCTCGCCGCGGCCGGCGCCACGGTGCTGACCGGCACAGCCGTCGAGGCGGTACGCCAGGGCGATGGCCCGCCCGGAAGCGGAGACCTCCGGGTCCTGCTGGACAACGGCACCCGGCTGCCCGCCGATACCGTACTCACCGCGATCGGCTCGGCGCCGGACGTGGGCTGGTGCGGCACGACGGGGCTCGACCTGGCGGACGGTATCCGGTGCGACGCGGTGGGCCGCGCCGCACCGGGCGTCCACGCCTGCGGCGACGTCGCGGCCTGGTACTGCCCGCCGCACGGCCGGCACCTACGCCTGGAACACCGGATGCACGCGGGGGACCAGGCCCGCGTGGTCGCGGCGGACCTGCTGGGCGGGCACCGAGAGCTGGACTGGGTGCCGTTCTTCTGGACGGACCAGGGACCGCACAAGATCGTCGTACACGGGCTCATCACGCCCGAGGCGGAGTTCGAGACGCATGAGGCCGACACGGAACACGATCGCTTCACGGGGGTCTACCGGACGAACGGACGCGTGTGCGCCGTCCTCGGCTGGAACGCCCCGAAACAGATCCTGCGCCTGCGCCGCGAACTGCTCACCGGCCCCCAAACCGCTCTCGGCACTCCCCCACCCGCGGGCGCGCCGAAGCCCGGATAACCGCGCCGTTCACTCGCCGTCCGCGCCAGCGGACCGCAGACCCCCTCGAGGAGAGCTCTCTTGTCCACCCGTTCCGCCCGCACGCGGGGGCCGGGCACGATCACCGCCGTGATCGCCCTCAGCGGCATCGTCGTGTCGCTCATGCAGACACTGGTCGTACCGATCATCCCGCAACTGCCGCACCTGCTCGACGCCTCGGCCTCCAACGCGTCGTGGGTGGTCACCGCCACGCTCCTCGCGGCGGCCGTGGTCACCCCGATCGCGGGCCGACTCGGCGACATGTACGGCAAACGGCGGGTCGTCATCGTCAGCCTGCTCGCGCTCATCGTGGGCTCCCTCGTCTGCGCCGTCTCCGACAGCCTGGTTCCCGTGATCGTGGGACGCGCGTTGCAGGGCCTGGCCACCGGCGTCATACCCGTCGGTATCAGCGTCCTGCGCGACGAGCTCCCGGCAGCCCGAGTGGGCGGCGCCGTCTCCCTGGTCAGCGCCACGCTCGGCGTCGGCGGCGCGATCGGTCTGCCGGTGTCGGCCGCCCTCGTCCAAAACGCGGACTGGCACGTCCTGTTCTGGCTCTCCGCCGCCCTCGGCGTCGTCTGCCTGCTGCTGGTGACCTGGCTGCTGTCCGAGTCCCCGAACCTGTCCCCGGGACGGTTCGACGCTCCAGGGGCGGTCGGTCTCGCCGGCGGCCTGGTGCTCGCGCTGCTTCCGGTCACCAAGGGCGGCGACTGGGGCTGGGCAAGCGGCACGACACTGGGCCTGTTCGCGGCGGGCGTCGTCGTTCTGGTCCTGTGGGGCTGGTACGAGACGCGCGTGCCCCAGCCCCTGGTGGATCTCCGGGTCACCGTGCGCCGACCGGTGCTGTTCACCAACCTGGCGTCCGTCCTGGTCGGATTCGCCATGTACGCCATGTCGCTGACCCTGCCCCAGCTGCTCCAGTCGCCCGAGGCCACCGGCTACGGGCTGGGCCAGTCCA
The DNA here is from genome assembly GCF_003323715.1 of Streptomyces diacarni. Lineage (GTDB taxonomy): Bacteria > Actinomycetota > Actinomycetes > Streptomycetales > Streptomycetaceae > Streptomyces > Streptomyces diacarni. The sequence goes on from NZ_QOIN01000061.1 coordinate 119,347, forward strand.
TCCTGGCCGCCGGCCTCGCCCTGGCACCGGGCGGTCTGGTCATGATGGCCCTCTCACCCGTCTCCGCCCGCATCACCGCCCGATACGGCGCACGCACCTCCCTGCTCACAGGAATCGCCGTCATCGGCATCGGCTACGGCGCCGGCCTGCTGCTGATGGGGCAGGTGTGGCAGATCGTCCTCACCTCAATGATCATCAGCGCGGGCGTCGGCATCGCCTACGCCGCCATGCCCGCATTGATCATGGACGCCGTCCCCGTCACCGAGACGGCGTCCGCCAACGGGATCAACGCGCTCATGCGCTCCATCGGCACCTCCACCGCCAGCGCGGTCATGGCAGCCATCCTGGCCAACATGACCATGCGGCTCGGCTCGACGCAGCTGCCGACGGAGGGCGGCTTCCGCATGACCTACGTGGTCGCGGTACTCGCCACGGTCGCCGGCCTCCTGCTCACCCTCGCGATTCCGCGTACCCGTGCGACCTCATCCCAACGCGGCACGCCGGCCACCCGGAACGCCACACCCGCACAGACCGAGGCGCCGGTCACCGCGAACCGGCACTGATCACCGGAGCCGGAAGCGGCGGGCCTCGCGGGCCGTGCGGAAGTTGGCGGTGCCCTGAGCGGGCACGGGAACCGAGTGCGCGGGTGCGTGAGGTGAACCCACCCAGTTCGTACGGGGATTGGGCTGAGGCATGCCCATACACCGAGCGATCAGCTGCTCACGCTTGCTACCGTCAGGTGCACGACAGTCACCTGACGCTCAGGAGCCCGCCGTGCGACTCGCCCGTCCTGCCCACCCGATGGCCGCCGCCACCGCAGCCGCAGTGTTCCTGCTCGCCGGGTGTGGGGGAGGGGGAGACGGTTCCAAGGACGACAAGATCGACGGAGCCGGGGGCTCGGCGGACAAGTCCGCGAGCCCGAGTAAGAGCGGCGCCCCCGCCGAGGGCGACACCGCGGACTTCCGCACCTCCGACATCGAGCTTCCCGACGACATCGACATGGTCTTCGCTTGGGAGAAACCGGCTGACGACAATAAGGCTGCTGCTCTTGACGGCGCTGCGGATTATATGCGGGCGCTTAATCACGGCACCGTCGAACAGGATCCCAAGGACCCGGTTCTCCTGCGGCACACGATCCCCTTGCAGACGGCTGCGGAGTTCGCCACGGCGAAAATTAAGGCGGACGTGAAGGAAGGGCTCACGGTGACCGGTAAGGAGCGCATTTACAACGAAGAAGTCGGGGATATGGTCAAAGGGAATTTGATCGAAGTGGCCTTCTGTGTCGATCAGTCCGACTTCTTCAGCAAGGAAATCAAGACCGGTAAGACTCGCCGCACCGAAGCGAGTGACAAGGACTACACCCGTTTGACGCTCGTGATGCAGAAGCCGAAGCAGAAGCAGCGAGCATGGAAAGCGCGGACGTTCCTGTTCGAGGGGGAGGCGGTTGAGAAATGCAAAGGCTGACTCCGAGAGTCTCCGTGATCACGGGAGCCTGCCTGGCTTTCCTCGCTCTGGGAGCACCCTCCTCGCAGGCGAGAGATGAACCGTACCTGGACGTTGGTGCAGGGTTCACCGACAAGCAGGCTTCAGCGGCGGCGTCAGGCAAGAGAGTCATCACCTACTCGGGCTCTGGTTCCGGCGACGGCTCCGGTGGGGGCGGCAACCTGTCCGTTCCGGCGGGGAGCAATTGGTCACCGCCGCCGTGCTGGTATGCCCCTACCTATTCACCGAAGGAATTGAAGGCGAAACTTGAGGACTCTCCGTTCTCGGTGACGGGTCGGTCACCGAATAATGGAGGGAACAAGCAGGAGACGGATTCGGCGATCTGGGAACGCTATACGGAGGGGAAGTACGAGGACTTCAACCTGGACAAGCAGGGGGAGGGGAGTTTTTGGGCGGCGGTGCCTAATCCGAATGAGCCGGACGCGGCGAAGGCGCAGTCGTGTACGGAGTTGCCGTTCTGGGTGAAGAACGGTGAGCAGCCGGAGGTGGAGAACGCGATCAGTCCGAAGATTCTGTCCGCTCTGGCGTACGAGCGGATCCAGGTTCCGGACACTGAGGTTGAGCTGAATCCGAAGGACCGGCAGACGGTGAATCTGCCGACGTGGGTGTGGCTGGACAAGGGCACGTACCGGCCGTTGTCGGTGACGGCGTCCGTCGATCTGGGCGGGGGCGCGAAGATTTCGGCGACGACGACGGTGAAGCCGGAGTCGTTGGCGCTGTCCGCGGGGACGGAGGACGCGAGGCTGCATCCGGGTTCGGGGGAGTGCCCGGTGGGTGAGGACGGTGGGATCGGGAGCCCGTACGAGAAGGGTTCGGGGAAGAAGACGCCGCCGTGCGGGGTGACGTATCTGCGGGCGACGCAGGACGGCGGCGGTTACCCGTTGAAGGCGACGCTCACGTGGGACGCCTCGTGGGAGGGCACCGGCGGGGCCGGTGACGACGAGCTGCCGGACGGCCGGTTCGGCGACACGCGGAACGTGACCGTCCAGGAGATCCAGTCCATCAACTGAGGGCGAGGGGACGGCCCGCGGCCGGTTCCGCCGCCGACCGGGAGCCCGGCTCCCGGGTCGGCCGAGCGTTCAGTTCGGGGAGCCGTTCCAGGGGGTCCAGTCGAGAGCTTCGCGCCAGCCGGGCCTCTCGAACGCCCACGCCTGGAGGATGCCTGCCACCGGCTGCGGGCGGAGCATTTCCGGTTGGGCGGGTACGTGGGCCTGGAAGTGGTGTTCGGGGCCGCCCTCGCGGTATTCGACCTGGTAGCTGAAGTCGTCGTTGAGGTGGACCTGCATGTAGTGGTGGCCCGCGGGCTCCTTTCCGGGCCGCTCGACGACGACGAACCGGAACCGCAGGTTCATGTCGGCCAGCAGGTCGTGGAGTTGGTCCGCGGACGGGTCGTCCCAAGTCGTGCCGTCCCACTCGATGGCCCGTAGCGCCGGGGCCGCAGCCGGAGTCGGCCCCGGCTGCGGCCCCGGGGCCGGCTGCGGCTGGGGGTGCGGTGGCGGCGGCGGTGCGGGTGTCGTCATGGGATGAGCCTAGCGACGGTTCAGGGGGTGCCCTGCGGGGTGTGGCGGGTGGGGGAGTGGCCCGAGTGGCCCGCCTCGCCCGCCGCGCAGGCGGCGGTGCCGCCGGGCAGGCGGTGCCGGTTCGCGGCGACGAGGCGGTAGAGGCCGGCCGCCGCCCACCGAAGCGGCGGCAGTGTCAGCGAGGCGCCCACCACCGGCCAGGCGCCGCCCGCGCTCAGCAGGGCTTTCGCGACGGCCTGTGCGCCCCCGTGCACCGTCCCGGCCGGTGTCACCCACAGCACCTCACGCGCGGCGCGTGCGGGGGTGACGCCGAGCGCGGCGAGTTCGGCCGGCTCGGCGCACTGCCACGGCAGGCTCGTGCAGCGGGGCCGTACCCGCCGTTCGCCGAAGCGCACCGCGGTGGTGCAGAAGCCGCAGTCCCCGTCGAAGAGGAGCAGGGGGCGGCCGGGTGCAGGGGCCGGTGGGTGCGTCCGCATGGCCGCATTCTCGCGCGGCCTTCGCCGGACGCGGGGTTACGGCCGCGGCGGCTGGGGCCGTGCTGGGAGACTCGGCGGATGGCTGAGACACGGGACATGAGGGTGTACGTCAGCGCCGACATGGAAGGCGTGACCGGTCTGGTGGGCGCCGACGACGTACAGATGGGCGGCCGGGACTACGAGCGCGGGCGCGTGATGATGACGCAGGACGTCAACGCGGCCGTGCGAGGCGCACTGGCCGGCGGTGCGGGCGAGGTCCTCGTCAACGACACGCACAGCACGATGCGGAACCTGCTCGTGGAGGACCTGCATCCGGCGGCCTCCCTGGTACGCGGCAAACCGAAGCCGATGGGGATGATCCAGGACCTGGACGCCTCGTTCGACGCCGTCGTATGCGTCGGCTACCACGCGCGGGCGGGCTCGCTGGGAGTGCTCAGCCACAGCTACATGGGACACGAGATCGAGGACATGTGGCTGGACGGGACACGCGCGATGGGGGAGATCGGCTTCTCGTACGCGGCAGCCACCGCGATCGGTGTGCCCGTGGTGGCGCTCTCGGGCTGCGACGTGGCCTGCGAGGAGGTGAAGGAGTGGGACGCGCACGTGCGCACGGCACCGGTGAAGTACGCCCGCGACCGGTTCGCCGCCCGGCTGCGCCCCGCTCAGGAAGCGCGGGCCGCCATCGAGGAGGCGACCGCCGAGGGGGTGCGCGACGCCGCGTCCCGTACGCGCATGGTGCCCGACACGACGGAGCACGCCCTCGCCGTGCGCTGGCAGTCGGCCTCCGTGGCCCAGCAGCTGGAGGGCGTACCCGGGGTGACGCGGACGGACGACCGTACGGTCCTGGTGCGGGGCGAACTACCCGGCCTCTTCCGCCTCTTCGGGGTCTTCCAGCAGGTGGCGGCCTCCCTCACGGGGCAGGCGCCGTACTGCTGAGCGGCCGCCCGGATTCCCAAGCCGCCAGCCCCTGGAGCCAGTCCCCTCGATCAGTCCCCCTCTGAGCGGAACGGGATGGTCAGCCAGGGGCTCTCCGGCTCCGTCGTGAGGAGGCGGTGTCCGGTCAGCGTCTCCTCGTAGAAGGGACCGAACTCCTCGTCGTCGAAGTGCAGGCAGCGGCCGAGCGCGTACCCCGCGGAGAAGTCCTCCCACGAGCGGTACGCGGCGGTGCTCACACGCCCCGCGCGCAGCACGGCCTCCTCCGCCTCGGCCAGGGTGCAAAAGCGTGCGCCCAACCCGAAGCGGGCCATGTTGGAGGCGCGGCCGTAGTCCCAGGCGGCCACCGAACGGACGAACCGCCCCTCGGGCAGCAGCCCGTCGGCGCGGAAGCGCGCCTCATACCTGGTGATGCGCCCGATGAGCCGTTTGACGCCCGCGACCTGCGCCTCCATCTCCTCCTCCGACGGGCCCTCCGTACGGGTGACCCCCTCTGGGGAGAGTTCGACGCGAGCGGTGGACACCCGGCTGCGCAGCACCCGTTCGGTGGCCAGCCGCCAGTGACCGGTCTCCACGTGGCCGCCGAAGTCCTGCGCCAGACTGTGCCGCACCCCTAAGGTGAACTCCCACACGGGGCTGCTCATCTCCGCCGTGAGCAGGTCCTCCTGGTGGCGCTGCCACGTCTCCCGCGTCGTGACGCCCCACCAGCGGTCCAGAAGACGCCGTTCGTCGGTGTAGCCGTGACCGTGACCGAGGGCGTTCCAGTACCTGCCGTTCTTCACGGACATCAACGCCCCGCACGCCAGTCCCCGCGCGACCGCGCCGGTGCGCGGTCCGCCGACCCACAAAGTGCGCAGCGTCTCGTGCGGAGGGGCGCACGCGTCCCTGACGTTGTCCGCGTGGCGCTGCCACAGTGCGCGGAAACCCGGCCCCGACGGGAAATACGCCTCACAGGGCGAGCCCGGATTGACCGCCAGCCACGGGGGGTCGGTCGCCTCCCAGCCGCGGGCGAACCACCCCAGGCTCTGCGAGAAGAAGACAGGGTTGTCGATCGGCGCCGGAAGCATGGCCTCCGTGTAGACGGGGGTGCACCAGGCACGGATCTCGGGACGCCACACCGGGGTGATGGCGACCCGCCCCGGATGCGCCTCCAGCCAGCCGCGCGGGGCCGCGTGGTACAGCGACTCGCCGGCCAGCACGTCCAGATAGGCGGCCCAGTCGTGCCGCGACTTCGCCTCGTACAGTCGTCGTTCCACGTCGCTGGGGATCTCCCGCCACGCCGCCGCCCGGGTCCCCGGGTGGTCCGGGGACGCGGGGTGGGCGGTTGCCGCCCCGGCGGCCCCTCCTCCGCCCGCGGCGTTGGCCACGTCCGGTCCTGCGACCTCCCCGGCCGCCCCCCGCTTCCACATCAGATGACCTCGCAACCTCGCAGTCGTGTCCCACTTCGCCGCTTCCCGCGTGCGTTTCGCCGTGCTGCGGCGTCGTACGTCGACGCCGTGCCTCGCGCCATAGGGCTGTCAGAACAGCCGGCTGCAGAGGGGTACGACGTAGACGAGTGCCAGGAAGGCGACGACCGCCCCGATGAGGATCCGCTTCCTGGCGGCTGCCGCACGCTGCGCGTCCGCCGGCCCGGGCGGCGGCGCCCACCCGGCCCCCGGGTGCGCCCCGTACGGATTGGACGGCGGGGTCGGCAGACGCGGAGACCGCAGGGCCATGGGGCGGTGTCCTCCGTAGGGCGGTGAGGAGGTCGGGACTGCCATGCATTCTGACCCTCTGTGACGCTCAGGTCAACGCACGGTCAGTCAAGATCGTGCCGGGCGCACCGAGGCGGTCCGCAGGGTGCTCACTCATCGCCCCTGACGGGGAGCGCATCGCCCTTCCATTCGATTGTCCACTGATTCTCATCGACCGGTTGCTGGAGTGCTGGTGCCACTGCGTGCCGCCCGGGGTGGTGACCCGGGTCGGGCGGTCTTCGGCGTCCCAGGTGTAGTGGTGCGGTGACCGGGGGAGTTGGTCACCTTCGTCACGCGGTGGCCGGTCGCCGGGTCGGGCGGGCTGTGGTCGAAGGTGTCGTGCATGTGGCCTTCGGCGCCGGACTGCCACACGCGGCGGTCCTGTGTGTCGTAGGCGTACGCGTCGTGCGAGTCGTTGGCGTCCGTTCAGGAGACGATCCGTGCGGCCTCGTCGTACCCGAAGCGCCATGCGTCACCGGTTGAACCGGTGACCTCGGCGAGGTTGCCCCGCGGGTCGTGGCCGAAGCGGACGATCTCCTGGTCGCCCCCGCCCGGCGCCGTGCCGTGTCCAGAACCAGCGGCCCGCCGCTCTCACTCATACCTCGGTCCCTCCCCCGACCCGACCGGCCCCGGCCGAGCCAGGACTAATTGGTTCAGACCTATTGCCCTGCCCGCACCGGGCTCGTAGCCTCACGGCTCACGTGCAGGTTGTGCAGTGCGAAACAGTCGTTGCGTAGAGTGCAATACCAGTGCTGGGGGTCTCGCCGTGAAAGCCGAAGCCGACAAGTGCGTCAAGGGCGTCAAGAGCGTCAGGGCCGCCGGAGTCTCGCTCCTGGCCATGGGACTGGCCGCGGGACTCGCGGGGTGCGCACCCTCCACCTCCTCGGGCGGCGGCGGACAGGACGACAAGAGCGGCACCGTGCGGGTGTGGCTCTTCCGCGAGGTCGGCAACGAACCCAAGGAGAAGGTCGTCGACAAGGTCGCCGACCGGTTCGAGAAGCAGCACGACGGCGTCGAGGTCGACGTCCAGTACATCCCCATCGACAGCCGGGCCGAGAAGATCAAGGGGGCGTTCAACGACCCCGACTCCGCCCCCGACGTCATCGAGTACGGCAACACCGACACCGCCGGCTATGTGGCCGACGGTGGACTGGCCGACATCAGCGACGAGTTCGGTTCCTGGGACGCCGCCCGCGATCTGGATCCCACCGCCAAGAAGTCCGTCACCGTCGAGGGCAAGCAGTACGGGCTGCCGCTCTTCGTCGGCGTCAGGGCCCTCTACTACCGCACCGATGTCTTCGACGAACTGAACCTGGAGCCGCCCAGGACGCTGGACGGACTCGCCGCCGCGGCGAAGAAGATCCGCGCCGCGCACAAGGACATGTACGGCATCGCGGTCGGCGGTGCCTACACCTACGGCGCGATGCCGTTCATCTGGGCGCACGGCGGCGAGCTGGCGCGGGAGAAGGGCGGCTCGTTCACCTCCGCGCTCGACGCCGCGCCCGCCAAGAAGGGCATCAAGGCCTACACCTCCCTCTTCGGTGACGACAACTGCCCCGCGGGCAAGTGCGCCAAGATGGGCGGCAACGAGACGGTCGAGGCCTTCGCGGGCGGCAAGGCGGGCATGGCCATCGGCGGCGACTTCAACCGCCAGGCCATGGAGAACGGCAAGGTCCAGGGGAAGTACGGGGTCGTCCCGCTGCCCGGCGTCGAGAAGGGCGCTATCGCCCCCGCGTTCGCGGGCGGCAACAACATCGGCGTCCTCAAGAGCACGGACCACCGCACGCTCGCGGTACAGCTGGCCGAGCAACTGGCGGGCAAGCGTACGCAGGAGCAGTTGTTCGAGGCGATGGGCTTCCTGCCGACCTTCAGCGACACCCGCCGAAAGGTCGCCGCGCGCGAGCCGTTCGTCAAGCCGTTCGTGCGCACGCTCGACGCAGGGACCGAGTTCGTGCCGGCGAGCCCCGCCTGGGGCACGATCGACTCCTCGCTGATCCTGCCGGAGATGTTCCAGCGGGTCGTCAGCGGCAAGGACGACGTGGACGGCGCCGCCGCCGGTGCCGCGGAGAAGATGGACGAGGCGTTCGCCGAGTGAGCGTCGCCACCGACGGGGCGAAGTCCCGGCCCCGCCGCACGCCGGGCCCCGCGCACGCCGGCGGCCCCCCGGGGCCCCGCCCCGCCCGCTCGGGGGGCCGGGGTCCCACCGGCGGCGCCCGGCGCGGCGGCTGGACGCCCTGGCTCTACCTCGCGCCGGCCCTGGTCGTCCTGGCGGGGCTGCTGGTCTACCCCGTCTACCAGCTCGGGCTCATCTCGTTCCTCGACTACACCCAGGCGCAGGTCAGCGGCGGCGAGCCCACGAGCTTCCGGGGATTCGGCAACTACGCCGAACTGCTGAGCGACCCCCAGTTCTGGAACGTCCTGCTGGCGACCGTCGTCTTCGCCGCCGCCTGCGTGCTGGGCACCATGACCGTGGGGTGCGCGCTCGCGGTCCTGCTGACGCGCGTGCGGGCGCTGCCGCGGCTGCTGCTGATGCTCGCCGCACTCGGCGCCTGGGCGACCCCCGCCATCACCGGATCCACCGTGTGGGTGTTCCTCTTCGACCCGGACTTCGGCCCCGTCAACCGCGTGCTGGGGCTGGGCGACTTCGCCTGGACGTACGGACGCCTCAGCGCGTTCGCTCTCGTCTTCTTCGAGGTCGTGTGGTGCTCGTTCCCCCTGGTGATGGTGACGACGTACGCCGGAATCCGCGCCGTACCCACCGAGGTGGTCGAGGCCGCCACCCTCGACGGGGCGAGCGTGTGGCGCACCTGGCGCAGCGTGCTGGCGCCCCTGCTGCGGCCGATCCTGATCGTGGTGACCATCCAGTCGATCATCTGGGACTTCAAGGTGTTCACCCAGATCTACGTGATGACCGGCGGTGGCGGCATCGCGAAACAGAACCTCGTCCTGAACGTCTACGCCTACCAGAAGGCTTTCGCGTCCTCCCAGTACAGCCTCGGCTCTGCGATCGGCGTCGTCATGCTGCTCATTCTGCTGTCGGTCACGCTGCTCTACCTGAAACTGCTCCGCAGAAACGGGGAGGAGATATGAGCACCCCCGCCCCCGCCAACGTCCCCGCCGACGACCTTGCTCACGCCGACGCCCCCGCCAACGCCGACGCTCCGGCTCGCACCACCGCGCCCGCCCACCGCATCCGCCGCCGGATACGGAAACCCTGGCGACTGGCGGCCGAATGCGCCGCCGTGCTCATCGCACTCCTCGTCGCCTTCCCGCTCTACTGGATGGTTCTCTCCGCGTTCAAACCGGCCGGCGAGATCCGCTCGGACCGGCCCGTTCCCTGGACGCTCACGCCCACCCTCGACTCCTTCCGGCGCGTCTTCGAGCAGCAGGAGTTCGGGCGCTACTTCCTCAACAGCCTGCTGGTGGCGGGCGCCGTCGTCCTCGCCTCGGCGCTCATCGCCTTCCTCGCCGCGACCGCCGTCACCCGCTTCCGCTTCCGGCTGCGCACGACGCTGCTCGTGCTCTTCCTGGCCGCGCAGATGGTGCCGGTCGAGGCGCTGACCATTCCCCTGTTCTTCCTCATGCGGGATGTGGGAGCGCTCAACTCGCTGTTCTCCCTGATCCTGCCCCATCTGGCCTTCTCCCTCCCCTTCGCCATCTGGATGCTGCGCGGCTTCGTCAAGGCCGTCCCCGAGGCGCTGGAGGAACAGGCGTTCATCGACGGCGCGAGCCGGACACGTTTCCTGTGGCAGATCCTCTTCCCCCTCGTCTTTCCCGGCCTCGTCGCCACGAGCGTCTTCTCCTTCATCTCCACCTGGAACGACTTCCTCTTCGCCAAGTCGTTCATCATCAGCGCCACGGAGAACTCCACTCTGCCCATGGCGCTGCTGGTCTTCTTCGACACCGAGACACCCGACTGGGGCGGGGTGATGGCCGCTTCCACGGTCATGACGCTGCCCGTACTCGTCTTTTTCGTCTGCGTACACCGGCGCCTGGTCTCGGGCCTCGGTGGCGCCGTGAAATAGGAGGACCGAAATGCCGGGCACTGGCTTGGTTTCACTCGTGCCGCGCGCCCGCGAGGTACAGGAAGCCGACGGGCCGCCCTTCGTCTGGGACACCGACACGGCACTCGTCGCCGAGCCCGCCGCACACGGTGTCGCGCGATGGCTGCGCGGCCACACCGTGCTGCCGTTCCGCGAAGGGGACGGTGTGGCCGGGGCGGGGGCCGGGACCACCGTCGAACTGCGTATCGACGACGGGCTGGACGCCGAGGGCTACCGCCTCGACGTCACCCCCACCCGTGTCCTGATCGAGGGCGGTGACGCCGCCGGGATCTTCTGGGGTGCCCAGACACTCCGCCAACTCCTGCCGCCCGCGGCCTTCCGCCGTGCGGGCCGTCCCGGGCGGGAGTGGCACGTGCCGTGCTGCCACATCGAGGACGCGCCACGCTTCGGCTGGCGCGGCATGATGCTCGACGTGGCCCGGCACTTCACGCCCAAGGACGGCGTGCTGCGCCTCCTCGACCAGCTCGCCGCGCACAAGCTCAACGTCTTCCACTTCCACCTCACCGACGACCAGGGCTGGCGCATGGACATCCGCCGCTACCCCCAGCTCACCGGGGCGGGCGCCTGGCGGCCCCGCACCCGCGTCGGACACCGCGCCTCCCCGCTGTGGGACGAACGCCGCCACGGCGGCTACTACACCCAGGACGACCTGCGCGAGATCGTCGCCTACGCGGCGGAGCGCCACATCACCGTCGTCCCCGAGATCGAACTCCCGGGCCACTCCCAGGCGGCCATCGCCGCCTACCCCGACCTGGGCAGCACGGACGTCGTCGACACCGCCGCGCTCGGTGTGTGGACCGACTGGGGCGTCAGCCCCCACCTCCTCGCCCCCACGGACGACGTGCTGCGCTTCTACGAACACGTACTCGACGAAGTCCTCGACGTCTTCCCCTCCCCCTACATCCACATCGGCGGCGACGAGACCCCCAAGGAGGAGTGGCGGGCCTCGGCCGTCGCGCAGGCCCGCATCGCCCAGGAGGGCCTGCGCGACGAGGACGCGCTCCAGGCCTGGATGGTGCGCCACTTCGACCGGTGGCTCGCCGCACGCGGAAGGCGGCTCGTCGGCTGGGACGAGATCCTCGACGGCGGAACCCTGGAGGGGCCCGGCCTCACCCCCGGCGCCGTCGTCTCCTCCTGGCGGGGCACCGACGGCGGCGCCGCGGCCGCCGAGGCCGGACACGATGTGGTGATGTGCCCCGAGCACGAGTTGTACCTCGACCGGCGGCAGGCGCCCGGACCCGACGAGCCCGTGCCGCTGGGGCGCGTGGCCACCCTGCGCGACGTGTACGCGTTCTCCCCCGTGCCTCAGCGGCTCGCCGCGGCGGGGCGCGGCGAGCGGGTACTGGGCATACAGGCCAACATGTGGACGGAGTGCGCTGAGAGTACGCAGCGCGTCGACTATCAGGTCTTCCCACGGCTCGCCGCGCTCGCGGAGGTCGCGTGGAGCGGATCCGGCGGCTCCTACGACGACTTCGTCGAGAGGCTCGTGGGAGCACACCTTCCGCGTCTGGACGCCGCCGGCGTCGAGTACCGCCCCCTGGACGGCCCCCGCCCCTGGCAGCAGCGGCCCGGCATCCCCGGCCGCCCCCTCGACTGACCTCCTGCTCGACTGACCCCCGGCTCGTCTGAAAAGCCGTCCCTTCTACGGGTTTACGGGGCTTCGCCCCGCTCGTTCTCCCCGTGCCGCCGAGGCCGCTCCCGTCCGTGACCGCAATCCGTGGTTGCGGACGGAGCAGGGTGGAAAGGGAGAAGAGGGAGAAGTGGGCTCCTACCGCGCGAAAGGGCCCATTGCTGGCCCTCGTGTCGGCCACGGGCCGAGATATGCCAGAGTTGCCTCGTCCGGGCTGTGAGCACGTACCGTACGGCAGTGCAGCCGGGAAGCCCGGTAGGTCGGGGAAGGGGCAGCAGGTTGAGCACGCACGTACGGCATGCACCAGGCGGCGGCCGAGCCGCGCAGGCTGTGCCCCCTGTCATGCTGCCGACCACCCTGGACGAGGCCGTCTCGGCGCTGTCGACGGTCCCTGCCGCCGTCCCCGTCGCGGGCGGCACGGATCTGATGTGCGAGGTCAACTCGGGCCAGCTGCGCCCGGCCGCGCTCGTCGGACTTGGCCGGATCAGCGAGATCCGCGGCTGGTCGTACCAGGACGGGCACGCGGTGCTCGGCGCCGGCCTCACCCACGCCCGGATGGGCCGCCCCGACTTCGCCGCGCTGATCCCGGCGCTGGCCGCGGCCGCGCGCGCCGCGGGGCCGCCGCAGATCCGGAACGCGGGAACGCTGGGCGGCAACATCGTCAGCGCCTCCCCCACCGGCGACGCGCTGCCCGTGCTGGCGGCCCTGGAGGCGACCCTGTCCATCGCGGGCCCCGAGGGCGCCCGCCGCGAACTGCCGGTCAGCCACCTGCTGGCAGGGATGGAGATGCTCCAGCCCAGCGAGGTCGTCGGCTACGTGAAGGTGCCGCTGCTGCACGCCCCGCAGACGTTCCTGAAGGCCACCAGCCGCACCGGGCCGAGCCGCGCGCTGGCCTCCGTCGCCGTCGTGCTCGACCCGATGCGGCGCAACGTGCGCTGCGCCGTGGGCGCGGTGGCGCCGATGCCGCTGCGTCCGCTGGAGGCGGAGAGCTGGATCGCCTCGCTCATCGACTGGGACGGCCGCCGTGCTCTGGCTCCCGAGGCGTTGAACGCCTTCGGGGAGTACGTGGCGATGGCCTGCATCCCCGATCCGCCACCGGAGGAGGGGGAGGAGGGGGCCGCGGGCGCGGTGCCCCAGCTTCCGCCCGCCGCGCTGCACTTGCGGCGTACGGTGGCGACACTGGCCCGCCGGGGACTCGGGAGGGCTCTCGCATGAGCGGTACACCACAGGACAACGGGAACGGGGGCGCGGGACCGCACGCGGGTGCGGACCCGCACGGACGACACGTGAACGCGCACACGGACGCAGACGAGGGCGGCAACGGTACCGGCGCCTGGGGCGAAGAACCGTATGTGGCACAGGGCGGAAACGCCCCGTACGACCCGTACGGGGCGCAGCCCGCCGACCCGGCGTACGGGCAGCACGTACCGCGCAGTTGGGGCGGCGGCGAGTACGACGCCGACGCGACCGCGTTCGTGCAACTGCCGCCCGGCGGTTTCCAGGACGACGTACCGCTGGCCGCTCCCGGCACGGGCCAGGGCGGCTACACCCCGCCCGCCATCGACCTGGCGCAGGCCTCGGCCGATGTGGCGGCGGGTGGCGCCGCCGGTGTGCCGCTGCCGCCCGCGGTCGGCACCGACCCCGCCGCCGCGGGGCACTGGGTGCTGCCGTTCGCCGGGCCCGAGTCCGGCTACCAGGGCCAGATGCCCGGGCCACAGGGCGCGGGCCGGCAGGGTCCGGGCCAGCACGGCGCCGGGCACGAGTCCGTGTTCGGCGGCGAGCCCGCGTACGGCGGCGAGCCCGTGTACGACGGTGAGAGCCACGGCGCGGGCCACGTCCCGGGCGGCTCAGCGGCCGCCGCGCTCGCCGGTTCGCACGAGGCCCGTACCGGCCGCCGCCCCCTCGGCACGGGTGTCGCCCGCGAGGAGAGGGCACAGGACACCCCCGCGGCGAGCGCCCCCGGCGCCTCGTCCTCCGCCCCCTCTCCGACTCCGTCTCCATCGGCCTCGGCCGCTCCACCCGCCTCGCCGCCGCCGGCCGAGGCCGCTGCCGCGGATCTGGGCGCCGGAGAGCGCTCGTGGGTGCCCTCGTCGCCCGCGCCGGCCCCGCACTGGGGCGAGCCGGGTCCTGGGCCCATGCCGTTCCAGGAGCCCGCCGGTCCGACCGGCACCGCCGCAACCGCTGTTCCCGGCTTGCCGCGGGAGGGCGAGCAGGTGCCCGTGCGCCCGGCGTCGCACTACGCGTTCCCGAGCGCCCCGTCGAGCGAGCGGGGCCCGTCCCCGGTCCCCGGCGTGCCGGAAGACAGCGCACCGGGTCACCTCGGCGACAACGGCTCCGCGTCCACCGCCGTGCCCGGCCTCTCGCCGACCCTTCCCGCGCAGGCAGGACCCGACAGCGCCGAGACGGCGGCCGGGACCGACGGTCCCCCCGCGCAGATCGTCGCGACCGAGCCGCCGGCGCCGCCCGCCGAGCCGGAGAGCCGTACCGACGCGGAGGTGACGCCGCTGGGCGAGGCCGCCCCCGAGCAGCAGGCAGCACCCGGGCAGGCGCCTGAACCGGTGGTCGCGCAGCCGGTCGCGCCCCCGTCCTCGACCGCCGGTACGGAGGGGCAGGAGTCCGGCGGGGAGACCGCCGACGGTGCCGCTCCGGGGACAGGCGAAGCCCCCGAGCCCCGCGCGGACGGCGGAGAGAGCGAAGAGTTCGGGGACGTCGGGCGGCTCGGAGCCGGTGAGGCGCCGGAGCCCGAAGGCCCGACCACCGCGGCTGAAACGACCGAAACGGCTCAAACGACCGAAACGGCTGAAACGACCGAAACGGCTGAAAGGGCCGAAACGGCCGCCGAGGTCGAAGGTGCGGACGGCGGCGGTGACGGCGGTGCGGGCGAGGACGGGGGCCAGGCCGGGGCCGAGGCTGTCGTGGACGCCGTGCCCGAGGCTGTCGTGGACGCCGTGCCCGAGGCCGTCGAAACGGAGGACGAGCACCCGCACGTCTCCTACGCCCTGCACGTCAACGGCGTGGACCGGCCCGTCGCCAGCGCGTGGATCGGTGAGTCGCTGCTGTACGTGCTGCGCGAGAGGCTGGGTCTGGCCGGGGCCAAGGACGGCTGCGCGCAGGGCGAGTGCGGTGCCTGCTCGGTGCAGGTGGACGGGCGGCTGGTGGCCGCGTGCCTGGTGCCCGCCGCGACGGCGGCGGGCAGCGAGGTGCGGACCGTCGAAGGGCTGTCGGCCGACGGCGGGCCCTCCGACGTGCAGTGCGCGCTCGCCGAGAGCGGTTCCGTGCAGTGCGGTTTCTGCGTGCCGGGGCTCGCGATGACGGTGCACGATCTGCTGGAGGGCAACCACGCGCCGACCGACCTGGAGACCCGCAAGGCGATCAGCGGCAACCTGTGCCGGTGCTCGGGCTACCGCGGGGTGCTGGACGCGGTCCACACGGTCGTCGAACAGCGCGCGGCCAAGGCGGAGCGCGAGGCAGCCGAGGCGGAGGCGGCGCACGCGGCGTCCCGCGAGGGGACCGCGGCGCCGGCCCACGACCCGCACGGACGGCACCCGCAGACCGCGTACGGGCAGGACGCGTTCGGGCAGGCGGCGTACGGCCAGGGCGCCTACGGTCACCAGCACGACGACCCGGCCTCCCACCAGAACGGCTCCCACCAGGGCGGCTCCTACGGGCAGGACGCCTGGGGCCAGGGCGCGTACGAACAACAGCACGGCTCCTACGAGCAGGGCCCGCATGAGCAGGGCCCGCACGAGCAAGGCCCCTACGAGCAGGGCCCGCCGTACGAGCACGGCACCTACGGCGACGGGGTCCACGGGGTCCCCCTCGCTCCCGAGCCGGGACAGCAGGGCGGGTACGGGTACGACGCCTACGGCCCACCGCAGGTCGCGGGCTACGGGTACGATCCGGCGGCGCAGATCCCGCACCAGAACCGGCACCCCGGACACCCCGAATACCCCGAAAACCCCGGACACTCCGCGAACGGCGGCGGCGACTCGTGAGGCGGCGTGGGATCCGCACGCTGGGAAAGGGCACAGGAAGGCGGCGGTATGACTCAGACGGCTGACGGCCACACCGGCGCCGGTCAGGGCGCGGGCGCCGGCGCCGCGACGGCGACGCCCCCGCAGGGAACACCCCTGCCCCCGAGCGCGCGTTCGGAGCCCGAGCCGCACGGCTTGGGCGCCTCCGTGCTGCCCACCGACTCCTACGCCAAGGCGCAGGGCACCTTCCCGTACGCGGCCGACCTGTGGGCCGACGGGCTGCTGTGGGCCGCGGTGCACCGCTCGCCCCACCCGCACGCGCGCATCGTGGCGATCGACACGGAGGAAGCCGCCAGGATGCCCGGCGTCCAGGCGGTGGTCACGCACGCGGACGTCACCGGCGACGCCGCGCACGGGCGCAAGATCGCCGACCAGCCGGCGTTCGCCCGGGACGTGGTGCGCTACCACGGCGAGCCCATCGCCGCCGTCGCCGCCGACCATCCGGACACCGCGCGGCTGGCCGCCGCCGCCATCGCCGTCGAGTACGAGGTGCTGGAGCCCGTCACCGACCCGGAGAAGGCGTTCGAGGCGGAACCGCTGCACCCGGACGGCAACCTGCTGCGCCACATCCCGCTGCGCTACGGCGACCCGGAGGTGAGCGGCGACGTCGTCGTGGAAGGGCTCTACCGGGTCGGCCGCCAGGACCCGGCGCCGATCGGCGCCGAGGCGGCGCTCGCGGTGCCCCGCCCGGACGGCGGCGTGGAGATCTACACCGCCACCACCGACCCGCACACCGACCGCGACCTGGCCGCCGCCTGCTTCGGGCTGCCGCCGGAGCAGGTCAAGATCGTGGTGACCGGCGTCCCGGGGGCCATGGGCGACCGCGAGGACGCCGGGCTCCACGTGCCGCTGGGGCTGCTGGCGATGCGCACGGGCTGCCCGGTGAAGATCGCCCTGAACCGCGAGGAGTCCTTCCTCAGCCACACCCACCGCCACCCCACCCTCCTGCGCTACCGCCACCACGCGGACAGCGAGGGGAAACTGGTGAAGGTCGAGGCGCAGATCCTGCTCGACGGCGGCGCGTACGCCGACACCTCGGCGGACGCGCTGGCCACCGCCGTCTCCTTCGCGTGCGGCCCGTACGTCGTGCCGCACGCGGTGATCGACGGCTGGGTGGTGCGCACCAACAATCCGCCCTCAGGGCATGTACGCGGCGAGGGCTCACTCCAGGTGTGCGCCGCCTACGAGGGGCAGATGGACAAGCTCGCCGAACGGCTGGGGCTCGACCCGGCCGACGTGCGGGCCCGCAACGCGCTGGCCACCGGCGACCTGCTGCCGACGGGCCAGACGGTGACCTGCCCCGCGCCTGTGGGCGAACTGCTCGACGCCGTACGCGAGGCGCCGCTGCCGCCGCTGCCCAAGGACGCGCCCGAGGAGGACTGGCTGCTGCCCGGCGGGCCCGAGGGAGCGGGCGACCCCTCGGCCGTCCGGCGCGGCGTCGGCTACGCGCTCGGCATGGTGCACCTGCTCGGCGCGGAGGGGACCGACGAGGTCTCCACGGCGACGGTGAAGGTCAACGGGCCCGTCGCCACGGTGATGTGCGCCGCCGTCGAGGCCGGGCAGGGCTTCGACACGCTGGCCCGGCAGATCGTGCAGGACGTCCTCGGTATCGACGAGGTCCACGTGGCCTCCGTCGACACCGACCAGCCCCCGTCCGGTGCGAGCGGCCGTGGACGGCACACCTGGGTGTCGGGCGGAGCCGTCGAGCGGGCGGCCAAGATGGTGCGCACGCAACTGCTCCAGCCCCTCGCCGCCAAGTTCGGCATGTCCACGGAACTGCTGAGCGTCGCGGACGGGAAGATCACCTCCTACGACGGTGTCCTGTCCACGACGGTCGCGGAGGTGCTGGAGGGCAAGGAACTGTGGGCCACCGCCCAGTGCCGCCCCCACCCGACCGAACCGCTGGACGCGTGGGGGCAGGGAGACGCGTTCGTCGGCCTCGCCTTCGCCGCGGTACGGGCCGTCGTCGACGTCGACATCGAACTCGGCTCCGTGCGGGTGGTGGAGGTCGCGCTCGCCCAGGACGTCGGCGCCGTCCTCAACCCGCGGCAGCTGCGCGCCAGGCTGGAGGCCGGGATCACCCAGGGCGTCGGCGCGGCGCTCACCGAGCACCTGCGCGTCGCCAAGGGGCAGGTGCGGCACCCCGACTTCACGGCGTACGCACTGCCCACGGCGTTGGACGCACCCGACATCCGGATCGTGAAGCTGGTCGAGGAGCGCGACGTCGTCGCGCCGTTCGGCGCGAAGGCCGCCTCGACCGTGCCGGTCGTCACGGCCCCGGCGGCGGTGGCCTCGGCGGTGCGGGCCGCCACGGGCCGGCCGGTCAACCGCCTGCCCATCCGGCCCCAGGCCGCCGTGGGCGGGTGACTCGCGTCACCCGCCCACGGGCCCGGACCCGCAGGGGTCAGGTGGTGAGCAGGACCCCGCCGTAGGAGGCGCCCGCGACGACGATCCAGGAGCAGAGCCCGAGGGCGGCCACCCTGCCCCCGGTCCTGGCCAGCGTCGGCAGGTGCACCGCGCTGCCGAGCCCGAACAGGGCGGCGGCCAGCAGGACTTCCCTGGCCCGTCCCGCGCCGTCGACGGCGGCGTCGGGGAGCCACCCGATGGTGCGCAGCGCCACCAGGGCGAGGAAGCCGACGACGAACAGCGGCACGAGCGGCGGCCGTTTCGCCCCGGCGGGTGTCTTCCTACGCCGGCGCAGGGCGAGCGCCATGGCGGCGACGAGCGGGGCCAGCATCATGACGCGGAGGAGCTTGACGAGGACGGCCTGGCCCAGCGCCGCTGGCCCCGCCGTCTGCGCGGTGGCGACGACCTGCCCGACGTCGTGGACTCCGGCGCCGACCCAGCGCCCGAACTGCCCCGCGTCCAGGCCGAGAGGGGCGTGGAGCAGAGGCAGGACGGCGATGGCGAGGGTGCCGCACAGGGTGACGAGGGCGACCGAGGTGGCGACGTCCTCCTCCTCGCTGCCGCGTACGTCGCTGACCGCGCCGATGGCCGAGGCGCCGCAGATCGAGTAGCCGGTCGCGACGAGGACGGGCTGGTCGCCGCGCAGGCCGAGCCTGCGGCCGAGCCAGACCGTACCGGCGAAGGTGGCGGCGACGACACACAGGACCATGGCGACGGTCGCCCAGCCGAGGCCGAGTACGTCGCCGAGGCTCAGCTCCAGGCCGAGCAGGACGATGCCGAGCCGCATCAGGCGCTTGCCCGCGAGGGTGAGTCCCGGCCGCGCGGCGCCGCGCACGAGCCCGCGTACGCCGGGGAGGTGGGCGGCGGCGATGCCGAGGACCACCGCCGCGGTGAGCATCGGCACGGCGGGCAGCATCAGGTGCACGGCGGAGGCGGCGGCGACGCCGAGGGCTGCCAGGGCGAGCCCCGGCAGCTTGCTGGGCGTCCGGGCCGGGGGCGCGGATTCGGGAGAGCGCGACCCGGGCGAGCCCGCTGAGCCTCCCGGCCCCGCTGACGCCGGAGAGGCGCCCGTGTCGGCGCGGTGGCCCAGCAGGGCCATCAGGCGTCGGCCGGCAGGTCGTAGACGCGGCGGACGCTGCTGCCGAGCCGCGAGATGTCCGCGCCGTAGACGTGCAGGGAGACGGCGGGCCCGTCGCAGCCGTTCCACACCCGGTGGATGTCGCCGGGCGGCGCGAACCCGCACACGGAACCGAGCGGGTTGACGACGTCCTCGGTGGCGACGAGGCGGGCGCTGCCGCCCGCGGCCTCGGCGGGCAGCAGCCGGTAGCGGCGTTCGTGCTCCTCGCCCTGGTGGACGCCGGTCACGCACCAGGAGACGTGGTCGTGGACGGCGGTGCCCTGCCCCGGCAGCCACACGAGGGCGACGAGCGAGAAGCTGCCGTCGCGTTCGGCGTGCAGCACGTGCTGGCGGTAGTGCGCGGGGTCGGGCTCGCACTGGGCGGGCGTCAGCAGATGCTCGGCACCGAGGTGGGGTGCGAGTTTCTCCCCGACCAGGTAGGCGGTCACGTCCGGCGGCAGCCCCCGGCCGACGGCCTCGCGCACGTCCGCGATGAGGGCGCGCAGGCGCTCCGTCGTGGGGGTGGGTGTCTCGGTCGTCGTCGCTGTCATACGGGCAGCGTCGTGCCGGGCCTTCCCGGCGTCCAACGACGGTTCGTTGGGGTCTCCCTCAGCGGTGCTTATGGATGGGGAGGCGGGGAGCGCGGGCCCGGGCGCCGGGGCTCAGCAGCCCACGCGCCGGTCCGCCGCGCGGCGGAGGGCGTCCAGTACGCGTGCGGTCGCCGGGACGCGGAGGTGTTCGCGCAGCACGTAGGCGGAGACCTGGCGCCGGGAGGCGGGGTCCAGGGCGCGTCCCGTGACCTTCTCGTGGACGAGGAAGGAGAGGACGAGCCCCGGCACCATGGCGATGCCCAGGCCTTCGGCGACCAGGCTCTGCACCACGAGGTTGTCGTCGGTGGTGAACGCGATCTTCGGCGCGAAGCCGAGTTCGGCGCACTCGTGCAGGAAGTTGGTCCGGCAGCGGAGGCATCCCGCGATCCACCGCTCGTCGGCCAGTGCGTCGAGTTTGACGGCGCGGCGCCGGGCCAGGGGGTGCCAGGTGGGGAGCAGGACGGTGAGCTGGTCCTCCAGGAGGGGGATCTCGACGAGCTCTTCGGGCACCTGTTCGCGCAGCCCGGGGTAGGTGAAGGCCAGGGTGATGTCGCACTCGCCGCGCACCACGCGCAGCAGCGACTCGGGGGGCTCCTCCTCCCGCAACTCGACGCGTATGCCGGGGTGCTCGGCGGCCAGCGAGGCGAGGGCCTCGGGGACGAGCGTGGCGCCCGCGCTGGGGAAGGAGCAGACGGTGACCTTGCCGGCGCGCAGCCGGGTGAGGGACTCCATCTGCTGCCGGGCCGTGCTGATGCTCTCCAGGATCACCTCGGAGTGCCGGGCGAGCGTCTCGCCGGCTTCGGTGAGCCGCATCGTCCGGCCGACGCGGAGGAAGAGCGGGGTGCCCACGGACCGCTCCAGCGCCTTCATCTGCTGGGTGATCGCGGGCTGCGTGTAGCCGAGGGCGCGGGCGGCGGCGGAGTAGGAGCCCGCGCGCACGACTTCGTGGAAGGTCTGGATGTGCCGCGAGTCGAACATGACCGAACCATAAGCGGAATTTGGGTGCGGGGTTCTGGCCGGGTTCCCGGCTTTTGGATCAGCCGTTCGGCTCCAGAGGAACGGCCGCCGGTGCGGCCGCGCCGTCGGACGGCCGCGCCTCGGACACCGGCTGGCGCGGCTGGGCACCGCTGCCGCCGCTTCCCTCGCTCCCGCCACCGGCGGCGGGAGCGGCGGCGGCCTCGCGGGGGCGGAGCCGTCCCGCCACCCACACCCCGGCCAGGGCGACGAGCGCCGAGACGGCGTACACGGCGGCGAACGCGGCGGGCTCACCGGCCGTCGCCGCCTTCGAGCCCCCGTGCGGCCCTGACGCGCCGACGGTGACGGAGCCGCCGCCGAGCGCCGCGAAGAGGGCGCCGGTCACCGCGAGCAGCAGCACGTTGGACAGGCCGTCGGAGAGCTGGAGCGCGGCGGAGTTGCGGCCGGCCTCCTCGGGGGCGGAAAGACGCAGCATCAGCACGCTCAGCGAGGAGATCGTCAGCCCCATGCCGAAGCAGCCCACCCCCATCGCGACGGCGAGGGACCACACGGGCACCGAGTGGACGAGCACGAGCGGTGTGTAGCCGATGCCGACGACGACCAGGGCCATGCCGAGCCGTACGAGCCGCCGCCGGTGGGGTTCCATGCCGGGCCGTGACTGGGCGAAGGAGCCCAGGGCCCACAGGGCGCCGCCGGCGGCGAGGGTGAGCCCCGCCATCGTCACGGACAGGCCGCGCTGGGTGACCAGCATCAGGGGGACGAAACTCTCGGCGACGACGTAGGACCCCGCGGCCACGCCGCGCAGCAGGATGACGGCGGGCAGACCCCGCGCCGCGCGGGCGGTCCCGCGGGGCAGCAGCACCCGCAGCGAGGGCACGAGCAGGGCGATGCCCGCGGCGGCGGGCACCGCGGCGATCCAACTGCGGTCCTGGCCGGCGTACTGGAGCAGCCCCGCGCCCAGCGCGACGGCGAGGGCGAGCCGGATGCGCCGCGCGTCACCGTCGACGGGCTTGTCGGCCCCGGCGTTCTGACGCGCCGCGGCGCCCTCGGGCGGCCCCGAGGCCCGGCGCCGCAGCGGTGGCAGCATCACCAGCAGCGGCACCACGACGAGCGCCGGAATGCCCAGGAACACCCAGCGCCAGCCGAGGTGCTCGGTGACGGTTCCCGAGATCAGCGGGCCGACGATGGAGGGCACCACCCAGGAGGCGGCGAAGGAGGCCATCACGGTGGGGCGCAGGTGCTCGGGGTAGGCGCGGCTGACGGTCACGTAGAGCGCGACGATCACGAGTCCGCCGCCGACGCCCTGCACGGCGCGGCCCAGCACGAAGATCCACATGGCGGCGGCCGTACCGGAGAACACCAGCCCGGCGGCGAACAGCGCGATGCCGGTGGCCAGCGGCGGCAGCGGCCCGCGCCGGTCGCACCACTGCCCCGAGGTGACCATGCCGACGATGGAGGTCGTGAAGAACGCGGAGAACGCGTACGCGTACAGGGAGATGCCGTCCAGTTCGTCGGCGGCCAGCGGCATCGCCGTCCCCACGGCGGTCGCCTCGAAGGCGATGAGGAGGACGACGGAGACGATGCCGAGCGTCAACGGCCGGTGCGCGGCGCTGAGCACGGACTCCTTGCGGAGGGCGGCCGGGCCTGCGGCCTGCGGGGTCTCGGACGCTGACATGTGCCCCACGGTAGGTGCCGGACCCGCGGCCCGACACCTACCCGTGGGTCGGCGCCCGCTCGTTCTTCGGTCCTAGGCACGAGGTCTCACCAGGACGGTGCCCGGGTGCCGGGCGCCACGCGGGAGCGGGGCGGGACCCGGCTCGCGCCGGGTCCCGCACGGGTCAGCCCTTGACCAGTTTCATGTAGGCGTCCCAGTCCCAGTGTTCGCCCGGGTCGGTGTGGTCGTTGCCGGGCGCCTCGCTGTGGCCGATGATGTGCTCCCGGTCCAGCGGGATGCCGTGCTCGTCGGCGAGGTGGCGGGTCAGCTTCGCGGAGGAGCGGTACATGGCGTCGGTGAACCAGGACGGGTCGTCGACGTATCCCTCGTGCTCGATGCCCAGCGAGGAGGCGTTGGCGCTCCTGGCGTGGTAGGCGGTGTCCGCGTCGCGCACCATCTGGGTGACGTCGCCGTCGGAGGAGCGTACGACGTAGTGGGCGCTGACCTTGGCCTCGGGGTTCTGGAACCAGCTGATGGAGCCCGCGTAGGAGCCCTGGGTCACGTGGATGACGATCTTGTCGAGCTTCTCGGCGCGGCCCGCGCGGTAGTTGGCGGGGTCGGCGGGGGTCCAGGTGGCGTCGGGGTAGTCGGGGCTCTCGGCGGCGGGGGAGGAGGCGCTCATCCCGCCCTTGTCGGGGTGGACGTCGCGCCCGGCCACCGTGATCTTCTCGCCGCCCCGGCCCGTGCCGCGCACGCCGTCTTCCAGCAGGTCGTAGACGGTGTCGGCGTACAGCTTCGCGGTCGTGCCCGAGGCGCCGCCGTAGCGGGCGACGGCCGGGTACCAGGCGTTCACGTCGTGGCGTTCCGCGGCGTTCATGCCCAGCTTGTCGGCGTAGGCGCGCAGCACGGCGGCACCGCCGTGGATGTTGGCGTCGGTGTCCTCGCGCAGCTCGGAGACGGGCTCGCCGGTGAGCTGCGCGGCCTTCTCCAACGTGTGTCTGGTGGGGTTGCTGACCAGGTGCATCACGCCGTATCCGCCCGCCTGGCTGGGCTTGCCGTCGTGGCCGTCGAAGTGCGTCTCGCCGTATCCGACGGCGGCCAGCAGGTCGCGCGGGACGCCGTACTCCTCGGCGGCGTCGCTGAACGACTCGTTCATGGAGGGTCCAGGACCGTTGCCGTCGGCGGGTCCGGCGCTGGCGGACTGGCCGCCGACCCCGGTGACCAGCAGGGCCGCCGCGGCGGCGACGGAGAGGGCGGCGGCGCTCAGCCTGCCGCGCCGTCGGACATGAGTGTGAGGGGACCGAGGGGGTTGAGGGGACTGAGGGGACATGGCTGCTCCTGTTGTGGGGGGATGGAGCTGAGGCGCCTGAGCCCGTCACAGTACCGACGTGGTTAGGACATGACAACGACTTCGCGGTGCGTCGCCGCGACTCCACCCGGAGGGTGACGCCGCCTCAGCAACCCCCGCACCACGGCAAGTTGACCGCACGGAAAACCGGGGCCCGACCTCCAGGAGGCCGGACCCCGGCACCGGTGTCCACGGTCAGCAGGTGGTCAGCAGGTGGTCAGCGGGAGAAGGCGGAGCCCAGCCCGGAGCCCTTCTCGGGGCCGCCGAGGGTCTTGGGGCCGTAGGAGACGACGCCGTCGGCCGTCAGACCGCCGTCGGCACCCCGCAGCACCCACACCGCGCCCGCGTCGGTGGCCGAGGCGTCGCCGTCCTCGCCCGGGGCGCCGACCGCGAGGTCGTCACGGCCGTCGTTGTCGGTGTCGCCGAAGCCCAGCGCCGCGCCGAAGCGGTCCCCGGCCTCCACGGCACCGGGCACGCCCGCCGTGCCCTGGTCCCAGTTCTTCGCGCCGGCGCCCGTCAGACCGTCCTCGCCGCCCAGCAGCTGGACCACCGCGCCGGTGTCCTTGCCCGCCGCGCCGCTGCCGATGTCCTCACCGGGCACGCCGACGGCGATGTCCGCGTACCCGTCACCGTTGACGTCGCCCGCGGCCAGCGCCTTGCCGAACTCGTCGCCCTCCTCGTTGGCGCCGGGCACGCCCGGGCTGTTCTGCGTGAGAGTGGTGGTCTTCTCGGTGCTCGGGCCCTGCGCGGAGCCGTAGAGGACCTTGACGGTGCCGTGGTCGTGCGGCAGGTCCTCCACGACGCCGCCGGGGACGGTACGGATCACCAGGTCGCCGAAGCCGTCCTTGTTCACGTCGGCGATCACGGCGGTCTCCGCGTCGTCCACGTCCTGCGCCTTGTCGACCAGGCCGTCCTCGGAGCCTGTGTAGAACTCGCTGGACTCGGACATCTCCTCGAACGCGTGCGTGGTGACCAGGTCGTCCGCGCCGTCCCCGGTGACGTCCCCCGCCGTCAGCGAGGTGGGCGCGAAGGTGTGGCCGGTCTTCACCTGGCCGGTCCTGGCGGGCTTGCCCTCGCGGGTGAAGCCGCCGTAGAGCACCTCCACCGTGTCGTCGAACTGGCCGCCCGCCAGGGCCAGGTCCGGCTTCCCGTCGCCGTCGAAGTCGCCGGCGGCCAGCTGGGCGCCGCCGTCGGCGGAGACCTTGCTGCCGCTGGTCAGACCCTTGCCCTTCTCGCCCCACAGAATGACGGCGCCCCCGCCGCCTGCGACGGCCAGGTCGGTGACCCCGTCCCCGTCGAAGTCCCGGGCCGCGGTCTGGCCGCCGAAGTTCCCGTAGTCCTCCGCGCTGCCGGGCACGGCCTCGCTGCCTGCGCTGAAGAGCTGCCGCTTCGTGGTGCTCGTGCCCTCGGCCGAGCCGTAGGTGACGGTGAGGTAGCCCGCGTACTGCTTGCCCGCGACGGTCGCCTTCGGGGCGCCGCTGACGGTGTCCGCGTATCCGTCCCCGTCGAAGTCCGCCTTCGGCGCGGCGGCCCCGGACGCGGCCGCGGCGCTGCCGTCGGCCGCCGCGGCGGGCGCCGCGTAGGCCGGCACCGCCACGGCGGTGGAGCCTGCCAGCAGCGCGGCCGTCACCCCGATGACGCGGGCGACGGTGGCCGTGGCGGTGGCTTTGTTGCGGTGGAGCACTTGTCCTCCTGTGGTCGGACGCTCCGAACCCCCGGCGCAGTAGACGGGTGTTGCCTGCGGGGACGGGCCGGGACCGGTGCGATGGTCGTTCATACAGGAGACACACGAGGCGGCCGCAGGGTTGCACCTCCTTCATCAACTCCTCTCGGAACCGCACAGAACCGCTCGCGCCCGGACGCGGCACGCCGCACGCGGACGCCGGACACTGGGCACCGGACACCGGTCGAAAGGACACCCCTGTGGCACTCCCCGCCCAACCCGAAGGCCTCGAACCCGCCCTGGGAGCCATGACGATGCTCGCCGCGGCCGTCGTCGTGCACGACCGTGCCGCCGGACGCGTCCTCCTGCTCGAACGCGGCCCCGCCGCGAAGTTCGGGCAGGGCCTGTGGGACCTGCCCACCGGCAAGAGCGAACCGGGCGAACCGGTGACCCGCACCGCCGTGCGCGAGCTGTGGGAGGAGACCGGGCTCACGGTGGCGCCCGAGGACCTGAGCCTCGCCCACGTCGTCCACGGGCCGTGGGGCGTGGAGGCGCCGAACGGCTACCTCGTCGTCGTCTTCGAGGCGCACCGCTGGCGCGGCGAACCATGCAACCGGGAGCCCGACAAGCACGCGGCGGTCCGCTGGGTGCCCACCGACGCGCTCCCCGAGGCCATGGTGCCCAGCAGCGGGGCAGCGCTCCGGCGCTGTCTGGCGGAGGGCCCCGGGGTGTGGCTGGCGGGACGTTGGTCACAGCCCCCGGCAGCCGGCCAGGACACCCCGCGCCCCCGGTAGGGTTGCGGACGGCCATGCCCCGCCGGCCGCAGAACCGGCGGCCGCCGTGCCGCCCGTACCCGCACCCGTCGCCCCGGAGACCGTGACTACCACCCCCACCACCCCCAGCAACAACACGCACCTGTCACCCGCCTTCCCCGGCCGGGCCCCCTGGGGCACGGCCAACAAGCTGCGGGCCTGGCAGCAGGCGGCGATGGACGCGTACCTGGAACGGCAGCCGCGCGACTTCCTGGCGGTCGCGACCCCGGGCGCGGGCAAGACCACGTTCGCCCTGACGCTCGCCTCCTGGCTGCTGCACCACCACGTGGTGCAGCAGGTGACCGTCGTCGCGCCGACCGAGCACCTGAAGAAGCAGTGGGCCGAGGCGGCGGCGCGCGTGGGCATCAAGCTGGACCCCGACTACAGCGCGGGGCCGCTGAGCAAGGAGTACCACGGGGTCGCCGTCACCTACGCGGGCGTCGGCGTGCGGCCCATGCTGCACCGCAACCGCGTCGAACAGCGCAAGACCCTCGTCATCCTCGACGAGATCCACCACGCCGGTGACAGCCGCTCCTGGGGCGAGGCGTGCCTGGAGGCGTTCGAACCGGCGACCCGGCGGCTGACACTGACCGGCACCCCCTTCCGCTCGGACACCAACCCGATCCCCTTCGTCGAGTACGCCGAGGACGGCGACGGGGTGCGCCGCTCGGTGGCCGACTACACCTACGGCTACGGTGACGCGCTCGCCAACGGCGTCGTGCGGCCCGTCATCTTCCTCTCCTACAGCGGCAATATGCGCTGGCGCACCAAGGCCGGGGACGAGATCGAGGCGCGGCTCGGCGAGCCGATGACCAAGGACGCGATCTCCCAGGCGTGGCGCACCGCGCTCGACCCGCGCGGGGAGTGGATGCCCGCCGTGCTGCGCGCGGCCGACCACCGGCTGAGCGAGGTCCGCAAAGCGGTGCCCGACGCCGGCGGCCTCGTCATCGCCTCCGACCAGGACCAGGCCCGCGCCTACGCCAAACTGCTGCGCGAGATCACCGGCACCTCGCCCACCGTCGTCCTGTCCGACGACACCGGGGCTTCGCAGCGCATCGAGGACTTCCGGCACGGCGAGACGCGGTGGATGGTCGCCGTCCGCATGGTCTCCGAGGGCGTCGACGTGCCGCGCCTCGCGGTCGGCGTGTACGCGACGACCGTCTCCACCCCGCTGTTCTTCGCGCAAGCCGTCGGCCGCTTCGTCCGCTCCCGGCGGCGCGGCGAGACCGCCTCGGTCTTCCTGCCGACGATCCCCACGCTGCTGACCTTCGCCAACGAGATGGAGGTCGAGCGCGACCACGTCCTCGACAAGCCCAAGAAAGACACCGAGGACGACCCCTACGCCGAAGAAGCCGACCTGCTCAAGGAGGCCGAGCAGGAAAAAGACGAGGACACGGGGGAACAGGACCAGCTGCCCTTCGAGGCGCTGGAGTCCGACGCCGTCTTCGACCGGGTGATGTACGACGGCGCCGAGTTCGGCATGCAGGCGCACCCGGGCAGCGAGGAGGAACAGGACTACCTCGGCATCCCCGGACTGCTGGAGCCCGACCAAGTGCAGATGCTGCTCCAGAAACGGCAGGCGCGGCAGATCGCACACAGCAGGAAGAAGCCGGACAGCGAGGCCGACCTGCTGGAGAAGCCCGCGGAGCAGCGCCCCGTCGTCACCCACAAGGATCTGCTGGAGAAGCGGAAACAGCTCAACACCCTCGTCGGCGCCTACGTCCACCAGAGCGGCAAGCCGCACGGTGTCGTCCACACCGAGCTGCGCCGCGTCTGCGGCGGGCCGCCCAGCGCGGAGGCGACGGCCGGGCAGATCGAGGCCCGCATCGCCAAGGTCCGCGAGTGGGCGACACGCATGAAGTAGCGCGCGGTGCCCGAGCGGGCCCGCTCACCCTGCGGAAAGCCCGTATCCGCACCCCGGCGCGGGCCCGTTGCCGCACGCCGCGAGGGCGGATTTCTCGGGATGTTCACGGCGAACACGGGCACCCGAAGACCGGATTCTGGACAGACTCTTCCGGTCAGCGGTGCACCTCGCTACATTCCCCGGACACACGACCCGTGGCGGTGCCGCCACGGGCGGCCGGTTATCTCGTTGACACTCAGCTTGCCCAGCTTGTGACGCACCAGCTCTTGCAAGTGCCACCGCGA
Organism: Streptomyces diacarni; assembly: GCF_003323715.1. Taxonomy (GTDB): domain Bacteria; phylum Actinomycetota; class Actinomycetes; order Streptomycetales; family Streptomycetaceae; genus Streptomyces; species Streptomyces diacarni. The sequence continues at coordinate 147,953 of NZ_QOIN01000061.1, forward strand.
CCGGCGGCCTCCAGCGCTGCGCTCGGGGTGCCGACCCAGGCCGGAGGCCGGGGAGGCGACCCCTCACGCGTCGGCATCCGCGGCTGCCGTCACTCACCCGAGGGAGGGGGGCGTCGTGACCGCGGAGACCTCTCAGACGCTCGACCGAGGGCTGCGTGTCCTCACATTACTGGCCGACACCGACCACGGCCTCACCGTCACCGAGCTGTCCAACAAGCTCGGCGTCAACCGCACGGTCGTCTACCGGCTGCTCGCCACCCTGGAACAACACGCCCTGGTCCGCCGCGACCTGGGCGGCAGGGCCCGCGTCGGACTCGGAGTGCTCCGCCTCGGACGGCAGGTCCACCCCCTGGTCAGGGAAGCGGCGCTGCCCGCGCTCCGTGCGCTCGCCGAGGAGGTCGGCGCCACCGCGCACCTCACCCTGGTGGACGGCACCGAGGCGCTGGCGGTCGCGGTCGTCGAGCCGAGCTGGACGGACTACCACGTGGCCTACCGCACCGGCTTCCGCCACCCCCTCGACAAGGGAGCCGCGGGCCGGGCGATCCTCGACGGGCGCAGACCCGACGACGAACGGGAGCCCGGATTCGTCCTCACCCACGGCGAACTGGAGGCGGGCGCCAGCGGCGCCGCAGCCCCGGTCGTCGGGGTCAGCGGCATCGAAGGCAGCGTGGGCGTGGTCATGCTCTCCGAGACGGTCCCCGAACGCATCGGACACCGCGTCGTCCGCGCCGCCAACCAGGTCGCGGACGCACTGCGCTGAGCCGCTGCGGGGAGCCGCCGCGCTGTGCGGAGCCCTGGACCGTGTCCTTCCCCCCGTGCGGCGCCGTACCGGCGGGGAAGGGCGCGGTGCGGCCCCGCGCGCGTTCGGTGCCTGCCGGGGTCGGTAGATTGCGGGGGTGTCCGAATCCAGCACCCGCACCCAGGGCCCCGGCGGGCCGCGCCCGCGGCTGACCCGCGGCCGCGTCCTCGCGCTGTGCGCGCTGCCCGTCGTCCTGCTGTTCGTCGTGGCGCTGTGCGCACCGCTGCCGTACTCGCTCGCCCAGCCCGGAGAGACCGCGAACGTGCTCGGCAAGCGCGGCGGCAAGCCCGTCATCTCCGTCGAGGGCACCCGGCCGCGGTCCGAAGACGGCAGGGACGGCAGGGACGGCAAGGACAAAGGGCGGCTGCTGTCGGTGACCATCGCCGCGACCCAGCCCGAGGCCACCGTGCGCCTTCCGGACGTGGTGCGCTCCTGGTTCCGCGAGGACCGGGCCGTGATGCCCCGCGAGGCCGTCTACCCCGGCGGCGGCGACACCCGGGACGCCGAGCGGCGCATCGCCCAGGAGATGAAGAACTCCCAGGACAAGGCCGTCACGGCCGCCCTGCGGCAGCTGCACGTGTCCCCGGACGACGTCGATGTCACGCTGCGCCTCGGCGATGTGGGCGGACCCAGCGCCGGCCTGTTCTTCGCGCTCGGCATCGTCGACAAACTGGACGGTGACGGTACCGGCAGCGGCGGGCTCACCGGTGGCCGCACCATCGCCGGCACGGGCACCATCGACGGGAAGGGCGAGGTCGGCCCGGTCGGCGGCATCCCGCTCAAGACCCAGGCCGCACGGCGCGACGGAGCCACCTGGTTCCTGGTGCCCAAGTCGCAGTGCGGCGAGGCGAGCGCCCAGCTGCCCTCGGGGCTGCGGCTGGTACCGGTGAGCACACTGGACGGCGCGCTCGACGCGCTCGAGGAGATCCGCACGGATGGGAAGATCCCGCGCTGCTGAGGGCGGGCAGGTAGCGGCCGTCCAGGGCCCTGTCCAGGAGGCGGGACCTCACGCGGACGGGGTGCTACGTCCACCTCTGACAGGCGTGTCAGCCGGATTCTTCACCGGCGCGCTGCTCCATAGCCTCTGCGTCATGACGCTCTCAACCGGGTCCTTACCGCCCGTTGTCCGGCGACGCGGCCTGCTGGTCTACCTCGGCGTCGCCTACGTCGGCATGTGGGTGGCCATGTCGCCGCTTCTGGCCACCGCTTACCGGCGTGGCGACGCACGCGAGGAGACCGGCGCGCTGGAGGAGGCGTGTATCGCGGCCGCGATGCTGGCACCCGCCCTGGCCGCACTCCTCGTCGTCCGCCACGTCGAGCGCAGCGGGCGGGTGCGGGACACCCTCGCCCTGCGGTGGCCGAAGCCCTGGGGGCGTGCCGTGCGGGCATGCCTCGTGGCCTTCGCCGTCCCCGCGGGCCTCACCACGGCTGCTCTCACCCTCGGCGCGGCCACCGGCCGCTACCCGTTCGGTGGGATGCACTGGAGCGGCTTCGACGCGTGGGCGGCCGGAGCCGTGCTGAACATGCTGGTGTCGCTGCCGCTGTTCTTCGGCGAGGAACTGGGCTGGCAGGGCTACCTTTTCCCGCGCCTCGCCGGGGACGGCGACCGCCGCGGCCTGATCCGGGCCTACGCCCTCACCGGTACGGCCTTCGCCCTGTGGCACATGCCCACGCTGCTGATGGGCGGCCAGTACCCCGGCCACCCCTGGTACGTGTCGGTGCCCGCCATGGTGACGAGTTGCGTCCTCATCCTGCCGGTCTTCACCTGGCTGCGCCTGCGCTCCGGCTCGGTCGTCCCCGCCGTCATCGGCCACGCGTTCGTGAGTTCGGTGAGCGTCGACATGGTCGAACGGTTCGCTGATCCGCAGGCAGCGCTGGACCCCCTGCACATGGGGGTGGCGGGCTGGCCCGGCTGGATCGCCACCGGAGCGTTCGTCACCTTCCTCGCCCTGACCGGCCGACTCGATCCGTCCTTCTACAGCGCCGGGAACGCCTCCCGCTCCGTACCGGCCCGCGGATGGTGAGCGCACCCGTTCCGGCCGGTACGGGCCTCCTCACCGCTGTTCGCTGTCGTCGGCGGCCTGGCGGACGAGGGGGACGATGCGTGGGGGTACCGGGTTCTCCATGACGATGGCGGTGGAGGCGCGGACGATGCCCTGGATGCCGACGACCAGGTCGATCACCCGTTGCAGGTCGGCGTTCGAGCGGGCGACCAGCCGGCAGAGCATGTCACCGCTGCCGGTCGTGGTGTGCAGCTCCAGCACCTCGGGCACCGTCGCCAGATGCGCCCGCACGTCGGCGCCCTGGCCCTGCTTGATCTCCAGGGTGGCGAACGCGGTGACCGGATAGCCGAGGGCGGCCGGGTCGACCTCGGGGCCGAAGCCGCGGATGACCCCGCCCGACGTCAACCGGTCGAGCCGCGCCTGCGCCGTCCCGCGGGCCACACCGAGCCGCCGGGACAGCTCCAGCACTCCGATCCTGGGTTCCTCGGCGAGCAGTTCCAGCATGCGCGCGTCCAGCCGGTCGATGCCCATGGCGTCCTCTCCCTGCGGCGTGAGCGTGGGGGCGGAGCGACGGTGCACAGATTGCGCACATCGTCCGCCCGAACCCGGGTTCTGCTGAACAAGATGCCCAGTGAAAACGCAAACTATTGCGCACCTTGCGGACCGGCGGGACGCTTCCGCCATGACTGCATCCCCGGGAACACCCACCAGCGCAGCAGCCCCGCAGACCGCACGGCAGGCAGACCCCTTCCCGGTCAAGGGGATGGACGCGGTCGTCTTCGCCGTCGGCAACGCCAAGCAGGCGGCCCACTACTACTCGACCGCTTTCGGCATGCGGACCGTCGCCTACTCGGGCCCCGAGAACGGCAGCCGCGAGACGGCCAGTTACGTGCTGGAGTCCGGCTCGGCCCGGTTCGTCTTCACCTCCGTCATCCGCCCCACCACCGACTGGGGCCGCTTCCTCGCCGAGCACGTCGCCGCCCACGGGGACGGCGTCATCGACCTGGCCATCAAGGTCCCCGACGCCCGCGCCGCGTACGCGTACGCCGTCGAACACGGCGCCCGCGGCATCGAGGAGCCGTACGAGACCAAGGACGAGCACGGCACCGTCGTCCGCGCCGCCATCGCCACCTACGGCGAGACCCGCCACACCCTCGTCGAGCGCACCGGCTACGACGGCCCCTACCTGCCCGGCTTCACCGCCATGGCTCCGATGGTCGCCCCGTCCGAGAAGAGGGTTTTCCAGGCCGTCGACCACTGTGTCGGCAACGTCGAGCTCGGCCGGATGAACGAGTGGGTCGGCTTCTACAACAAGGTCATGGGCTTCACGAACATGAAGGAGTTCGTCGGCGACGACATCGCCACCGAGTACTCCGCGCTCATGTCGAAGGTCGTCGCCGACGGCACGCTCAAGGTCAAGTTCCCCATCAACGAGCCCGCCGTCGCCCAGAAGAAGTCCCAGATCGACGAGTACCTGGAGTTCTACGGCGGCGCGGGCGTCCAGCACATCGCGCTCGCCACGAACGACATCGTCTCCTCGGTGCGGGCCATGCGGGCAGCGGGCGTCCAGTTCCTCGACACCCCCGACGCGTACTACGACACGCTGGGGGAGTGGGCGGGCGAGACCCGCGTGCCCGTGGAGACCCTGCGCGAGCTGAAGATCCTCGTCGACCGCGACGAGGACGGCTACCTGCTGCAGATCTTCACCAAGCCGGTCCAGGACCGTCCGACCGTCTTCTTCGAAATGATCGAGCGGCACGGCTCCATGGGCTTCGGCAAGGGCAACTTCAAGGCGCTGTTCGAAGCCATCGAGCGGGAGCAGGACCGGCGCGGCAACCTGTAGGACCTGTAGGACCTGTAGGACCTGAAGGAGGGGAGCTTGGGCCCCGCCCTCCCAGCCGTCCGCGACAGCGGCCCGGTGGGAGGGCGGCGCCCAGGCCGCAACAGCAGGAACAGCAGGTCAGTAAGGCAGCAGGGCAGCAGGTCAGCAGGTTCAGGGCCTTCCCGTGCCGTCCGCTGCCTGCCAGGCTGGGGACATGAGCGAGCTGATCGAACGGCTGGCCGAAGGCCTCCCCGAGGACGCGCTGCTGACCGACCCCGACGTCCTCGCCTCCTACGCGAACGACATGGCCAGCTTCTGCCCCGCCGGTGCCCCGACTGCCGTGGTCGTGCCGCGCACCGTCGAGCAGGTCCAGCACACCCTGCGCACCGCGAACGACCTGCGGGTCCCCGTCGTCCCGCAGGGCGCCCGCACGGGCCTGTCCGGAGCGGCGAACGCCACCGACGGATGCGTGCTGCTGTCCCTCGTACGGATGGACCGCATCCTGGAGATCAACCCGGTCGACCGGATCGCGGTCGTCGAACCGGGAGTCGTCAACGCCACGCTCTCCCGGGCCGTGAACGAGCACGGGCTCTTCTACCCTCCCGACCCCTCCAGTTGGGAGATGTGCACGATCGGCGGCAACATCGGCACCGGATCCGGCGGGCTGTGCTGCGTCAAGTACGGGGTGACGGCCGAATACGTGCTCGGGCTCGACGTCGTCCTCGCCGACGGCCGGCTGCTGACCACCGGGCGCCGCACCGCCAAGGGCGTGGCCGGATACGACCTCACCCGGCTGCTCGTCGGCTCGGAGGGCAGCCTGGGCATCGTCGTACGCGCCACCCTCGCCCTGAAGGCCGAGCCCTCCCGGCAACTCGCGCTCGCCGCCGAGTTCCCCTCCACGGACGCGGCCTGCGACGCGGTCTGCCGGATCATGGAGGCCGGACACACGCCCGCACTGCTGGAGCTGATGGACCGCACGACCGTGCGGGCCGTCAACGACATGACGAAGATGGGGCTCCCCGAAACCACCGAAGCCCTGCTGCTCGCGGCCTTCGACACGCCTGACCCCGCGCCGCAGCTGCGCGCGGTCGGCGACCTGTGCGCGGCGGCCGGGGCGAGCGAGGTGGTGCCGGCCGAGGACCAGGCCGAGTCCGAGATGCTGCTCCAGGCTCGGCGCGCCGCGCTGACCGCGCTGGAGGCCGTCAAGGGCACCTCCATGATCGACGACGTCTGCGTCCCGCGCACCCGCCTCGCCGACCTGCTCACCGGCACCGCCGAGATCGCCGAACGGCACAACCTGACCATCGGGGTCTGCGCCCACGCCGGGGACGGCAACACCCACCCCACGGTCTGCTTCGACGCCACCGACGAGGACGAGTCCCGCCGCGCCCGGATCTCCTTCGACGAGATCATGGAACTGGGGCTGCGGCTGGGCGGCACCATCACCGGCGAGCACGGGGTCGGCCTGCTGAAGAAGACCTGGCTGGCCGAGGAGCTGGGCCCGGTCAGCCTGGATCTGCACCGCGCCGTCAAGAGCGCCTTCGACCCGCACGGCATCCTCAACCCGGGCAAGCTGTTCTGAGCCCTGCCGAGCCCGAGCTGTGGGCCGTGGGCCGTGAGCCCCGGCCGTATGCCCTGAGCTCCGAGCGCGAGACCGTGTCGGCGTGGGCGCTCGGGCTCTCGTCCGACCGCGCCGTACGCGGTCGTGCACGGTTCTACGCGGCCGTACGCCGCCGGATGTGAAGCGGGTCGGATCGGCGACGGGGGCGCCGACCCGGCCCGCAGACCACCGGCGCCTCAACCGCACGGCGCCGGCCGGTACATGAGGTGAGATGAACCGCGCCGGACAAAAGTTCACGGGGCTGCGGAAATCAGTGCACCGGGCCGCGGAAAATCTAGGTCTCCAGCGGTTGCAGTAGTCGGTGCGGCTTCGACAGGGCGCGGCTGACCGGGTCGTGGCGGGCGGTGGGGCCCTCGGCGGCGGGCCCCGGATGCACCTCGATGTCCTCGGGCGGCACGGCGGGCCGCTCACAGCTCTGGCAGCCGCCGCCCGCCTCCAGTTCGTGCCCGCAGGCGGCGTGCACATACCGCCTGCGCACCGTGGCGCCTCCGGTGGTGAACTCCTGCCCCCACATGAGCAGGGCGAACAGCGCCGACCACAGCCGGCGGCCCTTCTCCGTGAGCACGTACTCGTCGCGGGGCGGGGACTGCTCGTAGCGGCGGCGTTCCATCACTCCGGACTCGGTCAGTGTCCGCAGCCGGGTGGAGAGGACGGCGCGCGGGATGTCGAGGTGGGCGAGGAAGTCGCTGTAGCGCCGGACGCCGTAGAAGGCGTCGCGGATCACCAGCATCGTCCAGCGCTCGCCGACCAGTTCGAGAGTGCGGGCGAGCGAGCAGTCCTGCGCGGCGTAGCCCTTTTTCAGCGCCATGCGGCCAGCCTATCAAGCTGTCAGTTCATTCATAGAACCTTCTGTGGTAGCGTCTCGGCGCTCTCGCCGGTTCATTGAACGAACTAACTGATCCGGAGAAACTCTCCGTGCTGACCGCCCCACGGTCACCAGGCAACCGTCACGACGGCCGCCCCGGCACCGACCCCGGCGCACGCCCTCACGCCGCCCCCGGCACCGTCCTGGCAGCCACCAGCCTCGCCACCTTCGTCGCGCTGATGAACTACACGGCGCCCATGCTCACCCTCCCCGGCATGACCGCCGACTTCGGCACCACACTCGCCGGCCAGTCCTGGCTGCTCAACGGCACACCCCTCGGCCTCGCCGCCCTCCTCCTCGTCGCGGGCAGCCTCGCCGACGACTACGGACGCAAACGCGCCTTCGTCACCGGCCTCGCCGCCCTCACCGTCACCACCGCGCTCGGCGCACTCGCCACCGGCACCCTCGCCTTCACCCTCGCCCGCATCGCCCAGGGCGCCGCGAGCGCCGCCGTCATCGCCGGCAGCCTCGGCCTGCTCGCCCACGCCTACCCGGCCGGGCCCGCGCGCGTGCGCGCCACCGGCATCTGGGGCGCGGCACTCAGCGGCGGCATCGCCCTCGGGCCCGTGGCCTCCGCCGGACTGGGCGTCCTCGACTGGCGCCTCTCCTACCTCGCCTACGCCGCCGCCCTCGCCCTCACCGCCTTCAGCGCCCGCGCCCTCACCGAATCCCGCAACCCCCGCGCCGGCAAGCCCGACGTGGCAGGCGCCCTGCTGCTCGGCCTCGCCCTGACCGCCCTGCTCGCCGCACTCACCCTCGGCCGGGACGGGTGGCTGCGCCCGCAGGTGTACGGACTGGTCGCCGCAGCGGCGGCCCTCACCGCCGCGTTCGCGCTCACGGAGACCAAGGCGTCCGCACCCCTCCTCGACCTGGCCTTCCTCCGCCGGCGCCCGTTCCTCGCCGCCACCAGCGCCGCGCTGTTCACGGGACTCGGCGTCATCGGCATGTTCAGCTACCTCCCCGCGCTCCTTCAGCGGTCCGTCGGCATGAGCGAACTGGGCACCGCATGGCTGCTGTTCCTCTGGTCCGGCACCGCACTCCTTGTCGCACTCCAGGCCCGGCGACTGCCCGACCGGTTCTCCGCCCGGCACCAGGTCGCCGCCGGGTTCCTCCTCTCCGCCGCGGGCGCCTCCACCATGCTCGGGGCGCCGGCCGCCGGATCGTGGCAGCGCACCGTCCCCGGCTTCCTCATCGCCGGCATCGGCAGCGGACTCCTCAACGCGGCACTGCCCCGGCTCGCCGTCGAGAGCGTCCCCGCCGACCGCGCCTCCATGGGCTCCGGCGCCAACAACACCGCCCGCTACATCGGCTCGTCCATGGGCCTCTCCCTCACCGTCGTCGTCGCCACCTCCACCGCCCGTCCGGGAACCGACCCCGCACGGGCTCTCGCGCACGGCGCCGACCGCGCGCTGTACGTCGGCGCCGCACTGATGCTGCTGGGCGCGCTGGCCGCGCTCCTGTTGCGCGAACCCCGCACCGGAGGCTCCGCCTCCGACCCGGCACCCGCCGCACCACCACACCCGGACCGGTGCTGACGCAAGCCGGCGGGCCGGCGCCGAGGGACGCCACCGGGCCGTGCCCTCGGACGCCACCGGGCCGGTGCCCTCGGACGCCACCGGGCCGGCGTCGACGCAAGCCGCCGGGCCGGTGGTGGTGGGCCACCCGAACGGGTGTCGGGGGTACGTCGGGAGAGCCCCGTGCGGTGCTCTTTCGCGGGACGGTGTCCCGCGTGTCCCGCGTCATGGCCGCAGCAGCTCGCTCAACTGGGCGTCCAGACCCATCGCGTTCTGCTCGTCACCCACCGGGACCGCGTGCAGCGTCCGTTCGAGCCAGGCCGTGAGCACCGGGGAGGGCGCCTCCAGCAACGCGTCCCCGTGCGGGGAACTCAGGGCCATGCACACCACCTTCCGGCCCGCCACGCTGGTCGGCCACACCCGCACGTCACCGTCCCCGCACGGCTCGGCGACGCCCTCGACCAGCAGTTGCCGGGCGAACGTCCAGTGGACCGGGGTCTCGGAGTGGATGTGGAACGCCACGTGGACGGCGAAGGGATCGTCCGTGCGGTAGCTGAGCCGAGCCGGGACGGCCACACTGCGCTCCGGCGCGAGGACGAGCCTCATCTCGACTTCACGTTCGACGACGGTGTGCATAGCCTGCGCCCTTTCCTCTGTCGCTGTGCGGGCCGCTGCCCGAGGCCCACACAGGGTTAGAGGCCGTCCACCGCGGTTCGTTACACGGGTTCCGGGACTTTTTTCCCAAGATTCCTCACCGACGCCCTACAGCACCGGGTACCGGCAGGTGACGAGCGTGTGACGGGGGCGGCCGGGACTCGTTCGAGGTTCGCTCGAAGGCGGGCTTCACACCCGTCTGCTTCCTCCCCGGGCGGTCTTCTTCGTTACTGTCCTCCTTGAACAGGCGGAGGTTCCCGCCGCGCCGCCGGTGTCGGCCCAGTACGGGGCGCCGCCGGGGACAGGTCAAAGGTGTCGTTGGTGAGGGGAGTTGGAGGCAGTGGGGCCCTCCGGTGCTCATGGTGAGGTACCCCGTGCGGGGTACTACCCGGATCCGTCCATCCCCGGGTACATCCGCTACTGGAACGGCACGTCGTGGGTGCCCGGCACCAGTCGCCCGGAGCCGCGCGAGGGCGAACCCATGCCCGCGCCCCCGCCCGTGGCGTCCTCTCCCGCCACCGCCCCCACGCCGCCTGCCACGGCAGGCCAGGAGGGACCCGCGGGGCCGCCCGCCAGGCCGCGCCGCTCGCCGTCCGACGAGACAGGGCCGGTCTTCCTCGACGCCGATGCCGATGCCGATGCCGGTACCTCCGCCGACGCCGGTACCGGAAGCGACGAGGCGGCAGCACCCGCAGACGCGGGACCCGGCGCCGGTCCCGCGGGCGGCCGGGCGGACGTACCCGCGCAGGCGGGGTTCGGCCCGCCTGCGGACCCGCGCGGCGGCTGGGGCACGGACGCGCCCTCCGGCGGAACGGCGCCCGTCCCGGCGGCCACGCCCGAGGGAGTGAACCCCGCAGCGTCGGGCGGGCGCGAACACACGGTCGGCCTCCGCCGCTCCGACGTGCTCGGCTCCGGCCGCCGCACCGGCACAGCCGACGCGCCCCCCACCCCCGGAGCGGACAGCGCCGCGGACCGCGCAGCCGACAGCGCGGAGCGGGGCGGCGCCACAGCCGTCCCGGGCCAGCGCCCCGGAGAGCCGGGCCAGGCGGGCCCCGGCCGGGCGAACCCGGCACAGGACCGGCCCGGTCCTGCGGGGCCGACCGTCACGAGTGGCTCGGCCTTGGGGCGTGCCGACGCCGGCGAGCAGGGCGCGCCCGCACGCGGCGCAGCAGCGGCGGACGTCCCTCCGGCGGGGCATAGCGAGCACGGCGGCCAGGGAGGCCCCGCCGCGTCCGGACAGGGCGTCGGGAATCCGCCTGCCGCCGGACAGCAGGCGACCACAGCCGGTCCCGCTGCCTCGCCCGCCACTGCCGCACCGGCCGAGAAACCGGCACCGACGCGAGTCGAGGTCCCGTCGCAGGGGCAGGGGCAGGGGCAGGGGCAGGGGCAGGGGCAGGCCCAGCCGCAAGCCCAGGCCCAGCCGCAGCCGCAGGCCCACCCCTCCGGCCGGCTCGTGCCCCGACAGGAGCCTGCGCCTGCCCTGCCGGGGCAGCGGGAGGCGTCGGGTGTTCCGGGGCAGGGACCTGGCCACGGCGCGCCCGCGCAGGCCGGGGCGGTGTCACCCGTACGGGCGGACGGTGCGGCGGCGCAGGGGGCGGTCGCGCCCTCCTGGTCGCAGCCCGCGCCCTCGGGTTCCCCGGCTCACCAGCAGGCCGCTCACCAGCAGGTCGCGGGGCTGCCCGCGCAGCCGCCGTCGGGAGGGCCCGACGCCGTGACACCGTGGCGGCCGCCCGTCGACGACCCGTTCTCCCGGATGGCGGAGCAGGAGGCACGGCCCGCGGCGCTGGGCAGGCGGCTCGGTGCCAGGCTCGTCGACCTGGTGCTCACCCTCGCGGTGGGTGCCGCTGCCGCGTTCCCGTTCGTGGGCAAGGCCGTCGACCACATCGAGGCCAAGATCGACGCCGTCGAGCAGGCGGGCGTGACCCGGCAGGTGTGGCTGGTGGACGGCACCACCGGCGGCTATCTCGCGCTCGTTCTCGGTGTTCTCGTCGTCTTCGGGCTCCTCTACGAGGTGCTGCCGACGGCCCGTTGGGGCCGCACACTCGGCAAGAAGCTCTTCGGGATCTGCGTGGTCAACATCGAGGGGTACGGCAAGCCCGGGTTCGCGAAGTCGCTGCTGCGGTGGCTGGTCCACGGCGCTCTCGGCGTCCTGGTGATCGGCGTGGTCAACGTCGTGTGGTGCCTGTTCGACCGCCCCTGGCGGCAGTGCTGGCACGACAAGGTGGCGGGCACGTTCGTGGCCAAGGGCGACACGAGCGCCGAACTCCGCCTCTAGCGGGCCCGCGGCCCCGGTGGGCCGCTGCCGTGCCTGCCTGGTCCCCCGAACGGCTCGCTGGGGATGCGGCCGGCGGCGCGGGGCTGTGCACTCGGGCCATGAGCACGGAGCAGCCGGACGACGACCCGTTCCGTAAGCAGCAGCCGCAGCAGCCGCCCTCGGACCCCGGCGGGTCCCAGCAGCCGCCCGGGCGGGAACCGTCGGGCCAGGGGCCTCCACCCCCGCCGCCGGACGGCGCGGGCGGCACCGGCGGCCCTTACGGCAATCCGCCACCGCCCCCGGGCGGGTCCGGCGATACCGGCGGCCCCTACGGGGATCCGCCACCCCCGGGCGGCGGAGGCTACGGGGGCGGCGGTGGCTACGGCGGCGGTGGAGGTTACGGGGGTGGCGGCGCCGAAGGCTACGGCAGCCCGTACGACAACCCGTACGGCGGCCCGGCCGGCGCCGCCGACCCCCTCGCGGGGATGCCTCCGCTGGCGTCCCGGGGCAAGCGTCTGCTGGCCCGCATCATCGACGCGCTCCTCATCGGTATCCCCGTCGGCATCATCGCCGGACTGGTCGAGGGCGGTTACTCGTACGACAACGGGTACGACGGATACGCCTACTGGCCGCAGTTGGCCTACACCCTCGTCTACCTGGTGTACGAGGGGCTGATGCTGACGACGTCGGGGCAGACGGTCGGCAAGAAGCTGATGCGCGTCCGGGTCGCGATGCTGCAGAACGGCGCCGTGCCGGCGGGCTCGCCGGGGTGGCTGCGGGCCGCCGTCTACCAGATTCCCCCGTTGGTGCCGTGCATCGGCTTCCTGTTCTGGCTGGTGAACGTGCTGTTCTGCACGTGGGACAAGCCGTACCAGCAGTGTCTGCACGACAAGGCGGCCAGGACGGTCGTGGTCGCGGCGGACTGAGCCGGACCGTGTCGGAGGTGGCGGGCGGCGGCGGCCGGTGTCAGCGGCGGGCTCCCATGACCGCGGGCGCCGCGGAGGCAGCGGGCGCCGCGGGGGCGGCGGTGGTGTGTGGGGCCGTGACGGTGTCGGGCCGCCCGTGCCGGGCCGGCTGGGCGGGGGAGGGGGTCGTCATCCGCCCCACGGCCGCACGTCGCCTGAGCTTGGCGTGTGCCGAGGGGGCGGTCAGTGCCACCAGCAGGCCGAGTGCGAGCGCCGTGACGGCGATCACGGCTGTCCAGACGACCGAACGCGCCTGGGAGAGCAGCAGCATGGCGAGGGTGGAGCAGATGACGGTGGCCGAGCCGTAGAGGAGTTGGGCGGGGTTCGGACGCGGCATGGCGGATCCGTCCTCGGGGGGAGTGGACACGGTCTGGACGTGAACGGGTCGTTGCGCGCTACTCGTTGACTCGGTACGAACGGGGCGCCATCGAACGACTCTACGGTCCGGGATGCCCTGGCGGAAAGCGCCGCAAGCGTGAGCTGACCCACGCCCCTGTTGCACGGGGGGCGCACGGACGCACAGCGGCCTCGGCGTCCCAACTGGCGGACGGGTGAGGGCTCTTGGGCGGCACCCGTGGGCCCTGTCGTGGTCTCCCGCGCGCTGGGGTGGTACACGCTCCCCTCGAAGTTCTCCGTACCGGTGTTCGCACCCGTTATCTGATGGGGAGTTGGACGTTCCGCTTCCGCAACTGCCCGCCGTGCCCGGGGGTGTCGTCAGCGGTCCGGCCAATGGAGGTGCGGGAGATGATCGCTGGTTCAACTACTGCTGGCAAAAGGTGTAAAGAGGGTCAAAAGGGGTGCACGGGTGGGCTGATTACCCGCTGTAAAGAAGGCGTGAAGATCCAGAATGGGCGGTTTCGGGAACGCATGATCGACGGTCGTGCAACCCAGGAATGAATTTGTTTGCATCGTTGCAGGTCAAAACATGATCATCCGTTACCCCCTGGCGATCGGCGCGCGATCGCGTTTAGATGCCTGGTGGGGCTGCTGCTCGGCGGCCCCGGACAGGACGTACCCGAACGAGTCTCACGGGGGAGATGGTGATCATGTCAGGAGGCGGATTCGTCAGGCTGCCGGACGGCAGCGTGATCGTTGCGCTGACGCTTCCGGTGCCGCGCGAGCCGCACGGTGCGGCGCCCGCTGCCCCGAGCACGCGGAGCGCGGACGGGGGCGGCGCGGCCCGACGCTCAGGGCTGCTGCCCGCCTCGCGCCGCTGGTCGGCGTTTGCCGACGAACCGCACACGGTGCGGGAGGCGACCGTGCGCAGACCCGGCGAGGAGCAGCGGGTCAGGGTGCTGGTGCACGCGGGCAACCGGCCCCGTGCGCTGACGCGCCTGCGCAATCTCGGGCTGCGGGCGATCTACCTGCGGGGCAACACCGAGCCACCCACCGCGGACGAGATCACCGCGGTGCTGCACCACCCCGAGGGCCTGGTGTGGCGCGCCGTCCCCGACGACGCGCACAACTCCTGGCGCCCCATCGCCGCCCTCCTGCGGGCGACCCCGGCCTAGAGCTGCTCTGGGAACACCCCATGGGGCCTCGGCCCTCCCGCCGGGGCCGGGAGACGTGGCAGCGGCCCCGACGGGGCGCGGGGAACGGCGCGGCCGGCCGCGACCCACCCGCGCACCGCGCACCGCGAACAGCGGCAGCCCCTTGCCGGGGCGAGGTCCGCGGGAAGGGTCCTACGCCGGTGTGACGACCGGTTTGCCGGTCAGCTCGACGCCGGCGTCGCGGAGCTCCTCAAGAGCGCGCTGGACGGTCTCCTCGCTGACGCCCGCCGTCAGGTCGAGCAGCACCTGGGTGCGGAAGCCCTCGCCGGCGGCGTCCAGCGCGGTCTCGCGTACGCAGTGGTCGGTGGCGATGCCGACGATGTCGACCTCGGCGACGTTCCGCTCGCGCAGCCACGCGGCGAGGGAGTGGCCGTTCTCGTCGGCGCCCTCGAAACCGCTGTAGGCGGCGGTGTACGCGCCCTTGTCGAAGACGGCTTCGATGGCCCCTGAGGCGACGGCGGGGGTGAAGTTGGGGTGGAAGCCGACGCCCTCGGTGCCGGCCACGCAGTGCGGCGGCCAGGAGCGGACGAAGTCGGGGGTGTCGGAGAAGTGGTCGCCGGGATCGATGTGCGTGTCCCGGGTGGCGACGACGTGGCGGTAGCCGGCGGACGCGTCCCCGATCAGGTCGGTGATGGCGGCCGCCACGTCGGCGCCGCCGGTGACGGCGAGGCTGCCGCCCTCGCAGAAGTCGTTCTGGACATCCACGACGATCAGTGCCCGGTGCATGGTGCACACCTTTCGGCTGGTGGGTCGACTGGGTGGGGGACGGACCGGGGTGGGCGGCCGGGTTGCCCGGGGGCGAGAGGTGCCGGTGCTGTGGGGTGCCGGGCCGCCGCCCGTCGGTTTCGAGACTAGACAACCGCGGGCCCCCGCGGCAGTGCGCGGGCGCCCTTCGCGCGGTCGGCCGGCCGCCTGGGACGCGGCGGCCGCCCGTGTGCCCGTGTGCGAGGGCGGTACGCGACGGGGCCCCGTCCCCGCCCGGCCCGCCCCGCCCCGGCGGCCGCCCGTCCCGACGATGCCCGACGGTCGTCTCAGCCGCGTCCCACCGGCGTCTCAGCGGTGTCCCACGGCCGCGCCCCCCCGCGGGCCCGTGTGCCGCCCCGGTGCTGCCCCACGGCCGTCTCGGCGGCCAAGGCCCGGCCGTCGGAGGCGGCACCCCGCACGGGGCCCGCCTCAGCGGAGCCGCTGAGGCGACCGCGGTACCGCACGGGCCGTCTCAGCGGTGTTCGACCGGGAGGACGGGTTCTCCGCGGGAGAGCTGCATCGCGGACATGGGGAGCCGTGCGAGGGAGGCCCGGTGGCGTGCGCGTGCGGCTTCGAGCGGTTCGCGGCCGACGACGGTGCCGTTCTCGACGAGCCGGACCTGGAGCTGGTGGTCGGCGAGCTCGTCGGGTACGGGGCCGCTGCCGACGATCTCGGCCTCGGCCACGCCGTCGGCGTCCAGCGGCCTGGCGGCCCACTTGGCGCCGCCGAGGGAGGTCTTGCCGCCGAGGGAGCGTTTGGACACGGGCCGCAGCGGGGCAGCGGGGTCGTCGCTGTCGGCGCGGGCGACCAGCTTGTAGACCATGGAGGCCGTGGGATGGCCGCTGCCGGTGACGAGCTGGGTGCCGACGCCGTAGGCGTCGACGGGCGCGGCGGCCAGGGAGGCGATGGCGTACTCGTCGAGGTCGCTGGTGACGACGATCCTGGTCCTGGTGGCGCCGAGTTCGTCGAGCTGCTGGCGTACGCGGTGGGCGACGAGCAGCAGGTCGCCGGAGTCGATGCGGACGGCGCCGAGCTCGGGTCCGGCCACGTCGACGGCGGTGCGGACGGCTTCGGCGACGTCGTAGGTGTCGACGAGCAGCGTGGTGCCGCTGCCGAGGGAGTCGACCTGGGCGCGGAAGGCGTCGCGTTCGGTGTCGTGGAGGAGGGTGAAGGCGTGGGCGCTGGTGCCGACGGTGGGGATGCCGTAGCGGAATCCGGCGGCGAGGTCGGAGGTGGTGTCGAAGCCGCCGACGTAGGCGGAGCGGGAGGCGGCGACGGCGCCGAGTTCGTGGGTGCGGCGGGCGCCCATCTCGATCAGGGGGCGGCCGCCGGCGGCGGCGGCCATGCGGGAGGCCGCGGCGGCGACGGCGGAGTCGTGGTTGAGGATGGAGAGGATCACCGTCTCCAGCAGCACGCACTCGGCGAAGGTGCCTTCGACGCGCAGCAGCGGCGAGCCGGGGAAGTAGGCCTCGCCCTCGGGGTAGCCGAGGATGTCGCCGCGGAAGCGGTAGCCGGCGAGCCACTCCAGGGTGGGCTCGTCGACGACGTGGGTCTCGCCGAGGAAGCGGAGCATCTGGTCGTCGAAGCGGAAGTTCTCGACGGCGTCGAGGACGCGTCCGGTGCCGGCGACGACCCCGTAGCGGCGGCCCTCGGGCAGCCTGCGGGTGAAGACCTCGAAGACGGAGCGGCGCTCGGCGGTTCCGGCGTGCAGGGCGGCCTGGAGCATCGTCAGCTCGTACTGGTCGGTGAAGAGCGCGGTCGAGGGGACGGACACCGGCAGACCTGTCTCCGTCCGCCGGGCGTGTTCCTGCCGGTTCTCGTGCGGGGGCTGTCCCTGGGGGGATTCCAGCACTGCTGCTCACCTCGTGTGTTCGGGTAGGTCGCTGCGAGCGTACCCCGGATTTCGTCAGGATGACGATATACGGTCGCCGTGGCCGCCGTTTGGGCGCCCGTGGGTGCCGGGTGGCAGCATGGGACCTGTGAGTGTCGCCACCCCGATGGAGATCGAGCGCCCGGAGACCAGCGAGGAGCCCGTGGAGGTTCCTGAGCCGGATGTGCCCTGGGTGACCGTCGTGCACAACGACCCGGTCAATCTCATGAGCTATGTGACCTACGTGTTCCAGGCGTACTTCGGCTATTCGAAGGAGAAGGCGAAGAAACTGATGCTCGACGTCCACCACAAGGGGCGCGCCATCGTCTCCAGCGGTACCCGCGAGGAGATGGAGCGCGACGTGCAGGCCATGCACAGCTACGGGCTGTGGGCGACGCTCACCCAGGACCGCTGATGGCGGGGCAGTTCGAGTCGGCCGAGGCCGGCGGCGCGGCCATCGCGCTGGACGAGGTGGAGATCTCGATCCTGCGGAGCCTGACGGTGCAGCTGCTGGAGCTGATCGGCCCCGGCACCGAGCCGGCCGAGCCGCCGAGGCCGGAGACCCCGCCGGGTGAGGGCGTCAGGGGCGACAGCCTGGAGGAGGAGCTGGCGGGCATCGAGGGCGTCTCCTGGCCGTCGTTCGCCGACGGGCCCAGCGAGCCGCCCGCCGATCCGGTGCTGGCGCGGCTCTTCCCCGACGCCTACGGCCCAGGTCCTGGCCCCGGGCCTTCTCCCGATGCGGAGCCGGGCAGCGACGAGGCCGCGCGGGCCCGGCACGACCGGTCCGCCTCGGCGGAGTTCCGCCGCTACACGGAGAACGACCTGCGGGCGCGCAAGCGGGAGGACGGGCTGGCCGTCGTCCGGTCGCTGGACGCGCTGACGCCGGGCGACCGCGGGGCCGTGCTGACGCTCGGCCCGGAGGAGTCCCGGCGGTGGCTGGGCACGCTCAACGACCTGCGGCTGGCGCTCGGCACCCGTCTGGAGGTGTCCGAGGACAGCGACGAGGAGCTGTACTCGCTGCCCGACTCCGACGAGCGCAAGCCGTTGGTGATGGCGTACCTGTGGCTCGGCAGCCTCCAGGAGACACTGGTCGAGACACTGACGCCCTGAACGCTTTCTCTTCCCGGCCTCGGGCGCCGAGGCCCAGGCCCTTCGGATTGCCCCTTTTCGTCCGGGTTTTCCCCGCTCCAGTGTTCGTTAAATGATGAGCAAAGACCGGTTAACGAACGGATCACGGCGGGAATTTTTCCGGGTGCGATGTCCGTCTCTGCCCCTTCTATCTGTGGTCTGTACCACTCGTCGTGGACAGTCCTCCGTGGTACACCTGCACGATCCGCTGTCTCGCGGGCACCACCCCTGCCCGCGCAGTGGCGCACACGCCGGCCGATCGCCGGCACGCACAACTCCATCCGGGGGGATCGGAACCCGATCCGGACAGGCCGGGTCGGTATGGAGAAAGGCGCACCACATGACCTCCGAGCAGGTCGCGGACGGCAGGGGAGAACCCGGATCCGCAAGCACGGGCGGTAGCGGCGACGGAGCCGGGCCTTCCGACGAGGGCTACCAGCGAGGGCTGGGCAGTCGCCAGGTCCAGATGATCGCCATCGGCGGTGCCATCGGTGTCGGCCTGTTCATGGGGGCCGGTGCGAACATCGCCAAGGCGGGACCCAGCATCATCCTGATGTACGCCCTGGCGGGCGTCGTCATCTTCTTCATCATGCGGGCGCTGGGCGAGCTGCTGATGTACCGGCCCGTCTCCGGCAGCTTCGCGGAGTACGCCCGCGAGTTCCTCGGGCCGTTCTTCGGCTTCGTGACGGGCTGGACGTACTGGCTGCTGTGGGTCGTGACCGGCATGGCCGAGCTGACCGCGGCGGCGATCTACATCCACTACTGGTTCCCTGACATTCCGCAGTGGGTCAGCGCGCTGGTCTTCCTGGTGGTGCTGTTCGGGGTGAACCTGATCTCGGTGAAGGTCTTCGGCGAGGTCGAGTTCTGGTTCTCGATGATCAAGGTCACCGCGATCATCGGAATGATCGTGATCGGTCTCGGCGTGCTCACCCTGGGCTTCTCTCAGGCCGGCGACACCGCGGCCGTCAGCAACCTGTGGGCCCACGACGGCTTCTTCCCGACCGGCATCGGCTCCAGCCTGATGACGCTCCAGGGCGTGATGTTCGCCTACATCGCGGTCGAGCTGGTCGGTATCACGGCGGGCGAGAGCCAGGACCCCAAGACGACGCTGCCCAAGGCGATCAACACGCTGCCGTGGCGCATCATCATCTTCTACGTCGGCTCGCTGCTCGTGATCCTCTCGGTGGTCAAGTGGACCGAGTTCTCCGACGGCGTGAGCCCCTTCGTGGCGGCCTTCGGCAAGATCGGCATTCCGCTCGGCGCCGGCATCGTCAACTTCGTCGTGCTGACCGCGGCGCTCTCCTCCTGCAACTCCGGGATGTACTCCACCGGCCGCATGCTGCGTGACCTGGCGGAGAACCGGGAGGCGCCGACGTACTTCGGCAAGCTGAACGCACGGCACTCCCCGGCGGCGGGCATCACCATCTCGGTGCTGCTCATGGGCATCGGCGTGGTGCTCAACTACGTGGTGCCGGAGAAGGCGTTCGCCTACGTCACCTCGGTCGCCACCGCGTGCGGTATCTGGACGTGGATGATGATCCTCATCAGCCACCTGCTCTACCGGCGCGGGGTCGTCGCCGGGCGGCTGCCGAAGTCCAGCTTCCCCGCGCCGGGCGGCAGCCTCTTCAGCTGGGTCGCGCTGCTCTTCCTCACCATGGTGCTGGTGATCGTCGCGCTCGACTCGACGGCGCGGATCTCGCTGTACGTCGGTGCGGGATGGGCCGTGGTGCTGGGTGCCTACTGGCTGCTGCACGCCCGCCACACCGCGCACGCGCACCGCACCTCGCGGAGCGTGGAAGCGGCCCCCGCGATCGCCGACGCGGTCCCGGGCGCCGGCACGCTCGCGCCGGAGGCCGCCACCGGCCAGGACTGAGGCCCGCCGCGCCCGACCGCCGGTCGGGCGCGCCGCGCAGCCCGCAGCGCCCCGGGGCCGGCCCGTACCGCACACCGGTACGGTCCGGCCCCTCGCGTGTCCGAGGGCGGCCGCACGGGGTCCGCGTCCCGGGCGGGGCCGGACGCGTGTGCGGGGGCGTGCATATCCTTGCCCCCATGCTGACCATCACGCAGGAGCTGCACGACCGGATCGTCGCCCACGCCCGCCAGGACCACCCCGACGAGGCCTGCGGCGTGATCGCGGGGCCGGTCGGTGAGGGCCGCCCCGAGCGGTTCATCCCGATGCTGAACGCGGCCCGCTCGCCCACCTTCTACGAGTTCGACTCCGGCGATCTGCTCAAGCTCTACCGCGAGATGGACGACCGCGACGAGGAGCCGGCGGTGATCTACCACTCGCACACGGCCACCGAGGCCTACCCGTCGCGGACGGACATCTCCTACGCCAACGAGCCGGGCGCCCACTACGTCCTGGTCTCCACCGCCGAGTGCGGGAACGACGATGGTCCGTTCTCCTTCCGCTCGTTCCGCATCGTGGACGGCGAGGTGACCGAGGAGGAAGTGGAGATCGTCGAGAGCTACTGACGCGCGCGTCTCCCACGATGGTGAGACGGATTCGTCCGCATGATGAAACCGAGATCCGATTTCCCGTCCGGGAATCGTTACGATGAGCCCATGGTTGTCCACGACGTGAGCGCTTTCGACAAGACCCCGGGCATGCTGCTCGTGGCGCGCCTGCACGTCGACCTGTGCCGCCTCGCCAGCGCGATCTGTCGGCCGGCCTGACCCGCGCTCCACGCGGCGCGGTGTTCGCCCGGCGCCCCGCCCCCGCGGTAACGGCGTGTGCGCCCCCGCCTGCCCGCAGCAGAAGCCAGCAGAAGCCACTCTTCCTCTCCGACAGGAGCACTCTCATGGCCATCGAGGTCCGCATTCCGACCATCCTCCGCACCTACACCGACGGCCAGAAGGCGGTCGAGGGCACGGGCGCCACCGTCGGCGAGCTGTTCGCCGACCTGGAGAGCAGGCACGCCGGGATCCAGGACCGTCTGGTGGACGGCGGTGAGCTGCGCCGCTTCGTGAACGTCTACCTCAACGACGAGGACGTGCGCTTCCTGAACGGCATCTCCACCCAGCTCAGCGACGGCGACAGCGTCACCATCCTGCCCGCCGTGGCCGGAGGGTCGCTCCCTGTGGGCATGCGCTGATGCGCTACGACTCCCCGCTCGACGCCGTCGGCAACACGCCGCTCGTCCGGCTGCCCCGGCTCTCGCCCTCCGAGGACGTACGGATCTGGGCGAAGCTGGAGGACCGCAACCCGACCGGCTCCGTGAAGGACCGCCCCGCCCTGCACATGGTCGAACAGGCCGAGAAGGAAGGGCGGTTGCATCCTGGCTGCACCATTTTGGAGCCGACCTCGGGCAACACCGGCATCTCGCTGGCGATGGCGGCCAAGCTCAAGGGCTACCGGATCGTCTGCGTCATGCCGGAGAACACCAGCGAGGAGCGCCGCCAGCTGCTCGCCATGTGGGGAGCGGAGATCATCTCCTCCCCGGCGGCGGGCGGCTCGAACACGGCGGTGCGGGTGGCCAAGGAGCTGGCGGCCGAGCACCCGGACTGGGTGATGCTCTACCAGTACGGCAACCCGGACAACGCGGGCGCCCACTACGCGACGACGGGCCCCGAGATCCTCGCCGACCTGCCGTCGGTCACCCACTTCGTCGCCGGCCTGGGCACCACGGGCACGCTGATGGGCGCGGGCCGCTATCTGCGCGAGCAGCGTCCCGGCATCCGGATCGTCGCCGCCGAGCCGCGCTACGACGACCTGGTCTACGGGCTGCGCAACCTGGACGAGGGCTTCGTGCCCGAGCTGTACGACGAGTCGGTGCTCACCACCCGCTTCTCCGTCGGCTCCGAGGACGCGGTCACCCGTACCAGACAACTCCTCGCTCAGGAGGGCATCTTCGCGGGCGTCTCGACGGGGGCGGCGCTGCACGCCGCGATCGGGGTGGGCCGCAAGGCGCTGCGCGCGGGCGAGAGCGCGGACGTGGTCTTCATCGTCGCCGACGGCGGCTGGAAGTACCTGTCGACGGGCCTCTACACCGCCGCCACGGACGAGGAGGCGGTCGCCACCGTGCAGGGCCAGCTCTGGGCGTAGGACCGCCGGTTCGAACACGCGTGCCGCCGGCTCGGGGTGCTGGTGTTCCGTTCCCCGGGCCGGGTCACTCGGCCAGGTGCCTGACCCGCTCCCAGGCGTCCGCGTCCACCTCGCCGTGGCGGCCTCGCAGCCGGGCGAGCCCGACCTCGGCGACCGTGCCGGGCTCCAGGTAGGCGGGGCCCTCGGCGGCGTCGGCGGGCAAGACGCGCAGCGGCGACGGCGTGGAGGTCAACCGCGCCAGCCGGGCGCCGTCCGTGCGGACGGTCAGGACGAGGAAGAGCGGCTCGGTGCCGTCCGGCAGGCTGGTGCGCCAGATCTCCCCGGGGCGGGGAAGGGGCGCCTGGCCCCGGCGGGCGGCGCGGGCCTCGCGGGCGGCACCCCGGCGCCGGGGACCGAGGCGTCCACGCCCGTCCACCAGCGCCGCCACGAAGGCGAGCAGCATCACGACGCCGAGCGCCAGCCACCAGGTGGTGTCCACGCCGTGCCTCCCTTCGCCCCGTCGCTCGTCGCCCATGTGTGCGTCGCTCTTCGCCGTGTGGCGGATGCCGCCGGACCGCGCTCCGCTGCGTTCGTACCGTCAGCCGCCGGGGACCGACGCTACCCCGGGCTGGTGATTCCGCCCACACCGACGCCTCACCGAGGACGCACCGGGACCCGCGCGGCTTACGCTCGGAATTCCCCTCGTCCACGACACGGGGACTTCTCCCGCATGCCGTCAACGGAGGTTCCCACTCCATGAAGCTCACCGTCGTCGGCTGTTCCGGGTCGTTTCCGTCAACGGAGTCGGCCTGTTCGAGCTATCTCGTCGAGGACGACGGCTTCCGGCTGCTCCTGGACATGGGCAACGGCGCACTCGGTGAGCTCCAACGCCACTGCGGCCTCTACGACCTCGACGCCATCGCGCTCAGCCACCTCCACGCCGACCACTGCATCGACATGTGCGGCTACTTCGTCGCCCGCTACTACCGCCACGAGGGCGGCCGTTGCGGCCCGATCCCGGTGCACGGCCCGCCCGGCACCGAGCAGCGGCTCACCACCGCCTACGCCGACACCCCGTCCGACTCGTCGATGAGCGAGGTCTTCGCCTTCCACGAGCTGACGGCGGGCGGCACGTTCGAGGCGGGGCCCTTCCGGGTCAGCAGCGAACTGGTCGACCACCCGGTGGAGGCGTACGCCTTCCGGGTCGAGCACGTGGCGAGCGGCAAGGTCCTGACCTACTCCGGGGACACGGGGCCGTGTCCGAACCTGGAGCGTGCCGCGCGAGGCGCGGACCTCTTCTTGTGCGAGGCCTCCTTCACGGACGGCAAGGAGCAGATCCCGGGTCTCCACCTCAACGGCAGGCAGGCGGGGCAGGTCGCCACCGGGGCCGGTGTCTCGCAGCTGGTGCTCACCCATGTGCCGCCGTGGACGGATCCGCAGGTCAACCTGCGGGACGCGAAGACCGCCTTCGACGGGCCCGTGGAGATGGCACGCCCGGGGGCCGTCTACGAACTGTGAGGGCCGCCGCCTCTGCCCGCTGCCCCGGGGGGCCGGGCGGGGTCGCGCCGAATGCGACGGGCCGCACCGCTGTGTGCGGTACGGCCCGTCGGGCGGCTACTTGGTGAGGTCCTCGACCTCTTCGTCCGGCTCGCGCCCCGGCGTCTTGATGTCCAGCTTCACGATGAGGAAGCGGAAGAGGGCGTAGTAGATCGCCGCGAAGCACAGGCCGATCGGGATGATCAGCCAGGGTTTGCTCGCCAGGCTCCAGTTGATGGCGTAGTCGATGAAGCCCGCGGAGAAGCTGAAGCCGTGGTGCACCCCGAACACCCAGGTCACCGCCATCGACACGGCCGTCAGCAGCGCGTGGACCACGTACAGGACGGGCGCGATGAACATGAAGGTGAACTCGATCGGTTCGGTGATGCCGGTCACGAACGAGGTCAGGGCCAGCGAGACCATCATGCCCATCACGGCCTTGCGGCGGTGCGGCTTGGCGCAGTGGGCGATGGCGATGGC
The DNA here is from genome assembly GCF_003323715.1 of Streptomyces diacarni. Classification (GTDB taxonomy): domain Bacteria; phylum Actinomycetota; class Actinomycetes; order Streptomycetales; family Streptomycetaceae; genus Streptomyces; species Streptomyces diacarni. The sequence goes on from NZ_QOIN01000061.1 coordinate 171,782, forward strand.
GGCGGCGGGCAGCCCGAACATCATGATGGGGAAGAAGCCCGACATGAACTGGCCCGCGCTCGGGTCGCCGGCGAAGAACCGGGCGATGTCGCCGTGGACGACGTCGCCCGCGGCGTTCTTGTAGTCGCCGAGCTGGAACCAGGCCACGGTGTTGAGGAACTGGTGCATGCCGACGGGGATCAGTGCCCGGTTGATCAGACCGAAGATGCCCGCTCCGGTGGCGCCCAGGCCCGTCATCCACTCGCCGAAGGAGGTGATGGCGTCGCCGATGGGGCCCCAGATGAGGGTGAAGACCACGCCGACGGCCAGCCCGACGAAGGCCATCAGGATCGGCACCAGGCGGCGGCCGTTGAAGAAGCCGAGCCAGTCGACCAGTTTGGTCTTGTGGAAGCGCTGCCAGACGATCGCCGACAAGAGGCCCATCAGGACGCCGCCGAGGACGCCCGGATCGTTGTAGACGGGCGGCGTGTCCTCGCCCGCCTTGACGACCGCCTCGTGAACGGGGAAGGCCTCCAGCACGTTCTTGTAGACGAGGAAGCCGACGAGCGCGGCCAGCGCGGTGGAGCCGTCGGACTTCTTGGCGAAGCCGATGGCGACGCCGATGCAGAACAGCAGCGGCAGGTTGTCGAAGATGGCACCGCCGGCGCCGGAGAACGCGGCGGCGACGTCGTGCCACTTGAGGCCCTCGTCGCCGAAGACGTCGGGCTGGCCGAGTCGGTTGAGTATGCCGGCCGCGGGCAGGACGGCGATCGGCAGCTGCAGGCTGCGGCCGACCTTCTGCAGTCCTTGGAACAGGCCGGAGCCCCGCTTCTTCTTCGCGGGCGCAGCGGTGTCCGTGCTCATGGGGGTGTGTCCTCCGGGTGGAGGCGGGCGCCGCACGGCTGGGAAAGGGGGTGAGGGCCCGCTGGTGGTCTAGTCCACGAAGTGGTGTAGACCATTAGTAGCACGGGCGCGCGCGTGGCGGAACGGGTCTTTCCGGGCGATGTGGGCCACACCCCGGCCACCCCCCGGGCCCATCTCGCCCCCCCCGGCCGCATCGGGCCCTTCCTCGGCCGCGTGGTGCGGCCGGGCGGCGCTAAGCCCTCGTGTTGTCCTGCTCGATCTCGTCCGCGACCTCCTCCGGCTCCCTGCCGGGGGTCTTCAGATCGAACTTGGCGATCATGAAGCGGAACAGGACGTAGTAGACCACCGCGAAACACAGGCCGATCGGGATGATCAGCCAGGGCCGGGTCGCCAGGCTCCAGTTGATGACGTAGTCGATCAGCCCGGCCGAGAAGCTGAACCCGTCGTGCACCCCAAGCGCCCAGGTCAGCGCCATCGAGACACCGGTGAGCAGGACGTGGATGACGTACAGCGCCGGGGCGACGAACAGGAACGAGAACTCGATCGGCTCGGTCACCCCCGTGACGAACGACGTCAGCGCCGTGGAGAGCATCAGCCCCCCCACCACCTTGCGGCGCTCGGGGCGGGCTGCGTGGGTGATGGCCAGCGCGGCGGCCGGCAGCGCGAACATCATGATCGGGAAGAAGCCGGAGGTGAACTGGCCCGCGCTCGGATCGCCCGCCAGGAAGCGGTTGATGTCACCGTGCACGACCTCGCCGTCCGGCTTCTTGAAGCTGCCGAACTGGAACCACATGAAGGTGTTCAGGAACTGGTGCATGCCGATCGGGATGAGGGCACGGTTGGCGACGCCGAAGATGCCCGCGCCCCAGGCGCCCAGGTCCGTCATCCACTTGGAGAAGGTGGTGAGCCCGTCACCGATCGGCGGCCACACCCACTGGCACAGCACCGCGAAGACCAGCGCGACGAACGCCATGATGATCGGCACCAGGCGGCGGCCGTTGAAGAAGCCGAGCCAGTCCACCAGCTTGACCCGGTGGAAGCGCTGCCAGAACCAGGCCGCCAGCAGTCCGACGATGATGCCGCCGAACACCCCCGGGTTCTGGTACGTGGCGGCCCCGGAGGCCGACCCGTCCTTGCCGACGCACGTCCCCATCTCCGTGTCGAACCCCGATCCGGGCGGGCAGGTGGGGAACTGCTGGAGGATGTTGTAGTAGACGAGGAAGCCCGCGACGGCGGCCAGTGCCGTCGAGCCGTCGGCCTTGCGCGCCATGCCGATGGCCACGCCGACGCAGAAGAGCAGCGGCAGCCCGAGCGCCGAGTCCAGCAGGGCGCTGCCCGCCCCTTCGAACACCTTGGCGACGTCCGTCCAGCCCAGGCCCTCGTCGCCGAAGATGTCCGGCTGGCCGAGCCGGTTGAGGATGCCCGCTGCCGGGAGCACCGCGATGGGCAGCTGGAGGCTGCGGCCCATCTTCTGCAGACCCTGGAAGAAGACGGACACCCACTTCCTGCGGGGGGTGCCCGGCTCGGCTGCGGCGTTGGCGCTCACGAGCCTCCTCCTGACTGGTCGGCCCCTCGACCTGGTCGGCCCCTCGTCCGCCCGCCGGACGGCTGGCGCATACTGGTGTAGACCTCTAGCGCGCGTGGCGACCCGGCCGTGGTGACGGCAGGACACCTCGCGGCGCCGGTAATCGCCATCATTCGCCAGAAAACGGATGGATGCTCGCGGAGCTGGGCTGATCGTGGACTAACGTGACAAGCACGCAATCCACGCCGCCTCGCGTCTCGCGGCTCGCGTCCATTCAGGCCGGAGAAGGCCGGAAAGCAGCCCGAACACAGGAGTAGGACATGGCCACCAAGGCTGAGAAGATCATCGCCGGACTCGGCGGGCTCGACAACATCGAAGAGGTCGAGGGCTGCATCACCCGCCTCCGCACCGAGGTGGGCGACCCCTCCCTCGTCGACGAGACGGCGCTGAAGGCCGCCGGCGCGCACGGCGTCGTCAAGATGGGCTCCGCGATCCAGGTCGTCGTCGGCACCGACGCCGACCCCATCGCCGAGGAGATCAACGACCAGCTGTGAGCCCTGCCCCGGCCGGAGACCCGCGGAGCCCCGTCCGGTCCCGGCGGGCCAGGACGTGCGGGTCTCCTCGGTTCCCGCGTTCGGCCCACGCCCCCGGCCGGGGATACGCTCGCACGCATGTCACGTATCGACGGCCGTACGGCCGAGGAGCTGCGCCCCGTCACGATCGAGCGCGGCTGGAGCAAGCACGCCGAGGGCTCGGTCCTCGTCTCGTTCGGCGACACCCGAGTGCTGTGCACCGCCAGCCTGACCGAAGGAGTGCCCCGCTGGCGCAAGGGCAGCGGAGAGGGCTGGGTCACCGCCGAGTACGCCATGCTGCCGCGCTCCACCAACACCCGCGGCGACCGCGAGTCGGTGCGCGGCAAGATCGGCGGCCGCACGCACGAGATCTCCCGCCTCATCGGGCGCTCCCTGCGCGCCGTCGTGGACTACAAGGCGCTCGGTGAGAACACCATCGTGCTCGACTGCGACGTCCTCCAGGCCGACGGCGGCACCCGGACGGCGGCGATCACCGGCGCCTACGTGGCGCTGGCCGACGCGGTCTCCTGGGCACAGGAGCGCAAGCTGATCAAGTCCAAGGCGCAGCCGCTGGCCGGGGGCGTCAGCGCCGTCAGCGTCGGCATCGTCGACGGCGCCCCGCTGCTCGACCTGCGCTATGAGGAGGATGTGCGCGCGGAGACCGACATGAACGTCGTCTGCACCTCCGACGGGCGCTTCATCGAGGTGCAGGGCACGGCCGAGGGCGCGCCCTTCGCCCGCGAGGAGCTCAACGGACTGCTCGACCTCGCCGTCGCGGGCTGCGCCCAGCTGGACGGGGCACAGCGCACCGCGCTCGGCCGCTGAGAACCCCCCCCGTTACCGTTTTCGCGGTCCTGCAATGGGACTCCCGGCCTCCGGGTCCGGCATGGCTTGTCCCCCCTGTCGAACAGATGATCCGGGGGGTGGTGCCACCGGCCCTGGAGGCACCGTG
>NZ_QOIN01000033.1 GCF_003323715.1 Streptomyces diacarni
GGCAGGTCGGGGTATCAACATATCTGGCGTTGACTTTTGGCACGCTGTTGAGTTCTCAAGGAACGGACGCTTCCTTCAAAACCGTCTCACGGGTTTCTCCGGACGTTTGCCCTTTCGGTGTTCACTACTTTAGCTCGTTCTCCCCGAGACTCATAATCGAGATCTTTCCGAGTCGTTTTTCGGCGCACCGAAAGCGACCCCGGCGAAGGGGTGTACGTTCCTGGGTAGTGATGTGCCGCTTTTCTTACGGGGGCGCTCTCACTGGGCTGTGAACCCGTGGCAAGCCGTCCCGTCTTCAGCGGCTCGGTCTACGTTAAGGGGTCGAGCGGTTCGCGTCAAGCGCCGGGCGGCGGTGCCGTGGTTTGTGGGGGCGGTACGGGCTGACCGTCGGATCGTCGGCGAGCCAGAAGCGCCAGGGGTGGTGGGCGCCCTCTCCGCCGACTCCGGTGCGGGGGCCGCTGCGTACCGCGTCGGCGTCACCCGGCTCTCCGGCCAGGACACTCAGCGGCGCGGTGGCGTCGTGGGAGCACACGTCGGCGCCGTTCAGCTCGCGATCCACGGCCAGTGCCGTGGCGAGGCGGGCGGGGCCCTTGGCGAGTTCCGCGTCCTTGCGGGCCTTGGGCCGGCGGTGCCTGGCCTCGTCCACCCCTTCGAGTACCTCACCCGCGCGGATCAGCACACCGCCGGCGTGCCCCTCGGGGCCGCACACGAGGTTCAGGCTGTACCACATGCCGTAGATGAAGTAGACGTACGCGTGCCCCGGGGGGCCGAACATCGAGGCGTTGCGTGCGGTCTTGCCCCGGTAGGCGTGGGAGCCCGGGTCGGCCTCACCCGCGTACGCCTCGACCTCCGTGATGCGCAACTGCATGCGTCCCTGCGGCGTCGTGCGTACCAGGATGCGGCCGAGGAGCTCGGGAGCGACATCCAGGACAGGACGGTCGAAGAAGGTTCGGGGGAGGTACGGGTGGTCGCCGGTCGTGCTGGGATTGCTGTCTCGGCCTGCGATCATGCCCTCCGAGCGTACAAGAACCGCGCGAAGGAGCGGCGTGCGAGCGCCGCGCCACGAGAAATGGCCGCGCTTCCGCCGGGAAGCCGGATGGGGAGGACGAGGGATGGGCTTCAAGAAGCTGTTCGCGAGCATGGGTATGGGCAGCGCGTCCGTCGACACCGTGCTGCACGAGCCGCACGCCGTGCCTGGGGGTGTGGTCCAGGGTGAGGTGCGGATCGAGGGCGGCTCCGTCGAGCAGGAGATCCAGGCGCTGTCCGTGGGTCTGCAGGCCCGGGTCGAGGTCGAGACGGACGACGGCGAGATGCATCAGAACATCGAGTTCGGTACCCAGCAGCTCGGGGGCGAGCTGACCCTGCACGAGGGCGCTTCGCACGTGGTGCCCTTCAGCCTCGAGGTTCCGTGGGAGACGCCGGTCACCACGTTCCTGGGGCAGCAGCTGCGGGGGATGCAGCTGGGGGTGTGCACGGAGCTGGCGATCGCGCGGGCCGTCGACTCGACCGACCTGGACCCCGTGGAGATCCATACGCTGCCCGCGCAGCAGGCGATTCTGGACGCGTTCGGGCAGCTGGGCTTCCGCTTCAAGTCGGCGGACATGGAGAAGGGGCACATCCGCAACACGCGGCAGCGGCTGCCCTTCTACCAGGAGATCGAGTTCCACGCGCCGCAGCAGTACCGGGGGCTCAACCAGGTCGAGCTGTCCTTTGTCGCGGACTCGCGCGGGATGGACGTGGTGCTGGAGATGGACAAGAAGCCGGGGCTGTTCTCGGAGGGCAGTGACACCTTCCGCGCGTTCCCCGTGGACTTCGACACCTACCAGCTGACGGACTGGGCCGGGTACCTCAACCAGTGGCTGGCCGAGGTCGGCGGGAAGCGCAACTGGTTCTGACGCGGCCGGTGGCGGTTCGGCCCCGCTCGACTCTCCCGGCCGGACGCCGGCTGCGGCGCACCGCGGACCCCGCTCAGCCCAGCAGGATGCTGAGCGGGGTCTCGCGTACCGCCCAGAAGCCGACGGCGGCGGTGAAGACCTCCGCTGCGGCGGCCGCGTCCTCGGGGTCGGCCGCTTCGAACTCCGTCCAGCCGGTGGCCAGGAACAGGTAGCCGCGGGTCTCGCCCCACCAGGACAGGTCGGTGAGGAGGTCGGCGAGGGCGTCCCAGTTGCGGCCGAAGTAGTCGGGGAGTTCCAGTCCGGTGGCGCAACGCTCCATGAAGTCGGCTTTGCTGCCGACGCCGGTCAGGTCCACGACCGCGTCGAACCAGCCGGCTGCGTCCGCCTGCATGAGGGCGTCGGGCCCCACGGAGGGGAACCGGTAGACGCCGGGGGGCACCGAGGCGTCGAAGAGGCCGGGAAGGTCGGCCTGGGGCAGCTCGGGCAGTTCCACGGGGCTGGTCATCTCATACCACCGCTTCGGGTCTCGTCGTGGTCACTCGCTCGAAGGCGCCCGCGGTTGCGGGCGTGGGGCTGGGGTGTACGGGGTGTGCTTACGCACCCTGGACATGGTGGCAAAGAGAGGCTGCCTCGATCGTTAGGCTGGCCGGTACAGCGATTCGCGTGACGAGGAGGTTCCGACGTGACCGACCAGCAACGGCGCCCGCTTCCCCATGACTTCCACCCCCCGGTGCCGTCGATTCGTGTGGTGAGCGACGATCTGGCGGACGGCGGCCATCTGGGTTCCGCACAGGTGTACGCGGAGGGGAACATCTCTCCGCACCTGCGGTGGGACGGCGCCCCGGAAGGGACGAAGAGCTACGCCGTGACGTGCTTCGACCCGGACGCGCCGACCGGCAGCGGTTTCTGGCACTGGTCCGTCTTCGACATCCCGGCCTCGGTGACCGAGCTGCCCGCGGGTGCCGGTACGGGTGAGATGAAGGGGCTCCCCGAGGGCGCCGTGCACGTGCGCAACGACTTCGGGACGCGGGACTTCGGCGGAGCCGCGCCGCCGCCCGGGGACGGGCCGCACCGCTACGTGTTCACCGTCTACGCCGTGGACGCGGACAAGCTCGGTCCCGACGCCGGTGCGACGCCCGCCTTCGTCGGGTTCAACCTGCGCTTCCACACGCTCGCGCGGGGCCACGTCATCGCCGAGTACGAGATCCCTGCGGAGGGCTGACCGACAGCCCGGCTCACCGACTGACCGGCTCCCCGGCTGACCGGCAGTCCGGTTCCCCGGAAGAGCGGAAGCCGGTCTCCCGCTCTCCCGGGGGAGCGGGAGACCGGCTTCCGGCCGACTGGCCGGAACAATTCCGTTGCGCCGCGCCTCGTGCGCGGCGCAACGTGTATCACGGGCAGTCGGCACCGTGGCGCGGTACGCCACCGCGAGCGGGGACGGCAGGCGCTCATCGACGCCGCCGTCCGCCGGAGTCCGGCCGGGGGTCGGACGACCGCGCCGGCTGCCTTCGACGCGCCTCCCCTGCCGCCCGCCCCACTGGGCACTCGCGCCCTTCCTCCCGCGCCCGCTCCCCTGCCTCTCCCGCGCTTCCGGCGGCCGGCGGTCCTCCCCGTCTCCCCGGGGCTCCCTTTCCTTCTCGACCTGGTGTTCCCGGACTCTTCACGCGCCGTACAGCGGGCAGAAATTGCGTTGTCGGCCTGCGGGGACAGCGGCACAGTGGAGCCACCCGGCGCAGGGGCGCACGGGGTGAAAGCGGAGGAACCGGCAAGAAGCCGAAGGAATCGGGAAAGACCGAGGGATCCGAGGGGGTCCAAGGGGAGGCGGGCGGGATGCGGGAGACGTTGGTGCTCAACGCGAGCTTCGAGCCACTGTCGACGGTGTCGCTGCGGCGTGCCGTGGTGCTCGTGATGCGGGAGAAGGCCGTCGTCGAGCAGTCGCATCCCGGGCTGAGGGTGCGCGCGGCGCAGCTGGAGATACCGGTGCCCCAGGTGATCAGGCTGCGCAGGTTCGTGAGAGTGCCGTTCCGACAACGGGCGTCGTGGTCGCGGCGGGGCGTGCTGGTGCGGGACCGGCACAGGTGTGCGTACTGCGGGCGCCGGGCGACCACGGTGGACCACGTCGTTCCGCGGTCCCACGGGGGCGGCGACACGTGGCTGAACACGGTCGCCGCGTGTGCGGCGGACAATCACAGGAAGGCGGACCGTACGCCCGCGCAGGCGGGGATGCGGCTGCTGGTGAAGCCGTTCGAGCCGACGCCGGCGGACTCCCTGCTGCTGGCGCTGGGGCTCGGGGAGGGCGACACGCTGCCCGAGTGGCTGACGGTGCCGGCGGCCACGGCGTGAGGTCCCTTCCGCGGCCCGCGCGCCCGGACGGCGGCAGGGGCCTCGCCGGCCGGGGCGGTCCCCCTCGGGTCAGTCCAGTATCAGCTGGACGATGGCGACCAGGCCGACGGCGACGATGACGCCGCGGAGCACCCCGGGGGCCAGCTTGCGTCCGATGCGGGCGCCGAGCTGGCCCCCGGCCGCCGATCCGAACGCGATCAGCAGGACGGCCGTCCAGTCGACGTCGGCGACGAAGACGAAGAAGACGGCGGCGACGCCGTTGACGACGGCTCCGAGGACGTTCTTGACGGCGTTGATGCGCTGGAGGTCGTCGTTGAGCAGCAGCCCCATCAGCGCCACGTAGATGACGCCCTGCGCGGCGCCGAAGTATCCGCCGTAGGCGCTGGCGACCAGGATGCCGCTCTGGAGGGGGACGCCGCCGTGCGGGTGTCCTGTGCTGTCCTTGCGTGCGCGCCGGCGGCGGACGGCGGCGGCCAGCCGTGGCTGGAAGACGACGAGGACGAGCGCGACCGCGATCAGCACCGGGACGATCATGTCGAAGGCGCTGCTGGGGAGGGTGAGCAGCAGGATCGCGCCGGTCAGTCCGCCGACGAGGGCGACGCCGCCGAGCCGCAGGACGCGGCCGCGCTGGCCGCGCAGCTCCCTGCGGTATCCGATGGCTCCGCTGACGGAGCCGGGGACGAGACCGATGGTGTTGGAGACGTTGGCGGTCACCGGCGGCAGGCCGACCGCGAGCAGGACGGGAAAGGTGATGAGGGTGCCGGAGCCGACGACGGTGTTGATGCCGCCGGCGGCGATTCCCGCGGCGCAGACGGCGACTGCCTCCCATATGGTCACGCGAAGCCCCTCCGGTGATCGGTGTCAGTGCCACTGATCATGCCCGAGGGGCGGATGCGCGTGTGCGCCGCGTCCGGCTTCCGGACGACGCGCCTCCCTGGCGGTGTGCGCTCAGGAGTCGAGCGGGGGCTGCTCGCGCGGGGGCTTGGTGACGGTCGGCGGGGTCATCTGGCTGGGGACGCCGCCACGGCTGCCGCCGTTGCCGCCGCCGCTGTCGGGGCGGAAGTTGTCGAGGGCACCGCCGAGGCCCTTGAGCGCGTCGCCGATCTCGCTGGGGACGATCCAGAGCTTGTTGGCGTCGCCCTCGGCGATCTTCGGGAGCATCTGGAGGTACTGGTAGGAGAGCAGCTTCTGGTCCGGGTCCCCTGCGTGGATGGACTCGAACACCGTACGGATGGCCTGCGCCTCACCTTCGGCGCGGAGCGCCGCGGAGCGGGACTCACCTTCGGCGCGCAGGATGGCCGACTGCTTCTCGCCCTCGGCGGTGAGGATCGCCGACTGGCGGACACCCTCGGCCTGGAGGATCGCGGCGCGCTTGTCACGGTCGGCGCGCATCTGCTTCTCCATCGAGTCCTGGATGGAGGTCGGCGGCTCGATGGCCTTGAGCTCGACGCGGTTGACGCGGATGCCCCACTTGCCGGTGGCCTCGTCCAGCACACCGCGCAGCGCGGCGTTGATCTCCTCGCGGGAGGTGAGGGTGCGCTCCAGGTCCATGCCGCCGATGATGTTGCGCAGCGTGGTGACGGTGAGCTGCTCGATCGCCTGGATGTAGCTGGCGACCTCGTAGGTGGCGGCCCGGGCGTCGGTGACCTGGTAGTAGATGACGGTGTCGATGTTCACCACGAGGTTGTCCTGGGTGATCACCGGCTGCGGTGGGAAGGGCACGACCTGCTCGCGGAGGTCCACGCGGTTGCGGACCGTGTCGATGAAGGGGACGACGATGTTGAGGCCCGCGTTCAAGGTGCGGGTGTACCGTCCGAAGCGCTCCACGATCGCGGCGCTGGCCTGCGGGATCACCTGGATCGTCTTGATGAGCGCGATACAGACGAGCACCACCAGGATGATCAGGACGATGATGATGGCGTCCACGGCCTTGCCCCCTGCATCTTGTTATCGCCTCTTGTGTACGTGCCGCTCGTGCAACTGCCGCTCGCTGTGCGGTTGCTCACGCCATCACATCACGACGGCGGTGGCTCCGTCGATCTCGACCACATCCACCTCACTGCCCGGCTCGTGGGTCGTCGACGCGTCGAGCGCGCGGGCCGACCAGATCTCGCCGGCGAGCTTGATGCGGCCGCTGCGCCCGTCGACCTGTTCCAGCACCACGGCCTGCCGGCCCTTGAGTGCCTCCACGCCGCTGGCCAACGCGGGCCGTTCGGCACGGGAGCGGCGCGCGAGCGGTCGTACGACCAGGATCAGGGCCACCGAGACGACGGCGAAGACCACGACCTGGGGGACGGCTCCCCCACCGAGCCCGGCCGTTCCCGCGGCCGCGACCGCGCCCACCGCGAGCATGCCGAACTCGGGCATGGCCGTGATGACGAGCGGGATTCCCAGCGCTGCGGCGGCCACCAGCCACCAGACCCATGCATCCACGGGTCCCATGGTAGGCGCGAGCTCAGCGCAGCGGCAGGCCCTGTGCGGTCCAACGGCCGTTCTGCGTCTCGACGACGAGCGGGAGGCCGAAGCAGAGCGAGAGGTTGCGGGAGGTCAGTTCCGTCTCCAGCGGGCCCGCGGCCAGCACCCGGCCCTGGCGGATCATCAGGGCGTGGGTGAAGCCGGGCGGGATCTCCTCGACGTGGTGGGTGACCATCAGCATGGAGGGGGCGTAGGAGTCGCGCGCGAGCCGTCCGAGGCGGCGGACGAGGTCTTCACGCCCGCCCAGGTCGAGTCCGGCGGCGGGCTCGTCGAGGAGCAGCAGTTCGGGGTCCGTCATCATGGCGCGGGCGATCATGGTGCGCTTGCGCTCGCCCTCGGAAAGGGTGCCGAACCTGCGGTCGAGGTACTCGGACATGCCCAGGCGGTCGAGGAAGGCACGGGCGCGGTCCTCGTCGACCTTCTCGTAGTTCTCCTGCCAGTGCGCCGTCATGCCGTAGGCGGCGGTGAGCACGGTCTCCAGCACGGTCTGGCGGCGGGGGAGCTTCTCGGACATCGCGATGCTGGCCATGCCGACGCGCGGGCGCAGCTCGAACACGTCGACGCCGCCGAGCTGTTCGCCCAGGATGCGGGCGGAGCCCGAGGTCGGGAAGAGGTAGCTGGAGGCGACGTTGAGCAGGGTGGTCTTGCCCGCTCCGTTGGGACCGAGGATGACCCAGCGCTCGCCCTCCTTGACCGACCAGGAGACGTCTTCCACCAGAGCGCGTCCGTCGCGGACCACGGATACGTCCACCAGCTCCAGTACTTCGCTCATGAGCGCGTTGTCTCCTATTGCAGTCGCGTTTGAGTGCCTGTGGGCACATTCCCCAGGGGAAAACCTACGCCACCGTGTGCGAAAGCCTCTCCCTAGGCTTCCCTAGGCTGGGTCCATGCTCACTGAACCTCGTTCCGGGCGGTTGGCCGCCTGGGGAAACGCGCTCTTCGCCGGTCTCGTCTCGCCCGACGAGGCCGCCGAGCGCATCGTTGCGGGCGACGCCGTGCACCGTGTGGCGCTGCCGGATGAGGAGGGCGCGCCGGTGGGGCTGACGCTGGCGCTGGGCCGGCTGCGGTCGCTGGGCGCGGTCGGTCTGCGGGTGGCGCTGCCGGTGCCGGGCCACCCGCTGGGGCTGAGCGGACCGCCGGGGTTCAACGCGCGGGCGGTGGCGGCCGAGGAGGCGGTGCTGGTGCACGGCGCCGCGCTGGGTCTGGTTCCCGCCGTGCACGAGGCGGGCCCCCAGGGGGCGGATCCCGAGGACGTGCACACCGAGGTGGTGTGGGAGTGCCTGCCGGTGCGCGAGACGCCGCCCGCCGACGTGCCGTCGCTCGCGGAGGCCGAGCGGGAGCTGGCGGAGGCGTTGCGGGAGGCCACCGAGGTGCTCACCCGGCTGGACGTGGCGGGTTCGGGGCCGGTCGCGGACGCGGCGCTGGAGGCGTACCGCGCGCGGATGGAGGCGGGCAGGCAGCTGCTGGCTCCCGGCTATCCGCCGCGTGCGGTGCGGGTGCTGGAGCTGGCCCAGCGGGTGGGGGCGCTGGTGGCGATCGCGTACGGCGGCGGTGGTGACGGGCGTGAGCACGGCGGGGCGCTGAGCGCGTCGGCGATCGCGGCGCGCGCTGAGGCGCTGCGCCCCGTGGAGCGTACGGCGCGGCGGGCGCAGGTGGCCGCGTACAACGCGTACGCGGAGGAGCTGGAGCGGCGCCGGGAGGGCGGGCGGCCCTGAGGCTCGGGGGCTGTCGGGCTGTAGGACCGCGGGGCTCAGGGCCCCGAGGCTCCGTGGCCCGGGGCCCGCCCTTCCGGCGCGGCGCCTCAGTGGTTGACGGCGTGGTTGCCGAAGACGGGGTTGAGGACGCCGACGACGTTCACGGAGTTGCCCGAGACGTTGGCGGGAACGTGGATCGGGGCCTGGACGAGGTTGCCGGAGCCGACACCGGGCGAGTTGGTGGCCGCGCCGCGGGCGTCGGCATGGTGCCCGGTGGCGAAGGCGGTGCCGGCGGAGGCACCGGCGGCGACACCGGCGGCGGCGATGACGAGGGCGGCCTTCTTGGCAGTGTTCATGGGGTGTTCTCCCTGTGGAATCAGCTGATCGCACCGCGGACGGGCGCCGCGGGCACACCAGGGAGAACGGGCACCCGCCGGTGGGGATACGCAGAAAAGATGACGACCACACGACGGTATGAACGACCGGGCCGGAGCGAACGGAAGACCGAATTCTCTGGCTCTCCGTGACGCGCACCGGCGCGGTCGGCGCGTCACCCCCTCAACCGGTGACCGTTCAGCGGAGCCACCCCGTCACCCCGTCACCCCGTCACCCCGTCACCCCGTGGCGGACTGCCCACAAGGCGGCCTGGGTACGGTCGGCCACGTCCAGCTTCATCAGGATGTTGGAGACGTGCGTTTTGACCGTCTTCTCCGACAGCACGAGGGCCCGCGCGATCTCCCGGTTGGAGCGGCCGTCCGCTATCAGGCCGAGCACCTCGCGTTCCCGCTCGGTGAGTGCGGGGCCGCGACCCGCGCCGCCGCCCTGGTCATCGGTGAGCAACGCGCCGGCGACCTCGGGCTGGAGCAGCACGTGACCCGCGTGCACGGAGCGGATGGCGCCCGCCAGCGCCTCGGGGTCGACGTCCTTGTAGACGTATCCGGCGGCGCCGGCGCGCAGGGCGGGCACGACCGTGCGCTGCTCGGTGAAACTGGTGACGATCAGCACCCTGGCCGGGTTGCCGCGCTCCCGCAGCAGGCGCAGGGCCTCGACACCGTCGGTGCCGGGCATCTTGACGTCCATCAGGACGACGTCGGGGCGCAGCTCCTCGGCACGGGCGACTCCCTCGTCGCCGTCCGAGGCCTCCCCCACGACCTCGATGTCATCCTGCACCTCCAGGAACGTGCGCAGTCCTCGCCGTACGACCTGGTGGTCGTCGACGAGCAGGACCCGGATCCGGTCAGCCACCTGGCACCTCCATGGAGACGACGGTGCCCTTGCCGGGCTCCGAGTGAACGGTCAGCGCACCGCCGACGCCGGAGGCCCTGTCCCGCATCGAGACGAGCCCGAGGTGCCGGCCCGCCGAGCGGACCGCGGCCGGGTCGAAGCCGGCGCCGTCGTCGGTGACGGTGAGGACGACGGCAGGCCCCCGGCGGGCGAGAGCGACCCGCACGTGTGCGGCGTCCGCGTGCCGCAGTGCGTTGTGCAGCGCTTCCTGGGCGACGCGCAGCAGCGCTTCCTCCTGCGCCGAGGGCAGAGCCCTGACACCGTCGCACACGAAGTCGACGCGGGCGCTGTGCGCGCGGTCGAGGACCTGCGCCTGGGTGCGCAGGGTCGCCACCAGCCCGTCCTCGTCGAGCGCGGCGGGGCGCAGCTCCACGACGGCGGCCCGCAGCTCGTCGGCCGCCTCCCCGGACAGCCGCGCGACCTCGTGCAGCTCCGCCTTGGCCCGGGCGGGGTCGCGGTCGACCAGCGCGGTGGCGGCCTGGGCCGTCAGCCGCAGCGAGAAGAGTTTCTGGGCGACGGCGTCGTGCAGCTCATGGCCGATGCGGGAGCGCTCCTGGGCGATGGTCAGCTCGCGGCTGCGCTCGTAGAGGCGCGCGTTGGTGAGGGCGAGCGCCGCGTGCTGGGCGAGCAGGCGCAGCAGTTCCTCGTCGTCCTCGGTGAAGGCGCAGGGCCGCTCCTGGGAAGCGGGGCGCCTGGGGGCCTTCTCGGCGGAGCCGCGCTCGTCCGCGAGGCAGCGCTTGTTCGCCAAGAAGAGCGCGCCGAGTACCTGCTCGCCGTCGGCGATGGGCATGCCGAGGAAGTCGGCCATCATCGGGTGCGCCGAGGGCCAGCCGCCGAAGCGGGGGTGCTTGCGGACGTCGGCGAGGCGCTGCGGGGTGGCGTCGTGCAGCATCGCGGCGAGGATGCCGTGCTGGCGGGGCAGCGGGCCGATGGCCTTCCACTGCTCGTCGCTGACCCCGGCGACGACGAACTGGGCGAAGCCGCCGTGATCGTCGGGGACGCCGAGTGCCGCGTACTCGGCGTCGAGCAGGTCGCGGGCGGAGGCGACGATCGTCTGGAGGACGTCGCGCACCTCCAGCCTGCGGTTCATGGCGAGCAGCGCCGCGCTGACCGCGGCGAGCCCGGAGCGGGGGACCATGCGGATCACCGTACTCGCGGGAGGGGTCTCGCGGGATCGGACCGCGGCCAGGGGCGTGGCCGCCCTGTGGTCCTAGGTCGGTGGTCCCAGGGCCCTGGAACAGCGCGCGAGGGGGCACCCTCGGGCGGGTGCCCCCTCGCTCCGTGCGGACGTGTCCGCGTGGCTTACTTGCGCATGATCTCCGGCTCGTGGCGGCGCAGCAGGCGGATGACCACGAAGTAGCAGAGGATGCCCATCACGACGAGGATGCCGACGTCCATCGCCCACTGGTCCAGGGAGTGGTCCCACAGCGGGTCGGTGTTGGTGGGGTCCTTCTTGTCCTGCGGCATCAGGCGGCCGAGCTCGACCGTGGTGCCCAGGCCCGCGATGGCCCACCGGGACGGCATCAGCCAGGCGAACTGCTCGACGCCCGGGCTGTCGAACAGCTTGAAGAGCACGCCGGTGAAGACGACCTGGATGACCGCGAAGAGGACGAGCAGGATCATCGTCTTCTCGGAGGTCTTCACCAGCGAGGAGATGATCAGGCCGAACATCATCGAGGTGGCGCCGAGGGCGATCATGACCAGGGCCATCTCGAGGGCCGGGTTGGTGATCAGCAGGCCCTCTTCGGGCAGGTCGCGCGGGAAGAAGCCGACGACGCACATGAGCACGCCCTGGATGGCGGCGACGACGCCCAGCACGATGACCTTCGACATCAGGTACGCCGAACGGGACAGTCCTGTGGCCCGTTCGCGTTCGTAGATGACGCGTTCCTTGATCAGCTCACGTACCGAGTTGGCCGCGCCGGAGAAGCAGGCGCCGATGGCGAGGATGAGCAGGATCGGCCCCGCGTCGCCGTTGGTCTTGCCCGCCGGTGCCGTCAGCCCGTAGTCGGACGGCATCAGTGTGCTGACGAAGCCGAGGATCAGCGGGGTGACGAAGGACAGCACGAGGAAGGAGCGGTCCGAGACGATCACCGACATGTAGCGTCTCATCAGCGTCCACAGCTGACTGCCCCAGCTCTGCGGTTTCTGCAGCCGTTGCGGCTGCATCGCCTGCTGTTGCGCGGCGTAGGGGTCCTGCGGCGACTGCTGGTCGATGTCGGCCGCGTACATCTGGTAGTGCTGCGAGCCCTGCCAGCGGCCCATCCAGTCGTAGTCGCGGTAGTTCTCGAAGGCGGAGAAGACGTCGGCCCACGAGTCGTAGCCGAAGAAGTTCAGCGCCTCCTCGGGCGGCCCGAAGTAGGCCACACCGCCGCCGGGCGCCATCACCAGCAGCTTGTCGCACAGGCCGAGTTCGGCCACCGAGTGGGTGACGACCAGTACCGTGCGGCCGTCGTCGGCCAGGCCGCGCAGCAGCTGCATGACGTCGCGGTCCATGCCCGGGTCGAGACCCGAGGTCGGCTCGTCCAGGAAGATCAGCGACGGCTTGGTGAGCAGCTCCAGGGCGACCGAGACGCGCTTGCGCTGGCCGCCGGAGAGGGAGGTGACGCGCTTGTCGGCGTGGATGTCGAGCTTGAGCTCCGCCAGCACCTCCTCGACGCGGGCGTTGCGTTCGGCCTCGGCGACGTCACCGGGGAAGCGGAGCTTGGCCGCGTAGCGCAGCGCGGTGCGGACCTTCAGCTCCTTGTGCAGGATGTCGTCCTGGGGGACGAGGCCGATGCGCTGCCGCAGCTCGGCGAACTGCTTGTAGAGGTTGCGGTTGTCGTAGAGGACCTCGCCCGCGTCGGCCGGCCGGTACCCGGTCAGTGCGCGCAGCAGCGTCGACTTGCCGGACCCGGAGGGGCCGATGACGCCTATGAGCGACTTCTCCGGTACGCCGAAGGTGACGTTGTTGAGGATGACCTTGCCGCCGTCCACCTTCACCGTCAGGTGGCGGGCGGAGAAGGAGACGTCACCGGTGTCGACGAACTCCTCCAGCCGGTCGCCGACCAGCCGGAAGGTGGAGTGGCCGATGCCGACGATGTCCTGGGGGGTGATCGTCACCGTCCCGGACTTGGGCATCGGCTGGCCGTTGACGTAGGTGCCGTTGTGGCTGCCCAGGTCGCGGATCTCGGCGCGTCCGTCGGGTGAGGCGTGGAACTCGGCGTGGTTCCGGGAGACCTGGAGGTCGGAGACGACCAGATCGTTCTCCAGCGCACGGCCGATGCGCATCACCCGGCCGAGGGAGAGCTGGTGGAACGTCGTCGGGCTGCGGTCCCCACCACCGGTCTGGCCGCCCGCGGCGGGACCGCTCCCCTGCGGGCCCGTCCCCTGCGGGCCCAGCGCACCGTGCGGCACAGGGCCGCCCTGCTGCGGCACGTGCTGCTGCGGCACGTGCTGCTGCGGCACGCCCTGCTGCGGCACGTGCTGCTGCGGCACGCCCTGCTGCGGCACGTGCTGCTGGGGGTACTGCTGCGGAGGCGCCTGCTGCGCGTAACCCTGCTGGGGCATCTGCGGTGCCTGCTGCATCTGCTGCGGCATCTGGGGCGCCTGCTGCTGCCAGCCCGGGTGCGGCTGCTGGGGTTGCTGCGGGGGTTGCTGGGGCTGCTGACCCCAGCCGGCACCCTGACCACCGGGCACGATGCCCGGCTGCTGCGTCGGGGCGCTGTGCGCGGCCGCCGCCTGACCGGCTGCCGCCCCCTGCGCGTACATGCCGCCTGCCGGGGCCTGCCCGCCCGCGCCGGCGGAGAAGGTGAGCTTCGGCCCGTCGCTGGCGTTGCCCAGGTGAACGCTCATGCCGGGGGCGAGCTCCAACTGCTGGAGCCGGCGCCCCTGCACATAGGTGCCGTTGGTGCTGCCGTGGTCCTCAATGACCCAGGCACGCCCTCCCCAGCGCACCGTGGCGTGTCGCCAGGAGACCCTGGCGTCGTCGATCGCGACGTCCCCCTGCGGATCGCGGCCGAGGGTGTACGCCCTGGACGGATCGAGCGTCCAGGTCTGTCCGTTCAATTCCAGTACGAGTTCCGGCACTCCATGCCCCACAAAGTTGTCCCCCGAGGTACCCCCTGCCGAGAGGGAGTCTAGGGATGGCGAACATCGTGGGGAACTATTCCAGGCGCGGCCCTCCGACAGGAAGCCGGGCCAGCGACAGGGACCAGGCTGTGACCATTCGGTTGAGCTGTGCGGGAGAAAGGGTCCTGGCCGTCGATGCGGGGCGGATCGGCACCGATCCCGACTGATACGGACAAGCCGCGTGACGGGTGCGGACGGGTGCCGTGGCCGGTTCGCGGGCGGTCGGCGACCGGGCCGAGGCGGGGCGCCCGGCGGGGCGGCGGTACTGTGGCAGGACCATGAGCGCAGATGTGGCCACGCCTCCGTCGTACGCCGACACCCCGACCCTCCTCGTCAAGATCTTCGGAAGGGACCGGCCCGGTATCACCGCCGGGCTCTTCGACACCCTCGCGGCGTTCGCCGTCGAGGTCGTCGACATCGAGCAGCTGGTCACGCGCGGCCGCATCACGCTGTGCGCACTGGTGACCGCTCCCACGGCGGGGACCGGCACAGAGGGCGAGCTGCGCGCCACGGTGCACAGCTGGGCCGAGTCGATGGGCATGGAAGCCGAGATCATCTCCGGCACGGGCGACAACCGGCCGCGCGGCACGGGCCGCTCGCACGTCACGGTGCTGGGCCACCCGCTGACCTCGGAGTCGACCGCCGCCATAGCGGCCAGCATCACCTCCACGGGCGGCAACATCGACCGCATCTTCCGGCTCGCCAAGTACCCGGTGCTGGCGGTCGAGTTCGACGTCTCGGGGGCGCAGACGTCGCTGCTGCGCACCTCGCTGGCGCTGGAGGCGAAGAAGTACGGCATCGACGTCGCCGTCGTCGCCTCCGGGCTCCAGCGCAGGGCCCAGCGGCTGGTCGTCATGGACGTGGACTCCACCCTCATCCAGGACGAGGTGATCGAGCTGTTCGCCGCCCACGCGGGCTGCGAGGCGGAGGTCGCCGAGGTGACGACCCGGGCCATGCGCGGGGAGCTGGACTTCGAGCAGTCCCTGCACGCACGCGTGGCGCTGCTGGCCGGGCTGGACGCCTCGGTCGTGGACAAGGTCCGCGAGCAGGTGCGGCTGACGCCGGGCGCGCGCACCCTGGTCCGTACGCTCAAGCGGCTCGGCTACCAGGTGGGCGTCGTCTCGGGCGGCTTCACCCAGGTCACGGACGCGCTCCGAGAAGAGCTGGGTCTCGACTTCGCCTCCGCCAACACCCTGGAGATCGTCGACGGCAGGCTGACGGGCCGGGTCACGGGCGAGATCGTCGACCGCGCGGGCAAGGCGCGGCTGCTGCGCCGCTTCGCCGCCGAGGCGGGTCTCCCGCTGGCGCAGACGGTCGCCATCGGTGACGGCGCCAACGATCTGGACATGCTGAACACGGCGGGGCTCGGTGTCGCCTTCAACGCCAAGCCCCTGGTGCAGGAGAAGGCCCACACGGCGGTGAACGTGCCGTTCCTGGACACGGTGCTCTACCTGCTGGGCGTCACCCGGGAAGAGGTCGAGGCCGCTGACGGCCTCGTCGAGGCAGCCGGCGAGGACCGCGCCCAGCTGTACTGACCCGGAGCGCGCCGCGGCGGGCGGACCCCGCAGCGGCGCTCACCGTCTCCCCTCGGGCGGCGCCGTCACCGTCAGCCGAACTGGCCGGGCTGGTAGTCGCCCGCCGGCATCCGGAGCATGACGTTGCCGCGGTTGAACGCGTTGATGACGGCGATGACCCCCACCAGCGCCGCCAGCTGCTCCTCGTCGTAGTGCTCGGCGGCGCCTGCCCAGACCTCGTCGGTGACCCCGCCGGCCGCGTCGGCGACGCGGGTGGCCTCCTCGGCCAGCTCCAGCGCCGCGCGCTCGGCCTCGGTGAACACCGTGGCCTCCCGCCAGGCGGCGACCATGTTGAGGCGCTCAGCGGACTCCCCCGCGTGCACGGCGTCCTTGAAGTGCATGTCGGTGCAGAAGCCGCAGCCGTTGATCTGGCTGGCGCGCAGCTTCACCAGCTCCTGTGTGGCGGCGGGCAGCGTCGAGTCCCCGACCACCTTGTCGGCGGCGATGAGGTGCTTGAAGACCTTGGTGAGGACCGGGTTGGCGAAGGCGTTCAGGCGTGCTTCCATGATGCGCTCCACAGCGTCGTGCCGACGGTTACACACCCTTGACGAGGCGTCTCGGCCCAGTGTGACACGAGCCGGTGTGACGTGCGTCTCGCCTGCTGCCGGGCCGGACCGGCGGGGAGAGGCGCACGAGCGCCTCGCCGCATGACCCACCCCGCGCTCTCGTACGACCACCGCCTGGTCGACGGGGCCGACGCGGCCCGCCGTCTCGCCGCGGTCGAACAGGGGCTGGGAGGCGGCTCGTTCGCCGCCGAACCGGGCCTGCAGGCGGACGAAAGCGCCGCGGCACCCGACGGAGTGCCGCGGCGACGGGACGGTCGGCGGAAGGAGCTCAGCCGCGGCTCACTCGTGCGGGGACCAGAAGTGGGTGAGCTCCGCGCCGCCCGCCTCCAGGGACTTCCACGAGCCGGTGAACCGCAGGACGGCGACGGCCGCGGTGGGGAACCCGCGTGCCATCCGCTCCTGCGCGTCGTGGTCGGCGCTCCCGGCGAGCACGTCGGCGACGGACTGCATACCCGGGTTGTGGCCGACGATCAGCACATCCCGCACCTCGTCGGCGACTTCGTTCGCCACTTCGATGATCGCTCCGGGCGGCGCGTCGTACAGCCGCTCCTCGTAGACCGTTTTGGGGCGCTGCGAAAGGTGGGAGACGACCAGTTTCCACGTCTCGCGTGTGCGGGTCGCCGTCGAGCAGAGGGTCAGTTGCGGGGTGATGCCCTGACCGGCGAGCCACTCGCCCGCCGCGGGGGCGTCCAGGCGGCCGCGTTCGGCGAGAGGCCGCTCGTGGTCCGCCACCTGGGGCCAGTCCGCCTTGGCGTGCCGGAGAAGGACGATCTTGCGGGGCACATCGACGCTCATGTTTCCCAGCTTCGCACGAAACGCGGTGCCGGGCGCATGGTGTTGGACGGTTCATCCCGGGGTGGGTGACGGACAGTGATGACTTCCCCCTACGCGCCCCGTGCACGTCTCGGGGAACCGTGCGGGCCCGGCCGCGGGTCAGCCCGGCAGGCTGCTCCACAGGTGGACGAGGAAGGAGACCAGGGGGCTGCCCGCGGTCTGCTCGGCGGCGTCGGCCCGGCCGGCGCCGAGCAGCAGGACCAGCAGCAGTGCGAAGCCGAGCGCCGGGAGCACGGCCCCCCACCACGGCAGCCTCGTCTGTACGGCACGCGCCGCAGGGCGCGTCCGGCTTCCGTCTGTCATGCCGTGCGCGGGGGCCGTCATGGGGCTCGCCTCCGGGTTCCTCTGCTTCGTTTTCGTCGCTGTAAGGCGACGCTACGAAGCTTCGGGGGGTCGCCCCATCCGGTGAGCCACCCAGTTACCCCTGAAGCCAACCCCCTAGGGGATGGGGGGTTGGGTACACCTGCTGCGGCGAAGACCCGACGGCCCGACGTCGAAGACGGTGGTCCCGATCCGGGCCCGGCCCGGATCAGGGCGAGGCGATGCTGGCGATGACCCCGATGACGACCGTGACGGCGATCATCGCGCCGAAGATCATCAGCAGTTTCTTCTGCGGTTTGGGGGGATGCGGTTCGAGGACTGGCATGTGTGCCAGTGTCCCACTCAGCGTCCGTCCTCGATGACACGGTCCCTGCCCGCCAGCAGCCCCGACGCCATCTGCGCGACCATCAGCGCCGCCATCAGCACCAGGGGCATCCGCCAGTCGCCGCTCAGATCGTGCAGGGAGCCGACCAGCAGCGGTCCCGGTATGGAGAGCAGGTAGCCGGTGCTCTGCGCGAAGGCGGAGAGCTTGACCACGCCCGCGCTGGACCGCGACCGCATGCCGATCATGGTGAGCGCCAGCGGGAACGCGCAGTTGGAGACGCCGAGGACCAGGGACCACACCCATGCCCCCGAGGCGGGGGCCAGCCACAGACCGGCGTACGCGACCAGGCCGCAGACGCCGAGTGCCAGGACCAGCGGACCCTGGTGCCGCATCCGTGCGGCCATCTTCGGCAGGACGAAGGAGAGGGGGATGCCCATGCCCATCGTCACCGCGAGCATCGCACCGGCGGCGGAGGCGGAGACCCCCGCGTCGCGGAAGATCTGCGGCAGCCAGCCCATCGTGATGTAGGCGGCGGAGGCCTGGAGCCCGAAGAAGACGCCGAGCCACCAAGCGGTGGGCGACTTGGCGATACGCAGCGCGGACGCCTTCCCGGCGGGGGCCGCGGAGCCGGCCGGAGCTCCGGTGCCTGCGGGAGCTCCGGTGCCTGCGGGGGCCCCGGAGCCGGTCTCGCTTCCGGGGTGACGTCCGGCGGCGGGCGCCTCGGCCTCGTGATGGCGCGCCTCGCCCTCGCTGCGCGCCTCGGACTCGCTGCGCGCCTCGCCCTCGATCGTCTCCTCGGGGACGGCCTCCTGCTCGGCCCGCGGCTCGGGGCCCCGCGCCGAACGGTCACGGGTGATCAGGAGCCACGGGACGACGGCGAGGACGCCCAGCACCGCCCAGGCGCCCAGTCCGGCACGCCAACTGCCGCCGAGGGCGCCGGTCAGCGGCACGGTGACGGCGGCGGCCGCCGACGTGCCCATGGACAGCGCCATCGAGTAGAGCCCTGTCATGGAGCCGACGCGGTCGGGGAACCAGTGCTTGACGACGACCGGCATCAGCACGTTGCTCACCGCGATACCGGCCAGGGCGAGCGCCGTGGCCGCGAGGAAGGTGCCGGTGCCGCCCGCGAACGGGCGCAGGGCGAGCCCGAGGGTGACCGCGACCATGCCGGCCAGCACGACCGCTGCCGGACCGCGGCGGCGGGCCAGCCGGGGCGCGAGGCCGCCGAAGAGCGCGAAACAGAGCGGCGGTACGGAGGTGAGCAGTCCGGCGACGGCGCCGTTCATGTGCAGCCCACCGCGGATCTCCTCCAGGAGGGGGCCGAGCCCGGAGATGGCGGGACGCAGGTTGAGCGCCGCGATGACGAGCCCGACGGCGACGAGGCGGAGCATCCAGGGGGAGGCCACGGGGGCGGGGCCGCCGGGCTCGGGTGGCGACACCGGCGCGTCGGCGGTACGTGCCGCGTCGGGACGTTCGCGTACGCCGGTGGCGGCGGGTCGGCGGTCGGGCTCGTGCGGGGGATTCCTGCGGTCGTCGTCTGCCATGGCCATGAGGCCCATCATAGAATCATGGGATGAATCGCGGCCAATCCCTTCCCCCGTCCCCGTCCCGCGGCTCCGCTCCCCCGCTGTCCGCGCCCCAGCGCGCACCGCTGGCCGACCAGGTGATCGCCACACTGCGCCAGCAGATCGCCTCGGGGCAGTGGCCCGTGGGCAGCCGCATCCCGACCGAGCCCGAGCTGGTCGAGCAGCTGGGCGTAGCCCGCAACACGGTGCGCGAGGCGGTGCGCGCGCTCGCCCACAACGGCCTGCTCGACATCAGACAGGGCTCGGGTACCTACGTGCTGGCCACCAGCGAGCTGGCGGGCGTGATGCACCGGCGCTTCGCGGGGACCGACCTGCGGCACGTGGCCGAGCTGCGCTCCGCGCTGGAGACGGCGGGCGCCAGGCTGGCGGCGCGGCGGCGCACGGACGCCGACCTCGCACAGCTCGACGGGCTGCTGGCCCGCCGGGAGGCGGCGTGGGAGTCGGGAGAAGTCGAACGCTTCATCGACGCGGACCAGAGCCTGCACATGGGCGTCGTCGCGGCGTCGCGCAACGAGGTCTTCAGCGCGCTGTACGCGGACCTCGCCGAGGTGCTGCGCGCCTTCCTGCGGCACGACGTGGGAGAGACCCTGCGCCCCGAGGGCTACATGGACCACTCGCGGCTGCTGGAAGCCATCCGCGCACAGGACGCGGAGGCCGCCTCGCACGAGGCGGCCTCCCACACGGCGGAGTGGAGCCGCGGGGCGCTGTAGCACCCGCGCGGCCCCGGCGAGGGCGTCAGGCCCCCATCATGTGCACCCCTCCGTCGACGTGCACGATCTCGCCGGTGGTCCGCGGGAAGAAGTCCGACAGCAGGGCGGCGACACCGCGTCCGGCCGGCTCCGGGTCCGACAGCTCCCAGCCGATGGGCGCGCGGTGGTTCCACACGTCGGCCAGCTCCTCGAAGCCCGGAATGGACTTGGCCGCCATGGACTTGATCGGGCCCGCCGAGACGAGGTTGCAGCGGATGCCCTGGGGGCCCAGGTCGCGCGCGAGGTAGCGGTTGGTGGACTCCAGCGCCGCCTTGGCCACGCCCATCCAGTCGTACTTCGGCCAGGCGATCTGCGCGTCGAAGGTCAGCCCGACGACCGAGCTGCCCTCGTGCATCAGCGGCAGGCAGGCCATGGTCAGCGACTTGAGGGAGTACGCCGAGATGTGCACGGCCGTGCTGACGTCCTCCCAGGCGGCGCCGAGGAAGTCGAAGGCGCCCTGCGGGCCGAAGGCGATCGAGTGGACGATGCCGTCCACCCGCGCGTCCTCGCCCCAGTGCTCGCGGATCTTGTCAGCGAGCCCGTCCAGGTGCTCCTGGTTGCTGACGTCCAGCTCGATCACGGGCACGGCCTCGGGCAGCCGCTTGGCGATCCGCTCCACCAGGGAGAGCCGGCCGAAACCGGTGAGGAGGACCTCAGCGCCCTGCTCCTGGGCGACCTTCGCCGCGTGGAAGGCGATCGACCCGTCGGTGATGACGCCGGTGACAAGGATGCGCTTGCCCGCCAGGATTCCGCTCATTGTTTCAGTGACCCATGCCCAATCCGCCGTCGACGGGAATGACGGCTCCGGTGATGTACGCGGCCTCGTCGGACGCCAGGAACCGCACCGAGGAGGCGACCTCGGCGGGTTCGGCGTAACGGCCCAGCGGTACCTGCTTGACGAAATCGGCCCGCTGCTCGTCGCTGAGCGCCCGGGTCATGTCGGTGTCCACGAACCCGGGAGCGACGACGTTGCAGGTGATGTTGCGGGAGCCCAGCTCGCGGGAGAGCGAGCGGGCGAAGCCCACCAGACCGGCCTTGGAGGCGGCGTAGTTGACCTGCCCGGCCTGTCCCATCAGGCCGACGACCGAGGAGATCAGCACGATACGGCCCTTGCGGGCGCGCAGCATGCCCCGGGAGGCGCGCTTGACCACCCGGAACGCGCCGGTGAGGTTGGTGTCGAGGACGGAGGTGAAGTCCTCCTCCGACATCCGCAGCAGCAGCTGATCGCGGGTGACGCCCGCGTTGGCGACCAGGACCTCGACCGGCCCCTGCTTCTCCTCGATCTCCTTGTACGCCTGCTCCACCTGCTCCGGCTCGGTGATGTCGCACTTGACGCCGAGGAAGCCCTCGGGCGGCTCTCCGGAGCGGTAGGTGACGGCGACGTTGTCGCCGCCCTCGGCGAAGGCCCGCGCGATGGCGAGGCCGATGCCGCGGTTCCCTCCGGTCACGAGCACTGAGCGGCTCACGGTGTGACCACCCTCTCTGCTGCTGTCACTGTCCAACACGGTCTGTCCCAAAGAGAACCTATCCGGCGGCGGTGCTCGGCGAGCACGCGGGCACGGACAGGGGCACCGACAG
Organism: Streptomyces diacarni; assembly: GCF_003323715.1. GTDB lineage: Bacteria > Actinomycetota > Actinomycetes > Streptomycetales > Streptomycetaceae > Streptomyces > Streptomyces diacarni. Next base: position 21,335 of record NZ_QOIN01000033.1, read on the forward strand.
CGACCTGTGGAGTCCCTACAGAAACCGCCGCCCGCCGCGGCGGCCGCGGGCACGCGCACCTGCGGCGGCGCATAGACTTCGCCTGACCGTTTTCAGCAACCACCACCAGGACAGTGACGTGACACGCCTCGGCGACTCCGTACAGCGCGCCAGTGAGCTGCTGGCCCAGGACCTCACCTCCGACACCCACGTCGAGCAGCTGCTCGCGGAGACCGGGGCCCGGCGCTCTCTGGACCTGAGTGATCTGACGGGCAAGGAGCAGGCGGAGCTGATCGGGGCGCGCTCCGTGGAGCTGCTGCCCTCCGTCGACAAGCTCGCCGAGCGGATCGAGCAGCGCGCGGCGCAGGGCAGGGGCCTGCACGTCAAACTGGGCATCGATCCGACGGCTGCCGACGTGCACCTGGGCCATGCGGTGCCGGTCATCGTGCTGAGCCGCTTCCAGCGCATGGGCCACGACGTCACACTGATCATCGGCGACTTCACCGCCAAGATCGGCGACCCCTCGGGCCGCACGGCCGAGCGCCCGCCGCTGACCGACGAGGACATCGAGCGGAACCTGTCCGGCTACCAGGAGCAGGTCCGCCCCTTCTTCGACTTCGAGAAGGTGCGCTTCGCCCACAACAGCCGCTGGCTCGCCCCCTGCACGCTGCCGCAGCTGCTCGGGCTCCTGGCGCAGGTGCCGGTCTCCTCGCTGCTCCAGCGCGAGGACTTCCGCAACCGGCTCTCGGAGGGCTCGGGCCTGACGATGTCGGAGCTGCTCTACCCGGTCGCCCAGGCCCTCGACTCCGTCGAGCTGGCCTGCGACGTGGAGCTCGGCGGCGTCGACCAGCTGCTGAACCTCCAGATGGGCCGCCGGATCATGGAGGCGCACCGGCAGCAGCCGCAGCTGGTGGTCACCATGCCGCTGGTCGAGGGCACCGACGGGTCCGGCGCCAAGATGTCCAAGTCCAAGGGCAACTACGTGGGTCTGGGCAGCACCCCCGACGAGGTGTTCGGCAAGATCATGTCGATCCCGGACCGGCTGATGGTGCCGTACCTGCGGGCCTGGACCGAGTGGACCGACCCGGAGATCGAGCAGGCCACCGCGCGCATCGAGGCGGGCACCCTGCACCCGATGGACCTGAAGAAGGTCCTGGCGGGCGAGGTCGTCTCGGCGCTGCACGGCATCGCGGCGGCGATGGCGGCCCGCGCCCACTTCGTCGCCCAGTTCTCCAAGAAGTCCTTCGCGGACGCCGGGGAGCTGCCCTCCGTCGAGGTCGCCGAGCACGGCGAGGAGGGCATCGCCGCGGTGCTCACCAAGGTGCTCGGCTTCACCCCCAGCGCGTCGGCGGCGCGCCGGATCGCCAAGCAGAACGGGCTGCGGCTCATCGTCGAGAAGGACGGGCAGGAGCAGCAGGCCGTCGTGCTGCCGGAGGCGGAGGCGCTGCGGCCGCTCGCGGACGTCGTCCGGGAGGCGGTGTCCGCGCACGGGGGCGGCGCGGCCGACGCGGTGTACCTCAAGGCGGGCCGCAAGGTCGCCGAGGTCCGGGGGCTCTGACCCGCCCGGGCGGGCCCGGTTCCGGGCCCGTCCGGCCCAGGCCGTCCGGCTCGTACCCGCCCGGTCCCTGCCCGTCCGGCCCGTGCCCACCCGGTTCATGCCGGTCCGGGGCGGCTCGACCCGGTCGCTCTGGGTAGACCGTCGAGTGCGCCGCACCTCGTTCGTCGTAGAGCGACCGGTCGTCCGGGCCCCACGCCCCGGTCTCGTTCCTGACGCACCCGGGGCGTACCGTGGACATATCCGGATCTCCCGGTACGGCCGCGGAGAACGGCAGGCGAGCAGGTGGTGGGACTGATGCGGAAGCAGCACCAGGCTGAGGTGTTCCGGATCACCGGGGCTCGGACAGGCCTCCAGGAGGACGTGCGCGGGAGACAGCGCCGCTACGTGATCTCGATGCTGTTCCGCACGGTCGCCGTGCTCGCCGCCGTGCTGCTGTGGGACGTGGAACGGCCCCTGGCCATCGTGGCGCTGGTCCTCGGCGGGGGCCTCCCCTACGTGGCGGTGGTGATCGCCAACGCGGGGCGGGAGAACGCGCCCTCGGCGCCGTCCACGTTCGTGCCGGAGCCTGAGCGCCACGTGCTGGAGGGCTCCCACGTGACCAAAGCGGAGGGAAAGACCTCCTCGGGCGACGCCGGGCAGGCGGCGAACGAGAGCGCGGACAGACGCAGTTGAGGCCGCACCGGACGCGAAGCTCAGGAAAACCTCAGATCAATCTTGCGGTTCCGGTGCACTGCGACCGCCCCCGCATGCAATACTTCATGTGCGCTCCGCATCCCCCGTCGGAGCGATGGACCGACGCCGGGCGGCTCCCCCCGTGGCTGCCCGGCGTCGCTTAATGTCCGGGCAGTGGTGGAAGATGGGTCTGTGATCCCTTCCGCCTCCCCCTCAGCCGACGGGCCCGACACCCCGGTCTGCTCCGCGAAAGGCTGCCGTGCGGCGGCCGTGTGGGTGCTCGCCTGGAACAACCCCAAGCTGCACACGCCTGAACGGCGCAAGACCTGGCTCGCCTGCGAGGAACACCGCGAGTACCTGGCGAAGTTCCTCGGCGTACGCGGCTTCCTCAAGGACACCGTGGCACTGAGCGAGTGGGAGCCGCCCGACGGCGCACAGCCGTCCTAGACGCGGCGCGCTGCCAACCGCTGGTAGGGTGCCTCGATTTGGGGGCGCTTCCGGCGCGCCGATTCCGAGCGAGCAGGAGGCAGGACGATGGTGTCGGCCGGTTCCCGACGTCTCGCACCAGTGGGTTGCCGCGTACCGGCGGGGAAAGGTCTGTTCCCCCGGTAGCCGGGGGGTGGACGAGGGAGGCAGCGGTGACGTCGAGGGGGGCCGGGTCCGCGTGATCGACCACTGGGGTTGGGTGCACATCCAGGGCGCGACGGTACAGTTCAGCGCGCGCACGTATCCGACTCCCGAGGAAGCTCGGGCGGGGCTCCAGGCTCATCTGGACGCTCACGCGGATGAGGCTGCCCACCGGTTGCGGGGCTTGCCCCCTTACGTGTCGTCCGAAGCCTCCGTGCATCTTCCCGGACACACCTGGAGGGTCCACGCCGGCGACCGCGAGGTCCGCCTCTTCGTCGGCGACGACTGCCGCTCATATCGGCGCCCCGTTGCCCCGGCTCCGGCCCCTGAGCCCGCGGCTCCGGCACCCGAGCCCGCGAGGAAGCGGTGGGTGTCGATCGCGACGGACTCCCCGTACCTCAGGCGCTTCCAGGTGATCGGGGTGCTCCTCATGCTCGGCGGGATCGTCACAGCCTTCAGCGGCGACTTCGAGGGGAACCGCGTGGCGATGCTGCTCTTCGTCCCCCTCGGCCTGGCCCTTCTCCTGTGCCCAGCGCTCGTGGGTCTGCTGCGAGGGAGGCGGCGGGGGGAGTAGCGCGCACTCCGCCCCCGCATCATGTGGCCGGTGGTGCCTGCGACAAGGCCGCGGCCGTGTGCACGTGTGGTTTTGCGGCCGTACCCGCTGCGTCACCGAGACCGGGGCTCAGTCCGTGTCTCTCGGGCGGCTCATCGCTCGGTGGCCGGCGCGGTATCGGCAGCGTGGAGGTCGTGCCGAAGGTTCGGGGGCGTACTCCACACGAGTCATCTGCACGGCACCGGGACGACGACCATGTCGCGCACTTCCGGATAGTCGGCGTGCGAACCTGCGTTGTAGCGCGTGTCGTCGGCCCAGAACTCGTAGGACCTGTTGCAGTCGTCCGTCTGGAACAGGTACTGCAGTTCTTTGTGCCGGCCCGCCCTGACACTGATTTCCTGCTCGTGCTTCAGTGTCGGACCGGAGCCCTCCTGGGCGGCATTCCACTGGGCACGGACCGCTGAGCGTTCAGGAAAGTAGACCTCTACTTTCGCGCTCACGGTGTAGCACGAACACGTCGTGGACCAGCGGGATGAGGTATCGGTGATCTCGATGCTCGGCTTCCCGCTCGGCACGGCGCTGGGGGTACTGCTGGAGCCGCCCTCCTTGCCGTCCGCTGCCGAGGACCGCCCGGAGCTCGGGGTGTCCGACGGGGAACCGGAAGCGGAGATGTTCCTGCCGTACACGGTGAGCACGACCACGGAGAGGACGGCCACGACGGCTACGGCCGCCAACGCCGCCTCCCTCCGAAAGGACTTGCGGAGCGGGCTGCCTGGCTCTTCGTCCCCCGGCGATCCAGCGGCGCCGGGCCTGCCTGGTGAGCGGGGCCCGGTCGGCTGGGCGGCCGGAAACGTGAGGTTACGGGTCGGCGGATCACCACGCGTCGGGACGGGCGGTTCCGCTGTGGCGGTGGGTGAGGTGGCCAGGCTGCCCGGTTCCGTCGTTCCGGTCGCGTCGGGCAGCCAGCCCGTCGTCGGCAGGATGGCGCGCAAACCCTTGTCGGCGCCGATGTTTTGGCACCGTGCGACGATCTCGCTCGGGGAGGGGCGGGCTGCCGGATCCTTGTTCAGGCATAGTGCGAGCAACTCCTCCAGCTGCGCAGGACAGGCGCTGAGGTCGGGCTGCTCGTTGACTATCCGGTAGAACACCACTGGGTGCGGGCCCGTTCCGAAGGGGTGGGCGCCGGTGGCGGCGACATACACGGTCAGGCCCAGTGCGAAGACGTCCGTGGCCGGCAGGACCGAGGCGCCCCCCTTGATCTGCTCCGGAGCCATGAACGCCGGCGTTCCGAGGTGGACGTCGGTGCCGGTCAGCGCGGTGGCGTCGGCGGCCCTGGCGATGCCGAAGTCGATGATCGCCGGGCCGTCGTCGGTCAGCAGCACGTTGCCCGGCTTGAGGTCCCGGTGGATGACGTCCGCCGCATGGATAGTCGCCAGCGCCTGCGCGATGCCCGCGGTCAACCGCACCGCGGCGGCCGGCGGGAGCGGTCCGTTCCGGGCGACGAAAGGCGCCAGTGCGCAACCGGGCACGTACTCGGTGGCGAGCCAGGGCACGTCGCCGTCCGTGTTGGCGTCGAGCAGCGGCACGATGTACTGGCCTCGGACACGCCGGGAGGCACGAACCTCCTGTTCGAACCGCCTCCGGAACATCGGGTCGGCAGCCAGCTCGGGCTTCACCCTTTTCAGCGCGACCGGCAACCCGCCCCGTGTCTCGGACAGGTACACCGTGCCCATCCCGCCGCTGCCGATCCGTCCCCGCAGCAGATAGCCGCCGATCTCTTCCGGATCCTGTTCCAGCAGAGGGCCTACTGTTGCCCGCTCGACGAACCCTGCCACGTGCCCTCCCCCGTCGGTGAACGTGCAGGAGGCAATATCCCACAGAGGCCACAACCAGACCGTGGCCGCACACATCACCTACACGGTTGGGGCCTTTCGAGGGCACGGCGACGTCATCCGCCCGTGCCGTCAGCCTCCGATGGCGGACATCGGGCGCTGCGGCTGCACGAACGAGGGGTCGTCGATGCCCGCCCCCGCCTTCTTGCCCCACATCGCCTTCCGCCACAGCCCGGCCACCTCGGCGTCGCTCGCTCCGCCGCGCAGCGCGCCCCGCAGGTCCGACTCCTCCGTCGCGAACAGGCACGTACGCACCTGGCCGTCGGCGGTCAGCCGCGTACGGTCGCAGGCGCGGCAGAAGGGGCGGGTGACCGAGGCGATGACGCCGACCCGCTGCGGGCCGCCGTCCACCAGCCAGCGCTCCGCCGGGGCCGAACCGCGCGCGTCCTCGCCCTCCGGGGTGAGGGTGAAGCGGGTCCGCAGCGCGGCCAGGATGTCCCCCGCGGTGATCATGCCCTCGCGCTGCCAGCCGTGCTGGGGGTCCAGCGGCATCTGCTCGATGAAGCGCAGCTCGTAGCCCTCCTCCAGCGCCCAGGCCAGCAGGTCGGGCGCCTCCCCGTCGTTCAGCCCCGGCATCAGCACCGCGTTGACCTTGACCGGCGTCAGGCCCGCCGTGCGGGCGGCGGCCAGACCGCGCAGCACGTCCGCGTGGCGCTTGCGCCGGGTCATCCGCTGGAAGGTGTCGGCGTCGAGCGTGTCCAGCGAGACGTTGACCCGGTCGAGGCCCGCCTCGCGCAGCGCCGCCGCGGTGCGCTCCAGACCGATGCCGTTGGTCGTCAGCGACATCCGGGGGCGCTGTTCCAGCTCGGCGCAGCGCGCCACGATGCCCGTCAGCCCGGGGCGCAGCAGGGGTTCGCCGCCTGTGAAGCGGACCTGGGTGACGCCCAGCTCCGCGGTGGCGATACGGACCAGACGGACGATCTCGTCGTCCGTGAGCAGCTCGGGCTTCGCGAGCCACTGCAGGCCTTCCTCCGGCATGCAGTACGTGCAGCGCAGGTTGCAGCGGTCGGTCAGCGAGACGCGGAGGTCGGTGGCGGTGCGGCCGTAGGTGTCGAGCAGCATACTTTGCAGCGTAAGTCACGTTTGTGCGATCCGACAGCTCCCACTTCCGGCGCCTCGCACCTGCCAGGGCGTGCTCCTGGCAGGCCTCGCACACGCCATGGGGCTCCGCCCTCCCCGACCCCGCCGGCACCTCGCCGCGGGGGTCGGAGGGGCGGAGCCCCATGGGTGCGTCCGCTCAGCGCTCCGTCAGTGGGCGCCGACGCCCGTCATGGACCGCACCTCCAGCTCCGCGTACTTGGCACCGCCGGCCCCCTCGTCCTTCGAGAAGAGGGAGCCGACCCAGCCCAGGAGGAATCCGAGCGGGATGGAGATGAGTCCGGGGTTCTCCAGCGGGAACCAGGCGAAGTCCACGTCCGGGAACATGGAGGACTCCTTGCCGGTGACGACCGGCGAGAAGAAGACCAGCAGCACGGACGAGATCAGCCCGCCGTAGATGGACCAGAGCGCCCCGGTCGTGGTGAAGCGCTTCCAGAAGAGGCTGTAGAGCAGGGTGGGCAGGTTCGCGGAGGCGGCGACGGCGAAGGCGAGGGCGACGAGGCCCGCGACGTTGAGCTTGCCGGCGAAGATGCCCAGGCCGATGGCGACGGCGCCGATGATGACGGCGGATACGCGTGCGGCCTTGACCTCCTCCTTCTCGGTGGCGTTGCCCTTGCGGATGACGTTCGCGTACAGGTCGTGCGCGAACGAGGACGAGGAGGCGAGGGTGAGTCCGGCGACGACGGCCAGGATGGTGGCGAACGCGACGGCGGAGATCATCGCGAGCAGCACGGCACCGCCGGTGGAGTCCGCGCCGCCGCCGATCTCCTGGGCCAGGAGGGGCGCGGCGGTGTTGCCGGCCGCGTTGGAGTCGGTGATGGTCTTGGGGCTGAGCAGCGCTGCGGCGCCGAAGCCGAGCGCGATGGTCATCAGGTAGAAGACGCCGATGATGCCGATGGCCCAGTTGACGGACTTCCGTGCGGCCTTGGCCGTGGGCACGGTGTAGAAGCGGATGAGGATGTGCGGCAGTCCCGCGGTGCCGAGGACGAGGGCGATGCCGAGCGAGATGAAGTCGATCTTCGAGGTGGTCGTGGCGCCGTACTTCAGGCCCGGTTCGAGGAAGGCCGCGCCCTTTCCGCTGTTCTCGGCCGCCGCGCCGAGGAGGGAGGAGAGGTTGTAGTTGAACTTGTGGAAGACGAGGAACGTGATGATCACGGTGCCGCCGATCAGCAGGCAGGCCTTGATCATCTGCACCCAGGTGGTGCCCTTCATGCCGCCGATGGTGACGTAGAGGATCATGACGACGCCGACGAAGACGACGATCAGGTTCTTGCCCGTCTCCCCCGTGATGCCCAGCAGCAGCGCGACGAGCGCGCCCGCGCCGACCATCTGGGCGAGCAGGTAGAAGATCGAGACGATGATGGTCGAGACGCCGGCCGCGGTGCGGACGGGGCGCTGGCGCATCCGGTAGGCCAGGACGTCGCCCATCGTGTAGCGCCCGGAGTTGCGCAGCGGCTCGGCCACCAGCAACAGGGCGACCAGCCAGGCGACGAGGAAGCCGATGGAGTACAGGAAGCCGTCGTACCCCGACAGGGCGATGGCTCCGGCGATGCCGAGGAAGGACGCGGCGGACATGTAGTCGCCGGAGATGGCGAGCCCGTTCTGGAAGCCGCTGAACTGCCGTCCGCCCGCGTAGAAGTCGGCGGCGTCCTTGGTGCGCCGGCCCGCCCACACGGTGACGGCGAGGGTGATGGCGACGAAGACCGAGAAGAGCGTGATGATCAGCGGCCGGTGTGCGCTGGCGCCCTCGGCGGCCAGCTGCACGGCGGGCGCCGCGATCGCGTGGGTGGCGCTCATGCGTCGTCCTCCTGCCCGGCGAGTTCGCCCTTGTCCTGGTCACGCGGGTCGGCCTGGTGGCCGATGGTTCCGCTCTCCGGCCGTGCGGTGCCCCCGGCGTCGGTGGCCCGCTGGAGGTTCTCCGCCTCCAGCCGGGTCTTGAGCGCCTCCGCCTTGGGGTCGAGCTTCGCGGCGGCGAAGCGCGAGTACCACCAGGCGATCAGGAACGTGGTGAGGAACTGGGCCAGGCCGAAGACGAACGCGACGTTGACGTTGCCGACGACCTTCGTGCCCATGAATCCGCCCGCGTAGTTGGAGAGCAGGACGTAGAGCAGGTACCAGACGATGAACGCGACGGTCAGCGGGAAGACGAACGAGCGGTAGCTGCTGCGCAGTTCGGAGAACTCGGCGCTGTGCTGCACGTCCGTGTAGTCCCGGCCGCCTGGTGGGCCGGAATGCGCGTGTTCTGGTGCGGTGTCCACGATGACTCCAGGAGGACTGGGAGGGACGGTCGAAACGCGAGGGGCGGGTCGCGGAAAGGCAAAAGGGAACAGAGGGACGGTAAAAACGGCAGAGTGTGACTCATGTCTCAGCAGGCACACGGGTGCGCATCGTAGAGCGCGGCCCGGCTCGGCGACAGGGGGTCGGCGGAAGAACGGAGAGAAACGATCACGGCTCCGCACAGCCTTCGGACTTTCTCCATCAATCCATTGCAGTTACCCGCCCCACAGGGATAACTTCCGTCGTCTGTGGACAACTTCAGACGACACGGAGACCCCATGCATTCGAGACCTTCCAGACGGCGACGCGCTCTCGCGGTGCCGCTGGGACTGGTACTGACCGCCTCCTTGGGCCTGGCGGGCGCCGCGGCGGCGAACGCGCAGGACACCGACTCCACCGCGGCCCCCAAGGCGAAGGCGGGCGAGAAGCTCAGCTACGTCGTCAACACGGATACCGACCGAGGTACCGTCGAACGTGTCAAGAAGGAGATACGCAAGGCTGACGGCAAGGTCGTCGCGGCGTACAAGAAGATCGGCGTCGTCGTCGCGCACTCCGCCAACCCGCAGTTCGGCGAGACGCTGCGTGCGGTCGACGGAGTCGACTCGGCCGGTGCCACCCGCACAGCGCCGCTGAAGGCCGCGACCACCACGGAGGTGGGCAAGCCCGTCTTCGTCAAGGAGCCCAAGAAGGCGTCCACGCTCGCGAAGAAGGCCGAGGCGAAGAACCAGGAGCCCCTGGAGTCCCTGCAGTGGGACAAGCGGGCCATCAAGGCCGACAAGGCCGCCGAGGTCAACGAGGGCAGCCGCAAGGTCACCGTCGGCGTCATCGACACCGGCGTCGACGACACGCACCCGGACCTGAAGGCCAACTTCTCCGCCAAGCAGTCCGCGAACTGCGTCGGCGGCAAGGCCGACACCTCGCGCGGCGCCTGGCGCCCGTACAACCCGGACGAGGACTACCACGGCACCCACGTGGCCGGCATCATCGCCGCCGACCGCAACGGCGTGGGCATCGCGGGCACCGCACCCGGAGTGAAGGTCTCCGCCATCAAGGTGAGCGAGCCGGAGACGTCGCTGTTCTACAGCGAGGCCGTCGTCTGCGCCATGGTCTTCGCCGCCGACCACGGCATCGAGGTCACCAACAACAGCTACTACGTCGACCCCTGGCTCTACAACTGCGACGACCAGGTCGACCAGAAGGCCATCGCCGACGCGGTGCGGCGCGCCGTCGACTACGCCCAGCGCAAGGGCGTCACCACGGTCAGCTCGGCCGGCAACTCCTCGCAGGACCTGGCGGCGAGCGAGATCGTGGACGACACCAGCCCGAACGACAGCACCCCCGTCAAGCGCACCATCGACCCGGCCGCCTGCCCTGACGTGCCCTCGATGCTGCCCAGCGCGACCTCGGTCTCGGCCACAGGACCGGAGAACCTGAAGTCGTACTACTCCAACTACGGCCGATATGAAATCGATGTGACGGCCCCGGGCGGTGACCGCGCGTTCCAGACGCCGGACGAGCCGGCCAAGGACGGCGGCGTGCTGTCCACCATGCCGAACGGCGACTACGCCTACCTCCAGGGCACCTCGATGGCGGGCCCGCAGGTGGCGGGTGTGGCGGCGCTGCTCAAGAGCACCCACCCCAAGTCCAGTGCCCAGGAGATCTCCTGGCTGCTGAAGGCGCAGGCGCAGACCCTGCCCTGCCCCGAGGAGGCCTACGACCCGGACGGCAACGGCACGTACGCGGCCAAGTGCACCGGCGTGCGGGGCAACAACAGCTTCTACGGGCACGGGCTCGTGGACGCGCTGGCGGCCGTCACCAAGTGACGCCCGCCGCCCGGGCCGCGCGCCCGGAACACGGCACGACGTGAGGTGACGTGAGGCGAGGGGCCGGACCGCGGAACGAGCGGCCCGGCCCCTCCGCCGTCGGCCCCCGCGAAACGAGCGGCCCGGCCCTTGGCCGCCGGTACCCCTTCGCCCGCCGCGCCCCTCCTTCTCTCCCGACTCGCCCGCGGGCGGCGGCCGTTCGCCCGCAGAGGCGCACCGTGCGGCGGCCCCCACCGCCCTCCAGGGGGCGTGCCTGACGGCACTGTCAGTACCGCCCCGTATTCTCTGTGACCATGCTCGAAGACCAGACGGCACGCACCGAGGGGATGTCCGAGCGCATCCCCGCGCAACCCGCCGCCGACGCCCCGCCACCGCTGATCTGGCCGTCCGCCTACCCGGACGGCTACGCGGTGGTCGACGTCGAGACGACGGGCCTGGCGCGCGACGACCGGATAGTGTCGGCGGCCGTCTACCGCCTGGACGCGCGCGGCGAGATCGAGGACCACTGGTACACCCCCGTCAACCCGCAGCGCGACCCGGGGCCCACCTGGATCCACGGGTTCACGGCCGAGGCACTGGCCGACGCGCCCCTGTTCGCCGACATCGCCGACGAGTTCGCCGCCCGCCTGGCCGACCGCGTCCTGGTCGCGCACAACGCCATCTTCGACTGGTCGATGATCTCCAGGGAGTACGCACGCGCCCGGCGCGAGGCCCCGGTGCGGCAGCGGCTGTGCACCATCGCGCTGTCCAAGGAACTGTCACTCCCGCTGCCCAACCACAAGCTGGAGTCCCTCGCCGCGCACTACGGCGTCGTCCAGCAGCGGGCCCACCACGCGCTGGACGACGCACGCGTGCTGGCCGAGGTCTTCCGGCCCAGCCTCCACCTGGCGGCCAGCCAGGAGACGCGGCTGCCCCTGTTGGCGTGCACGCCGCTGAGCGAGTGGTCCGACTCGGTGGTGCCGCGCCCCGGTGGCGGTGCGGGCGGCGGTTACGGCACCCACGCGCGCGGCTACGGCACCTGGCGCCCCTCACGCAAGCGCCCCGCCTGCCCCTACCCCAATCCGGGGCGTTACGAGCCGGGGAGCCGGCTAGTGCAGGGGATGCGGGTGGCCGTCTCGGGCGACACGTCGGTGGACCGCGAGCTGCTGGAGGACCGCGCGATCGAGGCCGGTCTGCACATCGCCACCAGCGTGTCGCGGCTGACCAGCCTGCTGGTGACCAACGACCCCGAAGCGGCCACCTCGAAGCTCTCCAAGGCCCGCGCCTTCGGCACGCCCGTCATCGACGAAGCCGCCTTCACCCAGCTGCTCCAGGATGTGGCGCCCTCGCCGGAGGGCTGAACCCGGGGGGGTCCACGCGGGCGGACGGCGGCCCGAGGGGTACCGTCAGTAGGCGTGTACCGCTTCCTGTTGTCCCGGCAGTGGGTGATCCTCACCCTGCTCGGCCTCGTGCTGATCCCCACCATGATCAAGCTGGGCTTCTGGCAGCTGCACCGCCACGAGAGCCGGGTCGCGCGCAACGAGGAGGTCGCCGCGAGCCTGGCGGCGCCGACCGTGCCGGTCGGACGGCTGACGGGCGTGGGCCGAGAGCCCGCCGACGACGAGAAGTTCCGCACGGTGACCGCCCGCGGAACCTACGACACCGCGCACGAGGTCGTCGTGCGGCACCGCACCGCCTCCGACGGCGACACCATCGGCTACTTCGTGGTCACCCCCCTGGTGCGAAAGGACGGCTCGGCGATCCTCGTCAACCGGGGCTGGATCGAGTCCGAGGGCGACCTGACGTCGTTCCCCGAGGTCCCCGAGGCGCCGAAGGGCGAGGTCACGGTCACCGGACGGATGATGCCCGACGAGACGACCGAGGCCAGCGGCATCAAGGACACCAAGGGGCTGCCGGACCGCCAGGTCATGCTGATCAACAGCAGGAAGCAGGCCGACACGGTGGGCCGCCCGCTGGCCGGCGGCTTCGTCCAGCTGATGGAGACCTCGCCGAAGCCCGGCTCCAAGCAGCCCGAGGTGCTGCCGGAGCCCGACCACAGCGGCATCGGCCCCCACATGGCGTACGCGGTGCAGTGGTGGCTGTTCACCGGCGCCGTCCCCGTGGGGTGGGTGATTCTGGTGCGCAGAGAGGCGAAGGACCGGCGGACCAGGGAGTCCGCACCGGGCGCGGGGGCCGAGGAGGACGCCGCCAGGGAGCCGGAGAAGGTCGCGCCGTAAGGCGGGCGCGCGGCGCTTCCCGCACAGTCTGCCGGAAAGCTCTGCGGAGCCGGCCGTCCCCCGCGCGGCGGGCGTCAGGCAGACTGCGTTCCATGGATCTTGGACTTTCAGAGCGCGTCTACGTCATCACCGGCGGCACCCGGGGCCTCGGCTTCGCCACCGCGGCACAGCTGCTCGCCGAGGGGGCGCGGGTCGTGGTGACCGGCAGGTCCCAGAAGTCCGCCGAGGAGGCGGCGGCCCGGCTCGGCGTCGAGGCCTCGGGAGCGGAGGGCAGGGCGCTGGGCGTCGAGGCGGACAACGCCGACCCCGAGACCCCCGCCCGGGTGATCGCGGCGGCCCGCGACCGCTTCGGGCGGTTCGACGGCCTCCTCGTCAGCGTCGGCGGGCCGCAGGCGGGCATCGCCGCGGACGCCCTGACGGACGAACAGTGGCGCGGCGCCTTCGACAGCGTCTTCCTCGGCGCCGTGCGGCTCGCCCGCGCGGCGGCGGGCGAGCTGGGCGAGGGCGGCGTGATCGGCTTCGTCCTCTCCGGCTCCGTGCACGAACCGATCCCCGGTCTCACCCTCTCCAACGGGCTGCGCCCCGGGCTGGCCGGCTTCGCCAAGACACTCGCGAACGAACTGGGCCCGCGCGGTATCCGGGTGCTGGGCCTGATGCCGGGACGGATCGGCACCGAGCGGTTGCAGTACCTCGACTCGCTCTCCGGTGACGGGGACGCGGCCAGGGAACGCAACGCGGCGGCCATCCCGCTGCGCCGCTACGGCACGCCGGAGGAGTTCGGCCGCACCGCCGCCTTCGTGCTCTCGCCCGCCGCGTCCTACCTGACCGGCCTCATGCTGCCCGTCGACGGCGGGGCGCTGCACGGCTTCTGACCCGGTTTCCGGCTCGGTCGCCGTCCCGGTTTCCGATTCCGTCTCCGACCCGGGTCCGGCCGCCGCCTCGACGCGGCGCGGGGGTGGTCCCGGCGGTCGCCTGGCGCGTCAGCTGACGCGTTCCGCGCGGTGCCGTGCGGTCCGCAGCCGCACCTCCGCCGGGAGCGTGCCGAGACCGGCCGAGTCCACCGCGTGCCGGATCGCCTCGTCCCGCAGCTGGTGCACCACGGGTCCTGGTCTGGCGTGCGCGGCGAGCACGAGCCCGATGCGGGCCCGCAACCGGTCCCGCCGCCCGGTGAGCGTGACGCGGGCCCGGTCCACCCCCGGCTGGGCCTGAGCCTCGGCCGCGATGACGTCCTCGAGGGCGCGGCCGCGCAGCACCGCGCCCTCACCGTCCCTGCTGTCGATCAGCGCCTCGCTCTGCCGGCGGCGCCGCAGCTGCGCGAGCAGCCACCACAGGGCCAACAGCACCAGCACGGCCAGCACGGCGATGGCCACGGGCCACCACCAGCCCTCGTCGCGCCACCTGGTGCGGTCGGCGTCCGTCAACAGCACCTCTCCCGGACGCGTCCACGGCCAGTCGGACGGCATGGAGACGCCCCACCGGTGCGGCAGTCCTGCGGCGGCGAAGAGCACGGCGAGCCCCAGCGCGAGCAGCACCAGTCCGATCAGCGCGGTCAGTACCCGGTTGACGGTCCGCAGCATGGCCTCTCGTCTCCCTGTCACTTGCCGGGTCGTCGTACGCGGACGGACAGCCCGGGCCTGCGGGCCAGGCCGAGCTGCTCGACGCCGTCGCGCAGCGCGCCTTCGAGGTCGGTGCGCACCTCGGCCAGGTCCCTGAAGTGGGCCTGCGCCCGGGCGCGGACCTTGCGGCGCCGCACCGTGACGCGAGCCCCCTGCACGCCCGGCACCTCCATCGCCCGGTCCCGCAGCACCAGCGCCGCCGCGGAGCGTTCGAGCCCGGCGCGCACCTGCGGGGTGTCGGGCCGCATCGTCAGCAGGGACCGCTTGCCGGGGGTGAGCGCCAGCACGAGCAGCCACAGGCCGAGTGCGGCGGCCGCCGCGGCCCCCGCCATCACGAAGACGTCGTCCAGGCGGCGGGTCGCCAACTCGTCGGTGAGGGTGCGCCGCCACGCCATGCCAGGCCTGCCGGCCCGCACCGAGGCCACGTCGTAGAGCAGGAACCCGATCCCGGCGAACAGCAGCAGCGCCGTGATGCCGCCGGGCGCCCGGCGCGTCGACCAGAACCGGCCCGCCTTGCCCTGCCGCCGGTGGCCACCGCCGGCACCTTCCCTGGCCACGTCGCCTTCCCTGGCCACGACACCCTCCTGGCTCACGTCACCCTCCCGGAGCCGTCGCCCTTCAGATGGACGGAGTGCAGCCGGTCGATCTCCAGGGCCACGTCCGGCACCTCCATGCCGACCAGTTCCCGTACCCGCGCGATGACGCGACGGCGGACCGCGCTGCACTGGGCTCCCAGGTCGGAGGGGTAGCGCAGCTCCAGCGCCATCCGCACCCGCGCCGTCCGCTCGCGGACCGTGACCGAGGTACGGCGGACCGGCCGCCCGACCACCGGCCCCCTGCCGCCCGCCGTGGACCGCACCTGTCCGCCCTCCTGACCTGACGAGGTACCGGATCCCGCACCCGGCACCCGGCCTGCGTCCTCGTCCGGCGCCCGGCCGGGATGCTCGTCCGGCGTGTGGCCGGAGTCCCGGCCGGGCGCCCGGCCGGGGTGCTTGTCCGGTGCGGAGCCCGAGGCCTGTCCCGGCGTCTCGTCCCTGTGGGCGCGCAGCGCTTCCCGCGCCGCCTGTGCCGCGACCTTGGCGACGACCCGGTCGGCGATCCGGGTCGCGCCCCGCTCCGCCGCGCCGACGCGCTCGCTCAGCGGGTGCCGCCCGGCCACGGGGGCCTGCCCGTCGGTCATGAGGTCACCTGCGGCGTTCGTCGTCACGGCCGCGGAAGAAGTCCCCCGCGTCCAGGTCTCCGTCGACGAACCTGCCCACCAGGAAACCCACGGCGCCCAGCGCCGCCACCAGCAGGAAGGCCCCGAATCCGCCGAAGTATCCGGCGAAGCCCAGCGCCAGGCCGGCGATCAGGCCGACAAGGGCCATGCTCATCTGCGCTCCTTCGCTCGGCACCGCGGCCACGTGCGCGGCGCGCCCTCATCCGGCACGGGTCTACTGCAGCCGGGGCCGGTCCTGGTCGTCCTCGTCGTCGTCCTCCTCGTCGGGCAGCCTGACGTCGCTGACCGCGATGTTGACCTCGACGACCTCGAGGCCCGTCATGCGCTCGACCGCTGAGACGACATTCTCACGCACGGAGCGCGCCACGTCGGAGATCGAGACGCCGTAATCGATGACGATCTCCAGATCGAGCGCGGTCTGCACCTCGCCGACCTCGGCCTTGACGCCGCGGGTGACGGACGACGACTGCCCGCCGCCGGGCACCCGGTCGCGGACGGCTCCGAACGTGCGGGCCATGCCGCCGCCCATGGCGTGCACGCCGACGACGTCGCGTGCCGCCATGCCCGCGATCTTCTGGACCACCCCGTCGGCGATGGTGGTGCGCCCCCTGGACCCCGCGGGACCGCCGCCGGAACCGCGCCGCGCCGGCTCGCTCCTGCCACCGCCCTGCTCGCCGGAGGCCCCGCCGGACGGGCGGTTCTCGGAGCGGTTGGACGTGCTGCTCTCGGACATCTCCTGCGCCCCTTTCGGAGGTTCGGAGCGGCCTGCCGCTCCGCTGCTCACGGTAAGCGCGGGAAGCCTCCGCCGCTCGGCACGCGGGGCGCCACCCCGGCCGACCGGGTGACCGGCACGCCCGAAGCCCTCCCGGCGGGCCCGCGGGCGGAACGCTCTTGGCGCGGAGAGCGGAGAAAGGACGTGAGGGCATGCCGACGGAGAAACTCACCCAGGTGGTCAGGCAGCAGCTCGGACTGGGGCGGCTCCTGCCGCTGGGCCAGGCCGCGGACGGGGTGTGGGTGGCGGAGGAGGCGGCAGTCGGCGTGCTGCTGCGCCCGGTGCGCGGGAGCCGGCTGAGCGGGGTACGGATCGGGCTCGCCGACCCGGGCCGTACGTCCGAGCCAGCCGTGCCGCCGCCGCCCAGTGCCCTGCGTCCCGGTCCGCTCGCCCTCAGCGCCGACCTGGCCGTCACGGAGAGCCGCCCGGTGCGAGACGCCGCCGACGCCGTGCGGGCCACCCTGCTGAGCGCCGCCGAACGGGACCTGGGGCTGGCCCTGGAGACGGTGGACCTGCGGGTGACGGAGTGGCTGGAGAGCGCCGCGGGAGAGGAAGCGGGCGCCGCCGGGGACTCCTCCCGCACGTCCGGGCCGCCAGGGGACTCACACGGCGGTGAGGGGGGCGCGCACGACGGCGCGGAGCACCTGGCGCGGGCCGTGCTCGCGGTGGACGGCGTCGCCCGGCTCGCCCCGGTCGTGGGCCCGGCCCTCTCCCGGGTGGCCGCCGGACCCGCGCCCCACGCCGTCGACGTCACGGAAACGGGCGCGGACCGGGGCCGTCACGTCCTGGTGCAGCTCGCCCTCTCCCCCACCCGCCGGGCCCTCGATACGGCACGCGCCGCGCGGGAGGCGGCGCGCGCCGCGCTCGCCGACGGCGGCGACGGCGAGCGCGGCAGCGGCAACGGTGGTGAACACGCGACCGTCGCGGTGCTGATCACCGCCATTGACCGGGCGTGAGCGGGACGGTCGGGCCGGGGCGGGACCGGCTCCGTTCAGTCGCCCAGCCCGGCCAGGTCGCGCAGGCGGCGTGACTGCGCGGCGCGCTCGGCGGCGCGCTGCTCGTCGTACGTGCGGGTGGGGGCGCCGGCGAGGAGTGCCTTGGTCTCCACCACGGCGTCGCGCGGGGCGGCGAGCAGGGCAGCGGTCAGGTCGGCGACGGCGTCCTCCAGCTGCCCGTGGCCGACCACGAGGTTGGCCAGGCCCACTCGTTCGGCCTCGTCGGCCTGCACGAAGCGTCCCGTGGCGCAGATCTCCAGCGCGCGCGCGTAGCCGACCAGGCCCACCAGCGGGTGGGTGCCGGCCAGGTCGGGGACCAGGCCGAGGCTGGTCTCGCGCATGGCGAACCGCACGTCGTCCGCGCACACCCGCAGGTCGCAGGCGAGCGCCAGCTGGAAGCCCGCGCCGATGGCGTGCCCCCGGACGGCGGCGATGCTCACCACGTCGGGGCGGCGCCACCAGGTGAAGGCCTGCTGGAACTCAGCGACGGCCGCGTCCAGTTCCTCGTCGGAGCCGCGCGCCAGTTGCAGGAAGGAGAGCTCACCCTCGATGCCCTCGGGCTCGAACGCGGCGCGGTCGAGCCCGGCGGAGAACGACGGGCCCTCGCCGCGCAGGACGACGACCCTGACCGCCCCGGGCAGTATGCGGCCCGCCTCGGCCAGTGCCCGCCAGGTCGCGGGTGTCTGCGCGTTGCGCTTGGCCGGGTTGGCGAGGGTGACCGTGGCCACCTCGCCGTCGGCGGTGACGTGCACGCCGTCCTTGTCGAGCAGGGGCATCGAGGTCCTCCGGTGGTTACTCGGCAGTTTGGTTAACTGAAGAGTAACCACCGGAGCAGGCGCTCGAAAGCCTCACCGGCGGGCGTCCGCCGGCGGACGAGATCCGACTCACCGGACCGCTCAGGACGAGGACGAGGAGGCTTTCTTGCCCCGTGTCGCACCGCCGCGGCCACGCAGGGTCACGCCGGACTCGCTGAGCATCCGGTGCACGAACCCGTAGGAACGGCCCGTCTCCTCCGCCAACGACCTGATGCTGGCCCCGGCGTCGTACTTTCTCTTGAGGTCTGCCGCGAGCTTTTCGCGCGCGGCGCCGGTCACCCGGCTGCCCTTCTTCAGAGTCTCGGCCACCCGTGCCTCCTCATGGGAAGTGCGCTCTGTGACTCTCATGATCACCCCTCCCTCCCCATCTGGCCACCCATTCGGCAAGGTCTTCGTCGAGTGCTTGGGAACTTGTGCACGGCACGAGTGTCCGGGAGGAGGAGATTCCGGCCGTATGCAGATGCACGTGCAACCGCGCCTCGGAGCCGTTCATCACCGGGAACCGGCAGGTCAGGGACGCACCGGGCGGGAAGCGCGCGCACCGGGGCCGCCCCTGCCACACAGGCGCGCCCCCGGCGCGAGACCGCGCCGGGGGTACGAGCCGCTCTCACTCAGATGAAGGATCAACCGTCGGCCGAATGATCCATAAGGGGGTGGATCAAGGAGAGGGGCGGTGCGGGTGCCGAGGAGGGCTCAGGCGAGGGCGACGAGGTCGGCATACTCCTCGTTCCACAGGTCCTCCACGCCGTCCGGGAGCATGATGATCCGCTCCGGCTGGAGGGCCGCGACGGCGCCCTCGTCGTGGGTGACCAGCACGACGGCGCCGGTGAAGGTGTGCAGCGCGCCGAGGATCTCCTCCCGGCTGGCCGGGTCCAGGTTGTTGGTCGGCTCGTCGAGCAGCAGCACGTTGGCCGAGGAGACCACCAGCGTGGCCAGCGCCAGCCGGGTCTTCTCGCCGCCGGAGAGCACCCTGGCGGGCTTGTCGACGTCGTCCCCGGAGAAGAGGAAGGAGCCCAGCGTCTTGCGGATGGCGACCAGGTCCATGTCGGGCGCGGACGAGCGCATGTTCTCCAGGACCGTGCGGTCCGGATCCAGCGTCTCGTGCTCCTGCGCGTAGTAGCCCAGCTTGAGCCCGTGACCGGGCACGACCTTGCCGGTGTCCGGGTCCTCGATGCCCCCCAGCAGCCGCAGCAGCGTCGTCTTGCCCGCGCCGTTGAGGCCCAGGATGACCACCCGGGAGCCCTTGTCGATGGCCAGGTCCACGCCGGTGAAGATCTCCAGCGAGCCGTACGACTTCGACAGGTCCTCCGCCATCAGCGGCGTACGGCCGCACGGCGCCGGATCGGGGAAGCGCAGCTTGGCGACCTTGTCGTCCTGGCGCTCCGCCTCGAGACCCGCCAGCAGCTTCTCCGCGCGGCGCGCCATGTTCTTCGCCGCGACCGCCTTGGTGGCCTTGGCGCGCATCTTGTCCGCCTGGGAGTTGAGGGCCGAGGCCTTCTTCTCCGCGTTGGCCCGCTCCCTGCGCCGCCGCTTCTCGTCGTCCTCGCGCTGGGTCTGGTACTGCTTCCAGCTCATGTTGTAGATGTCGATGGTGGAGCGGTTGGCGTCCAGGTAGAACACCTTGTTGACCACCGTCTGCATCAGGTCGACGTCGTGGGAGATGACGATGAGGCCGCCGCGGTAGGTCTTGAGGAAGTCCCGCAGCCACGCGATGGAGTCGGCGTCCAGGTGGTTGGTCGGCTCGTCGAGCAGCAGCACGTCGGCGTCGGAGAACAGGATCCTGGCCAGCTCGACGCGGCGCCGCTGACCGCCGGAGAGGGTGTGCAGCGGCTGGCCCAGCACCCGGTCGGGCAGGCCGAGGCTCGCGGCGATGGTGGCGGCCTCCGCCTCGGCCGCGTAACCGCCCTTGGTGAGGAACTCCGTCTCCAGACGCTCGTACTTCTTCATCGCCTTCTCGCGGGTGGCGCCCTGTCCCGTGGCGATGCGCTGCTCGTTCTCCTGCATCTTGCGGATCACCTGATCGAGACCGCGCGCGGAGAGGATGCGGTCACGCGCCAGCACGTCGAGGTCGCCGGTACGCGGGTCCTGGGGGAGGTAGCCGACCTCGCCGCTGGAGGTCACGCTCCCGGCGGCGGGCGTGCCCTCGCCCGCCAGGCACTTGGTGAGCGTGGTCTTGCCCGCGCCGTTGCGGCCCACCAGGCCGATGCGGTCGCCCTTGGCGATGCGGAAGGTGGCCGACTCGATGAGGATACGGGCGCCGGCGCGCAGCTCGAGACCGGTAGCGGTGATCACTGGTTACTCCAAGGCAGGACTGTGGGACGTGCGTACGGATGCGGTGCGGAAGCGGAGACGGCGTACGCACGCCTAATGCACGAGGAGATGAGGCATGAAGCCAGTCTACCGGCGGAGCGCAAACCCATTTCAGGACCGGCCGCCCTGCCCGTACGCACCGGCACTGGGCGCGGTGCGGCCCGGCGGCCGCCCGGCCCGACGCGGACCGGCCGGCTCACTCCCCGCCGGTGTGCACCTGGAACGCGGCGCGGCGTACGGCCTTGGCGAGAGCGGGGTCGGGGTGCGCGGCCGCCAGGGCGACGAGGACCTGCACGGTGCGCGGGTGGCCCGTGGCCCGCACCTCCTCCAGCAGCCCCGGCACCGAACCCTGTACGGCCGTGCCCAGGTGGTCGACCAGCAGCTGTTCCTCACCGTGGTCGGTGACGGCGGCCGCGGTGTCCACCCACAGCCAGGTCGCCTCCTCGCGGGTGAGCACACCGGGGGCGCCGCCCGCCAGGTCCTCCGGGTCGGTACCGGCCTGCTCGGCCAGCCACAGCAGCGCGTACGGGCGCAGCGCGGGCTCGTCCGCGACCTCCTGCACGGCCTCCTCCGCCGGCGCGCCGACCACCCGCAGCGCCTCGAAGGCCAGCCCTCTGAGGAGCGCGTCCTCGCCGCGCGCGGCCTCCAGCAGTTCGGTGACGGCGTGCGAGGTGGGGCGCGCGGCCAGCCAGGCGCGGTACTCGTCGCGGGCGGGCCCCGGGGTCATCCGGGCGCAGCCGCGGAGCATCTCCTCCGCCGACTGCTCGATGTTGCCGGCCGGGCTCTGGGCCGCCACGCAGATCTGCTCCAGCTTGGTCCACACCGCCCAGGTCCCCAGCGGGGTGAGGACGGCCGAGCCCTGGCGGAGTACGGACTCCCCGCCCGGCTCCTCGTCGGCGCAGCGGGTGAGGGCGCCGACGGCGGAGAGCCCGTCGAGCGCCCAGTCGAGCAGGCCCGGCAGCGCGACGCCGACGACGGCGCGGCTCGCCGCGTGCCCGCCGCCGTCCCGTTCGGCGCGCAGCTCGGCCATGCGCCGTCCCAGCAGGTCGTGCAGCAGCGCGAAGGTGACGGGCCCGCCGGACAGGTGCATCACGGACAGGAACTGGGGCACCGCCTCGACGACCTCCGCCACCAGCGTCTGTTCGTGCGGCAGCGGCGCGGGATGGGCCAGCGACCAGGCGTCGAAGAGGGCGACCCAGCCGCGCAGTACCGCGCTGTCGTCCCGGTCCCAGGCACGCAGCCGCCAGCCGGCGCGCGCGGTGTCCCCGTGCAGTTCGATCAGGCCTGCCAGCTTGGCCCTCCCCCAGTGCGCGCGCACCTGCCCGACGGTCATGCGCAGCTCGTCGGCGGCCCGGTGGAGTCCCCCGTCGCCCGCGTGCGGCGACGTACCGGCGCCGGCGGCCCAGTGGGCGACGCGGACGGCGTCGGCGAGGGAGGCACGGGCGTGCCGGGCGAGCTGGTCGCGGGGGAGCATGCCGTCCGGAGGCCGGGGCGTCCGGGCGGCGCGCCTGGTCGTCACCGTGCGCCGGGCGGCTGCGACGGGCTGTCGGGGGACGAGGCGGAGCCGGTTGTCTCGCGGAGTACGGGACGTCGTCACAGGAGCAGTCTTCACGCTGTTCCCGGGAAACCCAAACCTGGGGTGCCATATCCGGTCGCCGGGCGCCATCTCGCCGCACACGGCGGCTCCTGAGGGGGCCTCAGCGTGACGCCGTCTCAGCCGCGCTCCCGCCCGGGGTGCGCTCACATGAAGGGCGTCAGGAAGCGGCGCAGCTTCTCCTCGTACCCGTGGGGGTCGGCGTTCCACATCGCCGCGTGCGGGGCGTACGGGACACGGTGCAGGGAGACGAGCCGCTCGCGGCGGGCCGCGAGCTCGCGGGAGCTCTCCCAGGGGGCGATGGTGTCGGCGGGGCCGTGCAGCAGCAGTGTCGGCACCGTCAGCCCGGCCGGGTCCACCAGCGGCGCTTCCCGGTCCTCCGGCAGCCCGGCCCGGCCCTGGACCGCCCGCACGACGAGTGGCAGCAGCGCCCTGGGGGTGCCGTGCGAGGACGCCAGCGCGCGGACGGTGTGCTGCCAGTCCAGGACGGGCGAGTCCAGGACGAGGCCTGCGACACGGTCGCGCAGCGGGGAGTGCGCGGCGGCGTGCAGCGCCATCGTGGCCCCGCTCGACCAGCCGTGCAGGATCACCCGCGCGGCTCCGTGCTCGACGGCGTAGCGGATCGCCGCGTCCAGGTCACGCCACTCGGAGTTGCCCAGGTGGCCGATGCCGTCGGGGCAGGGGGGCGCACCGGGATCGCCGCGGTAGCCGATGCCGAGCACCGGCATCCGCCGGCTCACGTAGAAGGGGAACAGCGTCATGGGCTGCTCGCGGGTGGCGCCCAGGCCGTGCACGGTGATGACCCAGCTGCCGCGCGCGCCGGGGACGAACCAGGCGGGCAGCTGCCCGAGCTCGCCCGGGATCCGCACGTCCGTGTACTCCAGGCCCAGCGCCTCCCCGGGGTCGCCGACGTGTACCTGCGGGGTGAGGCGGACGGTCGCGCCGGTGCTGAGCCGGCCGCGGCTGACCCGCCGCAGCTCGCGGACGACCGTGTGCGGTCTGGACCGCGCGGCCGTCTCGTCCTCCACGACGGGGCCGACGACGGCGTGGGTGCCACGGCCGGTCAGGCCGTAGATCCCCGGCAGCCCGGCGGCCAGCGAGCGGGTGACGGCGATCCGGCCGTCGTCGTGCGACTGTACGGTCAGCCTGGTGCCCTCGAACCCGGCGGTGGGCCTGCCGGCGGATTCCCCGCGGGCACGCACGGGGCGCAGCGCGAGGTCGGCGGCGTACCGTCCGGCCGCCAGAGCGGCCGCGCCGGTGCCGAGCACGGTGGTCGCGGCCAGTGCCGCGGTTCGCAGACGCATCCTCTCCAGGTTGACGCGAGGCGCCAGGGCAAACCAGTGGGCCGGGCCGGGAGGGTGACGTCCGTGCGGGGTAACGGCGGGTGCCCGAGGGGGTGCGGTCGGTGCCGCCGACGCCCTGACCGGGGTGTCGTGTTGCGCTGACAGACCCACCGGAACACGGTGTGACCTGGAACACACAAATGTCGTCAGGGGGTGACACCTCGACGCCCGCCCCAGTTCACCTTCTGTTCACTCGCCGTCCTTACGTTCACGGCGTGACTGCCCCTCGAACTGATTGTGCCTGGTGAATGGAACACATCACGCTTCTCATCGGGATCGTGATCGTCACGGCCTTGGTGTTCGACTTCACGAACGGCTTCCACGACACGGCCAACGCCATGGCCACCACCATCTCCACCGGGGCCCTGGCTCCCCGCGCGGCGGTGGCCATGTCCGCGGTCCTCAACCTCCTCGGCGCGTTCCTGTCCGTCGAGGTGGCCAAGACCATCTCCTCGGGAATCATCGATGAAGGTTCCGGCATCAAGCCCGAAGTGATCTTCGCCGGGCTGGTGGGCGCGATCATCTGGAACCTGCTGACCTGGCTCGCCGGACTCCCCTCCAGCTCCTCCCACGCGCTGATGGGCGGCCTGCTCGGGGCGACGGTCGCGGCGGTCGGCACGGGCGCGGTCAACGGCGACGTCGTCGTCATGAAGGTGCTCATCCCCGCGCTCGCCGCACCGCTGGTCGCCGGCATCGCCTCCGTGTGCGCCACCCGGGTCACCTACCGCCTCGCCCGCAACGCCGACGAGGGGCAGACCGCCAAGGGCTACCGCGCCGGGCAGATCACCTCCGCCGCGCTGGTCTCCCTGGCACACGGCACCAACGACGCGCAGAAGACCATGGGCGTCATCACCCTCGCGCTCGTCACCGGCGGGGCCCTGGCCCCCGGCGCGAACCCGCCCGTGTGGGTCATCACCTCGGCGGGCATGGCCATCGCGCTCGGCACCTACCTGGGCGGATGGCGCATCATCCGCACCATGGGCAAGGGCATCACCGACATCCAGCCCCCGCAGGGCTTCGCCGCCCAGACGAGCGCGGCGGCCACCATCCTGGCCTCCTCGCACATCGGCTTCTCCCTCTCGACCACCCACGTGTGCTCCGGCGCCGTGATGGGATCGGGACTCGGCCGCAAGGGCAGCGTGGTCCGCTGGGGCACGGCAGGCCGCATGGTCGTCGGCTGGGCGCTCACCCTCCCGGCGGCCGGACTCGTCGCGGCGGGCGCCGCGCTGCTGGCCGAGCAGGGCGACTGGGGTGTGGCGGCGGTCGCCGTCATCACCCTGGCGATCTGCGGCGCCATCTGGCTCCGCTCCCGGCGCACACCGGTGGACCACACCAACGTCAACGAGGTCGAGCCCGCGACGGAGGCCGCCATGCCGGCGCCGTCTCCGGAGCGGGAGCCGGCTGCGGAGCCGGAGCCCGCGGGGGTGGTCACCACCGCCGTACGCGCCGTCTATCCTCCCCCGGCACCGGCGGGAGTGGGCGCGGGATCCGCCACGTCGGCCGCCGCCCGGCCGGACGCGGGCGAGCAGCTGCCCGGTGAACCACCCGCCGCCGCCCCGAGCCGCCCCGCCTCCGCGGGCAGCATCTCCTGACCCCCTCGAACAGGGCAGCGTCCCGAGCCCGCCTGCCGGGCCTCCAGCCAGAAAGAGTGACCGCATGAACATCGACTGGGCCGCCCTCGGCCAGGTCTTCGGCGTCAGCCTGCTGGCGACCGTCGGGCTCGTCGGCGTCTTCACCCTGGGCATCGTCACCAACTCCCCGCGCACCGGCGGCGCCGGGCCCACCACGCTCGCCCGCACCGGCGCGTACGCCTGCTACGCGCTGTGCCTGGCGGCGGTGGCGTACGGCATCTACCTGATCGCGGCGTAACCTCCCGGCCCGACCAGCCTCGACCCGCCCCGAGACCCGATACACGCTCCGCTCCGAACGCCCCCGGGAAACCGCCCCGGGGGCGCTTCGCTTCGGACGCCGCCCCCGGCGCCGGCGGCGGGCCGACGCCGTGGGCGTGGGGGATCACACACTCTCCCGTCGCAGGTCAAGGGCGAGTTGACGGGGTCAGTCGGGCGTGGTGGACTGCCGGTGCCCAAACGGCGGCATGGAGAGGAAGCCGGTGCGAATCCGGCGCGGTCCCGCCACTGTCACCGGGGAGCGCCATCCCAGCGACGCCACGGCCCTTGCGGGCTGGAAGGCGGGGTGGCGCGGATCCGGGAGCCAGGAGACTCTCGCCGCCGGTCGAGTCGAGCCAGGGCGAGGACCCTGAGTGAGGACACCGCCATGCGTGGCTGCGCTGCCGTATTCGCCCCCTTGCGGGCCGAACCCTCCGTCGTCGTGGATGTGTGCGCCGGACCTCTCGCGTGAAGCGGACCGTGGGCGTCCAGGCCGGTGGGGCCGTCGCCGGATTCCTCATCGACGCGCTGCTCGGCGATCCGCGACGCGGCCACCCCGTCGCCGCCTTCGGCCGCGCCGCGGGCGCACTGGAGCGACGGATGTGGCGCGACCACCGCGGCGTGGGAGCGCTGTACGTGGCGCTGTGCGCGGGCGGCACGCTCGCGGTGGGACACGCGAGCGCGGCTGCGGGAGGCCCCGCAGCCGGCAGGGGTGCGGGGCGCGCCACCGCGGACCGGGGCCCAGCGCGTGCCGCGGGAGCCGTGCCGCGGGGCGCGGGCGCGCCCGCGAAGCGCGGCACGGGCAGACCCGCGTGGCGCCGCGCAGGCACACACGCCGGGTTCGGCGCGGACGCACCCGGCAAGCCCGGCACAGGCGCACCCGCCAGGCGCGGTACGGCCGCACCCGCCGGGCCCGGCACGGGCACGCTCGCCAAGCCCGGTGCGGGCGCACCCGCGTGGCCCGGCACAGGCACACCCGCAAAGGCCGGCACCGGCACACCCGCGTGGCGCCGCGCAGGCGCGCTCGCCGAGCCCGGTGCGGGCGGCGGGTCGCGGGCGGCGAGGGGGGCGACGGTGTGGGCCGTCGTGGTGACTGCCGCCGCCACGTGGTCCGTGCTCGGTGGTACGTCCCTCACGCGGGAGGCGCGCGCCGTGGCCGCGGCGCTGGAAGCCGGTGATCTGGAGTTGGCCCGCGAGCGGCTGCCCGCGCTGTGCGGCCGCGATCCGCAGGGGCTCGACGCGCAGGGCGTGGCGCGCGCGGTGGTCGAGTCCGTCGCGGAGAACACCTCGGACGCCGTGGTCGGCGCCCTGGTGTGGGGGGCGCTGGCGGGCGTGCCCGGGATGCTGGGTTTCCGGGCGGTCAACACGCTGGACGCGATGGTCGGTCACCGCTCGCCGCGCCACCGCAGGTTCGGGTGGGCCGCCGCCCGGCTGGACGACGCGGCGGGCTGGCCGGGGGCGCGGCTGACCGCCGTACTGGCCGCCGTGGCCGGGTCCGACCCGCGCGGCGCGCTGCGGGCGTGGCGGTCGGACGCGCGCCGGCATCCGAGTCCGAACGCGGGCCCGGTCGAGGCGTCGTTCGCCGGGGCGCTCGGTGTGCGGCTCGGTGGGACGCTCTCCTACGGCGGGCGCGTCGAGCACCGTCCGGTCCTCAACGGGCCCGGCGCTCAGGTGCGGACGGCTGACATCGAGCGGGCGGTGCGGTTGTCCCGCCGTGTCGGCGTGCTGGCGCTGGCGGTCTGCTGCGCGGTCGGCGCGGGGCGCGGCGCGTTCGGCGCCGGGCGAGGCGCGTTCGGCGCCGGGCGAGGCGCGGTGAGTGGGACGACGCGGCGCCCACGGGGCGCAAGGAGCGCGGGAGGCGCACGGTGAGCGGCGGGGGCGGACTGCTGGTCGCGGGGACGACCTCGGATGCGGGCAAGAGCGTGGTGACGGCGGGCATCTGCCGCTGGCTGACCCGCAAGGGGCTGCGCGTGGCGCCTTTCAAGGCGCAGAACATGTCGCTGAACTCCTACGTCACGCTCGACGGCGCCGAGATCGGCCGGGCGCAGGCCATGCAGGCCGCGGCGGCCCGCACGGAGCCGAGCGCGCTGATGAACCCGGTGCTGTTGAAGCCGGGCGGCGACCGCACCAGTCAGGTGGTGCTGCTGGGCAAGCCGGTGGGCGAGATGTCCGCACAGGGCTACTTCGGCCGGCGCACCGGCGAGGGTCAGGGCGTGCGGTTCGGGCGGCGCGAGGAGCTGCTGGAGACGGTGGCGGGCTGCCTGGAGGAGCTGCGGCGTACCCATGACGCGGTCGTGTGCGAGGGCGCGGGCAGTCCGGCCGAGATCAACCTGCGGCGCAGCGACATCGTCAACATGGGTCTGGCGCGGGCGTGCCGGCTGCCGGTCGTGGTGGTCGGCGACATCGACAGGGGCGGCGTCTTCGCCTCCTTGTTCGGTACGACGGCGCTGCTGGCCCCGGAGGACCAGGAGCTGGTCGCGGGCTACCTGGTGAACAAGTTCCGCGGCGACGTGAGCCTGCTCGAGCCGGGTCTGGAGATGCTGCGCGGGCTGACGGGACGGCCGACGCTCGGGGTGCTGCCGTTCCGGCACGGTCTGGGCATCGACGAGGAGGACGGCCTGCGGGTCTCCCTGCGGGGCGCGGTGCGGGACTCGTCCGTCGCGGCTCCGCACGGTGCCGACGTGCTGCGGGTCGCGGTGCTCGCGGTGCCGCTGATGTCGAACTTCACCGACGTGGACGCGCTGGCGGCCGAGCCGGGCGTGGTGGTGCGCTTCTGCGACCGTGCGGAGGAGCTGGCCGACGCCGACCTGGTCGTCGTACCCGGCACGCGCGGGACGGTCGGGGCGCTGGAGTGGCTGCGCGAGCGGGGCCTGGCGGACGCGGTGGCGCGGCGGGCCGCCGAGGGGCGCCCTGTGCTGGGCATCTGCGGCGGCTATCAGCTGCTCGGCGAGCGGATCGAGGACGAGGTCGAGTCGCGTGCGGGGCTGGTCGACGGGCTCGGACTGCTGCCCGTTCGGGTGCGGTTCGCCCACGGCAAGACCCTCGCCCGTCCGCACGGCACGGCGCTGGGCGAGCCGGTGGAGGGCTACGAGATCCACCACGGCGTGGCCGAGGTGCACGGCGGTGAGGGTTTTTTCCGCTCGGCGGGCGGCGGGGAGCTGGACGGGTGCCGGGTGGGGGCCGTGTGGGGCACCCACTGGCACGGTTCGCTGGAGTCGGACGGCTTCCGCCGCGCCTTCCTGCGCCGGGTCGCCGCCGACGCGGGCCGCGCCTTCGAGCCCGCGCCCGACACCCGGTTCGCCGCCCTGCGCGAGGAGCAGCTCGACCTGCTGGGCGATCTGATCGAGGAGCACGCGGACACGGCGGCGCTGCTGCGCCTCATCGAGGAGGGCGTGCCGGAGGGGTTGCCCTTCGTGCCGCCGGGGGCGCCGCCGTGAAGGTTCCGCAGTCTTGGAACCCCCACATCGGTGGGGAGCACAGTGCCCGAACCGCTGTCGAGTTCACGGTGCCCGGATCACCCCCGCGACGGCGAGGAGCCGAAAGCTCCACACTCGCGGTCGCCTGCCCGTGAGCCCGACCTGTTCGATCCAAGCCACTCGAAGGAGTGACCACGTGACGCCTCCCTATCCCTTCACAGCCCTCGTCGGCCAAGCCGACTTGCAGCTTTCCCTCCTGCTCAACGCCGTCTCCCCTGCCATTGGCGGCGTCCTGGTGCGCGGCGAGAAAGGCACGGCGAAGAGCACGGCCGTCAGGGCCGTCTCGGCGCTGCTGCCCGACGTGGGGGTCGTGCCCGGCTGCCGCTTCTCCTGCGACCCCGCCGCACCCGACCCGGACTGCCCTGATGGCCCGCACGCGGGCACCGACCCGGACGCGGCCGAGGCCCGCCCGGCACGGATGGTGGAGCTCCCGGTCGGCGCCTCGGAGGACCGTCTGGTGGGCGCGCTCGACATCGAGCGGGCGCTGTCGGAGGGCGTGAAGGCGTTCGAGCCGGGACTGCTGGCGGACGCGCACCGGGGCGTGCTGTACGTGGACGAGGTCAACCTCCTCCACGACCACCTGGTCGACCTGCTGCTCGACGCCGCCGCGATGGGCGCCTCCTACGTGGAGCGCGAGGGCGTCTCGGTACGGCACGCGTCCCGCTTTCTGCTGGTGGGCACCATGAACCCCGAGGAGGGTGAGCTGCGCCCCCAGTTGCTCGACAGGTTCGGGCTGACGGTCGAGGTGGCGGCCTCGCGTGAGCCGGACGAGCGGGTCGAGGTCGTACGGCGCAGGCTGGCCTACGACGACGACCCGGAGGGGTTCGCGGCGCGCTGGGCCGAGGAGGAGCGGCGGCTGCGCGAGCGCATCGTGGCGGCCCGCGCGCTGCTGCCCACGGTGCGGCTCGGGAACGCCGCGCTGCGGCAGATCGCCGCGACCTGCGCGGCGTTCGAGGTGGACGGCATGCGCGCCGACCTGGTGATGGCCCGTACGGCGACGGCGCTGGCCGCGTGGGCGGGGCGCGGTCAGGTGGAGCAGGCGGATGTGAGGCGGGCCGCGTTGCTGGCTCTCCCGCACCGGCGCAGGCGCAACCCCTTCGACGCGCCGGGGCTGGACGAGGAGAAGCTGGACCGGACGCTGGAGGAGAACGCCCCCGAGGACGACGGGCCTGAGGACGACGGGCCCGGCAACGGAACACCGGAAGACGGCGGCGACGAGGGGCCCGAGGGCGGCCCCGGCGGCGGCATCCCCCCGCAGTCCCACCCCCACGACGCCCCTCAGGACGACGCCCCGCAGGACGACGCCCCGCGAAACGACGCGCGGGACGACGCGTACGAGGGGGCCGACAGCGGGACGGCCGGCCCCGATGAGGCGGCTGCCCCGCAGCGGACCGACGGGTCGCCGTCCGGTCAGCCCGCGGGCGGGGAGGCCACCGGAGAGCCCGATCCGCGCGCCCAGGCCGCCGGGCAGCAGCCCACCGCTGAGACGGGCGAGCCGTTCAAGGCGCGCGTTTTGACCGTTCCCGGGCTCGGTGAGGGCGCGGCCGGGCGGCGCTCACGTGCCCGTACGGCGCACGGCCGCACCACGGGGGCACGCCGCCCCCACGGCGCGCTCGGCAAGCTGCACCTGGCGGCCACCGTGCAGGCGGCGGCGCCGTACCAGCGCGCGCGGGGGCGCAGCGGCAGCGGCCTGGTGGTGCGCCGCGACGACCTGCGGGAGGCGGTACGGGAGGGGCGCGAGGGCAACCTGGTGCTGTTCGTGGTGGACGCGTCGGGTTCGATGGCGGCGCGGCAGCGGATGAGCGCGGTCAAGGGCGCGGTCCTGTCGCTGCTGCTGGACGCCTACCAGCGCCGCGACAAGGTCGGCCTGGTGACGTTCCGGCGACAGGAAGCGGAGGTGGCCCTGCCGCCGACGTCGTCCGTGGACGCGGCCGCCGCCCGTCTCGAGTCGCTGCCGACCGGGGGCCGCACACCGCTGGCGGCCGGGCTGCTGCGGGCACGTGAGGTGCTGCGCGTGGAGCGGCTGCGGGACCCGGCGCGGCGCCCGCTGCTGGTGACCGTCACCGACGGGCGGGCGACGGGCGGCCCCGAACCGCTGGTGCGCACCCGGCAGGCGGCGGGGGCGCTGGCGGCCGACGGCGTCGCCTCGGTGGTCGTGGACTGCGAGGCCGGACACGTACGGCTGGGGCTGGCGGCCCAGTTGGCCGCCCAGCTCGGCGGCGAGTCCGTCACGCTGGACGCGTTGCGCGCGGACTCGGTGGCCGAACTCGTCCGCCACACCACGGACGCAAGGGATTCCAGGAACGCACGGAGGGCGGCGTAATGCCGAAGGGTCAGCCGAGTGTCGTACCCGCTGACGGTCTCACCACGCGTCAGCGCCGCAACCGGCCGCTGGTGGCGGTGCACACGGGCACCGGAAAGGGGAAGTCGACGGCCGCGTTCGGGCTGGCGCTGCGGGCGTGGAACCAGGGGTGGCCGGTCGGGGTGTTCCAGTTCGTGAAGTCGGCCAAATGGAAGGTCGGCGAGGAGCGCGCGCTCAAGGTGCTCGGTGAGACGGGCGAGGGCGGCAGCGTGACGTGGCACAAGATGGGCGAGGGCTGGTCGTGGATCCAGCGCAACGTCGCCGACGGCGAGATGAGCAGCGAGGCCGCGGCCCGCGAGGGCTGGGAGCAGGTCAAGCGCGATCTGGCCGCCGAGACGTACCGGATGCTGGTGCTGGACGAGTTCGCCTACCCGATGCACTGGGGCTGGGTGGACGTGCACGAGGTGGTGTCCGTACTGCGGGAGCGCCCCGGTACCCAGCACGTCGTCGTCACGGGCCGGAACGCGCCGCGGGAGCTGGTCGACGCGGCGGACCTGGTGACCGACTTCTCGAAGGTGAAGCACCCGATGGACGCCGGCCAGAAGGGCCAGAAGGGCATCGAATGGTGACCGTCGCGCGGGGCGCCGCCGGGGGCACCGCGTGATCCGGACACCGCGGCTGGTGATCGCGGCGCCGTCCTCGGGCAGCGGCAAGACGACGGTGGCGACCGGGCTGATGGCCGCCTTCGCCGCACGCGGTCTGGCCGTCTCGCCGCACAAGGTCGGCCCCGACTACATCGATCCGGGCTACCACGCGCTGGCGACCGGCCGTGCGGGGCGCAACCTGGACGCCTACCTGTGCGGCCCCGAGCGGATCGCACCGCTGTTCGCGCACGGCGCGGCGGGGGCCGACCTGGCCGTCGTCGAGGGCGTGATGGGCCTCTACGACGGAGCCGCGGGAGCGGGCGAGCTGGCCTCGACGGCACACGTGGCCAAGCTGCTGCGGGCTCCGGTCGTGCTGGTGGTGGACGCCTCCTCGCAGTCCAGGTCGGTCGCCGCGCTGGTGCACGGCTTCGCCTCCTGGGACCCGCAGGTGCGGGTCGCGGGCGTGGTGCTCAACAAGGTGGGATCCGACCGCCACGAGGAGCTGCTCAAAGAGGCGATGGAGGGCACGGGGGTGCCCGTACTGGGTGTGCTGCGCCGCACGAAGGTGGTGCGGGCGCCCTCCCGCCATCTGGGCCTGGTGCCGGTGGCCGAGCGGCGCGCGGAGGCCGTGGAGGCGGTGGCGGCGCTCGCCCGGCGGGTGCGCGAGGGCTGCGACCTGGACGCGCTGCTCGCCTTGGCGCGGCAGGCACCGACGCTGCCGGAAGCGGCCTGGGACCCGGCGCACGAGGCGGGCGCCGAACCGGCGTGCGGCCCACCGCCCAGGATCGCCGTCGCGAGCGGCGAGGCGTTCACGTTCTCCTACGCCGAGCACGCGGAGCTGCTGCGCGCGGCGGGGGCCGAGGTCGTCGGCTTCGACCCGCTGCGCGACGAGGCGCTGCCGCGCGGGACGGCGGGCCTCGTCATCGGCGGCGGCTTCCCCGAGGTGTACGCACCTGAGTTGTCCGAAAACCGCCCCCTGCGCGAGCAGATCGCGGCCTTCGAGGGCCCTGTCGCGGCCGAGTGCGCCGGACTGCTGTACCTGGCGCGGGAACTGGACGGCAAGCCCATGTGCGGGGTGCTCGACGCGCGGGGACGCATGGCGGAACGGCTCACGCTGGGCTACCGCGAGGCGGTCGCCGTGGCCGACAGCGCCCTCGCGCGGGCCGGCACCCGGGTACGCGGCCACGAGTTCCACCGCACCGAGCTGACGCCCGGCGCAGGCCCTGTGCCCGCCTGGGGGCAGGTACGGCCCCAGCGGCGCACCGAAGGCTTCGTCCAGGGCCACGTACACGCCTCCTACCTGCACGTGCACTGGGCGTCCTCGCCCGGCACGGCGGCCCGGTTCACCGCCGCCTGCGCGCGGCACGGGGAAGCCCGGAGCGCCGCGTGAGCCCGCTGGGACCGCCCCGGGGCGCCGACGGCGCGGGGCCGAGGCTCCTCGCCGTCGGGGTGGGCACCTGCGCGGGCGTGGCGGCCACAGAGGTGCGGGACCTGGTGCGGGGTGTCCTGGCCGCCGCGGGGCTGACGGAGAGCGACGTGGCGGCACTGGCGACCGTGCAGGCCCGCGCGGAGGAACCCGGACTGCTGGCCGCCGCCCGCCGGGCGGGGCTGCCGCTGCTCGCCTACGACGCGCGCGCACTGGCCCGCGTCAGGGTGCCGCACCCCTCGGACTTCTCCCGTGCGGCCGTGGGCACCCCCTCCGTCGCCGAGGCGGCGGCGCTGCTGGCCGCGGGCGGCGGCGACGGC
This sequence comes from Streptomyces diacarni, assembly GCF_003323715.1. Taxonomy (GTDB): domain Bacteria; phylum Actinomycetota; class Actinomycetes; order Streptomycetales; family Streptomycetaceae; genus Streptomyces; species Streptomyces diacarni. The sequence continues at coordinate 54,748 of NZ_QOIN01000033.1, forward strand.
TCCCACGTCCGGGGCGGCGCCCCCGTACTGCTGGTGCCCAAGACGCTCGCGCGTCCGGAGGGCGGCGGCCCCGCGCGGGCCACCGCCGCGCTCGCCGCGATCGCCGTACCGGGGAGGGAAGGATGACCACGTACGAGACCACCGCGCACGACGCCCCGGGCCGCGGAGCGCAGGCCCCGGAGCCCAGCGCCGCCACGCTCCGCCACCACGGCGACGTGGAGGTGCGGGGCGAGGGCGCCGCTTTGACCGACCTCGCCGTCAACGTCCGTACCGGCACTCCCCCGGCCTGGCTGAAAGAGCGGCTGGCCGCCTCGCTGGACTCTCTCGCCGCCTACCCGGACAGCGGACCCGCACGCCGCGCGGTCGCCACCCGGCACGGGCTGGCGGAGGAACAGGTGCTGCTGACGGCCGGCGCGGCGGAGGCGTTCGTCCTGCTGGCCCGCGCCCTGCGCGCACGGCACCCGGCGGTGGTGCACCCGCAGTTCACCGAACCGGAGGCCGCGCTGCGCGATGCGGGACACCGGGTACGGCGGGTGCTGCTGCGCCCCGAGCGCGCCTTCCGGCTGGAGCCCGGGGACGTGCCCGAAGACGCCGACCTGGTGGTCGTCGGCAACCCGACCAACCCGACCTCCGTGCTGCACCCCGCCGCCGACCTGGCGCGCCTCGCCCGCACAGGGCGCACGCTGGTCGTCGACGAGGCGTTCGTCGACGCGGTGCCAGGCGAACGGGGATCGCTCGTAGGGCTGCTGGACACGTTGCCGGGCCGCACGGTCGTACTCCGCAGCCTCACCAAGACCTGGGGGCTGGCCGGGCTGCGGGTCGGCTACGTGCTCAGCGACCCGGACACCGTGCGGACACTGGCGGCCCACCAGCCCCTGTGGCCCGTCTCGGCGCCCGCGCTGACGGCCGCGCAGGCGTGCAGCGCACCCGGGGCGCTTGCCGAGGCGGAGGCGGCGGCGCACCGGTTCACGCGGGACCGTGCGCACCTGCTCGAACGGCTGGCCACGCTGCGCGGCGCGGGCGTCCGCGAGGCCACGCCGGAGCCGCAGGGCCCGTTCCTCCTGGTCGGGCACCCGCGGGCGGCGACCGTGCGGGAGCGGCTGCGCGAGTCGGGGTTCGCGGTACGGCGCGGTGACACCTTTCCGGGGCTCGGCGCCGCGTGGTTCCGGATGGCGGTAAGGGACCGCGCGACGACCGACCGTTTCACAGCGGCGCTCGGCGAAGTGCTGGAGTCGCTGCCCGCGGGCCGGTGACGGGCCTGCGAGGCAACCGCCCTCTGCCCGTCCCGCCCGGCTCCTGATCGAATGGGGGCGACCACCCCACCGCCCACCACAGGAGGCCTTTAATGCCCGCCACCCTGCGGCACCCCGGCACCGTGCTGACCGACCACGTCTTCCCCGTACCGCTGGACCACGACCGGCCGGACGGTGAACTGATCGAGGTGTACGCGCGCGAGGTCGTCGCGGCGGGGCGCGAGCGCGAAGAGCTGCCCTGGCTGCTGTTCCTCCAGGGCGGCCCGGGGTCGGGCTCGCCGCGCCCTGTCGGGCAGGCCGACTGGCTGGCTGCGGCGCTGCGCCACTACCGGGTGCTGCTGCTCGACCAGCGCGGCACAGGACGCTCCACGCCCGCCAACCGGCAGTCGCTGGCGGCACGAGGCACGCCCCCACGGCAGGCCGAATACCTGGCGCACTTCCGGGCCGACGCCATCGTCCGGGACGCCGAAGTGGTGCGCGAGCGGCTGCTGGGCAGGGACGGGCGCTGGTCCACACTCGGCCAGAGCTTCGGCGGGTTCTGCACCCTGGCCTACCTCTCACGCGCCCCGCACGCCCTGCGCGAGGCGTTCGTGACGGGCGGGCTGCCGGGGCTGCGCGTCAGCGCTGACGACGTCTACCGGGCCGCCTACCCGCGCGTGGCGGCCAAGAACGCCGCCCACTACGCCCGCTACCCGCAGGACGTCGAGGCGGTCAGGCGGATCGCCGCGCACCTGGCGGAGCACGAGGTGCGGCTTGCGGACGGGAGCCCGCTGACGGTGGAACGGTTCCAGTACCTGGGCATGCTGCTGGGCCAGGGCTCCGGCTCGCACGTCCTGCACTACCTGCTGGAGGGCGCGTGGATCCGCGGCGCGAGCGGGCCCGAGTTGTCGGACGCGTTCCTGGCCGGGGTGTACACGCAGGTGTCCCTCGCGGCGAACCCGCTGTTCGCCGTGTTGCACGAGGCCGCCTACGCCCAGCGCTCCGTCAGCCCGCAGGGCACGGGGTGGGCGGCGCAGCGCCTGCGCGCCGAGTTCCCCGCCTTCGACGCGGAGCGCGCGCTGGAGAGCGGCGAACCCGTGCTGTTCTCCGGGGAGATGATCTACCCGTGGATGTTCGGCCTCGACCCGGCGCTGGAGCCGCTGGCCGAGGCGGCGCACCTGCTGGCCGAGCGCGGCGACTGGCCGGACCTGTACGACACGCAGCGGCTGGCGGCCAACGAGGTGCCCGTGTACGCGGCCGTCTACCACGACGACATGTACGTCGACCGCGACCACTCACTGGCCACCGCCCGCTCCGTCCCCCACGTCCGCACCTGGGTGACCAGCGCGTGGGAGCACGACGCCCTGCGCGTCAGCCGGGGCGCGGTCCTCGAACGGCTGATCGGGATGGCGCGCGGCGAGGTGTGACGGCGTGACGGCGTGACGGCGTTGCAGCGAGGGGCGGCGCGCGGGCGAGAGGCGACACGCCCGGTGGCGGGGCGAGGTGCGGGAAGCCCGAGGGCGGATCCTGGGTGCACGGACTGGTGAAGCTGGGCACCCGGTCCCTCCACGATCTGCTCCCAGGGAGTGCAGCCCGTTGTCGCAACTCGCCCGTATCGCCCGCATCGTCCGGCACCCCGTCAAGGGACTCCCCGGCCACGGCATCCCCCTGGCCCGGCTCACCGCCCTGGGGGGCGTGCCGCGCGACCGGCTGTTCGCGTTCGCACGGCGTCCCGTTCCCGCGGGCGGTACCTGGGCCTCCACCCGGCACTTCCACGCCCTCGTCGCCGCACCGGGACCCGCCGACGGGCGCGTGCGGATCGACGAGGAGGCGGGCACCGCGACCCTCACCCACCCCACGTACGAGAGCGTCACCGTGCCTCTCGACCCGCACGCCCCCGGACTCGTCGCCCGCACCGACTGGTTCGGCGGCGCGGAACTGCACCGCGCCGAGCACGGCTACTGGGACGACAAGGCCACCGTCTCGCTGCTCAACCTGGCCTCCGTCGAAGCGCTCTCCGACGCCTGCGGACACGCCGTGGACCCGCGCAGGTTCCGCGCCAACCTGTGGCTGGCACACCTCCCCGCCTGGGCGGAGCTCGACCTGCCCGGGGCCCGCATCGCCGTCGGCGGCGCCCGGCTGGAGGTGCTGCACCCCGTCAACCGCTGCGCGGCGACCTCCGTCGACCCCGGCCGCGCCCGTAGGGACCTCAACGTCCCCGCGGAGCTGGCCACCCGCTTCGGCCACCTGTACTGCGGGCTGCGCGCCCGCGTGGTCGAGCCCGGCACCGTACGCGAGGACGACCCCGTGGTGCTGCTCGCCCCCGGGCGTCCCGTCCCGCTGCACGGCGGCCCGCAGCCCGCGGCGTGGCCGCGGCGGGCCCGCGTCGAGGAGCGGGTGCGGCACGGGGACGGCGCGGTCAGCCTGTGGCTGGCCGACCCGCTGGCCGAGGAGCGCCCCGCGCCACGGCACGGGCAGCACGTCCTCGTCACCGCACACACCGCGGCAGGGCCGCTGTGGCGTGCCTACACCGTCTCGGCGCACGACGCCGGGCGGCTGCGCATCACCGTCAAACACGAGCCGGAGGGGCGCATGTCGCCCCACCTGCACCGGCACGCCCACCCCGGCACCCTGCTGACGGTCTCCGGGCCGCACGGCCGCACCGTCCTGGACGACGACGCCGCCAGGCCGCTGCTGCTGGCCTCCGCCGGCATCGGCGTCACCCAGACCGCGGCGCTGCTGCACGGCTGCGCGGCCGAACAGCCCGACCGCCGCGTCGAGGTCGTGCACACGGCGCGCGGCCCCGAAGACCTCGCCCTGTGGCCCGAGATCCTCGACCTCGCCACACGGCTGCCCCACGCGCGCGCCCGGCTGCACCTGACCCGTGCCACCGCGCGGGACGCCGAGCGTCTCGACGCCGTACGGGGCAGGCCCGTGCTGGACGACGCGGACCCCGCGAGCACGGCCTTCCTGTGCGGCCCCGCGTCCTTCCTCGCCACCGCGCGGAAGGCGCTGCGGGCCGCCGGGCTGGCGGACGCACGCGTCCACGAGGAGGTGTTCGCCTCCCCCGGGGCCTCGGGCACGGCGCCCGAGGAGACTCCCGAGGGGCCCTTCACCGTCCGGTTCGCCGCGTCAGGGCGTACGGCCAAGTGGCGGCCGGAGAGCGGCACGCTTGCCGAGCTGGCCGAGTCCGAGGGGCTGACCGTCCCCTCCGGCTGCCGGGCAGGCGCCTGCCGCAGTTGCAGCAAGCCGCTGTGCGACGGGCGCGTGGTCTACCCCTTGCCGCCCACCCTGCCGCCCGATCGGGGCACGGCCCTGCTGTGCAGCGCCGTGCCGGCGAGCGACACGGTCATCGACCTGTGAGAGGCCGCCTCTACGGTGTCCGTCCGCGCGCAGAGCGCCACTGCCGCACCGCGCTCTCCACGTCGAAGGGCACCAGACGGTGCGGCGGGCCCTCCAGGGGCGTGCGGACGGCTTCGTCGATCCTGGCGTTGATCTGAGTGAGGATCGCGCGGACCTCCGCCTCGGAACGGGCCTCGGCGGCGCGTTCTCGGGCATCCTGCGCGTCCTTGCGCAGCGCGAGGGACGGCGGCAGGTAGGACAGGTTCTCGTCGCGCATCTTGCGCTCGACCCACCACTGCTCGGTGTAGGGCGCGTCGATGCCGGCCAGCGGCTTCCCCGCACCGGGCAGGTCCGCGAACTCGCCGCGTTCCTCCGCCTCCCGGATCTGCCGGTCGGCCCACGTCTCGAAGCTGACTCCTGGGGGCTTGCGTTCCGTCATGACGCGTCGTCCTTCGCTTCCGGTTGCCTGCCGGCGGTCGCCGTGGAGCGGGTGTCACCCTCCATGGTCCCAGAGGCCGAACCGGTACGGCCCGGACGGTGGGACCACAGCGCCCAGCGGGGTGTCCGTCAGACGGCCCCGTGCCGTCGGGCGGCGAGGCAGATCTCCTGCACGGCGCCCGGCTGCTCCAGCAGCAGCGTGGCAGCCTCTTGTCCCCGAGGGTGGACGCGCATCCGGGGGCCGTCGGGAACCACGCGCAGCTCCGGCCACGGGTGCCGCCACAGCAGGGCGGAGCGTTCCCACATCTGGAGTCCCCGTGTGGTGACACGCAGTTGGTAGCGGGGGCCTTCGTGCGCGGCGGGCGGGGTGTGTTCGGTGTACGGGGGCCGTACGGTCCAGGTGGCGATCACCTTCTCTCCGGGCTCCAGGGCCTCCGCCCTGACACCCCGGCGCCGGCCGGCCTGTGCCCCCGCCCAGCCGGCGAGCCCCGCTGTCAGCAGGGCCGCGGCCGCGACGGACCACCACGGCAAGCCGGACTCGATACCGAAGCCCAGGACAGCCACCACCGCCAGCGCTGCCGTCGCCGCGGCGCCGGACAGCCGCGCGCGCCGCAAGCGGGCCTCCCGCCCGCTGTCGTGCGCTTCGCGCTCCTCGTCCACGCCCCGCCCCCTCCTGCTGACACGTCAGCTCGCAACCAGCGCTTTCTCCGCTGCCGACGCCCGGGATGAAGTATGCCCGCTCACCGCGGACTCGGCGCCCCCTGCGCGGCCCGTGCGCGGCTCCGCTACGGCGGGAGACGGGCAGGGCCGGGACCGGGCCGGGTGCGACGGGGAACACCGTGACGGGCGTCCGTGCCGGGCGCTCACCGTCCGTAGGGCACCTGGACGATGCCGCGCGCCACTCCCAGGTCCACGGCGTCCTGGGGGCGCAGCCGGAGGGCGTCGGCCGTCTCCGGTACCCGGTCGGGGGTGCGCTTGAGGATGGCGGCGGCCGGTTCGGGGGCGATGACGGAGAAGTAGCTGTCGGCGGTCACCCACAGCCTGCCGGGCGCGGCAAGGGCGAGGGCACCGCCGGAGCCGCCCTCGCCGATCAGGAGGGAGGTGACCGGCACCGTGGCCGCCGCGACCGCATCGAACACTTCCGCGAGCGCCGGCCCGGCCCCCGCCCGCTCGTCGTCGGGGCCGTTGGCGGCCCCGGGGGTGTCGATGAGGGTGAGCACGGGGACGCCCAGGCGGGAGGCCAGACGGATGAGCCGGGCGACCGTACGGTACCCGGCGGGTCGGGTCGGGGTGCCGCACTGCGCCGCGTAGGCGAGGGCCCGGCCCTCGTGCAGCCCGAAGCCGCACCGCACCCCGGGGTCCACTCCGCCGCACCGGTCCCCGCTGAGCTCGGCACGGCTGCCGAAGTACGCGTCCAGGTACGCGCCGGCCCTGGGGCGCTGTCGGCCCCGGGCGCGGGCGACGGCCTCCACGCCGGTACGGGGCAGGGGCGCGGGCCCGCCCGCGTGGCCGCCCTCGGGCGCCGGCGCGGTGGCCGGCACGGCCGGTACGGGAGCGGGGTCCAAGGCGGCGCCGTCGCGGACCGCGTCCGGGTCGCCGCCGGTCAGCAGGGTGAGCCAGTGTGCGAGGACGGGGGCGAGCTGGGGTTCGGGGACGACGAGGTCGAGGTGCCCGGCCGCGTGCTGGCCCTCCACGGTGTACGCGGCGGGGTCGGCGTCACGGGGGCGCACGCGTGATCCGGCGAAGGCCGCCTGTGCACCGGGCAGGCCGAGGACCACGTCGGCGCCTGCGGCGAGTGTCGCCCACCCTCCGCCGGTCGTCGGATCGCGGACGACGGCCAGTTGCGGCAGCCCGGCGGCGCGGGTCAGCGCGGTCTGCCGGGCCACGCGCTGGAGCTGGGCGAGGGCGCGCATGCCCTCCTGCATGCGGCTGCCGCCGGTGGCGACGAGGGTGACGACGGGCAGCCTCAGCTGCCGGGCCCGCCGGTGGGCGGCCTCGATACGGTCGCCGGTGCGCTCGCCGAGCGAGCCGCCGAGGTAGCCGAACTCGAAGCAGAGGAGGACGGTTTCCCTGCCGCCGATCCACCCCGTGCCGCACACCACGGATTCGTCCTCCCCGGTGCGTGTGCGCGCCCGTGCCCTCGCCTGGTCGTACCCGGGCCACCCCAACGGCCCGTCGACCTGCTCCCGGGCCACCGGCTCGCCGGCAGCCGACTCGCCGGCAGCCGACTCGCCGGCCGTCGGCACCCCGGCCGTCGGCTCTGCGCCCACGGACCCTTCGCCCACAGGATCCGCGGCCGCCCGCCGCGCGGTGGCCCCGCCCGCTCCCGCCCCCGCGCCCGCGCAAGGAGCCGCGTCCACGTAGGCGGTCGCCTCCGCGCAGGCGGTCATCGGCGCGGGGCCGAACTCGCGGAAGCCGTCCGTCAACCGGTCGAGCAGCGCTCGCGCGCCGGCGCGCGAGGGGTTACGGCGCTCGGGGGCGTGCGCTCCGTGCGGCGGGCGGGCGTCGTCGCCCTCGTCGGGTGCGCTGTCACCGGGTGCCATCGGGCTCATGCGTCCAGCGTGCGGCACCGGGTGCCGCTTGTCAGCACGGCACCCTCGCCGACGGCGTGCCTCAGCGCACCACCCGGCCCCTGAGCACCACATGGCGCGGCGTGTCCAGTACGCGGACGTCCGCGCGCGGGTCGGTGTCGTAGACGACGAAGTCGGCGGGGGCGCCCTCGGTCAGCCCGGGCCGGCCCAGCCAGTCGCGGGCCGTCCAGGTGGCGGCTGCCAGCGCGTCGCGGGCGGGGATACCGGCCCTGACGAGTTCGGCGACCTCCTGGCCGACGAGCCCGTGGGCGAGGGAGCCGCCCGCGTCGGTGCCGGTGAAGACGGGGATGCCGGCGTCCCAGGCGGCACGCACGGTCTCGTAGCGGCGGGCGTGCAGCTGCCGCATGTGCGCCGACCAGCGGGGGAACTTGCCCTCGCCGCCGTCGGCGAGAGCGGGGAAGGTGGCGATGTTGACAAGGGTGGGCACGATGGCGACGCCGCGCTCGGCGAAGAGCGGGACGGTCTCCTCGGTGAGCCCGGTGGCGTGCTCGACGCAGTCGATGCCCGCCTCCACCAGGTCGCGCAGCGAGTCCTCGGCGAAGCAGTGTGCGGTGACGCGGGCGCCTTCCTGGTGGGCCGCTTCGATGGCCTCCTCGATGGCCCAGCGCGGCCAGCAGGCGGTGAGGTCGCCCTCTTCCCTGTCGATCCAGTCGCCGACGATCTTGACCCAGCCGTCCCCGCGCCGGGCCTCGCGGCGTACGTAGGCGGCCAGGTCGCCGGGTTCGATCTCGTGCGCGTAGTTGCGGATGTAGCGGCGGGTGCGGGCGATGTGGCGCCCGGCGCGGATGATGCGGGGTAGGTCCTCGCGGTGGTCGATCCAGCGGGTGTCGGAGGGCGAGCCGGCGTCGCGGAGCAGCAGCGCGCCGGCCTCGCGGTCGGTGAGCGCCTGCTTCTCGCTGGTGGAGTCGTCGACGGGGCCGTGCGCGTCGAGCCCGACGTGGCAGTGGGCGTCCACGAGCCCGGGCAGTACCCAGCCGTTCAGGGTGGTCGGCTCGATGGCACCGGGGGCCACCGGGGGCCGTTCGTAGGTGAGGCGCCCGTCCACCACCCACATCTGTTCCCGTACGTCCTCGGGCCCGACCAGTACCCGCCCCTTGATGTGCAGACTCGCGCGCTCGCTCATGGCGGCACTGTACGAGTGGCCGGTACGCCGGTGTCCAGGGTGCCCAGGGCGGCTCGTCCGGTGCGGATTCCCCCCGCGGGGCCGGCGCGGCGCATCGGGAACGGAAGGGGACGGAAGGCGGCGGGGAGAAGCCGGGAAGGGAACACGGAGCATCATCGCGGAAAACGGAGACAGGTGCCTGCTCCCCGGTTTACGATGCAATACCGGCGCGTTTTCGCGTACAGGTTCCCGTCTTCTTCTGCCCGCTTTCCCCGGTCTCAAACGCAAAGATTTCGCTAGCGCCGAAGCGCGTATTCCGGGCCACTCTCCCTACTGTTATCGCACTGTGACGTACTCCACAGGTCGGCTACTATATCCCGACATGACGGGGCAAAAGGGGGTGGCGAGCGGTGCGGCAGCGCGCCCGCCCGCCCGCGCGCGATAACACGGACCGCCTCCGTCGTGTAACCCCTGACCCCCGTGCACTTTCGGATTCTGCTCGGTAAATTGAATTCGCATGACCGCCGCACAAGCAGACCATGCACGTGCCCACAGAGACTTTCTGGAAATGCCGGAGGGACTGAAGCTCGACACACCGCGTGTGGACGACGGAGCCGCGATCTGGCGCATCGCCCGCGACTCGAAGACCCTCGATCTCAACTCCTCCTACAGCTATCTGCTGTGGTGCCGCGACTTCGCCGCCACCTCGGTTGTCGCCCGCGACGGAGCGGGTGAACCGGTCGGCTTCATCACCGGGTACGTCCGGCCCGAGGCGCCGCGCACCCTGCTGATCTGGCAGGTGGCCGTCGACGAGGCAGCCCGCGGCCGCGGGCTCGCGGCCGCGATGCTGGACGGACTGACACTCCGTGCCGCCGAGGAGTGCGGCATCGACAGCATCGAGACCACGGTCACCCCCGACAACACCCCCTCCAACCGGCTGTTCACCTCCTACGCGCAGCGCCACTCGGCAGCGGTCGCCAAGGACGTGCTGTTCGACGCCGCCCTCTTCCCCGAGGACGGTCACGAGCCCGAGGTGGGCTACCGGATCGGTCCGGTCGCGTTTCCCGGCGCATCGAAGCGCTGACGTATACGGCCAGGCCAGGGCGGGTAGGCCCGTCGCCGGTCCGCCCTCACCGACAGACTTTCTTTCCCCCGCGACTCACTCCCCAGGAGCAAGCTGTGACCATCACCCAGCCGGACCTCAGCGTCTTCGAAACCGTGGAGTCGGAGGTGCGCAGCTACTGCCGTGGCTGGCCGACCATCTTCGACCGGGCGCAGGGCGCGCACATGTACGACGAGGACGGCCACACCTACCTCGACTTCTTCGCCGGAGCGGGCACCCTCAACTACGGCCACAACAACCCGGTCCTCAAACGGGCCCTCCTGGACTACCTGGAGCGCGACGGCGTCGTGCACGGGCTGGACATGTCCACCTCGGCCAAGCGCTCCTTCCTGGAGACGTTCCAGGAGGTGATCCTCCAGCCGCGCGGCCTCGACCACAAGGTGATGTTCCCCGGACCGACCGGCACCAACGCCGTGGAAGCGGCGCTGAAGCTGGCCCGCAAGGTCAAGGGCCGCGAGTCGATCGTCTCGTTCACCAACGCCTTCCACGGCATGTCGCTCGGCTCGCTGGCCGTGACCGGCAACGCGTTCAAGCGCGCGGGCGCCGGTATCCCGCTGGTGCACGGCACGCCGATGCCGTTCGACGACTACCTCAACGGCACCACCGAGGACTTCGTCTGGTTCGAGCGGCTGCTGGAGGACCAGGGCTCGGGGCTGAACAAGCCGGCCGCCGTGATCGTGGAGACCGTGCAGGGCGAAGGCGGCATCAACGTCGCCCGCGCCGAGTGGCTCAAGGCGCTCTCCGAGCTGTGCGAGCGCCACGACATGCTGCTGATCGTCGACGACATCCAGATGGGCTGCGGCCGCACCGGCGCCTTCTTCTCGTTCGAGGAGGCGGGCATCAAGCCGGACATCATCACGCTGTCGAAGTCCATCGGCGGCTACGGGATGCCGCTGGCGCTCACCCTCTTCAAGCCGGAGCTGGACGTCTGGGAGCCGGGCGAGCACAACGGCACCTTCCGCGGCAACAACCCGGCCTTCGTCACCGCGACCGCCGCGCTGCAGACCTACTGGGCCGACGGCCAGATGGAGAAGCAGACGCTCTCGCGCGGTGAGCAGGTCGAGGCGGCGCTCAAGGCCATCGCCGAGGAACACACCGACCCCGTCTCCGGCGTAGCCGACCACCGCGGCCGCGGCCTGGTGTGGGGTCTGGAGTTCCACAACAAGAGCCGGGCGAACGCCGTGGCCAAGCGCGCCTTCGAGCTGGGGCTGCTCATCGAGACCTCAGGCCCGCAGAGCGAGGTCGTCAAGCTGCTGCCCTCACTGACCATCACCCCCGAGGAACTGGACGAGGGGCTGCGCATCCTCGCGCGAGCCGTACGCGAAACGGCCTGACCCCCCTGGACGCGGCCCGTCCCGGCACAACCGGGACGGGCCTCTTCCGTGATACACACAGAGAAAGGCACCATCAGACGTGATAGTCCGTTCATTCAAGGACATCGAGAACACCGACCGTCACATCAAGTCACAGTCGGGCACATGGGAGAGCAAGCGCATCGTCCTGGCGAAGGAAAAGGTGGGCTTCTCCCTGCACGAGACGATCCTCTACGCGGGGACGGAGACGACGATGTGGTACGCCAACCACATCGAGGCCGTGCTCTGCGTCGAGGGCGAGGCGGAACTGACCAACGAGGAGACCGGCGAGAAGCACTGGATCTCTCCCGGCACGATGTACCTGCTCAACGGGCACGAGAAGCACACGATGCGCCCGAAGACCGACTTCCGCTGCGTGTGCGTCTTCAACCCGCCGGTCACCGGCCGTGAGGACCACGACGAGAACGGCGTCTACCCGCTGCTCACCGAGCCGGACGAGAGCTGAGCGACTGGCTTTCGCCGCGAAAGGGGACCGTTTTCACCGGTCCACGTCGGCCGGACGGCCTCCCTGCACCACGGGGAGGCCGTCCGGACCGTTTCGCCATGTGAACAGGGCCGTACGAGAGGAGAGGAAGGCACAACCATGACCACCGCACCCGAGCGCACCGCCGACCTGTACCCGACCCGTGGAGCCACCGAGGTGGCCACTCCGCGGATGGACCCCGTCGTGTGGTCCGAACCGGGTACTCCGGGGCCGATCGAGGCCACGGACCTGGCGGGCTTCGAGCGGGACGGGTTCCTCGCCATCGATCAGCTCATCACCTCCGACGAGGTGGAGACACTGCGCGCGGAACTGGAACGGCTCACCTCGGATTCGGAGATCCGCGCGGACGAACGCTCGATCGTCGAGCCGCAGTCCTCGGAGATCCGGACCGTGTTCGAGGTGCACAAGATCAGCGAGGTCTTCGCACAGCTCGTGCGGGACCCGCGCATCGTGGGCAGGGCACGGCAGATCCTGGGCTCGGACGTCTACGTCCACCAGTCCCGGATCAACGTCAAGCCGGGCTTCGGGGCCACGGGCTTCTACTGGCACTCCGACTTCGAGACCTGGCACGCGGAGGACGGTTTGCCCAACATGCGGACCGTATCGGTCTCGATCGCGCTGACGGAGAACTACGACACGAACGGCGGCCTGATGATCATGCCGGGGTCGCACAAGACCTTCCTCGGCTGCGCGGGCGAAACGCCGAAGGACAACTACAAGAAGTCGCTGCAGATGCAGGACGCGGGCACACCGTCCGACGAGTCCCTGACCAAGTTCGCCGACGCACACGGCATCAAACTGTTCACCGGCAAGGCCGGCTCGGCGACCTGGTTCGACTGCAACTGCATGCACGGAAGCGGTGACAACATCACTCCGTACCCGCGGAGCAACGTGTTCATCGTCTTCAACAGCGTCGAGAACGAGGCGGCGGAGCCCTTCGCCGCGCCCGTCCGCCGCCCCGAGTTCATCGGGGCCCGGGACTTCACGCCCGTGAAGTGACCCGGCAGGCGGCCCGCTGACGTCGGGGCGGGGCAGTGCACGGTCCCGCCCCCTCGCCACGAGCCCCCGCACGGACCGCACCCCGGCCCTTGACCGGTGCGTCGGGGCCGCGTTCAGCCGCACGGAAGCCTCCTCGGCCGTCGCGACCGGGGCCGCGCTCAGCCCTTCAGCAGCCGCAGCAGCCGGTCCACATCCTCCTCGGTGTTGTACAGGTGGAAACCCGCGCGCAGATTGCCCTCGCGGACCGAGAGTGACACCCCCTCGGCCGCCAGCCGCTCGGCGGCGTGACCGAGCCCGGGCACGGCGACGACCGCCGAGTCCCCCGGCACCGGCGCGTACCCGCCGTCCAACTCCGCGACGCCCTCGCGGAACCGCGCCGCGAGCGCCCGGTCGTGCGCGCCGATGGCCTCGGGCCCGCCCAACTCCTCGATGAGCTCCAGCGACCGCGCGGCCCCCACGTAACTCAGGAACGGCACCGGCTGTTCGTACGCCCGTGCGTGCGGCGCGAGCCGGTCGATGGGCCCGTAGCAGTCGTCCCACGGTGAGGCCCCCGCGACCCACCCGGCGTGCAGCGGTCGCAGCGCCCCCGCCTCCTGCGCCTGACGTGCGACGACCAGGAACGAGGTGCCCCGCGGGCAGAGCAGCCACTTGTAGGCGCCGCACACCACGTAGTCGTAGTCGTCGGCCGACAGCGGCAGCCAGCCCGCCGCCTGCGTCACGTCCAGCATCACGCGGGCACCGGCGGCGCGCGCGGCCTCCCTGACCGCCGGCAGATCGGCGATCCTTCCGTCCACCGACTGCACCGCGCTCAACGCCACCAGCGTCGTCGTGTCGTCCACCGCGTCGGCCAGTGCCTCGAGCGGAACGGTGCGCAGGTGGACGTCCTCGCGGACGGTGAAGGGGTTCACCACCGAGGAGAACTCGTTCTGGGGCGCGAGGACCCGCGCGCCGGGAGGGAGCGAGGCCGCTATCAGCCCGACGTGCGTGGAGACCGCGCTGCCCGCCGCCACGCGCTCTGGCGTCGTGCCCACGAGGCGCGCGAACGCCGCGCGCGCCGCGTCCGCCTCGGCGTAGTACGCGGGCTGGTCGATGTGGCCCGCCGCCATCCGCGTGGCGGCGTGCGCGATCGCCGTCACCGTGCGGGCGGGGAGCAGACCGTGGGAGGTGGTGTTGAGGTAGCAGACCTCGGGCGCGAACTCGGCGGCAAGCAGGGCTTCATCCATCCGCCCAGTCTCGCCGGGCGCGGATGCCGGGTCCACCGGGTCGCCTCCCCGGCTTCCCGGCCCGCCCGCTGCCTCACACCTCGCGGATGCCGTCCACCCGGCGCGGAAGTCCCAGCGGGTTCCCGTCCCGCAGTTCCGGGGGCAGCAGCGCTTCGGGGGTGTCCTGGTAGGCGACGGGCCGCAGCCAGCGTTCGATGGCGGTGGCCCCCACGGAGGTGGAGGTCGAGGTCGTGGCCGGGTAGGGCCCTCCGTGGTGCTGGGCGGGCGCGACGGCCACCCCGGTGGGCCACCCGTTCACGACGACCCGTCCCGCGAGGGCGGTGAGCCGGGCGAGCAGGGCGGCGGCGGTGCCCTGCTCCCGCGCGGCCTCCTCGGTGCCGAGGTGGACGGTGGCGGTCAGCGACCCGGTCACCCGGGCGAGCACGGCCTCGATGTCCGCCTCGTCGCCGTAGCGCACGGCGACGGTCACGGGCCCGAAGCACTCCTCCCACAGCAGTGCGTGTTCCTCGTCCAGGTCGCGTGCGGCGAGGGTGAGCACGCCGGGCCGCACGGTGCGTCCCGTCTCCTCCTCGCCCGCTCCGGCCTCGACCGGGGCCTGCACCTTGGCGAGCGCCGCCCGTGCGCGGACGCCGTCGAGGAAGGCGTCCCGCATCCGTGCGTCGAGCAGGTGTCCGGGCGCGGTGTCGCGCAGCGTCGCGGCGAGCGCTGCGAGCGTCCGGTCGCCGTCGGGTCCTTCGGGGACGAGGACGAGTCCGGGCTTGACGCAGAACTGTCCGGTGCCCAGCGTGACGGAGCCGCCGAGACCCTGGCCGAGCTGTTCGGCGCGTTCGGCGACGGCGGCGGGCGTGAGGACGACGGGGTTGAGGGAGCCGAGTTCGCCGTGGAAGGGGATGGGCTCGGGCCGGGAGGACGCGGCGTCGAAGAGGGCGCGTCCTCCGCGTACCGATCCGGTGAACCCGGCGGCGGAGACCAACGGGTGGCGCACCAGTTCGACGCCGGCGTCGAATCCGTGCACCACGGAGACGACGTCGCGCGCGAGCCCGGCCTCGGCCGCGGCCGCACGCAGCGCGGCGGCGCACAGCTGAGAGGTCGCGGGGTGGTCGGGGTGCGCCTTGACGACGACGGGGCAGCCGGCCGCGAGAGCGCTGGCGGTGTCGCCTCCGGGGACGGAGAAGGCCAGCGGGAAGTTGGAGGCGGCGTAGACGGCGACGACGCCCAACGGCAGCTTGTAGCGGCGCAGATCGGGCTGCGGCGGGGTGCGCGAGGGGTCGGCGTGGTCGATGATGACGCCGAGATGGTCGCCGTCCTCGACCTCGTCGGCGAAGGCGCGCAGCTGACCGGTGGTGCGGGCGAGTTCGCCGGTGAGCCGAGGCACGCCGAGCGCGCTCTCGGCGTCTGCGGTCGCCACGATGCGCTCGCCGTCGGCCTCCAAGTGCGCGGCCGCGGTCCGCAGGAAGGCCGCCCGCGCGCTGCGGTCGGCGAGCGAGGGCAGCGCGTCGCGTGCCGCCCGCACGGCGGCGTCGACGTCGGCCGCCGTGGCCTCGTCCGCGACGCGCTCCCGCTGGTCCCCGGTGCGGGGGTCGACGCTCCAGACCGGTACTGCTCCTGCCACTGCGGCCACCTGTGTCCCTTCGCGTTCCGCACATGCGTCCGTGCTGTCGCCCGCTCCGCCGGACCGGTCCCGCGGATCCGCGCTCTGACAGGCCACCTTGTTCGGTATTCTGAACAACGTCCCTGTAGGTGAATTCCCTTCGGGACTGTAGGTCCGCCTGAACTAAGGGGTCAAGGTCGATGTCCGCCACCGAGGCAGGGAGCTCACAGGTCAAGTCAGCCGTGCGGACGGTGCGACTGCTGGAGTTCTTCGCGGGCCGGCCGGGCATGCACACGCTCGCCGGCCTCCAGGAAGCACTCGGCTACCCGAAGTCGAGCCTCTACATGCTGCTGCGCACGCTCGTCGACCTCGGCTGGGTGGAGGCCGACACGACGGGCACCCGCTACGGGATCGGCGTTCGCGCCCTTCTCGTGGGCACCTCCTACCTGGACGGCGACGAGGTGGTGGCGGCCGCGAAACCCACCCTCGACAGGCTCGCCGCGCAGACCACCGAGACCATCCACCTGGCACGGCTGGACGGCACCGACGTCGTCTACCTCGCCACCAGGGCCTCACAGCACCATCTGCGCCCCTTCTCCCGGGCCGGACGGCGGCTCCCCGCGCACTCCACCTCGCTCGGCAAGGCGCTGCTGGCCACCCACACGGACGCGGAGGTGCGCACACTGCTGCCCGCACGCCTGGCGCGCGTCACCGACAACACCCTCACCGACCCGGAAGAGCTGCTGGAGGAGCTGGGGCTGGTGCGCGAGCAGGGCTACGCGATCGACCGGGAGGAGAACACTCTGGGCCTGCGCTGCTTCGGCATCGCCGTCCCCTACCGCTCCCCCGCCCGCGACGCGATCAGCTGCTCCGTTCCGGTGGCCCGGCTGACACCGGCGCACGAACAGACGATAAAGAACGCGCTGTTCGACGCGCGGGACCAACTGATGCGCGCCGCCCGCACGCTCTGAAAGCCGCCGTCGGCACGCTGTGACGGCTCCGCTCGCTCTGATGGCTCCGTCCGCGCGCTGTGCACGGCTCCTCCCCGCACACCGGCGGCCCGCTGGGAGGACGGGCGGCTCCGCCGTGCGGCGGAGCCGGTTCGTCGTCCAGCAGGACGTTCCCCGGGCCCGGGCCAGGGACGGTGAAGGCATGAAACGAGCCAGAACCGTCCTCGCCACGCTGACCGTCGCCGCGTGCCTGCCGTACCTGACACTCAAGGTGATCTGGCTGTCCGGCGGGCGCACCGGCATCCCCCGCGGCAGCCTCCTGCTCGACGGCGGCGCCACGCTGTGGGTACTCAACGCGCTGACCGTCGCCATGGACTGCACAGTCGTCCTGCTGGCCCTCGCCCTCACCCGCCCCTGGGGCCGCCGGCTCCCCGGCGGACTGCTCGCCCTCCCCCTGTGGTGCGCGGGCGGGCTCCTGGGACCGATCGCGGTGGCCTTCCCCCTCCAGGCCCTCCACAGCGCGCTGACGGGAGGAACGGACGGACACGGCGGCACGGGCCCCCAGGAGGTCCTGGCCGGCTGGGTGTGGACGCTGGTCTACACCGGCTTCACCGTGCAGGCCCTCGGCCTGGGCACCCTGTTCGCGCTGTACGTGCGCGAGCGCTGGGGCGCGCTGCTGCGCTCCCCGCTCCGGCCCGACCGGCCGCGCCCGCACCCGGCGGACCGGGCGTCCCGTCACGCCTTCACCGCCGCCGTGCTGCTGGCGGTCCCGGCCACGGTGGTGCACGCGCGCGACGCGGTCGGGGGCGACGGCGGGAACCGGATCACCGACGCCACCTTCGCACTGTACGCCGTGGTCGCCGTCGCGGCGGTGGGGGTGCTGCTCCGCTCGGGCAGCGGAGCGCGTGGTGCGCGGGCCCGGCTGTGGCCGACGCTGACCGCGGCCTGGATCGGCTCCGCCGTGCTGGCGTGCTGGGGCGGCTGGCTGCTCGTCGGCGCCCTCTCCGGTGCGGGGCGTCACGTGGGCCAGCGGGCGGACGGCGTGGTGGAGCTGTCCTACGCTTGCCAGACACTGGCGGGGCTGGCCCTGGCGGCCGTGATGGCACGGGTGCTCCGCCACCGGACCCGCGTGTCGTCGCCCTCACCGGTCCGCGTGTGACGGTGCGACGGGCAAGCGGGCGACAGGCGTGCACGGGTGCGGAGAGACGACAGGCGCACGGGACGACCGACGCGCGGGCAAGCGTCCGACGAGGGGGTCGGGGCGGGGATCGGGGTGCGGGAGCGGAGGTGGCGCGGTACATGGGAGTGACGAGGCCCGCAACGGGCGCGGGGCCGCGGGTCCCGGGTGCGGTGCGGAGGCTGGGGCTGCGCTGGGTGCACCTGCTGCAGGGCGGCGCGCTGCTGATGCCCTTCTTCCTGCTGACGGTGGTCGGGATGGGCGTCGTCAGGCCGTCCGCAGGCAGGGTGCTGGGGGCGCAGCTCGCCCCGCAGTTCCTGGCGTACGCGCTGTCGCTGCCGCTGGTCGCGCTCGCCGGACTGCTTCCCCTCGTACGCACGCTGGAGTCGGCCGCGGCCCGCGCCCTGTGCGGCGTGCCCGCCGCCGCGCTGGCCCAGGGCCCGGCCGGCTCGTGGGCGGCGCGGCGCCGCTCGGCCGTGTGGTTCACCCTGCACGCGGGCGTCGGCGCGCTGGTGAGCGGCGCTTCGCTGGCCGTGCCGCCCATGGCCGCCGTTCTGCTGGCCTTCCCGCTCGTGCCCGCGCTGCGTGGCAAGCGGTGGCTGTGGCCGTGGCACCACGCGGGCGACGCGCTGTGGACGGCCCCGGCCGCCGGCGCGGCACTGCTGGCAGGTCTTGTGGCCGTGGTGTACGGCGCGGGCGCGCTGCTGGCACGCTGCGCGCCTGTGCTGCTGGGGCCGGCCCCGGCCGACCGGCTGGCCGCCGCCGAGGCCCGCGCCGCCGCTCTCGCGGCCCGCAACCGGCTGGCACGCGACCTGCACGACTCCGTCGGCCACGCGTTGAGCACCGTGGCGCTCCAGGCGGGCGCCGCACGCCGGGTACTGGAGGCGGACCCGGCGTTCGTACAGGAGGCGCTGGCCGCGATCGAGGAGACCAGCCGGGGGGCTGTCGCGGATCTTGACACCGTGCTGGGTGTCCTGCGGGACGGCCGTCTCGGCGAGCAGCACGCCGAGGCGGACGGTCCCACGCTCGCCTCCTCCTTGGACGGGCTGCTGGCCCGCACCCGCGCCACCGGCACGGTGGTCGACCTGTCGGTCGACGCGGCCGTGGGTCCTCTCGCCCTGCTGGACTCGCGCGTCTCGGCCGAGGCGTTCCGTGTGGTGCAGGAGGGGCTGCACAACGCGCTGCGGCACGCGCCCGGCACCGCCGTACACGTCCGCGTGGCCACGCAACGCGCCCCTCGGGGTGACGTGTTGGCGCTCACCCTGACGAACGCGGTGCACGCCGAGCGCCCAGCGCGCCCGTCGCGCCGTGGCGGCGGGCGCGGACTCACCGGGATCGCCGAGCGCGCGGCAGCGCTGGGCGGTACGGCGGACGCGTGCGACGAGGCAGGAACGTGGCGGCTGACGGCCCGGCTGCCGCTGACTCCCCGGACGCAGGAGGTCACCTCATGACGGGCCCGCCCCTGCGGGTGGTCCTCGTGGACGACGAGCGTCTCGTCCGCACGGCGCTGCGCGCCATCCTGGCGAGCGAGCCGGGGATCGAGGTGGTGGGCGAGGCGGCGGACGGCGACGAGGCGATCGGCACCGTCCGCGCGCTGCGCCCCGACGTCGTGCTGATGGACGTGCGGATGCCGCGCGTCGACGGCATCCGCGCCACCGAACGTCTGACGGGCGGCGGCGAGGGGGCACCGCGCGTCCTGGTGCTGACGACCTTCGAGCACGACGCGTACGTCTACGACGCGCTGCGCGCGGGCGCCCACGGCTTCCTGCTCAAGCGCGCGACGGCAGAGGAACTGGTGAGGGGCGTGCGCACGGTGGCCAGAGGCGACTCGCTGCTGTTCCCCGCCGCGGTGCGCGCCCTGGCGGCCCACCACGCGCGAGGCCGCCGCGCGGAGGCGCTCACCGCCCGGCTGACCGACCGGGAGACGGCGGTACTGCGGCTGATGGCCGCAGGGCTGACGAACGGGGAGATCGCGGAGCGCTTCACCGTCGGCCCGGCGACGGTCAAGACGCACGTCGCCGCCGTCCTGGCGAAGCTGGGCGCCCGTGACCGCACTCAGGCGGTGATCCTGGCGTACGAACACGGGGTCGTCACCCCGCACGAGAGCCTGTCGGACGAGCCCGGCTGACGGCGGCTGAGGGCGGCTGAGGTCCGCTGAGCCCGGCTTCGAAGGCCACTGAGGGCCGGCCGCTGAGGGCGGCTGAGGGCGGCTGGACGCGGCGGCATCCGGTCGGCGCGGCGGCGCTGTGGGGTGATAGCGCGGCGGCGCGCTGTTCGCCCGGCAGGCGTCACCCGCCCTCCTCCCGCGCCGCGGCCACGCGCCTGCGGCGGTGGACGCGCCACACGTGGAAGTTGTGGCCGGCGAGCGGCCCGCCGAGGACCACGAACCCCACGCCGATGAGCCAGGACTGCACGATGAGCAGGGTGCCGGCCGGACCGTTCGTCTTCGTGCTGCTGACGATGAGCGGCGAGAAGACGAGGGAGGAGAACACCCGCAGTCCCCCCAGCCCCACCATGGTGGCCACCGCGCCGGGAAAGAGCGCGGCCCACCGGATCCGGCTGCCCAGCAGCAGATACTGCCCCCACCAGAAGAACAGCACCCCGAAAAGAACGGTCAGGAAAACCCGTACGGCGACCTGGGCCGTGCCCTGCCGCAGCACCGCTTCGCTTTCCACCTCGGCGAAGAGAAAAGCGGTGATCGCCGCGAGCCACACGACCTGCCGCCACAATTTGTGCCAGCGTCCCGGCGGCAGCGCCCAGATCAATTCGTAACTGCTCTGCACGCTGGCCGCGAAACTCAAGCCGAAAACGCCCAGCAATACCGCACTGAGGACGCTGGTGGTGCTGATGACCTGTTGCGGGGCGGAGAAGAGGCGGTGCACGGCGTGGGCCGCCGTCGGATTGTCCAGGCCCATTCCGTTGACGATCCACTGCTCGAACCCGGCGTGGTGGACGGGGTCCAGTGCCGCCACCACGATCAGCAGCGGCACCATCGAGACGAAGCCGAGCATGCCGAACGCCATCGCCCTGCGCATGAGCTCGAAATCGGTGCCGTGCTGCCACAGACGTCCGCCAAGGGACTGCTCGACACGCTGTTTCCAGGTCGGCCACCGCCCGAACACGCCCGCACCTCCATCAACGGCCCGTCATTATCCCAACGAAAAGGCCGGGCCAACCGCCAGCCACGCCGCCCGCCGGCACGCGACGGCGCGCCGTTTCGGTAAGGCCCCTTCCGGTGGCATAGGAAGGAACGTGCCTTTCACGCCCCGCGGTCTTCGCCGGCGGACGGAACGCCTTTTCGGCGGCCGAGCCGCGGCGCGTACCGTGCTGACGATGGGGTCGGTGCTCGCGCTGGACGGCGCGGACAAGGGCACGGTCTCGGCGATGGCGGGCCCGCTGGGTGACGCCTTCGGCATCGGCTACGCAGCGATCGGACTGCTGGTGTCCGTGGTCGCCTTCGTCGGCGCCGCGTTCACGGTGCCCTTCGGCCTGCTGACCGACCGGGTGAGCCGCACCCGGCTGCTGGCCCTCACCGCGACGCTGTGGGGGCTGGCGATGATCATGGCGGGCGCGGCCATGTCCTACCTGTGGCTGCTGGTCTCCCGCGCGGTCCTCGGCGCGGTCACCGCCAGCTCGGGGCCCGCCGTCAACTCGCTGGTCGGCGACTACTTCCCGGCCCGGCAGCGCGCCAGGATGCTCGGGTTCGTGGTCGGCGGGGAACTCCTGGGCACCGCGCTGGGCTTCACCGTCTCCGGAGTGGTCGGCAGCGCGCTGGGATGGCGGTACGCCTTCTGGTGGCTCACGCTGCCCACGGCGGCCCTCGTGTGGGCCCTGGTCCGGCTCCCCGAGCCGCCGCGCGGGGAGCAGAAGGACCTCAGGTCCCCGGAGGCGGACCCGTCCGAGCGCGGGGGCGCGGACGAGGACGCGCGCGCCGGCACGGGCTCCGGCTCCGGTGCCGGCGCGGAAGCCGAGGGACAGGGCGGAGGGAGCGAGCAGGGCGGGCGGGAAGGGCGGACGCGGGCGCGGGTCGGCGCGGAGCCCGACGCACGGTTCGTCCTCCACACCGACCCGCGCTCCCTGCCGCCGTGGCGGGCCCTGGTATACGTGCTGCGGATCCCCACCAACTTCGTGCTGATCGTCGCCTCGGCGCTCGGCTACTTCTTCTTCTCCGGGCTCCGCGCCTTCGCGACCGTCTTCACCACCGACCAGTACGGGGTGAGCACGTCGGTGGCCAGCTCCCTCGTCCTGGTGGTCGGCGCGGGCGGCGTGTGCGGGGTGCTGCTCGGCGGGCGGGCCGCCGACCGGCTGCTGGAGCGGGGACGGGTCGAGGCGCGCGTCCTGGTGCCCACCGTGTGCCTGCTGGCCGTGCCGCTGCTGGTGGCGCCCGCCCTGCACACCACGTCGCTCGCGGTGGCGCTGCCGCTGCTGCTGTGCGGCACGGCGTTCCTCGGCGCGGTGAACCCGCCGCTGGACGCCGCGCGGCTGGACATCATGCCGCACATGCTGTGGGGCACGGCCGAGGGCGCACGCACCGTGCTGCGTACGCTGAGCGAGGCCATGGCCCCCACCCTGCTCGGCTACCTCGCCGACCACGTCTTCACGGGCGGGCACGCCCTGGAGTACACCCTCTTCCTCTCGCTGGTTCCCCTGCTGGCCGCCGCCCTCATCGGAGCCCTCTCCCTGCGCACCTACCCCCGCGACGTCGCCACCGCCGCCGCCTCCGCGGCCAACCTGCGCACGAGCGGCCGGCCCGCCTGAAAGAGGCAGGACGCGTCCTACCGCTGAGGGCAGAAGGACTCGACGCCCGCTGAGGGCAGAAGGACTCGACGCCGTCGCCGTCACTGACCGCCGCGTCCCGGACCCGGGGCCGCCAGGTGGTCGAGCGTGCGTCGGCTTGGCACGGGGCGGGGCCCCGCTGTCGGCACGTCCCGTGCGGCTGTGCCCTCGCGGGCCCCGACGAGACGTAGACGAGATGAGAATGTCCTGAGAAGACCTGTTCGCGGGAACCCGGAGCCCCGGCACACGCGTTCTCGCACGGGATGAACAGGACAATCAGGCGTGCGGCCACCGTCACACTGCTCCTGGTGATGGCCCTGCTGCTGCGGGTGACCTGGGTGCAGATGGTGAACGGGGAAGCGCTCGCGGACGACGACCAGAACCGGCGGAACACCATCGAGGAGTACGCACAGCCGTTCGGGGACATCATCGTGGGCGGCAAGCCCGTGACCGGCTCCCAGCGCGCGGAGGGCGGCGGTGACCTGCACTACAAGCGCACCTACACCGACGGCCCCGCATACGCGCCCGTCACCGGCTTCTCCTCGCAGGTGCGCGGGGCCACCCAGCTGGAGGGCATCTACCAGGACGTGCTCAACGGCACGGACGACCGCCTCAAGGGCCCCCTCGACATGCTGACCGGCGAGCAGGCGAAGCCGGGCAACGTGCTCACCACCATCGACCCCGAGGTGCAGCGCGCCGGCTTCGAGGCGCTGGGCGACAAGAAGGGCGCCGCCGTCGCCGTCGACCCCGACAGCGGCAAGCTCCTCGGCGTCGTCAGCACGCCCTCCTACGACCCGTCGAGCTTCAGCGGCAGCGGCGAGGACGACGACGCGGCGTGGCAGAAGCTGACCGCGCGCAGCGGCAACGACAAGCACGACGACAAGCCCACGCTGAACCGGGCGCTGCGCCAGGCCGTGCCGCCCGGGTCCACGTTCAAGCTGGTGGTGGCGGCCGCGGCTTTGGAGGACGGGCTGTACTCCTCCGTCGACCAGCCCACCGACAGCCCCGACCCGTACACCCTCAAGGGCACCTCGACGGTCCTGCACAACGAGAACAGGGCGGCGCCCTGCGAGGACGCCACCTTGCGGACGGCGCTGCGCTACTCGTGCAACAACGTCTTCGCGAAACTGGCGACCGACCTCGGGGAGAAGAAGGTCCGCGCGCAGGCCGAGAAGTTCGGCTTCAACGACGAGAAGCAGGACGTGCCCGTCCGCGCGGCCACCTCCCACTACCCCGGGAAGATGGACGACGCGCAGACGGGTCTGACGGGCATCGGCCAGTTCGAGGTCACCGCGACGCCGCTCCAGATGGCGATGGTCTCGCAGGCCATCGCGCACGGCGGTGAGCTGGTCGACCCGCACATGGTCTCCCAGGTGCAGGACGCCTCGGGCCACACGCTCCAGTCGTACGAGGACCCGGGCTCGCACCGGGTGATGAGCCAGGACTCCGCCGCCCAGCTCCGGTCGGCGATGCAGACGGTGGTCGACAAGGGCACGGGCAGCAACGCCCAGATCGACGGCGCGACGGTCGGCGGCAAGACGGGTACGGCGCAGCACGGCGTCGACAACAGCGGCACCCCGTATGCCTGGTTCACCTCCTACGCCACGACCGACAGCGGCAAGAAGGTCGCGGTGGCGGTCGTGGTCGAGGACTCGGACGCCGCTCGCGCCGAGGTCAGCGGCAACGGCCTGGCGGCCCCGATCGCGAAGAAGATGATGAAGGCCGCACTGCGGTGAGCGGCGGGCCGGCGCCTGACGCGGGGCCTGAGCGACAGCGGCGCCCGCGCGCAGGCGGCACTCGTGCGACAGGCGAAGACGCCACTCCTGCGGCAACGGCACCGAGGGGGCGGGCTCTCCTTCAGCGGGGACAGGGCATGATGGGGCCGCAACGATCAACCTCGGGGAGGCCCTTCCATGCCCGCCACGCCGCTCAGCTCCTGGACACTGCTCGCCGACGGGGGCGACTCGGAATCGAACGCCCTCTCGGACGCGCTGTCCGATCTGCTGCACTCGGGCGTGGTGAGCTGGATCGTCCTGGGGCTCGCCGCCGGGACGATCGCCAAGATCCTGCTGCCGGGCCGCGATCCCGGCGGGGTCGTGGGGACGGTGCTGATCGGCATCGCGGGCGCCTTCATCGGCGGCTGGCTCTCCGCGACGTTCCTCGACCGGCCCGTGGCCAACAACGTGGTGGACCCGAGCCTGTGGGTGGCCGCCATCGCCGGCTCCCTCGTCCTGCTGATCGTCTACCGTCTCCTCTTCGGCCACTCCCGCGAACGCCGTTGACTCCACGGGCGGCCCGGCCCACCCGGACGCCGACGTCCCGCCGGTGTCCGGGTGCCAGGGACCGGCCTCTGACAGGAGGCGGAGGAAGTGGTAGAAACGCGGAGGAAACCAACCGTTCCGCGGAAAGGAGGCGCCATGTCGTCCAAGCGTCGGCGCAAGAAGAAGGCCCGCCGTAACAACGCGGCCAACCACGGCCGTCGGCCCCAGTCCTGAGCGCGGCTCCCCGCGTGCCGTCCCCGTCCGCGGGGCCCGCGCGCGGGGAGCCCTCGCTTTCCCGCCCGCGCTGCCAAGTCCGTCATCCCCACGCTGCCAGGTCCGTCATTCGCAGACCCTTCACGTGCGGGCCCGCGCTTCCAGACGCACCCCCCGGTAGCGTTCAACTGGGCGCGAACGGAGCGGAGTTGACCCGTACCCTCGCGTGGCCCCGTCTCGTTGTGGGGGTGTGAGCACTCGAATCCTTGCCCGGCACCCCTTTGCCGCCGTAGCCGCCGTTGCCCTCACCGCCGCCGCCCTCCCCCTGATCGGCACGCAGACCGCGACCGCGCAGACCGCGGCCCACCCCTCCGGCTCCGCCTCCACCGTCCGCCCGGGGCTCTTCCTGACCGTCTCGGGGAGCGAGGACACCTGGATCCGCGGAGTCCGACTCCTCTGCGAGCCCACTCCGCACGGCCGCCACCCCAAGGCCGCCGAAGCGTGCACCGCGCTCGACCGGGCCGGGGGCGACCTCGACGCGCTCCCGGACGCCACGGGTCCGTGCACGATGGAATACGACCCGGTGACGGTCTCCGCCGAGGGCAGGCACCGCGGCGAGCGCGTCGCCTGGAAGAAGACGTTCCCCAACACCTGCGTCATGCGCAGCGCGACGGGCCCCGTCTTCGACTTCTGACTCCCCCGCGCAGGCCCCCCGCGGACCCCTCCGGCCGCACCGGACCGGAGCCGCCGAGAACCCGGGACGGGGAGGGGCGGGGCGGATCCGCGTCGCCGGAGACCGCCCCACGCCCCGCCGCAGCGTCTACAGCGCGGCGCCGCCCGGTTTGACCATGCCCCGCACCGTGCGCGAGTCGACGAACTCGCCCAGCGCCGTCATGTCCCACTCCCCCGAGAACTGGCGGACGAACTTGGCCATCAGCACCCCGGTGCGGGGCTCGGAGTGCGTCAGGTCGAAGCGGACCAGCTCACCGCCCGCGCCGTCGAGAAGGCGGCAGTAGGCCTTCGCGACCTCGGTGAACTTCTGCCCGGAGAAGGAGTTCACGGTGAAGACCAGGCCGGTCACCTCGGGCGGCAGATCGCCGAGGTGGACGGTGATCACCTCGTCGTCACCCGCGCCCTCGCCCGTGAGGTTGTCGCCGGAGTGCTGGATGACACCGCCGAGGATGGCGAGCTTGCCGAAGTAGCAGGCGTCGATCTTCTTTCGGTTGGCGTCGTAGGCGATGACCGAGGCGTCCAGATCGATGTCCTTGGCCCGCCTGCCCGCGCGGAAGACGGGCTCCCAGCCGAGGCCCATGCGCACCGACGTGCGCAGCGGCTCTCCCCCCTTGACCAGGGAAACCGTCTGGTTCTTCTGCAGGCTGACCCGGCCCTTGTCCAGATTGATCTTCCCCGCTCCCGCCGGCGCGCCTGCCGGGGCGGCAGGGGGAGCCGAGGGACCTGAGGGAGCCGCCGGCGCGGACGGGGCCGTGGGCGCCGGCGGAACAGGCGGTGCGGACGGGGCGGGCGCGGCAGGCGGGGCCGTCGGCGCGGGCGGGGCGGTGGGAGCGGCCGGGGCGGCGGGCTCCTCCACGTTCACCCCGAAGTCGGTGGCGATGCCGCCCAGCCCGTTCGCGTACCCCTGCCCGACCGCGCGGACCTTCCAGACCTCGTTTCTGCGGTAGAGCTCGACCACCAGCAGCGCCGTCTCGGAGCCGAGCTGCGGCGGGGTGAAGGTGGCGAGCACGGCACCGCTCGCGGCGTCGCGGACCGTGGCGGTGGGCTCCGTGCCCGCGAAGGTGGCGCCCGCGTCGAGGCTCGCGGTGACGACGACCTTGTCGATCTCGGCGGGGACGGCACCGGTCTCCACCGTGATGGTGTCGGCGGCGCCGCTGCTGTGGGTCACGCCGGGCGCGGTCGGCTGGTTGTAGAAGACGAAATCCTCGTCCGAACGCACCTTGCCCTGCCGGCTCAGCAGCAGCGCCGAGACGTCGAGCTTCGTGGGTGCGGTCACGTCCACCGCCACGCGCTGCGCGGTCAGCGGAAGGTTGGCGCCGGGAGTCATTGCGGTCATGCCGAAAGTAACGACCGGCCCCGCTTTGCGGTTCCTTTGCCGAGGGTCCGTTCCGGTCCGGGCGCGGGTGCGAGGCGGCGCGGGCGTACAGTGGGGTAACGGTAGACCGGACGGTCTACCTCAGGACGGGACGGCACAGCGGGCGGGACCGGTGCGATCCGGGAAGGGAGCCGAGGGGCAGTGGGGACGGGAACGGCCGAGGCGGGGGAGCTGACCCCGGGGGCGCGCAAGGTGCTGGAAGCGGCGAGCACGCTCTTCTACGAGCGGGGCATCACCGCTGTCGGCGTCGATCTGATCGCGAAAGAGGCGGGGACCACCAAGAAGACGCTCTACGACCGGTTCGGCGGCAAGGACGCGCTGATCGCCGCGTATCTGCGCGAGCGCGACCGGCGCTGGCGGTCCTGGCTCACGGGGTGGCTGGAGGAGCACGCGGCGGCCGCGGGGCCGCGGGCCAGGCTGCTGGCGACCTTCGACGCGCTCGCGGAGTGGACGCGGCGCCACAATCCGCGCGGCTGCGGCTTCGTCAACGCCGCGGCGGAGCTGCCCGATCCGGCGCACCCGGGCCGCCGGATCATCACCGACCAGAAGCTGTGGCTGCGCGGCTGCCTGTACGAGCTGGCCGTCGAGGCGGGCGCGGCCGACCCCGGCAGGCTGGCCGACGAGCTCACGCTGCTGCACGAGGGCGCGACGGTGCTGCGCGGTCTCGCGTTGGTCGACGACCCGGTGGCCCGCGCCCGCGCCCTGGCCGAGCAGACCCTCGACCGCGCGGGCGCGACGCGGTAGTGAGGCGCGGCGCGAGACACGATCAAGAAACGGCCTGGTTCTGAAGGGTGAAAAGGGCGGCAAGGTCCTCGGGCAGTTGCGTGACGACGTGCCGCACCTGCCCCGCTGACACCGCCTGCGGGAGAGCGGAGAGGACCGCCGCTGTGTGCTTCCCCGCGTCCTCCGTCCTCGACGAGGTCCGCTCCGCGACGCGCCGGTAGAACTCGTCGACACCGAAGGCCTCGCCCCCGGCCTCCGCGTCGACTCCGCTGCCTCGCAACGGTCGATCCAGCGGTGTGGGCATCTGGTCGGCCAGATCCTGGGCTTCGTCGGCGGTGATGCGTGAGGCCAGCACGCCCAGGACAGCCTCCGTGACCTTCCTGGTCTCGTCCTGGTCCGGGTAGCCGCCCTGGTCGCGCACCAGTGCCAAGAACTCGTCGTCGCGCATGAGGCATCCCCATCGTTCGGCATCTCTTGCTGGAGGCTCCGGTTTCCCTCGTGCGCCCGCCCTATTCACCAGCGTCCCGGCCCACTGCGGGCGCCGGGGACAGGAGGAGAGGGCAGCACACCCTCACAGCTCCTCCTCAAGCCGGATCGCCTGGCGCAGGGAATCCCGTGCCTGGTGCGACTCGCCCTCCTGCGACTCCAGCAGCGCCGCCGCGATGGCGTCCAGCTTCCGCTGGAGAGCGGCCTCGGCACGTCGTTCCGAGTTCTTGAGCAGGGCCAGCATGAGGAGGTTGACGGAGGTCAGTACGTCGCCGGCGAAGATCAGCCAGGGCACCGGCAGATGCACCAGGTGGACGATGACCATACCGACGATCAGGAACAGGCACAGCAGGAAGAACAACGGAGAGCTGGTCAGGTTCGACGCGGTCTCCGCGAGGCGTGCGAAGCGGTCGCGCCGCTCCCCGCCTCGGTCCGAGGGGTGCTGAAGAGTCATGTGGCCCCGTGCTCCCTGAATGCTGTCGGCGTGATCGGTGTGCGGAGGAGCGGTGCGAAGCGAGGCCAGACGGCAGGCGGCCCCTCCTGCGGAAGGGCGCTCCGGCCGGACGGGCACCGGATCGCTTCCACGGACCGGTGGTGCGCTCACGTCGCGGACGAAAAGGGAGCGCTCACGCGGACCGGCCGCTGCCCTGGGAAAGCTGGTCGGTCATGTCAGCGGTCTTGCCGGACGGCGGTGCCTCGACATCGACCTCGGTGCCGAAGTCCGACAGGTTGACGACGGTCTTGACCTTCGACGAGGTGGCAGACCCCGCGGCGTTGGACGGTTGCACGGTCACCTCGACCTGCTGGCGGCGGGTTCGTCCCTTGTCGTCGATCCAGAGCTCGATCGGTACGTCGTCACCGAGCTGCTGACGAAGCTTCTTCTCCTGCGCCGCATCGCCCTTGGCGAGCTTCGACAGGTCGAGCCGCACCCGGTAGTGGGTGGTCTTCGTGCCGTTCACGTTCTCGGTGCCGAGCTTTTTGACGTCCTTTTCGGAAAGGGACTTGGAGTAAGCGAGGGAATCCGCTGGATTCTGCACGCCCGTCTGCTCCCCGCCAGTACGCGCCTGCAACTTCTTCAGGTCGATCTTCGACCATGTCTTGCCGTCGGGAAGTTGGGCGGCAGCCTTCTTGGGCAGCTTCTGGTACAGGGTGCTACCGACGACACGCTGTTGCAGGTGTTCCCCTCCGATTCCCATGTCCAACCGGCTCGTGCCGTCGCGCAGATTCATGACGCCGTCACCGCGTACGGTCTTGCTCTCGCTTCCCGAGGCCGTGACCGTGAGGTCGATCTTCGCGGTCTTCGCCTCAGCGGTCCTCTTGTTCGTGGCCTGTACGGCCTTGGCGGGGCTCTGCCGGGAGGCCTCGGACTTCCCCTCCTTCTGGCTCTCCTCGCCCCCTCCGTCGCCCCCGCATCCGGTCACCAGGAGAACACCCGTCACAAGGCCTGCACCGCCGGCGATCATGCGCTGAATCACACCGCCTGCGCACTCCATACTTCTCCACACCCTCCGCTATGTCGGATTATCGACCTGCCACGACTTCCCCGCTCCGGGACGGGCATGCCACATCCGTTCACGGACGGGACACGTGCGGTACCAAGCCGCGGGAGAAGGACCGGCGAGCCACCGGCGCCGTCCCCTGCCTCGTTCCTTGACCGCCGGACGGCGGCCCGCCACCGTGAGACAGGGGGAACGCAGAACGGGCGGAACGCTCCCCCGGCTAGCTCCGCCGTGCGACCAGTTGCAGTCGCGTGGCCTGGTGGCCGCCCAGGGTCGGGGCCGTGCCGGTGCGCTCCTCGACGGGTGTGAAGCCGCTGCCGGTCAGCAGGGCGCGCAGGTGTGCGGGGGTGTGGTGGCGGAAGAGGCCTCCCTCGGGTGTGGTGAAGGTGCCGTAGGGGGCGTGCGGGGATGATTGGCTGTGCTGCTCGTAGCGGGCGACGTTGCGCGCGTCGCGCTGGAGGGGCACCTCGCTCACGTACATCGTGCCGCCGGGGCGCACCACGCGGGCCAGCTCGGCCACGACCGCGCGCTGGGACCGGTCGTCCGGCACGCAGTTGAGGACGGCGAACAGCAGTGCGGCGTCGAAGGAGCCGTCCGCCTCCGGCAGCGGCAGTCCGGGCTGGTGGCGCAGTGCCAGGCCCGGGCGCTCCCGCAGTCCGCGCTCGATCATGGCGCCGGAGGGGTCGACTCCCGTCACGTGCGGATATCCCAGCTCGGTCAGGTGCGCCGTCAGCCGCCCGTAGCCGCAGCCGTAGTCGATCACGCGCCCTTCGCGGGGGATGTGGGCGGCCAGCAGGCCGGGGTCGAGGGCGTGCGTGAACGTCTTCTTCGCGCCGTCGGCTTCCCAGACCCCGTGCACCACGGGGCGAACACCAGCCATGGGCGCAAGGTACCGTCCAGGTCCCGCCGGGCCGAGGTGCGCGACCGGAGGCGCGGGCGCAACCTGGAGGGTATGAGTGCGGTCATCGTCGTCCATCCGCCTTCCCCCGCCGGCGGCCGCCAGGTGAGTGCGCGCGGCGAGACGCTGGGCACCGCCTACGGGCTGACCGACCTGATCGAATATCTGCGCCGTACCGGGCTCGATGTCGCTACTGTCGATCTGTACGACGATGCGATCATCGAGTGGCAGGGCGGCAACCACCTGGTCTGGGGCCGCGAGCCGGAGTGAGCACCGCGCGGGCGGGGCATGGGGCCCGCGAGGGCGGTGTGTGGGGAGGGGCGGCATGGTGCAGCAGGGGGACAATTCTGACGCGGAAGTCGCGGAAGCACGGTTCCCGTGGCTGTGGCTGGTGCCGGGCGTGCTGGTGCTGGCGGTGCTCGCGGTGTGGGGTGTGCTGGTCTACCCGGATCTGCCCGCGAGGGTGCCGCAGCACTTCGGCAGCGACGGCGTCGACGCGTACGCGGACAAGTCGGTCGGCAGCGCTTTCGTCCCCGTGTTCGTCCAGCTCGGCGTGCTCGTGGTGATGTCCGCGACGACGCTGCTGACCGTGCGCATCACGCCGGAGTCCGCGTTGCCGCCGCACAGGCGCACCGCCGGCCTCGTCAACCGGCCGAGCACGGCCGAGGGCGCCCGGCAGGTCGCCAGGGCTCAGCTCTTCCTCGCCTTCTGCGTGGGGCTGGGGATGTTGGCGACGTGCCGGGTGATGTGGAGCACCACACCGCAGCAGGAGGCCCGGGACTCCGCCACCTCGACGCTCGTCCTCACGCTGCTGCCCATCGCCCTCGGCACCCTGGCGGTGCTGGTGACGGCGCTGCGGGACCGGGGGCGTGGGGCGCGGAGCAGCGGCGGTGGGCGGTCTAGCGCCGCCGACTGAGCGTCTGCAACTGCTGGCTGGTGGAGATCAGCTCTGCGGCCTCCTCCTCGTTGCTGACCATGGGCTGCGAGCCGTGCAGCGGCACACCGGCGCTCTCCGGCATGAAGCGGACGGCGAGCAGTCCGATGAGTCCGCTCACGATCAGATAGAGGCCGGGGATCAGATTGTTGTCCGTGGCGCTGACCAGACTCTCGGTGAACAGCGGTGTCGTTCCGCCGAAGGCGGCGACGGAGAAGTTGAACCCGATGCCCATGGCGGCGTAGCGCACGCTCGTGGGGAAGAGCGCGGGCAGCGTGGCGGCCGAGGGGGCCGCGAACCCGGCGAGCAGTGTCGCCAGGATGAGCACGCCGAGGGCGGGCAGCAGCCAGCCGCCCGAGCGGATCAGCAGGAACGCGGGGACGGCCAGCACGATCTGGCCGATCGCCGCCCACCGGTAGACCGGGCGGCGGCCGACGCGGTCGCTCAGCCGTCCGACGAAGGTGATCAGCACCACCACCCACACCATGCCGACCAGCACGAGCACGTCGGAGGTGGTCCCCGAGCGCCCCAGCACTTCTGTCTGGTATGTCGGCAGGTAGCCGGTGACCATGTAGTTGGTCACGTTGTAGAGCAGCACCAGACCGACGCAGATCAGCAGCGGCTCCCAGTGCTTGCGCAGGATGGTGCGAAACTCGTGCCGGTTGGTCTCCTGGGCGGCGACCTTCTGGTCGTGCTCGTCCAGCTGCTGCTGGAAGGCCGGGGACTCCTCCAGCTTGAGCCGCATGTAGAGACCGATCAGGCCCAGCGGCCCCGCGATCAGGAACGGGATGCGCCAGCCCCAGGAGAGCATCTGCGTGTCGCTGAGCGCGAAGTTGAGCCCGGTGACCAGGACCGAGCCGAGCGCGTAGCCGATGAACGTCCCGAAGTCGAGGAAGCTGCCGAGGAAGCCGCGTCGTCGGTCGGGGGAGAACTCGGCGATGAAGGTCGTCGCGCCGCCGTACTCGCCGCCCGTCGAGAAGCCCTGCAGCATGCGGGCGGCCAGCAGCAGGATCGGCGCGGCGATCCCGATGGTGGCGTAGCTGGGGATGAATCCGATCAGGAAGGTGCCGAACGCCATGAGGATCATGGTCGCGGCCAGCACCTTCTGGCGGCCCAGCTTGTCGCCGAGCGGCCCGAAGAAGAGCCCGCCGAGCGGGCGGACGACGAAGGCTGCGGCGAAGGTGGCGAACGAGGCGAGCAGCTGCGCCGAGTCGGAGGCCCCCGGGTAGAAGACCTTGCCGATCGTGGCGGCCAGGTAGCTGTAGACGCCGAAGTCGAACCACTCCATGCAGTTGCCGAGCGCGGAGGCCGTCACCGCCCGTTTGAGCATCGGTTCCTCGACGACCTGCACGTCGTCCTTGGTGAAGGGTCGGCCCTTACGGCGCAGTCTGCGCACCAGCTCGTCGCGCACCTGGCGGGGCAGCTCGGCGACCGCGTGCGGTACCTGCCGAGCCGTCGCCGCTTTGCCCCCCGGTTGTCGCTTGGGGCTCTCTGTCACGTCGGCATTCACACCCTTTGTTCCGTATGGCCGAATAGGCGGGATCTGCTCGATCGTACGGAAAGGCCGTAGCGGATCACGGAACCGGGTTGCCGGACTCGCCGCATACACACACGCGCCCCCGCACTTCGGCGGGGGCGTGCGGACACGTGTGCGCGCGGGCCCCCGTCACAAGGGGGCCGCAGCGGACGGCGGGGAGCCGCTCAGCACACGCCGTCGCCGGGCTTCGGATTGGCGAGTGCGACGTACGGGCGCAACCGCAGCCCCACCCAGGTGCCGACCAGCGCGGCGGCACCCCAGAGCCAACCGTGCAGGCTACCCGAGGCGATCCCGGCGAGGTACGCGCCGATGTTGCAGCCGCCCGCCATGCGTGCGCCGACGCCCATCAGGACGCCGCCGAGCACCGCGGCTGCGGCCGTGCGCCAGGCGACGCCCCTGTGCCAGGTCCACACGCCGCCCGCGGCTGCGGCCACGGCGGCGCCGATCATGATGCCGATGTCGGTGAGGCTGGTCTTGTCGGCGAGCACCGGCCCTGCCAGGGCCTCGGCGTTGCCGGGCTGCCGCCAGTACGCCCAGCTCTCGGGCGAGCCGCCGAGCGCCCCCACGATCTTGGATCCCCACAGGGCGAACGCGCTGGTCACACCCCACGCGCCACCGGAGACCAGCAGCACGGCCGCGCCCAGCACTGCGAGAACCAGCGCTCCGGCAGCCAGCGGCCAGGAGCCGCGCACGACGCGGAGCAGGCCACCGCGCGCGGACGGCGGCACGCCCACGGGCGGCGGGTTGCGGCGGGCCTGCACCCGGCGCGAGACCAGCACCACGAGCGCCAGCAGCACCAGCGTCACCGCGAGGGAGCCCGTCCAGCCGAGGTGGTCGGAGAAGAGCACCGGGTCGACGGCGGGCAGGTCGCTCCACAGTCCGTACTGCCAGGCGGCGAGCGTCGAGCCGAGGACGAAGCCGCCCAACGTCAGCACGATGGTGCTCTGCCCCGACCCGACGGCGAAGAGAGTGCCGGAGGCGCACGCGCCGCCGAGCTGCATGCCGACGGCGAAGAGGAAGGCACCCAGCAGCAGACCCACGCCGATCGGCCCCGCGCTGGGGGCGGGGGCCGTTCCGAACAGACCCGTTCCGGTGCCGATGAGCAGGGCGAACAGGGTGGCGGTCGTTCCGAGCAGGAGGGCGTGGGCCCGCAGGCCCGTGCCGTTGCCGACGGCGATCAGCTGCCGCCAGGCCGAGGTGAAGCCGAAGCGGGAGTGGAAGAGGCCGACGCCGAGGCCGAGGCCGAGGAGCAGCAGGACGACCGGCTTGGTGCCGTGCGCGGCCCACACGTAGCCGGTCAGCCCCAGGCCGAGCAGCAGTGCGATGGCGAGCGGCAGCCATCGCACGGCCGGCGCGGCGGGAGCGTCAGGCGCGGGCAGCCGGGTCGGCGCGGGCGCCGGCAGCGCCGCCGTCCGAGCGGAGGGGGGAGCGGTTGTCACAAGGGTCTCCGTGCGCGTACGGGGAGAGGGAGCGAGGGCGGGACGGGAGGGACGGCTGCGCCGACGCCGTCTCGTTCCCGTGCGTCCACCTCGCGCGTCTCGCGGTATGAGACGCGACCTGGACCCGCGCGGGTACGGAGGGCTGCGCGTGCGCCGTCAGCGACGGGTGCGGCGACAGAGCGCGTCGTCCACGCTCCACGCGGTGGCCGCGAAGAGCGCGAGCGCGAGCGCCAACAGGCACGCTGGTCCGAACATGAGTGCAACAGTAAAGGAAGCCGCCGCTCACGCAGCTCCCCGTCTCGCCAACCGAGACACGCGATGAGACGAGCCCGACGTGTGGCGCCCGAAGGGGCGCGGGGAACTGCGCGGCCAGCCACCACGCACGCGCACCCGGCACGCAAGCCGCAACCAACCACGGCGGGACGCCGCGCCGATCCCCTGGCGCGGCGTCCCGCAACGCGGCGCGGCACAGGGCAGGCACGCCACAGCGCAGGCGCGCCACCAGCACAAGCAGGCCCCCACCCCGTGAGGGAACCTCAGCGGGAGCGGGCCTTGAAGGCGGCCTTCCTGGCCGCCTTGGCCGCGTGCTTGTCGGGGTGCACCCTGCCCATCGTCTCCAGCACGTCCCCGGTCGCCGGGTGCTCGACCCGCCACGCCTTGTCGAAGAAGCCGGCGTGCTGGTCCACCAGGTCGCGGACGAGGTCGCGGAGCTCCTCCGGCTCGCCCGCG
Source organism: Streptomyces diacarni (assembly GCF_003323715.1). Lineage (GTDB taxonomy): Bacteria > Actinomycetota > Actinomycetes > Streptomycetales > Streptomycetaceae > Streptomyces > Streptomyces diacarni. The sequence continues at coordinate 89,975 of NZ_QOIN01000033.1, forward strand.
GTGGCGACCTGCGCCGCGATGGTGTCGACGGTCAGCCAGAAGACCATGTCCTCGTCGGGCTGCGGCACGTCCGCCGCCCCCCGCTCGGCGAGCCAAACCCTGGCCAGGCCGCCCAGCTCCCGGTCCTCCAGCACCTCGCGGAGGGCGGGCTCGGCCTCCGGTCCGGCCAGGGAGAGCGCCTGCTGGCAGGTGAGCCTGCGTACGGGCGCGGCCTCGTCGGTGCCGCGGGCCGCGGCGAGGAGTTCGCGGGCCGCGCCCAGCGTCCCCTCCTCGTCCCGCGCCGCGAACCACCCCTCGATCTCGCTGCGCGCGTTGTCCTCGGTGTAGACGGGCAGGGTGGCCAGCAGCCGGTCGGCCCCGGCGGCTGCGAGGTCGCCGACGGCGGGCACCTCCATACCGGCCTCCCGCATGCGGGCCCGTACGCCGTGCAGCCCCAGCGGGGTCAGCCGCACCATCCCGTAGCGGGAGACGTCCTCCTCGTCGAGCTCGCCGCCCAACTCCTCGGCGGCCGCGGCCTCTTCGCCCTCGGCTGCCTCCTGGGTGAGCGCCTCGTCGACCGGGCGGTACTCGACCAGACCTGTCGGCTCCAGCATGCGGAACTGCTCGTCGAGCCGCATCATCGCCGTGGAGACCTCTTCGAGCACCTCGTCGGTGGGCTCGTCCATGTCCTCGGGCACGATCATGGAGGCGGCCAACACGGGGAGCGGCACCATCGAGCCCGCGGCGACGGCGGGTTCGGTCGCCGTGAGCAGGTAGAGGTTGCCGAGGGCGCTGTCGAGGGCTTCGCCCTCCTCCTCCGGGTCCCAGTCCATGGCGTCGAGGTCGAGGGCGTCGGTGTTGATCTCGCCGTCTTCGCCCACCGCTCCCTCGATGCCGCCGAGCAGCTCCTCGAAGCTGGGCGTCGCGGCGTCGGCGAGCACGGTCTCCAATCCGCCCAGCCACAGCTCCAGGATGTCGGCGGGCGCCGGCGTGGCCTCGTCGGGGTCGCCGGTCAGGCCGCCGAGTTCGGCCTCGGGCGTGGCCAGGCCCACGGGTTCGTCGCTGCTCGGTTTCCCGTCGTCGGCCGCCGGGTCCGCCCCGCCCTCCTGGTCCTCCTGGTCCTCCTCGATGACGAGCAGTCCGGTGTCGACGGCGAAGTTCCAGGCGTCGGCCGCCAGTGCCGGTGCCTCCTCCTCGCCGCCGAGCCCCAGGTACGCGGCGGCCTCCTTCAGTTGCTCGGAGAGGAGTTCGCCGCCGGCTCCCACCGGGACCCCCGCCCCCTCGGGCCCGCCGCGGCGCGCCCAGCGGGTGAGTTCCACGGCACGGGCGAGCAGCGGTGCGGCCAGTGCGTCCCGTGCCAGTTCGGCATCGGAGGGCAGCCGTACAGGCGGCAGGGTGGGACGGTCGTCACCGGTCATGTGCGGGTTCATCTCCTACGAGTCCTACGGTTGCCGGACGGTGCGAGGACCCAGCGTAAACGGGTTCTGTCCACCCGTGCCCGAATCGTGCACCGGGCACGCAACGAAGGGGTGGCGCGGCCGCTCGCCGACCTGTCACGACCTTGACAACCGCCGTTCTCCCGCCATGCTTTACGCGCGTTGACAATGCCACGCGAGAAGTCCGATCCGCCGTCGCTCCCCCCCACCACGGCCCGTATGTCCTGTCCCGTACGTCCCCCACGCACCCGGAGGCCCTCCGTGCCGTTCCGTACCACCCCCGGATCCACGTCCCGCACCCCCGCCACCGCGGGCCGAACGTCGGGGCCCCTCAGCGCCTCCTCGCGGTCGGCCAGGGCCGCGACGCTGACCGTCGCGGCCGTCTGCGCCACGCTGCTCACGCTCCCCGCGCTTCCGGCCTCGGCGGCCGTACCGGGCGACGACGCGGCCCCTGCACCGCGTATCCACGACATCCAGGGCACCACCAGAGTCTCCCCACTGGCAGGGCGGCAGGTCGCCGAGGTACCCGGAATCGTCACGGGCGTGCGCGACTTCGGGTCCGCACGCGGCTTCTGGATGCAGGACCCGCACCCGGACCGGAACCCGGCAACCAGCGAGGGCCTCTTCGTCCACACCGGTGAGAAGAGCCCCGGCGTCTCGGCCGGCGACAGCCTGCGCGTGGCGGGCCGGGTCGGCGAGTACTACCCGGGCGGCGAGGAGGCGGGCGGCCAGTCGGTCACCGAACTGACGGACGCCACCTGGGAGGCGGCTCACGAGCGGGGGCGCCCGGGCCGCGGGAAGCTGCCGGCCGCCTTCCGGCTCACCCCGCGCTCGGTGCCCGCGGCCTACGCCCCCGACGCCGGCGGGAACAGTATCGAGAATCTGCGCCTGCGGCCCGACCGGTACGCGCTGGACCGCTACGAGGCACTGGAGGGCATGCGCGTCGCCGTCCGCGACGCCCGGGTCACCGGCCCCACCTCCCCCTACCACGACCTGTGGGTGACCATCGACCGGCGCCAGAATCCGACACCGCGGGGCGGCACCCTCTACGGCTCGTACGACGACCAGAACGGCGCCCGCGTGAAGGTCTCCTCCCTTCTGCCGCTTCGGGAACACCCCTTCCCCCAGGCGAACGTCGGCGACGAGCTGCGCGGCACCACCGAAGGCCCGCTCGACTACGACCAGTTCGGCGGCTACACCCTGCGCGCCACCACACTCGGCTCCCACCGCGACCACCATCTGGAGCGCGAGCGCACGCGCGCGCAGCGGCCCGACGAGCTGGCGGTGGCCACCTACAACGTGGAGAACCTCTCCCCCGCGTCGGAGCCCGCCAAGTTCCGGCGCCTCGCCGACGGGCTGGTCACCAACCTCTCCTCGCCCGACATCGTCACCGTCGAGGAGGTGCAGGACGACACGGGCCCGAAGGACGACGGCACGGTCGGCGCGGACCGCACCCTGGCGATGCTCACCGAGGCCATCGAGAAGGCGGGCGGCCCCTCCTACGAGTGGCGTCAGATAGACCCGGTCGACCAGGCGGACGGCGGCCAGCCCGGCGGCAACATACGCGTCGCCTTCCTCTACAACCCCGAGCGGGTCTCCTTCACCGACCGCCCCGGCGGGGACGCGACGACGCCCGTGCGGGTGGTCGGCAAGGGCGGCGAGCCCGCGCTGTCCGCCTCGCCGGGACGCATCGCACCGCAGGACCCGGCGTGGAAGGCCAGCCGCAAGCCGCTGGCGGGCGAGTTCCGCTTCCGGGGCCGCACGGTGTTCGTGGTCGCCAACCACTTCAGCTCCAAGGGCGGCGGCGACCTGGAGGGCGACCAGCCGATGGAGGGAAGGTTCCAGCCGCCCGCCCGGCACTCTGAGCCGCAGCGGGTCGAACAGGGCAGGCTGCTGAACGCGTTCGTGCGGGACGTCCGAGCACGCGACCGCGACGCCGTCGTCGTCGCGGGCGGCGACTTCAACGACTTCCCCTTCTCGCCCACGCTGGACGCCCTGCGCTCAGGCCACGCCCTCACCAGCCCCATGAACCGGTTGCCCGAGGACGAGCGCTACGGCTACGTCTTCAACGGCAACTCCCAGACGCTGGACCACCTGCTCACCAGTCCCGGCGCAGGCCGCCCCGAGTACGACATCGTCCACCTCAACGCCGAGTTCGCCGACCAGATCAGCGACCACGACCCGTCGGTGGTCCGCATCCGGCGCGGCTGAACCCGTACGTCCGCTGAACCCGTACGGCGCCTGAACCCGTAAGGCCGCTGCTCCCGTGCGGCCGCCGCCTCAGCGCGGCGGCTGCTGGGGGTACGGGCCGGGCTGGGCATACGGGTTGCCGGGCGGCTGGGCGTACGGACCCGGCTGAGCATAGGGACCCGCCTGAGCGGAGGGGCCCGGCTGAGCGGAGGGGCCCGGCTGGGCCTGTGGCGGCTGCTGGAGGTGCGGTGCCGCGGGTCGGGGCGGTCCCTGGGGGCTCTGGGCCCCGTCACGGTTCCCCGGCGCGCCCGCCCCTGCGTCCGGGCCCCTGCCCGTACCCGTCAGGTCCCGTACCAGCAGCGTCGCGCCGGCGACGGCGCCCGGCATCAGGGGGACGGCCAGCAGCGGCACCAGGAAGGCGAGGGCGAGGGGGACGCCGAAACCGAGGGCGAGCGCCTTGCGGCCCCGCAGCATGCGCAGCCGCTCCCGCACGGGGATGCCCCGGCGCTGCATCGCCACCGAGGTGAGCTCCAGGGCGAGGAAGAACCCCGAGACGCAGAAGCCGAGCACCGGGATGACGGTCTGGCCGAGCACCGGGACGAAGCCGAGCGCGAAGAGCGGGACGGTGAACACGAGAGTGCGGGAGAGCACGAAGAGACTGTCGGTGAGCGAGGTCCACAGCTCGCGCCACAGAGGCTGCTCGACGGCGCCCTCCGGCAGCCCGCCCTCGCTCTCCTCGACCTTCTCCGACAGCTTCTCGTAGAAGGGGTCACCGATCAGCAGGGCGACGGCGGCGAACGTCACCACGGCCAGCATGAGCACCGCGAGCCACAGCATGACGGCGAAGGCGCCGCGCGTCAGCATCCGCCCCACCGAGCCCCAGTCGTCGGCGAAGGGCGTGGCCCAGGCGGCGATGTCGTCGGCGTAGAAGCCGAGCGCGGTGAGCACGGCCGCGTACAGCACGAGCGTGATGAGCGCGGGCAGCAGCCCGAACCCGAACCACCGCCCGCGGCTGAGCACCCACCGCTGTCCCTGCCCCAGATACCGCAGACCGGCCCCAAGATCGCGCATGCCCGCAAGCCTACGGCCTACGGGCATGCGCACCAGAAGGCTGTTACCCGGCCTTCGCGATCGCTGCTCAGTTGTGACTGTGGAGCGCCTCGTTGAGACCGCCCCACGAGCCGCTGCGCTGGAGCGCCTCGACGGTGCCGGTGACGGAGTTGCGGCGGAAGAGCAGGTTGTCGGCACCGGACAGCTCCAGTGCCTTGACGACGTCGCCGTCCGGCAGCGTGACCCGGGTGCCCGCGGTGACGTAGAGGCCCGCCTCGATGACGCAGTCGTCGCCCAGCGCGATGCCGAGCCCGGCCTCGGCACCGATCAGACAGCGCTCACCGACGGAGACGATCTGCTTGCCGCCGCCGGAGAGGGTGCCCATGATCGAGGCGCCGCCGCCCAGGTCGGTGCCGTCGCCGAGAACGACGCCCGCGCTGATGCGGCCCTCCACCATGGAGGTGCCCAGGGTGCCCGCGTTGAAGTTGCAGAAGCCCTCGTGCATGACGGTGGTGCCCTCGGCCAGGTGCGCGCCGAGGCGGACGCGGTCGGCGTCGCCGATGCGTACGCCCTTGGGGACGACGTAGTCGGTCATGCGCGGGAACTTGTCGACGCTGGTGACGGCCAGGTGGGTGCCGGAGGCGCGGGCGGCGAGCCGCACCTGCTCGACCCGCTCCACGGGGACGGGGCCGATGTTCGTCCAGGCGACGTTGGCCAGGTGCGCGAACTGTCCCTCCAGGCTCAGTCCGTGCGGCCGGACCAGGCGGTGGCTGAGCAGGTGCAGCCGCAGGTAGACGTCGTGGGCGTCCAGCGGCTTCGCCTCCAGCGAGGAGATGACCGTACGGACGGCCACGATCTCGACGCCGCGGCGGGGGTCCTCGCCGAGTGCCTGGGGCGCGCTCTCGCCGAGGAGTTCGGCGGCGCGCTCGGCGCTCAGCCGCTCACTGCCCGCGGGTCCGGGCTCGGCGACGAGCTCGGGGCGGGGGAACCAGGTGTCCAGTACGGTGCCGTCGGCGGCGACCGTGGCGAGGCCGGCGGCGACGGCCCCTGTGGTGCGGGGATTGGGTGCTTCGGTCATGTCAGGAACGCTATCCGGAGTGCGCGCGGGATGACGAACCGGTCCGTGTGACGGTCACAGGCCGCTGCCCGGATCGCTGAGCACCCTGGCGAGCGCTCCGCGCACCTCGTCCCGGTCGAAGGGCCGGTCGGTGAGCAGGAACTGGAGCAGCAGCCCGTCGATGAGCGCGACCAGGGCGCGGGCCGTCGCCAGGTCGGCGGTGTGCCGGGAGAGCACCCGCACCATGTCGTCCAGCCAGGCGGCGGCCACCGGCTGGAGCAGCGGGCGGCGCAGCGCCGCCAGGTACAGCTCGTACTCCAGCCGGATGCGGCCGCGCCCGCCGGAGGCGTACTCCTCCAGCACCCGAGTCAGCCCGTCCGCCAGGGGGACGTCCTCGGCCAGGTCGTCGCCCCAGCTCTCGATGGCGGTCTGCGGCTCGCAGTTGACCTGCTCCAGCGCTGCGAGCAGCAGGTCGTCCAGGCTGGCGAAGTGGTAGGTGGTCGAGCCGAGCGGCACGTCCGCCTCCGCGGCGACCGTGCGATGGCTCAGCGCGGCCATCCCCTTCAGTTCCACGATGCGGATGGCCGCGTCGATGATGCGCTGCCTGCGCTCGGGGTCGAACCGCCGCGCCATCAATGCGTCCCTCCCAGGTTCAGGACGACCACCCCGCAGATCACCAGCAGCAGGCCGAGGGTCTTCGCGGCGGTGACGGACTCGCCGATGAAGACCATGCCGATCATGGCGATGACCGCGGTGCCGGCGCCCGACCAGATGGCGTACGCCGTGCCGACGGACATCGTCTTGAGGGTGTGCGCGAGCAGCACGAACGCCACCACGTATCCGGCGGCGGTGATCAGCGACGGCACCAGCTTGCTGAAGCCGTCGCTGTACTTCATCGCCGTCGTTCCCAGCACCTCGGCGAGGATCGCTCCCGCGAGCGTCACATAGACCATGCGTACGAGCGTACACAACGATGCGTACGGCTGTACGCAAGAGGGTCGTGAAGGGCGGGGGCGACGTGGCTCAGTCCGCGAACGCGATGAGGTTCCGGCGCGGCTTCAGGACGCAGAACTCGTTGCCCTCGGGATCCTGGAGCACGACCCAGCTGCGGCCCTCGCCCTGGCCGATGTCCAGCCGCCGGGCACCCAGCGCCAGCAGCCGGGCGACCTCCGCCTCCTGGTCGTCGGGCGCGAGGTCGAAGTGGAGCCGGTTCTTTACGCTCTTCGCGTCCGTGCCGGGCATGAAGCAGATACCGGTACCGGCCTCGGCGGAAGGGCCGATGATCACCTCCCGCTCCTTCTCGGAGAGCACCTGCCACTCCAGCACCCGGCACCAGAACCGGGCGAGCGCGGGGAGATCGTGAGCGTCGATGACGAGATGATGCAGCGAAAGGGCCATGCCCCCAGGTTCCCCCGGCAGGCATGGCCCTTTCGAACGGTTTTCCGCGAACGGTTTTCGCGCGGCGCGCGCTCAGACGTTGAAGCCCAGCGCCCGCAGCTGCTCGCGGCCGTCGTCAGTGATCTTGTCCGGGCCCCACGGGGGCATCCAGACCCAGTTGATCTTGAGCTCGTTGACGATGCCCTCGGTAGCGGACTGCGCCTGATCCTCGATGACGTCGGTCAGCGGACAGGCCGCCGAGGTGAGCGTCATGTCGATGGTCGCGCTGTTCGCGTCATCGACGTGGATTCCGTAGATCAGGCCGAGGTTGACGACGTCGATGCCCAGCTCGGGGTCGACGACGTCCATGAGCGCCTCGCGAACCTCTTCCTCGCTCGCGGGCTTGGTGGTCATCTCGGTCATGCCGTCTTCTCCTTGGCCGAGTCGGCTTCCGTCGTACCCAGTGCCTGCGCCGTCGCTTCCTCCCCGCTGAACGCCTTCGCCGTCGCGTCCTTCCAGGCCATCCAGCTCAACAGCGCGCACTTCACCCGCGCCGGGTACTTCGAGACCCCGGCGAACGCCACGGCGTCCTCCAGCAGGTCCTCCATGTGCTCATCCGGCTCCAGCTGGCCCCTGGACTGCATCAGCTCCAGGAACTTCTCCTGAATGCTGCGGGCCTCGGACAGCTCCTTGCCGACCAGCAGCTCGTTGAGCACCGAGGCGCTGGCCTGACTGATGGAACAGCCCTGCCCGTCGTACGACACGTCCTCGATCCTGTCGCCGTCGTACCGCACCCGCAAGGTGATCTCGTCGCCGCACGTCGGGTTGACGTGGTGCACCTCGGCGTCGCCGTCGCGCAGCCCACGCCCGTGCGGGTTCTTGTAGTGGTCCAGGATCACTTCCTGGTACATCGAGTCCAGCTTCACCGACAGCCCCTAAGCGAAGAAGTTCCGTACGTGCTCCAGGCCGTCCGCCAGGGCGTCCACCTCGGCGGGCGTGGAGTACAGATAGAACGACGCTCGCGTCGTCGCGGGAATTCCGTAGCGCAGGCAGACCGGGCGGGCGCAGTGGTGCCCGACCCGGACGGCGATGCCCTGCTCGTCCAGCACCTGGCCCACGTCGTGCGGGTGGATGTCACCGAGCGTGAAGGAGATCGTCGCACCGCGGTCCTCGGCCGTGGCGGGGCCGATGATCCGCAGGTCCGGGATCTCCCCGAGCCGGCGTACCGCGTACTGGGTCAGCGCCTGCTCGTGCTGGTGGATGCGGTCCATCCCGATCGCCGACAGGTAGTCCACCGCCGCGCCCAGCCCGACGGCCTGGGCGACCGGCGGGGTACCCGCCTCGAACTTGTGCGGCGCCGGAGCGTACGTCGACGAGTGCATCGTGACGGTCTCGATCATCTCCCCGCCGCCCAGGAAGGGCGGCAGGTCGTTGAGCAGCTCCTGGCGGCCCCACAGCACACCGATGCCGGTCGGGCCGCACATCTTGTGCCCGGTGAAGGCCACGAAGTCGGCCTGGAGCGCCTGCACGTCCAGCACCATGTGCGGCGCCGCCTGGGAGGCGTCCACCACCACCAGAGCGCCCACCTCCTGCGCCCGCCGCACGATGTCCTCGACGGGGTTGAAGGTGCCCATGATGTTGGAGACGAGCGTGAGCGCGACCACCTTGGTCTGCTCCGTGATCAGCTCCTCGATCCCGGCCAGGTCGAGACGGCCCTCGTCGGTGAGCCCGAACCACTTCAGCTTCGCGCCCGTACGCTGCGACAGCAGCTGCCACGGGACGATGTTGGAGTGGTGCTCCATCTCCGTGATGACGATCTCGGTGTCCCGCTCCACGCGGTAGGGCTCGTCGGCCCAGCCGAGCATGTTCGCCACCAGGTTCAGCGACTCCGAGGCGTTCTTGGTGAAGATCACCTCGTCGCGGCTGGGCGCGTTGATGAACGCGGCGACCTTGTCGCGCGCGCCCTCGTACAGCGCCGTCGCCTCCTCCGCGAGCACGTGCACGCCGCGGTGGACGTTGGCGTTGTGCTTCTCGTAGTAGTCGGCCAGCGCGTCCAGCACCTGGGTCGGCTTCTGCGAGGTCGCGGCGTTGTCCAGGTAGACGAGCCTGTGCCCGTCGTGCACCTGGCGCTCCAGGATGGGGAAGTCCTTACGGATGGCCTCGGTGTCCAGCAGGCCAGGGAGCTGTGTCACGCAGTGGCACCACCCTTCACGTACTGCTCGTAGCCCTCTTCCTCCAGCTTGTCGGCCAGCTCGGGACCGCCGGACTCGGCGATCCGGCCCTTGGCGAACACGTGCACGTGGTCCGGCTTGATGTAGCGGAGGATGCGGGTGTAGTGCGTGATCAGCAGGGTGCCGACCTCGCCGGACTCGCGGACGCGGTTGACGCCCTCGGAGACGATGCGCAGCGCGTCCACGTCGAGCCCGGAGTCGGTCTCGTCCAGAATCGCGATCTTCGGCTTCAGCAGCTCCAGCTGGAGGATCTCGTGGCGCTTCTTCTCGCCGCCGGAGAAGCCCTCGTTCACGTTGCGCTCGGCGAACTTCGGGTCGATGGAGAGCCGCTCCATGGCCTCCTTGACCTCCTTGACCCACGTCCGCAGCTTGGGGGCCTCACCGCGGATGGCGGTGGCGGAGGTGCGCAGGAAGTTGGAGACGGAGACACCGGGGACCTCGACCGGGTACTGCATGGCGAGGAAGACACCGGCGCGGGCGCGCTCGTCGACGGACATCTCCAGGACGTCCTCGCCGTCGAGCTTCACCGAGCCGCCGGTGATCGTGTACTTGGGGTGGCCGGCCAGCGAGTAGGCCAGGGTGGACTTGCCGGAGCCGTTGGGGCCCATGATCGCGTGCGTCTCACCCTGCTTCACTGTCAGGTCGACGCCGCGCAGGATCTCGGTGGGGCCACCTGTCGAGTCTTCAGCCTCGACGGAGACGTGCAGGTCGTTGATCTCAAGCGTTGCCATGGGGGCTTCAGGACTCCTGTGTGACGGAGACGAGCACTGCCGCATCGGGGCCGTCTCCTTCGATCTTTACGGGGTACACGGGCACGGGACGGGTGGCGGGCAGACCGGAGGGCTTGCCGGTCCGCAGGTCGAAGCGCGAGCCGTGCAGCCAGCACTCGATCATGCAGTCCTCCACGTCACCCTCGGACAGCGACACGTTCGCGTGCGAGCAGATGTCGTTGATGGCGAAGACCTCGCCGTCGGTACGGACGACGGAGACCGGGACGCCGCCCAGCTCCACCCGCAGCGGGGTGTCCTCCTCCAGCTCGCCGAGCGAGGCGACGCGTGCGAAGCCTTCCTCGCTCATGAGACGGACGCCTCCAGCTCGGCCTCGATCTTGGCGAGGAGCCGCTCCTCCACGTCCGGCAGGCCGACCTGCTGGACGAGCTCGGCGAAGAAGCCGCGCACCACCAGGCGGCGGGCCTCCTGCTCGGAGATGCCCCGCGCCATCAGGTAGAACAGCTGCTCGTCCTCGAAGCGGCCGGTCGCCGAGGCGTGCCCGGCACCCACGATCTCGCCGGTCTCGATCTCCAGGTTCGGCACCGAGTCGACGCGCGAGCCGTCGGTCAGCACCAGGTTCCGGTTGAGCTCGTAGGTGTCGGTGCCGGTGGCGTCCGCCTGGATGAGTACGTCACCGATCCACACCGCGTGCGCGTCGTCGCCCTGGAGCGCGCCCTTGTAGGCGACGTTGCTGCGGCAGTTCGGCGTGTCGTGGTCGACCAGCAGGCGGTGCTCCTGGTGCTGGCCCGCGTCGGTGAAGTACAGCCCGTACAGCTCGGCCTCACCGCCGGGGCCCGCGTAGGTCACGCGCGGGTTGAGCCGCACCACGTCGCCGCCGAAGGTGACCACGACGGACTTGAACGTCGCGTCGCGGCCGACCAGCGCGTTGTGCTGCGAGCAGTGCACAGCGGTGTCGTCCCAGTCCTGCACCGAGACCACGGTCACCTTCGCGCCGTCGCCGAGGACGAACTCGACGTTGGCCGAGCGCACCGCGTCACCCGTGTGGTCGATGACGATGACGGCCTCGGCGAAGGCGCCGACGTCGAAGACCGTGTGCCCGTACGACACGCCGCCCTCGCCGTGCAGGCTCACCCGCACAGGCTCGGTCAGCACCGCGTCCTTGGGCACCGAGATGACGGAGGCCTTCTCGAAGGAGGAGAACGCCTGGGCCGCCACCCGGTCCACCGGCTTGCCGGCCCGGCCGACGCGCTCGTCGTCACGCCCGACGGCCTCGACGGTGACGCCGTCGGGCGCGGACACGTCCGTCTTGATGCCGCCCGACGCCTGCGCCGTGCCGTCGTGCAGGCCCTTGAGCCGGTCCAGCGGAGTGAAGCGCCACTCCTCCTCGCGGCCGTGCGGCACCGGGAAGTCCGCCACGTCGAAGGACGGCGGGGCGCTCATCCTCGTGGCGGTGGTGGACTCTGCGGCCACCGCGATGGCTCCGGAGGTGTTGGACCCACCGGGGATTGTCTGGGCCTCAGCCATGGCTGTCGTGTTGCTCGCTTTCTTGGGTCAAGTCCAGGAAGTCCCCCCGGGCGCCGCGGCGCTCGGCCGCGGCGGCGAGGGTCCGGCCCGCTACGCGAGGGGCCGGAGAGGAACGTGCGGCTCTGTGCCGGGGCGGCACTAGCCCACCGCGCCTTCCATCTGCAGCTCGATCAGCCGGTTCAGCTCCAGCGCGTACTCCATCGGCAGCTCCTTGGCGATCGGCTCGACGAAGCCGCGCACGATCATCGCCATGGCCTCGTCCTCGGCCAGACCGCGGCTCATCAGGTAGAAGAGCTGGTCGTCGCTGACCTTGGAGACCGTCGCCTCGTGGCCCATCGTCACGTCGTCCTCGCGGACGTCGACGTAGGGGTAGGTGTCCGAGCGCGAGATGGTGTCGACCAGCAGCGCGTCGCACAGCACGTTGGACTTGGAGCCCTCGGCGCCCTCGCCGATCTCGATGAGACCGCGGTAGGAGGTGCGGCCGCCGCTGCGCGCCACCGACTTGGAGACGATGTTGGAGGAGGTACGCGGGGCCATGTGGACCATCTTGGCGCCCGCGTCCTGGTGCTGGCCCTCGCCGGCGAAGGCGACGGACAGCGTCTCGCCCTTGGCGTGCTCACCCATGAGGTAGACCGCCGGGTACTTCATCGTCACCTTGGAGCCGAGGTTGCCGTCGACCCACTCCATGGTCGCGCCCTCGTAGGCCACGGCGCGCTTGGTGACCAGGTTGTAGACGTTGTTCGACCAGTTCTGGATCGTCGTGTAGCGGCAGCGGCCGCCCTTCTTGACGATGATCTCCACGACGGCCGAGTGCAGCGAGTCCGAGTCGTAGATCGGCGCGGTGCAGCCCTCGACGTAGTGCACGTAGGCGTCCTCGTCGACGATGATCAGCGTCCGCTCGAACTGGCCCATGTTCTCCGTGTTGATCCGGAAGTAGGCCTGGAGCGGGATGTCGACGTGGACGCCCGGCGGGACGTAGATGAAGGAGCCGCCGGACCACACCGCCGTGTTCAGCGCGGCGAACTTGTTGTCGCCGGCCGGGATGACGGTGCCGAAGTGCTCCTGGAACAGCTCGGGGTGCTCGCGCAGCGCCGTGTCCGTGTCCAGGAAGAGGACGCCCTGCTTCTCCAGGTCCTCGCGGATCTGGTGGTAGACGACCTCCGACTCGTACTGCGCGGCGACGCCGGCGACCAGGCGCTGCTTCTCCGCCTCGGGGATGCCGAGCTTGTCGTAGGTGTTCTTGATGTCCTCGGGCAGGTCCTCCCAGGACTGGGCCTGCTTCTCGGTGGACCGGACGAAGTACTTGATGTTGTCGAAGTCGATGCCCGACAGGTCCGAGCCCCAGTTCGGCATCGGCTTCTTCTCGAAGAGCTTGTGGCCCTTGAGGCGGAGCTTGAGCATCCAGTCGGGCTCGTTCTTCTTCTCCGAGATGTCGCGGACGACATGCTCGGAGAGGCCGCGCTTGGCGGTGGCGCCCGCGGCGTCGGAGTCGGCCCAGCCGTACTCGTACTTGCCCAGCCCCTCGAGCTCGGGGTGAGCAGTCTCTGTAGGAGCAGTCATGCGGGGTTCCTCCCGGCCTCGTTCGCATGGGTGGCGGTGCTGCTGGTCTTGCGGGTCTTCGGCGATATCGCGGTGGTGGGTGGTGCTGAGGTCTGCGGTGGTGCTGGGGCCTGCGGCCGCGGCGGGGGTTTCTGCGCCGCGGTCTTCGGCTGTGCCCCCGGGACGAAGGTCGTACACACCCCGTCGCCGTGCGCGATGGTCGCCAGACGCTGGACGTGCGTGCCGAGCAGGCGGGAGAAGACCTCCGTCTCCGCCTCGCACAGCTGGGGGAACTGCTCGGCCGTATGAGCCACCGGGCAGTGGTGCTGGCACAGCTGCTCGCCCGCCTGCGCGGGGGCCTCCCGCGCCGTGGCAGCGTACCCGTCCTCGGACAGGGCGCGTGCCAGCGCCCGCGCGCGGTCCTCGGGGGGCACTCCGGCGAGCGCCGCGTGGTACTTCTCGGCCTGCGCCTCGACGCGGGCCCGCGCGAAGGCGGCGATCGCCGCCTCGCCGACCTCTCCGCCGCCCGCCTGCTGGGCGATCCACCGCAGCGCGTCGGCGGCGAGCTCGTCGTACGCCTGGTCGAAGGCGTCCCGGCCGCAGTCGGTGAGGGCGAACACCTTGGCGGGCCGCCCCCTGCCCCGCGAGCCGTAGACCCGCTTCGCGCGGGCCTCCACGACGCCCTCACCGGTGAGCGCGTCGAGATGCCGGCGGACGGCCGCCTGCGTCAGCTCCAGGCGCAACGCCACCTCCGCCGCGGTGGACGGGCCGTGGTCGAGAAGGGAGCGGGCGACCTTGTTCCGCGTGCCGGGCTGCTCGTCCTGCGCCGCCTGGGGCGCGGGGGCGGGCCGCTCGTCCTGCGGGACCCGGGCCGACGGCGGGGGCACGCCCGCCTCGGCCGCCCGTACCGCGGGCGTCGTCCGCGATGCGGAGGAGCCGGACACGGCGGCCTCGCCGGTGGCCGCTGCGGCCATCGGTCGGTCCTCCCGAGCCTCGTCCCTCTTTTTCACAACGCCATTGTTGCTTAATTCGCCGGAACCCGGCAAGCGCCGCCTGTGACCAGTCACAATGGGGTGCGTCACGTAAGGCGTACCTAACCCGCAAACCCCCGGACAGAGCGCCCGTGGCCGCTCCTTAGACTGCGTCCATGCAAAGTGCAGCGGCGCTCGAGGTCGCGGGGCTGGTGAAGCGGTACGGCGACAAGACCGCCGTCGACGGACTCGACCTGACCGTCGAGCGCGGCACCGTCACCGCCTTCCTGGGCCCCAACGGCGCGGGCAAGACCACCACCGTCGAAACCTGCGAGGGCTACCGCCGTCCGGACGGCGGCACCGTCCGGGTGCTCGGCCTCGACCCCGTCACCCAGGGGAGCGAGCTGCGGCCCCGGATCGGCGTCATGCTGCAGAGCGGCGGCATCTACCCCACCGCGCGCGCCGAGGAGACGCTGCGCCACATGGCGACACTGCACGCCCACCCGCTGGACGTGCCGGCGCTCATGGAACGCCTCGGCCTGGGCAGCTGCGGCCGTACGCCCTACCGCCGGCTGTCCGGCGGCCAGCAGCAGCGCCTGGCGCTGGCCCTCGCCCTGGTCGGACGCCCCGAACTGGTCTTCCTGGACGAGCCCACCGCCGGACTCGATCCGCAGGCCCGCCACGCCACCTGGGACCTCGTGCGCGACCTGCGCGCCGACGGGGTCACCGTGCTGCTGACCACGCACCACATGGAAGAGGCCGAGGAGCTCTCGGACGAGGTCGCCATCGTCGACGGCGGCAAGGTCATCGCCCAGGGCCCGCCCGACGTCCTGTGCAAGGGCGGCGCCGAGAACACCCTCCGCTTCGCCGGGCGCCCGGGACTCGACCTCCCCTCCCTCCTCAAGGCCCTCCCCACCGGAACCGAAGCGGCCGAGCTGCACCCGGGCAGCTACCGCCTGACCGGAACGGTCGACCCCCAGCTGCTCGCCACCGTCACCTCCTGGTGCGCCCAGAACGGCGTGCTGCCTGACCGCATCTCTGTGGAGCGCAGAACCCTGGAAGACGTCTTCTTGGAACTCACGGGGAAGGAGCTGCGCTCGTGAAACGGCACGCTTTGACCGGCCGGGGGTCCGGGGGTCGTCCCCCGGGGCATCGCAGCGTGGAGCTCACGGGGAAGGAGCTGCGCTCATGAGCGGGCGGGCTGCCGCCGGTACGTACGCGCCGGAGCCGGGCGCCGCGCCGCTGCCGCGCATGGTGCGCGCGCAGGCGTGGCTGGAGACGCGGACACAACTGCGCAACGGGGAGCAACTGCTGCTGACCGTCATCATCCCGACCCTGCTGCTGGTGCTCTTCAGCGCCGTCGACATCGTCGACACCGGCGAGGGCTCGCGGGTGGACTTCCTCGCCCCGGGCATCCTCGGCCTGGCCGTCCTGTCGACCGCCTTCACCGGGCAGGCCATCTCCACCGGCTTCGAGCGCCGCTACGGCGTGCTGAAGAGGCTCGGCGCCTCCCCGCTGCCCCGCTGGGGGCTGATGGCGGCCAAGACGTGCTCCGTCCTGGTCATCGAGGCCCTCCAGGTGCTGCTGCTGAGCGTGGTGGCGCTCGCCCTGGGCTGGTCGCCGCACGGCAACCCGGCCACCGTGCTGCTCCTGCTCCTGCTGGGCACGGCCGCCTTCTCCGGGCTCGGCCTGTTGATGGCGGGCACGCTCAAGGCGGAGGCGACACTGGCGGGGGCGAACCTGGTCTTCATCCTGCTGCTGGTCGGCGGGGGCGTGATCGTCCCGCTGGACACGTTCCCGGACGCGGCGCAGAGCGCTCTTCGGCTGCTGCCGATCTCCGCTCTCTCCGACGGGCTGCGCGACGTGCTCCGGCAGGGGGCCGGGATGCCCTGGGGCGATCTGGCGGTTTTGGTGGTGTGGGCCGTGGTGGGGCTGGGCGCGGCGGCGCGTTTCTTCAAGTGGGAGTGACCGGCCGGCCGCGCCGGTCGGGGGCGTACGACGGCGCCCGGCACCCCCTCGTGAAAGCGCGCACAAGCGGCGCTCTACGATGGCTGCGTGCCGAATCTGCTCGAAGTCGTACGTAACCCCATCGCGTACATCGCCGCACGCTGGACCCCCTCCCCCCGTACCGTGCAGCGGGCCGCCCTCACCGCGCTGCTGATGAGCGTTCTCATCGTGGTGACCGGCGGGGCCGTGCGGCTCACCGGTTCGGGGCTCGGGTGCGACACGTGGCCCAAGTGCAGCGACGACAGCCTCACCGCCACCTCGGCGATGGGCATTCACGGCGCCATCGAGTTCGGCAACCGCATGATGACGTGGGTGGTCTCGGCCGCCGTCGGCTGGACCATCATCGCCGTACGGTCGATGAAGCCCGCCCGCAAGGGGCTGAGCCGGCTCGCGTGGTCGCAGTTCTGGGTCGTGATGAGCAACGGCGTCGTCGGCGGCATCACCGTATGGGTGAAGCTGAACCCGTTCGTGGTGGCCGGCCACTTCCTGGCGGCGATGGCCCTCCTGACGGTCACGACACTCACCTGGCTGCGCACCCGCGAGGGTGAGGCACCGCCCCGCCCGCTGGTGGGCAGCCCCGTCAGGAAGCTCACCTACGTCCTGACCTTCTTCTCCGCCTGCCTCCTGATCGCCGGCACGGTCGTGACGGGCGCCGGGCCGCACGCGGGCGACAGCAGCGACGTGAAGCGCATGCCGGTCTCCGTGGAGCTGGCGACGCAGAGCCACGCCGCGCTGGCCTGGATCGTGGTGGCGCTGGCGGTGCTGCTGTACGTGGGCCTCCGCGTCATGGACGCCCCCCGGGGTCCGCGGAGCACCGCACGCAATCTGATCATCGTCCTGCTCGCCCAGGGCGTCATCGGATACGTGCAGTACGTCACCGACCTCCCCGAGGTGCTCGTCGGCGTGCACCTGCTGGGCTCGACGCTGGTGTGGATCGGCGTCCTGCGGGTGGTGCTGTCGACGCGCGAGCGGGCACCCCTCGCGGCCACCGCGCCGGAGCCCGAGCCGGGCCAGGACACCGCCGCCAACGCCGCATCCGCCGCATCCGCCGCATCCGCCGCATCCGCCGCATCCGCCGCCGAGCCTGCACCCGCTGCCGAGCCTGCACCCGCTGCCGAGGCGGCCCCGCGGCCCGCGGGCGCGCCGGCGTCGTCCGCGGGCGCGCCGGCGTCGTCCGCGGGCGCGCCGGCGTCGTCCGCGGGCGCGCCGGCGTCGTCCGCGGGCCGCTGACGACGCCCGCCGCCCCCGGCGCATCCGGGGGCGGCCAGGCTCCACGCCGAGGCCGTCGTCCCCGCCCCCTCGCCTCCGCAGCTACCCGCCGGTAGCATCTGCCTCATGGCAGCAGACAGCAGCAAGCGGGCGGGCCGGCTCGCCCAGCAGATCAGCGGGTTCGCGAAGCGGCACGGCGGCAGCGCAGAAGCCCAGATCGCCTACGTGGGCCAGCGGGGTTTCCGCATCTCGCTGGTGAGCTCGGACGGCACCTGGGGCGATCTGATGGCGCCCTCGAAGGAGACGGCCGAGGAGGCCGTGCAGGCGGCCGGTGCCACGCTCAAGGAGAGCTTCGACGGCGAGATGGCCGAGCATATGCGCACGGGCCCCTACGAGTGGGAGCGCATGGCCGGTATCCAGGTGGGCGGCCCCGCCAACCGGTAGGAGCGGCGTTCCGGGACGCACCCCTCGCGTCCGCCCGTGGTCCACAGGGTGCCGTCGGGCCCGGACCCCGGACCCTCACCACCACGCCACCGCACCACCGCGGAACGCCCTAACGCGAATGGCTCCCTCCCGACTGACGGGGAGGGAGCCATTCGCGTTACGTGGAGCGTGCGGGCGCTCGTGCGTGGGGCGTCGGCGGGAGGGGCGCGGGGACAGCTGATGAGCGCCCCCGCGCGGACGAGCACGCCTCAGCGCAGGAACGGGTCGATGGCCACGGCGGCGAAGACGAGCGACACGTAGGTGATCGACCAGTGGAAGAGGCGCATCTCCTTGAGCTTGGCGCCGGTCAGACCCGCGCGGGCGCGGGCGCGCAGGGCGTGCGCCTCCCAGAGCCACAGTCCGCCGGCCAGTACCGCCACCAGGGGGTAGAACCAGCCGACGTACCCCAGCGGCCACAGCAGCAGGGAGACCAGCACCATGATCCAGCTGTAGACGACGATCTGGGTGGCGACGGTGACGTTGCTGGCGATGGCGGGCAGCATCGGCACGCCGACCCGCTGGTAGTCCTCCTTGACCTTCATGGACAGCGGCCAGTAGTGCGGCGGCGTCCAGAAGAACATCACCAGGAAGAGGATGACGGCGGCCCAGCTGACCTCGTTCGTGACGGCGGACCAGCCGATGAAGACGGGCAGGCATCCTGCGATGCCGCCCCAGACGATGTTCTGCGACGTACGCCGCTTCAGGAGCATCGTGTAGACGACGACGTAGAAGAGGAGAGCGCCCAACGAGAGGGCGGCCGAGAGCCAGTTGACCAGCAGGCCGAACATCAGGGTGGAGACCAGCGCGAGGCTGATGCCGAAGACCAGGCACTCCCACGGCTTGACCACGCCGGTGACCAGCGGTCGGCGCTCGGTGCGGTGCATGAGCGCGTCGATGTCGCGGTCGATGTACATGTTGAGCGCGTTGGCGCCGCCGGCCGACAGATAGCCGCCGAGGCAGGTGATCACCACGAGCTGGAGGTCGGGCACGCCCTGAGCCGCCAGGAACATGACCGGGATGGTGGTCATGAGGAGCAGCTCGATGATCCGCGGCTTGGTCAGCTCGATGAACGCCTTCACGCGGGCGCCGAGCGGCCGGTGGCCGCTGGGCTCCAGCGTCCCCGCGGGACGGGATTCGACGGCCGTCACGGACACCCCTGATCGACTCATTAGGAACCAGCGAGCCGACGTCACGGGCACACAGCAGGAAAAGGTGCAGGCCCGGGTCAAGCTCGCGCGTACCACGCCACTTTAGACGCCTGCCATACCTCGCCCGTCATGGGGGGTCGCCCGTGTTGGCCCTCGTCGTGGGCGGTCGGCCCCGCTGTGGCGCCGCTGCCCGGGCCCGGCGCGTCTTTCGAGGTCAGCGCGGCGGGCAGATCCGAGCGCGAATGAGCCGTGTTCGACGGGCGAATCGGGGGAACAGACGTCAGCCTGGGAGTGGGTGCCGCGGCGCCCCGGGCAGCCAATCGGTGGGAATAGCACATATCTCTCCCACGTTCTGGTGATTGTCGGCCGGGGACGAGGTGGTGACCACACAGTGACCTGTCGCAAAGTCGCACGTCCCGGCAACGGTACGCTCGACACCGCCCGGTGAGCGCACACACCGGCCATCGAACATGTGGAGAGGAGCCCTGACGCAGGGTGAGCACCAAGCCGACCACCACAGACTTTGAGTGGACCGACCTGGACCAGCAGGCCGTGGACACGGTTCGAGTCCTGGCCATGGATGCCGTGCAGAAGGTCGGTAACGGCCATCCCGGTACGGCCATGAGCCTGGCACCCGTCGCGTACCTGCTCTACCAGAAGCTGATGCGCCACGATCCGACCGACCCGGACTGGACCGGCCGCGACCGCTTCGTCCTCTCCGCGGGGCACTCCAGCCTCACGCAGTACATCCAGATCTTCCTGGCCGGCTACGGCCTGGAGATGGACGATCTCAAGTCGTTCCGCACCTGGGGCAGCCGCACGCCCGGCCACCCCGAGCACGGCCACACCGTGGGGGTGGAGACGACGACGGGCCCGCTGGGACAGGGCGTCTCCAACGCGGTCGGCATGGCGATGGCCGCCCGCTACGAGCGCGGCCTCTTCGACCCGGAGGCGGCCGCGGGCGAATCCCCGTTCGACCACGACATCTGGGTCATCGCCAGCGACGGCGACCTGGAGGAGGGCGTCTCCGCCGAGGCCTCCTCCCTCGCGGGCCACCAGCGGCTGGGCAACCTGATCGTGCTGTGGGACGACAACCACATCTCGATCGAGGGCGACACGGCGACCGCTTTCTCCGAGGACACGCTGCGCCGGTACGAGGCCTACGGCTGGCACGTGCAGCGCGTCGACCAGAAGGAGGACGGCGACCTCGACCCGAAGGGGCTGTACAAGGCCCTCAAGGCGGCGCAGGCCGAGACCGAGCGCCCCTCCTTCATCGCGATGCGCTCCATCATCGCCTGGCCGGCCCCCAACGCACAGAACACCGAGGCGGCCCACGGCTCGGCACTGGGCGACGACGAGGTCGCCGCCACCAAGCGCGTGCTGGGCTTCAGCCCGGAGAAGGACTTCTTCATCTCCGACGAGGTCTTCGCGCACGTCCGCAAGGCCAGCGACCGCGGGCGCGAGATGCAGGCCGCGTGGGACAAGCGGATGGCCGCGTGGCGTGAGGCCAACCCGCAGCGCGCCGCCGAGTTCGACCGCGTCCGCGAGGGCCGGCTGCCCGAGGGCTGGGAGAAGGCGCTGCCCGTCTTCCCCGCGGGCGAGTCGGTGGCCACCCGTAAGGCGTCCGGCAGCGTGCTCAAGGCGCTCGGCCCCGTCATCCCCGAGCTGTGGGGCGGCTCCGCCGACCTGGCCGGCTCGAACAACACGACGTTCGCGCAGACGTCCTTCCTGCCCGAGGGCAATCCGCTGCCGGGCGCCGACCCGTACGGGCGTACGGTGCACTGGGGCATTCGCGAGCACGCGATGGGTTCGACGATGAACGGCATCGCGCTGCACGGCAACACGCGCGTCTACGGCGGTACGTTCCTGGTCTTCTCCGACTACATGCGCCCCGCCGTCCGGCTCGCCGCGCTGATGAAGGCGCCCGTCACCTACGTGTGGACGCACGACTCCATCGGCCTGGGCGAGGACGGCCCCACGCACCAGCCGGTCGAACACCTGAGCGCGCTGCGCGCCATCCCCGGACTGAACGTCGTCCGCCCCGCGGACGCCAACGAGACCGCGGAGGCGTGGGCGGAGATCATGCGCCGCCACAGCAGCAACCCGGCGCCGCACGGGCTGGCACTCACCCGGCAGGGCGTGCCGACCTACGAAGCGAACCCGGCCGCCGCCAAGGGCGGCTACGTGCTGTTCGAGGCGGAAGGCGGCCACCCGCAGATCGTCCTGATGGCGACCGGCTCCGAGGTGCAGCTCGCCGTCACGGCGCGCGAGCAGCTGCAGGAGCAGGGAATCCCGACGCGGGTCGTCTCGATGCCGTGCCTGGAGTGGTTCCAGGAGCAGGAGCAGTCCTACCGCGACAGCGTCCTGCCCCCCAACCTCAAGGCGCGCGTCGCCGTCGAGGCGGGCGTCGGGCTGACCTGGCACCGGTACGTCGGCGAAGCGGGCCGCATCGTGTCGCTGGAGCACTTCGGCGCCTCGGCCGACGCCAAGGTGCTCTTCAAGGAGTTCGGCTTCACCGCGGACGCCGTGGAGCTCGCGGCCAAGGAGTCGCTGCAGGCAGCGTCCCGCTGAACCGCCGAGGACTCCCCCGGACCCGTCCGGGAGGTGCCGGCCGGGTGGTCGCTCACCTGAGCGACCACCCGGCGGGCCCCGACACAACGAAAAGCCAACAAGCACAGGAGATGCGAATCCCATGACAGACGCACTGAAGCGCCTTACTGACGAAGGCGTCGCGATCTGGCTGGACGACCTGTCGCGCAAGCGCATCACGTCGGGCAACCTCGGCGAGCTGATCGACGAGCACCACGTGGTCGGCGTGACGACCAACCCGACCATCTTCCAGAAGGCCATCTCGGCAGGCGAGGGCTACGAGCAGCAGGTCTCCGACCTGGCCGCCCGCCGCGTCTCCGTCGAGGAGGCCGTCCGCATGATCACCACGGCGGACGTCCGCGACGGCGCCGACGTGATGCGTCCGGTCTACGACGCGACCGGCGGCAAGGACGGCCGGGTCTCCATCGAGGTCGACCCTCGTCTGGCCCACAACACCAAGGCGACGGTCGCCGAGGCCCGCCAGCTGGCCTGGCTGGTCGACCGGCCCAACACCTTCATCAAGATTCCGGCCACCGAGGCCGGTCTCCCCGCCATCACCGAGACGATCGGCAAGGGCATCAGCGTCAACGTCACGCTGATCTTCTCGCTGGAGCGGTACCGGGCGGTCATGGACGCCTACATGGCGGGCCTGGAGAAGGCCAAGAGCCTGGGCCTCGACCTGTCCGACATCCACTCCGTGGCGTCCTTCTTCGTCTCCCGCGTGGACACCGAGGTCGACAAGCGGCTCGCCGCGCTCGACACCGACGAGGCCAAGGCCCTCAAGAGCAAGTCGGCGATCGCCAACGCCCGACTGGCCTACCGGGAGTACGAGCAGGTCGTCGCCTCCGATCGCTGGCAGGCCCTGGAGAAGGCCGGCGCCAATCAGCAGCGTCCGCTGTGGGCGTCGACCGGCGTGAAGGACCCCGAGCTGCCCGACACGCTGTACGTGACCCAGCTGGTGGCACCCAACACGGTCAACACCATGCCGGAGGCCACCCTCAAGGCCGTCGGCGACCACGGCGACAACGAGGGCGACGCGGTCCGCGGCTCCTACGAGGACGCGCAGGCCGTCCTCGACGGCATCGCCAAGCTGGGCATCTCCTACGACGACGTCGTCAAGGTGCTCGAGGACGAGGGCGTCCAGAAGTTCGAGGACTCCTGGAAGGACCTGCTCACGTCCACGGAGGCCGAGCTGCAGCGCCTCGCCCCGAAGGAGGCGTAAGCGAATTGAGCAACGTCAGCGGTACGGACAACCCGCTGCGTGACGCTCAGGACCGGCGGCTCCCGCGCATCGCGGGGCCGTCGGGCCTGGTCATCTTCGGCGTCACGGGTGATTTGTCCCGGAAGAAGCTGATGCCCGCGGTCTACGACCTCGCCAACCGCGGACTCCTCCCACCCGGCTTCTCCCTCATCGGCTTCGCACGCCGCGACTGGGAGGACGAGGATTTCGCCCAGGTCGTCCACGACGCGGTCAAGGAACACTCCAGGACCACCTTCCGCGAGGAGGTCTGGCAGCAGCTCGCCCAGGGCATGCGCTTCGTCCCCGGCGAATTCCACGACGACGAGGCCTTCGAAACCCTGCGGGCCACCATCGAGGAACTCGACAAGTCCCGCGGAACCGGCGGCAACTTCGCCTTCTACCTCTCGGTACCGCCCAAGTTCTTCCCCACGGTCGTCTCCCAGCTCAAGAAGCACGGCCTCTCCGACGCGGGGCCGGGATCCTGGCGCCGCGCCGTCATCGAGAAGCCCTTCGGGCACGACCTGAAGTCGGCCCGGGAGCTGAACTCCGTCATCCACGAGGTCTTCCGGGCCAGCTCGGTCTTCCGGATCGACCACTACCTCGGCAAGGAGACGGTCCAGAACATCCTGGCCCTCCGCTTCGCCAACACGATGTTCGAACCGCTGTGGAACCGCAGCTACGTCGACCACGTGCAGATCACCATGGCCGAGGACATCGGCATCGGCGGCCGCGCCGGCTACTACGACGGCATCGGCTCCGCGCGCGACGTCATCCAAAACCACCTCCTCCAGCTCCTCGCCCTGACCGCGATGGAGGAACCCACCTCCTTCGACGCCAAGGCGCTCGTCACCGAGAAGCTCAAGGTCCTCAACTCGGTACGGCTGCCGAAGGACCTGGGCAAGCACACGGTGCGCGGCCAGTACGCGGCCGGGTGGCAAGGCGGCGAAAAGGTGCCGGGCTACCTCGACGAAGAGGGCATTGACCCGAACTCCAAAACCGACACCTACGCCGCCATAAAGCTGGCGATCGACAACCGCCGCTGGGCAGGCGTCCCCTTCTACCTGCGCACCGGCAAGCGGCTCGGCCGCCGCGTCACCGAGATCGCCGTCGTCTTCCAGCGCGCCCCCCACTCCCCCTTCGACACCACCGACACCCAGGAACTGGGCGAGAACGCCCTCGTCATCCGCGTCCAGCCCGACGAAGGCGTCACCATCAGGTTCGGCTCCAAGGTGCCCGGCACCCAGATGGAGATCCGCGACGTCACCATGGACTTCGCCTACGGCGAATCCTTCACCGAGTCCAGCCCCGAGGCGTACGAACGCCTCATCCTCGACGTCCTGCTGGGCGACGCGAACCTCTTCCCCCGGCACCAGGAAGTCGAACGCTCCTGGGAGATCCTCGACCCCGTCGAGGAGTACTGGGACACACACGGCAAGCCCGAGCAGTACTCCGCCGGCACCTGGGGGCCCCAGAGCGCCGACGAGATGCTCGCACGCGACGGACGGATTTGGCGGCGGCCATGAACATCGACCTCACGGACACCACGTCCAGCCGCATCAACGCCGAACTGGTCAAGGCGCGCCGCTCCCTCGGCTCGCCTGCCATGGGCATGGTGCTCACCCTCGTCATCGTCACCGACGAAGGCAACCACTACGACGCGCTCAAGGCCGCGAGCGGTGCCTCCAAGGAGCACCCCTCCCGCATCCTCGTCGTCGTCCGGCGCCCAGGACGCTCCCCCCGCGACCGGGCGCGCCACCGGCTCGACGCCGAGGTCCGCGTCGGCGCCGACGTGGGAGAGGCGGGCTCCGGCGAAACGGTCATCCTGCGGCTGCACGGAGAACTGGCCTCGCACTCCCACAGCGTCGTCCTGCCGCTCCTGCTGCCGGACGCACCCGTGGTCGTGTGGTGGCCCGAGGACGCACCACCCAACCCGGCCGAGGACGCCCTCGGCAAACTCGCACAGCGGCGCATCACCGACGCCGCCGCCACGGAGGACCCCGTCGGCGCCCTCAGCATGCGCGCCAGCACCTACGCGCCCGGCGACACCGACCTGTCCTGGACCCGCATCACCCCCTGGCGCAGCATGCTCGCCGCCTCGCTGGACCAGAAACTGGCCACCATCGACTCGGCCGTCGTCGAAGGCGAGGAGTACAACCCCTCCAGCGAACTCCTCGCCCTCTGGATCGCCGAACGCCTGCGCGTCCCCGTCGAACGCCGCATCTCCGAAGGCCCCGGCATCACCGGCGTACGGCTGGAAACCGCCGACGGCCAGATCTGCCTCGACCGCGCCGACGGCGCCCTCGCCGAACTCGCCGTCCCCGGCCAGCCCGACCGCCACGTCGCCCTCCAGCGGCGCACCACCGCCGAACTCCTCGCCGAGGAACTGCGGCGACTCGATCCCGACGAGGCGTACGCCGAAGCCGTCCGCTTCGGCGTCAACAAGATCTCGGGCCCCGACCCCGCACACCCCACACCCGCCTCACCCGCCCCCGCACCGACGGAGGCCTCCGGCGTGACGGAGACCTCGGCGCAAACGGCGCAGGACGCGGCCTCCCCCGAGACCGCAGCCACCGAGCAGCCCACCACCGCCGCCTCCCCCACGCCGGCGAAGAAGAAGGCCACCTCGGCGTCACCGTCGAAGACCCGGGCGGCGAAGAAGGGCCAAAAGTGAGCGCGGCAGCCACCGGACGCGACATCCTCATCCACCGCGACAAGGACGAACTCGCCCAGGCCACGGCCGCACGGCTCCTCACCCGCCTCGCCGACGCCCAAGCCGCACACGGCACCGCCTCCGCCGTCCTCACCGGAGGCCGCAACGGCAACGCACTGCTCGCCGCGGTCGCCGCCTCCGGCGACCGCGACCGCATCGACTGGTCACGGCTCGACCTGTGGTGGGGCGACGAACGGTTCCTCCCCGAGAACGACCCCGAACGCAACCACACCCAGGCCCGCGAAGCGCTCCTGGACGCCGTACCGCTCGACCCCGCACGCCTCCACGTGATGCCGCCCTCCGACGGGCCGTACGCCGGCGACGCCGAAGCCGCGGCGGAGGCCTACGCCACGGAACTCGCCGCCGCGGCGGGGCCCGACGCCACCGCGCGCGTCCCCGCCTTCGACGTCCTCCTCCTCGGCGTCGGACCCGACACCCACGTCGCGTCCCTCTTCCCCGAACACCCCGCACTCCGGGAAACGGAACGGACAGTCGTCGGGGTCCACGGCGCGCCCAAACCGCCACCCACCCGCCTCTCCCTCACACTGCCCGCCATCCGGGCAGCACGAGAGGTATGGCTGCTCGCCGCGGGGGAGGACAAAGCCGGAGCGGTCGCCTGCGCCCTTGCGGGCTCCGGCGAGCTCCAGGCGCCCGCCGCGGCGGTGTGCGGGAGTTCCCGCACCCTTTGGCTGCTCGACGAAGCCGCCGCCTCCCGGCTTCCCGCCACCACGTGAGCCCCCGGGGGACAGGGGCCTACCCCCTGTCCCCCGCCCCCTCACACGGCACCTTCTTCTCCACCTCAGCCATGACCGCCTGCACCAACTCCCCAACGGCTCCCGCAACGCCTCCCGGTCGGCATCGAACTTGTAGGCGTTGACCGTGAGGTCGAGGTGAAAACGGTCGGGCTTTTCTGCCCCTGCGGGAGAGCACTCAACCACCGCTGCCGCACCTGCACGCCGGGCCGCAGCTTCGTGCTTGCCTGGGACGGGCTCCGCGCCCGCGCGGCCCGCCTCCGCACGGACGTGCAGTCCGGGTGCCCAGGGGCGCCGCCTTGGAGACCGCCGCCCGATCGGGTGACGGGAGGGCGGGAGGGCATGCGGGAGGGGCGGAGACCTCGCCGGTCTCCGCCCCTCCGGGCAGCGTGTGCAGAGGTGCGGCGTGTGCTGTGCTGCGCGGGCACGCGGCACACGCACGTGGGCGTGCGCGGGTGCCCTCAGGCTGTGCGCCCCCGCAGGGAGCGGTAGCGCTCGACCAGTGTGGTGGTCGAGGCGTCGAGGCCGGAGACGTCCGCGCCGTCGGTGAGGGCGGGTTCCAGCCGCTTGGCGAGGACCTTGCCGAGTTCGACGCCCCACTGGTCGAAGGAGTCGATGTCCCAGATGGCGCCTTGGACGAAGACCTTGTGTTCGTACAGGGCGACGAGTTGGCCGAGAACGGACGGGGTCAGCGCCGAGGCGAGGATCGTGGTGGTGGGTCGGTTGCCGGGGAAGGTGCGGTGCGGCACCTGGGCCTCGGGGGTGCCCTCGGCGCGTACCTCGTCGGCGGTCTTGCCGAAGGCGAGCGCCTGGCCTTGGGCGAAGAGGTTGGCCATGAGCAGGTCGTGCTGGTCGCGCAGGTCGCCGAGTTCGGCGATGGGGTCGGCGAAGCCGATGAGGTCGGCGGGGATCATCTTGGTGCCCTGGTGCAGCAGCTGGTAGTAGGCGTGCTGGCCGTTGGTGCCCGGGGTGCCCCAGACGACGGGTCCCGTCTGCCAGCGCACGGGGTCGCCGCCGCGCGTGGTGGATTTACCGTTGGACTCCATGTCCAGCTGTTGCAGGTAGGCGGTGAACTGGGACAGGTAGTGGCTGTAGGGCAGTACGGCGTGCGACTGGGCGTCGTGGAAGTTGCCGTACCAGATGCCGAGCAGGCCGAGCAGCAGCGGCGCGTTGGACTCGAAGGGCGCGGTGCGGAAGTGCTCGTCCATGAGGTGGAAGCCGGCGAGCATGTCGCCGAAGCACTCGGGGCCGATGGCGACCATGAGGGAGAGGCCGATGGCGGAGTCGTAGGAGTAGCGGCCACCGACCCAGTCCCAGAACTCGAACATGTTGTCGGTGTTGATGCCGAACTCGGCGACCTTCTCCGCGTTGGTGGAGACGGCGACGAAGTGCTTGGCCACGGCCGAGGAGTCGCCGTCGAACGCGCCGAGCAGCCAGGCGCGCGCGGCCTTCGCGTTGGTGATCGTCTCGATCGTGGTGAAGGTCTTGGACGCGACGATGAACAGCGTCTCGGCCGGGTCGAGGTCGCGGACGGCCTCGTGCAGGTCCGCGCCGTCGACGTTGGAGACGAAGCGGAAGTTCATGTCCCGCCGCGCGTAGGGGCGCAGCGCCTCGTAGGCCATCTTCGGGCCGAGGTCGGAGCCGCCGATACCGATGTTGACGATGTTCTTGATGCGCTTGCCGGTGTGGCCGGCCCAGTGCCCCTCGCGCACCTTGGTGGCGAAGGTGCCCATGCGGATGAGGACTTGGTGCACCTTGGGGGTGACGTTCTCACCGTCCGTGCGCACGGTGGCCGATTCCGGGGTACGCAGCGCCGTGTGCAGGACAGCGCGGTCCTCGGTGACGTTGATCTTTTCGCCTGCGAACATGGCGTCGCGCAGCGGTGCGACGCCCGCCGCCTCGGCGAGCTGCCGCAGCAGGCGCAGCGTCTCGTCGGTGACCAGGTGCTTGGAGTAGTCGATGTAGAGATCACCGACCCACACGGTGTAGCGTCCGGCGCGCTCCGGGTCGTCGTCGAACAGCCGCCGCAGGTGCGTCCGGCCGAATCCCTCGCGGTGCTGGGTCAGCGCGAGCCACTCGGGCATCTGGTCGAGCTGGGTGCGGCCTTCAGCGTTCATCAGCGAAATCAGCCCATTCCTCTCGTAATGATCCCCGCCGCTCTCCAACCTAGACGATGGACGGCTCGACCGCGGACCGCAGGGGCGGTGTGCGGCCGAGCCGTCCATCGTTCGGTGCTGTGCGGGTGTGCTGCGGAGGCTGTGGGCTACGGGGTGGCGCGCTGCGGCCCGGAGAGGCGGGCCGCGCGCTCAGATCTCTCCGCGGAGCCTGGCGAGCGCCTCGGCGAGAATGGCCTCGCCGTCCGCGTCGCTGCGCCGCTCCCGCACGTAGGCGAGGTGGGTCTTGTACGGCTCCGTACGCGGCGGGTCCGGAGGGTTGTCCTGGTCCTTGCCTGCGGGGAAACCGCAGCGCGGGCAGTCCCAGGTCTCCGGGATGTCCGCGCCGCCGGCGAAGCTCGGCTGGGTCTCGTGCCCGTTGGAGCACCAGAAGGAGATGCGGAGGCGGGGCGCGGACTCGCCTCGCTCGGCCTCGCCCATCGGCCCCGCTCCGACCCGGCTGCCCCGAATCGCGTTGCCACTTGCCACGGTCGTAACTCCTGCCTCACGGTGCTACGGAGCAGCGGCCATGCGCGCGCTCCGCTGCGGGCGGCCCTAGTGTACGTAGGGCCCAACGCGCGCCCGGTGACCGGAGTTACTGCGTCGGTACCGGACGCGAGCCCTCATGATAGGCAGGGGGTGCGACGCCCTGTCAGCCGTTGTGCAGGCGTCAACTGGCGAACAGCCGGCCGGGAGACCTCACTTGAACTTCATCAGCAGGCCGAGCACGACGATGACGGCGAACCACAGCAGGCCGACGACGACCGTGATCCGGTCGAGGTTGCGCTCGGCGACCGACGAACCGCCGACGGAGGACTGCATGCCGCCGCCGAACATGTCGGAGAGGCCGCCGCCCTTGCCCTTGTGCATCAGCACCAGCAGCAGCAGCAGCGCGCTGAAGACGATGAGGGCGATAGAGAACCCCATGACCACGGCTGGACCAACTCTCTCGGATCGTCGCTGAACACTTTCGGTTACAAAGTGCTTACGGGGCCGGCGCGTGTGCCCCGGCCCCGTAAGCCTACGACGGGCGAGCGCCCCTCGTCACACGCTGCACAGGAGCGCGCCCCGGTACGGGGGCTCGCACCCGCCGCGAAGAGACCTCACCGGTCCCGGTGGGACTTCACCCGGTCCCGGTAGGGCCTCACTGGTCGCGGAAGCGGATGATCTTGACGAACTCCTCCGCGTCCAGGGAGGCACCGCCGACCAGGGCGCCGTCGATGTCGGGCTGCGCCATGATCTTGGCGACGTTGCCGGACTTGACCGAGCCGCCGTACTGGATGCGGACCTGCTGCGCCGTCTCGTCGTCGTACAGCTCGCCGATCCGCTGCCGGATCGCGCCGCAGACCTCTTGGGCGTCCTCCTCACCGCAGACCTTGCCCGTACCGATGGCCCAGACGGGCTCGTAGGCGATGACCAGCCCGGCCACGGACTCCGCGGCCACGCCCTCGAGGCCGCCGTCGACCTGGGCGAGGGTGTGGGGGACGTGGTTGCCCGCCTCGCGGACGGACAGCTCCTCGCCGACGCACATGATCGGGGTCAGCCCGTGCTTGAGGGCGGCCTTGACCTTGGCGTTGACGACCGGCTCGTCCTCGCCGTGGTACTGGCGGCGCTCGGAGTGGCCGATGGTGACGAAGGTGCAGTTGAGCTTCGCCAGCAGCGGCCCCGAGACCTCACCGGTGTAGGCGCCGGAGTCGTGCGCGGAGACGTCCTGGGCGCCGTACTTGATCCGCAGCTTGTCGCCGTCGACCAGCGTCTGCACGGAGCGCAGGTCGGTGAAGGGCGGCAGCACCGCGACCTCCACGGCCTCGTAGTCCTTGTCCGTGAGCGCGAAGGCGAGCTTCTGGACGTGGGCGATGGCCTCGAGGTGGTTGAGGTTCATCTTCCAGTTGCCCGCCATCAGCGGGGTACGGGTAGCCATGCCTCTCCTGTCTTGTTCGCTTCTGTGCCCACGCGGCGCAGTGCGAGTCTCGTGGTTGTCCGCGGCCCGGCGGCCGCGTGCGCGACGCTCACGGCGTCAGTCCTCCAGTGCGGCCAGGCCAGGGAGCGTCTTGCCCTCGAGGTATTCGAGGCTGGCGCCGCCGCCGGTCGAGATGTGTCCGAACGCGTTCTCGTCGAAGCCCAGCTGACGGACCGCGGCGGCACTGTCGCCGCCGCCGACGACCGTGAGGGCCCCGTTCCCCTCCGCAGAGGACGCGGCGTCGAGCAGGCCCTGGGCGACGGCCTTGGTGCCGTCGGCGAAGTCAGGGTGCTCGAAGACGCCCATCGGACCGTTCCAGAAGACCGTGGCCGCGTCGGCGAGCTTCGCGGCGTAGAGCTTACGGCTCTCGGGGCCGATGTCCAGGCCCTCCAGGTCGGCGGGGATCGCGTCCGCGGCGACCACCGTCGGATCGGCCGGCGCCTTGGTCTTCAGGTCGGGGAACTCGGCCGCGGCCACCACGTCGACGGGCAGCACGAACTCCACGCCCAGCTGCTCGGCGCGCTCCAGGTAGCCCTTGACCGCGGGGATCTGGTCCTTCTGCAGCAGCGACTTGCCGACCTCGTAGCCCTGGGCCGCGAGGAAGGTGTACGCCATGCCGCCGCCGATGACCAGCCGGTCCGCCTTGCCCAGCAGGTGGTCGATGACGCCGAGCTTGTCGGAGACCTTGGCGCCCCCGAGGACGACGGCGTAGGGCCGCTCGACGTCCTCGGTGAGCTTCCTCAGGACACCGACCTCGGTGGCGATCAGGTAGCCGGCCGCGTGCGGCAGGCGGGCCGGCAGGTCGTAGACCGAGGCGTGCTTGCGGTGCACGGCGCCGAAGCCGTCGCCCACGTAGGCGTCGGCCAGCGCGGCCAGCTCGTCGGCGAAGGCGCCGCGTTCGGCGTCGTCCTTGCTCGTCTCGCCGGCGTTGAAGCGGAGGTTCTCCAGCAGCGTGACCCCGCCGTCGGCGCTCTCGCCGACGGTGGCCTTCGCGCTGTCGCCCACCGTGTCGGTCGCGAACGCGACCTGCTTGCCGAGGAGTTCGCCGAGCCGTCGCGCGACGGGCGCCAGCGAGAACTGCGGGTCAGGGGCGCCCTTGGGGCGGCCCAGGTGCGAGGCCACGACCACCCGCGCGCCGTTTTCGGCGAGCTTTTCGATCGTGGGCACGGCCGCGCGGATGCGGCCGTCGTCGGTGATGGTGTCGCCGTCGAGCGGGACGTTGAGGTCGGCGCGGACGAAGACCCGCTTGCCGCGCACGCCGTCGGCGACGAGTTCGTCGATCGTCTTCATGGCTGGCTCCTGAGGCTCCAGTCGAGGGTGCAGGGGGTGTGCACCGGCCGGACGCGGCATGGGACAGGGCTCGTGCGCGGGGCACGAGCCCTGTCGTTCATCCGCGGCCGCCCGGACTCAGAGCTGGGAGCCGACGTAGCTGGTGAGGTCGACCAGACGGTTGGAGTAGCCCCACTCGTTGTCGTACCAACCGATGATCTTGGCCTGGTTGCCGTCGACCATCGTGAGGGAGGCGTCGAAGGTGCAGGACGGGGGCTGGTTGACGATGTCCGAGGAGACGATCGCGTCCTCGGTGTACTCGACGATGCCCTGCAGCTGGCCCTCGGCGGCCTTCTTGAAGGCGGCGTTGACCTCGTCCTTGGTGGTCTCGCGCTTGAGGTCGAGCACCAGGTCGGTGACGGATCCCGTGGGGACGGGGACGCGCATGGCGATGCCGTCCAGGCGGCCCTTGAGCTGCGGGAGGACCAGCGCGGTGGCCTTGGCGGCACCGGTCGTGGTCGGAATGATGTTCTCGGCGGCGGCCCGGGCGCGGCGCAGGTCCTTGTGCGGGAAGTCCAGGATGCGCTGGTCGTTGGTGTAGGCGTGCACCGTGGTCATCAGACCGCGCTCGATGCCGAAGTTCTCGTCCATGACCTTCGCCATCGGGGCCACACAGTTGGTGGTGCAGGAGGCGTTGGAGATCACGTTGTGCTCGGCGGCGTCGTACTTGTCCTGGTTGACGCCCATCACCACGGTGATGTCCTCCTGCTTGGCAGGGGCCGAGATGAGGACCTTCTTGGCGCCCGCCTCCAGGTGCTTGGCGGCGTCGTCGCGCTTGGTGAAGATGCCGGTGGACTCGACGACGATGTCGGCGCCCAGCTCGCTCCAGGGGAGCTTGGCCGGGTCCTTCTCCGCCATCGTCTTGAAGGTCTGCTTGCCGACCGTGATCGTGTCCTCGGTGTGGCCGACCTCGTAAGGGAGGCGGCCGAGAACGCTGTCGTACTTGAGCAGGTGGACCAGGGTGGCATTGTCGGTCAGGTCGTTGACACCGACGATCTCGATGTCCGCACCCTGGTTCAGCAGCGCGCGGAAGTAGTTACGACCGATACGGCCAAAGCCGTTGATGCCTACGCGGATCGTCACGAACCGATCTCCTCGCTAGGTACGCCGGTACGAGACACCGGCGAGTGCTGTTTGGATGTCCCCGACCGAGTCCGACCCTACCTCTCCATCGGGGTGGGTCCCACATCGGCCGGGCGGGCCGGGCAGCCGCTCGAACTCGCCGCTCAGGCGAGCGTTTTCCCGCTCGTCGGACAAGTAATTCCACGCTCGCGGGAGCGGCATTCCTCCGCTCATCAGAAGAGCGTTCCACTGCTCTCCTGAGAAGCGTTTATCCGGCCTTTCAGCCGACCATTTCCTCGGTCAGATTGGACTCGGTACCCGAAATTCCGAGGTCCTGCGCACGCTTGTCCGCCATGGCGAGCAACCGGCGGATGCGGCCCGCCACGGCGTCCTTGGTCAGCGGCGGGTCGGCCAGCGCGCCCAGCTCCTCCAGCGAGGCCTGCTTGTGCTCCATCCGCAGCCGTCCGGCGGCGGCCAGGTGCTCGGGCACCTCGTCACCCAGGATCTCCAGCGCGCGCTGCACCCTGGCGCCCGCGGCGACGGCGGCGCGGGCCGAGCGGCGCAGGTTGGCGTCGTCGAAGTTGGCCAGCCGGTTGGCGGTGGCGCGCACCTCGCGGCGCATCCGCCGCTCCTCCCACGCCAGCACCGACTCGTGCGCGCCCAGCCGCGTCAACAGCGCGCCGATGGCGTCACCGTCACGGACGACGACGCGGTCCACACCGCGCACCTCGCGGGCCTTGGCGGCGATCTGCAGCCTGCGGGCCGCGCCGACCAGCGCCAGCGCCGCCTCGGGCCCCGGGCAGGTGACCTCCAGGGACGAGCTGCGCCCCGGCTCGGTGAGCGAGCCGTGGGCGAGGAACGCGCCCCGCCAGGCGGCCTCCGCGTCGCAGGTGGCCCCCGAGACCACCTGCGGGGGCAGGCCGCGGATCGGGCGCCCGCGGCCGTCGACGAGGCCCGTCTGGCGGGCGAGCTGGTCGCCGCCGGCCACCACCCTCACGACGTACCGGCTGTTGCGCCGCAGGCCGCTGGGCGCCATCACCACCAGGTCGGAGGAGTGCCCGAAGATCTCCAGGATGTCCTTGCGCAGCCGACGGGCGGCGATGCCCGTGTCCAGCTCCGCCTCGATCACGATCCGCCCGCTCACCAGGTGCAGCCCACCCGCAAAGCGCAGGATCGACGAGACCTCTGACTTCCGGCAGCAGGTGCGGGTGACGGGGAGCCGGGAGATCTCGTCCTTCACCGCAGGCGTCATCGCCATGGGCCGATCCTTCCATGCATCCGAAAAATACGGTCGTACGCGGCGGCCAGCAGCTCCGGGTCGTGCCGGGGAGCTCCCCCAGCTGCCGCCACGGGTGCCAGCTCGACCTTCCCGCCGAGCTGATCGGCGGCCTCACTGAGGGAGTCCTGGTCGGGCACGGCATCCTGGTCGGCCAGCACCACGTCGAAGGTGAGTTTAGGGGCGTGTCGCCCCAAAACCTCCAAATGACGCTGCGGGGAAAAACCGTCCGTTTCTCCCGGTTGCGGAGCGAGGTTGAGTGAGAGGACCTTGCGGGCCTTCGTCTCGGTCAGCGCCTCCAGCAGCTCGGGCACCAGCAGATGCGGGATGACGGAGGAGAACCAGGAGCCGGGGCCGAGAACCACCCAGTCGGCGTCCAGCACCGCCTGCACGGCCTCCGGCACGGCGGGCGGGTCGGCGGGGACCAGGTGCACCTCCTGGACCTCCCCGCGGGTGAGCGCCACGGTGGCCTGGCCGCGGACGGTGGACAGCTCCTCGGGGCGCGCGGGATCGTGCCCGCGCACGCTGGCGCGCAGTTCCAGCGGCACCGCCGACATGGGCAGCACCCGGCCGTGCGCGCCCAGCAGCTTGCCGACCAGATCCAGCGCCTGCACGTGATCGCCCAACTGTTCCCACAGTGCGACGATCAGCAGATTGCCGACCGCGTGTTCGTGCAGCTCGCCCCTGCTCTCGAAGCGGTGCTGGATCACCTGCGCCCAGGTGCGGCCCCACTCGTCGTCTCCGCACAGCGCGGCCAGCGCCTTGCGCAGGTCACCGGGCGGCAGCACCCCCAGCTCGTCGCGGAGCCGGCCGCTGGAGCCGCCGTCGTCGGCGACGGTGACCACGGCGGTCAGGTCCCCGGTGATGCGGCGCAGCGCCGTCAGCGACGCCGACAGGCCCATACCGCCGCCGAGCGCCACCACCTTGGGCTGTTTGGAAGGGAAGCCGCGCAGTGCGCCGCGCGGCCCGGCCAGATGCCTCAGGCTCCTACGGGCCATGGGCGTCACTCACGCCCCATGTCACGGTGGACGACCACCGTCTCCACGCCGCCGTCGGAGAGCCTGCGTGCCAGCTTCTCGGACATGGCGACGCTGCGGTGCTTGCCGCCGGTGCACCCGACGGCGACGGTCACATACCGCTTGCCCTCCCTGCGGTAGCCGGCGGCGATCAGTTGCAGCAGCTCCGTGTAGCGGTCCAGGAACTCCTTGGCGCCCGGCTGGTTGAAGACGTAGCTGGAGACCTCCTCGCTGGTGCCCGTGTAAGGGCGCAGCTCGGGGACCCAGTGCGGGTTGGGCAGGAAGCGGCAGTCGACGACGAGGTCGGCGTCCACGGGCAGGCCGTACTTGTAGCCGAACGACATGACGGTGGCCCGCAGCTCGGGCTCCTCCTCACCCGCGAACTGGGCGTCCAGCTTGGCGCGCAGCTCGTGCACGTTCAGGCTGGAGGTGTCGATCACCAGATCGGCGTCCCCGCGCAGCTCGCGCAGCAGATCGCGCTCGGCCGCGATGCCGTCCACGATGCGCCCGTCGCCCTGCAGCGGGTGCGGGCGGCGCACGGACTCGAAGCGGCGGACCAGGGCCTCGTCCGAGGCCTCCAGGTAGACGATGCGGCGGGCGACGTTGTACGTCGCCAGGTCGGCGAGCGAGCCCTTGAGGTTGTCGAAGAAGTTACGGCCGCGCACATCCACGACGACGGCGATCCTGGCCACGTTCCCCTGCGACCTGGCGCCCAGCTCGACCATCGTCGGAATCAGCTCGGGCGGCAGGTTGTCGACGACGAACCAGCCCAGGTCCTCCAGACACTTGGCCGCGGTGCTGCGGCCCGCGCCCGACATCCCCGAGATGATCACCAACTCCGGGATCGTCGCACCCGCCGCCTCCTCCGGCTGCGCCGGCTTGAGCGTACTCACCACTGCTCCGTCTCCGCGCTGCTCACGCTCCGCGCTCATGCTGTCATCCCCCGAAATGTCGATCTTCGTACGGTGCGGCGTCGCCGGTGCCGCCGATCCCACGGGAGCCACCGTTCCACCGACCGTCCGGCCCCGTCCGCCCGCACGTCGATCCCGGCGCCGGTCACTCACTCCTCTTCAACGATCTCACCGGTCGCGGTATTCACCACCGGGCCCGCGGGCGCGCCCTCGGCGAGCGCCGCGGCCACCGTCTCGGCCGTCTTACGGCCGATGCCCGGCACCTGGGAGATCTCCTCCACACGGGCAGCCCGCAACTTCTTGACCGAGCCGAAGTGCTTGAGCAGCGCCTTCTTCCGGGTCTCCCCCAGCCCCTGGACGGCGTCCAGCGGGCTGCTGCGGAGCCGCTTGCCGCGCTTGCCCCGCTGATAGCGGATCGCGAAGCGGTGGGCCTCGTCCCGCACCCGCTGGAGCAGGTAGAGCCCCTCGCTGGAGCGGGGCAGCACCACCGGGTCGCTGTCGCCGGGGAGCCACACCTCCTCCAGCCGCTTGGCCAGCCCGCAGACCGCCACGTCGTCGATCCCCAGCTCCTCCAGCGCCGCCTTCGCCGCCGCGACCTGCGGCTGACCGCCGTCGACGACCACGAGCTGCGGCGGGTAGGCGAACCTCTTGGGGCGGCCCTCCTCGTCCCTGACGGCTCCCTGGGCGGGCACGGGCTCTGGCGACGGCTCCCCGCAGAGCCCGGGCACGGACTCGTGCACGGGCGCGGCTTCGGGCCGCGGGAGCGGGGAGCCGCCCTCGGGGCCCGCCTCCAGCTCGCCGCCCAGCTCCTCCTCCGGCCACTCCCCGGTCTTCTGCTTCTCGACCAGGTAGCGGCGGAACCGGCGGCTGATCACCTCGTGCATGGCCCGCACGTCGTCCTGGCCCGCGAAGGACTTGATCTGGAAGCGGCGGTACTCGCTCTTGCGGGCGAGGCCGTCCTCGAAGACGACCATGGAGGCCACCACGTCGTCACCCTGGAGGTGCGAGATGTCGAAGCACTCGATGCGCAGCGGCGCCGAGTCCAGCTCCAGCGCGTCGGCGATCTCCTCCAGGGCGCGCGAGCGGGTGGTCAGGTCGGAGGCCCGCTTGGTCTTGTGCAGCACGAGAGCGTGCTCGGCGTTGCGCTTGACCGTCTCCATCAGGGCCCGCTTGTCGCCGCGCTGCGGGATGCGCAGGCTCACCTGGGCGCCCCTGCGTTCTGTCAGCCACTGCGCTATCGGCTCCACGGGCTCAGGCAACGCCGGGACCAGCACCTCCTTGGGGACGCCTCCGCTGCCGCCGCCCTCGGACGCGTCGCCCTGCTCCGCGCCGTACAGCTGCTGGAGCGCGTGTTCGACCAGCTCGGGGGTGCCGACCGCCTCCACCTTGTCGGTGACCCAGCCGCGCTGGCCGCGCACCCGGCCGCCGCGCACGTGGAAGATCTGGAGGGCGGCCTCGAGCTCGTCCTCCGCCACGGCGATCAGATCGGCGTCGGTGGCGTCGGTGAGCACCACCGCGTTCTTCTCCATGGCGCGCTTGAGCGCGTCGATGTCATCGCGCAGCCGAGCGGC
Source organism: Streptomyces diacarni (assembly GCF_003323715.1). Lineage (GTDB taxonomy): Bacteria > Actinomycetota > Actinomycetes > Streptomycetales > Streptomycetaceae > Streptomyces > Streptomyces diacarni. The sequence continues at coordinate 127,476 of NZ_QOIN01000033.1, forward strand.
CCGCTCGTACTCCATCTCCTCGGCCGCGTCCTGCATCTCGCGCTCCAGGCGGCGCAGGTAGGAGCCGGTGTGGCCCGCCATGAAGTCACAGAACTCCTCGGCGAGTTCGCGGTGCTCCTGGGGTGAGACGCGGCCGACGCAGGGGGCCGAGCACTTGCCGATGTAGCCCAGCAGACACGGCCGGCCGATCTGCGCGGAGCGCTTGAAGACCCCGGCCGAGCAGGTGCGCACGGGGAAGACGCGCAGCATCAGATCGACCGTCTCGCGGATCGCCCAGGCCTGGCCGTAGGGGCCGAAGTAGCGCACGCCCTTCTTCTTGGGGCCGCGCATCACCTGGACGCGGGGGAACTGCTCGTTCATCGTCACCGCGAGGGACGGGTAGCTCTTGTCGTCGCGGTACTTGACGTTGAAGCGGGGTGCGAACTCCTGGATCCAGGTGTACTCGAGCTGGAGCGCCTCCACCTCGGTGCCCACCACCGTCCACTCCACGGAGGCGGCCGTCGTCACCATCGTGCGGGTGCGCGGATGGAGGCCCGCGAGGTCCTGGAAGTAGTTGTTCAGCCGCTGGCGGAGGCTCTTGGCCTTGCCGACGTAGATCACCCTGCGGTGTTCGTCACGGAAGCGGTAGACCCCGGGCGAGTCGGGGATCTCTCCCGGTTTCGGACGGTAGGTGGAGGGGTCTGCCATACGTCACACCCTACTGGGGAGGGGTGACAGCGATCATCGGGCGCACGACCCGCGGCCGCACGCCCGACGGACCTCTCGCGCGGCGGCCGCGGGACGCGTGAGCGCGCCGTCCGCCAGTCGCTCGTCCTACCAGCCCCGCTCGCGCCACTCCCCCAGCCGCGGGCGCTCGGCGCCGAGAGTGGTGTCGCTGCCGTGGCCCGGGTAGACCCAGGTCTCGTCGGGGAGTTGGCCGAAGAGCTTGTGCTCGACGTCGTCGAGGAGGCGGACGAAGTTCGCGGCGTCCCCGAAGGTGTTGCCCACCCCGCCGGGGAAGAGGCAGTCGCCGGTGAACAGGTGGGGATGGCCGTGCGGGTCGTCGTAGACCAGCGCGATCGAGCCGGGGGTGTGCCCGACCAGGTGCCGCGCCGTCAGCTCCACCTCGCCGACCCGCAGGGTCTCCCCGTCCTCGACGGGCACGTCGGTGGGCACGGGGATGCCCTCGGCGTCGTACCGTCCCGCGTACGTGCGCGCACCGGTGGCGTCCACCACCTCGGCGAGCGCCTGCCAGTGGTCGCCGTGCCGGTGGGTGGTCACGACGGAGGCGATGCCGTCGCCGCCGATGAGCTCCATGAGGGTGCCCGCGTCGTTGGCGGCGTCGATCAGCAGCTGCTGTCCTGTGGCCCGGCAGCGCAGCAGGTAGGCGTTGTTGTCCATGGGGCCGACGGCGACCTTGGAGATCATCAGGTCCCGCAGCTCGTGCACGTCCGCGGGTCCGCCGACCTGGACCGTTCCGGTGTATGGCATGGCTCTCACCCTAAAGGGACGGCAGTTCCGGCAAAGGGCCCCTCGCCGAGAGGCCGCTGCCGGTCGTCCGGCCCGTGAGCCAGCCCACCAGCGCCACGGAGCTGCCCACCACCACCAGGGGCCCCTCGGGGCCCTCCGTCTTCGCGCCGGTGCGCCAGGTCCTGCCGTCCTCCGCGCGCAGTTCCAGGGCGACGGGGATGTCGGGGTGCTCGAGGAAGCGGCGCGCCATGGTGGTCAGCTCCCGGTCCACGAAGGTGCCGGGGAGGTCCTCGAGCGTGTAGCCGATGCCGAGGTCGACATGGTGCAGCTCGACCTCGATCCAGCGGCGGAACGGGAGGGAGGAGGCGAGATCGGTCACACCGTTGCGGAGGGTGACGGTGCGGTTCCAGTCGTCGTCGCCGAGCGCGGCGAAGGCGCTCTCCAGACGGGAGGAGCCGGCGCGCACGTCGTCGACGAGCTCGTCGAGGGAGCGGCGCGCGCCCTCCTCGATGTCGGCGTCGCGGGCTTCGGCGCTGGCGTACATCGGCTCACCCGCGAGCACGTTGACGAGGGCGTCGGCGTTGCGGGCGAGGTGGGCGAGCACGTGGGCGCGGGTCCAGCCCGGAAGCTGGGAGGGCTCGGTGACCTCCGGGGGATCCAGCTTGACGGTGGCGCTCAGCAGCTGCCCGGTCGCGGTCCGTACGAGTTCGGCGTCGTGCGCAGGCGTGGTCATGATCCAAAGCTAGTGCGACCACTCGTTCGTGTGGAAGACGGCACGGAGGTGGCGAGGCCGCCCGCAATTCGAATGAACGTGCTATATGGTCGAGCGAGGCTCCCACACCCGAAGCGCACGACACTCCGGGCGGCGCCGTCCTACTCTTGGTCGGGGACCCCCGCTCCGCTGCGGGCCCCCCTTCCCACATGAAAGGTGCCAACAGGCGTGGCCGACCGTCTTCTCGTCCGTGGCGCTCGCGAGCACAACCTGCAGAACGTCTCGATAGACCTCCCCCGTGACTCGCTCATCGTCTTCACGGGACTGTCGGGCTCGGGGAAGTCCTCGCTCGCCTTCGACACTATCTTCGCCGAGGGCCAGCGGCGCTACGTGGAGTCGCTGTCCGCCTACGCCCGGCAGTTCCTCGGGCAGATGGACAAACCCGACGTCGACTTCATCGAGGGCCTGTCCCCCGCGGTCTCCATCGACCAGAAGTCGACCTCGCGCAACCCGCGCTCGACCGTGGGCACCATCACGGAGGTCTACGACTACCTCCGCCTGCTCTACGCCCGCATCGGCAAGCCCCACTGCCCCGTCTGCGGCCGCCCCATCGCCCGCCAGTCGCCGCAGGCCATCGTCGACAAGGTGCTCGGCCTGGAGGAGGGCAGCCGCTTCCAGGTGCTCTCACCGCTGGTGCGCGAGCGCAAGGGCGAGTTCGTGGACCTCTTCAACGAGCTCCAGACCAAGGGGTACAGCCGCGCCCGCGTCGACGGCGAGACGATCCAGCTCTCCGAGCCGCCCAAGCTCAAGAAGCAGGAGAAGCACACGATCGAGGTGGTCGTGGACCGCCTCACCGTCAAGGCCACCGCAAAGCGCAGGCTGACCGACTCGGTCGAGACCGCGCTCGGACTCTCCGGCGGCATGGTCATCCTCGACTTCGTCGACCTGGAGCCGGACGACCCGCAGCGTGAGCGGATGTACTCCGAGCACCTGTACTGCCCCTACGACGACCTGTCGTTCGAGGAACTGGAGCCGCGCTCCTTCTCCTTCAACTCCCCCTTCGGCGCCTGCCAGGAGTGCACCGGCATCGGCACCCGGATGGAGGTCGACCCCGAGCTGATCGTCCCCGACGAGGACAAGTCGCTGGACGAAGGCGCGCTGCACCCCTGGTCGCACGGGCACACCCGGGAGTACTTCGGGCGGCTGATCGGCGCACTGGCCGACGCACTCGGCTTCCGTACGGACATCTCCTGGGCGGGCCTGCCCGCGCGCGCCAAGAAGGCGCTGCTGTACGGCCACAAAACACAGGTCGAGGTCCGCTACCGCAACAGGTACGGACGCGAACGCGCCTACACCACCGCCTTCGAGGGCGTCGTCCCCTTCGTCAAGCGGCGGCACTCCGAGGCCGAGACAGACAGCAGCAGGGAACGCTTCGAGGGCTACATGCGCGAAGTGAACTGCCCCGCCTGCGAGGGCACCCGGCTCAAGCCGCTGATCCTGGCCGTCACCCTGCAGGGCAAGTCCATCGCGGAGGTCTCCGCGATGTCGATCACCGAGTGCGCCGACTTCCTGCGCGAGATGACGCTCTCGGGCCGCGACAAGAAGATCGCCGAACGAGTGCTCAAGGAGGTCAACGAGCGGCTGCGCTTCCTCGTCGACGTCGGCCTCGACTACCTCACCCTCAACCGCGCCGCCGGCACGCTGTCCGGCGGCGAGGCCCAGCGCATCCGGCTGGCCACCCAGATCGGCTCGGGACTCGTCGGCGTGCTCTACGTGCTGGACGAGCCGTCCATCGGCCTCCACCAGCGCGACAACCACCGCCTGATCGAGACCCTGGTACGCCTGCGCGACCTGGGCAACACGCTGATCGTCGTCGAGCACGACGAGGACACCATCAAGGCCTCCGACTGGGTCGTGGACATCGGCCCCGGCGCGGGCGAACACGGCGGCAAGGTCGTCCACAGCGGCCCGCTGAAGGAACTGCTGGACAACGAGGAGTCCCTCACCGGCGAGTACCTCTCCGGCCGCCGGGAGATCCCCACCCCGCAGGTACGCCGCCCCATCGACCCGGCACGGCAGCTGACGGTGCGCGGCGCGCGGGAGAACAACCTGCGCGACGTCGACGTCTCCTTCCCGCTGGGCGTCTTCACCGCCGTCACCGGCGTGTCCGGCTCCGGAAAGTCGACACTGGTCAACGACATCCTCTACACCCACCTCGCCCGTGAACTGCACGGCGCCCGCACGGTGCCGGGCCGCCACACGCGCGTCGAGGGCGACGACCTGGTCGACAAGGTCGTCCACGTCGACCAGTCCCCCATCGGCCGCACCCCGCGCTCCAACCCGGCCACCTACACCGGGGTGTTCGACCACGTACGCAAGCTGTTCGCCGAGACGACGGAGGCGAAGGTCCGCGGCTACCAGCAGGGCCGCTTCTCCTTCAACGTCAAGGGCGGCCGCTGCGAGAACTGCGCGGGCGACGGCACCATCAAGATCGAGATGAACTTCCTGCCCGACGTGTATGTGCCCTGCGAGGTCTGCCACGGCGCGCGCTACAACAGGGAGACCCTGGAGGTCCACTACAAGGGCAAGAACATCGCCGAGGTCCTGGACATGCCGATCGAGCAGGCCCTGGACTTCTTCGAGGCGGTCCCCGGCATCGCGCGGCACCTGAGGACACTCAACGACGTCGGACTCGGATACGTCAGGCTCGGACAGTCCGCGCCCACTCTTTCGGGTGGTGAGGCACAACGGGTGAAGCTCGCGAGCGAGCTCCAGCGGCGCTCCACCGGCCGGACCGTCTACGTCCTGGACGAGCCGACGACCGGTCTCCACTTCGAGGACATCAGGAAACTGATCAGCGTGCTGGAAGGCCTGGTCGACAAGGGCAACTCCGTCATGGTCATCGAGCACAACCTCGACGTGATCAAGACGGCCGACTGGGTCGTGGACCTGGGCCCCGAGGGCGGCAACGGCGGCGGCATGGTCGTCGCGGAAGGAACACCCGAACAGGTCGCGGCCGAGACCGCCAGCCACACCGGCAAGTTCCTGCGGGACATGCTCGGAGAGCGCGTCAGCGACGCGTCGTCGGCCCTGCCGGCGACGCGGAAGAAGAGGGCCGCGGCTTCCGGCGGGAAGGCTCCCGCCAGGAAGGCTTCTGCTGGGAAGGCTTCCGCTGGGACGAAGACGGCAGCGGCGAAGGGGACCGCCAAGAAGACGGACGCGGCCGCCAAGAAGACGGCGGGCACGAAGGCGGCGGCGGCGCGCAAGCGCTGACGGGGCCGGGCGCGGCCCGGCCCCCGAAGGGCGGGGGCGCCCGCCGCCTGGGGCGCCGCCCGACCCGGTCGGCGCCCGCCCCGGGGCCAGTACGGCACCCGGGACCAGTACGGCATCCGGGTTCAGCGGTCCCGTGGCCGACGTCCGGTCGGGATACGGCGGGCCCCGGGCCGACGTTCGAGAGCACGCTGACTTCCCCGCGTGTCACCCCTCACAGGGCGCCCCGCACAGCGGCAGGGCGGGTGCGCCGCGGTGTGCGGTTCGTCCGGGATCACGGCCGCTGGGGCGTCGGGGCGGGCGGTGGGGAAGCGGGCCACGCGACGTCGTCGATCGCGAGCCATGGCGCGGTGGCCACGGCCGCGGGCGTCAGCCCGGTGAACTCCTTGACCTCCCGGTGGAGGTGCGGCTGGTCGACGTACCCGCTCTCGGCAGCGGCACCGACGGCGGTGCGGCCCGCCGCGAGGAGGTGGGCGGCGTGGTCGAAGCGCACCAGTCGGGCGGCGCGCTTGGGCGTGATGCCGAGCTGGGAGCGGAAGCGGGCCGACAGGCGTTTGCGGCTCCAGCCGACCTCGTCCGCCAGGCCGGCGACCCGCACCCTCCCCCGGCTGCCGCGCGTCCGCCGCCAGGCATGAGCGACCTCCCGGTCGACCTGCGGGCGGGTGTCCAGCCGTGTGAGTTCTGCCAGCCTTCGGAGAAGGATGTTCCGCGCTGCCGTGAACCGTTCGTCCCACGATCCGGCGGCACGCAGGCGCTCCTCGGCCTGCGCGACGTCGCGGCCCCACACGTCCTGCAACGACACCGCCTCCCCTCTCAGGTCGGCCTGCTCCCCGAGCAGAGCAGCCGCCGCGACCGGCTGCAGCCTGATCTGAAGGACCTCGCCCACCTGGCCACTCGCCCGGAAGTCGCCGGGGAGGAGTCCGACGGCGACGCTGCCGCGTCCGTACCGGCCACCGGCGTCGTGGACGAGGTCCGCTCCGTCGCTCAGGTCGAAGAGCAGGGTGACGGAGGGGTGCGGGATCATTGCGATGTCCGCGAGCGCGGGAACACGGGGGCGGAAACCGGCCATGCTGATTTCCGGCAGCCGACGTGAGGGGGAGGGGACGGCGATGTCCCACAGCGTCCAGTCGAGCGTCCCGGTCGGTGCCCCGGCTGATGTCCCGGTCCGCAGCATCGCACGCACCTAGGCCAGGGCGGGCGGCGTGTCAGCGTCCGCCGCCGTGAAGCCGAGCAGCAGTTCGCTGGTCGCCTCGGGCGCTTCGAGCAGCGGCACGTGTCCGACACCGGGCAGCAGCTCGACCCGGGTGCCGGGCACCGTGTCGTACTGGTGTGCCGATGACGGCTCCCACCGCGGATCCGCGGCGCCGAAGATCACCAGCTTGGGCACGTCGAGTACGGCGAGACGCTCGGGCACGCTCCGCTCGGCGAGGTACGCGGTGTTCCGGCTCGCGATCTTCCGGAAGGCCCGGTAGGTGAGGGCCCCCGTCCCCGCGACCATGCCGTCGGGGATGTCCACCGGACGCGCGGTCGTGGCTCTGATTCCCTTGCGGATCCACGCGTCTGAGCGCACCGACCACAGCAGCGGCCCGAGCGGCGGACCCAACAGCGCCCGGAGGACGGCCGGCTGCGGAAGGAGCGCGTCGGGGCTCGGGCCTGTGCTGATCAGCGTGAGCGACCCCACCAGGTCGGGGCGCTGCTCGGCGAGCGCCGTGATGAGGTAGCCGCCGCTGGAGTGCCCGGCCGCGGCGACGTGGCGCAGGCCGAGGTCGTCGAGCATCGCCGCCACCCGCGCGGCTTGCACCGGTACGTCGTAGGACGGTGCGGGCGGGGACTGACCGCAGCCGGGGAGGTCGACACGGACGACATGACGGCGGTCGGCCAGTGCGGGGAGCATCGGGCCCCACGTGTCGCCCGAGGCCCCCGAGCCGTGGACGAGCAACAGCGGTGGCGCCTCCCGCGCGCCGTCGTGGACCACGTGCATCCCGTGCGCCTGCTCAACGTATCCGCTCATGCGGCTCATGATGGGGAGGCCGCGGGCCGCCTGTCTTGTACGAATGTCGCCGCGGAGCCCGCACCCGAGCGAGCGGCGGGCGAGCCGCGTGCCCGCCTCGGGCGACCGCGTGCCCGCTTCGGGCCGGTGTCCGGAACGGACAGAAGAGGACTTGAAATCCTCGCCCGCCTAAAGGAGGGCGATCCCCGCCTGGCTGCCGGGGGTGCGGCTGGCCTTCGGGTGGGTTCCTGCTTCTTTGCGCTGCGCGGGCACGGGTGTCCGTCTTATCTGCGCTCGACAGGCTGTAACCGCAAGACCTGCGGCTTTGGCGACGTTGACCGCCGCGTTGATGTCCCGGTCGAGGACGGCCCCGCAGTTCTCGCACGTCCACTCCCGGACTTGGAGGGGCTTGGGGCCATCCTTGATGCCGCACTGTGAGCACACCTGTGAGGTCGGCTCGAACCGGCCGATCCTCACGAGGGTGCGCCCGTACCGGGCGGCCTTGTATCCGAGCATGGACACGAACTGCGACCATCCGGCGTCGTGCACGGACTTGGCCATGCGTGTGCGGGCGAGTCCCTTGACCCCCCAGATCTTCCACCGCAATCGCTTGGTTCTCGCGAATGATCTTGGTGGAGAGCTGGTGGTGGAACTCGCGCCGCGCATCGGCGACCTGCGCGTGAGCGCGGGCGACCTTAAGCCGGGCCTTGCCTCGGTTGTTCGACCCCTTGGCCTTCCGGCTCAGGGACCGCTGTGCGCGCTTGAGTTTCTTCTCGGCCCGGCGCAGGAAACGCGGGGAATCGATCTTCGTGCCGTCCGAGAGGATCGCGAAGTGGGACAGGCCCAGGTCGATGCCGACCTCGGGCGTGGTTGGCGGCAAGACCTCTTCCGGCCCGGTCTCCACGATGAAGCTCGCGAAGTACCGTCCGGCCGCATCCTTGATCACGGTCACCGTGGACGGAACCGAGGGCAGGGAGCGGGACCACTTCACGCTCACGTCGCCGATCTTCGGCAGGCGCAGCTTTCCGCCGGAGGTGATCTTCCATCCGGCGTTGGCAGTGAACCGTACGGCCTGCCGGTTGTCCTTGCGGCTCTTGAAGCGGGGCGGCCCCATCGTGGGGCGCTTGCCCTTGAGGGAGTCGAAGAAGTTTCGGTATGCGGTGTCCAGGTCCCGAAGGGACTGCTGGAGGATCACCGAGGACACCTCACCGAGCCATGCCCGCTCCGGAGTCTTCTTCGACGCCGTGAGCCGTTTGGACAGCTCGCCGGAGGAAACGAACGGCAGCCCTGCGGCGCGGGCGTCCTCCCGGACGCGGAGTGCGTCGTTGAAGACAACCCGCGAGCACCCGAACGACCTGGCCAACACCGAGCACTGCGGGCCGTTCGGGTACAGGCGGAACCCATACCGAAGCTGCATAGCAATCATCCTACATATTGGTTCATGTCACCACACTGGAACCCAAAACCCCAATGTCCGCACCAACGGTCATGTCGTCTGCAACCTTCACTTTCACTTGGTTTTCGTCACGAAGTACCGGCGCAAGGCCATGACGGACGCCATACTGACGCGCTGTGAAGAGATCATGCGGGAGGTCTGCGCCGACTTCACCGAGTTGAAGCAGTTCACCTGCTCGTGCACTATCCGCCCAAAGTCCAGCTCTCCAAGCTGGCCAACTCCCCCAAGGGCATATCCGCCCGGCTGCTGCGCAAGGATTACGACGCCCACGTGCGCCGATACCTGCGGGGTGGTCACTTCTGATCCGGTTCCTACTTCGCCGGAAGCTGCGGGGCGCCCCTGACCGTCGTACGCCAGTACATCGAGAACCAGAAGCGCCCCACGAGCTGAGGACAACACCGCGGCCCCGTGCCCACGGCGCGGGTCAAAGCAGGTCTGAGATGGCCTTCACCCCCGCCCTGAAGAGCGGAGCACTGGCCGAGGCCAAAGGTAGAGTGCGGCGCGTGACGACGAGCAAGGAATCACCGGCTACGCGCCGCACCGTGCTGTGCGGCGCAGCGCTGGCAGCGCTGGGACTGACGGCCGCCGCGTGCGGCGGGTCCGACTCCGACGATGCGGAGGGCCCCGACAAGCCCGTCGACCTGGGCGAGGCCAAGGCCGTGCCCGTGGGAGGTGCCAAGCTGTATCCCGAGCAGAAGCTGCTGGTCTCCCAGCCCGAGAAGGGCGACTTCAAGGGGTTCAGCGCCGTGTGCACCCACCAGGGCAGTCTGCTGGGCGAGGTCGACGGGGACGTTGCCGTCTGCCCGCTGCACGGGAGCCGGTTCCACGTCGATTCGGGCAAGGTCGCTCACGGCCCGGCCACCAAGGCGCTGCCCTCGGTGCCGGTGCAGGTGCGGGACGGCAAGCTGGTCGCCGGCCCGGAGAGCTGACGCTCAGGGGTGTGGCCGTTCGCCCGAGGTGGCGATGCCCGTGCGAAGCTCGGCGGTGCTGCCACCCGGGCTGAGCCTTCTCCCTTCGGGTGAACCGGACGACGCGTCGTCCGGCCAGCGGCCGCCGTTCTGCCAGTAGCCGCGGATCTCCTCCAGCTGCCGGCCCTTGGTCTCCGGTGCCATCCGGGCCATGAAGGCCAGCGCGAGCAGCACCAGGACGGCGAACCCTCCGAAGGCCCAGGTCGCGCCGAGCTCCTCAAGCACCGACGGGAAGAACTGGGCGACCAGGAGATTCGCCGCGAGGTTGGCTGTGAGCATCACGGAGGCGCCCAGCGAGCGCAGCCGCGCGGGGAACGCCTCGGACGCGTACACCCAGATGAGGGAACCGAAGCCGAAGTTGAAGGCGGCGGTGAACAGCGCGAGGGCACCGAAGCCGATCCAGATGCCGGCGCCGCTGAGGGAGTGGGTGCCGAAGACCACGGCCAGCACCACGAGGGTGGCCAGCATGGTGCCGATCCCGGAGAGCAGGACGACACGGCGGCCGACGCGGTCGACGACGAAGAGGGCGAGCACGGTGGCGGCCAGGGAGATCAGCTCGACGATCGCCGGCAGCAGGAAGTTCTGCCCGTCGCCGTGGAAGCCGAGGGTCTCGAAGATCTGGGGGCTGTAGTAGGTCACGGCGTTGATGCCGGTGATCTGGCAGAAGAAGCCCATGCCGATCACGAAGACGGTCGCCCGGAGGAAGGGCCGGCGGACCATACGGGCGAGGGAGCCGCCGCGGCCGCCGCGCTCGGCGTCCAGTTCGCGCTGGATGGCGGCGCTCTCGGCGACCGGGTCCACGTCCGGATCGGTTGTGGCCATCACGCGGGCCGCCTCGTCCACCCGGCCTTTGAGGAGGTACCAGCGTGGGCTGTCGGGAAGCCGCAGCAGCGGGACGATGACGAGCGCCGAGGGGATCGCGGCCAGTCCGAGCATGATCCGCCAGTGTCCGCCGCCGGAGAGACCCCAGTTGACGAAGTAGGTCAGAGTGATGCCGGCGACGCAGGCGACCTGGTAACCGGCAACGGCCGCGCCCCGCAGCCGGGCCGGCGTGGATTCGGCGATGAACAGCGGTGCGGCCACGATGGAGATCCCGATGGTGACGCCGAGCAGGAAGCGCACCAGATCGAGGACGACGACGGTGGGTGAGAGCGCGGAGAGCGCCGAGAAGACGGCGTACGCCGCGGCGACGATCACCATCGTGGGCTTGCGGCCGAGCGCGTCGGACAGGCGGCCTGCGATCAGAGCGCCCAGGATGTTGCCGAGCACCAGGATGCTGTTGACGAACCCGGACTCGCTCGCGTTCAGCCCGAAGTCCTTGCTCAGGAAGACCAGGGCGCCGGAGATGGACCCGGTGTCGTAGCCGTAGACGACGCCGACGACGGCACCGGTCGCCACGATCAGGCGACCGGTGCGGTGGGTGGATGAGGGTGGCGGTTGGGCGATGCTCGGTGTTGCCATGGTGCGGTCCTTCGGTGGTGTCTGAGAGACCAAACGGCATGCGACGCGATGCGTGTTCCTGCAAGGTTTCCGCTGGTTTCACGCAGTTGTCAACGGCAATCGACCCCTACCTGCGGAGTCTTGCGCGAAAATAGCTCTTTCGAGTCATGTTCGCGCATCGATGCAGGGCGGTTCGAGCACAACGCCGCGGTTTCCCCGGCCGTCACGTCGTGTGTGCCTCCAGCGGGGCGATGTTTCCCCCGACTTCGCTCCCGCCCTCTGGTGTAGACCGGTCCGTCTTGGGACCCTGTGCCGCACTGTGCGCAGAAAGTGCCGAGAAAACCGTTGTCTGTGGGGGACGTTGTGAGACGAGTCCACGCACGCGCAAGCAGGTCCACGACACGCACACGGCGCGCCCGGGGCATCCGGGGCTCGACGACCGGGAGCGGGGGCGGGAGCGCCCGAAGACGCCGAGACCGCCTGAGGGCGGCGCTGCCCGCGGCAGCGGCCGTCTCGGCTCTGCTGACGGGCCTGCTGCCCGCCGGGGCGGCACTGGCGGAAACACCGCAGACACCCGGAGGTCCGACGCCCCGGAGCGCCGCACTTCCGACCGCCGCCGACAGCACCGACAGCACCGACAGCGCGAGGAGCGCAGACGGCACAGGCGACTCGTCCGGGCACGGCATCAAGCTGACCCGTACGACCCGCCCCCTCGCTCCCGGCGCCGAGCTCACCTCCTTCTCCCGGTTGGAGCCCGACAAGTGGCTGCGGGCCGACGCGCTCTCCGTGGACCTGGGCGGCGGCCGGAACGCCGGCGTGGACTACCTGTCCACGGGTAAGGTCTCCGATCGCCGGACCGTCAGCGAACTCGCGAAGGCACACGATCCGGGCAAGGGCCGCCGGACGGTGGCCGCGATCAACGCCGACTTCTTCGACATCAACGAGACGGGCGCCCCCCTCGGTCCCGGCATTCGCGACGGCGAGCCGACCCACTCCCCCGCCCCCGGCACAGCGGAGGCGGTCGGCATCGGGCCCGGGGCCGCGGGCCGCATCCTGGACCTGTACTTCGCGGGCACCGTCACGCTTCCGGGTGGTAACGCACCGCTCGCCGGCCGGGACGCGGCGAACGTGTCCGAGGACGGTATCGGCCTGTACGACGCACATTGGGGGGAGGCCGACCGGGCGCTGACGGTCGATCAGGAACCCGAGGTGACAGAGGTGACCGTCGAGGACGGCAGGGTCACCTCCGTCGCACAGAAGCCCGGAAAGGGTGACATCCCGCAGGGGGTGACCGTCCTCCTCGGCAGGGGCGACGGCGCCGAACGGCTGGCGGCGCTGAGCACGGGCGATCCGGTCACGGTGGAGTACCACGTGCGTACGGCCGACGGTTCGTCCCTGCCGCGGACGGCGGTGGGCGGACGAGGGCTGCTGGTCGTGGACGGGGAACCACAGGACTGGGAGGGCAGGCCGAACAACACGGCGGCGCCGCGCACCGCGGTCGGATTCTCCAGGGACGGAAGCACCATGCACGTCCTGACGGTGGACGGCCGCCAACAGGCCTCCGGCGGCGTGACGCTGACCGAGCTGGCCCGGATGATGAAGAAGTTGGGCGCCTACAACGCCCTCAACCTCGACGGCGGCGGCTCCTCCACGCTGCTGGCCCGGGAGCCGGGTGCTCACGAGCTTCAACTGGAGAACGCGCCGTCGGACGGGGAGGAGCGCGAGGTGCCCAACGGTCTGGCGTTGACCGCCCCCGCCGGCTCAGGGCGGCTGGCCGGCTTCCGGGTGGAGACGGCCATCGACCCTGACGAGGCACCGACGGCCGACACCGTGCCGGGCGGTCACCCGGACCGGGTCTTCCCCGGTCTGACCCGGCGGCTGAGCGCCGCCGGATACGACGAGACGTACGGCCCCGCCACCGGCTCACCCCGGCCCGCCTGGCACGCGTCGCGGCCCGGCGTGGGACGGGTCGACGCGCGAGGCGTCTTCCACGCACGCCGGGACGGCAGCACGGCGGTCACCGCGCGGCGGGGCACGGCGAAGGGGTCGACGAAGCTGCGTGTACTCGGGGAGCTGGACCGCGTCCGGCCCACCACCGACCGGGTCGGACTGGCCGACAGTCAGGCGACGGCCTCCTTCGGGCTGGTCGGCTACGACGCGGACGGCAACAGTGCCCCCGTCGAACCCGCCGACGCAGAGCTGTCGTACGACCGTTCGCTCTTCTCGGTCGCCCCGGACGAGGACGCCGCGACCGGTGCGTTCACCGTGAAGGCACGGGGCGGGCAGGAATCGGCGTCGGGAACCGTGACGGTCACGGTAGGCGGGCACACGACCCGCCTGGCCGTCACCGTGGGACTCCGCGAACAGAAAGTCGCCGACTTCGAGGACGCTTCCGCGTGGACGTTCAGCGCGGCCCGCGCGGAGGGCTCCGTGGCTCCCGAACCGTCGGGCAAGGAGGGAGGCGGACTGAAGCTGAGCTACGACTTCACCGGGTCGACGGCCACGCGTGCCGCCTACGCCAACCCGCCCACCGACCGCGCGGTACCCGGCCAGCCGCGCGGCTTCATCCTGTGGATCAAGGGGGACGGCTCCGGTGCCTGGCCCTCCCTCCACCTCAAGGACGCCGCGGGCACCGACCAGGTGCTGCGCGGCCCGCTGGTGGACTGGCGGGGCTGGCGTCAGGTCACCTTCGACGTGCCCGAAGGGGTGGCGTACCCCCTGAAGCTGCACCGTTTCTATCTGGCCGAGACCCGGCCGACGGCCCAGTACAAGAGCGAGGTGGTGCTGGACGAGCTGGTGGCCCGCACCCCGCCGGATGTCGACCTGCCGTCCGCCGCGCGCCCGCACGATCCGTTGATCTCCACCGCCTCGGATGTGGCCGGGCGGGACTGGCGGTTCGCGGTGATGTCCGACGCCCAGTTCGTGGCACGCGACCCGGACAGTGAGGCGGTGCGGCAGGCCCGGCGCACGCTGCGGGAGATCCGTGCGGCACGGCCCGACTTCGTCGTCGTCAACGGTGACCTGGTGGACGAGGGGTCGCCGGAGGACCTGCGGTTCGCCCGCAGGCTGCTGGAGGAGGAGCTGGGCGACGCCGTCGACTGGTACTACGTGCCGGGGAACCACGAGGTGATGGGTGGTTCGATCGACAACTTCGTCGAGGAGTTCGGCCCGTCACAGCGCACGTTCGACCACAAGGGGACGCGGTTCATCACCCTCGACACCTCCTCGCTGACGGTGCGGGGCGGCGGATACGCGCAGTTCCGCGCGGTGCGACGGCAGCTGGACGACGCCGCGCGGGATCGCGGCGTCACCTCGGTCGCCGTCATCGAGCACGTGCCGCCGCGCGACCCGACACCGCAGAAGGCCAGTCGGCTCACCGACCGGATGGAGGCCGATCTGCTGGAGGACTGGCTCGCCGACTTCCGTGCCCGCTCGGGCAAGGGTGCGGTACTGGTGGCGGGACACGTCGGAGCGTTCGACGCCTCCCGGGTGGACGGTGTGCCCTATCTCGTGAACGGAAACGCCGGCAAGGCGCCCGCGTCCGCGCCGGACGCGGGCGGGTTCACCGGCTGGTCGCTGCTGGGTGTCGACAGGGGGCGTCCCGGGCGGGACGGCGACTGGATCGCGGCCCAGACCCGCGCCCACGTGGACGGGCTGACGCTCGAGGCACCGGCACGGCTCGCGGTGGGCGGCGAGGCGACGGCGACGGCCACCGTCGAACAGGGCAGCGGACCGGTCACCCGCCGGGTCCCCGTCGGCTGGCCGGTGAGCGCGGACTGGCCGGGGTCGCCGGGACTGTGCGTGCAGGGGCACGTGCCCCGGGGGCGCTGTGTGGCCTCCTACGACCCCCGCAGCGGCGCCCTGACCGGGAAGAGGCCCGGCACGGTCACTCTTTCGGTGCTCGTGAACGGGGAGCGCGCCGCGCAGAGGGTGACGGTCACCCGCTGAGCGACCACCGGACCGCCGTGCGCCGCTCACCGAACCGCTGAACAACTCCCGGCCCCGCCCCCTACCGGAAGGAGTGACGGGGCGGAGCCGGGAGGTCGGTTGTCAGGAGTCGACGTCGGCCCTGTGCTCGGCGTCGGCGTCCTGCCCCTTCCTGGTGGAGCGAGCGCCGTCCCCCTCGGCGGCGTCCTCGACCTGCGCCTGCTTCTTGGAGGCCATCAGTGACGTGATGGTGGTGACGATCAGCACGGCGCAGATGACGCCCAGGGAAACCGGAATGCTGATCTCCGGGACGTGCACCCCGGTCTCGTGAAGGGCGTGCAGCACCAGCTTGACGCCGATGAAGCCGAGAATCACCGAGAGCCCGTATGAGAGGTGGACCAGCTTCTTCAGCAGCCCCCCGATGAGGAAGTACAGCTGGCGCAGCCCCATCAGGGCGAACGCGTTGGCGGTGAAGACGATGTACGGGTCCTGGGTGAGACCGAAGATCGCCGGGATGGAGTCCAGCGCGAAGAGCACGTCCGTCGTGCCGATCGCGAGCATCACGATCAGCATCGGCGTCATCAGCCGCTTGCCGTTCTCGACGATCGTCAGCTTGGTGCCGTGGTACTTGTCCGTGGAGGGGAAACGGCGCTCGACGGCCTTGAGCAGCCGGTTCTCCTCGAACTCCTCGTCCTCCTCGTCCTCCTCGTCGGAGCGGGCCTCCTGGATGAGCTTCCAGGCCGTCCAGATGAGGAACGCGCCGAAGATGAAGAAGACCCAGGAGAAGGTCGAGATGATGGCCGCACCGGCCGCGATGAAGATGCCGCGCAGCACCAGCGCGATCAGGACACCCACCATCAGCACCCGCTGTTGGTAGATCGTCGGCACCGCGAACTTCGCCATGATCAGGACGAAGACGAAGAGGTTGTCGACGCTGAGGGACTTCTCCGTGATGAAACCGGCGAAGAACTCTCCCGAGGCCTCGCCTCCCCCGAGCAGGGCGACGCCGAGTCCGAAGAGCCCGGCGAGGACGATCCAGACCGTGGTCCAGATCCCGGCTTCCTTGAGGGAGACCTCGTGCGGCTTGCGGCCGCCTATGAAGAAGTCGACGGCGATGAGGGCGCACAGACCCACGATGGTCAGCACCCAAGTGGTCATGGATACGTCCATGAAATTCCTCCGGCTTGCATTCGAGCATGGGCCGGAGGTCTCTTCCACCCGGGACCGCGCCCACAGCGACCGGGCCAGCGCCCCGGGACCGTCCCTGACCGGCCCGTACTGACGGGGTCGCCGCGTGGCTGGGAATACTCCCCTCCGTTGCAAGAAAGAGTAAAGCAATCCCATGAAAAGGTAAAGCCCCGGGTGGTGGGGGCCCGCCCGGGCCGCCGGCGAAGCGGTCCGGAGACCGGAAGGAACACGAGCGGAGGGTGCTCAGGCCTCCGTGGACCCGCGGGCCGCCACGACGCGGCGCAGCACCTGCGCAAGGACCTGGCTGCCGCTCGGCACCACCGGCGGCTCGTACGTCCACGCGTGGCCCACCCACGGGTCGGCGAGGTGGTCGTCCGGCACCGGGGTCAGCCGCAGCAGCGACCGCCACAGCGGATCGAGTACGGGGCCGTAACCGCGCGCCTCGTCCCGGTCGGCGACCATCATCAGGCCCACGCCGACCGAGGGACCCTCGTCCGCGAGGTAGCGCAGCTGGTTGACGGCGCGGTCGTCGAAGCCGTGCGGGAAGTCGTGGACGATCAGCAGTTGGTCCGCCAGGTCCAGATCCGGCGGAAGCGCGTCGGTGGCCTTGCTGCGTACAGCCATCTGCACCAGATCCACCCGCTGGGTCAGGCGCTCCAGCGTGCGCGCCACTCCGGAGGCGCCCGCGGCCGGCGGATTGCGCAGCGCGCCCGATTCGACCAACGGGAGCAGCGCGGTGGCCGCCGCACCCGCCGGGTCGATGACGTGGAGCGTCAGCTGGTCGACCGGGTGGACGGCGACGAAGTGGGCCGCCAGCACCGTGGCCGTCTGCGCCGCCAGGCGCCGCAGCTCGTCCTGGTCCGCCGACCCCGCCTCGCTCCCGCGCGGCCGCCCGCTGTCGATCCACAGCCCGCGCTCCAGCGGCAGCCGCACCAGCAGCGGGATGCGCAGCCCGCCGCTCTCGGCCAGGCTCAGATCCCCCACGCGCAGGGACATCGGCCGCTCGGCCGGCGGCTCGTACGCCTGCCAGACCGGGTTGTCCCAGCGGGCCAGCGCGGGCGGCAGCGCGGGCTCGACCACCTCGGCCTCCGCCTCCAGCTGGGAAACGTCCCGCTCCAGCACGGTGCGGGCCTGCTCGACGAGTGCGCCGTGCTTGGCACGCGCCTCGGCGCGGGCCGCGTCGGCAACGGGGCTGACGCGGGCGCGGGGATCGCCGAGCACCCCTTCGAGCTCGCGCTCCATCCGGGTGTCGGCGAAGTCGACGGCGGAGCGGTAGGCCGCGACCGTGCGGGCCAGGTCCTCGAACATGCCCCACACCTGGTTGTGGAGGCGCTCCTCCATCGACCATCCGGGCGCGTCACCCGCGACGGGCCCCGCGTCCTGTCCTGGCCCGCCCTGCGGAGCCGCGATGGGCTGCGGCCCCGCGGTCGGGACCGGCGGTTGCGGGGACGGCTGCCGCCCGGCGGGTGGTGTGGCGGCCGCGCGCCGGGGATGCCGGTAGTCGATGGGGCCGCCGCCCGCCACCGGGGCCCCGTCCCGGGTACCTCCGCCCGCTACGGGCGCCCCGCCCCGGGCAGGCTCCGACGGCTGGTCCGCGGAGGCGGCGGGCTGCTCGCCGCGGGGGCGGCCCGTGCTCGCGGCGCCTACGGCGCCGGCGCTCTCGGTGCCCACGGCCTCGGGGCGACGGGCAGGCTGCTGCGGCGGCGCCACGGAGCGGGCCATTCCGGCGGCCACGGCCTCGTCGATGGTGTCGGCGAGGCCTCGCGCGTCGGACAAGCCCTGGTCGGCGAGCATCGCGGCGAGACCTTCCGCGTATCCCTGACCGACCGCCCGCACCTTCCACGTGCCTGCCCGTGGATACAGCTCCAGAGCGACCACGGCCGATTCGGCGGACAGCCCCGTCACCTCGTATCCGGCGATCTCCTGGCCGTCCAGGCCCGTCACCGCGAAGCAGGGGGCGGCCAGCCCGGCGAACCGGCCCGGCCCGCCCGTACGGGCCGGCAGGGCCAGCATGATGTTGACCCGGTGGACGTCCTCGGGAACGGCCGCCAGGTCGACGGCGAGCCGGTGGACGGCCGCGGCCTGCCGGGAGACCTCGACGCCCGGCAGGTGCGGCTCGGCCGGATGGGCGATCCACCCGGCGTCGCGCATCCGGCCGTGCTCGTCGTTGAACGTCGCCCCGGCGATGACGGGCGTGTCCGCCGTCACCCGGATCTCCACCCGGCTCCCGGGCAGGGGATGGTTCTGCCCCCGGACCAGCTCCGCCGTCATCCTCGCGCTCTCCCCCAGTGGTTCATCACACCCGCGACAGGACCGAGCCCGCGCTCACAGCTTCGGCAGGATCGCCGGCATCAGGTCCTGGAACGTGCGGCCGTTGGCCGGGTCGCCGAGGGCGGTCATCTGCCAGCCGTCGCCCTGGCGGTGCACCTTCGCCATGATCTGCGCCGTGTACTGGCCACCGCCGGTGAGCGTGTAGCGGGCCATCTCCTGGCCGGTGGTCTCGTCGATGAGACGGCAGAACGCGTTCTCCACCTCGGCGAAGGTCTGGCCCGTGAAGGAGTTGACCGTGAAGACGATCTGATCGATGTGGACCGGGACGCGCTGGAGATCGACCATGATCGCCTCGTCGTCGCCGCCCTGGCCCGCGCCGCCCACCAGGTTGTCACCGGTGTGCTTGACCGAGCCGTCGTCGCTGACCAGATGACGGAAGAAGACCACGTCGACGGGCTGCTTGTCGGCGAACAGCACCGCCGAGGCGTCGAGGTCGATCTCCTTGGTGCGCTTGCCGAACAGCCCCCGGCGCTGCGCCGCCTGCCAGCCCAGCCCCATGCGCACCGCGGTGAGCGTGCCCCCGTCGCTCTTCTGCAGGCTGATCGCCTGGCCCTTGGACAAGTTGACCGTCACGTGCGTCCCCTCTCTGACCTGTGAACAGGGGCCGCCGCACGAGCGACGGCCACCAGGCACAGAACCCTACGCAAGAGCACTGACAGGCCGGGTGGCCGCCCGCTTCTTGTGTCGGTCTTGCAACACTCGGCGGGTGCCCCGCGGGTCGCCGGAGGAGCAGCGGGACACGCGCGCTATTTGAGCCCCACTTCCTTCATCTGACGGAGCTCCTTCTTCAGCTCGCCGACCTCGTCGCGCAGCCGCGCCGCCACCTCGAACTGGAGCTCGGCCGCGGCGGTCCGCATCCGCTCGGTCAGCTCCTCGATGGTCTCCGCGAGCTCGGCGGCGGGACGGTCGGTCAGCTCCGCCTCCTTCGCCCGCTTGCTCTTGGCCGGGGTGGGCGCCTTGCCCTTCGCGGCCTTGCCGCCCTTGCCCGTCTCGTCCCGCTGGCGGTAGCCGGTGTCCAGCAGGGCCTCGGTGTCGATCTCCTCGCGGGCGATGTCCGCGACGATGTCACCGATCTTCTTGCGAAGCGGCTCGGGATCGATGCCGTGCTCCTCGTTGTAGGCGACCTGCTTCTCACGGCGCCGGTTGGTCTCGTCGATGGCGCGCCGCATACCGGGGGTGACCTGGTCGGCGTACATGTGGACCTGCCCGGAGACGTTGCGCGCCGCACGGCCGATCGTCTGGATGAGGGACGTACCCGAGCGCAGGAAGCCTTCCTTGTCGGCGTCGAGAATGGCCACCAGGGAGACCTCGGGCAGGTCGAGACCCTCACGGAGCAGGTTGATACCCACCAGGACGTCGTACTCGCCGGCGCGCAGCTCCCGCAGCAGCTCGATGCGGCGCAACGTGTCCACGTCGCTGTGCAGGTAGCGGACCTGGATGCCCAGCTCCAGGAAGTAGTCCGTCAGGTCCTCGGCCATCTTCTTGGTGAGAGTGGTGACCAGCACCCGCTCGTCGCGCTCCTCGCGCGTGCGGATCTCGTGCACCAGATCGTCGATCTGCCCCTCGGTCGGCTTCACGACGACCTCGGGATCGATCAGGCCGGTCGGACGGATGACCTGTTCCACGTATCCGTCGGAGCGGGCCAGCTCGTAGGGGCCGGGGGTCGCCGACAGGTACACCGTCTGGCCGATGCGCCCCAGGAACTCCTCCCACTTCAGCGGGCGGTTGTCCAGCGCGGAGGGCAGCCGGAAACCGTGGTCGATCAGGGTGCGCTTACGCGCCGCGTCGCCCTCGTACATGGCGCCGATCTGCGGGACCGTCTGGTGCGACTCGTCGATGACCAGCAGGAAGTCGTCGGGGAAGTAGTCCAGCAGGGTGTGCGGGGCCGAGCCCGGGTCACGGCCGTCGATGTGCCGCGAGTAGTTCTCGATCCCCGAGCAGGTGCCGATCTGGCGCATCATCTCGATGTCGTACGTCGTGCGCATCCGCAGCCGCTGGGCCTCCAGCAGCTTGCCCTGCTTCTCCATCGACGTCAGCGTCTCGGCCAGCTCCGCCTCGATGGCCGTGATGGCGCGCTCCATGCGCTCCGGACCCGCCACGTAGTGCGAGGCGGGGAAGACGTACAGCTCGTGATCGTCCGAGATCACCTCGCCGGTGATCGGATGGAGCGTGGAGAGGGCCTCGACCTCGTCACCGAACATCTCGATGCGGACCGCCAGCTCCTCGTAGACCGGGAAGATCTCGATCGTGTCCCCGCGGACCCGGAAGGTGCCGCGGGTGAACGACATGTCGTTGCGCGTGTACTGGATGTCCACGAAGCGGCGCAGCAGTTCGTCCCGGTCGAACTCGTCCCCCACCTTCAGCTTCACCATGCGGTCCACGTACTCCTGCGGGGTGCCCAGGCCGTAGATGCAGGAGACGGAGGCGACCACGACGACGTCACGGCGGGTGAGCAGCGAGTTCGTGGCGCTGTGACGCAGCCGTTCGACCTCCTCGTTGATCGAGGAGTCCTTCTCGATGTAGGTGTCCGTCTGCGGGACGTAGGCCTCCGGCTGGTAGTAGTCGTAATACGAGACGAAGTACTCGACCGCGTTGTTCGGCAGCAGCTCGCGGAACTCGTTGGCGAGCTGCGCCGCCAGCGTCTTGTTCGGCGCCATCACCAGGGTCGGACGCTGGAGCTTCTCGATCATCCACGCGGTGGTGGCCGACTTGCCCGTACCCGTCGCACCCAGCAGGACCACGTCCTTCTCACCGCCGGTCACCCGCTGTGCGAGCTCCGCGATGGCGGTCGGCTGGTCACCGCTGGGCTGATAGGGGCTGACGACCTCGAAGGGCGCCACCTTGCGTTCGATCTCGGTGTTGGGCCGCATGCTCACCACCGTACGACTCGGCGCTGACACCCGCCCCGGGCTCGCAAACTACCCCCCACTGGCAGATAGCTGCCAATTTCTTTCATTGCAGGTCACAGACTTGGACACTGCTCGTTCAGCTCTACGCCACTTTGTCCCCGCTTGTTTGTATTGCGCATCGGGAACTGTTTCCGCAGTCCGTGCAGGCACAAGCGAGGAGTCCCGCATGTCGATACGCCCGCTGACCGCTGCCGCCACAGGC
The DNA here is from genome assembly GCF_003323715.1 of Streptomyces diacarni. GTDB lineage: Bacteria > Actinomycetota > Actinomycetes > Streptomycetales > Streptomycetaceae > Streptomyces > Streptomyces diacarni. The sequence goes on from NZ_QOIN01000033.1 coordinate 149,318, forward strand.
GCGCTGCTGGGTATGAGCGCGCTCTTCCTCACCGCCGCTCCGGCCGCCACGGCCTCCGAGCGGTCGGCGAGACAGACGCCGGAGCCTGTCGTAGACTCCGCCGCCTCGCCGCAGTCCGACGCTCCCTCGCCGACGGCGGAGAGCAGAAAACCCCCTCACGCACCGCTGACGGTGGCGCACAGAGGAGCATCCGGTGACGCGCCGGAGAACACTCTGGCCGCCGTCGACAAGGCGCACGAGATGGGCATCGACTGGGTCGAGAACGACGTGCAGCGCACCAAGGACGGAAAGCTGGTCGTCATCCACGACACCACGCTCTCCCGCACCACAGACGTCGAGGACCGCTTCCCGGACCGCAGCCCCTGGAACGTCACCGACTTCACCCTCAAGGAGATCAAGACGCTCGACGCGGGCAGCTGGTTCGGCAGCGAGTTCAAAGGCGAGCGCATCCCGACCCTGGCGGAGTACCTGGACCGCATCACCCGCAACGGACAGGACCTCCTGCTGGAGCTGAAGTCGCCCGAGCTCTACCCCGACATCGAGCGGCAGACCCTCGGCGAGCTGCGGACCGAGGGGTGGCTGGACCGCAAGCACACCAAGAGCAAGCTCATCATCCAGAGCTTCGACAAGAACGCGATCACCAAGGTGCACCAGCAGAACCCGGCGGTGAAGACAGGCTTCCTGGGCACGCCCAAGACGAACGAACTGAAGGACTACGCGAAGTTCGCCGACCAGATCAACCCCACCTCGGCGGACGCCACCAAGAAGTACGTGGACGCCGTCCACGCGCTCAAGGGCCCGCACCACAAGCGGCTGGAGGTGTTCACCTGGACCGTGAACGACGCCGAGACCGCCCGCAAGGTCGCCGACGCCGGGGTGGACGGCATCATCTCCAACAAGCCCGACGTGGTCAGCGACGCCGTGGCGAAGGCCGCCACCCCCACGAGCTGAGCCACCGTCGGTGAGACGCCCGCCGGCCGGGTCGGCCGGGCCGACCCGGCCGGCGGCGGGCCCCGCCGTCCGCGGGCCCGTCGCCCGTGGCTCCGTGGGCCCCGGAGACCTGTCGGCGGGGGTTGTCAGTGGGCGGCTCTAGGGTGCCTGTATGACTGACACCACGGTGGAGCCTCCCGGCGGGCCGTCGGACGGACAGGCGGGACCGGACACGCCGGCGGCCGCGGCCGCCGGGGCTCCGGCCACCGCCTCGGCCCGGGCGGTGCGGGAGACCCCCATCGGGCCGCTGCTGCTCGCGGCCACCGACAAGGGCCTGGTCAACGTGGTCTTCCATGCGTCGGGCCGCATATTGGAGAAGGCCCTGACACGGCTGTCGGGGCGGCTGGGCGCCGCGGGGTCCTCCCCCGCCGCCGACGCCCACCTCGCCACGGCCGTCACCGAACTCGACCACTACTTCGACGGCGCCACCGGCCCCTTCACCGTCCCGCTGGACTGGTCGCTGACCGGCGGCTTCCACGAGCGGGTCCTGCGCGAGCTCGCGGCCGGCGTGCCGTACGGGACCACCGTGGGCTACCAGGACCTCGCCCTGCGGGTCGGCGACGCGGGCGCCGCGCGCGCCGTCGGCCTGGCCATGGGCGCCAACCCCCTGCCTGTCGTGGTGCCCTGCCACCGGGTGCTGGAGAGTTCCGGGGCGATCGGCGGTTTCGGCGGCGGCCTGGAGACCAAGCGCCGCCTCCTCGCGCTCGAAGGCATCCTTCCCCAGCCGCTGTTCTGAGCCCTCTCCGCAGCGCCGCCCCGCACGGCGAGGGCGCACAGTCGTCCACCGCACACCCGTCTGACGTGCGTACGTTCGGGATTCGTCCGTAAGTCCATGGTGGCACCGCCCGGACCGCTGCGAGACTGCGCCGTGTGACAGACATACGCGAAACGGCCGACGGTGCTGACGAGGCGGAAGAAGCGGAGGTGACAGCCGCCGGCGCCCCGGCGACCGGCCACGCCGAAGCCGGCCTGCTCGACGGCACCGACCTGGAAGCCGTGCGGCGGCGGGTGCGCACGGCGCTGGCCGTCAGCCAGATCCTCGGCGGGCTCGGCAACGCCACTGCCGTCGCCCTGGCAGCGGTGCTGGCCGAGCAGATCGGTGGCTCCGAAGCCGTCGCGGGGCTGGCATCCACCTCGTCGGTCATCGGAACGGCACTGCTGTCACTGCCGTTCGCCGCGCTGATGGCCCGGCGGGGCCGGCGCTCGGGCCTCGCGACGGCGTACGCGGTGGCCGCCGCGGGCGGAGTGACGGTGGTGGTGGCGGCCGCCCTGCGCAGCTTCCCCCTGCTGCTGGTCGGCATGGCGGCCTTCGGCGCGAGCAACGTCGCCAATCTCCAAGCACGCTTCGCGGCAGCCGATCTCGCTCAGCCGCAACACCGTGCGCGCGCCATCTCGACGGTCGTGTGGGCCACCACCGTCGGCGCCGTGGTGGGACCGAACATCGCGGCGCCCGCCGGGGCCGGCATCGCGGCGCTGGGGCTGCCGCAGGCGGCCGGGCCGTTCCTGTGGGGCACCGGAGTCTTCCTGGTGGCCGCAGCGGTACTGCACCTGATGCTGCGCCCCGATCCCCTGCTGACCGCTCGCGCGCTGACGCGAGCCCGCGAGGAGAGGCACGGCAGCGGGACCGGTGGCAACGGGGACGAACGGTCGCTGCGCGCCGGGCTGGCCGCCGTGCGCGGCTCGTCCCGGGCCCGCGTGGCTCTCGCGGCCATCGCGGGCTCGCACACCGTGATGGTGTCCGTGATGGTGATGACCCCCGTCGACCTCCGCGGGCACGGCGCCGGAGTCGACCTGATCGGGCTCGTGATCAGCGGCCACATCGCCGGCATGTACGCCTTCTCACCCGTGATGGGCTGGCTCGCGGACCGCGTCGGCCGCCTCAGCGTGATCCTGATGGGCATCGCGCTGCTGGCCTGCGCGACGGCGCTGGCCGGAACGGCGGGCGCCGGCCACGCCCAATCCGCCGCAGGGCTCTTCCTGCTGGGACTGGGCTGGTCGGCGGGGCTGGTGTCGGGCTCGGCGCTGCTGACCGACGCGGTGCCGCAGCATGCCCGAGCCGCCGTGCAGGGCTTCTCGGACACCATCATGAACGCGTCGGCGGGCGTCGGCGGGGCGCTCTCCGGGCTGGTCGTGGCCCAGGCGGGCTACGGCTGGCTCAACGTCATGGCCGCTGCGCTGCTCGTGCCCGTCGCGGCGCTCGCCCTCGCTGCCGTGCCGCGCCGACAACCGGAAGGCTGAGCTCCGCTCCGGCGACGGCCCTCCACGGCGGGGCGTCGCGCCACGGCGGGGCGGCGCGACGCCTGTGAGGGACCGCACGCCGCTGTGCGGGGCGGCGCGCGGCTTGCGAGGGCCGTCAGCGAGGGTGGAGTTCGAAGGCGACCGCGCGGCGGCCCCCGTTGCGCTCGGCGTAGTGGTCAAGCCCGCCGTGGACGATCGAGCGCGCGTACGTCTCGGGGTCCTCGTCGGTGAGCGCCTCGATGTAGGCGCGGTGTTCCAGCAGGGAGGCGAGGCCCTTACGAGCGGCCTCCTCCCCCACCGCAGCAGCGTGGGTCACGGTCGGCGCGGCGGCGACGGCCACCCACCGCACGCCGGGCCACGGCAGGACACCGTCCTGCTCCAGCTGGTCGGTGAAGATCCAGCGGTTGCCCGCGTCACCCACCGCGTCCAGGACGGCGCGGCCCAGCGCACGATGGTCCGGCGTGTTCCACGGGCTGCCGGGGGCGCCGCCCCAGGTGTCGTAGTGGTTGAGCGTGACGACCAGCTCGGGCCTGTGCCTGCGGATCGCCCCGGCGATGTCGCGGCGCAGCGCCGGGCCCTCCTCCAGCACACCGTCCCGGTGGTCGAGGAACTCCACCTCCGTGACGCCGACGACGGCCGCACTGGCACGCTGCTCCCCCTCGCGGATGCGGGCCGCCTCAGCCGGCTCCAGGGTGTCGATACCCGCCTCGCCCCGCGTGGCCAGCACGTACGTGATCTCCTTGCCGCTTGCCGTCCACTCGGCGACGGCGGACGCCACCCCGTACTCCAGATCGTCCGGGTGCGCGACGACCGCGAGCGCCCGCGACCAGTCCTCCGGCATCGCAGCGAGCCGAGGAACGGCCCCGTGTCCCTCCGCGGTCTGTGCTGTGGCCGCCATCAGTCCCACCTTCCGTCACCGCGCCCCCGTTGGCGCCGGTCACCAGGGCAACGCCCCCGCGCGCGCACGCTGTTCCCCGCCCCGGCGGGTTCGGCCTTTCGGCCGAGCGGGATCCGCCGAGCGGGGTCCGCCGTGCGGCGGACCCCGCTTGTCGATGGAAGTCCTGTTCCGGGACGTCCCAGCGGCCTGCGTCCGCGGGACGCGGGTCCTCCGGCGAACGACCGTTTTCGGGCCTCCGGGCGGACGGCCCGGCTCGCGGCGTCCGGCAGGCCGCCGGCTTGCGGAGTCCCGCCGGGCGGCCAGGGCTCTGACCAGCGGTCGACGACCGGATTCCGGGCACCCGGCAGACAGCCGGTTCGCTCAAGGCTCGGCACACGGTCGGCTTGCGGGGATCCGGTGCGCGGTCGGCTTGCGGGGGCGGCAGACGGCCGGTGGCGGGTGGTCGGGCGCTCCTGAGTCGACTCTTCGGCACCGGGCGTCGCTGGGTCCCCGGCCCCGGCGCCGGGGCTCCAGGGACGGTGTCGGGCCGATGCCACAGGCCGGCGGCTCTGCGAGGTCCGCCCTGCTACCGCGCCGCCGCCCGCGGGGGCCTCAGCGCCAGCCGTAGACCTGCTGGAGGCGGTGCACCACCGTATTGAAGCGGGCGCGGTCCAAGGCGCAGGCCTCGCGCCTCATGCCGTCCGCGTGGACGCGCAGTACGCGGTCGAGTCCGACCCACGATTCGCGGCCCTCGCTGTCCCACGGGCCCGAACCGAGCGGCACCCATTCGTGGTCACCGTTGTGCTGTCGGGAGGTGAGTTGGACCGCCAGGACAGGCCCCGTGGTGCCGCGCCCTTCCCTGGCGACAATGAGGACCGGCCGGTCCTTGCCCCGGCCGTCCGCTTCCTCGTACGGCACCCACGTCCACACGATCTCGCCCGGATCGGGGTCGCCGTCGGGGTCCGGCGCGTAGGTCATGCGCACGGGGCCGACCGATCGCGGGTCGACCTCGCTCGTCGCGGCACCGGGGGGCGCCGTCGGCCCTTCACCCATAAGGGTTGCTGCGGGGGTCGACGGGAGCTCCGCCCTGCTGCTGGCCGGGGTTGCCGTAGTACGGACCGGGCTGCGGGGGCTGCTGCGGCGGGGCGGCCGGGGCTCCGGGCTGCGGGGCTCCGTAGTAGGGGCCGGGCTGCTGCTGGGGCGCCTGGGGCTGCTGGTAGCCGCCGGGTGCCTGCTGCGGCTGCGCGTACGGCTGTCCCTGCGGCGGGGCCTGCGGGGCCGCCTGCTGCGGCTGGGGGGCGTACCCCTGCTGGGGCGGCGCGTACGCCTGCTGGGGCTGGGCGTAGCCCTGGGGCCCCGCGGCACCGTTGACGATGGCGAGCAGCTGCTCCAGCTCGTTGCGCCACATGCGGTGGACGTTGATCCGGACCTGCTTGGCCTCGCCGGGCAGCGCCATGTGGTAGAAGCTCCACAGCGGGTTGAGCTGGATCTCGCCGAAGAGGGTGTGGGCCTGCTCGCGCGGGATGGCGTGCACGATCTCCTTCGGCCGCTGCGAGAAGCGGGACATCCGGTGGAAGAGCAACGCCTGCTCGGTGACCGTGATGAAGTAGTACTTGATCAGGAACTGGCCGATCAGGCCCAGGAATCCGACGCTGAGCCACGGGGTCGGGCCGGCGACGGCCCAGACCGAGACCAGCGGCTGATCCCCCGGGGCCTGTTGGGCGATGACCTCGGCCACCTGCTTCTTCATCGTCGCCTTGCGAAAGGCCATCGGACCACTCCTCGCTCGGTTCGCCGTGGTGTGGACGGCGCTGTTTCGTTCGGCGCAGAGTACTCGGCGAATCTGACAACTTCCCCGCCCGGGGCCACCGCAGGACCGCACAGGGGCGGGAGCGGCTCACTTACGGGCCGGAGAGGGGCGCCCGGAGCGGTCGGGTGGGCTCGGCGAGCCATGCACAGTGCCGTCGTAAATGCCGTGCACGCACGCGGAGTTGAAATGCCGCTCCCGGCTCGGTGCCGCACGTTCGGGCTGGTCGCCGGTGACAGTGGTCACAGTTGCCTTCCGCCCGGCCCACGCCGGACGGTGGCGGCCGTCTTCTCCGCCGCATGCGAAAAGGGAAGGCCGGACGAGGCGGCCGAGCGGGCGGCGCCCCCGCATCGACCGCCGGACCACGCGCCGCGCTCACACCCCCTGTGAGCCCATCGACGTGTCCCGGCTCGGGACCAGGGCGACGAGCGCGCTACTGGCACAGCGCAGCTCCTCGGGGACGGACTCCGCCGAGCCGGCGCCGCGACTGCGGTACGGCGTCGTGCGCAGCCCCATCGGGACGCGCAGCGTTCTGTGCAGCCCGACGGCGCGGATCAGGTCGCACAGGAACAGCCCGTGCGCGTCGACCGCGCGCTGCCCCGACCCGATCGCCCGCAGCTGCGCGACCACCGCACCGCGTACCCCCTCATCGGGCACGCAGCGTTTCCCCCCGAGGACCCCGGACCGTTGACGGAGCACACCGCGCTCCATGAGCACCGCCGTGTGCACGCCAAACGCGTGACGGCGGCGCTCCCGCAGCCACTGCCGGATATTGATCCACCCCTCCCGGGAAACGGGGAAGCGGCTGAGCTCGGCCAGTACCTCGTCGGCCCACGGCAGGCCGGTGGGCGAGATGTCGAGCAGTTCGAGCCCGGCGCGGTGCGTGATCTGAGCGCGGACGCCGAGCACGGTGGTTTCCCGGGGCCGGACCAGGACCCTGCGCCGCAGGGCGAGTTCGCCGAGTTCGGCTGCCGCACAGCCGGCCACCGCCCGCAGCTTTCCGTGCACCTTGCCCGAAGGGAGGTGGGACAGCAGAGCGAACTCCTCTGGCAGGGAGAGGGGCTGAGGAAAGGGACGCGGGTACGGAGGGGAGTGGGGGTGGAAACCGGACATGTTCCTCCCTGATCGACGGTCGCCCGCCCAGCACGGGCCGCACGCACTGTTTTGATGCACCGGGACCCTTGTGGGTTCACGGCGCTCGGCGCATTACGTCTCGTCGGTGTCGGGCGAGGCGGACTTGGCGCGGGAGCGGGCGCGGAGGTGGACGCGTTCGCCCTGCCTGCCGAAGAGGCTGAGGAACTCGACTGGTTGGGGGCCGGCCGCGTCGAACCAGTGCGGCACGCGGGTGTCGAACTCGGCCGCCTCCCCGGAGGCGAGCACCAGATCGTGTTCGCCCAAAACGAGGCGGAGCCGGCCGTTGAGGATGTAGAGCCACTCGTAGCCCTCATGGGTCTGCGGGTCGGGCCGCTTCGGCGCCTCGGCTCCGGGGAGCACCAGCTTGTAGGCCTGGATGCCGCCTGCCTTGCGGGTGAGCGGCAGCATGGTCATGCCGTGGGCGGTGACCGGGCGCAGGTTGATACGCGGGTCGCCGGTGGGAGGGGCGTCGACGAGCTCGTCGAGGGAGACGCCGTGAGCGCGCGCCAGCGGGAGCAGCAGTTCGAGGGTGGGGCGGCGGGACCCGGACTCCAACCGGGAGAGGGTGCTCACCGAGATCCCGGTCGTCGCCGACAGCTCCGCCAGCGTGGTCTCGCGCTGCTTGCGCAGCGCACGAATTCTGGGTCCCACCGCGTCGAGCGCCTGATCGAGGTCGTCGTCCATGGACACAGCTTGCCACAACAGCAACCATGCTTGCTGTTGCACCGGGTCCACGTGCACGGTTCTCGTGGAGGTGGTCACCGATGACCGAAGAACAGAACCAGGGCCTGAACGCCGCGTCCGGCGAGCTGAACGATCCGACCGACCCGCTCGCCGACGGCTACGACGCCGTGGTGATCGGCGGCGGCGCCGCCGGACTCAACGGAGCGCTCATGCTGGCCAGGGCCCGGCGCTCGGTGGCCGTCATCGACGCCGGGCGGCCACGCAACGCCCCGGCCGACGCCGTGCACGGGCTCCTGGCCAGAGAGGGGATGAGCCCCGCCGCACTCCTCACGCGCGGCCGCCGGGAAGTGCGCCACTACGGCGGACACGTGGTCCCCGGTGAGGTGAACGCGGCCACCCGCACCCGCGACGGCTTCGAGGTGGCGCTGAGCGACGGCCGCACCGTCCGCGCCCGCCGACTGCTGCTCACCACCGGCCTGGTGGACGAGCTGCCGCAAGTACCGGGACTGCACGAGCGCTGGGGCCGTGACGTGGTGCACTGCCCGTACTGCCACGGCTGGGAAGTCCGCGACCGGTCCATCGGGGTGTTGGCCGGCGGCCCGATGGCGGTGCATCAGGCGCTGCTGTTCCGCCAGTGGAGCGCGGACGTGACGCTGTTCTCGCACACCATGCCGCCGCCCACCGCGGAGCAGTCCGAACAACTCGCCGCCCGCGGCATCCGCGTGGTCGAGGGAGAAGTGGCGGGCTTGCGGATCACCGAGGACCGGCTGTCGGGAATCCGGCTGGCCGACGGCACGGTGATCGACCGCGACACCGTCGCCGTCGCCTCGCGCTTGGTCGCCAGAGCCGGGTTCCTCGCCGCTCTCGGCCTGCACACCGCCGAGCACCCCCTGGGCGAGTACGTGCCCGGCGACGCGACCGGACGCACCGAGGTGCCGGGCCTGTGGGTCGCGGGCAACGTCACCGATCTGGCCGCCCAGGTCGGTGCCGCGGCGGCAGCGGGCGCCGCGGCGGCGGCTCAGATCAACGCCGACCTCGTCAAGGAGGAGACGGAGCAGGCCGTCACAGCCGCACGCGGCCGCGCGAGCGCGGCAGGCCCAGCGCACGAGGGGGGCTCGGCGGAGGCGGCGTGAGAGAAGGCCGTATGGCTGACGGGTCCCATGGCGCAGCAGAGCGCCGCACGGGAGTCCTTCACCGCTCCCGCAGGCCCGTCAGTGCGCGTACGGGATCGAAAGCGGCCGTTCCCTCGGGCCACCACTCCGCCTCCGCCCCTATCTCTGCCCCTGCCCCTGTATTCCTCCCCGCGCGGCCGTCCTGAGCATCCGCTTCGGCCGTTCCGCTCGCCGCCGAGCCGCCGACCGTGGCGGGTTCCCCGCGGTACGGGTACCAGCGGCCGTCCTTGCCGTACCGCAGTTGCACAGGCCGGGAGGTGTGGGTGAGGCGGTTGCGGTGGATGGTCATGGTGATGCCCAGAGCGGCGAGGGCGCTGCGGCCCCGGTCGAAAGGGCCGGCAGGCGGGTCCCAGACGGTGTCCAGCATCTCGAGCCCTGGCTGCCCGCCCTGCCGCCAGGCTGCCGCGGCACGGGCCAGCTCCAGCGCCTCGCGCCCCGCCGACCGGGCAAGCGCGGCGAACAGTGGTGAGAGGGTGCGACGGCCGGTGAGCCGCGGGTGGGTGGCGGCGAGCCGGATGGTGTCGTGCCACAGCGACAGCTCCGGCAACGGGTCCTGCCCTGACACCGACCCCGCCCCCGGCTGCTCGCCGTCGGGCTCCTCCCCGACCGCGCCGAGGGCTTGCCTGGCGCGGGTCGCCGCGTCCGCTGCCAGGAACGCGAGGGCGTCCGCGCTGGGCGCACCCGCCAGCTCCGGATACACCACCCGATGCTCGTCCGCCTCCTCCGGCGGGGGCAGGGGCGCCGGCAAGGGAGGCCGTACGGACGTCGCGAACACCTCCCGGGCGAGCACGGTACCCATGGGGCCGGAGCTGCCAGAAGTGTCGCTGCCACCGGGGGCGGTGGCGCCACCCGGAGTGCTGTCCCCGCCGGGGTCCGCTCCCAGGACGGCCCGCTCGGCAGGGCGCACCCCATCGGAGCCCGGCCCGGTAGAGCCCGACGCGGCGACACCCGGCGCATCGGCGTCCGGCTCCGCTGAGCCAGGCGCCGCCGCGCCTCCGCAGTGGGCATCCTCGTGCCCGGCGCCGCCGGGCGGCTCCCCTCCACCCGTCGGTCCTCCACCCGGAGGCTCCGCCTCCGGGCCCGGCCGCACTCCCCCGTGCGGCTCGGCTCCTTCGTGCGGCTCGGCTCCTTCGTGCGGCTCGGCTCCTTCGTGCGGCTCGGCTCCTTCGTGCGGCTCGGCTCCCCCATGCGGCTCCGGACCGGCGGGAAGCGGGCCCGGGCCCGGGGGCCGGCCCTGATCCGGGGAACGGCCCAGCAGGGCGGTGGCCTCGTGCGCCGCGGCTTTTTTGAGGAGTTCCTCCCTTACGGCCTCCGCGGCGCGACCGCGCAGCCGGAACAGCAGCCCCGGGTCGCTGTCCAGGAGACGGCCCGCCTCGTAGCCGAGGGCGGCGGCGTGCTTGCAGGGAGAGCCCTGGTCGGGACAGCTGCACAGCGGGGTCAGATCGCCCGGCGCGGGCAGCAGCCGGGCGCCGGCGGAGGCGGCCTCGGCGAGGGCCCGCGGCGGTATCGCACCGTCCAGCACGGCGGCCACGTGCGCGGGGCGGGCCGCGAGCGTCTCCAGGAAGGTGTGCCACCCCCGCTCCGACAGCGGAGGCAGACGCCATTGGGCGCGGTAGGGGCGCGGGCGGCTGCCGCTGACGTACGCGGAGACCCGGCCGGGCCCCACCCGCACCGTGAACACGCCGCCCTCCCGCGCGTAGGCACGCCCCCGCGCCAGCCGTGCCGTATCGCGTGCGCCGCCGTCCGCTGCGGCCTGGACCGCCCGTACCCACGCGCTGCCCAGGAGGCCGTACCCATCGGCGTCCTCCGGCAGCGGGTACCGCTCGGTGTCCCGTTCCGCTCCGGCCCCGGCCCCCGGCCCGTCCGCTTCCGCTGCCCCTGGCCCCGGCCCCGGCCCTTCCTCTGGCCCTGCCGCTGCCACTCCGTCGTCTTCCGCGAACCCGTTCACGGCTGCCTCCGCAGAGACACCAGGTCGGCGAGTTGCGCGTCCGTCAGCTCCGTCAGCGCCGCCTCGCCCCCGCTGAGTACGGCGTCGGCCAACTGCCGCTTGGCCACGAGAAGCTGGGCGATGCGGTCCTCCACGGTGCCCGACGTCATCAGGCGGTGGACCTGCACGGGCTGGGTCTGGCCGATGCGGTAGGCGCGGTCGGTCGCCTGTTCCTCCACCGCGGGGTTCCACCAGCGGTCGTAGTGGATGACGTGCCCTGCCCGTGTCAGGTTCAGGCCGGTGCCCGCCGCTTTGAGGGAGAGCAGGAAGACGGGTGCCTCCCCCGCCTGGAAGGCGTCCACCATCTCCTCCCGACGGGCAACGGGCGTGCCCCCGTGCAGCAGCTGCGCGCCGATGCCCCGCTGGGCCAAGTGCGCCTCCAGCAGCCGCGCCATTTCCACGTACTGCGTGAACACCAGCACCGAACCGCCCTCCGCCAGGATCGTGGCCAGCAGTTCGTCCAGCAGACCCAGCTTGCACGAGCGGGCGAGGCCGCTGCCCGGAACGCCCGACCGGCCCGGGGAGCGCGACGCGGGACGGTCGGCTGAGCGGCTCGAAGGAGCGGAGCGGCTCGAAGGAAGAGCGGCCGCGCCTCTCCCTGTTCCCTCCCTCAGGTACTGCGCCGGGTGGTTGCAGATCTGCTTGAGCGAGGTCAGCAGCTTCATCACCAGGCCGCGCCGCTCGATGCCCTCTGCCGCCTCGATACGGGCCATCGTCTCGCGCACCACCGCCTCGTACAGCGACGCCTGCTCGCGGGTCAGCTCGACCGTGTGGTCCGTCTCCGTCTTGGGTGGCAGCTCCGGGACGATGCCCGGGTCGGACTTGCGGCGGCGCAACAGGAAGGGCCTTACGAGCCGGGCCAGGCGCTCCGTCGCCTCCGGGTCCTCGCCGCTCTCGACCGCTCGTGCGTGGCGGGCGCGGAACGTCTTGAGCGGACCGAGCAGCCCCGGTGTCGTCCAGTCGAGCAGCGCCCACAGCTCGGAGAGGTTGTTCTCCACAGGTGTGCCGGTGAGGGCGACGCGTGCGGCGGCGGGAAGGGTACGCAGAGCGCGGGCGGTCGCGGAGTACGCGTTCTTGGCGTGCTGCGCCTCGTCCGCGACGACCAGCCCCCACCTCTGGCCCGCCAGGCGTTCGGCGCTGCCGCGCAGGGTGCCGTAGGTCGTCAGGACGAAGCCGCCCTCGCCGCCGTCGAGCCCGTCGAGGGTGCGCCCCGGGCCGTGGTAGCGCCGGACGGGCACGTGGGGTGCGAACCTGGCCAGTTCCCGCTGCCAGTTGCCCAGCAGCGACGCCGGGCAGACGACGAGTGTCGGCGCCGTCTCGCCGCGCTCCGCACGGCGCAGGTGGAGCGCGATGAGGGTGACGGTCTTGCCGAGCCCCATGTCGTCGGCGAGGCAGCCGCCCAGCCCCAGTGACGTCATCAGCTCCAGCCAGGCGAGGCCCTGGAGCTGGTAGCCGCGCAGCGCGGCGTTCAGCCGGACGGGTGCCGTCACATCCGGAGCGCTCCGGTCCCCCGGAGGGCACGTCGCGCGGCGTGCCGCCTCGTCGAGACGATCGCGCAGGGCAGCCAACGCGCCCTCGGGGACCGCCGTGACCTGCTCGCCGTCGACCTCGGCCTCCCCCGAGAGCGCGGCCGCGAGCGCATCCCCTGGCGAGAGCAGTCCGAGGTGCCGCTTACGCGCCTTGCGGACCAGCTCCGGATCCACCAGCACCCACTGGTCCCGCAGCCGCACCAGGGGGCGGTGGGACTCCGCCAACGCGTCCATCTCACCGTCGGTGAGCGGCTCTCCGCCCAGGGCGATCTGCCAGCGGAACTCCAGCAGTTGCTCCTCCTTGAAGAAGCCGAAGCCGTCCGCCGCCGAGCCCGGGGCCTGCGGACCGGTGCGGACGACCGCCGTCGCGCTGAGCAGTTCGCGCACCAGCGTGCGCGGCCAGTGCACGGCCACGTCCGCCGCGGCCAGGTCGCGGGCCGCGCGGCCCAGCAGGTCGTCCAGCTCCGGTTCCATCAGCGGCAGCACGTCCGGTGTCGGCCGCTCCAGCAGCCGTTCCAGCGGCGGCCAGACGCGGGCCGCACGCCGGATGGCCAGCACGGTGTCCACGCGGGCGCGCGGCCCCAGATACTCCGCCTCGCCCCGCCACAACGCGCCCACGTCCGCGACCAGCAGGGCGTCCGCGATGCTCGCCGCCTGCACGACGGCAGCGGCGACGTAGGGGTCGGACCGCAAGGACCCGCTTCCCCCGGAGGCCCCGCCGACCGGGGTACCACCACCGTCCCACGAGCCGCCGCCGTCCCGGGAGCCACCGCCAGGGACCCCTCCATCGGCTGCCGCTCGCACCTCCGCTTCCGCCTGCGCCTGCGCCTGCGCCTGCGCCTGCGCAGCAGCGGGGGGCTCGTCCTGGCCGCCGTCGAAGATGCGGTCGGCCGACAGGTCGAGGCGAAGGGAGATCCGGATTCCGGCCTCGGTGCCGGCCGCCACCTCGGCGGCCCACTGGCGCAGCCGCGGGTAACGCTCCGGGAGCCGCTGCGGCTCCCTCGCGGCGAAGGCGGGACCCGCGGCCGCGGGCCCCGCCGGCGTGCGGGGCAGCACGTCGGCGACCGCGTCCAGGAAGGCACGCACCAGTCCTTCCGGCTCCGGCACCCGCAGCGGCCCGGGCGCCGCCCGGCCGGGCGCGCGCGGATCCGGTCGGGCGGGGCCCGGCTCCACAGGTACCGCGTGTGCCTCCGGAGGCATCGCGGCGGCCACGGCGCGCAGATGCGTCACGTCCTCCTCGTCCAGCGGTCCCGCCCGCCACACGTCCGTGCCGCCCTCACCCAGGCCCGGCACCAGACGCCCCCGGGCCACCAGCCGCATACCCTGCAGCGCTGCGGCGCCCCAGCAGGCGGCGGCCGGGTGTGCCCGCCCGGCGGTACGCGCCCTCATCAGGACGGGCAGCGCCTCGCCCACCCCCAGCCGGCGGGCCGCCACCACCTGCGGCCCGACCCCCTCGGCGTGCGGCCGCAGCACCGTCAGCTCTCCCGGCTCGCCCACCTCGGGAAGCTCGCCCCCGTCGACCGACCAGAACGCCACGCGCCCCTGCCGTGGCACCTCCCCCGGCAGGAACACCGCAGCGCACCGCAGAAGATCCGCACCGCTCGCCGGCCCCTCACGCGTTCCCGACCCCATACGCGCCACCGCTTCCGCACTCACCGCTCACACCACCCTCAACTCGCGAACGAGTCTAGGAGCGGCCACTGACAATCCCGTTCGTGATCAAGGGCCTCCCAGGTCGGAGCAGTACAGCGGTCGGCGCCGGCCGGTGGGGGTAGCGTTTCGTCCCGTGCGGGTGATGACCATGAACGTGCTGGCGCCCGAGTACGCCGACGGCGTCGGCCGAAGGGCTGTGCTGGCCCGCGAGCTGGCCGGACTGGCCCCTGACGTGCTGGCGCTCCAGGAGGTCACCCGTGCCGACGTGGCCGCGCTCGCCGACGACGGCTGGCACGTCGCGCCCCACCCCCGGTACGGCTCGGACGGCGTCGGAGCGGTGCTCGCGGCACGCACACCCTTCGCCGCCGTCACGGCCGACCCGCTCGCCGTCTCGGACCGCACGGCGCGCACCGAGTGGTGCGGCGTCGCGGCCGCTCTGTTGCCGTTCCCCGAGCCGTTCGGTCCGCTGCTCGTCGCGCACCACAAGCCGAGCTGGCCCTACGGATGGGAACTGGAGCGCGAACAGCAGGCGCTGGTCACCGCCCGGCTCGTCGCGGAGATGGCCGACGAGCACTCCGCGCGGCACACGCTGCTCCTGGGCGACTTCGACGCCACACCCGACGCGGCGAGCATCCGGTTCCTGCGGGGCCTCCAGTCACTGGACGGGACGAGCGTCCGCTACCAGGACGCGTGGGCGAACGCGCACCCCGACGGGGCGCCCGGGCCGACGTTCACCCCCGAGAATCCGCTCGTCCGCCGCGGCGACATGCCGGAGGCGGCGGAGCGGCGCCTCGACTACATCCTGGTCGGCTGCGGGCCGCACGGCCCCACGCTGCACGTCTCCGGATGCCGACGCGTCATGGTCGAACCGGTGGACGGGGTGCAGGTGAGCGACCACTACGGGCTCGTCGCCGATCTCGTTCCACCGGACCACCCGCCCGGCGCCTGGGCGGATTGATTCCCTCAGCCGAGGTTGACGCCGCCGTGGATGTCGCGCGCCTGGATCACGGGACCGCTCACATGCGCCGACCCCGAGACGGTGTTGTGGACCTCGGAACGCTCGGCCCGCAGCACGGGGGCGTGCTGTTCCGCCCATCCGCGCAGGAGGGCGGCGAACTCCTCGTCGGCACGGGCCTGCTCGCCGAGCCAGCCGGTCAGCACGCGGACCTGCGCCTCGTCGGAGGGGTCGACCGCCGCGAGACCGCCTTCGTCAGGCGCCGGCGCCCCGTCGGGACGGCGGCCGCCCACGCGCCGGGCGAGGGCAAGCAGCGACTCCCATGCCGACTGCCCGGCCGCGCCCGCGGCGCTGCCCGCGGCGACTGAGGCGGCGGTCGTGGCCAGAGTGAGCGCGGCGTCAATGTCCATACGCCATACGGTAGATGCCGCCACCGACACCGTGCCATCCCGCCTCGCGGTTGTACCGGTTCCCGCTCGCACAGTCTCCTGCCCGCGCCACCTCCCGCTTGTACCGTCTCCCCCATGAACGGGGGCGGGGACGAGGACCGGGGAAGCCACCGGACTCCGGCGGTGCTCGACACGGACGCGTACGCAGGCCTGAGCGCGTGCGAGATCGCCGCCGGGGTGTGGGAAGGGCGTCTGACCGCCAGGGAGGTCACCGAGGCCGCGCTGGCGCGGATCGCCGCGTCCGACGGGGCGGTCCGCGCCTTCACCGAGACGTGGCCCGCGTGGGCTGCCGAGCGCGCCGCCGAGGTCGACCGCGCTGTCCGCGCGGGCGTGCGGCTGCCGCTCGCCGGAGTCCCGCTGGGGGTGAAGAACACGCAGCGGGTGACGTCGCCTCGGCTCGCCCGGCTGACGGCCGCGGGATGTGTGCCCGTGGGCGCGACCGCCACGCCGGGTCCCGGCACCGAGTGGCAGACCTGGGGCGCCACCGAACGCGGACCCACGCGCAACCCTCTCGGCCCCCGGTGGAGCCCCGGCGGTTCCTCCGCGGGTTCGGCGGCGGCCGTGGCGGCGCGTATGGTGCCGCTCGCCACGGGAAGCGACGGTGCGGGGTCCGTCCGTATCCCGGCCGCCTGGTGCGCCGTCATCGGGCTGAAGACGACGGGCGGACTCGCGCCCGCACAGGGCCGCACGGTCCGCGGCGCGCCCGGCCCGCTGGCCCGTACGGCCGGTGACGCCGCCGCCTACGTCGCGGCGCTCCGAGGGAGCGGCAACGGCGTCGGCGGGAGCATCGGCACCGTTGCGCCGCCCCGTACGACGCCTCCGCGCCCCGTCCGGACGGCGTGGTCGGCGACGCTCGGTTTCGCGGACACCGAGGACGAGGTGGCGGACACGGCGCACGGTCTCCTGGAGGCTCTGACGAGCGCGCGGATCACCGCCGCGCGCCCTGCCGTCACCGTCCTGCTACCCGATCCCGCACGGTGCTGGCGGGAGCTGCGCGCCCCCGACGGGGAACGTTCCTCCCTTGGGACCGCCCGTGCGGACATCGACGCCCGTACGGACCGTGCACCCCGCACGGACCACCATGCAGCGCGCACGGACCGCGTGTCGCCTGCGGCGGCGCGTACGGCGTCCGCTCTCGCCCTCGCCGTAAGGGAAATCTTCACGGAGGTGGACATGCTCGCCACGCCCACCACGCCGGGGCCACCCCACGGGCACGAAGGACCGGGGGCGGCCCTGAGCGTCGCGCTCACCTGGGCCTTCAACATCACGGGGCATCCCGCGCTGAGTCTGTCGGCCGGCCGGACGGCGGACGGGGCGCCGGTAGGACTGCAGTTGGTGGCACCGCACGGCAGGGAGGCCGACCTGCTCGCCGTCGCAGCGGCGGCCGAGCGGGAGGGGCTGGTGTGACGAACGAGACGACGCGGCCCGCTGGGCGCTGGACCACACGAACGGGCAGCGCGCGGGGTCTCAGTTGCCGAGGTCCTCCGTCGAGCCCGGCTCGGGAGGCGAGAAGTCCTCGAAGCCGGCCGCCTCCACGAAGTCGGGCCGCGGATTGAGTGCGGCGGCCAGCTTGAAGTGCGCGCTGGCCTCCTGGTCCCGCGCCGCCCGCTGGAGGGTGCGGGCGAGCGCGAAGTGTGCGAACGCGTTGTCGGGCTCGCGCTCCAGCACCCACTGGAACTCCTGCTCGGCCGACCTGAGGCGGGCGGCGAGGAAGTACGCGCGGGCGCGCAGCAGCCGCGCGCCCCGGTGTTCGGGGTGCTCCTCGATCACGCCGTCGAGGAGGTCGACCGCGCCGCGCGGGTCGCGCGCTTCCAGCAGCTGCTCCGCGGCACGGAACTGGATGAGGTTCGTCTCGGGGCTCGTCACGGCACTGCCCTCTCCTTCGGGTTCCGGCGAAGCACAACGCCGGATCGGCAGTGTTCATTCCCGGTACATTCCCGCAGCACGCGCCGGCGACCCCGCCGCCTCAGCCGGAACCGGGGTCGGCACCGGCTCCCGTGCCCGAGCCGGTGTGCGGTGCGGCGTCGGCCTGCCGCCGGCCGGCCTCCCGCAGCTGTTCCCACACCTCGCGCACCCGGGGCGCGAGCCCCTCCAGCGGCCCGTCGTTGTCGATCACGATGTCCGCGACGGCCAGCCGCTGTTCCCGGTCGGCCTGCGCCGCCATCCGGGCCCTGGCCTCCTCCTCGGCCATGCCGCGCAGCCGCACGAGCCGCTCCAGCTGCGTTTCGGGGGACGCGTCCACGACCACCACACGGTCGTAGAGCGGCGCGAGCCCGTTCTCGGTCAGCAGCGGCACGTCGTGGACGACGACCGCCTGCGGGTCCGCCTCGGCCGCCTCCCGCTCCAACTGCGCCGAGCGCTCCCCCACCGCGGGGTGCACGAGGGCGTTCAGCGCGGCGAGGCGGTCCGGGTCCGCGAAGACGAGAGAGCCGAGGCGTGCCCGGTCGAGGCTGCCGTCCGAGGTGAGCACCTCCTCGCCGAACTCGGCGACGACCGCCGCGAGACCCGGCGTGCCGGGCTCCACGACCTCCCGCGCGATCCGGTCGGCGTCCACGATGACGGCGCCCTGTTCGGCGAGCAGCCGCGACACCTCGCTCTTGCCCGCTCCGATCCCGCCCGTCAGACCCACCTTCAGCATGCGGGCCACGCTATACGGTGCGACGGCGAGCGCTCCGGTCAGTCCCGGTCGCCGTTGTCCGGGCCCTGTCCGCGGCCCTGCTCGCTCTCGCGGTCGGCGAGGAACTTCTCGAAGACGGCGCCGAGTTCGTCGGCCGAGGGCAGCTCCACGGGTTCGGCCACCAGGTTGCCGCGGGTCTCCGCGCCCGCCACGGCGTCGTACTGCTGCTCCAGGCCGCGGACCACCGAGACCAGTTCCTCGTCCCCCTCCGCGAGCTGCCGCTCGATCTCGTTCTGCGTGCGCAGTGCCTCCGTGCGCAGCGCGTGCGCCGTCTCGGGCAGGACGAGACCGGTCGCGGAGGTGATGGCCTCGGCGACGACGAGCGCCGCGTCCGGATACCGGGAGCGGGCGATGTAGTGGGGGACGTGCGCGGCGACACCGAGGACGTCGCGGCCGCTCTCCGACAGCCGCAGCTCGGTCAGCGCGGCCGCGCTGCCGGGGACCTGGGCCTCTTCGAAGACGGAGCGCTGCGCGGGCACCAGTTCGGTGCGGTTGCCGTGCGGGGTGAGGCCGACGGGGCGGGTGTGGGGGACGCCCATCGGGATGCCGTGGAACGTCACGGACAGCCGGGCCCTGACCCGCTCGACGATCTCGCGGACGGCCTCGGTGAACCCCTCCCACTCGTTGTCCGGTTCAGGACCGGAGAGCAGCAGGAACGGCGCGTCCGTCGCGTCCCGCATCAGGCGCAGTTCCAGACGGGGCGTCTCGTAGTCCACCCAGCTGTCATTGCGGAACGTCATCATCGGGCGCCGCGCCCGGTAGTCGATGAGGCGGTCCACGTCGAAGCGGGCGACCGTGACGTACGGCCGGGTCTCCAGCAACTGCTCCACGATCTGTTCGCCGGTGTCACCGGCGTCCATGAAGCCCTCGAAGTGGTACAGCATGACCAGCCCAGCGCTGTCGGGCTCCCCGATCACCGCGTCCACGGCGTCGAGCCCGGCCTGGTCCCACGCGTACAAGGATTCCCGCTCCATTCGCATACCACCGACAACGCCGCCCCGCCTTCCCGCATTCCCGCACGTCCGTCCCGGGCCCCGGCACGCGCACCGCACGCGGCACGCTCGGGGGTGGCCGATCCTCGCCACCGGCCGTCGGAGCCCGGCCCGGACGGCCCTGCCGGCGGGAACAGCGGGGACGGCGGCGCGTCGGAGGGGCGGGAACACGCAGCGAGGCCCGCATCCCGTGGGGGATGCGGGCCTCGTGTCGGCTGATCACCTCAGCGGCTGCCGAATCAGCTCAGCGGCCGGAGGCGCCTCCCGGCTTCGGGGCCGGGAGGAGAACCTCAGCTCTGGCCACCCGCCAGCTTCTCGCGGAGAGCCGCCAGTGCCTCGTCGGAGGCCAGCGCGCCCGAGTCCTCCTCGGAGCCCTCCGAGGAGTACGAACCGCCGCCGCCCTGGCCACCACCCTGGCCGCCGCCCTGGCCGCCGCCGGTGGCACCCTCGGCCGCCGCCTGCTCGTCGGCCTCGCGGGACTTGATGACCTGGGCCTGGTGGGCCTCGAAGCGGGACTGGGCAACCGCGTACTGGTTCTCCCACTCCTCGCGCTGCTTCTCGTAGCCCTCGAGCCAGTCGTTGGTCTCGGGGTCGAAGCCCTCGGGGTAGATGTAGTTGCCCTGGTCGTCGTAGGACGCGGCCATGCCGTAGAGGGTCGGGTCGAACTCGACCTGGGTCGGGTCGGCACCGAAGGTCTCGTTGGCCTGCTTCAGCGAGAGGCTGATGCGGCGGCGCTCCAGGTCGATGTCGATGACCTTGACGAAGATCTCGTCGTTGACCTGGACGACCTGCTCCGGGATCTCCACGTGGCGCTCGGCCAGCTCGGAGATGTGGACCAGACCCTCGATGCCCTCGTCCACGCGGACGAACGCACCGAACGGCACCAGCTTGGTGACCTTGCCGGGCACGACCTGGCCGATCTGGTGGGTCCGGGCGAACTGCTGCCACGGGTCTTCCTGGGTCGCCTTGAGCGACAGGGACACGCGCTCGCGGTCCATGTCGACGTCCAGGACCTCGACCGTGACCTCCTGGCCGACCTCGACGACCTCGGAGGGGTGGTCGATGTGCTTCCAGGACAGCTCGGAGACGTGGACCAGACCGTCCACGCCGCCCAGGTCGACGAAGGCGCCGAAGTTGACGATGGAGGAGACGACGCCGGAGCGCACCTGGCCCTTCTGGAGGGTGGTGAGGAAGGTCTGGCGGACCTCGCTCTGGGTCTGCTCCAGCCAGGCGCGGCGGGAGAGAACCACGTTGTTGCGGTTCTTGTCCAGCTCGATGATCTTGGCCTCGAGCTCCTTGCCGACGTACGGCTGGAGGTCGCGGACGCGGCGCATCTCGACCAGGGAGGCCGGGAGGAAGCCGCGCAGGCCGATGTCGAGGATGAGGCCGCCCTTGACGACCTCGATGACGGTACCGGTGACGATGCCGTCCTCTTCCTTGATCTTCTCGATGGTGCCCCAGGCGCGCTCGTACTGGGCGCGCTTCTTCGAGAGGATCAGGCGGCCTTCCTTGTCCTCCTTCTGGAGGACGAGGGCCTCGATCTCGTCACCGACGGCGACGACCTCGTTGGGGTCGACGTCGTGCTTGATCGACAGCTCTCGGGAAGGGATGACACCTTCGGTCTTGTAACCGATGTCGAGCAGGACCTCGTCCCGGTCGACCTTCACGATGACGCCGTCGACGATGTCGCCGTCGTTGAAGTACTTGATCGTCTCGTCGATCGCGGCGAGGAAGGCTTCCTCGGAACCGATGTCGTTGACCGCAACCTGCGGGCTGGTGGCGGAAGTCTCGGTGCTGCTCGTCATGTGGGAAAGGGTCTCCGGTACGGACATGAAGTCGTAGGTACTGCTACGCCGAGAGCCCTTTGATCGCACCGCATGCAAGTCAGCCGGACAGCCAGATAAGCCGGAAACCCGAGGGGACATACAACAGATGCGAGCGCGGCCTGCTCCGTCCGAGGCACGCAGGCCCGCAGCGCAACTTGTAGCATACGGGGGCCGCTGGGCATGGTCAATGCGCGAAAGAGCACACCTGGGGCGGAAGGCGCCATTTCCGGCAGAACTCGCCACGGCGGAGGGGCAGATGACCCCGCACGGCCCGCTCCCGCGGTGTCCGACGAGCCACCCGGCGGACCCCCCACGGCGCTCGGCGGCGCACTTCGACGAAGGGTACGACTACAGGTGCGAGGGAACAAAAGCACGAGGTGGACGGCGCCGTCCGCCTCTCGGGTGGGTCTGCGATGACGGACGGTGACCACCCCGGCTCGCGGGACCCCCTCGGGGCCCACGGCCCCGACGACGACGCCGAGGCGGTGCGGCGGCCCGCCGGCGGCCGCGAGAGCAGCCGGGCCAACCGCGGCTGGTGGGACCGCAACGCGGACGAGTACCAAAGCGACCACGGCGACTTCCTCGGGGACGCCCGCTTCGTCTGGGGGCCCGAGGGGCTCGACGAGGCGGAGGCGCGCCTGCTCGGACCCGCCGCACAGCTGCGCGGTCTCAGAGTGCTGGAGGTCGGCGCGGGTGCCGCCCAGTGCTCGCGGTGGCTGGCGGACCAGGGCGCCCGGCCCGTCGCCCTCGACCTCTCCCACCGCCAGCTCCAGCACGCCCTGCGGATCGGCGGAGGCCAGGGTGGCGGCGCCGTGTTCCCGCTGGTCGAGGCGGACGCCAGGGCCCTGCCCTTCGCGGACGACTCCTTCGATCTGGCCTGCTCCGCGTTCGGAGCGATCCCGTTCGTGGCCGACCCCGAACAGGTGTTCGCCCAGGTGGCGCGGGTACTGCGGCCCGGTGGGCGGTGGGTCTTCTCGCTGACCCACCCGCTGCGCTGGACCCTGGCCGACGAGCCGGGCCCCGAGGGGCTGACCATTCTGAACTCCTACTTCGACCGGACGCCGTACGTGGAGCAGGACGCGAGCGGACGCGCCGTCTACACCGAGCACCACCGGACGCTGGGCGACCGGGTGCGGGACCTGGTCGGCGCGGGCTTCCGGCTCGACGACCTGGTCGAGCCCGAGTGGCCGGAGTGGAACCAGCAGGTGTGGGGCGGATGGTCTCCCCTGCGCGGGCGGCTGGTACCGGGTACGGCGATCTTCGTGTGCACCCGCGTGTGATGCGTGTGCACCCGCGTGTGAGGGGCCCCGGCGCTTCCCCCCCATTACCGTTTTCGTGGCCCCGCAACGGGGCTACCGGCTTTCGGAGTTGGCATGACTACCTCCCCTTGTCGAGCACATGGCCTGGGGGGTGGTGTCACCAGCTCCGGAGGCACTGA
>NZ_QOIN01000024.1 GCF_003323715.1 Streptomyces diacarni
AAGACCCCTCAGCAACCGCACGCAAACCACCCACCACACCACCACGCCCCACACCCACCACCGCAGCACGACAACCAAACACACCACGCCGACCCAACACACCAGCAACCTCAGCAAGCCCATACTCCGCACGCGCCCCCACAAAATCCGCAAGCTCCGCAGCGTTCCGACGTAGCTCCGGCTCGGACTCGGCCGACAACGCCAATACCACCGGCTCGGTCGGCTCTGCCGGGGCGGGCGGAGCTTCGAGGATCAGGTGGGCATTCGTCCCGCTGATTCCGAACGAGGAGACCGCAGCCCGACGGGGACGCCCCGTCTCCGGCCACTCGGTCGACTCGGTCAGCAGCCGCACCGCACCCGCCGACCAGTCCACATGCGGGGTGGGCTCATCCACATGCAACGTGCGCGGCAGCACACCGTGCCGCATCGCCTCCACCATCTTGATCACACCCGCCACACCCGCAGCAGCCTGCGTATGACCGATGTTCGACTTCAGCGAGCCGAGCCACAGCGGCCGCTCGGCGGGGCGGTTCTGCCCGTAACTCGCGAGGAGGGCCTCCAGCTCGATCGGGTCGCCGAGTGTGGTGCCGGTGCCATGTGCCTCCACGACATCGACATCGGACTCGCTCAGCCGGGCATGGGCCAACGCCGCCCGTATGACGCGCTCCTGCGACGGGCCGTTGGGAGCGGTCAGACCGTTGCTCGCGCCGTCCTGGTTGACGGCGCTGCCCCGGATGACGGCCAGCACCGGATGACCGTTCCGCTGCGCGTCCGACAACCGTTCCAGGACGAGCAACCCGACGCCCTCGGCCCAGGCGGTGCCGTCAGCGGAGGCGGCGAACGGCTTGCAGCGGCCGTCCGGTGCGAGCCCGCCCTGCTGGCTGAACTCCACGAACATGCCGGGGTTGGCCATCACGGTGGCTCCGCCGGCGAGGGCGAGCGAGCATTCGCCCTGCCGCACCGCGGCCGCGGCCAGGTGCAGTGCGACGAGAGAGGAGGAACACGCGGTGTCCACCGTGACGGCCGGGCCCTGCAATCCGAGGGTGTACGCGATCCGGCCCGACGCGACGCTGGCGGTGTTGCCGGTCAGCAGATAGCCGCCCAGGGCGTCCTCCGCCTCGTGCAGGCGTGGGCCGTAGTCCTGGGCCATGACGCCGCTGAACACCCCCGCCGTTGTCGCCTTGAGCGACGCGGGATCGACTCCGGCCCGCTCCAGCGCCTCCCACGAGGCTTCCAGCAGCAGGCGCTGCTGCGGGTCCATCGCCAGCGCCTCGCGGGGGCTGATGCCGAAGAACTCGGCGTCGAACTCGTCGGCGTCGTAGAGGAAGCCGCCGTGCCGGGTGCTGGACTTGCCGGGCGTGCTCCCGGCGGGGTCGTAGATATCCTCGATGTTCCAGCCGCGCCGGGTGGGGAAGGGGCCGATGGCGTCGCGGCCTTCGGCGGCGAGCCACCACAGCTCCTCCGGGGAGCGCACCCCGCCGGGGAACCGGCAGGCCATGCCGACGATCGCGACCGGCTCGTCCGCGACGGACGCGGCCGTGGACCCGTTGGCGCGAGCGTGGGCGGCGTTGCCCTCGTCGGCGCCGGCGGCTTCCCGGGCAGGGTCCGCTCGCACCAGCTCGCCGCGGATCCGCTCGGCCAGGGCGTCGGGGTTCGGGTGGTTGTAGGTGAGCGCGCTGGGGAGCTCCAGCCCGGTCGCCGCCGCCAGCCGGTCGCGGAGCTGGACGGCGGAGATCGAGTCGAAGCCCAGTTCCTTGAAGGTCCTGTCCGGGTCTATGGCCGCGGGGGTGACATGGCCGAGGACGAGGGCCATCTGGGAGTGCAGCAGCTCTCGCACGGCCTCCGTCTGTGCGGGGGCCGGCAGCGGGGCCAGCCGCTGCCGCCAGGCCGACAGTCGCTCCGCCGGCGCGTCCTGCGCGGTTGCGGAGGGGTGGGCATCGGAGAGTGCGGCGGTGGACGAGGACGTCTGGTACGCGTCCTCCCTCAATGGCGTCTCGCTGGGCAGTTCGGGCCAGTGGCTGCGGCGCTGGAACGCGTATGTCGGCAGGGTGACGGGAAGCGCGCCCTCGGGCGGTGACGGGAGCACAGAGTTCCAGTCGACCTCGGAGCCGAGCACGTGGAGCGTGCCTACGGCCCGCAGGACCCGGGACGCCGGCAGCCGCTCGGCGTCGGGCCCGTGGGTCCCCGCATCGGTCAGCGACCCGTTCTCGTCGTGCCCGTCGGTCGCGACAGCACGCACGTCCTCGGCGCTCAGTTCCAGGCGTACGGTGCAGCCGAGATCGGCCCACTGACGCTCCTCGCCCGCGCGCCCCGCGAGCTCCGGTGCCGGCCTCTCCCGTTCCGGGTTCTCCCTTTCCGGGGCCTCCCGTTCCGGGTCACCGCTCTGTGCGCCTCGCCCGAGGCTCCGCAACCAGTACTCGGCCGTCGCGTGCTCGGCGGCGTCGATCACACGCCCGGTGGCCGCGCACAGCACCGGCAGGCGAGGCTCCGCGAAGGAAACCTCCCCCACCGCACGGGCCACCTCGCCCCTCCTCGAACGGACCGCGTCCCCCGTACCGTCCGCGTCCTCGACACCGACCGCATCGTCCATACCGTCCGCGGCCTCGGCGCCGTCCGCCTCGGAGTGCTCACAAGCGGCGATCAGTGTGACCGCGTCGGCCGCGGACAGGACGCCCGCCACGTGCGCGGCGGTCACCGCGCCCGCGGACCGTCCCGCGACGACGTCCGGGCGCACGCCCCAGCGCTCGAAGAGCCGGAACAGCGCGGTCTCCACCGCGAACCGCTCCGTCAGCGAGCCGGCGGTGTCCGGGTGCGACGGGCGCAGCGGAGGTGCGAACAGCGGACGTACAAGCAGCGGGTCAAGTTCCGCGCGCACGTCGTCCAGCGCCCGCGCGAACCCCGGCAGCTGCTCTCCCAGTGCGTGCACGTCGTCGGCCCTCAGGCCGCCGTCCCCGGTGAACACCGCGGCGACCCGGGGCGCGTTGGCGGCCCGGCCCCGCACGAGGCTCGTGGCGCTCTGCCCGTCCGCCAGGGCGTCCAGTTGCCGCATCAGGGTGCTGTGGTCGGCGCCGATGAGCACGGCGCGGTACTCGAACGCCGTGCGGGTGAGCGCCAGGCCCCGGCCGATCCGCGCGACGTCGGCTGCCTCGGCCGGGCCGTCCGGCGCCCCGCCCCCGTGCGTGCCGGGCCGCTCAGCGGCCGTGAGATGGTCGCGCAGCCGGGCGGCCTGTGCTCGCAGGGCGGCGTCCGTGCGGGCGGAAACGGTCCAGGGCACGAGAGGGCGGGCGGCTGCGTCGCCGCTCCGGCCGGGCTCGGCGTGCCGTCGTGCGCTCGCGGCATGGCCGGGACGCGCGGGAGGCTCGGAGACGATGACGTGGCAGTTGGTTCCGCCCATGCCGAAGGAGCTGACACCGGCCGTCAGCCGTCGGTCCTGCGCGGGCCACGCGCCCAGCGAGGTCTGCACCTTCAGGTTGAGCCGTTCCAGGGGAATGCGCGGGTTCGCCTCGTGGAAGTTCAGGCTGGCGGGCACCGCGCGGTGCCTGATGCTCAGGGTGGCCTTGACGAGTCCCGCGATGCCCGCGGCGCTCTCCAGGTGGCCGATGTTGGTCTTGACAGAACCCACGAGCAGTGCGTGGTCCCGCTCGGCCGCTCCGTACACGGCGCCCAGGGCGGCTGCCTCGATCGGGTCGCCGACGGGGGTGCCGGTGCCGTGCAGTTCCACGTACTGGACCTCGTCAGGAGAGATGCGCGCGCGCTCGCACGCACGCCGCAGGACGTCCTGCTGGCCCTCGGCTCCTGGCACGGTCAGCCCGTCCGTCGCGCCGTCGTTGTTGACGGCCGATCCGCGGACGACTCCGTGGACGGTGTCCTGGTCGGCGAGTGCGCGGCCCAGGGGCTTGAGCACCACGAAGGCGCCGCCTTCCCCGCGTACGTAGCCGTCGGCGCGGGCGTCGAACGTGTGGCACCGGCCGTTGGGTGACAGCGCGTTGAAGTGGGCGGCCTTGGCGGTGCTGTGCGGGTGGGTGATCAGGTTGACGCCGCCCACGAGGGCGAGGTCGCACTCCCCGTTCCGCAGGCTCTCGGCCGCCATGTGGACCGCGACGAGGGACGAGGCCTGGGCGGCGTCGACGGTCAGGCTGGGGCCGCGCAGGCC
Source organism: Streptomyces diacarni (assembly GCF_003323715.1). Lineage (GTDB taxonomy): Bacteria > Actinomycetota > Actinomycetes > Streptomycetales > Streptomycetaceae > Streptomyces > Streptomyces diacarni. The sequence continues at coordinate 4,154 of NZ_QOIN01000024.1, forward strand.
CAGCGTGTACGAGAGCCGGTTGGCGATGATGGCGCGGTTGGTGCCGGTCATCGTGTGATGGGTGTACGAGGCGTCGCCGTACTGGGCCGTCAGTGTGGCGTAGTCGTCGGCGCCCGCACCCACGAAGACGCCGGTGCGGCTGCCGTGCAGCGCGGCGGGCAGCAGGGCGGCGTCCTCCAGTGCCTCCCAGCCCAGTTCGAGTGTCAGCCGCTGCTGGGGGTCCATGACGAGGGCCTCGTGGGGCGAGATGCCGAAGAAGTCGGCGTCGAAGCCGTCCACGCGGTCCAGCAGGGCGGCATGGCGGAGCCGGACGTCGGCGCCGCCGCCGGGGCCTTGCGTGCCGGGGTTCTGCGGGTACCGCAGGGCCAGGGTCTCGGCGGGCGCGTCGGAGACGGCCTCGGCGGAACCGGCCAGCAGCCGCCAGAACGCGTGCGGCGCGGGGGCGTGCGGAAGCCGGCAGGAGAGGCCGATGATGGCGAGGTCGTCGTCGTCACAGTGGGCTCCGGTCACTGCGGAATCCCGCTCGTTCGTCATCGTTCAGCCGACCTTCCATTGTCCCCCCGCCGGCACGGTCCGCATGGCCCCGGGGAAAGCTGTCATGGCATTCCTCTGCTGTTCTGCCACCCTCAGGACAATTGCTAAGGAGCCCCTTGGCGTCCTCTAAAGCTGATGCGCCGCTCTTTTCGGCGCGCAATCAAAGCGGCGTTCTCACACCGGTCAGCCGAGCGGTCACCCAGCGCTGGAGGGAACGCTGGGGAGTTTCTGGGCCGCGTGGCTGCCCGGGCCGGCGCGGGGTTCCGCCGGGCGGGCGTCAGCGGGATTTTAGGGGCGGGTTGGCGAGGAACTACCGCGAGGTTAGGGCTGCCTGGTGTCCTCGGAACCGTTCATTTGCCGAGGTCGGATGAGAAAACTCTGTCACGGAGGGGACGTTTTTCGCGCCGGAACCGTGGCAGCCCACATGTGGAGTTCACATTGCGTGTGTTGTTCGTCCCGCTGGCCGCGGCTGGCCACTTCTACACCATGGTTCCACTGGCGTGGGCCTTCCGTGTGGCCGGCCACGACGTGCGGGTCGCCGCCCAGCCGTCCGTGCTCGGTCTGGTCAACAGCTCGGGGCTGACCGCTGTGCCCGTGGGCGAGCCCACCAACGTGCTGTCGAACATCAAGGGTTCGGTCGACGCGCTGCGCAGCGAGACGGGCAAGAGCCTGGCCGACTACGGCGACCTGGAGTCCATGCCCGACGAGGTCCGTGAGCGGTTCAAGGAGTTGCGGCGCGAGACGTTCGTCGCCATGGCGTCCGAGATCGCCGACGACCTGGTGGGGCTGGCGCGCGGCTGGCGTCCCGACCTGATCGTCACCGACCCGGTGATGTTCGTCGGTGCGCTGCTGTCCGAGGTGACCGGCGCGCCCCTGGTGCGTCATCTCTCCGGCCCGCTGCTGCCGACGTTCCACCGGGCCCTGGGCAGCGGTCTCCCGGTGGACGAGTGGCCCGCTTCTCTGCTGGCGCTCTTCGAGCGTTTCGGAGCCGAGCCGCGCCCCGACCCCGCCATGGTCAACGTCGATCCCACGCCGCCGAGTCTGCTGACGCGGCCGGCGGCGAACCGTGTGGGTTTCCGCTACGTGCCGTACAACGGCGCGACACAGATGCCGGGCTGGCTGCGTGAGCCGGCCGGCAGGCCGCGGGTGTGCGTGTCCTGGAGCATGACCAACACGGTGACGTCCGGTGAGAAGGAGTACCCGGCGGCGGCGATCGCCAAGGCGCTCGCGCAACGCGGCACCGAGGTCGTCGTCACGGTGAAGGCGACGGACCGGCCCCACTTCGGCCAGGTGCCGGACGGTGTCCGTATCGTCGAGGAGCTGCCGTTGCAGCTCGTCGTCCCGTCCTGCGCGGCGGCGGTCAACCACGGCGGCGGCGGTACCTCGCTGACGGTGGTGACGTCGGGTACGCCGCAGGTGATGATGCCGCAGGACCCGGCTCACGTGGTCAACGCGGAGCGGATCGCCACCGCCGGGGCGGGCGTGGCGCACCGCACCCGGCCGATCGACATCCCGGCCGTCGTCGAGGCGGCGTCGGAGATGGTGGACGAGGGCCGGTGGCGCGCGGCGGCGCGGGCGGTCGAGGAGGAGAACGCGCGGCAGCCGTCACCCGCGGAGGCGGTCCGGGTGCTGGAGCAACTCGTCATGGCGAGGCTGCGCTGATGGCCGCACTGGACCGCAGCGCTGTCCGGTTCACCGCGTCGGCTCTGACGGACCTCAAGCCCACCGCTCTCGCGGACTTCCACCGGTGGTGGGCGGAGCGGCTGCGCGCCGGGGTGTTCGAGGTGACGCCCCTTGCGTTCGCGGAGCTCAACGGCTGGTACTTCGCACCGGGCTCGGGCAACCTCGTGCACGAGAGCGGCAAGTTCTTCGAGGTCAGCGGGATGCGCGTGGACTCGGGGGACGGTGAGCAGTGGTCGCAGCCGATCATCCACCAGCCGGAGGTCGGCATCCTCGGCGTGCTGGTCAAGGAGATCGACGGGGTGCTGCACTGCCTGCTCCAGGCCAAGATGGAGCCCGGCAACGTCAGCACCCTGCAGCTGTCGCCCACGGTCCAGGCGACGCGGAGCAACTACACCCGGGTGCACGGTGGTGCGCAGACCCGCTATCTGGAGCACTTCCGCGGGCCGGGCCGCGGGCGGGTGCTGGTCGACGTGCTCCAGTCCGAGCAGGGCTTCTGGTGCTGGCACAAGCAGAACCGGAACATGGTCGTCGAGGCCACCGGGGACGTTCCGCTGCACGAGGACTTCGTGTGGCTGCCGCTGAGCCAGGTGTGGCAGCTGATGCGGTGCGAAAACCTCGTCAACATGAACACCCGTACGGTGCTGGGCTGTCTGCCGCTGGCCCGCCCGCCGAAGGCGCTGCTCCCCGTGGAGGACCCCTTCCGTGCGGCGCTGCTGCGCTCGTACGGGCCGGTCGGCGACGACGCGGGGGGCGAGCCTGAGGCGGAGGCCCTGCACACGCTGACCGACGTCGTGAGCTGGCTGACCGAGATGAAGACGCGCACGGCGTGGACCTCCCGGCTGGTTCCGCTCGACGAGGTGACCGGGTTCTCCCGCACGGCGGACGCGCTGGCGGACGACGAGGAGCGCGACTTCGCGATCGTGGCACGCGGCGTGCGGGCGGGCAACCGCGAGGTGACGCGCTGGACCCAGCCGCTGCTGGAGCCCCGGCGGCAGGGCCTTGCCGTGTTCGTGGCCAAGCGGGTCGGCGGCGTCGTCCACCTGCTCGTACGCGCGCGTCCCGAGCCGGGGCTGCTGGGCCGCGTCGAGATCGGTCCGACGGTGCGGCGCCCGCCGGCCTTCGACACGATGCTGTCCTGCGGCCCCGAGCCCTTCCACAGCCACGTCTCCGGCGCGGACCCCGCGCAGGTCCGCTTCGACACCGTGATGTCAGAGGAGGGCGGCCGATTCCTGCACGCCGAGACCCGGTACCAGGTGATCGAAGTGGGTGACGACTTCCCGCCTGACGTGCCCGAGGACTACTGCTGGCTGACAGTGCAGCAGCTCACGGAGCTGGTGCGGCACAGCCACTACCTCACCGTCGAAGCACGCAGTCTGCTCGCCTGCGTGCACTCCCTGTGGTGATGTGACGCCCCGTGAACGCCGAGACCGCGACACCCCCGCCCCTGCGACTGGCCGTGCTGGGCTGCGCCGAGTTCGCCTGGCGCAACACACTGCCGGCCGTCCGCCGCACCGACGAGGTCCACCTCACCGTCCTCGGGAGCCGCGACGGCGCGAAGGCGGCACGGTACGCCGAGGAGTTCGGCGGTGAGCCCGTCGAGGGGTACGAGAAGGTACTGGAGCGCCACGACGTCGACGCCGTCTACATCGCGCTGCCGACCGGCCTGCACCACACGTGGGCGCGCCGGGCTCTGGAGGCCGGAAAACACGTGCTGGTGGAGAAGCCGCTCACCACGGGGCTCGCCCAGACGGAGGACCTGGTCGAGGTGGCGGTACGGCGGCGGCGCTGGCTGACGGACGGCTTCCAGTTCCCGCACCACGGGCAGCACGCGCAGGTGCGCGAGTTCGTGGACGAGGGCGGCATCGGCGAGCCGCGGTTCTTCACCGCGGCCTTCGGCATCCCACCCCGCCCGCCGGGCGACGTGCGCCACGAGGCGGACCTCGGCGGCGGCGCGCTTCTCGACGTCGGCGTCTACACCGTGCGGGCGGCCCGCATGTTCCTCGGTGAGGACCTCACGGTGCAGGGAAGCACGCTGCGGATGGACACGGCTCGCGGTGTGGACCTCGGTGGCGCCGCACTGCTGTGCTCCGGCAGCGGCGTGCCCGCACAGCTCTCGTTCAGCTTCGAGACGTCGTACCGCTCCTCCTACGCGCTGTGGGGCAGCGACGGGGCGCTGACCCTGGAGAGGGCCTTCACTCCTCCCCCCTCGTTCCGGCCCACGCTGCACGTGCGGCGTGGCAACGACACCCGGGAGCTGCCGCTGACCCGCGACGACCAGCCCGCACAGCTCATGCGTGCGTTCGCACGGGCCGTGCGGGAGGGGGCGTCGATGACCGCGCACGGCGAGGAGCTGAGGCGTCAGGCGGCTCTGGTCGACGACATCCGTAATCGAGCGCTGCGCACCGCCATCCGCCTGTGAACGGCGCAAAGGAGACAAGCTAGTGGAAATCATCGGTCGCGGTTTCATCGCGCGGCACCTGGGGTCCATGGAGCACAGACATCCGCACGTGGTCGCACTGGCGTCCGGGGTGTCCCAGGTGGACGGCGTGAGCGCGGACGACTACCAGCGCGAAGCCGATCTGGTGTACGAGACGATCCGGCGCTGCCAGGAGAAGGACCAGCTTCTGCTGTACTTCTCGACCGCGAGCGCGGGCATGTACGACGCGACCCGCGGCTGCCGGGGACGCGAGGACGACCCGGTGTTCCCGGGCAACGCGCACGGCCGCAACAAGCTGCTGCTGGAGACCGTCATCCGGGCGTCCGGCGTGCGCCACCTCGTCATCCGGCTGAGCCACGCCTTCGGTGTGCACCAGTCCTCGCACCAGCTCATGCCCGCGCTGCTCGGCGCGGTCAGCTCCCGCAAGGTGCGCATACACCGGGGCTCGTCCCGGGACATCATCCACGTCTCCGACGCCATGACGATCGTGGACCGCCTGCTGACCGCGGGCGTCGACGGCGAGGTGGTGAACGTCGCCTCGGGCGTGACCGTGCCACCCGAAGCGATCATCGAGCACATGTCCGAGCGGCTCCAGCTGCCCATCCTGGAGAAGCAGGTCGTCGAGGGCGACGCGTCGGTGTGCCTGGTCTCGCTGGACAAACTCCGGCGGCTGGTCCCCGAGATCGACGAGCTGGGCTTCGGCGACACCTACTACAAGCGGGCCATCGACCGGTACGTCGCGGAGGTCGAGGCGCTCGGCGCCGCCGAGGGCACCACCGCCGAAGCCGCCGGGGGCAGTTCCTCCGCCGCGCAGGAGCGGCCGAGCGGCGGCACCGGCGCAACGGGCCGACACCACGTCAGTTAGGAGAGACACGCATGCGGATCCTGTTCATCCCGCTCGGCCTGTCGACGCACTACCTCCACCTGGTGCCCCTCGCCTGGGCGTGCCGATCGGCCGGCCACGAGGTGCGGATCGCCGGCCAGCAGCACGCGTTCGCGGCGATCGAGCAGTCCGGTATGACCGTCACCCCCGTCGGTGAGCGGTACGACTTCGTGGAGCACTGGAAGGAGGCGCTCACCGAACTCGGGCGGCTCATCGAGGCGACAGGCGGCCACCGGGCCGGCACCGAGCGCACGCCCGAGGAGCGCCGGCGGCTCGTCCAGCTCAGGAGCGACCCGTTCCTCAAGAGCGCCGAGGCCATGATCGAGGACCTGGTCCCGCTGGCACGGAGCTGGCAGCCCGACCTCATCGTCGCCGACCCGCTCGTCCTCGCCGCGCCCCTGCTGGCCAAGACCGTCTCCGTACCGCTCGTGCACCACATGTGGGCGCCCGAGGTCAACGACAAGGTCGGTTTCGGCGGCGTACGCGGCGGCGGCCTCCCCTGGCCCGACGACCTGCGGCGGCTCTTCGAGAGCTACGGCCTCCAGCCGCAGGACCGGTACTCGACCGCGGTCGTCGACCCCTGCCCCGACAGCCTCCAGGCCCCCGGCATCCCCGGCCGGATGCCGATCCGCTACGTGCCCTACAACGGGCCCGGCACCGCGCCCGCGTGGCTCGCCGAGCCGCCCGCACGGCCGCGGGTCTGCGTCACATGGGGATCGACGCACACCGAGATGGTCGGGACGCACAACTTCCTGGTGCCCGAGATCCTCGCGGGCCTGGAGAAGCTCGACGTCGAGACCGTCGTCGTGGTCCGTGGCGCCGACCGCGCACTCGTCGAGCCCGCCGCCTCCCCCGAGCGCGTGCGGATCGTCGAAGGGCTGCCCCTGCACGCGCTGCTGCCCACCTGTGACGCGATCATCCACCAGTGCGGCTCCGGCACGATGCTGACGGCCGCGGCGCTGGGCGTCCCCCAGGTGCTGATGCCCACCACCGTGGACCGGGCGGAGATCTCCCGCATGGTGGCGGACACCGGGGCCGGCATCGTGGCCGACACCTCAGACACCGCGGCCGAGACCCTCCGGCCGGTCTTCGAGCACGCGCTCTCCGACACCGCGGTGCGGGAGTCGGCCGACCGGCTGAGCCGTGAGATCGCCGCGCAGCCCTCACCGGCAGCGGTCGCCGCCTCCCTCGACAAGCTGCTCTGAGAGGTGCATGTGAAGGCCCTCGTGCTCTCCGGCGGCGCCGGCTCCAGGCTGCGCCCTTTCAGTCACACCACGCCCAAGCAACTCGTCCCCGTAGCGGGCAAACCCGTGCTCTTCCACGCCCTCGACGCACTCACCGCCGCAGGGATCGACGACATCGGCCTCATCGTCGGCGAGGCCGACGGACCGGTCAGCCGGGCGGTGCGCGAGCGGCCCGGGTTCGACGCCCGCGTCACCTGCATCGCCCAGGACGCGCCCCGGGGCCTGGCCCACTGCGTGCTGATCGCCCGCGACTTCCTCGGCGACGACGACTTCACGATGTACCTCGGGGACAACATCTTCCAAGGAGGCATCACCGACACCCTCGACGCGTTCCGCGCCCGGCGCCCCACGGCACAGCTCGCCGTCAGGAAGGTCACCGACCCCGGCCAGTACGGGATCGCCGAACTCGACGCCGAAGGCCGCGTGATCGCGCTCCAGGAGAAGCCGGAGCACCCCCGCAGCGACCTGGCGATCACGGGCGCGTACGTGTTCACCTCCGAGATCCACGAGGCGGTGCGCGCCATCGGGCCCAGCGCCCGTGGCGAGCTGGAGATCACCGACGCCGTGCAGTGGCTCGTGAGCCGGGGCCGCACGGTCACCGCCCACCACTTCTCCCGTTATTGGGCGGACACCGGCACCCTCACCGATCTGCTGGCGTGCAACAAGGTGCTGCTCCAGGCGCTCACGCCCGCCGTCGGAGGATCCGTCGACGAACACAGTCGGCTGCTCGGCCCTGTGGTCGTCGAGGAAGGCGCCACGCTCCGGGCATCCGTCGTCGAAGGCCCGGCGATCATCGGCCGGCACAGCACACTCGTGAACTGCCGTGTGGGGCCGTACTCGGCCGTCGGCGCGCACTGCCGGATCGAGGCCTCGGACGTGGCGGACTCCGTCCTGCTCGACCGGTCCACCGTGCAGGGCGTGCACAAACTGCGGGGCTCGATCATCGGCAAGGCCGCGGACATCAGGCGGGACTCCACCGACCCGGGCTGCCACAAGCTGCTGGTCGGTGACGACTCCCGCGTCTTCGTGCCCGGGTGACCACGCGCCGCCGGCCGGCGGCGCCGACCGGCCGCACAGGTCGGCGGCACAGGCCCGCGGCACAGGCACCGGGGCCGCGCCTGCGGCGGCCGCTGCGCTGTTGCCGCGCCCCCGACCGCACCACACCACCACACGACTTCCACGGAGTACCGCATGACAACGGCATCCGGCAGCCGGCCCCACCGCACCCCGGCCGACCTCAGAACCGATCTGTGGCTGCGCCGGCTGACCCGCTCGGCGGACGCCCGTGCCCGGCTGGTCTGCCTCCCGCACGCCGGAGGGTCGGCGAACTTCTTCTTCCCGTTCGCGGACTCGCTGCCCGCCACGGTCGAGGCCTACGCCATCCAGTACCCGGGCCGCCAGGACAGGCGCACCGAACCGTGCCTGACCACCGTCGAGGAGCTGGCCGACGCCGTCTACCCGGTACTGCGCCAGGGCCTGCCCGGCCTCCCCCTCATCCTCCTCGGCCACAGCATGGGCGCGATCGTCGCCTTCGAGGTGGCCACGCGCATGGAAGCGTCGGGAACCGGATCGCCGCTCGGGCTGATCGCCTCCGGCCGCCGTGCGCCGTCCATCCACACCGTCGAGACGGTGCACCAGAGGGACGACGCGGGGCTGGTGGCCGAGATCCGCCGGCTCAGCGGCACGGACGACGCGCTGCTCGACGACCCCGAGATCCGCGAGATGCTCCTGCCCGCCCTGCGGGCCGACTACAGGGCGATCGAAACCTACCCGGGCCCCGCAGGGCCCCCGCTGAACTGCCCGGTCAGCGTCTTCGTCGGGGACGACGACCCGCGGGTGTCCCTCGACGAGGCGGACGCCTGGCGCCACCACACCCAGGGCGACTTCGCCCGCCACATCTTCCCGGGCGGCCACTTCTACCTGCGGGACAGCCCCCGGGAGTTCACCACGACGCTGACCCGCGAACTGTCGCGGCTGTGCGGGTCCACCGCTCCGTGAGGTACCCGGGGGCGCGGACGTGCCGCGTGCACACACGGCGTCGCTGACCGCGTGCGTACCGGTCGCTCCGCCGAGGAGGAGGCACCCGGTGCGTCGTCGGGAGCGGCTGGGCGGCCACGTCCACCGGGCCCCTCGCCCGTCGTCGGGAGCGGCCCCGCGGCGCGGGCGGAACACCAGCGTTCGGACCGCGCGGCGACGGGGCCGGTCACGGCGTAGGCGGTGGCGGCGATCACGGCGTACGGCGGTGGCGGGCGGTGCCACGCGAGCGCAGCCGGACCACGACGTAGCAGACCAGTGCGGCCACCACCAGGACCAGGACACCCTTGCTGACCACGCCGACGTAGTCCCCGACGGTGTCCCACTGCTCGCCGAGCCAGTAACCGGACATGACCAGTACGGCGTTCCACATCAGGCTGCCCAGGGCGGTCAGGATGAGAAAGGTCGGCAGTGGCATGCGCTCGACGCCCGCCGGCACGGAGATCAGACTGCGGAAGATCGGCACCATGCGGCCGAGGAGAACGGCCTTGGTGCCGTGCTTGGCAAACCACGCCTCCGTCCGCTCCAGGTCGGACGCCTTGACCAACGGCAGCCGCGCCCAGAGCGCGTGCATGCGCGCACGGCCGAACAGCCCGCCGATCCAGTAGAGGACCGTGGCACCCACCACGGAGCCGAGAGTGGTCCAGAACAGGGCCGCGAAGACAGTGACGACACCCTGCCCCGCGGCGAAGCCGGTCAGCGGCAGGATGATCTCGCTGGGCAGCGGCGGGAAGAGGTTCTCCAGAGCGACAGCGAGGCCGGCGCCGGGTGCCCCCATGGCATCCACCAGGTCGGCTGCCCAGCCGGCGATGCCGCCGGCTGGCTCCTGCGGCAACGCGAGGGTGACGTGGTCCATTCGAAGTCTCCAGGTACGAAGCGCTCGCCGCGGGCCGGTGCCGCGGTTCGATGACCACGCTAGAAATCGCGGCTCAGCACCGGCATGCGGAGAACCGTCGTGCGTGTACGGCTTCCCGCACCCGGGACCCTGCGGCTTTCCGCAGGGTCCCGGGTGCGGGTCGGGGCCCGGCCCCCGGTACCCGGAGGCCGGCGTGTGGCGCCGTCAGGAGTCGAGCAGCCGCTCGCTCAGTTCCCAGAGCCGGAGGGCGTTTTGCGGGTCGAGCGAGTGTGACGCCGCGTCCGCCGGGATGCTGTCCGCCGTCAGCGGCCGATGCTCGTCGTCCAGCGGTGCCACATCGCTGTCCTTCAGGTAGACGCCGCCGATGTCGGCGAGAAGCGGGCTCACAGCGCCGAACACGACGGTCGCCGCGCCTTGCTGCACCGTCTTCTTCCCGACCGCCGGGTCGATGACCGGCCTGCCGTCCTCGTCGACGAGCCCGGCGGCGCGCAGCCCCTCCTTCCCGGCCCCGCTGTTGAGCGCCGTCCCCACCACCACGCCGGGATGGACCGCGTAACCGCGAATGCCGTCCTGTGCCCAGCGGCGGTCGAGCTCGACTGCGAAGAGGACGTTGGCGGCCTTCGACTGGGCGTACGCCGGCTGCGGAGCATAGTCACCGGAGTCGAAGTGCGGGTCGTCCCAGCGGATGCCGGAGAAACGGTGCGCGCCCGAGCTGACGTTGACCACCCGGGCGCCGTGGGCCGCTCGCAAAGCGGGCAGCAGGGCGCGGGTGAGCTGGAAGTGGCCGAGATGGTTGACCGCGAACTGCAACTCGTGTCCGCGCGCGTTCACTTCCCTCGTCTCGGGAGCCACCACCCCCGCGCAGTTGATGAGGATGTGCAGGGGCCGTGCCGACTCGTTCCACCGGTCGCCGAACGCGGCGACCGAGGCGGGGTCGGCCAGGTCGAGCCGGCTGACCTCGACGCCGTCGATCCCGGCCACGGCCGCACCAGCCCGCTCCGGGCTGCGGGAACCGACGGTCACGGAGGCACCGCGTGCGGACAGGGCGCGGGTGACTTCGCGCCCGATGCCCGCGTGCCCAGCGGTGACGATGACGTTCTGGCCGCTCAGGTCCGTGCCGGCGAGAACCTCGTCGGCTGTCGACGCCGGTGTGAATCCGGACCCGAGGGGCTTTTGCTGAGGGTGTGTCACGTGGTTTGTCCTCTCGTCAGGGGCAGCAGCCGCGAGGCGGCACCCGGGCCGTGCCGCGCCATGCCGTGCCGAGTACGCCTTGCCGATGCCCGGGAGCACGCCTTGCCGGTGCGGGGAAGCGCTGCCGGCTACTTGGACTCGACGCGCCCGACCGCGTCAGGGCCCGTCGTCAGCCCGCTTCGGGCCCGCTGCCAGGCGCCCTCGTCACGGCCGAATCGCGCGCGCAGGTAGGCCGCGGTGAGCTGCGCGATCGCTGCGACGTGTGCCGGGTTCTCGTCCGACAGTTGCGCGCTCTCGGCCGCGTCGTACCCCTGTATTCCGCCGAGCAGATGCCCCGCGCCGAAGACGGTGAACAGGGTCTTGGCACCGGGGGCGAGGTGGTAGGGGTCGTGGTACCAGGCCGGGCCCATGTCCGTGAAGTGCCGGGGGTCGTCCTGGTCGCCGGCCACGACCAGCGCCGGCTGGGCCATCGTGGAGAAGTCGACGGTGCGGAAGGGCCGCATCTGGTCGGCCATCGGCCCGTTGAGCGTGTCACCGCCCCGGCCGGGCGCGGCAAAAAGAATCCCCTCCTTGATGCGCGGTTCGAGGTAGCTCACCCGCTCCCCGGTGTCGGGGTCGGTGATCTCCGCCCCCAGCAGCACCTCAGCCGTGGCGCCGCCCAGGGAGTGTCCGGCGACCGCGATGTCCTCGCGGCTGAGGCGCCCGTCGAGCAGCGGCACGCTCTTCTCGACCTCGTCGAGGCGGTCGAGGATGTGGATCATGTCCTCGGCGCGCGAGCGCCAGAACAGCGGTGCCCCGGGGGTGGTCTCCCACAGGTGGCCGAGTCGGCGGGAGCTGAGGTGGGTGGGCTGGATGACGACGAATCCGGCCGACGCCCAGCGCTGGGCGATCGGCATGTAGCCGTCCTCCGAGGAGAGGCTGAGGGAGCCCCCGTGACCGTGCGAGAGCAGGATGACGGGCAGGTCGTCCCCGGTCGCGGGCGCGGTGACCCGCAACGTCAGGTCCGCGGGGCGCCCGGGCACCCGGAGTACCAGGGGGCTGTAGGACAGGGTCGGGGCGGTGTCGCGGGCGGGTGAGGTGATCGATGCGGGCATGCTGCGTCGTTCCCTTCGATGTGCGGACGGTCCATGGAGGAGCACGGGGAGTGCCCGGTTGCCGCCACCGACAACCGGAACAGTGCTCCATTTACTTTACGGAGCACTGTTCCGGTTCGCAAGCGGAGTAATGTTCCGCCTGGGTTCGCCCACAACGGGAAGGAGAGCGCGGTGCCCACCACAGAGGAGTCAGACGAGCGGCCGGCCCCCCGGCGCATGCGGGCCGACGCCCAGCGCAACCAGGAGAAACTGCTGGCCGCCGCGGCCGAGGTGTTCGCGAGCGCGGGCGTCGACGCACCGATCCGCCAGATCGCGGCCAAGGCGGGCATGGGCGTGGGAACGATCTACCGGCACTTCCCGACCCGCTCCGACCTCGTCGTGGCCGTCTTCCACCACCAGATCGAGGAGTGCGCCCAAGCCGGACCGAGACTCCTCGCCGACGCCGACTCCCCGTTCGCCGCGCTGCACCGGTGGGTCGACCTGTTCGTCGACCTCCTGGTCACCAAGCACGGCCTCGCCCAGGCACTGCAGTCGGACAGCAGCCGCTTCGCCCCTCTGCACGCCTACTTCCTCGACCGCCTGCTCCCCGTTGCCACGCAACTGCTCGACGCCGCAGCCGGGGCCGACGAGATCCGCTCCGGCACGCACCCCTACGAACTACTGCGGGGCATCGGCAACCTGTGCATCGGACACGACGACGACCCCCGCTACGCCCCCCGCCGACTGATCACGCTGCTGCTCCAGGGGCTACGGCGCCCAGGGCCGACCTGAGCCCCCGACGCCGCCGTGATCGCGGGCGCGGCCCGCACCATGCCGCACACCCTGCGCTCGCTGGAGCTCACCGAGGTGATGCGGCCCGAGGCCCCGCGCATGGCCGCCCGGCTGATCGACGACATCTCCAACGCCCTCGATGAACAGACCGTCGTCGTCCCGGGCACCGGCACCCTCGATGTGGTCATGCCCTCGCCGGCCCGCTCGCTCGCCGCGGTCCACGAACAGCGCCGGGCCCTGGAAAACCAGATCAAGGCCCTGCTGGAGGACCACCCTCTCCCCAAGGTCCTGACCTCGATGCCGGGGGGCGCGGTCAGGACCGCCGCCGTACTGTTGGTCACCGTCGGCGACGGCACCGGCTTCCCCACCGCCGCCCTGTACGACCCCGCGCCACCGCATCAGCGGGCTCTTCGCCATGCTCCGCGACGGCACCTTCTACGAACCACGCACTCCCGAAGCGGCCGTCGCACGACCAACTCGGGCTTGACGCGGGACGTAGAAGCCCTCCACCCGGCCATTACCTCTGACGTAATCGACCACGCTCCCCTGCTGCGGCAGCGTGTCACATGTCAACGAGATCCCGACGAGGGTTCCGGCACCTAAGGCGCGAGGAGCAACCATGGCCACCAAGTCCGCTGACCGCACCGCGAGTTCCGTCACCGATACCACCCGCCACGTCGTCCAGGAGTTCCTCGCCGCCCGGATGGCCGGGGACGTCGAGCGGCTCGTCGCGCTCTTCGCGGACGACGTCGACTGGCTACTCGCCGAGAACCCCGCCGTCCCGTGGATCCGGCCGCGCTCGGCCGGAGCCGAATGCGCCGCCCAGTTCACGGAGCTGGCCGAGCACACGGTGGCCGAGGACGCACGGGCCTCCGTCGACACGTTCCTCGTCGACGGCACCGACGCCGTCCTGATGGGGTACCTCTCGGGGACCGTGCGCGCGACGGGGAAGTCCTTCGAGGGCCCCTTCGCGCTGCGCCTCACCGTCGAGGAGGGCCGGATCACCCGGCATCACCTCTACGAGAACAGCGTATCGATCGCCGAGGCGTGCACCCCTTCCTGAGTCCCGCCCCCCCCTCAGTTGCGACCTGGCTGGTGCCGGGGCAGGCCCTCGCGGAGATGGTCCGCTCGCCGAGCGGGTGGCGTGGCGCGGTCTTCGGAAAGACCATGCCCGAGCCCCCTTCGCCTGGCCCGCCACCGCACCAGTGTGCTGCCGCGATGCTCGGCGACAGCACCTTTTACGAACCCAAAACGCCGCGCGCCGCTTGACGAAAGACATAGAGGCCCCCCGAGAGCCGCGAGTTCGACGTAGCCGGTCGGGTCGCAAGTCGTCAGGTGTCACGGGGTGGCCCAGGCAGGGGGTCCGTGGTGCGGGCGGTGAACAGGAAGTCCGTCGGGGCGTCTGGTTTGTCGCGGGGTACCACCGGCAGCGGCCACCGCCCCGTGCCGTCCTCACCCGGCTGTATGACATCCACCGGCTGCCAGCCGTGGGAGGCCAGCAGTTCTTCGGGGCGGTCCACGCCGAACTGCCAGGGGGAGCCACCTTCGGCCAAGCCCTTGATGAACGGACGGGCCTTCTGGTCGGTGATGGCCGCTTGGTTGAGCAGGTCCCCGGTGAGCAGGCTGCCCGGACCGGACAGGGCGCAGCTCTCCGTCAGCAGTCGGTGCGCCGCGTCCTCGGGCAGGTAGTAGAGGAGCCCCTCGGTCACCCACACCGTGGGACAGCCGGGGCGGAAGCCCGCGTCCTTCAGCGCCTCCGGCCACGGCTCTGCCAGGTCGACGGGAACGGGTACGCGGGTCACGCCGCCGGCGGGTGCGGCGCCGGAGAGCAGTTCCTCCTTGATGTCGAGCAGTTCGGTGTGGTCGAGCTCGTAGACGGTCAGCCCTGCGGGCAGCGGGAGCCGGAGGGCGCGGGTGTCCATACCGGCGGCCATGAGCACCACTTGCCGGATCGGACCGTCCGCCGTGGCCTCCAGCACCACACGGTCCAGGTACGCGGTGCGGATGGCGAAGTAGACGTTGCTGATCGGGGTGTTCAACCGGTCGATGATCTCGAACCCGGCAGAACCGGCGAGGGAGCGCGCGTAGGGGTCGTCGAACAGGGCGTCCGGGCGCTCGGACTCCAATGCGCGCGCGGCGGCGACCCATTGGGCCGTGCGCGAGACGGCTTTCACGATGGTCCTCCTAATGCGTCAGCGTCTTCGCGGTCTCGCCGAGGGCACCCGAGGAGATCAGCTCGACGACGGCGGCGATGTCGCCGTCGAAGCGGCGGTCTGTGGAGGCGAAGGGGACCTTCTCCCGGATGCGCTCGTACACGGCCCTGGTGCGGGGGCTCATCTGGTCGGCGCCGCGCAGCTCGACCGCCTGGCAGGCGGCGATGAGGTGGATGGCCGCGACTTCGCGAGTCAGCTCGATGACGGTGCGCGCGTCACGGGCGGCGATCGTCGACATGCTGACCTTGTCCTGGTTGTGCGCCTCGGTCGAGCGGGAGAAGGTGCTGGCCGGGCCCGCGTTCTTCAGCGCCTCGGCGGTGAGCGCCGAGCAGGCGATCTGCATGCCCTTGAAGCCGTGCTGAAGCCCGGCTTCCCGGTCTTCGTCGGCCACACGGGCGATCAGGTTCGGGGTGAGGCCGTTGTTGAACTTCTCGTCGACCAGCAGCGCGAGCTGCCGGTCGAGCAGGTCGGCGATGCCCGCGACGGCTGTTTTCAGCGCGTCCATCGCCGTGACGATGTGGCCGCCGTAGAAGTTGCCGCCGCTGAACACGCTGTTCGTCGCGGGGTCGAACAGCGGGTTGTCGCTGGAGGAGTTGATCTCCACGCGCAGCCACGTGCGGACCCAGCTCAGCATGTCTCCCAGCACGCCGGTGACGTGCGGGGCGCAGCGCAGCGAGTAGCGGTCCTGGATGCTGCGGGTGAGCTTTTGATAGTGGCGGCCGTCCAACGGTTCGTTGAGGTCCACGACCTGGTCGTAGGACATCGCGAGGTTCGATCCGTCGAGCAGATCGTGGATGCGCCGGGCGCTTCGCCGCTGGCCGTCGTGGGGTTTCTCGTTGTGGATGAACGGCGCGTAGTGCCCGCGGTTGCCGAGCGTTCCCTCGCTCGCGAGGGCGGTGCATATGTCGGCGACGTCGGCGATCTCCGCCGCCGCCTGGACGTTGAGGACGGCGAACGCAGCGCTGAACGACGTCCCGTTGATGAGCGCGAGTCCGTCCTTCGCCTCCAGCACGACGGGGTCGAGCCGCAGCTCGGACATCACCTCCGCAGCGTCGCGCACCTCGCCGCGGTAACGCACGCTCCCCTCTCCCATGACCGCGGATGCCAGGTAGCACAGGGGGACGAGGTCGCCGCTGGCCCCGACCGAGCCGCGCTCCGGGATGAGCGGGAGGACGTCGAAGCGCAGAAAGTCGAGCAGCCGCTCGACGACGGGCGTGCTGACGCCCGAGTTCCCGCGGGCGAGGCAGTTGGCGCGGATCAGCAGGGTGGCTCGGACGACCTCGTCGGAGGTCAGCGGGCCTGTGCCGTTGAGGTGGTAGCGGATCAGCTCGTGCTGCAGCCGCGCGGTCTTCTCCGGCGAGATCTGGCGGTTGACGCTGTCACCGAAGCCCGTCGTCACGCCGTAGATGGGCTTGCCGGTTTCCAGGATCATCAGCTTGAAGTCGCGCGAGGCGGTCATCGCCTTCATCGCGTCCTCGGACACCGAGACCGCCGTACTGTCTCGATACGCGGCAGTTACGACCTCCTCGATGTCGAGGTCGTGCCCATCGATGGCTATGTCTGTCACTGGGACGCCTTTCTGGTAGCCATGGCGAGAACCTGTTCCGCTGCCTTGTCCGGGGTGGTGTCTCCGTAGTTGTCGATAATCAGGTCGGGTGCGAGGGGAAACTCGGCCGCGGAGTCCAGCCCCACGACGTGGGATCCCGCTTCGGCGTTGTAGAGCGCCGAGCGTCCGTCCCGTTCGCTCAGTTCGCTGACGGGCACGCGCAGCCACACCTCGAGGTAGCCGGGTGTGTTGTCGCGGTTCCATGCCTGGACCTGGTGGAACAGCGAGATCGTGGAACAGATGACGAGGTGGCCCTGTGCCGCCAGGTTGTTCGCGAGGCGCGCGTAGAACATCGCGAGCCGCAGACGGTCCTCGCGTTCGTAGCCGAGCTTCACGGGCAGCACCTCGCGAAGCCGGTCGCCATCGAGGAGCACCGGGCGCCCGCCGTCGGCCGGCAAGCCGTCCCGTACGAGACCCGCCACGGTGCTCTTCCCCGCACCGGACAGGCCCGTCAGCCAAAGAACTCCTTGTCTCATGCGCCCGTATCCTCCAGCGTGAGTTCGGTGTCGAGTCGGCGCAGGATTTCCAGCCCCACGGTGAAGTCGGAGGGATGGTCGAACTCGCACCACGGGCCGGCGGTGGGAACAGCCGCGACCTTCAGCTGGAGTTCGCGCACCAGGTGGCGGAGCAGGCCCGTCATGTCCAACGCGGCGATCTCGGGTACGGATCTGGCCTCGCGAATGACCGACCAAGCGGGTGGCGTCATGCGCACCAGGCCCATGAACTGTCCTTGCACATCGTCCACATTCCCGGCCCTGGCGCCGATGTCGGTCAGAAATCCCGACGCGTCCATGGCGAACGTCTCGGCGTCCTGCAGGGGATCGACGAATCGCCGTCGCCACAGTGGCAGCCACTCCGGGTCGTAGGCGATCGCGACATCCGCCTTGGCGGCGGCAAGCCTGCGGACGGTTTCGCCGGTGTAGACGATGTCCCCGTACGAGATCAGCACCGTGTCGCTGGACAACCAGGAATCGGCGGACGCCAGCGACTCGGCCATTGTCGTCTCGGCCCATCTGGGGTTGGGGAAGACCGGAAGCCCGGTGGCCGCGAAGAGTTCGGCGCACCAGCCCACGGCGACTCCCACGCTGTCGACGTCCGCAGCGGACAACGCTTTCAGTTGCCGCTGGAGAAGCGTCCTGCCGGCGACCTCCACCAGGCACTTGGGGCGGTCGACGGTGAGGCCGCCCATGCGTGATCCGCGCCCGGCAGCGAGGATCAGCGCCTTCACGGCCGGCCTCCACCGGTCGGAAGCGGACCTCCGGTCGCAGACGTGGTGCCGCTCGGCGGACTCGTCGAAGACGTGCTGAAGAAGGCGCGCACGCTGTGCACGTCACGCGGGTCGAAGGGGCGCTCGCGCTCGGGATGCCACATGATCCCCTGCACGCGCGCGTGGTCGTGCTCCACGGCCTCGACCACGTCGCCGCTGTACGCGAGGGCTCTCAGTGGGGGCAGTACGGCGCGGGCCGCCATCCGATGGTAGCTGTTCACCTCACGTCCCTGGGTGATCGTGTGTCTGGTCGCCACGTGGTCGCTCACTTCCGTCAGTTCTGTCCCGTAGGCGCGGAGAATGATCTGCATTCCCCGGCACACTCCGAGGACGGGGATATCGTGTTCAACCGCCCAGGCCAGCAGGCGGTTCTCCGTCTCGTCCCGGTGCGGTGAGGGGCCTCCGTACACCGCAAGATCGTCCCCGCCCGAGAGGACGAGCCCGCGCACGCCGCTCTCGCGTGCCACAGTCAGGACGAGATCGGGACGGTTGGGCAGCGGTACCGGAGCGATACCGCAGGCCGCGAAGAAGTCGGGCCAGCGGATGTCGAGCGCGTCGCGGCGCTCGCCGAACTCGTTGGCCGGCTGCACTCTTTGCGTGATACCGATCAGCGTCACAGCGGCACCACCATGCCGCTCGCGGCGTCGATGTCCACCATCCTGGCCTGGGACCATCGGTGGAAGAGCGCCTCACCGGCCCCGATCACCGAGGGGATGCCGAGCTCCAGAGCCCTTATCGCCATGTGGGAGTTCGCCCCGCCGAAGGCGGTCACCAGGCCCGCGATGTTCCGGGCGAACAACCAGTCGTAGCCCGGATCTGCGCTGGTGACGAAGGCGATGGCGCCTTCCGGCGCGGCTCCCGCGTCGATGTCGGCGACCGGCGCCAGCGCCCTCTTCTGGGTGATGAAGTTGGGCTGTGCCTGGGGAATCACGAAGCTGAAGGCATCGCGTTCGCCGGCGACGAGCGGCGGCAGCGACGTCACCCGGGTGGCTTCGTACGCCTCCCGTCCTCTCGCCACGGCCGTGCGGAGGATGCGTCGGTCGTCGGCTCTGCGCCCGGTGAGCGCGGCGATCGTGTCGACGGGCACGTACGACAGGTCGTCAGGGGTGAACCCCAACCGCTCGCCGAGCAGTTTGATCTCGACCAGGGTGTCGCTGAGTACCGCGGTGAAGTCGAACTTCCCTTTCTCCCTGCCCCGGATCGCGGTAGCGGCGAACCGCAGCAGCCGCTCGGCGTCGAAGGTGAGACCTTCCCGTGCGATCAGGTCGTCGATGCGCCTCAACTGGCTCGGAGACGGGGTGAATGGCGGCGCGTCGTCGGGTACGTGGCGTGGCGTCGACCAGTCGAAGTAGCGCTCGGGTGCCTCGTCATACCGGGGTGAGAGGAGGTCGTACGTACCCGGCCTGAGGTGTCCGTACCGCTTGAGGAAGTCCTCGCGATCCAGTACCGCCAGGTCGCGTTGCAACGTTCCGGAGACGAGGCCGAGGCCGCCCACGAACGCCGCCACATCCGCGCGGGTGAACACCTCCTCGGCGCTCAGATCCTCCAGCAGCCCGGTCGCGATGAACGCGGCGCGGGCCAGAGCCGCGAAGGGCTCGGTCCCGAACTCTGCGCACAACGCGAGCCGGCCGGCGACGGCGGGGCCGCAGCATCCAGGACGGTCTGCCGGGCAGCCGGGCGCGTGCACCGCGGGTGTGCGAGCGCCGCCGAGCCGGTCGAAACGCGCGAGGTCGCGCTCCCACAGGTCCGAGCGAACCAGTCTGTCGGTCAGCCCGCGCAGACTGCTGCTGAGCATGTCCCGGTCATGGGCGCCGAACCCGGCGTCCGCGAGCCGCTCGATTCGCCGTCCCGTCCGGAATCCCCAAGCGGAGACGACGACGTGGGACTCCAGCTTGTCGTGCAGGTGGGGCGATTCCACCAGCTCGCCGAGCCAGTGGTCCACCAGCCGGCTCGCCAGCGCGTCGGGCACGTCTGCCGGGATGAACGAGGTGACGCTCGCGCGGACGTCGACGTAGGGCAGGCCCCCGAAGTCCACCATGAGCGGCGTGCCGCGAAGATCCCGGTAGCCGTAGCGGTGCCGGGCGTGTGCCCAGACCTGGTCCGTGATCAGCCGCCGGTACAGGGAGAGCGGCAGCGGGCGGGGACGCAGCCCGATCATCTCCGCGGGATTCCAGTCGGGCATGACGCCGAAGACGCCGCGGGAACCGAGGACGCCGCGCGCCGGCCGCTCGGTGTCTTCGGCGATGCGCCGCGCCACGCGTGTCAGTACGGTCCGGTGGGCGTCCTTGTCGACGGTTTCGGTCGCCACGGCCAACGGCCGCGCCTGGAGCAGCACCGTCTCACCCTCCGGCGACTGCGCGAACTCGATCTCCAGGCGGGGTTCGCCGGTGAGCGCGACCACCTCGCTCAACAGGTCCCACACGGCGGCGACAAAGGGCGAGGGAGCAACGACCGAGGGATCGTAGAAGGCGCCGTAGGAGATCCGCAGTCCGGACGACCTCCCGCCTGTCACGGCGTCGGTGCGGGCACCGTCGCTCCAGTTGACCACCGCGTACGGCGCTCCGTTGCTGGGGTCGCACGAGAAGGCGACGCCACTGCCGCGCACGTCTACGAGCTGCGGCTGCACGAGGACCTGATCTTGTGGGCGCTCCTGGTCGTACGACCCGAAGACCTGGTCCACAGCATCGGCGAGTTGGGATCTGCCGCGCCGTCCCACGAGGGAGGTGAACCGCCCTGCCTGCGAACCGGTGCCGGTGTCCTCGATGACCGCGCTGCTGCGGACGATCAAGGGACCCGACGCCCAGTCGCGACGGAGCAGATCGGCGAGCAGACGCGTCCGGGAGCGCCGCCAGTCGTCGAGGGTGAAGTGCGCCAGCGGCAGGACGCGTGCGGTGGTCAGTGCCGGCGCGAGGCGCGCCAGCGTCTCGGCCTTGGTGCCGAGCCGCACACGCGGGCCGGTCATCGCCTGCCGGCCCGATCGGCGGTCCGCGCGACCCACACCCGCGTCACGTACGGAACGTCGACGAACGCGTCACCGGCGTCGTTCACCAACTCGCGTATGCCCGCCACGATGTCGCGGAAGTGCGTCCCCGCCTGGCGGCCGAGTGTCGCGTGCGACGCCCAGGCGTCGCACCAGGCGTCGGCTCGCAACCGGACGACCCGCCGGGCCGACAGGTGAACGGGCGGCTCGAACAGGCCGCTCTCCTCGATGACGGGACGCTGGTCGGAACGCCGTATCCCGTAGCCGTATCCGGGGACGTGCTCGTGAATGAGCGCCTCGATCCGCGCTTGGAGCGGATCGTCCAGGTCTCGGTGGTTCCACAGGCAGGCGAAGGACCCGCCCTGCCCGAGGATCCGTGCCGCCTCCGCCAGTGCCGCCGGGCGGTCCATCAGGTCGAAACACGACCCGAATGTCACGAGGCGGTAGCTGCCCGGAGGCCTGCCGGATTCCTCGCCCGTGCCCGAGTGCCAGGTCACCTCGTCGTAGTCGGCGGTGCGCGCCTCGCCCTCGGCGCGCATGGCCCGAGTCGGCTCCACCGCGTGGACCCGCAGTCCGTACTGCAGCAACGGCTCGGTCAGGTGCCCCGCTCCGGCGCCGACGTCGCACACGAGGTCGCCGGGGGTCACGTCGGCGACGCGGAGCAGGGCGCGCAGTGCCTCCGGCACGTAGTCCGGTCGGGCCGCGTAGGTGGGTGCGTAGGGAGCGTAGTCGTAGAAGTTACCCATGTTCGTCCTCAGTGGCCGGGAGTGGAATCGTCACTTCGCGTCACCTGGTAGCCGAAGCGGTCCGCCGTCTCGACGAGCCGGGGTTCGTGGAAGGGAGCGGCGAGTCCTGCGTTCCCCCACCATTCGCGCCATTCCTCGACCTTGCCGCGCCGCATAACGAGCGGCCGGTCTGTGGCGCCGGCCCCCAGGCTTTTCTCTTCGTGTGCGCGCATGTTCTCGTACCGGCTGTTCCGTGTCGCGCGCGCGATGGACTCCGGTGAACGCTCGAAACCGAATGCCTCGACGAGGCGGGCAGTGGTGGCCTCGGGATCGGTCTTGAGATCCTCGAACCTGATGACAGCGGAGCGTGGGAAACCTTCCAGCGCGTCAGCCCAGGCTCGGTTGAAGTGGCACCATCCCTCGACGGGAGGTTCGCCATTGAGGGCGATGCCGTCGAGGAACTCGGCGAATGTTCCCTGGCCTTTCGCCTGCGCCAGCCGGTCCGCCGAGAACGAGTGATACCAGTGGTAGCACGAATGCAGCGTGTCTCGTGGATCGCGCACCAGCAAGACGGCCCCTGCCAGTCCTTCGGGGCTGAAGAACCGAGGATGCAGGTGATTCTTGACGAATCGGAGCTGTCCTTCCGGCCGTGTCCCGGTGGACCGTATCTTCCGGTCCAGTGCGGCCATCGCCGACAGCCGGCTCCGGTAGGCCAAGTCTTCCTGGAGTACGTCGCAGCGGCCGTCTTCGGCGATGACCTCGGAATAGGGATCGACATGGTCGAAGCCCAACTCGATCAGGATGTTGCTGATAAGCGAGGCCCCGGATCCGGGGTAGGCCGCGATTACCACGTCACGAGGACCGAGACGTGCTGCGTTCTGCCGGTGCAGTGCTACAGGATCGCTCTTCTCGCGCGACTGTTGGTCCATGTTCATCTCCCCCATGTTCACCGGAATTTTTCCCGCTCGACAGCGAGAGGCCTTCCAAACGCACTTTTACATGGCACAGTTCAATGTGGCTATAGAGGTGGCGGCAATATCGGGTCGGAAAATCCGTGACCCGCGTCCGCAACGCGCTATTGCGCTCCCCTGGCGCAGCAGTGCGAGGTTCCGGTTCCGACCGGCCCCAACCAGTCGAATAGCTACCTGGGTCGCGGTGGGTTCTGCTGTTTTCCGTCGCGTCAGGAACTGTCAGTGCCAGCGCCCGCATGCGTGGGTTGGTCACCCGATTCCGGCGCGATGGGCCGGTCCCGCCGCAGAGCGGCTACTCCGCCGACCGTCCTCAGACTCCCGCGCCGGCCCCTTGGGTCTTTCGCCCGTACGCAAGGCGTAGGCCGGCACGGCTGTTGCGAAGAGTCCGACGGACATGCTCCAGACGACGCCGAGGTGCACGGCCTGGATGAACGCGTGATCGGCGGACTGCGCCAGGGCGGACCGGTCGGCTGTGGCGGCGGCGCGCCGGGCCTGTTCCGCCGATACCCGGGCGCCGGCTGAGCAAAAGTCCTGCCCATACCGGGCCCGCTGCCATTCCAGCCCCGATGGAGGTCGAGGAAATGGCGATTGCGGTCGCCCGGGTGGGGCCGGTGAAGGTCCACAACAGGACGGCGAAGCCGGCGGGCGTGATCAGTGCGGTGCCCACTCCCATCGCGGCCCGGGCGGCAATCAGCTGGTCGGCATCGCCTGCGTATGCGGCCCAGATCGAAGCCCCGGCAAAGATCACCAAGCAGCGAACACACCATGAGAACGGAAAGAATCAACCGCTGCCTGGACTTCGACACTGTGGGAGGCGTAGCCATGGCCACCTTTGAATATCAGCGGGAGCACGGAACGTGTGGACTATAAGCAAGCTCCACAACACTGTCAACCTTGGACTTACTCGCCAAAATACTTGCGACCCAGCGCACTATATGCCTCTCCGATATTTGCCGACTGAACAATTTTATGCCTCCGAAGGATTTCTCGAGGTGAAAAGCCCGCTGTTCCGCGCTCGGGCGATCGGCAGAGTCCGGAGACCGGAGTCCGGCCTTCGGACAGGATCTGCCGCGGCGCATCAGGAAGTAGTTGGCGGCACGCCTCCGTCGGCTGCTTCCTGGACACCTTGCGGTCCACCCCGGCGGGCCGGACACCTGGCTTCTGGACCGGCCCCGCGTACCCATGCACAGAGCGCTCGACGACGTCGACCACGGTGTCCATGTCGCCCCTTCCACCCGGCGCTGTCCATCGGCCTCTCGGAGCCGTCGAGGGGCCTCGACGGCTCCGAGAGGCCAGGACTCTCACCCCGGGCGCCGGTGCCCGTGCGGAACCCGACCGACGAAGGAGCGGACCGCTGTCATGTGCCCCCTTCCATCAAATCTCCTCGAATCTCCTAGGAATTACCTCGAATTACCTCGGGTTTCCTCGGGTTTCCTCGAATCCGACGGTCCGCATATCAATGGCCGCCCAGCGCGTCGAGCCAGCGCCCGAGGTGCGCGGCGGTCTCCGCCGCCTGTTCCTCGATGATCGAGAAGTGATCTGCCTCGATGTGCTCGCTCGGCCCGCGGTGTTGCCAGTCGGGAACGGGGTCGACGTCTCCGAAGCTGCCCAGCGCCACGGTGGCCCGCAGATTCAGTGTCGGCGCGGCGATCGGCTTGGCCTCGCGCTCCGCATACAGCTGCGCATAGCCCCCCATGGCGACCAGTCCGTGGTCGTCGACGGGGGTCAGTGCATTGTCCCTGGACAGGATCTGCCCCAGCGCGTCGGTGAGTACGCCGCGGTTGAGTTCGACGTCTTCCGTGGAGTAGGTGTCGATCATCGCGACACCCGCGAGGTCGTAACCGTCGTCTTCGAGCCGCCGGGCGACCGCGTGGGCGAGCGCACCACCGATCGAATAGCCGATGAGCGCCACCGGGCCTCGTTCGAGTTGCGAGGCGACGGCCGCGGCGAGGCTCCCGATCGCCGCCGTCCATGTCGCCGGCAGGTCGTCGCCCGCGCTCGTCCCGGGCAGCCGCAACGCGCTGACCTGCCGCTCACCGCCCAGTTCGCGGGCCAGGCGGGCGAACTGGTGCGGGCCAGAGCCCGGCAGGAACGAGGGGACACACATCAGCGCCGGTGCCGCGGCGCCGCGCGCCAGGAGCCGCGCTGCCGGGCGCTGTGCGGCGGCCTCGTCAGCGGGGTATGTGGCCATCAAGGCCGAGCTCGCGAGCAGCAGGGGCATCGCCCCTGCCAGCTCACCGCGGCGATGCGCCGCCGACACCAGGTCGGTGATCGTGCCGCGCACGCCGGAAGGTGCCTGCTCGACCACGCCGGTGTCGGATTCCTCGATCAGCGAGCGCACCAGTTTCGCCACATCGGTGGCGGTCGGGTGGTCGAAGACCAGCGTCGACGGCAACGTCAGCTCCGTCAGCCGTGCGAGCCGGTTGCGGAATTCGACGGCACCGAGGGAGTCGAATCCGAGCTCGGTGAACGGCGCGTCCGGGTCGATCGCGTCGCCGGACAGATGCCCCAGGACCGCCGACGCGACGTTGCGCACCTCGCGCAGGATCGCACCGTCGCGGTCGGCGTCGGGCAGTGCCGCCAACTGCCGCGCCAGGTTGACATCGGCGCTCGCGGCAGCCGGGGGAACCCGGATCATGCCGCGCAGTACTGCGGGCAGTGTGCCGGCGCGCGCCAGGTCGGTGAGCGCCGAGGTGTCCAGCAGTGCCGTCATGGGTGTGGCCCGATCGGTCGCGAGTGCGGTGTCGAACAGCGCCATCCCGGACTCCGAGTCGATCGGGACGAGACCCAGCCTGGCCCGGATCTGGCGGGCGTACTGCTCGGCGCCCTCCCCGCTGAGGAGCTCTGCCATGCCGACGGTCCACAGTCCCCAGGCCAGTGAGTGCGCGGGCAGGCCCGCGGACCGCCGCACGCGTGCCAGCGCGTCCAGCGCGCTGTTCGCGGCGGCGTAGTTGCCCTGTCCTTGTCCGCCGAGCAACGGCGCCGCGGACGAGAACAGCACGAACGCCGACAGGTCCAGGCCGCGGGTCAGCTCGTGCAGGTGCAGTGCCGCATCGATCTTCGGTGTCAGCACCCGTGTCGTCTGGTCGGCGGTGAGGGTGTCGAGCGTGCCGTCGTCCAAGACGCCCGCCGCATGGATGACGGCAGTCAGCGGGGCGTCGTCGTCGATGCCGGCCAGCAGGGCCTGGACCGCGGCGCGTTCGGTGACGTCGCAGGCCGCGACCCGCACCTGGGCGCCGAGGTCGGTCAGCTCAGCGACCAGGTCGGCGACGCCGTCGGCGGCGGCACCGCGCCGCGATGCCAGCAGCAGCCGTCGTGTGCCGTGCGCTGCGACCAGGTGCCGGGCGACGATCGCGCCGATGCCGCCGGTGCCGCCGGTGATGAGCACCGTGCCCTGGCCGAACGACAGGGGCACGTCCGGTTCGGTGGCGGGCAGCGACTGCAGTCGCGGTGCCAGGAGCCGGCCCTCGCGAACGGCCAGGTGCGGTTCGTCCCGGGCCGCGGCGTCGGCGAGCGACGTGATCGGCAGGGCGTCGCTGTCGTGGTCGATGAGCAGGAACCGCCCCGGGTGCTCGGACTGTGCGCTGCGCACCAGGCCCGCCACGGCGGCTCCGGCCACATCGGGTTCCTCACCGGGCAGTCCGGCGGCCGTACGCGTCACGATCGCGAGCCGGCCGGGGTGCCCGGCCGCTATCCAGTCCTGCAGCAGTGCGAGCGTCCGCAGCACGCCGGCGTGTATGTCCGCCGCGCCGGCACCGGCTGCGCGGGGCGCCTGCCATACCACCGTGTCGGGAACATCCTGCAGCGCGGCGAGTTCCGCGAGACCGACACAACTTGCCGGGGGCTCAGGGGCCTCGACGGTCGCCGGGTCGCCGAGCACGACGATGCGCCCGGGGTCCGCCTGGGCGACGGCGGGTACGGCCACCCACTCGAGGTCGAACAGCGGTGCCGCGCCGCGCAGCTGGGCCAGCGCCCGCCGCTCGATCGGGCGGACTCGCACCGAGTCCATGCTCAGCACGAGGGCGCCGCTCGCGTCGACCGCCTGCACGCGGAAGGTGTTCGGTGCGGTGCGGACGATGCGGGCGCGCAAGGAATCCACGCCGGGCTGTGCCAGCTGGACACCGTCGAAGACGGAAGGCAGTGGCACCCGGCCGTCGGGCCCGCCCTCGGCGAGCGGGCCGACAGCCGCGTGGAAGAGCGCGTCCAGCAGTGCCGGATGCAGTCCAAAGGCGGTGGCCCGCGCTGCGGTGTCGGTGTCGAGCGCCAGGTCGACGAAGACTTCCTCCCCGCGCGTCCACGCAGCGCGCACGCCCTGGAACACCGGGCCGTACCCGAAGCCGAGGTCGCCGAGCGCGCGGTACACCTGCTGCCCGTCGACCGGGTCGCCCGCGGCCGGAGGCCACGCCTGGGACCAGTCCGGTGCCGGGGTCGGCGCGGCGGGCGTGAGCAGGCCGCGGGCATGCGGCACCCAGGCGTCGGCGGCGCGGGCGTGGATGGTCACGGTCCGGTGCCCGTCGGCGTCGGGTTCGCCCACGGCGAGCTGCATGTCCGCGGCGCCATCGGCCGAAAGCATCAGCGGCGCCGCGAGCTCCAGTTCCGCCAGGCGCGGCACGCCGAGCCGGGCACCGGCTGCGAGGGCCAGTTCCACGAATCCGGCACCCGGCATCACGACCGTGCCGAGGACGGTGTGATCGGCGAGCCATGGGTGCGTGCGCAGCGAGAGCCTGCCGGTGAACAGCCACTCGTCCTTGCCGGCGAGCTGCACTCGGGCGTGCAGCAGCGGATGGTCGGCGGAGTCGGCGCCGGCGAGCGGCGCCGCGCTCTCCGCGGGCTGCAGCCAGAAGTGTTCGTGCTGGAAGGCGTAGGTGGGCAGGGCGATACGGGCCTGCGGTCGGGCTCCGAAGTAGGCCGCCCAGCGCACCGGCAGGCCCGCGCAGTGCGCGGTGGCCAGTACGGTGGCCAGCTGCTCGGGTTCGGCGACGGTGCGCCGGGATGCCGCGGCCACCGATGCCCGTGCTGCGGGGTCTGCCGCCACAGTGGCGCGGGTCATGGCCGTCAGCACCGCGTCCGGGCCCAGCTCCACGAACAGGCCCACACCCGAATCGAGCAGTGACTGCACCGCCGGGGCGAAGCGCACTGACTCGCGCACCTGCCGTACCCAGTACTCGGGCGTGAGTACCGCGCCGTCGGCGAAGGCGCCGGAGACCGTGGAGCACAAAGGTATGCGCGGCTCGTGATACGTCAGGCCCGCGGCGATCTCCGCGAAGTCGGCCAGCATCGGATCCATCAAGGCGGAGTGGAACGCGTGGCTCACCCGCAGCCTGCTGGTCTTGACGCCCTCGGCCGCCAGCCGCGACTCGAGGTCCGATACCGCCTCGGTGTTTCCGGAGAAGACCACCGCATCGGGGGCGTTCACGGCGGCCAGCGAGACGGCCCCGGCCGCGCTCAGTTCCCGCGCCCTCTCCTGCGGCACCGCGGCGGCGAGCATCGCTCCCCCGGCCGGCAGCGCGCCCATCAACCGGCCACGGGCGGCCACGAGCCGGCACGCGTCCGACAAGGACCACACCCCGGCCGCATACGCCGCGGCCAGCTCACCGATCGAATGCCCGGCCAGCACATCCGGTGTTACGCCCAGCGACTCGACAAGGCGGTACATCGCCACCTCGAACGCGAACAGCGCGGGCTGGGCGTACTCGGTGCGGTCCAGCAGAGTCCCGGCGGCCGCGCCGCTCGCGGCGGCCGGCACGCCGAACATCACCTCCCGCAGCGGATGCTCCAGATGTGCGTCGAATTCCGCGCACACCTCGTCGAGCGCGGCGGCGAAAGCCGGGAACTCCCGGTACAGACCAGCGCCCATCCCGGTCCGCTGCGCGCCCTGACCGGTGCACAGGAACGCCGTCGTGCCCCTCCGACCGACGCCGTCGACGAGGCCCGGTCCCGGCTCGCCGGCTGCCAGGCGCGCCAAGGCCGCCAGCAGCGTCTCCCGGTCCGTGCCCACGACGGCGGCACGCTGCTCGAGTTGCGCGCGGTGCTGCGCCAGCGTCACCGCGACGTCGGTCAGGTCCAGCTCGGGACGTGCGCGCAGCGCGTCGTGCAGCCGGCGCGCCTGCGCCCGCAGCGCGGCGGTCGTCCGCCCGGACAGCAGCAGCGGCAGGGCTGCCGGGTCCGGCAGCTCGGCCGGCCGCGGCGGGACCGCGGGCGCCTCTTCGAGGATGACGTGCGCGTTGGTCCCGCTGATTCCGAACGACGACACTCCCGCCCGGCGCGGACGCTTCCCGGCCGGCCACGGCTCGGCCTCGGTCAGGATCCGTACCGCGCCCTGCGACCACTCCACGTGCGGCGACGGCGCGTCAACGTGCAAGGTGGGCGGCAACATCTCCTGCCGCAGCGCCTGCACCATCTTGATCACACCGCCGACACCGGCCGCGGCCTGCGCGTGCCCGATGTTCGACTTGAGCGACCCGATCCGCAGCGGCTCGGCGCGCTCCTGTCCGTAGGCGTTGATCAGTGCCTGCGCCTCGATCGGGTCACCCAGCGTGGTGCCGGTGCCGTGCGCCTCCACCGCGTCCACGTCGGCCGCGGCCACCCCCGCGTTGACCAGTGCCTGCGCGATCACCCGCTCCTGGGAGGGGCCGTTCGGTGCGGTCAAGCCGTTGCTCGCACCGTCCTGGTTGACGGCGCTGCCGCGGATCACGGCCAGCACCGGACGCCCGTCGCGCTGCGCGTCGGACAGCCGCTCGAGGGCGAGCACACCGACGCCCTCCGCCCACGAGACACCGTCCGCGCCACTCGCGAACGCCTTGCAGCGCCCGTCCGGTGACAGCGCCCGCTGCCGGGAGAACTCCAGGAACAGCAGCGGAGTCGACATGACCGTCGCCCCGCTGGCCAGGACCAGCGAGGCCTCCCCGGCGCGCAGGGCCTGCACCGCCAGATGCAGGGCCACCAGCGACGACGAACACGCCGTGTCCACCGTCACCGCGGGGCCTTCCAGACCGAGGGCGTAGGACACCCGGCCGGAGACGACGCTGCCGGCCGATCCGGTCGCCAGGTAGCCGTCCGCGGCACCGTCGGCGGCCTCGCGCGCCGTGTAGCCGTAGTCCTGGTACATGACGCCCGCGTACACCCCGGTGTCGCTGCCCCGCAGTGCGGTCGGATCGATGCCGGCGTCTTCGAGCGCTTCCCAGGACGCCTCGAGCAGCAGCCGCTGCTGCGGGTCCATCGCCGCTGCCTCGCGGGGTCCGATGCCGAAGAAGGCGGCATCGAAGTCACCCGCGGCATGCAGGAACCCGCCTTCCCGGGTGTAGATCTTGCCGGGTTTGCCGCGTTCGGTGTCGTACAGGTTGTCGAGGTCCCAGCCGCGGTCGCCCGGGATCGGGGTGATCGCGTCGACGCGCCCGGCGAGCAGTTCCCACAGCTGGTCGGGATTCTCGACGCCGCCGGGATACCGGCAGCTCATGCCGACGATCGCGATCGGCTCGTCGGCCGTGGCTTTGGCCCTGGTCGAGGCCGGGCGCGGGCGCGCCTGCTCCTCTCCGTCGACCCGGGTACGCAGGAAGCCCGCCACAGCGGCGGCGGTTGGATAGTCGAATACCAGCGTGGAGGGAAGCTGAACGCCTGTGGCGGCGGTCGCCTTGTTGCGGAACTCGACTCCGCCGAGCGAGTCGAAGCCCAGCTCCGTGAACGGTGTTTCGGGGTCGATGGCGTCGGCCGACTCGTGGCCGAGGACCGCGGCAGCGATCGCGCGGACCTCATTGCGGATCAGCGCCTCCCACTGATCGGTGGGGGCGTCGAGCAGCCGTCGGCGCAACGGGCTGTCGGCGACCCGGCCTCGCGACGGTATGTGCATCAGGCCGCGCAGCACCGCGGGCAGCGTGCCGAGCCGGCCCAGCGCGGTGAGGGCGGGTGTGTCGAGCAGCGCGGTCATCAGCATCGGTTCGCCGGTGCTCAACGCGTCGTCGAGCATCTGCATGCCGGTGTCCGGCTCGATCGGGGACAGCCCGAGGCGCGCGCGGATCTGACGCGCCAGATGTTCGCCGCCCGAGTCGTTCAACGCCTCGGCCATGCCGCGCTTCCACAGCCCCCAGGCCAGCGAGTGCGCGGGCAGACCGGCGCTGCGGCGCGCCTGGGCGAGTGCGTCCATCGCCGCGTTCGCGGCGGCGTAGTTGCCCTGGCCCTGCCCGCCGAGCAGCGGCCCGGCGGAGGAGAACAGCACGAACGCCGACAGGTCCATGTCGCGGGTGAGCTCGTGCAGATGCCAGGCGGCATCGGCCTTCGGGGCGAGCACCCGGTCCACCTGCTCCGCGGTCAGGGTGTCGATGGTGCCGTCGTCGGCCACGCCCGCGGTGTGCACGACGGCGGTCACCGGTTCGTGCGCCGGTACGGATTCCAGCAGCGCCGCGACCGCGGCGCGGTCGCCGACATCGCACGCGGCGACGCGTACGTCGGCGCCCAGCTCGGTCAGCTCGGTGACCAGGTCGGCGACGCCCGTCGCGGCGGGGCCGCGGCGCGAGGCGAGCAGCAGTCTGCGTACCCCGTGCCGGGTGACCAGATGACGTGCGGTGACGGCGGCCAGTCCGCCTGCGCCGCCGGTGATCAGGACGGTGCCGTCGCCGAAGGGCTCGCCGGTCGGTTCGGCGGTGGTCGCACGCGTCAGCCGGGGTGCCACGGTGGCGCCGTCGCGGATCGCGAGCTGTGGTTCGTCCGTGGCGGCTGCGGCGGCGATCCGCTGGTGCGGGTCCGCGAGGTCGCCGTCGTCGAGGTCGACGTTCACGATGCGCCCCGGGTACTCCGATTGCGCACTGCGTACCAGGCCGCGGACGGCCGCTGCCGCGAGGTCCGGCCTCTCGCCGGGCAGGCCGGCTCCATTGCGCGTCAGCACGATCAGTGTCGAGTCGGCGCAGCCCGGTTCGGCGAGCCAGTCGCGCAGCACCGCGAGGGCGTCGTGTACGGCGGTACGGATGGTCGCGGGGACGTCGTCGTCCGCCGACGCCGTTTCGGGCGACCAGAGAACAGCCGCGCCCGTGTGGCCCCCGCCTGCCGCGAAGGCCGCGACATCCTCGAACGTCTCGGCGCAACCTGCGACGGGTCGACCCAGTGCGACCAGTTGCCGGTCCGACACCGCAGGCGCCGTCACCGCCGTCCAGTCGAGAGCATAGAGCGGGCTGCGGGCACCGGCCAGAGCGCTGGCGGCCGCGGGGCGGGCGAGCACGGAGTCGATCGACAGCACCGCGGCGCCGGTGGCGTCGCAGGCGTCGATGCGCACCTTCTCGGGGCCCGAACGCGTGATGCGGGCGCGGACCGCGGTGGCGCCGTACCGGAAGACACGCACGCCGCCGAAGGTGAACGGAAGCGGCAGCCTGCCCTCGGGCAGGTCCTCGGCGAGCGCGTCGATGACAGCGTGGAAGGTCGCGTCCAGTAGCGCCGGATGCACCCCGAAGTCCGCCGCCCGGCCCGCTGCCGTCTCGTCCAGGGTCACCTCGGCGAACACCTCGTCACCACCGGTCCAGGCGGCGTGCACGGCTTGGAAGCTCGCGCCGTAGCCGAATCCCAGGTCGGCGAGCCGGTCGTACAGCCGCGTTCCGTGGATCGGCGTGCCGTCGGCCGGCGGCCAGTCGGCGTCGGTCCAGGCCGGTGTCACGCCGTCGGCGGGGGCGAGGGTGCCGGTAGCGTGCAGTGTCCAGTCCGGCTCGGCCGGCTGGGTCCCGGCGGTGCCGGTGACGGCACGCGAGTGGATCGACAGGCGTCGGCGGCCGGTGTGGTCGGGCTCGGCCACCGAGAGCTGCACGTCCACGGCCGTGGAACCGTCGAACAGCAGCGGCGCCGCCAGGACGAGTTCGTCCACGACGGGCAGTTCCAGGCGGCTGCCCGCGGCCAACGCGAGATCCACGAACCCGGTGCCGGGCAGCAGCATCGTTCCGAAGGCCGTGTGGTCGGCGATCCACGGCTGGTCGGTGGTGGAAAGCCGGCCGCTGAACAGCCATTCGTCGCGGCCGGCAAGCGGCGCGGCGACGCGCAGCATCGGATGATCGAGCGCGGTCAGACCAGCGCGGCCCATGTCACCGAGCGCGCCGTCGTCGGGCTGCACCCAGTAACGGCGATGCTGGAAAGCGTAGACCGGCAGGTCGAGGTGGGCGGCCGGCCTGCCCGGTGTCAGCGGCGCCCAGTCGACGCCCACGCCCGAGCAATGGGCGGCGGCGAGCAACCGCAGGAACTGGTCGACCTCGTCGACGCCGCGCCGTGACGCCGCGGCGACCAGCGCGCGGGACGCCACCTCGTCGGTCAGGGTCCGGCGGGTCATCGCCGCCAGCGCCGCGTCGGGACCCACCTCGACGAAGCGGCGCACGCCGGCGTCGGCGAGTGACTGCACCGCCGGGGAGAACCGCACGGCCTCGCGCACCTGCCGCACCCAATACTGCGGCGTCAGCAGTTCGGGACCGGCCGGCGCACCGGACACCGTGGAGCACACGCTGATGCGCGGCGCCCGGTACTCGACCGATCCGGCGACCTGCTCGTACTCGGCGAGCATCGGCTCCATCAACGCCGAATGGAAGGCGTGACTGACCGTCAGCCGGGTCGTTTTCACCCTCTCGTCCGCCAGCCGGTCCTCCAGCGCGGCGATCGCCGCCGTCTCGCCCGAGAAGACCACCGCGTCGGGGGCGTTCACAGCGGCCAGCGAGACGGCCCCGGCCGCGAGCAGCTCCTGCGCCCTCTCCTGCGGCACCGCGGCGGCGAGCATCGCTCCCCCGGCCGGCAGCGCGCCCATCAACCGGCCACGGGCGGCCACGAGCCGGCACGCGTCCGACAAGGACCACACCCCGGCCGCATACGCCGCGGCCAGCTCACCGATCGAGTGCCCGACCACCACGTCCGGGGTCACACCGAACGACTCCAAGAGGCGATACAGCGCCACCTCGAACGCGAACAGGGCGGGCTGCGTGCATTCCGTCCGGTCGAGCGGGGCCATGCCCTCGGTGTCGCCACCGCCGCTCCGGCCGCCACCCATCCCATCGAACATGACCTCGCGCAGCGACACCCCCAGCAGGGCGTCGAATTCCGCGCACACCTCGTCGAGGGCAGCGGCGAACACGGGGAAGGCGGCAGCCAGCCCAGCTCCCATCCCGATACGCTGCGCGCCCTGGCCGGTGAACAGGAAGGCCGTCTCGCCGCTGGTGGCGGTACCCGAGACCACGTGCGGGGAATCCGAACCCGCGGCCAGCGCCGTGAGGCCCGCGCGCAGACCGTCCCGGTCGGCGCCGAGCACCGCGCCGCGCCTGCCCAGCTGCGCGCGCGCAGTGGTCAACGCGGCAGCGACATCGGTGTCGTCGGCCTCGGGGTGGTCGGCGAGCCAGTCCAGCAGCCGGCTCGCCTGTGCCCGTAGCGCGGCCTCCGACTTGGCCGAGAGCAACCACGGTGCCGGCGGGGTCGATGAGCCCGACTGCGACTGCTGTGCGGCAGCGTCCGGTCCCGTCGCCGGATCGGCAGCACGGTCGCGCGGCACCTCTTCCAGGATCACGTGGGCGTTGGTCCCACTGATCCCGAAGGACGACACACCCGTCCGACGCGGACGATCGAGTGTTGGCCACTGCTGAGCCCGCGTCAGCAGCCGCACGGTGCCCGCCGACCAGTCGACCTCGGAGGTCGGCTCGTCCACGTGCAAAGTCGAGGGCATCACCCCCTCGCGGAGCGCCATCACCATCTTGATCACGCCCACGACACCCGCCGCGGCCTGCGTGTGACCAATGTTCGACTTGACGGAACCCAGCCACAACGGGTTGTCCTCCCCGCGGGCCTGGCCGTAGGCGGACAGCAGCGCCTGCGCCTCGATCGGATCGCCCAGCCGCGTCCCCGTACCGTGCGCCTCCACGGCATCCACCTCGGACGCCGGCACCCGCGCGTCAGCCAGCGCAGCCCGGATGACCCGCTCCTGCGACGGCCCGTTCGGCGCGGTCAGCTGGCTGCTCGCACCGTCCTGATTCACCGCGGAACCACGCATCACCGCCAGCACCCGATGCCCGCTGCGCTCCGCGTCCGACAGCCGCTCCAGCACCAGCACGCCCACGCCCTCGGCCCAGCCCGTGCCGTCCGCCGACGACGAGAACGCCTTGCACCGCCCGTCCGGGGACAAGCCGCGCTGCCGGGAGAACTCCACGAACGTGCCCGGTGACGCCATCACCGTCACACCGCCGGCGAGCGCCATCGCACACTCACCCTGCCGCAGCGACCGAGCGGCAAGATGCAGTGCGACCAGCGAGGACGAACACGCGGTGTCGATCGTCACCGCGGGTCCCTCAAGACCGAAGGTATAGGCCAGACGACCCGACGCGATGCTGCCCGCGCTTCCGGTCAGCAGGTAGCCCTCGAAGTCCTCGGGCGCCTCGGGAATCCGGGAGCCGTAGTCGTCGTACATGACGCCCGCGTACACCCCGGTACGGGAGCCCCGCAGCGCGGTCGGGTCGATGCCCGCGTGCTCGACGGCCTCCCACGCCGTTTCCAGCAGCAGCCGCTGCTGGGGGTCCATCGCCGCCGCCTCGCGCGGACTGATGCCGAAGAACTCGGCGTCGAACTGGTCCGCCTCGTGCAGAAAGCCGCCTTCGCGGGTGTACGAGGTCCCCAGGTGGTCGGGGTCCGGGTGGTACAGGTTTTCCAGGTCCCACCCGCGGCCCTCCGGGAAGGGACCGACCGCGTCGCGTTCGGCGCTCAGCAGTTCCCACAGGTCGTCCGGGGAGGCGATGCCGCCCGGGAGCCGGCATGCCATGCCCACGATCGCGATCGGCTCGTGCGCACGCTCCTCCAGCTCCTCCACACGCTGCCGGCTCTCCCGCAGGTCGACCGTTGCCCGCTTGAGGTAGTCGCGAAGTTTCTGCTCGTTGTCCATGTCTACCTGCCGAGTTCGTTGTCGAGTGCCGCGAAGAGTGCGTCGTCGGTTGCCAGCTCGAGGTCGGCGCCGCCTGCGCCGTCGGCGCCGCCGCCCACCGTCCGCAGCAGCCCGCGCAGCCGCGCGGCATACGTTCCTGCCGGTCCGTCGCCGTCCGCCGGGCCGGCGGCCGACAGAGCGGCCTCAAGTGCGTCAAGGGCCGCTTGGACCGGGTCCACCGCCTCGCCGGCCAGCTCGCCCCGCAGGAATGCGGCGACAGCCTGAGTGGTCGGGTGGTCGAAGACGAGCGTGCTGGACAACCGCAGTCCGGTGGTGGCGTTCAGCCTGTTGCGCAGTTCGACCGCGGTGAGGGAGTCGAAGCCCAGGTCCAGCAGTCCGCGCTGGACGTCGATCGTCCGCGGGGCCGGGTGGGCCAGGACGACGCCGACCTGTTCCCTGACGAAGTCGAGCAGCAGCTGGTGCTGCTCTTCCACATCCAGGCCCGTGAGCCGCTGCGCCAGCGGGATCTCCGCCGGAGCGGAGGCGCGCAGGACCGGCCGGTGCTCGGTGCGCACCAGGCCCCGGTACAGCTCGGGCAGTGCCTCTCCGAGGCTCCGCAGGGCCGCGAGGTCGAGTGCCACCGGCGCGAGCACCGGCCGGCTCTCCGCCTCGCCGTCGGCCTGTGGCACCTCGGCTCCGGCCAGGGCGACGTCGAGGGCGGCGAGTGCGCGGTCGGTCGGCATCGGCAGGATCCCGTTGCGTGCGAGCCTGGCCCGGTCGGCACGGTCGAGGTCGCTCGCCATGCCGTCCTGCCACATCCCCCAGGCGAGGGACACGGCGGGCAGGCCCTCGGCGCGCCGGTGTTCGGCGAGCGCGTCCAAGAAGGTGTTGCCGGCGGCGTAGTTGGCCTGCCCGGCGTTCCCCACCAGGCCGGCGACGGACGAGAAGAGGACGAAGTCCGTCAGCTCCAGTCCGGCGGTCAGCTCGTGCAGGTTCCAGGCGGCTTCCACCTTCGGCCGCAGGACCCGGGAGAGGCTTCCCGGGCTCATGGCCTCCAGCGTGGCGTCCTCGACGACTCCGGCCGCGTGCACGACCGCGGTGAGCGGGTGCTCGTCCGGGATCGAGGCGAGCAGCCCGGCCAGCGCCTCGCGGTCGGCCGCGTCGCATGCCGCGACCCGCACGTCCGCGCCGAGCGCCCTCAGTTCGGCGACCAGGTCCTCCGCCCCGCCTCGCCGGCTGGTGAGCAGGAGGCGGCGGGCGCCGCGGGCGGTCACCAGGTGCCGGGCGACCTGGGCTCCGAGTGCGCCCGTGCCACCGGTGATCAGCACCGTACGCTCCGGGTCGAACGCGTCGTCGGCGTCCGGGATCCGGGCCGGGTGCGGGACCTTGGCAAGCCGGGTCACGTAGGCCTGGCCCTGGTGCAGTGCGAGCTGCGGCCGGGGATCGGCCAGCGCCGCGGCCAGCAGCTCGCGGTCGGCCGGCGAGCCGTCCGTGATCACGTGCTGGAAACGACCCGGGTGTTCCGACTCGGCGGTGCGCAGCAGCCCGGAGAGTGCGCTGTGCGCCAGTTCCCCGGTGCTGACCACGGCGAGCCGCGCTCCGGCCGGCGCGTCGGTGGCGAGCCACTGCCGCAGTACCGCCAGCACCTCCTCCGTGATCCGGCCGGTCTCCTGCACCGTGGCCGGGCGTACCGGAAGGACGACCACGTCGGGTGCGGTCGCGCTGTCCGCCGTCGAGGCGGCCAGGGCGGCCAGGTCGGCGTGGTGCTCGGCGGCGAGTCCGAGGTCGGCCTCGCCGAGGACCGCGAGGGTCGTGCCGCCCCCGGTGGGCAGTTCCACACCGGCCCGCTCCACCGCGTACCCGTACTGGTCGGAGGGGCGGGTCAGCGCGGTCCCCGCCGGCAGGGCCCGCAGGGCGAGCGAGGCGACGGTCGCGACCGGCGCGCCCGTCTCGTCGGCGATGCTGACCGCGACCGTCTTGTCCGGGCCGGCCGACAGCTTGACCCGCAGGACGCCGGTCCACGCCCCGGTCAGCTGGACGCCGCCGAAGGAGAAGGGCAGCCGCAGTCCGGCCGACTCCTGTAGGAGCAGTGGGTGCAGCGCGGCGTCGAACAGTGCCGGGTGCAGGGCGAATCCGTCAGGGGCGGCGGACAGCCCCACCTCGGCGTAGAGATCCTCGCCCGAACGCCATGCCGCCTTCAGGCCCTGGAAGGTGGGGCCGTAGCCGTAGCCCTGGTCGGCGAGGCGGTCGTACAGGCCCTCGACCGGTTGGGGTTCGGCGCCGGCCGGAGGCCAGGACGCGAGGTCGGGTTCGGGGGCGCCGGGTACGGCGGCTCCCACGGTTCCGGTGGCGTGCCGGTTCCAGACGTCGCCTTCCTGGTCTCCGCGCGAGTGGACGGCGACGGGCCGGTGGCCGTCTCCGTCGGGGCCGCCGACGGTGATCTGGAGCTGGAGCGCACCCTCGTCGGGAAGGACCAGGGGTGCCTGGAGGGTGAGTTCCTCCAGCCGCTCGCAGCCGAGTGCGGCTCCCGCGTGGAGCGCGAGCTCCACCAGGGCCGTGCCCGGGACCAGCAGGGTGCCGGCCACGGCATGGTCGGCGAACCAGGGGTGGCTGCGGGCCGAGATCCGGCCGGTGAACAGGACGCCGTCGGAGTCGGCGAGCGGAACCGCGGCCCCAAGGAGCGGGTGCCGTGCGGAGTCGAGTCCCGCTGAGGCGACGTCGCCGCCTCCGGGCCCCTCCGTGAGCCAGTAGCGCCCGCGCTGGAAGGGGTAGGTCGGCAGGTCTGCGGCCGGTCCGGCGTTCTCGCCGAACAGGGCACGCCAGTCTACCGGCACACCCCGTACGTGGGCGTGGGCCAGGGCGGTGACGGCGGTGTGCGGTTCGTCGCGCCCGCCGCGCAGCAGCGGGACCAGCAGCGCCCCCGCGTCGAGGAAGTCCTGCCCCATCGAGCTGAGAACACCGTCAGGGCCGAGTTCCAGGAAGGTCCGCACGCCTTCGGCTTCCAGGGCGCGTGCCGCGTCCAGGAAGCGCACGGGCCGGCGGACGTGCCCGACCCAGTACTCGGGTGTGGTCAGTTCCTCGGCGCCGACCGGTTGCCCGGTCAGGGTGGAGACGATCGGGATGGTGGGCGCGGCGAACGTGAGCCCCTTCGCGACCATGTGGAATTCGTCCAGCATCGCGTCCATGTGCGGGGAGTGGAAGGCGTGGCTGACGCGCAGTCGCTTGGTCCTGCGCCCCCGGGCGGCGAGTTCGGCTCCGACGGCCTCGACGGCATCCGCGTCGCCCGAGAGCACCACGGAGGTGGGGCCGTTGACGGCGGCGACACCCAGCAGGCCCTCCCTGCCGGCGAGCAGCGGCACTACCTCCTGTTCCTCGGCCTGCACTGCGAGCATCGCGCCGCCACCGGGCAGTGCCTGCATCAGCCGGCCGCGGGCCGCGACGAGCTGCGCCGCGTCCGCCAGCGAGAGGACGCCCGCGACGTGCGCGGCGGCCAGCTCGCCGATGGAGTGGCCCGCGAGGAAGTCCGGCCGTACGCCCCAGCCTTCCAGGAGCCGGAAGAGCGCGACCTCGGTGGCGAACAGGGCGGCCTGAGCGAAGCCGGTCTGGTCCAGCGGCACCGGGTCCTCACCGAAGAGGACATCGAGCAGCGGCGTCTCCAGCCACGGGTCGAGCTCTTCGCATACGGCGTCCAGGGCCTCGGCGTAGGCGGGGTAGGCGGTGTACAGCTCCCGGCCCATGCCGAGTCGTTGGCTGCCCTGACCGGTGAAGAGAAAGGCCGTGCGGCCCTGCACGGGTGTGCCCCGCACGGTCAGCGCCGCGCATCCGTCGACCGCTTCGGTGGAGGTGGCAGCCACCACCACGGCGCGGTGCGGCAGTCCGGCCCGTCCTACGGCCAGGGTCCGGCCCGCCGACGCCAGGTCCTGCTGCCCGGTGCCGGCCAGGGCCGCGCCCACCCGGTCGGCCTGCGCACGCAGGGCCGTGTCGGTGTGCGCGGACAGCAGCAGCGGCACGACTGGCATCGGCTCGGGCTGCGGGACCGTCCCCTCGGCCGTCGGCTGCTCCACGATGACGTGCGCATTGGTACCGCTGATGCCGAAGGAGGACACGCCTGCCCGGCGCGCCCGCTCGGTCTCGGGCCACGGCACCGCCTCGGTGAGCAGTTCCACCTCGCCGGTGGACCAGTCCACGTGCGGGCTGGGCTCGTCGATGTGCAGGCTCTTGGGGAGCACCCCGTGCCGCATCGCCATGACCATCTTGATGACGCCGGCCACACCGGCGGCGGCCTGGGAGTGTCCGACGTTGGACT
The DNA here is from genome assembly GCF_003323715.1 of Streptomyces diacarni. Lineage (GTDB taxonomy): Bacteria > Actinomycetota > Actinomycetes > Streptomycetales > Streptomycetaceae > Streptomyces > Streptomyces diacarni. The sequence goes on from NZ_QOIN01000024.1 coordinate 43,802, forward strand.
TCAGGGAGCCCATCAGGAGAGGCGCCGGGCGCTCCTGCCCGTAGGTGGCGAGCACGGCCTGGGCCTCGATCGGGTCGCCCAGCGTGGTGCCGGTGCCGTGGGCCTCCAACGCGTCGACGTCCGCGGAGGTCAGGCCCGCGTTGGCCAGGGCTTGCCGGATCACCCGCTCCTGCGAGGGACCGTTGGGGGCGGTGAGGCCGTTGCTCGCACCGTCCTGGTTGACGGCGGTGCCGCGGATCACGCCAAGGATCCGGCGGCCGTTGCGCTGGGCGTCGGAGAGCCGTTCCAGCAGCAGGATTCCGGCGCCCTCGGCCCAGGCCACCCCGTCCGCCCGCGCGGAAAACGACTTGCACCGGCCGTCCGGTGCCAGGCCACGCTGCCGGCTGAATTCCACGAACAGACTGGGCGAGGCCAGCACGGTCGCACCGCCGGCCAGGGCCAGCCCGCATTCGCCGTTCCGCAGCGCCTGCGCGGCGAGGTGGAGGGAGACGAGCGAGGAGGAGCAGGCGGTGTCGACGGTGATCGCCGGTCCCTGTAGGCCGAAGGTGTAGGCGACGCGGCCTGAGGCGACACTGACCGTGCTGCCGACCGACAGGTAGCCTTCCATGGCCTCGGGGACGTCCTTCAGGCGTGCCGCGTAGTCGTTGGCCATGACACCGGCGAACACACCGGTCTGGCTGCCCTTGAGCGAGGTCGGGTCGATACCCGCGCGCTCGAAGGCCTCCCAGGAGATTTCCAGCAGCAGGCGCTGCTGCGGGTCGATGGCGGTGGCCTCCCGGGCGCTCACCCCGAACAGCTCCGGGTCGAACTGCGGAGCCTCGTGGAGGAATCCGCCGTGCCGCGTGTACGAGGTGCCCGCCCGGTCGGGGTCCGTGTCGTACAGGCCGTCCAGGTCCCAGCCGCGGTCGTCGGGGAACGGGCCGATGACGTCACGCTCGTCGGACAGCAGCGCCCACAGCTCCTCCGGGGAGCTGACCTCGCCCGGGTAGCGGCAGGCCATCGATACGATCGCGATCGGCTCGTCGGAGGCGCCTGCGACCGGCTCGGCCTCGGCCATGACGGCGGCCGAGCCGAACAGTTCGGTCCGCAGGAAGTCGGCCAGCCCGACCGTGTTCGGATAATCGAACACCAGCGTCGCAGGCAGCTTCAGGCCCGCGGCCGCGTTCAGCCGGTTGCGCAGTTCCACTGCCGTGAGCGAGTCGAAGCCCAGCTCCTTGAAGGCCCGGTCGGGCGCGACCTGGTCGGCGTCGCTGTGCCCCAGTACGGAGGCCACCACGTCGCGGACCAGTTCCAGCAGCGCGCGCCTTTGCTCCTTCGGGGCCAGGCGCTCCAGGCGTTCCCGAAGGGAGTTCCCGCCCGCCTGCTCACCGGCGGCGGCGCGCCGTGCCGGGCGCACCAGACCGTGGAAGAGCGCGGGCAGGGTGCCGTCCTCGCGCTGTGCCCGCAGTCCGGTGTAGTCCAGCAACGCCGGAACGGGCACCGGCCCACGGGCCGCGAGGGCCGCGTCGAACAGCGCCAGCCCCTGCTCGCTGCCGATGGGGGCGATGCCGCCCCGGGCCATGCGGGCGAGGTCGGCGTCCGTGAGGTGGCCGGTCATCCCGCTGCCCTCGGCCCACAGGCCCCAGACCAGCGACGTACCGGGCAGGCCCAGGGCCCGGCGGTGGTGCGCGAGGGCGTCCAGATAGCTGTTGGCCGCGGCGTAGTTGGCCTGTCCTGCGGTGCCGACCGTACCGGCCAGCGAGGAGAACAGGACGAACGCGTCCAGTTCCAGGCCGGCCGTCAGCTCGTGCAGATGCCGGGCGGCATCCACCTTGGGGCGCAGTACGGTGTCGAGCTGCTCGGCCGTGAGGGCGTGCAGCGTGCCGTCGTCGAGGACACCTGCGGTGTGCAGGACCGCGGTGAGCGGGTGCTGCGAGGGGATCGCGTCCAGCATCGCGGCGACCGCCATGCGGTCGGCCGTGTCACAGGCGACCACGGACACGTCGGCTCCGTGAGCCGCGAGTTCTGCCTCCAGCTCCGGCATGCCCGCCGCGTCCCGGCCGCGGCGGCTCGCCAGCACCAGGTGCCGGGCGCCGTGTCCGGCGACGAGGTGGCGGGCGAACATCCGGCCCAGCGTGCCGGTGGCGCCCGTGATGAGCACGGTGCCCTGGGGGTTCAAGGCGGGCACGGCGTCATCCGTCGCCGGCGACTTGACCAGCCGCGGTACGCGCAGTGCCCCGTCCCGCAGGCTCACCTGCGCGTCCGGTACGGCCAGCGCACGGCCGAGCTCGGCCTCGGTGAGGTCCCGGTCCGGCAGATCCAGCAGCCCGAACCGGCCGGGGTTCTCGGCCATGGCGGTACGTACCAGCCCCCAGACGGGAGCCGAGGCGAGTCCGTCCTCGGTACGGGCGGTGGTCGCGTCACGGGTCACGAAGACCAGGCGCGAGCCCGCGAACCGTTCCTCGGCGAGCCACTCCTGGGCCAGCCTCAAGGCCCGGTGTGCCACGGCGCCGGGCCCGTCCTCACCGGGGAAGGGGACCACGACGAGCGGCGGGGTTGCGACCATGCCGGCGAGGTCGGCGTAGCTGCCCAACGGGGCGGGCAGCTCCCACCGGCCGCTGCCGGACTCGTCGAGGACGGCCCATCCGGCGGCCGGGGCGGCCTCCGGGGCGGTCGCCCACTCCACCTGCAGCAGCGGCTGGCGGGAGGCGCCCGAGCCGGCCAGCCGCGCGGGGTCCACGGCCCGCAGGCTGAGCGTCTGCACGGACGCGACCGGCGCACCGCTCGCGTCGGCGAGGGACAGGGCGGCACCCGAGCCCTCCGGCGTGATCCGTACCCGCAGCACGCCGGCGTTCACCGCGTGCAGCCGGACGCCGGTCCAGGCGAACGGCAGCACCACGCGGCTGTCCTCCGCGAGGGCCAGCGGGTGCAGGGCGGCGTCGAGGAGGGCCGGGTGGATCCCGAACTCGTCAGGGGGGACGTCCTGCGGGAGCGCGACCTCGGCGAACATCTCCTCTCCCGCGCGCCACAGCGCCCGCAGGCCCTGGAAGGCGGGTCCGTACTCGAAGCCCCGCTCGGCGAGCATGTCGTACGCCGCCGTCAGGTCGACCGGCTCGGCGCCGGCCGGGGGCCAGGCGGTGTCGGCCGGTACGCCCGCACGTTCCTCCGCGTACCCCAGTACGCCGGTGGCGTGCAGGGTCCACGGGTGGACCGCGGTGTCCTCGGATTCGGGCTCCGGGCGCGAGTGGACCGACAGCGCGCGCCGGCCCTCCTCGTCCGGAGCCTCGACCACGACCTGGAGCTGTACCGCGGCGCGCCCGTGCGGCACCAGCGGTGCCTGGAGGGTCAGCTCGTCGAGCTGGTCGAGGCCCGTGTGGTCACCCGCCCGGATGGCGAGGTCGACGAAGGCCGTACCGGGGAGCAGCACGGTGCCGGACACGGCGTGGTCCGCCAGCCAGGGCTGCGTGTGCAGGGCGATCCTGCCGCTCAGGACCAGCTTGTCCTCGTCGGCCATCCAGAGCGCGGCGCCGATGAGCGGGTGCCGCTCGGCGGTCATGCCGAGCCCCCCCGCGTCCCCGGCCCGCGCCGGGCCCTCCAGCCAGTAGCGCCGGCGCTGGAAGGGGTAGGTCGGCAGGTCGACGACCGCGCCGGGGCCGCCGACCACGGCAGCCCAGTCGAGCGGGGCGCCCGAGACGTGGGCCTGCGCCGCGGAGGCGAGGAAGTCGTCGAGTCCGCCCTCGTCGCGGTGGAGCGAGGGCACGGTGACGGCGCTGTCGTACGACGTGTCGTCGATCGTCTCCTGAAGCGCCATGGTCAGCACCGGGTGGGCGCTGGCCTCGATGAAGACGCGGTGGTCCTGGTCGAGCAGGGTCCGGGTGGCCTCTTCCAGCCGGACGGTCTGGCGCAGGTTGCGGAACCAGTAGGAGCCGTCGAGCTCCGTGCCCTCCAGCGACTGCCCGGTGACGGTGGAGAGGAAGGGCACCTCGACGGCGCGCGGAGTGATCGAGGACAGGGCGTCGCGAAGCTCTTCCCGCAGGCTTTCGACGTGCGCGGAGTGGGAGGCGTAGTCGACCGGGATGCGCTTGGCGCGCATGCCGTTGTCCTTGCAGTGGGCGACCAGCTTTTCCAGAGCGGTCACCTCTCCGGCGACCACAACGGACCGCGGGCCGTTGTGTGCCGCGATGTCGATGGCGCCGTCCCAGCGGGCGATGAGCTCGCGGACCTCGTCGGCCGGAAGGGCCACCGAGACCATCCCGCCCGTACCCGCCAGCCGCACGACCGCCCGGCTGCGCAACGCCACGACCTTCGCCGCGTCGTCCAGCGACAGCGCCCCCGCCACAGCGGCCGCCGCGATCTCGCCCTGCGAGTGGCCGATCACCGTGTCCGGCTCGATACCCGTCGAACGCCACAACGCGGCCAGGGACACCATCACCGCCCACAGCGCCGGCTGCACCACCTCCACCCGATCGAATCCGGGCGCCCCCTCCACACCGCGCAGGACATCCAGCAGCGACCAGTCCGTGTACGGCGCCAGCGCCCGCTCGCACTCCACCAGCCGGGCGGCGAACACCGGGGAGGAGTCGAAGAGGTCCAGAGCCATGCCTTGCCACTGCGAGCCCTGGCCCGGGAACACGAACACCGTCTTGCCCGTGCCCGTGCCCGTGCCCGCACCCTGCACCAGGTTCGCCGCGGGCCGGCCCGAGGCCAGCGCCTCAAGACCCGCCAGCAGCTCATCCCGGTCGGTGCCCGAAACCGCCGCCCGGAAGGGGAGGTGCGGGGCCCGAGTCGCGAGAGCGGAGGCCGCCCGCGCCGGATCGACGGTCTCCGAGGCCAGCAGCTCGCGCACCTGCCCGGCACGCGCCGCCAGGGCCGCCTCGCTCTTCGCCGAGACCACCAACGGAAGCCCCGCCACCGCCGGCTCACCGGCCACGACCGGCTCCGGGCCCTGCTCCAGGACCACATGCGCGTTCGTACCGCTGATGCCGAACGAGGACACCGCCGCACGACGCGGACGCGCCACCTGCGGCCACGCCTGACGCTCGGTGACCAGCTCCACCGCACCCGTCGACCAGTCGACGTGCGGCGTCGGCTCGTCCACGTGCAGCGTCGCCGGGAGCTCTCCGTTCCGCATCGCCATCAGCATCTTGATGATGCCCGCGACACCCGCGGCCGCCTGCGTGTGACCGATGTTCGACTTGATCGATCCCAGCCGCAGCGGCTCGTCGCGGTCCTGGCCGTAGGTGGCCAGCAGCGCGTTGCCCTCGATCGGGTCACCGAGCCGGGTACCGGTGCTGTGCGCCTCGACCGCGTCCACTTCGCCCGGAGCGAGGCGGGCGTTGGCGAGGGCCTGGCGGATGACGCGTTCCTGCGCGGGGCCGTTGGGGGCGGTGAGGCCGTTGCTCGCACCGTCCTGGTTGACCGCGGACCCACGGATCACGCCGAGGATGTCGTGTCCGAGCCGCTGAGCGTCCGACAGCCGCTCCAGCACCAGCAGGCCCGCGCCCTCGCCCCAGCCCGTACCGTCCGCCGAGGCCGCGAACGACTTGCAGGTCCCGTCCGGCGCCAGACCGCGCTGACGCGAGAACTCGACGAACGTCGTCGGCGTGGACATCACGGTGACACCGCCGGCGAGGGCCATCGAGCACTCGCCCTGGCGCAGCGACTGCGCGGCGAGGTGCACCGCCACCAGCGACGAGGAACACGCCGTGTCCAGCGTCACCGTCGGCCCCTCAAGACCGAACGTGTAAGCCACCCGGCCCGACACGACGCTCGAGACCGTGCCCGTCAGCAGATGTCCTTCGAAGCCCTCCGGGGCACTCCCCAGGCGCGACCCGTAGTCGTTGTACATCACCCCCGCGAAGACACCGGTCGGGGAGCCGCGCAGCGAGGCCGGGTCGATTCCCGCACGCTCCAGCGCCTCCCACGCGACCTCGAGCAGCACCCGCTGCTGCGGGTCGGTCGCGAGCGCCTCCCGCGGACTCAGGCCGAAGAACTCGGCATCGAAGTCCGCCGCCTCGTAGAGGAATCCGCCCCTGCGCGTGTACGACGTGCCGGTCTTCTCGGGGTCCGGGTCGTAGAGGGATTCCACGTCCCAGCCGCGGTCGGACGGGAACGCGTCGATCGCGTCCCGGCCCTGTGCGACGAGCCGCCACAGGTCCTCCGGCGAGGCGACCTCGCCCGGGTAGCGGCACCCCATACCGACCACGGCGATCGGCTCGTCCACACCCGGGGCGTGGGCGACCGCCGACGGGACGACGGCCGTTCCGGTCGCGTCGAGCCGGTCCAGCAGGAAGTCCGCCACCGCCCGGGGCGACGGGTGGTCGAATACGAGGGTGGTGGGCAGTCGCAGCCCGGTCACCGAGGTGAGCCGGTTGCGCAGTTCGACGCCCGTGAGGGAGTCGAAGCCAGTGTCCGTGAAGGGCTTGGCCAGGTCGATTCCGGCGTCGGCCCCGTGCCCGAGAACCAGCCCCACGGTCTCCCGTACGGTCTTCAGCACGGCCTGCGCCCGCTCCTGACCGGTCAGCGCGAGCAGCCGCTGGACCCACGACGAGTCGGCGCCGCCCGCGCCGCCGGCCGCCTGCCTGCGGCGCGGACGGACCAGCCCGGTGAACAGCCCGGGCAGCGCGTTCTCCGCGGCCCGTGCGCGCAGGGCGCCCAGGTCGAGTTCGGCGGGGACCAGCAGCGGCTCCGCCGAGGCGAGTGCCGCGTCGAACAGGTCGAGGCCCAGCTGCGGGTTCAGCGGGACGATCCCGCTGCGCTTCCACCGCGCGACGTCGGTGTCGGCGAGGGTCGCGGCCATTCCGTCGGCGCTGTCCCACAGGCTCCACGCGAGAGAGGTGGCGGGCAGGTTCCGGGCGCGGCGGTGGCGCGCGAGGGCGTCGAGAAAGGTGTTCGCGGCCGCGTAGTTGGCCTGTCCGGCATTGCCGATGAGACCCGCGATGGACGAGAACATGACGAACGAGGCGAGGCCGGCGGACTCGGTGAGGCAGTGGAGGTTCCAGGCCGCGTCCACCTTCGGGCGCATCACCCGCTCCAGATGACCGGCCGACAGTGACGCGATCGTCGCATCGTCCAGGACACCGGCCGTATGCACGACGGCGGTCAGCGGACGCTCGGCCGTGACCTGGGCCAGCAGTCCCGCCAGCGCGTCGAAGTCCGACACGTCGCACGCCGCCACCGAAGCGCGCGCGCCCAGCTCCGCCAGCTCCGCCACGAACTCGGCGGCACCCGGGCTCTCACCGCCACGGCGCGACACCAGCAGCAGGTGCCGCGCGCCGTGCTGCGTCACCAGCCGGCGCGCCACCAGCCGGCCGAGCGTCCCCAGAGCACCGGTCACCAGGACCGTACCCTCCGGATCCAGCCCCTCCGCCTGACCCACCGGACCCGCCGCGGCACTCGCCAGCCGCGGCACGAACAGCTCGCCGCCCCGCACCGCCACCTCGGGCTCACCCGAGGCCAGCACGCCAGGCAGCAGCTCCGTACCGCCCTCGTCCACGTGGACGAGGACCAGCCGGTCGGGCTGCTCGGTCTGCGCGGTACGGATCAGGCCCACGAGCGGGGCCGTGTGCAGCGCGCCGTCCGGTACGACGAGGACGAGGCGGCTCTCGGCGAACTGCGGGGCGGCCAGCCATTCCCGTACCGCCTCCAGCCCGCGCACCGCCGTGGTGTGGGTCCGGTCGAGCACATCACCGGTGCTGCCGCCCACGAGCTCCCGCTCGCCGAGCACCACGAACTCCGGTGCTCCGGCTCCGGCGTCGACCGCGGCGCCGAGCGCGGCGAGATCGGCGTAGGGTGCCTCGCCCAACCGGACCCACCGCTGCTCGGCGACCGGCTCGGCCTCCGGGACAGCGTCCCAGGCCACCCGGTACAGGGACTCCGCTTCCTGGCCGGCGACGGCGAGCTGATCGCGGGCGATCGGCCGCAGGGCGACCGACTCGATAGCCGCCACCGGAGCGCCGGCGCCGTCGGCGAGAGCGAGACGGGCCGAGTCCTGGCCGGTACGGGTCCAGCGGACGCGCAGCACCGTGGCGCCGACCGCGTGCAGGGCGAAGCCCGAGAACGAGAACGGCAACCGGATCGTGCCGCCGTCCTGCGCCGGGGCCGCGTCCTCAAGTACCAGCACGAGCGGGTGCAGCACCGCGTCGAGGAGGGCGGGGTGCACGCCGAAGCGCGCGGCTTCGGCGTGCAGCTGGTCGGGCAGGGCGACCTCGGCGAAGAGGTCGTCACCGGCGCGCCAGGCAGCGCGCAGGCCGTGGAACGCCGGCCCGTAGCCGTAGCCCATGTCGTCGAGGCGGTCGTAGACGCCGTCCAGCGGGATGGGGACGCCGTCGGCCGGGGGCCACGGGGCCAGAGAGTCGCCCGGCGCGGGGACGGAGGACGTGAGCAGGCCGGCCGCGTGGGCGGTCCACTGCTCGTCGCCGGTCCGCGCGTACACGGTGAACTGACGATCCCCGCGCGCGTCGGCCCGGTCGACGGTCAGCCGCAGCTGAACGCCCCCCTTCTCCGGGAGAGCCAGGGGTGCCTGGACGGTGAGTTCCTCGACGGTGGCGTGGCCCAACTGCTCGGCCGCGGCGCCCGCGAGCTCCAAGAACACCGTGCCAGGAACCAGGACCGTCCCATCGATCGCGTGATCGGCCAGCCACGGATGCGAGGACAGCGACACCGAAGCCGAGAACTGCACCGCGTCCCCGTCCGGCTCCGCGATCACCGCGGCCAGCAGCGGGTGGTCGACAGCCATGAGACCCAGCCCCGCCGCATCACCGGAACGCGGCGCGTCCAGCCAGTGGCGTTGGCGTTGGAAGGCGTAGGTGGGCAGTTGCACCAGGCCGGAGCCCGGTACGAACCGCTCCCAGTCCACGTCCACGCCGTGTGCGTGCACAGTGGCCAGGGCGGCAAGGAGGGTACGCCTCTCGGCACGGTCCTTGCGCAGCACCGGCACCACGACCGCGCCCCCGGCCCGGCCCCCGACCTCGGTCCCGGTCTCGGTCTCGGTCTCGGTCTCGGTCTCGGTCTGGGCCAGGCACTCGCTCGTCAGACCCGCGAGTGTCGCGTCGGGACCCACCTCCACATACGCGGTCACGCCAAGACCGGCCAGCGTGGCGATACCGTCGGCGAAACGGACCGCGGAACGCGCCTGAACAGCCCAGTACTCCGCCGTGAACTCCTCGACCACCTCACCCGTGACATTCGAAACAACCGGAATGCGGGGAGCCTCATACGTCACAGACCGGGCGACCTCGGTCAACTCCGCCAGCAGACCCTCCTGATGCGCCGAGTGGAAAGCATGGCTCACCTTCAGCCGCGTAGCCTTAACCCCCTCCCCCCGAGCCAGCTCAGCAACCTCCAGCACCGCCGCCTCATCACCCGAAACCACCGTGCTCGAAGGGCTGTTACACCCGGCCACCTCCACACCACTACGCCCCTCAAGCCACCCCGCAACACGCGCCTCCCCCGCATTCACAGCGACCATCGCACCACCCCGGGCCACACCGTCCATCAAACGCGCCCGCGCACACACCAAACGCGCCGCGTCCTGGACAGACAACACCCCCGCCACATGAGCCGCCGCCAACTCCCCCACCGAATGCCCCACCACATAATCCGGGACCACCCCGTAATGCGACAACAGACGGAACAACGCCACCTCGACCGCGAACAACGCCGGCTGAGTGAACAACGTCCGCTCAAGCAACTCCGGCTCGCCCCCGATCACCCCCGCAACCGAACGACCCACATACACATCCAACGCCGCAACAACCTCATCAAAGGCAGCCGCGAACACCGGCTCCCCCGCATACAACTCACCCCCCATACCCACACGCTGACTCCCCTGCCCCGAAAACAGGAACGCCACAGAACCCGCAGGCACCGCACGACCCGACACCACACCAGCCGCAGGCGCACCCGCAGCCAACGCCCGCACACCCGCCAGGAGCTCCTCCCGGGTCTCCCCCACAACCACCGCACGGTGATCGAAGCGCGTACGCGACACCGCCAGCGAACGGCCCACCGCCGCGACATCCAACCCCGGCCGCTCCTCCACGAACGACACCAGCCGCCCCGCCTGACCAGCAGCAGCCTCAGCCGACTTGCCCGACACCACCCACGGCACCACACCTGAGCCGGGCTCGGCGCCAGGCGACTCCTTCTCCGCCGCTGCCTCGGTGCGCCAGTCCGAGAGCACGACGTGGCAGTTCGTGCCGCCCATGCCGAAAGAGCTGACACCCGCGTAGAGAGACTCGTCCGGGCGCGGCCACGGCTCGACGCTCTGCTGCACGGCGAGCTTCAGCTCATCGAGCGGAATGCGCGGGTTGGGGGTTTCGAAATTCAGGCTCGGTACGAGCTCGCGGTGACGGAGGCAGAGCGCCGCTTTCAGCAAGCCGACGATGCCGGCGGCGCCCTCGAGGTGCCCGACGTTGGTCTTCACCGATCCGACCCGCAGCTCGGCCCCGTCCACCCGGTCGCCACCGAGCACCGCGCCCAGAGCCGACGCTTCGATCGGGTCGCCCAGCTCGGTACCCGTGCCGTGCAGTTCGACGTACTGCACCTGCTCCGCTGAGACCTCGGCACGCTCGTACGCCTGCCGCAGGACACGCTGCTGGCCGGCCCCACTCGGTACGGTGAGACCCTCGGTCGTCCCGTCGTTGTTCATCGCGCTGCCGTGCAGCACGCAGTAGATAGGGTCGCCGTCTGCCACGGCCGCGTGCAGCGGCTTGAGCACCACGAACGCGCCACCCTCACCGCGCACATATCCATTCGCCCGCGCATCGAAGACGAAGCTGCGACCGTCTGGTGAAAGTGCGCCGAACCGCTCCGCGCCGAGGGTGCTGTCCGGCACCACATTGAGGTTGACACCGCCTGCGATGGCCATGGCGGACTCGCCGCGGCGCAGGCTCTCGGCTGCCAGGTGCACCGCGACCAGTGAGGAGGACTGGCCGCTGTCCACGGCCGCACTCGGTCCATGCAGACCCAGGGTGTAGGAGATCCGATTGGCAACAACGCCACGGCTGAGGCCGGTCAGCGTGTGGCGGGTGATGCCGTCGGCTCCGTGCCGGTGTGTGAGGGCGGCATAGTCGTCGGCGATAACACCGGCGAAGACACCTGTCCTGCTCTCGGCGAGATCGGACGGGAGGATCCTGGCGTCCTCCAGTGCCTCCCAGGCGAGTTCGAGCATGAGCCGCTGCTGCGGATCCATCGACGAGGCCTCACGCGGACTGATGCCGAAGAAACCCGCGTCGAAGCCGCTGACGTCCTCGAGATAGCCCCCCGGCCGTGAGGGCAGTTCGGGGCGGCTCTCCGGGGGCGCGCCCAGCGCGCTGCGGCCGTCACGCAGCAGCTGCCACAGCTGAGCGGGGTTCTCCGCTTGCGGCAGCCGGCAGGACATACCGACGATGGCTATCGCTTCGGTCGATGTCGACGTGTCTGCTTGAAATTCAACCATGGTCGAGCTGTCCTACCTATTGTTGCGTACGATGCTTGGGCGCAGGCGTATCACCCGCAGCCGCCCTGCGGGTGATATACGCGTTGTTTCTGTGCCGCCCGGTGAGCCGCACAGGCAGCTACGAACCGGCGGTCGGACCGTATTTCGAGGCGAGCGCCTGCTTGAGAACTTTCCCGCTGGCTCCCACCGGGAGTGATTCGATGAACTCGACCCGCCGCGGGTATTTATATGCGGCGAGACGCTGCTTGCCCCATTCGTAGATCTCCTGATCCGCTCCAGCGGTCAGCGCCTCCGGCTGGGCAGGCACGACAACGGCCCAGACCTCCTCACCGAGCTCAGGGTGCGGAACACCGATCACCGCCACCTGCGCCACGGCCGGATGCCCGACGAGGATCTCCTCGATTTCGAGCGGGTAGACGTTGTAGCCACCACGAAGGATCAAGTCCTTCTTACGGCCCACGACCGAAAGGTAACCGTCGTCATCCAGCCGGCCGAGATCGCCGGTAAGGAACCAGCCGTCGATCAACACCTCGTCAGTGATATCCGGGCGGCCGAGGTATCCGGCCATGACGTTCGGACCGCGCACCACGATCTCGCCCACCTCACCGGCGGGCAGGAGATCGATCCTGTCGCCATCCGGCCGAGCTATACCGACAGTGATGCCAGTGATCGGAACACCGACCGTTCCGGGGCGAAACGACAGGCCGGGATAGTGATACGCAACGCTGCAGGAGGTCTCGGTCATCCCGTATCCCTCGTACACCGGACATCCGAACGTGCTGCGGACATCGTTGAGGGTTTTGACCGGAAGCGCCGATCCGCCGCTGTACACGCGGTCGAGCTGTGGGACCTGCTCTCCTTGGGCCGCCGCGTCGAGCAACTTGACATACATGGTCGGCACGCCCATGAACACCGTGCATCGGTGCTTCGCCATCAGTGCGAGGGCCTCCCGTCCGGAGAACCTCGGCATCATGACGAGGGAAATACCGGCGCGGAATCCAGTCAGCATGCCGCAGATCTGACCGAAGCCGTGCGCCAGCGGCAGACACCCGAGCAGGACGTCGTCGCTCCGGAACGCGTACGGAGTCGTGACCATCCTCTCGACGTTGTACAGAATATTCCGGTGGGTGAGCATCACCCCTTTCGGCTCACCCGTCGTACCGGACGTGTAGAACACGACCGCGACATCGTCGGCTCCCCGCGCTGCGGAAATCTCGATCGGCGCCGCGTCCTGTGCCGCGTCCTCCAGGTCGACAGTGCCCGCAGGGCCCGGGCCAACCGTGAGGAGTGCCGCGCCGACCGGCTCTGCCGCCTCGCGCGCCCGAGCGAACAGTGAGGCGCCACAGACCAGAAAAGAGGCGTCCGCATCGGTCAGTACGTGCTCGATCTCCGACGCGGTCGACATGACGTTCAGCGGGATCGCGACGGCGCCGGCCGTCAGCACGCCGAAGTAGGTAACGGGAAACTGCGGGGTGTCGGCCAAGAGCACCGCGACCCGGTCTCCTGGCCGTACCCCGTTGGCTCGCAGCACAGAGGCGCAGCGACGCGCCTGTTCCCACAGCCACCCGTACGTGAAGTGCTCGGACTCGTAGATCAGGGCAGAGTGGTCGGGTCGCTGCGCCGCTGTGCCGGCCAGCACCGCGGCAACTGACGTGGTCATCGCGGCGACAGTCCGTCTTTCGCGGTGATGGGCCAGTCCCGGGCACTCGCAGTCGGTATGTGCAATTCCTCCCACAGCCCCTGAAGAGCGCGGGCGAAGTTCTCGACATCGCTCTGTTCGTGCACGGCAGACGGAGCGATCCGCAGGATCTCCTCACCCGCGGGCACGCTGGGGGCGTTGATGGACTGGACGTAGATACCGTGCCGCTCGAACAGCAACTGGGACGCCCGCTTACAGGTGTCGTCGTCACCGACGAAGGCCGAAACGATATGGGACTCCGTCGAGAGGAACGGGATGTCGGCCTCGATCAGCAGGCGGTGCAAGAGCCCCGCGTTCTCCGAGAGAAGCTTTCGCTCGACGTCGGAGGACCGCAGGTACTGAACCGACGCCAGCGAAGCGGCCGCCACCGCGGGCGGCAGCGAGGTGGTGAAGACGAACGAGCGCGAATAGGTCCGCACCGCGTCCACGAGGGCCGCCGGGCCCGCAATGTAGCCGCCGACCGTTCCGAAGCCCTTCGCCAAGGTACCCATCACGACCGTGAACCGGTCGGCGATGCCTTCCCGCGCGGCGATGCCGGCGCCTTGCGGGCCGTACATACCGACCGCGTGGACCTCGTCGATGAAGGTCGTAGCACCGTACTTGTCCGCGACATCGGCAATCTCGGCAAGCGGTGCGATGTCGCCCGACATGGAGTAGACGGATTCCGCGACGATCAGCTTCGGGCAGTCGGCGGGAGCGGCCGCGAGCAATTCCTCCAGGTGGGCGACGTCGTTGTGGCGGAAGATGCGCTTCTGCGCACCGCTGTGCCGTAGACCATCGATGATCGAGGCGTGGTTCTTCGCGTCGGAAAACACGACGGTGTCCTTGGGCGTCCCCGCCAGCACGGTGAGAGAGCCTTCGTTGGCCGTGTAGCCCGAGGTGAAGAGGAGCGCGGCTTCCTTACCGTGCAGATCCGCCAGCTCATTTTCGAGAGAAACGTGATGGTGGTTGGTTCCACCGATGTTCCGGGAGCCTCCGGAGCCCACGCCATGGGTGTCGATCGCGGCCTGCATGGCCGCGATGGTCTGGCGATTCTGACCCATCCCCAGATAGTCGTTACTGCACCAGACGCTTACTTCGGAATCCACCCCATCGCGCCGCGCAGTCGCCATGGGGTAGTTACCGGAACGACGGCCGATCTCCAGGAACTCGCGCTTGCTTTGAGCAAGATCGCCAGCGATATTCCCGTCCAGATACGATGCCAGGTGAGCGTGCATTCATTTGCCTTCTCGACGTAGCGGGTGTGTGGATGTGCGGACCAGCGGGCCTACGCTAGACATACTGCGATCGCAGGAGCACCTTGTCGGGCTTGTCGTTGCGATTCAGCGGTAGCCTGTCCAGTACGTGAATCTTCTCGGGTACGTGAATCGGGGACAGCGACTCAGCGATTCCCGCGCGGATGTCGGCCACTTCGACCACCGCGCCCGGATCACATTCGATGGCGGCGTGGATGTGCTCACTGCCATCCTCGTCTCGCACGCCGTAGACAGCGGCGTGCCGGACGCCTGCGTGGGCAAGAATTTCCGCCTCGAGAACTATGGGATGAACCTTGACGCCACCGACCTTGATCACATCGGCCACCCGACCCAAGAGAGTCAAATAGCCTCGCTCGTCGAGATATCCGATATCTCCGGTGGAATACATGCCGTCCCGAAGAACCCGTGCAGTCAATTCCGGGTCGCCGTTGTAGCCGTCCATCATCTGAGGTGAGCGGACGTGGACCTCACCGACTTCCCCCGTCGCCAGCTGCGCACCCGTATCCGAGTTGCAGACTGTGACCTCCACCTGGGGAAGGGGCTGCCCGACGGTGCCGGCGAGATCGGGGTCGCCGTGGTCCTGAGGTGTGAGGTACGCGATGTGACCGCACTCGCTCGTGGCATACCCCTGCGTCACAACAGGGCCGAGAAGCTGAAAAGCCTGTGCAATTCTGGCGGGTGCTGCCGGGCTACCGCCATAGGGGATCAGTTTCAGCGAAGACAAGCCCGCGGCTGCCACCGCGTCACGGTCGCAGATTCCCCGCTCAAGCAAATGGTCGACGAGTTGGAACACGTGGTTTGTCGCCATGAAGGTCCATGAGATTTCCTTCTCCGTGGAGAGCGTGTCCACGATGTTCTTGGCATCGAAGCTCTCATGGAGATGGATCGTTCCACCCAGGGCGAAGACCGCGTCTGCCAACGGGGCAACGGCATGGCTCAGCGGGGTCGACAGCAGCGTCGAGACGCAGTCGTGTCGACGACCAAGGTCCATCCACGCACGCACGGTGGCTTCCCACGCGCGGCCGGACAACCGGATGCCCTTCGGTCGTCCTGTGCTGCCACTCGTGAAGTTGAGGGCGGCCAGCGCATCCGGGTCCCAGGGCACGGCGTCCGGGGTGGCGGCGCCATCGGCCCGGCCGGCCTCATCGCGGCCCCCCTGCTGACGCCGCGTTACCGGGATGCCACTCCGCTCGGCGAGCTCTGTCGCGCGCTCCGCCCCTTCGGTATCGGCATAGACGGTGACGGCTCCGGTGTCGTGCAGCATTTGGATTTGGTGATCCACGGGAAGGACCGTGTCCCTGGTACCAGGGTTGGTGGTGCGCAAATAGCACACGGCGCCGCCGAGCAGATGTGCCGCATACCGCACGGTGAGCATCTCGGGACTGTTGGGGGCGACCAGAATCGCCACTACATCCCCCTTGCCCACTCCACGATCGCGCAGCGCAAGGAACGTCTCAGTCACGTACTGAATCAAGTCGCCTGCGGAGAAGGCTTCGCCACGCCAATAGACGACATCTCGACCCGGCTCGGCTGCGAGCAGGGAGAGGGTCTCCGACGCATAACTTTGACTTGCGCTCCACCAATGCTCGCGCAGGCTCATGGAATCCCCTTTGATATTGCCGGCATAACGACGCCATCCAATTGGCGGATTCAATCTTCGCCACACAGCCGAAGTGATCGGCAGATCGTTCGAGTAGGTATAACGGAGCGTCGGCAGGGGCGTCGGTAGGAGCGTCGGTAGGCGCCCCGGTCGGGGTAGCCGTTCGGGGCAGCCGTACGGCTGCCCAGGGCGGTCGGCGTCCTCGATCGGGTGCCGGTGGAGTCGTCGTTCGAGGCGATCGAGGCCGAAGAGGCCGTGGCCCGGGTGCCTGTGGAAGAACCCGGAGGCCCGGTGGCCGAGTTGGCGGTGCGGATGGAGGCCGGGGCGTGAGCGGCTGCCTCGGCTGGCGATCGCACAGGGGGCGGCCGGCGGGCTTCTCGCGAGGACGGTCTTCGATGATCCGGGAGAGACAGTGCGGGAAACGCCGCAGGCGCGGTGGAAGAGGTGTCGTCGTTCGAGGCGAAGCGGCGGGTCGTGAAGGTTCTGGCGGCACCGAGTGGCGGCCGGACCTGGAGCCGGGTGTGCTGCCACGGGCCCACCAGGACATCCAGGAGGTCGCGGGGGACGCTCCGGGGCCGTGCGGGCCAAGCAGATCGGCCGCGGTCCGGCCTTGCGGCCGAGACCGCGAAGATCGGGGGAGCACGCGCGAAGCCGATGCGTCTGGTCGAACGAGGCTGTCCCGGTCCGCCCACCTCGCCCTGACAAGCGCCCCCTCGCTCGTATCGGGCCGCCACTCGTGCGGAGAGCACGACGGACAGCTCCTCGAAGGTCACGCCGCTGTGCCAGGCCGTCGCCATCCGGGAGGTGTGCAGGTGGCCGTGCACCACCGACCGGGCGCGGAATGCGGCGGCGCCAATCGGCCGTCCGCACAGTGCCACACCGTTGCGCGAACTCAGGGTGCTACGGGATCCGGGAGTGGATGGCGCACCAGCGGAGAGTGGTCGATCAGCACCCCCGGAGCCGCACCGGGTCGCGCGGGGCGTCCCCAGCTCATCGTCGCCCGGCGACGCCCAGACGACCTTGGCGAAGTGGCCCGCAGCGTGCTCAGCGGCCGCTCGGTGTCCTCGGTCAGCTCCCCGACATCACCGGCGACCAGCAGCCAGATGTTGTCCCCCGTCGGCCGCGGGTTCTCCACCGATCTCGCGGTTCCCCGGACGGCTGACGTGCACATCGCTCACGCCGAGCGGGTTCGCGGGGGCCATCCGTCACCGGTCCGACGCGGGCGGGCCGGTCATCGACGGCTCCGCGATACCGGCCGAGATCACCTCCAGCACCGCCGCGGTATGGGAGTTGAGGTAGAAGTGACCGCCCTCGTACACCTTGAGTGCGAAGCCGCCGACCGTGTGCTCGCTCCAGGCCGTCGCCTCGTCGAGCGTCACCTGCGGGTCGTCGTCGCCGGTGAGGGCGACGACGGGACAGTCCAGCCGAGGGCCTGGAGTGTGGCGGTACGACTCCACCGCCTTGTAGTCGCTCCTGACCGCCGGGAGGATCATCCGCAGCATGTCCGGGTCGTCCAGGATCTGGGAGTCGGTCCCGCTCAGCTTCTTGAGCTCGTCTATCAGGCCGTTGTCGTCGCGCTGCCGCACACGTCCGCCCCGCGTACGCGACGGGGCGCGCCGGCCGGAGACGAAGAGGCGCAGGGGCTTGATCTCCTTGCTCTCCAGACGCCTGGCGACCTCGTACGCCACCACGGCGCCCATGCTGTGACCGAAGAGGGCCAGCGGCTTGGTGTTCAGGGACAGCAGCTCCTCGACCACGCGGTCAGCCAGCTCGCCGATGTCACTGACGCACGGTTCGCCGCGCCGTTCCTGCCGGCCCGGGTACTGGACCGGCACCACCTCGATCGACGGTGACAGCATGCGGGAGACAGGCAAGTAGAAGGTCGCCGAGCCTCCCGCGTGCGGGAAGCAGACCAGCCGCACACCGGCATCCGGGGCCGGGTGGAATCGGCGCAGCCACGCTCCGCCGTGCCTGGTGTTACCTGTCATGGTTCCTGAACATCCCCTCTGTCTCGGGCTCTTGCCGTCTCTGTCCTGCGTTCTGCGGTCTTGCCGGATCACGTCGGCGGGTTGTTCCGCCCACGCGAGGACAGCCGGGCGCCCTTCGTGGGCGGTACCTCAAGTGCTCGGGCCACTACGGGTTTTGTCTCGGTGGGGCCGTTCACGATGTCCGCGATCCCGCGTTCGGCGGCGTAAGAAGGACGCAGTGATAAGGACGCCTCAGCTCCTGTTGGTACTCCTTGATCCGCCGGCCCGCACATCCTCGGGGCCGCGATCTCCTGGCAGAACACCACGTTCGCCGCGTCTTGCCCTCCATGACGGCCATCTCATCGGCCGGAGGGGCGAAGGACAGGTCCGCACCGATGGAACGCGAGTCGATGACGAAGAGGACCCGCCGTACGCCTTGCGGAGAATAACCCGGATTCGGGCGCACCGTAGCATTGCGGCAGGCATAGAGCAGCTGCGCCCCGTGACGCATGATGCCGTCGTGCTCCTGCTCGCTGCCGGCAGAAATGCCGGTACGTCGACGAGCGTGATCAGCGGCAAGCCGAACACGTCGTAGCGCTGCACGAACCGCGCGGCCTCTTCCGCGACTCGGGTGTCCCACGCCCCGGCCGACGCCGGGGGCCGGACCACCCGAGCGCTCGACTCAACGACCCGAAGAAACAGTGGTTTCAAGGCCGAGGCAGCGGAACCGAACGTGTCCGCGCGGCCACCAGGCCGAGGGCGTCACCCCGCCCCACTCCGCGGCCACGGGCGCGTATGGCGCACACGGCAAGGGGAGCACGCGCCCCGCCCGGTCATGCCGCTGAGCGAGGAAGCGTTGCAGTGCGCCCGGCATCTGGCGGATGGCGCCGCGGCTCTCCTTGCGGGACGGCGCGGGGTGATCCTCCCGGGAGCGCGTATCGGCTTCCTCGGCCTGGGCACAGGTCGGTGAACTCGTCATTGCCGACGGCCTTCAGGGACGTGACAGAGAAGTGACGTTGTTCCTCTTCCAACTCCTCCGAACCGTCGGCGTCGTCATCGCCCCCCTCCGCCTCCTGTACTGCCTCGGTCGCCGGAGACTCCCGCTGCTCGGCAAGGGACAGCACACGGGCGGCCGACGGCGGCGAACCGAAGTCATCGGCCGACTGATCGAAAAGAGCCAGGGCGACCTCTTCACGGGGCCCAGCTCCTTCATCCGGCGGAGGGGCAGGCCCTCCGGGCGTCCATGCGGGCTTCGGCCCAGGTGACCGAAGCCTTTACCGTCAGAGGCATAAAATTGTTCAGTCCGCAAATCCCGGAGAGGCATATAGCGCGCTGGGTCGCAAGTATTTTGGCGAGTAAGTCCAAGGTTGACAGCGTTGTGGAGCTTGCTTATAGTCCACACGTTCTGTGCTCCCGCTGATATTCAAAGGTGGCCATGGCTACGCCTCCCACACTGTCGAAGTTCAGGCAGCGGTTGATTCTTTCCGTTCTCATGGTGTGTTCGCTGCTGATTTGGCTGGACAACACCGTTCTCAGTATCACTCTGGAGACCCTCGCGGACCCGGTCCTTGGACTGGGGGCCGACCCCGGTGAGCTGCAATGGGCCACGGGTGCCTACACCCTGGTCTTCGCCACCTTGATGTTCACCGCCGGCGCGCTGGGCGACAGCTTCGGCCACCGGAATGTCCTCGCAGTCGGCTTGGTGATCTTCGCCGGGGCTTCGATCTGGGCCGCATACGCAGGCGATGCCGGCCAGCTGATTGCCGCCAGGGCCGCGATGGGAGTCGGCGCCGCATTGATCATGCCCGCCAACTTCGCCGTCCTGTTGTGGACCTTCACCGGCCCCACCCGGGCGACCGCAATCGCCATTTCCTCGACCTCCACCGGCGTCGGAATGGCAGCGGGCCCGGTATTGGCAGGACTCCTGCTCAGCCATTTCTGGTGGGGTTCGGTCTTCCTTGTCAACGTCCCGATCGTCGTGGTGGCATTGGCCGGAGTCATCCTGCTGGTCCCCAATTTCCGCAGTCCCGTCGTGCGGCCCCTGGACCCGACTGGCATTCTGCTGTCGATCAGCGGACTCGCGGCATTGACCTACGGTCTGATCCGCGCGGGGCAGGTGGACGCCTGGAGCCGTTGGGACGTGTGGGCACCGATCGCGGCCGGGCTCGTCCTGATGGCCGCGTTCGTGCTCGTCGAACTGAGGACCAGGGAACCGAGCTTCGACCCCCGGATGCTTGCACAGCGGATGTTCGGTGGCGGCAACGTGTCCATGGCGTTGCTGTTCTTCTCCGTGGCAGCCATCACCTTCTACAACGCCTTCTACATGCAAGGCGCACTGGGCTACTCCCCGATGAAGGCCGGCCTGGCCAACGTCCCCACCGCCCTCGGCGCAGTCGTAGGCGCCCCCCTGGGCGCACGCCTGGTCCGCCGATGGTCACTGCGCCCTGTCGCCTTGCCCGCGCTCACGGCGGCGGCACTCAGCTTCGGCGCGGTCGGCTTCCTCGGGCTGCACACCCCGCTCGTCTGGATCGAAATCCTGCTGCTGGTGCAGGGCCTGTCCGTCGGTCTGGTGATGGCCCCCGTAACCGGAGCGCTGATCAGCAGCCTGCCGCTGGAACAATCCGGTGCCGGATCCGCCGTCACCAACACGGCACGACAGGTCGGCAGCGTGATCGGCATCGCGGTAGGCGGCACCATCCTGTCGATCGCCTACCGAAGCGCGATCGAACCCGCACTGAACGATGTCCCGGCATCACTCCAAGACAGCGCACGGGTATCCGCGGAACAGGCCCGGCACGCCGCCGCCACAGCCGACCGGCCCGCCCTGGCGCAGTCCGCCGATCACGCGTTCATCCACGCCATGCACGTCGGCGTCGTCTGGATCATGTTCATCGCACTCTTCGCAACAGCCGTACTGGCCTACGCCCTGTCCGCTGCCAAAAAGAAGAAGGATCCGACACCGGAGCTGGACCACGAAGAGGCCCGTGTCTCCGAGTCTCCCTCCCCCGCGTGACGGGCTGTGCGTGGACGGCATCGCGCAAGCCGATTTCCCTACGACGATCCGGCCGGCCGAGCGGTGCGGGCTGCCCGCCATGGTGGCCGAGAAGGCGAGACGTGTCGGCGTGGCCAACGTACCGCGAGGCCGCCGACGTGAAGGCACTGTCGCTCGTGGGTGGGACGGTGGCTGGGGACGACCCGGACGTGCAGCCCCTGTGTTGAAGAAGAAGGAGTCCCCTGTTGTCGGAAATGAATGATCCTGCTGTGCGTGAGGTCGAAGCGGAGCGGGATTATGTGTCGTCCTTGTACGAGCTGCTGACCGAGCGGCTTTCCGAGGCGCGAGTACAGCGGGTGAGTGTGCTGAAGGCCCCGACGGAAAGCGCCGGTGAGGCATACGAGCGGGAAATCGCCGCCGAGCGTCTTGCCAAGGAAATCGGCCGACTGGAGGGCGCCGAAAGGGGGCTGATCTTCGGGCGCATCGACTGGACGGACGGCATGGCCCTGCGCATCGGGCGGATCGGACTCCAGAGGGAGGAGGACGAGCTGCCTCTGCTCGTGGACTGGCGCGCGAACGCGGCGCGGCCTTTCTACGAGGCGACACCGGTCCACCCGATGGGCCTGCGGCGGCGCCGGCACCTGCGCCTCGAAGAGCGCACGGTCATCTCGGTGAGCGACGAGTTGCTGGACGGCAGCGCCCCGACCGACGGGGATGTCGTGGGAGACGGCCCGTTGACCGAGGCTCTGTCGGCACGGCGTACGGGCAAGATGCACACGGCAGTCGCGACACTGCAGTCCGAGCAGGACGAGATCGTCCGCTCCGCCCATCGCGGGGTGACCGTGGTGCAGGGCGGGCCCGGCACCGGCAAGACGGTGGTCGCCCTGCATCGGGCAGCCTACGTCCTGTACGCGTTCCCACGCGCCGCGGAAGAGGGCGTCCTGGTGGTGGGCCCGAACGCCCGGTTCCTCGACTACATCTCCCAGGTTCTTCCCTCGCTTGGAGAGAACGACGTCGATCTGGCGACCTGCCGGGAACTGGGCGGCGTGTCCACGGACACGGTGAGCCCGTTCGACGCGACACGCGTGAAGGGCCACTCCGACCTCGCCGAAGCTTTGGCCGGCCTGCTGCGCATCCACCAAGCCCCCGCCGGTGACTTCACCGTGCGGGTCGGCCAGCAACTGGTTCACCTCTCCGGCGAGGAAGTCGCCACGGCGCGCGATTCCGCCTTGGCGGCCGCACTGGGGCACAACCCCGCGCGCCAGGTCTTCAAAGAGCTCGTGGTCGATGCCGTCGCCGACGCGATGCAACGAGACATGGGCGACGTCCTGGAGCAGATCGACGCCGATGCCGAAAAGATGACGGGCATCAACCTCGACCGGTTCACGGGAGCCGCCCAGCGCCGTGCCGAAGGTGCGCCCGAGCCGGGTCCGGCCCACGAGTTGGACTTGGACGCCATCCGCGCCGATCTCCTTGCCGACGCCGACGTCGACCGGCTGATCGAGGTGTTGTGGCCGCGGTTGGTACCCGGTGACCTCGTGAAGGCGCTCCTGACGAGTGCCGACGCTCTCGCCGAGTACCTGCCCCGTCTGACCGCGCAGGAGCGGTCCCTTCTGCTGCGCGGTCCCGACGACCCGTGGACCGATGCCGATGTGCCGTTGCTGGACGAGGCGGCGAGCCTGGTCGACGGCCCCCCCGAGCGGACGTACGGGCACGTCGTCGTCGACGAGGCGCAGGAACTGACCGCCATGCAGTGGCGGATGATCGTCCGCCGCTGCCCGGCGCGGGCGATGACGCTGGTGGGTGACTTCGCCCAGGCAGGCCCCGTCGCGACGGCACGCGACTGGAAGGAAGCACTGAGCCCCCACGTCGGACCGCGGTTCAATCTGCACAACCTGACCGTCAGCTACCGCACCACGCAGGAGATCCTGGAGAGCGTCCAGGATCTGCTCAGACGGATCGCCCCGGACCAGAAGCCCACACGGTCACTGCGCAGCGGAGAGAACCCGCGCACCGTGACCACACCTGTGGACGGGTTGGTCGCCGCAGTCGTTCAGGAACTCCGCGCCCAGAGCAGCGCGCACCCGGGCGAGCTTCTGGGAGTGATCTGCGCGGACGCCAGGGTGAGCGAGCTGACGACCCAAGGCGTCGCTCACCACGCACGCATCGTGCCGGCATCCGAAGCACGCGGTCTGGAATTCGACGGGGTCGTCGTCATCAACCCCGAGGAAATCACCACGGCCCGTCCCGGTGGGGAAAGGGACCTGTACGTGGCCCTGACCCGGGCCACCAAGCGCCTTTGCACCATCACCGCCCAGCCCGCCTGACGGCTCGGCGCCCGCGGCGTCGCCGCGGGCGCGCCCGGCGCGGTACAGACATCGGCCCCGCGTGTACGGGACTGCCCGCTGCCTTACTGCTCTCGGCCGTACCCGGCAGCATGCGGCTGTGCATGCCGACGGTGTTCAAACAGACCGCTTCGCGCAGCAGGGTGACGTCGCTGGTGGCCGCCGTGGGCCACCAGCTCGGCGGCCCACGCTGCCTCCTCACGCAGCGGCGCGAAGAACAAGTACAGCTCGTGCGCGGTGATCCGCCGCCGGAACGGCGCACACGCCGCCGGCAGACGCGACAGGCCACAGGCCACCTTGGCGCAGCACGTCCAGGTCGTCGATGCTGTCCGCCCCAGCCACCATTCCGCGCGATCGACAGCGCCTTCTCGTCGGCGGCCGTCCCCGCGCCGTTGGCCACGTCCACGAATTCCACCATTCTCGGCCATCAGGGCGGGCAGAGCGCATCGCTCGGCCAACCGGATATTCGGGATGAACCTGGCATGCATCATGCACGATTAAGCCGGGGCCATCGGACGCGGTAAACAGTTTCGCGATCCTTTATGAAACTTTAACTTTTTGCGGGTGACTCCCCCTACCGTAGGCAGCAGGCGCCTCTTCCTATTCCTCGTCCACCAACAGTCCGTCACGCTGTGACTAGTTCGGGGTGGACAGGTCGAGTCACTCTGTGCCATCCTAATCTACCAGTGATTGAACCTACTAGGTTTTAACGTGCGCAAATGCGGGATCACTGATAGAGGGCAACGGGGGGCTCTGACATGAGTAGGTCGACGTGGCAATCGATCTCCAGCAGCGGAAGCAGCCAGGCAGGCCGCTTGGCGCCTGATGCATATGGCGGCCAAGCCTCCCTGCGGGCCAGACGCTCCCTGTTGCAGACGGAGATAACGCTGATAATCGACGACTCCTTTCGTCGATACAGCATCGAGGGAATGCTTCGTTCCCTCGACATCCAGTTCACAGCGCAGTCCGTTGCAGATTTCGTCGCTCTCTCGGTGTTCTGCGACGGCCAACTGATCATTTCAGACAGCGCTGCTTTGGGGTCTGTACCTGGCGAGATCGCTGAAAATCTACGCCTCCAGAACATTCCTATACTGATCCTGGTGGATTCGGCAGACGTTGTTGAACCGCCCTGGGTCGATCACGCAAACGGTTTTCTGGACTGGGCAGGCCTCCACCCCGAGACTCTGCGCGAAGCGATCGTCGACGTGAAGGCTGGACGCTTTCATGTGTCGGCGAACCTGGCACGACGCTCTTTGACGGCACCCGACAAAGCCGGTGAGGATGCCGCCTCGAAGCGCGCGTCGATGATTGCGCTGACGGCACGTGAGCACCAGGTACTGCGCTTGATTGCCGAGGGGCTGAGCAACCGAGAAGTTGCTCGATCGCTGGGTATATCCGAACACGGAGTCAAACGCGCGGTCGGCATCATTTTAGCCAAGCTCAACTGTCCGAACCGGACCCTTGCGGTGGTTCGGGCCATAGAGTCGGGCCTCCTCGTCATGTCAGGTGCCGAATGATCGGCGCTGCTTCGGGGAACTGGTGACCGTGGCCCGGCGCGAGCAGGCAGCCTATGTGCGGCGGGGACGTCCGTGGAGTCCCCGCCGCGAGACCGCTTTTTGCTGGTCGCGGCCTACTGGCGCACGACCCTGACGGCGCGTCAGCTGACGCCGTCGTTCGGGATCGCCAAGTCGGCCGCGGCCGGGCCGTCGACCATCTGGGGCCGATACTCGCGGCAGCCGCGCAAGCGGTTCGCCAGGGACGCCGTGCTCATCGTCGAAGGGACCCTTGCGCCTACCCGCGACCACCGCATCGCCGAGCAGTCGAAGAACTCCTGCTATTCCACGGCGCATCAGGTGGTCATTCGACGCCGCGAGCTGCCTGGGTGGTCGTGGCCGGCCTCCCCTCCCCGGCAACAGCCACGACGCCCGGCTGAGAGGAATTCGACGCAAAGGACATCGTCGGCAAGACCACAATCACCGCCGGCGGCCGACGCCCCGCCGAAGCCGATGGCCAAGGACAAGGAGCAGCAGCTGCCGCTCGGTGGGCCCTACACCCGGCACGAGACCCGTCGCCGCCACTCGCCTGCCCGCAGCCCGATTCAGACCGATCCAGGCCCCGGCGGACTGCCAGGAGCCATCACCGCTCCCCGAACCTCATTCCGTCCCGTACCTACCCTCACGACGTCGAACGTCAGGAAAGGGGGAACCAGCCCGACAGGTGCTTGGCAA
The DNA here is from genome assembly GCF_003323715.1 of Streptomyces diacarni. Lineage (GTDB taxonomy): Bacteria > Actinomycetota > Actinomycetes > Streptomycetales > Streptomycetaceae > Streptomyces > Streptomyces diacarni. Next base: position 69,308 of record NZ_QOIN01000024.1, read on the forward strand.
TGGCCGGTACAGCGATGTGGTCCTGCGCGACTTCCTCGACAAACGGGCCGGCGACGGAGAAGTGCGGCGGGACAGTACTGGCGCTGACGCCGTTGAACCGCAGGAAGACGCGCATGGCAAGCCAAGCGGTGCGTTCATTGCCGTCGATCAGCGCGTGATTGCGGGCGACGGAGTGCAGTAGCGCCGCCGCCTTCTCGTGCAGCGTGGGATACAACTCGGCCCCGAACACGTTCGTCCGGGGCCGTTCGATCGCCGACACCAGAAGACCCACGTCGCGCACGCCGTGCTCGGTGCCGTTGACCGTGCGGGCGATGGCCAGGAGCTCGTCGATCTGGATGTAGCGCACGTCGATCACTTCAGGTAGTCCAGGATCTCCGCATCGCTGTCCATGAGCTCGGTCAGGACGTCGTCGACCTTCAGCTCGGCCCGGTTCTGGGCGTCACGGATGGCCTCGATGGCAAGTTCCTGCTTGCTGCGGCCCTCCCGACGAGCCCGCTCGGTGAGCTGCGCGTCCAGGTCGTCGGGGAGCCGGAGTGTCATCGCCATACGCAGATGATACCTGGCCGGTATCAATGGCGCAGTCGGGCGTTCTCGACGCCCGGACCATGGGGCCCGGATGGTCACTCGCACCGCTGCACGGAGGGAAACAGTTCGAGCACCCCACCCGGCCAAGAAATGCGCAGGTCAGGACCCCTTCTCGGCAGGCTCCAAAATTGCCACGCACTCCACGTGCTGCGTCATCGGGAACAGGTCGAACGCTCTCAGGAAGCGGGGGCGGTAGCCCGTGGTGGAGAAGTAGGCGAGGTCGCGGGCCAGGGCCGCGGGGTCGCAGGCGACGTAGGCGATGCGGCGGGGGGCGAGGGAGGCGATGCGCTCGACGAGGGATTTGCCGGCGCCCGCGCGGGGTGGGTCGAGGACGACGAGGTCGGCCTCGGTGATGCCGGTGCGGGGTAGCACCTTGTCGACTTTGCCGTGCTCGACGCGGACGCGCGGGAAGTCGGCGAGGTTCTTGCGGGCGTCGGCGACCGCGCGTTTGCCGGACTCGATGCCGAGTACGGCCCCGCGTTCGCCGACGCGGTCGGCGAGCGCGCCGGCGAACAGGCCGACGCCGCAGTACAGGTCGAGGGCCATCTCGCCCTTGCGGGGGGTGAGGCCGCGCATCACGGCGTCGACGAGGAGGTCGGCGGCCTGCGGGTGCACCTGCCAGAAGCCGCCCTCGCCGACGCGCCAGGTGCGGTCGTCGGCGCGTTCGCGGACGAAGTCGCGGCCGTGTACGCGGTGGACGGCGCGGTCCTTCTCGCCGACGCGGAGGACGGAGACCTCGCGGTCGAGTTCGACCAGCGGGAGGCGCCCGCCGGGGCGGGGGGTGAGGACGACCTGGCGGTCGGCGGATCCGGTGGCGGCGATGGCGTCGACGGAGGCGAGGGTGGGCCACTCGCGGGCCTCGATGCCCAGTTCGTCGACGCCGGGGGCCGCGATCAGGCAGTGGTCGATGCGCTGCACTTCGTGCGAGCGGTGCTTGAGCAGTCCGGGGTGGCCGTCGGCGTCGATGGTGTAGTGCACGCGGGTGCGCCAGGCGGGGACCTCGCCGGGGGCGACCTTGTCGCCGGGGGCCGGTTCGACGGTGCCGTCCCAGGAGACGTCCTCGGGGGTCAGGCCGGCCAGCCGCTGGAGTTGTTCGGTCAGCACGTCGGCCTTGAGGCGTCGCTGCGCGCCCGGCTTGACGTGCTGCCAGTCGCAGCCGCCGCAGCGTCCTGGGCCCGAGAAGGGGCAGGGGGCCTCGATGCGGTCTTTGGCCGGTTCGAGGATCTCTACCGCGTCCGCCCGCAGGAAGCGGGAGTCGGCACGCCCCTCGGTCACCTGTGCGACGACCCGCTCGCCCGGCAGTGTGTGCCGTACGAAGAGCACCTGGCCGCTCTCCGTGCGGGCGACGCAGTGGCCGCCGTGTGCCACCGGGCCGACCTCGACCTCGTACTCCTCCCCCACCAGGGAGGGAGCTACGTGCTCGGACGCGCTGTCGGACGCGCTGGTTTCGGGCATGAGGGGGTGACTCCACAGACGTCGGGTTCGCCCCTGGTGGGCGAGGTGAGCGGGAGGCACGCCGCCTGCGCCGCAGCCGCCGAGTCTACTTGCCGCGCTGCCGGGTCAGACTCCCCGCACTGCCCTCGGGGCCGCCGCCGTCTCTGCCGGACTTCCGGGGCGGGATCACCGGGCCGCGCCGCACCGCGCCCGGGGCGTTCCACTGCTCGCGCCTGCGGGCCCGCTTCTTCGCGACCTCGGAGGACTCCAGCTGGTAGGGGACGGAAGTCACCATCACGCCGGGGGTGAACAGCAGCCTGCCCTTGAGCCGCAGTGCGCTCTGGTTGTGGAGCAGGTGTTCGTACCAGTGGCCGACCACGTACTCGGGGATGAAGACGCTGACGACGTCGCGGGGCTGTTCCTGGCGGAGGCGTTTGACGTAGTCGATGACGGGGCGCGAGATCTCGCGGTAGGGCGAGTCGAGGATGGTGAGCGGGATGTCGATGTCGCTCTCCTCCCACTCGCGGCGCAGCAGTTCCGTCTCGTCGTGGTCGACGTTGACGGTGACGGCCTCGAGGGTGTCGGAGCGCATCAGCTTGGCGTAGCGCAGGGCGCGCAGCGTGGGCCGGTGGATCTTGGAGACGAGCACGAACGAGTGAACCCGCGCGGGGCGCAGTTGCGGTTCGGCCGTCTCGTCGGCCGCCAGTTCCTCGGAGATCCGGTCGTAGTGGCGGCGGATGGCGGACATCACGGCGAAGAAGAGCGCCATGCCCACCAGCGAGACCCAGGCACCGTGGGTGAACTTGGTCACCAGCACCACCACGAGCACCAGTCCGGTCAGGAACGCGCCGAAGGCGTTGATGGCGCGGGAGCGGTGCATGTGGCGGCGGCGGGCCGGGTCGCTCTCGGTGGTCAGCAGCCGGTTCCAGTGCCGGACCATGCCGGTCTGGCTGAGGGTGAAGGAGACGAAGACGCCCACGATGTAGAGCTGGATCAGCCGGGTGGAGTCGGCCTCGTAGACCACCACGAGTATCGCGGCGGCTCCGGCCAGCAGCACGATGCCGTTGGAGAAGGCGAGCCGGTCGCCCCTGGTGTGCAGCTGACGCGGCAGGTAGCGGTCCTGGGCGAGGATCGAGCCGAGCAGCGGGAAGCCGTTGTAGGCGGTGTTGGCCGCCAGGAACAGCACCAGCGCGGTGGCGGCGGCGAGGAAGACGAAGGGGGCCGTTCCGTCGCCGAAGACCGCGGCCGCGACCTGGGAGATCACCGGGTTCTGAGTGTAGCCATCGCCTGCCGGGTGCCCGTCGATCAGCAGGTCCTTGGCGGGGTTCTCCGCCATCTTCACGCCGGTGACCATGGCGAACGCGATGATGCCGCAGAACATGGTGACGGCGAGCCCGCCCATCAGGGCGAGGGTGGTCGCCGCGTTCCGCGACTTGGGCTTGCGGAACGCGGGCACGCCGTTGCTGATGGCCTCGACGCCGGTGAGCGCCGCGCAGCCGGAGGAGAAGGCGCGCAGCAGCAGGAACGCCAGCGCGAACCCGGCGATGCCGTGCTGCTCGGTGTGGATCTCGTAGTCGGCCGTGGGGGCGCGCATGTCGTCGCCCAGCAGGACTCCCCGCACCAGGCCCCAGATGATCAGGGCGAAGACGCCGACGACGAAGCAGTAGGTGGGGACGGCGAACAGCTTGCCTGACTCGCGTACCCCGCGCAGGTTCATCAGCGTCAGCAGCACGATGACCGCGACCGCGCAGAAGGTCTTGTGTTCGACGACGAAGGGGATGGCCGAGCCGAGGTTCTCCACTCCGGAGGAGATGGAGACGGCGACGGTTAGCACGTAGTCGACCAGCAGTGCGCTGGCGACGGTCAGACCCGCTCTGCGTCCGAGGTTGGTGGTCGCCACCTCGTAGTCGCCGCCGCCGCTCGGGTAGGCGCGGACGTTTTGCCGGTAGGAGGCCACCACCGTGAACATCAGGACGACGACCGCCACGGCGATCCACGGGCTGAAGTGGTAGGCGGACACCCCGGCGACCGAGAGGACCAGCAGTACCTCGCCCGGGGCATAGGCGACCGAGGAGAGCGGGTCCGAGGCGAAGACGGGGAGGGCGACACGCTTGGGAAGCAGCGTCTCGCCGAGCCTGTCGCTGCGGAGCGCCCTCCCGAGCAGAAGTCGTTTCGGTACGTCGGTCATCCTGGACACGCAGAGGATCGTATGCGGTCGGTCGTGCGATGCTGAGACGGCCCGCTGTACGGGACGAAGGGACGGGCGTTGCACATTGTGATCATGGGCTGCGGACGCGTGGGAGCGGAGCTCGCGCAGACCCTGGAGCAACAGGGCCACACGGTGGCGGTCATCGACCGGGACCCCACCGCCTTCCGGCGCCTCGGCTCGGGCTTCGGCGGCCGCAGGGTCACCGGCATCGGCTTCGACCAGGACACCCTGCGAGAGGCCGGGATAGAGGAGGCCGGGGCCTTCGCCGCGGTCAGCAGCGGCGACAACTCCAACATCATCGCCGCTCGCGTCGCACGTGAGATGTTCGGCACAGACCATGTGGCCGCCCGCATCTACGACCCCCGGCGCGCGGAGGTCTACCAGCGCCTGGGCATCCCGACGGTGGCGACCGTGCGGTGGACCGCCGACCAGATGCTGCGCCGGCTGCTGCCCTCGGGCTCCGAGCCGCTGTGGCGGGACCCCAGCGGTGCGGTGCAGCTCGCGGAGGTGCACACCTCGCCTGCGTGGGTCGGCCAGCGGGTGAGCAGGCTCCAGGACGACGCGGGGGTGCGTATCGCCTTTCTCACCCGCCTGGGTGAGGCCGTGCTGCCCACCCCGCAGACGGTGCTGCAAGAGGGCGACCTCGTGCATGTGATGATGCGCTGCGGGGACGTCGCCCGAGTCGAAGAAGTTTTTGCCGTAGGACCGGAATCGTGAGCGAAGCGAACAAGGGGAAAGCGGCATGAGGGTCGCTATTGCGGGGGCGGGCGCTGTCGGCCGGTCCATCGCGGGTGAGCTGCTGGAGAACGGGCACGAGGTCCTGCTGATCGACAAGGCGCCGACGGCGATCTCGGTCGAGCGGGTGCCCCAGGCGGAGTGGCTGCTGGCGGACGCGTGCGAGATCACCTCGCTCGACGAGGCCGCACTGGAGCGCTGCCACACGGTGATCGCCGCGACCGGCGACGACAAGGTGAATCTGGTCGTCTCGCTGCTGGCCAAGACGGAGTACGGCGTCCCGCGTGTCGTGGCCCGCGTCAACAACCCGAAGAACGAGTGGCTGTTCAACGAGTCGTGGGGCGTGGACGTCGCCGTCTCGACGCCGCGTCTGATGTCGGCGCTCGTCGAGGAGGCCGTCAGCGTCGGCGATCTGGTGCGGCTGATGCGGTTCTCGCAGGGCGACGCCAACCTGGTCGAGCTGACGCTGCCGCCGGAGTCCACGCTGGCCGGCGTGCGGGTCGGTGACGTCAACTGGCCGGAGGACACCTCGCTGGTCACCGTCATCAGGGGCAACCGGGTGCTCACCCCCGACCGGGACGACGCGCTGGAAGTGGGCGACGAGCTCCTCTTCGTGGCCGCGCCCGCGCGCGAGGAGCAGCTGGAGGAGCTGCTCTCGGCCCGCTCGTAGCGCGCCGCTGCCGGTGCGACGCGAGAGCGCGTGCCTCTGCCCGTACGGCGAGAGGGCGCGTGTCTGTGCCCGTACGACGCGAGGGTGCTCGCCCGTTAAGGCCGTCGCCCGTCCCACCGGGCCCCAGGAGCCGTACGGCGCCGGGAGAGCCGACGGCAGGCAGGCGGTGGGCGAGCCGCGGAAGGTGAGCTGGGGATCAGCGGCGGTGGCGGCCCGGGGTGCCGGCCTCGGCCGTGGCGGCCTTCGCCGCGGCCTTCTCGGCCTTGGCGGCCTCCTCCTCGGCCTCCATCTCGGCGATGACGTTGATCGGCGGGGGCGCCTTCGCCAGGAAGATCCACGTGAGGTAGACGGCCAGCAGGAACGGCGGGATCTTCAGCACGACCGTGACCCAGCCGAACTGGGTGGTCTCGCCCCAGAAGTAGAGCGGGAAGAGCACGGCCGACTTGCCGAGCAGGATGAAGCCCCAGGCGTAGCTGGCCTTCGTGTAGGCCTTCTTGCGGCCGGGGTTGCGCTTGCGCCAGGAGAGGTTCTCCTTGAACACAGGACCGAGCACCAGCCCGAGCAGGGGCACGCCCGCCAGTGACGTGACGATGTAGCCGAGCGCCAGGCCGAGCGTGTAGAGCATGCCCGGCAGGTAGAAGTCCTTGGCGTTGCCGGTCATCATCGCGAACAGCACGCCGAAGCCGACGCCGAAGATCCCGCTGAACGCGTGTTTGACGGTGTCCCTGCGCAGCAGCCGGACGACGACCATCACACCGGAGATCACCAACGCGGTGATGGCCGCGGTGTGGAGGTCCTTGTTCACCGTGAACATCGCGATGAAGACCAGGCCGGGGACGGTCGTCTCGACCAGCCCCCGCACCCCGCCGAACGCCTCGAACAGCGCGGCCTCCGTCACGGCCTGCGAGCCGCCTTCGGCCCGCGAGGCGCCCGCGTCGGCCGGCCGCTCGTCGCCGGTGCCGGTCGCGCCGGGCTCGACGGCCGGACCGGCCGCGTCCGTCTGCTTGTCGGGAGGGGTCACCCGCTACTCCTGTCCGAGTGGTCGCAACTCGTACTTGGGGTTGAACATCACGGGACGGCCGTGGCTGGTGGTGATCCGTCCCCAGACGATCAGCTTGCGGCCCGGCTCGATGCCCGCGATGGAGCGGCGGCCCAGCCAGACGACGTCCAGTGGCGCCGAGCCGTCGAACAGCTCGGCCTCCAACGTGGGCACCCCGGCGCGCGGCCGCAGAGTCACGGTGCGCAGCGTACCGGTCACCCGCACCATGTCGCGGTCGCTGCACTCGGCAATCCGCGTGCAGCCGGTGTCCTCGGCTTCCTCACGCAGTTCGGCGGAGCGCAGGTCCTCCTCGGAGGAGGAGAGCCGTTCGAGGAAGCGTCGGAAGCGCCCGCTTCCCGTTCCCCGCTGCTCTCGGGTGGCGCCAGTCATAACCGCCAGGGTACCCGCCGGGAACCCCCGCTATTTCTCGAACCTGTACCCCATCCCCGCCTCCGTCACGAAGTGCCGCGGGTGCGCGGGGTCGGTCTCCAGTTTGCGGCGCAGCTGTGCCATGTAGACGCGCAGGTAGTTGGTCTCGGTGCCGTAGGAGGGGCCCCAGACCTCCCGCAGCAGCTGCTTCTGGCTCACCAGCCGGCCCGGGCTGCGGACCAGCGCCTCCAGCAGGTGCCACTCGGTGGGCGTGAGCCGCACGTCGCCGCCGTCGCGCCGCACCTTCTTCGCGGCCAGGTCCACCGTGAAGGTCGCGGTCTCGATGACGCCCGAGCCCTCGGGCATCCCGGCGGGCGGCTCGGATCTGCGCACGGCGGCCCGCAGCCGGGCCAGCAGTTCGTCCATGCCGAACGGCTTGGTGACGTAGTCGTCGGCGCCCGCGTCGAGCGCCTCGACCTTCTCGTCGCTGGTCTGGCGGGCGGACAGGACAAGGATCGGTATGCGGGTCCAGCCGCGGATGCCGCGGATGACATCCACGCCGTCCATGTCGGGCAGGCCCAGGTCGAGGATGACGACGTCGGGGTGGCGGTCGGCGGCCATGCGCAGCGCGGTCGCGGCGTCGTGCGCGGCGTCCACCTCGTACTTGCGTGCCTTGAGGTTGATCACGAGGGCGCGGACGATCTGCGGCTCGTCGTCGACCACGAGCACCCGGTGCATGCTTGCTTCCTCTCGGTTTTCCGTTGTGGCGCTCAGAATCCGGAGCGTTGCGGCTGCTGCCGTGCCCCGGAGCGCGGGTGGTGGGGCGCTGTGCCGGAGCGCGGCGGCTGGAGCGGCGCACCGGTGCGCTGTGCGGCGTGGCCGGGCGCGGCGTGCGCGGGCGTGCGGGGGCGTGCGGGGGCGCGGCCGTGTGCCGCGCGGAGCGTGAGCACCATGGTCATCCCGCCGCCCGGGGTGTCCTCGGCCTCCAGGCTGCCGCCCATCGCCTCGGCGAAGCCGCGGGCGACGGCGAGGCCGAGGCCCACTCCCGCGCCGCCCGGCGCGTCCCCGTAGCGCTGGAACGGCTCGAAGATGCGGTCCTTGTCGCTGTCGGGGACGCCCGGGCCGCGGTCGGTGACCCGTACCTCCACCCGGTCTGCCAGCGCGCTCGCCTTGATCAGCACTTTCTTGCCGTCGGGGCTGTACTTGACCGCGTTCTCCACCAGGTTGGCCACGGTCCGCTCCAGCAGCCCTGGATCGACCGCGACCAGCGGCAGCGCCTCGGCCACGGCGAGCCTGACGCTGCCCTCGGGAACGCCGCCCAGCGCCTTGGGGACGACCTCTTCGAGGCTGATGTCCTTGATGAGGGGGCGCACCGTGCCGGTGTGCAGGCGGGACATGTCCAGCAGGTTGCCGACGAGGTTGTCCAGCTTGTCGGCGCCCTCCTCGATGGCGCCCAGCAGCTCCGCCTCGTCCTCGTCGGACCACTGCACGTCGTCGGAGCGCAGCGAGGAGACGGACGCCTTGATGGCGGCCAGCGGGGTGCGCAGGTCGTGGCTGACGGCGGCCAGCAGCGCGGTGCGGATGCGGTTGCCCTCCGCCAGCTCGCGCGCCTGTTCGGCCTCGCCCAGCAGCCGCTGCCGGTCGAGGACGCCGACGGCCTGCGCGGCGAAGGCGGCGAGCACCCTGCGGTCCTCGGCCGGCAGCACCCGGCCTGAGAGCACGAGCATCATGTGGTCGCCGACCGGCATGTCCGTGTCGCCGTCCTCGGGGCCGGCCGGCGGCTCGCCGCCGGCGACCGCGCCGACACTGCCCGCGCACGTCCACGGTGCCCGTTCGTCGGCCCGCTCCAGCAGGGCCACGCAGTCCATGGCGAACGTCTCGCGCACCCTTTCCAACAGCGCGTCCAGGCTCGGCCCAGGGCCGCCGTGCTCCTGCTGCGCCTCGCCGCGCAGAACGCTGCCCGCCAGCACGGAGAGGATCTCCGACTCGGCGCGCAGCCTGGCGGCCTGCTGGGTGCGGCGGGCCGCCAGGTCCACCACCGAGGCGACGGCGGCGGCCACTCCGAAGAAGACGGCCAGCGAGACGATGTTGCGGCCGCTGCTGATGGTCCAGGTGTGGACCGGATCGGTGAAGAAGTAGTTGAGCAGCGCCGAGCAGACGGCGGCCGAGACCAGCGCGGGCAACAGCCCGCCCACCATCCCCGCGGTCACCGTCAGCACCAGGAAGAGCAGGACGTCGTTGGCGAAGCCGACGTCCGGTTCGAAGGCCAGCATGAGGAGGGCCAGCAGCGCGGGGGCGCCGAACGCGGTCAGCCATCCCGCGACGACCCGGGCCCGGCCCAGCCGTGCCGCCCGCGACACCGGCAGCCCCCGGCCCCTGGCGACCTCCTCGTGGGTGACGATGTGCACGTCCAGGTCCGGGCCCGAGTCCCGCGCCACGGTCGCGCCCACACCGGGCCCGAAGACGTACTGCCAGGTCTTGCGGCGCGAGGAGCCGAGCACGATCTGGGTGGCGTTGACGCCCCGTGCGAACTCCAGCAGCGCCGGGGGGATGTCGTCCCCAATGACGTGGTGGTAGGTGCCGCCCAGGTCCTCGACGAGCGAGCGCTGGACGGCCAGCTCCTTGGGCGAGGCGGAGGTGAGGCCGTCGGCACGGGAGATGTGCACGGCAAGGATCTCACTGCCCGAGCCCTTGGCCGCCATGCGGGCCGCGCGCCGGATGAGGGTGCGGCCCTCGGGCCCGCCCGTGAGTCCGACGACGATGCGTTCGCGGGCCTGCCAGGTGGAGCGTATGCGGTGCTCGGAGCGGTACTGCTGGAGGTACTCGTCGACCCGGTCGGCGGTCCACAGCAGCGCCAGTTCGCGCAGCGCGGTCAGGTTGCCGGGGCGGAAGTAGTTGGAGAGCGCGGCGTCGACCTTGTCCGGCGCGTAGACGTTGCCGTGCGCCATGCGGCGCCGCAGGGCCTGCGGCGACATGTCCACCAGCTCGATCTGGTCGGCGCGCCGCACCACCTCGTCGGGCACGGTCTCGCGCTGCCGCACCCCGGTGATCGACTCCACGACGTCGCCGAGGGACTCCAGGTGCTGGATGTTGACGGTGGAGACCACGTCGATACCGGCGGCCAGCAGCTCCTCGATGTCCTGCCAGCGCTTCGCGTTGCGCGACCCGGGCACGTTGGTGTGCGCCAGCTCGTCCACCACGGCGACGGCGGGGCGGCGGGCCAGCACCGCGTCCGTGTCCATCTCGGTGAGCTGGGCGTCACGGTGGGTCAGGGTGTGGCGCGGCACCTGTTCGAGGCCGTGCAGCAGCGCCTCGGTGCGCGACCTGTCGTGGTGCTCGACGAATCCGACCACCACGTCGGTCCCCCGCTCCACGCGGCGGTGCGCCTCGGCCAGTACGGCGTAGGTCTTGCCGACCCCGGGCGCCGCCCCGAGAAAGACCCGCAGCTGACCCCGGTGCGGCTGGGCTCCCAACGACATGCCCCCATTGTCACCGCTGCCGCCGTCTTCCCCTCCTCCGCGTGTCGGCTACGGCGTCAGGGTTCCGTAAGGATCGTGGGGCCTGAGCCCGCACCACCGGGCCTGGGTACGGCCCGCGACGGGTCGGACGCCGCCGCACGGGACTGGTCCTTCAGGGTGCCGTCGGCCAGCTCGACCACCCGGTCGGCGAGGTCCAGCAGGGTCGCGTCGTGGGTGGCCACCAGGGCGGTGACGGGTTCGCTGTCCTCACCCTCGCCGCGGACGACGGCGCGCAGCAGTTCCATCACGGCGTGCCCGGTCTCGGCGTCGAGCTGGCCCGTGGGCTCGTCGGCCAGCAGCAGCGCAGGGCGGTTCGCCAGCGCGCGGGCGATGGCCACCCGCTGCTGCTGGCCTCCCGACAGCTCTTCGGGGCGCTGCCTGGCGTGGTCGGCGAGCCCGACCATGGCGAGCAGCAGCGCGACGCGTTCCTCGCGTTCGGCCACCGGCAGCCTGCGCATCCGCATCGGGACGCCGACGTTCTCCGCAGCCGTGAGGACGGGCAGCAGGGCGAAGGACTGGAAGACGAAACCGATTCGGTCGCGGCGCAGCGCCAGGTTCTCGCTCTCGCCGAGCGTCGCCAGATCGGTGCCGTCCAGGGCGATCCGCCCCCCGTCGGGCGCGTCCAGGCCGCCCACCAGGTTGAGCAGCGTCGTCTTGCCCGAGCCCGAACGGCCCCTGACGGCGACCAGTTCACCGCGCGCGACGGTGAGGGAGACGCCGCGCAGCGCGTGCACGGCGGTCGGGCCGCGACCATAGGTGCGGTGCACCTCTGTGAGCTCGACCATGGGGTGTGTCAACGCGTCACCTGTGCGTGTGGGTTCGGGGCGTGGGGGTCGGCTGGTCGCGCGTCAGTATGCGGGGGTTCGGGGCGGGTGGCAAGGGGCGAGGCCGGCTCAGCGAGCGGCGGCCGCCGCCTTCCGCACCGCCACGTTCAGCTTCAGCACGTTCACCCGCGGCTCGCCCAGGAAGCCGAGGTCGCGGCCCTCCGTGTGCGCGTCCACCAGTTCCCGGACGGCGCCCTTGGTCAGATGGTTGGCCCGCGCGACACGGGAGGTCTGAATGCGCGCGTACTCCGGTGAGACATCGGGGTCGATCGCGGATCCTGAGCCGGTGACGGCGTCGGGCGGGACGGCGGCGGTGGGCACGCCGTTGTAGTCGGCGACCGCCTGCCGGTTTTCGCGCACCGTCCGCACCAGCCGCGGGTCGCTCGCCCCCAGCTGCCCGGAGCCGGTGGCGCGCGGGTCGTAGTCGGAGTGCGAGGGCCTGCCGTGGAACCATTCGCGGCCACTCCAGCGCTGGCCGACGAGCGCGGAACCGACGTCCCTTCCGTCCGCGCGTACGGGGGTGCCGTCGGCCCGGTCGGGGAAGGCGGCCTGGGCGATACCCGTCACGGCCAGGGGGTAGAGGAGTCCGCAGACGACGGTCAGGACGAGCAGCGCACGGCACGCGGCCCACGCGAGCCTTCCCGTCCTGCGCGGGGAGAGGGTGGCCGTCATGTCAGTTCACTCCCGGGATGGCACTCAGCAGCAGGTCGATCAGTTTGATGCCGACGAAGGGGGCGACGAGCCCGCCCGCCCCGTAGACGGCGAGGTTGCGCCGCAGCATGCCAGCGGCGCTCAGCGGCCTGTACCGCACACCGCGCAGGGCGAGCGGGACGAGGGCGACGATGATCAGAGCGTTGAAGATGACCGCGGAGAGGATCGCCGACTGCGGTGAGGCAAGCCGCATCAGGTTGAGCGCGTCCAGCCCCGGGTAAGCGGTGGCGAACATCGCCGGGATGATGGCGAAGTACTTGGCGACGTCGTTGGCGAGGGAGAACGTCGTCAGCGCCCCGCGGGTGATCAGCAGTTGCTTGCCGATCGCCACGATCTCGATGAGTTTGGTGGGATCGGAGTCGAGATCCACCATGTTCGCGGCCTCCTTGGCGGCGGAGGTCCCGGTGTTCATGGCGACTCCGACGTCGGCCTGGGCGAGCGCGGGCGCGTCGTTGGTGCCGTCGCCCGTCATGGCCACGAGCCGCCCCGAGGACTGTTCGCGGCGGATGAACGCCATCTTGTCCTCGGGTGTGGCCTCGGCGAGGAAGTCGTCGACGCCCGCCTCCCCTGCGATGGCCCGGGCGGTCAGCGGATTGTCGCCGGTGATCATGACGGTCCTGATGCCCATGCCGCGCAGCTCGGTGAAGCGTGCGCGCATGCCGTCCTTGACGACGTCCTTGAGGTGGACGACGCCGAGCACCCGCGCGCCGTGCGCGTCCTCGACGCCGACGACCAGTGGGGTGCCGCCGGCCTCGGCGACCTCCCGCACCACGCGGTCCACCTCGTCTCCGGCGCCCCGGGCGCCCCCGGCTCCCCCGGCGCACTGTTCGACCCAGGCGCGGACGGCGGAGGCAGCGCCCTTGCGTACCCGTACGAGGCGGCCGTCCTGCCCTTCGAGGTCGACGCCCGACATCCGGGTCCGGGCGGTGAACGGCACCCAGACGGCGCCCTTCAGCCCGCCCTCGTGGCTGCCGCGCAGCCCGTGGCGCTCCTCGGCCAGGGCGACGACGGAGCGGCCTTCGGGGGTCTCGTCGGCGAGCGAACCCAGATGAGCGGCCTCGGCCAGTGCCGCTTCGGTCGCACCGCCGACGGGGACGAAGGCGGTGGCGCGGCGGTCGCCGAACGTGATGGTGCCGGTCTTGTCGAGCAGCAGTGTGGACACGTCCCCCGCGGCCTCCACGGCGCGCCCCGAGGTGGCCAGCACGTTGCGGCGCACCAGCCGGTCCATACCGGCGATGCCGATGGCCGACAGCAGCGCCCCGATGGTGGTGGGGATGAGGCAGACCAGCAGCGCGGTCAGCACCGTGAGGGACTGTTCGGCCCCCGCGTAGCGCGCGAACGGCTGGAGCGTGACGACGGCGAGGAGAAAGACCACGGTGAGCGAGGCCAGCAGGATGCCGAGCGCTGTCTCGTTCGGCGTCTTGCGCCGGGCCGCACCCTCCACCAGCGAGATCATCCGGTCGATGAAGCTCTCGCCCGGCCTGGTGGTGATCGCCACGACGATGCGGTCGGAGAGCACACTGGTGCCGCCCGTCACGGCACAGCGGTCGCCGCCCGACTCGCGGATGACCGGGGCCGACTCGCCCGTGATGGCGGACTCGTCGACGGAGGCGACCCCCTCGACCACGTCGCCGTCCCCGGGGATCACGTCCCCGGCCTCGCAGACGACGCGGTCACCCACGCGCAGCGCGGCTCCGGACACCGTCTCCTCGCCGCCCTCCTCGGTCAGCCGCCGGGCGACGCTCTCGGTCCTGGTCCTGCGCAGGGAGTCCGCCTGGGCCTTGCCGCGCCCCTCGGCGACGGCCTCGGCGAGGTTGGCGAACAACACGGTCAGCCAGAGCCAGCAGGTGACGACCCAGCCGAACCACTCGCCCGGGTGGCGGACGGCGAGCACGGTGGTGACCACCGAACCGACCTCGACCACGAACATCACGGGCGCCTTGGCCATCGTCCGCGGGTCCAGCTTGCGCAGCGCCACCGGGAGCGCGCGCACCAGCAGGCGCGGATCGGACAGCCCACCGCCTGCCGGGCCACCGGGCGGGGCAGCGGCCTCGGCCGTGCCGGGCGCCGCGGGGGTCTGCGGGGGGCGGACGCGGGTTGTCGTACTCATCAGGAGAGTCCCTCCGCGAGCGGCCCCAGAGCGAGGGCCGGGAAGAAGGTGAGCCCGGTGACGATCAGCACGGAGCCGACCAGCATGCCGGAGAAGAGGGGTTTTTCGGTGCGCAGGGTGCCGGCCGTCGCGGGCGCCGGAGCCCGGCGGGCCAGCGATCCGGCCAGGGCCAGCGCGAACACCATGGGCAGGAACCGGCCCAGCAGCATGCACAGGCCCAGCGTGGTGTTGAAGAAGGGGGTGTCGGCGCCGAGCCCGGCGAAGGCGCTGCCGTTGTTGTTCGCGGCGGAAGTGTAGGCGTACAGCACCTCGGTGAAGCCGTGCGCGCCGATGTTGGTCATGGCTTCCTCGCCGTCGGGCAGCGCCATGGCCAGCGCGGTGCCGCTCAGCACCAGGGCCGGGGTGACCAGGAAGGAGCAGGCCGCGCAGGTGATCTCACGGGTCCCGATCTTCTTGCCCAGGTACTCGGGGGTGCGCCCGACCATGAGCCCGGCGAGGAAGACGGCGACGACGGCCATGACCAGCATGCCGTAGAGCCCGGACCCCACGCCGCCCGGGGCGATCTCGCCGAGCATCATGCCCAGCAGCGTCGCGCCGCCGCCGAGCGCCGTGAACGAGTCGTGGAAGGCGTTGACGGCACCCGTCGAGGTCATCGTCGTCGACGCCGCGAACAGCGCGGAAGCGCCCTCGCCGAACCGCTGTTCCTTGCCCTCCATGGCGCCGCCGGCCGCTTGCGCGGCGGTGCCCGGGTGCGCGAACTCCGAGGCGGTGACGGCCAGGACGGCACCGAGCCACAGGACGCCCATCGCGCCGAGGAGGGCGTACCCCTGGCGCACGTTGCCTGCCATGGTGCCGAAGGTGCGGGTGAGCGAGAACGGGATGACGAGGATGAGGAAGACCTCCAGCAGGTCGCTGAGGCCGCTCGGGTTCTCGAAGGGATGCGCGGAGTTGGCGTTGAAGAATCCGCCGCCGTTGGTTCCCAGCTCCTTGATGGCCTCCTGCGAGGCGACGGGCCCGCCCGGTATGTGCTGCGTCGCACCGGAGAGGGTGTGCACCTCGTGCGCTCCGGCGAGGTTTTGCACCACACCGGTGGCCACCAGCGCGAGCGCGCTGACGAAGGCGACGGGCAGCAGGATGCGGACGACGCCGCGTACCAGGTCGGTCCAGAAGTTGCCCAACTCGCCGGAGCGGGCGGCTCCCTCGTGGGCGCGGGCGGCCCCCTCCCGGGACCGAGCGGAACGGTGGACGAATCCGCGTACGACGGCGACGGCGACGGCCATGCCCACGGCGGCGGAGACGAAGTTCTGCACCGCGAGGCCGGTCAGCTGCACCAAGTGTCCCATGGCGGACTCGCCCGCGTAGGACTGCCAGTTGGTGTTGGAGACGAACGAGGCGGCGGTGTTGAACGCCTGGTCGGGGTCGATCGCCTCGAAGCCGAGCGAGAGCGGCAGCTTGTCCTGGAGGCGCTGGAGCGCGTAGAGGAGCAGCACCCCGGCGGCGGAGAAGGCCAGCACCGCGCGCAGGTACGCGGCCGGGCGCAGCCGCGCGTCGGGGTCGACGCCGACGCAGCGGTAGAGGCACCGCTCGATACGCAGGTGCCTGGGCGAGGTGTAGACGGCGGCCATGTAGTCGCCGAACGGCCGGTGGACCAGGGCGAGCGCTCCGACGAGCGCGAGCAGTTGCAGTGCGGTGGCGAGGATCGGGCTCATCTCGGTGCTCAGAACCTCTCCGGGAAGAGGAGGGCCGCGACGAGGTAGCCCAGCAGGGAGACGGCCACGACCAGTCCCACGGCGTTCTCGGCGCTCATTAGAGGACCATCCCTTCTGCAGCCCTCTTCGGTAGGGTTGTGACCTCTCGGTCCCGGCGGGTGCATGGCTTGTGGCGCGAGCCATTCGATGGCCACTGTGAGTTGTGCCAGCCCCGCCGGGCCGAGGCCGTCTGATCGGCATCAGGGACACGCCCCGCAGAGGGCCGATTAATGAGCTCCCGGCAGACGTCCTCACCACCGGGCAGGTGCTCCGCGCACGACACAGGAGTACTTCTTTCGTGTACATCGGATGGGACTGGGCGACCGAGACCCACGACGTGACGGTCATGGACAACACCGGCGCACGCGTGGCCCGCTGGGAGTTCGCGCACACCGAGGAAGGCATCGCCAGGACGCTGGCCAAGCTCGCGAAGCACGGCAGCCCGGCGGACCTGCCGGTAGCCATCGAGACCACCCGCGGCCTGGTCGTGGACCGACTGCTCCAGGCCGGCCACCCGGTCGTGCCGGTGCACCCGAACGCCTTCCATGCGATGCGCCCGCGCTGGGGCGCATCCAAGGCCAAGACCGACGCGGGCGACAGCCTCAAGCTCGCCGACTACCTGCGCACCGACGGGCACTTCCTGCCCCGTCTTGAGCCGACCGAGCAGGCCACGATGGAGCTGCAGGCCCTGACCCGGCAGCGGGCCGACCACGTCGCGGCCCGCATCGCAGCCGTCAACCAGCTCGCCGCACTGCTGGACATGCACTGGCCCGGCGGCAAGGCCGTCTTCTCCAGCCTCGACAGCGACATCGCCCTGGCGTTCCTGGACCGCTGCCCGACACCGGCCTCGGCCGCCAAGCTCACCGCCGGACGGCTGGAAGCCTGGTGCAAGCGCCACAGCTACACCGGCAAGCGGCCCGGCAGCGTCCTCATCGAACGCCTTCGCTCCGCTCCTCAGCCGGCTTCCCGGCTCGGTGAGAGCGTGATCGAGCAGCTCGTCCGGGTCCAGGTCCAGCTGGTCAAGAGCATCAGGGCGACGATCCGGGTGCTGGACTCGGCCATCGCCGACGCCGTCGCCTTGCACCCCTACGCGCCGCTCCTCGCGACCATGCCCCGGATCGGCACGATCAACCTGGGGCAGATCATCGGCGAGATCGGCCCGATCCTGGAACGCTCCCGCACCAGCGAGCAGTTCATCGCCGAGACCGGTGCCGTTCCCGTGACCCGGGCGTCGGGCAAGTCCCGCGTGGTGAGCTTCCGCCACGCGGCCAACCGCCGTGCCCGACTGGCCATCGTCGGCTACGCCGACAACAGCCGACACGCCAGCGACTGGGCAGCGAAGATCTACAACAACGCGCGAGCGGACCGCAAGCGCCATCCCCACGCCGCCCGCATCCTCGCCCGCGCGTGGCTGCGTGTGATGTGGGCCTGCTGGCGCGACGGAACCTGCTACGACCCCGACACCCACCGAGCCAACAACAAGATCAAAACCGATCCCGAGGCGGCTCTGGCGGCATAGAGGTTGACTCAGGGAACTCACAGCCTGTCCACCCCCCTGGCGATGAGGGCCACCAGTGCGAAGACGGCGAGGGTGGCGGCGACGAAGGCCAGATCGGCCATCGCGTGCTCCTAGGTGAGTCGGTACGTGCTGACCCACTCAGACAAACCCCTGTTCGGGGCGTACACCGGCTCCGTTGACACCCCTCATACGCGCCCCCGCACGCTCTTGACGAGCCCCATACGGAGCCGCCGGGACGGCGCACACGGAAGCACTGGGGCGCGCCCATACAGAGCCGCGCGGAGAGAAGCGCCGGTGCGCGCAGGGAGAGGCTCCAGTGCGCGCCGGGGGCGAGGTGTCAGGGGGAACCGGACCCGCACACGACGGCGGCCGGCGCCCTTTGCGGGGGCCGGCCGCCGTCGAACGACAGGTGGAGGGGGTCAGCGCACCTCGGAGATCTCCGGACCGCGCTGGAGCTTGTCGAGGCCACCCGCGAAGCGGGAGCCCTCCTCGACCGTCTCCTGCTGCACCCCGTCAGGGACCATCTGCGCGTCCTGCGGCAGCTTGAGGACGATCGGGTCACGGGGCGCCATCGGGCCCTCACCGCGCACCACCACGGCGTCGCGGAAGATCTGCTCCAGCACGCCCGCGGCCTCCGGCTGCACGGCGCCCTGGCCGGAGATCACACCGCGCAGGAACCAGCGCGGGCCGTCCACGCCGACGAAGCGCACGACCTGCACCCCGCCCGTGCCGTCGGGCAGCTGCACCGGCACCTGTGCCCGCAGCTCCCAGCCCAGCGGGCCGTCGACCGCGTCGATGACCCCGCCCTGCTGGGTGATGCCCGAAGCGATCTCCTCACGCACCTCGTCCCAGATGCCCTCACGCTTGGGCGCGGCGAAGGCCTGGAGCTGCACGGCGCTGTCCTGGAGCACGACGGTCGCGGCGACGATCGCGTCACCCGCGACCTCGACCCGCAGCTCCATGCCCTCGACACCGGGGATGAACAGGCCGCCGAGGTCCACCCTGCCGGAGCCGGGGTCGCTGACCTCGTCGCTGTCCCAGGGGCCGTCGGGGCGGGGCGCCGGGGGCAGCTTGACCCTGGTCTCGTCCGACGCGGCCTCGTCGGCCTCCGCGGCGTCGGCCGGTTCGTCACGGGCGTCCTGCTCCTGTTCCGTCTCGAACTCGTCCGAGGTGCCCTCAGGCTCTTCGCTCTTCTTGCGACGACGTCCGAACACGTCACTGTCCTCTCAGGTCGGAAGCTCGATCAGCACCGACCGCAACGTAATCCTTCTGCTGTGCGGCTGTCTGCGGGGTGTCGCGGGGTTCCTCGGGCGCGGCGGCGGCCCGCCCGGCGGGACGGGCCGCGTGGCCGCCCGTCGAGCCGAACCCGCCCGCGGCGCGCGCTGAGCCGGGCAACTGGTCGACCTCGCGGAAACGCACCTTCTCCACCTGCTGGACAACGAGTTGGGCGATACGGTCGAACCGCTCGAACCGCACGGACTCGCGCGGATCCAGATTGGCCACGATCACCTTGATCTCCCCACGGTACCCGGCATCCACCGTTCCCGGTGCATTCACCAACGCGACGCCGCAGCGGGCCGCGAGACCGGACCGCGGGTGGACGAAGGCGGCGTAGCCGTCCGGGAGAGCGAGGGAGACGCCCGTCGGCAGCACGGTCCGCTCCCCCGGCGCCAACTCGGCGGCCTCGGTGGTCACCAGATCGCACCCGGCGTCGCCGGGGTGCTGGTAGGAGGGCAGGGGCACGTCGGGGTCCGTACGCCGGAGCAGCACCTCGAGAGGCCGCCGTACGCCGCCGACAGCCCCGGGTACCTCGTCAGCGCCCGGCAGGCCGTCGGCCCCGGGCGCCTCGTCCCGCAGGAGATCTTCGTCTGTCACGGGTTCACCTCGAAGGCGCGGGCGCGCCTGACCTGGTCGGGGTCGTCCATGGCCGCCTGGATCTCCTCGCTGCGGCCGTTGTCGATGAAGTGCTCGACCTTCACCTCGATGAAGACGGCGTCGGCGCGTACGGCCACCGGCCCGTCGGGGCCGCCTATCCGGCCGGTCGCGCCGCAGTAGATCTTGCGCCCGTGCACCGCGGTGACCCGCGCGTCGAGGTGCAGCACGGTGTCGACCGGGACGGGCAGCAGGAAGTCGGTCTCCAGCCGTCCCGTCACGGCGATCACGTGCATCAGCCAGTTCAGCGAGCCGAGCGTCTCGTCCAGCGCGCTCGTCAGCACCCCGCCGTGGGCGAGGCCTGGAGCGCCCTGGTGCGCGGGCTTGACGGTGAACTCTGCGGTGACGCTCACGCCTTCCCCGGCGCGGGCCTCCAGATGCAGGCCGTGCGGCTGACCAGCGCCGCAGCCGAAGCACATGTCGTAATGGGCGCCCAGCACGGTGCCCGGGGCGGGGGCTTCGGCATGACGGACCGGTGCCACGGCGTCGGGCGGGGGCACCAGCGAGGTCTTCGGTGAACCGGGGGGATTGACTGCACTCACGGGTGCAGACCCTACCGCCGTGCGGGGGCCGCCGGGACGCCGTGCCAAGCTGGAGACATGCCTCCCGCCCCCGCGCCCTACGACGAACGCCTGACCGCTCCCCGTTCCTGGTGGCTGATCGCCGCCGGAGTCGGCGTGGGCTGCGCCCTGATGCTCTTCCCCTTCGGCGTGCTGCCGCTGCTGTGCGGGCTGGTGGGCGGTGCCGCCCTGGCCGCCGTGTGCGTGAGCGCGTACGGCGGCGTACGGGTGCGGGTGGTGGCGGGGTCCCTGGTGGCGGGCGAGGCGAAGATCCCGGTCACCGCGCTGGGCGAGGCCGAGCCGCTCGACGAGGAGGAGGCCCGCGCCTGGCGCACGTACAAGGCGGACACCCGCGCGCACATGGTGCTGCGGGGTTACGTGCCCACGGCGGTACGGATCGAGGTCACCGACCCGGAGGATCCGACACCGTACGTGTACGTCTCCACGCGTCACCCTCGGGAGCTGGCCGCGTCGCTGCGTGCCGCCCGGGAGACCGCGCGGCCCTGAGAGCACGCTCAGAGGGCCCACGGAGCCGTTCGGGGAGCCGCACAGGCCGTCGGGTTCCGCCCGGCGGAGTCAGGCAGCGGGACCGCGGCGCAGGTCCGCGCGGACGCGGGCGGCGAGCTTCGCGGTGTCCTGTCGGTTCAGGTAGGCGCCGACGGCCGCACCGATCAGGAACGGGGTCAGGTTCGGCAGGTTGCGCAGCGTGCGCTTCATGATCTGCTGCCGCAGCCGGCGGCGGAGCTGCCCGCCCATGGCCGCGTTCACGGTGGAGGGTCTGGCCAGGTCGATGCCGCGCTCGCCTGTCCAGGCGCTCAGATACGCCATCGCCCGCTCGCGCGTGCCGCCTGGGGCGCGCCGCCCGTAGACCTCGTGCAGCTCGGCGATGAGCTTGAGCTCGACACCGGCGACACCGGCGATCTCGGCAGCCAGCTCGGCGGGCATGGCCGGCGGTACGGGCATCATGGCCGCAGCACCGACACCGGCACCGACGGTGGCCGAGCTCTTGGTGGCTCCGGCGACCAGCTTGTCGGCCAGCTCCTCGGTGCCCAGACCGGGAAACTGTGCGCGCAGGGTGTCCAGATTCCGCACCGGCACACGCGGCGCGGTCTCGATGATGCGGTCCGCGACGACGCGCAGGAAGGCGCGTGTACGGCGCCCCCGCGCGCGCCGCGACCGCTTGTCGTGCTCGTTGCTCTCGGACAGCGCTGCGCCGTCCGCCGTGCCGTCCCCGTACGGCACGAGCGAGGCCGACCGGTCATGAGGGCCCCGCTCGTCGTCACGTGCGTCGTCGACCGCCACGAGCAGCAGTCCGCCCGCTCAGGCCGCGCAGTCGCGGCAGATCGGCTGGCCGTTCTTCTCCGCCGCGAGCTGCGAGCGGTGGTGCACGAGGAAGCACTCCATGCACGTGAACTCGTCGGCCTGGCGCGGCAGCACGCGGACGGACAGCTCCTCGTTGGAGAGGTCCGCTCCGGGCAGCTCGAGACCCTCGGCCTGCTCGAACTCGTCCACGTCGACATTGGTCGCGGACTTGTCGTTCCGCCGGGCCTTCAGCTCCTCGATGCTGTCTTCGTTGACATCGTCGTCGGTCTTGCGTGGAGTGTCGTAATCCGTTGCCATTTCGCTCTCCCCCTCTGGGTGTCTTTGGTGTCTCCAGCGCACGTAACGCGTGAGAGGCCGGACTTGTGCCCGGCCCGAGGCGGAGATTTTGCCTCACATCAAGGTCTGTTACTCAATCGACACCCAACCGCACCCCTGAAGAGGTGATCACGTCAGCTGTCGAGGAGGACCATAAACGGTCCCCGGTAGCGCTCCGCACACGCCATCCCGGGTACTGCCCACGATCTCCACCTGCGGAAACCTGGACTTTCCCGGATTTCTTCCCGCCTGGAGGACACAGTGTGCACACCCCTGGAAATTCGCGTGTGTGATCGATCACAGCGCCTCCGCAAGCGGAGCGGAAGCCGCCGGATTCCGCGAACGGCGAACCCGGCCTGGGCCACTCTCAGTCCCGATCCGTCACGCACGTCACCCCCACGGTCCTCTCTTCGTGACAGCCTCACAGCTCTCCGTGAGCCTCACAGCGGCAGCGTCACCCGCATGACCAGACCGCCCTCCTCGCGCGGCACGGCCGAAACCGTGCCACCGTGTGCTCGCGCAACCGAACGCACGATCGACAGCCCGAGCCCGACCCCCTTGTCGCTGCCCGTCCGCTCCGTACGCAGACGCCGGAACGGCTCGAAGAGGTTGTCCACCTCATAGGCCGGGACGACGGGACCGGTGTTCTCGACCACCAGGACCGCCCACCCCGGCTGGGCCTCCGTACCGACCGAGACCCATCCACCGTCACGCAGGTTGTAGCGCACGGCATTCTGCACCAGGTTCAGGGCGACCCGCTCCAGCAGTACCCCGTTGCCCTGCACATATGTGGGCTGACGCACCCCGCGCAACTCCACACCCTTGGTGTCCGCCTCCCCGCGGGCCTGCTCCACGGCCTGCGAGGCGACCTCCGCGAGATCCACGGGTTTCCGGTCCACCAGCTCGTTCTCACTCCGTGCGAGCAGCAGCAGGCCCTCCACCAGCTGCTCGCTGCGCTCGTTGGTGGCCAGCAGCGTCTTGGCGAGCTGCTGGAGCTCCGGAGACCCCTCCGGGTCGGCGAGCTGCACCTCCAGGAGGGTGCGGTTGATCGCCAGCGGGGTGCGCAGCTCGTGCGAGGCGTTGGCCACGAACCGCTGCTGCGCCGTGAAAGCACGGTTGAGCCGGTCCAACATCTCGTCGAAGGTGTCGGCCAGCTCCTTGAGCTCGTCGTCCGGGCCCTCCAGCTCGATCCGCTTGTGCAGGTCGGAACCCGCCACCTGGCGGGCCGTACGCGTGATGCGGCCCAGCGGCGAGAGCACCCGCCCCGCCATCACGTAACCGAAGGCGAAGGCGGCCACCGCAAGGCCCAGCAGAGCCAGCAGGGAACGCCGCAGCAGCCCGTCCAGGGCGATCCTGCGCTGGGCGTCCAGGCAGGCGGAGAGACGGTCCATGAAGGCGTCGCTGGGCAGCGTCCCGGTCAGCCCCGGGCACCGGTCGGAGGTGGGCTGGGTCTTCCCGCTGAGGATGCGGAAGGGCAGCTCGCTGAGGTTGTCCATCGCCTGCGCCGCCAGCAGGTAGATGATCGCCAGCAGCAGCATGCCGGCGATCAGGAACATGCCGCCGTACAGCAGGGTGAGCCGTATCCGGATGGTCGGCCGCAGCCAGGGCGACGGGCGGGGCGTCTCGCGCGGGTCCCAGTTCGGTTTGGGCGGCGTGCGGGGCGCGGAGGAGCCGCCGCCCCAGTCGGAACCCGTCGGGGTGGGGGAGGTAGCCATCGACGATCAGATCCGGTACCCCGCGCCGGGCACGGTGACGATCACCGGCGGTTCGCCGAGTTTGCGGCGCAGTGTCATCACCGTCACCCGCACCACGTTGGTGAACGGGTCGGTGTTCTCGTCCCACGCCTTTTCGAGCAACTGTTCGGCTGAGACGACGGTTCCCTCCGCGCGCATCAGCACCTCCAGCACCGCGAACTCCTTGGGCGCCAGCTGCACCTCCTCGCCGTCCCGTGACACCTCGCGCCGCCCGGGATCGAGCTTGATCCCGGACCGCTCCAGAACGGGCGGCAGCGCCGTCGTCGTACGCCGCCCCAGCGCCCGGACGCGGGCCGTCAGCTCGGAGAACGCGAACGGCTTGGGAAGATAGTCGTCCGCGCCCAGCTCCAGACCCTCCACACGGTCACTGACGTCGCCGGACGCGGTGAGCATCAGCACCCGGGTGGGCAGCCCCAGCTCCACGATGCGGCGGCAGACGTCGTCACCGTGGACCAGCGGCAGGTCGCGGTCGAGGACGACGACGTCGTAGTCGTTGATGTCGATGCGCTCCTGCGCCGCGGCGCCGTCGTAGACCACATCGACGGCCATGGCCTCCCTGCGGAGGCCCGTCGCCACGGCATCGGCGAGCAGCTGCTCGTCCTCGACGACGAGTACGCGCACAGCGCTTTTCCTTCCCTGTGGTGGAGCGGGGGGGTCCCCGGACGGAGCGGGGCGATGATGGCTCCCATCCTGCCTCGGATGCCGGTAAACCGGCGGTAAGAGGCGAGGTGGGGAGCGCCCCGAGGGGCGGGACGGGAGCGGACCGGGGAGCCGGGCACACGGCCGGGCGCGGGGCCGGGCGGAGGGTCCGTGCGATTTTTTTCGCCCCGGTTGAGGTTTCTCTGAGGTTTTCGTTGGGGAGGACGTGAGCACCACCCGCGATCACGCCCCGTGCGCAGCGTGCCACAAGCCGCCGCTGACGCAGCCCGGGGACCACGCCGTGACCGGGCCCGGCACCACAAACCCTCGGCACACCCGTGCCACCGACCCGCGACGAGGGGGCACATCATGGACGCGTTCACCGCAGGCATCCTGCAGCGCATAAGGACCACGGAGTCCGACCTGCACCGCGCACGTGAATCGGGCGACGACTTCCTCGTGGACGTCGAGCAGTCGGAGCTGGAAGATCTCCACCGACTCGCCGCCGAACACGGCGTGCAGGTCGCCTGACGACCCACACGCCCCACAGCACAGGGTGCGGCCCCCCCCCGGGGGCCGCACCTTTCGTGTACCGGGACCGGGCCTCAGTCGTGCCAGGCGCCCAGACGCTCCAGCAGGGGTTGCAGGATGTCGAAGACGCCCGGAGAGGCGGCGAGGGTCAGCTCGCCGTCGGCCGGCCGGCCGGGACGGCCGCCCGTCAGGGCGCCCGCCTCCCGCGCGATGAGGTCGCCTGCTGCCAGGTCCCAGGGGTTGAGGCCGCGCTCGTAGTAGCCGTCCAGCCGGCCCGTGGCCACGTCGCACAGGTCGATGGCGGCCGAGCCGCCGCGCCGGATGTCGCGCACCTGCGGTACCAGTTCCCTGACCACCGCCGCCTGGGCGGCGCGCCGCTCGGCGATGTAGCCGAAGCCGGTGCCGATCAGGGCCTGGTCCAGCGGCGGGGAGGGACGGCAGCGCACCGGACGGCCGTCCAGGAAGGCGCCCTCCCCCAGCACGGCGTGCCAGGTCTCACCGCGTACGGGGGCCGCCACGACGCCCACGACCCGCTCGCCGCGGTACTCGGCGGCGATGGAGACGGACCAGTCGGGCCGCCCGTAGAGATAGTTGACGGTGCCGTCCACCGGGTCGATCACCCAGCGGACCCCGGAGGTGCCCGCGCTGGAGGCGCCCTCCTCGCCGAGGAAGCCGTCCTGGGGCCGGTGCTCGGACAGGTATCCGGTGATCAGCTTCTCGGAGGCCAGGTCCATCTCGGTGACCACGTCGATGGGGCTCGTCTTGGTCGCGGCCACTCCCAGGTCGGCGGGGCGTCCGTCCCGCAGGAGGGTCCCCGCGCGCTCGGCGGCCTCCCTGGCGAGGGCGAGCAGCTCGGCCTTCAGCGCGTCGTCGGCGGCCTCGGGGGCGGACTGCGGCGTCTCAGTCACGTGTTCTTCCGCTCCTGTCGTACGTGAGTGCGGTCTGGGGTGGTCCGTGCGGGCGGCAGGGTGGGCGCAGGGCGGCTCAGAACGCGGGCGCGTCGGCGCCGGCCGCCGCGGGCTTGGGCGTGCGCGCCGGGCAGCAGCCGACGGGGCACAGGTCGTGGCTCGGTCCGAGCGCGCCCAGCGCGCACCGCACGGGAGCCTGGCCGCGCTCGGTCGCGGCCCGTTCCAGCACCAGATCGCGGACTGCCGCGGCGAAGCGCGGGTCCGCGCCGACGGTGGGCGAGCGGCGGGCCGGCAGGCCCAGCTCCGCCGCCTTGGCCATGGCCTCGGTGTCCAGGTCGTAGAGGACCTCCATGTGGTCCGAGACGAAGCCGATGGGCACCATCACGGCGGCGGGTACGCCCTGGCCGTGCAGCTCTTCGAGGTGGTCGCAGATGTCGGGCTCCAGCCACGGCACGGACGGCGGGCCGCTGCGCGACTGGTAGACGAGGCTGTGGGGATGTGCCCTGCCGGTGCGCTCCCGCACGGCCTCGGTGATCACGGCGGCGACGTCCAGGTGCTCCGCCACGTAGGCGCCCCCGTCACCGTGGACCTCGACCGGGCCCGAGGTGTCGGCAGCGGCTGTGGGGATGGAGTGGGTACAAAAGGCCAGGTGGGCGCCGGAGCGGACGTCCTCGGGGAGCTCGGCGAGCGCGGCCACCACCCCGTCGACCACGGGCTCGACGAAGCCGGGGTGGTTGAAGTAGTGCCGCAGCTTGTCCACGCGGGGCACCTCCAGGCCCTCGGCACGCAGGGCGGCCAGCGACTCGGCGAGGTTCTCGCGGTACTGGCGGCACCCCGAGTAGGAGGCGTAGGCACTGGTCGCCAGCGTCAGGACGCGCCGGTGCCCGTCCCGGACGATCTGACGCAGCGCGTCGGTCAGGTACGGCGCCCAGTTCCGGTTGCCCCAGTAGACGGGCAGGTCGAGGCCGTGCCCGGCGAAGTCCTCGCGGAGCGCCTCGAGCAGTGCGCGGTTCTGCGCGTTGATCGGGCTGACCCCGTCGAAGAGGTAGTAGTGCCGGCCCACCTCTTCGAGGCGCTCGCGGGGGATGCCGCGCCCCCGGGTGACGTTCTCCAGGAACGGAACGACGTCGTCGACCCCTTCGGGACCGCCGAAGGAGAGCAGCAGAAGTGCGTCGTAAGGGGCCGGGGAGGCGTCCCGCTCGGGGGCGGGTGGTGCGGTGGGCAGCGCGTCGGACATGTCTCGATCCTGCCACCCTGCCCGCTGAGCGGGCGGGCGCCCTCCCGTCCGCGACGCGGACGTCCCCCCGTCCGCCCAACAACGAGGTGCGCCCGCGGGCGCGGCCTCCGGCGCCCCGGACGGCACACGAGAGCCGTGAGTATGATCCCACTCCAACTTGTGGGGCGGCCGGGGCGCGTGACCCGGCCACCGCCGGCCGGTGCCGCGGCGAGAGGGGACGGGCAGTGACGAGCGTGCGGTCAGCGGACAGCCGAGCGGTCACCTGGCGGAACTGGGCGGGCAACGTGACCGCCTCTCCCCAGCGGACGGTCTCTCCCTCGTCGACGGAGGCCCTTGCGGAGGTGGTGCGCCGGGCCGCGGCCGACGGCCTGCGGGTCAAGGCGGCCGGTACAGGTCACTCGTTCACGGCCGCCGCCGCCACGGACGGGGTGCTGATACGCCCCGAACGGCTGGCCGGGATACGGCGGATCGACCGGGAGGCGGGCACGGTCACCGTCGCGGCGGGCACCCCCCTCAAAGCGCTGAACGCGGCGCTGGCCGCGCGGGGCCTGTCGCTGACGAACATGGGCGACATCATGGAGCAGACCGTCTCCGGGGCCGTCAGCACCGGAACCCACGGCACGGGGCGCGACTCGGCCTCGGTGGCGGCCCAGATCAGGGAACTGGAGCTGGTGCTGGCGGACGGCTCGGTCACGCGCTGCTCGGCGGAGGGGAGCGGGGAGGAGCGCGCGCTCTTCGACGCCGCCCGCGTGGGCCTGGGGGCGCTGGGGGTGATCAGCGAGGTGACCTTCGGGGTGGAGCCGGAGTTCCTGCTCACGGCGCGCGAGGAACCGATGCCGTTCGACCGGGTGATCACCGAGTTCGACCAGCTGGTGGCCGAGAACGAGCACTTCGAGTTCTACTGGTTCCCCCACACCGACAGCTGCAACACCAAGCGCAACAACCGCAGCACGGGCCCCGCGGCTCCCCTCCCGCGGATGCGCGGCTGGGTCGACGACGAACTGCTCTCCAACGGCGTCTTCCAGGCCGTCTGCGCGCTCGGCAGGGCGGTGCCCGCCACCGTGCCCGGCATCGCCCGCGTCTCCAGCCGCGCACTGTCGGCCCGTACGTACACCGACATCCCCTACAGGGTCTTCACCAGCCCGCGCCGGGTGCGGTTCGTGGAGATGGAGTACGCCGTCCCGCGGGCCGCGCTCACCGGCGCGCTGCGGGAGCTCAAGTCCCTGGTGGAACGGTCCGACTTCCGGGTGAGCTTCCCCGTCGAAGTGCGCACGGCGCCCGCGGACGACATCCCGCTGTCGACCGCGGGCGGGCGCGACACGGCGTACGTGGCGGTGCACATGTACCGGGGCACGCCCCACGAGGCCTACTTCAGCGCCGTCGAGCGCATCATGACCGCGCACGCGGGGCGTCCGCACTGGGGAAAGCTGCACAGCAGGGACGCCGCGTACCTCGCGGGCGTGTACCCGAGGTTCACCGAGTTCACCGCGCTGCGCGACCGGCTCGACCCGGACCGCGTCTTCGCCAACCCCTACCTGCGGCGGGTACTGGGCGAGTGAGGACCGGGCCGTGAGCGCCGAGCGCGCACGGCCGTTGACGAGCGAACGGGCCGGGCCCCTCCAGCCGAGGGGCCCGGCCCGTTCCCCGGGGGGGGCGTCCTGGGCCGCCCCCGGAGCCTCGGCTCCGGTTCAGCCCTGGCCGCCGAGATCCCGCTGTGTGCCCTGGGGCAGCCGGCCGGAGCCGTCCGCGCCGTTGCCGGTGTCCGCACCGCCTTCACCGCCGTCCTGGCTGTCCGAGCCACCGGGGTCCCCTGGCGTGGTCTCGGTGTCACCGTCGCCGCTTCCGGAGCCGTCCGTCTCGCCCGGGCGGGGCTCGGACGGGTCGGGGGCCGGCGTCGAGTTGTCGGTGTCCTGGGAGCCGGGCGCTTCGCTGTGCTCGTCCCCACGGTCACCGGGGTCGGTGGCGGGCTGGGAGTCCTCGGGCGTCGGCGTCGGGCTCTCGCCGTTCTCCGACTGGCCGGGCTCCGGGGTGGCGGGCGGCGCGTCCGGACCGCTGTCGCCGGAGGAGCCGTGGCCGGGCCGGAAGACGTCGCTGATGGAGGTGCCGTCGCCGCCGGAGATCGAGTGCCCCGAGATCGCCTCGTACAGCGTGATGCCGCCGATCGCGATCACGAACACCACCACGGCGGGCATCAGCGTGCGCCGCCAGCCGCGCCACTTGGTGCCGTGGGTCGTCGCGTCGGTGAACTCCCCGTTCCCCGGCGGCCCGTCGGGGCCGGCGGCGCGGGACGGCCGCCCGACGGTGCCCAGCACCCGCGTCGCGTCGTCGCCCGGCAGTGCCCCGGTCGGGTCCTCGGAACCGTCCTGGCGCGGCAGTGCCCTGGCCGTGTGCCCGGAACCGCCCTGGCGGGGCAGTGCCCGGGTCGCGTCCGCGGCATCGGCACCGTCCTGGCGACGCAGTGCGCGCGTCGCCTCGTCGAGCCGCTCGCCATCCTCGACCGGCCTGCCGGTCCGCAGGGCGCGCGTGACCTGATCGACGCTGAGGGCGTGCGTGGCATCGTCGGCGCCGCGCCAGGCGCCGGCCGTGCCGGCCGAGCCAGCTGCGGTCCCGCTCTCGCGCGGCGCGGCCGGAAGCAGCCGGGTCGCCCCGGTCTCCTGGAGCGCCTCCGCGTTGTGGGCGGCCTGAGCGGTGTGGTGGCCCTCGTCGTCCTTCCAGTCGGGCGCCGGGTCCCGTACGGGCACCTGGCGCGCCTTCGGCGGGACCGTGACGTCCTTGATCTGCTTGCCGGTCCTGCTGAAGAAGTGCTGGAAGATCGGGCCGCCGCTGGTGGCGACGAGGCTCATCACCCCGGCGCCCAGGAAGGTGCCGTAGACGCCCAGCTGGCCCGCCGCGAACGCGGCGACGACCGCGGCGACGGCGCTGCCCAGCACCTGCGCCAGGCTCAGATTGAACTTGCTGTCACCCTTGCCCTCTTCCCGTTCAGGAGCAGGCTGTTCCGGAATACGTCCATGATCCCGGTAGCCGGTTATGGGGTGGTTATCCTTCTTGTCCATTTACCGCCCTTGATCGCACACTCCAACCACTGTGCACGAATAGGGGACTTTCAGGAGAGGCCATAGGTTCCACTTCGGGTGGTTCTGTGACGCTTCCCACCCCCGTATCCAGGCCAAATGGATTCTTTGGGCGTCAACTCCCTTACTCGCGAGCAACTTCGGTGGCGCGGCGGTCCACCCGGATGGCACTAATGGAGTAGTGTGACGAGCCCTGGTCTCGGTTCTGACCCGGCGCCGAATGCACACGGTGACCACCTCGGCCACCGTGCGTTGTGAGGAGGTAACCGTGCCGTAGCGGCGGTTCCGGGTGGTTCCGTAGGATCGAACAGCGATCTGAACACTGCCTCGGACCCCGAGGAAGTCGGCAAGGTTGTGGCAGGCTGCACCCGGGCAGGCCACACTCGTCTAGCGGGAGCAGCGACGCACGTGACGTCGGCAGGCACCACCCGGGAGGTTCCCATGCCCGAACTGCGTGTCGTGGCCGTCAGCAACGACGGCACACGACTGGTGCTCAAAGCTGCCGACAGCACGGAATACACGCTTCCGATCGACGAGCGGCTGAGAGCCGCCGTCAGAAACGACCGCGCGCGGCTCGGCCAGATCGAGATCGAGGTCGAGAGCCATCTGCGGCCCCGCGACATCCAGGCGCGTATACGAGCCGGTGCCTCCGCTGAGGAGGTCGCCTCCCTCGCGGGCATCCCCGTCGACCGCGTACGCCGGTTCGAGGGCCCCGTGCTCGCCGAGCGCGCGTTCATGGCCGAGCGCGCCCGCAAGACACCCGTGCGCCGCCCCGGCGAGAACGCGGGGCCCCAGCTCGGCGAGGCCGTCAGCGAGCGCCTGCTGCTGCGCGGCGCCGACAAGGAGTCCGTCCACTGGGACTCCTGGCGACGCGACGACGGCACCTGGGAGGTCCTGCTCGCCTACCGCGTCGCCGGCCAGCCCCACGCCGCGACCTGGACCTACGACCCGCCGCGCCGCCTCGTCCAGGCTGCCGACGACGAGGCGCGGGCGCTGATCGGCGAGACGGACGACACACCGGAGCCCAGCTTCCCGTTCGTGCCGCGCATCGCCAGGCTGCCCAGGGAGCGGACCGACCGTGCGGAGCGCGCCGAGCGCACCGACAGGTTCGGACGGCCCGAGCTGGAGCCCGCCTCCCTCTCCCCCGCGCCCGGCGACGAGGACGACCAGCCGCCCGGCACGGACGAGGCCGTCGGCGGCCCGGACTCGCTGACCAGCCTGCTGGAGGCGGTGCCCAGCTTCCGGGGGGACCTGGTCGTGCCCGAGCAGTCCCCCGGGTACGAGGACGCGGCGGCGTCCGCCGCCTCGGCGGTCCCGGACGCGGAAGAGGAGACGGAGAGCGAGCAGGCCGAGGAGCCCGAGGTGGTCGAACCGCCCGCTCCCGCGGCCAGTGCCGGGTCCGCCTACGCTGACGTGCTGATGCCGCGCTCTGTGGGCGCCCACCGCGACCGGCTCAAGGGCACCACCGACCGGCAGGCGGAAGCGGACGGCGTCCGGCCGGGGCGCCGGGCCGCCGTGCCCAGCTGGGACGAGATCGTCTTCGGTACGCGCCGCAAGAAGGAGTAGCGCCGCCTCCCCTCGTCGCCGCGGCCCTCGCCCGCACTTCCCGGTGCGTTTCCCGGCGCGGGGGCACAGGACCCGGTCGTCCAGTGCCCCCGCGCCCCTACCGCGCGCCGCGCTCAGATGGGCGGGTGCCGTCCGGGGTCCGGGCGCCGACGGCCCGACCGCCTCAGCCGCGCTCGGGGCCCGTCGCCACCGGCCTGCGGGACTCCGCCGTCCACTCGCTCCAGGAGCCGACGTAGAGGGCCGCGTCGATCCCGGCGAGGTGGAGGGCGAGGACCTCCTGGGCGGCGGAGACACCGGAGCCGCAGTAGACACCGACCTCGGCTCCGGGCGTGGCGCCCAAGGCCTCGAAACGCTCCGTGAGGGCGTGCGGGGAGCGGAAGGTGCCGGCGTCGGTGAGGTTCTCCGTGGTGGGGGCCGAGACGGCGCCCGGGATGTGCCCCGCGACCGGGTCCAGGGGCTCGACCTCGCCGCGGTAGCGCTCCGCGGCGCGGGCGTCCATGAGGATCCCGTGGCGGGCCAGCGCCGCCGCCTCGTCGGCGTCCAGCGTGGGCATGCCGCCGGGCGAGGGCGTGAAGTCGCCGGGCTCCGGGTCGGGCGTACCGGTGCTCAGCGGGTTTCCCGCGGCCTCCCAGGCGGCGAGGCCGCCGTCCAGGACGCGGACGTCCGGGTGCCCGGCCCAGCGCAGCAGCCACCAGCAGCGCGCCGCCGCCCAGCCGCCGCCCAGGCCCCCGGCGTCGTAGACCACGACGGGACGGCCGCCGCTGACGCCCGCACGGCGCATGGCGGCGCCGAAGGCGTCGAGGGAGGGCAGCGGATGGCGTCCGGTGCCCGCGGCGGGCTTGGCGGCCAGCTCGCTCTCCAGGTCGATGTAGACGGCGCCGGGAAGGTGGCCCTTGTGGTAAAGCGGCAGTCCCGGGGGGTCGCCCGGCTTGTACCGCACGTCGAGCAGCACGGGTGCCGACCCGGCGGCGAGATCGCTCGCGAGCGTGGCTGCGGAGATGATGGCTGTCATGGCGCCATCTTCGCGCACCGGGTGCCCCGCGGCCCGGTGGGTTCCGGGACGGCACACGGATCGGGGATTCTCGCCCTGAAGCGGAGAAAAGCGGCGCGGCCGGGGAGCGCGGCGCGACAGGTGGTGACAGCATCTGCACTGAGCGAGTAGTCACGAAGCCGCGGCAAGGACGCCGGGGCAGCACTTCCACCCGTACGACCGCATCGATGATGGTCAAGGAGCGAAGCAGATGACCGAGGCAGCGGCTCGGCTACGTCACACCCCTGGGGCGCCCGCGTGGGCGAGCCTCATGGTGGACGGGCTGGACGTCGGCAAGGAGTTCTACCAGGGTTTGTTCGGCTGGGAGTTCCGCACGGGGCCCCAGCAGCTCGGCCCGTACGTGCGCGCGGTCGCGGGTGGCCACGAGGTGGCGGGGCTGGGGAAGAAGGCGGACGGGCGGCAGGTGCCGGTCGCGTGGCTGCCGTATCTGGCGAGCACCGACGCCGACGAGACGGCGGCCGCCGTGCGTTCGTACGGCGGGACGGTGGCGGTGGGGCCGCTGGACGCGGAGACGGCCGGGCGGATGGCCATCGCCTCCGACCCCCTCGGCGCTCCCTTCGGTGTGTGGCGGGACGCCCACTACCCGGGCCTGGGGACGGCCCCGCTGGGCATGTTGGGGGCACCCGTCTGGTTCGAGCTGGTCACCCGGGAGACGAGCCCGGTCGTGAAGTTCTACCAGGCGGTGTTCGGTTACGAGGCGAAGGCCGTCGAGGCACCCGGCTTCGACTATCTGACGCTCTACGCGGACGGGCAGCCGGTGGCCGGGATCCACGGGGTGGGGGACGCGCTGCCCCGTGACCGGGGGCCGCACTGGCGCACGTACTTCGCGGTCGAGGACCCGGACGCGGTGGCGCGGCACGCGGGCGAGCTGGGTGGACGGGTGGTGCGCGGTCCCGACGACTCCCCGTACGGGCGGCTGGTGACGCTCGCGGACCCGGAGGGCGCGCACTTCAGCGTCATCAGGCCCGTGGCGATGGAGGGCTGAGCCCCGGCGGCGGGGGCCTGCTCAGCGCCGTGGTGGCGGTGCCGGTGGCGGCGCGGCCTCGTCCACGGGCAGCACATCGGGCGAGAGCGCCCCGGCCCCCGCCGAGACCGCCGTCAGCCGTCTGCGGTGGTGGCGCCGGCACAGCACCTCGTAGCCGACCTCTCGGCGGAGTTCGCCCACGTCGCCGACGACGACCTGGGCCCCCTCGACCACCATGCGGCCGTCGACCGTAC
This sequence comes from Streptomyces diacarni, assembly GCF_003323715.1. Lineage (GTDB taxonomy): Bacteria > Actinomycetota > Actinomycetes > Streptomycetales > Streptomycetaceae > Streptomyces > Streptomyces diacarni. The sequence goes on from NZ_QOIN01000024.1 coordinate 102,884, forward strand.
GCGCGTTGTGCGTGGCGCGCGCCCCGCACCAGCACAACGCCTCCACCTGGAGCGTCTCGAGCCGGTCGGCGAGCTCCATCAGCCGCTGGGAGCCGGGGAAGAGGCGGGTGCGGAAGTCGGTGGCGATGCCGAAGGCGTAGACGTCGATGCCCAGTTCGTCGACCACGCGGGCGAGCTGTTCGACCTGCTCGGGCGCCAGGAACTGGGCCTCGTCGACGATCACGTAGTCGGTGCGTCCGCCCGCGGTCAGGTGCCTGACCACGTGCTGCTGGAAGTTGAGGTCCTCGGCCACCTCGACGGCCTCGGCGACCAGGCCGAGGCGGGAGGAGAGCTTGCCCTCGCCGGCACGGTCGTCCCGGGTGAAGATCATGCCGCCCAGCCCGCGCGCCGAGCGGTTGTGCTCTATCTGGAGGGCGAGCGTGCTCTTCCCGCAGTCCATCGTTCCGGAGAAGAACACCAGCTCTGGCATGGGGTACGGCCTTTCGTCTGGGCGGACAGCCGCTCTGGGCGGAGGGCGGCTGTGGGCAGGCTCTGGGCGGGCAGGGGGCTCTCGCGGGCGGATTCTCGCAGCCGGGTGCCGCGCGGGCCATGTGAGGCGCACCCTCAGGTGCGGACCTCCAGGAGCGGGACGAGCTGCTCGGCGGGGGTCGCCGAGCCGTGCATGCCGATCAGCTCGGACTCCTTGGGCTCCCGGCGGGTGGCGACGATGGCGATGTCGTCACGCATCGCCGCGACCACGTCACCGATCCTGCCGCTGACGCGCGGCTCGACCACGGGGCCGAACCAGCCCAGCTCGACGGCCTCCTGCCTGGTGGCCACCCACGCCTGCTCGGCGAGCACTTCGCGCCAGACCGCGTGGACGTCGCCTGCCGCGCCGGGGACGGCGTAGACGTGGCGCATCCGGCCCTCGCCGCCCAGCTGGGCGACGCCGGCGCCGAGCTCCCAGTCCTCGTCGAAGTCGAGGCGCGCCTCGGGGCGTTGCGGGATGTCCACCATGCCGTGGTCGGCGGTGATGTAGAGCGCCGAGCGGGGCGGCAGCTGCTCGGCGAGGCGCCTGGCGAGGCGGTCCACGTGGGAGAGCTGGCCGCGCCAGGCGTCGGAGTCCATGCCGTAGCGGTGTCCGTTGCCGTCCAGTTCGGCGTAGTAGGTGTAGACGAGTGCGCGGTCGGATGCGGCGAGGCGTTCGGCGGCCAGGTCCATGCGGTCCTCGGCGGCCAGCCGGCCGAGGAAGGTGCCGCCGGACAGGGCGATCTTGGTGAGCGGGGTGTGCTCGAAGTGCGGGGCCGTCACCTGGCAGGCGGCCACTCCGGCGGCCTCGGCCTGCTGGAAGACGGTCGGGTAGGGCTGCCACAGGTGCGGGTCGGTCCAGGGCTGCCAGCGCAGCTGGTTCATGAGCTGCCCCGTGGCCGGGTCGAGCGCCGTGTAGCCGGGCAGCCCGTGCTCGCCGGGGACGCGTCCGGTGCCCACGGAGGCGAGTGAGGTCGCCGTGGTGGAGGGGAAACCCGAGGTGATCGGCGCACCGGTGCCGTTCGCAGAGCCCGGCAGCAGGGAGGTGAGGAACGGGGCCTGCTCGGGGTGCGCTCTGAGCGCCTCCCAGCCCATGCCGTCCACCAGGAAGACGCAGGCGCGGTCGGCGGGCTCCAGCGGCAGTCCCGCGCTCATGCCGGGGACGCCGAGCCCTGCCGCGACGGAGGGCAGCAGGTCGGCGAGGGAGCCGGCGCCGTAGCGGGGCACGGGGGCCGTGCGCGGGTCCAGCGGTGCGTCCGTCGGCACGGCGTCGTGCGGTGCCGCGGGGTAGGTGTGGGGGGTGCTCTCGGGTGTCACTGCGAGGGTCCGACCCGGGTGCTCGGGGTACCGGCGGTGGCCTCGGACAGCGCCTGCGCGAAGGCGAGGGTCTGGCGGACGGTGTCGGGACCGTCTCCCGCCTCGCTGACGCGCAGCGACAGGTCGTCGGCCGTGGCCGAGCCCGTGTAGCCGTGGTCCGCCTCGCAGTTGGGGTCGCCGCAGGTGGCGGGCTCCATGTCGAGACGGGAGACGGCGCCCCAGCCGATGGTCAGCACCACCTCGCGGGGCAGGGTGCCGGGGGTGTAGGACTCGGGGTTGGCCACGACGCGGGAGAGCACGACGGAGGAGATCCGCTCCAGCTTCACGGACTCGGTCGACGTCGTCGCGTAGGGCGACGGAGAGGTGCCGTCCGCTGCCTGCTCGTCGGTGTGACTGACGAGGAAGCGGGTGCGGGTGAGCACCAGCACCGTGACGTGACGGCGCACCTCGTTCGAGTCGAACGTGGTCTCCTGATGCACAAGATAGGAGGCCACGGGCTCGCCGCCCACCGCCGCCTCGACGGCCTCGGCCACGAGAGCCGGGTAGTAACCGCTGCGCTCGATCGCCTCGCGCAGCCCCTGGGTCGTCGTACCGGTCTTCGCCATGACAGCCATCCTACGGGGCCGTACGGCGGCGCAGACCCGCCCGTTCCCCCGCGCGCACGCCCCGGGCCGGTCAGTACGCCGGGAGCCTGCGCGCCCCCAGGTCGGGACGGAGCCCCGGGTCGGCGACGCGGACCGCGGCGCCCAGCACCGTCACGCCCCGCGGAGCGACCACCACCGGATCGAGTTCCACGGCCAGCACCTGGGGATGGTCGTCCATCAGCAGGGAGACCCGCAGCAGCACCTCCTCCAGCGCGGCCGTGTCCGAGGGTTCGGCGCCGCGCCAGCCGAACAGCAGCGGCGCCGAGCGGATGCCGCGCACCAGAGCGGCGGCCTCCTTGTCCGTGACCGGCACCAGCCGGTGCGCCGTGTCCTCCAGCAGGTCGGAGGCGGTGCCCGCCAGGCCGAAGGAGAGCACGGCGCCGATGGCCGGATCGAGGGTCCCCCGGATGACGGTGCCGACGCCGCGCGGGGCCATCGCCTGGACGACAGGACGCAGCTGCTCGGGGGCGCCCAGCACGTCGGTCAGCTCCGCGTAGGCGCGCCGCAGCCCGGCCTCCCCCGCGATGTCCAGCCGGACCCCTCCCAGGTCGGCGCGGTGCCGCAGGTGCGGGGCCGTGGTCTTGAGGGCGACCGGGTAGCCGAGGCGGTCGGCCGCCCGGGCAGCCGCGTCGGCGTCGGGTGCGGCCAGCGCGGGCCGCACGTGGATCCCGTAGCAGCGCAGCAGCCTGGAGGTCTCCTCGTCGGTGAGGGCGCGCCCGCGGTCGGGCGCCGGCGGCGTCGCGCGGTCGAGCAGCCGCGCGGCGGCGGACTCCTCGGCGTCGAGGTCGGGCACCTTGCCCGGCGCCCCCGACTCGGCCCGCCACCGGGAGTGGCGCACCGCCTCGGCCAGGGCGCGGGACGCGCGTTCGGGTGTCGGGTAGGAGGGCAGGCCGCGGGCGGCGAGCGCTTTCTGCAGCCCTTCCATCGCCAGGTGTACGACGGCGACGGGCTTGCGCGGTGCGCCCTCGTGCGCGGCGACCGCGTCCGCCGCCTCCCGCAGCGCGTCGGCGAGGGCCTCGATGTGGCCGTCGGGCGGGGTGTCCGGCTGGTGGGTTCCGGTGCGGCCGGGCAGCTCGGCGGGGACGGTGGGCACGAGGGTGAGCAGCACCGCGTCGGTGGCCGCGTCCCTGAGCGCCTCGCGCAGCGCCCGGCCGAAGTCGCCGGGGCCCGCGCCGCCGGGCAGCGCCACCACGGGGCGGGGGCGGAGGCCGTCGTTGAGGCAGGCGTCGTAGGCCAGTAGGCTCATCGCGTCGGTGTTGCCGACGATGCCGACGTGCGGGCCCGCGGGCGGCGGCTGGTCGGCGAGGAGCACTCCGGTGTCGATCAGCTCGGTGAAGCTGTCGACCATCAGCACACCAGCCTGGCGCAGCAGGGCCTGGACGGTCGCGTCGGGCGTGCGGGAGGCCGGCGCGGCGTGTCCCGGCGGGGGCGCGCTGCCGCGCTGCCGGGCGCCCTTGACGACCACGAGGGGTTTGCGGGCCGCGGTGCGCCGCGCGAGCCGGGTGAACTTGCGCGGGTTGCCGATCGACTCCAGGTACATCAAGGCGACGTCGGTGTCGGGATCCTCGTCCCAGTGCTGGAGCAGGTCGTTGCCGGAGACGTCGGCGCGGTTCCCGGCGGAGACGAAGGAGGAGGGGCCGATGCCGCGCCGGTCGAGCCCGTCGAGGAGGGCGATGCCGATGGCTCCCGACTGGGTGAAGACGCCGATGCGGCCCCGCGCGGGCATCCGGATGGAGGGCGTCGCGTTCAGCCGCACGTCGGGCGAGGTGTTGATGAGGCCGAGCGCGCCGGGGCCGATGAGCCGCATGCCGTAGGAGCGGGCGAGCCGCACCAGGGCGCGCTGCTCGTCGCGGCCGACGCCCTCGGAGAGCACGACGAGCCCTTGGAGCGCCGCTTGGCCGCACTCCCTGACCACGTGTTCGAGCTGCTCGGCGGGGACGGCGACGACGGCCAGATCGACGCGCTCGGGCAGGTGCCGCACGGACCCGTAGGCGGGCACTCCGGCCACTACCGCAGGGCCTTCGGGGTCGAGCGCGTGGTTGACGGCGTACAGGCGCCCGGTGAAGCCGCCCGCGCTCAGGCTGCCCAGGGCCGCGCGCCCGGCGCCGCCGGGGCTGCGGCTGGCACCGATGACGACGACCGCGCCGGGGGCCAGCAGCCGGGCGACGGAGCGGGCCTCGGCGCGCTGTTCGCGGGCCTGCATCACGGCCAGGGAGCGTTCGGTGGGCTCCAGGTCGAGGGTGAGGTGGACGGAGCCGTCCTCGAAGCTGCGCTTCTGGGAGTATCCGGCGTCCGTGAACACCTTGATCATCTTGTTGTTGGCGGGCAGTACCTCGGCGGCGAAGCGGCGGATGCCGCGCTCCCTGGCGACGGCCCCGATGTGTTCGAGGAGCGCGGAAGCCACTCCCCTGCCCTGCTGGTCGTCGCGGACCAGGAAGGCGACCTCGGCCTCGTCGGCGGGTTCGCTCGCGGGGCGGCCGTGCGGGTCGATGCGGTCGTAGCGGACGGTCGCGATGAACTCCCCGCGGATGGTCACTGCCAGGCCGACCCGGTCGACGTAGTCGTGGTGCGTGAAGCGGCGCACGTCCCGGTCGGACAGCCGCGGGTAGGGGGCGAAGAACCGGTAGTACTTCGACTCGTCGGAGACCTGCTCGTAGAAGCTGACCAGGCGTTCCGCGTCGTCGGGGGTGATCGGGCGTACCTGCGCCGTACCGCCGTCACGCAGGACGATGTCCGCTTCCCAGTGGGTCGGGTAGGCGCGCTCCTCGGGGCTCGGCATGCGCTCAGCGTACGGCGGTGAGCGGGCTCACGGAGCGCTCGCGCGGTGCGTCGTATGGTCGCGGTACCACACAGACGACCGTGCGGTGCGCGAAGGCCGCCGTGCGAGACTGGTCTAGACAACCTCACCGACTCGAAGGGCAACACCATGGTTGAGCGCCGCGTCACCGTCGGCTGGGCCGAGGGGCTGCACGCCCGCCCCGCCTCCATCTTCGTCCGTGCCGCCTCGGCCGCCGGCGTTCCGGTCACCGTGCGGAAGGCCGAGGGCAACCCCGTCAACGCGGCCTCCATGCTCGGCGTGCTCGGCCTGGGCGCCGAGGGCGGCGAGGAGATCGTCCTGGCCTCCGAGGCGGACGACGCAGAGGCGGCCCTCGACCGGCTCGCGAAGCTGGTCTCCGAGGGGCTGGAGGAGCTTCCGGAGACGGTCTGAAGGCCCCCGCCGCACGTCCGCGGTCGGTGGGGGCCCACAGACGCGGAACGCGACGCGCACGAGCCCCCGGCCCAGCAGGCCGGGGGCTCGTCGCATGCCCGCGAGTGCGCCGTGCAGGCGTCGGACCTTGAAGCCGCGCCGGCGTCAGACCTTGAGGCCGTGCTGGCGCAGATAGGCGACCGGGTCGATGTCCGAGCCGTACTCCGGGCCCGAACGGGCCTCGAAGTGCAGGTGCGGACCCGAGGAGTTGCCGGTCGAGCCCGACAGGGCGATCTGCTGGCCCGACTTCACGCTCTGGCCGACCGAGACACCGATCGAGTTCAGGTGGCCGTACTGCGTGTACGTGCCGTCCTTGTGCTTGATGACGATGTTGTTGCCGTAGGCACCGCCGTTGCCGGCCTCCACGACCTCACCTGCGGCCACGGAGTGGACCGGAGTGTTCATGCCGGCGTGGAAGTCGATCCCGGTGTGGCTGCCGGACGACCACATGCCGCCGCCCTGCTGGTAGCCCGTGGAGACGTAGGAGCCCTCGACCGGCAGCACGTAGGCGTTGAGCTTCGCGCGCTCCGCGGCCCGTGCGGCCCTGACCTTGGCCTCGTGCTCCTTCTGCGCCTTCTCGGCGGCGGCCTTGCGCTTGGCCTCGTCGGCCTTCCGCTTCGCCTCGGCCTTCGCCTTGGCGGCCTCCTCCTTGGCCTCGGACTCGGCCTTCGCCTGCTCGGCCCTCAGCGCCTGGTCGTACGCCTGCTCGTCCAGGGTGTCCGAGATGGGGGCGGCGAGAGCCTCGCGCAACTGCGGGCTCTGCTGCAGATTGTTCTGGCCCTGCCCGCCGCCGGCGGCGAACGCGGGAGAGGCGATGGAGCCCACGACACCCACGGTGGCGAGGCCGGCTATGCCCGCCGCTCCCGCCGTGGCCCTGCGGGTCTTACTCGGGCGCCGGTGCTTCCCGGTGGCACGGGTGAACGCCATACGGAGGCGTACTCCTTTCCTTCCTTCTCGCCTACCGGGTTAGCTGACGGGTTCGGAGCAGGAAGGTCTCCTACGGACCGCCTCTTTTCGAGGCCGTCCGATTCACCCCATGGGACAAGGTGGGTCCCCGGTCCCCCTCGGGCAGTTCCCCTCGGGGATTCGGCGATCACCGTCCGTCGGCCGCGGGTGCGGTCACTTCTGACGGACAGCGGCCACGACGCTAGACGGCGCCAACTCCGAGCGGCAAACAAATCCCTGGCTTTGTCATCTTCGCCACACTCCAACTCACCACAACCGCAACAGAAACGGACATCGCGAAGGGCCCGGAAGGAGTGATTCCTCCTCCCGGGCCCCACTTTCCCCCGCTGCCGCGCCCCGGGACGGGGACGTCAGGAGCCGGAGACCACCTTGACCTCGCCGATCCCCAACTCCCGCACGGAGTCGGCGATCTGGGACGCGTCACCGACGAGCACCGTCACCAGCCGGTCCGCCGGCAGCGCGCTGACCGCGGCGGCCGTGGCCTCCACCGTGCCGGTCTCGGCCAGCTGCGCGTACACCCGCGCCTGGTAGTCGTCCGGCAGGTACTGCTCCACCTGGTCGGCGAGCGTGCCGGCCACCGCGGCCGCCGTCTCGTAGCGCAACGGGGCGACACCCACCAGATTGCGCACCGCCACGTCCCGCTCCTCGTCCGTCAGCCCCTCGGCCGCCAGCACACGCAACACCTGCCACAGGTCGGCCAGCGCGGGCCCCGTGACATCCGTGGCGACCGAACCGCTGATGGCCAGCATGGCGGCCCCGCTGCCGTCCTCGGCCGAACGCAGCACCTGCCCGAAGGCCCGCACCCCGTAGGTGTAGCCCTTCTCCTCGCGCAGCACCCGGTCGAGCCGGGAGGTGAGGGTGCCGCCCAGGCAGTAGACGCCCAGCAGCTGCGCCGGCCACACCCGGTCGTGCCGATCGGGGCCGACGCGCCCGATCAGCAGCTGCGTCTGCACCGCACCCGGGCGGTCCACGATGACGACGCGGCCGGTGTCGTCCGCGGAGATCGGCGGCATCGCGCGGGCCTCGGCCGCCGTACCGGTCCAGGCGCCGAGCGTCTCGGTCAGCGCCTCGTCCAGATCCACGCCCTCCAGATCGCCGACCACCACGACCGTCGCCGTCACGGGACGCACATGGGCCTCGTAGAAGGCGCGGACGGCCGCCGCGTCGATACGGCTCACCGTCTCCTCGGTGCCCTGCCGGGGCCGCGACATCCGCGACGTGGCGGGGAAGAGCTCCTTCGACAGCTCCTTGGCGGCGCGGCGGGCCGGGTTGGCCAGCTCGTGCGGGATCTCATCCAGCCGGTTGGCGACCAGCCGCTCCACCTCGCCGTCGGGGAAGGCGGGGGCGCGCAGCGCGTCCGACAGCAGCCCCAGCGCCTTGCGCAGCCGGGAGACCGGCACCTCCAGGGAGACGCGCACGCCCGGGTGGTCGGCGTGCGCGTCGAGCGTGGCGCCGCAGCGCTCCAGCTCGGCGGCGAACTCCTCGGCCGTGTGCTTGTCGGTGCCCTCGCTCAGCGCGCGGGCCATCAGGGTGGCGACACCGTCGAGCCCCTCGGGCTCCGCGTCCAGCGGCGCCATCAGGTTCACCTCGACGGCCACCACCTGCTGGCCAGGACGGTGGCAGCGCAGCACCGTCAGCCCGTTGGGCAGCACATCGCGCCGCGGCGTGGGAAAGGCCCACGGCTTCGGCGTGCCGCCTGCGGGCTGGGGGTGGAAGTCCATGGTCGTGCCCGCGCCCGGCACGGTGCCCGCCGGGGCGGTGCCCGCCGGCGTCTGTGGAGTCTCGCTCACTGCCCGCTCTCCTCGTTCTCCTCGGCCTCGTTCGCCAGCGGCTCGTAGACCAGCACGGCACGGTTGTCGGGGTGCAGCCGCTGTGCGGCGATCTCGCGCACCTCCTCGCGCGTGACCTCGAGGACCCGGCCCACCGCCGTCAGCGCGAGCTGCGGGTCACCGAAGAGGACCGCGTACCGGCACAGTTCGTCCGCGCGGCCGCCGACCGTGGCCAGCCTGTCCAGCCACTCGCGCTCCAGCTGGGCCTGGGCGCGCTCCATCTCCTCCGCGCTGGGGCCCTCCTGCGCGAAACGCCGCAGCTCGTCGTCGACCGCGGCCTCGATGTCGGCCACCTCGGCGCCGCTGGACGCCTTCACGTCCAGCCAGCCCAGGGAGGGGGCGCCCGCCAGGCGCAGCATGCCGAATCCCGCGGCGACCGCCGAGCGGTCGTGCCGCACCAGCCGGGCGTAGAGGCGGGAGGACTCGCCCCCGCCGAGCACGGTCAGCGCCAGGTCGGCGGCGTCCGCCTCACGCGTGCCGTCGTGCGGCAGCCGGTAGGCCGCCATCAGCGCGCGGGAGGGCACCTCCTCCTCGACGACCTCGCGCGTCTCCTCGCCCCGCACCTCGGGCAGCGAGCCGTCCCGCGGCGGCTGCTTGCCCTCGTGCCCCGGGATGGAGCCGAAGTACTTCTCGACCCAGGCCAGCGTCTGCTCCGGGTCGATGTCGCCGACGACCGCCAGCACGGCGTTGTTCGGCGCGTAGTTCGTACGGAAGAACTCCTGCGCGTCCCTCAGCGAGGCGGCGTCCAGGTCGGCCATGGACCCGATCGGGGTGTGGTGGTAGGGGTGGCCCTCGGGGAAGACCATGGCCGTCATGCGCTCGAACGCGGTGCCGTAGGGCACGTTGTCGTACCGCTGGCGGCGCTCGTTCTTGACCACGTCCCGCTGGTTTTCCAGCGACTCCTCGTCCAGCGCGGCCAGCAGCGACCCCATGCGGTCGGCCTCCAGCCACAGGGCGAGCTCCAGCTCGTGCGCGGGCATCGTCTCGAAGTAGTTGGTGCGCTCGAAGCTCGTGGTGCCGTTCAGGGAGCCGCCCGCGCCCTGCACCAGCTCGAAGTGCCCGTTGCCCTCGACCTGGGCCGAGCCTTGGAACATCAGGTGCTCGAAGAGGTGTGCCAGGCCCGTGCGGCCCTTCACCTCGTGGCGGGAACCGACGTCGTACCAGAGGCAGACAGCGGCGACGGGGGTCAGATGATCCTCGGAGAGCACCACACGCAGGCCGTTGGCCAGCCGGTGCTCCGTCGCTGTCAGCCCACCGGTGGCCGGCGGGGGCGTGGCCGTGTGACCCATGGGCGGGGAGTCCCTTCCGCTCGCGGAGGTTTCCCGGCCGGACGCCGGGAACTGCCGACCGCCCGTGCGTCTCACGCGACCGGCGGTGCTGTCACTGTATGCAACCACGCCGACAACGTGCGAAGTTCCCGTACGGTCTACCGAGCGGCCGGCTGTCAGTGGAGCGGTCCACAATGGTCGCGCGAAGCCGCACGCACGCCCGGACCCGAGCACAAGCCCGGACCCGGGCACAGCAGCGCACCCAGCACGAGCGCGCGCGACAAGCGCGCGTACCCGAGAGCAGGCGCCGTGAACAAGCGCCCGCACACAAGAGCGACAGCACGAAGCAGCGAAGGAGCCGCAGCCGCGATGGCCCGCCGCAGTAAGAGCCGTACACCGGCACCGGAGCCCGGAGAGGACTTCGAGGAGCGCATCCTCGACATCGACGTCGTCGACGAGATGCAGAGCTCCTACCTGGAGTACGCGTATTCGGTCATCTACTCGCGCGCGCTCCCGGACGCCCGCGACGGAATGAAGCCCGTACAGCGCCGGATCCTGTACCAGATGCACGAGATGGGGCTGCGCCCCGAGCGCGCCCACGTCAAATGCGCCCGCGTCGTGGGCGAGGTGATGGGAAAGCTCCACCCCCACGGTGACAGCGCGATCTACGACGCGCTGGTGCGCATGGCGCAGGACTTCTCCATGCGGCTGCCGCTGGTGGACGGGCACGGCAACTTCGGCTCGCTGGGCAACGACGACCCGCCGGCCGCGATGCGGTACACCGAGTGCAGGGCCGCCCCGGCCGCCGGTCTGATGGTCGACTCGATCGACGAGGACACGGTCGACTTCGGCGCCAACTACGACGGCAGCGAGCAGGAGCCCGTCACCCTGCCGGCCGCCTATCCGAACCTCCTGGTGAACGGCTCCGCCGGGATCGCGGTCGGTATGGCGACCAACATGCCGCCGCACAACCTGACCGAGGTCATCGCCGCGGCCCGGCACCTGATCAAGCACCCGGGCGCCGACCTGGAGACCCTGATGGGCTTCATCCCCGGGCCCGACCTGCCCACGGGCGGCAAGATCGTCGGCCGCGAGGGCATCCAGGACGCCTACCGCTCGGGCCGCGGCACCTTCAGGATCCGCGCCACGGCGACGGTCGAGCAGGTCACAGCGCGGCGCAAGGGCGTCGTGGTCACCGAGCTGCCGTTCGCCGTCGGCCCCGAGAAGGTCATCACCAAGATCAAGGACCTGGTCAACGCGAAGAAGCTCCAGGGCATCGCGGACGTGAAGGACCTGACCGACCGCGAGCACGGGCTGCGGCTGGTCATCGAGATCAAGAACGGTTTCCACCCCGAGGCCGTCCTCAGCCAGCTCTACAAGCTGACGCCGATGGAGGAGTCCTTCGGCATCAACAACGTCGCGCTGGTGGACGGGCAGCCGCTGACGCTCGGCCTCAAGGAGCTGCTGGAGGTCTACGTCGACCACCGGTTCGACGTGGTGCGCCGCCGCAGCGAGTTCCGCCGCAGCAAGCGGCGCGACCGGCTGCACCTCGTCGAGGGGCTGCTGGTGGCGCTCGTCGACATCGACGAGGTCATCAGAATCATCCGGTCGAGTGACAACGCCGCCGACGCGAAGGCCTCCCTGATCTCCCGCTTCGAGCTCAGCGAGATCCAGACCCAGTACATCCTCGACACCCCGCTGCGCCGGCTCACCAGGTTCGACCGCATCGAGCTCGAGGACGAGCGCGACAAGCTCAAGGCGGACATCGAGGCGCTGACCCGCATCCTGGAATCCGACGCGGAGCTGCGCAAACTCGTCTCCTCCGAGCTGTCCGGCATCGCCAAGAAATACAGCACCCCGCGCCGCACCGAGATCCTCGACGCGAACGAGGCGCCGGTGATCGCCGTGCCGCTGGAGGTCGCCGACGACCCCTGCCGGGTCATGCTCTCCTCCACCGGACTGCTCGCCCGCACCGCCAGCGGCAGCACGGAATTCGCCGAGCCCGCCAAACGCGCCAAGCACGACGTGATCGTCTCCGCCGTGCCCGCCACCACCCGCGGAGAGATCGGCGCCGTCACCTCCGGCGGACGGCTGTTGCGGATCTCCGTCGTCGACCTGCCCCAGCTCCCCGACTCGGCCACAGCGCCGAACCTGGCGGGCGGGGCGCAGGTCTCGGAGTTCCTCACCCTGGAGGGCGGCGAGACGCTGGTCTGCCTCACCACCCTGGACGAGTCCTCGCCCGGCCTGGCGATCGGCACCCAGCAGGGCGTCGTCAAACGCGTGGTGCCCGACTACCCCACCAACCGGAGCGATTTGGAGGTCATCACCCTCAAGGACGGGGACCGCATCGTCGGCGGCGCGGAACTGCACACCGGCGAGGAGGACCTGGTCTTCATCACCGACAACGCCCACCTGCTGCGTTACCAGGCGAGCCAGGTCCGCCCCCAGGGCCGCCCCGCGGGCGGCATGGCGGGCGTCAAGCTGGCCGACGGCGCACAGGTGCTGTTCTTCGGCGCCATCGACCCCGCCTCCGAGGGTGCCGTCTTCACGGCCGCGGGAGCGGAGGGCACCCTCGACGACTCGCTGAGCACGGCCAAGCTCACCCCGTTCGACCAGTACCCGCGCAAGGGGCGGGCCACAGGCGGCGTGCGCTGTCAGCGTTTCCTCAAGGGCGAGGACCGGCTACGACTGGCCTGGGCGGGCTCCACGCCGGCGAGGGCCGCGACGAAGACCGGTGCCCCGGTGGAGCTGCCCGAGCCCGACCCGCGCCGGGACGGCTCGGGACTCCCGCTGACGAAGCAGGTCGCGGCGGTGGCCGGGCCCGTGTAACGGTGCACGTGGGGTGAGGACGCGGCTCGCCGGGCGGGTGCAACGGTGCACGTGGGGTGGGGCCGCGGGTGACCGGGCCGGTGTGCGGTCCGGAATGGCAGTCCGGCTGCTGTTCCGGGCGCCCCGTGCGCGGCGTACGGGGCGTACCGAGTTACGGGGTGCGGATCCCGTACCCCTCCGGCTCCTCCGCGGTCTCGTCGAACTCAGCGGGCTCAGCCGCTTCGGGGGCGTGCACGTCCGCGTCGTCCTCCTCCGAGCGGGCGCGATCCACGTAGCGGAGCACGCCCCACAGGGCGCGCTCGTTGAGGGGTTCGCGTCCCGCGGCACAGTCGCGGAGCCCCGCGCGGAGCGCCTCCGCGTCCACGCCCGCTCCGATCATCACCAGTTCCGTGCGCCGTTCGGCGTCGCGCGGCAGCCGCCGGGGCGCGAAGCGGAGGAACCCGCCGACGGCGTGCAGCTCGTACAGGTTGTCCGGGTCGGCGGAGCCGAAGTCGACATATCCCTTGATCCGGTAGAGCTTCTCCGGCCTGCTGTCCAGGAATTCCAGGAAACGGCGCGGGTCCATGGGTTCCCCAGCCGTGAACTCCACGGCTTCGTAGGCCGCGTGCAGGTGCGCGCCGTGTGTCCCGTGCATCCCGTGCGCGCCTTGCGCGCCGCAGCTCTCCTCGCCCCCTCCCTCATCCTCGCCGTACAGCAGGGAGTCGAACGAGAGCTGCTCGACGGGTGGCCGGGGCCGGTGCACGCGGTCGAACAGCAGCTGCGGGTCGACACGCCCGAAGGAGGCGGGGACGACGGGCCTCCCCGGGGCGAGCCGTTCGAGTTCCGTGCGCAGCGCCTCGTACCGCTCCTCGGGCACACGGTCGGCCTTGTTCAGGACGAGCAGGTCGGCAGCGGCGACATGCCGCTCCAACTCGGGATGGCGGGCGCGTACCGCCTCGAACTCGGCGGCGTCCACCACCTCGACGAGCCCACCGTAGACGGTCTGCGGGCTTCCTCCGGCCAGCAGCATCCGGATCAGCGTCTCGGGCTCGGCCAGCCCGCTCGCCTCGATCACGACGACGTCCATACCGACCGCGGGGCGTGCGAGCCTCTCCAGCGCCTCGTCCATGTCGCTCGTGTCCACGGCGCAGCACAGACAGCCGTCGCCGAGGGAGACCATGGAATCGACCTGCCCCGAGACCGCCATCGCGTCGATCTCGATACTGCCGAAGTCGTTGACGAGCGCGCCGATGCGCGTGCCCCGGGCGCTGCGCAGCACATGGTTGAGCAGGGTCGTCTTCCCCGAGCCGAGGAATCCGGCCAGCACCACGACCGGAATCCGGCCGCCCACCGCGCCCCGGTCCGTGGACGTGCGGACGTCCCCCGCATCCCGCTCCTGGCTGTCCTCCGTGCTGCCCACTCCGCCTGCTCCCCTCCTGTCGTCGCAGCTGAAACGGGTGCCGATGGTAGCCGAGCGGCACGGCGGACCGACCCCCTACAGGCGGGCCGTAGGCGGGCGGGGCCGTGCCCCGCGGGTGGGCAGCCGTGCCGGGCGCGACGGCGGAGGGCAGGTTAGGGTCGCCTGTGTGAGCACGTGTGCGACGGCTTCCAGAACGCTGGCCGAACCCCTGGCGGGTACGGCGGCCACAGCCCGTACCTGGCTGCTGGTGGAACAGCCGGGGCCCTGGGGCAGGAAGGCACTGACGCAGAGCCGCCTCGATCCGGGCCTCGGCCAGGCGCTCGACACCGCCGCGAGCGCCCATGGCGCCCGTGTCGCCCTGATCCGGCGTCCGGAGCGGCACGCCGACCACTCCCCCGCCGCCGGTCATCGGGTCTACCTGGCCCGCACCGTGCCCGGCGACGCCTGGGTGCGCACGGCGCGACTGCCCGGCGACGGAGGCCTGGAAGCGCTGCGCGCGCTGGACTTCGCGGCCTTCGACGATCCGGCAGCCGCTGCGCGCGGCGCCGCGACGGCGCCGTGGTGGGAGCCGTGGTGGGAGCCGTACGAGGGCGACCCTCTCGCACTCGTGTGCACCAACGGCAAACGGGACCGCTGCTGCGCCCTGCTCGGCAGGCCCCTGGCAGCCGAGCTCGCCGCGTCCGGCGGTGCGAACGTCTGGGAGATCACCCACCTCGGCGGCCACCGGTTCGCGCCGACACTCCTGGTGCTCCCGCACGGTTACGCGTACGGGCGTCTTGACGCCGCCGGCGTCAAGAGCGTGCTCGACGCGGTGCGAGACGGCCGCATGTCGCTGGAGGGCTGCCGAGGCCGCTCGGCGTGGGACCGGCCGGGACAGGCTGCGGATCTCGCGGTGCGGGAGCGGATCGGCGAGCTGCGGGCGGAAGCGATGTCCGTCCTCGCCGTACGGACCGGCTCGGACGGCTCACACCGGATCGTGACGGTCGCCCACGTGGACGGCCGACGCTGGCGGGTCGTCCTCCGGGAACGCACCGGGGGCCCCGCCGTGCCGGCGAGCTGCGGGGCGGAGCCCGCCGGCACGGTACGCCTGGACGTCGAGGCGCTCGACGAGGTCGAAAGGGGCGCGGGGATCGAAGAGAGCGACGCACTGGAGGGGACCGACGGGACTGCGGCAGACTCCCGCTGAGCGCGCGAGTACCGCCCCACCGAAGCGTGTCGCGTACGGGCGCGCCGTCCCCGCCCGATCGCGTCCTCGTTGCCCACCTCCCCGCCCCCGTCGCCTGCACTCATCTTCCGCCCTTGGCGCCTGCACCCGTCTCGTGCGCGTGCACGGCTGCGGGGCCATACGTCCCCACTCACGCCGCGAGGTCGCCCGTGTCCCTTCCCGGCACGTCCTCCAGCCACTCTCCTGGCACGCCCTCCAGCCACCCTTCCGGGATGTTCTCCAGGCACTGTCCTGACACGTCTTCCAGCCGCCGTCCGTTCCTTCTCCGGTCTGCCGGCCGCCGCTCGGTGCGGCGCCCCTCCGCCGGGCGACGGCACTTCCGTGTCGGCCTGCCCGGGTGGCCGCGGCGCGTGTCCTCCCAGGTGCTGCTCATGCAACTGGCGGTCGTCACAGGGGTGACCGCCCTGGCGACGGGGCTGTTCCTCGCACCGTTCAGCGCACAACTCGACGACCAGGCGTCCCGGCGTGCGCTGGCCATCGCCCAGGCGACCGCCGCCGAACCGGATCTGCCCGCGTTGCTGACCGAGGGCGGCGGCCCCTCGCGCGACGGCCCCGTCCAGCGGCTGGCGGAGAGGGTGCGCCGCGCCACCGGCGCCAGCTACATCGTGGTGCTGGACACCCGGGGCATCCGCTGGTCGCACGCGGAGCCGGACCGGATCGGCGAGCACGTGTCCACCGATCCCGGACCCGCGCTCGCGGGCCGCGAGGTGCACCACATCGACGAGGGAACGCTGGGCAGGTCGGCCCGCGGAAAGGTGCCGCTGCGCGACGGTCGGGGACAGGTCGTCGGGGCGGTCTCGGTGGGGATCGCCTACGACAGCGTGCGGGACCGCTTTCTCCACGCCGTGCCCGGCCTGCTCGCCTACGCGGGCGGCGCGCTCGGCGTCGGCGCACTGGCCGCGCTCCTTCTCTTCCGCCGCCTGCAAAAGCGCACCCATGCTCTGGAGTTCTCGGACATCAGCGCGCTGCTGGCCGAGCGGGAAGCGATCCTGCACGGCATCCGGGAGGGTGTCGTGGCCCTGGACGGCGCGGGCAGGATCAGGCTCGTCAACGACGAGGCCCAGCGTCTGCTGGACCTGGCGCCCCACCACATCGGTCTGTCGCCGCACCAGGCGCTGGGTACAGGGCGTACGGCCAGGCTGCTGGCGGGCGAGGTGCCGGGCGCCGACCTGCTGACCGTCAGCGGCGGGAGGGTGCTGGTCGCCAACCGGATGCCCACGGACGACGGCGGCGCGGTGGCCACCCTGCGCGACCGGACCGAACTGGAACTGCTCGGCCGGGAACTCGACGGCTCCCACGGGCTGATCGACGCCCTGCGCGCCCAGGACCACGAACACGCCAACCGTCTGCACATCCTGCTCGGACTGCTCCAGTTGGACATGGTGGAGGACGCGGTCGCGTATCTGAGCGAAACCGTCGGAGTGCACCGGGCGACGGCCGAGGAGATAGCAGGGCACGTACGCGATCCGATGCTCGCCGCACTGCTGGTCGGCAAGGCCACGGTGGCGGCGGAGCGCGGGGCCGCCCTGCGCATCGCGGCGGGCACGCTGCTGCCCGACCGCCTGGTGGATCCGCCGGAGCTGGCGACGGTGCTGGGCAACCTGGTCGACAACGCCCTCGACGCGGTCTCCGGCACGGCAGGCGGAGAGGTGGAGGTGGCGCTCGCCACGACCGCGGAGCCGCACGGAACCGGAGTCACGCTGCGGGTGAGCGACAACGGTCCGGGCATCCCGGCACAGCACCGCGAGACCGTGTTCACGGAGGGCTGGTCCACCAAGGAGCCACCCGCGCACGGTCGGCGCGGGCTCGGCCTCGCCCTGGTGCGACGCCTGGCTGAGCGGCACGGCGGCACCGCCCGGGTCGGCGAGAGCGCGGACGGAGGCGCGGAGTTCACCGTGGCCCTCCCCGAAGCGCTGCATCCCGAAGACCCTCGCGGCGATTCCTCTCACCCTCGCAGCGGAACCCGTCGTCCTCGGCCCGGGCTTCCGCACGGGACCGGGGAGCCACCGGAGGGCAGCGAGGGTCTCAGACAGCGCCCGCGCCCGTGAGCGAGCGCACCTCCGTCTCGGCGTAGCGCCCCTCGTCGGGACGCTCGCGGGAGCGCACCGTGCCGAGCCAGCCGCACAGGAAGCCGACCGGAATCGAGACGACGCCCGGGTTCTCCAGCGGGAAGCAGGCGAAGTCCACGCCGGGAAAGAGGGCGCGTGGGGCGCCGGAGACGACAGGCGAGAGCGCCACGAGCACCATCGAGGACAGCAGGCCCCCGTACACCGCCCACACGAACCTCCGGTAGCGGCCGCGCACTTCATGGAACGCCGCGCTGCGCCCGACCGTCAGGTACGCCTCTCGCGTGCCCGTCCGCACCGGCCCGGTGCGGTCTCCCTGGGGCCGGGCCGGTCCCGGAGGAGGGGCACAACCGAGCCGGGAGCCGCCGGTGGAGAGGGAGTCGTACCAGGGATCGTCGATGCGCATGCCGTCAGAATGAGCGCACCACTGCGCTCCTGTTCGGCCGAGACCGGCTCGTTCACCTCTTCTGGTGAACGAGCCGCTGAGCCGACCCGGAAAGCGGGACGCGAGCGGCCGGGCCAGCGCCCACGCAGCGGGACGCGAGTCGCCGGACCGCCCCCGGCGGCCGAACGCGTCCCGTGTTCGGCTGGCCGAACACACTCCCGTTTACGGCCAGCCGGAAGCACCCCCGTTCACGGCACGTCACGGCAGGCCGGTTTCCGGCTCAGATGTCGATGCGGGAGCGGTCCAACGTGGCGGCGGAGGAGCTGATGAACTCCCGGCGCGGAGCCACCTCGCTGCCCATCAGCAGGGAGAACGCCTCCTCGGCCGCCTCCAGATCGCTGATGTTGATGCGGCGCAGCGTACGGTGCCGCGGGTCCATCGTCGTCTCCGCCAACTGGTCGGCGTCCATCTCGCCCAGCCCCTTGTAGCGCTGGATGGACTCCTTGTAACGCGTTCCCTTGCGCTCGAGTTCCAGCAGCGTCTGGCGCAACTCGTTGTCCGAGTAGGTGTACAGGAACTTCTCCTGGCCCTTCTTCGGATTGATCAGCTCGATCCGGTGCAAAGGCGGCACCGCGGAGAAGACCCGGCCCTCCTCCACCATCGGCCGCATGTAGCGCTGGAAGAGCGTGAGCAGCAGGCAGCGGATGTGGGCACCGTCCACATCGGCGTCGGCAAGGAAGATGACCTTGCCGTACCTGGCCTGGTCGATGTCGAAGGACCGTCCCGACCCGGCTCCTATGACCTGGATGATCGAGCCGCACTCGGCGTTCTTGAGCATGTCGGAGACGGACGACTTCTGCACGTTGAGGATCTTGCCGCGGATCGGCAGCAGCGCCTGGAACTCGGAGTTCCGCGCCACCTTCGCGGTGCCGAGCGCGGAGTCGCCCTCGACGATGAACAACTCGGTGCGGTCGATGTCATCGGCACGGCAGTCGGCCAGCTTGGCGGGCAGCGCCGAGGACTCCAGCGCGGTCTTGCGGCGCTGCGCCTCCTTGTGCTGCCGCGCGGCGATCCGCGTCCGGGCCGCGGCGACGACCTTCTCCAGCACGGAGCGGGCCTGCGCCTTGGCGTCCCGCTTCGAGGAGGTCAGGAAGGCCTTCAGCTCCTTGGCCACCACCTGCGCGACGATGCGCGAGGCCGCGGAGGTCCCCAGCACCTCCTTGGTCTGCCCTTCGAACTGCGGCTCGGCCAGCCGGACGGTCACCACGGCGGTGAGCCCTTCGGTGGCGTCGTCCTTGACGACGTCGTCGTCGGCGACCTTCAGCAGCCTGTTCGTGCGCAGTGCCTCGTTGACGGTCTTGGTCACAGCGCGCTCGAAGCCGGCGACGTGCGTGCCGCCCTTGGGCGTCGCGATGATGTTCACGAACGACTTGACCGTCGTGTCGTACCCGGTCCCCCAGCGCAGCGCGACATCCACGCCGAGCTCCCGCTGGACCTCCGAGGGTGTCATGTGCCCGCGGTCGTCGAGAACCGGCACGGTCTCCTTGAACGTCCCTTGGCCCTGCAACCTGAGCACGTCACAGACCGGCTTGTCGGGAGCGAGGTACTCGCAGAACTCGCTGATCCCGCCGTCGTAGTGGAACGTCTCCTGCGAGACGTCCTCACTCTCCAGACCCCGCTCGTCCCGCACAACCAGCGTCAGCCCGGGCACCAGGAACGCGGTCTGACGGGCACGTGCGTACAGCGTGTCCAAGGAGAGCTTGGCGTCCTTGAGGAAGATCTGCCGGTCGGACCAGTAGCGGATCCTGGTGCCCGTACGCGTCTTGGGAATCTTCTTGCCCTTGAGTACCCCGCTGGAGGGATCGAAGGGTGCCTCGGGTCCCGGCTCGGTGAAGATGCCGGGCACACCGCGACGGAAGCTGATGGTGTGGGTGCGACTGTGCAGGTCGACCTCGACGTCCAGGCGCGAGGAGAGCGCGTTCACCACGGAAGCGCCGACGCCGTGCAGGCCGCCGGAGGCCGCGTAGGAGCCACCACCGAACTTGCCGCCGGCGTGCAGCTTGGTCATCACCACCTCGACACCGGGGAGACCCGTCTTCGGTTCGATGTCGACGGGGATGCCCCGGCCGTTGTCGGTGACCTCGACCGAGCCGTCCTCGTGCAGGATGACCTCGATCCGGTCGCAGTAGCCCCCCAGGGCTTCGTCAACGGAGTTGTCGATGATCTCCCACAGGCAGTGCATCAGGCCGCGACTGTCTGTCGAGCCGATGTACATGCCGGGCCGCTTGCGGACGGCCTCCAAGCCCTCCAGGACGAGCAGATGCCGCGCGGTGTAATTGGAACCGCCCTCACGGTCTGCCCCGGTCAGCAGTGCGGTGGACGGCACGGACATGTCGGCGGTCACGCGGTTCGCTCCTCGCTGAATTCTGCTTGAGACGGCTGGGTTGCCGCGTCAGAGGGTACCGAGGCCCAGGACGGCGCGTGACGCACGACCCAGGCCAGGGATAAGGAGAACAGCCATGCTAGCCCATATTCGATATCCTGTTCGATAACCCGCCTGGGTGACTCACACATCACGTTCCCATCCAGGCATGAACCGTTTAGGCTCCGGGCACGTCCTCCACAACGGAGAAGGGAACAGCCCGGAGTCGGACGACAACCCAACGGCACGACGGAAGCCTGCCAGCGCCACTGGCAGGAGCCGGCCACCACTCACCGTCACAAACTCCACGACAGACCGAACACAACAGACGGAAACCCCAACCCCTGCAATACGGCCCATTCGCCGCCACCCGGCAACAATCCGGCCTCCCGGCCAAAAAAGTCCGGGAATGAAGGCCAGAGCGGGAACGTTTTCGGCCTGGTTGGATGTTGACCCTGGTACGACAGCTCGTCGAGCTAGAGAAGAGGCGACGTGACTACAGTTCTGACCCCCGCGACCCCGCTGACTGCAGCCGACCGCTGTGACCGCTGCAACGCCCAGGCCTATCTGCGCGTTGTCCTGGTGAGTGGCGGAGAGCTGCTGTTCTGCGCCCACCACGGCCGCAAGTACGAGCCGGAGCTCAAGAAGATCGCCGCGGAGATACAGGACGAGACGGAGAAGCTCACCGCGACTCCTGCCACTGCGGGCGAGGACGAACGGTGACCTGCTGAGCTGACGCCTTCGCGTCCGCATCCGACGAGCTACCCCGGCACAGGCCGGTATCGGCGGGCGGCCCTCCCACCAGCGGGAGGACCGTCCGCCCTCGTCGTTTCCCGGCCGGCCTCCGGCCGTCCACGCGGGTACGCGTTCGGCCGAGACCAGGGCACGAGATCATGGCCGATTCCTCCGCTTCGTGGTCGACCGGTGGCCGGTTGTACCCGCGGTCGGTCCGGCTCATCGGACGGCCACCGGGACACTTCGGACGCTGATTTCCTCCCTCAGGGGCAGCGAACCGGCCGGCCCCGGTTGAGTCAGGGACTGCCGGGCAACCCCTGCAAAGCCCTCTGTATGCGGCCTGAGTGCCGCTCAGGAGCCCGTGGATGCGGCCGAGTCCTCCTGGGCCCCGATGACGGACTGCACCGCTGAGATCCGCGTATACACGCCTGGGCGCCCCTGCTGCCCGCAGCCGATGCCCCAGGAAACCAGTCCCACGAGCTTGCCCTGGGCGACCAGCGGGCCGCCGCTGTCCCCCTGGCAGGCGTCCTTGCCTCCCTGCTTGAGACCGGCGCACAGCATGGTGCCGCGGTCGTACGTACCCTCGGCCGACCCCGGATACGCACGCTCACAGTCCGCGTCCGGCAGCACATTGACCCCCGCCGCGTGCAGGGTGTCCGCGTAGTCCCCGCGCCCTGTGGTGTCGCCCCAGCCGTAGACGGTGGCCGCCGTGCCCGCCTGGTACGCGGAATCACCCTTCCGCGCCATCGGGAGGACGGCGTTCCGCGGCAGCGCGGAAGCCAGCCGCAGGACCGCGATGTCCCCCTTGTTGGTCTTGGGGTCGTACTCCGGGTTGACCTTCCAGGACTCGACGGCGATCTCCTTGCCCGTCGTCTGCGTGAGATCCCCTCGCCCTGTGATGACCCGCAGGTCGTCGACCTGCGACGGATCGGCACCCAGCACCTCGCGGCTGACGCAGTGCGCCGCCGTGACAGCCGTACGGGGGCCTACCACCGCACTGCCGCAGAACTGCCCCGAACGCTCCGGCCCGAACCGCGAGCGACTGGAGAGCGCCGCCACCCACGGATGACTCTCGGCACTCACCGGTCTTCCGCCGATCACGGCACGGTCGCCCGGGTCCTGGCCGTGCGCCGCGGCGGGTGAGGCCGCAGGGGCGAGGAGCACCGCTATGAGCGCCACCCCCAGGACGAAAAGACGACTTCCCGGGCTCCCGGGAGTGCGGACAGCGCGTGTTCGCTTACAGCGCATCCCTCGCATGAACCGACCTCCTGCACCGTGCGGAACTACCTGACTACCCAGGGTGTTCCTGTCGCACGCCGCGCGCATCCCGAGACGACCATGACGAGCGCCTGACACTCGTATGCACGTACGGGCACCGGAAAACGGCGCGACCCCACGGCGGAGGCCAGGCCGGGCACACCGCGCCTCGGGGCCGATGGCCACACGGCTGAAAGGCCGGTCGACCACACGGCGGCCGACGCGCACGGCGAAAGGCCGGTCAACCACACGGCGAAGGCCTGATGACCACGCAGCGAAGGCCGGCGGTCACACGCCGAAGGCCGGTGGACGCCGCCGTCAGCGGGCCCACCGGCCTTCGTGTCACCTCTTGTGCCCTTCTCCCGCAGGCCCTCCCCCTCGGGCGACGAACCACCCGGGGAACCACTCGGAAGCACCCCCGGGAACCGCCCGGTTGGAGGCTCGGAAGCTCAGTCGAGGTAGTCGCGCAGCACCTGGGAACGCGAGGGGTGCCGCAGCTTGGACATCGTCTTCGACTCGATCTGCCGGATACGCTCACGCGTCACGCCGTAGACCTTGCCGATCTCGTCGAGCGTCTTGGGCTGGCCATCGGTCAGACCGAAGCGCATGGAGACGACACCCGCCTCACGCTCGCTGAGGGTATCGAGCACCGAGTGCAGCTGCTCCTGCAGAAGCGTGAAGCTGACCGCGTCAGCGGGAACGACCGCCTCGGAGTCCTCGATCAGGTCACCGAACTCGCTGTCGCCGTCCTCGCCCAGCGGGGTGTGCAGCGAGATCGGCTCCCGGCCGTACTTCTGGACCTCGACGACCTTCTCGGGCGTCATGTCCAGCTCCTTGGCCAGCTCCTCCGGCGTGGGCTCGCGACCCAGGTCCTGGAGCATCTGGCGCTGCACACGGGCCAGCTTGTTGATGACCTCGACCATGTGCACCGGGATACGGATGGTGCGGGCCTGGTCGGCCATGGCGCGGGTGATGGCCTGCCTGATCCACCACGTCGCGTAGGTCGAGAACTTGTAGCCCTTCGTGTAGTCGAACTTCTCGACCGCACGGATCAGACCAAGGTTGCCCTCCTGGATGAGATCCAGGAACAGCATGCCGCGGCCGGTGTAGCGCTTGGCCAGGGACACCACGAGGCGGAGGTTGGCCTCCAGCAGGTGGTTCTTGGCCCGGCGGCCGTCCTCGGCGATGATCTCCAGCTCCCGCTGGAGCTTGGGGGCCAGCTTCTCCTCGGTGGCCAGCTTGTCCTCGGCGAACAGGCCCGCCTCGATCCGCTTGGCCAGCTCGACCTCCTGCTCCGCGTTCAGGAGCGGGACCTTGCCGATCTGCTTGAGGTAGTCCTTCACCGGGTCGGCCGTCGCCCCCGCGGCGGCGACCTGCTGCGCCGGGGCGTCGTCCTCGTCCTCGTCGGACAGGACGAAGCCCTCGTTCTCGTTCTTGCCCTCGGCGGAAGGACCGTCCTCGGCGCCGGGCTTGCCCGTCGGCTTGGCCGGGAGGTCCTCGACCATCTCGTCGTCGCCTTCGAGGAGTTCGTCGACGACGGACTTCTTGGCGGCGGTCTTCTTCGGGGCGGCCACCTTCTTGGCGGTCGCCTTCTTCGCCGCCGCCTTCTTGGCGGCGGCCTTCTTCGCGGGCTTCTCCTCGGAGTCCACGGCAGGCTCCTGCCCGGCCACCGCTCCGGCCGCGACGCCCGGCGCGATGGGCGCGGGGGCGGCCGAGGCCGCCGCGGGAGCCGTCCGAGTGGGGGCGGCCTTCTTGGCCGACGTGGTTTTGGCAGCGACCGGCTTGGTAGCCGTGCGCTTGGTCTGGGTCTTCGCTGCGACGCTCTTGCGGGTGCGTTTCGGCGCCTCGGCTGCACTCACCATCAGCGTCACACCCTCCTCATCGAGGATCTGATTGAGGCTGCGCAGAACGTTCTTCCACTGGGTCGGCGGAATCTGGTCAGCCTCAAAGGCCCGGCGCACGTCGTCGCCGGCGATCTGCCCCTCAGCCTTCCCCCGCTCGATGAGCGCCATCACGGACTCGGACTCGGCGATCTCCGCAGGGAGAGTACGGGATGTGCTGGCCGACACGAACAACCTCTCGGAACGATGGAAACGGCGGACCGCCGGCGGGGATGAACCGACGGCGCGGGCGGAGCAGTGGAGAAACAACGGTGCAGACACAAGCTCCGAGTGGAGCGCCCGTATTCCCTCCTCGGCTGTCACCTCTTGAGTCATCGCGTGAGGACGGGAAGCGTTACGCCCAATTCACGTGGCCCGAGTCACATCTAGTACCCACTCACACAGGGACAGAATCGGGCAAATGCGCTGCCCGTGATGCGACCACGACGGCCCCAGAGCCAACCCTCTCGCCACACGGGACGATGCGGTACGGACTGCCACCACGGACGACACCCCCAGCGGAGGCCCGGTTCGCGCCCGGGCGCCCGGGCAGCCGGCCACCCGGCCGCCCGCCCACCGCGCGACGAGACCACGACGAGACCGGGGACCGTACGGCCCTCAGCATGAGCATGGAGACCTTACGGTCGGCAGCACGACACGTCGCGGCGCGTAGGGCGCATCACGCGAGGGCACGGCAACGCCGCTTGGCGGGGCCGTACGGCAGTGCCGTTGGGCGCGGACGGCTCCTCGCGACACGAGGAGGCGCCACACAGGTTTCCGCCACCTGGGGGGCGGTCACAACGCGACCGGACTACGGGGACGAGCGCCGCGTGGTCTCACCGCTCAGGTGAGGAGTGCGCCGCCCCTTCACTCCGACCAGCCTTCTGTCCGCAGCGGCGGAAGCTCAAGCGGGCCATGAGCCGGACCCGCTGTCGCCCCACCGAGCGGCGGCTGAGCGTCGGCTGAGCAGCGGCTGAGCGACACCAAGGGCTGAAACACAGCGGTTCGTCCAGCGCCCGTCGCCGCAACCGAGCCGAAGGCACCGACCCCCACCACCGCCGGAAGGCCCCTCCGGCACCGGAAGGACGCCCCGACGGCAACACGGAGACATGCCAGCCCCGCGACGCGCTAAGGCTCGGCCGGAGTTTCCCCGGACGCGACCGACGGGGGTCGAACGCGACGAACGGGGGCGCCGGCGGTCACGCGCAGCCGGACGACGGACAACCGTAAGGACACCGACGCTTTCCAAGAGGCCGCTCACCCCGGCAGCTGTCCGCCCCTGACACCGCACCGGGCCGACGAGCGCCGACCGGCGAGCGGGCCGGGCATGTGCGGGACCACGAAGTGGTGGATCCGCCGTCGAGGCGAGCCCGACACCACTGGAAGGTCCACGACGATGCCCGCGCCCACAGGCGTAGCCGGTCGGGGTCCCGACACCGTCGCGAAAGCCCCCGGAGGGGCGCCGACGGACGCCCCGGGAACGTCAGTGCTCGCGTGGTGCCGGCACCACGTGGTCTGCGCCGCCGGGTGCAGTCGCGCCGCCCGACTGTGCCGGCTGCCCCGCGCCCGTGGGCACGCTGTGCGTACCCGCCTGCGCGGTCTGACCCGCCTGGCCGGCCTGCGCGGGAGCGGCAGCCCCTTGTGCGCTCTGCCCGGCGGGGACCGACTCGCTGGGTGCGCCCAGCACCTGGCGCATGGCGGTCTCGGCCACCGCGGCCTCTCCCGCGGCGAGCGCCTCGACGACCCGGCGGTGGTGAGCGACCACGTTCTCGGTGGGGTGCTCGCAGCACGCCGAGGGGCCGCCGGAGACCTGCAGTGCCGAGGAGACGATGCCGGAGAGGTGCTCCAGCATCCGGTTGCCCGCCGCCTGCAGGATCAGGCCATGGAACTCGGCGTCCGCCCGGGAGAAGGTGAGACTGTCCCCCTGGGCGTGCGCGTGGTTCATGATCTCGACCATGTCGCCCAGGCGCTGCTGTACGTCGTCGTGGCTCTGTCCGGCGGCGAGACGAGCGGCGAGAGGCTCGATCGTCCAGCGCAGCTCGCACAGCTCGCGCCGCTGGCCTTCCCGCTGCGGCCCGAACGCGCGCCACTCGATGATGTCGGGGTCGAGCAGATTCCAGTCGCTGACCGGCCGGACCCGGGTGCCGACGTTCGGCCGGGCGCTCACGAGCCCCTTGGCCTCCAGAACGCGCAGCGACTCGCGTACGACCGTCCGCGAGACCTCGAATCGCTGGCCGATCTCCTCGGGGACGAGCGGGCGGTCAGCGCCCAGGTCACCCGAGACGATCATCTGCCCGAGCTGCTGCACCAGTTGCCCGTGCAGACCCCTGCCGCGGCTGCCGGATGTACGTCGGTTCACACGGTTCATGTCGGCCTCGGAACCCTCCCACGCCGAGGCGTTCGTTGTGGTACGCGCTGTCCCCGTGGACTCGGCGTATGCGTAGCGGTCCAGCTCGCCCGGGCCGACGAGGCCTGAGTCAACGGGGCGAGCCGCGGTCATCATGGAGTGCGCAAGGGTAGTCACGCATCTTGTGTCGGCCGTGCTCCGGCCGGTCTTGAGGGCTTTCTTGAGGGCTTTGGTGAAAAGCACACGAAAGGGTGATCGCTGACTTCCTTACAATTGACGCCTTATCGGAAAGAACCGACCACATCACCGGTGGTCAGAGCCATCTCTCCCCTCCATCTCACGGATTGGTGCCACCGCGGCGTGAACACCCCGCCGAGCCTGCGGTCATCGGGAAACAAGTAACCAACTGAGGCCGTCGCCACGGTGATCCGCGCGTCGAATCGGACCGTTCACTGCCGCCTCGGTCTCGCTCGCAACGACATGACGCCGTACGCCCCGAACAACACGGTCAGCGACAGGGCAAGCGCACGACCCACTGGTTGCGTCGCGATCTCCCCGGCCACCGAGCCCCACTGATCGACAGCCGACGGCCAAGGAAAGAGCAGCAGCGATCTCAGGCGTTCCGGCATTCCGTCCACCGGCTGGCCGTCGGCACCTACCGCGGCCCGAGCCACCAGGGGCGCCACCAGCGACGGGACGGCCACAACCGCGATCAGACCCGACAGCGTCGAACGGCAGACCCCCGCGGCCAGCAGCCCGGCCCATGCGCACCCCACACACAGCGCCAGAACCGCGAACACCTGCACCCCCAATGAGGGCACCATCTGGCCGACTCCTGCCCCACCGGGCACGGAAAGGTGGGTCAGGCCGGCCAGTTCGAGAGTCCGGTCGGGAAAGTCCAGTACGCCACTGTCGGGACCGAAGAAGAGGGTGAGCACGGCTGCGTTGCACAGAGCTGTCGCCGCGCACAGCCCCACGGTCGCGCCTGCGGTCACGACGAGCTTCGCCACCAGCAATCCGAGTCTCCGCGGTACGGGCACCTGCGCGGGAGCCAGCGCCGGGTACCGGAATTCCTGGCCGAAGGCAGTGGCCCCCAAGAAACCTGCCGCCACTGCGGCGGGCGGCACCATAAACGGTGACCCGGGCGGCCACCCCATCAGCAGTTTCAGCCCTGGAGCGATACCTGTCGCCGCGTCGGCCGTGCTCCCGGCGCCTGTACGGGCAACCGAGACCGCAATGACCAATCCCGCCAACAGTGCCAGCGCGATCACCACCCACGGAGTCCGCACACCGAACTGCCGCCGCAGTTCGTACTGCACCGGCGCTACCGGGCCGGACCGTCGCACCACCGGAGAGACCGGAAATGCCGCAGCCGTGGTCTCGCCACTTGCGGCCGTGAGCTCGCCACTTACGGTGCCGCTCCCGCCCCGCCCGATGGTTTTGGGCACACCGTCGCTCGCGTTGCCGTCCCCGTTTCGCCACATCCGCAGCCGGTCACGAGCAGAGGCCACGATTCTGGCCGCCCAAGGTGCGTCGGCAACCTGTCGGCCCGTTCTCGCCGAGCCGCCCCTCGCCGAGCCGACGGACGCCGAGCCGACGGACGCCGCGTCGATGGACGCCGCGCCGGCGGATGCGGCGCTGACCGTAGCGGAGCGCATGGCGTCGATTGAAGAGGAAGTGGCGTGCGGAGCTACGGCGCTGGTGCAGGTCTCGCTGCCGGCGTGCACCGCAGGCGCGCCATCACCCGGGACGTGTGCGGATACCGGTGTCGAGCGCGCGCCAGGTGGCCTCTCTTCCGTCCGTGTTCCCCTGTTGTCCGAGACCCGCTCGTTCGGTGTCACGCGCACCGGCAACGCCTCGTGCGGGCCGATGTTCCCCGCTCCCCCCGCCGCAGCCTGTTGGCCACCGGATACCCGCTCCCCCTCCGGGTTCACATTCGGCGGATCATTCTCCGCCAGCCGAGCATGGCTTCCCCGGGACGTCGAAGCCGACGCTCTGCCTACCGGGCGCCGCTGTTGCCCACGCCTCTCATCGGGTGCATCCGCCCCGCCGGTTTCGTCCGAGGCCGCCGGGACCAGCGCCTCTTCGTCGGACGCCCTGTCCGGGTCCGTCGGCTCCTGCGCCGCCTCGGCACGTACCTCGCGGGAAGCCGGCCCCTCATGCCCGCCCCGACGGGCAACCGGCTCCGACTCGCCCCCTGGCCCGGCGTCCATGCCGGCGAGGACTTCACCTGTTCCGTCGGCGCCCCTGCCGGAGCTGTCCCGTTCCGCCGGCTCCGCACTCGTGCTTGGTGTCGCCGCACCTGCACGCCCCGGCACGTACGCGTGAGGACCGGGAACGGCGGCGTGCCCGGGAGTTGCGGACTGGACTCCAGCCGCGCCCGCGCCCTCTCCCCACACGGTTTCGTGCGCTCCGTTCCGCCGACCGGGCTCGGCACTCTGCCCTTTTCGGCCATCATCCGCCCCCTCTTCCGCTTGTTTGCCCGCAGCGACCCCCGAGTCTCGGGCGGTTGGACGAAGAGCATCGGATGGTCGGCCATCCGCCCTTTCCAACGCGCTGGGCCGCGAGCCGTCCCCCGTGTCACCGATCTCATCCTTCAGTTGGTGCACGAGAATTCCGTGTCGGTACGCCCACTCCCCCACCGCCGCGCAGTCGCTCCCGTAGACCGACACTCGACTCCCCCCTTCACACACCACCTCAACAGCGCCCCGCCCCTTGCGGGTTCGCTCTCCGCTCCTGGCCTCCTGTGAGAGGACCGCCGCGAACCGTTCCGCGTGCGGCGTCCGCACCGCCACCCGAGGGCGGAGCCGGGTGCGGGCGAAGTCCGCGGCCTTCTGGTCGGCCACCAGCCTGCCTCGATTGATGGACACCACGCGGTCGGCGATCCGTGCGGCTTCTTTCGGGTCTCGCACGGTGACGAGCACCAAGCCTCCGTGCTCCGCGTAACTCCGCAGCAGACCCTGCAGCCAACTCGCCTCGCGGAGTGACAACCCCTGTGTCGGTTGGTCCAGAACCAGCGTGTGCGGGTCGCCCAGCAGCGCCGCCGCCATCCCGAGCCGCCGGTCCATCCCGAGCGAGAAATCCCCCAGCCGCTGGTCGGCAAGGCCGCTGAGACCGACCACTTCCAACACCTCGTCCGCCCGCTCGACCGGTACCCCGGCGACGGCCGCCAGCATCCGCAGGTGCCCTCGAGCGGTGCGTGCAGGATGCCCCGGGACGTCCCCGAGCAAGACGCCGATCTCTCGCGCCGGATGCGGGATCCGCTGCACCGGACGCCCCCGGAAGAGCGCGACCCCCCGCCCCGGGAGGAGTTGCAGCATCAGCCGCAGCGCCTCGCTCTTGCCCGAACCCGTCGGCCCCAGCAGCACAGTGACCTCGCCCGAGCGAGCCTCGAACGTGAGGTCGTCAATCTGCGGCTGGCGCTTGCGCCGGGCCGTGCTGGTGAGTCCGATGGCCTGGATCATCGCTTCTCCCACAGAACGCGTGGTGGACGCATCTCTGCACGATAACGCGACATTTCCGACTTTCCGGGTAACCCGCTCGATCGATCCCGGCCCGGTCAGGCAGTTCGCCGCCGGGAGCCGTCGTTACGCCTCTGGACGCAACATGGGCGGATTGAGAACAGTGGCCTCTCCGGTGCGGAAGAGCTGTGCGGGGCGCCCGCCCTGGCGGGTCGTCGTCCCGCCGGTCGGCATCAGGAAGCCAGGCGTGCCCGTCACTTTCCTGTGGAAGTTCCGCGGATCGAGCGCCACTCCCCACACCGCTTCGTACACCCGGCGCAACTCTCCCACGGTGAACTCGGGCGGACAGAAAGCGGTGGCGAGCGAGGAGTACTCGATCTTGGATCGCGCCCTCTCCACGCCGTCCTGCAGGATCTGTCCGTGATCGAAGGCCAGCGGTGCCTGCTGTTCGGCATCCCGCCCCAGCCCCTCCGACGCGTCGAGAAGAGCGTCCGACGGTGCCCATCGGGCACTGCGCGCATCGCCGCCGGCGACGGGCGAGGGAAGATCGGGCGCGAGCACGAGATACGCCACGCTGACGACCCGCATCCGGGGGTCCCGCTGCGGCGCACCGTACGTGGCGAGCTGCTCGAGGTGAGCTCCCCCTCGATGCCCCTCGGTCGCCTGGGAGTGGAGGAGCCCGGTTTCCTCGGCGAGCTCCCGCGAAGCCGCGACCTCCAAGCCCTCGTCATCCCGCACGAACCCGCCGGGCAACGCCCACCTGCCCTGATAGGGAGGCTCCCCCCGGCGCACGACCAGGGAACACAGCGCGTCCTTGCGCACAGTGAGCACCACGAGGTCGACGGTGACGGCAAAAGGCGGGAAGGTCGATGGATCATAGGGCATGGCGTGATCATAGTCGTCTCCCTGACGATAAACAGGCCGTTCAACAGCACCGACCCCACCTGCTCCCGCTGCTTCGAGGCCGATGAGAGCGACTGTCAGGAGGTGGCATCCGCAGGGCCATCCGGCTCCCCGCCTTCGCCGCCCGCCCGCAGGCCAGGGCGCTCCCCTCGCAGGCAACGGCGCACCTCACCGGGGTCTAGGCCTTCGTTGCACGCCTGATGCAAGAGCCGCGCGAACAGATAATCGGGATCCGTGCGAAGAGCGAGCCCCAGAGCGACACGGGCCGTCGGCACATCCCCGCCCGCCCATGCGACCCAGCCCGCGAGCGTGAGCAGCGGCGCCGAATAGATCCGGTATGGCCCTGTACAGCGGCGGGCCAAGGCACGCCACAGACGCACGGCGGGAGCGGAATCCATTCCCTCCATCCATTCGGCTGCCTGATCCCGCGTATCGCGATCCTGGAGGCCCAGAATCGCCGTCGCACATTCATCGTGTCCGAGCAAGCTGTCATCGTGCGCGTCCTCGCTCGTCCATGTCGCCACAGACGGTGTGCAGCGCTGGAAGCGCTGCATCAGATGCCCGAGCAGTGCCAAAGTCTCGGCGCGCACCCGCTCCCGGTCGTCGTCCTTGAGCATGCGAGGGGTGAGCCGCAGGCTCGCAGCGTCCAGCGTCCGCTTCTGCTCATCGGCGAACGGGGGCCCGAGAGGAATCAGCCGCTGCTCCATCTCGCGAAGGGATCCGTGCATCGGCATACCGGCATAAGCGGCGGCGACGGCCATGACGGAAGTACCCGTACGGGCCAGCGGAATGCCCTCCGGTGGGCAACAGCGCTGGTTGGGACAGCAGTAGGAGTACCACCTCCCTTCCGAGAGGCAGAGAGCCTCGTAGACGGGCATGTCACGCTCGCCACAGGCGAGACGCAGGTCCTGGACGAGCGGACGCAGCCGCTTCATGACATCCCTGCCGCTATGTCCCTCACCCGGCTCCTGGCACAGGAAGACCAAGGCACCGTCGGGCCGAGCTCCTCGCGCCTTCGAGCTGGCCTCAAGGCACTCCGCGACCTGTGGCGCGAGAGCCGCCCGACCGCCTTCCGTGTCCGGAATGCCGATCCGGAGCCGGCCTCCGAAGCGGCCCCGCTCGCCGTGCAAGGCGACGACCACAAGAGAGTCGTCAGGATAGAAACCGAGGAGGTACGGCAGAGCTTCGGCCAGCTCGGCCGGCTCGCGAAGAGAGACGCTGAGCTTGCCGGACGCGGAGGCCGTGGGCTCGTCGCCCTGCTCTGCGTGGTCGTGATGTGTCATGCGTCGACCGTGACGGAGAACCCGGATCCGTGGTCGAAAGTTATCCACAGGTATGGCGATTCATCATCTTTTCATACCAATAGCGAGTTATCCACAGGCCGGTTCTCCGGAGACCTTGCGCATCGGGTTGCATGGACGCATGAGCGATACACAGCTGCGACGAGACGCCGACGCGGTGCTGGCCGATCTCGTCGGCGACAAAGAAGGCACGGCCAAACTGCGCCCGGACCAGTGGCGGGCCATCGAGGCACTGGTGGCCGAGCGTAAGCGCGCACTGGTGGTACAGCGCACTGGCTGGGGCAAGTCAGCCGTGTACTTCGTGGCGACGGCTCTCCTGCGCAAGCAGGGATCGGGACCAACGGTGATCGTCTCTCCCCTGCTGGCCCTGATGCGCAACCAGGTGGAGGCAGCCGCACGAGCCGGTATCCGCGCCCGCACCATCAACTCGTCGAATCCCGAGGAGTGGCAGGCGATCGAGGCGGAAGTGGGTCTCGGAGAGGTCGACGTACTGCTGGTCAGCCCCGAGCGTCTCAACAACCCCGATTTCCGGGACAACGTGCTTCCGAGCCTGACCGCTTCCACCGGACTCCTGGTCGTGGACGAAGCCCACTGCATCTCCGACTGGGGCCACGACTTCCGTCCCGACTACCGCAGGCTGCGCACCATGCTCGCCGAGTTGCCATCCGGCGTTCCGGTGCTCGCGACGACCGCCACGGCCAACGCACGCGTCACAGCTGATGTGGCCGAGCAGCTCGGCACGGGCGGCGCGGGTGACGACGAAGGCATGTCCACCGGCTCCGCACCCGCACTGGTGCTTCGCGGACCGCTCGACCGGGAGAGCCTCAGCCTCAGCGTGCTGCGCTTGCCGGACGCTTCGCATCGGCTCGCCTGGCTGGGAGAGCACCTTGGCTCCTTGCCGGGTTCGGGCATCATCTACACCCTGACGGTGGCCGCCGCCGAGGAGGTCACGGCATTCCTGCGCCAGTGCGGACACGAGGTCGCCTCCTACACGGGCAGGACGGAGAACGCCGATCGCGAAGCCGCTGAGGCAGACCTCCTGGCCAACCGTGTGAAGGCCTTGGTCGCGACATCGGCCCTGGGCATGGGCTTCGACAAACCCGACCTCGGCTTTGTCGTCCATCTCGGTTCGCCTTCCTCCCCCATCGCCTACTACCAGCAGGTGGGCCGCGCCGGCCGCGGTGTGGAACACGCGGAGGTCCTCCTGCTGCCAGGGCAGGAGGACGAAGCGATCTGGCGGTACTTCGCCTCGCTCGCCTTTCCCGCCGAGGAACAGGTGCGGCGCACGCTCGACGTGCTCGCTGCATCGGGCGGCCCGATGTCCTTGCCCGCTCTGGAGCCCCGCGTCGAGCTCCGCAGGTCACGGCTGGAGATGATGCTGAAGGTTCTCGATGTCGACGGTGCCGTCCGGCGAGTCAAAGGTGGTTGGGTAGCCACTGGGGCACCGTGGCGGTACGAGACCGACCGGTACCAGTGGGTGGAGCGCCAGCGGCTGGCCGAGCAGCGCGCCATGCGCGGCTATGCCGAGACCACCGACTGCCGCATGGAGTTCTTGCGCAGGGAGCTGGACGACGACAAGGCAGCACCCTGCGGCAGATGCGACAACTGCGCCGGCGCCCGGTTCAGCGCGACGGTCGGTGAGGCCTCGGTCGTGGCCGCCAAGGGTGAGCTGCGGAGGCCGGGGGTACGAATCGAGCCACGTCGGATGTGGCCGACCGGCATGCCGTCGGTCGGCATGGATCTCAAGGGCCGCATCCCCGCACAGCAGCAAGCGGCACCCGGGCGGGCGCTCGGGCGGCTCTCGGACATCGGCTGGGGAAACAGACTGCGTCCGCTGCTGGCCGAGCAGGCAGGGGACGGCCCCGTACCCGACGACGTGTTGCAGGGCGCGGTGACGGTGCTTGCGGACTGGGCGAAGGCACCAGGTGGCTGGGCGACAGAGGGACCGGAAGCGTTGGCGCGTCCAGCGGGGGTCGTCGCCATCGAGTCCCGAACTCGACCGCGGCTTGTGCGGTCGTTCGCGGAACGGATCGCCGACATCGGCCGCATGCCACTTCTGGGAGCGGTGGCCTGCGCTGACGAGTTCGGCCTGCTCAACGGCCCCCGGAGCAACGGAGCCCAGCGCCTGCGTGCGGTGCATGACACGCTCACGATGCCGCCGGAGCTGGCCGCGTCCATGGCTGCCGTGGACGGCCCGGTGCTTCTGATCGACGACTACACCGACACCGGCTGGACTATCACCGTGGCAGCCCGAATGCTCCGGGAGGCCGGCGCGAAGGAGGTGCTGCCACTGGTTTTGGCGGCGCAGTGAAGAAGAGTGGCCCTCCCTCCTCTCGCGGAACCAACCCCCGACCCGCACCCAGGGGGGAGCCGAGTGACAGGCGGACGCGACCACCGGCTCGTCGAAGACAGCACCGTCCTCACTCGTTCGAGGAAGGGAGACACGGGAGGGGAGACAGGAGGCTCAGCGGGAATAAGGGGAGAGACAGCCGCAGGAGGCCCGGTGGTGCGCTCCGTGTTCGCCGCCGCCCCGCCCAGCGCTACAGAGGGGAACAGCACGAGCGGAGGAGAGAGGGTGACCTTCGGTTCTGTTTCAGAGCCCGTTGCGGGACCCGGTCGCGGCTTGGCACCACATGCCCGCCGTGTGGTGCGGCTCGCGGAGTGGGTGGCCGCCGCCACCCCGCTGCCGCAAGATCCGCAGGCTGTGGTGGACGGGTTGTGCACACTTCACCTGCCGCGCCCGCCGACCACCGTGCTGGGGGTGCTCGGGTATGACGAACGGCTCGTCGCCAGCGCGTCGTTCAGCCTGGAGCGCTCGCGGCCGGACGGATGGGAGTACCGCAACGCACTGCTGGATCCGCTCCGCCGGATCACCCCGCACGACCTCCGCCGACGGGTCCCCTCCCGCACGGCAGTGCTGCTGTGCGCTCGGTTCGGAGAGTCCGGGTGGACGACGGTGGACGGTGCCTGGATGTGGGGACTGCGTGACGCCTGCACGCTCCATGGCTTGCGCTGCGGCGCCTACATCACGCTGACGTCGTCCGGGTGGCGGATCCTCGGAGCGCACCGCAGCGGCCGATCGCCCAGCGCCACGACAGTGTCGGGACTTCTCGGCGACTGTTCCGGCGCAGCCTGAAGCCGGTCGGCGGAGCCCGCGGTCCGCAGCTCCGCTTCGCAGGTCCGGCATCCCCGTGGCCGTGAGCACCCAGCAGGTGAAGGCAGAAGGCCCGTGGCCGGGAGCAGCACGGCTCACGGGGTCAGAGCAAGGCGCGCAGACGCTCGGGATCACCGCAGACGATGAGCTTTTCCGTGGCCTTCTCCAGTGCGGCGGGCAGCGCGGCGGCAGCCTCCGGGTCGGTGCCTCCGTTGACGGCCAGCAGCACGACCGCGCGCTGGCTGGTGCGGGACAGGGAGGAGGTGTGCGCGCAGAAAACGTCTTCGCCAGCGGCGAGTTGGCGCCAGTACGCGTCCTCACCGAAGGAGAGCTCGTGCTCGGCCCACGGGTGCTGAGCACCGGTGGTCAGCAGCAAAATCTCTGCGGGCGCACGGCCCTCGTCGAGGAGCTTGTCGACGGTTTCGTCGGCGACCTCCACGGCGGTGGCATCGCTCGCGGCGACCAGTTGGATCTGCGCCGTGCCGGACGCTGACGGTGCGTTCGGAGCGGGCTTGGCGGGCGCGGAGCTCTGGCGGGGGACACCGGGGCGGCCGGGGGTACTGGGGCCCTTGCTGTCCGATCGCGGCGGCGCGGGGCGCGGAGTGGAACGCGGACCTGGAATGGGGTTCGCGGTGCGTGATGCCTGTGGTGTTCGGGACGCTCCCGCGGAAGTGCGGGTGTCCGGGACGCTCTCGTAAATCTGTGACTCCTCGGGAGTGAGAGGCATGGGATGTTGTCTATCAAATGCAAGAAACAGCAGTGTCAGCGGGTTCGGCATGCCGGGCTATTCCCGGATCGGGACCGGACTTCGCGACGGAGCCGCCCTGCGGCGGGGTTCAAAAGAGACCGATCTGTTCCACTGGCTCGATCCGGTTGCGCTTGAGGTGCTTCCAACGGGTCAGGGCGTCCATGTAGGCCCAGGACAGTCGATGGTGGGGAGTGGGCCCGCTCTCTTCCAGGGCCGCCTTGTGCACGGGCGAGGGATAGCCCGCGTTGTCCTGGAAGGCGAACTCCTCGTGTTCGGGCGCGAGTTCGGTCATGAGCGCGTCTCGGCGCACCTTGGCGATGACCGAGGCGGCGGCGACAGCGACACACGACTGATCGCCCTTGATGACGGTGCGGACCCGCCAGGGTGCCCCGAGGTAGTCGTGCTTGCCGTCGAGGATCACGGCGTGGGGCCGTTCGGGCAGGCCGTCCAGTGCGCGGATGGCGGCGAGCCGGAGAGCAGCGGTCATACCGTGGGCGTCGATCTCCTCCGGGGTGGAGTGACCGAGGGAGTAGGCGGTGACCCAGTTGGTCAGTTCCGCGGCCAGCTCGCTGCGGCGGGGCTCGGGGATGAGTTTGGAGTCGGTCAGGCCGGCTGGAGGGCGACGAAGGCCTGTGATCGCGGCACAGACCGTGACGGGTCCGGCCCACGCTCCGCGACCGACCTCGTCCACTCCAGCAACGATCTTGGCACCCGTGGTGGCGCGGATCGAGCGCTCGACGCGATGGGTTGGGGACTCGTACGGCATGGCAATACCAAGCGTATCCGCTGGGGGCGCGGCCAGTTCACGGGACTCCCGTTTTGATGCCGCGAGTAAGGCGGAAAGGAAGCCTCGCTCGCGGAAAGGGACGCATTGGTGACTCAGAGTCCACGAAATGGGGTGGTGGGGTCCGCCGGCGCGGGTTACCGGGAGTCTCACTCCAGGTTTTCCACGAGCCAGGGTGGAAAGCCCTCGGTTCGCGCGTCCCACTCCTCGGGAGGGGCGGCGGGGCCACCGGCCGCCACGACGCCGCCGACGATGGCGCAGGTGGTGTCCACGTCCCCTCCGGCTCCGGCGGTGGTCCACACGGCGGCGCGGAAGTCGCCCAGGTGCCGGGCAGCGGCCCACAGGGTGAAAGGCACGGTGTCCTGTGTGCTGGTGCGTCGGCCACAGCCGAGGACGGCTGCCACCGTGCCGACGTCGGAGTAGTCGAGCAGGTCGATGGCGCGGCGCAGCCCCGCGTGTACGGCGCTCCGGGGCACGTGCTTCAGGACTTCGAGCAGAAGAGTCTCGGCCATGAGAGGTGCCGTCGAGCCCGCGCCGGTTGCCCGTTGTCCACGGGTGGCGGGCGGGTCCTGGTGAGCCGTCGGCTCGTCGGACGCCCGTCCTTCGGCGGGGGTCCGACCCGCACCTTGGGCCTGTCCCTCAGCGGTAGGCCCGGGGCCCTCGCCCTGGACCGGTCGCGGAACGGAGGTGGACAGGCCCTCACCCTGGACCGGTCGCGAAGCGGAGGCGGGCGGTTCGTCGCCGTGGACCGGCCGCAAGGCGGAGGAGGCGGCAGGGGCGGCCGTGGCGGAACGGTCGTGGGCGTCGGCGGCGACGAGAGCCGCGGCAGCCGCGACGGCTCGGGTGCCGGCGACGGCCTCCGGGTGCCGGTGGGTGACCTCAGCGGAGCGTGCGGCTTCGTCGGCCGCCCGGTCCGGGTCGTCGGCGAACCAGGCGCCCAGCGGGGCCACCCGCATGGCACCGCCGTTGCCCCAGGAGCCCTGCCCGTCGAAGAGGGAGGAGGCCAGCTCACGCCAGTCTCCACCCTCCTGGCGGATGAGGCGCAGCATTCTGTTCACCGCGGGGCCGTAGCCGCGGTCGAAGTCGTGGTGTGTCGCGAAGGAGGCGGCCAGCGCGTCCTGGTCGGCACTTCCGTGCCTGGCGAGTACAGCCACCAGGGAGGCCGCCATCTCGGTGTCGTCGGTCCACTGCCACCGCCCTGGCGGCAGCTCGCGACGTCGGAGGAAGGGGAGGTTGTCCGGTATGAAGAACTGGGAGCCCAGGGCGTCGCCGACGGCCAGGCCACGCAGGCTGGCCAGGGCGCGGGAGATCCGCTCGGCAGCTACGGGATCGGGGATTCGATCACTCATGTCTTGCCGATGCTAGCCGGAACTTCCGTACGGGCGAGGCGTTTGCCAGCGTTCGAAGGGCCGGTCGAGGTGGTAGCGGCCTTCCGGACCGAGGAGGAGGGTGCGCATCTCACCGTTGCGGGGATTGGAGAGGCATTCGAACTCCTCGACGGTCCAGTGGAACCAGCGCATGCAGAACAGTCGCATGGTGAGCCCGTGGGTGACGAGGAGAACGTTGGGCGGATTGTCGTGGGCTTCGAAGCTGCGCCACAGGCTCTCGAGGAAGGCACCGACACGGTCGTAGACGTCGGCACCGGATTCGCCCTGGGCGAAGCGGTAGAAGAAGTGCCCGTAGGCATCGCGGTACTTCTTCTGCTGCCGCACGTCCTGCCGGTCCTGCCAGTTGCCCCAGTCCTGTTCGCGCAGCCGTGGCTCTTCGCGGACGCGCACCTGGGCCGGCCCCATGCCGAGTGCGGCGAGGGTTTCGCGAGTGCGACGGTAGGGCGACACGTAGGCGGAGACGCGTTCGCCGTCGAACAACTCGCGCAGTTGCTTGCCGGCCTCATCGGCCTGCCGCGCACCGCGCTCGGTCAGTGGCAGTGCGTGGTCGGGTACGCGCTCGTAGATGCTGTCGTCGGAGTTTCCCTCCGACTCTCCGTGGCGGAGGAGGACGATACGACGTGGACGCGCCATGGGCTCCACCCTAGGCCAGTCGGCTCCAGGTCAGACGGCCGGACGTCCGCACGCTCAAACGGTCCAGGAGGGCTCCAGGTCGATGACGTCACCGGCCACGTGGGTGACGTCGGCACCGGTCTGGGCCCGCAGCGCCAGGCGTTCCACCCGCTCGACCCGGTATTTTCCGTACTCGGCGGTGGAGTCCCACATGGAAAGCACCAGGAACTCGTCCTCTGTGTTCGCTTGCGCGAACACGCCGCGCAGCATGCCGGGAGAGCCCGCCATGGCCGGGTTCCACACCTTCTCCTGCATCAGCGTGTAGTGCTCGATCCTCTCGGGTCGCACCCGGCAGTGGGCCACGCGCAGCAGGTCGGCGTCGGTGAACACGGGACGGAAGCCGGTTTTGACGTCGAACCGGTACTCGAAGAGCCTGACCTGCATCTCCTTGTAGGTACCGACCTGCGAGGCGTGCAGGCGGTCGTGGGATCGCGCCATGAAGGAGTCGTAGAAGGCCCGGCTCTCCCAGAATCCGAAGAGGTGGACGACACCGTTCTTGGCCCGGCTCCACCCGCCGCCCTGCCCACGGAAGCCCGGCTCTCCGAGCAGTCCCGCCCATTTCCGCTGTGCCCGTGCGAAGCCCGGGCGGTCGACGACGGTGCAGCGCATCCACTTGACCAGCACCGCGCCATCGTACGGCCATCTCAGCGACCCCCGGCCCCGGCGGCAGCTCCCCGGCGGCGACCTCGCACTGGCGTACTACGGGCCGTGCCCGGTGGCACGGATCGGACCGCTGCCACGGCCCTCCCCGGCAGCGGCCTCGACACGCGCGGAGGCGGAGGACGGCGCTATCAACCGTCCCCCGCCTCACTCTCACGCGGGTGTTACCTCCCCGCTTCCACGCGGGTCACGCGGGTCTCCCTCGGGGCTCAGCTGCAGCCGCTGGTCGAGCCGCAGCCCTCGCACAGGTAGCAGCTGCCCGCCCGGCGCATCTTGGTGCCGCAGGAGAAGCACAGCGGAGCGTCCGCGTTCAGGCCGAGCTGCATCTCGAGCAGCTCCGTGGAGTTGTGGGCCTCCCTCGGTGCCGGGGCGGGTGCCTCCGGCTCGGCCACCGTGCGCTGCACGTCCTTGCTGTCGGGAGCCTCCTCGTGCGAGGCGGCCTGCGCCCCCTGCTCGGCCGTCGGGGCCGACTGGGCCAGGGCGTCCGCGTCGAACTGCTCTTCGTTCGCCTCGTAGGAACCCGTCTCCAGGTGCCGCTGGCGCTCGGCGGCCGAGTGGATGCCGAGTGCCGATCGGGTCTCGAAGGGCAGGAAGTCCAGGGCCAGGCGGCGGAAGATGTAGTCGACGATCGACTGTGCCATCCGCACATCGGAGTCGTCCGTCATGCCGGCCGGCTCGAAGCGCATGTTGGTGAACTTCGAGACGTAGGTCTCCAGCGGAACGCCGTACTGGAGGCCCACGGAGACGGCGATGGAGAAGGCGTCCATCATGCCCGCGAGGGTCGAGCCCTGCTTGGACATCTTGAGGAAGACCTCGCCCAGGCCGTCGTCCGGGTAGGAGTTGGCCGTCATGTAGCCCTCGGCGCCGCCCACCGTGAAGGAGGTGGTGATGCCGGGGCGGCCCTTGGGCAGCCGGCGGCGGATCGGGCGGTACTCGACGACCTTCTCCGGCTCGGGGGCCTCGGCCTTCTTCTCCTCCTTGGCCTTGGCCGACAGCGGCTGGCCGACCTTGCTGTTCTCGACGTAGACGGCCAGCGCCTTGGTGCCGAGCTTCCAGCCCTGGAGATAGATCTCCTCGACGTCCTCGACCGTGCTGCTCGCGGGCATGTTCACGGTCTTGGAGATGGCGCCCGAGAGGAACGGCTGGGCTGCGGCCATCATGCGGACGTGACCCATCGGCGAGATGGAGCGCTCGCCCATGGCGCAGTCGAAGACCTCGTAGTGCTCGGGGCGCAGGCTCGGTGCGTCCACGACGTTGCCGTGCTCGGCGATGTGCTCGACGATCGCCTCGATCTGCTCGGGCTGGTAGCCGAAGCGCTTGAGGGCCTTGGGGACCGTGTTGTTCACGATCTGCATCGAGCCGCCGCCGACGAGCTTCTTGAACTTGACCAGGGCCAGGTCGGGCTCGACGCCGGTGGTGTCGCAGTCCATCATCAGGCCGATGGTGCCGGTCGGGGCCAGTACGGAGGCCTGCGCGTTGCGGAAACCGTTCTTCTTACCGAGCCGCAGCACGTCCTGCCACGCCTCGGTGGCCGCCGCCCACACGGGAGTGTCGAGGTCGTCCACGCGTGTGGCGACGTCGTTGGCGTCGCTGTGCTGCTTCATCACGCGGTTGTGCGCATCGGCGTTGCGCGCGTAGCCGTCGTACGCGCCGACGACCGCCGCGATCTCGGCGGAGCGCTTGTAGGAAGTGCCGGTCATCAGGGAGGTGATGGAACCGGCCAGCGCGCGGCCGCCGTCGCTGTCGTAGGCGTGTCCGGTGGCCATCAGCAGGGCGCCGAGGTTGGCGTAGCCGATGCCGAGCTGGCGGAAGGCGCGGGTGGTCTCGCCGATCTTCTCGGTGGGGAAGTCGGCGAAGCAGATGGAGATGTCCATCGCCGTGATGACCAGCTCGGTGACCTTGGCGAACCGCTCCGCGTCGAACGACTGGTTGCCCTTGTCGTCGTCGCGCAGGAACTTCATGAGGTTGAGCGAGGCGAGGTTGCACGAGGAGTTGTCCAGGTGCATGTACTCGCTGCACGGGTTGGAGGCGGTGATCCGGCCCGTCTCCGGCGAGGTGTGCCAGTGGTTGATGGTGTCGTCGTACTGGATGCCGGGGTCGGCGCAGACGTGAGCGGCTTCCGCCATCTTGCGGAAGAGCTGCTTGGCGTCCACCTCCTCGACGGGCTCGCCGGTCATCCGGCCGCGCAGCTCGAACTTCGAGCCGGACTCGACGGCCTTCATGAAGGCGTCGTTGACGCGCACCGAGTTGTTGGCGTTCTGGTACTGGACGGAGGTGATGTCGTCCCCGCCCAGATCCATGTCGAAGCCCGCGTCGCGCAGGGCGCGGATCTTCTCCTCCTCCTTCACCTTGGTGTCGATGAAGGCTTCGACGTCGGGGTGGTCGACGTCGAGGACGACCATCTTGGCGGCCCGGCGGGTGGCGCCGCCCGACTTGATGGTGCCGGCGGAGGCGTCGGCGCCCCGCATGAAGGAGACGGGTCCCGAGGCGTTGCCGCCGGAGGAGAGGAGCTCCTTGGAGGAGCGGATGCGGGAGAGGTTCAGGCCGGCGCCGGAGCCGCCCTTGAAGATCATCCCCTCTTCCTTGTACCAGTCCAGGATCGACTCCATGGAGTCGTCCACCGACAGAATGAAACAGGCGCTGACCTGCTGCGGCTGCTTGGTGCCGACGTTGAACCACACCGGGGAGTTGAAGGCGAAGATCTGGTGCAGCACGGCGTAGGCCAGCTCGTGCTCGAAGATCTCCGCGTCCGCGGGAGAGGCGAAGTAGCCGTTGTCCTCACCGGCGGCGCGGTAGGTCTTCACCACCCGGTCGATCAGCTGCCTGAGGCTGTTCTCCCGCTGCGGGGTGCCCACGGCGCCCCGGAAGTACTTGCTGGTGACGATGTTGACCGCGTTCACCGACCAGAAGTCGGGGAACTCGACGCCGCGCTGCTCGAAGTTGATCGAGCCGTCGCGCCAGTTGGTCATGACGACGTCGCGGCGCTCCCAGGTGACCTCGTCATAGGGGTGCACGCCGGGGGTCGTGTGGACGCGCTCGATGCGCAGTCCCTTGTTCGCCTTGCTGCCCTTCGCGCGGGAGCCGCGTGCTGGGCCGCTCGTCGTCTCTGTCATTCCGCCTCCCTGTATGGGGCATAACGCCCCAACATGCCCCGGTTCTTCCCCGAGAACTGTGCCTGTCTGGTGACCCGGACACAGTGCGTGCCCAGGCCAGGTCTCTGTGATGTGCCGGGTTCCCCCGGCCTGTCGCCGGTCTCTCCTCCGGCTTTGCCGGCCCCGCGCGCGGGCGGTGCCGG
This sequence comes from Streptomyces diacarni, assembly GCF_003323715.1. GTDB lineage: Bacteria > Actinomycetota > Actinomycetes > Streptomycetales > Streptomycetaceae > Streptomyces > Streptomyces diacarni. The sequence continues at coordinate 145,573 of NZ_QOIN01000024.1, forward strand.
GGCCGCTCAGTCGGCGGCGGCTGACGCGGGGGCGCCGTCGGCCCCGCGGGCCCTGGCTCCGTCCCCGCCGGGCTCGTCACCCGTCATTTCGCCGGTGCCGTCGGCTTCACCGGCCCCATGGGCCCGCTCGCCGTCGCCGACCGGGAGGCCGGCGTTCGCCCGGGTCCCGGGGACGGGAGCGGACGGATGCGCCTCGCGCAGGTCGGCTATGGCCGCCTCGAAGTCCTCCAGCGACTCGAAGGCCTTGTAGACGGAGGCGAAGCGCAGGTAGGCGACCAGGTCCAGGTCCTGCAGGGGGCCGAGTATGGCCAGTCCGACATCGTGCGTGGACAGCTCCGCGCTTCCGGTGGCCCGGACGGCCTCCTCCACCTTCTGCCCCAACTGGGCGAGGGCGTCCTCGGTGACTGGGCGGCCCTGGCAGGCCTTACGAACGCCGGCGATCACCTTGTCCCTGCTGAACGGCTCGGTGACACCGCTCCGCTTGATCACCGTGAGTGATGCATTCTCCACGGTGGTGAAGCGGCGGGAGCAGTGGGGACACTGGCGACGCCGCCTGATGGCCGCGCCGTCATCGGCCGTACGGCTGTCGACCACGCGACTGTCCGGATGCCGGCAGAAGGGGCAGCGCATCGTTTCCACCCTTCCAGGACTCTCGTGAGCCCTCACCGTGCATGACAGAACACGCCTGGGCACCCCCGTCACAGGGGCCCCTCGACGGGCCACCAGCATAGGCCAAGTCTCCCGGCGTGAGCACCCGGGGACCACTACTTGTGGTGGCGTGCGCTCATCAAACCACTAGATCTGGTAGCCACTCGCAGAAGGAGGCCAACACGCGTGTCGCCCTTGGCGCGGGCCACGAGCCTACGCGAGGCGGGGCGGCGGGCGGGTCCCGGGGCACGCCTGCAAGACTGTGCGGAACGCCGACGGCACCTCGCGACACGATGGCGGAGCGCGACGCGCGGCGCCGGAACACGGGAGGGCGGCGTCGGCCGGGAGAAGGTCCGCCGGAGCACCCGGGCGCGTTCCGGACGGTCGGATTGACAGGAAATAGTCACAGAGAGCAACTGGCAGCGACAGAACCACAGCGGTTGGTGCCGCACCGCCGGAGGCGACGCTCGGACAACCGTACGAGCCGCCGCCCCACATAGAGGTGCGGAGGACTCCGGAAAGACGGGAGCGAAAGGCGCGCGCGGTTTCCGGAAGGTTCTGCGAAACCCGAGGGTACGAGCGACGCGCGACTTATACACCTCTGCCGCCGAAGGAGTCCGGAGAACCGCGGATTTTCACTCGAACGTGTGTTTGGCGCAACCTTTCGAAACCAACTACCGTTGTCCGGCTAGGGAGAACTTCTCGAGAGGGGCCGACGTGACCACGACCGCTGACAGCGCCACCATCACCTCCCAGAACCGCTCAGCTCAAGCAATGGACGAAATGCAGCCGGTGAACGAGTCCGCGAACGCGGAGGGCCAGGAAGAACAACCTGCCAAGCGCTCGCTTCCCGGCCGACCTCCAGGCATTCGAGCCGACAGTTCGGGACTCACCGACCGGCAGCGCCGGGTGATCGAGGTGATCCGTGACTCGGTCCAGCGACGCGGTTATCCGCCGTCCATGCGGGAGATCGGCCAGGCAGTCGGGCTCTCCAGCACCTCCTCGGTGGCACACCAGCTGATGGCCCTGGAGCGCAAGGGCTTCCTGCGCCGCGACCCGCACCGGCCCCGCGCCTACGAGGTGCGCGGCTCGGACACGCCCAGCGCGGCACAGGCCGCCACCGACACCGCGGGCAAGCCGTCGGCCTCCTACGTTCCGCTGGTCGGACGCATCGCCGCGGGCGGGCCCATTCTCGCCGAGGAGTCGGTCGAGGACGTCTTTCCGCTGCCGCGCCAACTCGTCGGTGACGGTGAGCTGTTCGTCCTGAAGGTCATCGGGGACTCGATGATCGAGGCCGCCATCTGCGACGGCGACTGGGTCACCGTCCGGCGCCAGCCAGTCGCCGAGAACGGCGACATCGTCGCGGCGATGCTCGACGGCGAGGCGACCGTCAAACGCTTCAAGCGCGAGGACGGGCACGTCTGGCTGCTGCCGCACAACTCCTCGTACCAGCCGATCCCGGGTGACGACGCGACCATCCTCGGCAAGGTCGTCGCCGTGCTTCGGAGGGTCTGAGCCCCGCCGCGGCGGGCCCGTCCGGGCCTCGGGCGGCAACGCAAGAGCGGCAGCACGACAAGGAACGGCCCTCGGGCCGCAGGCTCACGGGCCGCAGGCCTTCTCCGCGTGAGGGGCCGGCGGCCCGCCGTCGTCGGCCCCGGTGCTGCCGGAGCCGGCTGCGGTCACCCTCGCTTCGCTCCCTCGTCGATGGCGGCGAGGGAGCGGCGGACCTGGTTGCGGTCCGTCGTGTACCAGAAGTCGGGCATGGAGGCGCGGAGGAACCCCCCGTAGCGGGCGCGCTCCAGGCGCGGGTCGAGAACCGCGACGACGCCCCGGTCCCCCGTCGCCCGGACGAGCCGGCCCGCGCCCTGGGCCATGAGCAGCGCCGCGTGCGTGGCGGCGACCGCCATGAAGCCGTTGCCCCCCGCCTCCTCTACCGCTTTCTGGCGGGCGCTCATCAGCGGGTCGTCGGGGCGCGGGAACGGCACCCGGTCCATGACCACCAGCTGGCAGTTCGGCCCCGGTACGTCGACGCCCTGCCACAACGACAGGGTGCCGAAAAGACAGGTCTCGGCGTCCTCCGCGAACCGCCGGATGAGCTCTCCCAGCGTCTCCTCGCCCTGGAGCAGGATCGGCAGACCGAGCCGTCCGCGCAGCTCCTCGGCGGCTGATCTGGCGGCGCGCATGGAGGAGAACAGGCCGAGCGTACGGCCGCCCGCCGCCTCGACCAGCTCCGTCAGCTCGTCCAGCATGTCGGTGCGCTGGGGCTCACGGCCGGGGTTGGCCAGGTGCTTGGCGACGTAGAGGATGCCCTGCTTGCGGTAGTCGAAGGGGGAGCCGACGTCCAGGCCCTTCCACGGGGGTGTCTCGGCGGCCGCGTCGCCCTCCTCGTCCCCTAGCCCCTCAGGGGCCAGGCCGAGGGAGGCACCGACCCCGTTGAAGTCCCCACCCAGCTTGAGCGTGGCGGAGGTGAGAACGACCGAACGGTCGGCGAACAGCTTCTCGCGCAGCAGGCCGGACACCGACAGCGGGGCCACCCGGAGGGAGGCTCCGAAGCGCTCATGCCGCTCGTACCAGATGACATCGAACTCCGAGCCCTCCAGAATCCGTTCGGCGACGTCGTGGACGTTCTCGACGGAGGCCTTGGCCTGCTTGCGGACCGCGTCCTCATCCTGGACGGACTTGTCCCGCGTGTTGCCCAGCGCGCTCAGGCACGTGCGACCGGCGTCACGCAGCGCCATCAGCGCGTACTGGAGGTCCTCGGGAACCTTCTCCAGACGCCCGGGAAGCGCGAGCTCCATGAGCCGCTCGAAGGTCTCGGCCGCCGTCTGGAGCTGGTCGGCCGCCTTCTCGTCCACCAGCTTGGCGACGCGGCGCATCGCACGGTTGACCGCGCCTGGCGTGAGCTCGCCGGTGGCCACCCCGGTGACCCGGGAGACCAGCTCGTGCGCCTCGTCGACGATCAGCACCTCGTGGCCGGGGAGCACGGGGGCCCCCTCGATGGCGTCGATGGCCAGCAGCGCGTGGTTGGTGACGATCACCTCGGCGAGCTTGGCGCGCTCGCGGGCCGCCTCCGCGAAGCACTCGGCGCCGTAGGCGCACTTGCTCGCGCCCAGGCACTCACGGGAGGACACCGACACCTGGGCCCACGCGCGGTCGGACACACCCGGCTTGAGGTCGTCCCGGTCGCCCGTCTCCGTCTCGTCCGACCAGTCGCGCAGCCGCAGCAGGTCCTGGCCCAGCTTGGAGGTGGGCGTCGCGCTCTCGAACGGGTCGAAGAGGCCGTCCTCCTCTTCCTGCGGGACTCCCTCGTGCATGCGGTGCAGGCACAGGTAGTTCGAACGACCCTTGAGCATGGCGAACTCGGGGCGACGGCGCAGCTGCGGGTGCAGCGCCTCGACGGTGCGCGGCAGATCACGCTCGACGAGCTGCCGCTGGAGCGCGAGCGTCGCGGTGGCGACCACGACGCGCTCTCCGTGCGCGAGCGCGGGCACCAGGTAGCCGAGGGATTTGCCGGTGCCGGTGCCCGCCTGCACGAGGAGGTGGCGGCCGGCGTCGACAGCCTCGGCGACGGCCTCGGCCATAGCGGCCTGACCTGGGCGTTCGGTGCCCTTGACGGCGTCGACGGCGGCCTGGAGGAGTTCGGTGACGGCGGGCTTGCTCATAGACCCGACACCTTACGCGGCGCCACCGACACTCCGCTCGGCGCCGACGCCCACGCACGGTGTCCCCGCGCTCGCCTCGGCGCCTTCCCGGGCGCGTCGAGACACCGTCCGTCCTCCCGGGCGATCGAACCTCCGCCCTCGGTCACGATCACGGCACCTCCCTCGGCCACGATCGGGACGCCGCCCACGGTCACGATCGGGACGCCACCCTCGGTTGTGATCCCCGGCACTGCCCCGGGGCACGCGGCGCCGCCATGGCGCCCGCGCTCAGTGCAGGGGGTTGCGCACCGTCCCGTACACCGCGGCGTGCGGTCGTTCGGATCGGTCGCGGTAGCCGTCCGTGTGCAGTCGGTTGCGGTTGAGGCAGAGCCGCTCGATGCGCGGGGTCAGCAGGTCGAAGGTTTCGAAGCGGGACTTGAGCTTCGGAAAGCGCTCCTGATAGCGATCGATTTCCGCCCGGACGAGTGACCAGAACGTCTCTTCGGAGACACCGAGTTGGGCTTCGCACAGCGGGGCGAGGAAACGGAAGACGCCGACGAAGAGCGCGGAGTGGATGAACTGGGTGAGGAATGTCGGCGGCTCGCTCAACAGGACCTCGCGTACCTGAGTCGGCATGGAGTCGAACTCCGGTACCGGCTCGGCGCTCACGTTGACGTCGTCGACGAAATCCTTGATCGCCAGTCGTACGGGTACGTCCCGTTCGTCGAAGACGACGATCGCGTTCTCTCCGTGCGGTGAGAAGACGGTCCCGTAGCGGTAGAGAAAGTGCAGCAGTGGCGGCAGCAGTGCGGCGAACAGGTGCGTGAGCCACACCCGGGGCTCCAGGCCGGAGCGGCGGACCAGTTCGGCGGTGAGGGCGCGGCCGCGCGCGTCGGCATGGATCAGGGAGGCGAGGGTTCTGGCGCGCTCCCCCGGCGCGAGGCTGGGGATGAGCGGCTCGCGCCAGATGCAGCCCAGCAGTTCGCGGTACTGGTACGGCGCCTGGGCCAGCGCGTCGTACACGGGGTGCGCGACCGCCACGGAGGCGACCTCGCCCAGCAGGATGACCCGGCACTCGTCGGCGAGGAAGGGGTCGCGCTCGCACAGTCCCTGCACCCAGCCGGTGACGGACGGCGCGGCGAGGGTGCGCTCGGTGGGCAGGCCGCGCCACACCAGTGTGTTGAGGATGGCGAGCGGCAGTTTGACGGTGTGCCGGTCCGGTCTGGTCGTGTTGAGGAACGTGCGGATTGACTGCTGGGGCAGACGCAGGTCGCCATCGGTGGGGAGCGGAACGATCTGCTGCGCGGCCAGCTGCGGGGCGTACAGCGGGGCGAGGGTTTCGTCCCACTGCCACGGGTGAACGGGCATGCACAGGTAGTCCTCCGGTGCCAGAGCGCGGGAGCGCAGACACTGGTGGAAGGCGGCGATGGTCTCGCCGCTCAACTCGCGTGCGTACAGCCGGTGTGCGTCGGCCAGCCGGGGGACGCCCCGGTACGCGGCGAGGCTCCGGTGCACCGCGATCCACGGGAGGGGCCGGGCGGTGCGGGCCTCAGGTGCCCAGCGGCCGGTGTCGTGGGCGGAGAATCCGATCCGCCCCTTGTTGGCGACCAGCCAGGGGTGTCCTGTCATGTGGCCTTCCAGCTCGGCGTAGCCGAGGTCGGCCAGTTCCGCGACGGACAGTTCGGAGGCCAGCAGTCCGGCGTCGGCGGTGAGCGTGGCGGTCAGTTCGCGGATGTAGTGGCTGGTTGTCTCGCCGGTCAGTCCGAGCAGTTCGCGAGCGCGGGCGACGAATCCCAGCGGGTCCAGCTCGGGGTCCAGCGAGGCGGGATCGACGCTCCAGTGACCGTAGGCGCCCCGGCCGGCACGGAAGCGGACGGTCAGATCGTCGTCCACCGCGAGGGTGTAGGAGCCGGGCGGCGCGTCGGTCGCGGGCTGCGGCTGGAGGATCTCCTCGTAGGAGAACTCGGCGAGCATCTTGGCGAGGAGCCGTCGAGAGGCACGGCGGAAATGGTCGGGGCCTGCGTCGAGCCCCTCGGGGACGGCTAGCGGGGTCACGTCCGAGGACGAGGGGACAGCGGATTTTCGGGACACGGGAGTTGCTCCTTGGGGGAAGCGAGGACGAGTAGAGCGGGAACAGATGAGCGAGGTGGTGCGGGAGGGGGGTGGGGGCGCGAAGACGCCGGCGCGGACGCGGTCGGGTCACTCGCAGAGGGCCGCTGACGGACGCGGGGGCGGCGTGAGGGGCTCGGGCGACTCAGTCCGCTCGGGGGAGGACGGACAGCGCTGCGGAAGGCTCTGTGGTGGACGCACAGCGCCGTCTCCGAGAGCGGGAGGGGGCTTCCGGAGCCGCGCGCGCCGCCTCAGAGCACGTGACGCAGCGCGCGGTCCCGCACCATCAAAGCGGCGCGCTTGGTGGGGAGCTGCACTTCGTCGCTGTACCGGAAGCCCGCACCGAGGAAGGCCGCGATGGAGGGGGCGTTGCGCACGTCGGGTTCGGCGAGTACGCGTGCACAGCGGGGACGCTGCGCCAGTACCAGGTCGGCCACCGTACGCAGCAGCACGGTGCCCAGTCCCCTCCCCCGGTGCGCCACTCCTCCGATGAGCAGGTGCAGCCCGGTGTCGTGGGGGCGGGTGCGGCAGTGCCGGGCGAGCGGGTCGAGGTCCGCGCGGTAGAGCTCCCAGTAGCTCATCGGGGTGCCGTCGAGGACGCCCAGACAGGGAACGCTGCGGCCGTCACCCTTCAGCTGCGGGCGCAGGTGCGCCTCGGTGACGTGTTCGGGCCCCGCCAGCTCCCAGAAGGCCGCCACAGCCGGATCGTTCATCCAGGCACAGACCAGCGGGAGATCACGCGGGAGCCGGACGGGGACGAGTTGGAACCGTCCTGCCCCGGTGACGGCCGCGGGCCAGCGAGCGGGCGCATCGAGCAGGTCGTCCCGCGACGCGGCACTGGATCCGCGCCCCGACGTCGCGGCGCGTGGCATGACCTGAGCGGGGTCGCGCACGCCCACACCACCGCCGGTGTGCACATCAGCGTGGGGATGCGCGCCACTGCGGGAGTGCGCCCCCTCGTATGCGCCTGCGTCACCGTAGCCATGCGGGCGCCCGGAGCCATACGGGCGCCCGGAGCCATACGCGCCGCCGGAGGCATGCGCGCCGCCGGAGGCATGCGCGCCGCCGTGTGGCTGCGCGCCGCCGAGCGCGAGTTCGCGGTCGTAGGCATCGCGCTGGGCGATCAGTTCGGGCCACCCTTGGGGGAGTTCGAGGTCGAGGGTGTCCTCGGCGTCGTGGTCGCTCAGGCCGACAGGGTCCTCGTCGCTGCTGGGAGAGCCGGTCTCCGCCACGCCGACGGTGTCCGCGCCCGGGTCACCGCCGGCACAGGAGGTACCGGCGAGAGGTGCGGAGCCCGGCTGGGGGTGCGGCATGGCAACGTCTCCTCTTCTGCGAGGGCCACAGGCCAAGGGGTCATGGGACGAGTGGGTTGTCGAGGGCGACGTACACGGACTGGGAGTCGACAGGGCCGACCAGCTCGTCGAGACCGTGCAGCCGGGTGAGCAGGTTGGCCTTGCAGCGCAGCACGGGAGACTCCAGCAGCAGCGCCGGCAGCCCGGAGGCGGGCTCGTCCCGTGCGACGTGCCCCAGGAAGCGACGGAATGCCGCGAACAGCACGTGCTCGTCGGCCAGCTGCTGGGATCCGAACGCCCCGATGAGACCGAAGACGTTGTTGATGCCCAGGTAGTAGGCGAAGCGTTCGTCGGTGACGTCGTCGGCCACGAACGTGTCACTGGCCACCCCGAGCTCCGCGCCCGGCAGGCGGCGGGTGAGCGCGTCGCGGTGGGACACACGGAAGTAGTAGCCCTGGTTGTCACGGTAACGTCCGCCTCGCGGCCACCCGTGCGTGTCCAGCAGGACCAACGTGTTCTGCTGGTGCGCCTCCAGGGCGATTCCCGCGTGCGCGTCCAGCCAGAGGACGGGTCGTACGACGGTGTCGAGGTAGCGCAGGAACCACTCGGTGGCCACCGCGCCCGGAGACCTTCCGGTGCGCCGCGCGAGCGCGGTCACCAGTGCGCCGAGCCGCGACCGAGGCGTGCCCTGCGTTCCGTGAGGACTCGGGACGGGCGCGGTCAGTCCCGCGAGACAGACGGCGTCCTCGCCCGTCTTGAAGGGGTTGTGCCGGATGACGGTGTCGAAACCGGGCAGCCGTCCCTCACCCGGGATGTCCACCCCCAGCCAGGCGGGGTCCCGCACGACGTCGAAGCCGGGGTGGGCCGCGCGCCAGGCCGCGCCGATGTCACCGCGGAGAAGCCGGTGCACCTCGATTCCGCGCAGCAGTTCCTTGCGGAGGTTGTCGCGGCGCGAGTTGGTGATGCGCACCCCGAGGGACAGCTTGAGCATCGCCGGGCTGTCCTGCCGGAAGACCGTACGCACGGAGGAGGTGGGGTGCCAGTGTTCGCCGCTGTGCCCGAGGTCGTGCAGGAGGCCCGCCTCCGAAAGTGCCCGGACAGCGGCGTCACGTCGCACCTCACCGGCCTGCCAGGGGTGCAGCGGCAGGGGAACGCAGTCCGCGGGGAGCCGTTCGGCCAGCTCCTGCCCGCCCAGACGCCGCGCGAGGTCAGGGGCGGGGACGGGCTTTCCCCGGTCCGTCCAGGCGGAGTCGCAGGAGAGCAGGGAGCGGTGGACGGCCATCCAGTGCAGCGGGAAGCTGCCGCGCAGCTCTGGTGAGTACATCCGCTCTTCGGTCTCGGACAGACCCTCGCGGCTCTTGGGGGTGGGGTGCAGTGGATGTCCGAAGAGGAGGGCTTGTTCACCGTCGAGGAACGGTCCTGCCCCGGGTGGTGGTGCGGGATGCGTCCTGCGGTCGGCCAGGAACCGTGCGGTGCGCTGGACGGAGTCGGCTACCCGGCCGACGAGGGCGGCTCCCTCCAGCACGGGTGCGTCGTCCCTTGAGGCAGAAGTGCCCACCGGCGCGCGTTCCGGTGCAACGGCACCTCCCGACGGGAGGGTGCCGTCCGCCGTGGTGGGTCCCTGCCGCCCGAGGGAGTTTTCCTCCACAGGGACGTTTTTGTGCCCCTGTGCGACATGCGCTGCGCTCCGCCCATGAGTTTCTGTCCGGCAGGGCGCTTCCCCGTCTCGGGCCTCCGTTCCGCCCGTCCCATGGGCCGCCTCGCGTCCCAGCAGCGCCGCGAGGCAGACAGTGTCCACGGGAGCGGCGTCCCCGGGGGCGCCCTCCAGGTGCGGAGGGTCGAACCGGTGCCAGCCCGCAAGTGACCAGTGGCGTACCGGCACGAGGAGCGCGGTGCCGCTGGCTGGCAGCGGGACGCGCAGAACACCGTGCCGGGGACGGGCGAGGCCCGTCTCGCGTACCCAGCAGCGCAGCAGGTTCTCCGCCGCCGCCGCGTCGGCGGCTTCGCCCGGGTCGCGGCGTTGCAGGGGGTCGGGGGCGGCCGTGGCAGGCGTGGCAGGGCCGGGCGGGGGAACATCCGGCGAGACCGGCGTCGCAGGTTGTTGCTCGGGGGGCTCGGAGAGGTCGGAAGATGTGGAGGGTGCGGAGGGTGCGGTATTTCTGTGGATCAGGTCCTCGTGGTGGCCGGTACGACGCTCCTGTGGGGGCACCATGGGCTCGATCAGGCGGGTCGGCCACATACCGGCCACGTCCTTCGGGCCGTCGGCTCCGGAGCGCGCGTTCACGGGATCTCCTCAGCTGGTGTCGACTGGGCGCGCTGGGCAGCGCGCCACTGTCCCCCTACGGGACAACGAAGCGAACGGCGCCCGATCACGGGCGGGTTGAAGATCTCTTTCCGGATGGGCGCGTGCCGTGAAGCAGCGGCTGACGCGGCAGGCCGGAGCACGCGCCGGGGAACCGCGCACCCTGGTGTGCCCGTCCCGAACAACACCGGGCATAGTGGGGGCGCCCCACCCGGCTAGGTTCATGACAAGTCAACAGGCACGACGATCCACTTCAGGGGGAGTTTCAGCCATGCCATCGATAGCCAGGCCCGCACGGCGCCGTCCGGCGCTGGCCGCGGCAGCGGTCGCCGCTGTGCTGGCGGTCACCGCGACGGCTTGCGGCCCGGAGGAGGACAAGGCGGACGACAAGCCGAGTGCCACCGCCTCCGAGAAGAAGCCCAGCGGGGACCTCAAGAAGGACCTCGGGCTCCCGGACGACCTTCCCAAGGACCTGCCGACCTCCCTGGACGACCTGAAGAAGTGGCAGAACGGCGCCTGGAAGAACTGGGACAGGGACCGCTGGCTGAAGGAGGCCCAGGACTTCTTCAACCCGATCATCGACGACCTGTGGGACCCGGACCGCATGAAGGACGCGGACGGGAACGACCGCAAGGTCGACGACTCCGACATCGATGAAGGTCAGAGCGGCGGCAAGGACGGCACCGGCGAGGACGAGGGGGTCACCGACCCGACGCCGGACTCCGTCAAGGCGGCCGCGGTCAAGACGCCCTACACGCAGGACGACCTGCCCGTCGGCAAGGTCTTCATGGACACCCCCAAGGGCGCGATGGTCTGCTCGGGCGCCGTCGTCAAGGACCCGCGCAACCCGGGCAAGTCCAACCTCGTGGCGACCGCGGGGCACTGCGTCCACGGCGGCGCGGGCAAGGGCTGGTACCGCAACGTCGTCTTCGTGCCCGACTACAACCCGGGTGGCCTCTCGAACGAGCAGCTTTCGAGCGCCTCCAAGAGCGACGTCGCGCCGAAGGGCATCTGGTGGGCCAAGCGCGCCCGCACGACCGACCACTGGATCAAGACCGGTGCGGAGCGCGGCGGCAAGGGCGCCCAGCAGGACTTCGCCGTGCTGAGCGTCCAGCCGGAGGACAAGACGGACAGCACCTCGCTCGAGGAGAAGGCCGGCGGCGCGCTCAAGGCGTCCTTCAGCACGCCGCGCGTGAAGTCCCTCAAGAGCCTGACGGCCGTGGGCTACCCGGCGGCCCCGCCGTTCGACGGCGCGAAGATGTACCGCTGTGCCGACAAGCCCAGCCGCCTCACCATCGACCCGGCGCAGCCGACGATGTACCGCATCGGCTGCACGATGACGGCCGGCTCGTCCGGCGGCCCGTGGCTGGACTCCTCGGGCACCCGGCTGCTGTCGGTGACGTCGATCGGCCCGATCACCGCCGACTGGCTGGCGGGCGCACGTCTCGGCAAGGAAGCCAAGGGCGTCTTCGACGCGATCAGCCAGGAAGGCTGACGGACGGGTGGGCCGGCCCGCTGCGCCGGCCCACCCCCGCGGAAAGACCGACAGCGGAGTACGCGGACTCCACGCGATCCGCGGACTCGGCGGGTTCCGCGCACCTCGCGCATTTCTCGCACCACACCTCAGGGGGACCTCGAAAACATGTCACGCATACGCAGAAAAGGAAACGGGCGTCCGGTCCTGGCCGCCGCGGCGCTCGCCGCGACACTGGCTCTGACCGCCACGGCCTGCGGCTCGGGCGACGACGACGCCAAGAAGACGGACGCCAAGCCCGCCGCCTCCGACTCGGCACAGGACGCGGACGGTTCCGGCGGCGGGAAGGAGAAGATCGGCATCCCTGACAAGCTGCCGAAGGACCTTCCCACGTCGCTCAAGGACCTCGACTCGTGGCGCGACGGAGCCTGGAAGAACTGGGACAAGGACCAGTGGGTGCGTGGCGCCAAGGACTTCATCAACCCCTACCTCAAGGGACACTGGGACCTGGGCCGGATGAAGAAGGCCGAGGACAACGAGAAGAAGGTCCCCGAGAACATCGAGAGCACGTCCGGGGCTGCCAACACCGCGGAGCCGCGTCCGGTCAAGGCGGAGGCCGTCAAGACTCCGTACACCCGTAACGCCGCTCCGGCGGGCAAGGTCTTCATGGACACCCCGGAAGGACCGATGGTCTGTTCCGGCACGGTCGTGAAGGACCCGCGCCACCCGGGCAAGTCCAACCTCGTGGCGACCGCGGGCCACTGCGTCCACTCGGGCCGCAGCGGTGGCTGGCTGCGCAACATCACCTTCATCCCGGCCTTCAACGACCGGGGCCTGGACATGCCGTCGGTCAACAACGCCCCGCCGCAGGAGGTGGCGCCGTACGGCGAGTGGTGGGTCAAGTGGGCGCAGACCACCAACTACTGGATCCAAAAGGGTGCCAAGTCCGGTGGCGGCGGCTCTCAGCAGGACTTCGCCGTGCTCAGCGTCCAGCCGGTGAACAAGAGCGGCAAGTCGCTGGAGGAGACCGTCGGCAACGCCGTGAAGGCCAACTTCGACGCGCCCTCGCCCTCGCGCATCCGGGGCGTCAGCAACTACGGCTACCCGGCCGCACCACCGTTCGACGGCGCGAAGATGTACTCCTGCACGGACAAGCCGGGCGCGCTGACGATCGACCCGTCCGAGCCCGCGCTGTACCGCATCGGCTGCACCATGACGGGTGGTTCCTCGGGTGGCGCCTGGCTGATCAAGGGAGCGGGCGGCAAGCCCGAGCTGATCTCGGTCAACTCCATCGGCCCGCACCCGGCCACCTGGCTCGCAGGTCCGCGCCTGGGCAAGACGGCTGAGGCCGTCTTCGACGCGGCCAGCCAGAAGGGCTGAGCGGCACACCCCACGCACGCGCACATGAGGCTGCCCCCTCCCGCTTCGGAGGGGGCAGCCTCATGTGCTTCCCGGTTCCGTTCCGTCCGTCCCGTTCACCGTGGCGAGCGGGTCAGGAGCCGGGGCCGGCGAGTGGCCGTGGCCACTCGCCGGTCACTACCCGGCCGCCGTCATCTGGAAGGCGCGCAGCTCGGCCGCGAGCTCCTCGTGTACCCGGGCCTTGAGCAGCGTGCCGTTCTCGGTGTGCTCCTCGGAGAGGACCTCACCCTGGGTGTGCACGCGGGAGACCAGCTTGCCCTCGGTGTAGGGCAGCAGCACCTCCAGCTCGACGGACGGACGCGGCAGCTCGTCGTCGATCAGCTCCCGCAGCTCGTCGACGCCCTGCCCGGTACGGGCCGAGACGACCAGAGCGTGCTTCTCGGTGCGGAGGAGCCGCTGCAGGACGAGCGGATCGGCGGCGTCGGCCTTGTTGATCACCACGATCTCGGGCACGTCCTCCGCGCCGACATCCCTGACGACCTCGCGCACGGCCGCCAGCTGCTCCTCCGGCACCGGATGCGAGCCGTCGACCACGTGCAGGATCAGGTCCGAGTCGCCGACCTCCTCCATGGTGGAGCGGAACGCCTCCACCAAGTGGTGCGGGAGGTGACGTACGAAGCCGACCGTGTCAGCCAGCGTGTACGCCCGCCCGCTGGGGGTCTCGGCCTTGCGGATGGTCGGATCCAGAGTGGCGAACAGCGCGTTCTCCACCAGGACGCCGGCCCCCGTCAGCCGGTTGAGCAGAGAGGACTTGCCCGCGTTGGTGTAGCCGGCGATGGCGACCGACGGCACCTTGTTGCGCCTGCGGTCCTGCCGCTGCACATCGCGGCCGGTCTTCATGTCCGCGATCTCCCGGCGCATCTTGGCCATCTTCTCGCGGATGCGGCGCCGGTCCGTCTCGATCTTGGTCTCACCCGGACCACGGGTGGCCATACCGCCGCCCGCCGAGCCCGAGCCACCGCCACCCATCTGCCGGGAGAGCGACTGGCCCCAGCCGCGCAGCCTGGGAAGCATGTACTGCATCTGGGCCAGCGCGACCTGTGCCTTGCCCTCACGGGACTTGGCGTGCTGGGCGAAGATGTCGAGGATCAGCGCCGTCCGGTCGACGACCTTGACCTTGACCACGTCTTCGAGGTGAATGAGCTGCCCCGGGGTGAGTTCACCGTCGCACACCACCGTGTCGGCACCGGTCTCCAGGACGATGTCCCGCAGTTCCTCGGCCTTGCCGGAACCGATGTAGGTGGCCGCGTCGGGCTTGTCCCGCCGCTGGATCACACCGTCCAACACGAGGGCGCCCGCCGTTTCGGCCAGGGCTGCCAGCTCCGCGAGGGAGTTGTCCGCGTCCTGCGCCGTACCGGAGGTCCAGACGCCGACAAGCACCACGCGCTCCAGCCGGAGCTGCCGGTACTCGACCTCTGTGACGTCCTCCAGTTCGGTGGAGAGACCGGCCACTCGCCGCAGCGCCGCCCGCTCGGAGCGGTCGAACTGATCACCGTCACGGTTTTCGTCGAGCGTGTGACTCAGAGCGACGTCCTCTTCCATCAGGGCGTCGGCTCGGCGGTTCGTCCTGGAGATGCGCTGGCCGTTCTGTGGAAGGGAAGAGGAGAGGGTCAAGTGGATCCTTAGGGTCGAGAGACATTTCCGTATCCGTCACAACGCCCCGGAGCCGGGGAAGATTCCCCGGACGGCCCCGCTCTTGTGCCGGGGCCGCGCCGTGCCGCCGCGCCGTGCGGTCACCAGATGGTCGCACGGCGCAGCGACGGCGGCACCCGTATTTGACGCTCCTCGGCGGACGCTCTCCCTCGGCGTCCTTCCGTAGGGCTGTGCACCATCGGGGGCGGTGTGGCGCTGTCCTGCGCCTCTCTCCTTCCCCCCGTTACCGTTTTCGCGGTCCTGCAATGGGACTCCCGGCCTCCGGGTCCGGCATGGCTTGTCCCCCCTGTCGAACAGATGATCCGGGGGGTGGTGCCACCGGCCCTGGAGGCACCGTG
>NZ_QOIN01000070.1 GCF_003323715.1 Streptomyces diacarni
GCGTCGGCCAACGACTCCTCGCCCTCGCAGCCGCACTCTGGCGCAACTGGACCACCGGCGCCGACGTCAAACGATCACTGACCGCCTACGACCACTAAAAACATCGGACTCACTCATCTAGCCGGTCACCTGCTCCAGAAAGGTGCGCAGGTGGGCGTTGTAGGCGGCGGGGTTCTCCATGCCGGGGTAGTGGGCCGCCCGCTCGACGGTCGCCGTGCGCCCTTCGGGGACGGCGCGGATGAGGCGTTCGGCCATGCCGAGGTGGTCGGGGGAGTCGAGGGAGCCGTTGAGCGCGAGGACCGGGACGCCGATGCCGGCGGCGCGCTGCCAGGTGTCGGTGACCGGCACCCGCCGCCCCGGGCACCGCCTCCGCGCCCACCCGCGGTGACGTACCGCTTAACGGTCATTAACATCTGTTTCGACGCCGGCGCCCGGCGTCCGCACACCGGCGGCCCCGCCGCCGTGACCGCCGCACCGGCGTGAGGAGTTGGCCGTGGCCTCTGACTACCCACTGACCCCGACGACGAGTCCGACTCCGGCGGCGGAACGCGAACGCATCCTCGCCGCGCCGGGTTTCGGCCGCTACTTCACCGACCACATGTCCACCGCCACCTGGAGTGCGGACCTCGGCTGGCACGGCCACCGCGTCGGCCCGCTGGAGCCCTTCTCGCTCCACCCCAGCGCCGCCGTGCTGCATTACGCGCAGGAGATCTTCGAAGGGCTCAAGGCCTACCGGCACGCCGACGGCAGCGTCTGGCTCTTCCGGCCGGAGCAGAACGCGGCGCGCTTCGCCCGCTCCGCGCGGCGGATGGCACTGCCGCGGCTTCCCGAGGAGGATTTCCTCGCCGGGGTGGAGGCGCTCGTCCGCGCCGACGAGCCGTGGGTCCCGGTGCCGGGCAACGAAGAGAGCCTGTATCTGCGCCCGTTCATGTTCGCCTCCGAGGCCTTCCTCGGGGTGCGCCCTGCCACGCAGATCGTCTTCTCGGTGATCGCGAGCCCCGCGGGCCCGTACTTCACCAGCGGCCTCACCGGCGTCACGCTGTGGGTGACCAGCACCTACTCGCGGGCGGCCAGGGGCGGTACGGGCGCGGCCAAGTGCGGCGGCAACTACGCGGGCGGGCTGGCCGCCCAGCTGGAGGCCGAGGAGCACGGCTGCGACCAGGTGCTGTATCTCGACAGCGCGGGCGAGGGCAACCTGGAGGAGTCGGGCACCATGAACCTGTGCCTGATCACCGCGGACGGCCGCCTGATCACCCCGCCGCTGGGCACGATCCTCGAAGGCGTCACCCGCGACACCCTCCTCACGCTGGCCGCCGAGGCCGGGCTGACCTGCCAGGAGCGCCCGATCACCATCGAGGAGCTGCGCGAGGGCGCCGCCGACGGCACCGTCACCGAGGTGTTCGCGGCGGGTACGGCGGCCGTGGTCACCCCCGTCGTCGGCTTCAAGGGCGACGGTTACGCGTTCACCGTCGGCGACGGCGAGCCGGGCCGGCGGACGGCGGCCCTGCGCACGCGGGTGCTGGACATCCAGTACGGCCGCGCCGAGGACCCGCACGGCTGGCTGCGTCGCGTGCTGTGACTCCTTCGGGAGCGGGTCGTCGTCGATCCTCAGGCGCCGCCCGTGACCGTGGTCATCGACGCCGAGGTCCAGGCCCGCGGCTCGACGGCGGCCCCGCGCGAGAGCTGAGGGGCCCGATCGCACCGGCCCGTGCGGACTGCCCCGATCGCACCGGCCCGGGCGGATACCCCCACCGCGGCTGAGTAACCCGCTGAGTACGCGCGCTCAGGTAGGGCCGGGGGCGGACGGGAAAGCTGAGCGCATGACGACACCGCCGCTGTCCGGGCAGCCGTACCCGCCGCACCGTCCGGGCACGGCTCCCCCTCCCCGTCCGCCGGCGCCTTCGCGGGTGCGGCGCGGTCTGCGGGCGGCACTCACGGTGGCGGTCGTGCTCACGCTGGCGTGCGGCGGCGGCACGGTCTGGTGGCTGCTGCGCGGCCGTGACGACGCCCCACTGGCCGACAGGCCCCGGGTGAGCGACGACAGGGCCGGTGTCTCCTACGCCCTGCCTCCGGGCTGGGAGCTCGACCGCCGGGAAGAAGCGGGCCCGAGAGGCGCCTTCTCGTCGCGGATCACCCGCACCACCACGGGCGGCCGAAGCGGCGGCACCGTCCTCACCGGCCGGTCGGGGCAGGTGGTGCCGGACGCCGACCTCGGGACGTACACCGAGGCGGCGGCCAGGTCGAACGCGGAGCGCTTCTTCCCCCGCCGCCCGGCCGAGCTCGGCGGGTCCCGGGCCACCGAGGTCAGCGGCCATCCGGGGCACACGGTGGCGCTGCGGCTGCCGGCCCGCGGGGGAAGGCCCGCGGGCCACCTGCTGATGACCGTCTTCACGGTGGACAGCGACCGCACCTCGTTCGTCCTCGGTATCGCCAGGGGCGGCTCACGGGCGGACGTCCACGACGTGGAGGACGTGCTGGCCGGCGCCCGTACGAGGTGAGCCGGGTCCGGCGACCGCCGGTCGGGCCGCCGCCCCTGTCCTGACCACCCGAACGGGCGCATCGGATGTCACCCCGCGCGCTGGAGGGGCACGTCGCCGGGGCGCGAGGGAGGATGGAAGGGGAGCCCAGGGCAGGAAGGTAGCCGTCGTCGTGAGGAACCGCGAGGAGCCGCCGGCAGGCGACGCCGACGGCGCGCCGGAGGCAGGCGACAGACCGCGCGGCGTGTCCCTGTCGCCGCCCGGCGGGCTCTTGGACGTGCTCGGCGTGGGGGCCGTGGTGCTGGACGCGCGGGGACGCATCGTGCTGTGGAGTCCGCAGGCCGAAGAGCTGTTCGGCTACTCGGCCGCGGAGGCGCTGGGCAGCTACGCGGCGCCGCTGCTGGTGCCCGACGAGCAGCGGGAGCTGGTACTGCGGCTCTTCGACGAGGTGCTGCGGGCCGGCCGGAGCTGGGCGGGCTCCTTCCCTGTGAAGCTGCGGAACGGCAAGGTCAAACCCCTGGAGTTCCGCAACATGCGCCTCAACGACGACCAGGGTGCCGTCTTCGCGCTGGGCTTGATCACCGACCAGGCCACGCTGCGGGAGGTCGAGCGCGACCTGGCCTTCTCCGCCCGGCTGGTGCAGCAGTCGCCGATGGGGTTCGCGGTCATGGACACCGCGCTGCGCTACGTGTCCGTCAACCCGACCCTCACGCGGCTGGACGGCGTCGGTGTCGAGGAGCACCTGGGCCGCTCCGTCCACGATGTCCTCCCCCACGGCCACGCGGGCAAGGCCGAGCGGGTGATGCGGCGGGTGCTGGAGACCGGGGAACCGGTCATCGACCAGGAGGTCCTCGGCGGTGAGACCTCGCGGGGCCAGGGGCGGGCGTGGTCCGTGTCCGTCTTCCGGCTCGACGACGCGGGCGGGCGCCCGCTGGGGCTGTCCGTCTCCGTCACCGACATCACCGAGCGCCACCAGGCCGCGCTCCAGGCCGAAGCGGCCCGGCAGCGCCTCTCCCACCTGGCGGAGGCGTCGGTCCGTATCGGCACCACGCTCGACCTCGAACAGACCGCCAGGGAACTGGCCGAGGTCGCCGTGCCCGACCTGGCCGACATCGCCGCCGTGGACGTGCTGGACGCCGCCGTCAGTGACCAGCCGGTGCGCATCCCCGAGGAGGAGACCGCCACCTTCCGTGCCCTGGCGCTCGCGCTCGCCTACCCGACCGTCGCCGCGGACGCTGCCGACCTGCCGGGGCATGTGGCGCGCTACGGAGCCGACCGGCTGGTCACCCGCTGTGTCGCCACGGCGGAACCCGTGGCCGTACCGGCGGTGCGCCCCGAGGATCTGCTGCACATCGCCAGGGACGAGGAGTCCGCGGCGCTGCTGGCGCGCGCCGGGGTCCACTCCTATCTGGCCGTCCCCCTCATCGCGCGCGGTGAGGTGCTGGGGGCGCTCGACCTCAAGCGTTCCCGCAACCCCAAGCCCTTCGACCGCGACGACACCATCCTCGCCTGCGAGCTGGCAGGGCGCGCCGCCGTCTGCATCGACAACGCTCGCCTCTACCGGCAGCAGCACAACATCGCCCTCACCCTGCAGCGCAGCATGCTGCCCACGCCGGCCGCCGCCACGACCCGGCTGCGGGTCGCCTCCCGCTACCAGCCGGCCGGCGCCCACAGCGAGGTCGGCGGCGACTGGTTCGACGTGCTGGAGCTCGAAGAGGACCGCACGGCCCTCGTCGTCGGCGACGTGATGGGCAGCGGCATCAACGCGGCCGCCACCATGGGACGGCTGCGTACCGCCACCCAGACCGTCGCCCGGCTGTCGTTGCCGCCGCACGACGTGCTGCGCCACCTCGACCGGATCACCATGGGCTTCGACCCCTACATCGCCACCTGTCTGTACGCCGTCTACGACCCGGCAAAGGGCCGCTGCCGGATCGCCTCGGCCGGCCACCTGCCGCCCGTCCACGTCCCGGCCCGGGGCGAGCCCCGCCTGGTGGGACCGCCCGAGGGCGCCCCGCTGGGCACGGGGCTGGGCGAGTACGGCACCACCACGGTCGGCCTGGAGGCGGGCGACCGGCTCGTGCTGTACACCGACGGGCTGGTCGAGACGCGGCGGGACGACATCGAGGACCGGCTGGACGCGCTGCTGGATCTGCTGCGTCCGTGCGGCTCCGGCGCGGCGGAGTCGTTGGAGGAGACCTGCGACCGGCTGCTGAGGACGCTGCGCCACCCCGACAACCACGACGACGTGGCCCTGCTGGTGACCAGCCCCCGCCCCTGACCCGCCCGGTGCCGGCCGGTGCCGGTCCGTGCCGGTCGGCCTCCGGCGGTGGAAGCGGGGTACCGGAGGTGAGGCGGGCGGGTCGCGGACGTAGGGTCGTGCGGAGACGGGGCCGTGCCCAGAAGCGCCCCTCGTGGCTGGAAGGCGACCGTGACTGCGAACACCGAGCACCCGTCCCTGCTGGATCTGCCGCCGCTGACCGCGGAGCACTTCGCCGCCGTCGAGGACAAGGTCGCCGCGCTGCTGCGGACCGGGTGCGACGTGGTGGCGATGCAAGGCGAGGCGCTGCTGCCGCTGGAGGCGTGCATCCGTTCGGCGGCGGCGCCCGGCAGTACGGCGCTGAACGTGGTCAGCGGCCCCTACGGGGAGACGTTCGGCGGCTGGCTGCGTGCCTGCGGGGCCGAGGTGGTCACTCTCAGCGCGCCGTTCACCGGCGCTGTCGACGCCGAACAGGTGGCCGAAGCCCTGCGGCGGCACCCGCGCGTCGGGCTGGTCAGCCTCGTCCACGCGGAGGCGGCGACCGGCAACACCAACCCCGTCGCCGAGATCGGCGAGGCGGTACGGGAGAGCGGCGCGCTGCTGATGCTCGACGCCGTCGCCTCGGTGGGCGCAGAGCCGCTGCTGACGGACGCGTGGGGCGTGGACCTGTGCGTCGTCGGCGGCCAGAAGGCGCTGGCGGGCCCGGCCGGGGTCTCCGCCGTCTCGGTCAGCGCCCGGGCGTGGGAGCGGATCGCCGCGAACGAGCAGGCGCCGCGCCGCTCGTACCTCTCGCTGCTCGACTGGAAGCAGCGGTGGCTCGACGGCGGCCGTACCGCGCTGCCCCACGCCCCCGCCCAGTTGGAGATGCTGGCGCTGGAGCAGGCCGTCGACCGGGTGGCCGCCGAGGGGCTCGAAAGCTCGATCGCCCGGCACCGCGCGGCCTCCGCCGCGACGCGCGCCGCGGCGCGCGAGCTGCCGGGGCTGGCCCCGTACGTGCTGCGCGACCAGGACGCGGCGCCCGCCGCCACGACGCTGCGCGCGCCCGAGGGCGTGGACGCGCGCGAGGTGGTGGCCGCGGCGCTGAAGGCCGACCCTCGGGTGCCGCTCCAGGCGGCGGCGGGCGCGCTCGCCGAGGAGATGCTCCGGGTGAACCACTACGGCCGTGCTGCCGACCGCACCGTGGTCGCGGACACGGTAGCGGCCCTCGCGGCGGGGCTGCGGACGCTGGACGTCACGGGCGCGGGCACGGGGACGTCCGCGGCGGCCGCGGCCGTCGACAGCGCCGAAGCCGCCTGGGACGCGACGGCATCGGTTTGACGGCGGGGCGGCGGAGGCGGGCCCGGGCCCCGGGGCGCCTCCGCCGGTCGCGCACGCGGCGGTTCACTCCGGCCAGGGCGACTCCAGGATGGTGCGGACGAAGTCGCCGCGCTCGAAGTGCGGGTCGTAGTGCGCCAGGACGTCGGCCTTCACGTTGCCGAACGCCGTCTCGGGCTTGGGGCCCACGCCGTCCGCGAAGGCGCGCAGAATGCGCTGTTTGAACGCGGGGCGCGGATGCAGCGCGACGACGGCCGCGCGGTCGTCCGCCGCCAGTTCGTCGAAGCCGAAGCCCAGGACGTCGTACTCCACTCCCGCCGTCACCAGCGCCACCTCGGGCTCCATGAACTCCGGGATGCCCGGTGTGGTGTGCAGGGCGATCGCCGTCCACACCCGCCGGATGCTGTCCTCTGGCACGGAGCGGGCCGCGAGGAAGCGGCGGGCCTCGTCCGCGCTGTCGACCTCGAAGCGGCGTCCGCTGTCGTGGAACGGCTCGCCCAGCCCGACGTCGTGGAAGAGGGCCGCGACGTAGAGCAGCTCCGGGTCGTGGCTGAGGCCGCGGGCGCGGCCCAGGAGGCTGCCGAAGAAGAAGACGCGGCGCGAGTGGTCGTAGACCAGGTCGCCGGTCGTGTCCCGTACGAGCTCCGTGGCCTCCGCCGCCAGCCGGGAGTCCGGTACCCGCACCCCGCCAGGGCCCTCGTGTCCGTCCGTCCGCTCACCCATCCGGGCTCCTTCGCTCCTGCCTCGTGGCTTACGCCCTCGCCCACGCGCCGCTTCGGCCGCCGCCCCGGGCGCCTCGGGCCCGCGGCCTTCACCGTGCCGCTCAGTGTCCGCCAGGGGTGGGTTCGAGGACGAAGACCGGGATCTCGCGGCCGGTCTTGCGCTGGTATTCGGCGTAGTCGGGGAACGCCTCCACGGCGCGCTCCCACCACCGCGCCCTCTCCTCGCCCGTGGCCTCGCGGGCCGTCATGTCCTGCCGCTTCGGCCCGTCCTGGAGTTCGACACGGGGATCGGCGACCAGGTTGTGGTACCAGACGGGGTGCTCGGGCGCCCCGCCCTTCGAGGCGACCACGGCGTACTTCCCCTCGTGCTCCACGCGCATCAGCGGCGTCTTGCGCACCTTGCCGCTCCTGGCACCCCGCGTGGTGAGGACGATGACGGGCATCCCCCGCATCGTGGTGCCCTCCGTGCCGCCGGAGCTCTCGTACAGGTCGACCTGGTCACGCACCCACTGCTCCGGGCTCGGCACGTACTCACCCTGGATCGGCATGCTGCGTTCGTCCCCTCGTCGGTTCGCGGCCGGACCGCTCGCGGCCGTCAGATCATCTTGCCTGGCACTCCTCGGCTTACCACCGGTGACGGGGCCGTACACGTGGCCGGAAGCGGCCGGTGGGCGCCGCACCCGCCCGGTACGGGCAGGCGGGCCCCCGCCTGGCGTCCGCCCGCGATTCCGTGTGCGATCAGCGTCCTGCTCGCGGCACTGTGGACGCATGGATGCGTACTCGAGCCGCGCCACGGGCCGTGCGGGACATGTCGCCCTCGGGACGCCGCAGCTGCGGGCGTTGCGGTACGTCGCGGCGCGCTCGCGCGGCGGGCCGCTCGGCGCCGGGGCCGGCGTCACGCTGAACTTCCACCCCGACCGGCTGGTCGGCAAGGAGACCGTGCTGGAGCGGCTGGCGCGGGAGGGCACCTACTCCTCGCAGTTCGTCACCGGTGTCGGCAACGGCGGTCTGACGGCGCACCCGGGCGGCGAGCGGTGGCGGTGGGAGACCCGGATGTTCGGCGGCGCCTACGACGAGGCGCCGCCCGAGGAGCGCCCCGTCTACGGTGCGCTCGACCACCGCCGCCGTCGGGGCGGTGCGGCCCCGCGCTTCGGCTCGGCCCATCTGCGGCTCACCGCAGCGACGCTCGCGCGTACCACGTTCTGCTATCCGGACAGCGTCACCGAGCCGTCCGCCTTCGGTGTGGCCTGCCGGATGGCGCTCGTCGAACTGGCCGAGGCACAGGTCCGCGACCCGCTGGACGACTACGTCGAGGCCCACGTGCACGGCGGCGTCGAGCTCGACCGGGACGTCGACGCGCTCGTCCTCGACCCCTCCTTCCGCGACACGGCGGTGGAGGCGGCGGCCGCGCGGCTCCCCTGCCCCGTCGCATGGCACCCCGGCTTCGTGCTCACCGCGGACGAGCTGCGCCGCCATCCCGACTACCGCGGCCAGGAGTACGTGGACCTGGGCGTGCGCATCGCGCGGGAGGGCGGGGGCCGGCTCGACCCCCGGGTCCTGGGTGAGGCCGCGCGCACGGGCCGCCACGATCCGCAGGCGGTGAAGAAGGTGTGGCACTGCCTGGCGCGGTTCGGTTCCGCGTCAACCAACCTCCCCCCGTAGGGTGTCGGCAACGAGTTCGACGCTCCGGCGGACCACCGGAGCCCAGTTGGGGAGCGGCGCATGCATATCGGGGACGGCGGTCAGGAGCGGCTGAACACGGGGACGGCACACTCGGCCCGGGTCTACGACTACATCCTGGGCGGCAAGAACCACTACGAGGCCGACACGGTGGCCGGGGACGCCATGGTGGAGGTGTGGCCCGCACTGCCGGTGCACATGCGGGCCAACCGCGCGTTCATGCTGCGCGCGAGCCGCTATCTGGCGCGGGAGCGGGGCGTGCGCCAGTTCCTGGACATCGGCACGGGGCTGCCGACCTCCCCCAATCTGCACGAGGTCGTCCAGGGCGCGGCGCCCGAGTCCAAGGTCGTCTACGTCGACAACGACCCGATCGTGCTGAACTACGCGCAGGCGCTGCTCACCAGCACGCCCGAGGGCCGTACCACCTACATCGAGGCGGACATGCGGGACCCGGACGCCATCCTCGGCTCCGCCGAGTTCCGCGACACCCTGGCCCTCGACGAGCCGGTGGCACTGCTGGTCGTCGGCATGCTGCACTTCATCCACCCCGGCGACGACGACCACGGGCTGCTGAGCCGGCTGCTGGACCCGCTGCCCGCGGGCAGCTACCTCGCGGCGACCGTCGGGACCGCCGACTTCGCCCCGGAAGAGGTGGGACGGGTCGCCGAGCGGTACGCGGCGGAGGGCATGCCGATGGCACTGCGCACGCGCGAGGAGGCCGCCGCGTTCTTCGACGGGCTGGAACTGGTCGAGCCCGGTCTCGTGCAGGTCCACAAGTGGCGCCCGGACCCGGGCGACGAGCAGGTCCGCGACGAGGACATCGCGATGTACGGCGCGCTGGCCCGCAAGCCCTTCTGATCCCCGGCCGCCCGTGCCGCGCGGCCGCCCTGGCCAGTCAGCCGAGCGCGTGGCGCACGTACCGCCGGGCGGTCTGGGCCAGCACCTCGGTGCCGTCACGTGCCCACAGGCCGGGGTTGAAGATCTCCACCTCGACGGGGCCCCGGTATCCGGCCGCGTCGACCAGCGAGCGGAAGTGGCGCAGATCCACGCAGCCGTCGCCGAGCTGGCCCCGGCCCACCAGCACGCCCTCGGGCAGCGGGGTGACCCAGTCGGCGAGCTGAAAGGCGGCGATACGGCCCGTGCTGCCCGCGCGAGCGATGTGCCCGGGCACCTGGTCGTCCCACCACAGGTGGTAGGTGTCCACGACGACGCCCACCTGGTCAGGCGGAAAGCGTTCGGCCAGGTCGAGTGCCTGGCCGAGGGTGGAGACCACGCACCGGTCTGAGGCGAACATCGGGTGCAGGGGTTCGAGCGCCAGGCGCACGCCCACGGCGGCCGCGTGGTCGCCGAGTTCGGCGAGCGCGTCCGCGACCCGCTCGCGTGCCCCGCGCAGGTCGCGGCTGCCCCGGGGGAGCCCGCCCGAGACGAGCACGAGGGTGCCGGTGCCCAGCGCGGCGGCCTCCTCCAGTGCCGCGCGGTTGTCGTCCAGGGCGCGGCGCCGCTCGCCGGGATCGGTGGCGGTCAGGAAGCCTCCCCGGCACAGTGAGGTGACGGTGAGGCCCGCGTCCCCCATCAGCCGGGCCGCCGCCTCGACGCCGTACCGGCGCACCGGCTCGCGCCACAGCCCGGCCTGGGTGACGCCCAGTTCGCCGCAGGCCTCGGCGAGCGCGGGCAGGGAGAGTTGTCTGACGGTCTCCTGGTTGATGGAGAAGCGGGCGAGCTCGGGCGGGGTGGCTGTCACCGGGGTACTCCGTGGACGGCGAGAAGCTGCTGCATGCGGGTGCGGGCCAGGTCGGGGTCGGGGAAGAGGCCGAGTCCGTCGGCGAGTTCGTAGGCGCGCGCCAGGTGGGGCAGGGAGCGTGCCGTCTGCAGGCCGCCGACCATCGCGAAGTGGTCCTGGTGGCCCGCGAGCCAGGCGAGGAGGACGACGCCGGTCTTGTAGTAGCGGGTGGGCTCCTGGAACAGGTGCCTCGAAAGCGGGACGGTGGGGTCGAGTACCGCGCGGAAACCGGCGGTGTCCCCGGCATCGCCGGCGTTCCCGGCGTCCAGGGCGCGGACGGCCTCGGCGGCCAGCGGGGCGAGGGGGTCGAAGACGCCGAGCAGCGCGTGGCTGAAACCGCGCCCGTCGCCCGCGATCAGCTCGGGGTAGTGGAAGTCGTCTCCGGTGTAGCAGCGCACCGTGTCGGGCAGGCGGCGGCGCAGTGCGGTCTCGCGGCCGGCGTCCAGCAGGGAGACCTTCACCCCGTCCACCTTACCGGGGTGTTCGGCGATGATCGTCAGGAACGTCTCGGTGGCGGCGTCCAGATCCTGGCTGCCCCAGTAGCCCTCCAGCGCGGGGTCGAACATGGGGCCGAGCCAGTGCAGGATGACGGGCTCGGCGGCCTGGCGCAGCAGATCGCCGTAGAGGGCGAGGTAGTCCTCGGGGCCGCGGGCCGCGGCGGCCAGCGCGCGGGAGGCCATGACGATGGCCTGGGCACCCGCGTCCTCCACGACACCGAGTTGCTCCTCGTACGCCGCACGCACCCGCTCCGTCCCGGCTGCGGGGCCGCTCAACTGGTCGGTGCCCACCCCGCAGGCGATGCGGCCGCCCACCGCGCGCGCCTCGGCGGCGGAGCGGCCGATCAGCTCGGCGGCGCGGGGCCAGTCGAGCCCCATGCCGCGCTGGGCGGTGTCCATCGCCTCGGCCACGCCGAGACCGTGCGCCCACAGGTGGCGGCGGAACGCCAGGGTGGCATCCCAGTCGACGGCCGCGGCGGCGCCGGGGCGGTGGTCCGCGAACGGGTCGGCGACGACGTGCGCGGCGGCGAAGACCGTGCGGGAGGCCGGCGGCGCGGCCCCGGGCCCGGCGCTGACGGCCGGGGCCGGTTCGGCCCGTGGCACGTAGGTGCGCAGCGCACCGGTGGCGTCGGGCAGCCGGATCCCCACGGGCGCTCCTGCGGCCGTGGGTGGCGCGGCGCTCACAGCGACAGCTCCGGCACGGGCAGGCGGCGGCCCTCGGCCGACGACCGCAGACCGAGCTGGGCGAGTTGGACACCGCGCGCCCCGGCCAGCAGGTCCCACTCGTAGGGGGTGCCGAGTGCGACGTGGCGGAGGAAGAGTTCCCACTGGGCCTTGAAGCCGTTGTCGAAGTCGCCGTTGTCCGGCACCTCCTGCCACTGCTCGCGGAACCTCTCGGTCGCGGGCAGGTCGGGGTTCCACACCGGTTTGGGTGTGGCGGCCCTGTGCTGGGCGCGGCAGCGGCGCAGCCCGGCGACGGCCGACCCCTCGGTGCCGTCGACCTGGAACTCGACCAGTTCGTCGCGGTGTACGCGCACCGCCCAGGAGGAGTTGATCTGCGCGAGGGCGTCGCCCTCCAGCTCGAAGATGCCGTAGGCGGCATCGTCCGCGGTCGCCTCGTAGGGCCGGCCGCGCTCGTCCGCGCGGCGCGGGATGTGGGTGGTGGCGTGGGCGGTTACGGAGGTCACGCGGCCGAAGAGGTTGTGCAGCACGTACTCCCAGTGCGGGAACATGTCGACGACGATGCCGCCGCCGTCCTCGGCACGGTAGTTCCAGGAAGGGCGCTGCGCCTCCTGCCAGTCCCCCTCGAACACCCAGTAGCCGAACTCGCCGCGTACCGAGAGGATCCGGCCGAAGAAGCCGCCGTCGACGAGCCGCTTGAGCTTCAGCAGGCCCGGCAGGAAGAGCTTGTCCTGTACGACGCCGTGTTTGACGCCCGCGCTCGTGGCGAGCCGCGCCAGTTCCAGTGCGCCGTCGAGCCCGGTGGCGGTCGGCTTCTCGGTGTAGAGGTGTTTGCCCGCGGCGATGGCCTTCTTCAGCGCTGCCTCGCGTGCGGAGGTCACCTGCGCGTCGAAGTAGATCTCGATGGTCGGGTCGGCCAGGACGGCGTCCAGGTCGGTGCTCCACTCGTGCAGCCCGTAGCGGGCGGCGAGGGATTCCAGCGCGTGCGCGCGCCGGCCCACCAGTACGGGCTCCGGCATCAGTACGGTTCCCTCGCCGAGGTCGAGGCCGCCCTGCTCGCGCAGTGCGAGGAGCGAGCGCACGAGGTGCTGGCGGTGTCCCATGCGGCCGGTCACGCCGTTCATGGCGATCCGTACGGTCCTGACTGTCACGTGTGCGTCTTCCTCTCGACTGCCTCTCGATCCGCTCGCGCCGACGGTCGGTCCCGTGCGGGGCCGCCGTGCAGTCGATGAGCGTCGGTAAGCGCTTTCTCCGCGGCACGCTAGCTGCCCCCGGAAGAGCCCACAAGAGGGCCGTGCGGAGAAGCGGCAGTCCGCACGGATGCTTCATGGGAGAGTGGGCGAAGAGGGAAGACCTGTTCGAGGGAAAGCGCTTGTGCAGTGAAAGAGGGTCTCACCGTGGAGGGGAGTCAAGGACACGCCCGGAGGTGAGAACATGGCGCTCGCCCCTCGGCCGCAGCCCCACAGCGCACGCGGGAGCCGGGGGCGCGCGGGAGCGGGAAGACGGAGGAAGACATGACAGTGACCCTGGCCGACGTGGCCGCCCGGGCCGGGGTCTCCTCGGCGACGGTCTCCCGCGTGCTCAACGGCAACTACCCGGTGGCCGACGGAACCCGCACCCGCGTCCTGCGCGCCGTCGACGAACTGCAGTACGTCGTCAACGGGCCCGCGAGCGCACTGGCCGCCGCCACGTCCGATCTGGTCGGCATCCTGGTCAACGACGTCGCCGACCCCTTCTTCGGCATCGTCGCGAGCGCCGTGCAGAGCGAGATGGGCGGCGAAGGGGCCATGGGCGCGGGCCAGAAGCTCGCCGTCGTCTGCAACACCGGCGGCTCCCCCGAGCGGGAGCTGACCTATCTGACGCTGCTGCGCCGCCAGCGGGCCGCCGCCGTCGTCCTGACCGGAAGCGCCGTGGAGGAGACCGCACACAGCACCGCGCTCACCGACCGGCTGCGCCACCTCGCCGCCTCAGGCACACGGATCGTCCTGTGCGGCAGACCCCCGCTCGCGCCCCGCAACGGCACGGGGGAAGAACCCGCCCTCGCCGACGACGGCATCGTCACGCTCGCCTTCGACAACCGGGGAGGAAGCCACCGCCTCACCGCGCACCTCCTCACCCTCGGACACCGCCGCATCGGCTACGTGACGGGCCCCGCGGAACGCTCCACCACCCGGCACCGGCTGGAGGGACACAGGAGGGCCCTGGGTGAACAGGCGCCCGAGGCGCTCGCCGAAGCGGAGCGCCTCACCGTGCACGGCGGCGCATACGACCGTTCGGCCGGCTACGACGGCGCACTCGAACTGCTGCGCCGCGCACCGGACCTGACGGCGGTGCTGGCCGCCAACGACACCGTGGCACTCGGCGTCTGCGCCGCTCTGCGCGACCGCGGGCTGCGCATACCCGAGGACGTCTCGGTGGGCGGCTTCGACGACCTTCCCTTCGCGGCGGACGCCTCCCCCGCGCTGACGACCGTGCGCCTGCCTCTCTACGAGGCGGGCGCCAGGGCCGGGCGTCTCGCCCTGGGCCTGGAGACTCCGCCACCCGGCGACGTCGCCACGGTCCGCGCCGAGTTGATGGTGCGCGCCTCGACGGCCCCACCCGCCCCACGCTGACACCCCCTGTGCCCCGGGATGCGCCCCGCACGGACGCGGGGAACGGCTCCCCTGAGGGCACCTCCCAGCCCACAACCCACCCGCGGGCCGCACGCTACGGGCAGAGGCACCCCTCATCAGAGCACCTTCCGCAGGAAAGCCCCGGGCCCGGCCGAGTCGCTGCGGGGGCCACCCGGGCCTACCCCCGCGCGGCAGGAGGCGCGGCCGCGGCCTCGCCGTCCGCGCCCTGGCCCTCCCCCACGCGCGAGGTTGCGTCCGCGTCCGAGGTCTCCCGCGCAGGGGAAACCTCGTCCGCGGACGAGCGGGAGGACGGAGGCCGCCCGCCGTCCTCCTCCTTCATCGCCCGCGTCTCACTCTTGAGAATCCGCAGGGACTTGCCCAGTGAGCGGGCGGTGTCCGGGAGCCTCTTGGAGCCGAAGACGAGGAGCGCCACCAGCGCCACCACCAGCAGATGCCAGGGCTCCAGACCGTTGCGCAAGAACACTGCCGCCTCTCCCTTCCTCGACAGTTGCGTTATTGCGCAACCATACAACCGGCGCTCTCGCCGGCACCGGTGGGCTCCTCGCGTGCGTACCGCCTCATGGCCGCGGCGAGCGCGGCGCCGTACAGCAACAGCACCAGCGCGAGCAGCGCATAGGACAGCGGCGTCAGCGCGGCGACCATGCCCAAGAGCGGGCCGAGAGCGGTGAGGGGCAGCAGAATGCCGGTGGCCGCCAGCAGGAGAGCGGCGAGCGCGACGGGTCCTGGCAGGGCGGGGCGGCGAAGGCGGGGCACGGTGCGCAGCAGCACCATCACCATCGCCTGGGTGAGCAGGTTCTCCGTGAACCAGCCCGCGTGGAAGAGGGCCTGCCCACTCGCGTCGGCCGCGCCGCGGACGGTGAGGGCGAGCACCCCGAAGGTGGCGAGGTCGGCCGCGGCGTTCAGCACGCCGAAGGCGGTGATGAACCGCAGGATCTGCCCGGGCCGCAGCGCGGCGGGCCGCCGGGGCGAGGCGGGGCCACACCGGTCGAAGGCGAAGGCGAGTTGCGCCGCGTCGAAGAACAGGTTCTGCACGAGGACCTGCGCGGGCAGCATCGGCACGAACGGAAGCAGCAGCGCGGCGGCGAGCATCGCCAGGGCGTTGCCGAGCTGGGAGGAGAGGGTCACGCGCAGATAAGCGGTCAGGGAGACCCCCGCGCGGCGGCCCGCGTCCAGCGCATGACCCAACCCGGCGAACGGGTGCTCGCCGAGGACCACGTCGGCGCTCTCGCGCGCGGGCGCGACCGCGTCGCGCGGGCACAGTGCCACGTCGGCGGCGCGGAGCGCCGCCAGGTCGTTGACACCGTCGCCGAGGAACCCCGTGGTACGCCCGTCGGCCTGCAGAGCGGCGACGACGCGCGCCTTGTGGCGCGGGGTGCACCGGGCGAACAGGCGGACACGCCCGGCCTCGCGGGCCAGTTCGTCGTCGCCGAGCGCGTCGATACGGCGAGCGGTCAGCACGTCGTCGCCCGGGTCGAGGCCCAGCTCCCGGCAGGTACGGACGGCGGTACCCGGATCGTCACCGGTGAGGACCTTCACCTCCACGCCGCGCCCGCTCAGCGCGCGCAGCACCTCCGGCGCGTCCTCGGTGAGGGAGTCACGCAGCGTCACCAGCCCGACGAAGGTCAGACCGCGCTCGTCCGCCACGCCCACGGCGCGCCCGTCGGCCCGGGAGCCGCGTTCGGCGGTGGCCACAG
The DNA here is from genome assembly GCF_003323715.1 of Streptomyces diacarni. Lineage (GTDB taxonomy): Bacteria > Actinomycetota > Actinomycetes > Streptomycetales > Streptomycetaceae > Streptomyces > Streptomyces diacarni. The sequence continues at coordinate 15,739 of NZ_QOIN01000070.1, forward strand.
CGAGCAGCCGCAGGCCGTCGGACGCGTACCGCGCCGCCACCGCGCGCAGCGCCTCACGGTCGGCTTCCGGCAGCGCGCACCGTTCCAGCACGGTGTCGACCGCGCCCTTGACCACGAGCGTGTGCACGCCCAGGCGCCCCGGCTCCCGGACGACGGCCGTGGACAGCCGCCTGGCCGGGTCGAAGGGGAGCGCGGCCACGCCCTCCCAGGCCTCGGCACCGGGTTCGGTACCGCTCCCGTCCACGGGCCCCGCCGCCTGCGCCGCGGCGCCCAGGACCGCCTCGTCCAGCGCGTCGGGCACCGGGTTCTCGGCCAGCTGCACGGTCCACAGCGCGTTGAGCGCCGCCCAGCGCAGGACCGCGGGGTCAGGACGCAGGTCCGCGCCCAGCGCCTGGTCGACGACCGGACGGTCCTGGGTGAGGGTGCCCGTCTTGTCGAGGCACAGGACGTCCATGGCGCCGAGGTCCGGCAACGCGGACAACCGCCGCACGATCACCCGGAGTTCCCGCGCGAGGGAGACGGCACCGCGGGCGAGGACGGCGGTCATGACGACGGGCAGCATCTCCGGGGTCAGGCTGACGGCGACCGCCACGGCGAAGGGCAGGATCTGCACCCCGTGCCCGCTGACGGCCGCGTCGGCCGCGAGGGCGAGCGGCGGCGTCAGCAGCATGAAGCGCACCAGGGTCCGGGCGACGCCGCGCACCGAGCGGTCGAAGGCGCCGTGCGTGACGCGTGCGTGCCCGTGCCCGGCCGCCAGCCGGGTGGCCGCGCCGGTGGCGATCACCACAGCGGTGCCGCCACCCGCGACCACGCTGCTGCCCTGGAAGCACAGATGGGGCTGTTCGAACAGTTCGGTGTCACCGGCGGGCGGCACGGCCGCGGCGTCGGCGCGGTGCTTGGGCAGCGGGCCCGACTCGCCGGTCAGCGGCGCCTGGTGCACGACCAGACCCGTGGAACGCAGCAGCAGCACGTCGGCCGGGACGAGATCGCCGGGGCCGAGCCTGATCACGTCCCCCGGCACCAGATCACCGACCGGAAGCTCCCGGGACAGCGGTCGCGCCGCGTCCGCGTCGGGGCGCCGCACCACCGTGACGGTCCCGGCGAGCAGCGCCCGCAGACCCGCGACCGACCGGTCGGCCCGCAGCTCACCGCAGGCCCGCAGCACACAGCTGACGGCGACCAGCGCCGCGATCACCCCCGCCGCCCCCAGCGACCCCACGGCCGTGGAGACGACCGCCAGACACAACAGGACGGCCGTGAACGGGTCACGCACACCGCGGCCGAGGCGCCGCCACAGCGACGGGGTGCGCCACGAGGGCGGGGCGTTCTCGCCGTACCGCGCCAGCCGATCCGCCGCCTCGGCCTCGGTGAGCCCGCGCGGGCCCGCCTCCAGCCGCCGCAGCGCGGTGAGCGGGGCGTGGGCCGCCAGCCCTGCCGCGTGCTCCAGCGGCGCCGCCTCGCCACGGGCGCGCACCGGCCCCTCCCCGCACCGGGAGAGGCCCGCCGTCTCAGGCACCGAACTCGCTCAGCCGCGGAACCCGCCGCGGCCGCGAGGGCTCCACGTCCAGTTGCCGCACCATCTCGTGCACCACGGCGACCACGACCGGGTCGTCGACCAGATACACCTGCCGCCGGCCCTCACGCCGGGCCCGCACCAGCCCGGCCAGCTTCAGCTTCGCCAGATGCTGGCTCACGGCCGGCAGCGTGCCACCGACCCGCTCGGCGAGGTGGGTCACATCGCACTCGCCCTGGGAGAGCGCCCACACGATGTGCACCCGCGAGGGCGAGGCGAGCAGACCGAAGGCCGCAGCGGCCTCTGCCAGCACCCGAGGGGACGGGTCCGTGTGACCGCCTGCCTGCGATGCCACCGCTGCACTCCCGTCCGCACGTCCGCACGTCTTCGAGCGACCGGCCGGCGGCCGCCCCCGCCACGGACCGCGCCCGCGACGGGCCTCAGTCTAGAGGCGCCTGGTGCCGGTGATGCCGGTCAGGCCGCCCCACCTCCTCCCCCACGGCACCCCGTCAGTTGCGCAACCATGGAACTGTTTTGCGCCTCTCGGCGTCTTCCCGTGCGCCGGTACGTCCGTTGCCGGTGAACTGGAGAGGTATGTGATGGGCATCATCAGTTGGATCATCCTCGGCCTGCTGGCGGGAGCCATAGCCAAGGTGCTGCTACCGGGCCGTGATCCGGGCGGCCTGATCGGCACCGTGCTCATCGGGGTCGCGGGCGCGTTCGTCGGCGGCTGGCTCTCGAGCACGTTCCTGGACCGCCCCATCCGGCAGGAGTTCTTCGACCTGCCCACCTGGGGCGCCGCCATCGGCGGCTCGCTGGTCCTGCTCATCCTCTACCGCCTCCTGCTGGGCAACTCCCGCAACTGAGTGCCCGTGCTCCCCGCGCGGGCCGCGGCCCGCGCGGGGAGCACGGGATCGCGGGCGCGCCGGCGTCGCCCGGCCCCCTCACCCGCCGCGCGGGCCCGCTCCGCCGGCTGGGCCCCACGAGTCGGAGTCGCGGCCTCCGGAGCCGGAGTCGGGTCCGTCGGGGCCGGAGTCGCGGCCGGAGCCGGCGGAATCGGGCGCATCGCGGTCGGGGTCGCGGTCGCCGGTTCCCGGACCGCCGCGTGCGGGGCTGCCGAAGTCCGGGCCCGCGTAGTCAGGGCCGGCGAAGTCGGGGCTGCCGAAGTCGAAACTTCCGTAATCGAAAGACCCGTAGTCGGGACTGTGATGACCGGACCGCCTCGCGGACGTCTCACACTCCTCGGAGGCCTCCTGCTCCGCGGATACCTCCCGCTTCGCGTCGGGCAGCCGATCGCGCAGGTACGGCAGTACCGCGCGCTCCAGCAGAGCGGCGCGCCACGCCGTTCTAGCGTTCCCCTCCGCACGCCGCTCCTCCGCGAGGCCCGGTGCACCGCCGGGCCCGGACGCGGGGCCCGATCTGGAGTGGCGGCGCGCTGTGACGACGAGCCTGCCCAGCCCCAGGGCGCCCGTCACCGCGGCGACCCCGGCCCCCGACCACCCCGTCACCACGAGCGAGGCACCGACATCCCGCTGAGCGCGTACCAGCATCAGCCCGTATCCGAGCACCAGAAAGATGACGGCCGCGGCGGCGGCGACCAGGGGCACCAGTACGGCGAGCGCCGCGAACAACCCGCCGCCGCGGATCCGGTGCACCCTCCTCGGAGAGGCTGCCGCCCGGCCGCGGGCGATACGGTCGTCGCGTATCCGGCACAGCGCGCGGTACTCCGCCGCCGCCCCACCCGCCAGCTCTTCGGCGGACGCGTGCGCCCAGTCCCTCAGACGCTCCGCGGTGCCGGCCGGCGCTCCCCGCAGCTCTCGCCGGAAGGCCTCCGAGCGCAGGGCTTCGTCCACCACCTGCGCGAACTCCCTGCCGGTTTCCGTCTGGAGGCGGGGGACGGCCCCACTCCCGGGCGGCGAAGCTCCCATTACTCTTCCTCCCAGACACCCGGCGGGCTGCCAACAGCCCGGCGGGACGCGAAAATCTACAAGACTGTAGAAGATACTCAAACGAGCGGCGCGGCGACCACACATCCCGAGCGCACGGGGCCGGTCGCACGGTGGCCGGCCGACGCGCGGCGCCGGCCGGCGGAGGGAGGAGATGTGGGCGAGACAGCGCACGAGCGGGGACGCCGACGCGGACAAGGCGAGCTGGAAGCCACGGTGCTGACCGCTCTGCACGCCGCGCCGGGGCCCGTCACCGCCGCCTGGGTGAGGGAACAGCTCGGCGGCGGCCTCGCCTACACGACCGTCGTCACCATCCTCACGCGCCTGCTCGCCAAACGGGCCGTCACCCGCGAGAAGTCCGGCCGCTCCTTCGTCTGGACGCCCGCGGCGGACGCGGCGGGGCTGGCCGCTCACCGGATGCGGCAGGTGCTCGACAGCGAGAGCGACCGGGGCACCGTGCTGACCCGCTTCGTCACAGGGCTGACCGACGACGACGAGCAACTGCTGCGCTCGCTGCTGACGCAAACCGGCGACGAGGGTCACGAAGGCGGGCACGAGACCGGACGTGACAGCGGGCACGACCGCGCCCCGCACCCGGCCAGCGGCACCCGCAGCGGCACCGGCACCGGCACCGGCACCGGCACCCGCACCGAGGCGCCGGACAGCGACGCGGAGGGGAAGAGCGACTGAGCCGTGGGGTTCTTCGTCCTCCTTCCTCTCGTCCTGCCCCTGACGTCCTGGCCGGTGGCCCGGCTCGCCGAGCGGCGTCTGCACCCCAGGGCCACGACGCGCCTGCTGGTCGCGGCCGGCGTCGTCCTGGCCGCGTGCAGCACCCTGTGCCTGGGGCTGCTGGTCGTCGTCGGCACCGCCCAGTTGCCCGGCAATCCGCTGCCCGACGCGTGGTCTCATCCGGAAGTACGCGCGGCCGTCCCCTACGACGAGATCCTGGGGAAGGCGGCCATCCCGGCGCTCCTCGCCCTCGTCGGCGCGGGCTGTGTCACCGTGGCGCGCCACCTCCGCGTCCGGCGGCGTGTTCGACGCGCGCTCGACGGCTTGCCGCCCTCCCCCGTCGCCGTACTGCCCGACAGCGTCCCCTACGCTTTCGCTCTGCCGGGAAACCGGCGTACGCGCGCACGGGTCGTGGTCACCAGGTCCCTGCTCGGCGCGCTCGAACCGGCCGAACGGCGCGCGCTCTTCGCGCACGAGCGCGCACACCTGACAGCCCGCCACCCCCTGCTGCTGCTCCTCGCCGAACTCGCGGCCGTCGCCAACCCCTTCCTGCGGCCCCTGCGCACGGCCGTCACCTTCGGGGTGGAGCGGTGGGCCGACGAGGAGGCCGCCCGGATCGTCGGTGACCGCCGGCTGACCGCCCGCGCGGTCGGCAAGGCGGCTCTCCTCGCGCGCGACGGTCCGCCGCGGACCCTTCCCGCGCTCGCGGGCACGGGGCAGGTCCCCCGGCGCGTGCAGGCGCTGCTCGACCCGGCACCGACCGCGCGGCTCTGGCTCCCGCCGACCACCGCCCCCGGGCTCGTCGCGGGGCTCGCCGCGTGGCTCGCCGCCGTCGGCGCCGCCGTCTCGGCCCTCTCCTCGGCCAACGCCGCCGTGGCCCTCGTCGTCATCCTCCACGCGGCCACCCCGCTGTGAGCCGGCGCCGGCCGAGTGGCCGGCCAGTCGGCCCCCGGCCTGCGCCGTGAGATCCGCGGCGGCCCTCGGCTTCGAGGCCCGTCTTGGCCGACGGCCGGTTGGTGCGGTCAGGCGTCGCTGGTGTCGGCCGGTGCCGCCTCGCCGAGCATGGCGAGGGTCAGCACGTTGCCGGAGATGCCCCAGCCGCCGTCGGCGACCTCTTCGACCAGCACCATGGTGTTGTCGCGGGCGCGCTCACCGTAGAGCTCGACGTACAGCTCGGTGGTACGGGTGACGATCTCCTCCTTCTGCCGCGGGGTGAGGGTCTTCTCGGGGACCTTGAAATTCGCGAAAGGCATGGCTGGTCGTTCCTTTTCTCGGTGGGGCGTTACAGGGAGCTGCCTGCGGTGAGCAGGCTGCCCAGTCCGACGCGGCGGAAGAAGTCGGCGCGGAAGCGGTCGGCGACCGCGGAGACGACTTCGCCGCCGCCCTGGCTGGGGTCTGTGTGGGTACGCGGGGGGCAGCGTGCCTCTCTCCCCCCGCGACCAGACGACGCGGAGTCGGTTCAGACGATTCCGCCGTTGGCGCGGACGACCTGTCCGTTGATCCAGTGGCCGGCCGGTGCGGCCAGGAACGCCACGACCTCGGCGATGTCGGCCGGGGTACCGAGGCGCTCCAGCGGAGGCTGGGCGGCCAGGCGGGCGATGGTCTCCTCGTCCTTGCCGTCCAGGAACAGGTCGGTGGCCGTGGGGCCGGGCGCGACGGCGTTGGCGGTGACGTCCCGGCCCCGCAGCTCCCGTGCCAGGATCAGCGTCAGCGCCTCGACCGCTCCCTTGCCGGCGGCGTACGCGCCGTAGCCCGGGAAGGCGAGCCCCACCACGGACGTGGAGAACGTCACGATCGCGCCGCCTGGACGCACCCGACGGGCGGCCTGCTGGACGACGACGAACGTGCCGCGGACGTTGGTGCGGTGCAGGTCGTCCAGGGCGGCCAGGTCCAGTTCGGCGATCGATGCCAGGTGCATCCGCCCGGCCGCGTGGACGACGACGTCGACCCCGCCGAACTCTGCTTCGGCCCTCTCGAACAGGGCCGCGACCGCGTGTTCGTCGGCGACGTCGGCGCGTACCGCGAGCGCCCGGCCGCCACCGGTGACGGCCTCCTCCACAGCTGCCTCCGCCTCGTCCCGGTTGCCGGCGTAGCCGACCACGACGGCGTACCCGTCAGCGGCCATCCTGCCGACGGTCCTGCGGCCGATGCCGCGCGAGCCGCCGGTGACGATCGCGACACGGGGTGAGGGGGAGGGCTGTGCCGAGGCGACGGCCCCGTCGAGGGCAGTGGGGACAGGCATAGCTGACTCCTGTGAGGGATGGGGGTGGGGCCGCGGCGTTGCCGTTGCCCTGCTGCGTCCTCCACGATCGGCCGCTCCCCCGTCCCCAGCCAGGGCGGCGTTTACCCAGGGGATGCCACCCCCTGGCTGGGCTGCGGCACACGAGCGACCATGGACGGGTGAACCTTCCAGAACTCGGCGCCTTCCTCAGGACACGCCGCGACCGCGTCCGTCCCGCCGAAGTCGGTCTCCCCCAAGGCCCGCGCCGGCGCGTCCCCGGGCTGCGCCGCGAGGAAGTCGCCCAGCTGGCGGGGCTGTCAGCCGACTACTACACCGAGCTGGAACGCGGCAGCACGAAGAACGGGGCGCAGCCGTCGGCCCAGACCCTGGCCGCGCTCGCCCGAGCTCTGCGCCTGAACGGCGACGAGCGCGACCACCTGTTCCACCTGGCCGAACGGCCGGTCCCCCCGTCCGTACACGGACCCTCGGCACATGTGCAGCCCGCGCTCCTCGGGCTCCTGGACCGGCTGTCCCGCACGCCCGCGCGCGTCATCACCGACCTGCACGAAACCCTGGTGGAGAACGACCTGGCCTTGGCCCTGCTCGGCAAGTCCCCGGCACACCGCGGCCGCTCGGCGAGCTTCGTGTACCGCTGGTTCACCGACCCGCGGGCCCGTGAGATCTACCCGCCCGAGGACCACCCGCGGCACTCCCGGGTGTTCGTGGCCGACCTCCAGGCAGCGGCCGCCCGGCGTGGCCGGGACGCGGAGGTCACGCGGATGGTCGCCGTGCTACGCCGCCGCAGCCAGGAGTTCGCAGCTCTCTGGAACACTCACGACGTCGCGGTGCGCCGCATGGACCACAAGAGGATCGTCCACCCCATGCTCGGCGTCATCGCACTCGACTGCTACAACCTCCTCAGCGAGGACGGACGCCAACGCCTGCTGTGGTTCACCGCTGCGCCCGGAAGCCCGGGCGCCGAGCAGCTGGAACTGCTGTCCGTCGTGGGAACCCAGGAGCTGAGCGTCACGGAGGACGTGGCACCGGAGAGGTTGTCCGCCGCGGAATCCGGGACGCGGCGCTGACCCGCGTGTCCCCCGGCGAGGACGTCATCGCTCCGCTGCCTCGGGGCTGGTGTCCGAGCCAGGGCACTGGAGCCGAGCCGGACGGACGTGTGCACCGACGCGTCCGTCGGCAGGGCCTCTCGTTAGGGTGATCCGCTGGGCCGGTGCGGCCGTACGGCGCGGAGGGGAAGCGAGGGTGACGCGTGGGAGCAGCTGACACGCCGACGATACGGGTGCCCGTGGGGCGGGACGCCGAGCGCTGGACCAGCCGGAGCACCGAGCGGCGGGTACTTCTCGTGGTGCACAACGTCACCTCGGCGGGCCGGCTGCTGGACGTGCTGCCGCTGTTCCACGACGACTTCCGGCTGCAGTTGCTGGTCACCTCGACGGAGTCCTCCGCCTACCAGGCAGGTACCCGTGAACTGTTCGCCGAGCTGGGCCTGCCCGTGCTGCCCTGGAGTCAGGCGTTGACAACCCCGGTGGATTTGGCCGTCTCCTCCAGTTTCGGTGGTCAGATCGAGTTGCTTCAGGGCAAGTTGGCCGTACTGTCACACGGTGTCGGATATACTAAAAAACTGGCGGTGCCGGGTGCCGGGTGCCGGGTGCCGGGTGCCGGGAGCCGGGAGCCGACGTTCGGGTTGTCCCGGGAGTGGTTGCTCGCGGAGGGCGAGCCGTTCGTGGACGCTCTGGTGCTGTCCCACCCGGAACAGGTCGAGCGGCTGCGCCGGACGTGTCCGGAAGCGGCCCCGGCCGCCGTCCTCGCCGGAGACCCCTGCTTCGACCGCATGCTGGCCGGCCGCCCCTACCGGGACCGGTTCCGCCGCGCGCTGGGGGTGCGCGACGGACAGCGCCTTCTCGTGCTCAACTCCACGTGGAACCCCGAGGGGTTCTTCGGCAACGGCGGTGGCCAGGACCTGCTGCCCGACCTGCTGCCCCGTCTCGCGGCGGAACTGCCTGCCGACGAGTACCGGGTCGCCGCGGTGCTGCACCCGAACATCTGGTACGGACACGGTCCGGGCCAGATCCGCGCCTGGCTGGACCGGGCGCGACGCGGCGGGCTCACTCTGATCGACCCCGTGCACGCGTGGCGGCAGGCGCTGCTGGCGGCGGACGTGGTGCTGGGGGACTTCGGCGCGGTCACCTACTACTCGGCCGCGCTCGGCGTGCCCGTGCTGCTGGCGTCCGCGAACGACGACAGGCTGGACCCCGAGGCCCCGCTCGCGGAGTTCATACGGGAGGCTCCCCGGCTGGATCCGCGCCGTGAGCTGCCCGACCAGTTGGAGAAACTGCTGGCGGACCACAGGCCGTTCAGCGGTCCGGCCGAACACACCAGTTCGGCGCCCGGCGCCTCGGCCGCCGCGCTGCGCCGCCGCTTCTACACCCTGATGGAGCTGCCGGAGCCCGGCGCGCCCGCCCTGCTGGAGCCGCTGCCACTGCCACCGTACGCGCCGCCCCACCGCACGGCGCCCCTGCACGTGCGCACGCGGGTCGAGGGGCGCGACGTGCACCTCGAACGTTCGACGGACCAGCCGTACCACGCCCACACTTTCGGCGAGACGCATCTGGCCGTCCACGAGGACACCCGGGACCCGGGTGACCTGGAGGTGGCCGACGTGATCGTGCGGGAAGGCGGAGCCGACGATCCCCGCCTGGGTGGTCCCGGCCGGTGGAGCGCGCAGGTGCTGCGCCGGCATCCGCACTGCGCGCTGGCCGGCTTCGTGACCGGGCCCGACTCGTGCACCGTGCGCACCAGGGAATGCGGTCTGCTCGACCTGTCCGCCGAGGACGGAGCGGACGCCGATCCGGCCGCGTACGCCTCGGCGCTGTACGCGTGGCTGGCGAGTGGCGGCTCACTGCCGCCCGACGGCACGACGCTGCGGGTGCGCACCGCCGCGCTGTCGCACCCGGTGCGGGTCAGACCGGCTACGGCGCGCCCTCGCAGCGCCGCCGCAGATCCGCCAGATACCGCAGGTGCGTCGTGGCCTTTTCCGGTGTGAGCAGCCGCTCGGCCTCGGCGATGGCCTCCAGCGCCCCGGCCTGGTCGCCCTCGTCGTGCAGCGTTTCCGCGAGGTCGGTGAGAGCGCGGGCGTGGTTGTAGGCCTCGCCTGCTTCCGCGAAGAAGTCCCGTGCGCTGACCAGCCGGGCGCGGGAGCGGGCGAACTCGCGCATGCCGCGCAGCGCCCTCCCCTGGTGGCGCGTGGCCAGGGCGAGCGCGCGGGGAACGTCTGCTGCGCCCTCCTGTCCCGGCGTGATGAGCCGGTAGAGGCGCTCGGCCTCGGTGAAGCACTCGAACGCCTCCTCCCACCGCCACGACGCCAGCCGCAGCAGGCCCCGCAGTTCCACCGCCGAGGCCTCGCCCCGCAGATGCCCCACGGCGCGCTCGCACGCGAGGGCCGCCTCGATCTCGCCGTCCGCCTCGTCGTGGTACCGCAGTTCGCCGAGGCAGTGGGCGAGTTGGAAGTGCAGCGCGCCGGTGATGCGGGAGCGCGGACTGTGCTGCTCCGCGCAGCCCGCGGCGAACCGGAGGGCGGGCAGCACGTCGTCGAAGTGCCCGGCCTTCAGCTGGAGCGGCCACAGCGCGCGGGCCAGTCGCAGCGCGGTATCGGTCTGTTGGTACTCCTGCGCCACGAAGACCGCCCTGAGCACGTTCGCGCGGTCGGCCAGCAGTGCCGTCATGCCGTCGGCCTCGTCGGCGTACGCGGTCCCCTCCGCGGGTGCCGGCTCGACACGCCAGCTCTGCGGCAGTGCCGCGTGGGCGCCGTGCAGCGCCCTGTTCAGCAGGCCCTGGACCACGCGGGAGACCGCGGCCACGCACACCGGAACGGTCTCCTGCGAGCCCGCCGCGTCGGCCAGCGCGCGCCGCACCTCGGGCCTGAACCGGTAGCGGCCCTCCGCGGTGGGCTCCGCCAGCTGTGCCTCGGCGGCCTCGTCGAGCATGCGGGCCGCCTCGTCGGGCGCGACCTGCGCGGCCCAGCCGGCCAGTTGGGCGTCGATCTCCGGCCAGTCGCCCAGGCAGACCAGTCGGCACAGCCGGGCCGTCTCCGGGCGCAGGCGGCGCGACGCGGCGTGCACCAGCCCGCGTACAGGGTGTACGGAACGTTCCATGGTCTCCTCCGCGTCGTCGGGGAGGGGGGCTTCTTCGGTGAGCAGACGCGTCGCCGCGACCTTGAGTGCGTAGGCGTTGCCCGCGCAGTGGTCCAGCAACGCCGGCATGTGCCGCTTGGCCCGCGTCACCGGCTCCTGGCCCGCCACCCGCCGCAGCAGCTTCACCGCGTCCCGGTCCGTCAGCGGGGGTACGGCGACGCGTTCCGCCTCCAGCGCGAAGGCCGGGCCCGAGGAGACGACCAGCAGGAAGACCTCAGGCGTCGCGGGGATCAGTGCGCGGACCTGGGCCGCCGTGCAGGCGTGGTCGATCACCACCAGCGCCCGGCGTCCCGCCGTCAGGCTTCTGTAGAGCTCCTCTCGGGCCTCGCCTGTGGGCGGCATCCGGTCGGGCTCCACGCCCATGCGCTCCAGCAGGCGCCCCAGCACGGCGGCCGGTGCCACGCGGTGCTCCCCGGCGCCGTCGCGGAGGTCCACGTAGAACTGCCCGTCGGGGAACCGGTCGGCCTGGCCGGCTCCCCAGTGCAGGGCCACCGCGCTGGTGCCGATCCCCGGGGGCCCGTGCAGCAGCGCCACGCGCGGACGGCCTCCGGCGGCCCGCCTCGCCTCCCGCTGCAGCTGCCTGACCACGCTCTCGCGGTCGGTGAAGTGGCGCGTGGCGGGCGGCAGTCCCGCGCCAGGGCGCAGCTCGGCCGCGTCCCGCGGCAGGCTCCGCAGCAGCAGTGCCCACTCGTCCGCCTGCCGACGGTCCGCGCTCACCCGGATGTGCACGCGGCAGGCGAGGTCCTCGCGCTCCTCCTCGGTGTCCGGCAGCGGCGCTCCCCACCCCAGGGTGCGGCGCACCTGTGCGCCGGTCGACAGGAGCAGCCGTTTGCCCAACTCCCCGGCGGCGCCGTTTCCCACCGCGCCGAAGAACGCCGCGAGCGCCCCCACCGTGACGACCTCGAACACGCCAGCCCTCCCCTGAGTCCGGTACCGGACCGACTGTATCGGCCCGGTCGCGCACCGAGACAGTCCGAACTCCCCTGCGGGGAAGGGTCGGTCAGCTCTCCAGGGCCGCGGCCATGACGCGCAGGTGGTCGGCGACGGGCCCGAAGGTGAGCAGGCCGCTGCCCGCGCCGGCCTGTTCCCCGGCGGCCGGCGCCAGCTGGGCCAGGGCCCGCCGCGTGACGGCGCTTTCGCCCACCGCCGCCGCGGCGTCGCCGACGAGGCACCACATCGCCTCGAACAGGAGGTCACGCGGCGGTGGGGGCATCGCGCGCAGCGCCGCGCCGGCCTCCTCCCTGCGCCCCTGGGCCACGAGCAGTGCGGGGCGCACCCAGGGTTCGTACGGGCCCCAGTCGGCCGCCTCGTCCACGGTGAGCGGCTCGCCGTGCGCGATCTGCACGCTCAGCAGGGCGAGGGGCGGCAGGCCGTCGCGCAACCCCGGCATGCCCGCGCCGTCGAGACACGCGGCGGCCTGCTCGTAGGCGTGCCGGGCCGACTCGGGCGCCCCGGTCATGGCAGTCCGCAGCGCCCTGTACCAGGTGGTGAGGACGGCGACGAGCGGGAGTTCGTGCCGTGCGGCCAGCGCGTCGGCCGCGGCGGCGTGCCGGTCGGCTCCCGCCAGGTCGCGGCGGGCGCACCTGGACTGGAGGCGGATGAGGTGGCCGAGCACCTCGTACCGCGCCAGCCCGTGGCGCGCGGCGAGGTCCACCACCTCGGCGCCGATCGCGTCCCGCCGTGCCGCCAGTCCGGCGCGGTGGAAGGTCTGCATGAACGTGCCGTTGAGGGCGAAGGCGAGCAGCGCCGCGTCGTCGAGGCTCCGGGCAATCTCCTCGGCCTGCCGGGCCGCCTGGAGCGGGCGCGCCGTCGTCCCCCGGGTGGCTTCCCCGCCGGGCAACGCTCCCCGCGACTCCACGGCGACGGTGGCCAGCAGCCGGCAGCGCGCCGCGGCGTGCTCGTCGGCCGCTGGTGACGAGTGCCCCGAGGGGTCGCGGGCGGCGGGCGGAAGCAGGCGCAGGGTCCGCTCCGCCGCGCCCACCAGCCACCGCGACTGTTCGGGGTCGTCCGCGCGGGTCCAGATCGCGGGCACGTCGAAGACGCCGATGACGCGTGCCGTCAGTTCGGGATCGCCCATCTCTTCGGCGGCGGCCACCGCGGCGACACGGTGGTGCCGGGCCGACTCCAGTCCCCCGCCCCCGGTGACGGCCAGGTCCCGCATGAGGCCGACGGTGGACTCCAGGTGGACCCGGGAGCGCGCCGAGACGTTGCTCTCGTAGGCGGTGGTGGCCTGCGCCCACACCTGGGCCGCCGTGCCGGCGGCGCTCTGGTCCAGGTGTTCCGCCTGGCGCAGGATGTCCTCCTCCAGGCGGCGCAGCCGGGGGCCGGGGTCCACGCCGAGCTGTTCGGTGAGTGTGCCGCGGGCCCTGCGCAGCACGGACAGCGCGTCGGCCTGCCTGCCGGTGCGGTACAGGGCCCGCGCGAGCAGCTGCCAGGCGTCCTCGCGCCACGGGTGCTCCGCCACGTGGGCGTCCAGGTCCGGCACGGCCCGCGCGGCCTCCCCCAGCGCGATGCGGGCCTCGGCGCGGCGTTCGAGGGCGTGGAGGCGCAGCTCGGTGAGCCGGGCCCGCTCCCCGCGCGCCCACGGCGCGTCGCCGAAGTCGGCGTAGGCGGGGCCCCGCCACCAGCCGAGTGCTTCGGTGAGGCGGTCCGCCACCTGCGCGGGCTGCGCGTCGGTGAGGGAGGCAACGGACTGTTCGAACCGCCAGGCGTCGACGTCGTCGGGCGCGGCGCGCAGCGCGTAGCCGGAGCCCTCCGTGACCAGCAGCCGGGAGGGGCTGCGGGGCGGCCGCTCGGGTTCCAGGGCCCGCCGCAGCGCGGAGACGAAGGTGCGCACCGCGCCCACGGCGTCGTCGGGCGGGCTGTCCCACAGGTCCTCCACCAGCCGCGTCACCGTCACGACCTGCCGGCGGGCGACGATCAGGCGGGCCAGGACGGCCCGGTGCCGCGGCCCTTTGAGGGCCAGGGCCTCACCGTCCGGGCTCCAGGCCGCGACCGCGCCCAGAACTCCGTATCGCACCCGCACTCCGGCGTCCCGTTCTCCCGTACCACTCGCCGCCCCCAACGTATACGTGCTCATCGGTTGCTCATCCACGGCCCGCAGGGTGGAGACGCGAAGCGCGGGACGGCGAGGCCGAAGCCCCCGCCTTCGGTGCTGCCGCAGGCGACCCCGCTGAGCGGCGACACGACGAGAGGGCCGGTACGGCCGAAACAAGTGACGGCAGTGACGGCAGTGACGGCAGTAATGGCAGTGACAACAGTGAGGACAGTCATGACAGCACGCACACCTTCCGGGACCGACCCCCGGATCCCCGGCTTCGCGTACCGCCGCATCCGGGTGGCGGACGGCGTCACGCTCCGGGCGGCGGTCGGAGGGGCGGGCTCGCCGGTCGTTCTCCTGCACGGGTTTCCGCAGACCCACCTGATGTGGCGGCACGTCGCCGCGGACCTGGCCGCCGACCACACCGTCATCTGCCCCGACCTGCGCGGCTACGGCGACAGCGACAAACCGCCGGAGGAGGACGGCGAGACCTACTCCAAGCGCACCATGGCGGCCGACGTCGTCGCGCTCGCGCACGCCCTGGGGCACGACCGCTTCGCCCTGGCAGGCCACGACCGCGGGGCACTCGTGGCCTTCCGGGCCGGGCTCGACCATCCGGCCGCCGTCACCCACCTGGCCTGCCTCGACGTCCTGCCCACCCTGGACATGTGGGAGGCCCTGCACGGCACCACGGCGGCCGTCGGCTTCCACCTCTACCTCATGGCCCAGCCCCCCGGCCTGCCCGAGCGCATGATCGAGGCAGCCGCCGACACCTTCTTCTCGCACTTCCTCGACATCTGGGCCAACGACCCCGACGCCCTACCCGCCGACATCCGCGCCGCCTACCTGGCCGCCTGCGCGAAGGCGGTGCCCTCCATCGTGGCGGACTACCGCGCCTCGGCGGGCATCGATGTCGAGCACGACCGGGCCGACCGCGCCGCGGGGCGGCAGTTGACCATGCCGGTGTCCGTGCTGCAGCAGGACTGGGGCGCGGCGCTCGGTTACGAAGCCGCCGCCCTGTGGCGAGCCTGGGCACCCGACCTGCGGCACTCCACCGTCTCCTGCGGCCACTTCATGGCCGAGGAAGCGCCGCGGGACATCAGCGAGGCCCTGCGGGAGCTGCTGGCCCGTTAGGAGCGGCTCCGTCCTTACGGCTCGCGTCGGAAGACGTGGGCGTCGACCTCCTTGAGGTAGGCCTCCCGCGTCGTCTCGTCGAGGAAGGAGGCCCGGAAGGAGTTGCGGGCCAGGGTGCGCAGCGTCTCCTCGTCCAGCCCGAGCGCCTCGCGCACGGCGGTGAAGTTGTCCTCGGCGTAGCCGCCGAAGTAGGAGGGGTCGTCGGAGTTGACGGTGACCATCAGGCCCGCGTCGAGCATCGCGGGCAGCGGGTGGTCGGCGAGGCGGTCGACGACGCGCAGCCGCAGGTTCGACAGGGGGCACACCGTCAGCGGCACCCGGTCGGCGGCCAGCCGCGCCACCAGTTCCGGATCCTCCATGCTGCGCACCCCGTGGTCCACGCGGTCCACACCCAGCACGTCCAGGGCCTCCCACACGCCCGCGGGCGGGCCCTCCTCCCCGGCGTGTGCCACACGCTTGAGGCCCGCCTCCCGCGCCAGCTCGAACACCTCGCGGAACTTCGCGGGCGGGTTGCCGACCTCCGCCGAGTCCAGGCCGACCGCGGTGATGCGCTGAAGATGCGGGCGCGCTTCCTCGAAGGTGCGCAGCGCGGAGTCGGCGCTCTCGTCGCGCAGGAAGCACATGATCAGCCGCGTGGTGATGCCGTACTTGTCCTGCGCCGCGTCCAGCGCCCGCGCGAGCCCGCGGATCACGGTGCCCACAGCCACGCCGCGCGCGGTGTGCGCCTGCGGGTCGAAGAAGATCTCCGCGTGGCGTACGCCCTGCTCACGGGCGCGGGCGAGGTAGGCGTCGGCCAGGTCGGCGAAGTCGTCCTCCGTGCGCAGCACCGTCATCAGCGCGTAGTAGAGGTTCAGGAAGGACTGGAGGTCCTGAAAGGAGTAGGCGGCCCGCAGGTCGTCCTGCGAGGCGAAGGGGAGAGTCAGCCCGTTGCGCTCGGCGAGGGTGAAAGCGAGCTCGGGTTCGAGGGTGCCCTCGATGTGGAGGTGCAGTTCTGCTTTGGGGATCGGTGCTGCCATGGCGTGGAAGCCTATCGGTTCGGCTCCGGTGAGGTCGTGCGCGGTTCCCCGGGTGCCGCGCGCCGTGGACGGGCCCACGGGGCGCGGTGGGCCCGTCCACGGCGCCCGCGCGAGGTCCCGGCCCGCCTGGCACCACCGCTCCGGGTCGGCACTCGGCAGCGTGCCCATGACGTACACGGCTCCCCCGGGGCGCGCGCACTTCGCGGCCGCGGCTCGCCGGCGTGGCTGCTAGTCTCGCCCGGAGGTACACATGCGAATGCTGATCAACGTGCCCGAGACCGTGGTCCCCGACGCGCTGCGGGGGATGGCGGCGGCGCATCCGGAGCTGACGGTCGATGTGGACAGGCGGATCGTGGTCCGCCGGGACGCGCCCGTGGCCGGAAAGGTGGCGCTCGTCTCGGGAGGCGGCTCGGGTCACGAGCCGCTGCACGGAGGTTTCGTCGGGCCGGGGATGCTGGACGCCGCGTGCCCGGGCGAGGTCTTCACCTCTCCCGTCCCCGACCAGATGGTCGCCGCCGCGGCGGCCGTGGACAGCGGCGAGGGCGTGCTGTTCGTCGTCAAGAACTACACCGGCGACGTCCTGAACTTCGACATGGCGGCCGAGCTCGCCGAGGACGAGGGCGTGCGGCTCGCCAAGGTGCTGGTCCAAGACGATGTCGCCGTCACCGACAGCACCCACACGGCCGGGCGCCGGGGCACCGGCGCGACCCTGTTCGTGGAGAAGATCGCCGGGGCGCTCGCCGCCGAGGGCGCGCCGCTGGAGCGGGTCGCGGACACCGCGCGTCGCGTGGCGGAGTCGTCGCGCAGTTTCGGGGTGGCGTTGAGCGCCTGCAGCACCCCGTCGAAGGGCGGGCCCATGTTCGAGCTGCCGCCGGGCGAGCTGGAGCTGGGCGTCGGCATCCACGGGGAGCCGGGCCGGGAGCGGCGCGCGATGATGACCTCGGGTGAGATCGCTCAGGCGGCCGTTGACGCCGTGCTGGAGGAGCTGCCCTCCGATCAGCCGGTGCTGGCGCTGGTCAACGGCATGGGGGCGACGCCGCTGCTGGAGCTGTACGGCTTCTGCGGCGAGGTGCACCGGGTCCTGGCCGAGCGGCGGGTTCCGGTCGCCCGTACCCTCGTCGGCAACTATGTGACCTCGCTCGACATGGCAGGCGCCTCCGTGACGCTGTGCCCGGCCGACGAGGAGCTGCTGCGGCTGTGGGACGCGCCTGTGCGCACCCCGGGGCTGCGGTGGGGCGTCTGAGCAGGAGCGCGCAGCGGCGGTGAGGGGGGACACCGTCGCGGGGCGGTCCTGGCCCGCCGGGATCCGTACCGCATCCGGTACCGGTCCGGTACCGCGGGATTCCGGCGCGGCCGAGGTGCCGCGTGCGGGGCAGGGCGCGCCGCCGTCGCCGCCGGGCGCGGTACGCCCCGCACGTGGCAGCACGAGAGAAACCGGGACAGCGGCGAAGGGACAGTGGTGAGCGGCAAGGTGACGAACGGCGCCGGCGAGGGCACCGGCGGGAGCGCGGAGGGCTGGGACGCCGCCTTCTTCGCGCGCTGGATGCGGGCCGCGGCGGACGCGGTCGACCGCGAGGCCGACCGGCTGACGGAGCTGGACTCGGCCATCGGCGACGCCGACCACGGCGGCAACATGCGCCGCGGGTTCGAAGCGGTCCGCAGTGAGCTGGACGAGGGCGTGCCCGCGACGCCGGGCTCGGTGCTGATGACGGCCGGCCGCAAGCTCGTCTCGACGGTCGGCGGCGCGTCGGGCCCGCTGTACGGGACACTGCTGCGCCGTACGGGCAAGACGCTCGGGGACGCGGAGGTGGTGACGGGCGAGGAGCTGGCCGGGGCGCTGAGCGCGGGCATCGACGCGGTGGCCCAGCTGGGCGGCGCCGCCGCGGGCGACAAGACGATGCTGGACGCGCTCAGGCCGGCCGCCGACGCGCTGGCGGACAGTGGCGGCAAGGATCTGCGAGCGGCCCGGACGGCGGCCGAGAAGGGCGCGGAGGAAACCACTGGGCTCCAGGCGCGCAAGGGGCGCGCCAGCTACCTGGGCGAGCGGAGCATCGGCCACCAGGACCCGGGAGCCGCCTCCGCGGCGCTGCTGATGGCGGCGCTCGCCGAAGCGGGCGGCGAAGCGGAAGGGAGCGCATGAGCATGGCGGACGCGAACGACGGAGCCCGGGTGGGGATCGTGCTGGTCTCCCACAGCAAGCAGGTCGCCGACGCGGTGGCCTCGATGGCCGCCGCTCTCGCCGGGGTGCCCGACGCGCCCGTCACCGGCGCGGGCGGCCTGCCGGACGGCGGTCTGGGCACGAGCGAAGAGGTGATCACCGAGGCGGCCCGGCGCGTGGACGCGGGGGCGGGCGTCGCGCTCCTCGCCGACCTGGGCAGCGCCGTGCTGACGGTCAAGACGCTGCTGGCCGAGGGCGACGAACTGCCCGACCCGGCCCGGCTACTGGACGCCCCGCTGGTAGAGGGGGCGATCGGCGCCGTGGTGACGGCCGCGGGCGGCGGCGACCTCGCCGCGGTGGCAGCGGCGGCCGAGGAGGCGTACACCTACCGCAAGGTGTGAGGCTTACCCCCGAGCGGGCTTACCCCCAAGCGGTGAGGCGGGCGCGGGTGTCCGCTCGGGCGCCCGCGCCGCGCCGTCCCGCGCCGATGTCCGGCCCGGGCCACCTCTCACCCTCTCGTGCGCGTCACCGTGCCGGGACCGTGAACACGGGGGCTGTCCGGGCGCAGGCAGCGCCCTCCACGGGGGCCGGGGCCGGCCGCTCCCGCGCGGCCGCCGGCCCGGATCCCCGCCCTGTCACCGACGCCTTCGCCCCTCCCGCCGTCAGCGCCCTCGCCCTGCGCACTGCCGGCGTCACCGGCATCGCCGCCGGAGGGCGCGCCGTACCCGTTGCGGACCGTGCCGCCGGGCTCGCCGAGGGGCGTGCCGCCGGATGTCCCGCGGGCCGCGCCGACGGACCCGCCGTCGCGGGGCGTGCCGCCGCGTCCGTCGCCGCCGCTTTCGGGGACAACGCGTAGCGGCCGTAGCCGGTCCGGCGAACCAGCCCGTGCTCCTCGGCCTGGGCGAGGAGCTTGTTCGTCTGGGAGGGGCTCAGACCCGCGCGGCGGGCGATGACGCCCAGCCGGTGGGCGCCCGGCTCCTCTTCCTCCAGTTCCGCGAGAGCTGCCAGTAACGCGAAGGCCCGTGCGGCGCTCACGACGTACGCCCCGGTCTCCGTCTGCTGCGTGGTCTGCACTCCACCCGTATCTCCATAGGTACACACCTTTGCAGTCGCGTCCTGTCGAGCGGCTTGCCGAATATGTGCGTGCCCCGCTCGCCCGTTCCGCATTCACTGTTCCGGACCGGCCCCCGTACGTCACGGCGGAATACGTCGTTCACTTTTCCACCGGTGGAAAAGTGGCGTTTTTCGACGTGCCGCCCCTTGCGCGGAACGCAATCGCTGTCGGAGGGTGACGACGGTCGACTTCCGGCCGCCACCGCACCAGCAGGGAAGGCGGGATGCGCGGAATGCTTTTCTTTCAACGAGTGAGCACCGCCACCGCCATGGATGTGCAGGCGTCACCCGGGAGGAACGGCGCCCCCGTTTCCGGATGAATTCCGCCCGCCCCGAAATACCGGGGCCCTCATGAACGCGCCGTCGACTCCTGTGTCCACGGCGTTGCTGACACCCCTTCACGGAAAGGAGAGTGCCATGCGCTACGTCCACTGATGACATCACGTCACCGCGGCCACGCGTGAGAACGCGTGGCCGCGAACGGCGCCCCCGCAAGGCGCACTCCGAGAACCGCACCGGCGAGAGAGGCAGACCATGACGGGAGCCGCGGCGCACCGACAGCGGGACACCCGCTACGACCCACTGGCGCCCGAGGTCATCGCCGCACCGCACCCCTTCTACCGGCGGCTGCGCGAGCATCAGCGCGTCTACTGGCACGGGCAGCTCGACTCCTGGGTCCTCACCGGGCACGCCGAGTGCCGTGCGGTTCTCGGCGATTCGGCCTCCTTCGGCTCGGACTTCCGCAGGGTCGGAGAGGAGATCCCCGAGGCCCTGCTGAGCGTGCAGTCCCTCGACCCGCCCGCCCACGGAGCGATCCGGCACCTGCTCGTCTCCGCGCTGCACACCCGCTCGCACACGGCGGTGACCGACACCGCAGCGCGGCTCGCCGCGCAACGGCTGGCCGCCGTACGCGGCACGGACCGCCCGGTCGATCTCGTCAGCGAGGTCGCCCGCCCCCTCGCCCTGCACACGATGTGCGACTTCCTGGGCGTCGCCTCCCCCGACGGGCCCTGGTTCGAGGAGATGTCGAACGCCATCGTCCGCAGCATGGACGCCGGTCTCGACCCCTCGCGCGCCGAGCCCGGCATCAAGGCCAGACAAGAGCTGAGCCGCATGGTCGGCACATGGCTGGAGACGGCCGAGGAGAGCGGCTTCGTCGGAGCCGTGCGGGCGGCCCGTGCGCGCACGCCCGAGGTCTCGCAGGCCGTGCTGGCCAACTCGCTGCGCGCCGTGCTGCACGCGGGGTACGAGTCGGTCAGCCGTCTGCTGGGCAACGCGCTCGCCCGCCTGGTGACGGGCGAGCAGGCGCTGCCGGAACGCGCGGCCGCCGAGGGGCGGCTCGACACGCTGGTGGACGAACTGCTGCGGCTGGAGGGCCCGGTGCAGGCGGACGCCCGGGTGTGCGTGCGGGACGGCGAGGTGGCCGGGCAGCGGATTGGGCGCGGTGAGGTGCTGGTGCTGCTGCTGGGCGCCGCCAACCGCGACCCGGACGTCTTCCCCGACCCGGACACCGTCGACCTCGGCCGCCGCAGGGGGCAGCACCTGGCCTTCGGCCGGGGCGCGCACGCCTGCCTGGGCGCGGGCCTGGCCACGCTGCAACTGCGCGCCGTGCTCGTGGCGCTGCGTGCGGCGCGCCTCGGATTCGTCCCGTCCGGCACGGCCGAGTACGAGCCGACCGCGACCCTGCGGGGACTGCGGACGCTCCCCGTCCGTGTACGCGACACCGGCCCGTGACCGTGCCCGCGACCGACCCTCGCGGCCTCCCCGGCCCGGCCCCGGACCCGGAGCGCTGACCCGGCACATGCCCGGGCCCTGCCCTTCCCCGGTCAGGAGCCCAAACCGGCCGTCGCCCGTGCGCGGCCGGTCCCCCGCCCGCCGTCGCGGGTCATCGCTCGAAGGGACTTCCTGTGCGTACCTCTTCCCGCCCGCCGCGCCGGGTGCTGAGACTGACGGCGGCAGCCGCGCTGACGCTGACCTGCCTGGCCGGCCAGCAGACGGCGGCCGGCGCCGCGACCGCGCCCGCCGGGGAAGGACCGGCACGCGCCGCCGCGTCGCGCGCGCTGACGGCCGACCGGCTGGCCTCACAGGTGCGCGGCCGTGTCGTGTTCCGCCACCTGCGGGCCTTCCAGCGGATCGCGGACGCCAGCGGCGGCGACCGCGGCTACAACCGGCCCGGGTTCACGCGTTCGGTGCGGTACGTCGCCGGGCGGTTGGAGGACGCGGGGTACGCGGTGCGGCGGCAAAAGGTCCCCTACACCGACTTCGACGTCACGAGCGAGCGGCTGTCCGTGCGGGCGGGCCACGGCGGGCCCCGCGACGTGCCCGTGCTGATGACCCGGTTCACTCCCTCGACCGCCGCGCACGGCGTCAACGCGCGGGCCGTCGCCCTGCCCGAGGGCAGAACCGGCTGCGAGCCCGGCGACTACGAGGGGGTGGCCGTCCGCGGCTCCGTCGTCGTCCTGGCCAGGAACGCCTGCGGGTACGCGCACCAGCAGCAGGTCGCCGCTCGGGCCGGTGCACGCGCTGTGGTGATGTACTACCCGACGCCGTCACCGCGGAACAACTACCGCCTCATGGCCATCGATCCGGAGGATTTCCGCATCCCCATGGGCATGGTCTCGCAGACCGACGGGGAGCGGCTGGCCCGGCAGGCGGCGGCGCGGCCCGGGGCACGGGTGCGCCTGACCCTGCGGGCGCGGAACGTGGAGCGTGAGACGGTCAACCTCATCGCCGAGACCCGCGGCGGCGACCCCGACGACGTGGTCGTGCTGGGCGGGCACCTGGACAGCGTCCCCGAGGCCCCCGGCATCAACGACAACGGCTCGACGGCCGCGACCGTCCTGCAGACGGCGCTGGCGATGGCACCGCACCAGGACGCGGTGCGCAACAAGGTCAGGTTCATGTGGTGGGGCGCGGAGGAGATCATCGACGTCGGCTCCGGGTACTACGTGGACCACCTCTCCCCCGCCGAGCGCGGCAGGATCGCGGCCGTCCTCAACGGCGAGCTGCTGGCGCCCTCCAACTCCGGGCGGTTCGTGTGGGACACGGGGTCGGGCGGCAGCCACGAACTCGCCGAACTGTTCGCCGGGTACTTCACCCGGCACGGACTGCCCTTCGAGCGCCAGGACCCGGGCGCCATCGGCTCCGACCACCTGGTCTTCCAGGAAGCGGGGCTTCCGGTCGGCGGCATCGACGGGGGCAACCTGGGGGTGAAGACGGCGGCACAGCAGAGACTCTTCGGCGGCACCGCCGGGCAGATGTTCGACCCCTGCTATCACCAGCCGTGCGACCGGCTGTCCGCGATCGACCGCCAGGACCTCGACCGCAACGCCCCCGCGCTGGCCTGGGTCACCGCCCGGCTGGCCACGGACGACGACGCGGTCCGAGCCGTACGCAGGGCAGGGCCCTGACCCACCCGGCGCGAGGCGCTCAGCGGCGGTCCGCCTCGAAGGTCCGCAGCAGGTCCGCCGCGACGCTCACCGCGATCGTGGCGGGCTCCTTGCCGGTGATCTCGCTCAGGCCGATCGGGGTCTTGATCCGGTCGATCGCGGCGTCGTCGTGACCGCCCTCGGTGGCCAGGCGCTGCCGGAACCGCGACCACTTGGCGGCCGAGCCGATCAGGCCGATCGAACCGAGTCCCGTGGTGCGCAGGGCCGCGTCGGCCAGCGCCGCGTCCTCGGCGTGGTCATGGGTCATGATCAGCACGTGGGTGCCGGGCGCCAGCTCCGCCAGCGCCTCCTCGGGGAGCAGCGGGTTGTGGTGCACGTGGATCTGCGCCACCGCGTCCGCGAGCACGTCGAGCCGTTCGTCGGTGAGCATGTCGGTGCGGGTGTCGACCAGGTGCAGGTCGAGGCTGTGGCGGGCCAGGACGCGCGCCAGTTCGAGACCGACGTGCCCGACACCGAAGATCGCCACTGCGGGCACCACGGGCAGCGGTTCGAGCAGTACGGTGACGGCTCCGCCGCAGCACTGCACGCCGTGCCGGTTGGTGACCTTGTCGTTGAGGGCGAAGTCCATCAGTTCGGGCTCCGGATCGTCGGTGCCGATCCGCTCGCGGGCCCGGTCGATGGCCACGGCCTCGATGTTGCCGCCGCCGATCGAGCCCCAGGCACCGGCCCGCCCCACGACGAGTTTGGCACCGGCCCTGCGGGGCGCGTGACCGCGCACGGTCGCGACGGTCACCAGCACGCCGGGTTCCCGGCGTGCCCGCAACCGCGCGACCGCGGCCAACCAGGTCGTGTCAGGCATTGCTCAGGGCGCTCACGCCGGCGCGGACCGCGCCGCCGTCACGAGCGTCGTGCCGCACGTGACCGCCGCGCTGTGCGGCACCGCCGCGGGCCGCTTCGACCGCCCAGAACACCGCCTCCGGCGTCGCGGGCGAGGCGAGTTCCACGCTGACCCCGGCGGGACCGAACGCCGCCGCGGCCTCCCGCAACGCCTCCCGTACCGAGAACGCCAGCATCAGCGGGGGCTCGCCCACCGCCTTGGAGCCGTAGACCGCGCCCTCCTCGGCGGCGTTCTCCAGCAGCGTGACGTTGAACTCCTCGGGCATCTCCGAGAAGCTCGGCAGCTTGTAGGTGCTGGCCGCCTGGGTGAGCAGCCGGCCGCGGTGGGGTCCCTCGCCGGTGTCCCAGCGCAGGTCCTCCAGGGTCAGCCAGCCCGCGCCCTGCACGAAGCCGCCCTCGACCTGACCGATGTCGATCATCGGGGAGAGGCTGTCGCCGACGTCGTGCACGATGTCCACCCGCCGGATGCGGTACGCGCCGGTGAAGCCGTCGACCTCCACCTCGGTCGCCGCGGCGCCGTGGGCGAAGTACTTGAACGGCGAACCCCGGAAAGTCTTCGCGTCCCAGTGCAGCCCCTCGGTGCGGTAGAAGCCGGACGCCGACAACTGCACCCGCTGGAAGTACGCGGTGTGCACCAGCTCGTCCCAGGCCAGCTCCTTGTCGCTGCCCAGAGCGCGCGCGACGCCCTCGACGATGCGCACGTCGGAGGCGTTCGCACCCAGCTGCGAGGCGGCCACCTGGAGCAGCCGCTGACGCAGTTGCTCGCAGGCGTCCTTCACCGCGCCACCGTTCAGGTCGGCTCCGGAACTGGCGGCGGTCGCCGAGGTGTTGGGCACCTTGTCGGTACGCGTCGGGGCCAGCCGCACCTTGTGCAGCGGGATGCCCAGCGTGGTCGCGGCCACCTGCAGCATCTTGGTGTGCAGGCCCTGGCCCATCTCGGTGCCGCCGTGGTTGATCAGGACGGAGCCGTCCTTGTAGATCAGCACCAGCGCGCCGCCCTGGTTGAAGGCGGTGAGGTTGAAGGAGATGCCGAACTTCACGCCTGTGAGCGCGAGGGCCCGCTTGGTGTGCGGGTGCGCGGCGTTGAAGGCCGCGATCTCGCGCTTGCGGTCGGCGAGACCGCCGTCCTCGTGGACCTGCTGCCAGACGGTGGAGATCCGCTCGGGCTGCGTCACCGGCTGCCCGTACGGAGTCGTCTGGCCCTGTCCTGGCTGGTAGAAGTTGCGCTCGCGCAGCTGAATGGGGTCCAGCCCGAGCCGCGGCGCGCAGCGGCCCAGGATGTCCTCGATCACCAGCATGCCCTGCGGTCCGCCGAAGCCGCGGAAGGCGGTGTTGGAGACCGCGTGGGTCTTGGCGATGCGGCCGGCGACGCGCGCGTTGGGGATCCAGTACGTGTTGTCGATGTGGCACAGCGCGCGGGCCAGCACCGGCTCGGACAGGTCGAGGCTCCAGCCGCCGTCCGCGGTCAGGCGGGCCTCCAGCGCCTGGATGCGGCCGTCCGCGTCGAAGCCGATCTTCCACTCGGCGTGGAACCCGTGCCGCTTGCCGGACATCGTCAGGTCCTGCGTCCGGTTGAGGCGGAACCTGACCGGACGCCCGGTCAGCTTCGCGCCGAGCGCCGCGACCGCCGCGAACCCGTGCGGCTGCATCTCCTTGCCGCCGAAGCCGCCGCCCATCCGCAGGCACTGCACGGTCACCTCGTGGCTGTGGAGGCCCAGCACGTGCGCGACGATCTCCTGGGTCTCCGACGGGTGCTGGGTGCTGCTCTGGATGAACACCTGCCCGTTCTCGTCGACCTGCGCCAGCGCCGCGTGTGTCTCCAGGTAGAAGTGCTCCTGACCGGAGAACTGGAACTCGCCGCTGAACACGTGCGCGGAGTCGGCGAAGCCCGCCTCCACGTCGCCGGTGACCACCACCGGCTGCGCGCCGTGGAAGCTGTCGGCCGCGATCGCCTCCTGGAGGGTGAGCAGGGAGGGCTGTTCGTCGAGTTCCACCTCGACGGCCGCCGCGCCGAGCCGGGCCGCCTCCAGGGTCTCGCCGAGCACCCAGGCGACCGCGTGGCCGTGGAACATGACCTCGTCGGGGAAGAGCGGCTCGTCGCGCTTCATCCCCGCGTCGTTGACGCCGGGCACGTCGGCGCCGGTCAGCACCCGGACCACACCGGGCACGGCCAGCGCGGCCTCGGTGCGCAGCGCGGTGATCAGGCCGTGCGCCTTCATGACCTGGACGGGGTAGGCGTGCAGCACGTCCTTGGTGCGGTGGACCAGGTCATCGGTGTACAGCGCGGTACCGGTGACGTGCTGACTGGCGCTCTCGTGCGGCATCGGTACGCCGACGACAGGTGCTTCGGGACGCTCGGACAGATGGCTCATGCCGACACCGCCTCAGTGGTTTCCGCGTGCAGCTTCAGCAGGCTCTGGCCGAGCATCGCGGAGCGGTACTCGGCGCTGGCCCGGTGGTCGTTCATCGGAGTGCCCTGGGCCCGCAGCACCTCGGCGGCGGCCTCGGCGGTCTCCCGCACCCACGGCTTGCCCTCCAGGGCCGCCTCGGTGGCCAGGGCGCGGACCGGCGTGGCGGCGACGCCGCCCAGCCCGATGCGCGCCTTGCGGACGAGGCCGTCCTCGATGTCCAGCGCGAAGGCGACCGCCACGCTGGAGATGTCGTCGAAACGCCGCTTGGCGATCTTGTGGAAGGCCGCGAGGGGCGACAGCGGCAGCGGGACGCGCACCGCGCGGATCAGTTCGCCGGGACGGCGCACGCTCTGCCGGTAGCCGGTGAAGTAGTCCGCGAGCGGGACCTCGCGCTCACCGTCGGCGTCGGCGAGCACCACCGACGCCTCCAGCGCGAGCAGCACGGGCGGGCTGTCCCCGATGGGCGAGCCGGTGCCCAGGTTGCCGCCGAGGGTCGCGCCGTTGCGGATCAGCCGGGAGGCGAACTGCGGGAACAGTTGCGCCAGCAGCGGGACGCGGCCGTCGAGCCGGCGTTCGATCTCGGTGAGCGTCAGTGCCGCGCCGATCTCGATGTGGTCGGACTCGACGCTCAGGCCCCGCAGTTCGGGCAGCCGGTCGATGGCGACCACGCACTCCGCCCGGCGGGAGCGGATGTTCACCTCCACACCCCAGTCGGTGCTTCCGGCGACCAGCACCGCCTCGGGCCGCTCGCGCAGCACCCGCAGCGCCTCGCTCAGCGTGCCAGGACGCAGGAACACGCTCTCGCCCTGGGCGTACTCGGTGGCGACAGGTGCGGGCGGAGACTGCTCGCGGCGCTGTGCCAGCGGGTCGTCCTCGGTGGGCGCGCCGAGGGCGAACGCGGCATCGCGGATCGGGCGGTAACCGGTGCAGCGGCACAGGTTTCCGCTCAGCGCGTGCAGGTCGAACCCGTTGGGACCGTGCTCGGCGTCGGGCGTGCCGGCCGCTTCTCCCTCGGCCGGGTCCGTGCCCGCGTGCGCGCAGCGGTCGGGCCGGTAGTACTCGGCGGCCATACTGCACACGAAGCCCGGTGTGCAGTAACCGCACTGGGAGCCGCCGCGGAGCGCCATCTCCTCCTGCACCTGGTGCAGCGTGGGCGGCGTGCCGGGTTCGCCCGCGGTGGCGAGTCCCTCGGAGGTGACGATCTCCTGCCCGTCGAGGGCCGCGGCCGGAACCAGGCAGGCGTTGACCGCCACCCAGTCGGTCGGCTTGTTCACCCCCGGACGGGCCACCAGGATCGAACACGCGCCGCATTCGCCCTCGGCGCAGCCTTCCTTGCTTCCGGTGAGCCCGCGCTCACGCAGGAAATCCAGAACCGATGTATGGGGTGCGGCCGGGGAAATCGGGGTGACCTTCCCATTGACCGTGGCCCGCGCCGCTACCATGACACATCCTCATTTCGGTGCGCGGTCGTACTGATGATCCTAGTCGCCATTTCAGTGGCTTTCTCTTTCGGTGGCGCGGCTGGGGAACCGGGTGCGCGGATCGGCACGGAACGGCGTGCCGCAGGCGATGACGAAGAGCGGAAGACGCCGGGGCCGCTGTACGGGCGCGCCGGGAGGAAGGGGGCTGCTCAGCAGCCGTGTGCTACGCGACCCGGAACCCAGGCGGTCCGCTGAGCGAGGCGCTGCAGGTCGGAGAGAGTGGACATCCGACTTCGCCTCCTTCTGGCCGCCTAGGGGTCGGTGTGCTCGAAGCTAAGTTGCCGCAGACCCGCCAGTCAACCCGACCTGGGAAAACGAGTGTCGGACTCAGAGGAAGCTCTGACGAGCTGATCGAAAGCCTCCTCGTGGATTGGCCTATCGTCCAAAGAGACCCGGCGCCGGGCCTCCCGGAGTTCCCGTACGCGGTGCCCGGTGTTTCCCGTACGCCGGTGCCCGGAGTTTCCCCTACGCCGGTGCGCGGTGCGTCGCGCCTCAGAGCAACTCCCCTTGCCGCGGCGCGGTTTCGTGCCGGCACGTGCGATGTTCCGCGCGGGCGGCCGGCCCCCCGATACGGGTGACCGGCCCCGGCAGGTGAGGCGCGGCGGAGCGGGCAGTCAGTAGTCGACGCGGTCGGACTTGGCCAGCCACGCGTCGAACGGCGCCGTGCGGTGGGGCAGGTCCAGCTGCTCGACGTGCACCGGCCACATCGACGTCGGCTGCTTCTCGAACAGGTCGTAGAACTTGCGGTCGTCGAAACCGGCGACCGCGGCGTCGTGCCGGTCGGCGGAGAAGACGATCCGGTCGACCCGCGCCCACAGCGCGGAGGAGAGGCACATCGGACACGGCTCGCACGAGGTGACCAGGACGCAGCCCTCGAGTGAGAAGGTGTCGAGCTGCTTGCAGGCGGCACGCATCGCACTCACCTCGGCGTGCGCCGTCGGGTCCAGAGCCGCGGTGACCTGGTTGTTCCCGAGCGCGATGATGTCGTCGCCCTTGGCGACCAGGGCACCGAACGGACCGCCGCCGTTCGCCACGCTGTCGGTGGCCAGCCTGATCGCCTCGCCCATCCAGGCACGCTCGCGATCTTGGGTGTTCGCTTCTTGGGTCTGCGCAGTCACGGTCGCTTCTTTCGGTTCGGAGACGGCGGGGACTCCCCGGCTGCCTCGGCCGTGCGGGACACCGCACGGCCAGGGCAGCCGGCGGGTTCCACACGTGCGGTCGCGAGCTCGGCTCGTCCGACGGCACCCGCGGGGAGTCAGCGCGCCTCGACGCCTTCGTTCAGCTTGTGTGAGGAGTACACCGCCCCTCGTGTGACGTCAGCCAGAGGTGGAAGACATGAAGACTTTCGCAGGCAGGGACCCGCTCTTCGTAGGACTCTACGAAGAGCGGGTCGGCTCGCGTTGTCGCACTTGGCCAACGCCGCTGCCGGAAGGCCGGCACCAAGCGCGCCCTCACACGCCCGGGTAGGGCCGGAGTACGGGCATGCCTGGCCGGCAGGGGCCACTGGTCCACCGCCGCGTCGCTCCCCTCGGCCCCGCCACGCCGAGGCGGGCGCCTCGCCGCACGCCCTGACGGGCCCGTCGGGCCACCGGTGGCTCTACGTATGTATGCCGGCGGTCGGGACGGACCTGTCCCCGTGCCTTGACGGCCTCACCCCCGCACGTCCATGGGTGTGTTCCGACGTATGCTGAGCAGCCGAAGACGCAGACATACGGGAGGCACGGCCGTGGCGATCACCAGCATTGACGTCGCACGGCTGGCCGGTGTGTCACAACCGACGGTGTCGCGAGCCCTGCGGGGCGACCCCCGCGTGTCCGAGGAGACCCGGCAGCGCGTGCGGCAGGCAGCCGAGGCGCTCAACTACGTGCCGAGCGAGACGGGCCGCAGCCTGTCCACCCGCGCCACGCGCCGGGTCGGCGTCGTGGTCACCGACCTGACGAATCCGTTCTACCCCCACCTGGTCGCCCCGCTCCACGACGAACTGGAACGCTGCGGCTACCGCATGATGCTCTTCACCGAGCGGTCCGAGGACGCGGTGGCCACCGAGCGCCTGCTGGGGCAGTCGGTCGACGGCGTGGTGCTGACGACGGCGACGACCGAGTCCGCTCTCCCCGCCGAACTCACCCGGCGCGGCCTCCCGTTCGTCTTCCTCAACCGCGAGACGGGGATCTCGGGCCCACCCGTCGCCGTCGTGGACAACACCAACGGCGGCGAACTGGTGGCCCGGGAGCTCGTCGCACTCGGCCACCGCCGCATCGCCGGCATCTTCGGCCCGCGTAACACCACCACCGGGCAGGAGCGTGAGCTGGGGTTCCGCCTCGCGCTGGCGGAGGCCGGGATCGGCCTGGCCGAGGAGGCGGTGTTCCGAGGCCCCTTCGAGTTCGCCACCGGGTACGCCGCTCTCAGCGAACTGCTGGCCTTGCGGCCACGCCCGACCGCCGTCTTCTGCGGCAACGACGTGGTGGCCATCGGCGCCCTCAACGCGGCTCTCGCCGCGCAGGTCACCGTGCCGGACGAGCTCACCGTCTTCGGCTTCGACGACATTCCCATGGCCGGCTGGGAGAGCTTCCGGCTCAGCACCGTCCGCCACGACATGCACGAGATGGCCCGTACGGCGGCCAGATTGCTGGTGCAGCGCATCGCTGAGGGCGGCGAGGGAGAGGCGGAGCGCGTCGTCTTCCCGCCACAGTTGGCGCTGCGCGGCACCCACGCGGCCGCCCGAGCGGACTGAGGCACCGCGACCGCGGGCCCCGTTCGTCCGATGTCGCCGCTTCCCCTTCGGGCACGGGGTGCGGGCGGGGAATGTGCGCTTGCCGGTGTGCCGTCGAGGACGGCACACCGGTCGGCCGCCGGAGAGAGCGCACGTCAGCTACCGCTCCGGCGTGCTGAGCGCACGCAGAGTCCGCATCAGGACGTGCGTGAGGTTGTAGAGGACGGCCCCCGGGGGCGCGGCGGCAGCCTGCTGTGTCGAGTTGACGATCGTCACCATCGGCTTGCCGGACCGCTTCGCCGCCTCGACGACCTGCTGCGTGGCACCGCGCACCTGCGGTTCGGCCGCACCGCCCGTCAGCCCCATCGCGACCGACAGGTCCGCGGGGCCGACGAGCACCGCGTCCACGCCCGAAACCGCCAGGATCTCACCGGCCGCCGCACACGCCTGCGGCGTCTCCAGCATCGGCACGACCACCGTGGTGGCGGCGGCGTGCGCCAGGTGCTCGGCGATGCCCGCCTCGCCGAAACGCCCGGACCGGCTGTAGGTGGCGAAGCCCCGCTCCCCCCGCGGAGGGTAGTGCGCCCAGGCCACCGCCCTGCGGGCGTGGTCCGCGCTGTCCACGTGCGGCACGATGACGCCTTGGGCCCCCGCGTCGAGTGCCCGCAGGACGAGGGAAGGTTCCTCGGTGCCGACGCGGATCAGCACGGGAAGCCCGTGGGCCGCGGCTGCCTGGATGTGCTGCTGCAGGGGCACGACGTCGGCGGGACCGTGCTCGCAGTCGATCACCACGAAGTCGAGCCCCGCGACACCGGCCATCTCCACCAGCGGCCCTGCGGGCAGCCTCAGCAGTCCGCCGAGGAGGCGCTCCCCGCCGGCCAGCCGCTCCTTGAGCGGCACCGGATTCGTGTCCTTCACCGTGCCACCATCCCCGCGGACAGATCGATGTCGGCCGCGCACAGGCCCGGCATCTGCAACATGGCGACCAGCGCGGACGCCACCTCCTGTTCGGTGACCATGCGCCCGAGCAACGCGCGCGAGACGAAGGCGTCCTCCGCCGCCTTGGGAGTGGTGCCCGTGCGCTCCGCCTCCAGCCGGAAGTTCCGCTCCATCCGCGGCCCGCCGACCGGCCCAGGAGAGAGGGAGTTGACGTTCACACCGGCAGGCCCCGCCTCCCCCGCGAGGGTGGTGGTCAGCCCGAGCACCGCCATCTTCGAGGCGCAGTACGGCGTACGCCGCACGAGCGGGCGCTTGCCCGAGACCGACGCGACGTTGACCACGTCGCCCCGGCCGCGTTCGATCATCGCCGGGAGAAACGCCCGGCACATCAGGTAGACGCCGCGGACATTGACGCCGAAGACCCCGTCCCACTCCTCGGGCTCGATGTCCACCAGCGGTTTGACCGGCCCGGGGACGCCCGCGTTGTTGACGAGGACGGAGACCTCCTCGCCGGCGAGTTCCCGCGCCAGGGCCGCCACGGACTCGTGGCTGCCCACGTCGCAGGTCGCCGCGCGGCCCGGCCCGGCGAGAGAGGCGGCGGTCTCCTCCACCGTCGCGCGGGTGCGGCCCACCGCGATGACCCTCGCCCCGGCGGCGGAGAGTGCCTGGCACATGGCACGGCCCAGCCCGTTACCGCCCCCGGTGACCAGTGCGGTACGTCCCTCGACGGGCGCCGTCACCGCTGTGTCCCGGTCGGTTCGCCCTGTGCCCAGGGCAGCTCGGCGTTCCCGTACTTGGCCGCCCGCACGTCACCCGAACGGGCATGCCCCTCGAACAACTCCACGCGGGCCGCCCGTCCGCACACCTCGCCCAGGTGCGCGCTGGAGGAGGTGTCGGTGACCTCCTGGTAGGTCACCGTCTTGAGGTACTTGCCGACCCACAGGCCACCGGTGTAGCGGGCGGCACCCCGCGTCGGCAGCACGTGGTTGGTGCCGATGACCTTGTCCCCGTAACTGACGCACGTGCCCTCACCGAGGAACAGCGCTCCGTAGTCGCGCATCTTCTCCAGCGCCTGCCGCGGGTTCTCGGTGAGGACCTCCACGTGCTCGCTCGCGTAGCCGTCGGCGACCGCGAACGCCTCGTCCAGCGAGTCCACGACCACGACCTCGCCGTGGTCGCGCCACGCGGGCTCGGCGAAGTCCCTGGTCGGCATGCCGGGCAACAGGCGCTCGATGTGCTCGATCACGGCCCTGCCCAGCTCCGCCGAGGTCGTGACCAGCACGGCGGGCGAGTCGGGCCCGTGCTCGGCCTGGGAGAGAAGATCCACGGCGACCACGAACGGGTCAGCGGCCTCGTCCGCCACGACGAGGATCTCGGTGGGCCCGGCGAACAGGTCGATGCCGACCTCGCCGAACAGCTGTCGCTTGGCCTCGGCCACATAGGCGTTGCCGGGGCCGGCGAGCAGGTCCACCCGGTCGATCGTCTCGGTGCCGACCGCCATCGCCGCGACGGCCTGCACCCCGCCGAGCAGGTGGATCTCGTCGGCCCCGGCCAGGTGCATGGCGGCCACGGTGGCTGCCGGGACCTCTCCCCTGATGGGTGGGGTGCAGGCCACCACCCGCGGCACACCGGCGACTTTGGCGGTCACGATCGTCATGTGCGCGGAGGCGGTCAGCGGATACCGTCCGCCGGGTACGTAGGCGCCCGCGGCGGACACCGGCAGGTGCCGGTGTCCGAGGTGGACCCCGGGCAGTGTCTCCACCTCGATGTCGCGCAGCGCCTCCCGCTGGTGCCGGGCGAACGTGCGCACCTGTTCCTGGACGAAGACGATGTCCTCGATCACCTGCTGCGGAACGTCGGCGACGATCTTCTCGATCTGCTCGGGCGACAGGCGGAACGTCTCAGGCGACCACTTGTCGAACCGCTCGGAGTACGTGCGGACGGCCGCGTCACCCCGGTCACGGACGTCGGTGAGGATCGCGGAGACACGGTCGGCGACCCGACCGGAGTCCTGACCGGCCTTCTCCTTGGGAACGGGTCGCTTCAAAAACTCTCGCATGGCGGGCTCCTGGTGGTACGTGCGGAAGTGTTCAGTCAGAGGTGGCGGCAGACGGCGTACCGACCACGTCGGTGAGCCAGTGGCGCAGCGACGCGGCGGTCTCACCGGGGCGCTCCAGCGGGAGCAGATGGCCGGCGTCGGCGAGCACCCGGAGTGAGCCGGCGGCTGCTCGCTGGGCGACCTCGCGGTGGAACGACGGCGGACACAGGGCGTCGCGTTCGCCGCACAGCGCCAGCACCGGGCAATCCAGCGCCGCTACGGCCGCGTGCGCGTCCATGCGGGTCGCCTGGGCCGCCAGCTGGGCGCGGAAGGTGTCAGGGCCGATGCGGCGCGCCATTCCGAGGAACCGTTCCCGCAGCGGCTCCGAGGGATCCGCAGCCGCGTACATCGTGGGCAGGATCCGGTCGGTGAGCACCGACTCGAACTCACCTGCCTCGACACGCTCCGCCAGCTGCCGCCAGCCGGCGAGTTGCCCGGGCCGCGGCGCCTTCGCGTTGGTCGAGAGTGCGCAGAGGCCCGCCAGTCGCTCGGGGGCCCGCCGGGCCACCTCGAACGCGACGATCGCCCCGAGGCTCAGCCCGACGAGCACGAACTCGCCCTCGACGCTGGAGAGCACCTCCTCGGCCATGTCCGCTATGGACGGGGCGGTGATCCGCGCGTGGACGACGGGCCCGGGCAGCGCCGGCTCGACGTCGCTCCACAGCCCGGCGTCGCACAGCATGCCGGGGACGAGTACCGAAGGGAGCGGCCCCCTCCCCGTCCTCGGGCCTGTCATCGAGGCGCCGATGCCGGTACGAGGTGGGCCGGGGCGAGGTAGCCGTTGTGATCGCGCGCGACACCGGCGTCGGCGGCCGCCTTGACGACCTCGTCCGCCCACTCCAGGCGCACCCGGCCGTCACCGCCGTTCACGACGGCCATGGTCGCCGGGGAGTCCGACACGTTGCGCATCGAACGCCAGGCCCCTGCCGGCACGGACAACATGTCCCAGGGGCCGAGCCGCACGGTCACCTCGTCATGGTGGTTGAGACGGACCTCCCACTCGCCCTCCTTCACCATCAGCACCTGGGTCTCACTGTGGCGGTGGGTGAGCAGGCCCTCGCCCGGGTCCGCGCGCAGCCACGCGATGTTGTGCCCGTGCGGGTGGTAGATCCGCGGCTCCTGGCGGCGGTTCTCGGTCATGCCGAATCCGATCACCAGGGCGAGCTCCGCGCGCCCACTCGGTACAACGCCGCAGAGGAACGCCCGGTCGCACCACTCCAGGTCGTCCCGCGTGGCGACGTACCTGCGCATGTCGTCCGCCGAGTAGTCCACGAGAGACGCGATGTCCGCCGGATCCATCGGCCGGACCAGCTCCTCGCTGTCCGGCAGCTGCTCACCGGCGACGGTGTCCACGAGCTGGTTGTCCGAGGTGAGGTAGAGGCCGTGCCCTTCGGCCTCGCGGAGCACGGTGGGGCCCCAGATGATGCCGCCGGTCTCGTCGTGGCCCAGGCAGGTGAACAGCCAGCCGTCGTCGGGCCCCGTGTTGGTGAAACCGCGGAAGATCCAGGTCGGAACGGAGGCGATGTCCCCTTCCCGCAGGGTCAGCTCCCCCTCCTCCCCCTCGGCGCCCCAGCGCAGCAGGTACTCCCCCCGGAAGCAGAGGAAGACCTCCGCGGTGAAGTGCAGGTGCAGATTGTTGGTGATGCCGTGCGGCATGGCGGCGGCTCCGATGTTGTAGCCGTGCGGCTCACGCAGGTTCACCACCTGACTGGAGCTTTGTGTGACGCCCGGGCCGACCATGGCGTAGTTCTCCTTCTGGTCCGAGCCCGGCGTACGGCAGTCGATGAACGCCTGGTTGCACGAGACGAAGTCGCTGCGGCGGATGGTCCGCCGGTCGAGCTCCTCCTGAGTGACGAGAGGCGATGTCATGGTTCTCCTTTCCTGCTGCACTTTCCTACTCGGTGTGCATACGTATGTAGCACATGCAAAACCCGTTTCGCGTGTTTGTCAATCGCGGGATGCGGTCGGCGACTTCGTGAGCGTCGCGCGTGCGCCGCACTGGCAGCGGCGCGGGTTGCCCACTCGGCCCGGACCTGGCCGCGGCGATGCGGGGGCGGTGACCGGTCACCAGTCACCAGTCACCAGTCACCAGTCACCAGTCACCAGTCACCAGTCACCAGTCACCAGCGGAGCCTCGACGCCGGTTCGGGCTGCGACGTGAGGGCAGCGCGGAGTACGTGCCGCGGCGAGCGCATCGACCCGGGCCCCACGGCCAGGCCGCGCCCGTACGCGCTCGCGCGCCTCACAGGCCTTACACGCCTGTCACATGCCGGTGATCTGGCGGTGCAGTGACAGCTCGTCGAACTCCGCGAATTCCGCGACGATCTTGTCTCCGTGCACATGGACGTGGTTGATGCCCATGACCGACACCTCACGCTCGCCGCGTGGGGTCGGCACCGTCCCGGCGAGGTTCCACCTGACCGCCACCCGGTCGAGGTTGAAGTCCTCGAGCCAGTACAACTCGTCGATGCGGAACTCCCTCTCGGGCATCAGCCGCAGCCAGTCGTCCACGTAGTTCTTGATACCCGCGAGGTGCTGGTACGTCCGCGACGTGCCGACCGAGAGCCGCGCGTCATTGCTGTAGGCCGCGAACACCCGCTCTGCGTCTCCCCTGCCGAACAGGGCCGTCAGATGGTCCTGGACGAGTTCGCCGGAGCCGTGCACGCGTGCGGGGATCGCGGGGACCCGCACGCCGAACTCCGCCGCGGGACGCCCCTCCGGCTGTCGCTTGCCCGTGGACGTACTGCCCCACATCCGCGCCGCGGCGTCGAGGCCGATGCCCAACTGGGCAGCACGGGCGCCCGGGTTCCACGCCTTCCACTCCTCGACGTAGTTCTCCCCCTTCACCGCGCAGTTCGCCGTGGCGCTGACCCGGATCCAGCGTCCGGTGGGGCCACCGAAGACGGGGTCGCCCGCGTTGCGCGCGGTCCACGTCCAGCGCATCGACGTGCGGTACCCGTCCCGGTCGTTGCCCGTCCAGATCGTCTCGTCGATACGCCCGCGGAAGCCCTCCCTGCCGGCGAGCGCGCGCTCGGTGTCCTCGACGACGTGCTCGACACCGACCATGTCACCGGAGTCCATGTGCGTGATCGTCTGCGGCGTGTAGGTCCGCGTGATCAGGTCCACCTCGCGCTCGTTCCAGATGCGGTAGGTCGAACGCTCGACGAAATCCACGATGTCATGCCATTCCGTGCCCGCCATGCTCGACGTGGGCTGCTCGGACATGTCGCTCCTCGCTCAGTTGTGCGCTGCGTACTTGTCGTCGGAAAGCGCACTGCGATAGGTCTCCTGCATGAAACGCAGAATGACGAAGAGGGAGAACACCGCGAGCGTGGCGAGGAAACCCCACAGTGCGTAGACCGTGCCGAACCGCGACACCAACAGGGTCGCGATGAAGGGCGTCGCACCGGCGAAGATGGCGAACGAACTGTTGAACGCGATCGCACTGGCGCTGTACCGGGTCTTGGTCGGGAAGAACTCCGCCGCGCACACGGTGACGATGCCGGTGAGGAAGAACTCCGGGACGATGTAGATCAACTGGCCGAGCACCGCGCTGGTGAACGTGCCCTCCTCCAGCACCAGAAAAGCGAGGGGGACCAGGAAAATGCAGGCGAGTACGCCGATTATCAGCATGGGTTTGCGGCCGATCCTGTCCGAAAGCGCCCCGGCCATCGGCAGCAGAGGCACCAAAACTGCGATCGAGATGACGTTGGACAGGAAAGCCTCGCCCTGCGGGACCTTCAGTGTGCCGCTCAGGTACTGGGGCAGGTAGGTCACCCAGCCGTACGACAGCACGGCCAGTGTGATCGACGCACCGCAGAAGACGAGGATGCCCCGCCACTGCGACACGAGGGCCTCTCGCAGCGGGGTTTGCACGACCTCGTCACCGCTGCGTGTGGCGGCCTCGAATTCCGGAGTCTCCTTGATGCGGAGCCGGAGGTGGAGACCCGTCAGCGCCAGCGGCAGCGCCAGGAGAAACGGCAGCCGCCAGCCCCACGTGGTCATCTCCTCATGCGGCAGGACTGTGGTCAGCAACGACGACAGTCCGGCACCGCCCAGCAGACCGAGGAAAACGCTCATCGAAACAAACGAGCCATAAAAGCCACGCCTCCGCTCGGGGGCGTATTCGACGATGAACGCGATGGCTCCCACGTACTCGCCGCCCTGCACCACTCCCTGCAGGATGCGGACCACCAGCAGCAGCGCGGGGGCGAAGAAGCCGACCTGCGCGTAGGAAGGCAGTACACCGATCAGCGCGGTGAGGACACCCATCAACACGATCGCCAGCGAGAGCGTCTTGCGCCGGCCGACGCGGTCGCCGAACCGGCCGAACACCAAACCTCCCACGGGCCGGATGAGGAAGGAGATGGCAAAGAGCGCGTACGTGCTCAGCACGCTGGCCAACGGGTCGGTCTCGGGAAAGAAGACCGGAGCCATCAGAGGTGCCAGGTAGCCGTACACGGCGAAATCGAACTGCTCCACGAAATTGCCGATTCCGCCGGCCCAGATGGCCTTGCGGACCTCGGCGGGTGTGGCCTGGGTTCTGCCGCCTGCTTCGACGGCGGCCGTAGCGGTCGCGGTCACGAGTCCTCCCGTTGCATCACGGCCGGCTTGCGCGCCGGACCACGTCAGTCCCTCCCCTTGGCATGAATACGTATGCCAACGCGAGCACCGTAAGAGGTGCCGAACGCTGGGTCAAGGCTTGGACGCACGCGTACCTGATGTGGCCGGACGAGTGGCGAGAGCCGACGGCCACCCTCGCCAGCGACCTCCGGCTACGGCCACGGGCCCGGCTACGGGTATGGGTATGGGTATGGGTATGGGTCCGGCTACGGCTGCGGAGAAAAGGACAGGACGAAGGGGCGCAGCGAGGTCGTGCTGTCCCACCATCGTGTCGGCTCGCCGGTTAAGGTGCTGCCCCCACAGCGACGGCACCGAGGTACGCGCGAGTCGCGAGTGAGGCGCGGGAACGGGCCGTGCCGCTCACACTCATCGGTAGAGGTCGCGAGGGATCGGCAGGAGCGGGGGAACCTGTTGTGCCGAGCCGAGCCCGCACCAGCCTGGTGGCGCTGCCGGGCTCGGACGGATCACCGCACGGCACTGGGCGTGTGGCGTGGCCGCATGGCGCCGGCGAACAAGGAGGCGGTCACCAACAGGACGAGGACGGCGGCCATGGCCGTGCGCAGTCCGACGTGTTCGGCGAGGAAGCCGAGGAGGGGTGGGCCGACGAGGAAGGCCGCGTATCCGGCGGTGGCGACCGCGCCCACCCTGGCCGCGGCGTCCGTCTCGTCGTCCCCGGCAGCGGACACGCTGACAGGGAAACCGAGGGCCGCGCCGAGGCCCCACAGGACGACGGCCGCGCCGGCGAGAACCGCACTGGAGGAGAAGATGACCAGGGCGAGACCGGCTGCCGCGACGAGAGCGCCGGCGCGGATGACGACAGTCCGGCCGTAACGGGCCAAGGGAGCGTTTCCGGCCAGGCGGCCACAGGTCATCGCGGCGGCGAAGAGCAAGTAGGTGAGCGAGCCACCGGTGGCACTGGTGCCGTGCCCGTCCACCATCAACAGCGGTAGCCAGTCGTTGGCGGATCCTTCGACGAAGGCCATGGCCAAAACGATGACGCCGATCAACACGAGCCGCCCGTCGCGCCATACCCGCAACTGGGCCCGCCGGCCCGACCGCCTCGCCTCGTCCGGGTCGCCCGCCGCCCTGCCCGTCCCGGCCGGTATTCCGCGTATCGCCCACACGGATGCGGCGGCGACCACCGCCGTCGCCGCCAACAGATGCCAGACGACGGGGAACCGCCACGCGGTCAGCGCCATCCCCAGCCCAGCGCCCACGACGGTACCCAGACTGAAGCCGCCATGCAGCATAGGGAGAACAGGCCGGCTCAGGTGGTGTTCGACGGCGGCGCCCTCGATGTTGAGGGCGATCTCGCCGAGACCGACACCCGCTCCGAACAGCGCCAGGCCCAAGAAGACGCCAGGGGCCTGCGCACCGGTGGCGGCACCGGCGACGACGGCCAGTCCTGCCACCATGAGGACGGCACTCACGAGCAGCGTGAC
Organism: Streptomyces diacarni; assembly: GCF_003323715.1. GTDB lineage: Bacteria > Actinomycetota > Actinomycetes > Streptomycetales > Streptomycetaceae > Streptomyces > Streptomyces diacarni. Next base: position 54,807 of record NZ_QOIN01000070.1, read on the forward strand.
CCGCCCCCCGGCCCGCCGCACCATCCCGCTGGAGAGGAGTACGCCCGTCATGGACCCGGCGGAGAGCCCGAAGAGGACCAATCCCATGCCTGCGCTGGAGACCGCCAGGGAGTCCCGGATCGCCGGAGTACGCGCGATCCAAGAGGCCATCCCGATGCCGGTGGCGAGAGTGAGGACGAACAGGGAGGTGCGCCAGTGTCGGAGTGAAGGGGCCATGGAGCCTCGGCAATCGCACGACAGCAGGAGCGTACGATCGTACACTGCGGTGCGTACGAGCGTACGCTAGCGGACCATGTGACCGGTGCTGCCTCGCACACCGACCCCGAACCGGCGCTCTGGAGCGCGGTGCCGCCGGCGTGGGCGGGTCAGGCCGTCGGCAGGTTCTGCCGGACCGCGTGCTCGCCAGGGATGATCCTGCCCGTAGACCCGCTCCCCGCAACAGGAGGACCCTTGGCAACCGGACGCGTTGATCCCCAACGTCGTGAGCGCATCATCAGCGCCGCGCTCGACCTCATCGCCGAGGAGGGTGTCGCGGGCGTCTCCCACCGCAAGGTGGCAGCCCGAGCGGGCGTACCACTCGGCTCGATGACCTATCACTTCCACAACCGTGACGAACTGCTCCGCGAGGCGTTCACCAGTTTCTCCGGCACCATCATCGCGCTCTTCGAGGAACACCTCGCCACCGCCACCACCCCGGACGAGGCCCGCAAGGCCGTCGCCGACCTCGTGCACCGCCTCTCGGACGGCAACGAGAGAGAACTCGTGCTCACCCACGAGCTGTACACCCTGGCGGCCCGGGAACCGGCCTACCGAGAGCTGACCCGCGCGTGGATGCACAGCAGCCGGCAGGCCCTGCAGCGGTACTTCGACCCCTCGACGGCGCGTCAGCTCGACGCCCTCATCGAAGGGCTGTCCCTCCACCGCGCTCTCGAAACCCAGCCCCACGAGCGGGCCCTGACCATCGAGGCGATCGCCCGCATCACCGCGTCCAGCTGACGCGGCGATGCGGGAGCCCGGAGCAGCAGGACAGCAGGTGCGCGCCGCCTCGGCGGTCAGGGGAACGGACAGTCCCCGACCGTGCGGCACGGCGGCCCCTGTCACCCGCGCCTCGCCTGCACCTCCGCGGGCGCAGGCGCGCCCACGCACCGGCCGTCTTCGGCATCCCGTGTATATCGGACCGAGAGTGACCGACTCGTCCCGGTGGCCGCAGAGATAGCCGACGATCTGCGTCTCGGACCGGACGACACGACAGAAGTGTGGGGCAGGAGACTGGTTCGCTCCTTCGATGTACTGCCGCCACTCCGCGAGGCCTTGCGCTGTGGCAGACGAACCGCGGTGCTCACGGATCCAGGACTGATCGACCCCAGCTTCTGCGTTGAGGTGGTTCTGCAGCCGCTGATGAGAAGCGGTTGAACAGGGGATGCCCGCTATGGCCACGTCGACCTGTCGCCATCGTCTCGTACGAGTCCTTCGGCCGCTGGGACAAGACCTTCACCGACCCGTCTCTGAGCAGCCGTTGCCGACCGGCTGACGTTCACCGGCACCCTCATCGAAACCGGCATTGGTGTCCTGTCTCTGTGATGTCCCGGCAGCCTCGGAGATCTCCCGGCAAGTGAGCTGACGTCTCCGTCAAGGCCGGACATCTGCGGGTACGCCGTCTCCCTCGTGTTTACGGTTGCCGTGGCTGGTCGGCGTCGTTCCGGAGGCCCAGGTGAATGCGTATGAAGTGTCGACGGAGGACATCGAGCGGAGTACGCCGGCTCGACCGGGCCCGAGCGCCGGTTTCCGGCTGTCCGAGGGCAGGACAATCGGCACACGCCGAACTCCTTCATGACCTGGTCCGAGTCAAAGGGGTCGGAAGTCGAGCCGGACAGGAAGGCCCCGTTGCTGACAGCAGCCGGGTTCCCCGAACGCGTCGCGCCGGCCCACGTATTCGCATCTACCCGCTGGAGGAAACTGACGATCAGCGATGACTTCTCCGTCTCCGCGCGCAGCATCGCCGAGTTCCACCAGCGCTTTCCTACCGAGAGCCCCCTTCGTGGCACGAGCCGCATCTGGCTCACGAAGACCGTCAAGACTTCATCCGCGGAGATCGAGTCCCGGCTCGGCAACCCCGAAGGCATCACCACACTCATCGCCAAACGAGTCAGCCCCTGCCTTCCACGTCCCCGCCAGCTCTAGGTATCCCTCGGCAACGTCCCAAGTCCGCGCCAGGGATCTGATCTACGAACGAATCTCCCATTTGATGCAGGTCCTGCCGGAAGAGTGCTCGAAGGTGGCCGGCCAGTAGTGCTTGAACGGGGTGCCCGTCTCCAGCGCGTCCGTCACAGCACGGATGAACTCGGTCAGGCTTGAGCCCCAGAGAGTGCCTTCCAGATCACCGGAGCCGATACCCATCTCATACACGTGCCCATACGTGGGCCCGGGCCGGTGGTCGACGAACGCGACACCTCCGTCGTTGGGCAGTGCGAACGGCACACAGAGATGCAGATGGCCGGCAAGGTCGTCTTCACCCCACAGATCGACCTCGGTGTTGTCCTCGCCGATGTCCACGAGAATCTCATGCACTGATGCGATCTCAGCCGTCGAGCTGAGCCGATGGCCCAGCGGCAGAATGCTGCCAGCCGGGAAAACTCCTGGCTCGGGTCCGCTGTTCGGCTCGGGCTCGGCAACACCGTTCCGCCGCTCCAGCAGCCCTCTGAGCTCAGGATGAAGGGCAAAGCCCAGCTGCTTCTCCAGCTCAGCAATCTCAGCAGCCGTTGCCGGCGATCGGAGTGCGGTGTGATCCGCTGGCGACTGGGTGGCCAGCCACGACTCGAACCGGGCCCATGCCTGATCAAACAGAACGAGATCTGTCGATGTCATGGGCAGACGATAAACGGCGGGTCTGACAAGACCGGCTGCGCCGGCTGAACCTTCCCAGGGCGTTGGCACGAACTCGTGGACAAAGCCCGGCAGTGCGGTGATGGGGGTGGCCCACCCTCTACAAGCTCACGCAGGTGTCCCTCGACGGGCTCAGCGCGCTGACCCGGTGGGCGAGGTGGCCGGACGGTCGCCTCGCGCGCCGTCCGGCCCCGGCGCGTGCGGGCCGGGTGCGCGCTCGCCCTCGGGGTGCTCGTGCCGGTCGGACACGCGTCGGTGTCGTTGCCGTCGCTGCACGTACAGGCCCGCGAGGACGAGGATGGCGGACAGGGTCAGGGAGAGCCACAGTTCGAGCCGGTGGCCGGGGGTGACGGCCATGATGAGCAGGACCGCGGCGATGAAGGCGATCGTCGCGAGGGTCAGCCACGGGTGCAGCCACATCCGTACCTGGGGGGTCTCGCCCGCCGCGTCGGTCCTGCGGCGCATGGCGAGTTGGGTGACCGCGATCGGGGCATCGACGTGCGCGAGGCCGCCCGCGCCTTCGGCGACGAAGGGGGCCTCAACCCGCTCACCGAACGGCAGTTGGGCGACGTCGACCGTCTCACGGGCGGCCGCAAGCCCCTCCCCTACCCGCGCCGTGCGGACGGAGCCGGGTGCGACCCTGACCACCTGGTGCGGGCGCTGTACCACGACGTCTACAACCGGCGCGACCTGAGCGCCGTCGACCGGGCGTACGCGCCCAACGTGCGCTGGTACGGGCCGACCAACCGGACAGGTTACGGCCGTGCGGACGTGCGCGGCATGGCCCGCGCCCTGCTCGCGACGTTTCCCGACCTCGGCCACCAGGTCGACGAGGTCTACTGGATGGGCAACGAGGCCGACGGCTACCGGGTCTCGGTGCGCTGGACGGCGGTGGGCACCCACCGGGGCCACGCGCTCTACGGCCGGCCCACCGGCCGCCGTGTCCACCTGTGGGGGCTCACCCAGCTCTACCTCTCACAGGGCCGGATCACCGAGGAGTGGACGCTGTTCAACGAGTTCGACGTACTCGCCCGACTCCTGTGCGACGACCCGCCGGACGGGTTCGTCTGACGGGGCCGCCCCGGCTACGCCTTCGGCATGCCCTCGAACCAGGCGGGTCCTTCCTGCGTGGCCTGCTTGATCCGGAAGACGGCGAAGTCCGCGAGGGGCGGCAGCGCGTCCAGGCCGAACCAGCCCACCTCCAGCGACTCGTCGTCGTTGACGCGGGCGTCGTCGCTGACCGCACGGCAGCGGAAGGTGATGTCCATGAACTGGCAGACGTCGCCGTTCGGATAGGTGACGGGCTTCTCGATGCCGTGGACGGAGACGACCCGCTCCGGCACGCACCGCACGTGCGTCTCCTCGAAGACCTCCCGCACCGCGCAGTCCGCGGGCTGCTCGCCCGGCTCCGGGATGCCGCCGATCACCGACCACGTACCGGTGTCGGCACGCCGGCCCAGCAGCACCCGCCCCCGGTCGTCGAAGACGACCGCGGTGACACCCGGCAGGTACAGCAGCTGGTGTCCCGCGGAGAGTCGCAGGTCACGGATGAAGTCAGGAGTGGCCATACACCGACCCTACGACGCGGTCGGCGCCACGGCCGTGCGAGGAGGCGAGCCCCGTGCGGCAGGTGCGGTATCCGGTCGTCAGCGTGCCGGAAAGGCTCTAGTGTCCTCGCCTGTGACGGAACCTTCCTCGTACCACCGTGTGACAGCCGACGCCTACGACGCCGTCGCCGTTGTCTACGCCGACCTCGCCCGCAACGCGCTCGATGGGTTCCCGCTGGACCGTGCGGTGCTCGCCGCCTTCGCCGAGACCGTGCGGGCCGCGGGGCCGGGGCCCGTGGCCGAGCTGGGGTGCGGCCCGGGGAGCCTCACGGCGCACCTGCGGGATCTGGGGCTGGACGTCTTCGGCGTCGATCTGTCGCCCGCGCTGCTCGCTCTCGCCCGCGAGGCGTACCCGGACCTGCGGTTCGAGCTCGGTGCCATGGAGGCCCTGGACGTGGGCGACGGCCGGTTGCGGGGCATCGTGTCCTGGTATTCGGTCATCCACGCCCCACCGCGGGACCTGCCCGCGTACTTCGAGGAGTTCCGTCGGGTACTCGCGCCCGGCGGAGCGCTGCTGCTCGCCTTCTTCGAGTCGGAAGGAGAGCCGACCACGGCGTTCGACCACAAGGTGACGACGGCCTACCGGTGGCCGGTCGACGGCCTCGCGGGCCTGGCAGGCGAGGCGGGCTTCACCGAGGTCGGCCGGATGCTGCGGGAGCCGGGCGAAGGAGAACGGTTCCGTCGCGGGCATCTCCTGCTGCGCTCGGGCTCGTGATCAGGTGGGGCCGGGATCAGGCCGCAGTACGGCGAGGCGGGCGCGGATGTGGTGGACGGCCGCCTCGGCGTCGTCCACGGTGACGGTGAAGACACGGCCGTCCCCCAGCCGCAGGACGACGCCCTCGCCGCGCCGGATCACCACCGCCGTGCCCATCCCGGGGCGCCAGCGGTAGCCCCAGCCGCCCCAGTGCCGTGGGGTGACGGTGGGCGCGTGGTCGGCCGCGACGACGTCCCGCAGGGGAATCCGCCGTCGCGGCACGCCGGCGTGGCCGCAGCGCACCTGGAGGCTGTCCTCGTCGATGGTGACCTCGACGTGGACGAAGGCCAGCGTGCCGAAGAGGATCAGCAGCCCGGCGGCGACGCAGCCGACGACCGACATGACCAGCGGCACGAGACCGCCCGACCAGCTGGTGTCGACGGCGAGCTCGATACCGAGCGCCAGGCAGCCGGCTCCCAGGGCGGCGAGCCCCCACTGGAGGCGGCTGGTGGCCCGTCCTGTCCACCCCTCGGCTCTCGCGCCCGAGGCGGAGTCCGCCAGGGGCGCGGGTGGGGCGAGGGGTGCGAGAGGGGTGTCGTCGGGGCCGCGGAATCCGGCGCCACCTTCGGCGGGGGGCGCGCCGTCGCGGGGCAGATCCGTCATGTTCGGCAGCGTACTCCCGCGGCGCGGCGGGGGCAGCCCGTGGAGCCGAGCCGTCCGCAAAGCCCCCGAAGGGGTGTATACGGGGCGTGAGGCCGTCAGCGGCGCGCGGCCGGTGCGGGGACCAGCAGGCGGCCCTCCGCGTAGGTGAGCGCGGCGGCGGGGAGGGTACTGGTCCTGCCGCTGTGCAGCACCGTGAGGCCGCCGGTGGGTGCGGCGCCGGGGTCGGGGGAGATGCCCGCTCGGCGCAGCGCCTGCGCACAGACGGCGACGGCGGAGCCCTGGAGCGCGGGCCCGCCGGAGCCGGAGCCGCCGAGGGCTTCGCGGATACGCTCGCCGACCAGTTCGTAGTGGGTGCAGCCGAGGACGACGGTCCGCGCTTCGGCGGGCGTGCGCTCGGCCGCGGCCTCGACCGCCGCCGAGATGAGCTGTTCGTCGCCGTTCTCGATGGCTTCGGCGAGACCGTGGCAGGGGACGCCGGTGATGTCGGCGCCGTTCGCGAACTCCTCGATCAGCTGCTGCTGGTAGGAGCTGCCCGTGGTGGCGGGCGTGGCCCAGATGGCGACACGGCTTCCGGTCGTCGCGGCGGCCGCGGCCGCGGGTTTGACGGCGGGGACGGTGCCGATCACCGGCAGCGCGGGCTCCAGTTCGGCCCGGAGGGTGGGCAGCGCGTGCACGGAGGCGGTGTTGCAGGCCACGATCAGGGCCTCGGGCTCGTACGCGGCGGCCGCGCGGGCACACAGGAGGGCTCTCTCGGTGATGCCCTCCGCGTCGCGGGGCCCCCAGGGCATTCCGTCGGGGTCGAGCGAGAGGACCAGGTCGGCGTCGGGGCGTGCGCGGCGTACCGCCGCCGCGGCGGCGAGCAGGCCGATACCGGAGTCCATGAGCGCGATCTTCACGGTGAACAACTGTAATCGATCGGCTCCGCGGACCCGGCTCGTCATGGTGCCCCCGACGGCCCGCGTGCGGCAGACTGCCGCTCGATGACCACCCTCACCTGGACCTCCGCCGTTCCGCTCGCCTCGCTGGCCGCGTGGGTGTGGCTGCTGCTGGGGCAGGGCTTCTTCTGGCGGACCGACGTGCGGATGCCGCCCACGCCCGCCGAGGAGCCCGCCGGCTGGCCGTCCGTCACCGTGGTCGTGCCGGCCCGTGACGAGGCCGAGGTACTGCCGGTGAGTCTGCCGTCGCTGCTGGCGCAGGACTACCCGGGGCGGGCGGAGATCCTGCTGGTGGACGACGGGTCCACGGACGGTACGGGGCGGCTCGCCCGCGCGCTCGCGGAACGCACGCCGGACGCCCTGCCGTTGACGGTGCTCTCCCCCGGGGAGCCGGAGCCGGGCTGGACGGGCAAGCTGTGGGCTCTGCGGTGCGGGATCGCCCACGCGCGGGCGGGCCACAGCACCGGTGGCCAGGCGCCGGAGTTCCTGCTGCTGACGGACGCCGACATCGCGCACGGTCCCCACTCGCTGCGCCGTCTGGTGCGCGGGGCGCTCGCCGGGCGGCTCGACCTGGTGTCGCAGATGGCGCGGTTGCGGGTGCGTACGGGCTGGGAGCGGATGATCGTGCCGGCCTTCGTGTACTTCTTCGCGCAGCTGTACCCGTTCCGCTGGGTCAACAGGCCCACGGCGCGTACCGCGGCCGCGGCGGGGGGCTGCGCGCTGCTGCGGACCGAGACCGCGGTGCGGGCCCGGGTGCCGGACAGCATCAGGGACGCGGTCATCGACGACGTGACGCTGGGCCGCGCCGTCAAGCGCGCCGGGGGCCGGATCTGGCTGGGCCTCGCGGACTCGGTGACGAGTGTGCGCCCGTACGCGGGCCTGCGGCCGCTGTGGCGCATGGTCTCGCGCAGCGCCTACGCGCAGCTGCTCAACAACCCGCTGCTGCTGGTCGGCACCGTGGTGGGGCTGGTGTTGGTGTATCTGGTGCCGCCGGTGTGGGCGTGCGCGGGGTCGCCGGTGGGTGGGGCGGCGTGGCTGCTGATGACGCTGACGTACCTGCCGATGCTGCGCTACTACGGCCAGCCGCTGTGGCTCGCGCTCCTGCTCCCGGTGACGGCCGCGCTCTACCTGGCGATGACCGTCGACTCGGCGGTGCAGCACTATCGGGGCCGGGGCGCCGCGTGGAAGGGCCGCACCTACGGCTGACGGCGCCTCCCTCGACCGGTCGGCCTCCGCTCTTCCGGGGCGGACAGGTCTTCCGGTGCGGACAGGCGCTCCCCGCGGCCGCGACGCCGTGCCGCGCGCCGGACCCCCGTCACTTGCGCCCCGGCGTCCACTGCATGCCCCAGCCGTACTCCTGATCGACGGTGCGCTGAGGACTCATGCCCCGCTGCGGCACCAGGTAGCGCGCTTCGCGACGCACCATCAACTCGCCGCTCTCGTTGCTGATCAGGGCGAGGGCGCACACGGTGGAGGGGATGGTGCACTCGTCGAGGGAGAAGTCGACGGGCGCGCCGTGCTGCGGCCTGAGGGTGACGGTGGCGTGCAGCCCGGCGAAGCTGCGCGCGCCCTCGTAGATGGTGACGAAGATGAGGACGCGCCGCAGTTCGGCCGCGTGGTCGAGGTTGAGCGTCAGGTTCTCGCCGGTCTCCACGGCGCCGGTGCGGTCGTCGCCGTCGAGGTGGATGTAGGGCGGCCGGTGCAGCGAGCCGAAGGAGTTGCCGAGCGCCTGCACGACGCCCTTGCGGCCGTCGGCCAGCTCGTAGAGGGCGCACAGGTCCAGGTCGGGTCCCGTCAGCGCGCCCATGGCCTTGCTCAGCCGTCCGGCCAGCCCCTTGGGCTGCTGGGCCTGGGTCGTCCAGTTGAGGTTGACCCGCATGGCGCCCGAGGTGCCGCCCTGCTTGGTCAGGGAGACGGACGGCGCCTCCTTGGTGAGCGTCACCTTGCTCAGCCGCACGGGCGCGGCGGGGGCGGCGGGCGCGGGCTGAGGTGCCGGCGGTGTCGGAGCCGAGGGCGCGGGGGCCGGGGGCATGGAGGGGGCGGGCGGTGCTGGGGGTGCGTCCGCCGTCGGACCGGGGACCGAGGGGGTCGGCAGGTCGGGGGTGCTCGGCGCACCGGGGCCCTGCGGCAGGCCGGGCGCCCGCACCCCGGGGGGTTCCGGCACGTGCGGGGTGGGGGCGCTGTGCGGGTGCAGCGGCGCGCCGTTGCCGGCCGGGGCGGGCGCACCGCCCGCGGCGGACGGCTCGTCGACGCTGATGCCGAAGTCCGTGGCGAGACCGGCCAGGCCGCTGTCGTACCCCTGACCGACGGCGCGGAACTTCCACGCGCCCTGCCTGCGGTAGAGCTCCCCCAGCAGATAAGCGGTCTCGGCGGCGGCGTCGACCGGGTCGAAGCGGGCGATCTCCGGCCCGGTGGCCGGGGTTCCGGGGGCTTCGGCCTCCAGCAGGCGTACGTACAGCCCTTGCACCTGGCCGAAGCTGCCGCCGTCGGCGGAGGCCGCGATGACGATGCGGTCGATCTCCGGTTCGACGCGTGCGAGGTCGACGGTCAGCGCGTCGGTGCAGGCCTCACCTATCGGGTTCTTGCCCTCGTGGTGCACTGCCGACGAGGAGTGCCGGGGCTGGTTGTAGAAGACGAAGTCCGCGTCGGAGCGGACCTTGCCGTGCGAGTCGAGCAGGAGTGCCGACGCGTCGACGTCCGGCGCGAGCGGTCCTGACGACCAGCCCAGCTCGATCCGGACCATCGCAGCGGATACGGGGACGTTGGTCCCCTTGCGCATCGTCATAGCCACTCCCCCTCGGGCTCGGTGGGCCCCGCGTTCCGGTCCCTTCCAACCTATTGCACGCGTCCGCGCCCGCCGAAGCCCCTCCGCGCTCTTCTCGCCGCAGCCCGCGAAAGTCGAACAACTTGTTCGGGCAGGGGCGTTTGGGGGCATTGCCGGTGGGCTTATGCTTCTGTCAGCTTCTCCTCCCGCGCGCCCGTATCAGGAGACAGGCGGGAACGAGCCGTCTCGCCATGCCTGACCGCGTGTCAACACGGTCGGTATGAGGGGGCTTCGGCCCCCGGTCGAGCTCCTCCCGCGCGCTCCCCTGGCGCGGTCGCTCCCGCGAGGTGAAAACAGGTGCCCGCCTGCGGTGATGCGGGTGGGCCAGGCGTTGTGTGTGTACCTCTCTAGTGCCGATGCGGATTGTGGGCTTACCTTATGAGCATGACCTCCCCCCGCAGCTCTTACAGCGGCGGCTACTACGCTGCATCGTCCTATCCCGAGACGCCGATCTACGACATGCTCGTCGCTGAGCGGGGCACACCGCAGATCGCTCCCATCCGGGTGCCGTCGGCCTATGACACGGGGAGTACGGGCGGCGCGCTCGCGGCGCTGCCCCCGGCACTGCCCGCGGGCCCCGACCTGCGGCAGCCGCAGATGCCGCAGCCCGCTCCGCTGCAGCACGCACCCGCGCCCGGATACGGATATCCGGGCGCTGCCGCACCCCAGCCCCCGGCGCCGCAGCCCGTAGCGCAGCAGGCCGCGCCGATGCGCCAGCAGCCCGTCCGGCAGGCTCCGGCCGCCCTTCCGCCCGGCGGAGGCTCGGGCATGCAGGGCGGCCCTGTTCCGCTCCAGCACACGCCCGCGCCGCACATTCCGCAGCAGGCGCCGCCGCGCGGCTACGGCTACCCGGGGCCGCAGGGCCCGGCGCAGCCGCAGGCACCGATGCAGCAGATGCCGCAGCAGCCGCAGCCGCAGGTCCAGGTGCAGCAGTACCAGCAGCAGGCGATGCACAACCAGGCGACGCAGTACATGCGTCCGGTGGCCCCGCGCCCGGCGGCTCCCCGCCAGATGCCGGGCCAGCACGAGGACCCTTACGGCGGCCACCAGTACGGCGGGCGGGGGTACTGACGCGCCGTCGCGAGTACGACGCACGCGTTCGGAACGCTTGCGCGGGCACCGCCGTGGGGGAGACGGCGGTGCCCGCGGGTGTGTACGGACCCCGGGGCGCCGGAGTGCTCAGCTACCGACCAGCCGCGACCTGATCAAGAAGCGCACCCCCTCGGGGGCCTCCAGTGAGAAGCCGCTGCCCCTTCCCTCGACGACGTCGACGGTCAGATGGGTGTGGCTCCAGAGCGCGAACTGCGCGGACGACATCCAAAACGGGACGGGTTCGGCCACGCCGTCGATCTCCAGCTCGCCGAGCAGCACGTCGGAGCCGCCCGTGCGGAACTCGCCCCTGCCGTAGCACATGGGACTGCTGCCGTCGCAACAGCCGCCGGACTGGTGGAACATCAGCGGCCCGTGCTTGGCGGTGAGCGTCCGCAGCAGTTCGGCGGCCGCGGGCGTGACGGCGACCCGCTCGGGCTCCGCCGGCTCGGACTCCGACCGCTCGTCAGGCGTGCCCATCAGAACATTCCGAGCTTCTTGGCGTCGTAGCTGACCAGCAGGTTCTTGGTCTGCTGGTAGTGCTCCAGCATCATCTTGTGGTTCTCCCGGCCGATGCCCGACTGCTTGTAGCCGCCGAAGGCGGCGTGCGCCGGGTACTGGTGGTAGCAGTTGGTCCACACCCGCCCGGCCTGGATGGCGCGCCCGGCGCGGTAGGCGCGGGAGCCGTCGCGGGTCCACACGCCCGCGCCCAGCCCGTAGAGGGTGTCGTTGGCGATGCGGATGGCGTCGTCGAAGTCGTCGAAGCCGGTGACGGAGACGACGGGGCCGAAGATCTCCTCCTGGAAGACACGCATGTCGTTGCTGCCCTCCAGGATGGTCGGCCGCACGTAGTAGCCGCCCTCCAGCTCGCCGCCCAGTTCGGCGCGCCCGCCGCCGGTCAGCACCCGTGCGCCCTCCTGAGCGCCGATGTCGAGGTAGGAGAGGATCTTCTCCAGCTGGTCGTTGGATGCCTGCGCGCCCACCATGGTCTCGGTGTCGAGCGGGTGCCCCTGAACGAGCGCCTGGGTGCGCTGCACGCCCGCGTCGAGGAAGGCGCGGTAGTGGCTGCGCTGGATGAGGGCGCGCGAGGGGCAGGTGCACACCTCCCCCTGGTTGAGGGCGAACATGGCGAAGCCTTCGAGGGCCTTGTCGTAGAAGTCGTCCGCGTCGTCGGAGACGTCCTCGAAGAAGATGTTGGGGCTCTTGCCGCCCAGCTCCAGGGTGACGGGCCTGAGGTTCTCCGAGGCGTACTGCATGATCAGCCGCCCCGTGGTCGTCTCCCCCGTGAAGGCGACCTTGGCCACCCGCGCGTTGCTCGCCAGCGGCTTGCCCGCCTCGGCGCCGAATCCGTTGACGATGTTGACGACGCCTGGCGGGAGCAGGTCCGCCACCAGGCTCATCCAGTAGTGGACGGACGCCGGGGTCTGCTCGGCGGGCTTGAGCACGACGGTGTTGCCCGCCGCCAGCGCGGGCGCCAGCTTCCAGGTCGCCATCAGAATCGGGAAGTTCCACGGGATGATCTGGGCGACGACGCCGAGCGGCTCGTGGAAGTGGTAGGCGACGGTGTCCTCGTCGATCTGGGAGAGCGACCCCTCCTGGGAGCGGATCGCCGCGGCGAAGTAGCGGAAGTGGTCGATGGCCAGCGGGATGTCGGCGGCCAGCGTCTCGCGGACGGGCTTGCCGTTCTCCCAGCTCTCGGCGACCGCCAGCTCCTCCAGGTGCGCCTCCATGCGCTGCGCGATCTGGTTGAGCACCTGCGCGCGCTCCGCGGGTGAGGTGCGTGACCAGGCCGGGGCGGCGTCGTGGGCGGCGTCGATGGCGCGTTCGACGTCCTCCGCCGTGCCGCGGGCGATCTCCGTGAAGGGCGCTCCGGTGACCGGGGTGGGGTTCTCGAAGTAGCCGCCTTGCTTGGGGGCGACATAGCTGCCGCCGATCCAGTGGTCGTAGCGCGACTGGTAGCTCATCAGCGCATCGTCGGTTCCGGGTGCGGCGTAGCGGCTCATGCTCTGCCTCCCTGTGCTGGCCGGCTCCTGCGCCGGCCGACTCGTACGGGCCCCGCCCGCCGGTCGGCGCACGCGGGTCGGCGCGGCCGACCGGCGGGTGGTGCCGGGAGGCTAGTCCCCGCGACGTTGCGGATACGTTGCGAGCGCTGACGGTGTCCGGCATGCCGCCGCTCGTCACGCGCGGGTGTCCCGCCGCTCGTCATGCTGGCGTCCCGGCCCGTCACGCTCTACGGGCGGTCCCGACCGCGCCCGGTGCCAGCCCGTAGAGCGCGCTCAGTTCGCGCACCCTGGCCGCTGTACGCGCTGACGGGCGCAGGCCGTGCAGGGCCTCCCACACCTCAAGGTCGTCCTCCGCGCCCGCGGTGCACAGCCACCGCTCCAGCAGCCCTGGTTCGGCGCCGGACAGCAGGTGGCGGCGGAGTCGGTTCTCCAGCAGCCGGCGGAGCCGCACCACTCCGGGGGCCTCGGAGGCGGGCAGCAGCGGACCCGTGTAGGCGTCGAGCGCCGCGGCGGGATCGTCCGCGGCCAGCGCCTCGCCCACGGCGTCGTAGTCGGTGTACGGGCGGTGCCGTAACCGGTAGGGGCGGGAGGCCAGCAGCGGTCCGAGCAGCTGCCGCAGCCGGGAGAGTTCGGCGCGCAGGGTGACGGGGTTGACGTCGCGTTCCCCGTACAGCTCGCGGGCGAGCGCCTCACCGGTCAGCCCGTCGGGGTGCGCGGCGAGCAGCAGCAGGATCTCGCTGTGCCGCCGCCCGAGCCGCAGACTGCCCGCCCCGGGGCGGTGGAGGCGGGCCTCGTCGCGGCCGAGAACGGCGAGCAGGCCGCCGTCGGGTGGCGTGCCGGCGTCATCCGGGCCCGGGCCCAGCGCGGCGAGACGGGCCTCGGCGGCCCGCGCCGTGGCCTGGACGAGGGCGAGGCTGTGCGGAGAGGCGAGGTGGTCGCCGCCCGTGAGGTCGACGGCGCCGACGACGCGCCCGGTGCGCGGGTCGTGCACGGGTGCGGCCGCGCACGTCCAGGCCTGTACGGGGCGGCAGTAGTGCTCGGCGGCGAAGATCTGCACGGCGTGGTCGACGGCGAGCGCCGTGCCGGGCGCGTTGGTGCCGCTGGCGCGCTCGGCCCACTGGGAGCCGGGGACGAAGTTCATCCGCTCGGCCCGGCGCAGCACTTGGGGGTGGCCCTCGACCCAGAGCATGGTGCCGCGCTCGTCGCAGACGGACAGCAGGTGGGCGCCGTCGTCGGCGATGGTGCCCAGCAGCTCGCGGAAGAGCGGCATCGCGCGGGCCAGGGGGTGACGTTCGCGGCGCAGGGCGAGGCCCGCGTCGTCCACCTCGACACCGGCCATGCTCTCGGGAGCCAGCCGCGCCCCGGCGCAGCGCCGCCACGAGTCGGCCACCACCTCGCGTACGGGCGCGTCGACGGTACCGCCGGTCAGGAACGTCTCGTGGGCGCGGCGCAGGGCTCCGGCCCGCTGGGCCGCGTCCGCTCCCGCCTCGAGCGCCAGCCATGGATTGCGCACCCCGTCATCGTGCAGCGGGCGCAGCCGGCGGGCAACGCCCCGGACGAGTCGGGCCGGCAGCCACGGGCGCGGGGCGCGTCCGGGGTGTCATACGGGATGCGGGGGGCGCGCGGGGTGTCGGATCCGCCCCGGCCTGGTACCCATCCGGCATGCCGGAACACGAGCCCCTCACCGAGCGTGAGGCCGACGGGCTGGACGCGCACTGGCGCGCCCTGAACTACCTGTCGGCCTGCCAGCTCTACCTGCGCGCCAACCCGCTGCTGAGCGAGCCGCTGCGCCCCGAGCACATCAAGCCGAGGCTGCTGGGCCACTGGGGCACCTGCCCGGGGCTGACCCTGCTCTACACCCACCTCAACCGGCTGATCCGCACCCGCGGCCGCCGCACGCTGGGGGTGTGGGGTCCTGGCCACGGGGCCGCGGCGGTGCTCTCGGGCGCCTGGCTGGAGGGCACCTACTCTCAGCTGCGCCCCGACGTGCCGCGCGACGAGGAGGGCATGCACAGGCTGTTCGCGGAGTTCTCGCAGCCGGGTGGGGTCCCCAGTCACACGGCGCCGAGTGTGCCGGGATCGATCCAGGAGGGCGGGGAGCTCGGGTACGCGCTGGCGCACGCCTTCGGCGCGGCGTTCGACAATCCCGACCTGCTGGTGTGCGCGGTCGTGGGAGACGGCGAGGCGGAGACGGGTCCGCTGGCAGGATCGTGGCACGCGAACAAGTTCCTGGACCCGGTGCACGACGGCGCCGTGCTCCCGGTTCTGCATCTGAACGGGTACAAGATCGCCAACCCGACGGTCCTGGCCCGGCTGCCCGAGGACGAACTGGAAGCGCTGATGCGCGGCTACGGCTACGACCCGCTGTTCGTCACCGCGGACCCGGACACCCCGCCCGCGCAGGCGCACCGCGCGCTGGCCGGCGCGCTCGATTCGGCGATGGAGCGGATCGACGCCATCCAGCGTGCGGCCCGCGAGGGCGGTGGCGGTGCGGCCCGTGAGGGCGGTGACGGTGCGCGGGCCAGGCCGCGCTGGCCGATGCTGGTGCTGCGCACTCCCAAGGGCTGGTCGGGGCCGCGGGAGCTGGACGGGGTCCCGGTGGAGGACACCTGGCGTGCGCACCAGGTGCCGCTGCCCGGGGTGCGGGACCATCCGGAACGGCTGCGGCAGCTGGAGCGGTGGCTCCGCTCCTACCGGCCCGAAGAGCTGTTCGACGAAGCGGGCAGGCCGCGCCCGCGGGTACTGGAGTGGGTACCCGAGGGCGACCTGCGCCTGGGCGCCGTCCCCGAGGCCAACGGCGGACGGCTGCTGCGCGAGCTGCCGCTGCCCGGCCTGGAGTCCTGCGCGGTGGCCGTCGAGCGGCCAGGCGCCTCCTCCCACGAGCCGACGCGCGAGCTGGGCTCCTTCCTGCGGGAGCTGCTGCGCGACACCGAGGAGCGGCGCGACTTCCGCCTGTTCGGGCCCGACGAGACGGACTCCAACCACCTGAGCGCCGTCTTCGACGCCACCGACCGCGGCTGGCAGGCGGAGCTGCTCCCCACCGACCAGCACCTGGGCCGCCACGGGCGCGTACTGGAGGTCCTGTCCGAACACCTGTGCCAGGGCTGGCTGGAGGGGTACGTCCTCACCGGCAGGAGTGGCATGTTCGCCTCCTACGAGGCGTTCACCAACCTCGTCTCCAGCATGGCCTCGCAACACGTGAAGTGGGTGCACAGCGCCCGCGAGGTCCCCTGGCGCCGCCCCGTCGCCGCCCTCAACTACCTGCTCACCTCGCACGCCTGGCGCCAGGACCACAACGGCTTCTCCCACCAGGACCCGGGCTTCATCGACCACGTGCTCAACAAGAGCCCCGACGTGGTGCGCGTCTACCTGCCGCCGGACACCAACACCCTGCTGTGCGTCACCGACCACGCGCTGCGCACCCGCGACACCGTCAACGTGGTGGTGGCGGGCAAGCACCCCTGCTTCGACTGGCTCGACCTCGACGCGGCCCGCGACCACTGCGCGCGCGGCGTCGGCGTGTGGGAGTGGGCCGGAACCGAGCACGGCCGCAACGGGCCCGACGTGGTCCTCGCGTGCGCCGGTGACATCCCCACCCAGGAGACGCTGGCGGCCGCCTCACTGCTGCGCGAGTGGCTGCCCGAGGTGGCCGTGCGGGTGGTGAACGTGGTGGACATGGCGCGGCTCATGCGCCACCGCGACCATCCGCACGGCATGGCCGACACCGAGTTCGACGCTCTCTTCACCCGCGACAGGCCGGTCATCTTCGCCTACCACGGCTACCCGTGGCTGGTGCACCGCCTGGTCTACGGGCGCACCGTCCACCCGAAGCTCGCCGTGCGCGGCTACCGCGAGTCGGGGTCCACGACGACGCCGTTCGACATGGTGGTGCGCAACGACATGGACCGCTACCACCTGGTCATGGACGTGATCGACCGGACGGAGGGGCTGGGCGCGCGCGCCGCGACCGTACGGCAGCGCGCGGCCGACCTGCGCGAGCGCCACCACCGCTACATCCTCGAACACGGCGAGGACATGCCCGAGGTCACCGCATGGCGCTGGCCCGGCAGGTGACCCGACGCCCCGGCTCGGGGGCGGCCCACCACGGTGGGCCGCCCCCGAGACCGGCGTTCATACCTCGGCGTCCTCTCAGACCTCGACGTCCTCCAGGATGCCGAGCGCGTCGGGAACCAGCACGGCGGCGGAGAAGTAGGCGCTGACGAGGTAGGAGATCAGGGCCCGCTCGTCGACGCCCATGAAGCGGACGTTGAGCGAGGGCTGGATCTCGTCCGGCAGCCCCGTCTGATGCAGGCCGATGACTCCCTGGTCCTCCATCCCGGTGCGCATGGCCAGCACCGAGGTGGTGCCGTCCTCGCGCACCGGGATCTTGTCACAGGGCAGGATCGGGATGCCGCGCCAGGCGCGCGTCTTGACGCCCTCCACCTCGACCTGGTCGGGATAGAGCCCGTGCCTGCTGCACTCGCGGCCGATCGCGGCGATCGCCTTCGGGTGCGCCAGGATGTACCGGGTCTTGCGGCGGCGGGAGATCAGCTCGTCCATGTCGGCGGGCGTCGGCGGACCGCTGCGGGTGTGGATGCGCTGGGTCAGGTCGGCGTTGTGCAGCAGGCCGAACTCCCGGCTGTTGACCAGCTCGTGCTCCTGGCGCTCGCGCAGCGCCTCCACCGTCAGCCGCAGCTGCTCTTGGACCTGGTTCATCGGGTCGTTGTAGACGTCGGCGACCCTGCTGTGCACCCTCAGCACGGTCTGCGCGACCGACAGCTCGTACTCGCGGGGGTTCAGCTCGTAGTCGACGAAGGTGCCGGGCAGCGGTGCCTCCCCCGCGTGGCCCGAGGAGAGGGCGATGTCGGCCTCGCCGCGCCGGTTCTGTGCGGGCACGGCGCGGGAGAGCACGGCGTCGAGGTGGCTGCGCAGCGGCGGTGAGTTGTCCGCGGTCCGCTGGAAGGTGTCGCGGGGCAGCGCGAGCACGATGCAGCGCGTCCTGGCCCGCAGCGTGTGCTCCCAGGTGCCCGGGTCCGAGGTGAGGATCTGGTCGCCGGCGTGGTCACCGTCGGCGAGCACGCCCAGGTCGACCTCGTCGTCGTAGCGCCCCGCCGCGTGCTTGCCGACCCGGCCGTGTGCGATGAGCAGCAGCTCGTCGGCCGGCTCGCCATGGGTGGTGAGCGCGTCGCCCGCCGCGTACTCGCGCTGGGTGAAGCCGTCGGCGAGGGCCCGCAGGGTCGCCTCGTCATCGAGCCCGCGCAGCAGCGGGATCTCCCGCAGCTCCGAGGGGATGACCTGGACGTCGGCGCCGGTGGTCACGAACTCGATCCGGCCGTCGCCCAGGGTGTGGGTGAGGCGCCGGTTGACGCGGTAGCTGCCGCCCGTGGTCTCGGTCCAGGGCAGGACGCGCAACAGCCAGCGCGGGGAGATCCCCTGCATCTGCGGGGGCGTCTTGGTGGTGCCGGCGAGATTGCGTGCCGCCGCCGTGGCGAGGCTGGAGGGGGTCTGCTGCTGGGTCTCTTCGGGGTGCGTGGTCATCTGTCCCCAGTTTCTGGTGCTTCCTGGTACCTGTTTCCGGATTTCCTGGCGGCTGCGTCAGCCGCCCGCCTCAGTGCCCGATTTCCACGTCCTCCAGCATTCCGAGGGCGTCGGGAACCAGCACGGCGGCGGAGTAGTAGGCGCTCACCAGATAGGACATGACGGCCTTCTCGTTGATACCCATGAAGCGAACCGAAAGGCTCGGGCTGTATTCGTCGGGGATTCCCGTCTGGTGGAGTCCCACGACGCCCTGGGCCTTTTCTCCGGTGCGCATGGCCAGGACGGAAGTGGTGCCCTGCGGGCTGACCGGGATCTTGTTGCAGGGCAGGATCGGCACGCCGCGCCAGGCGGGCACCGAGTGGCCCTCGTAGTCGACGGACCGCGGGTAGACGCCGCGGGCGCTGGCCTCGCGGCCGAAGGCGGCGATCGCCTTCGGGTGCGCCAGGATGACGCTGGGGTCCTTCCAGACGGTGGCCAGCAGCTCGTCGAGGTCGTCGGGGGTGGGCGGGCCGGAGCGGGTGTGGACGCGCTGCTTCATGTCCACGTTGTGCAGGAGTCCGACCCCGCTGTTGTTGATCAGCTCGTGCTCCTGGCGCTCGCGCAGCGCCTCCACCGTCAGCCGCAGCTGCTCCTCGAGCTGGTTCATCGGGTGGTTGTAGAGGTCGGCGACGCGGGTGTGGACCCGCAGCACGGTCTGGGCGACCTCCAGGTCGTACTCGCGGGGCTTGAGTTCGTAGTCGACGAAGG
Source organism: Streptomyces diacarni (assembly GCF_003323715.1). Lineage (GTDB taxonomy): Bacteria > Actinomycetota > Actinomycetes > Streptomycetales > Streptomycetaceae > Streptomyces > Streptomyces diacarni. The sequence goes on from NZ_QOIN01000070.1 coordinate 73,790, forward strand.
TGCCGGGCAGAGCGTGCTCGCCGACGTGCCCGGAGGCCAGCTCGATGGCGGACTCGCCGTTCTCCGTGCGCTGGGAGGGGATCAGCGACCCGGAGGCGCTCAGGTGGGCGCGGAGCGAGTCGGAGTCGGCGAGGACGGAGTCGAAGGCGCCGCGCTCCAGGGTGAGGACCGTGCCGCTGGTCAGCGACGTCAGGGTGTGGTCCCAGGTGCCCGCCTCGCCGGTCAGCCGGTCGTCGCCGTCGAACTCGCCGTCCGCCAGGACACCCTGGGTGCTCTCCCCGTCGTACCGCCCGCGGGTGGACTTGCGCAGCTTGCCGTGGGCGATCAGCACCAGCCGGTCGGCGGCCTCGCCCTCGCGCACGATCACTTCGCCCGGGCCGAAGTCGCGCTGCTCGCAGCGGGCGGCGAGGGCTTCGAGGGTCGGCAGGTCGTCGTAGCCGCGCAGCATGGGCAGCTCGGACAGCTCCAGGGGGATCACCCGCACGTCGGACCCTGTGGAGACGAACTCCACGCGCCCGTCACCGAGGGTGTGGCTGAGCCGCCGGTTGACCCGGAAGGTGCCGCCGGTGACCTGGACCCAGGGCAGGACCCGCAGCAGCCACCGGGAGCTGATGCCCTGCATCTGCGGGGGTGTCTTCGTGGTGGTCGCGAGATTCCGTGCCGCCGCCGTGGCAAGGCTCTGCTGCGCCGCTTCCGCGCTCTCGCTTCCGGAATTACGCTCCGCCGCAGTCGTCATCCGACACCGCCAATCTCAGTGATCATCTGGTAATTCACGCGCTGCGGCCATGAAGCTAAGTGAGCCGCGCGAGATGCGGCAATCACTCAAAAGATGCACGAGCACGTCGAATGTCGCGACAACGACCGGGGTATGGCGGGCCGCCGAGGCGTATCCTCATCCACCGAGCGTGATGAAAGTGCCACTGTGATCACTCTGCGCAACACGTGTGTCGGTGCCCGCCGCCCGCCCGGCCCCGCAAACTCACCAGGACGTGCGGGGGCGCGTGGGGGCGCGCGGACGGCGGATCCGCGCCCGCCGTCCGCCCGCGGCGGATCGCTCAGTAAACTCGGCGGATCACGAGGGGATCCGAGGAGCTCACGGCCCTCGGGCGCAGCGCGCCCCGACCCGTCCCCGTGCGGCCGTCTCGACCAGGCGGCTGCGCGGACACGCGGCGCCCCGTGCAACCCGGCCGCCCGGCCGCCGCACCCCGGCGAACGGGCGCGGACCGGCCGCGCGGAGCACCCCGGTCCCTCTCGTGCGGGTACCGCGCCCGTCGAGAGAGCTGACGGACGGCGAGAAGGGGGTGTGCGGCGGTGCTGACGATCGTCGGTCTGTGGCGCTGGCGTGGGAACGCGCTGGCCCGCCGCAGCGACCGCCGCGAAGCCTGGCTGTCCCTGTGGGCGGCGGTGCTGATGGTCGTGGGGGTCCCGCTGGTGGGCTGGGCCGCGCAGGAGGCCACGCACGACGCGATGCTGCGCACGGCGCACGAGCAGCAGCGCGACCGCCGGCGCACGTGGGCGACGGCCCAGCACGTCATCGTCCGCCCGCCGCTGGACTCGGAGACGGAGACGGCGGCGGGTCAGCAGCCGAACCGCAACCAGGTCACCGCCCGCTGGGCGGGGCCCGACGGCTCCTCCCACACGGGCACCCTCGTGCTGCGCACCCCGGTCAGACCCGGCAGCCGCTTCCTGGTGTGGACCGACCGGCACGGCCGGCTCACCTCCCGCCCGATGAGCCCGCGCGGCGCCGCCTCGCACGCGCTCCTCGCGGGGCTGGGCGCCGCCGCGCTCACCGCCGCCGTGCTGGAGGCCGGGCGGCGGGCCGCCATCCGGCTGGCGCTGCGACGCCGGTACGCGCGCTGGGACGAGGAGTGGGGCCGCATCGGCCCCGACTGGGGACGTACCGGCAACAGCAGTTGAGTTCTGTACGGGTCACTCGCCCGTACCCGTCAACCCGGAGTACCGGCGCACGCTACGGTGGTGCGACCAGCACGGACGGCGCACTCCGCGATCCGTGCGAGGGACAACGCATCTTGCATCGCACGAGGTTGGGGCACAGCACTCCATGGCACAGGGCTCGGTCCAGGTGACGCACGGCGGCACGTCGCGTTGGCGGCGGCGCACGGGCGAGTACGCGTCGTTGTCGGCGGCGCTGGAGGCCGCGAGTGACGGTGACGTCCTCACCGTGGCGCCCGGCACCTACCGGGAGAACCTCGTCATCGAGCGCACGGTGACCCTGCGCGGGCCCGAGAGGTCGGGCGGCGGCCCGGTCCGCATCGCGCCCGCCGACGGGGTGGCGCTGACGCTGCGCTCCGCCGCCCTCGTCCAGGACCTCCAGATCGAGGGCCAGGACTCCGCCGTTCCCGCCGTGCTGGTCGAGGACGCGGCGCCCGAGTTGGCCGGGCTGCGGGTGATGACCCGTTCGGCGGCCGGCATCGAGGTGCGCGGCGGCGCCCGCCCCACCGTGCGGCGCTGCACGGTGGACAACCCGGCGGGGCTCGGGCTGAGCATCATGGGCGCGGCGAGCGGCAGTTACGAGGAGTGCGAGGTGGTGGCGGCCGGGCAGTCCGGTGTGCTCGTGCGCGACGGCGCGCGGCCGCGACTGGCGCACTGCCGGGTGCACCTGGCCTCGGGCGCCGGCATCACGCTCCAGGGCGAGGGCAGCACGCTGGAGGCGGTCGGCTGCGAGGTGTACGAGATCAAGGGCAGTGGTGTGCGGGTGGCGTCGCGCGCCAGCGGCCACTTCACCGACTGCCGGGTGCACCGCACCTCGGCGGACGGCGTCACCCTGGACACCGACGCCGTGGTCACCCTCGCCGACTGCGACATCCACGACATCCCCGAGAACGCCGTCGATCTGCGCTCCCGTTCGGTGCTGACGCTGACGCGTTCCACCGTGCGGCGCTTCGGCCGCAACGGTCTGTCGGTGTGGGACCCGGGCACCCGCGTGGACGCCAACGGCTGCGAGATACACGAGAGCACCGGCGACTATCCGGCGGTGTGGGTCAGCGACGGCGCCACCGCCGTCCTGGACACCTGCCGGGTGCACACGGTGCCCGACGCGCTGTTCGTCCTCGACCGCGGCTCGCGCGCCGACGTGCTCGACAGCGATCTGTCCCAGGTACGCGGCACCGCGGTCTCGGTCAGCGACGGGGCCGTCGTCCAGCTGGACGACTCGCGCATCAGCAAGGCGGGCACCGGCGCCTGGTTCCGCGACCACGGCAGCGGCGGGGTGCTCAGCGGCTGCACGGTCGACGAGACCGCGACCGGCGTCATCGTCACCAAGGGCGCCGATCCGACGGTGGAGCGCTGCACGGTGAGCGGCGCCGCTGAAGCCGGTTTCTACGTTTCGGCCGAGGGGCGGGGCACCTTCCACAACTGCCGGGTGACCGGCTCGCGCGGCTACGGCTTCCACGTCATCGACGGGTGCCGTACGACGCTGCGGCGCTGCCGCACGGAGCGGTGCACGCGCGGCGGTTACGAGTTCGCGGAGGAGGGCCCGACCGTCGAGGACTGCACCAGCGACGAGAGCGCGGCGCCCGTGGCACCGCTCGCCGCACCCGCCGTCGGCACCGCCCCCTCGGCCGCTCAGGGCACACCGGGGCTGCTGACCGCCACGGTCACCGTGCCGCGGCAGCGCACGGCGAGCCCGCGCACCGAAGCCGCACCGGCCGGTGACGAGAGCGCCGCCGCTGAGCAACCCGAGGAGGAGGCGCGCGCTCCCAAGGAGGTGCTGGGCGAACTCGACGCGCTGGTCGGGCTGGAGGGCGTCAAGCGCGAGGTCCGCGCGCTGACCGACATGATCGAGGTCGGCCGCAGGCGGCAGGCGGCGGGTCTCAAGGCGGCCTCCGCGCGGCGGCATCTGGTCTTCACCGGCTCCCCCGGCACCGGCAAGACGACGGTGGCCCGGCTCTACGGCGAGATCCTGCGCTCCCTCGGTGTGCTGCGGCGCGGCCACCTGAAGGAGGTCTCGCGTGTCGATCTGGTGGGCGAGCACATCGGTTCCACGGCGATCCGCACCCAGGAGGCGTTCGAGAAGGCCAAGGGCGGTGTGCTGTTCATCGACGAGGCGTACGCGCTGGCGCCCCAGGACGCGGGCCGCGACTTCGGCAGGGAGGCCATCGACACGCTCGTGAAGCTGATGGAGGACCACCGGGACGACGTGGTGGTGATCGTCGCGGGCTACACCACCGAGATGGAGCACTTCCTGGCCTCCAACCCGGGTGTGGCCTCCCGTTTCTCGCGCACGATCTCCTTCGGCGACTACGCGCCCGAGGAGCTGCTGCTGATCGTCGAACAGCAGGCGGACGAGCACGAGTACGACCTGAGCGAGGGTGCCCGCCAGGCGCTGCTGCGCTACTTCGCGCGGCTGCCCAAGGGGCCCTCGTTCGGCAACGGGCGCACGGCGCGGCAGACGTTCGAGGCGATGGTCGAGCGGCACGCGGGCCGGGTCGCGCAGCTGCCGGACCCGACCACCGAGGACCTGACCCTGCTCTACCCGGAGGACCTGCCCCGCTCCGCCTGAGCGTGCGGCCGGCCCGGTTCCGGGTCCGCCACGGGATCGGGCTGGCGCGGTATGCCCGTACCGCGCGCGTACCCCGCGCCGTCGCTCGGCGTGCTCCTCGGCTTCTCGGCGGTGTGCGCGGAGCGCTCCTTGAGGCGGGCGAGCAGCCCGGCACGCTCCTGTTCGAAGGCCGGGTCGGCCTGGTAGTCGCTGTGGGCCAGGATCGGCTCGGGCAGCGGCAGCGCGGGGGTGCGGCCGTAGGCGAGGGGGTCCAGCAGCGGGCCGCGGTCGACGCCCCGGCACGTGGCGGGCGGTCCGGACTCGGGGGTCTCGGCCCGCTCGGGCCGTACCGGCCCGCCGATCGGGTCGGTGAGCCGCCACAGGTTGCGCCAGCACTCCAGGTCGCCGTGGAGCGCGCCGAGCCGTGCGGGCCCGAAGTAGGCGGGGAACCAGCGCCCGTAGAGGCGTTCGAGGGGCGAGCCGTAGGTGAGCAGGGCGATCTGGCGGCGCGTGCCCGGATCGAGTTGCCAGACGGCCGCTGCCGCCAGCACGCTGCCCTGCGAGTGGCCTGAGATCACCAGGCGCCGGGTGGGCTGCCGGTCGGTCCACAGCGCCATCCGCCAGGCGAGGTCGGGCACCGCGCGCTCCGCGTAGCACGGAGGTGCGAAGGGGTGGGCGCAGCGCGGCCAGAAGGTGCCCACGTCCCACAGGATGCCGACGGTGCGGCGCGCCGAGGGGTCCTTGTAGGCGCGGCGCCCCCAGGTGAGCAGGAGGACGAAGCCGAAGCCGATCAGCCAGGATCCGAGGGCCTGCACGGTGTCGGCGAAACCGGCCACGACGGCGGGTGCGCCCTCGGTCGCCTCGCCCGGTACCTGGCCGGTCGTCAGCGTGCCGAGCACGGCGGCGCCACCGAGGACGAGAGTGGCCACGGCGACGGTCGCGGCGAGCCAGGCCGCCTCGTCGGTGAGGCCGGCCCGCGCGATGGCGGCGGCGATCCTGCCCGAGCGCGTCGGGTCGGGCACGCAGCCGGGGTAGCCGGCCGTGACGTCGTCGGTGAACCGCCGCGCGTCGCGCCAGACGCGGTAGGCGAACCAGCAGACCAGCAGCAGTACGAGCGTGAGCAGCACGGGGATGACGGAGGCCTGCCAGGTGAGGATCGTGGGCGGGCCGCCGATGTGGCCGTCGCCCTCGCCGGGCGTGCCGGGCCCGTCCAGCCAGTCGCCGACCCGCTGGGAGACTCCGCCGGACAGCAGCCCGCCGAGTGCGCAGGCCAGCATGGCGACGGCCGCCGAGGCCAGTCCGGCGAGCGCGGTGCGCGGCAGGCGGGTGGTGCGGTGCAGCCGCAGGCTCAGCGCGCCGAGCGCGAGGACGAGCGTGCCCTGGAGCACCGCGAGGACGCTGAAGGTCTCGTCGCCCGGGAGGGTGCCGCCCGAGGTCCAGCCCGGGCGGCTCCAGCCGCTGTGCACGACGGCGAGCACCAGCACGCCGACGGAGGCGCCGGGCAGTACCCGCACGGTGAGGCTGTCGATACGGTCGTCCGGCTCGCTCTCCTTGCGTCCCCTGCGGCCCACGACGAAGAGCACGCACAGGCCGCCCGCCACCACCAGGCTCTCCAACGCCCAGCCCACCGCGTCCAGTGCCGCGCTGCCACCCGGCCTGCGGTCCTGCCGGGTGGTGGCGGCGGTCAGCGCGGCGGCGACAGTGAGGAAACCGGCCGCGGTGTGCGCGGCGCGCAGCCGGGCGACGAGCCGCTTGCCGTACCAGAATCCGGGCAGGGACAGCGGTGGGCGCCCTTCGGCGGCGGGGTCGTCCTCGGGGACGGGGCGCTCCAGCGGGGGCTGGGACTCGTACGCGCTCCACGTGCGGTGCGAGAGCCACCACAGCAGCACGGTGAGTCCCGCGGGCAGTACCGCGGCGAGAGCGAGTCTGCGCCCCGGCTGGCTCCACCAGCCGCCGTGGCCCGCGGACGCGTCGGGGGCCATGAAGGCGAGCCAGGAGCGGTCGCGGGCGCACGCGCTGCTTCCCGCGCACTGCCAGGCGATCAGGTCCAGCGCGACCTCGCAGGCGGCGGCGACCAGCAGCACGGTCAGCGAGAGCGCGGTCAGCCGCACGAGGAGTCCGTGGGCGCGCTCGGTGGTGCGGCGGCCGCGGGAGGCGGGCCTGGTCCAGTGTGCGAGGTTGACGACCATGAAGGGCAGCAGCATCAGCCACAGGGCACGGGCTCCGTTGCCCGAGGTGAGGTTGGACCAGCAGTACGCCTCGCGCACCGGTGCGTCCGCGTAGTCCTCGGGGTGTGCCTCGGCGTCCTCGTCCTCGGTGCGGCGGTACACGGCCGCCGTGCGGTCCCCGGTGACGCGTACGGTGCGTGGGTCGCCGAGCATCTCGGACGGCGTCGTTCCCCCGACACCGTGGACGAGCAGTTCCAGCGAGAGGCCGCCCGCCTGGTCCGCGGGCGGGTCTGTGTGGTGTGACGGCACTGTGCTTCTTCCCCCGGATCCCCCGAACGGTGTGTCAGCTGTGCGGACGTCCGCGCACAGGACAGCATCACCGCCGAGCGGCCCCTGTGCCACCCCCTCAGGGGTGAAGGTGGCGTGCGGAGTGCCGGTTCCCGGCCTGAGCGTGCCTGTTGCGCACGTGGGAGGATGACCCCCGTCAGGGGCCTCCCCACAGCCTCGACGGTGCGGGTCACACCAGGCGGGAACGGAACGGAGAAGGGCAGTGAGCGACAACCAGAACCTCCTCGCCGAGCAGCGGCGTGCGCTGATCCTGGAGGAGGTACGGCGCAGGGGTGGGGCGCGGGTCAACGAGTTGACCAGGAAGCTGTCCGTCTCCGACATGACGGTGCGGCGGGATCTGGACGCGCTGGCACAGCAGGGCGCGCTGGAGAAGGTGCACGGGGGCGCGGTGCCGGTCGCCGAGGCGAGCACGCACGAGCCGGGGTTCGAGGCCAAGTCCTCGCTGGAGTTGAGCGCGAAGGAGGACATCGCCCGCGCGGCGGCCACCATGGCGCAGCCCGGCAGCGCGATCGCCCTGTCCGGGGGGACGACGACGTTCGCGCTGGCGCGGCATCTGGTGGACGTGCCGAATCTGACGGTCGTGACGAACTCGGTGCGGGTCGCCGATGTCTTCCACGCCGCGCAGCGCTCCGGCGGCGGCCAGGGTTCCGGGAGCCGTCCCGGCGCCGCCACGGTGGTGCTGACGGGCGGGGTGCGCACGCCGTCCGACTCGCTGGTGGGGTCCGTGGCGGACGCGGCGATCCGCTCGCTCCACTTCGACGCGCTGTTCCTGGGTGTGCACGGGATATCGGCGGAGGCGGGGCTCTCGACGCCGAACCTGGCCGAAGCCGAGACCAACCGGCACTTCGTGGGCTCGGCGCGCCGGGTGATCGTCGTCGCCGACCACACCAAGTGGGGCACGGTGGGCCTGAGTTCCTTCGCCTCGCTGGACCAGGTGGACACGCTGGTGACGGACGGCGGGCTGCCGTCCGAGGCGCGCGCGGAGATGCAGGAGAGGCTGCCTGAGCTGATGGTGGCCGGCGAACAGGAGGCGCGGGAGACGGGGCCCGAGGAGCCGGACGCACTCCAGGTCTAGTGCCCCGAGAGGTGCGGGACGCGTCCCGGTGGGCGGGTGGGGGCACGTCGGGGGTGCCGGGGCCGCGGCTACGCTGGGGACTTCCGTACACCTGTCCGCTCCTTGGGGGTCGCCCGTATGGCTCGTCAACTTCGCTCCGTCGAACTCGACTTCGCCGACACCGCGCCGCTGCGGCTCTCCTTCGTCGCCGACGTGGCGGCACCGGCCGAGACGGTGTACGCGGCGCTGGCCGACGACGTGACGGCGTGGCCGTGCTGGTTCACGGCGGTCACCGAGGTGCGGCCGACGCAGGGCGGCTCCGGGCGCGCTGTCCGGTTGAAGGGCGGCGGCTTCTTCGACGAGACGATCGTGGCGGCCCACCGCGCCCAGCGCTACGCCTACCGCATCGACCGCACCAGCGCACCCGGCATACGGGCGATGATGGAGGACTGGGAGCTGCGGCTCTCCCCCGCGGGCAGCACGCGGGTGCGCTGGACGATGGCCGTGGACGGTACGCCGGTGCTGCACGCGGCGCTGCGCCTGGGCAGGCCGGGCATCAGGGCCTCGTTCAGGGACGCGATGCGGAAGCTGGAGGGCCGGCTGCGCGCCTGAGGGAGGGATACGGTGCGGATCGGCCCGGGTGCGGGGGGACATCGCGGTCCACCTAGAGTGGTGATCATGTCTCGGTCAATGTTCCTCCCGCACCTCGTTTCCCACCGGCAGTCGGCCCCGATCCCCTCCCCCCGCAGGAAGAGGACCCTGCTCGCGGCCGTCGGCATCGGCACGGTCCTCGCGCTGAGCGGGTGCGACGACGACGGCAAGACCGCGGACAAGGACACCGGCGCCGCCGGCTCGAAGGCCCCCTCTGGTGACGCCTCCTCCGCCGCCCCGTCGAGCCCGTCGGCCGACGAGCCGCTGCACTCGGGGTGGCAGACGCAGTCCATGCCCAAGCACCACTTCCGCTACGACGTGCCGGGCAAGACCGCGGAGTGGAAGGTGCTCGACAAGGGCACGGCCCTCTCCTACACGGGGAAGGACGGCAAGCCGATCGTCGTCATGACCGGAACCGCGAACTACCGCGAGGGCGGCTGCGCGTCGAGCCCCAACCCGGACGCGATCGGTGCGGCGGGCAAGGGACAGCTCGCCACCGTCGGCACCACGGGCGGCGGCAAGGACGGCACCCTGCAGGAGAACGCGCGCAACTGGGCGGGCAACTGGGGCTTCGCCGCGTACGGCGGCGAGGACCACAAGCCGAAGATCAAGGTGAGCAAGGCCGAGCCCTACCGGCACGGCGGCATCGAGGGCTACACCGCGACCGCCGAGGTCACCGTCACCCACCGGCCGAGTTCGTGTGTGCCGCCGAAGGCCGTCGTGCACAGCATCGCCCAGAAGCTCCCCGACGGCACCATGCACGGGTGGGTGATCTACGCGGACCAGGGGGTGCCGCACGCGCTGAAGGACGCCGACATCAAGAAGATCATGGACACCGTCCGGCCCACGAGCGGCTGACGCGCGTTCGGGCGGGCGGGCGCGGCCCACCCCTGGGGTGCACGCCCGCTCCTCCCCGCGCTTCACGGCCACCCCCGCGTGGTCAGACCCACTCCCCCGTGGTCAAGAAGCGCTCCAGGGTGCGGGTGTAGGGGGCGATGTCCAGTCCCTGCCCGGCCAGCCAGGCGTCGGAGTAGTACTTGTCGAGGTAGCGCTCGCCCGGATCGCACAACAGCGTGACCACGCTGCCGCTTTCACCGCGGGCCAGCATCTCGGCCACGATGAGCAGGCTGCTCCACAGGCCGGTCCCACTCGAGCCGCCCGCCTTGCGGCCCAGCGCCCTCTCCAGCATCCGCACGGCGGCCACGCTGGCGGCGTCCGGGACCTTCATCATCCGGTCGATGGCGCCGGGCACGAAGCTCGGCTCCATCCGGGGGCGGCCGATGCCCTCGATGCGGGAGCCCGCCTCGGTGGTGACGTCGGGGTCGCGGCGGGTCCAGCCGTCGAAGAAGCAGGAGTTCTCGGGGTCGGGGACGCACACCCGGGTGTCGTACTGCATGTAGCGGATGTAGCGCGCGAAGGTGGCGGAGGTGCCCCCGGTGCCCGCCGTGGTCACGATCCAGGCCGGTTCCGGGTGCCGCTCCGTGCACAACTGCTGGTAGACGGACATGGCGATGTTGTTGTTGCCGCGCCAGTCGGTGGCCCGTTCGGCGTAGGTGAACTGGTCCATGAAGTGGCCGCCGCTGTCGGCGGCGAGCCGGGCGGAGACCTCGTACACCGTCCGCGGGTCGTCCACCAGATGGCACGTGCCGCCCTGGAACTCGATCAGCCGGGTCTTCTCGCGGCTGGTCGTGCGGGGCATCACCGCGATGAACGGCACCCCGATCAGCTTGGCGAAGTAGGCCTCGCTCACCGCCGTGGAGCCGCTGGAGGCCTCGATGACGGGCCGTCCGGGGCTGATCCAGCCGTTGCAGAGCGCGTAGAGGAACAGCGAGCGTGCCAGCCGGTGTTTGAGGCTGCCCGTGGGGTGGGTCGACTCGTCCTTGAGGTAGAGGTCGATGTCCCACTCCTCGGGGAGCGGGAAGGAGAGCAGGTGCGTGTCGGCGCTGCGGCCGCTCTCGGCCCGCAGCTTGCGCACTGCTTCCTTGAGCCACGCGCGGCGGTCGGTGTCGCTGCGGTCCACGTCCTGGGTGGGGAGGTCGGGGACGGGAGGGGCGGGTTCGGTGGCGCTCACGGAGTCGATCATAGAGGCGGGCTGATAGACGGAGGCGGACCTGGGCATGCTCCTGGCAAGGGGTGGGCCTTCCGGGGGTGTGTGCGCACTGTTCGGGGGTACCTCCGCGGGATGACCCGGTGGGAGGCGGTGTGTCGTGGTGGATCCGGAGTTCGACGCGACCGGCGTGGGGATACGGCGGATGCTTCGCTCACTCACCCGGGCCGGCCACGTGCTGGTGCGGGACGGCGAGCTGGTGCTGATGACCAGCTACGGGAGTGAGATCGACAGCGCGCCGGTGGACGAGGTACGCATCAGCGGCTACGGACTGCGCGATCAGGCGCTGGCGACGCTGCGCGGCCGTCGCTATGTCCTGCGGCTGGGCCTCAGACACCGCGAGGGCCTGCTGTCGGCGGTGCGGACGGCCCGGGCGAAGTCCGCGGCCGAGCGCGGCGTACTCGGCACCTGACGCGGACGGTAGCCACTCCGTCGCTCCGCGTTGCGGGCCTGTCCTCCGGACCGCATGCTGACCCTGTAACGCACGTGCACACACGTCACATGTGGTGGTCCGGCCCCGCCCTCTTTCGGGGCAGGCCTGAAGCAGGCAGGGAGTCGCGTCGTGATCAGTCCATCGAGCAGCACGACCGAGCACACCACCCCGGCCCCGGGGCGGCACTGCGCCGTGGAGTTCCAGGCGTTGCCCTCACGCATCGGCGAGGTGCGCGGCATCGTCTCCGCCCAGCTGTACCACTGGGGCCTGGAGACCCTCGTCGACACCGCGAGCCTCGGCCTGACCGAGTTGCTGACCAACGTCCTCAAGCATGCGGCGTGCGACGAGGCGGTGGGCGAGAACCCCGCCCCGGCCGGCAAACACTGCACGGTCGAGCTCTCGTTCGTCTGGAACCGTCTGACGGTCTCGGTCCGCGACCACGACCCGCGGCTGCCGCACGCCGCCCGCGGCGCCGGGGCGCGGCGGGAAGAGTTGTCCACGCACGGGCGGGGGCTCGCGCTGGTCGCGGCGATCAGCGAGAGCTGGGGGGTACGTACCCAGCACGACGGTTCGGGCAAGACCGTCTGGTTCGCGCTGCCCGCGCCCTCGCGGAAGGCGGCTCCCCGCCGCCGCTCCAGTACGGGGACGGAGGGGGCGGGCAAGTCTTCGGAGTCAGGCCCTCACGCGGCGCGCGCCGCCGCCCCGGTGGAGCGGCGGCCACACACCTCCCCCGCGGCGGCCGTACCGACCCCCGCGGAGGCGGAGACGGCCCCCACGGGGTGAACCCCGCGGAATCGCGGCGCCCGGGCGGTGGCGGCGGCACGCTCATCGCCTGCCGCCTTGCGAGTCACCGTCCCCCTCGCTGAGGCTCGCCCTGAGCACGGAGGTGCGGCGCCAGTACTCGTCCTCGTCGATCTCTCCGCGGGCGAAGCGGCGGCCGAGCAGGCCGAGCGCGGTCTCGGTGGCGTGCGGAGTCCGGGGGCCGTGTGCTGTCCGCGGCTGCCAGGGGGCGCGGCGACCGCGCACTGCGGTGCGGCGCAGCAGGGTGATGCCGCCGGCCACGACGGCCGCCCAGAGCAGCGGGAAGAACAGGATCCAGGGGCCGGGGCCCCCGCCGTCGTGCCAGTGCGCCAGCAGGTCCATCTCTCTCAGCTCCTCCGTAGCGGGCCGTGGTGTGTGCTCGCTACCGAGGGTGCCCGCCGGAGGGCGGCTTGGTCGTCGTACGGCCGGCGGCGACGGAGGTACCTCGCGGGGAGTACGGGCTCCCGGTCGGCGCGGGGCCCACCGGGCGGCTCGTCTCGCGGCGCATGCACAGGCGGGGCCAGCGGTCGAGACCCGCGGCGGCCTCGTCGGCGCGGATCTGCCGCAGCCCGGGGGTGAGGTCGCCCGCGGCGAGGGCCCGGAAGCCCAGGCGCGCGTAGTAGGGCGCGTTCCAGGGCACGTCGGCGAAGGTGGTGAGGGTGAGGGCGGGTATCCCGCCGGCGGCCGCCCTGGCGGCCAGCTCGTCGAGGAGGGCGCGGCCGATACCGCGGCGGGCGCTGTCGGGGTGCACGGAGATCTGTTCGATGTGCAGGCAGCCGTCGACGGGTTCGGTCAGCGCGTAGGCGACGGGCCGGCTCCCGGGCTCGGGGGTGACGACCCACAGTCCGCCGGAGCGCGCGTAGCTGCCCAGCGACTCCAGCGTGGGCGGCTCGTCGTCGGCGATCTCGTCCATGCCGATGTCGCGGAACCAGCGCCCCGCCGCCCGTTCGATCTCCTGGAGTACGTCGAGTTCGCGGGCGCGTCCCGCTTCGATCCGCATGGGTTCATCCTCCCAGCGCACCGATCGGATCGTCGAGAACGGGCTGCCAGGCCAGTTCGGCGGCGCCGACCAGCGAGCTGTGCTCCAGCGCGCTGGGCAGTACGGGCACGCTGCCGCTGCGGCCCCACAGGCTGCGGTCGGCGACGACGCCGCGCAGCCGCTCCCCGTCGGCCTCGACGAGGGCGCGGTGCAGTCCGGCCAGCACGATGCGGTCGGGGTTGAGGATGTTGACCAGCCCCGCGAGTCCGAGGCCGAGCCGGTCGACGAGCCGCCCCGCCGCCGCGCGTACCCGGGCGTCGGTGGCGTACTCGGTGCGGATCAGTTCGCCTGCCTGGGCCAGCAGCGAGTCGCGGTCGGACGGGGTGCGTCCGGCGGCGGCGAAGAGGGCGGCCGGGTCGGTCTCCACGTCCAGACAGCCGCGGCTGCCGCAGTGGCACGGGCGGCCGCCGGGGTCCACGGTCAGGTGGCCGACCTCCAGGGCGAGGCCCGAACTGCCGGTGTGCAGGCGGCCGTCGAGCACCAGGGCGCCGCCCACGCCGTGGTGTCCTGTGCCGACGACGAGCAGGTGTCCGGCTCCGCGTCCCGCGCCGTGCCGGTACTCGGCGAGGGCCGCCACGTTGAGGTCGTTGGCGGCGAAGCCGGTGACCGGTGGGCCGCCCGCCGCGTGCGTGATGCCGGCCTCGGCGAGGGAGGCGCTGAAGGTGTCGCGCACGGGGGCGCCCGCCTGCCAGGCCAGGTGCAGGGGGTTGAGCGCGGTCCCCTCGGGTTCGGCGACGGCGGAGGGCACCGCGAGTCCGGCGCCGACGCACCGCCGCCCGGTGTCGCTCAGCAACTGGGCGCCCGTTCGGACGACTTCGCTGATGACCTGTGCCGGGTCGGCGTCCACGGTGCCGCAGCCGGGCGCGGTGGCCACCAGGTGCCCGCCGAGGCCGACGAGGGCGGCGCGGTAGCCGTCCGCGTGGATCTGGGCGGCCAGCGCCACCGGGCCGCGCGGGTTGACGGCCAGCCGGTGGGAGGGGCGGCCCTGGGTGCCGACCGGTGCCGTGGGGTGGGGGTCGACGGTGATGAGCCCGAGGGTTTCGAGTTCACTCGCGACGGCTCCCGCTGTCGCCCGGGTCACGCCGAGTTCGGCGGTGAGCACCGCGCGGGTGGGCGCCTGCCCGGTGTGGACCAGCTCCAGCGCGGGTCCGAGTGCCGAACGCCCTCGCTCCAGCCTTGTTGTACGCGTCTGGGTCACGCCTCTATTCTCTCTTTGTGCCGACACTGAACAAAATACGGTCGGCGCTCGCCGGTGCAACGGGGCACCGCGGTCGTCCATCCGCCGCCTCCCCTCGCCCGGACCTGCGCCGCTTCCGCATCACTCTGACAGTCTTCTTCGCTCTCGACGGCTTCCTCTTCGCCGGTTGGGTCGTCCGCATCCCCGCCGTCAAGGCACAGACCGGCGCGTCGTCCAGCGCGCTCGGCCTCGCCCTGCTCGGCGTCTCAGCGGGCGCCGTGGCCACCATGATGCTCACAGGGAGACTCTGTTCGCGCTTGGGCAGCCAACCCGTCGTGCTCGTCTGCGGGCTGCTGCTGCCGCTGAGCGTCGCCCTCCCGCCCCTCACCCGCTCGGCGCTCGCCCTCGGCCTGGTGCTGCTCGTCTTCGGCGCCGCGTACGGAGGCATGAGCGTCGCCCTCAACAGCGCGGCCGTCGACCTGATCGCCGCGCTGCGCCGCCCCGTGATGCCCGGCTTCCACGCCGCGTTCAGCCTCGGCGGGATGCTCGGCGCGGGCCTGGGCGGCCTGGTCGCGGGGCGGCTGAGCCCGACCCGGCACCTACTGCTGCTCGCCGCCGCCGGGCTGCTGCTCGCGCTCCTCTTCGCCCGGCCGCTGCTGCGCTTCCCCCTCGAACCCGCGCGGCGCGAGCCGGACGGCGCCGAGACGACGGGCGGCACCGCACGGGCGCCCGGGCGCGCGCGATGGCTGGTCGCCGTCCTGGGCCTGATCGCCCTGTGCACGGCGTACGGTGAGGGCGCTCTGGCCGACTGGAGCGCCCTGCACCTGGCCGACGACCTGTCAGCGGGCGCCGGGTTGGCCGCCGCCGGGTACTCGGTGTTCGCCGGGGCGATGACGCTGGGGCGGCTGTCGGGGACGACCCTGGTCGAACGACTGGGCCCCGACCGGGTGTTGATCGCGGGCGGCGCCCTGGGCTGCTGCGGCATGCTGCTGGGCTCCCTGGCGCCCTCGGTGTGGCTCGCCCTGGCCGGGTTCGTGGTGACCGGGCTGGGTCTCGCGAACGTCTTCCCCATCGCCATCGGGCGCGCCGGGGACCTCGCGGGTCCCGGCGGCGTCGCCGCCGCCTCCACCTTCGGCTACGGCGGCATCCTCGTCGGCCCGGTGGCCATCGGCTTCCTGGCGGACTGGTTCTCGCTACCGACCGCGCTGCTGACGGTGGCCGTGCTCGCCGCGTTCGCCTCCCTCACGGCGTGGGCGACGCGGCGGGCGGTGCTCCCGCACGGCTGACCCGCCACCGCGCCCACCACAGCCGATGTGGCCAGATCCTTGCACTTGTCGGCCCTCCGGCCAATGGTGTGCGGGCCCACCGGCCAGCACAGTGGTCTCCATGAACGAGACCTGGACGCTGGATCGCACCTACGCCAGCCCCGCGGGCACCGTGCGCTGGACCGCGCTCGGCGACCCCGCGCTGCCGCCCGTCGTCCTGCTGCACGGCACCCCGTGGTCCTCCTTCGTATGGCGCGACACCGCCCGCGCACTGGCAGAGGACCACCACGTGTTCGTGTGGGACATGCCCGGTTACGGCACCTCGGCCAAGTACGAGGGCCAGGACGTCTCGCTGGACGCGCAGGGCCGGCTGTTCGCCGCGCTGCTGGAGCACTGGGGGCTGGAGCGGCCCGCCGTGGTGGCGCACGACTTCGGAGGCGCCGTCGCCCTGCGGGCCCACCTGCTGCACGGTGCGCGTTTCGCACGGCTCGCGCTGGTGGACGTGGTCGCGCTCGCCCCCTGGGGTTCGGGCGCCTACCGGCTGCTGGGCGAGCACGCCGAGGTGTTCGCCCAACTGCCGCCCGCCCTGCACGGCGCGCTGGTACGGGAGTACGTGGCCTCCGTCGGCGGGCCCGGGCTGCGCCAGGAGGTGATCGAGCGGCTGGCCGAGCCCTGGACGGGCGAGGAGGGGCAACCGGCGCTCTACCGGCAGATGGCGCAGAACGGGCAGCGCTGGACCGACGAGATCGAGCACCGCTACGGCGGCCTCGCGCTCCCCGTCCTCGTCTGCTGGGGCACCGAGGACGCCTGGATCCCCGTCGCACGCGGGCGGGCGCTGGCTGCGGCGATCCCCGGCGCCACGCTGCACCTGCTGGAGGGCGCCGGGCACCTCGTCCAGGAGGACGCGCCCGCCGAACTGGCGGCGGCGCTGGGCGCCTTCCTGCGGGCGGAGCGCCCGGGGGCCTCCGGCGCCGAGTCCGCCATTACCCATGGGTAACGCGCGTGGTAGCTTCGCCGCCATGGCAAACGTGCTCCGCACACCCGGCGGCCTGCGGCGGGCGCTGAACTGGTACCCGCCCTACCGGTTCACCGGCGTGCGCGTGCTGGAGGTCGCCGACGACTGGAGCAGGGCCCGGGTACGGCTGCGCCTGACCCGGTTCAACCGCAACTACTTCGGCACCCAGTTCGGCGGCTCGCTCTACTCGATGAGCGACCCCTTCTTCTGCCTGCTGGCGGTCAACAGGCTGGGGCGGGACTACGTGGTGTGGGACAAGGCGGCCGAGATCGAGTTCGTCTCCCCCGGGCGGGGCGACGTCTACGCCGACTTCCGGCTGACCGAGGACCGCGTGGAGGAGATCCGCGCGGCCACCGCGGACGGCTCCAAGGCGCTGCCGTGGTTCGAGTCCACCGTCACGGCCGCGGACGGCACCGTCGTCGCACGCGTCCGCAAACAGCTCTACGTGCGCCGCAAACGGGACACGTGACCGCTCGCGGGAGACGCGACCGCTCGCGGGACGTGTGGCCGCTCGGCCGCCGGGTGGGGCTCGGCTCAGCCCAGCCAGCCCGGGCGCACCAGTCCCGACTCGTAGGCGAGGACGACCAGTTGCGCGCGGTCGCGCGCGCCCAGCTTGACCATCGTGCGGCTCACGTGGGTCTTGGCCGTCAGCGGGGAGACGACCAGCCGGCGGGCGATCTCCTCGTTGGACAGCCCCAGGCCCACCAGCGCCATCACCTCCCGCTCCCGCTCGGTCAGGCGGGCCAGCTCCTCGGCCGCCGCGGGCTGCTTGGAGCGGGCGGCGAACTCCTCGATGAGGCGGCGGGTCACGCCGGGCGAGAGCAGCGCGTCCCCGTCGACGACCGCGCGCACCGCCCGTACCAGCTCCTCGGGTTCGGTGTCCTTGACCAGGAACCCGGAGGCCCCCGAGCGCAGCGCCTCGAAGACGTACTCGTCCAGCTCGAACGTGGTCAGCATGACGACCTTCACCGCCGCGAGCCGCGGGTCGCCGGTCAGGCGGCGGGTCGCGGCCAGGCCGTCGAGCACGGGCATCCGGATGTCCATCAGCACCAGGTCGACAGAGGTCTCCCGGACCAGCGCGACCGCCTCCTGGCCGTCAGCCGCCTCGCCCGCGACCTCGATGTCGGGCTGCGCGTCCAACAGCGCACGGAATCCGGCGCGGACGAGGACCTGGTCGTCGGCGAGAAGGACGCGGATCACGGTGTCTCCCTGTGGTTCTGCGGTGCGGCAGGGCGGTCACTGTAGCGGCGCGCCGCTCTGCGAGGGCGGCAGCGGGATCGTCGCCAGGACGCGGAAGCCACCGCCTGGGCGCGGGCCCGCCTCGAGCGTGCCCCCGAAAGCCGCGGCCCGCTCGCGCATGCCCACCAGCCCGTTGCCACCGCCGGTCGGTCCCGTGCCGGTCGCCGGCCCCTCGTCGTCGACGAGCAGTTCCATGGCGGTGCTGCCGTAGCGGATGCGCACCAGCGCGGTGCGGGAGCCCGAGTGGCGCACGATGTTGGTGAGGGCCTCCTGGACGATGCGGAACGCCGCCAGGTCGGCGCCCGGCGGCGGCGGTACGGGCACCCCCTCCGTCTCGGTGGCGACCCGGAGCCCGGCGCGCGCGGCCTGCTCGGTCAGCTCGGCCAGCCGGTCGAGCCCGGGCGCGGGGGCGCGGGGCGCGTCACCCGGCGCACGGAGCGTGTCCAGGACCTGGCGCACCTCGCCCAGCGCCTCCTTGCTCGCGGCCTTGATCGTGGTGAGCGCGGTCCGCGCCTGTTCCGGTTCCGCGTCGAGGAGGGCGAGGCCCACCCCTGCCTGGATGTTGATGACGGAGATGCTGTGGGCCAGCACGTCGTGCAACTCGCGGGCGATGCGCAGCCGCTCCTCGCCGGCCCGCCGCTTCTCGGCCTCTTCCGCCTCGCGCTGCCTGCGCTCCCGTTCGGCGCGGCGCACCCGGGCCAGCTCACCCGCCGTGCACAGCGCCACCATCCACACCAGCATGAACAGGTCCGCGCCCCAGGACGACCCCGGCGGATCGCCACCGGGCGGCAGCAGGCGGGAGAAGGCGTGGGCCACCAGCAGGTTGCCCAGCCACAGGACCCCGAGGGCGGACCAGGTCACATACCGGCACCCCTCCACGAGCGCGGCGAAGCCCGCGACGACGACGCTGAGCAGGATCGGACCGTAGGGGTAGCCGGCCGCCAGATACGCCAGCGTCACCGCCGACGTCCCGCACACCGCACAGCGCGGGTAGCGGTACCGGACCAGCAGCAGGAGCGGCCCCAGCGTCAGCAGGAGGCGGGCGGCCCCGTCGGGACCGACCACGTCGGCGGCCCGCTGATTGTGCGCGGCGAAACCCGTGCCGGCCTGCTGGATGACGAAGACGGCGACCGACGTCGCCCACGGAACGCGCCGCCGCGCCCAGGGCGGCGGAGCCGGGAGCTCTCCCGGCCGACGCCGCCACCGGGACCGCCGCGCCGGTCCCGCGCCCGCCACCGCGGCGGCGTCGCCGCCACCGGGAACAGGGGCGGCGCCGTCACCGAGGGCAGGCGCGGTGCCGTCACCGGAAGCCGCGGCGGAAGAAGGGGTGCTGGCCACGCCTCTCACGCTAGACGCGCCTCGCACGGTGCGTCGTCAGCCGGGCGCGGTGCTCGCGGCTACTCCCCGGGGAGTACGGGCTAGCGGGTGGCCGCGTGGGGCCGCCCGCTCGGTACGACGCACGGACCGGGTCAGGCCGAGGGGCGTCGCGCCGACTCGCCACCCGGCTCGTCACGGCCCTGCGAAGGCCGCTCACCGGCTCCGTCCGCGCGGTCGTCCTGCTCGGCGCCCTGCTGAGCGGCGGCCTCGGTGCCCTCCCCCACGTCCTCGGCCGTGTCGGAGCCGTCGCGTGCCGCCTCGGCCTCCCTGCGGTCGAACGTGTCCAGAACGCGGCGGGCGAGGGGGTGCACCCGGACGACCTCGGCCAGCGAGGTGGCGCCGCGGGTGAAGCGCGCGAAGACGTTCCAGGCGGGCCTGAAACCGGTCAGAGCAGCGTGGAAGAGGCCGGGGCGGCGGGCGAAGATCCGCAGCAGCCGCCGTCCGACGCCCATCTCGACGCCGAGGCCCGCCTTGACGGCGAACGCGTAGTTGAGGGCCTGCCGGCGCGCGTCCACCGCGTCGTGCGCCTCGGCGACGCGTACCGCCCACTCCCCCGCCAGCCGTCCGGAGCGCAGCGCGAAGGAGATGCCCTCGCGGGTCCAGGGCTCCAGCAGGCCGGCCGCGTCCCCGGCGACGAGGACCCGGCCGCGGGAGAGCGGTGAGTCGTCGGCGCGGCAGCGGGTCAGATGTCCCGAGGAGATACGGGGCTCGAATCCGGCGAGGCCGAGGCGGCCGACGAAGTCGTCCAGGTAGCGCTTGGTGGCCGCGCCGTCGCCGCGGGCGGAGATGACGCCGACGGTGAGGGTGTCCCCCTTGGGGAAGACCCAGCCGTAACTGCCCGGGAGCGGGCCCCAGTCCACCAGCGCCCGCCCGGCCCAGTCCTCGGCGACACTGTCGGGGACGGGGATCTCCGCTTCCAGACCGAGGTCGACCTGCTCCATCTTGACGCCCACGTGGGCACCTATCCGGCTCGCGCTGCCGTCCGCGCCGATCACCGCCCTGGCCAGGACCGGCTCGTCCTCGCCCGCCAGCACGACGGCGACCGTGCGGCGGTCGGGCACGGCGGGCCCGTGCTGCTCGACGCGGGAGACGGCGACACCGGTGCGCACCTCCGCGCCGGCCTTGACGGCCGCCTCCGCCAGTGCGTTGTCGAACTCGGGCCGGTTGACCAGGCCGAAGAGCATGCTGCGGGCGCGCCGGGTGCGGGCGAGCTTGCCGTTCAGGGTGAAGGTCACCGCGTGCACGCGGTCGCGCAACGGGAGGTCGAAGCCGGGCGGGAGCGAGTCCCTGGAGGGGCCGATGATGCCGCCGCCGCACGTCTTGTAGCGCGGCAGCTCGGCCTTCTCCACGAGCAGCACCTTGCGACCGGCGACGGCCGCCGCGTACGCGGCCGAGGCGCCCGCGGGCCCGGCGCCGACCACGACGACGTCCCAGACGGGGCGGTCCTGCCACCGGTCCCCCGCGGGCTCGACGTCCTCGTTCCCGGCTGCGTTCTCGCTGCTCACGATGTGCTGTGCTCCCGGTTGACCTCTGTTGACGGTATGGCCCACCGCATCCTACGGGGCGGGTCACGTGCGATACACATGTGTCCGTACACGTGTGCCAACGTCGCGCCCACAAGGAGCGTTCCCATGCCGCAGCCCCCGTCAGAACCGACGGCCACGCCCGCAGCAGCCCCCACGTCCACCGCGTCAGGACCGGCCGCCTCCACCGCGGATGTCGCGGCCACCGTCGCCTCGCTGATGTCCCGCGCCAAGTCCGAGCTGAGCGAGCTGGTGGCGTTCCGCTCGGTCGCGGACCCGGAGCAGTTCCCGGTCAGCGAGTGCGAGGGGGCCGCCAGGTGGATCGCCGACGCGCTGCGTGCGGAGGGCTTCCAGGACGTCGCGGCACTGGACACGCCGGACGGCACCCAGTCGGTCTACGGCTACCTGCCCGGCCCCGCGGGTGCGCCGACGGTGCTGCTGTACGCGCACTACGACGTCCAGCCGCCGCTGGACGAGGCGGCCTGGCGCACCCCGCCGTTCGAGCTGACCGACGGCGCCGACGGCCGGTGGTACGGCAGGGGGGCGGCCGACTGCAAGGGCGGCTTCGTGATGCACCTGCTCGCGCTGCGGGCCGTGCGGGAGAACGGTGGACTGCCCGTCTCGGTCAAGATGATCGCGGAGGGCTCCGAGGAGCAGGGCACCGGCGGTCTGGAACAGTACGCGCGTGCGCACCCCGAACTGCTGGCCGCTGACGCCGTCGTCATCGGGGACACGGGCAACTTCCGCTGCGGCGTGCCCACCGTCACCGCGACGCTGCGCGGCATGACGCTGCTGCGGGTCCAGGTCGACACGCTCGAAGGGAACCTGCACTCGGGCCTGTTCGGCGGCGCGGCACCGGACGCGCTGGCCGCGCTGCTGCGCACGCTCGACTCCCTGCGGGACGCCGAGGGCAACACCGTCGTCGACGGCCTCGACGCGGACGCGCGGTGGGAGGGCATGCCGTACCCGGAGGGGGACTTCCGGCGGGACGCCAAGGTGCTGGACGGGGTCGGTCTGCTCGGCGGCGGCGCCGTCGCCGACCGGCTGTGGGCACGTCCGGCCGTGACCGTACTGGGCATCGACTGCCCGCCGGTCGTGGGCGCCACCCCATCGGTGCACGCGTCGGCGCGCGCCCTGGTCTCGCTGCGTATCCCGCCGGGCACCGACGTCGAGGAGGCCATCGAGCTGCTGGTCGCGCACGTCGAGTCGCACGTGCCGTGGCAGGCGCGGGTGACGACCGAGGTGATCGGTCGGGGGCAGCCGTTCAGCGCCGACACCTCCAGCCCTGCGTACACCGCGATGGCCACCGCGCTGCGCGAGGCGTACGACGGGCTGGAGATGCAGGTCTCCGGGATGGGCGGCTCGATCCCGCTGTGCAACGCGCTGGATGCCCTCTACCCGGACGCCGAGATCCTCCTCATCGGTCTGAGCGAACCCGAGGCGCAGATCCACGCGGTGAACGAGAGCGTGGACCCGCGCGAACTGGAGCGGATGGCGGTGGCCGAGGCGCTCTTCCTGCACGGATACGCGCAGCAGAAGAACGCCTGATCACCGCAGGCCCGGGGCCCCGTCAGCGCAGCAGGTGGCCGCAGCCGGTCGGGACACCGCCCTCGAGGTAGAGGGGGTGTCCCGCCCTGCGGGCCCGCAGGGCGCAGCGCAGCCGCTCCAGGCGGTTGGCAGGAAGAAGCCGCGCGGCCTCCTCCTCGGTGACGAAGCGCCAGTCGCGGAGTTCGGCGCCCGGCAGCAGGAGCGCGGCCTCGTCTTCGGCCGCGAGCCGTCCCCCGTCGAAGAGCAGCCGCATCCCGCCGAACGCGGGTGGGCGCGGCGGCTCCCAGTCGACGACGAGCAGCGCCGGCTGCGCGGGCAGCCGCAGTCCCAGTTCCTCGAAGACCTCGCGGACGCCCGCGGTGCTGGGCGCCTCACCGCGCTCGACCACGCCGCCGGGGAACTCCCAGCCCGGCTTGTAGGTGGGGTCGACGAGGAGCACCCGGTCGCGGTCGTCGAACAGCAGCACCCCCGCGGCGACCGTCTCGGCCGTCGGCTCGGGGGTCTGCACGATGCCCGTGGTGCCCGCCCCCTCACCGATCGCCTCGGCGAGGCGCTCGGCCGTGCGCCGGGGGGTGAGGTGGCTGGTGTCGAGCGTGTGCGCCTCGGCGGTGATCCACGGCAGGGCCGCCCGGTACGAGGACAGGTGGGCCAGGCACCAGGCGCGGGTGGAGCCGCCGTCATCGGCGGCGCGGGTGTCGATGCGCTCGCGCAGTACGGGTTCGTCAGCGTGCAGCAGCAGGTGCTGTACGGGGATGCGGCGGGCGGCGAGCGCGCCGAAGATCTCGTCGCGGTACTCGCGCCGCAGCAGCGTCATCGGGGCGATCAGCGGTCCTTCGACCTCTGTCAGCAAAGCGGCGGCCGTGTCCACCACGAGCCGCCGCCATGAGTGCAGGTCCTGGAAGTCGGCTATCTGTCCGAGGCGTTCCTTGGGCAGCATGCGGCGCAGTGCGGCACCGATGGCTTCGGGTTCGTAGAGCGTGCTGCCGGGAAGCAGGTCGAGCAGTTCGTTCGCCGCGGTGGTCTTGCCCGCGCCGAACGCGCCGTTCAGCCAGACGATCACGGTGTTCCCCCCTCATCCGTCGTCCCCGTTCAGTTGCCCGCATCACCCGGTGGGGGAAACGCGCCGGGGCGGCTCTCCCGGCGCCCGAAGGGGCACGGCGCCTGCGCCCCGGCGCGTACGGCGGGGCGCGCGCGGCCCGCCGGGAGGGCGGAAACGGCAGGCGGGCGGGCGGGGGGCCGGCCGACCGGCGACCCCCGGCGGCTCCGGCGCGAGCAGGGACGGACGAGGCGCCCGCCCCCGAGGACAGGATCAGCCGGGCGGCCGGGGGCTCAGCCGGGTGACCAAGGGATCAGCCGGGCGGCCAAGGGTTCAGCTGGATGACCAGCGCGGGTCGCGGCCGGTGGCGGCGAGCAACTTCTCCAAGGGCGTGGCGTCGGGCGGTACGGCCACCTCCTCGCCGTAGACGCCCGCCTCGCGCGCCATGGGTGCCATGTCGTCGACAGCGGGCCGCACCTCGTCCAGGGCCGCCTGGTCGGGCCGGTAATCCTGGCCGGTGGCGCGGGCCAGGTCCCAGCCGTGGACGAGCAGATCGCCGAGCACCATGTGGGCCACGGTGCGCTGCGGCAGGCCCATGCCCGGCGAGACGCCCTCCAGCGCGCCGGGCGCCGCCCACGCCGTGACCAGCTTGCCGGTCTCCGCACCGAAGCGGGCACGCCACTCGCCCTGGAGGTAGTCGGGTGTGGTGGAGAAGTCGGCGGCCTCCCGGGCGGCGAGGGCCTGGAAACCGACGACGACGTGGAAGAGGTGGTTGAGCAGCGCCCGTACGTCGTACTCGGCGCAGGGGGTGGGCAGCGTGAGCTGCTCGTCGGTGATGCCGCGCACGACGGGGTCCGCGGCGCGGGCGGCTCCGCCGATGAGAGGGGAAAGTTCGTTGGCCATGCCGTCACGCTAGGTCCCGGCCACGGGCCGGGGCTTGAAGAAACGCGACAGTGCCGGGCATAGGATCGCCGTCATGGCAGGTGGGGGCAGCGTGAACGCGCCGGACGGCGAGAACCGGACGCCCGCTGCCCGTGAGGCCGCCGCGGAACCGCGCAGGGACACGCGGGGCATCGTGCAGGCGCCGTCGCTGATGGCGCGGGTCCACTTCCGCCGCAGGCCGGCAGCCGAGCCGTTGCGCCACTGGGTGGAGCACTACTGGCTGATCGACTGGGACCTGGAGGAGCCGTACGTCTCGCAGGTCGTCCCGCACCCGTGCGTCAACCTCGTCTTCGAACGGCGCGGCCCCGCGGAGATCGCGGTCGCGAGCGGGCTGGTGGCGGGGGTCGCCACGGACCTGTTCACCACGAAGCTGGCGGACTCCGGGCGTGTGTGCGGCGTCCAGTTCCGCCCTGGCGGCTTCCACACCTTCCTGTCGCCGCCCCGCCCGCTCACAGCCCTGAGAGGCAGGCAGCTGACGCTGCGCGAAGCGTTCGGCGACGGAGGAGCACCCGGCGGGGAGGCGCCCGGTGGGGAAACGTCTGCTGGAAGGGAAGCGGCAGGAAGCGAGGCGGCCGGAAGAGGAGCGGTCGGGGCGCGGGAGGTTCTCGCCCGCGTCCGGCCGCAGGACGTGCCCGCCCGTGTCCTGGGGCCGGACGCGGAGGACCGGAGAGTGGCCGCGCTCGACGCCTTCCTGCTCTCCCTCTCCCCCCGCACCGATCCCGCCGCCGAGCAGGCCATGGCGCTGGCCGACCGGATCCGCACGGACCGCTCCGTCCTGCGCGTCGAGCGCCTGGCCGCGGACGAGGGCGTGTCCGTGCGCACCCTGCAACGGCTCTTCGCCACCTACGTCGGCGTCAGTCCGAAGTGGGCGATCCTGCGCTACCGCGTCCACGAGGCGATGGAGCGCGCCACCGCCAGGCCCGCGACGGACTGGGCCCAGCTGGCCGGCGAGCTGGGCTACAGCGACCAGGCCCACCTGGTCCGTGACTTCACCGCCACCGTGGGGGTCACGCCGACCGCGTACGCCCGGGCGGTGGAGACCCCGCCGCGCCCGGAGACCCCCGCCGAGGCCTGACGGCACCGGGGGTGCGAGAGCGCCGCCGCCCCCGGTGACGGTCTTGACGTGTGCCGGGCGCGCTCGGTGGTTACCCGCCGAGCTGTGGTGCTCGCCGCACGGCGGGGCCACACCGTGAACAGGTGGCGTCCGCTCCTGCGACGAGCGGACGCCCGACCACCGGAATCCGTCGCACCCCAGGAGGCCGGAAGCCATGTCAGCACACCAGTCCGACGCTCTGCCGCTGCCCGACTACGATCAGCTGCCGGCGGGGAGCGTGGAGCACAGGATCAGGTCGCTGGGAAGCGACGACGTGCGGCGGCTCGCGGAGTACGAGCAGGCACACGCCGACCGGCCGCAGGTGAAGGAGATCCTGGCCGCGCGCCTGGAGCAGCTCGACGCGGGCGCGGAGCCCTCGCAGGGCGACGCACGCGCCGGAGGCCCCGACATCCCCGCCGGCACCTCGGGCGGCTCCCCGGTCTCTCCCGCCGGCGCGGCCGAGCCGGAGGAACCGCTGCGCCACGGCAAGCACGAGATGTGAGCGCACCGGCTTTTGAAGCACGCTCGCCGACCTGACGTATGCCGCAAAAACACTTGGCGGACGGAGGCCGCCCACTGCTACGTTTCCGGAAGGCCGTGCGAGAGGACGAGGAGGTGGTACCCGTGAACGCAGTATTGCCATGGGTGCTCCCCTCCGGGGTCACGGTCGGGCGATAGTCAGGTCGTCCGGGAGCGCCGTTTGAGTGCACTCCCGAAAGGCACGACCATGCAGATCACTTCCGCGCAACGCCTCGACGACGGCGTCCTCGAACGCGCGTTCACCCTCGGTGGGATCCCCGGGCTCCTGTGGACGCCCGAAGGCGCGTCCGCTTCCGCGCCAGTGCCACTGATCCTGCTCGGCCACCCCACGCTCGGACTGCGCCGGATGTACCCCCGGCTGGTGGCCCGCGCCCGGCACTCCGCGGCGGAAGGCTTCGCCACAGCCACCATCGAGCTCCCCGGAAGCGGCGACCGGCCCGGTTGGCCGGCTCTCGACCGGGCCCGCGCCGACCTGCGCCGGGCGATGCAGGCCGGCGAGCCGGTCAGCGACGAGAGCGTCGACGCCCTCATCCTCCCCCTGGTCGACAAGGCGGTGCCCGAGTGGCAGGCCGCGCTGGACGCCTTCCTGTCGCTGCCCGAGATCGGCGGTCCTGTCGGGTACTCGGGGGGAGTGATCTCCATCGGGATCCGGCTGGCGGTGGTCGAGCCACGCATCGTGGCCGCCGGTCTGTTCGCGGGGAGTCTGGTGCCTCGCACCATGTTCGAGGAAGCCCGAAGGGTCACTGTTCCCCTGCACGTCCTGCTGCAGTGGGACGACGAGGGCAACGACCGGCAGGCGGCCCTGGACCTGTTCGACGCCTTCGGTTCGAAGGAGAAGTGCCTGCACGCCAACATGGGCGGCCACACCGGCGTCCCGCAGTTCGCGGGGGAGGCCGCGGTCCGGTTCTTCACGCGGCATCTGAAGGGAGTCCGGGCCGTCAGGCCGGCGGCAGACGTCAGCTGAGGCCGGCGGCACACCGCTCGTCGAGGACAGGCTCCGGGCCTCTTTGCCACGCGTCACCGTGTGCAGTCGCTGTGGCTGCGCCGGCCGAGCCGCACCGCACCACCCGGCCGGCACAGCTCAGAAGTTGTACGGCTTCTCGGTGTTCCAGTTCAGCACGTCGGCTTCGTTCCAGCTGAACTGCGGCTTCTCGCCCTTGGAGTCGACGGAGTAGAAGGGGCCGACGTCACCGTCCGCACCGCGCAGACCGATGGCGAACGAGTCCGCCGTGTGGTTCTTCGAGCCGTAGTCGAACAGGTTCACGGCGCTGTATGCCTTGCCTCCCGGACGGAGCGTGACGCGCTCGTCGCCGCTGGGGTCGTCCTTCTTCGCGTGCGGCAGTGCGGCGCTGTCGACGTCCCCGCCGAGCTTCACGGCCGGGTACGAGGTGACCCAGCACGGCTTGCCGCCCTCGTTCGACGCGGTGATCAGCAGGTGGTCGCCCTCCTGACCCGCGAACCGGTGCACCGCGGTGACCAGCATCTCGTCCCCGCGGCACTGCTGGGTGCCGGAGTCCGCGCCCCGGCCCGCGGCCTCGTCCGTTCCGCCCGAGGCGGCGGCTGAGCCCTCCCGCTCGTCGGTGTCACCACCGCTCTTGGGCTCCGCACCGTCCTTGCCGCTGGACGCGGGCCGGTTGTCCGCCGTGTCGGCGGCGCGGTCGGCGCTCGCCGTCTTCGCGTCGTCATCGGCACCGTTGCAGGCGGTCAGGCCCAACGCCAGCGCGGCGGTCACGGCTGCCAGGGTGGCGGAACGGGCGGTCCGGCGGGCACGGTGCGTGATCACGATGAAGCTCCCCAAGGTCTGTCGGACGCGGCGCCTCCGCCTCGTCCCGCGGGGCGAGCGGCCACATCGGCTGTTTCGCTGTACCCGGTGAGATGGCGCCGTGGCGGACGTTGTTCTCCCGGGTCCGTCCGGATTCGGTAACAGGGAAACCGGGGCGCCCGCCTCGAGTGTGCACGCGCCGTGCAGGCCGGCGGCGCAGCACGCGGCCGCGGCACAGATGTGGAGCTCGACCACCGCAGAGTGACACCGCCCTGCGCAGAGCGGGGCGCCGCGCAGGGCGGCTGCGTTCAGGCGGTCTCCGCGCCGATCAGTTTCCGCGCCTCGGCGGCCGCGCCGACGAGCCCGGCGTCCGTGCCGGTGGTGGCCGGCGCGATCTCCAGGCCGCGTACGTAGGGCAGGGTCGCGTACCGCTTTAGTTCCTGGCGGAGCGGGGTGAACAGGACGTCGCCCGCGTGGGCGACGCCTCCGCCGATGACCGCGATCTCGATTTCGACGAGGGTGGCGGTGGCGGCGATCGCCGCGGCGAGGGCACGTGCGGCGCGGTCGTAGGCGGCGCGGGCCGCCGCGTCGCCCGCACGGGCCGCCGCGGCGACTCCGGCCGCGGTGGCGTCCTGGTCGGGTCCCGGCTGCCAGCCCGAGGTCAGCGCGTGGCGTGCGATGTTCGTGCCGCTCGCGATGGTCTCGACGCAGCCGTGCGAGCCGCAGGGGCACAGCTCGCCGTTCATGTCGACGCTGATGTGGCCGATGTGCCCGGCGTTGCCTGTGGGCCCGGGGTGGAGGGCGCCGTCGAGGATGAGGCCACCGCCGACGCCGGTGGAGACGACCATGCACAGGGCGTCGGCCCGCCCCCGCGCCGCGCCCTGCCAGTGCTCGGCCGCCGCGATGGCCGGGCCGTCCCCGATCAGGGAGAGCGGGAGCCCGCCGGTGCGTTCGCGGACGTCGGCGGCCAGGGGGTGCTCGCGCCAGACGGGGATGTTGACCGGGCTGACGGTGCCCGCCTTCGCGTCCACGGGTCCGGCGCTGCCGATGCCGACGGCACCGACGCGGGCCCACGCGTCGGTGGCGGTCAGCTCGCGCAGGACGTCGTCCACGGCCGCGCTCATCGCTTCGGCGCTCTCCTTGGCGGGGGTGGGCCGCCGCGTGCGCGCCAGCAGTCTGCCGCCGCTGTCCACCAGGGCACCGGCGATCTTGGTACCGCCGATGTCGAGCGCGGCGACGAGGTCGTTGAGCATGAGCAGCTGACTCCTGCGCGTGCGGGGGACGAGCCCACGGCGAAGCGCGGGCGGACCGCACAAGTCTTGCCACTTCTGACAACGTTGTCCAGTCCCGACCCTCCTCGGGGCTATGCTGCTCGGTACGCGATCACCGCCCCACCCCGCAGGGCGGCACCCCCGACAGGCGACACCCACCCCGACAAGGACAGTCCCTCGTGGCCGACGCCCCCAACGCCTCCGGCACCGCCGACCCCGCGCACCCCGCCTGGCCCCCCACCGACGAGAGCGGACCGGCCGCCTCCCCCACCGCGTCGCCGGCCCCCGGCACACGGACCGGCGCCCGTGCCGCCGTCCCGCACGCGGCGCGGCACGGCGGACGCCCGCACGCGGGCCGGCCCACCATGAAGGATGTGGCGGCACGCGCCGGAGTCGGCCTCAAGACCGTCTCGCGGGTCGTCAACGGCGAGGCCGGGGTCTCCAGCGACACCGAGCGCCGGGTGCGGGAGGCCATCACCGCGCTCGGGTTCCGGCGCAACGACAGCGCCCGCGTGCTGCGCAAGGGCACGACGGCCAGCATCGGCCTCGTCGTCGAGGACCTGGCCGACCCGTTCTACTCACCGCTCAGCCGGGCGGTCGAGGAAGTGGCCCGGGCGCACGGAGCGCTGCTGATCAACGGGTCGAGCGCCGAGGACCCGGAGCGGGAGCGCGAGCTGGCACTGGCCCTGTGCGCCCGCCGCGTCGACGGACTGGTGATCGTCCCCGCCAGCGACGACCACCGGTATCTCGCCCCGGAGATCGCCGCCGGCGTCGCCACCGTCTTCCTCGACCGGCCGCCGGGCCGGATCGAGGCCGACATGGTGCTTTCCGACAGCTTCGAGGGCGCCCGCTCCGGGGTGGCCCACCTGATCGCGCACGGACACCGCCGGATCGGCTTCATCGGCGACAGGCCGGGCATCCACACCGCCAAGGAGCGCCTTCGCGGCTACCGTGCGGCGATGGCCGAGGCCGGGCTGCCGGTGAGCGAGTCGTGGGTCGCGCTCGGCCCGACCGGCTCGGACCGGGTGCGCACCGACGCGGCCCGGATGCTCGACGGCAGCGGGGGCGCAGCGCCGGTCACGGCCGTCTTCTCGGGGAACAACCGGGTGACGGTCACCCTGGTGCGGGTGCTGGCCGAGCCCGAGTGGCGGGGCCGGCCCGTGGCGCTGGTCGGCTTCGACGACTTCGAGCTGGCCGATCTGCTCTCCCCGCCGGTCACGGTCATCGCGCAGGACCCGGCCGACCTGGGCCGCAGCGCCGCGGAGCTGCTGTTCAGGCGGCTGGACGGCGCCGAAGAACCGCCGCGCACGCTCTCCCGCCCGACGAAGCTGGTCGCCCGCGGTTCGGGCGAGATACCGCCCCCGGACTGACGCGGACGGCAGCGGGGGCGGCGGTGACACGCGCCACCCCGAGCCACCGCGGGCGCGCCTACCCGACGGCAGGTGGCTCGGGCGGGCCCGGCAGGAGGAGCAGGCGTCCCCGGGCCGACCGGGTCGGGACGGGTCGGGTCGGGTCGGGTCGGGTCACAGCGCCGGTGCCCGCACCGGGCCGACCTTGCTGACCTCGGCCGCAGCGCCGACCGTGACGCGGGCGCCGCGGGGGCAGTCCACGAGCCTGTCCTCCAGGCCTCGGGCCTCCAGCGCGGAGACGAAGTCGTCGAGCGGCGACTTGAACACCGTGTAGTCGTCGTAGTGCACCGGAAGCGTCAGGCGCGGCCGCAACAGCCGAACCAGCTCGGCTCCCTGACCGCCGTCCATCGTGACGACCTTCCCGCCCGGCAGCGTCGTCCCGCCCAGGTGGAGGACCGCCAGGTTGAGGTCGGGGCAGCGGGCTTTGATCTCGCGCAGCCCCTCGAAGAGGAGGGTGTCGCCGCTGAGGTAGATCCGCAGCCGCGCGGGCCCGGTGGCGGGCCCGCACTCCAGGACGCTGCCCATCACCGGCGGGAGCAGCTTCTCCAGCGGGCCGAAGGCGTGGCGCCCCGGCACCGCGGTGACCCGCACCCGGCTCTGGCCCCGCACCAGCGTGTGGCTCTCCCAGGTGCGCAGTCCCATGGCGCGGCGGAAGCCCTGGGCGCCCTGGAGGACGCGGGAGGCGTGCGGCGTCGTCAGGATGGGCAGCCCCCGGTCCAGGCCGCGGCGTGCGGTCCGGTCCCAGTGGTCGCCGTGCAGGTGCGAGAGCACGACGGCGTCCAGGTCGGGCGGCAGGTCCTCCAGGTCCACGGCGGGCTCGGTCAGCCGCCGGGAGAGCAGCCCGTAGCCGAGGTGCGCGTGTTGCCCCTGATGCAGGAAGTTGGGGTCGGTGAGCAGGGTGAGCTCGCCGTAGCGGATGAGCAGCGTGGCGTTGCCGATGAACAGGATCTCGGCGCTGTCGTCGTCCATGGTCCACCTCCGCCCCGCGAGGTACCCACGGTGCGGCCGTGATGCGCACGAGGGGGAAGATTCGTCTCCGGGCCCGCCCGTGCGCGGTGACCCGCGGTGAGCGTCGGGCACCGAACCGTACACGGACGGGGTTCTCCGGTGTCCGGCCGGGACTCGGCTGGGACTCGGCCGGGTCTCCCGACGCGGCGCCCGCCGGAATGCGGCGGTCCGCCCCGCGCTTCCTGACCTGTCCAACTGCCGTGCTTAAGTGGCTCTATGGCTGACAAGACCCCGACTCCTGCGGATTCCGCGGCGGTGGCCGCGCCCGCGTCCCCGCCTGCCGCTCCCGCGCGGCTCACGAGCGCGCCCGGCTATCAGGTCAGGCGCCTGCACCAGGCGTATCTGGCGGCGTGGGTGCGTGCCGTGGACCGGACACTGACCGGACCGCAGTTCGCCGTGCTGACCACGGTGCACGTCTACCCCGGCAGCGACCAGAGCTCCCTGGCCTCGGCCGTCGCGCTGGACACCTCGACCATGGCGGACCTGGCCCTACGCCTGGAGAAGCGCGGCCTGTTGGAGCGCAGGACGACCGCGGCCGACGGCCGCCGCAAGCTGCTGTATCTCACGCCGGAGGGCGAGCGTACCCTCGCGGCGGCCGAGGCACGGGTGCGGGAGCTGGACGAGCGCCTGCTCGACACGTACGGCCCGGCCGACCGCGAACGGCTCCTGCGGGAGCTGACGTCGCTCGCCGACCGGTGGGAGCGGCTGGGGGCCGAAGGCTAGCCTCGCCGGCGCTCTCGCCGTTCTCCCGGTGCGCCCGGGCGGCGGCGCGGAAAACCGCTGTGCCGTGCCGCGCTCCGCCTGGCAGGGTCGGCCGATGGACGATACGCGACGTGCCGTGCTGTGCCGGCAGTTCGACCTGGTCTGGTCCCTGTTCGCCTACCACCTGGAGCGGCTGACGCCCGGCGACCTGCTGTGGGAGCCGACCCGCCACTGCTGGACGGTGCGCCCAGGCGCTGACGGCGCCTGGGTGCCGGACTTCGCCGAGACGGAGCCGGAACCGGTGCCCGTGCCCACCATGGCGTGGCTGAGTTGGCATGTGGCCTGGTGGTCGGGCGTGGCGCTCGACCACGCGCGAGGCCGCCCGGCGCGGGACCGCACCGACATCGCCTTCCCCGGCGGGCAGCCCGGCGCGGCGAGCGGGTCGGAGGGGGCGGTCGAGGCGGCCACCGTCGCACGACTGCGCGGGCTGCGCGAGGAGTGGCTGGCGGCGCTGGAGGGGCTGACCGACGCCGAGTGGGAGGCGGTCGCGCCGTTCCCCTGGGACAACGACCCCGCGCACACCGTCACGGACATGGTGGCCTGGGTCAACGCCGAGCTGATGAAGAACGCCGCCGAGTTCGGCCAGTTGCGTCTGTTGCGGGCGGCCGCGTCGGCATGAGGGGCGGCCAAGCCGGGCGGCCGCGCGAGACCAGGGCGGCCGCCCGGGGACTGGGCGGGGCTCAGCGCCCCGCGAGGCGGTCGAGCTCGGCCCGGTCGAGACCGGAGACCTCCTTGACCTCCGCGGTGTCGAGCGCGCCGCAGTCCAGGCCGCGGAGCAGGTACCCGCTCAGCGCGCGGGCACTCGCGGGCTCGTCGGCGACCTCGCCGGCCGTCTGCGCCACGTAGGCCGCCAGGCGTTCACCCGCGCGCCGCATGCCCTCGCGGTAGAAGGCGTAGACGGCGGCGTAGCGGGTGGGCAGGTGGCCCGGGTGCATGTCCCAGCCCTGGTAGTAGGCGCGGGCCAGCGAGCGGCGCACCAGCTGGTGGTGGAGGCGCCAGGCGTCGTGGACCTGGGCACGGTCGCCCACCGGGAGGACGTTGGTGGAGCCGTCGGAGAGGCGGACACCGGTACCGGCGGCGGCGACCTGCATGACGGCCTTGGCGTGGTCGGCGGCAGGGTGGTCCATCGCCTGGTAGGCGGCGGAGACGCCGCACGAGGCGCTGTAGTCGAACGTGCCGTAGTGCAGCGAGGTCGCCCTGCCCTGGGCCGCGTCGATCATCCGGGCCACCGTCGCCCGGCCGTCGGCGCCCAGGATCGACTGGGTCGTCTCGATCTGGATCTCGAACCCGATGCGGCCGTGTGCGAGGCCGCGGGCCTTCTCGAACTCGTCGCACAGCCGGACCATCGCGGTGACCTGCTCGGCGTAGGTCACCTTGGGCAGCGTCAGCACCAGCCCGTCCGGCAGGCCACCGGCCTCCATCAGTCCGGTCAGGAAGAGGTCGAGGGTGCGGATGCCGCGGTCGCGGACGGCGGCCTCCATGCACTTCATGCGGATGCCGGCGTAGGACGGTGCGGGGCTCCCGGCTCCACCGGCGAAGGCGTCGGCGACCAACTGGGCGGCCCGGACCGCCGCGGCGTCCTCCTCCTCGTCGGACCTGGCCCCGTAGCCGTCCTCGAAGTCGATGCGCAGGTCCTCGACGGGCTCGCGGCGCAGCTTGTCGCGTATGCGGTCGTAGACGGGGCCGGCCAGCGACTCGTCCATGTCCAGGACGCGGGCGAGGGCACCCGCGTCCGGAGCGTGCGCGTCGAGCAGTGCGAGGGCCGCCTCGCCCCACTCGCCGACCGTGCCGGGCGAGACGGCGTCGGCGGGCACGTACACGGTGTGCACCGGTTGCCGCGTGCCCGGGTCTCCCGGGTACCGCCGTGCGAGCTCGGCGTCCACCGGCGCAAGCGCCTCGGCCACCTCCGCCACGACGCCGGCGCCCAAGCTGGTCCCGGCCGTCCCACCCTGCGACATCTACGCTCCTTCTCAGTGACGACAACGTGCTGACGACAACCCGGCCTCAACAAAACGTTGAAGTCGGTTGCCGCGACGTTATGGCCCGCTGACCAGCCAGTCAAGGGTCCTCTGAGGCCCGCAGGAGCCCCGGTTCAACTCCGCGCACGGCAGGGGCCCTCGCACACGGAACCGGCCCATGGCCCGCAATCCGGCCGATGTGGAGGGGCGGGTTTCAGCCGGCGAGGCTGAACGGGGGGCGAACGACAGGGTGTTGCCGCAGGCGGGCACGGAGGTCACGCATCACTTTGCGCCACCGATTCAATGCACAATGTTACCGAAACGCGGGGTGCCGATGTGCTTTCCGCATCCGGACTCGGCAGACTCAAGCCCGCCGATCCGGCACAACCCTCAACAGACCCCTCAAAGCGGAAGGCAGCACACACAATGCGGAAGATCGCGTCCCGGAACGCCGCCCTCACCCTGGCGGCCGCTGTGACAGGGACCGTCAGCGCGTTCGCCCTCGCAACCGCGCCCGCCCAGGCCGCACCCGCCGAGGCGACCTCCCTCTACGCCCCCTCGGCTCTGGTCCTCACCGTCACCGACGGAGACAGCGCCGCCGCGGCTGCGAAGCGTGCCGTCACCCTCAACTGCACGCCCGCCCCTTCCGGCACCCACCCCGCCGCCGACACGGCATGCGCCCAGCTTCGCGCGGCCGACGGGAACTTCACCGCACTGGCCAGCGAAGAGGGCCGCCTGTGCACCAGGGAGTGGCAGCCCGTCACGGTCACCGCGCAAGGCGTGTGGCAGGGCGAACGCGTCGACTTCGCCCGCACCTGGGCCAACCCCTGCGTGAAGGGCGTCGAAGGAGCTGCGGTCTTCTCCTTCTGAGCGGGCCCCGCCGCCCCGTGAGCGCGGGGTGAGCGGGCCGCGCACGCCGAGGGGCCCCGCACCGGTCCGGTGCGGGGCCCCTCGGTGTCGGTGGTCAGCCCTTGCGGGTCTTGACCTCCTCGGTCAGCTGGGGAACGACCTCGAAGAGGTCGCCGACGATGCCGTAGTCGACCAGGTCGAAGATCGGGGCCTCGGAGTCCTTGTTGATGGCCACGATCGTCTTGGAGGTCTGCATGCCGGCGCGGTGCTGGATCGCACCGGAGATGCCGGTGGCCACGTACAGCTGGGGCGAGACGGTCTTGCCGGTCTGGCCGACCTGGTGGGAGTGCGGGTACCAGCCGGCGTCGACGGCTGCGCGGGAGGCACCGACGGCGGCGCCCAGCGCGTCGGCCAGGCCCTCGATCAGCGGGAAGTTGTCCGCACCGTTGACGCCGCGGCCGCCGGAGACGACGATCGCGGCCTCGGTCAGCTCGGGGCGTCCGGTGGACTCGCGCGGGGTGCGCGAGGTGACCTTGGTGCCGGTGGCGGCCTCGCCGAAGCCGACCGACAGCTCCTCCAGAGCACCGGCGGCGGAAGCGGTCTCGGGGCTCGTGGAGTTGGGCTTGACGGTGATGACCGGCGTGCCCTTGGAGACGCGGGACTTGGTGGTGAACGCCGCGGCGAACACCGACTGGGTGGCCACCGGGCCCTCGTCCGAGGCGTCCAGGTCCACGGCGTCGGTGATGATGCCCGAGCCGATGCGCACGGCGAGGCGGGCGGCGATCTCCTTGCCCTCGGCGGAGGAGGGCACCAGCACGGCGGCGGGCGAGACGGCGTCGTAGGCGGCCTGCAGCGCGTCCACCTTCGGTACGACGAGGTAGTCGGCGAACTCGGCGGCGTCCGCGGCCAGCACGCGGGTGGCGCCGTACTCGCCGAGCGTCTTGGCGGCCTCCTCGGCGTTCGGGCCCAGGTGCACGGCCACCGGGTCACCCAGCTTCCTGGCCAGGGTCAGCAGCTCGAGGGTGGGCTTGCGGACGGCGCCGTCCACGTGGTCGACGTAGACAAGGACTTCAGCCATGGGATTGCTCTCCTGCGCGGGATCGGGACGGGGTCGGGAAGGGGGTCAAGCGAGGTCGGGAAGGGCGGCCGCTCAGATGAACTTCTGACCCGCCAGGTACTCGGCCAGCTGCTTGCCGCCGTCGCCTTCGTCCTTGACGACGGTGCCGGCGGAGCGCGGCGGGCGTTCGGCCGCGTCTTCGACCTTGGTCCAGGCGCCGTCCAGGCCGACCTCGTCGGCGTCGATGTCCAGGTCGTCGAGGTCCAGCGACTCGACGGGCTTCTTCTTGGCGGCCATGATCCCCTTGAAGGAGGGGTAACGCGCCTCGCCCGACTGGTCGGTGACCGAGACGACGGCGGGGAGCTGGGCCGACAGCTGCTCGGTGGCGGCGTCGCCGTCGCGCCGGCCTGTGACCGTCCCGTTTTCGACCGAGACCTCGGACAGCAGCGTCGCCTGCGGCACACCGAGCCGCTCGGCGAGCATCGCGGGCAGCACGCCCATCGTGCCGTCGGTGGAGGCCATACCGCACACCACCAGGTCGTAACCGGTCTTCTCGATGGCCTTGGCCAGCACGTGGGAGGTCCCCAGCGCGTCGGTGCCGTGCAGGTCGTCGTCCTCGACGTGGACGGCCTTGTCGGCGCCCATGGACAGCGCCTTGCGCAGCGCGTCCTTGGCGTCCTCGGGGCCCACGGTCAGCACGGTGATCTCCGCCCCGTCCTCGGAGTCCGCCTCGTCGGCGATCTGCAGCGCCTGCTCGACGGCGTACTCGTCCAGCTCGGAGAGCAGGCCGTCGACCGACTCGCGATCGGTGGTCAGGTCCTCCGCGAAGTGCCGGTCACCGGTGGCGTCGGGCACGTACTTCACACAGACAACGATCCTCAAGCTCACGCCGGCTCTCCTACTGCTTCGACTTACGGGTTCCGGCCCCTGCGGGACCGGCGGTCCGTCCACAATATTACTCGTCAGTACACCCAGCACGTTCCCCGTTCTCAAGACCGCCGAACTGTGACGTTGCCAACGGGGAGAGTGATGAGCCAACTCCATCACGCGGGGCGACGCGAAGCGAGTGCCACTCAACGGGATCTCGATCACGCCCGCGCACGCGGACCGCGCGCCAGCGGTGAGCGGCTCGCCTCCTCGGACTCAGGCGCGGTGAGCGGCTCGCCTCCTCGGACTCAGGCAAGGGCGGCGCCCAGCGCGGCGATCACGTCGGCCTTGCGCGGCTGGCCCGCCGCCCGTTTGACGACCCGCCCGCCCCCGTCGAGGACGAGCACCGTGGGCGTGGCCTCGATCGCGAGCGCGCGCACCAGCGACAGGTGCTCCTCGGCGTCGATCTCGATGTGCGCGACGCCCGGCACCATGGCGGTCACGTCCGCCAGGACGCGGCGGGTGGCGTGGCAGGGCCGGCAGAAGGCGCTGGAGAACTGCAGGAGCGTCGCCCGCTCCCCCAGGTCCCGCCCGCCGAGCAGTTCGGCGCTCACCCGCTGCGTCACGAAAGCCTCCATTCCCTGGCCGAGTACGGGATACCCGCGTGCTTGGGGACAAGTCTGCCGTGAGGGTAGCCAGGAGGAATGCTTTGGGGAACGATCTGCCGGAGCCGGAAGTTACGCACCCGTAAGTACGGACCGTAGGTTCCCGATGCACGGAACCACCCGTTCCGTCACCGTACGGCCTGCTGGAGACCGCTTGCAGGCACCCCGACGAAAGGGTCCCCCGACATGGCCGATCTCCTCTACCCGCCCGTGATCGGCGCGGCGCGCGCCTGGTTCAAGGCGCTCGACCTGCGCTTCGACGTACACGGCAGCGAGCACGTGCCGGCCCACGGGGGCGCCGTCCTGGTGAGCAACCACATCAGCTACCTGGACTTCATCTTCACCGGCCTGGCCGCCCGGCCCGCCAAACGGCTGGTGCGGTTCATGGCCAAGGACTCGGTCTTCCGGCACAAGGTCTCCGGGCCGCTGATGCGCGCCATGAAACACATACCGGTCGACCGCTCGCGCGGCGAGCACGCCTACACGCACGCGCTGGGCGCACTGCGCGCGGGCGAGATCATCGGGGTGTTCCCCGAGGCGACGATCTCCCGCTCCTTCACCCTCAAGGACTTCAAGTCCGGCGCCGCCCGGCTCGCCCAGGAGGCGCGGGTGCCGCTCGTCCCGATGGCGCTGTGGGGCACGCAGCGCCTGTGGACCAAGGGGCACAAGCGGGACTTCGGGCGCAACCACCTGCCCATCACCATCCGCGTCGGTCCGCCCGTCAGCCCCGACCCCGACGAGACGGCCCTGAGCCTCACCGACCGGCTCCGCGAACGCGTGCACGACCTGCTGGAGACCGCCCAGCGGGCGTACCCGGCCTCTCCCGGGGGCGCCGCCGACTCCTGGTGGCAGCCGGCCCACCTGGGCGGCACCGCTCCGACACCGGCACAGGCCCGCGCCCTGTAGCCCGGCGCGACCCCGGCAGGCCCGCCGCCGGTGCACGGACAGCGCCCGGCTGCGGGCGACCCTGCCTCCTCCGTACCGCTGCCCCGGTGCTGTGGCGCTGTGTCCCGGCGCCCTGCCTCAGCGGTCTGCCTCGGCGAGCCGCCGCAGCAGCGGCGCCGCCGCGAGGACCCGGGCCGCCTCGTCGTCGGAGAGCGAGCCGAGGCGCCGCAACAGCTCCTCGGCCTCGCCGTGCGCCACGCCCCGCAGTGCGCCGGTCCCGTCCTCGGTGACGGCCACGCGGGTGGCGCGTCCGTCGGTCGGATCGGGTTCCCGGCGCACCAGGCCGAGCGTCTCCAGTTCCGCCACGACGGCGGTGGCGGTCGGCTGGGAGCAGGGGACCCGCTCCGCGATCATGCCGACCCGGCTGGGTCCTGCCTCGGTCAGCATGGACAGGACGATCAGCTGGGTGGGCTGCAGCCCGCCCGTCGGGCTCGTCCTGCGCAGTGAGCGCAACAGCCGGTGCAGGGCGATCACCGTGTCGAATGCCGCGTCCCGGGTCCCCATCGCTCCCCCCACGGGCTCGTCCTGATCAGGTCAGGAGAGTGTAAGCGTGGGGGCGTACATGTCCATCCACAGCGCCAGGTCGAGGACGCGTTCGAGGCCGCGCCGGGAGGCCTGGGTGATCTGCGGGGTCTCGACCTTGACGGCTGACTCCAGCCAGTCCCTGCTGACCAGGTCGAAGACCTGGTGGGAAGGCTTGGCGAGCAGGTCCTTGACGTTCTCCTGGAGCGCCGTGTGGTACTTGGGGTCCTGCGTGGAGGGGTAGGGGCTCTTGACCCGGTCGTAGACCGAGCGCGGCAGCACGTCAGCGGTCGCCTCGCGCAGCAGGCTCTTCTCGCGTCCGTCGAACGACTTGAGGGACCAGGGCGTGTTGTAGACGTACTCGACCAGCCGGTGGTCGCAGAACGGGACGCGCACCTCCAGGCCGACGGCCATGCTGGCGCGGTCCTTGCGGTCCAGCAGGACGCGCACGAACCGGGTGAGGTGGAGGTAGCAGATCACCCGCATCCGGTACTCGAAGTCGCTCTCCCCCTCCAGACGCTGGATGCCGGAGGTGGCCGTGGCGTAGCTGTCCCGGGTGTAGCCGGGCAGGTCCAGGGCACGGCTCACCGAGCCGTTGAGGACGTTGTCGTCCTCGCCCATGGTCTGGGCGAACTGCACCAGCCACGGGAAGGTCTGCCCCTTGCGGGCGTCCTCGTCGAAGAAGTGCTTGTAGCCGCCGAAGACCTCGTCCGCCGACTCCCCGGACAGGGCCACCGTCGAATGCTGGCGGATGGCCTTGAAGAGCAGGTAGAGGGAGGCGTCCATGTCACCGAGTCCCGCGGGGAGGTCGCGGGCCCTGATGACACGCGAGCGCACCTCGGGGTCGGCCAGGTCGTCGGAGCTGAGGACGATGTCCTGGTGGTCGGTCGCGGAGGCGCGGGCCACGTCGTGGACGAACGGGGTGTCCGGGGTGCCGCGCAGTTCGTCGGCCACGAAGTTCTCGGCCTGGCCGACGAAGTCGACGGCGAAGCTGCGGACGGTCTCGCCGGTGCCGTCCCGCAGCTGGTTGGCCGCCAGCGCCGTCATGGCGGACGAGTCGAGCCCTCCGGACAGCAGGGTGCAGCGCGGCACGTCGGAGACGAGCTGGCGGCGCACGATGTCGTCCATCAGCTCGCGCACGTGCGCGATGGTCTCGTCCTTGCTGTCGGTGTGCGCCCGGGTCTCCAACGTCCAGTAGACGTGGGTGCGTATCCCGTTGGTGTCCACCGTCACGACGGTGCCGGGCTCGACCTCGCGCATCCCCTCCCACACCGCGTGCCCTGGGGTCTTGACGAAGGCGAACAGCTCGCGGAGCCCGTCGAGGGTGACCTCTCGGCGCGCCAGCGGGTTGGCCAGGATCGCCTTGGGTTCGGAGCCGAACAGGACGCCGTCGGCGGTCTCGGCGTAGTAGAAGGGCTTGATGCCCATGCGGTCGCGCACCATGACGAGCTGCTTGGTGCGGCTGTCCCAGATGGCGAAGGCGTACATGCCGTTGAGACGCTCGGCCAGCGCCGGGCCCCACTCCAGGTAGGCGTGGAGGACGACCTCGGTGTCCGAGTCGGTGGTGAACCTGTGGCCGCGGCCGCTCAGTTCACGGCGCAGCTCGGTGTAGTTGTAGGTCTCCCCCGAGTAGACCATCGCGACGCTGCCCTCGGGCGTCTCGACCGTCATCGGCTGCGTGCCGCCCGGCAGGTCGATGATCGCGAGCCTGCGATGACCGAGCGCGGCGGGTCCTTCCGCCCAGATGCCGGTGTCGTCCGGACCGCGGCAGGACATGGTCTCCGTCATCGCGTCGACGGTCGCCCGCTCGGAGACCAGGTTCCTGTCGTAGGACACCCACCCGGTGATTCCGCACATATGTTTCCTCCGGCTTCCGACCTTCGGTGCGCGGCCGATTGCGTAAACCCCCCGTAGTAAAGGTTTCACCAAAGGTCATATGTATCGGCCACCTATATATCTGGCACTCTTTCACGCAACCGCTGCCTTCAAACAGGGCGAGCCGATCGGCACACATGAATCACGCCACATCCACAACCGTCATCCACCGAGGGAGGCGCACCCGCAGTCCGCGCGGCGACACCCAGTCCGCGCCCCTCTCCGCCCACGCCAACCGCTACAGCGCCACATCCAGCAGCCGCGACGAACGAGCGCGATCGGTGGCCTGACGCAGAGCGCGCAGCACGGCGGGGTGGGGCTCGCAGCGCGTCGCCAACGGCCCTCCGCGAAGAGCGGGATGGCCCCGGAAGCCCGCACGCGCCTTGGCTAATCTGCACGGGTGACCACCGACCTGACCCTGCTGCCGCGCGTCGCCTACCGCGGGCAGGAGATCACCGCACCCCGGCTCCGCGGCCTGCTCGCCCTCCTCGCGGGCGACCTGCGCGCGGGGTGCAGCACCGAGCGGCTGGTGGCCGGGCTGTGGCCCGACGCGCTGCCGGAGCGGCCGGGAAAGGCGGTACAGGTCCTGGTGTCCAGGGCGCGCGCCCAGCTGGGCGCCGACGTCCTCGTCAGCACGCCGACCGGATACCGCCTCGCACTGGCCGAGGACCAGGTCGACAGCTGTGCGCTGTTGTCGCACGCCGCCGCGAGCGCGGAGCGGGCCGGAGCGGGGAACCACGCGGGAGCGCTGGCCGCGGCCGAGGCCGGACTCGCGCTGTGGGAGGGCACCGAGGCCGGCGCGGGGCCCACGGACGACCCGGTGGCCGCGCTGCGCGGCGAGCTGGCCCTGGCGCACGGCGCGCTCCTGCGTGCCAGGGCGCTCGCGCTCGCCGGGCTGGGCCGCCACGTGGAGGCCACCGGGCCGCTGGCCGCGGCCGCCGCGGCGCACCCGCACGACGAGGAGGTGCTCGCCGCGCTGCTGCGCGCCGAGGCTCGGACAGCGGGCCCGTCCGCGGCGCTGACACGGTACGAGGCCTACCGCCGCCGGCTGCGCGAGGGCCTGGGCACGGACCCCGGGGCCGGGCTCAGAGCCGTACAGCAGGAACTCCTGTGCGGCGAGGCGCCCGTGGTCAGGCACGGCGTGCCGCACGAACCCAACCCGCTCCTCGGCCGGGAGGCGGACATCGCGGCGGTGGAAGCGCTTTCGCGCGCCTCCCGTGCCGTCACCGTCGTCGGCCCCGGCGGCCTCGGCAAGACCCGGCTCGCACACGCCGTCAGCCGCCGGGCCGCACAGGCCGTGGTGTACTTCGTGCCGCTCGCCGGCGTGACCGTCGACGAGGACGTGGCCGCGGAGGTGGCCTCCGCGCTGGGCGCGGGAGAGGGGCGGCACGGCGCCATGAGCGGCCACCTGACGGCCGACCCGGTCTCCGGCATCCTCGGCGTACTCGGCCCGGGGCCCGCGCTGCTCGTGCTCGACAACTGCGAACAGGTCGTGCGGGGCGCCGCAGCGCTCGTGCGGGCCCTGGTCTCCTCCTCGGAGGAGCTGCGGGTGCTCGCCACCAGCCGGGCCCCGCTGGACCTCACCTCCGAAGCGGTGTACACCCTGCCGGAGCTCGGCCTGGACACCTGCGTCGAGCTGTTCACGCAGCGGGCCAGGGCCGCGCGGCCCGGCGTGCGGCTGCCGCCGGACACGGTGGCCGGACTCTGCCGCCACCTCGACGGGCTGCCGCTCGCCGTGGAGCTGGCGGCGGCCCGGGTGCGGGTGCTGTCCGTGCCGCAGATCGCCCGCCGCCTCGGCGACCGGTTCGCGCTGCTACGCGGCGGGGCACGGGACGCGCCGGAGCGCCACCGCACGCTGCACGCGGTCGTGGAATGGAGCTGGAACCTGCTCGCGCCCGACGCCCGGGCGGCGCTGCGCACGCTCTCCGTCTTCCCCGGCGGGTTCCTCGGCGAAGCGGCGGAAGCGGTGCTCGGCGAGGACGCGCTTCCCCTGCTGGAGCAGTTGGCCGACCAGTCGCTGCTGACCGTCCTCGACACCCCGGCCGGTGCGCGGTTCGGCATGCTGGAGACGGTACGGGAGTTCAGCGCGGCCCGGCGCGCCGAGGCGGGTGAGGACGAGGAGGCCGTCGACCGGTTCCTCACCTGGGCGCGGGACTTCGGGGTCGCCCACCACGACGTGCTCTTCGGCTCAGGGCCCGTTCCGCTCTCCGGGCCTCCCCTCGGGGCTCCTGCGGGGAGGAGCCCTCATCGTGGGGAGGATCCGATCGCCGCCTGGGAGCGGATCAAGGCCGAGCAGGACAACCTCGCAGCGGCCCTACGACACGCCCTCGCCCGCACGGACGGCCCCGCCCTCGCCGCGCTCACCGC
Source organism: Streptomyces diacarni (assembly GCF_003323715.1). GTDB lineage: Bacteria > Actinomycetota > Actinomycetes > Streptomycetales > Streptomycetaceae > Streptomyces > Streptomyces diacarni. The sequence goes on from NZ_QOIN01000070.1 coordinate 116,964, forward strand.
CGTCCTCGCCAGTCTGTGGTCCACCGACACCAACTTCCCCCGTCTCGCCGCGCTCGCCTCGGACACCGGACCGCCGCTGTCGCACTACCGGCCCGCACCCGAGTACGTCGAAGTCGCCCGTGCGGCCGCGGTGTTGTGCACGACGGGCCTGTTCATGGGATACGGGCCGCCACCCGCACGCCAGCTCGTCGCACTGCGGCGGCTGCCCCCGGCGGCGCCCGACACGCTGCTGCGGGCGGCCGGGGCAGTGCTGAGCGCGGTCCCGGAGATGCTCCCTCCCCACTACGAGGTGCTGCGCGAACTGTGCGACAGCGAGCAGCCCTTGATCGCCGGCGTCGCCGAGTGCATCGCCTCCTACGCCTGGGAGTTCGAGCACCAGATCGACCGCGCGCTCGCCTCCGCCCGCCGGATGATCACCACGCTGGCTCCGTACGACAACCCGTCCGTGCTGCTCACCGGGCACGCCAGGCTGAGCGAGCTGTGCCTGCGCACCGGACAGGGCGATGCGGCGTACGCGCACCTCACCGCGGTGCTCGAAGTGCTGCCGCGGCTCAACGACGGGCGCGACTACCTCTTCATCCGCTCGTCCCTCGTCCTGGCCTGCCTCCAGCGCGGCGACCCCGACGAGGCCGAGTACTGGCTGCGCCAGGCGGCCGGCGACGCCCCTGCGCAGCAGGACGCCTTCTACATGCCCGACTTCGGCGGGCGCGCCGAGATCGCGCTGGCCCGCGGGCAGACGGAGGCCGGACTCGGCATGTGGCGGGGCGCGGTGGAACGGCTGTGCGCGGCCGGCCCGACGCAGGGCGGTGACTTCTGGCTCGACCCGTGGGCGTTCCAGGTCCAGTCGGCGGCCGTGGCGGCGCACGCGTACGCCGGCCGCCTCGACCTGGTCGCCGAGCCCGTCGACCGGCTGTGGCGGGGACTGCGGACCCTGCTCTCCCGCCCCTCCGGCTCCCCCATGGAACTCCTCGTGTGGGGGACGGTGCTGCACGTCCTCGGCCTGGCGGAACTCGCCCCCGGCGGCGCGCGGGGAGGCACGGGGGCGGGTGCGGGTGCCCGCGCCGACGCCGACGCCGTACGGATGATCGCGCTGGCCGAACGGGTCGGGGTGGCACGCGAGTTCCAGCCGACGATGTCGGCGGACCGCGCCCGGAAGGCGGCCGAGAACGCCGACAGGGCGGCGTACGCCGACGCGGTGTCGGAGTACGCCGCCCTGGAGCGGGACGCACTGCGGGAGGCGGTCCGCGCTCTCATCCCCGTTCGCGGTTGAACAGCGCCGTCGACCAGAAGTAGCCGAGCACGGCGAGCGCCAGGCACCACGAGGCCGCGAGCCACCCGTCGTCACCGATCCGGGTGCCGAGCAGCAGTCCGCGCAGCGTCTCGATGGCGGGCGTGAAGGGCTGGTACTCGGCGACCGGCCGGAACCAGCCCGGCATCGTCTCAGCCGGGATGAACGCACTCGAGATGAGCGGGAGGAGGATCAGTGGCATGGCCATGTTGCTGGCGGCCTCGGCGTTCGGACTGGCCAGACCCATGCCGACGGCGATCCAGGTGAGCGCCGTGGCGAAGAGCACCACCAGCCCTGCCGCGGCCAGCCACTCCAGAGCCGAGGCGTCCGTGGAACGGAACCCGATGGCCACGGCGATGGCGGCGACGAGGACGACGCTCATGACCGACTGGAGCACACTGCCGACGACGTGCCCGATGAGCACCGAGCCGCGATGGATCGCCAGCGTACGGAAGCGGGCCACGATGCCCTCGGTCATGTCGGTCGCGACGGACACCGCGGCGCCGACGACGGTGCCGCCGATGGTCATCAGCAGGATGCCCGGGACGATGTAGGCGAGGTAAGCGGAGCGGTCCGCTCCCCCTCCACCGATGCCCGCGCTCAGCACGTCGCCGAAGACGTAGACGAACAGCAGGAGCAGCATGATCGGTGTGAGCAGGAGGTTGAGGGTGAGGGAGGGGTAGCGGCGGGCGTGCAGCAGGTTGCGGCGCAGCATCGTGTACGCGTCGCGTGCGGCAAGGGCCAGGGCACTCATCGGGCTGCCTCCGTGGAGCGTGCGGGCTGGACGAGCCGGGTGCTGTCGCCGGTGAGGGCGAAGAAGACGTCGTCGAGGTCGGGGGTGTGCACGGTCAGCTCGTCCGCCTCGATACCGGCCGCCTCCAGCCGCTCCAGCAGGGAGCGCAGGGCGCGCTGGCTGCCGTCACTGGGAATCCGCAGCGACAGGCCCTCGCCGTCGGCAGCGGCCCCGCCCAGGACTGCGGCGGCATCCTGGTAGGCGGCCTGATCGGTGAACCGCAGCCGCACGTGCCCACCCGGGACGAGCCGTTTGAGCTCCTCGGCGCTTCCCTCGGCGGTGATCCGTCCGTCGTCGAGGACCGCGATGCGGTCGGCGAGGTCGTCGGCCTCGTCCAGATACTGGGTGGTGAGGAAGACGGTGACGCCCTCGCCCACCAGATCGCGGATGAGGCCCCACACGGCGTGGCGGGAGCGCGGGTCCAGGCCGGTGGTCGGCTCGTCGAGGAAGATGATCCGGGGCCTGCCGACCAGCGTCATCGCGAGGTCCAGGCGCCGCTTCATGCCCCCCGAGTAGGTGGCCGCGGGCTTCCGTGCGGCCTCGGCCAGAGCGAACCGCTCCAGCAGTTCGGCGGCCACCCGCCGCCCCTCGCGCCGGGGCAGGTGGTGCAGGTCCGCCATGAGCAGCATGTTCTCCTCACCCGTGAGCAACCCGTCCACGGCGGAGAACTGTCCGGTCACCCCGATCGCGGCGCGCACCGCCTGCGCGTCCGCCGCGACATCGTGCCCCGCCACGCTGGCCCGGCCGCCGTCCGCGGCGACGAGCGTGGAGAGGATCTTCACGGCGGTGGTCTTGCCCGCGCCGTTCGGGCCGAGCAGGGAGAAGACCGTGCCCTGCGGCACCCGCAGGTCGATGCCGTCGAGGACCTTCTTCTCGCCGAAGGACTTGCGCAGCCCGCTGGCTGCGATGGCGCATTGACGCGCTGCCGTTGTCATGCGGCACAGCCTGCGACGAGACGGGTTCAGCGCGGTTTCAACCCGGTTTCAGCGCCTTGCGCCCTGCGGCCGCCGGCCGCAGGGCGATCCCTCAGCGGCCCATCTCCTCGCGCAGCGCGGCGACGAAGCCGTCCACGTCCTGCTCGCTGGTGTCGAAGGAGCACATCCAGCGCACGTCGCCGGCCGGCTCGTCCCAGAAGTAGAAGCGGTACCGCTTCTGGAGGCGTTCGCTGACGTCGTGCGGAAGGCGGGCGAAGACGGCGTTGGCCTGCACGGGGTAGAGGATCTCCACACCCGCCACGCCCCTGACGCCCTCGGCCAGCCGCTGCGCCATCGCATTGGAGTGGCGCGCGTTGCGCAGCCACAGGTCACCCGCCAGCAGCGCCTCCAGCTGCACCGAGATGAAGCGCATCTTGGAGGCGAGCTGCATCGACAGCTTGCGCAGGTGCTTCATGTGGCGCACCGCGTCGGGGTTGAGGACGACGACGGCCTCGCCGAAGAGCATGCCGTTCTTGGTGCCCCCGCAGGAGAGGATGTCGACCCCTGCCGCGTTGGTGAAGGCGCGCATGGGCACGTCCAGCGCGGCCGCCGCGTTGGCGATGCGGGCGCCGTCCAGGTGGACGAGCATGCCGCGCTCGTGCGCGTGGTCGCACAGCGCGCGTATCTCCTCCACCGTGTAGAGCGTGCCCAGCTCGGTGTTCTGGGCGAGCGAGACGACCTGCGGCATGGCCCGGTGCTCGTCGTCCCAGCCGAACGCCTCCCGGTCGATCAGCTCGGGGGTGAGCTTGCCGTCCGGGGTGGGGACGGTCAGCAGCTTCAACCCGCCGACCCGCTCGGGGGCGCCGCACTCGTCGACGTGGATGTGTGCGGTGTCGGCACAGATCACCGCGCCCCAGCGGTCGGTCAGCGCCTGGAGCGCGACGACGTTGGCTCCGGTCCCGTTGAAGACCGGGAACGCCTCGGCGCGGCGCCCGAAGTGGCTGCGGACGACGTCCTGCAGGTGCGCGGTGTAGTCGTCCGCTCCGTAGGCCGACTGGTGGCCGCCGTTGGCGAGCGCCAGTGCCGCCAGGATCTCCGGGTGCACGCCCGCGTAGTTGTCGCTGGCGAAACCACGGACCTGAGGGTCATGGCGGCGTCTGGCGTCGGTGGCCGGCTGCGCCGGGGACCGGTCGGGACGGTTCAGGTGTGGGGCGTCAGCCACAGGCGGGTTCCGTTCAGCTCTTCGGCGGGCTTGGTCCAGGTGTCGGCGACGGCCTTGGCGAGGTCGCCCACGTCCGTGAAACCCGCGAACTTCGCGTTCGGCCGGTCGGCCCGCATCTGGTCGTTCACCAGCGCCTTCACCACCAGGATGGCAGCGGCCGCCGGCGGCGGGCTCTCGCCCCCCGCCTTCCGGAAGGCGTCACCGAGCGCGAGCGTCCACGCCTCGGCTGCCGCCTTGGACGCGGCGTAGGCGGCGTTGCCCGCCGTGGGCTTGCCCGCACCGAGCGCGCTGACCAGCAGGAACCGGCCGTCGCCCGCACGCTTGAGCGGGGCCTCGAAGGCGAGCGAGGTGTGCTGGAGGGTGCGGATGAGGAGGCTGTGCAGGGTGTCCCAGTCGGCCAGGTCCGTCTCCGCGAACGAGGACGAGCCGCGCCAGCCGCCCACCAGGTGCACGAGACCGTCGACGCGGCCGTACTCCTTCTCCGTCTTCGCGGCCCAGGCGCGGGTCTCCGCGAGGTCGAGCAGGTCCACGGTGTCCCCCGTGACCGTCGCTCCCCCGTGGGCGAACCTGGCGGCGTCCACGGCCTGCGCCAGACGTCCGGCGTCCGCGTCGCAGCCCACGACCGTCGCGCCCTCTTCCGCGAGCCGCAACAGCGTGGCCTGTCCCGCGGGCCCCGCCGCTCCGGCGACCGCGATCACCCGGCCCTGGAGCCCGCCCTCTCCGTTGCCCTCGTAGCCGCGCCGTGTCGTCTCGTCCGTCATCTCCGTCGCCTCCTCGCGTTCCCGACCTGCCGCCGCACCGCCCGGTCCACCGCTCACGCCGCGGTGGCCGGAATCCGACTGCCGGCGGTGATGCCCTGAGTCGATGCGATCACACTCCGCAGCTTCTTCGCGAGAGCCTCGTAGAACATGCTGAGCGGAAACTCGTCGGGCAGCACCTCGTCCACCAGCTTGCGCGGGGGCAGGCTCAGGTCGAGGGCGTCGGGCCCCTTGGCCCAGGTGGACCCCGGGTGCGGGGCGAGGTAGCGGGAGACCAGTTCGTACGCCTTGAACCAGTGCACCAGCTTGGGGCGGTCGATCCCGGCGCGGTAGAGCGTCTCGATCTCCTCGCGGAGGGCGACGGTGACCCGGCGGGCGCGGTCCCAGTCGATGGCGAGCTTGTTGTCCGTCCAGCGCAGCGCGTCGTGCTGGTGGAGGTAGGCGAAGAGCAGCTGGCCGCCGAGCCCGTCGTAGTTGCGCTTGCGCTCACCGGTGACGGGGAAGCGGAAGAGCCGCTCCAAGAGCATGGCGTACTGCACGTCGCGGCCCTGCTGCAGGCCGTCGGCCTCCAGTTTCACGCCCTCGTGGAAGGCGGTCAGGTCGCAGCGCAGCTCTTCGAGGCCGTACATCCAAAACGGCTGCCGCTGCTTGATCATGAAGGGGTCGAACGGGAGGTCGCCGTGGCTGTGGGTGCGGTCGTGGACCATGTCCCACAGCACGAACGTCTGCTGGCAGCGCTCCTGGTCGGCGAGGAGTTCGCGGGCCTCCTCGGGGAGTTCGAGGCTGGTGACGTCGCAGGCGGCCTGGACGACGCGGCGGAAGCGCGCGGCCTCGCGGTCGCAGAAGATGCCGCCCCAGCTGAAGCGCTCCGGGGCCTCGCGCACGGCGATGGTCTCGGGGAAGAGCACCGCGGAGTGGGTGTCGTAGCCGGAGGTGAAGTCCTCGAAGGTGATGCCGCAGAAGAGGGGGTTGTCGTAGCGGGTGCGCTCCAGCTCGGCCAGCCAGTCGGGCCACACCATGCGCAGGACGACCGCCTCCAGGTTGCGGTCCGGGTTGCCGTTCTGCGTGTACATCGGGAAGACGACCAGGTGCTGGAGGCCGTCGGCGCGGCCCTGCGCGGGCTGGAAGGCGAGCAGCGAGTCGAGGAAGTCGGGCACCCCGAAACCGCCGTCGGCCCAGCGGCGCAGGTCGGTGACCAGGGCACGGTGGTAGTCGGCGTCGTGCGGCAGTAGCGGCGAGAGTTCCTCGACGGCGCTCACGACGCGCTCCAGCTCCTCGCGCACCGCCTCGGGCGCCGGGGCGTCCTCGGCGTCGAAGTCGATCGAGCCGTCCTTGGACTGTGCGGGTCGTACCGCCTCGACGGCCGCCTTCAGCACGGCCCAGGCGGGGTGCGCGGCCACACTCTCGGCAACGGCGCTTCCGGACGGCGAAACGTCGCCGCCGGACAGCCCGGGCGAAAGGATTTCCGTCATGTTGACCCCTCCACAGGAGAAACTGGCGTAAGGAAACCGTATACGCGGCGCCTTCCCTCCTCAAGGGGAGGGTGCAGAAGATTATCCCGCGCCACCCGGGGTAGCACCGTCATTCTTCCGGCCAATGACGGCGCGAGCGATCACCTTTCCCAGCAGCCGGTGGCCGCGTCAGGCGCCTCCGGCGGGGCACCGGCAGAGCCTCGGAGGCCTGGGAGCCGGGGTACCCCCGACGGCCTCCGGCAGTAGAGCGGCCGCCCCCGGGGAAGCCGCGGGCAGGGCCGGTCACCCGGACGTTGGGTGCGAGGCCACCCGGCGGCGGGGCGACCGCTACTCTGGCCGCGCCACCGCCTTGACACCGCACGAAAGCGAGACCGCACCGTGCCACTGCTCACCGTCGGACACCGCGGAGTGATGGGCGTCGAGCCCGAGAACACGCTGCGCTCCTTCGTCCGCGCCGAACGCGAGGGACTCGACGTCATCGAGCTGGATCTGCACCTGAGCAAGGACGGCGCGCTGGTGGTGATGCACGACGCCGACGTGGCCCGTACGACGGACGGCGCGGGACCCATCGGTGAGCTCACCCTCGCCCAGCTGCGCGCGCTGGACGCGGGGCACGGCGAGCGGGTGCCGGTCTTCGAGGAGGTCGTGGACGCGGTCCGCAGCCCGCTCCAGGCCGAGATCAAGGACCGTGCCGCGGCACGCGTGCTGGCCGACACCATCAAGCGGCGCGAGCTGCACGACCGCGTGACGGTGATCTCCTTCCACGCCGAAGCGCTCCGCGAGACCCGCGAACACCTGCCCGACATCCCGCTCGTACTGGTGGCGGGCCGCTCCTCCCCCACCGCGCCCGAGCGCGCCAGGGAGCTGGGCGCCGGAATGATCTCGCTAGAGCTGCGGCACGTCGACGCGGACATCGTCGGCCGCGCCCATGCCGCCGGGATCAAGGTCATCAGCTGGACCGTCAACACCGACGAGGACCTGGCGCGCGTCCGCGAGCTGGGCCTGGACGGCGTCGTCACGGACATGCCCGGCATCCGGGCCGCGGCCGGCGCACCGGCCTGAGACGGGAGGGCGGGCGGCAGGCCCTCCCCGTGGCTCACCTCAGCGGTTTGACCAGGTACTCGAAGGCGAGGTCGGGCCGCTGCGGGATGCCGAAGCGCTCGTCGCCGTAGGGGAAGGGGATGCACTCGCCTGTGCGCGTGTAGCCGCGCCGCTCGTACCAGGCGATCAAATTCTCCCGCTGCCTGATGACCTGCATCCGCATCCGGGTGGCTCCCCACAGGACGCGCGCCGTCCGCTCGGCCTCCGCGAGCACGGCCCGGCCGACACCGCCGCCCTGCAGGTTCGGGCTGACCGCGAACATGCCGAAGTACGCCTCTTCGCCCCGGTGTTCGAGCTGGCAGCAGGCGACGACGTCGTCCTCGCGCTCGACGACCAGCATGAGGCTCCTCGGGTCGCGGACGACGGCGCCGACACCCTCGGGGTCGGTGCGCCGGCCCTCCAGCAGATCGGCCTCGGTGGTCCAGCCCGCGCGGCTGGCGTCTCCGCGGTAGGCGGACTCCACGAGCGCGGTGAGCACCCGGATGTCGGCCTGGACGGCGTGGCGGAAGGTCAGGGGCAGCTCGCCCCGCTGCGCGGTGTCGCTCATGCCGACCGACCTTATCGGGCATACCGCGTGGAGCGCGGCGCGCCCCGGGTCGGCCCGGACGCCCGGCACACACATCCGGCACGGACATGCGGGCCGGACGTCCGGCACGGACATGCGGCACAGACGCGGCGCGGGCGTGCGGCACAGACCCACCGCTGGCGTGCGGCACGGACGTGTGGCGCCGGACGGCACCGGGCGCGTCACCACTACAGTGCCGAGGCATGGTGCATGTACTGAGCAGCCGCGTCCTGCTGCGGCCCACGGAGCCCGACAGGTCGCGGGCCTTCTACGGCGAGACGCTGGGCCTGGAGATCTCCCGCGAGTTCGGCACGGGCCCCGAACGGGGCACCGTCTACTTCCTGGGCGGCGGTTTCCTGGAGGTCTCCGGGCGCAGTGCGGGGCCCGCCGGCGAGACGCTCCAGCTCTGGCTCCAGGTCGCCGACGTCGCGAGCGCGCACGAGGAGCTCACCCGGGCCGGGGCCGAGGTGCTGCGACCCCCGCTGCGAGAGCCCTGGGGGCTGATCGAGATGTGGATCGCCGATCCCGACGGGCACCGCATCGTGCTGGTCCAGGTCCCCGAGGACCATCCGCTGCGCTACCGGCCGGGCAGCTGAGCGATCCCGCCCTCGGGTCCCCAGCCGCACGGGGTCGGGCCGCCGCACGCCCGGGCCGCCCGCCTCGCCCTCCCCCGGGACGGATCCACCGGGCGCCGGGCGACGCGGCCCCGGCGCCCGGTGCGGCCCGGCCCTCAGCGGATCGGCATGCCCGAGAGGGTACGGGCGATGACCAGGCGCTGGATCTCGCTCGTGCCCTCGAAGATGGAGTAGATCGCGGCGTCGCGGTGCATCCGCTCCACCGGGTACTCGCGCGTGTAGCCGTTGCCGCCGAGGATCTGGATGGCCTGTGCCGTGACCTTCTTGGCCGTCTCGCTGGCGAACAGCTTGGACATGGAGCCCTCGGCGGACTCGAACTTGCGCCCGCTCACGCCCATCCAGGAGGCGCGCCACACCAGCAGGCGGGCGGCGTCGACGCTGGTGCGCATGTCGGCGAGCTGGAAGGCGACGCCCTGGTTGTCGATGATCGGGCGGCCGAACTGCTCCCGCGTCTTCGCGTAGTCGAGCGCGACCTCGTACGCGGCGCGCGCGGTGCCGACGGCCATCGCGCCGACGGCCGGGCGGGAGGCCTCGAAGGTCGCCATGGCGGCGTTCTTCACCCTCTCGCCCCCCTTCTTGGCGCGCTCCTTGGCACGGGCGAGGCGCTCGTCCAGCTTCTCCTTGCCGCCGAGCAGGCAGTGCCCGGGCACCCGCACGTCGTCCAGGACGACCTCGGCGGTGTGCGAGGCACGGATGCCGTGCTTGAGGAACTTCTGCCCCTGGGAGAGGCCGGGTGTGCCGGACGGGACGATGAAGGAGGCGTGGCCCTTGGAGCCGAGTTCGGCGTCGACGCTGGCCACGACCACGTGCACGTTGGCGATGCCGCCGTTGGTGGCCCAGGTCTTGGTGCCGTTGAGCACCCACTCGTCCTTGGCCTCGTCGTAGACGGCGCGGGTGCGCAGGGAGGCGACGTCGGATCCCGCGTCCGGTTCCGAGGAGCAGAAGGCGGCGACCTTCACGTCACCGGCGTCGCCGTACATCTGGGGCACCCAGGTACCGATCTGCTCCTCGGTGCCGTTGGCCAGGACGCCGACCGCGGCCAGGCCCGTGCCGACGATCGAGAGGGCGATACCCGCGTCGCCCCAGAACAGCTCCTCCATCGTCATGGGGATGCCGAGCCCTGTCGGGTCGAAGAACTGCTGGGCGTAGAAGTCGAGTGAGTAGAGGCCTATCTTGGCGGCCTCCTGGATGATCGGCCAGGGGGTCTCCTCGCGCTCGTCCCATTCTGCCGCCGCGGGGCGCATCACGTCGGCGGCGAACCCGTGGAGCCAGTCGCGGACTTCCTTCTGGTCGTCGTTGAGGTCCAGTGCGAACTCGGTTTCGGCCATCGTCGGTCCTCCGCCAGTCTCATTCAGTCGTTACCATCGGTAATCCGCAGTCTGTTACCCGCCAGTAGCCGATGTCAACTCCCGCTCACCGCCCCACCGCGCACCGCATCCGCGCACGTGAGCGCCGTCGGAGGGTGTTACGTTGCGACGCTGGAGCACGCACGAGGGGGCGGGGAGACGCGCATGGAGACCACACGCCAGGACGACCGGGTCAACTCGACCGAACAACGGCGCAGGGAACTGCTCGAGGCCGCCGACCGGGTCGTACTGCGGGAGGGCCCGGGCGCCTCCATGAACGCCATCGCCGCCGAGGCCGGCATCACCAAGCCCATCCTCTACCGGCACTTCGGCGACAAGGGCGGCCTCTACCGCGCCCTCGCCGTCCGGCACACCGACGCCCTGCTGGCCTCACTGCGCGCCGCCCTGGACGCGCCCAGCGAACGGCGCGAGCGCGTCGAGGCCACACTGGAGACGTACCTGGCCGCCATCGAGGCCCATCCGCAGGTCTACCGCTTCCTGATGCATCCGGCGGAGGACTCCTCCAGCAGTGAACGGGGCTTCGACGTGGGACAGCACTCGGCCCCCCTGCTGCGCCGGCTGGGCGAGGAGCTGGCCACGGTCATCGCCGAGCGGCTCGATCTGGGGCCCGAGAGCGAAGAGCTGGCCCGGGTGTGGGGGCACGGCATCGTCGGCATGATGCACGCGGCCGGCGACTGGTGGCTGCGCGAGAAGCCCTGCGCGCGCGACCAGTTGGTGCGCCACCTGGCCGACCTGCTGTGGGGCAGGCTGGCCGCGGCGGGCGACCGCGTGGGCGGCCCGGGCTTCTGATCCCGAACCGGCGCCGCTACCCGTCCTCGGGCAGCGGAGCGGACTCGGGCAGCGGAGCGGACCACTCCGCCCTGCGGACGGCGCGCAGGGTGCGCCATCGCGCCAGCCGGCCGAGCCTGTCGGTGTAGAGGCCACCGGAGAGGTGGTCGTGCTCGTGCTGGAGGCACCGCGCGAAGAAGCCGGTGCCCTCGATCCGCACCGGATCCCCCGCCACGTCCTCCCCCTCGACGACCGCGACGTCGAAGCGCGGCGTCGGGGCCTCGAGCCCGGGCAGCGACAGACAGCCCTCGGGCCCCCGCACGGTCGGCCCCTCCGTGTGCACCAGCCGCGGATTGACCACATGGCCCCGGTGGCGGCGGTCCTCGTCGTCCGGGCAGTCGAAGACGAACACCCGCAGCGGTACGCCGACCTGGCAGGCCGCCAGGCCGACACCGCGGGCCGCGTACATCGAGGCGAACAGGTCGTCCACCAGCTCGCCCAGCGGCGGCCCGTCCGCCTCCGTGACGGGGCGGCTGGGGGCGTGCAGCACCGGATCGCCGTACGTCCGCACCGGGCGTACGGCGCCGTCGGAGCCCGGGATACGGCCGCGTCGCATGGCCAGCCACCCTACGCCGGGCGCCAGACCGGTGATCTGCGCAGGGTGGCGCGGTCCTGACCCGGCCGGTGTCTCGGTAGGCTTCTCCTCTACGCGAGGGGCAAGGAGGTTCAAGGACGATGTCAGGCAATGCGGAGCCACTGTCGCCGCGGTCCAAGCTGGCCGTGACGGCGGGCAAGGCGGCCGCGGCGGTGTCGCGGGCCGCGGGCCGCGGCAGCGGGTCGGTGATCGGCGGCAAGGTCGCACTGAGGCTCGACCCGGACCTGCTGCAGCGGCTGGCCCAGCACCTGGACGTGGTGCTGGTGTCCGCCACCAACGGCAAGACGACGACCACCCGGCTGATCGCCGAGGCGCTGCGCGCCAACGGCGAGGTGGTCTCCAACGCGCTGGGCGCCAACATGCCTGCCGGCATCACCTCGGCACTGGCCGGCGGATCCAGCGCCCGGTACGGCGTGATCGAGGTGGACGAGAAGTACCTCTCCGGTGTGGCCCGGGACGTGACGCCCAAGGCCATAGCGCTGCTGAACCTCTCGCGTGACCAGCTCGACCGCGCGGCCGAGACCCGGATGCTGGCCGAGCGGTGGCGCGAGGGCCTCTCGGGCCAGAAGGCCGTCATCATCGCCAACGCCGACGACCCGCTCGTGGTCTGGGCCGCCTCCTCCTCCCCCAACGTGGTGTGGGTGGCCGCGGGCCAGGAGTGGAAGGACGACGCCTGGTCCTGCCCCGCCTGCGGTGGCGTGATGCAGCGCCCCGGCGACGACTGGTTCTGCGCCGAGTGCGGCTTCCGCCGCCCGACGCCGACCTGGGCGCTCTCCGGTGACCACGTGCTCGACCCGCACGGCTCCGCCTGGCCGATCCACCTCCAGCTGCCCGGCCGTGCCAACAAGGCCAACGCGGCCACCTCGGCCGCCGTCGCCGCCGCCTTCGGAGTGCCTCCGCAGACGGCGCTGGAGCGGATGTACGCGGTCAAGGCCGTCGCCGGCCGGTACGACGTGGTGCAGTACCAGGACCGCGACATCCGGCTGCTCCTGGCCAAGAACCCCGCCGGGTGGCTGGAGACCTTCTCCCTGATCGACCCGCCGCCCGCCCCGGTGATCCTCGCGGTGAACGCCCGCAGCGCGGACGGCACCGACACCTCCTGGCTGTGGGACGTCGACTACGGGCGCCTCGCCGGGCACCCGATCTGCGTGATCGGCGACCGCAAGCTGGACCTCGCGGTGCGGCTGGAGGTCGCGGGCGTGCACTTCCAGGTGTGCGAGGACGCCGCGGACGCGGTGCGCAGGTGCCCGCCGGGACGGATCGAGGCCATCGCGAACTACACCGCGTTCCAGGACCTGCGCCGCGCCGTCGGCAACTGATCACCCGTATCTTGGGAGTCCGGACGGCCCGCACGCCGACCCTCGGCCGTCCGGCCCCTTCGACCCCGCGCAAGGAGAACTGGCGGCATGAGTGACACGAGTCTGCGTCTGGTGTGGGTCTACCCCGACCTGCTGAGCACGTACGGCGACCAGGGCAACGCGCTCGTGGTGGAGCGTCGGGCGCGGCAGCGGGGGCTGGATGTCCAGCGGCTGGACGTCCGCTCCGACCAGCCGATCCCCACCTCCGGGGACATCTATCTGATCGGCGGCGGCGAGGACAGGCCGCAGCGGCTGGCCGCCGAGCGGCTGCTGCGCGACGGCGGGCTGAACCGGGCGGTGGACAACGGCGCCATCGTCTTCGCCGTGTGCGCCGGCTACCAGATCATGGGCCACGAGTTCGTCAACGACCTCGGTGAGCGGTCGGCCGGACTCGGGCTGCTGGATGTGACCAGCAGCCGCGGCGAGGCCGCACGCTGTGTCGGCGACGTCCTCGGGGACTCCGACGAGTACCTGGGCCTCCCCCAGCTGACCGGCTTCGAGAACCACCAGGGCGTCACCCACCTCGGCCCCGGGGTGCGCCCGCTGGCCCGGGTGCGGCTCGGCAACGGCAACGGGACGGGCGACGGCACCGAGGGCGCCTGGCGTGACACGGTCTTCGGCACGTACCTGCACGGTCCCGTGCTGGCCCGCAATCCGCTGATCGCCGACATGCTGATCAAGCTGTCGCTGGACGTGAACGCGCTCACGCCGGTCGACGACACCTGGTACGACGCGCTGCGCCAGGAGCGGATCGCCGCGGCGACCCAGCCGGCCTGAGCCGACCGGTCGGCCCAAGCGACCCGTTCGCCCCGGTCGAGCCGGCTCGTCCTGGCCCTCGGGCCTGCCGAGGCCGGTTCCGACACGACACCGCCCGTGGCGGGTGCCCCGCTGAGGGTGTCCGCCACGGGCGGTTCTAGTCTGGTGCGGGCGTATCGGTCGGTTGCGGGAGAGTTCGGATGGATCACGGCGGGCACGGCATGACAATGGATCTGCCGCCGTTCACGGTCGCGCGGGGACTCGCGTTCACGGGTGAGCCGTTCTTCCTGGTGGGGTGCCTGCTGGCGCTGGCGCTCTACGGCTGGGGAGTGGTGCGGCTGCGGCGGCGGGGCGACGCGTGGCCGGTGGGCCGCACCATCGGCTTCGTCGCCGGGGTGCTGACCGTGGCGCTGGTGATGTGCACGGGCCTCAACGAGTACGGCATGGTGCTCTTCAGCGTGCACATGGTGCAGCACATGGTGATCAGCATGCTGTCGCCGATCCTTCTGCTGCTGGGCGCTCCGGTGACGCTGACGCTGCGGGCGCTGCCGTCCGCCGGGCGGGGCCGCAAGGGGCCGCGGGAGCTGCTCGTGGCGCTGCTGCACAGCCGCTACATGCGGGTGATCACCCATCCCGCCTTCACGATCCCGCTGTTCATCGCGAGCCTGTACGCCCTCTACTTCACTCCGCTCTTCGACTTCCTGATGGGCTCCATGGTGGGGCACCTCGCGATGATGGTGCACTTCCTGGCCGTGGGCCTGGTGTTCTTCTGGCCGATCATGGGAGTGGACCCGGGCCCGCACCGCCCCGGCTTCGTGATGCGGATTCTCGAGCTGTTCGCGGGCATGCCCTTCCACGCCTTCTTCGGCATCGCCCTGATGATGGCGTCCGAGCCGATGATCGAGACGTACGCGGACCCGCCCGCCTCCCTGGGCGTCAGCGCGCTGTCGGACCAGTCGGCGGCCGGCGGTATCGCCTGGGCGTTCAGCGAGATCCCCTCGGTGATGGTGCTGGTGGCGCTGGTGTTCCAGTGGTACGTCACCGAGCAGCGCCATGCCCGGCGCCGGGACCGCAGGGCGGACCGGGACGGCGACCGGGAGCTGGCCGCGTACAACGCATACCTGGCCTCTCTGAGGACCCGGGAGCAGTGAGGGCGGCCCGCGGCCGGTACGCCGTCGTCCCGGCGGGCCCCTGGGGGCGCGCGACGAGGTGTACACGGGAGCGTTGAGGCGCGCGGTGGCGCACGGGGCCGCGGACAGGCGACCATGGTGGCCTGGCCGCGGTCCCGGTGCGTGCGCGACCCGTACACCGCGGGGCCGCCGGGAGGAGGACAGTGCTGTGATGGCTGGACTGACGCGGGTGCCGGCGTCCGCGAAGGCGATGACCGTGTGCACGGTCGTGGGCCTGGTCGTGGTCACGGCGTACACGGTGGCCCTGGGAAGCAGCGGATGGCTCTGGTTCTGCTGGGTGGTGCTGGGCCTGGTCACGCTGGGCGTGTACGCGACCCGGAACTGAGAGGACCGTGTACGCGATCCGGAGATGAACCATGTTCACCATGTTCGCGCCGCGGAGCTGAGCACACACCGGCGGCGAGGAACGTCGCGGAGCAGGACCGAGGAAACGCGCCGCACACAGCGCCGGGCTCCGGCGGCCTCTCAACGCCGCCGGAGCCCGGCGCGGGGGCGGGCCCCCAGGGAAGTGACCCCGCCGGTCAGCCGCCGGAGCCGAACTCCGCCAGGAACGCCTTGTCGAACGCCTTCAGGTCGTCGGGCTTACGGCTGGTGATCAGCTTGTTGGTACCGCCGTCGCAGACCTTGACCTGCTCGTCGACCCAGTTGCCGCCCGCGTTGCGGATGTCGGTACGCAGGCTCGGATACGAGGTCAGCGTCCTCCCCCGCACCACGTCGGCCTCGACCAGGGTCCACGGGGCGTGGCAGATGGCGGCGACCGGGAGCCCCGCCTCGAAGAACCCCTTCACGAACGCGACGGCCTTCTGGTCCGTGCGCAGGAGGTCGGGGTTGGCCACACCGCCGGGCAGGACGAGTCCGTCGAAGTCGGACGGCTCCGCCTGGGCGACGAGCTGGTCGACGGGGAAGGTGTCGCCCCGGTCCAGATGGTTGAAGGCCTGGACGGGCCCGGTGCTGGTGGACAGCAGGATGGGCGTGCCGCCCGCTTCCTTCACGGCGTCCCACGGGTCGGTCAGCTCGATCTGTTCCGCGCCCTCGGGCGCGACGAGAAAGGCAACACGCACGTGACCTCACGTCCTTTCCGTCATCTCGCGTGCGTCCCTGCGGGTCCCCGCTGGGCGCGGACGTATGCCTGCGGCCGCGGCTCCGAGCACGCCGGACCCCGCACACGCCCTGCGTACTGACACGCCACACACGCCCCGGACACGCCGACCGGGCCGAGCCCGCCGTCAGCCCTGGGGACGGCCCCGGAAGAGCCGGGCGGCGGCCGCCAGGCACAGGGCGGCGAACCCGACGGTGACGGCGGCGCCCGCGGCGACCTCCACCGTGGAGAAGTCACCGCGGAAGACGTAGCGGACGGCATCGACGGTGTAGCGGAACGGGACGGCGCGCGAGACGCCGTCGAGCCAGCCGGGGGCCAGTTCCATGGGCAGCAGCAGGCCGGAGAGCAGCATCAGCGGAAGCACGGTCGTGTTGGCGATGGCGGCGAACTCGGGCGTCGTCCTCACCTTCATGCCCAAGCCGTGGGAGAGCGCAGCGAGCGCGGCGGACAGCACGGCGACGAAGGCCAGGCCCACAACGATCCCCCACCATGGGGCCCGCAGCCCGAACGCCAGCCCGAGGAGCACCAGCAGCACGGACTGGGCCACCAACTGCACGACGTCCCGCAGAGTGCGGCCGAGCAGCAGGGCGAGCGGACTGACCGGGGTGACCCGCATCCGGTCGACGACGCCGGTGGTGCGCTCGACCAGCTGCCCCATCCCCACGTACGAGCCGCCCAGCAGCGCCAGCTGGATGAGGACGCCGGGCACGAGCGTCTGCCACGACGAACCCTCCTGCCCCAGGTCGAGGTGGGTCAGCAGCGGTCCGAACAGGGCCAGGAAGAGCAGCGGCTGGAGCATCCCGAAGTACAGGCTGGTCTTCGAGCGCAGCGTCGCGCGTAGGCATCGGCCGAAGACGAGGCCCGTGTCGGCCCAGAAGTGCCCGCCCTCGGGTGGTGCCGGGGCAGCGGGTGGAGAAGTGGCGGTCTCGGTGGTCATGGCGATGAGCGCTTCCGTCGGTGAAGCGACCGCGGCCGGTGTGCTCGACGCGTCGGGTCGCTGGGGCGGGCTGGGGATTTTCAGACGGCGACGGGTTCCCGGCTGGGACCGCGTCCGGTGAGGGCGAGAAAGGCGTCTTGGAGGGAGGCGTCCTGGCCGGGCCCGTGGTCCCGCTTGAGCGCCTCGGGGGTCCCCTCGGCGACGGTGCGGCCGCTGTCCACGATGACGATCCGGTCGGCGAGCGCGTCGGCCTCGTCCAGGTAGTGGGTGGTCAGGAAGACCGTGGTGCCGTGGTCGCGGCGGATGCGGCGCACCAGGTCCCACAGTTCGGCGCGAGCGCCCGGGTCGAGCCCGGTGGTGGGCTCGTCGAGGAAGAGGACCTCGGGCCGGTTGACCAGGCCGAGGGCGATCTCCAGCCGACGCCGCTGACCGCCGGAGAAAGCCGCCGTCGGCCGGTCCAGCAGCTCCGTCAGACCGAGGTCGTCGGCGAGTTCGGCGGCCCGGCGCCGCGCCTCGGGCTTGGGTACGTGGTGCAGCCGCGCCTGGGTGACCAGTTCTTCGCGGGCGCCGCAGCCCGGGTCGAGACCGCCGGCCTGGGCCACGTAGCCGATCCGCGAGCGGACGGCGGTCGGCTCGGTGAGCAGGTCGTACCCGGCGACGCGGGCCGTGCCGCCGGTGGGCCGCAGCAGCGTGGTGAGCATGCGGAGGGTGCTGGTCTTGCCCGCGCCGTTGGGGCCGAGGAATCCGAGGATCTCCCCGCGCCCCACCGTCAGGTCGAGTCCCCGCACGGCGTGCACGGGGCCCGCCCCGAGCGCGTAGGTGAGGGTGAGCCCGCGGAGGTCGAGAGCGGGCCTGTCCGGAAGAGAGGTGGGTGCTTCCATGCCGGGAGGAAAACACAGCAGACTGCAAAAATGCAATGTGGTTCAGTTTTGCAGTCAGGTTAGACTTCCTGCATGGGTGAGGGGCTGCGGGAGCGCAAGAAGCGGCAGACACGGCGACGCATCCGGGAGGCCGCCATGCGCCAGTTCGTGGAGCGGGGCTTCGACAAGGTGACCATCGCGGAGGTCGCCGCCGAGGCCGAGGTGTCCGTGAACACCCTCTACAACTACTTCGAGGCCAAGGAGGATCTGGTGCTGCCACCCGACGAAGCCTCCCCGCTGCGACTCGCCGAGATCGTCCGGGAGCGGCCGGCGGGCGCGTCCCCCGCCCGCGCGGTACTCGCCCGGCTGCGCGAGGAAGTGCGCGGCCGCGAACGGCAGCTCGGCCTCACCGACGGTTTCGGGCAGGTCTTCGAGATGATGCGGGCCGCGCCCACCCTCACCGCACGCCTGCAGGACCTGGGCCAGGAGATGACCGAGGCGCTGGCCGCGCAGCTCGCCGACGAGACCGGCACCGACAGGGACGACCCCGCGCTGTGCGCCGCCGCCGGGCAGATCGGATGGTTCCACTCGCTGGTCTTCGCCGAGATCGGGCGCCGCCTGGTCGCGGGACGCACACCCGACGAGATCGCCACCGACGTCCTCCAACTCCTCGACGCCGTCGAGGAACTGCTGGGCGAACGTGCCTTCACCTACGCCGTCCGCGGCGACACCCCACGAGAGGACCGACCGCGTTCAAGGTGACCCTCGCAGGAACCTTCACCGGCCTCCGCGACGACTCCCGCGCCGCTCTTCACAGTCCGCTGTAAGGGAGGCAGAGGCGCGGGCGGCACGCGCGGTCCCCACCGGAGGCCGGGGCCGGTGACCGGCGACCAGGGGTCGGCGCCCGGCATCCGGCATCCGACTCCCCGCCGGCCGGACGAGGCGGAACTGGAAGCCGCTCCGCCTCGTCCAGCTGGTCGATGAGAAACGGAAGAGCGGGCATCACAGCAGGTCAGGGCCTGCTGTGGGTACTCACTCGCGGTCGGCCACGGATTTTCTCGGCTGATCCGGAATCCGTCCGTTTGAGGTGGACGCCTCGGGTACCCGCCGCTCCAGACAGAGATCACATCCCGGATTCCATGAGGAGGGATTCACCATGGCCGAGAACCAGGGCAACTTCGCCAACGACCGTCAGCGCGCCTCTGAGGCCGGCCAGAAGGGTGGCCAGGAGAGCAGCGGCAACTTCGCCAACAACCCGCAGCGCGCCTCCGAAGCCGGCCACAAGGGCGGCCACGAAAGCAGCGGCAACTTCGCCAACAACCCGCAGCGCGCCTCCGAAGCCGGCCACAAGGGCGGCGAGCACAGCGGTGGTGGCCAGGGGCGGTAGCTGAGTCGCCGAACCGGCGGAGAAGAGCAGGGGCCAACCCTCCTGCGGTGCCTCCTGGGGCCGGTGGGCCGAACGCCACGGTGTTCGGCCCACCGGCCCCCTTTCCGTGTCGGCGCCCCGTGCGCATCAACGTCTGACGTCTGTGCGTAGGCGTCGGCACCGGCACCGGCACCGGCACCGGCACCGGCACGGGCACCGGAATCGCCCCGGTTCCGGTACCGCGCTGCGCTCTCCCGCGTGGAGACGGGTACCGCGGAAGGTGTCCGCGGTACCCCCGCCCCACACCGAGGGAGTCACGATGGCCGCCATACCCGCCGGTCGTCGTGAGGAGCGCTCCCGCGGCGGCGGTGCTCGGTGAACGATCTTGCCCGAGCCCTGGCGCCGGGCTACTCTCGGCGCCCGAGGTGACGGGGGGATGCGGGGGACGTGAGGGACGCAGGGGTCTCGGGACAGGCAGGGGACGCGGAACAGGCGGTGGACGCGACGCACGACGCGCGGGCGAGCACCGCGGAACCGGCGACTCCCACGCTGCCGCGCCGTACCGTCGGCGTTCTGGCGGGCTGCGTCACCGCACTGCCCGGGCTGCTGTACCTCGTACTCGCCGGCGTCCTCCTCGGCCCGCTGCTGCTGTGGCCGCGTACCAGAGGGCGCGCCGTGGCCACCTTCGCCGCGGGGGCCCGGCGGCTGGCCGCCGTCGAGCGGCGGCGCAGGTCGCTGTTCTTCGCCGACCGCTTCCCCGATCACCACGCCGATCACCGCACCGCCCGCTTCCCCCACGGCGAAGCTCCTGGCGGCGAGGCCCCTGACGGCGAGGTGCCCGACGAGCGGATCGTGCGCTACCTCGCGGCTCGCACGGGCGCGGGGCTGCTGACCGGTGTGGTCGTGGCCCTCCTCTGCGTCGGGGCCGTACTGGCCGCGCTCCTCGTCGTCGGGCTGGCGCGGGGCAGGCTCGGCTGGCTCGACCTGGCCGGCCAGTGCGTCCTCGGAGGGGTACTGCTCTTCCTCGACGTCCAGGGTCTGCGCTGGCTGGACACCGCCGACGCACGCCTGGCACGCGCGTGCTTCGGCCCCTCGGAGCGGGATCTCCTCCGGCGGCGCATCGACGAACTGGCCGCCAGCCGCGCCGCTGTGCTGCGCGCGGTCGACACCGAGCGCCGTCGCATCGAACGTGACCTGCACGACGGCGTGCAGCAGCGGCTGGTGGCGTTGGCCATGCTGCTCGGCCGGGCCCGGCGCGAGGGCACTCCCGAGCGGTCGGGCCGGCTCCTCCACCAGGCCCACCAGGAGTCGCAGGAAGTCCTGCGGGAACTGCGCGAGGTCGCCTGGCGGGTCTATCCGACCGCGCTGGACGACCTCGGGCTGCGAGAAGCCCTCGCCTCTGTCACCGAACGCAGCGGGCTGCCCGTGCGCACGGACTTCCAGCTGAGCCGCCCCCTGCCGGCCTCCGTGGAGACAGCCGCCTACTTCCTCGTATCGGAGTGCGTGACCAACGCCGCCAAGCACGCGGCCGCCACCGGGGTCCTGGTCAGCGTGCGGCAGGAGGAGGCGCTTCTCCTCGTCCGGGTCCAGGACGACGGCGTCGGTGGCGCCGATCCGGCAGGCAGCGGGCTGACCGGGCTGCGCAGCCGGGTGGGCGCCCTCGACGGACGACTGCACCTGCACAGCCCCTCCGGGGGACCCACCATCGTCACAGCGGAGCTGCCGTGCGCGTAATGCTGGCCGAGGACTCCACCCTCCTGCGGGAAGGGCTGGTGCGGCTGCTCACCGAAGAAGGGCACGAGGTTCCCGCCGCGGTGGCGGACGCCCCGGATCTGCTGCGCGCTGTCGAGGCCGCGCCACCGGATCTCGTCGTCGTGGACATCCGGATGCCGCCGACCCACACCGACGAGGGGCTGCGCGCCGCCCTGGAGATCCGCGAGCGGTGGCCCCAGGTCGGTGTCCTCGTACTGAGCCAGCACCTGGAGCGGCACTACGCGGCCCAGCTGCTGACCTCCGGGCCCGAGCGGGTCGGCTACCTGCTCAAGGACCGGGTCGCGCAGGTCGGGGAGTTCCTCGACGCGCTGGAGCGGATCCACGCGGGCGGTGCCGCCCTCGACCCGGAAGTCGTACGGCAACTGGTGCTCCGCTCCACACACACCGATCCGCTGGCGCGGCTGACCCCGCGTGAGCGCGGCGTGCTCGAATCGCTGGCCGAGGGCCACACCAACGCGGCGATCGCCGCACACCTGCACCTCTCCCTGAGCGCGGTGGAGAAGCACCTGGGCACCGTCTTCGACAAGCTCGGCCTGCGGCACGCCGCGGGATACAACCCCCGGATTCTGGCGGTCCTGCGCTACCTGGAGTCGTGAGCTCTTCTCCGGCGGAGACTGGCGGCCGTCTCCGCGGGTCTCCCCCGGGCACATACGATGGAGTCCGGAGTACGCCGGACAGGCAGCTCACAGGGAGGAGCAGCGTCAGGTGAGCAACACCGAGACACGCCCGGCCGAGGTGCGCTGTGCGGCCGGCCCCCACACACAGCCGGCGCCGGACGTGGAAGTGCTCTCCCCGCGCAGCGTGCCGTTGGGCGGCCCGCGTGGGATGACGGTGCGGCGCACGCTTCCGCAGCGTGCCCGCTCCCTGATCGGCGCCTGGTGCTTCGCCGACCACTACGGGCCCGACGACGTCTCCGTGACCGGCGGAATGGACGTCGCTCCGCATCCGCACACCGGCCTGCAGACCGTCAGTTGGCTGTTCTCGGGCGAGATCGAGCACCGCGACAGTCTCGGCACCCGTGCGCTCGTCCGCCCGGGTGAGCTGAATGTGATGACGGGTGGCCACGGCATCAGTCACTCGGAGGTCTCCACCGCTCGGACAACCGTCCTCCACGGCGTCCAGCTGTGGGTTGCCCTGCCCGGAACGCACCGGCACGCCGCGTCCGCCTTCCAGCACCACGTGCCACGTCCCGTGCCCCTGGGCGGCGGGGAGGCCCGCGTCTTCCTCGGCTCCCTGGCCGGCGAGACCTCACCCGTGCCCACGTTCACCCCGCTGCTCGGCGCCGAGGTCACGCTGGAACCGCACGCGGCCACCACCCTCGCGGTCGACCCGGATTTCGAGCACGGCGTGCTCGTCGACACCGGGGAGATCACCGTCGCGGGGCAGGCACTCGGCCCCGCCGAACTCGGCGCTCTCCGCCCAGGCAGCACCACCTTGACCCTCACCAACACGGCAGGTTCCCCCGCCCGCCTGCTCCTTCTCGGCGGTACGCCGTTCGGCGAGGAGATCGTCCTGTGGTGGAACTTCCTCGGCGCTTCGCACGACGACATCGCACGCGCCCGGGCCGACTGGACGGCAGGGCGGAGATTCGGCGAGGTGGAGGGCTACGACGGCGATCCACTCCCCGCTCCCCCGCTCCCGAACGCAGCGCTGAAACCCCGGAGCCGGCCGAGGTACTGACGTTCTGCTGACGGGCGACGGCGGGAGCCGGGCTCGGTCATGCGTGCAGCCTGGACCGCCAGGGATGCCCGGGGTGCACGAGGTCCAGCCACCCGGCGAGGAGAGCGCGCCGTGCGGGGCTCAGCAGGGGCAGGACCGCGTCGAAGTCCGCCTGGTCCTTCGGCCGCGGCGCCTTCGCCTTGAACAGCAGCACCAACTCAGGGACCTGGTAGGGGACACCGTCTCCCGTCCGCTCGATGAGCGTGTCGTACGGCAGCCGGAGCCTCTCGTCCCGCCTGCAGATCCACGTCCTGCCCTCATGCGGCTCGCGGAAGACGTCGAGCAGGAACCGGCCGCTCCCCGGATCGCGCAGCCAGGTCTGGTACGTGGCAGCCAGCGCCTCGGGCCCCGGCTGCGTCCAGATCCGTCCGGAACCCACCGCGTCGAACGCGCCCTCGGGGAATCGGCGCCGGATCTCGGGGAAGCCCGCCGCCGGCACGGCGATCTCCAGATCGCCGTGCTCGCGTGACTGCTCCCCTCGGAACAGGTCGAGCGCCCACCCCGCCGCGACGCACCAGGGCGCGCTCACCCCGTCCAGCCGCTCCGCGGCCTGTTCCGGGCGCCAGGGATGTGCCCAACGGGCGTCCAGTTCGGCGGCGCCGAGCACGGCGCCGCCGGGCGGCAGGTCGTCGGTCATCGGTACAACGTACCGCCGCACCGCCTGCCGATCAGCTGCGCGACCTGGGGCGCATGTGCGGTGAGGTAGAAGTGGCCGCCGGGGAAGGTGACCAGGTCGAAGGCGGACGTGGTGTGCTCCTGCCAGGCGGCGGCCTCCTCCACGGTCACCTTCGGGTCCTCGGTGCCGGTCATCGCGGTGATCGGGCAGTCCAGGAGCGGTTCGGGAGCGGAGCGGTGGCTCTCGACGAGGCGATAGTCGGCACGGATCGCCGGCAGCACCATCCGCACGAGTTCCTCGTCGGCGAAGACCCGGGAGTCCGTGCCGCTCAACGCGCGGATCTCGCGCAGGAGTCCCTCGTCGTCGAGGCGGTGGGCGTGCTCGGTCCGCCGCCGCGAGGGGGCGCGGCGGCCGGAGGCGAACAGGGCGGACGGCGGCTGCCCCGAGGCCTGCAACCCGCGTGCCACCTCGAAGCCGAGGACCGCGCCCAGGCTGTGCCCGAAGAGAGCGAGCGGCCGGTCCGTCCACGGCAGCAGTTCGGCCGCCACCTCGCGGGCCAGCGCGTCCATGCTTGTCGCGAAGGGTTCGTCCCGGCGGTCCTGGCGGCCGGGGTACTGGACCGCGAGCACCTCCACCCCGTCGCCGAGCAGGGCGGGCAGCCCGGCGAAGAAGCTGGCCGAGCCGCCGGCATGCGGCAGGCAGGCCAGGCGTACCCGAGCCTCGGGGCGGGGCTGGAAGCGGCGGATCCACAGGCTGTCGCGCGGGGCGCGGCTCATGAGGCCCGCGCGGTGTCGTAGCGGTGGAAGCCGTGCCCCGTCTTACGGCCCAGCCGGCCCTCCTCGATCAGCCGGTCCAGCAGCGGCGGTACGGCGTGCCGGGCGTCGCCCGTGCCGCTCTCCATGCTGCGCGCCACGTCGGCGATGACGTCGAGGCCGATCAGGTCGAGGACGGCGAGCGGGCCGAGGGGGTGCCCGCAGCCGAGGGTCATGCCTCGGTCGATGTCCTCGGCCGTGGCGACACCGCTCTCGCACATGCGCACGGCGGCCATCAGGTAGGGGATGAGCAGGGCGTTGACGACGAAGCCGCTGCGGTCCTCAGCCCGCACGATCTTCTTGCCGAGCGCCTCGGTGACCAGCGACTCCGCGCGCCGGGCGGTCTGGTCCGTGGTGTGTGTGGAGCGGATGACCTCCACCAGCGGCATGGTCGGCACGGGGTTGAAGAAGTGCAGGCCGATCACGTCGCCGGGGCGGCTGGTGGCGTTGCCCAGGTCCGTGATGGAGAGCGAGGAGGTGGTGGAGGCCAGGACCACGGCGGGGTCTTCGACGGTCTTCGCGAGCGCGGTGAACAGCCGCAGCTTGGTCTCCCGCTCCTCCGGCACCGCCTCGATGACGAAGTCCCGGTCGGCAAGCGCGTCCGGGTCTGCGCCGAACTCCGCGCGCCGCTCGGCGTCCGCACGCTGCGCGTCGTCGATACGGCCCTTGGTGTGCGCCCGGTCGAGCAGGGCCATGACCCGGCCTCGGGCTCGCTCGGCGGAGGCGGGCCCTGAGCCCACGACCCGTACGCCGAGGCCCGCGCGCAGGCACTCGGCGGCGATCCCCGCGCCCATGGTGCCGCCGCCGACCACGCCGATCCGGCGGGCGCTCACGCCGCGCTCCGCTGAGTGGGCTCCGACCAGCGCAGCAGGCCGGCGGAGACCGCCATGCCGGCGCCGAATCCGGCGAGCAGCACCAGGTCGCCGGAGCGCAGGGCTCCGGAGCGGTTGGCCTCGTCCAGGGCGATGGCGACGGATGCGCTGCCGGTGTTGCCGGAGTGCTCCAGCGGCCGATGGGTGACGGCGCCTGTCAGCCCGCAGACATCCACGAGTTGGTCCAGCATCACGCCGTTGGCCTGGTGGGGCACGAAGTGGTCGACGTCTGCCGCCTTGTGGCCGCAGCGCTCCAGCAGGGCGTCGAGGGCGCCGGGCACGTTGTCCATGACGTAGTCGTGGACCTGGCGGCCCTTCATGTGCAGGACGTGACCGGCGTCGGCGACGGTCTCGGCGGAGGCGGGGCGGCGGCTGCCGCCGCCGGGGATCGCGATGAGGTCGTGGGCGGCGCCGCCGCCGAGCATGTCGAGGTCGAGGAAGCCGGGGCCGTCGCCGACAGCGGCGACGACGACGGCTCCGGCGCCGTCGCCGAACAGGACGCTGGTGGACCGGTCGCCGAAGTCGAGGAACCGGGAGTAGACGTCGGTGCCGATGACGAGGGCCCTGGTGGTGGGCCGCAGGGTGACCAGGCCGCGGGCCAGGGCGAGGGAGGTGACGAAGCCGGAGCAGGCGATGTTGACGTCGAAGCAGCCCGCGCGGTGGGCGCCGAGCGCGTGCTGCACCAGGGTGGCGGTGGCCGGGATGGGCGCGTCGCCGGTGGTGGTGGAGACGATGAGGTAGTCGACGTCGCCGGCGCCGAGCCCTGCCGCGTCGAGTGCGGCGCGGGCGGCGGAGGCGGCGAGGTCGGAGGCCGCTTCGCCGGGGGCGGCGAAGCGGCGCGCGACGATCTTCGTCTTGCGTTCGAGCCACTCCTCGCTGGTCCCGGGCACCATCCGGACGATGTCGGCGTTGGTGACCACCCGTTCGGGCAGGTACGAGCCGGTCGCGAGGATGCCGATACCGCTGCTCGGCACGTCCTTGGTCATGTCCGTGTCCTTTCGAGTGTGGGCGACCGGGTCAGCCCGCGGTGGCCGCGGTGAACGGCCGCAGCGGGGTGAGGGCGTCCTCGCCGATGCGGGCGCGCAGGTCGGGCGCGGTGACGCCGAGGCCGGGCGCGGGGGCGAGGCAGAGCACGCCGACCTTGCCGATGTGCCGGTTGAGCTGCACCAGCCGCGTCGCCTCCCCCACCTCGGCCAGGGGGTACGTCTTCGAGACCGCCGGGGCGACGCGGCCCTGCTCGAAGAGGCGGGCGCACTCGGTCATCTCCTGGAGGTTGGCGATATGGCTGCCGATGACCCGCTTGAGCTTCATCCACAGGTAGCGGTTGTCGAAGGTGTGGTGGTAGCCGGTGCTGGAGCCGCAGGTGACGACGGTGCCGCCGCGCCGTACGACGAACACGGAGATGCCGAAGGTGGCCCGCCCGACGTGTTCGAAGGCGATGTGCGGGTCCTCCCCCACCTCACGGCGGATGACCGCGCCGAGCCGTTTGCCGGCCTTGACGGCCTGCTCGGGGTCGTCCCCCGTGTCGGCCCCGACGCCGATCTCCTCGCGGTTGATCACCACATGGCAGCCGAGCCTGCGGGCGATGGCCTCCTTCTGCTCGGAGCCGACCACGCCGACGGCGATCCCGCCGCCGTTCCTGACCAGTTGGGCGGCGTAGGCGCCGAGGCCGCCGGAGGCGCCCCAGATCAGCACGATGTCGCCCTGCTTCATCCGCGCCCCCCGGTCGCCGACGAGCATCCGGTAGGCGGTACCGCCGCACACGGGAATGCTGGCGGCCTCCTCCCAGCTCAGCGGCGCGGGCTTGGGTACGAGCTGGCTGGCGCGGGCGACCGCGTAGTGGGCGAGTCCGCCGTAGTTCGTCTCGAAGCCCCAGGCCAGCTGGGCCTCGCTGAGCATGCCGTCGGTCTGGGTGGCCGGCTCCTGGTCGTCGACGTGGGCGGGGCTGACGATGACGTGGTCGCCGATCTGCCAGCGCCGGACGCCTGTGCCGACCCGGACGACGACGCCGGAGCCGTCGGAGCCGAGGACGTGGAAGGGCTGGTCGTGCCGGGTGGCCCAGCCGCCGTGGCGGGCGTAGGAGCGCAGGAAGCGGAAGGTGGAGAGCGGTTCGAACTTCGCGGACCAGACGGTGTTGTAGTTGACGGAGCTGGCCATCACGGCGACCAGTACCTCGTCCGGGGCGAGTTCGGGCGTCGGGACCTGGCCGACGTGCAGGCTGCGGCGTACGTCCTTGTCGGCGGATTCGGTGCCCGCGAAGATGTTCTCGTCCTCGACGCGCAGATGCGCCGCGGTGAAGGAGTCGGGCAGCGGGGCGCGGGCCAGTTCGTCCGGGGCGGCCCCGGACAGCACGGCATCGGTCAAGGACATCGGTACCTCACTCAGCGGTGGACGGTTCGACGGACAGCGCGTGGCGGAAGACGTTGCGGGGGTCCCAGCGCGCCTTGACCCGCTGGAGCCTCGGATAGCTGTCCTTGTAGTAGAGGGCCGGCCAGGGGATGCCCGAGGTGTTGTGGGCGGGGTCGGCGAGGTCGGCGTCGGCGTAGTTGATGTAGCAGCCGTCCCAGGTGCCGTCGGGTACGGGCACCCCGCCGGTCTCGACGTAGACGTCCTTGTACATGCCGCGCACCCAGGCCAGGTGCCGCTCGTCCGCGGCCGGGTCGGTCCACCACGCCTGGTACTGCATCTTGACTACCGAGTCGCGCTGCGGGATGGCCGTGGCGTCCGGGGCGACCGTGCCGATCTGCCCGCCGTAGGGGAAGATGATCAGGGACGCGCCCGGATTGCTGTACTCCCCCGTGGTCAGGAAGCGGTGGATGGTCTCCGCCTGCTCGGTGGTGAAGTTGCCCCTGAGATAGGCGGACTTCGCCTTGACACGTACGGCGGGGGCCGCGTAGTTCGAGGTGGACACGTACCGCGTGACCTGGCCCCAGGTCGCCTTGGTGGGTGCGGGGGCCAGCGCCTCGCGGATGCCGTCGGCGGTGCCTTCGCCGATCGCGGCGAGGTGGTCGGCGAGGATGCCCTCGGCACCGTCCACGGTCGCGTCGACCTGGGTGATGAGGGTGACGGCGCCGGCGGAGACGTGGTTGAGGCCGAGCAGGCTGGACAGCGCGGTCTCCGGGGTTCCGGGGGCGCTGTGGGCGTTCTGCCAGGCGATGTAGTTGCGCAGCAGCCGCGTGAAGTCGGCCCCCTCGATGGCGGTCCAGGGGATGGCCGCGACATTGAGCAGAACGTGCGAGGGCGGCTGGGGCAGCAGGACGCGCGGGTCGTCGCCGGAGGCGCCAGGGGTGCGGAACCAGTACCGCGTGACGACACCGAAGTTGCCGCCGCCTCCGCCGGTGTGCGCCCACCACAGGTCGTGGTGCGGGTCGTCGGGTTCGGCGGTGGCGACGACGGCGCCGACCCGGCCCGCGGCGTCCACGACGACGACCTCCACGGCGTACAGGTGGTCGACCACCAGGCCGAACTGGCGGGACATCAGCCCGTAGCCGCCGCCGCAGGCGTGTCCGCCCATGCCGACCGAGTAGCACAGCCCGCCGGGAAGGGTGACGCCCCAGCGGTGCAGCAGGGTGTCGTAGACGTTGAGGAGGATCGCGCCGGGCTGGATCGCGAAGGCGCGGCGCTCCTCGTCATAGGTCACCTCGTCGAGAGTGGACAGGTCGAGGACAACCTCGATCTCCGGGTTGTCGACGAAGTCCTCGAAGCAGCCGCCGCCGCTGCGCACCGAGAAGCGCGTGCCGGCGTCCACCAGCTCCTGGACGGCATCGACCGCCTCCGCGGTGGACCGGATGACCCGGATCCGGTCCGGGGTGCCGATCCAGCGCTTGTTGTAGCCGCTGACCATGTCGTCGTAGCGGGCCTCACCGGGGGTGACGACGATCGGGGCCAGGGCCGCGCCGGCGGTGCCCGGCTCAGGCATGGGCCACCGCCGGCATGCTGGTGACGGCGCTGACGAAGTTGCTGGTCACGCGGACCGGCTCGCCGATGTGGAAGTGCGGGGCACGCAGCAGGAGTTCCTTCAGCAGCACGCGCAGCTCCATACGGGCGAGCACGTTCCCCAGACAGTGGTGCGGGCCGCCGCCGCCGAAGCTGATGTGCCGGTTGGGCGTACGGGCGAGGTCCAGGACGTGCGGGTCGGTGAAGACGCGCTCGTCACGGTTGCCGGAGGGGTAGAAGAGGGCCACCTTGTCGCCCTCGCGGATCTGCCGGCCGTGCAGCTCGGTGTCGCGCGCCGCGGTACGGCGCAGGGTGAGCACCGGGGTGGACCAGCGCAGCAGTTCCTCCACCGCGGTGCCCACGCGCGCGTCGAAGTCGGCGGTGAGCCACGCACGCTGCTCGGGGAAGTCGGAGAGGGCTTTGCCGGCGTGGCTGATCGTCTGACGCGGGGTGTCGAAGCCGGCGCCGATCAGCAGCAGGAAGAAGGCGCTGATCTCGGCGTCGGTCAGGCCCTCGCCGTCGACGCGCGCCTGCACCAGGTCGGTCATCACATCGTCCCTGGGCTCCTCCCTGCGGGCTCCCGCGATCTCCACGGCCTTGCGGGAGACGAGTCCGACGACCTCGTCGACGATCTCGGCGCGGGACCGGCCGGATTTCTCCGCCTCGTCGCGGCTGGACAGCATGATGGTGATCGCCTCGGTGAAGCGGTCCAGCTCCTCGGCCTCCAGGCCCAGCATGTACGTCATCGTCCACCGGGCCATCGGCATCGACACCTTCGCGACGAAGTCGCACGCACCCGCCGTCGCGAAGTCCTCGACGATGCGGCGGACCTCGGCCTCCATCGAGCCGCGCATCTGGTTCATACGGGCGGGGCTGAAGGCGGCCGTCACCAGGCTGCGCACCTTCAGGTGGCGGGGCGCGTCCATGGCGACGATGGACTGGGTGGCCTGGAGGATGTCGTCGGGCAGCTCCTCGAACTGCACGCCCTTGCCGGAGACGTAGAGATCCGGCTGCCCGCTCACCTCCACGATGTCGGCGTGCCGGACGACCGCCCAGAAGCCGTCGTCCGCGGGCGTCGGCAACAGGCTGCCCTCGGGCGCCTTGTGCCAGGAGACCGGGCGTTCGTCGCGCAGGACGCGGAACGTGTCGTCCCAGGCCGCCGGGGGCTGCGCCCAGAAGTCGATGGACGATATGTCGGCGGTGTCGAACTGCCGGGACGCGGTGGTCACCAAGGTCTCCTCCTCACGGGAACGGCACCCGGGGGCCGTGGAAGCCCGCACGGCTTGAGGTGCCGGCGCACCACCGAGCATGGCGCCGTCCCCTTGCCGGGCCCTCGCGGGACCACTTGCGGCCCGCTTGCGGGGGAGGCTGAGGAGTGAGGAGGACGGTCCGGGGACGATGCCGGAGCGGCGCATCGACGAGCCCGGACCGGTATCGCCGTCAGGCCGGGTGGGCGGTGCGGGGGATGGCCGCGCCCCCCGGTGGTATGAGGCAGGTCTGGTACCGCTCGGCGACGGCCGGACCGGAACGCAGCGGGCCGGAACGCAGCGCGCTCGCGCGCAGCCGCGTCCGCTCCGTGCCGCTCAGCCCGACGAGCAGCACCTCCTGCACCAGCCCGTCCCGGAAGGCGAGCCGGAACGGCGGCCGTGGCTCCTTCCGCAGCAGCCCGCACCGCGCCGCCGTCTCGACGGCCGGTTCGGGATCCGTGTCCGGCGGCGCGACGTCCCGGACCAGTCCCAGGTCGAAGTCGGCACCGAGCGCCGAGCAGGAGCGCAGCACCTCCACCACCTGCTCGGGCAGCGCCGCGATCCGCCGGCCCAGCGCCTGCCGCACCCCCAGCGGCACATCCGCCAGTGCCCTCTCCGCCGCCGTACGGTCGCGCAGCGACTCCGGGCCGCCGGCACCGGCGAGGAACTCGTGGAGGAAGTACGGGTTGCCGCGGCTGCGTTCGTGCAGCACCCGCAGCACGTCGTCCGGCACTTCGGCGCCCGTCTGGACCTCCGCGAGCCGGGCGGTCTCGCTGTGCGACAGCCCGGTCACCCGCAGGGTGCGGGTGCGTGAGTCGCTGAGGATGTCGGTGACCGCACCGCCCTTCAGGAAATCCGCCGCGACCCCGGTGTCCTCCGCGATCACGACGATGCCGAGGGGTTCGCGGTGCAGTCGCGTGCGCAGCAGTCCGAGCAGTTCCAACGAGCGCTCGTCGGCCTGGTCCAGGTCCTCCAGGACGACGACCAGCGGCTCCTCGGCGGCCAGCGCGAGCAGCGTCTCGCACATCGCGTCCTGGACGAGGAAGTGGACGAGGGGCGGCGGGTCCTCGGCGGTCAGCTGCCGGCAGCTCGTCTCGGGGTCGAGCATCAGCGGGGCTAACAGGGCGCCGAACCGGGCCTCCGCCCGGCGGAACACCTCGGGGTGGGAGACCGCCAGCTGACGGAAGACCTGCGACCACACCCAGTAGTCCGGGGCGCCTTTTCCCGAGGTGCAGCAGCCCCACACCACCTCCTGGAGCAGGTCGGTGAGGCCCGAGGCAACCTCCACGACCAGTTCGGTCTTGCCCACGCCCATCTCGCCCAGCACGGCGGTGAGATGGCTGCCGCCGTTCAGCGCCTCCCGGACGTGCGCGTTGAGCAGGCCGATCTCCCGTCTCCGTCCCACGAACAGACCCCTGGTGGGGGCGGTGGGCGCACAGGAGGTGTCCGGGAGCGGCGCAGGGCCCGCCTCCGGCACCTTGTCCGGAGCCGGGGCCTGAGCCGGAGCCGGGGCCTGAGCCGGGGCCGGCCCCTCGGAGACGTCCGCCGCGGGCGCGTCGGCGGTGCCGGTGGCGGCCAGCCGGACCGGTGATTCGGGCAGGCCCAGGCGCTGGTTGAGGATGTCCGCGTGCACGCCCTGGAGTTCGCCCCCGGGATCCACGCCCAGCTCCTCGGCCAGTTGGAGGCGGGTCTGTTCGTACAGACGCAGCGCCTCCGCCTGGCGGCCCAGGTGGTACAGGCCGGTCATCAGGTGGCCGACCAGGCGTTCGCGGGTGGGGTGGTGCTGGACCTCCGAGTGCAGCACCCGTACCACCCAGTCAGCGTCGCCCAGTGCGAGACAGGCATCGGCATGGGCCTCCAGGGCTGTCAGCCGCAGGTGTCCGAGACGTTCGCTCTCGTCCGCGATCGGCCCGCAGGAGACGAGTTCGAGGTACGGCTCGGCGCCCCACAGGGAGAGCGCCTGTGCCAGGTCGTCGCGGGCGCGGTCGAAGCGGCCCTCGGTGATGGACCGCCGGCCGCGCTCGATGAGCTGTTCGAAGCGGTAGGCATCGACGAGGTCGGGGTCCAGCTCGAAGACGTAGCCGGGGGCGCGGTGGCGGAGCCGGGCCTGGCCGGTCTCCGGATCCTCGGCGCCGGCGAGGGCACGGCGCAGATGGGAGATGTAGGTCTGGAGGGTGGCGACGGGGCGACGGGGCGGATGGGGGCCCCAGAGTTCGTCGACGAGCTGCTCGACGGTGACAACGTTTCCCAGGCGCACAAGCAGCAACCCGAGCAGCGCGCGATGACGCAGGGGCCCCAGCGGCAGCGCGATCCCGTCGCGCACGAGAGCGAGCGATCCGAAGACGCGCAACTCCCAGGCCGGGCGGCGCGGTTCGTTCCTGCGGCCTGGAGTCCGCTCGGCCTCTCTCGGCGCGCGCATCGCCGCGCTCGTCGGTTCCACGGTCGTGCTCTCGAAGGGGTCAGCCATGCCCTTCCTTCGTTTCACGGGGTTGGGGTGGGCCAATCGCACGCCGGCCGGTCCTCCGTCCACGGCGCCGGCGCGATCTCTGCTCGCTTGCGGATCTCCAGCGTACGGATTCACCCGTTAAGTCGTATTAAAGAGCTTGATGCATGGGCCATTCCCCAGTGGAGAGCGCCAAGACCGTTCACTTCTCGGACGGTCATTACGCACTTTCCGCCCGTCCGGTTCACTCCGGCGCTCAAACCCTGTCGCCTCTGCGGCGGTCGGCCCCTCGGCCGCAAGGTCTCCGCAAGGCCGCCGCCAGCCTTCCGCAAGGCGTTCCGCGAGCGCCTGGCAAGAGGCGCGGGCCATGCTCCCCGCAGGAAGCCGGCAGCACCCGGACCGGAGCAGAAGCAGTCCCGTATCCCGTGGCCAGGAGGGCGTAGTCGTGCAGGAGACGCAGGTGACCGAGGAGTTGGACGCCAGTTTCGTCCAGACCCCCCACGAGGTGCTCAAGCGGCTCCGCGAGGCCGGACCCGCAGTGAAGGTGATGCTGCCGAACGGTTCGCTGGTGTGGATCGTGACCCGCTACGAAGAGGTGCGCGAGGCGCTGAGCGAGTCCCGGCTGAGCAAGGACTTCAAGGGCCTCAACGAGCTGATGGCCAAGCACACCAAGGAGGGCCACGCGCCCAAGCAGTACGACGAGGCCCTGGTCGGCCACATGCTCGCCAGCGACCCGCCGGACCACACCCGGATGCGCCGCCTGGTCAACAAGGCCTTCACCCCGCGCCGGGTGGAGGGCATGCGGCCCATGCTGGAGGAGCTGACCAACCGGCTGCTCGACGAGATGGACCGGCACGAGGAGATCGACCTCCTGGAGGCGCTCGCCTACCCGGTGCCGATGGAGCTGCTGTGCACGCTCCTGGGCGTACCGGAGGCGGAGCGGCTGGCCTTCGGCCGGTACGCGGCCGTCGTCCTGTCGGACCTCGCCCCCGAGGGCTACGAAGAAGCCACAAAGGCGATGCGCGAATACCTGGTGAAACTGATCCGGGTCAAGCGCGAGTCCCCCGGCGAGGACCTGCTGAGCGCGCTCATCGCGGCCCGCGACGAGGACGACAAACTCAGCGAGGGCGAACTGCTCGCCACGATCTACCTGATGTTCTCGGCGGGCACGGAGACCGCGGTCAACCTCATCGGCAACGGTGTACTCGCCCTCCTCACCCACCCCGGCGAGCTGGCCAGGCTGCGCGCCGACCGCTCGCTGCTGCCGCAGGCCGTGGAGGAGTTCCTGCGCTTCGACGGCCCGGTGAACCTCGCCACGTTCCGCTACACGATCGAGCCGGTGACGCTCGGCGACGTCACGATCCCGGTCGGCGAAGTGGTCATGGTGTCGCTGATGGCCGCCAACCGCGACCCCGACCGCTTCGACCGGCCCGAGCTGTTCGACATCACCCGGCCGATCGGCGGCCAGATGACCTTCGGGCACGGCATCCACTACTGCATGGGCGCGCCGCTGGCCCGCCTGGAGGCCGAGATCGCGATCGGCATGCTGCTCGACCGCTTCCCCGACCTGTCCCTCGCCGGCGACCCGAACGCGTTGCAGTGGCGGCTCAGCACGGTCACCCACGGGCTGGAGAAGCTGCCGGTCCGCCCGCACGGGGCCGCCTGAGGCCCCGGCACCCGGCCTGCGCCGGCAGGCGGTTCCTCGCTCGACGGCACGGCGATTCGACGGCACGGCGAAAGGGATGTGCGTGATGGGTACGGTTCACGACGCGGACGCGGAGTCGGGCGACGAGCCGATCGCGGTGATCGGTGTGGCGTGCCGGCTGCCGGGCGCCCCCGATCCGTCCGCGTTCTGGAGGCTGCTGCGCGAAGGCCGCGACGCGATCTCCGAGCCGCCGTCCGACCGGCATCCGGCGGGCGCGGACGCCGACGCTCCACCGGCCCGTCGAGGCGGCTACCTGGACCGCGTCGACGGCTTCGACGCGGCCTTCTTCGGCATCTCGCCCCGCGAAGCCACGGCCATGGACCCCCAGCAGCGGCTCGCCCTGGAACTGGGCTGGGAAGCGCTGGAGGACGCCGGTGTCGCCCCCGACTCCCTCGAGGCCACGCCCGCGGGCGTGTACGTCGGCGCGATCGCGGACGACTACGCCGCACTCCTGCGCCGCGGCGGCCCGGAGGGACTCACGCGGCACGTGTTCACCGGCGTCCAGCGAGGCGTGATCGCCAACCGGCTCTCCCACACGCTGGGGCTGCGGGGGCCGAGCCTGACGGTCGACTCCGGCCAGTCCTCGTCACTGGTCGCGGTCCACCTGGCCGCCGAGGCCCTGCGCCGCGGCGTCTCGACGCTCGCCCTGGCAGGCGGCGTCCAGTTGAACCTGGCGCCCGAGAGCACCACCGCCGCCGACCGCTTCGGAGCGCTCTCCCCCGACGGCCTCTGCCACACCTTCGACGCCCGCGCCAACGGCTTCGTACGGGGCGAGGGAGGCGCCCTGGTCGTCCTCAAGCCGCTGTCCCGCGCCCTGGCCGACGGCGACCGTGTCTACTGCGTGCTCAGCGGCTCCGCGGTCAACCACGACGGCTCCGGCGAGAGCCTGGCCGTACCGAACGCGGAGGCTCAGCAGGACGTCGTCACCGCCGCGCTCGCCACGGCGGGCGTGCGCGCCGCGGAAGTGCAGTACGTCGAACTCCACGGCACCGGAACCCCGGTCGGCGACCCCGTCGAGGCCGCCGCGCTCGGTGCCGCGCTGGGGACCGCACCCGGCCGGACAGCTCCCCTGGCGGTCGGCTCCGCCAAGACCAACGTCGGCCACCTCGAGGGCGCGGCCGGTGTGGTCGGCCTGCTAAAGGCCGCGCTCTCCCTGCACCACCGGGAACTCCCCGCCAGCCTCAACTACGAGACGCCGAACCCGTCGATCCCATTCGAACAGCTGCGCATGCGGGTGCAGAAGGACACGGGCGGCTGGCCCCTGCCCGACCAGCCGCTGGTGGCCGGTGTGTCGGCGTTCGGGGTGGGCGGCACCAACGCCCACGCGGTATTGACGGAGGCTCCGCGCGTGGAGTCCGGGACGACGGCAGCGGAGCCGGATGGTGCGGAGCCGAGTGGCGCGGAGTCGAGCGGTGGCGCGGTGCCGCTGGTCGTCTCGGCAGCGAGCGCGGAGGCGCTGGCGGCCGTGGGCGGACGGCTCGCGGAACGACTGGAATCGGACCCCGGTCTCGCCGTGCCCGAGGTCGCGCACGCGCTGGTCACCACCCGCGCCCACCTCGCCCACCGCGCCGTCGTGCTCGCCGGCGACCGCGACCGTGCGGTGGCAGGGCTGCGTGCCTTGGCCGAGGGGGTCAACGCGCCCCAGGTCATCACCGGAGAAGCCACCAGTGCCGCGCACGGTCCCATCTTCATCTTCCCCGGCCAAGGCTCCCAATGGCACGGCATGGCCCACACCCTCTACACCGAAAACCCCACCTTCCGCGCCTCCCTCCAAGACTGCGCAGACGCCCTGGACCCCCTCACCGGCTGGTCACTCATCGACACCCTCACCAGCCACAACCACGACTGGCTCAACCACGTCGACAAAGTCCAACCCGCCCTCTTCGCCACCATGACCGCCCTCGCCCACCAATGGATCCACGCAGGCATCACCCCCGCCGCCGTCATCGGCCACTCCCAAGGCGAAATCACCGCAGCCCACCTCGCCGGCATCCTCACCCTCCACGACGCCGCCCACATCATCCACACCCGCTCCACCGCCATGCGCCACCTCACAGGCCACGGCACCATGGCCACCATCAACGCACCCGCCCACCACCTCCACACCTACCTCACCGGCCACGACGCCACCATCGCCGCCCACAACTCCCCCACCACCACCGTCATCTCCGGCACCCCCCAAGCCCTCCACACCATCACCACCGCCTGCCAAAAAAACGGCATCCGCACCCACCTCATCAACGTCAACTACGCCTCCCACCACCCCCAAGTCGAAGCCCACAAACACCACATCACCACCGCCCTCACCCACATCAACCCCCAACCCGCCACCACCCCCATGATCTCCACCGTCACCGCCCAACCCGTCCACGGACCCGAACTCAACCCCACCTACTGGTACAACAACCTCCGCCAACCCGTCCTCTTCCACCAAGCCCTCACCCACCTCACCAACACCGGCCACCACACCACCATCGAACCCAGCCCCCACCCCACCCTCACCCCCACCCTCCACGAAACCAACCCCCACCTCACCACCCACCACACCCTCCGCCGCAACCACGCCACCCCCACCGACCTCACCACCGCCCTCGCCCACGCCCACACCACCGGCACCACACCCACCTGGACCACCCAACTACCCGCATCCGCACCCGCACGACGGGTATCCCTCCCCACCTACCCCTTCCAGCGCCGCTCCTACTGGCCGAAGCCGACCACGGCGGTCACGGCCACCACCGCTGGTGCAGACGGGGAGCTCACGCCGACCGATGAGGAAGCGGAGACAGCGGAAGCGGCAGAGCTCCAGAGTCCGTCCGGCGCACCGCCCCTGACCGGACGTGTGCTGGATGTCGTACTCAACGAATGTGCGCGGGTACTCGGGCACGCCTCCGCGGCCGATGTGCCGTCGCAGGCCACGTTCAAGGATCTCGGCTTCGACTCCTTCGCAGGAACCGAGCTGTGCAAGCGCCTGTCCTCGTTGCTGGGACGCCCGGTCCTCGTCAACTCGACCTACGACCACCCGAGCCCGGCCGAGCTGGCCGCCTTCCTGGAGGGGAAGCGGGGCACGGCGGCGTTCGATGCCGCTCAAGGCGACGGCACCGCAACGCAGGATGACGACCCGGTCGTGATCGTCGGGATGGGGTGCCGCTTCCCCGGAGGCGTGCAGGGGCCGGAGGACCTGTGGCGGCTGCTCGTCGAGGAGCGGGATGCCATCGGCGACTTCCCCACCGACCGGGGCTGGGACACCGATGAGCTGGACGACCCCGATCCGGCCGGCCCCGGCACTTCCTACGTCCGTCAAGGCGGGTTCCTCGACGACATCGCCGGCTTCGACGCCGCCCTCTTCGGCATCGCACCGCGTGAGGCGCTCGCGATGGACCCGCACCAGCGGCTCCTCCTGGAGACCGCCTGGGAGACGTTCGAGAGGGCAGGTGTCGATCCCGGCTCGCTGCGCGGCAGCCGTACGGGCGTCTTCGTGGGGACGAACGAGCAGGACTACGCCACCTACACCTCGCCCGGCCGGGTCGAGGGCGGCGAGGGCTTCCTGCTCACCGGGCACGCGGCGAGCGTGGCGTCCGGCCGTCTGTCATATGTGTTCGGCCTGGAGGGGCCGGCCCTGACGGTCGACACAGCGTGCTCCTCGTCACTGGTCGCGCTGCACCTGGCCGCCCAGTCACTGCGCTCCGGCGAGTGCG
>NZ_QOIN01000055.1 GCF_003323715.1 Streptomyces diacarni
GTACCGGGCGGTGGCCAGCCGCTACGACAAGCGCGACTACATCTTCAACGGCACACTCGCCGTCACAGCGATCAACATCTGGCTCCGCGACACCGTCCAAGAGCCATCAGAAACGGCCTAGGTGTGTCGTCCCAGCACGTTGGTGACAGGCGACACGCCTCGGGCGGTCCTTGCATGAGCTGAGGGACCGGCGGGCCAACCGCCGGCGCGGAGGCGGCGCGGGCGGTGGCCGGCCCGCCTGATTCGACCAGGAGCATCACCGGCGCCGGAACGAAGCCGAGCTGACCGCCAGCCGGCTCGAGGAGCTCCCGGGCGGTCGCCACCCGTCACGACAAGAGAGCCTGTGTCTTCCACGGCACAGTCACCGCGGCCGCGATCCGGCTGTGGCTCCGATCATGTTCCGCCGGACAGGTCCTAGCCGTTGCGGGGTGAGGGGAGCGCGCCGGGGCGCGGATCGTGGCGGTCGAGGCGCTCGTGGCGGGGGTCCCGCCGGGGTTCGGGCCGGGGCTCGGGGGCCGGGGCCGGCGAGGCGGACTGCTGCGGTGGGATCGACCGGGCGACGGGCACGGCCGGACGCGGACCGGTCACCGCGCCGGGGGAGCCGGGGAGAGGGCGGGGGGTGGCGGGTACGACCGGCACGGCTTCCGGCTGCCGGGCGGCGGGCGCCTCGGTGTTCTCCGGGACACCTCGTGCGGCCCCGCGCCGGGAGGAACCGTACCTGCGGTGCACGGCCTGCTTGGTGACGCCCAGCGCCGAGCCGACGGCGTCCCAGGAGAAACCCAGTGAACGGTCGAAGTCGACGGCGGCGGTGACCAGCGTTTCGACGCTGTCGCGCAGCTCTTGGGCGAGCCTGACGGTCGGCGCGGGAGCGCGACCGTAGACGACGAAACCGGCGGAGGGGCCGGTACGTCGGGGGCGATAGACGTTGCCGAGCTGCGCGGTGAGGGTGCGCAGCGCGTCCACCTGGCGGCGGACCCGCTCGATGTCCCGCACCAGAAGATGCAGGCTGGCCCGCGCCTGGGCGTCGTGCGTTGCGTGGTCGGCCATGAAGAAGCCTCTCGGACCGGCTGAAAGGGGGCGTTTCAGCTGTCGTGCTGGATGGGGGTGACTGGGGGCTGGGGGGCTGGGTGACTGGGATGTGAAGTGTGGTGGGGAAGAGGGGGTGAGGAGAAAGGGGAGGGAGGGGGGAAGGGGGTGGGAGCGGGGCCGCGGCGCCTTCGCGGGGCGGGGCGGGGCGGCGACTCGATCCGGTCAATCTGACTTGACCAACGCGACGATGGGCCCTCGGGTCACGCTGCGGGGGCGCGGACGGAGTGTCGGCAGGGCGCGCGGGAGCCCGTACGCCCCCTCCGGCCCAGGCCTGACGATGACCGTAAACTGGGGCGTCTTTCCGCGTGTGAGAGGTAGTTCGCCACCGATGAGGCTCGTCTTCGCAGGCACACCAGAGGTCGCCGTCCCGGCGCTCGATGCCCTGATCGCTTCCGAGCGGCACGAGGTCGCCGCCGTGGTCACCCGGCCCGACGCGCGGGCGGGACGCGGCAGGCGGCTGGTGCCCAGCCCCGTGGCCCAGCGGGCGCAGGAGGAGGGCATCGAGGTGCTCAAGCCCGCGCGCCCCCGGGACGAGGACTTCCTGGCGCGGCTGCGGGAGATCGCGCCCGACTGCGCGCCTGTCGTCGCCTACGGCGCGCTGCTGCCCCGCGTCGCGTTGGACGTTCCCGCCAGGGGCTGGGTCAATCTGCACTTCTCGCTGTTGCCGGCCTGGCGCGGCGCGGCGCCGGTGCAGCACGCGTTGCTCGCCGGGGACGAGATGAGCGGCGCCACCACGTTCCTCATCGAGGAGGGGCTGGACTCGGGACCCGTCTACGGCGTGGTCACCGAGGAGGTGCGGCCCAGGGACACCAGCGGCGATCTGCTGACCCGGCTCGCGTTCGCGGGCGCGGGGCTGCTCGCCGCCACGATGGACGGCATCGAGGACGGCAGCCTTCAGGCGGTGCCGCAGCCGGAGGAGGGCATCTCCCTGGCGCCGAAGATCAATGTGGAGGACGCCCGTATCGACTGGTCCGCGCCCGCGCTCCGGGTTGACCGGGTGGTGCGCGCGTGCACGCCGGCGCCCGGAGCGTGGACCGTCTTCCGCGGCGAGCGGCTCAAGGTGCGCTCCCTGGCGCCGCTGTCCGCGACGGCCACGACCGCGGGCGGGGAGGGACTTCCGCCGGGTGGGCTGAGGGCCGGCAAGAACGCGGTGCACGTGGGTACGGGGTCGCACCCGGTCGAGCTGGAGTGGGTGCAGCCGCAGGGCAAGAAGCCCATGCGGGCGGCCGACTGGGCGCGGGGCAGCCGCATCGAAGAGGGTGCCGGGTTCGAGGCGTGACAGTTTCCGGTCTCCGACCCTCCGGACGCGGTGAGGGGGCGTGGGGTCGTAGGGTGGAGGTCTTGATCCCTCGTTACGCGGAGCACCTTCAGCTGTGAGCACCCCATCCCGTCACGGCGGTCAGCCGGGCAGGTCCACCACACCGGGAAGAACGGGCAAAACAGGCAAGACAGGCCAGGGTGGCAAGTCGGGCAGGCCCGGGAAGCCGTACCGGCGGCCGCGCAAGGACCCGGTCCGTATCCTCGCCTTCGAGGCGTTGCGCGCTGTCGACGAACGCGACGCCTACGCGAACCTGGTGCTGCCGCCGCTGCTGCGGAAGGCCCGCGAGAAGGACCCCGACGAGGGCGGTCTGGACGCGCGGGACGCGGCGCTGGCCACGGAGCTGGTGTACGGCACGCTGCGGTGGCAGGGCACCTATGACGCGATCATCGCGGAGTGTGTCGACCGCCCGCTGCGCCAGGTCGACCCGCCGGTGCTGGACGTGCTCTCGCTGGGTGCCCATCAGCTGCTGGGCACCCGCATTCCGCAGCACGCCGCGGTGAGCGCCACGGTGGAGCTGGCCCGGGTGGTGCTGGGCGACGGGCGGGCGAAGTTCGTCAACGCGGTGCTGCGGCGGATCACCGCCGACGATCTGGAGGGCTGGCTGGAGCGGGTGGCGCCGCCCTATGACGAGGACCCCGAGGAGCACCTGGCGCTGCGCCACGCCCACCCGCGGTGGGTGGTCTCCGCGCTCTGGGACGCGCTGCCGGCGCGGGCCCGGCAGGGCGGCGGCCGTGCGGACATCACGGCGTTGCTGGAGGCCGACAACGAGCGGCCGGAGGTCACGCTGGTGGCCCGCCCGGGCCGGGCGTCCGTCGAGGAGCTGAGTACCGGCGAGACGGCGCCGGGGCGCTGGTCGCCGTACGCGGTGCGGATGGCCGAGGGCGGTGAGCCCGGGGCACTGGACGCCGTACGTGAGGGCAGGGCGGGGGTGCAGGACGAGGGCAGTCAGCTCGTCGCGCTCGCGCTGGCCGACGCGCCTGTGGAGGGCGGGAGCGACCGGCACTGGCTGGACGTCTGTGCGGGTCCTGGCGGTAAGGCCGCCCTGCTGGGGGCGCTGGCGGCCGGGCGGGGGGCGACGCTGTTGGCGGCCGAGAAGCAGCCGCACCGTGCCCGGCTGGTGGCCCGTGCTCTTCAGGGCAATCCGGGGCCGTGGGCAGCGGTCAGCGCGGACGGGACGCGGCCCGCGTGGCGGCCCGGGAGTTTCGACCGGGTGCTGGTGGACGTGCCGTGTACCGGACTCGGCGCGCTGCGGCGCAGGCCGGAGGCCCGGTGGCGGCGCACTCCGGAGGATCTGGCGGGGTTCGCGCCGTTGCAGCGCGGGCTGCTGCGGCAGGCGGTGGCGGCGGCCCGGGTGGGTGGCGTCGTCGCGTATGCGACGTGCTCGCCGCATCTGGCGGAGACCCGCGCCGTCGTCGACGACGTGCTGCGCGGAATGGAGAAGGATCCGCGCGGCCCGGCGGCCGAACTCCTGGACGCCCGTCCGCTGCTGCCGGGTGTACCGGAGCTGGGCGAGGGTCCCGACGTCCAACTGTGGCCGCATCTGCACGGCACGGATGCGATGTACCTGGCGCTGCTGCGCCGCACGGCGTGAAGGCCGTACGGCGTGAGAGCCCCCGGGGCGCAAGCCCCCAGGGGGCGGCAGC
Source organism: Streptomyces diacarni (assembly GCF_003323715.1). GTDB lineage: Bacteria > Actinomycetota > Actinomycetes > Streptomycetales > Streptomycetaceae > Streptomyces > Streptomyces diacarni. The sequence goes on from NZ_QOIN01000055.1 coordinate 4,054, forward strand.
GCCGCCAGGCAGGCGCGCTGTGGCCGCGGCGCGCCCCACCGAGTGATCACTTCGAACGTCCACACGGAATACTGGTAACCATGGCTCAGATCAACCCCAGCATCCTGTCCGCCGACTTCGCGCGGCTCGCCGACGAGGCGGAGGCGGTCTCCGGTACCGGCGGCGCCGACTGGCTGCATGTCGATGTCATGGACAACCACTTCGTGCCCAATCTGACCCTGGGCGTGCCCGTCGTCGAGTCGCTGCGCCAGGCCACGGACACCCCGTTGGACTGCCACCTGATGATCGAGGAGCCGGACCGCTGGGCGCCGGCGTTCGTGGAGGCGGGCGCGGGTTCGGTCACCTTCCACGCGGAGGCGGCCGCGGCTCCGGTGCGGCTCGCGCGCGAGGTCCGCGCCGAGGGCGCCCGTGCGTCCATGGCGCTCAAGCCGGCCACCCCGATCGAGCCGTACGAGGATCTGCTGCCCGAGCTGGACATGCTGCTGGTGATGACGGTGGAGCCGGGCTTCGGCGGGCAGGCGTTCCTCGACATCATGCTGCCGAAGATCCGCCGCACCCGGCAGCTGATCGACAAGCACGGTCTGCAACTGTGGCTCCAGGTGGACGGCGGGGTCTCCGCCTCGACCATCGAGCGGTGCGCCGAGGCGGGTGCCGACGTGTTCGTGGCCGGCTCCGCGGTCTACGGTGCCGAGGATCCGGCGGAGGCGGTGCGTGCGTTGCGGCGGCAGGCGGAGGGGGCGGGCAGCCCGGGTCAGGGGAGCTGAGGTGAACGCTGGGTGACCAGGGTCACGTTTGTCAGGGGATCTGCAAGGATGAACGCGCGGCGCGTACGTGCCGCCAGCGCGGACACGGCAAGACAGTGAGGTGAGAGCGGTGTCGTCGGGGCGAGCCACGCGAATGGGACCCGCCGAGCTCATGCAGGCGGCGGCGATGGCCCGCCGTTTCTATCTGGAGAGCAAGTCCAAGATTCAGATCGCGGACGAGTTCGGGGTGAGCCGCTTCAAGGTGGCCCGGGTTTTGGAGACCGCGCTCGAACGTGACCTGGTGCGCATCGAGATCAGGGTGCCGGCCGAGCTGGACGCCGAGCGTTCGGACGCGCTGCGTGCCCGCTTCGGGCTGCGGCACGCGGTCGTCGTCGAGTCGCCCACCGAGGCGGTCGACGACGCGGCGGACCCGGAGAACCTCGGTGAGGTCGCCGCCGACCTGCTGGGCGAGCTGGTCACCGACGGCGATGTGCTGGGTCTGGCCTGGGGGCGCTCCACCATCCACATGGCGACGGCGCTGCGCCAGCTGCCGCCGTGCACGGTGGTGCAGCTCACCGGTGTCTACGACGCGGGCACGGCCGACCGCGGTTCGGTGGAGGCCGTCCGCCGCGCCGCCGAGGTCGCGGGCGGGGAGGCGCACCCCATCTACGCGCCGATGCTGCTGCCGGACAGCTCCACCGCGGCGGCCCTGCGCCACCAGACGGGCATCGCCCGGGCTTTCGAGTACTTCGACAAGGTGACCGTCGCCGCCGTCTCCATCGGCTCCTGGGAGCCGGGGATCTCCACGGTGCACGACATGCTCAGCGCCCAGGAGCGGGAGCACTACTCGTCGCTCGGGGTGGCCGCCGAGATGTCGGCGCACCTGTTCGACGCGCAGGGCCGGCGGATCGGCCGCGACCTGGGGGAGCGGTGCATCACCGTCGAGGCCGAGCGGCTGCGGCGGATCCCGGAGGTCGTGGCCATCGCCGGGGGGCACCGCAAGGCGGCCGCCATCGGCGCCGTGCTCCGCTCCGGACTGGTGACCAGCCTGGTGACGGACACCGCGGCCGCCGACTGGCTGCTGGCCGAGGAAGAACCCGGCCCCCGTCCGGCGTTGGAGCGTACGGATCCGGACAGCACCGCCGCTTCGTAGCAGTTCGCCGCAGGACGCTCAGCGGACCTGCGTAGTCCTCGTGGAAGGTTGAGAAGGGCAGCAGCCATGACGACCAAGAGCACCAAGCTGCCGGGGTTGGGCAAGCAGTACGACATCACCACCCGGACCGGGCGCCACATCTCGGTGGTCGCCCACCAGGACGGCCGCAGGTTCCTCGGTTTCCATCCGGAGGACGACCCGGACGCCTGTCTGGCCACGGTGCAGCTCGACCGGGAGGAGGCGGGCTCCCTGGCGGAGATCCTCGCTCCCGGCGAGAGCCCGCGGCTGGGCACGTGCGAGATGGAGATCGACCTGGTCACCGTCCGCATCCCGATGTCGGGGCAGTCCCCGTACAGCGGGGAGCCGCTGGGTGCCACGCAGGCACGCAGCCGTACCGGCGCCTCCATCGTCGCGGTGCTGCGCCGTACCGGCGCGGTGCCCTCGCCGACGCCCGACTTCCGGCTGGAGGCGGGGGACACGCTCGTCGCCGTCGGTACCCGGGAGGGAGTGGACGAGCTGACACGCATCATCTCCGGCACCTGAGCCGCCGGGGCAAGCCGCTGGACAACTGAAAGGCCCTTTGTGCACGACACCACCGTCCTGCTGATCGAACTCGGCGCCGTCATTCTGGGACTGGGGCTGGTAGGCCGCTTCGCCGGCCGTATCGGGCTCTCCCCGATCCCGCTCTACCTGCTGGGAGGCCTCGCCTTCGGGCAGGGAGGCCTCTTCCCGCTGACCGCCACCGAGGGGTTCATCGAGGTCGGTGCGGAGATCGGGGTGATCCTGCTCCTGCTGCTGCTCGGTCTGGAGTACAGCGCCTCGGAGCTGGTCACCAGTCTCAAGACCCAGTATCCGTCCGGCATCGTCGACTTCGCGCTCAACGCGGTGCCGGGCGCGGTGGCGGCGCTGCTGCTGGGATGGGGTCCGGTCGCGGCGGTGGCGCTGGCCGGTGTCACCTGGATCTCGTCGTCCGGGGTGATCGCCAAGGTGCTCACCGACCTGGGCAGACTGGGCAACAAGGAGACGCCGGTCATCCTGGGTGTGCTGGTCATCGAGGACCTGTCGATGGCCCTCTACCTGCCGCTGCTGACGGCGCTGGTGGCCGGGCTCGGGCTGGCGGGGACGAGCGTGGCGATGCTGGTCGCGGTGGGTACGGTCGGCATCGTGCTGCTGGTGGCGCTGCGCTTCGGCCGGCACATCAGCCGCGCCGTCAGCTCGAACACTCCGGAGATGCTGCTGCTCGTGGTGCTGGGGCTCACCCTGCTGATCGCGGGCATCGCCGCGAAGCTCCAGGTCTCGGCGGCCGTCGGCGCGTTCCTGGTGGGTATCGCGCTCTCGGGCGAGACGGCCGAGAACGCGCGCAGTCTGCTCATGCCGCTGCGGGACCTGTTCGCCGCCGTCTTCTTCGTCTTCTTCGGGCTCAACACCGACCCCTCCCAGATCCCGCCCGTGCTGGTGCCCGCGCTGATCCTGGCCGTGGTCACCGCCGTCACGAAGGTGCTCACCGGCTGGTACGCGGCGGGGCGTGCGGGAGTGGGCGGCAAGGGGCGGCTGCGCGCGGGCGGGGCGCTGGTGGCGCGGGGCGAGTTCTCCATCGTGATAGCGGGGCTCGCCGCGGGTGTGGACTCGCGGATCACCCCGCTGGCGACCGCGTACGTGATGATCATGGTGGTCTTCGGGCCGCTGACCGCCCGCTGGACGGAGCCGGTCGTGCGCCGTCTGAAGGGGGTGGCCGACGCGCGCCGGACGCGGCGCGAGCCGGTGGCCCGCGAGGCCGAGCCCACCGGGCCCGCTTCCGCGCACGGTCAGGAGCCCGAGCCCGCTTCCCCGCAGCAGGACCGGGCCCGAGGTGAGGTGGCCCCCGACCCGGTGAGCGGCGGCGGTCACACGTCGTAGTCGCAGTCACGCGTCGTAGTCATAGGGGGCCAGCGTCCTTGTGTGATCCCACCACGGCCGGCCGTCCACTCCGGCGGATCCTCCCCTCTCGCATGGATGTGCGGACGTGGGAGACTGAAGTACGTGCGTTTTCTCAATGATCAGCGGCCCCCGTACGACCTGACGTACGACGACGTCTTCATGGTGCCGAACCGCTCGGCGGTCGGTTCCCGGCAGGGCGTGGATCTCTCCGCGCCCGACGGCACGGGCACCACCATCCCCCTGGTGGTCGCCAACATGACCGCCATCGCCGGACGCCGGATGGCCGAGACCGTGGCTCGCCGCGGCGGGCTCGTGGTGATCCCCCAGGACATCCCGATCGACGTCGTCACCGAGGTCATCGGCTGGGTCAAGCGGCGGCACCACGTCCTCGACACCCCCATCACGCTCGCCCCCACCCAGACCGTCGCCGACGCGCTCTCGCTGCTGCCCAAGCGGGCACACGGCGCCGGCGTCGTGGTGCGGGACGGGCGGCCCGTCGGCGTCGTCACCGAGTCCGATCTGACCGGCGTCGACCGCTTCACCCAGCTCTCGGAGGTCATGACCAGCGAACTGCTCGTCGTCGACGCGGACATCGACCCCCGTGACGCCTTCAACCGGCTCGACGCCGCGCACCGCAAGTTCGCGCCGGCCGTCGGACCCGACGGCAAACTCGTCGGCATCCTCACCCGCAAGGGCGCGCTGCGAGCCACCCTCTACAGCCCCGCTGTCGACGCCGAGGGCGCCCTGCGCGTCGCCGCCGCCGTCGGTATCAACGGCGACGTGGCGGCCCGTGCCCGTGCGCTGCTGGACGCGGGCGTCGACACGCTCGTGGTGGACACCGCCCACGGCCACCAGGAGGGCATGCTCGAAGCCCTCAAGGCCGTCCGCGCCCTCGACCCGGCCGTTCCGGTCGTGGCCGGCAACGTCGTGGCCGCCGAAGGCGTGCGCGACCTGATCGAGGCGGGCGCCGACATCGTCAAGGTCGGCGTCGGCCCCGGTGCCATGTGCACCACACGCATGATGACCGGCGTCGGGCGGCCGCAGTTCTCCGCCGTCCTGGAGTGCGCCGCCGAAGCCCGCAGGTTCGGCAAGCACGTGTGGGCCGACGGCGGCGTGCGGCACCCCCGCGATGTGGCCATGGCGCTCGCCGCCGGAGCCTCCAACGTGATGATCGGCTCCTGGTTCGCCGGCACCCACGAGTCGCCCGGCGACCTCCAGCAGGCCGCCGACGGGCGCCTCTACAAGGAGTCGTTCGGCATGGCCTCGGCCCGCGCCGTGCGCAACCGCACCCAGGAGGAGTCGGCCTACGACCGGGCCCGCAAGGGCTTGTTCGAGGAGGGCATCTCCACCTCCCGGATGTTCCTCGACCCGGCCCGCCCCGGCGTCGAGGACCTGATCGACTCCGTCATCGCGGGCGTCCGCTCGTCCTGCACCTACGCGGGCGCCGGCACGCTGGAGGAGTTCACGCACAAGGCTGTCGTCGGCGTCCAGAGCGCCGCGGGATACGCGGAGGGCAAGCCGCTGCACGCCAGCTGGTGACCGCGCCCGCGACCGGCGCCGCACCCCGGGCGGGGGCGCGGCGCCGGCCGTGTCCGAGGGCTTCCGCTCCACTCCGGCGCGTGGCGTGGTCGGATAACGTGCATGAGTAGGTACACGCGCCATGCGAACACGGGCACAGGGCCGGGGGAGATCACCCCGGACGGCTGCGCCGTGGAGGTCTACGCCCGGCTGCCGGACAGCGGTGAGACCGGCATCGTCGCCTCCGCCGTGGCCGAGCCACGCGGGCTGACCCTGCTCGAACTCGGTGCGGGCTCCGGGCGGATGACCCGCCCCCTGGTCCGGCGCGGCTTCCGGGTGACCGCAGTCGACGAGTCGCCGGGCATGCTCGAGATGATCGAGGACGCCCGCACCGTGCGCTCCGCCATCGAGGACCTCGCTCTCGGCGAGCGCTTCGACGTCGTCACCCTCACCTCCTTCCTCGTCAACACCGCCGACGACGACCTGCGCACCGGGCTGCTCGATGCCTGCGCCCGGCACGTCGCCTCCGACGGCTGCGTCGTCATCCAGCGCCAGCACGACAGCCGCCACGAGGACGTCAGGCCGGGGCACGGCTGGCGCGAGGAGGGAATGACCGTCACCACCACGGACGTCGAGCAGGTCGGCGACGGCCTCACGCGCTCCCGCGTGGAGTACACCAGCGAGGGGCTGACCTGGGTGCGGACGTACTACTCGCGCCTGCTGACCGAGCCCGTCTTCGCCGAGACGCTCTCCGCCGCCGGGCTGCGCGTCGACCGCTGGCTGACCGAACGGCACGACTGGGTCCGCGCCGTACCGGTCAGTTGAAGAACCCGTTCCCCGACGGCACGTCCAGCTCCTCGCGCAGGGCGCGGGCCACCGCCGAGGCGACCAGCGCGTGTCCCGCGTCGTCGGGGTGCACGCCGTCCACCAGGTGTCCCGGACCGATCAGACCGGCTCCCGGCAGCAGCGCGAGCCGGTCGTCGCCCGCGGTGATCCGGGCCCGTACGGCCTCCTCCATCGCCGCGCGCAGGCCGGCCAGGGTCGCGCCCAGGGCGTTCGGCTCGTGCTCGGCCTCCGGACGCGGCAGCGGAGAGACCACCAGCAGCGGCGTACGGGGATGTCCGGCGCGCACCAGACGCAGGAACGCCGCGACGGTCTCGCCCATCAGCCCCGTCGAATACGGCACACCCGTCCAGCAGTTGCAGCCGAACGCCAGGGTCAGCACCGAACCGGGGAGGCCCGCCAACTGCTCGGCGCTCGCCGGCTCCCCGTGCGCGGCACCCGTGTAGCCCAGATTGACGGTGTCCAGGCCCAGCGCGCGGCCCGCGAGCGCGGGCCAGCCCAGCGAGGGGGCCGACGCCGACCAGCCCTCCGTGATCGAGTCCCCGTACACCAGCCAGCGCGGTCGCCGCGGCGCGGGCCGTGCGCCGCGCACCCCCAGCAGCACAGGCGCGTACCCCTCCGGCGGGTACAGCACTCCGGGGCCGCCCGGCCACTCCACGCGCAGCACCCTCGCGCCCTCCCGCGGTCTCTCTTGGACGGCGGTGACCCTCTCGCCTTCCCGCAGCGCCTCCCACAGCCGGCTTCCCTCCCGCAGCGCGTCCACGGTGCCCAGGGCGGCCGCGCGGTAGCGCACCTCGAACGGGCCCCGCGCGACGAACTCCAGCCGCACCCCCACCGGCATCCGGGCGCGGGCCCAGGTCGCGACCGGCAGCCGGGCCGCGTCCGCCGGGTCGGCGCGCACGCACCGGTCGCCGTCCCACCACGCCACGCCCCTCAGGAACGGCCCCGCGTCCTGCCACTCGGCCACCTCTTCAGGCACCCTCGCCCGTCCTTCCGGCCGTTCCGCGGCCCCGGTTTCCTCGTGTTCTACTGGCGCCGTGCCACAGAACGATCTCGACACCCTCGACGAACGTATCGTCCACGCCCTCGCCGAGGATGCCCGTCGCACCTACGCCGACATCGGAGCCGAGGTCGGCCTGTCGGCGCCCGCCGTGAAGCGGCGCGTGGACCGGCTGCGGGAGCGCGGCGCGATCACCGGGTTCACCGTACGGGTCGATCCGGCCGCACTGGGGTGGCAGACGGAGGGCTTCATCGAGATGTACTGCCGCTCCCGGACGGCGCCCGAGGACATCCGCCGGGCGCTCGCGCGCTATCCCGAGGTGGCCTCGGCCTCCACGGTGACCGGGGACGCCGACGCGCTCGTGCAGGTGTTCGCGGCGGACATGCGGCACTTCGAGACGGTGCTGGAGAGGATCGCGGGCGAACCCTTCGTCGACCGCACCAAGTCGGTGCTGGTGCTCTCCCCCCTGCTGCGCCGCTACAACGCGGGCCCCCCGCTGTAGGAGCGCCCCGGCCCCGGACAGCGACCGGGGGAGAGGCAGCGGCGCTCTCACGCCGCCGCGCAACAGAACGTCGGCCTTCGCGGAGATCACGCAACAGATGAAGGGTGAACCCGCAAGATCGGCAGCTTGCCGCCCGCAAAGGCGCTCCGTAGCGTCGAAGGCGTGCGTATAGCCCTCCATCAGACCCGGTCCGCGGGCCCGGACTCCCTCGACGGCGCGGCCCGCGAAGCAGCGGCGCGGGGCGCCCGGCTGCTGCTGACCCCCGAGCTCTCCCTCACGGGGTACGCCCTCGGCGCCCCGGCCCGGTACGCGGAGCCGGCGGACGGCCCCGGCGCGGCGGCGGTCTCCCGCATCGCCGCCCGCCACGGGGTGGCTGTCGGCTACGGCTACCCCGAGCGGGGCGAGGACGGCGCGGTGCACAACACCGCCCGGCTCGTCGGCCCGGACGGCGAGACCCTCGCCGACTACCGCAAGACGCACCTGTACGGCCCCTACGAGACCGCGCACTACACACCCGGGACCCGCCTGCCCGTCCAGGCGCGGCTGGAGGGGCTGACGCTCGGTCTGCTGATCTGCTACGACGTCGAGTTCCCCGAGGCCGTCCGCGCGCACGCCCTCGCGGGCACCGACGTGCTGCTCGTGCCGACCGCGCTGATGCGCCCCTACGACACGGTGGCCACCACGCTCGTTCCCGCGCGGGCCGTGGAGAGCCAGCTCTACGTCGCCTACGCCAACCGCGTGGGCCGCGAGGGGGAGTTCGACTTCGCCGGACGCAGCGCTCTGGCCGCCCCGGACGGCACGGTGCCGGCCCGCGCCGACGGTACCTCGCAGGCCCTGCTGGTGGCCGACGCCGACCCGGCGCTGCTGGCCGCCTCCCGCGAGCGCAACCCGTATCTCGCCGACCGCCGCCCCGAGCTGTACCCGGCCTGAGCCCCCCTCCAGGCTCGCCCCGGGCGCCCGTCCCCGCCCCGTACCCCCCTGCCACGCCGTCCCAGGAGCACCTCCGCATGACTTCCACCGTGCCCACCGCTGCCCACGAGCAGGACGAGCGGCAGCCCGCAGGCGAGCAGCCGGCGCAGCGCCCGCTCACGATGTTCGGCCCCGACTTCCCGTTCGCCTACGACGACTACCTGGCGCACCCGGCGGGCCTGGGCGCGGTGCCGCCCGCCGCGCACGGCAGCGAGGTCGCCGTCATCGGCGGCGGCCTGTCCGGCCTGGTGGCGGCGTACGAGCTGATGAAGATGGGACTCAAACCCGTCGTGTACGAGGCCGACCAGCTCGGCGGCCGGCTGCGCACCGCGGCGTTCGAGGGCGGCGACCCCTCGCTGCACGCGGAGATGGGCGCCATGCGCTTCCCCCCGTCCTCGACCGCGCTGCAGCACTACATCGACCTCGCCGGGCTTAAGACCACGCCGTTCCCCAACCCGCTGGCGCCCGACACCCCCTCCACCGTCGTGGACCTCAAGGGCGAGTCGCACTACGCCCGCACGCTGGAGGACCTGCCGCCCGTCTACCACCAGGTGATGGAGGCGTGGAACGCCTGCCTGGAGGAGGGCGCCGACTTCTCCGCGATGCAGCGGGCGATCCGCGAGCGGGACGTGCCCCGCATCCGCGAGATCTGGTCCCGGCTCGTGGAGAAGCTGGACAACCAGACCTTCTACGGCTACCTGTGCGACTCCCCGGCCTTCTCCTCCTTCCGGCACCGCGAGATCTTCGGCCAGGTCGGCTTCGGCACCGGCGGCTGGGACACCGACTTCCCCAACTCGATCCTGGAGATCCTGCGCGTCGTCTACACCGGCGCCGACGACGACCACCGCGGCATCGTCGGCGGCTGCCAGCAACTGCCGCTGCGCCTGTGGGAGCGCGAGCCCGGCAAGCTCGTCCACTGGCCGCAGGGAACCAGCCTGGCCTCGCTGCATCCGGACGGCGCACCCCGCCCCGCCGTCACCCGGCTGCACCGCACCGCGGGCAACCGCGTGACCGTCACCGACGCGGGCGGGAACATCCGCACCTACCCGGCCGCCGTCTTCACGGGCCAGTCGTGGCTGCTGCTCAGCCGCATCGACTGCGACGACGCGCTGCTGCCCATCGACCACTGGACGGCCGTGGAGCGCACCCACTACATGGAGTCCTCCAAGCTGTTCGTCCCCGTCGACCGGCCGTTCTGGCTCGATGAGGCTGTCGACGACAAAGGCAGGCGCACCGGCCGCGACACGATGAGCATGACGCTCACCGACCGGATGACGCGCGGCACCTACCTGCTGGACGACGGACCCGACCGGCCCGCCGTCATCTGCCTCTCGTACACGTGGTGCGACGACAGCCTCAAGTGGCTGCCGCTGGACGCCAACGAGCGGATGGAGGTCATGCTCAAGTCACTGGGCGAGATCTATCCCGGCGTCGACATCCGCAAGCACATCACCGGCGACCCGCTCACCGTCTCCTGGGAGGACGAGCCCTACTTCCTCGGCGCCTTCAAGGCCAACCTGCCGGGGCACTACCGCTACCAGCGGCGGCTGTTCACCCACTTCATGCAGGACCGGCTGCCCGCGGACCGGCGCGGCCTCTTCCTGGCGGGCGACGACATCTCCTGGACGGCCGGCTGGGCCGAGGGCGCCGTGCAGACCGCGCTCAACGCCGTGTGGGGCGTCATGCACCACCTCGGCGGCGCCTGCGACCCGGCCAACCCCGGCCCGGGGGACGCCTTCGACAGGATCGAACCGGTGCTGCTGCCGGAGGACTGACCAGGGGGCCGGGGGCGGACCAGGAGGGTGGCGAGAGGGCGGCAGGGGGCGGGCTACAGACCCGCCTCCGTGACCGCCTCCCGCAGCTCCTTCGCGGACTCGATCAGCTCCTGGGCGTCGCGGCACTCCAACTGGTTGTCCAGCAGCACCTCGCTCACCCCGGCCCGCGCCGCCCCGGCCAGGTCCTCCACGATCTGCTCGACACTGCCCTGGTAGGGGCTGCGCCTCCCCTCGACGGGGCGGTCGGTGACTCGGACGAACGCCCGTACGGTCGTGGACAGTTCGGCGGGGTCGCGCCCCACCTCGCCGGCCAGTTCCCTGATGCGGGCATGGGTGGCGGACACCTGCTCGTTGGAGACCAGCGAAGGCAGCCAGCCGTCGGCCCGCCGCACCAGCCGCCGCAACGCACGGTCGTTGCCCGCCGCCAACAGCACCGGAACGTGGGACGCCGCCGGCTTGGGGCCCACGGCCGACGGGGTGAAGCGGGTGCGCCCGCCCTCGTAGGAGGCCGGGTCGGCACCCCAGACCCGGGCGCACACGTCCAGCAGCTCGTCCAGGGCGGCGCCACGCGAGGCGTAGTCGACTCCCGCCGCCGCGTACTCGTCACGCGACCAGCCCGTACCCAGACCGGCGACGAGCCGGCCCCCGCTGGCCGCGTCCAGCGAGCCCAGCGCCCGCGCCAGCAGGAACGGCGGGCGCAGCGGACCGACCAGGACAGCGGAGCCCAGCCGTACGCGCCCGGTGACGGCGGCGGCCATCGACAGGGTGACCAGCGGATCGGCGACCGACCTGAAATACGCGGACCACTCCAGACCCGGAATCAGATACATGTCGTCCACGGGCTGTTCCGGCCGCATGATCCGCTCCAGCACCCAGACGCTGTCGTACCCCATCTCCTCGGCCGCGCGCGCCACCGCCGTCACGTCCGTGGCCAGGTCGTACGTCCCCGTCTGCGGCAGTCCAAGCCCCAGTCGCAGTGCCATCTCGCCCTCCGTCAGCTGATCGCCCGTCGTCGGCGCCCCGCGCCGGGGCCGTCCCCCGCGCCCGTGGCACCACCTGCCTACGCGATCAGGTCCCTCCGGGCAATGGCGCCTCCCCGGGCCCGACGCTCAGTGCCACAGCGGTGTCAGCAGGCAGCGGCCCGTCATGGCGACCGTCGAGTCCAGCCCGTCCGCCATGTCCTCGAGCAACTCGCCGAACGGGCGCAGCCCCCACAGGGCACGGAACGCGGCCCACGCGCCGCACCGCGCCCGCTCCAGGCTCCACGCACCGATCAGATGCGTCAGCGGATCGGCGACGTCCAACAGGTCGGGGCCCGGCATCAATTCCTCGCGGATGCGCTCCTCAAGACCCGTCAGCAGCTCACCGATCCGCTCGAAGTCCGTCTCCAGGGTCTCGGGACCCACCCCGAGCGCCTGGCAGGTGTCCACCAGCGCCAGCGGCAGGTCGTGGCAGATGTGCGCGTTGATGCCCGCCAGGGCGAACTGGAGCGGATGCACGGACGGATGGCGACGGAAGCGGAAGAGCGGACGCCAGCACGCGGGCGTGCGCAGCCCCGCGGCCTCGGCGTCCACCGCGTCCAGGAAACGCCGGGCGAAGCGCGTGCCCAGCTCGCCGGTGGCGGCACGGTCGGCGAAGTGCCCCGACACCAGCCGCCGCTCCAACTCCTCGGTCACCGACAGATACACCCGGTCGAAGACGGCCACCCCGTCCTGGCGCGGCAGCGACGCGCCGATCTCCCGCATGCGAGCCGTCACTTCGGCGATCGACGCCGACGACACCGCGCGCTGCGCGGGTACCTGGTCCGTAGAGGTCATGCCACGCAGGGTGACAGCCGGCCGCACGCCACGGGGCCAGCCCGCACCGCAGGGCCCCCGGACGGAGGACGCGCGAACCCCCGTTCAATCGGCGCGCCGCCTCACTCCTTCTCGTCGTAGCCGCTGGTGCCCTCGTCCAGCAGCGGCTCCTGCGTCTTGAGATGCGGCGGGGCCAGTGCCTTGAGGACGTGGTAGCCGGTGAGGACGACGATCGTGCCCAGCGCGATGCCGCTCAACTCGAAGGTGTCGGTGAACTTCAGGGAGACGCCGCCGACCCCGATGATGATGCCCGCGGCCACCGGCACCAGGTTGAGCGGGTTGCGCATGTCCACGCGGTTGTTGATCCAGATCTGCGCGCCGAGCAGACCGATCATGCCGTACAGGATGACGGTGATGCCGCCGAGCACCCCGCCGGGAATGGCCGCGACGATCGCACCGAACTTCGGGCAGAGCCCGAAGAGCAGAGCGAAGCACGCCGCCGCCCAGTACGCGGCCGTCGAGTAGACGCGCGTGGCGGCCATGACCCCGATGTTCTCCGAATACGTCGTGGTGGCCGGGCCGCCGAACGCCGTCGAGAGCACGCTGCCCACGCCGTCCGCGGAGATCGCGGTACCGAGCTGGTCGTCGAGCGGGTCCCCCGTCATCTCGCCGACGGCCTTCACATGGCCCGCGTTCTCGGCCACCAGCGCGATCACCACCGGCAGCGCCACCAGGATCGCCGACCACGAGAAGTCGGGGCCGTGCACCGACGGCAGCCCGAACCAGTCGGCCTGCCCCACCCCGGACAGATCCAGCCGCCAGTGGTCCACGGTCTTCCCGCTCGCGTCCTGCGAGTGGATCCGGCCGAAGACCGTATCGAAGCCCCACGACAGCAGATACCCGACGACCAGCCCCAGAAAGATCGCGATGCGCGACCAGAAACCCCGCAGGCAGACCACGGCGAGACCGGTCAGCAGCATCGTCAGCGCAGCCGTCCACTGATCCTGCGGCCAGTACGTGCTCGCCGTGACCGGCGCGAGATTGAAGCCGATCAGCATGACGACCGCGCCGGTCACCACGGGCGGCATCGCCGCGTGGATGATCCGCGCTCCGAACTTCCGCACCGCCATGCCGACGAGGAAGAGCACGGCACCGACCACCAGGATCGCGCCGGTCACCGTCGCGCTGCTGCCGCCCTGGCCGCGGATGACGGCGGCCACGCCCACGAACGAGAGGCTGCACCCCAGATAGCTCGGTACCCTGCCGCGGGTCGCGAGCAGGAAGAGCATCGTCGCGAACCCGGACATCATGATGGCCAGGTTGGGATCGAGGCCCATCAGGACGGGCGCCACGAAGCTGGCGCCGAACATCGCCACCACGTGCTGGGCGCCCAGACCCGCGGTCCGCGGCCACGACAGCCGCTCGTCGGGCTTCACGACGGCACCGGGTGCGGGGACACGCCCGTCCCCGTGCACCTTCCACCGCACGCCGAGCCCACCCATGTTCGCTCCCGCTCTGTACCTGGCCGATTCTGATCGCCCCACATCCTAGTTCGACCACCACTGCCCCCTCCCCGCCCCGGGCAGTGCGGCGGAACAGCCCCCTTTGTCCCGCCGCGAAGGTGGCGTACCCCGCCGGGGCCCAGCAGGGGGCGGGCCGAGCCCCTCTGTCCGCCGCGACGGCGGCGTACCCCCGCCGGGGTGTTCGGCGGTGCCGCACGGCCGTCCGCCGGGGGCTCGCGGGGGCGGGGTGAGCCGCCTTTGTCCCGCGGCAGCGGTGGCGTACCTGCCGGGGGCTCAGCGGGGGCGGGGTGATCCCCTTTTGTCCGCCGCGACGGCGGCGTACCCCCGCCGGGGTGTTCGGCGGTGCCGCACGGCCGTCCGCCGGGGGTCCAGCAGGGGTGTGTGGCGAGGCCCCTTCTGTCCGCCGCGACGGTGGCGTACCGCCACCGGGGTGCTCGGCGGTGCAGGCGTGACCGTTCGTCGGGGGCGCCCCCAGGGGCGGAGGGATGTGAGAGGCCGGGGAAGTCGGCGGAGGCACAGTGCCGAACGTCAGGTGCGCACAACGGTGGCCATGGCCACCAGCCCCAGCAGCAGGGCGGTGACGACGCCGAAAGAGACCGACAGCGTGGTCGTCTGGGCGATCCAGCCGACGATGCCGGGCGCGGCCAGGCCGGAGGCGTAGGCCAGGGTGGCGACCCCGGCGATGGCCTGTCCTGGCGCGGCGGCGCTGGTGCGGCCCGCCGCGGCGAAGCAGAGCGGGACCACCACGGCGATGCCGACGCCGATGAGGGCGAACCCGGCGACGGCCAGGGCAGGTGTGCGGGCGGCGACGACGAGCGCCGCGCCCAGCGCGGCGAGTACTCCGCCGGTCCGCACCGTCGCCACGGGGCCGAACCGCCGCACGACCGCGTCGCCGGACAGTCGGGCGAGGGCCATGGTGCAGGCGAACGCCGTGTACGCGGAGGCGGCGAGGCCGGGTTCGGCCCCGGTGACGTCGGCCAGGTAGATGCCGGACCAGTCCATCGAGGCGCCCTCGGCGAAGACCGCGCAGAAGCCCAACAGCCCGACGGCCAGCGCACCGCGCGAGGGAAGCGCGAACCGGGGCGGCGCTTCGGTGCCGCCCTCCTCGTCGGCGGGGCCAGCAGGCGCGGCAGCGGCCTCGGTCCCGGGTGTCCAGCGCGCGGCGACCACCGCGACCGCGCCCAGCAGCGGCGCCGCCCAAGCCAGATGGACCCGTCCGTCGAGGCCCGCGTGGGCCGCCAGTACGCCGCCGGCGCCGCCGACCAGGGTGCCCACGCTCCACAGGCCGTGCAGCCCCGACATCACCGAACGTCCGTACGCCTCCTCGACGCGTACGCCCTGGGCGTTCATGGCCACGTCCATCAGCCCGAGCCCGCACCCGTAGAGGAACAACGTCAGGCACAGCCAGCCCAGCGCCGGTGCCAGCGGCGGCAGCACGAGGCCCGCGCAGCAGACCAGCGACACCCAGGCGAGGGCACGCCGCGGGCCGTACCTGTGGGCGAGGCGGGCGGAGAGCGGCATGGCGGCGGAGGCGCCCGCCGTCATGAACACCAGTGCCAGTCCCAGCCAGCCGGGGCTGAGGTCGAGGTGTTCGCGCAGCCAGGGGATGCGGGTGGCGAAGGTGCCGCTGGCGGTGCCGTGCACGGCGAAGACGACCGAGACGGCCACCCTCGTGCGCCGTACCTCCGGGCCGGGGCGTGACCTGCCAAAAGCGCCCTCCGCGGTGGTGTCCGGGTCCGGGCCGTGCGGCCGGTCGGTGCCTACGGGCGCCGTCGTGCGCCGGTCGCCGGGCGTGGTGTCCGTCCTCGACTCCGGCTCCGGCCGGCTGTCGCCCGTCTGCATCCTGTCCCTGTCTTCCCTTGCCCGCCACCCGAACCCCGTGAGGCACGGCTACCCCGTGAGGCACAGCTACTCGGTGAAGCCACCGTTACGCCGTGAGGCACCGCTACGCCGTGAGGCACCGCTACGCCGTGAGGCACCGCTACCCCTGAGGCGCCGCGCGGCCGGGGCCGCCACCGGCGCCGGCCGAGGGCGAC
Organism: Streptomyces diacarni; assembly: GCF_003323715.1. Classification (GTDB taxonomy): domain Bacteria; phylum Actinomycetota; class Actinomycetes; order Streptomycetales; family Streptomycetaceae; genus Streptomyces; species Streptomyces diacarni. Next base: position 19,829 of record NZ_QOIN01000055.1, read on the forward strand.
CCCCGCTGGTGTCCCGCGCTGATCGTGCCCGGCCCGCGGTCGGTTCGAACACCAGCGCAGGGAGTGGTTACGGACGCGCTGTTTTCGGCCACTGTGAGTCAGTACACAGCGCCCGCCCGCATGGGCCCCGCTTCCGCGTGGCAGACTTGGGGATATCTCCCGGCCGAAGGCTGGGGGAGTACCAGTGACGTCAGCGCACTCCGGGGTCGGTGAAAGTCCGAACCGGCGGTTACAGTCCGCGACCCGACCGCAGCCAGCGGCCGGTTGACCAGGTGAGATTCCTGGACCGACGGTGAAAGTCCGGATGGGAGGCAGTGCGCGGCGGGCCGAAGCCGGTACGCCGTCCTCGTCGGCGGCCCCGCCCGGGCAGCAGCCTCAAAGCGGGTCCTCCGCTCCGGCCGGTGTCGCACCGGATGCGTGTCCGTCCTCGTCCGCTCGAGGTCTCTCGAGTAAGCCCCGGAGTCCGTGCCCGATGAGGCAGGAGGACCCGGTGGCCCCCCACCCCCAGGCGCCGTCCGCGCCGCAGGCCGAGCGCGAGGCCATGCGCCGCGCCCTCACCCTCGCCGCGCGGGGGCTCGGCTCCACCAGTCCGAATCCGGTGGTCGGCTGCGTCGTCCTCGACCGTGCGCGCCGGACCGTGGGGGAGGGCTGGCATCAGCGCGCCGGCGGGCCGCACGCCGAGGTCCACGCCCTCGCCGAAGCCGGCGACGACGCGCGCGGCGGCACCGCGGTCGTCACCCTCGAACCCTGTGACCACACCGGACGCACCGGACCGTGCTCGCGGGCGCTCGTCGACGCGGGTGTCGCGCGCGTCGTCTACGCCGTCGCCGATCCCGGTCCAGGGGCCGCGGGCGGCGCCCGTACCCTCGCCGCAGCCGGTGTCGACGTCGAGGGCGGGCTGCTGGCCGACGAGGCGGCCGCGGGCAACGTGGCGTGGCTGACCTCGGTGCTGCGCGGCCGCCCCTACGTGACCTGGAAGTACGCCGCCACGCTCGACGGGCGCACCGCCGCGGCCGACCGCTCCAGCCGCTGGATCACCTCCGCCGAGGCCCGCGCCGACGTGCACCGGCTGCGCGCCGAGTCCGACGCGGTGCTCGCCGGTTCCGGCACGGCACGCGCCGACGACCCGCATCTGGCCGTGCGCGGGATCCCCGGCGCCGTCCAGCCGCTCCGCGTCGTCGTCGACAGCGAGGCCGCCGCCGTCGGGGCCGGTGCGCGCGTCCTCGATTCGGTGGCGCCCACCCTCGTGGCCGTCGCCCGTGACGCGGACGCCGCGGCGCTCGAAGGTGCGCTGCGCGACGCCGAGGGCGAGGCCGCACTGCTGCGGCTGCCCCGGGCCTCCGAGGGGCCCGGGCTCGACCTGGGCGCCCTGCTGGCCGCCTTGCACGCACGCGGCGTGCGCTCGGTCCTGCTGGAGGGCGGTGCCACTCTCGCCGGCGCGTTCGTCGCCGCGGGGCTGGTCGACCGGGTGGTCGGCTATCTGGCGCCCGTGCTGCTGGGGGCCGGGCCGGCGGCGCTGGGCGAGGCCGGAATCAGCACGATCGCGCAGGCGTTGCGGCTGACCGTGAGCGAGACCGTGCGACTCGGACCCGACCTGCGGATCACCGCCGTGGGCGGCGCGGCACCCGGGACGGCACACGCCGCCGGCCATGTCGCCACTACCGCCACCGCCGGAGCGAAGAAGCCGTCCGAGCAACCTGAGGAGTCCTGAGTGTTCACCGGAATCGTGGAAGAGCTGGGCGAGGTCGTCGCCGTCGAGGACCGGGGCGAGGCGGCACGGCTGCGGCTGCGCGGGCCGCGCGTCACGGCGGACGTGGGCCACGGGGACTCGATCGCCGTCAACGGCGTGTGCCTGACCGTCGTCGAGACGAGTGACGGCGTCTTCACCGCCGATGTCATGGCGGAGACCCTGCACCGCTCCGGTCTCGGCGCGCTGAGGGCAGGCTCGCCCGTCAACCTGGAGCGCCCCATGGCGCTGGGCGGGCGGCTCGACGGCCATCTCGTGCAGGGGCACGTCGACGGCAGTGGCACCATCACGGCCCGCAGCGACGCGGACAGCGGCACCGAGATCACCGTCGGCCTGCCCGACGGGCTCGGCCGGTACCTGGTGGAGAAGGGCTCGATCACGGTGGACGGCATCAGCCTGACCGTGGTGGAGGCGGGGGAGGCCCACTTCACCGTCTCCCTCATCCCCACCACGCTCGCCCTGACCACGCTGGGCACCAAGCAGCCGGGCGACCCGGTGAACCTGGAGGTCGACGTCCTGGCCAAGTACGTGGAGCGGCTGATGGGCGCCGCACCCACCGGCCGGGAGACTCCGAGTGGCAGCCGGACCCCGCACCAGGGGGAGAGGGAAGAGGCGCGGTGAACGTCTTCGAGTGGCTCAACAGCGAGGCGTTCACCGTCTTCGGGCAGCGCGTCATCTGGTCCGACATGCTGGGCAACACCATCGGGCTGATAGCCCTCGCGCTCGGCTGGCGCCGCTCCCTCGCGACGTGGCCCGCCCAGTTCCTCTCCGGGCTGGTACTCGTCGGCGCGTTCGCCTACGCGCACCTGGCCGGCGGTGTCGGCAAGCAACTCCTGGTGATCGTGGTGGCCCTGTGGGGCTGGCGTCAGTGGCGGCGCGGCAACCAGCAGGCGCAGGACGGCTCCATCGCCGTACGGTTCGCCGGCCGGCGCGAGCGCGTGGTCCTCGCGCTGGGCACCGCGCTGGGCACGGTGGCAGTCGGCACCCTCTTCAGCCTCGTCCCTGCGCTCTCGTGGAGCCCCTGGGCCGACGCGTACATCTTCGTCGGCACGCTGGCCGCCATGGTCGCCCAGGCGCGTGGCCTGGTGGAGTTCTGGTTCGCCTGGCTGCTGGTCGACGTGGTCGGCGTGCCGCTGGCCTTCAGCAGCGGGCTGGCCTTCTCGGGACTCGTCTACGTCGTCTACCTCGGCCTGGTGCTGTGGGGCCTGCGTGACTGGTGGCAGCGGTCCCGCAGCGGTGCCCGCGCCCCGGCGGGAACCCGTAAGGAGCCCGCGCTGGGCCCGACCGGAGCCGCGCTGTGAGCGGCGCCGCGGACAGGCCGGCGCACCGCGAGCCGGCGCCCTGCAAGGAAGAAGGAGCGCGCTGATGACCTCTCTCCCCAACCGGTACGACGTGCCGGGCCCTGCCGCGGGCGCGGCGCCGCAGCCCGGCCGGACAGCCGGTCGAGCCGGCCCCGACCCGTCCGCCCGCGAAGCCGACCCCCGCCCGACCGCCGGCGAAGCCGGTGGTGGAGCGCACCTCGACCTCGTCCTCGACCCGGTCGAGGAGGCGGTCCGCGACCTCGCGGAGGGCCGGCCCGTCGTGGTCGTGGACGACGAGAGCCGCGAGAACGAGGGCGACCTGGTGGTGGCCGCCGAGCTGATCACGCCCGAGCTCGTCGCCTTCATGATGAGCGAGTGCCGGGGGCTGATCTGCACCCCGATGGAGGCCGCCGACCTCGACCGGCTGTCCCTGCCGCAGATGGTCGCCGAGAACACCGAGTCGATGGGCACGGCCTTCACCGTGTCCGTGGACGCGACCGGCGCGCACGGCGTCACCACCGGGATCTCCGCGGCCGACCGCGCCGCCACGATCCGGCTGCTCGCCGCCGCCGAGGCTACCGCCGAGGACTTCGTGCGGCCCGGGCACGCCTTTCCGCTGCGGGCCAGGCCGGGCGGTGTGCTGGCGCGGACCGGGCACACCGAGGCGGGTGTCGACCTGGCCAGGCTCGCGGGCCTGCGGCCCGCCGCGGCCATCGTCGAGATCGCGGGCGAGGACGGCGCCATGCTGCGACTGCCCGAACTGGTGCCGTTCGCGCGCAAGCACGGGCTGCGGATCATCTCCATCGAGGACCTGGTCGCCTACCGGCGCAGCGCCGAGCCGACGGTGCGCCGCGAGGCCGCCACCCGGCTGCCCACCCGGCACGGCGAGTTCCGCGCCTACGGCTACCGCTCCACCGTCGACGGGGTCGAGCACATCGCGCTGGTGACCGGCGACATCGCGGGGCCTGACGCGTCCGACGGCGCCGTCGGCGGCGAGGACGTGCTCGTGCGGGTGCACTCCGAGTGCCTGACCGGGGACGTCTTCGGCTCCCAGCGCTGCGACTGCGGACCCCAGCTGGAGGCCTCACTCGAACGTGTTCAGGAGGAGGGCCGCGGCATCGTCCTCTACCTGCGGGGCCACGAGGGGCGCGGCATCGGGCTGCTGTCCAAGCTGCGCGCCTACGAGCTGCAGGAGCACGGCCGCGACACCCTCGACGCCAACCTCGAACTCGGCCTCCCCGCGGACGCGCGCGACTACGCAGCGGCCGCGCAGATCCTCACCGACCTGGGCGTGCGGTCGCTCCGGTTGCTGACGAACAACCCCGACAAGACCGCGGCGCTGCTGCGCCACGGGCTCCGGGTCACAGGACGGGAGCCCATGCCCGTGCAGGCGGGCGAGCACAACCTGCGCTACCTGCGGACCAAGCGCGACCGCATGGGCCACGACCTGCCCTGGCTGGACGCGGACCGCACCTCACCCTGCGGCACGCAGTAGCGGCCGCGCGGTACCGGACGAGACCACCCACAGCACACCAGACACCTGCGAGGAGCACCGTGAGCGGCAAGGGCGCACCCGAACTGACCGTCAAGAACTGCCAGGACCTGCGCGTGGCCGTGGTGGCCGCGCAGTGGCACCAGCAGGTGATGGACGGCCTCGTCGACGGCGCGCTGCGGGCGCTGGGCGAGCTGGGCATCGACGAGCCCACCCTGCTGCGCGTCCCCGGCAGCTTCGAGCTGCCCGTCGTCGCCAAGGTCCTCGCCGACCGGGGCTACGACGCGATCGTCGCGCTCGGTGTCGTCATCCGCGGCGGCACCCCGCACTTCGACTACGTCTGCCAGGGGGTCACCCAGGGCCTCACCGACGTGGCGGTGCGCACCGGGGTCCCCATCGGCTTCGGCGTACTGACCTGCGACGACGACGAGCAGGCCCTGGACCGTGCCGGGCTGCCGCACTCCGGTGAGGACAAGGGCCACGAGGCGGTCACCGCCGCCGTCGCGACGGCCACGACCCTCAGGACGGTGGCCGAACCCTGGCGCTGAGCGGCCGCCGGGACCGCGTAGGGTGGCAGACACCATGGCGAACAAGACATTCGAGCAGCTCTTCACCGAGCTGCAGCACAAGGCCGCCCACGGCGACCCCGCGACCTCCCGCACCGCCGAGCTCGCCACCTCGGGCGTGCACGCCATCGGCAAGAAGGTCGTCGAGGAGGCCGCCGAGGTCTGGATGGCCGCCGAGTACGAGGGCGACGCGCGCACGGCGGAGGAGATCTCGCAGCTCCTCTACCACCTCCAGGTGCTCATGGCCGCCAAGGGCATCGCCCTCGAGGACGTATACGCTCACCTGTGAGCACTGAACGTCCCCGCTCACCAGCCCACCACTCACCGAAGGAAGCCGCCCCATGCTGCGCATCGCCGTCCCCAACAAGGGTTCCCTCTCCGGCCCTGCGGGGGAGATGCTGCATGAGGCCGGCTACCAGCAGCGCAAGGCCTCCAAGGAACTCGTCCTGGTGGACCCGGAGAACGAGGTCGAGTTCTTCTACCTGCGCCCCCGCGACATCGCCATCTACGTCAGCTCGGGACGCCTCGACATCGGCATCACGGGGCGCGACCTGCTGCTGGACTCGGGCGCGCGGGCCGAGGAGCTGCTTCCGCTCGGCTTCGCCCGCTCGACCTTCCGCTACGCGGCCAAGCCCGGCACGATCACCTCGCCCGACGACCTGCGGGGGCTGACGGTCGCCACCTCCTACGAGGGCATCGTCGCCCGGCACCTGGCTGACAAGGGCATCGACGCCTCGGTCGTCCACCTCGACGGCGCCGTGGAGACGGCCATCGAGCTGGGTGTCGCCCAGGTGATCGCGGACGTGGTGGAGACGGGCACCTCGCTGCGCAACGCGGGCCTGGAGGTCGTCGGGGAGCCGATCCTGCAGTCCGAGGCCGTGGTGATCCGCAGGAGCGGGGGCGAGGAGCAGGAGAACCCCAAGGTGCAGCAGTTCCTGCGCCGCCTCCAGGGCGTCCTGGTGGCCCGCACCTACGTGATGATGGACTACGACATCCGCGCCGAGCACCTGGAGGAGGCCGTCGCGCTCACCCCGGGGCTCGAGTCGCCGACCATCTCGCCGCTGCACGACCAGGGCTGGGTCGCCGTCCGCTCCATGGTCCGCACCAGCGACGCGCAGCGGATCATGGACGACCTCTACGACCTGGGCGCCCGCGCGATCCTCACCACCGGCATCCACGCCTGCCGCCTGTGATATCCGCCCGCCCCCGACGACCCGGCACCGGAGCCATGCCATGACCGACAGCGCCGAACTTCCCGCGCTTCCCGTCACGTTCCGGCCCACACGTACCCGTGTGGTGCTCATGACGGCCGGTGTCGTCGTGTTCGTCGCTCTGACCGTCGTCGCGCTGATGCTTCAGATGGGGGGCGGCGAGCGGGCCAGCTTCATCGTCACCGGTGCGCTCTTCCTCGCCGTACTGGCGCTGCTGAGCCGTCCACAGGTGACCGCCGACCCGCAGGGGGTCACGGTCGTCAACCTGACGACCAGGCGCCGCCTCGAATGGGCGCAGATCATCGCCGTGCGGCTGCGTCCTGGCGACCCGTGGGTGTCGCTCGACCTGGCGGACGGCACCAGCCTCCCCGCCATGGGCATCCAGCCGGGCATCGCCAAGCGGCAGGCACTGGCCCACGCCCGCGCGCTGCGTGCCCTCGTCGACCAGGGCGGCCCGCAGGAGGGCTCGGCGGCGGGCGCGGCCGGCCGAACCGACGGCTGAACCCCGGCGCGGTGCCGCGCGTCTTCGCGGGGTGAGGGCCAGTGTTTACCCTGTTGCCCACCGGCATGAGCCGCCCCGCGCTCCGAGCGCACCAGCGACCCGAGGAGTGACCACCTCACACGATGGACGGATCGTCCTGTAGTACGTGCGCCGCGTCCCGTGCACCGGGGGGCGCGGCATGACCCTCCCGCTACTGCTGCTCGGCGTGGCGTTCGCCCTCATCCTCGCCAACGGCTTCTTCGTCGCGGCGGAGTTCGGGCTCGTCACCGTCGAGAAACCCGAGGCCGAGCGCGCCGCCGCGCAGGGCGACCGCAAGGCCCGCACCGTCGTCCGCGCCCTGCGTGAGCTGTCCTTCCAGCTCTCCGGCACCCAACTCGGCATCACTCTCACCTCGCTGGTCACCGGCATGCTCGCCGAGCCGGCGCTCGCCCGGCTGCTGGACGGGCCGCTGGCCGCCACCGGCCTGCCCGAGGGCGCGGTCGGCGGCGTCGCCGTCGTCCTCGGCATGCTGATCGCCTCCGCCGTGCAGATGGTGGTGGGCGAACTGGTCCCCAAGAACTGGGCGGTCTCCAGGCCGTTGGCCGTCGCCCGGTTCGTGGCGGGACCGCAGGGCCTCTTCTCCCGGCTGTTCCGGCCGGTGATCGCGCTGCTCAACGCGGCCGCCAACCGCATGGTGCGGCTCTTCGGCGTCCAGCCCGCCGACGAGCTGGACTCGGCGCGCACCCCGGGAGAACTCGTCTCGCTGGCCCACCACTCGGCCCGCGCCGGAGCGCTGGAGCAGGACACCGCCGACCTGTTCGTGCGCACCCTCGCCCTGGGCGAGCTGACGGCGCAGCACGTGATGACGCCGCGCGTACGGGTCAGCGCCCTGCAGGCACTGGCGACGGCCCAGGACGTCCTCAACCTCACCCGCGCCACCGGGCTCTCCCGCTTCCCCGTCTACCAGGACACGTTGGACGAGGTCACCGGCATGGTCCACCTCAAGGACGCGCTCGCCGTCCCCGCCCACCTGCGCCTGCACACCCCCGCGGCCCGCATCGCGGTCCCCGCGCTGCTGGTGCCCCGCACACTGCCGGTGCGGCCCCTGCTCGCGCGGCTGCGCAGCGAGCAGCCCATCGCCGTCGCCGTCGACGAGTACGGCGGCACCGCGGGCGTCGTCACGCTGGAGGACATCGTCGAGGAGATCGTCGGCGAGGTGCGCGACGAACACGACGGTCAGCTCTACGACGAACTGCCCGAACTCGCCCCGGCGCCCCCCGGCGCGGACGGCCGCCCTGCCTGGGAGGTCGACGGCGGGTGCCGGGTGGGGGAGCTGCGCCGCATCGGCCTGGAGGTGCCCGAAGGCCCGTACGAGACGGTGGCGGGGCTCGTCGCCGACCTGCTCGGCCGCATCCCCGCACACGGGGACACGGCATGCCTGCGGGGACCGGCGACCGGGTCCCGCTCTCCCGGTGACGGCACGCGGGGCGCGGCAGGGGAGTGGCAGTTGCTGGTGCAGCACGTCGCCCACCACCGTGCCGAACGCGTCCGCGTGACCGCCCCGGCACACCAGCGCGGCGATGCGGCCCGCAGGGCGCAGACCAGTGAGGCGGCCGCCCGATGAGTTTCCTGCAACTCGTGTTCGCCGCACTGCTCGTGCTCGGCAACGGCTTCTTCGTCGGCGCCGAGTTCGCCCTCGTCTCCGTGCGCCGAAGCCAGATCGAACCCCTCGCCGCCGAGGGCTCCGTGCGCGCCCGGCGGGTGCTGCGCGGTCTTGAGACGCTGCCGCGCATGATGGCCGCCGCGCAGTTCGGCATCACGGTGTGCTCGCTCACCCTGGGCGCCGTGGCCGAACCCACCGTGGCACACCTGCTGGAGCCCGCCTTCCACACGCTGCGGCTGCCCGAGCCGCTGGTGCACCCCGCCGGATACGTGTGCGCGCTCGCCCTCGTGGTCTTCTTCCACCTGGTGGTCGGCGAGATGGTGCCCAAGAACCTCGCCATGGCCGACCCCGAGCGGGCCGCGCTGTGGCTGAGCCCGGCGCTGGTCGCCTTCGCCCGGGTGACCCGCCCGGTGACGCTGGCCCTGGGCGCGTGCGCCACCGTCGTCCTGCGGCTCTTCCGGGTCGAGCCCAAGGACGAGGTCGAGGCGGTCTTCACCAGCGAACAGCTCGGCCGGCTGGTGGCCGACTCGCGGCAGGCGGGGCTGCTGGAGGCGGAGGAGCAGGACCGGCTCGCCGACGCGCTCCAGCTGGGCTCCAGGCCGCTGACCGACGTCCTGCTGGGCCGCACCGACCTGGTCACCGTCACAACGGACGTCACCCCGCGCGCGGTGGAGGAGCTGACCGTGCGCACCGGCTACTCCCGCTTCCCCGTCCGCGCCGACGACGGATCCTTCCTCGGCTACCTGCACGTGAAGGACGTGCTCGATCTGGAGGAGAGCGAGAGCCCCGTGCCGCGGCGGCTGTGGCGGCCCATGGCGACGCTGCGCGGGCACACGCCGCTGGACGACGCGCTCACCGCCATGCGGGCCGGCGCCTCGCACCTGGCCGCCGTCGCCGACGCCTCGGGGCGGGTGCTGGGCGTGGCGGCGCTGGAGGACGTCCTGGAAATGCTCGTCGGCGAGGTCCACGACCCGGCGCACACGGAGACCGCGCTGCCCTCGGCGCGGCACGTGCAAGGCCCGGCGCCCGGGCTCAGACCGGCGGCTGCGGGCCGGGAGGAGCCCCGTCAGGCCCCCGCCCCGACAACACCTCCCCGTACGCCTGCATGAGGTCGGGAAGGCGCAGCGTCGCCAGGTCGTCCCGGGTGGGGGTGCCCGCGTACCCGGACAGCCGCAGATCGCGGTAGGCGCAGCTCTTCTCGTACAGGGTGCGCAGGAAGCGGCCGTTGCCCAACTCGTCGATCCAGCCCTGGTCGACGACGTGGCCGCTGATGCTCCGCAGTTCCTCCAGCGCCTCCTCGTCCCACACGTCGCCGCCTTCGGCGGCCAGCACCTCGCCGATCGCCGTCAGCTCCAGCGGGCGGTAGCTGGGGAAGTCGACGCGGGTGGTGAAGCGGGACGAGAGACCGGGGTTGGCCGCCAGCAGCCGGTCCATCCCCTCCGGGTAGCCCGCCAGGATGACCACGAGCTGGTCGCGATTGTCCTCGGCGCGTTTGAGCAGCACCTGAAGCGCCTCGTCGCCGTAGGCGTCGCCCTTGCTGTAGCCGGAGTTGGACAGCGCGTAGGCCTCGTCGACGAACAGCACGCCGCCGAGCGCGGAGTCGATCAGCTCGTTCGCCTTGACGGCGGTCTGACCCAGGTACTCGCCCACCAGGTCCGCGCGTTGGGCCTCCACCAGGTGGTCGCCGCCCAGCAGGCCCAGCGCGTAGAAGGCGCGGCCCAGTATGCGGGCCACCGTGGTCTTGCCCGTGCCCGAGGGGCCCGAGAAGACGAAGTGCCGCTTCGGCGGCTGCACCGGCAGGCCCTGCGAGGCCCGCAGCCGCGCCATGTGCAACTGCGCCGACAGCGCCCGCACCTGGCGCTTGACGGGCTCCAGGCCGACCATGCGCTCCAGCTCGTCCAGCGCCTGAGCCAGCAGCACCGGGTCCGAGGGACCGGCCGGCAGCCTGCCGTCCCCGCCCGCCCCCCACACCGTGCGCTCCCGCAGGACGCCGGTGTCCACCCGGATGGGCTCGGCCGGATCCCCGGAGTCCTCCAGCCGCAGCTCGTCGGCGCGCGGGTCCACCACGGGGTCGGCGGGCTCGGCCGCGTCCGCCTCCCCGGGAGCGGCACCCGCGGGCGGCTGTCCCGCGGGGACGGAGCCCGGCGCGGCGTCGCCGAACGCGCCGCCGCAGCCGGTGGGTTCCAGCGCGGCGCCGTCGGCGGCCTCGGCGGTGCGGGCCGCCTCCCCCGGGGGCTCGCAGCCGTTGTCGTAGAGCTCCAGCGCCGCGTCGACCGTCCCGCCCGGGCCGAGCGCGCCGCCCGAGAGGACGGCCGCGGCCAGATCCTCCGCGGTGCCGCCCGCCCCGTCGCTCTCGGCGATGGTCGTCAGGCGTGCCGCGGTGTCCATGAACGCGGGATCGATGCGGTGCACGGCCCGGTACAGGGGCAGCGCCGCCGCGCTGCGTCCTGTGCCCTCGCGGGCGCGCGCCAGCCAGTAGCGCAACTCCTTGCGCTGCGGCTGTTCGCTGCGGCAGCGCATGAGGGCTGCGGCCAGCAGCGGCTCGGCCTGCCCGTACATCTCCAGCCTGACCCGCGCCATCCCGGCGAACAGGCCCGCCTCGATGCCCAGCAGCGCGTCGTCCACCAGCGGCTCGGTGTGGGCGACCAGCCCCTCCCAGTCCTTGGCCAGGTAGGCGCGGCACGCGTGCAGGAAACGCACCTGCGGGTCGGTGTCGACGGGCGGGCAGCCGGCCAGCGCGCGGTCGAGCTCCGCGACGTGCCGGCCGTCGAGCCAGTGCGAGGCGTGGGCCAGCAGCAGGTCGCGTTCGTACTCCAGCACCGGCTGCACCCACCAGCCCAGCCAGTACCAGGAGTTGAGGGTGCGGCCGTGGCGGTGGCGCTGCTCGCCGAAGCGGTCGCGGTGGTGGTACATCCGCAGCAGGGCCGTGGCGGTGTCGGCCCGCAGCGCGTGCAGTCCGAGCCAGGCGTCGGCCATCCCGGGATCGAGCCGCACCGCGGTGCGGAACTCCTCCTCGGCCTGGGCGTAGCCGCCGACGGTGTAGGCGTCCACCCCGCGAAGCCACGCGAGTTCGGCCGGGGCGTGCAGGCCCTGGGGGTCCTGCGTGCCGAAGTTCCTCACGTCCCCCACGAAACGTCCCCCGTCATCTGCCGGTTATCACCCGGGGTTCCCGCGCTGTTTCGCATCGTACCCGCGCGCGGGGCACCGTCGAAGGGTGGTGTACGGGCCGAGTGGGTGCGGTGGCCAGGGGAACGCGGTGGTTCGGTCCGGCGCCCGGGGGCCTGCCGGAACGAAGGTTTCCGCAAAGCCACTACGAAGCGTGAGGCAAATGCACTGTACTGCTTCCGCTTGAGCGTTTTCGAGCAGAACGAAGCCCCCGGTCACGGGGGAACAACCGGGGGCTTCGCGTCCGCAGACGGCCTGCGTAGACCGCCTGTTGGAAAAGTAATCGGTTCGAGGCTCACGGGTCAAGCCGCGCGGTTGCACTCAGTGCCGCGGATCGGCGTCAACCGCCCTGAGCTATACGGAGGGTCATATTCACCGGAGAGACCGGAGCCTCTCCGGTGCGCCCGCACACCTCGTACCACCCCTGTCTCTCGCGACGCTCCCGCACCAGGAAGTCCGCGAACGGGCGGGACGGGTCGGCGGCGAAGTGCGCCCGCTCCGCGGGGATCCAACGGTCCCAGAACCCCCGCTGGGCGGGGCCGTCCCGCTCCTGGCCGCGCCGCCAGGCCTCCTCGGACGGCATGTCCATCCACAGCAGGCAGGCCAGCGAGGGCCGCAGCGCCGCCCGCCCGGCGCCCACGCCCTCGACCAAGACGACAGGAGCGGGCGGGAGCACCGCCTGCGTGGTGCGGGCCCTGGCCACCCAGTCGTAGACGCCGTAGCGTGCGCTGCGGCCTCGCTCCAGCGGACGCAGCACCTGCGAGGTGAGCCGCTCCGTCCAGTCGAAGAGCGCCTCGTGGCCAGCCACGTCGTCCAGGTGCAGGACCGGAGCGCCCTCCAGCAGCGCCGCCAGTTGCCGCGCGCACGTCGTCTTGCCCGAACCCGCGTGCCCGTCCACACCCACCAGCCGCACGGGGCCGCAGGAGGCGGGCAGCGCGGAAAGGTGGCGGGCGAGCGCTTCGAGGGTGCGGGGAGCGGGCATTTCTCCAGCGTACGCGGCGTCTCGCGTGGCGCCTCGACGGCGCCTCGCTCCGATGTGCGGCACCGGTACCGGCCGGCACCGGCCGGCACCGGACTCTCCGGGCCACCCTCCGGGGCGACCTCTCGGGCGGGGCCGCCCTCCGGTCCGGACCTCTCCGTGCGGCTGTCCGGTCGGTGCGCGGCTGGCCGGTCCGTGCGCGGCCGTCCGGTCTGTGCGGCTCACTACTGGGCCCGTACGGCCGTCCGGTCCGCCGCCTGCCTTCGTCCACGGCGGTCGCCCGTCTCCGGCGGCACCCACCTCGCCACTGGCCGGGCCAATGGCGACGGCGTGCCGAAAGGGCGAAGCTCTGGCACGGGCCCTTCCGAGCCGTAATAGTGGGCTGTCCGCGGACGCCCGCGCACCTGTGAGAACACCGCGCCGGACCATCGACTGACCCACCGACTGACCGACCCACCGACTGGGGGCACCCCGCATGACCAGCAGAACCGCAAACCGCCGCACTGTTCTGGCCGCCGCCGTCGCCGTGGCGGCCTCGGCCGTCGCGGCCCCCGCAGCTCTGGCAGCCGACAGCCGGTCGGGTGGCGCCACCACGACGCACGGCGGGCAGGACAAGCACAGGCCGGGCAGGCCGGGGAAGGCAGGTCACGTGGAGCTGCACACCTGGTCCTCGCGGCGGGACTGGACCGCGGGGCAGGCCAAGGGCGTCGAGGTGCGGTCAGGACACCGCCCCGGCATCGTCCTGGCGACCCCCGCGGGACGCACCGACTACACCGACCCGCACACCAACAAGACGGCCACCTGGGAGTACGCCACCTGGACCTCGCCCCGCCACACGTGCGCCGTGCCCGCCGGTGAACTCATCGCCTCCTGGAACGCCCACACCCCCGCGGGCACCTGGATCAGGACCGAGGTGCGCGGCACCTACTCCGACGGGACGGACACGCCCTGGTACACGATGGGCGTGTGGACCTCGGGCGACGGGGAGGACGTACCGCGCCGCACCTCCGTCGACGGTCAGAGCGACGGCAAGAGCACCGTCTACACCGACACCCTCTCCATCGACGACCTCGGCAGCGGGCTGCGCCTCGCCTCCTACCGGCTGCGCCTGACGCTCTACCGCGCCCCGGGTTCCGACACCTCACCGACCGTGTGGCGGGCCGGCGCGATGTGCTCTGACGTGCCGGAGCGGTTCGAGGTCCCCGCCTCCGAGCCGGGGCTGGGCCGGGCGGTCGAGCTGAAGGTGCCGCGCTACTCCCAGGAGATCCACAAGGGGCAGTACCCCGAGTACGACAACGGGGGAGAGGCCTGGTGCAGCCCCACCTCCTCCCAGATGATCATCGAGTACTGGGGTCGCAAACCCACCGCGGACGACCTGGCCTGGGTGAACCCCGACTACGCCGACCCGCAGATCTGCCACGCCGCCCGCTACACCTTCGACTACCAGTACGAAGGCTGCGGCAACTGGCCGTTCAACAGCGCCTACGCGGCCTCCTACCGGGACATGAACGCCGTCGTCACCCGCATGAGCTCCCTGAACGACGCCGAGGAGTTCGTCGCCGCGGGCATTCCGCTGATCACCTCGCAGTCCTTCATCGAGTCCGAGCTCGACGGCGCGGGATACGGCACGTCGGGACACCTGATGACCGTCATCGGCTTCACCGGGGACGGCGACGTCATCGCCAACGACCCCAACTCCCCGGACAACTCCTCGGTCCGCCACGTCTACAAGCGGCGGCAGTGGGAGAACATCTGGCTGCGCACCAAGCGCAAGGACGCCGACGGCAAGGTCAAGAGCGGCACGGGCGGTGTCTGCTACGTCTACTGGCCCCTCGACCCGACGCCCGCTCAGCGCCGGGTGCTGCGCAAGCACGGGCTGGCCTGAGACCGCACGGGACGGCCTGGGACCGACGTCAGGTGGTGTCCGCGCGCACCGCGGGCACCACCTGACGGCAGCGCTCACGCCCCCCCCGCGTCAGGTGCCCGTAGCGGTCGACCGTGCCGGTCGTTCCGGCGGCACGGCGAGCCGGATGTGTGGAAACCGAGTCAGGATCGCGCGCAAGGCGAGTTCGGCCTCTGGGCGAGCTGGCGGGGCGCCGACGCAGCGGTGAATCCCGTGGCCGAAGGCCAGGTCTCCGCCGGCGTTCCGCCCGGGGTCGAGTTGATCGGGGGAGGGGAACCGGTCGGGGGCCCGGTTGGCGGCTCCGACGGCCACCTGCACAGGGGCGTCGCGAGCGTCACGTCAGCGCCCCGGACCGCCCGCCACTGGCGCACGGTCCACCCCGTCTCACGGTGGCTGTCGCACGACGCCGACCCGCTGGCGGACGACGCCTGACCGCGGCGGCGCCCCGGCCCCGTGGCTGCCGTGCGGGCAGCCACGGGGCCGACTCGTCCGCGAACGAAACGTTTGCGTTTCGCTTGAGGGTGCCCTAACCTCCTCAAGGGGGACGGATCCGTTTCATTCCCCTTGTCGGACATCGCCGCACAGCAAGAAAAGAAATGACCTCCCTCCTCTCCGTGCCTCCGACTCCGTCTGCCGCGTCTCGCTCCGGTACGCGCCGCACCAGGCTCACGCCCGAGCGCGAGAACGAGTTGTTCACCGCCGTTCTGGACCTGGTCCGGGATGTCGGCTACGAGACCATGACCATGGAAGCCGTGGCCCTCGCGTCACGGTGCAGCAAGGCCACCCTGTACAGGCAGTGGCGGGACAAGCCCTGCCTGGTGGCGGCGGCCCTGCGGCACATGCGCCCCTTCCGCCTCGACCATCTGGACACCGGCTCTCTGCGCGGCGACCTGTACGAACTGGCGCGAAGAATGGGCGGAGCCACCAAGGACCTCGACCTGATGCGCGGCGTCGTCCTCGCCATCCGCAAGGACGCGGACCTCGCGGAGGCGGTGCACGCGGCGCTCGTCCAGCCGGAGATCGACGTGCTGAACGCGATCCTGGAACGCGCCGTCGCACGAGGGGAGACGGACCCCGGCAATCCCGCAGCCGCTTTCCTTTCGCACATGATCAGCGGAGCCGTCTTCTCCCGGCCGATGCTGGAACAACGCGAAGCGGACGCCACCTACCTGGTGCGCTATCTGGACGCCGTCATCCTCCCGGCACTGACGCGGACCCCCACCCCGTAAGGCCACACGGCAGCCCTCCGGCACGCAGCACCCCCGCGACGGGGCGGGGTGGCGCGCACGCCGCGGGACCGTACCGGCACAGCAGCGCACCGGCGCCGACCCCGATCCGACGCGGACCAACCGAACGCCTGGCCCAGCGGCCCGAGACCGCCGACTGGACCGACCCGAGAACGAGCGGGACCACGCATGCCAACGACTTCTCTCGACCCCCGCGCCGACGGCGCTCCACCGCACGAGCCGACGCCCGCGACACCGGCGGAGCCGGCCCCCCACCACGTGCCGAACCGCTGGTGGGTCCTGGTCGTGATCGGCCTGGCCCAGCTCATGGTGGTGCTCGACGCCACCATCGTGAACATCGCGCTGCCCTCGGCCCAGCAGGACCTGGGCTTCAGCAACGACGGCAGGCAGTGGGTCGTCACCGCGTACTCCCTGGCCTTCGGCAGCCTGCTGCTGCTCGGCGGGCGGCTGGCCGACCTGCTCGGGCGCAAGACCACCCTGCTCGTCGGTCTCGTCGGCTTCGCCGGCTCCTCGGCGCTGGCCGGGGCCGCCGGCGACTTCTCCGTGCTGGTCATCGGGCGGGCCCTGCAAGGCGTCTTCGGCGCCGTGCTGGCGCCGTCGGCGCTCTCCCTGCTGACCACGACCTTCATCGACCCGAAGGAACGGGCCAAGGCCTTCGGCGTCTTCGGTGCCATCGCCGGCTCCGGCGGTGCGCTGGGAATGCTGCTGGGCGGCGTGCTCACCGAGCACCTGAACTGGCGCTGGACCCTGTACGTCAACCTCGTCATCGCCGCGATCGCCCTCGTCGGCACGCTGCTGTTCGTCCGCCGCCCCGCCGCCGCGCAGCGGCCCAGGCTGGACCTGCTGGGGACGCTGCTGATCTCCGCAGGGCTGTTCTGCGTCGTCTTCGGCTTCTCCAACGCCGAGACGCACTCGTGGGGCAACTGGATGTGCTGGGTCTTCCTCGCCGGCGGCGCCGTGGTGATCGTGCTGTTCGGCCTGTGGCAGACGCGCGCGAAGAACCCGCTGCTGCCGCTGCGGGTGTTCGCGGACCGGAACCGGAGCGCGTCCTTCGCCTCGGTGTTCATCTCCGGCGCCGGCATGTTCGGCGTCTTCCTCTTCCTCACCTACTACCTGCAGCAGGTCCAGGGCTTCACGCCCGTCAAGACCGGCCTCTCCTTCCTGCCGATGATCGGTCTGCTGATGGTGGTGGCGCAGGTCTCCACGACCGTGCTCATCCCCAAGATCGGCCCCAAGCCGATAGTGCCGCTCGGTATGGCGCTCTCCGCCGGGGGCCTGGTCCTGCTCACGGAGCTGGACCTGGGCAGCTCCTACGCGCCGCACGTCCTGCCGTCCCTGCTGCTGCTCGGCGCGGGCCTGGGCCTGGTGATGCCGCCGGCGATGAGCCTCGCCACCCTCGGCGTCGCACCCAACGACCAGGGCGTGGCCTCGGCGGCCATCAACACCATGCAGCAGGTGGGCGGTTCGATCGGCACCGCGCTGTTCAGCACCGCTGCCTCCAGCGCGGTCACCGACTACATGAAGGGCCGCGCGCCGACGAAGCTCAACGTCGTCAACGCGAGCCTGCACAGTTACGCCACGGCGTACTGGTGGGCGACCGGGTTCTTCGCCGCGGGTCTCCTGGTCACGCTGTGCCTCTACCGTCGCGGCCGTCCGCACGCGGCGCCGCAGGAACAGCCGGCGCAGGCAGCCCCGCCGGAAGACCGGACGGCCCCGGTGGCCGCGCCGTCGTCCCCGGCTCCGGCCACGCCGGCTCCGGACGCCTCCGCCGCGACGGCCCCGCCCGGGGCCGACCCGGCCGGGATGTCCGGGCCGGGGATCCGGGGCCGGGTAGTGGACGAGGCCGGCTCTCCGGTGCCCGGTGCTGCGGTCACCCTCATCGACCCGTCGGGCCGCCAGCTTGCCCTGGCCACCGCCGGGCACGACGGCCGGTACGGAGTGCAGGCGCCGGACGCCGGCAGCTACATCCTGGTCGGCTCCGCCACGGGCCGGCAGCCCCGGGTGATCACCCTCACCGTGCAGACGGTGCCCCTCGACCACGATGTGGTGCTGGCCGGCGGCAGCGGCCTGACCGGCAAGGTCCTCGCCGGTGCTGAACCCGTCGCGCAAGCACTGGTGGTGGTCACCGACGCCCACGGGGAGGTCGCCCAGGCGGTCACGTCCGCCGACGACGGCGCCTACCGGCTCACCGAACTGGTTCCGGGCAGCTACACGTTGACGGCCAGCGCGACCGGATTCCAGCCCTTCACCAGCGCCGTGGAGGTCGGCGCCGGCGCCTTCACCCAGCAGGACGCTCACCTGCGGTCGGCTGCGCTGCTGCGCGGCATCGTGCGCGGCCCGGACGGCGCCCCGCTGGCGGACGCCCGGGTCACCCTGCTGGACACGGCGGGCAACGCGATCGCGCTCCGCACGACCGGCAGCGACGGCGTGTACGCCTTCACCGACCTGATGGAGGCGCAGTACACGTTGGTCGCCAGCGGCTACCCGCCGACCGTCACGCATCTGACGGTCACCGGCGGCAGCAGGGACGGCTTCGACCTGGAGCTGGAACACACCGACTGACGACACGTCGCACGCACGACGACAGGGGGCGGACCCCAACGCACGGGTGTCCGCCCCCTGTCGTCGTCCCGCGGCTCAGAAGCGGGGCGTGCGGCGCTCGCGGTGCGAGGCGAGGCCCTCGCGCACCTCGGGCCAGGCGAAGCCGTAGAACTCCAGGGCGAGCGAGGCGTCGAAGATCGAACCCGCGACCTGGCGGTACCAGTTCATCCGTACCGCGGTGGCACTGATCCTCAGCTACGGGAGGGCTTCTCCCGCCGCATGAGGTTCCGCCCGATGAACAGTCTCTGGGCCCCGCTGGTGCCCTCGTACAGCCGCAGCACGCGCACGTCGCGGTAGATCCGCTCCACCGGCACCTCCCGCATGTAGTCGCTGCCCCGTGTATCCGATCCCGGACTTGGCAAGCGCCGCATTCGGAGCGTCCCCGCCGGGCCGGGGCGTCGGTTGGGAGAGATCACCGATTGGGATGGGCTATCTGGTGATTTCCGATTAAAGTCTCTTCGTCACTGCTGGTTATAGGGCCGGAGCCGGTGCGCGGGGGTGCGCCGGTGCCGGCGGGGGAGGGCCTGTCGGGCATGAGCCGTCGCTCCAACGGGTTGGTCGGGATCTGGGCTGAGGCGCAGCGTCAGCAGCAACGTCGGGCGGAGGCGCAAGCCAGGTTCCAACGGGAGCAGGAGCGGCGAGAGCGGTCCTACCAGCGGGAGCTGGCGCGCAGTTATCGGGAGCAGCGAGCGGCGTACCGGCAGCAGCGGGACGCGGACGCCAGGCGGCGGACCGAGGAGCTGGACGCGCGGGTCGCCGCCTTGCAGGGCATGTTGGCGGCGGGGTGCCGCGCTCCCGCGTTCCGCGCGGGTGTCCTCACCCGTGCCGAGTCCGTCGAGGCCTTCGCCCCCGGCAGGCTGGCCGAGCCCCTCCGCATGCCCGAGCCCCACCAGTACCAGGCGCAGGGCGGTTGGACGGCCGGCCGGCGAGCCCAGGCGCAGGTGGAGGCGCGCGCCCGGTTCGAGCGGGACTGGCACGCCGCGCAGGCCGCGGAGAGTCGGCGTCAGCGGCAGCTGGCGGAGTACCGGCAGCAGTACGAGCAGTGGGCCCAGGCGCAGCTTGCGGAGATCCGTCGGCACAACGCGGGCATCGCCGAGATGACGGAGGCGCTGCGCCGCGGTGACGCCGACACCGTGGTGGAGTACTTCTCGGCCGCGCTGTACGCGTCCACGGGCTGGCCGGAGGACCTGCCGCGGCAGGTGACGGCCGCGTACGACGCCGGTGCGCGGCAGTTGGTGCTCAACTGGGAGCTGCCCAGGTTCGACGTCGTTCCCGAGGCCAAGTCGGTGCGGTACATGCCGACCGCCGACCGGGACAAGGAGACGGCCCGGCCGGTGACCCAGCGCCGCGCACTGTACCGGGACGTGCTCGCCCAGTGCGTCCTGCTGGCGCTGCACGACCTCTTCGCGGCGGACGAGTCCGGCGTACTGGAGTCCGTCGCGTTGAACGGCTTCGTGGACGACCACGAGCCGGCGACGGGCAGGCGGGCCCAGATCTTCCTGGCCACGGTCATGGCGTCGCGCTCGTCCTTCGGCCGGCTGCATCTGGAGCAGGTGAGCGCCCTCGACTGCCTGGTGGACGAGTTGCGGGGGCAGCTGTCCACGCGTCCCGACCAGCTCGGTGCGATACGTCCGGGCCGGGTTCCCGAGGACGTCGGCAACGGCGTCGTCACACACGGAGGCGGTGAGGAGCCCGACCTGTACACGATGGACCCCCTCGCCTTCGAGTCACTGGTCGCGGACCTGTTCCGTGCCATGGGCATGCAGGCCGTGACGACGCAGCGGTCGAACGACGGCGGTGTGGACGTCGACGCGCTCGATCCAGCGCCGATCCGCGGCGGCACGATCGTCGTGCAGGTCAAGCGCTACCGCAACACCGTGCCGCCGACCGCCGTACGCGATCTGTACGGCACCGTGCAGGACGCCGGAGCCAACAAGGGCGTACTCGTCACCACCTCCCGGTTCGGGCCCGGCTCGCACACCTTCGCCAACGGCAAGCCCCTGGAACTGGTGTCCGGTACCGACCTGGTCGACCTGCTGCACCGGCACGGCCTGCGCGGCCGCCTCGGCGGCAGCGGACGTACGGCGGCGGTGCCCGGCGCCGGTGACGCGCTCCCGGACACCGCGGAGCCGCGGGAAGAGCCCGGTGACGGCGCCGCCCTCACAGAGCACAACATGCTGGGCATGTACTGGTCTGGCGGTGTCGCCCTGGACGTGTGCGCGCTCGTCTGCCACGGCAACCGGGTCCTCGACGAGGACCACTTCGTCTTCTTCAACAACCACCAGACGCCGGACGGCGTGGTGCGCGCGCTTCCGGCCGTCCCTCCGGACAAGGCCGCGCTTCAGGTGACCTTCGACGCGCTGCCCCGCCGGGCGGATCGGCTCGTGATCGTCGCCGCGGTCGATCCGGTGGCCAATCCGGGGGCCGATCTGTCCGGCTTCACCAAGGCGGGCATCCGCCTGCTGGACGCCGAGGGCACCGAACTCGACCGGCTGGAGGTCTCCGACGGCCGTGCAGCCGAAACCGCGCTGGTGCTCGGCTCCTTCCGCCGCCGCGCGAGCGGCGACTGGGAATTCGTCGTCGGCGGCAAGGGGTACGGGGGCGGCTTGGAGGAACTGGTCCAGGACTACGGCATCGAGGTGGCCTGACGCCTCCCCTTCCGCCGTCGTGCCGCCTCCCCTTCCGCGGTGGTGCCGACGGGTTTCCCGCCGTGGTGCCGGCGGAGTCGCCGTGCCGGATGTGCCAGGCGGCTCAGGGCCTGAACTTCAGCACGGCGCCGTCCTCGTTCTGTGCGACGACGGTGATGGTCAGGTCGTCGCCGAACTCGGCCACACCCCCCCCCGAGCCGCCCAACTGCATCACACTGCCCCCGGTCCGGAAGGTGACGGAGTCCTTCGCCACGGTGACGTGCAGGTTCAGCCCGTTCGCTGCGATGTCCTTCGTGCCGGTCACCAGCACCTCGCACGTGCCGTCCGCGCAGGCCCCGGTCTTCTTGCCGTCCGCCGCCTTGGGAAGCGGCCCCGACGACGCGGGAGCGGGGGACTGTGTGGTCTCGTCGGGCTTCCAGCCCGGTGCGCACTGTTCGGCACGCTCGTGTGCGGCCGCGACCTCGCGGTCCTTCTTCGTCAACGCGGTCAGGCCCGGCTCGGGTGAGGTGAGGGACTGGATGAGCTTGTCGACGTCCTCGGCGCCGCTCTTGGGGTCATCGAGGGCCGCGGTCGGGAACACCTCGTCGAGCTTGGTCCCGACGTCCCCCAGCTTCTTCAGCCAGGCGGCTTGCAGCCGGTCGGCCGCGGGAGGGCCGGACGGGGCGAGCTCGGCCAGATCGCCCTCGACTTCGCGCACCTTGGACGAGGCCCCCGAGATGTAGCTGAAGGCGAGGAAGTCGGCTGTCTCCATTCCCTCGCCCGCGTTCTGGATCTCTGCCACGTCCTTCGTGCTGTCCTTGCGGATGTTCTTGAGCGCGGTCGTCGACGCGCACATGGCTCCGACCCACTTCACCAGCTTCTTGGACGGCGGACGGGCCGATGCCGGCTTCGCCGACGCCGTGGACTCGCCCTTCGCTCCGCCGGCCTTCTCGTCCGCCCCTCCGCAGCCGCTGAGTACCAGCACCAGTCCGGCGGCCACCACGCCGACGCTCCCCGTCTTGAACATCCCACGACCTCTCTCCGCGCCGCGGCCCCTTCCGTGCGGGGCCGACTGCCGACTTCCCGGAGCGAGTCCATCCCCGCACGGATTGTTCAGCCACCCCTGCGCGGCGGCGAACAAGCCGGTGGGGGAGGTGAGTGGCCGGCAGCGCGCTTGGCGACGGTGCCACGTCCGTTCTGTTCGGAATCCGAGGTTCCGAACGGATCTCTTCCTCCCCGGATGCGGGCCGAGCCCCTGGTCATTCAGGTCTCAACTACTTAGAGTGCCGACCCATGAGGTCCCCACAGGTTCCGAACGGGGGACTGCTCAGCCGCTCCCGTACGGTCGCACCGGCCGGCTGGAGCCGCTGGCTCGTCCCGCCCGCCGCGCTCTCCGTCCACCTGTCCATCGGCCAGGCGTACGCCTGGAGCGTCTTCAAGCCACCGCTGGAGAAGGCACTCGGTCTCTCCGGGACGGAGAGCGCGCTCCCCTTCCAGCTCGCCATCGTGATGCTCGGTCTCTCCGCCGCGTTCGGCGGCACCCTCGTCGAACGCAAGGGCCCGCGCTGGGCGATGGCCGTGTCGCTGCTCTGCTTCGCCAGCGGGTTCCTCCTCTCCGCGCTCGGCGCGGCGACGGAGCAGTTCTGGCTGATCGTCCTCGGCTACGGCTTCGTCGGCGGCATCGGCCTCGGCATCGGCTACATCTCGCCCGTCTCGACGCTGATCAAGTGGTTCCCCGACCGTGCGGGACTGGCGACCGGTATCGCCATCATGGGCTTCGGCGGAGGCGCGCTCATCGCCTCGCCCTGGTCGTCGCGGATGCTGGAGAGTTTCGGGGCGGACAGCGGTGGGATCGCGACCGCGTTCCTGGTGCACGGCCTCGCCTACGCGGTCTTCATGGCGCTCGGCGTCCTCCTCGTGCGGGTCCCCGCGGACGGCTGGCGTCCGGCGGGCTGGACGCCGCCGACCGAAGAGCGCGCGATGGTCTCCACCGCACAGGTGTCGGCCCGCAACGCCCTGCGCACGCCGCAGTTCTGGTGTCTGTGGGTCGTCCTGTGCATGAACGTGACGGCGGGCATCGGCATCCTGGAGAAGGCCGCCCCGATGATCGGGGACTTCTTCGCCGACACCAGTACCCCGGTCTCCGTCTCCGCGGCCGCCGGGTTCGTCGCGCTGCTCTCGCTCACCAACATGGGCGGGCGCCTGGTGTGGTCGGCCACCTCCGACGCCATCGGGCGGAAGAACATGTACCGCGTCTACCTCGGGGTCGGTGCCCTGCTCTACCTGCTCATCGCCACCACGGGGGGCTCCTCGAAGCCGGTCTTCGTCCTCTCCGCGCTGGGGATCCTCTCCTTCTACGGCGGCGGGTTCTCCACCGCGCCCGCCTATCTGAAGGACCTCTTCGGCACCTACCAGGTCGGCGCCATCCACGGCCGTCTCCTCACCGCCTGGTCCACCGCGGGCGTGCTCGGCCCGCTCATCGTCAACCGGGTCGCCGACAGCCAGGAGGCGGCCGGGCGCAGCGGGCCCGGGCTCTACAGCCTCTCCCTCTTCATCATGATGGGTCTCCTCGTCGTGGGCTTCGTCGCAGGCGAGTGCATCAGGCCGGTGCATCCGCGCTTCCACGAGCCGGCCGCGGAGGGCGGCACGGCGGACGCGCCCGCAGGATCCGAGAACGGAACGGAGGTCCCCGATGGCTCCCAGCAGCGCCTCGCCTGACCCGGCGGCGCCCCGCCGCACCTGGCTCGCCGTCCTCGTCTGGCTGTGGGTGGGCCTGCCGTTCGCGTACGGCCTCTACGAGCTCGTCCTGAAGGCCACCCAGTTGTTCACCGACTGACCAGCTGTCACCGACCGGCCGGTTGTCCACCGACCGACCGGCCACGGCTCAGCGCTCGCCGGGGGAGGCGGCAGTGCGGCAGGCGCGTCCCGTCGTGAGCACGGCTTCGCGTCTCACGGCTCCGGCAGGCGGCTGAGGTCGAGTTCGGTACCGGCGATCTCCGTGCGCAGGGCGTTGAGCTGCTGGTAGTGGTCGACGGCTGACGCGTGCTGTGCCTGGACAAGTTCGAGCACGAGCGCGTGCAGGATGGTCAGTGGCGCGAGGAGTTCGTTGGCGGCTCCCTCGGTCGAGTCGGGCAGCGGCAGCACCGTTTCGGCCCTGGTCTCCCTGCCCTCGTCGGTGGCCTCGGTCAGCAGGACGCTGTGCGCGCCGACGCGGTGCGCGTGGTCGAGGACGATGCCGATCTCGCGGAAGACGCGCAGCGGCGCGATGACGACCACGGCGTGTGCGGGCCGCAGCCGCAACAGGTCGTCGGCGAGCCGGAATCCGGTCGCCGTCCAGGAGTCGGATGCCTTGCCCGTGCGGCGGAGGCTCAGCGCGAACTGGTCGGCGAGGGCGGCGCCGGGGCCGATGCCGTAGGCCCACACGTGCGTGGCCTCGTTCAGCACCTCCACGGTGCGCGACCACGCGGTGGTGTCGATGAGCGCCGGCACCTCGCCGAGCAGCCCGCGTCCCGCGTCGATCACGGGGTGCAGCGCGGCGTGCGCCGGGGGCAGCCGCTGCACCCGGTCGTCGAGGACCTGGGCGGGGTCGCGGCGCCGTGCCAGGTGGTGGACGAGGCTGCGCTTGAGGTCGCCGAGGCCCGTGAAGCCGAGCTTGCGTGCGGTACGGATCACCGTGGCGTCGCTGGTCGCCGTGGCCTTGCCGAGCTTGGCCGCCGAGGAGACGGCCGCCTCCTCGGGGTGCCGTTGCAGGTACTCGGCCACCGCCCGTTCGCCGCTCGCCAGGGGCTCCGCCCGGCGCACGCGCTGGGCCAGCGTGTCAGATGAAGTATTCACGTCGTCCATTGTCCATCCATGAAGTGAATGCTACGTTCCTCGGGTCAACGCTCCCGACCCCGCGGAGACAGCGATGAAACCACCCCCGCAGCCGCGCGTCGCCGTCATCGGCGTGGGCACCATGGGGAGCCAGGTCCTCCACCAACTCGCCTCCCGCGGCGTGCCGGTGACCGGTTTCGAGCAGTTCGACATCGGACACGCGCGAGGCGCGGCGGGCGGTGAGACGCGCATCTTCCGCATCGCCTACAAGGAGGGCGGAGGTTACGTCCCGCTGCTGCGCGAGGCACGGCAGGCGTGGGAACGGCTCGGCGCCCAGGCGGGCACCCCGCTGCTCACCCCGTGCGGAGCGCTGACCATCGGCTCCGCGCAGGACCCCGATGTGCGCACCGTGCTCGGCGTGGCCGAGGAGTGGGGCCTCGACGTCGAACAGCTCGACCGCCCCGAGGCGGAGCGGCGCTTCGGGCAGCACCGGCTCTTCGAGGACGACGTCGTACTGCTCGACCGGGAGGGCGGGCTGCTCGACCCGCACCGCGCGGTGGTCGCGACCGCCCGGCTCGCCGAGCAGGCGGGGGCCGCGATCCACACCCGCACCACCGTCCTCGACGTCGTCCAGACCGGTACGGGCGTGGCCGTCCACTACCGGGCCCAAGGCGACGTCGAGGTCGCCAAGTTCGACCAGGTCGTCCTGTGTACAGGACCCTGGATCGCCCGCAGCGTGCCGAGGCTCGCCGGTGAGGTCGAGATCCGCCGGGCCGTGCTGTGCTGGTTCGACGCGGGCGGGAAATGGGCCCCGGAGCGCTTCCCCGTCGGCATCCGGCGCAGCGGAGCGGACAACAGCTTCTCCTTCTTCCCCGACGTCGGCGGCGGAGTGAAGGTCAACCTGCACGTGCCCAAGTCGCCCGTGGCCGACCCCGACCGGCTCGACCCCGTGGTCGAACCGGACTACGCCTCGCGGGTGTCGGCCGCCGTGGCGCGGTGCCTGCGGGGCCTGCCGGACCGGCCCACCGCCAGGCGCACCTACATGGACGGCTACACCGCCGACAACCACGGCATCATCGGCCGCGATCCGGACCGGCCCGACGTCCTGGTGATGGGCGGGTTCTCCGGTCACGGCTTCAAACTGGCGCCGGTCTTCGCCAGGTCGGCGGCCGACCTGCTGCTGACCGGCCGTACCGACATCCCCATCGCTCACCTGTCGCTGTCGCGGCTGTCCTGATCCTCACGCGGAGGAGGGTTCCATGCTACGTATCGGCATCGACGTCGGCGGCACGTTCACCGACGTGACCGCCCTGGACACGGCCGACGGCCGGTTCCACATCCACAAGTTGCCCTCGACCACCGACGACCAGTCCGTCGCCGTCGCCGAAGGTGTCCGCGCGATCCTGCGCAGGACCGGGGCGGCACCGGGTGACGTCGGTTATCTCGGGCACGGCACCACCGTGGCCACCAACACGGTGCTGGAGTCCGACGGGGCACGCACCGCGCTGGTGACCACCGCGGGGCTGCGGGACGTACTGGAGATCGGCCGCCAGCAGCGCCCCGATCTCTACGACCTGGACGCCGACAAGGCGCCCGGGCTGGTCCCCAGGTCGCTGGTGCACACGGTCGCGGAGCGGATGACCGCCCAGGGCACGACGCTGGTCCCGCTGAGTGAGGAGGACGCCGACGCCGTGGTCGACCGGATCCGCGCGGCGGACCCGGAGGCGGTCGCGGTCTGCTTCCTGCACAGTTACCGCGACGACGCGCACGAGCGGGAGGTCGTCGAGCGCCTGCGAGCCGCGCTGCCGGAGGCCTACGTGTGCGCGTCGGCGGACGTCGCCCCGGTCTTCAGGGAGTACGAACGGTTCTCGACAGCCGTGGTCAACGCCTACGTCGGACCGCGGATCAACCGGTACATGTCGCGGCTGGCCGAGCGGATCGAGGCGACCGGCGTACCGGTCCGGCCCAAGGTGATCGGTTCGAGCGGCGGCATGATGTCGCTGGAGTCGGTCGCCCGCCACCCGGTGAGCACACTGCTGTCCGGGCCCTCGGCCGGTGTCGTCGCGGCCTCCCACGTCGCGGGCCAGGCCGGCTTCGGCAACCTGATCACCTTCGACATGGGCGGTACGAGCACCGACGTGTGCCTCGTGCGCGACGGGCAGGCCCTGGTGTCCACCCAGCGCCGGATCAACGGCCGTCCCGTGCGCACCCCGTCGCTCGACATCCACACCGTCGGCGCCGGCGGCGGCAGCATCGCCAGGGTCGATCCAGGGGGAGCGCTGGAGGTCGGCCCGGCCAGCGCGGGCTCCCAGCCGGGACCTGCCGCGTACGGGCGGGGCGGCGACCAGCCCACCGTCACGGACGCGAACGTGCTGCGCGGCAGGTTGAACCCGCGGTACATCCTGGGAGGCGCGCTCGCGGTGGACCAGGAAGCGGCAGGACGCGCGGTGGACGGCGTCGCGAAGGCGATGGCGGCCGACCGTGGGGTGGCCGCGCGCGGTATCGGCCGGATCGCGTCCGTGAACATGGCCTCAGCCGTGCGCAAGGTGTCGGTCGAGGCGGGCGAGGACCCGCGCGGTTACGTCCTGGTCGCCTTCGGCGGCGCCGGGCCCCTGCACGCGGTCGAAGTCGCCAGGGAGGTCGGCATGAGCACCGTCGTGGTGCCGCCGAACCCGGGCACCCTGTGCGCCCTGGGCCTGCTCGTCACCGACATCCGCGCCGAGTTCGCCAGGGCCGTACTGGAAGAGGCGGACGAGCACAACCCCGAGA
This sequence comes from Streptomyces diacarni, assembly GCF_003323715.1. Lineage (GTDB taxonomy): Bacteria > Actinomycetota > Actinomycetes > Streptomycetales > Streptomycetaceae > Streptomyces > Streptomyces diacarni. Next base: position 47,394 of record NZ_QOIN01000055.1, read on the forward strand.
AGCTCGACGAGACGCTGCGCGAGGCCCACGACTCCGCGCGCGGCTGGCTGGCGGCCGAAGCGCCGCCGGGCGCGCGGACCAGGATCACCGGGGAGGCCAGGTTGCGCTACGCACGCCAGAACTTCGAGCTGTCGGTTCCGCTGCCGCAGCGGGTGATCGACACGGCACACTTCGGCTCCGGCGCCGTGGCCGAGATGGTGGCCTCCTTCCACGAACAGCACACGAAGAGCTACGGCTACGCACACGCCGACGCGCGAGTGCAGATCGTGGAGATCCAACTGACCGCCGCCGCCGTGGTCGACAAACCGGACCTGCCGTCCGTGGAAGCGGGATCCGACCCGGACGAGGCACTGGTGGGCCGCCGCGAGGTCGACTTCGACGAGACGGGCCCCCTCGACACGCCCGTCTACGAACGCGCCGGGCTGCGCGCCGGAACCGCGCTGCCGGGCCCGGCCATCGTCGAACAGCTCGACACCACGACCGTCATCACCCCCGACGCCACCGCGCTCGTCGACGCGTACGGCAACCTCATCATCGAAGTGGAGCAGCGTTGAGGAACCAGACGCACACCCCCGACCCCATCACGGTGCAGGTCATCGGCGCGTCCCTGGTGACCATCGCGGAGGAGATGGGCGCCGTGCTGCGCAGGGCGAGCTACTCGACCAACATCAAGGAGCGCTCCGACTGCTCGACCGCGCTGTTCGACGCGCAGGGCAAGCTGGTGGCGCAGGCGGAGAACATGCCCATCCACATGGGGTCGATGACCGGTCTGATCGACGCGCTGCTCGCCTCCGAGCTGACCGTGCGGCCGGGAGACGTCTTCCTCACCAACGACCCCTACCGCGGCGGCGGCACCCACCTGCCGGACCTCACCATGGTCAAGCCGGTCTACGTGTACGGGGAGGCAGCCGGGGAACCGGACGCGGAACTGGTCGGCTACAGCGCCAACATCGCGCACCACTCCGACATCGGCGGCCGGGTCCCCGGCAGCAACGCGGGCGACTCGGACTCGCTCTTCCAAGAAGGGCTGCGCATCCCGCTGGTCAGGTTCGCCACGGCCGACGGCGTGGAACAGGCGCCGCTGGCCTTCGTCGAACTCAACTCGCGGCTGCCGCACGAGCGCCGCGGCGACATGCTCGCGCAGCTGGCGTCGGTGGAGGTGGGCGAGCGGCAGCTGCGCGAGGTGCACAGGCGCTACGGCACGGCGACGGTGCACGCGGCGACCGCGCACCTCCTGGACCACTCCGCGAAACGGCTGGCGGCCGCGCTGCGCGAGGTCCCCGACGGTACGTACCGCTTCAGCGACCTGATGGATCCCGAGCAGGCCGAGGGCGAGGGCGAGGACGCCGACCTCGGGCCCGGTACCCGGATCGAGGTCGCGGTCACCGTCAGCGGCGACCGCGTCGCGCTGGACTTCGCCGGTACGGGCCCGCAGTCGCCCGTGGGGATCAACGTGGTGCGACCGGCGTTGGAGGCGACCGTCTACTACGCGCTGAAGGCCGTCCTCGACCCCGGCATCCCGCCCAACGGCGGCTTCTTCGACGCGGTCGGCATCACGGCCCCGCGGGGCAGCATCGTCAACCCGCGCGAGCCCGCACCCGTCACGGCCCGTACGGACACCTGCCAGCGGGTGGCCGACGTCGTCCTCGGCGCGCTGGCCGCCGCGCTGCCCGACCGGGTACCGGCCGCGAGTCACAGCACCGTCACCTACGTGACGTTCTCGGGGGAGCACGGGGACGGCTTCTTCGTCTACCCCGAGGTGGTGGCGGGCGGTGGCGGTGCCAGGACCACGAAGGACGGCATGGACGCCGTCCAGGTCCACATCACCAACTCCTCCAACCTGCCGATCGAGGCGCTGGAACAGGAGTACCCGCTCCTCGTCGACAATTATGAGCTCATCCCCGACTCCGGCGGCGCCGGCACCCACCGTGGCGGGCTCGGTGTGCGCAGGGACGTACGGGTCCTCGGTGACGGCGCCGAGTTCTCCGCGCACGCCGACCGGCAGGCCACCCGGCCCTGGGGGCTGAACGGCGGACACGACGGCAGCCCGGGACGCTTCGTGGTCAACCCGGGCCGGGACGGCGAGCGGCAGCTGCCGGGCGGCAGGCTCTCGGGCGTACGGCTTCGCCGCGGCGACGTGCTCAGGGTGGAGAGCCCCGGCAGCGGGGGCTTCGGGCAACCTGCGGCCCGCGACCCCGAACAGGTGCGCGAAGACCTGCGCAACGAACGCATCACCGCACGTGCGGCACACGACCTCTACGGGCTCGGACGGGCAAGCGACCACGACCGGCAGTGACCGAACGGAGTGCAGGCATGACCACCACATCGGCACCCCACCAGCCCCCGGCGGTGGACAGGTCTCTCGCCCGCCGCGTCACCTGGGCGACCTGGACAGGCTGGGGCCTGGACGGCTTCACCAACCAGATGTTCCCCCTCGCACTCAGCGGCATCATCGCCGCCTTCGGCCTGACGACGGCACAGGGCGGCCTGGCCACCTCCGCGGCGCTGCTCAGCTCGGCCGCAGGCGGCGTGGTCGGCGGCAGGCTCGCCGACCGCTTCGGCCGGGTACAGGTCCTGGTCCTGGTCATCTGCGGATACGCCCTGTTCACCGGACTGACCGCCACTTCGCGCAACTTCGAGTCCCTCCTGCTGTGGCGCACCCTCGAAGGGTTCTTCTTCGGCGCCGAATGGCCGGTGGGCGCCGCGCTCATGGCCGAGTTCGCCGCACCCGAACGCCGGGGGAGGGCACTGGCGTGGGTGCAGTCAGCGTGGGCCGTCGGCTGGGCGGGCGCCAACCTCTCCTACCTGCTCAGCCACGTCTGGCTGCCGGACACGGTCGCCTGGCGGGTCATGTTCGCCGTCGGCGTCCTGCCCGCACTCGTGGCACTGGTCATCAGGCGCAACCTCCGCGACCTCCCGCGGAAGCGCACCGCGCCCGCCGCCGCGGACGCGGCCCCTGGGAACCCGCGGAAGAAGGGCGCGTTCGCCGAGCTGTTCTCCCCGGGCCTGCGCAAGGTCACCGTCCTCGGCACGCTGTTCGGCGCGACGGGGCTGGGCAGCACCTACGCGATGCAGACCTGGATCCCGCTCTATCTGAAGGACGAGCGCGGGCTCAGCGTCAGCAGTACGGCGCTCTACGTGTGGTTCATGATCGTCGGCAACTGGCTGGGCTACGTGCTGGGCGGCCACCTGCACGACCGGATCGGACGCCGCTGGGCCTTCACCGTCTTCTACCTGGGGACCGCGGTGTTCGGCTTCCTGTTCATGGCGATACCCGTCGACGCCCTCTGGTACAACCTGGTGCTCGCCCTCGTGGTCGGCTTCTTCATCGCGGCCCAGGCCTCGGGCAAGGGCGCCCTGTTCACCGAACTGTTCCCGGCACACGCGCGGGGCACGGGCGCGGGCATCACCTACAACGTGGGGCGCGGCGCCGCGGCGTTCAGCCCCGCGCTCATCGGCTGGGCGGCGGCGGGCAGCGGCCTGGGCATGGCGATCGTCATGGTGGTCATGGCCTGCACCCTGCTGACCCTGCTGTTCATCTGGCTCATGCCGGAGACCAGGGGCCGGGTCCTGGACTGACGCCGGCCTGCGGCTCCAAGGCCCGCGCCCGGCGCGTTTGACCTCCCCCGACAGGCGCTCGTCTACTGGGAGGACGCATGGCCGCCGAACCGCCCAGGAGACCCCGTGAGCAACGACGAGCGCCGCGAACGGTACGCGAGGGCGCTGTACGCGACCCTCGGATACAGCGCGGAGCGCCATCCCTGGGCGGGCCTGTCCCCGGCCAGGCGCGAGGTCTGGTACGTCCGCGCCGACGCGGCCATCGCCGTGGCCGACGAGGAGATCGCCCAGCGGGCCGGCACGCGGCAGACGTGACGAGCGGCGCCCGCGCCCCTCCCGGAGCGCGGACGCCGCTCGGCCCCCGGCACCCGGCCCGGCGCAGGGGCCGCGTCCTACGCGGGCTCGGTGCGGATGCCCAGTTCCCCGTCCGCCACCTCGACCAGCAGCCGGGTGTGCGGCTGGAGTTCGCCGCCCAGCAGCATGCGGGAGAGCCGGTTGTCGACCTCGCGCTGGATCGTGCGGCGCAGCGGCCGGGCGCCGTACTCGGGCTGGTAGCCCTGCCGGGCCAGCCAGTCGACGGCCTCGGGGGTGAAGTCGATCGACAGGTCCTGGGCGTGCACCCGGCGCCGGGTCTCCTCCAGCAGCATGTCGGTGATCTGGCGCAGCTGCGTGTCGTCGAGCCGGCGGAAGATCACGATCTCGTCGATGCGGTTGAGGAACTCGGGACGGAAGTGTTCCCGCAACGGGCGCAGCACCCGCTCGCGCCTGGCCTCCTCGTCGGCCTCGTCGCCCTGGCCGAAGCCGAGGACGGCGCCGCGCCCCGTGACGGCCTCGGAGCCCAGGTTGCTCGTCATCACGATGACGGTGTTGGAGAAGTCCACCGTCCGGCCCTGCGAGTCGGTCAGCCGCCCGTCGTCCAGCACTTGGAGCAGCATGTTGAAGACGTCGGGGTGGGCCTTCTCGATCTCGTCCAGCAGGAGCAGCGAGTACGGGTTGCGCCGCACCGTCTCGGTCAGCTGCCCGGCCTCCTCGTGGCCGACGTACCCGGGCGGGGCGCCGACGAGCCGGCTGACGGTGTGCCGCTCCTGGTACTCGCTCATGTCCAGCCGCACCATCTTCTCGTCGCTGCCGAACAGGGCCTCGGCCAGCGCCCGCGCCAGCTCCGTCTTGCCGACGCCGGTGGGGCCGAGGAAGAGGAAGCTGCCGATCGGCCGCTGCGGGTCGGCCAGCCCGGCGCGCGAGCGCAGTACGGAGTCCGCGACGGCGGTGACGGCCTCGTCCTGGCCGATGACCCGCCCGCGCAGGTGCTCCTCGAGGCCGAGCAGCCGGTCCTTCTCGTCCTGCGTCAGGTTGCTGAGCGGGATGCCGGTCTGGCGGGAGATGATGTCGGCGATGTCCTCCACCGTGACCTCGGCGATCCGGTGGTCGCCCCGGCTCTCCTGCTTGCTCTCGTCGCGGCCGATGGACTCCTCCAGCTCGGTGAGCCGGTCGCGCAGCTGCTTGGCCTGCTCGTAGTCCTCGGCGGCGACGGCCTGGTCCTTGTCCCTGCGGGCCTGTTCGGCCTCGCGCTCCAGCGCCCGCACATCGGTCCCGCGGGTGGCCGTGCGCAGCCGCACCCGGGCCCCCGCCTGGTCCAGCAGATCGATGGCCTTGTCCGGCAGGAAGCGTCCGGTCAGATACCTGTCGGACAGCTCCACCGCCGCGACCAGCGCCTCGTCGGTGTAGCGGACCTGGTGGTGCGCCTCGTAGCGGTCGCGCAGCCCGCGCAGGATCTCGATGGCGTCCGCGACGGTGGGCTCGGGCACCAGCACGGGCTGGAAGCGCCGGGCGAGCGCCGCGTCCTTCTCGATGTGGCGGCGGTGCTCCTCCAGCGTCGTGGCGCCGATGACGTGCAGCTCGCCGCGGGCGAGCGGCGGCTTGAGCATGTTGCTCGCGTCCATCGAGCCGCCCTCGGAGCCGCCGCCCGCGCCGACGACGGTGTGCAGCTCGTCGATGAAGACGATCAGGTCGTCGGTGTGGGCGCGGATCTCGTCGATGAGCCCGGTCAGCCGCTCCTCGAAGTCGCCGCGGTAGCGGGTCCCGGCGACGATGCTGCCGAAGTCGAGCTGGACGACGCGGCGGCCCAGCAGGTTGTCCGGCACGTCGCCCTCGGCGATGCGCTGGGCCAGCCCCTCGACCACGGCGGTCTTGCCCACCCCCGCCTCGCCGATCAGCACCGGGTTGTTCTTGCCCCGGCGGGCGAGGATCTCGATGGTCTGCTCGATCTGCTCGTCCCGCCCGATGACCGGGTCGATGCGGCCCTCGCGGGCCAGTTCCGTCAGGTCGCGGCCGTACTTGTCGAGGTTGGGGGTGTTGCTCTCCCCCGTCTGCCGCGTCCGCCCCGCCGGTGCCTCGGGCCCGCCCTGGCTTGCCCCGCCGGATCCGCCGCCGGCGCGTGCGGAGCCCGGATCGAACCGGGCCGCGTTGAGGATCCGTCCCGCCGTGGAGTCGCGGTTGGCCGCCAGCGCGACGAGGACGTGCTCGGCGCCGATGTAGGAGGCGCCGCGGGAGCGGGCGATCTCGTGCGCGTCCAGCAGGGCCCGCTTCACCGCGGGGCTGACGGATATGGAGCTGCGTGGCGGGCCCTCGTCCGCGACCCGGTCGATCTCGGCGGCCAGCGCGTCGGGGTCGGCCCCGGCCCGCTCGACCATGCTGTGGGTCGGCTCCGCCGCGAGCGCCGCACGCAGCAGGTGCTCGGTGTCCAGATCGCTGCTGCCGTGCTGGGCCGCGTACGAGGCCGCGTCGGTGACGAGCTGCCGGGCCGGCTCGCTCATCAGGCGGAAGAAGTCGAAGTGGCGCGGGTCCCCGCGCTGCCCGCCGGCCCCGGACGGAGTGCCCCCGAGGAAACGCGCGACGAACTCTTCGAACGGGTCCCGACCGAAGCCTCCGGGACCCATGTACCCGCTGGTCATGGAGTATCCGTCCCGCTGACCCGACCGAGCCGGGCCACGCTGTGTCGACTGCGAAGTGGCTACCGACCGGGGTTCCCGTGAACGCCCGCACCACACGCGTACGACGGCACCGACCGTGACGACCCCGCGTGCGCGGGCGCTCACGTCCGGTGTGCCGGGTCTGGCCGCCCCTCACCGCTCCAGGAGGGTTCCCAGCGGGCCGAGGTCGAGATTCAGGTCGTCCCGCGTCAGCCCGTGCTGGACGCACAGTTCGTCCATGCGCTCGTCCAGCAGCATCAGCGTCGTCCCGATCCGCTCGATCTGGTCGTCCGAGACGTCCCCCAGATCGCAGCGGTGCAGCGCCTGGCGCTCCATGAGCTGACGCAGCAGTTCGACGACGGTCAGCACGAGGCACACCAGGTCCCGGCCCACCCGGTCGGGGTCCAGCTCCAGCCGGCCGGTCCGGCCCTCGGACGCGGGGCGGTGCACGGCACCGGGCGGATCGCGAGGGTCCGACGTTGTCACAGCGGCCCCCCGTCTCCCCAGGGAGCCGCGACCCGCTCGTTGACGGACGAGAGCAGCGCGTTCAGCGAGAGCCGCACCAGCGGCACCTCCGCGATCGCCAGCACCAGGTCACCGCTGACCACCACTCCGGTGTTGAGCACCCGGTCCAGCAGATCCACCAGCGGAACGCCGAGCGGCGCCCCGCTGTCCGGGCCCTCCCACCGCACCACCTCGCCCACGTGCTCACCCACGGGCATCGCGCTCACCTCCGTCCACGAACGAGTACGGCACCCACGGACCGGTCAGCTCCACCTCGACGCCCCGGCACTCCGGACGCTCCCGCACGGCCCCGACGGCCTCGGCGACCTCGTCCCGCCGCCCCTCGGCCACCAGATACGCCGCGTTGAGCAGCTGCGCTCCACGGCCGCCGGTGACGGCCGTGTCGTGCGAACGCAGCCGCCGGCTCGCCACGGCGAGGCCGCCCAGCGCCCGGTCCACCGCCTCGGCGGCGCCCAGACCCGCCTCCTGCCGCTGCTCCCGCTCCTGCCGCACACCCCGCAGCCGCTCCAGGTAGGCGTGCCCTGGGCGTGCGGCGGTGCCTCGCGCGGCTTTGTCGTCGGGGCCGTCGGGCGCCGCCACACGCCCGGGCGTGCCCGTACCGGCATTCCGCCGCTCCGTGCCCGGGCCGCGCCGGACCTCCCGGCCCGCGTAGACCTTCACGCCCCATTCGACCCGCCCGGCGATCCGCCGCAACGCGTCCAGGAAACGGCTCGCGTCGGCGCTCAGTGCGGCGCGTGCCCGCCCGTCACCCAGGTAGAGCGTGGCGAGAGGCAGCGGAAGCGTCGCCGCGGTGGCGGCCGCGGCGGCGATCACGGCGTGATGGGCGCGGGCGCAGCGCTCCAGCTCCGCCCGGTCACCCAGCCGCTCCCGCAGGGCTTCCTCGCCGAACGAGGCGGCGGGCACGTCCTGCACCACGGCCTCCAGCGCGCCGAAACGCAGCAGCCGCACGGGAGCGCCCGGTGCCTGCCCCGGCAGCCCGGCGAACACCTCCGGGTCACAGCCCCGGCAGACGGCGTAGACGTAGGTGGCGGACAGGGCGGCGGGGGAGGAGGCGGCGGCCGGTGAGGTCTCCGGTCCTGGCCCGGTGCCGCGTACCGTCTGCGTCATCTGCGCTGCCCTTCCTTGACGTGGTGCCAGCTGTGGCTGCGGCTCTCGTCCCAGCCCGCGTCCCCGCGCCGGCCCTGGTGGCTCTCCCCGTCGGCCTCCGCCGCCCCCTGCTCCTCCTGGGGCCCGCCCGCCTCCAGTTCGGCGACTCGTTGCCGCAGCCGCTTGTTCTCGTCCTCGACCGCGTCCCGGTGGGCGCGGGTGGAGAGGGCGGGGTCGGTCTCCCACCAGTTGATGCCGGCTTTCTTCGCCGTCTCGACGGAGGAGACGAACAGGCGCAGCCGGATGGTCAGCAGTTCGATGTCGAGGAGGTCGATCTTGATGTCTCCGGCGATGACGATGCCCTTGTCGAGGACGCGTTCGAGGATGTCCGCGAGGTTGGTCGGCCCCGAGGGCGTGGACGGCGCGTGGTTGAGCGGGCGTTCCGCGGTGTGTTCGGTCACGGCCGGCCGGCCCCCTCAACGCCGCCCATCGTCGTCCTCGTCGTCTTCGTCGTCCCCTTCGTCCCCTTCATCCTCGTCGTCGTCTTCGTCGTCCTCGTCATCGAACTCGTCCCCCTCGTCCTCACCTTCACCGTCGTCCTCGTCCCGGTCGGCACCGCCGTCGTCGTTCTCGTCTGCGTTCTCGTCGTCCTCGCCCGGCTCCCGGCCCTCGCCGTCGTCGTTTTCCGAGGATTCCTCGCGCTCCCGTCTCTCCTTCTCCTGCTCTTCCTCCTGCTGGACCACCTCGTCGTGGCCGCGGGCGACCTCGCCGTCGCGGATCTCGCCGCGCCAGCCGTCCACCTCGTCGGACTGGAGCGTGACGTAGCGCTGGAAGTGCTTGAGGTCGAGGCGGAGCCGCCTGCCCTGGGCGCGCCAGATGTTGCCGGTCTTCTCGAAGAAACCGGACGGGTAGTACTCGACGACCACCGCGACGCGGGTCAGGTTCTCGTCGATGCGGTGGAAGCTGACGGCGCCGTTCGTGGTGCCCTTCGACCCCTCGGACGACCACACGATCCGCTGATCGGGGATCTGCTCCGAGACGGTCGCCTCGTAGCTGCGGGTCGAGGGCCAGACGCGCACCTTCCAGGTCGTCTTGGTCTCGTCCTCCTCGTCCTCCTCGTCGCGCGAGACGCTGGAGACGCCGTTCATGAAGCTGCCGAAGTCCTCGAACTGCGTGAAGTGGTTGTAGACCACGCGCAGCGGCCGCCCGATGTCGACGTGTTCGATGATGTTGATGGCCTTGAGGTCCCCGGCCTTGCTGCCCCCGCCCATGCCGACCGCCTCCTTGGCCTTGCCGGCCACCTTGTCCTTGGCGCTCTTGGCCTTCTCGGAGACCATCGCCTTGACCGGGTTCTCGCCCTTCATGGCGCGGGCGGCCGTGCCGGCCAGGTCGCCGCCGCCGACTTCCTTGAGTTTCTCCGGGTCGGCGAGGTCCGTGAGCTTGTCGGTGACCTTGCCGACGACCTGTTTGCCCGACGCGCCCAGATACTCCATGAGCTGCTCACGCAGCTGCTCCAAGGGCGAGCTGCCGCCGCCGCTGTTGCCGCTCTGCTCAGCCACGGCGCTCCCTCCTGCGGTCCGAGCGGTCGGCGGATGTCCGCGCCGAACTGCTCGAGGACGCCTTCTTTCGCGGCCTGCCGGCGGATGAGCCGTCGGAGGATGTGCTCTGACGTGCGCGTCCTCCGCCGCTGTCCTTGGAGGCCGCCGCCCGTCGGGGGCGCTCGCGCCGCGCCCCGTCCGACGCGCCGGAGCTCTCCCCGCCCTCTCCGCCGTCCTCGGACCGCTGCCGCTCCCGGGAGCTCTTCTGCCACCTCGCGCCCTCGGCCTCGCCGCTGTCCTCGTCCTCGCCCTCGCCCCGGCCCTCTTCCCGGCCTTCGCCCCGGCCCTCTTCCCGGCCTTCGCCCCCGTCCTGCTCTCCCTGCCCTCCCTGCCCGTCGTGGCCGCCGAGGCGGTCCGTACGGGCGCGCAGGGAGTCGGTCAGGCTTTCGATACGGCGGTTGGCGACCGAGCCGGCCGCGGTACGGGCCGCGGCCATCATCTGGTCCTTGACCTGGTCGGCCAGCTCCTCGAACTGCGGCGTCTCGGTGATCTTCCGGACGCCCTTGCTGATCAGTTCCTGCGGGTCGAGGCCGAGACGGCGTCCCGCCACCAGCGACCCGACGGCGAGGGCCAGCTTGGCCTTCTTCGTACGGCCGAGGAGGTAGCCGCCCGCCACCCCCGCGAGGACGGCCGTTTTGCAACTGTCGTTCATGCCTGATTCCTTGCGTTCGGTGACGTCTCGGTCATGTCGGACGCGGTGCGTGCGGTGGACGTGGTCACGGTGCGGGTGCCGGCCGCGGCGCTCGGTCCGGGCTGTTCCAGCAGGTCGAGCAGGCGTTCCTCCTCCCGCTCGAACTCCTCCTCGGTGAGCTCCCCCTCCTCGTACGCCCGGTTCAGTTCGCCGAGCTGTGCCCGGACCGTCGCCGGGTCGTACAGCTCCTGCTCCGCGGCGTCCAGGAGCCGGCCCGCCACCCACTCCACGCCCCGCACGGGCGCCAGCGGCAGGAGCAGTACCCCGCTGAGCAGCCCCACGTCAGCTCCCCACGGCGGAGGGCCGGACGGCGGGGCCGTCGGGGGAGCCGGGCGCTTCCCCTTCCTCGGACGCCGGGGATGCCGGAGACCCCGGTGGCTTCGGAGAGCTCCGGGATTCCTCGAACTCCTCCGGCTCCCGGGGGACGAAGCTGTAGCACGGCAGCGGGCCCGTCAGGCGCAGCTCCACCCGCTCCTGGTGCGCGGCCGCGAACTGTTCCACCGCCGCCCTGAACCGCTCGCCGCGCGCCTGGGGGACGAGGAACGAGGCGTTGAGGACGCATCCGGGGACCTCCGGGCCCCGCACGACCTCCTCGGCGAGCCGGACCAGCGTGCGCAGCGCCTCGTCGGCGGCCTCGGTGGCGCGGCGGGCCAAGCCCTCGGCGACCGCCTGCCCGAGCCGCACGTTGCCCTCGTAGGACGGTCGGCGCCGCACGTCCGCCGCGAGCCGCCGCACCCCCGCGTCGTCCCGCACCAGGGCTTCGACTGCGGACTGGACCGGCATCGCCTTGAGGTTCATCTCGGTGCGGCTCTCCAGGCGCCCGAGCGCCGCGAGGTGGGTCGGCGCCGCCGCACGCACGGCCCGCTCGACCGCGGCCGCGTCCTCGGCGACCATGCCGAACCGCATCGGCAGCACGGGCCCCTCGGTCCCCAGCGCGGTCAGCAGCTCCTGGTGGGCCATCAGGTCGCGGCGGCGCGCCCGCAGGTCGGGCGGTACGTCGCTGACGAGGGCCGCGAGCGCGCCCACCGGGAGCAGCCCGACCCGTGCCGGAGGCCTGCCCACGCCCCGGGTGGAAGGCGGGAGGGTGCGGTCGGCGTGCACGATGCCGTAGACGTAGAGCCGGGACCCTGTGCTCATGGTCACGCCTCCTGGGTGCGCCGGGCGGCGCGGGAGCCCGCCCGCGAGGCGGAAGCCGTCCGGGAGCGGGAGCCGGAGCCGCGTCGTGCCCGGGGTGCCTCCTCGGGTTCCTCCTCGTCGGGCGCGTCGTAGTCCTCGCGCTCGACGTCGTCGTCCTCGTCGCCCATGCCGATGGCGTCCTTGACCTTGCCGCCCACCGACTTGGCGGCCTTCTTGGCGCCGCCCCTGGCCACGCCGCCTGCCATGCCGGCGAACAGGTCGGGCACCGTGCGGCTGGAGGCGTCCTGGTTGAGGTCGAGCCGGTTGCAGACCTCGGCGAAGCGGAGGTAGGTGTCGACGCTGGCGACCACGATGCGGGCGTCGATCTTGAGGATCTCGATCCCCACGAGCGAGACCCGCACGAAGATGTCGATCACCATGCCGCGGTCGAGGATCAGTTCGAGGACGTCGTAGAGGGTCCCGGCGCGCGGGACGCAGACCGCGGCCTCGTTGTAGGTGGTGGTCGTCATGGCTGGCTCTCCCTCTCGGACGGGCACGGAGCCGTCAGTCGTCGCTCGCGCCGCGCCGGTAGCGCCGGATCCGTCGGTACTGGGCGAGGTGGCCCTTGCTGTCGAGTTCCACCTCGTAGGTCGCCAGCAGGCTGGTGGTGTCGGGGATGCGCGGCACCTCCAGCACGTCGACGTGCACCCGCCAGCCGTTCTCCGCTCTGCGCACGGCCGAGATGCCCTCGGTCTCGTGCCCGATCAGCCGGGTGAGGCTCCGCGACGCGCGCCGCGCGGCCTCCTCGGGCCCCTTGGACGCGTTGGCGGACGCCGAGGTGGAGCCGCTCCTGGTGGCGCCCTTCGCAGCGGACTTCGACGCGGGCTTCGACGTGGACCTCGAGGCCGTCTTCGCGGCGGACTGAGCGGATGTCGCGGCGGGTCGGGCCCGCTGTTCACGTTGCTCCGGCATGAGCACAGTCTGTTCAGCAGCGGTCACCCCCGGCATCCGGTGCTGACCCATCCGGGTCCCGGGATCGCGCGGGCGGCCCGTCGTCACGAGCTCCGGGGCGTTTTCGGAAGCCGTCGTGGCCCGGCACCCCGGCTCCCTCTCCGGCCCTGCGTCCCCTGGCGGGGCCGTGCCGGGCGGGGGCCCCGGTGTGTCTGGTGGGGCTCGCCGAGGAGTCGTGCGTACGGTTTCCCCGCATAACGGGCATATGGCGCGGTGCGGGAGGAGCCAGCATGGAACAGCGGCGCGTCTTTGCTCAGGTCCTCACCGTCGAGACGGTGATCGCCTCAGTGGTCTTCCTCCTGGTGCTGACGGCGCTGCTCTACTCGCTGATCCGGCGCCGCGCGGGGGCCGGAGTCGGCCCCTCGCCCCGCTCGGAGCGTCCGCGGCTGGAGGTGAGCTACCTCGCGGCGCTGGTCGTCATCGCGGCGGGCCTCGTGGTCTACACGGCCTCGGCCAACGACTGGATGCACCCGGGCGGGGACGCCCAGGCAGCGGGGCGCGGCGGGGGGAAGGCCGCCCCCGTGGAGGTGGACGTGACCGCCTTCCAGTGGTGCTGGAAATTCACCCACCCCGCCCCGGGCGCCCACCAGGCCGCCCGCAGCGGCCACGGGCCCGACGCCCGCCCCGCCGCAGACGCACACCACGCCGCGGAGGCACACCACGCCGCGGACGGCGGCCACGGTTCCGGCGGCGCGCACGGGCAGCGCTCAGACGGCGCGCGGGCGGCCACCACCACGGCGAACTGCCGCGACGGTCGGCTGCCCACCCTCGTCGTGCCCACGGGGCGGACCGTGCGGATCAACCTGACCTCACTGGACGTGATCCACTCCCTCTGGGTCCCCGCACTCCGCTACAAGATGGACGCCTTCCCCGACCACACCAACAGCTTCACCTTCACCGTCGACAAGGAGGGCCGCTGGATCGGCCGGTGCGCCGAGTTCTGCGGTGACCGCCACCACGCCATGGAGTTCTGGCTCAAGGCCGTCTCCCCCGAGGAGTACGACGACTGGGTGTCCCAGCACCAGCAGGACGGTCCCACCGGGGGAGCGGCGGCATGACCCTGGCCCCCGACCCGCCCGCCGACTCCCCACCGCAGGCCGCCCAGCCCACCGGCGCTTCCCGGCCGGTACGGCCCGCCTCCTGGCTCGGGTGGCTGACCACCACCGACCACAAGCGCGTCGGGCTGCTGACCATGGCGACCGCGATGGTCCTGTTCTTCCTGATGGGCGTCCTCGCGCTGCTGATGCGCAGCCAACTCGCGCAGCCGGGGCAGAACTTCTTCGGCTCGTCGATGTACAACCAGATGTTCAGCATCCACGGCTCGGGCATGATCTACATGGTCATGACCCCGTTCGCCATCGGGCTCGGGGTCTACCTGGTGCCGCTCCAGATCGGCGCGCCCGCCGTCGCCATGCCGCGCGCCACCCTGTTCGGCTACTGGCTCTACGCGCTCGGGGCCGTCCTGATGCTCTCCGGCTTCGCCATGCCGACCGGCGCGCACGCGGACGGCTGGTTCTCCTACCCGCCGATGGCCAGTTCGACCTACTCGCCAGGCGACGGCACCCCGCTGTGGATCGTCGGCGTCTTCATGGCCACCGTCGGGGCGCTGCTGATGGGCTGGGCGGTGCTGTGGACCGCGCTGCGCAAGCGGGCCCGGGGTATGACGATGCTGCGGATGCCCGTCTTCACCTGGTCGATGATCGCCGCCACCCTGATGGTGATCGGCGCCTTCCCCTCGCTGCTGGCCGCGCTGGTCATGCTCGCCGTGGGAAGGGCCGACCCCACGGTCTTCGACTCGAACGCGTGGAACATCGGCTACCAGCACCTGTTCTGGTTCTACGGCCACCCGGTGGTCTACGTGATGTTCTTCCCCTACCTGGGGGCCGTCGGCGAGGTACTGGCCGTCTTCTCCCGGCGCAGGTTCTTCGGCTACAAGGGCACCGTCATCTCGCTGCTCGTCTTCGCGGCGCTGTCGATGAGCGTGTGGGGCCACCACATGTTCGCCACGGGACAGGCGACCAACGACTACTACTCGCTGACCTCGATCGCCCTGCTGGTGCCCGCGGGCATCGAGTACTTCGCCCTGGTGGGTACGGTGCTCGGCGGGCGCCTCGTCTTCCGCACCCCCATGCTGTTCGCGCTGGCGTTCATCCCGCAGTTCCTCATCGGCGGCCTCACCGGCATCATGGTCGGCACCCCGGCGCTCGACTACCACGTGACGGACAGCTACTTCATCGTCGCCCACCTGCACTACGTGCTCTTCGCCGGCAGCGCCTTCGGCCTCTTCGCCGCGCTCTACTTCTGGTTCCCGAAGGTGACCGGGCTGATGCTGGACGAGCGGCTCGGACGCGTCCACTTCACCCTGATGGTCATCGGCACCAACCTGACCTTCCTGCCGATGTTCGGCCTCGGCTACCTGGGCATGCCGCGCCGCGTCGCCACCTACCCCGAGTGGGCGGGCTTCGGGCTGCTCAACCTGCTGGCCTCCATCGGCGCGGGGTTCCTCGCCGCCGCGATGATCGCGTTCGCCCTGAACCTCCAGCAGGCTTTCAGACGGCGCGTCCCGGCCCCCGCCGACCCCTGGCAGGGCAACTCGCTGGAGTGGGCCGCCCCCTCGCCGCCGCCGCGGTACAACTTCACCACCACGCACCCGCTTCCCCCTCTCACCAGCAACGCGCCCCTCCTCGACGCCCGGATGCGGCAAGGGCGGCACCGGGCACCGCATCGGACCCCGAACGGGGAGCGCGCGTGAGCGGGCCGGTGCCGCGCTGGTTGCGGCGCCACCCCGGTGCCGTGGTCGTCGGCGGCTGGGCGTGCCTCAACGCCGTGCTGCTCGGTGTCCTGACCGCGTACGGCGAGAGCGAACTGGCGCTGCTGCTGTGGGCGGATGCCTTCCTCGTGCTCGTACTGGCGTGCTGCGCCGTGCTGGTCTCCTGCTCCCGCGGCCCGCTGGAGCTGACGCGCTACCGGGTGCCGAGCACCGGCGGGGCCGTCGTCTTGCTCACCGCGTGCGGGCTCGCCGTGGGCGGGCTGATGTTCGTCTTCGGCTCCTGGCTGGCCGCCCTCGCGGGACCGCTCCTGCTCGTCGCCGCCGTCCTCGCCCTCAGGCGGCGGAGCCGGGGGAGCGTATGACGGCCGACCAGCATGCCGGAAGCATCTGGACGATGGCCGGGACGGGACTGCTGCTGTCCGCCGTGCTGCCGGGGCTCCTGCTCGCCGCGCGGGGCTGGCTGCCCTGGGACGGTGCTGCCCGGCGGCTCTCCCCGCCGCCGGGCGCCGCGCTGAGCGGGTTCGTCCTCGCGCACGCGGCGGTCACGCTCGCGGAGAGCTTCCTGGCGCCGGGCACGGTGGCCCGCTCCGCGATGTACGCCGTACTGGTGGCCGCCGGGCTGGCGTTCTGGCTGCCCGTTCTCGGTCCGGGGAGGCGGCTGAGCGACGCGGAACGCTGCCTCTACCTCTTCGTCGCGGCCCCCCTCCTGGACGTCCCCGTGGTGGCGACGCTCGCTCGCGGGCACGCGGCCGGCGGCCTGGCCATGATCGTCGGCATGCTGCCGGTCGGACTCGCCGCGGCGGCCCTGACCTGGCGGTGGGTCACGGCCGAGGAACGCGGGCGGCAGCGGGAGGAGAGCGCCCCTGTACCGGCACGTGCACGGGCGGCCCACGTCGCCGAACCCTGAGCGCACCCCGCGCGCCCCGCAAGGTCCCAGGGCGCGACCTCGTTGGGGGAACGCGGCGTTTGAAGGCTTCGCCGCACCGGGACCGCTGCAAGGGCGACCGGTAGGAGTCCCGCGGGAGATGCCGGCGCCACCACCACGGGACAGCGGCCAGGAGGCGAGCGCAGGTGCTGCTCTTGCGACGGAAGGCGCGGCAGGCGAGACGGCGGGAGCGGGCCCTGGGGGCCTCCCGGGTGCTGGACAGACGCCTGCCGCTGATGGAGGCCGGAAAGGAACTCCTCCGCAAGGCGTTCCCCGACCACTGGTCCTTCCTGCTCGGTGAGATCGCCCTCTACAGCTTCCTCGTCCTCGTGCTCACCGGCAGCTACCTGACGTTCTTCTTCCATCCCGACATGGCGGAGGAGCCCTACCACGGGGCGTACATCCCGCTGCGGGGCGTCAACGCCTCCGAGGCGTACGCGTCGGTGCTGCGCATCTCCTTCGAGATCCGGGGCGGCCAGCTCATCAGGCAGATCCACCACTGGGGCGCACTGGTGTTCGTGGCCGCCATCGGGATCCACCTGTTGCGCATCTTCTTCACCGGAGCCTTCCGGCGGCCCCGCGAGGTCAACTGGATCATCGGCGTGACACTGTTCGGACTCTCGCTCCTGGAGGGGTTCGCCGGCTACTCCCTCCCGGACGACCTGCTGTCCGGCACGGGACTGCGCACCTTCCAGGGCATCATGGTCTCGATCCCGATCGTCGGCACCTATGTCAGCTTCTTCGTCTTCGGCGGCCAGTTCCCCGGGCACGAGATCGTCCCACGGCTGTTCATCTCGCACGTCCTGTTCATCCCCGGCCTGCTCATCGCGCTCATCACCGTGCACCTCTTCCTGGTCGTCTACCTGAAACACACCCAGTGGCCGGGAAAGGGCAGGACGAACCGCAACGTGGTCGGCAAGCCGATGGTGCCGCAGTACACGGCGAAGTCGATCGGGCTCTTCCTCGCGGTGTTCGGCGTGCTGACGCTGCTGGCGGCCACACTGCAGATCAACCCCATCTGGACCTACGGGCCCTACCGCGCCGACCAGGCGAGCATCAACTCCCAACCCGACTGGTACGTCGGTTTCATCGAGGGATCGCTGCGGCTGATGCCGCAGGCGGAGACCAGGCTGTGGGGGCACACGGTGGTCTGGGACGCCTTCATCCCCGGGGTCGTCATCCCCTCGCTGCTCCTCCTCGTCCTGTACGCGTATCCGTTCCTCGAACGGTGGGTCACCGGGAACTGGAAGGAGCACCACCTGTGCGACCGGCCGCGCGACCAGCCCACGCGCACGGGCCTGGGCGTCGCCGGTGTCACCACGTACGCCGTGCTGCTGGGCGCGGGCGGACAGGACGTGCTGTCCGTGCTGTTCACCTGGCCCATCGAGTCGATGACGTGGATCTTCCGGGGCGCGTTCTTCCTGGCGCCCCCGCTCGCCTTCTGGCTGACCAGGAGAGTCTGTCTCGGGCTGCAGGCCCAGGACCGGGTGCGGCTGCGCGCCGGGGACGGTACGGGAGAGGTGGAACAGGTCGCCGGCGGCTACCAGGAGGCGCGTACGCCGCTGGCCGGTGCCGAGCAGCACACGATCCTGGTGAAGGACGTCCCGCCCCGGCTCACGGCCGACGAGGCCCGCCGCACGGGAGCCCTGCGCCGGCGGCTGTACTTCTGGTACTACGGCGAGCGCGTGGAACCCGACCGCACACCGAAGCAGCGGCGCGTCGTGAAGAAGATCCTCACCCCGCCGGAGGAGCCGGAGGAGCCGGGGGCGAAGGAGAAGCAGCAGGCGGGCGGGAAGTAGTCCCGCCGCGCGTCCGCGCCGGCCGGAGCCGGCCCGGCTCCGGCAGGGTGCGGGCCAGCAGCCACGCCAGCGCGGGCATGACGATCAGCGGCGTCAGCGCCGTCCGCAGCGACGTGGCGTCGGCGAGGGCCCCGATGGCGGGCCCGGCCAGGCCGCCGACGCTGACCGCCAGACCGAGGGTGACGCCGCTGGCCGTTCCCACGCGGCTGGGCAGGTAGTCCTGTCCGAGGGTGACCTGGAGAGAGAAGGGGACGTACAGCCCCGCCGAGGTCAGCGCCACGCACACGTACAGGAGCGGGCCCGGAACAAGCACCGTTCCGGCGACGGCCGCCACCGTGACCAGGTAGGCCCGGCGGACCACGGCCACCCTGCCCCACCGGTTGGCCAGGCTGCCGCCGAGCACCGTGCCCACCGCGCCACCGAGATAGAGCACGAACAGCGCGGCCGTACCCGCGGCCGCGCCGCCCCCGGTGCGCTGCTGCGCGTACAGCGAGAGGAACGTGCTCAGCCCGACGAACGCCACCGAGCGGCAGACCACCACCAGCGACAGGCGGACGAAGGAGCGCCTGTCGTCGCTTCCCGGGCGCGGCGCGGCACCGTCCGCGCTCCGGCCGAAGGTCCTCAGCGCACGCGCGACGGGCAGATACAGCGCGCCGCCGAGAACCGCGGGCAGCACGAACAGGGGCGAGTAGCCCAGCCCACCGCACGCGACGACGGCCGTCACCATGAGCGGAGCCGCGGCGAAACCGAGGTTGCCGCCCAGGGAGAACCAGCCCATCGCCGAGTGCCGCCCCCGGCTCGCGTGCCGCGCCACGCGAGCCGACTCGGGGTGGTAGGCCGCCACGCCGATCCCGGAGACGGCCACGCACAGCAGCGTCAGCGCGTAGGACGGACTCAACCCGCTCAACGCGATCCCCAGGCCGCCCAGGAGCGTGCCGGCGGGCAGCAGCCACGGCAGCGCCCGCCGGTCGGTGAGCGCACCGAAGAGGGGCTGGGCGACGGAGGAGAGGAGGGAGGCGGCGAGGACGAGGCCCGAGGCCGCGGCGTAGGAGTAGGCGCGCTCGGCGACGAAGAAGGGGACCAGGGCCGCCACGGCGCCCTGGTAGACGTCCACGCAGCCGTGCCCGACGGACAGCAGGGGGATGGCCGACCTGCCCGATCCCTCGCCCGACGGGCTGCCCGGCGTGCTTCTCGGCATGTTTCCCGGCGTGTTTTTCGGCACGGCGCCCACGATCCGCGCCCGAGGGGCTGTCCCGCTTTCGATAAGCTGCCAACCACTGATGGAAACCCGCCAGATCGCGCCGGCACCCCGGGCAGGCCACGACCGCGAGGTCCGCCACGAGGCCGGGGCGCCCACCCGCTCCCGGTGGCTGACGCCGGGCGAGGTCATCGACGCGCACCGGCACGACGACCACCAGATCGTCTACGCCGCCCGCGGTGTCGTCCTGGTCACCACCGACGGCGGGTCCTGGGTCGCGCCGGCCAACCGCGCCCTGTGGATCCCCGCCGGCACCGTGCACACGCACCAGGCCCGCGGCGACCTGGAGCTGCACCTCCTCGGCCTGCCCGCGGCCGTCAACCCGCTCGGCCTCGACGAGCCGACGGCGCTGAGCGTCAACCCGCTGCTGCGCGAGCTGCTGCTCGCCTCCACGCGCTCCCCTGGGGACGGCAGCGCCGAGCGGCGACGGCTGCGGGCCGTCCTGCTGGATCAGCTGCGCGCCTCCCCGCAGCAGCCGCTGCACCTGCCCGCGCCCACCGTCGCGCGGCTGCGCGCCGTGTGCGACCTGCTGTACGCGGACCCGGCCGACAACCGCACCCTGGCCCAACTGGGCAGCCAGACCGGTGCGAGCGCCCGCACCCTCTCCCGGCTCTTCCGCAGCGACCTGGGCATGACGTTCCCGCAGTGGCGCACCCAACTGCGCCTCCAGCACGCCCTGCTGCTGCTCGCCGAGCACACCCCCGTCACCACGGTGGCGCACCGGTGCGGATGGTCCTCGGCGAGCGCCTTCATCGACGTCTTCGGACGCGTCTTCGGCCACACGCCGGGCGCGCACACGGTCTGAGAGGCCGGGGCCGCCCCGGCTTCACCCGGCGACGACCCACGCGCGCTCCCGTGCCGTCAGGGGTGGCCGGCGCAGACGATGGCGATGAGCTCGTGCACCGGCCGACTGCCACACGCGTCGTCCGTTCGCCACAGCTCCTCGTTCCCCCGGCTCCCACTCCCGTGAACCGGCCGATTTCGCGCGCCAGTTCTCCGAGGCGGACAGTGCGCACCGGGCGGCGCCCGCGGACAACTCGGGCGCGGACGCCGGAACTTCGGGTGCGGGCGCCCGGCGCTCAGTCGCGGAACGAGCCGTCCGCACGCCGGGCGTGGCGGGACAGCAGATGTCCGCACTGCGGGCAGTGGCGCCGCAGCCCCCGTTTGAGGACGTAGCCGATGCCCAGCGTGCACAGGTACACCAGGCCGACGACGGTGTGCTGCACCAGTTTTCCCAGGCCTGATTTCGTGCAGGTCGCGCAGTCGCGGCAGCCGGAAGCCATCGGGTCCCCCTCGTGATCGGGTCTTCGCTCTCTCGCTGGTCAGGACGCACGAGGGGTGCGGGCGGGGTGCCTCGCGGGGCGCGCGGGGACAGAGCGGGGACGCGACGGCTACCCGGCTGTGACGAAGTGCGCGCCCCGCGCGGCGGCGAGTCCCGCGCGGTCAGTCCGTACGGTCCTCCGTGCGGTCGCCGCCCCATTGGGTGTGGAAGGTGCCCTCGAGGTCGTCGCGCCGGTAGGTGTGGGCGCCGAAGTAGTCACGCTGGGCCTGGGTGAGTGCGGCGGGGAGCCGGGCGGCGCGCAGCCCGTCGTAGTAGGCCAGCGCCCCCGACATCCCCGGCGCGGGCACCCCGTGCCGGGCCGCCGCGGCGACGGTGCCGCGCCAGGCGTCCTGCGCCTCGCCCAGCTCCTGTGCGAACTGCGGATCGGCCAGCAGCGTGGGAAGGGCCGGCCGCTCGGTGAAGGCGCCACGGATCCGGTCGAGGAACGCCGCACGGATGATGCAGCCCGCCCGCCAGATCGCGGCGACGGACCCGAGGTCGATGCCCCAGTCGTAAGCCTCGCTTCCCGCGCGCAGCATGTCCCAGCCCTGCGCGTAGGAGACGACCTTCGAGGCGTACAGACACTGTTCGACCTGGGCGGCGAAGCGCTCCGCCTCGTCGGCGGCCATGCGCGAGGGTGCCCCCTCGGCCGTTTCCGGCCCCGGCAGCGATTCCGCCGCCCGGCGCAGCCGGGCGTGGCCCGACTGCGACCGCGCGAAGACCGCCTGGGCGATTCCGGGCACTGGGACGCCGAGATCGAGCGCCGTCTGGACGGTCCAGCGTCCTGTGCCCTTCTGCTCGGCACGGTCCGCGACGACGTCGACGAACGGCCGGCCCGTCCTCGCGTCCGTGTGGGTGAGCACCTCGGCGGTGATCTCGATGAGGTAGGAGTCCAGACGCCCGGTGTTCCAGCGCCGGAAGACCTCGGCGATCTCGGCCGGCTCCAGCCCCGCCACCCCGCGCAGCAGGTCGTAGGCCTCCGCGATCAGCTGCATGTCGGCGTACTCGATGCCGTTGTGGACCATCTTCACGAAGTGTCCGGCACCGTCGGTGCCCAGGTGCGTGGTGCACGGTGCGCCGTCCGGGGCGCGGGCCGCGATCCGCTCCAGCAGCGGGCCGAGCGAGCGGTACGCCTCCGCCGAGCCGCCCGGCATGATGCTCGGGCCCAGCAGTGCGCCCTCCTCGCCGCCCGAGATCCCGGTGCCGACGAAGTGGACACCGCGTTCGCGCAGTGCGGCCTCGCGGCGCCTGGTGTCCTCGAAGTGCGCGTTGCCGCCGTCGACGATCACGTCGCCCACCTCGACGAGCTGCGCGAACTGTTCGATCACCGCGTCCGTCGGCCCGCCCGCCTTGACCATCACGACCAGGCAGCGCGGCGGCTGGAGGGCGGCGACGAACTCCTCGGGCGACCTCGTGGGGACGAAGGTGCCCTCGTGCCCGAACGCGTCCACCAGGTCCCGGGTGCGGGCCTCGGTCCGGTTGTGCAGCGCGACGGTGCAGCCGCTCCGGGCGAAGTTGCGGGCGAGATTGCGCCCCATGACGGCCAATCCGGTGACGCCGATCTGGGCTGTCGCTGTCATGTGCGTCCCTTCCGGCATGTGCGTCCTTCCGGGGTTTCCCCGTGCAGGTGTCGGTGGCGGGGCGCTGTCCGGCCCCGGGTCAGGGCACGGCTGCCCTCTCGATCGTCTCCCGACACTCCCGCGTCCGCTCGCCGTGCCGTCGGCCCTCACTTGGCGTCGGCGTAGCACCGGACGACGGCGGTGGTGAAGGGGAAGCGGACCGGGGTGTCGCCGAAGGCGGCGCGGGCGGCCTGCCGGCCTGCGGCGTCGATGGCCTCGCGCACCGGGTCGGCCTCCTCGGCGGGGCAGTGCACGATGACCTCGTCGTGCTGGAAGAACACCAGTTCGGCCGTCAGCTCCGCGAGCCGCTGCCGCAGCCCGGCCAGCATCAGGACCGCCCAGTCCGCCGCGCTGCCCTGCACCACGAAGTTCCGGGTGAAGCGGCCTCTCGCCCGCACCGCGCCCGCCGCCCGGGCGCCGGCCGTGCCGGATTCCCCCTCCGTCCCCGCGAAACCCTCGCCGGCCTCCGGGCCCGTTCCGGACGCCTCGTCCGCCGGCGCCCCGCCGTCCTCGCGCCCCACGGGCGGGCACGTACGGCCCAGGTGGGTACGGACGAGGCGGCCCTCCTCGCCCGCGCGGGCCGCCTCGTCCACATAGGCGACGGCTGCGGGGAACCGTCTTCGCAGGGCGGCCAGGTTCCGCAGGCCGTCGCCGCTCGTCTGGCCGTAGACGGCGCCGAGCAGGGCCAGCTTGGCCTGGGCGCGGTCACCGGAGAACGCCCGCTCCGAGAGGGCCGTGTACAGGTCGCGTTCGCTGCCGGCCACCGCCATCAGGCCCGGATCGCGGGAGACGGCGGCCAGGACGCGCGGCTCCATCTGGTCGGCGTCCGCGACCACCAGGCGCCGGCCGGGATCGGCGACCACGGCGCGGCGCACCACCTTGGGGATCTGCAACGCCCCGCCCCCGTTGGTGGTCCAGCGCCCCGAGGCGGCACCACCGGGAACGTACTCGGGACGGAAGCGCCCCTCCCGCACCCACGAGCGCAGCCAGCTCCAGCCGTGCGCGGTGTAGAGCCGGTACAGCTTCTTGTACCGCAGCAGCGGCTCGACCGCCGGGTGGTCCACCTTTCTCAGCTCCCAGGCCCGCGTCGAGCCCAGCCGGATCCCCTGGCGTGCGAACGCCTGCAGGACGTCGGCGGCCAGGTCGGGCCGCACCCGCTCGTGGGGCCCGAACGCGCGGGACACCTCTTCCTCCAGCTCCACCAGCCGGCGCGGCAGGCCACCGCCCGCGTACCGCTCGCCCAGCAGCTCGGCCAGCAGTTCGCGGTGGATCTCCGCGCTCCACGGCACCCCCGCGTGGCCCATCTCCCCGGCGACGAGCGTGCCCGCCGACTCCCCGGCGAGCAGCAGCCGCATCCGTGCGGGATGCTCGGCCCGCTCCGTCCGCTCCACCTGCGCCGCGTACACCTCCAGCAGGGCGTCGAGGGGGTCGACACCGTCGGGCAGCGGCACAGGGCCCGTCTCGAACAACGAGGGCTGCGGGTCGGTTTCGCGGTGGACGGGCTGCCGGTCGGGCGGCACGGGCAGCCCGCGCAGCCGTGCCAGGGCCGCGGGCAGCGCATGCGGGTCCCCCGCCCGGCCCTCGTGGCCGAGGAGCAGCGCCTCGGCGGCCTCCACGTCGTAGCACCGCTCCACCCGCACGCCCGCGGCGAGCAGGCCGGGCTGGACCTCGGTCGTCGCCCGCCACACCCACCGCGTGACCCCTTCACCGGCGCGCACCGCGGCCGCCGCCGACTCCTCGGTCCGCACGGGGCCCGCGCGGCCGCCCCGCGCGTCCAGCGGACACACCCGCACCCGGCCGCCGCCCGCGGGGGCCAGCGCCCACCGGCGGGCGTCCCGCGCCCGCCGCGTGGTGTGCGCCCCTCCCGCCCCCGCCTCCGTACCGTTCGCCCCCGTGCCGTTCGTCATGCCGCGAGTCTTCCAGCCGCCTGTGACAGCGTCCCCGCGACCGGTCGGCCTCGCTCCTGTGCCGGGTCCGCCGCCGGCGGGGGAGGGGCCCGTGCGCCGGCGTGCGTGCCGGTGTCCCTCCGCCGGCCCCGCAGCGGCCGACATATCCGCACCGTTGCGGGACACTCGGAGGCGGAGGAGTTCCTCCCGGCTGAGAGGTGGGCCATGGACATATCCGGTGTCATCAGCGCGCTCGTCGTCGGCGTGGTCATCGGCGCGCTCGGGCGACTGGTGCTCCCGGGCAGGCAGCGGATCGGGATCCTGTGGACGCTCCTGGTCGGCATCGTCGCCGCGTTCATCGGTACGGCGATCGCCGGTGCCGTGGGTGTCGCCGACACCCGGGGTTTCGACTGGATCGAGCTGATCATCCAGATCGTTCTCGCCGCGCTCGGCGTCAGCCTGCTCGATCGTGCGCGCGCGGGCCGAGGCGTCCGCAGGTGAGGCGCGGACAGCGAACGGGTGGCGGGCCGGCGGCCCGCCACCCGGGGTGCGGAGCGGGGCGTGCCACGCGTGCACGCCCCGCTCACACGCCTACTTGATGGCCTTGATCAGTTCTCCGTTCTCCGTGTCGCCGCTCAGCTCCCAGAAGAAGGTGCCGCCGAGCCCCTGCTGTGCGGCCCAGTCGCCCTTGGCGGCGATCGTCTCGGGGGTGTCGTAGCTCCACCACTGGTTGCCGCAGTGCGCGTAGGCGGTGCCGCCGACCTTGCCCGTGACCGGGCACCGGGTCTTGAGGTCCTTGTAGTCCTCGATGCCCTGCTCGTACTTGCCCGGTGCGGGACCCGTCGCCGTGCCGCCGGGCTCGGACTGCGTCACGCCGGTCCAGCCGCGGCCGTAGAAGCCGAGCCCGTACAGCAGCTTGCTGCCGGGAACGCCCATCTCCTTGAGCTTGGCGACGGTGGCCTCGGTGTTGAAGCCGTCCTTCGGTATGCCCTCGTACGAGGTCAGCGGGGAGTGCGGGGCCGTGGGGCCCTTGGCGTCCCAGGCGCCGAAGTAGTCGTAGGTCATCGGCAGGTACCAGTCGACGTATTGTGCCGCGGTCTTGTAGTCGGTGGCCTCCAGCTTGCCGCCCGCGGACGCGTCGGCGCTGATGGCCGCTGTCACCAGTTGGTCGCCGAACTTGCCGCGCAGTGCCTTCGTCAGGTCGGCGAAGGCGTCGGGGCCGCTGGTGTCGCAGGTCAGGCCGCAGGCGTTGGGGTACTCCCAGTCGATGTCGATGCCGTCGAAGAGGCCCTCCCAGCGCGGGTCGTTGACCAGGTTGTAGCAGGACTCGGCGAACGCGGCCGGGTTCTGGGCCGCCTGCCCGAAGCCGCCTGACCAGGTCCAGCCGCCGAAGGACCACAGGATCTTCAGGTCGGGGTGCTTCTTCTTGAGCTTCAGCAGCTGGTTGAAGTTGCCGCGCAGCGGCTGGTCCCAGGTGTCGGCCTTGCCGTCGACGCTCTGGTCGGCCGTGTAGGCCTTCTCGTAGTCGGCGTAGCTGTCACCCACGGTGCACTTGCCGCCCTGGACGTTGCCGAAGGCGTAGTTGATGTGGGTCAGCTTGTCCGCCGAGCCGGAGGTCTCGATGTTCTTGACGTGGTAGTTGCGCTGGTAGACACCCCAGTTGGTGAAGTAGCCCACGGTCTTGCCCGCGGCCGTCTGCGACCCGGCGGCCTGAGTGGAGGCCTTCGAGGCGGCGGCCGGTGCGGCGGCCTCCCTGGGCCCTGCCGACGCCGTGGCCGACAGCAGTGTCGTGGCCAGGACGGCGGTGCAGAGGGCACCGAGGAAGGCGAGGATTCCGCGACGCCTGGAGGGCGGCGACGCCTGGCGCCTGGTGCGACGGGTGGGAGAAGACCCGGGGTGGTGGGTGGGAGCGAAGGGACGTCTTTCCGGTCCGAGCATGGTTCACCTCGCGTGTGGGGTGCGGGGGGACGGGGTGCTGCGGCCGTGCCTTGCGTACGTTCCGGGAATGTAGAAGGACTAGACCAGTGCGTCAATGGTTCGGACCAATTTCCGTTCAGGTGGCGCCGCCGCCCGTTCACCCCCGCCCCCCGGCCAGTCCACACCCCTACGCCGGTGACGAAGGGCGCGCGATCGGGCATACTCCAACTCGCCGCAGCCGCTGGTCAGCCACCGTCGCGACCCGACGGTGCAGTATCACGGCTGAGGCAGCGGCACTCCCGGCCCGCGCGGGCCGGCACCCACGGCGGCCCGCCACACCCCGGCGCGACCGCCGCAGTTCCCCGATCCGAAGGAGAGCGCGCACCATGCCCCAGGACGGTCCCCAGCCGGTGGAACGCGAACTGCCCACTGACGAGGCGCGCGATCTGCTGGGCCTCGTACGCGAGTTGGTGCAGCGCGAGATCAAGCCGGCGGCCGCCGAGGAAGAGGCGGCCGGCACCTTTCCGCGTGAGACCTTCCGCCTCCTGTCCCGCTCCGGCCTCCTGGGCCTCCCCTACGCCGAGGAGCACGGCGGCGGAGGACAGCCCTACGAGGTCTACCTCCAGGTCCTCGAAGAGCTCGCGGCGGCGCGCCTGACCGTCGGGCTCGGCACCAGCGTCCACTCCCTCTCCTGCCACGGGCTCGCCCACTTCGGCAGCAAGGAGCAGCGCACCGAACGGCTGCCCGACATGCTCGGCGGCGGTCTGCTGGGCGCCTACTGCCTGTCCGAGCCCGCCTCGGGCTCGGACGCCGCCTCCCTGCGCACCCGCGCCGTCCGGGAGGACAGGGACGGCGGGGCCGGCGGGGGCTGGGTACTCAACGGCACCAAGGCGTGGATCACCCACGGTGGCGTCGCCGACTTCTACACCGTCCTGGCCCGCACCGGCGAGGACGGGTCCCGCGGCATCACCGCCTTCCTCGTCCCCGCGGACGCGGAGGGGCTGAGCGCCGCACCGCCCGAGCGCAAGATGGGGCTGAACGGCTCTCCCACGGCCCAGGTCCACTTCGACGAGGTGCGTGTCCCCGACACGTGCAGGCTGGGCGAGGAGGGGCAGGGCTTCACCGTCGCCCTCTCCTCCCTGGACGCCGGGCGCCTGGGCATCGCGGCCTGCGCCGTCGGCCTCGCCCAGGCCGCGCTGGACGAGGCGCTGGTCTACACCGCGCAGCGCGAGCAGTTCGGCCGCCCCCTCGCCGACTTCCAGGGGCTGCGCTTCGCGCTGGCCGACATGGGCACCCAGATCGAGGCCGGGCGCGCCCTCTACCTCGCGGCGGCGCGGCGCGGCGACGCGGGCGAGCCGTTCTCCCGGCAGGCCGCGATGGCCAAACTCTTCTGCACCGACGCCGCCATGCGCGTCACCACCGAGGCCGTGCAACTGCTGGGCGGCTACGGCTACACGGCGGACTTCCCCGTCGAGCGGTACATGCGCGAGGCGAAGGTCCTGCAGATCGTGGAGGGCACCAACCAGATCCAGCGCATGGTGATCGCCCGCCACCTGGCGGGCCCGGAGAGCAAGAGCTGAAGCCCCTGCGGGGCGCGCACGAGAACCACCCAGATCCACTCAGGACACCGGGAGGACTCACATGTCGTCAGCCGCACCACGCTTCACTCGCCGAGGCGGTATCCGCACCGCCGCGGCGGCGGCACTCGCCGCCCCGCTCGCTGCCACCGGCGCCGCCGGCGCGCACGCCGCCACCGCGCGCGCCGTACCCGCCCAGGTGAGCAGCCCCGGCGGCGGCCGGAGCCGGACGCTCCGTGTCATGTCCTTCAACCTGCGGTACGCCTCCGCGACCCCGCCCCACAGCTGGCCCGAGCGGCGCCCGGTCACCCGGGCGCTGCTCCAGCGCGAGCGCCCGCACCTGATCGGCACCCAGGAGGGGCTCTACGGGCAGCTGAAGGACATCGCGGCGGACCTCGGCAGATCCCGCTACGACTGGATCGGCACCGGCCGGGCCGGCGGCAGCAGGGACGAGTTCATGGCCGTCTTCTACGACGTCCGCAGACTGCTCCCGCTCGCATACGACCACTTCTGGCTCTCCGACCAGCCCGCGCTGATCGGTTCGACGACGTGGGGCAACACCGTCATCCGGATGGTCACCTGGGTACGGTTCCGCGATCTGGCCACCGGCCGCGAGCTGTACCACCTCAACACCCACCTCGACCACCAGAACCAGTACTCCCGCGAACGTTCGGCGGCGCTCATCACCGACCGGCTCGGCGGGCTGGACGCGGCGCTCCCGCGGCTGGTCACCGGCGACTTCAACGTGCCAGCGCACGCCAACCCCGTCTACGACACGCTGCTCTCGGACGGGAAACTGACCGACACCTGGGACGCGGCCGAGAGCCGCAGCAAGCTGTACGGCACCTTCCACGGCTACGAGCCGCTGGTGCCGGACGGCGACCGCATCGACTGGATCCTCGCCTCGCCCGGGGTCCGCACACGCCGCGCGGAGATCATCACCTACGCGCGCGACGGGCAGTACCCGAGCGACCACCTGCCGGTGCAGGCGGTGGTGGAGCTGTAGCCGCCGCGCCCGCGTCTCAGGTTTCCGCGGCCTGACGCACCTCGTCGGCCACCTTCGAGCTGAGCGCCGCCCGCACCAGCCCGGCCGCCAGCGGCGCCAGCTCGTCCTTCCGCACCATGTCGGCCAGCTTCCCGGCCGACTCCGGCAGCCCCAGCTTCCGCGCCCCCTGGAGCGCCTTGCCGTCCAGGTAGGGCTGGTATTCAGGCCACACCGCCTGGGCCTCGCGCAGGAAGATCGAGACGCCCATGGGCCCGATGCCGGGTACCTCGCGCAGGGCGCCCTCGGGGTCGTCGCTCCTGCGCAGCCTGCGCAGGTCGCCGCCCCACCGTTCGAGCACCAGTTCCGCGCCCTCGCCGAGCATCGTGGAGGTCCGCTCGTCGTAGCGGCGGTAGCCGCCCACGCCGAGCGCGTCCACCCGCTGCTGCCAGGTGGCGTCGGCCATCCGCCGCGGGTTCTTCATGCCCGCGTCCGCGAGCGCCCGCGCGCTGGCGACCGCGATGTCCGCGCGGATCCGGGCGGACAGCAGCATGGAGAGGACCAGCAGCTGGTACAGGGGCATGGGGGTGTCGCGCAGGGTGATGCCCGCGTCGTGCGCGTAGGTCGTCCCGTGCCGCTTCAGCAGCTCCCTGACCAGCGCCCGCTGCCGGCCGGAGCCGCTGTCGGTGCCGCTCTTCGTACCCGTCCTGCTCTTCGTGCTCGCCTTCGCCATGGCTGCCTCCTCGGGTTCCCGGGTCCCCAGCCGTACGCGATCCACGCGGGCCCGTGCGGCGCTGTGCGCTCAGCTCTTCCGCGGAGGCGAGGGGGAGGAAACACCCGCTCCGCCGCCTCACCACGGATGCCCTGTCATGCACCGCGGCCCGCTGGAGGCGGTGCTGGAGGACCGCTACCGGAGCGGAGTGGAGGCCGGTTCGGGGGAGTGGCGCGCGGTCACTCGACCCCGGCGTGCGCGCGCTTGGCCGGGCGCGAGCCGGGGAGCACCACATGGGAGAACGGCTGGGTGCGCCAGTCCAGGCTCTCGGGCAGCCGCAGCAGCTCGCCGACCGTGTGCTCCTTCGGCTCGCGGTCCCACGGCTCGGCGTCCCGCACCGGGCGGCCGGATCCCTGGCACACCGTCAGGCCGAACGGGTTCCACGGTGAGGCGCACAGTCCGTGGCGCGGCAGCTCCCGCTCCTGGGAGAAGACCGCGATCGCCTGGGCGCAGTCGGGACACCGGACGCGGAGGGCTTCGTACATCTCGTCCTCGAAAACGGATCCGGGCGGCTCGTCGGAGATCTCGGAGCCGTCCAGGAGGGCAGTCGCTTCGCCCTGGTGAGCGTCGCTCAGGTGAGCGGTGTCCTGGCGAGCGGAGCGGGACTTCGTCGTACGCATGTGATCCCCCTTGATGGAACGGCCGGGCTCTCGGCTCCGGCCACAGCAAGCACTTCCCGTCGTGCCACACGCGTAATCGCCCCGTGCCGTTGGACGCCGGTGCATAAGTGTGGCCTTCATCACATACCTCATGGTTCCGTGCTTCCGGTGCTGCCCCGCGTGCCACGGCGCGCCGTCCCCGTGCGCCGGGGCGCACTCGCTGCGCGGACGGCGCGGGGCCGCTACGGTGATCCGCTGTGGAGGAACTCGACCGTCAGATCGTGGAACTGCTCGTCAGAGACGGGCGGATGAGCTATACAGACCTGGGCAAGGCTACCGGCCTGTCCACCTCGGCCGTGCACCAGCGCGTGCGCCGCCTCGAGCAGCGCGGCGTCATCCGCGGCTACGCCGCGCTCGTGGACGCCGAGGCCGTCGGGCTGCCCATGATGGCCTTCATCTCCGTCAAACCGTTCGACCCCAGTGCCCCGGACGACATCGCCGACCGGCTGGCCGACGTGCCCGAGATCGAGGCCTGCCACAGCGTCGCGGGCGACGAGAACTACATCCTCAAGGTGCGGGTCGCCACCCCCATCGAGCTGGAGCACCTGCTCGCCAGGATCCGCACCCTCGCCGGGGTCTCCACCCGCACCACCGTCGTCCTCTCCACGCCGTACGAGGCCCGCCCACCCCGCGTCTGAACCCCCTCACGGGCGCGCTCCACCCCGCGCACCGGCGCGGCGCCCGTAAGCGGGAGACTGTCCCCATGAGCGACAGCACAAGCCCCGCCCCGCCCCGCACCCTGCTGCTGCGCGGTGGCGAGGTCCACAGCCCCGCCGATCCGTTCGCGACCGCGATGGTGGTGGAGGGCGAGCGCATCGCCTGGATCGGTTCGGAGGGCGCTGCCGACTCGTTCGCCGAGAACGTCGACGAGGTCGGCTACCTCGACGGCGCCCTCGTCACCCCCGCGTTCACCGACGCGCACGTCCACACCACGGCGACCGGACTGGCGCTGACGGGCCTCGACCTGTCGGACGCGCGCACGCTCGCCGACGCGCTCGCCCGCGTCCGCGCCTACGCTGAGGACCGGCCGCACGACCGGGTGCTGCTGGGCACGGGATGGGACGCCAGCGCCTGGCCCGAGCAGCGCCACCCCGGCCGTGCGGAGCTCGACGAGGCGACCGGCGGACGCCCGCTGTACCTGACCCGGATCGACGTCCACTCCGCCCTCGCCACCACGGCGATGCTCGACCTGGTGCCGGGCATCACCACCCGCGCGGGGTACAGCGCCGACGCGCCCCTGACCGGCGACGCGCACCACGCCGTGCGCGAGGCCGCGCACGCCACCCTCACCCCGCAGCAGCGCGCCGAGGCCCAGCGGGCCGCCCGGGAGCACGCCGCCTCGCTCGGCATCGGCGCGGTGCACGAGTGCGCGGGCCCCGACATCTCCGGCGAGGAGGACTTCACCTCCCTCCTCGCGCTCGCCGCGGAGGAAGCCGGACCCCGGGTCTTCGGATACTGGGCGGAACTCGTCACCTCCGCAAAGGACGCGGACCGGGTCAGGGAGCTCGGGGCGCTCGGCGCGGCGGGTGACCTCTTCGCCGACGGCTCCCTCGGCTCCCACACCGCGCACCTGTGCTCCCCGTACGCGGACGCGCCCCGCACCACGGGCAATGGGCAACTGGACGCCGCCACCGTCGCCGCGCACGTCGCCACCTGCACCGAGGCCGGGCTGCAAGCCGGGTTCCACGCCATCGGCGACGCCGCCGTCCGGTCCGTCACCGACGGCGTACGCCGCGCCGCCGAGAACGTCGGCACGGCCCGCGTGCGGGCCGCCCGGCACCGCGTCGAGCACGCCGAGATGCTGACGGAGGCGACCGTCGCGGACTTCGCCGACCTCGCCCTCACCGCCTCCGTGCAGCCGGGCTTCGACGCGGCCTGGGGCGGCACGGACGGCATGTACGCGCGGCGCCTGGGCGCCGAACGGGCCGCCACCCTCAACCCGTACGCGGCGCTGCTGCGCGCCGGGGTGCCCCTCGCGCTGGGCTCCGACAGCCCCGTCACCCCGCTCGGCCCCTGGGAGGCCGTCAGGGCCGCCGCCTTCCACCGCACCCACGCGCACCGGATCTCCGTGCGCGGCGCCTTCACCGCGCACACGCGCGGCGGCTGGCGCGCGCTCGGCCGTGACGACGCGGGCGTCCTCGTTCCGGGCGCACCGGCCGACTACGCGGTGTGGCGCACCGGGCCGCTCATCGTCCAGGCCCCCGACACGCGGGTGGCCAACTGGTCCACCGACCCGCGCTCCGGTACCCCGGGGCTGCCGGATCTGACGCCGGGCCGCGAGGTGCCCGTCTGCCTGCGGACGGTGGTCGGCGGACGTACGGTCTACGCACGGCCGGACGAGTGATGTCCGCGGCGCGATACGGCTGAACGAGACCCCTCCGTCCGCCGTGCCGTGGTCCTCACCTCGCTACTGACCTGCTGATTTGGAGAAACACCCCAGGTAGGCGGGCTGTTGACAACGAACGCCCGGAGCCGGGTAGGTTCGGCCGCGTCCACCAACAGGACGTCCGACCGGGGAGCTTCCGCGCTGTCGTCGAACCCCGCTGGGCCAGGGGTGGTGTACCGCACCGGCGCACCACCGCTGCGAGCCAGGTCCAGCGCCGACGGCACGGGGAACAGATGCGCTCCGCCGGCCGGCGGGTGTGACCCGGTACGGGGCCCGGACGCTCAGTAGACAACGGCTTTCGGTAGATCCGCAGCCAGCGGGTCCCAGGTCGGCCCGAAGGGCGCCGGGCCCCGATCCGCAGATCCGCCCTCCGGTCCCCGGATCTCCTGCGCCCCCGCGCGCCCACCGCTTTCCGCCTCCCGGGCCCCCTGGCGGCCCCCGCGCGTTGTACGGTCACCTCACCACCGCACCGCACGACCCGCACCGCACGACCTGCTAGGAAGGCCGCGACCTTGGCATCGGGCCCCGACACCACCCCCGCCTCCTCCCCGGACGGCTCCCGGGAGCGCACGGCGAAACCCGCCGCGCCCCGCAGCGCGCCCGAGGGCGTCAGCGCGGCACCCGCCGAGCCGCAGCCCGCCGAGGAGAGTGCGACCGCGCCGGCGGAAGAGCACGCCGCGCGCAGTGACGTTCCGCCGGACTCCGAAGGGCCCGGAAGGCCCGAACGCCCCGGCAGACTGCGGCGGCTGGCGGCGCTGGCACGGCGGGAGTGGCGCCGCACGGCGCTGGCGGCCCTCAGCGGGGTGGCGCTCGCGCTGGCGTTCCCGCCGTACGACCTGTGGCCGCTCTCCCTGGTGGCCGTCGCCGCGCTGAGCCTGCTCACCCGGGGCCGGACCGGCCGCCAGGGCGCGTGGTCGGGGCTGGCGTTCGGCTGGCCCTTCTTCCTCGTCCTGCTCAAGTGGCTGCACGTCGTCGGCTGGGACGCGGTGATCGGGCTCGCCTTCCTGCAGGGCCTGTTCGTGCTCGGCCTCGGCGCCGGGCTCGCGCTCACCTCGCGGCTGCCGGCCTGGCCGCTGTGGGGGGCCTGCCTGTGGGTGACCGAGGAGTTCCTGCGCGACCGCCTCCCGTTCGGGGGCTTCCCCTGGGGACGTCTCGCCTTCGCGAACACCGGATCGCCCTTCACCCCGCTGGCCGCACTCGGCGGCGCCCCCCTCGTCACCTTCGCGGTCGCGCTGACAGGGACCCTGCTGGCGGCCACCGCGCTCACCGCCTGGCGGCTGCGCCGGGCCCCCGCCCGCGCCGCCCGCACCCCACGCGCCTACGTCACCGGGCTCGGTGCCCTCGCCCTCGCGGCGGCCGTCACCCTCGCCGGGTTCGCCGTGCCGGTACCGACCCAGGCCGCCGACACGGCCCGCATCGCCGTCGTCCAGGGCAACGTGCAGCAGCCGGGCATGGACTTCCTCGGCCGGCCCATGCAGATCCTCAACAACCACGTCGAGGCCACCCTCGACCTCGCCGAGCGGATCAAGCAGGGCAAGGAGCCGAAGCCGGACCTGGTGATCTGGCCGGAGAACTCCTCCGACCTCGACCCCTACACATACCCCGAGGCGGGCGACCGCATCGACGAGGCCGTCAAGGCCGTCGGCGTTCCCGTCCTCGTCGGGGCTCTCGTCGACCACCCCACCAAGCAGGGCTACGTCGAGAACCAGGGCATCGTCTGGGACCCGGAGAAGGGACCAGGGGCCTCCTACACCAAGCAGCACCCGGTGCCGTTCGGCGAGTACGTGCCCTTCCGCGACCAGCTCAGCAAGGTCATCACCCGCCTCCAGCAGATCCCCAGGGACTTCTACCCGGGTGA
Organism: Streptomyces diacarni; assembly: GCF_003323715.1. GTDB lineage: Bacteria > Actinomycetota > Actinomycetes > Streptomycetales > Streptomycetaceae > Streptomyces > Streptomyces diacarni. The sequence continues at coordinate 81,677 of NZ_QOIN01000055.1, forward strand.
CCACACCGGGGTGCTCCAGACGGGACCCGCCCGGCTGGGCGACGTCATCTGCTTCGAGGTCGCCTACGACGAGATTCCCCGGGACACCGTCAAGGACGGCGCCCGCGCACTCGTCGTCCAGACCAACAACGCCACCTACGGCAACACAGGCCAGCCCGAGCAGCAGCTGGTGATGTCCAAGCTGCGCGCCATCGAGCACGGGCGCGCCGTGGTGACGGCGGCGACCAGCGGCATCAGCGCCATCGTCGCGCCCGACGGCACCGTCACGCAGCGCACGCAGGAGTTCACCCAGGACGTGCTCACCGGGACGCTCCCGCTGCGCGACGATCTCACCGTCGCCGACCGCGTCGGTGCGGCTCCCGAGTGGGCGATCGCTATCGTGGGCGTGCTCGCCTGCGCCGGGGCCTGGCTCCTCGGCCGCAGAAAGCGCGGTGCCCGCGCCGGGGCGGCCCCGACCACGGCCGCCGCGGGTGCCGACGGGCAGGGGGAAGCACCGCAGGGCACCGACCACGATCAGCACGACCGACAGGCTCAAACGGAGGGGCAGCACCAGTGAAGGACGGCGGACAGCGGCGGTACGGCCCCCTCGGCACAGCCCTGGTCATCATTCCGACCTACAACGAGGCCGACAACCTGGGACCCGTCGTCTCCCGGGTGCGGGAGGCCGTGCCCGAGGCGCACATCCTCGTCGCCGACGACAACAGCCCGGACGGCACCGGCAAGATCGCCGACGAGATCGCCGCCGAGGACGCCCACGTGCACGTGCTGCACCGCAAGGGCAAGGAGGGCCTGGGAGCCGCCTATCTGGCGGGCTTCCGCTGGGGCATCGAGGCCGGCTACGGCGTGCTGGTCGAGATGGACGCCGACGGCTCCCACCCGCCCGAGGAGCTGCCCCGGCTGCTGACCGCGCTGAGCGGCGCCGACCTGGTCATCGGGTCCCGCTGGGTGCCCGGCGGCCGCATCGTCAACTGGCCCAAGTCCCGCGAGTTCCTCTCCCGGGGCGCCAGCACCTACTCGCGGCTGCTCCTGGACGTGGACGTGCGGGACGTGACGGCGGGCTTCCGCGCCTTCCGCAGGGAGACGCTGGAGGGCATCGACATGGACGCCATCACCTCCCAGGGCTACTGCTTCCAGGTCGACCTCACCCGGCGCACCGTGCACGCCGGCTACCACGTGGTGGAGGTGCCGATCACCTTCGTCGAGCGGGAACGCGGCGACTCGAAGATGAGCCGGGACATCATGGCGGAAGCCCTGTGGCGGATCGCGGCGTGGGGCGTCGAGGACCGGGTCAAGAAGGTCACCCACCGCAAGGAGCACTGACCCCTTCCCTACGCGCCGCCAGGCACACTGGAGACATGACGACGCGCGCACCCTTTCCGTACGGGCCCTCAGGACAGGACTCGGGCGGTGGAGGCGGCGGTCCGGGGCGAGGGGACGGTCCCGGCTCCGGTTCCGGTGGCACCCCGCCGCCCAGGCCGCCCCGTTCCCGTGCCCGGACGCTGGTTCCGCTGGCCGTCGCGGCGTGGATCGTGCTGGAGATCTGGCTGCTGGTCCTGGTGGGGGAGGCGGCCGGCGGGTTCACCGTGTTCCTGGTGCTGGTCGCGGGCCTGGTGCTGGGGTCGGCCGTGATCAAGCGAGCGGGCCGCCGCGCCTGGAACAACCTCGCCGAGACGGTGCAGCGCGCCCAGGACCAGGCCAGGGCCGGTGGCCGGCCCGACGGCACGTCCCCCGACGAGAAGATTGGGGCGCACGGCCGCGGTGGCAACGGCACGGCCATGCTGGGCGGTCTGCTGCTGATGATTCCGGGCCTGCTGACGGACGTGGCCGGACTGCTGTGCCTCTTCCCGCCGACCGCCAAGCTGCTGCGCGGCACCACCGAGCGGTTCCTGGAGCGGCGCAGCGGTTTCCCGCCGGGCGGCCTCGGCGACACCTACCAGCAGGCACGGGCGGCCGAGCAGCAGGCGCGCATGCACCGCCCCGACGGCAAGGTCGTCCAGGGCGAGGTCGTCCACGACGACGAGCCACAGGAGCGCGGCGGGGGACAGGGCCGTGACGCGGAGCGCGGGCGCGGCGGCGAGCGGGGGCGCTGAGCTCCGTGCCGTGACCGGTCCGGGCGCACAGGTCCGGACCGGACGGACGTACGAGAGCGGTCCACGCGGCCGGGACGCACGAGAGGGCCCGCCCACGCTGTGCTCGCGTGGGCCGGGCCCTCTCGTCGTGTACTCGGCGCCTTGGCCGACGCGGGTCAGGCGGACTTGCGCTTGTTCCCGCTGTCGTCACGGGGGTGCACCGCGAGGTTCATGGTGCCCGAACGCAGCACGGCGAGCCGCTCGGCGAGGACCTCCTCGAGCTCCTCGCGGGTGCGCCGCTCCATGAGCATGTCCCAGTGCGTACGCGCGGGCTTGCTCTTTTTCTCCTCGGGACCCTCGCCGTCGACCAGGAGAGCCTGTGCGCCGCACACCTTGCACTCCCACTCGGACGGAATCTCGGCCTCTACCGAGAACGGCATCTCGAATCGATGTCCGTTCTGGCATGCGTACTCCACGGCCTGGCGCGGAGCCAGGTCGATACCGCGGTCGGTCTCGTAGCTGGTCACCACGAGTCGCGTGCCGCGAAGAGCTCGCTCACTCATGAATTCGTGCCTCCCGGGCTGGTCGCCCACAGGACAGGTGTCGCTGTCGTCGTCATCCGGTCAACGTCCGGCCGCCGGTGAAGATTCCCGCGTGGGGAGATCACCCACCCGTCACGTACCTCCACTCGTGACGGAGGGGCCGCACGCCGCTGCTCCTCGTGCCGCCGCTTCGTTGATCTGCGGTACCCGCCGATGACCGGTTTGTCACAAATGACAGGAGATGTCACCCACTGTTCGCATCTCTTCTGCACGCAGTAACGGGTCAGTCCGGTGGGCCAAGGGCGTACACTACCGGCCCGGCACCCCTAGGTCTAAATCAGGTCTAAATCCGGCCCGGTGCGACGTTGCCCACGGCCGCCGCCGCGCGCCGGACGGGTACCCGCGCCAGCAGGACGAAACCGAGGACGAAGAAGACCACCAGCGACAGGATCGCGTACCGGTAGTCGCCCGTCAGCTGGAAGGCGAGACCGAACACCAGCGGCCCCAGCCAGCTGGTACCGCGGTCGCTGATCTCGTACAGCGCGAAGTACTCCGCCTCCCTGCCCGCGGGCACCAGGTGCGAGAAGAGGGAGCGGGACAGCGCCTGGCTGCCGCCCAGCACGAGACCGATGCCCACCGCCAGCGCATAGAACCACACCGGCTCCTCGCGGGGCAGGAAGTAGCCCGCGGCCACCGTCACCGTCCAGGCCACGAGCGAGCCCAGGATGGTGCGCTTGGCGCCGTACCGGGCCGCGAGCCTGCCCAGCAGCAGGGCGCCCGCCACGGCGAGCACCTGCACCAGCAGGATGGCGCCGATGAGCGTCGTCTGGTCCAGGCCCAGGCCCTCCGAGCCGTAGACCGACGCCTGGGTGATCACGGTCTGGATGCCGTCGTTGTAGAGCAGGTACGCCAGCAGGAAGAGCAGGGTCAGCGGGTAGCGGCGCAACTGCCTCAGCGTTCCGGCCAACTGGCGGAACCCCTGCCCGAAAGGAGCACGCCCCGCCCCGTGCCGTGCGGCGACGGGCCGCTCCCGCAGGCGCAGCAGCGGTACGACGGTGAAGACGGCCCACCACAGGCCCGCCGAGGCCAGGCAGATCCGGACGGCCACCGACTCGGCCACGCCCAGCGCGTCGTGGCCCAGGAACAGGCCCAGGTTCGCCACCAGCACGAGCGCCCCGGAGCCGTAGCCGAACGCCCAGCCGCGCGAGGAGACCGCGTCGCGCTCCTCGGGCGGCGCGATCTGCGGCAGGAAGGCGTGGTAGAGCACGACCGAGACGGCGAAACTGACGTTGGCGACCACCAGCAGCACACCGCCGAGCAGATAGCGGTCGCCGTCCAGGAAGTACATGCCCGTCGTCGCCCCGGCGCCCAGGTAGGCCGCGGCCCCCAGCAGCGGCTTCTTGCGTCCTGTGCGGTCGGCGAACGCGGCGGCCAGCGGCATCACCAGCACCGACAGCAGCACGGAGGCCGAGACCGCGTACGGGAAGAAGGAGCCGGCGCGCACCGGGATGCCCAGCGGGTGCACGTACCCGTCCGCGTCCGCCGCCGCCTTGGTCACCTCGGTCAGGTACGGGCCGAGGAAGACGGTGAGTACGCTGGTGGAGAAGACGGAGTTGGCCCAGTCGTAGAAGTACCAGCCGCGCTGCTCGCGCCGCCGCTCCCGTATGTCGCCGAACGCGCCGGGCTCCGCGTCGCCTTCGCCCTGTGGTGCCTGTGCCGTGACCGCGCCCATTCCGTTCCTCCCCGTACCCCGCTTCACGGCCCGTGCCGATCGACGGGCGATCCTGTGCTGATCGTCCGACGATCTTCGAAACCGGTGCGGGGAGACTACAGTCCGCCGCTCCGGCGACGGGAAAGCCCCCGAGCTCCCGCCCGGGCGTCCGGCAGGCTGAGCGGCGCCCGCACGCCCTCGCGGGCCCGCCTCCCTCCCGGGGACCTGCTGATAGCCGCTGATTCCCGTGCCGTTGAGCCGCCCCGTAGCGCGCCTTCGCCGGGCCCCCGAGCGCCTGGTGGCGGGCTTCCTGGCAACCAGCGCTGCCGATGCGCGCGGGCCGTCGGGGGCTTCCTCGGCCGCGCCGTCGGCTGAGGGCCGCCCTCCCGGCCGGGCCTCCGGTACCCGGACCGCCCGGCCGGACGTCCGGGGCCGCCTGCCCGTTCAGTCCCGCGGCCAGACGCCGCGCTCGGTGAACACCTCGCGCACCATCTCCAACTGGTCGGTCATGATGCCGTCGACGCCCAGGTCCAGCAGCGCCTCGGCGCGTGCGCGGTCGTTGACCGTCCACACGTGCACCTGGAGCCCGCGCGCGTGCGCCGCCCGTACGAAGGCGCGGTCCACGACCCGTATCCGGCCGTGCCGCTCGGGCACCTGTGCGCATCCGGCACCTCTCGGCAGCCGCCAGGGCAGGCGGTAGGCGCGCATCCGCAGGGCCAGGACCCCGCCGGTGCCCAGCGAGGTCAGCAGCCGCGGGCCGGCCAGCGCCCGCGCCCTGGCGACCCGCGCCTCGTCGAACGAGCCGACGCACACCCGGTCCCAGGCGTCCTCGCGCTCCAGCAACTCCAGCAGGGGGACGAGCGCCTCCGCGGCCTTGACGTCGATGTTCCAGCGCACGCGGGGCAGCGAGCGCAGCAGGTCGGCGAAGAGCGGTATCGGCTCCCGGCCCGCCACCCGGGCCCTGCGCACCTCGGCCAGGCTCAGCCCGGCGATCGGGCCGCCGGCGTCCGTCGTGCGGTCCAGCGTCGCGTCGTGGAAGGCCACCAGGGCGCCGTCGGCGGTGGTGTGGACGTCGGTCTCCATGTAGCGGTAGCCGAGCTCGGCGGCGCGGGCGAAGGCCGCGTGGGTGTTCTCCAGGCCCGAGGCGGCACCGCCCCGGTGCGCGAAGGCCAGCGGCGTCGGGTGGGCCAGGAAGGGATGCGCGGGGCCGGGGGAACGGCCGTGCGTCGGTCGTACGTTCGTCACCGCCGCAGTATCGCGCGCCGCTGGCGGCCGCCACGGGCCACCACCCGGGAGGCGCCCTGAGTACCCTTCGTGGTCTCCGTGCTGTCCGTGCTCTCCGCGCCGGAGACTGTGGCACTCTCTGCGCCCGAGCCCGCGGCGCCCTCCACACCGGTGCCCCCGGTGCCCCGCTGCTCGGGCAGGGCGAAGACGCGGAGGAAGAACTGGGCGAGCGGGCCGATGGCCAGCGCGTACAGCACCGTCCCCACGCCGAAGGCGCCGCCCAGCAGGATGCCGCTGATCAGCACCGCCACCTCGATCCCCGTCCGCACGAGCCGGATGGAGCGGCCCGTGACCTTGTGCAGCCCCGTCATCAGCCCGTCACGGGGCCCCGGGCCGAAGCGGGCCGAGATGTAGAGGCCGGTCGCGGCGCCGTTCAGCACCACACCGGCGACCAGCAGTCCGATCCGGAAGGCGAGCGCGTCCGCGTGCGGCAGCAGCCACAAGGTGGCGTCCATCGACAGGCCGACCAGGAAGACGTTGGAGACCGTGCCCAGTCCGGGGCGCTCCCGCAGCGGCCACCACAACAGCAGCACCAGCGCCCCGACGACGATCGAGACGGTGCCGATGGACAGGCCCGTGTGCTCGGACACTCCCTGGTGGAAGACGTCCCACGGGTCCAGTCCCAGCTCCGCGCGGACCATCAGTGCCGCGCTCGCCCCGTACAGCACGAGACCCACGTACAGCTGGACGAGCCGACGGGGCAGACGCCTGATGGAACCGCCGGGACTGCCGGAACCTCTCGATGTGGACAAGACCTACCCCTATCTCGTGCCGGTGGATCGTCTCGTGGCACTCTGTGGCATGGAAGCAGGCCATTTCTATGGCCAATCTCGGAGAGGTGGACCGAAGAGATGGCGCACTGGAACTCCGCGGTGGGCGCCGTGCAGCTCGCACGGCTCCTGGGCTCGCAGCACTCGGTGCGGCGCGAGGCGCAGGGAGCGGCGAGGGACCTGCTCGCTCCGGGAAGCGTGCTTGCGGGCGGGAGCGCCGCCGGCGCGGCGCGCAAGGTGCCCGCTTACCGTTCCCTGGCCGACGGACTGCGGCTGCTCGTCCTGGAGGGCCGTATCCCCGTCGCGACCCGGCTGCCCGCCGAGCGGGAACTCGCGTCCGCGCTGTCGGTGAGCCGTACCACCGTCGCCGCGGCCTTCGAGGCGCTGCGCACTGACGGATTCCTCGCATCGCGCCGCGGATCCGGCAGTTGGACCACCGTGCCGGCGGGCAAGCCGCTGCCCACCCGTGGACTCGACCCCCTCCCGCCGGAGAACGAGGGCACCGTCATCGACCTGGGCTGCGCCGCGCTGCCCGCCCCCGAGCCGTACATGAGCGAGGCGTTCCAGCGGGCACTGCCGGCCCTGGCCCCCTACGCGCACACCCACGGCGACTACCCGGCGGGGCTGCCCGTGCTGAGGGAGACGGTCGCCGCGCGCTACACGGCGCTGGGCGTACCCACCATGCCGCAGCAGATCATGGTCACCACAGGCGCCATGGGCGGTGTGGCCGCCCTGGCCCGGCTGCTGGTGCCGCACGGGGAGCGCATCGCCGTCGAACACCCTTCCTACGCCAACATCCTGCAACTGCTGCGCGAGACCGGCGGCCGCCTCGTCCCCGTACCCATGGCCGACCGGCTCGCCGGATGGGACCTGCCCGCCTGGCACCGCACCCTGCGCGAGGCCGCGCCCCGGCTCGGGTACGTCGTCGCGGACTTCCACAACCCGACGGGCGCCCTGGCCGACGCGGAGCAGCGCCGCGAACTGATCGGCGCGGCCCGCGCCTCGGGCACGGTCCTCATCGCCGACGAGACCATGGCCGAACTGCCGCTCGGACCGCCGGGGGCCACCGGCATCCCCGCCACCGGGTCCCCGGGACTGGAGATGCCCCCGCCGATGGCGGCCTACGACCCGGGCGGCTCGACCGTCATCACCGTCGGCTCCGTCAGCAAGTCCATCTGGGCCGGGCTGCGCATCGGCTGGATCCGCGCCGCACCCGAGGTGATCCGGAGCCTCACCGCGGCCCGCGCCTACGCCGACCTGGGCAGCCCCGTCCTGGAACAGCTCGCCGTCAGCGAACTGCTGTCGGGCGACGGCTGGGAACAGGCCGTCACGCTCCGCCGCGAGCGGGCCAGGGAGAACCGCGAGGCGCTCACCGCCGCCGTGCGCGACCTGCTGCCCGACTGGGAGTTCACCGTGCCGCACGGCGGCCTCACCCTGTGGGTGCGCACCGGTGGCCTGTCCGGGTCCCGGATCGCCGAGGCGGGCGAACAGCTGGGCGTGCGCGTGCCGTCGGGCCCGCGGTTCGGTGTGGACGGCGCCTTCGAGGGGTTCGTCCGGCTCCCGTTCACCATCGCCGAGCCGCTCGCCCGGGAAGCAGCGGGACGGCTCGCGGCCGCCGCCGACCTCGTACGCTCCGGTGCCCCCACCCCCTCCGACCTGCCCCGCTCCTACGTGGCCTGACCCTCCCTCGGAGGCGCGACCCGGAACGCGGTGGCCGCCGCGCCCCCGCCCGAAGAGGGCTCGTGTACGGACGCCGGCAGCAACTCGCCGACCGCCAGCCGTTCGGGCTCGCCCACCGTCTCGTCCAACGGGTCGGGGGTGGCGGGCACCTGGAGCCGCAGCACCGGTCCCTGGCCCAGCCTGGCGAACCCCCGGCCGCCCGCCACGTGCGCTCCCGCACCGGTCTGCGGCGCCTCACCGAGCACGGCCCCCGCCTGCCCGGGCGACACGGGACCGAGCACCACCCTGGCCCTGGTGTGCGCGAAAACGGTGTCCGTGAGCATGTCCAGATCGTCGAACTGCTCCGCCACCACGACGGTCACGCCGGCGGCGCGGCCGTGCCGCAGCGGAACCCGCAGCAGCTGCTGCGGGTCGATCCTTCCCTCGGCGTCCGCGAGATGGCTGAGCGCCGCGGGCCGGTCCAGCACGATCCACAGCGGCTGCCTGACCTCCTCGGGCACCGGCTCACCGCGCTGCCGGGCCCTGCTGGTCACCAGCAACCGCCGCTCGGTCTCCCGTGCCGCCCACTCCAGCGCGGACAGCGCGCCGGGCAGCGTCGACTCCACGCCCAGCACCCCGTGGCGCGCCGCGAAACAGGAGAACTCGCCGCCCCCGTCGCCGTCGACGAACAGCACCTCGCCCCGGTGCAGCGCCTGGAGCGCGAGCGAGCGCAGCAGCGAACTCGTCCCGGCCCCCGGCGTTCCCACGGCCAGCAGGTGCGGTTCCGTCGCGCGGTGCCCGGTGCGCCACACCACGGGCGGCACGTCGAAGGGGGCGGCCGCGCCCAGGAAGTGCACGGGAACGGTGCGCCGGACCTCGTAGCCGTCCGTGAAGCCGAGCACCGTCTCGCCGGGCGCCGTGACGACCGGCCGCGCCAGTACGCCGCAGGGCAGCGGTGCGAGTGCCGCCATCTCCAGCCGGTTGCCCTCCTGATCCCAGCTGAAGCGGTACTCGCGCCCCCGGCCGGTCTTGGCCGCCAGCACCCGCTCGACCCGCAGCCGCTCCTCGGGCTCGCCGTCGAGGAACGCGGCCGGGTAGCTCAGCAGCAGGTCGCTGATCCGCCCGTCGCGGAACGCGAACTCCTCGAAGACGCGCTCCCACGCGCCCCCGGGGACGTACAGCGGCTCGTGGTGCGAATCCTCCGCCGGCGCGAAGTAGGGCACCAGCGCCTCGTAGAGCGCCCTAAGGCGCGCGCGCTCCTCGCCGCTGGGTCCCGTGCGCGCGGCGGGTCTCGCCGCGCCCTCCCTCCCGTACCACCCGGCGGCGGCCAGCAGGCCCAGCGCCGCCAGCACGGGACCGAAGGGCAGCACCCACACCAGGGCACCGCACGCCGCGACGACGAACAGCGCGGGACCGCGCCGTTCCCCCGGCGTGCGGTCCCACCAGGCTCTGCCGCGGACCGCGAGGTACCGCACCCCGCGGCAGAGCACCAACACGGGGTGCAGCACGTCGAGGACCCCGTCGATCCCCGCCCGCGCCGCGCCCCGCCCGGCCCCGCGTGCACCGCGTGCGCCGCGCCACGACAGCGGCCGCATCTTCGGCGGTTTCAGCGGGTGCGGCGTTTTCGCCACCTTCAGCGTCTTCGGCGTCTTCGGCGTCCTCGCCCACCGGCCCACGCCCAGCTCCTCCCTGGCCTGCTCGCCGCGGGTCCGCCGCGTCGGCTGCGGACCCGCGCCGACGACTAGAACTTGATGCCGCCGAGGAGGCTCGCCAGGCTTTCACCTCCCGCTTTGATGCCGGGTGCCATCGCGGTGCCCGCGATGTAGAAGCCGAAGAGGGCGCACACCAGCGCGTGGGAGACCTTGAGATTGTCCTTCCGGAAGAACAGGAAGACGATCAGGCCCAGCAGCACGACACCCGAGATCGAGAGAATCACCAGTACTCCTGATGTAGGGGACGGTCACCATGAGTTTCACCAGCTTCACAGATCGTGTGCTTGGTAGGAAACTCGCATTTGGGTGATTTACTGCCTAACGCCCCTGAACGGGTCGTGTCGCTGCCGGGCTCACGGTGGAACCCCCTTCTCGTGGCACACCGCGCACCGCCCGCCGAAGCGGGCACCGGGACCGGACCCGACCGCTGGCCTTCGCCCCGTCACCCCCGTTACCCCTGGCGGCCCCGCCGTCCTTCGGCCGACCAGTGCGAGCCTGCCCGTGCCGCCGGCAAGGCGGTGCCGCCCGCGCCGGCCCGCTGGCAGGCCAGCGCCGCCAGAAGCAGCACAGCAGGACACGCGAAGGCCGCGGGCGCCGCCACGATCCGCAGACCGGAGGCGGCCGCCCCGCCTCCCACGACGGCGACCAGCCGGAGTCCGGCCCAGGTACTGGGCGGCGGGCCGCCCGCGGGCAGTTGGGCGAACAGGGCGGTGAGCGTGCCGGTGAAGTACGTGCTCGGCGCCGCCATGGAGCCGCCCGCGAGCATGGCCGAGGACTGGAGGCCCATCGCCGTCGCCGCCGTCACCAGCAGCACCGTCCGCCACTCTCCCTCGGGCGCGCCGCCCGAGGCGGCCGCCACCCCGGCGAACCCGCCCAGCAGCAGCACCTCCAGCCACAGGCACCCCACCACCCGCTGCGGCCAGCCGCCGGGCCGGGTGCCGGTGTCCGCACCGCGGCACACCCTGGCGGCCAGCACGGTGCCCACCACGTACCCGGCGAGGGCGAGCGCGGCGGGCAGTCCGCGTGCGCCGCCGCTGCCCGCGGTGACCCCCATCAGCACGAGATTGCCTGTCATCACGCCTGCGAACACGTGGCCGAGTGCGGTCAGCGCCAGCGCGTCGACGGAGCCGGACGCCGCTGCCAGGAACAGCACCGAACACTGCGCACGGGCGTTCATGCTCTCGGCCATCCCGTCACGGTAGGCCGCGCCCCTGCCGCCCCGGCCGCCGAACCGCCGCGCAGCCAACACCCCCACGCCCGCCCCGACGCCCCCCGGGGCACATCCCTCACGGAAAGGCCCCTCCCATGACCGACGCCAGCGCCACGACCGCGTCCGGCGGCTCCTCCGGGTCCGCCGGCTCCGGCTCCACCGACTCCACCGACACGGTGACGGCCTCGGCCGCCGAAGCCGTACTGTCCGGGCTCGGGGACATCCGCGAGAGCCTGGAGAGTTTCTACAAGGACCTGCACCAGCACCCGGAACTCGGATTCCAGGAGCACCGCACGGCGGGCCACGTCGCCCAGGCGCTGAACGAGTGGGACTACGAGGTCACCGAGGAGGTCGGGCAGACGGGCGTCATCGGCGTGCTGCACAACGGTGAAGGGCCGACCGTCCTGCTGCGCGCGGACATGGACGCGCTGCCCGTGCGCGAACAGACGGGCCTGCCCTACGCCTCCGCCGCGACCGGCACCGACAGCGACGGCGTCGAGCATCCGGTGATGCACGCGTGCGGCCACGACGTGCACGTCACCTGTCTGCTGGGCGCGGCCCGGCTGCTGGCTGCCGGCACCGACGCCTGGCAGGGCACGCTGGTCGTGCTCTTCCAGCCGAACGAGGAGAACGGTTCGGGGGCGAGGGCGATGGTCGACGACGGTCTCGCCCAGCGGATTCCGCGCCCCGACGTGGCGCTGGGCCAGCACGTGCTGCCCGCGCCCGCCGGATCCGTCCTCACCAGGTCCGGCGTCATGATGGCCGCCTCGGACAGCCTCCGCGTCACCCTGCACGGGCGGGGCGCGCACGGCTCCATGCCCGAACGCGCGATCGACCCGGTGGTGTTGGCCGCCATGGTGGTCATCCGCCTCCAGACCGTCGTGGCGCGCGAGATCTCCGCCACCACGCCCGCAGTGGTCACCGTCGGTTCGATCAGGGCGGGCAGCGGGCCCAACATCATCCCGGACACCGCCGAGCTCCAGCTGAACATCCGCTCGTTCGACGAAGAGGCACGCACCCGCATCCTGACCGCCGTCCGCAGGATCGTGACCAGCGAGTGCGCCGCCTCCGGCGCGGACCGCGACCCGGAGTTCGAAACCCTGAGCGAATTCTCCGTCACCGACAACGACGAGGAGGCGACCAACCGGATCGCCACCGCGTTCGAGGCGTCCTTCGGGCGGGACCGGGCGCTGACGGTCGGCCTCGTCCCGGCCAGCGAGGACTTCGGCGAACTCCCCGCAGGCCTCGGGTGCCCGTCCAGCTACTGGGGCCTCGGCGGCATCGACCCCGACACCTACCGCAAGGCCGAGCGCGCCGGGACCGTCGACAGGGACATCCCCAGCAACCACAGCTCCCGCTTCGCGCCGGTCGTCCAGCCCACCCTCGACATGGGCGTCCGCGCCCTGGTCACCGCCTCCCTGGCCTGGCTGGCCCCGCGGCCGAAGGGCAGCTGACCCGTCCTTGTGACCAGTGGACGGCATAACCATCGGCCATCGGACGTGTCTCCTTGCGACGGAGGCGTCAGCAGAGCACGCTCATGGGCCCTGGTTGGCTGAAATCACCGGACCAGCCGTTTCCCGCTGTCATCGGCATCGACTACGGTCAAAGATTCCTCAACGGGAGAATCTTCCGGTTGAGGCCGACAACGGGGGGTTCATGGACACATCGCCGCCGCGCCACACCCGGAGCGAGGCCACCCGGCTGCTGTGCGCGGGCAGCTACCTGAGCCCCGACTTCCGCAGGCAGGTCGTCGACGAACTCGTGGCGCACGAGGAGCGAACGGTCGCTCCCTCCCTGGGGGTCGATGTCCTGCCCGTTCTCGGACACGCGTTGCGCGCACGTCGTCTGGAAGCCGTAGCGGCGGTCGCGCTCCTGACGGCCTGGGCCGTCTTCTTGACCGCGGACAGGGAACCGCTGCTCTCCGTCCCGGACGCCTTCCAGGCGTTCCTGCCGTTCGGCCTGTTCGCGGCGGTGAACGAGTACTCACCGTGGGCCTGTTGGTATGCCGTGGTGTGCCTGGGCATGCTGCTGGCCCGCTACGTATCCGGCCTGCCGCTCGCGAGTTACATGGGAGCGCCCCTGCTCTCCGGATTCCGGAAGCTGGGCCTCATGCGGAGGGTGTTCGGCATCGCCCTCACCTTGCTGTCCTGGGCGCATGGCGCCGTCTACTGGTTCTCCGCGCTGATTCTCTGGCGAGGAGGCCCCGTTGCCGTGGTCTGCCCGCTGCTGATCGCCTGCGTGGTCTGGGCCCACCGGGTGCGGGTGACCCGGATCCTGCGGTCCGAACTGAGCCGGGAGACCTTTGCCCACCGGCACGAGGAGAGCCGTGGAGTCCGGCTGCCCGACACCGCGCGCTACCGCAGGCTGCGGCGCTTCATCCTGCGCGAACAGCACGCGCCCGGATCGGTCTACAACCCGCAACTCCCCTTCATCGGTGCAGGCACACCGCACCAGCCCTGGTCCCTGGCCCTGGAACTGCAGCACTCGGGAGAACACGGCGCCGTCGGCGAAGGCGAGCGCGCCCTTCCCACGCAGAGCACGGGCACCGATTCGGCCCTCACGCCACGGCACGTCATCGACCTCATCACACCGCGTCTCGCATCGCTCCGTGCTGCGGCTGCCCGTACCGGCCGGGACCGGCTCAAGGACCTGGAGGTCCAGGAATTCGTCTACCTGCCCGCCGGTGTGCCCCGAAGCAGCGACGTGGTCTTCTGGCCCGAGCAGCTGCAACAGCACCTGGACGATGCGGTGAACGAAGGTGCGGAAGCCCGCCGCCACTTCCTGCGCATCAGAGTCGGTGCCTGGGACGAGCAGATCGTCGTCACCGTCTTCGTACGGGTGCACACCCAGGGCGGGATGCTGATCCTGGAGGTCGCCCCGCATGTGCTCGGGCCGATCAGAGAGGACTTCGCGGAGGTCGACGCGGTCGCTGCCCGCTCCGGGGCGGTACGGGACGTTCCACGCACCGTGTTGCGGGCACTGACTCTCGGACCGAGCACGTCGATGGCCGCACGTGACTGGCCGAGCGAACTCGTCCGGTCCGTCTTCGCCGCCCCGAGCGTAGCTCCGGCCACCGGCATCTCGGCGCTGTGGACCGTTGTCATGGTGTTGCGGACCTGGCTGCTCGAGCCGGAACACGCGACGCCGGGCGCACCCGTCAAATCCGTGCGTGAAATGGGTAGTGCGGCGGTCTCCTCGCTCTTCCAGGAGATGGACGTGAGCCGGTACGTGAAGACCGTTCAGGACCGTATCGCCTCAGGTGTCAGAGACGCCCTGGAACAGCGGGGTTACCGGACGGACAGGTTCGAGCAGCAGATCGTCAACGTAGGAGAGGGCGGTCTGTTCATCGGTGAGATGAACGGGGGTACCGCGCTCGGCCAGGTGACCGGGGGTGCGGTCGCCACCGGCGAGAGGGGCCGTGCGCGCAGTGCCGCCGCAAACGCCGCCAAGGACAGGAGGGTCGCGCAGTGAGCCAGCACGAACAGTCGGACCAGCCGGCGGGTCGACACGATGAAACGCGCGCCGGCGGTGGGGACGTGCACATCGGCACCATGACCGGAGGCGCCGTCGCGACGGGTTCGCACGGGCGGGCCGTGCACCGGGCGGCGCCGGTCGGTTCTCCGAGCGAGGACGTCACACGGGAACTGGTCGCGGCCCTGGCCATGCTGAACGAACACCTGCGACTGCTGACGCCCACGGAGGAGACGGCCGGAGTGCGCTCCGAGATCGAGACCATCAGAGCCGACATCGACCGCTCGGGGACCCCGCCCGCCTCAAGCCTCGAGCGGCTCCGCGCTTACCTGGAAGTGGGTACGACGGCCGTTGCGGGGCTCTCTTCGGCTCTGCCGGTGGTCCAGGCCATCGAACGAGTCCTCGGCTGAGGCGCACGGGGTGCGCTACGACCCGGAGAGCCAGCGATGGGTGGTCGAGGACGACATTCCGCCGTCCCGGGGCCTGGACTCGCCGCAGGAACCTCTCGGGCGCGAGATCTCGCGCTGGCCGGTCCGGCGGCGTTCCTCGCAACGATGGCCGGAGGCGGCACAGTTGGCGGTTGTCCTCGCGTTCTGCGGAGGGGCCATGGCCGGGCTGTGGGCCGGACACGTCCGTGACGGCCACGGCGACGGACAGTCCCAGCCGCCCGCGACGCACAGCGGGCAGCCGGGACCGGACGCGTCGCAGTCCCCCGGATCGTCCGATGAGGACGATGCGGCCCCGGGAAGCCCCCAAGGCCCGGAAGGTCCCGAAACCGGCGCCGTCGCGGGCCCGGACGGCTCCCGCACCGAGGTGCCACGAGGCTGGAAACGCTTCGACGCGTTCCGTGAGCCGGACAGGGTCAGCTACGAAGCGCCGGCTGGAAGAGCAAACCGCGTCATCATCTTCAAGGTGCCCGAACAAACCCTCGCCGCCTCGCTGCATGCCGCTTCGCAGCGCGGCAGAAAAACCCTCACCGCATACCACCAGAACGCCTACCGGGTAGGTCCCGGGACCGCCATGCGCGAGTTCACCTACATCCATCAGAAGTTCGGCGAACAACTCGCCGTGGACCACCGCTTCGCCACGAACGACAAGCGCTACGCGGTCATCGCCTACGGGCCACCCGACGCAGCCGAGGCGACCAGACAGGTGGCCCACCGTGCCGTAACCACCTTCCGGAGCACCGACTGAGGGCCGCGCCCGGCGGCGCGTCCCGAAGGGCTGGCCCCGGGCCGTGCGTTGAGCTGTCGGTCATCGCCCGGGACGGCGTGCGCTGCCGCCGTGGGAGAGGACATGTCCCCAGAGGGCCTTTCGCGGCACCGACGAACCCACTCTCGCCCCCTCCGGCCCGTGCAAACGAGGTGAGGGAGGACCGGTGAAAGGGACGGCGACGGGCCTTCGCGCCCACGCGGTCATTCCCTTGTGGTGAAACGCGTTCTACTCTGTGCGCCGCTACGGGGACCCGTCGTGGAGCGGAGGGGCCGTGTATCTGGACTACACAGCGGAACAGCAGGAGCTGCGCGCACAACTGCGCGAGTACTTCACGCGGCTCGTGCCCGAGGACGCGCACGCGCGCTACGCCGAGCCGGCCGCCCAGAAGGAGTTCTACCGCCGCACCGTGCGGCAACTGGGCAGGGACGGATGGCTGGGCGTGGGATGGCCGCGCGAGTACGGCGGCCGGGGGATGAGCGCCGTCGAACAGTTCGTCTTCTTCGACGAGGCGGCGCAGGCGGGTGTCCCGCTGCCGCTGATGGCGCTCAACACCGTCGGCCCGACCCTCATGCGCTACGGCACCGACGAACAGAAGGCATACTTCCTGCCCCGCATCCTGGCGGGCGAGCTCGACTTCGCCATCGGCTACAGCGAACCCGAGGCCGGCACCGACCTGGCCTCCCTCACCACCCGCGCCGTACGCGAGGGCGACACCGAAAGCGGGCACTACCTCGTCAACGGGCAGAAGATCTGGACCACGAACGGGGACACCGCCGACTGGGTGTGGCTCGCGGTGCGCACCGATCCCCACGCCAAGCCGCACAAGGGCATCACCCTGCTGCTCGTGCCGACCAGCGACCCCGGCTACTCGTGCACCGTCATCACCACGCTCGCCTCCCACGACACCACGGCGAGCCACTACGAGAACGTGCGGGTGCCGGCGAGCCGCCGCGTCGGGGAGGAGAACGGCGGCTGGCGGCTGATCACCACCCAGCTCAACCACGAGCGCGTCACGCTGGCCGCACACGGCACCATGGCAGTGCGCGCACTGGCCGACACCCGGCGCTGGGCGCGGCGGACCACGCTCGCCGACGGCCGCCGCGTCATCGACCTGGGCTGGGTCCGCACCCGCCTGGCCCGCGCGCACGCCCGCCTGGACGCGATGAAACTGCTCAACTGGCAGATGGTGGACGCGCTCGACAAGGGCGCGCTCACCCCGCACGACGCCTCGGCCGTGAAGGTCTACGGCAGCGAGGCGCGCCGTGACGCCTATGCCTGGCTGATGGAGGTCGTCGGCGCGGCGGGGCCGCTCAAGGAGGGATCGGCGGGCGCGGTGCTCGGCGGGGAGCTGGAGCGCGGCTACCGCAGCGCCGTCATCTTCACCTTCGGCGGCGGAAACAACGAGATCCAGCGCGAAATCATCTCCTGGATCGGTCTCGGCATGCCGCGGGTGCGGCGCTGAACGTCCGTACGGTCCACCCGTGCGGTCCGTTCGGTGTACGAACACGTCACTAGCGCGCCGAACCAGTCAAAGGCGTACACCCTGTCCGCAGATGGCATACACGGGCAGGAACGAGGCAGCCATACTGGGCAGAGAGGGAGGAACGCGCACCAGGACGTGACGACGGGGGCGAGACGGGGATGGTTCCAAGCACCCTGATCCATGACCGTTACCGGCTGCTCGAGCTCATCGGGCGCGGCGGTATGGGGGAAGTGTGGCGGGCGCACGACGAGTCGCTGGGCAGGAGAGTGGCGGTCAAGTGCCTCAAACCACTGGCACAGCGCGGGGACGCCGCGTTCCTGCGCGTGGTGCGCGAGCGCTTCCGGCGCGAGGCGCGCGTCGCGGCCTCGCTGCAGCACCAAGGCGTCACGGTGGTGCACGACTTCGGTGACGACGAGGGCCTGCTCTACCTGGTCATGGAGCTGCTGGAGGGGCGCAACCTCAGCCAGCTGCTGGAGGAGGGCAAGCGGCAGCCGCTGCCGGTGCCCGAGGTCCTCGATGTCGCCGAGCAGGTCTCGGCGGCCCTGGCCTACACCCACGCGCAGGGTGTCGTGCACCGCGATCTGAAGCCGGCGAACGTCATGCGCACGGCGGACGGCACCGTCAAGATCTGCGACTTCGGCATCGCACGCCTGGCCCACGACATCGGCTTCACCGCCAAGTTGACCGGCACCGGCATCGCCATGGGCACCCCGCACTACATGTCGCCCGAACAGATCGCCGGAACCGCGGTCGACCACCGCAGCGATCTCTACTCGTTCGGGTGCGTCCTGTACGAACTGGCCACCGGCGCGCCGCCCTTCACAGGAGGAGACGCCTGGTCCGTCCTGGTCGGCCACCGCGACGCGCCGCCCGAGCCGCCCCGCAGCCACCGCCCGGAGCTGCCGGCACCGCTGGAGGAGGCCGTCCTGTGGCTGCTGTCCAAGGCGCCGGAGGAGAGGCCGGACGACGCCGCGGACCTGTCGGCGCGACTCGCGGCCGCCAGGGCGTGCCTCCCCGCCTGGTCCGCAGGACCGGCGGGTTACGTGGGGCCCATGGGGCCGGCGGACTCCGCGGGCCGGGCGATCCCCGTCAGTGCGGCGGTCTCCGCGGGCCAGGCCGCGGGCGAGCCTGCGGAATGGGGCGGCGCGGCGGCGCGGGAGGGCCTGGCGGTGTGGGAGGACGCGGCAGTGCGAGACGGCCGGTGGCCGGGGGGCTTGGGCACGGACGACGCGCGGGACGGCGAGGCCGCCGCGAAAGGGCCGGCCCCCGGCCCGGCGCCCGGCCCCGGGGAAGCCGCCTCCCTGTGGATGCCCGGGTGGGCCCGCGGCATGGGCGGTGGGCTGCCGGCCCACGGTCTGCTCGCGCGACGGACACCGCCGTGGATCAGGGCAGAACCGAGCGGACTCTCCGGGCAGTGGACAGGCGGCGGCGCCGCTGGGCCCCCGACCACCGACGTGGCGTTGGCGGCGGCCTTTGCGGTGAGCGGGGGCGGCCCTCGCGCGCTGTCCGCGGAGCCTCGCGGGCTCACCGTCCAGCCCCGTACGCCCGGCGCGAGCAGCGGTGCCGCACCCGCCGACCCCCGCCACCTCGCGCCGGACTCTGCCACCCCGCGCCGCCCCGCCCTCCACCCACCCGAGCCGACCCACCCGCCCCATGCCACCCACCCGTCTGACGGCGCCCACCCGTCTGACGGTGCTCACCTGCCCGGCGGTGCCCGCCCGTTCGGTGGCGCTCAACCGTCCAGCAGCGCCGACCTGCCCGGTGGCGCCCGACCGTCCGGCAGCGTTCGCCCGCCTGGGGCAGTCGACCCGTCCGATGCCGCCTTCCCGCCGGGTGGTGCCTTCCCGCCGGGCGGTGCCCAACCGCCCGGCGGCGCGCACCTGCCCGCTGGTGCGCGCCCCGCGTTGCTCGCCGTCCTGGCGAGCAGGCACAGCGCAGGGGAGAGCCTGGGGCGCCTCGGCTGTTGGGAAGAGGCGTACGAGGCGCACGCCGCGGTCGCCGCCGAGCGGCACGATCTGCTCGGCGCGTGCCACCCCGACACGCTCACCAGCCGGTTGGCGGCCGGTCACGCGCTGGGCCGGCTCGGCCGCTGGGAGGAGGCCTGGGAGGTGTGCCGCGGTGTGGCGCTGGACCGTGCCCGGATCTTCGGGGACGAGCACCCGCACACGCTGTCGGCCCGCGAGGAGAGCGCCGGCTGTCTGCGTCGGCTCGGCCGTGCCACCGAGGCCGTGGAGCTGAGCCGCGACCTGGTCGCGGCGCGGACCAGGGTGAGCGGCCCGGCCGCCCCGGCGACCCTGCGGGCCCTGAGCGGACTGGGCGCCGCACTCGGCTGCCTCGGCCGCTGGGAGGAGGCGCTGGACGTGTACCGGCACGTGACCTCACTGCGCCACCGTGTGCTGGGTCCCGCCGATCCCGAGACGCTGGCCGGCAGGAACGAGGAGGCGCACTGTCTGGAGCGGCTGGGCCGCGGCGAGGAGGCCGCGCGGGTCTACCGGGCGCTGGCACTCCAGTCGTGAGGGAGCACGGAGGGCCGCTCAGATCGCGAGGGGGTAGGCGCGGCACCGGCGACAAAAACTGATGCCGCGTCAGGAAAAGTCTTCCCTCCGGCATCCGGCTGCGGCATCCTGCGCCCATGCAGACGGAGCTGAGCACCCAGCTGGGAGCAGAGCACGCACTCTTCGGGTTCACGCCCTTCCCCGCCGTGGCCGCCGCGCTCACCCGCGCGGGCGGCTTCGGCGTGCTCGGCGCCGTGCGGTACGGCGCCGCCGACGACCTCAGACGCGATCTCGACTGGATGGCGGCGCACACCGGCGGGCTGCCGTGGGGGCTCGATGTCGTGATGCCGGCCAAGAAGGTCGAGTCGGTCACCGAGGCGGACGTCGAGGCCATGATCCCCGAGGAGCACCGCCAGTACGTGCGCAAGGTCTTGGACAGGTACGACGTCCCCGACCTGCCGGACGGCCAAGACGGCGGCTGGCGCATCACCGGATGGATGGAGGAGGTCGCGCGCAGCCAGCTCGACGTCGCCTTCGACTATCCCGTCAAACTCCTGGCCAACGCGCTCGGTTCGCCGCCGCCCGACGTGATCGAGCGGGCCCACCGGCACGACATCCCCGTCGCCGCTCTCGCCGGCAGCCCCCGGCACGCCGAGCGGCACAAGGAAGCGGGCATCGACATCATCGTCGCGCAAGGCTATGAGGCCGGCGGGCACACCGGGGAGATCGCCACCATGGTGCTCACCCCCGAGGTCGTCCGCGCCGTCGCCCCCCTCCCCGTGCTCGCCGCAGGCGGCATCGGCAGCGGCGAGCAGGTGGCCGCGGCCCTCGCGCTGGGTGCCCAGGGCGCCTGGCTGGGTTCCGTGTGGCTGACCACCACCGAGGCCGACCTCGGCTCGCGGGCCCTCACGCGCAAGCTGCTGGCCGCCACGGCCGGGGACACGGTGCGCTCCCGGGCGCTGACGGGCAAGCCGGCGCGGCAGTTGCGGACCGACTGGACGGACGCCTGGGAGCCGGGGGAGGGGCCGGGACCGCTTCCGATGCCGCTACAGGGCCTGCTGGTGGCGGAGGCCAACTCGCGGATACAGCGGTACGAGGTGGAGCCGCTGCTCGGCACGCCCGTCGGGCAGATCGTCGGGTCCATGAACAGCGAGCGTTCGGTCCAGGCCGTCGTCGACGACCTGACCCGCGGGTTCGAGGCGGCCGTCGCGAGGCTGGGCGGCATCGCGGGTGCCGGCTGAGGACGGCCCGCGGGGGGCCCACAGGACGGGCCCACAGGACGGGCCCACAGGGCGGGGAACGGGGGACAGGGAGACGGAGCGACGCAACCCAGAAGGGAGCCCGAGATGAACGCACCCAACGGGTTCTGGGCGCAGGCCCAGCAGGACCCGGAGCGTACGGTTCTGATCGCACCGGGCGGTGACTCGTGGTCAGCCGACCGCCTGCGCGCGGAGTGCGACAAGCTCACGCACGGCCTGCGGGCGGCGGGCCTCAAGGAGGGCGACGCGTTCGCCACGGTGCTGCCCAACGGCCCGGAGTTCATCGTCGCCTACCTCGCCGCCACCCAGGCGGGCTTCTACATGGTTCCGGTCAACCACCACCTGGTGGGCCCCGAGATCGCGTGGATCCTCGCCGACTCGGGGGCGAAGGTTCTCCTGGCGCATCCGCGGTTCGCCGCCGCCGCGACGGCGGCGGCGGACGAGGCCGGATTACCGCCAGGCCGGCGCTACGCCGTGGGCGGCGCCGTCGACGGCTTCCGCGCCTTCGACGACCTCCTGCGGGATCAGCCGGCGACGCCACCGCAGGAGCGCACCAGCGGCTGGGTCATGAACTACACGTCCGGCACCACGGGCCGCCCCCGCGGCATCCGCCGCCCGCTCAGCGGCAAGCGGCCCGAGGAGACGTATCTGGGCGGTTTCCTCGGCATCTTCGGGATCCGGCCCTTCGACGGCAACGTGCACCTCGTCTGCTCGCCGCTCTACCACACGGCGGTCCTCCAGTTCGCCGGCGCGGCGCTGCACATCGGCCACCGGCTGGTGGTGATGGACAAGTGGGAGCCGGAGGAGATGCTGCGGCTCATCGACCGGCACGGGTGCACACACACCCACATGGTGCCCACCCAGTTCCACCGGCTGCTGGCGCTGCCGGACGCGACCCGCCGGGCCTACGACGTCTCCTCGATGCGGCACGCCATCCACGGCGCCGCGCCCTGCCCCGACCACGTCAAGCGGGGCATGATCGAGTGGTGGGGCGGCTGCGTGGAGGAGTACTACGCGGCGAGCGAGGGCGGCGGCGCGTTCGCGACGGCCGAGGACTGGCTGAAGAAGCCCGGAACGGTGGGCAGGGCCTGGCCGATCAGCGAGCTGGCCGTCTTCGACGACGACGGCAACAGGATCGGCCCGGGCGAACTGGGCACCGTGTACATGAAGATGTCGACCGGCGGGTTCGCGTACCACAAGGACGAGGACAAGACGCGCAGGAACCGGATCGGCGACTTCTTCACGGTCGGGGACCTGGGCTACCTGGACGAGGACGGCTACCTGTTCCTGCGGGACCGCAAGATCGACATGATCATCTCGGGCGGGGTGAACATCTACCCGGCCGAGATCGAGGCGGCGCTGCTGACCCATCCCGCCGTCGCGGACGCCGCCGCCTTCGGTGTGCCGCACGACGACTGGGGCGAGGAGGTGAAGGCGGTCGTCGAGCCCGCCGCCGGGCACGAGGCGGGGGAGCGGCTCGCCGAAGAGATCCTGGCCCACTGCGCGGACCGGCTCGCGGGGTACAAACGCCCCAAATCCGTGGACTTCATCGCCGAGATGCCCCGCGACCCGAACGGCAAGCTCTACAAGCGCCGCCTGCGCGACCCCCACTGGCCGGCCCGCCCCTGAGGCGTCCCGCGGTCCGCCGCGACGAACGATGCGCAAGAGAGACCTCGTGGCCACTTTCCACCCCTTCCTGTCGCGGCCATGATGATCACGCGTGGTCGCGGGCCACCTGTCCGCGGCGGCGGCGTCATCGGCAATCCACGGCAGGAACAGGAAGAGGTCCTATGCCCGGGCTCTGGAGCGGGGAAGGCGTACTGCGCCGCAAACCCATCGAGCAGATCGAGGAACCGGAGGGAGGCTCAGGACAGCAGCTCACCCGCACGCTCGGCCTGCGCCATCTGACGGCGATCGGCGTCGGCGGCATCATCGGCGCCGGCGTCTTCAGCCTGGCGGGCACCGTCGCCAACGGCAAGGCAGGCCCTGCCGTGCTGATCTCCTTCCTCATCGCGGGCCTGGCCAGTGCCTGTGCGGCCCTGTCCTACGCGGAGTTCGCCGGCCTGATCCCCAAAGCGGGCTCCGCCTACACCTACGGCTACGCGGTGCTGGGCGAGCTCGGCGGCTGGTTCATCGGCTGGGATCTGCTGCTGGAGTACACCGCGATCGTCTCCGTGGTGGCCATCGGCATCTCCGGATACTTCTCGTTCCTGATGGAGGAGATGGGCGCCTCACTGCCCTCCTGGATGCTGGGCGCGCCGGGAACGGGCGACGGACACCGGGTCGACCTGTTCGCGGCGCTGCTGTGCCTGCTGATCGCCTACGCGCTGACCCGCGGCATCAAGAGCGCGGCACGGTTCGAACTGGTCGTCGTGGTCCTGAAGGTCGCCGTCGTCCTGCTGGTGATCGTCGTCGGCGTCTTCCACATCAAGTCGAGCAACTACGAGCCGTTCTTCCCCTTCGGCCTCTCCGGCGCGTTCACCGGCGCCGCCACCGTCTTCTTCGCCGTCTTCGGCTACGACGCGATGAGCACGGCGGCCGAGGAGTCGCAGGACGCCCAGAAGCACATGCCGAAGGCGATCATCTACTCGCTGGTCATCTCCATGGTGCTGTACGTGGCCGTGTGCCTGGTGCTGACGGGGATGCAGAACTACAAGGACATCGACCCGGACAGCGGCTTCTCCACCGCCTTCAAGTCCGTGGGTCTCAGCAGCGTCGCCGACATCATCGCCGTCGGCGCCATCATCGGCATCCTCACCGTGATGTTCACCTTCATGCTGGGCGTCACCCGCGTGTGGTTCTCCATGAGCCGCGACGGACTGCTGCCCAAGTGGTTCGCCAAGACCGACCCGGTGCGCCACGTGCCCGTCCGCGTCACCTGGATCGTGGGCGTCGCCTCCGCGGTGCTGGCCGGCTTCCTGCCCATCGAGGAGGCAGCGGAGATGACGAACATCGGCATCCTGCTGGCGTTCGTCGTCGTGTGCGTCGCCGTGATCGTCCTGCGGTACCGGCAGCCCGACCTGCCGCGCAAGTTCAAGGTGCCCGGCATGCCCGTCGTCCCGCTGCTCGGTGTGGTCTTCTCCATCTGGCTGACGACCTACCTCTCCTGGCAGACCTGGGTGCGCTTCGGCGTGTGGTTCGCCATCGGGCTCGTCGTGTACTTCGGCTACTCGTACCGCAGGTCCGAGCTGGCCAAGCGGCCCGGCGGCACCGCGCCGCCGTCCTTCGAGAAGAAGGACTCCTAGGGCCTCTCGTCTGGCTCTTGCCGGGCTCGCGGGGTCCGGCACGCACTCTCGGTGACCGAGACCGGACCCCGGGGGCGGCGGGGAGTGGCGCCCTCAGCCGGCGGCGGGGTCGAGAGGGACGGGCCAGTGGCGGGAGCGCAGCAGCGCTTCGGTGCCGCCGTCGGCGCACAGGACGGTGCCCACGCAGAACGACGCGGCGGGGGAGAGCAGGAAGCGGACTGCCGCGGTGACCTCCGCGGCCCGCCCCGCGCGGCCCAGCGGAACCGGGTAGGCGGCCATGCCGTCCGCGGTCAGCGGGTCGGTGCGGCCCGCCGCGGTCATCGGTGTGTCGATGAGCCCGGGCGCCACCGCGTTGAGCCGGACGCCGCTGCCCGCCCACGCGTGGGTGCCCGCGTGCTCGCGCACGTACCAGGCCAGTGCCGCCTTCGTCGCCGGATAGGTGGCCACGCCGCCCGCGCGGTCGGCGAGGGCGCGCGCCTCGTCCTCGTCCCCGGCCAGGCACGCCGTCGCCAGCCCCGTCGGCCAGCCGGGCTGGCACGTCGCCGAGTTGGAGGAGACCAGCACGGCCGCGGGGCCGCGGGACGAGCGCAGGAGCGCGGGCCGCAGCCCCTCCAGGAGCCGTACGGCGCCGAAGTGGTTCACCGAGACCATCAGCGACCCGGGGCGCCCTGTGGCCGCCGCGAGACCCGCGAAGGGGACGAAGCCGTCGAGGGCACCGTCCGGGAGGAGTTCGCCGATCCGCCGCAGCGCCGCGCGGCGGCCGTCGTCCGTCGCGAGGTCGGCGGTCACCTCGGCGTGGGCCAGGTCGACTCCGATGACGCGGTGGCCCTCCTCGCACAGTTCGGCGGCGAGTGCGGCGCCCATGCCGGAGGCGGCGCCGGTGACGACGTAGGTGGACACGGTTGCGGCCCTCCGGGCTCAGGCGACGGGATCGACCAGCGCACACCTGCTGCGGCCGTAGCCGGCCAGCAGGCACATGCCGCACGGTACGCAGGCCGACCGCACGGTCTCGCCCGCGCGTTCCACCTGCCGGGACGCCGCTTTCCGCCTCCGGTTCGGGGCGGTCAGCGCGTCGCTGACCAGGGGGCCGCCTCCTCGGCCGTGCGCCGGGCCCAGCGGTAGTCGGCCTTGCCGCTGGGGGAGCGCTGGACGAGGTCGCAGAAGACGACCGTGCGCGGCACCTTGTAGCCCGCCAGCCGCTCGCGCGCGTGCGCGCGCACGGCGTCGCCGGTCAGCGCCGCGGCGCCGGCCCGCAGCTGGACGACGGCCGCGACGCGGTTGCCCCAGCGCTGGTCGGGGACGCCCGTCACGAGGGCGTCGTAGACGTCGGGGTGCGACTTGAGCGCCTCCTCGACCTCCTCGGGGAAGACCTTCTCCCCGCCGGTGTTGATGCACTGCGAGCCGCGCCCCAGGACGGTGACGACACCCGCCTCGTCGACGGTGGCCACGTCGCCCAGCAGCACCCAGCGGGCGCCGCCGGCCTCGAAGAACGTCTCGGCGCTCTTGGCGGGGTCGTTGTAGTAGCCGAGCGGAACGTGGCCGCGCAGGGCGATGCGGCCGGTGCCGCCGGGTGGCACCGGCTCGCGGGTGGCCGGATCCACCACCGCGGTGCCGTCGTTGACGGTGAGGCGGAAACCCTTGCCGGGGCCCGAGTCCGCCGTCGCCGTGCCGTTGAAGCCGGACTCCGAGGAGCCGAAGTTGTTGAGGAGCAGGGCGTGCGGCACCAACCGCGCGAACTGGTCCCTTACCGCCTCGGAGAGGATCGCGCCGGAGCTGGAGACCGCCAGGAGGGAGGAGCAGTCGGTGCCCCGCAGCGGTCCGGCGAGGGCGTCCACCAGGGGGCGCAGCATCGCGTCGCCGACCAGGGAGACCGCCGTCACCTTCTCCCGCTCGACGGTGCGCAGCACCTCCTCGGGGGCGAACTTGCGGTGCAGCACCACCTTCTGCGCGTAGTTGAAGGCGATGAGGAGGGTGAGCGTGGAGGTCCCGTGCATCAGCGGGGGAGTGGGGAAGAAGACCAGGCCCTCGCCGCCCGCCGCCGCCCGCTCGGCCAGTTCCTCAGGTCGGCCGACGGGCTCCCCTGTGGGCGCCCCGCCGCCCAGCCCGGAGAAGAAGAGGTCCTCGGCCCGCCACATCACACCCTTGGGCATGCCGGTGGTGCCGCCGGTGTAGATGAGGAACAGGTCGTCGGCCGAGCGCGGTCCGAAGCCCCGCTCGGGTGAACCGGCCGCCAGAGCCTGCGTGTACGGGACGGGGGCCAGGGGCGGTTCGGGTGCTCCCCGCGGTGCCTCCCCGACACGCACGAGGTGGCGGAGTGTCCGGGTGTGCGCCAGGGCGCCCGCCACCCGTGCGGTGAACTCGCCGTCGAAGACGAGCGCGACCAGGTCGGCGTCCCGGTAGAGGTAGGCCAGTTCGTCCTCGACGTAGCGGTAGTTCACGTTGACGGGAACAGCACGGATCTTGAGGCAGGCCAGCAGGGTCTGCACGTATGGGACACCGTTGTACAGGTGCAGTCCGACGTGGTCGCCCGCGTGGACGCCGCTGTCGGCGAGGTGGTGCGCGAGGCGGTTGGCCGAACGGTCCAGCTCGGCGTACGTCAGTCTGCGTTCCTCGCCCGTGCCGGGGTGGTCCAGGTGGACCAGCGCCTCGCGCTCGGGAACGGTGTCGGCGATCGACTCGAACAGGTCGGCAAGGTTGTACTCCACGGCGCGCTCCTCCATGCCCGGGCCCCGGCGTACGTGCTCGGATCGGCGTACGGCGTTGGTGCGTTCCCCCGCGCGTGGCGTCCGGTGCTGCTCGCGGCACCGTGCGTCCGGCGCTCATCAGAGCACCGGGGCGCGGAGACGGGAAGGGGCCCGGCACAAGAAATATGACGGCCTGTCAGAAAACTCTTGAAGTCCGCGCTCCGCTACTGCAACCTGTTCCAGGTCCGCGAGGCCGCGCCTCGGCCCTGGAGACAGGAGGCCCCACGATGGGCGGCACCGAACATCTGTCCGTGGAGCGGGTGGGGGCCACCCTGGTGCTCACCCTCAACCGCCCCGAAGCCAAGAACGCCCTCTCCCTGGCCATGCTCGTCGGGCTCTACGACGGCTGGCTCGAAGCCGATGCCGACGACGCCGTACGCTCCGTCGTCCTCACCGGCGCGGGCGGCACCTTCTGCGCCGGCATGGACCTCAAAGCGCTGGCCGGCGACGGGATGGACGGTCAGCAACACCGCGCCCGCCTGCGCGACGACCCCGACCTGCACTGGAAAGCCATGCTCCGGCACCACAGGCCGCGCAAACCCGTGATCGCGGCAGTCGAGGGCCACTGCGTGGCAGGCGGCACGGAAATGCTCCAGGGCACCGACATCCGCGTGGCCGGCGAGAGCGCCGTCTTCGGCCTCTACGAGGTACGCCGCGGACTGTTCCCCCTCGGCGGCTCCACCGTGCGGCTGCCCCGGCAGATCCCGCGCACCCACGCCCTGGAGATGCTCCTGACGGGCCGCCCCTACAGCGCCGCCGAAGCCGAACACATCGGCCTGATCGGACGAGTCGTCCCCGACGGGACCGCGCTGGACGCCGCCCTGGAGACCGCCGAACGCGTCAACGCCTGCGCCCCGCTGGCCGTCGAGGCCGTGAAGGCCTCCGTCCACGAGACGTCGGCCATGACGGAGGAAGAGGGGCTCGCCGCCGAGTTGGAGCGCGGCTGGCCCCTCTTCGACACCGCCGACGCGCGGGAGGGCGCACGCGCCTTCGCCCAGAAGAGGCAGCCACGCTTCAAGCGGGCATGACGGCTCCTCTCCCACCCGGCACACCGGAAAGGATCCTCATGGACGACGTGCTGACCGCCCCCATGGTCGTCGAGTTCCCCTTCACCCGCTCGCTCGGCCCCGTCCTCAGCGCCTTCCTCACCGGCCTGCGGGAGCGGACCGTCCTGGGCGTCACAGCGGCGGACGGCCGCGTGGTCGTACCGCCCACCGAGTACGACCCCGTCACGGCCGAGGAGATCCGCGACCTGGTGGAGGTCGGCCAGAGGGGAACCGTCACCACGTGGGCGTGGAACGGCGCCCCCCGCAGGGGACAGCCGCTGGCGCACCCGTTCGCCTGGGTACTGGTCCGCCTCGACGGCGCGGATACCGCCCTTTTGCACGCCCTCGACGCACCCGAGGGACCCGACTCGGTCACCACCGGCATGCGGGTGCGCGTCCGGTGGGCCCAGGAGCGCACCGGCGCCATCACGGACATCGCCTGCTTCGAACCCGCGCCCCACGACACCCCGCTCCGAGGCCGGCCCACGTCCCACCCCGGGACGTTCGCCGAGCCCGTCACCTCCCTCGTCGCCGCCGCCCGCCTCGACTACACCTACTCGCCAGGACGGGCCCAGACCCGCTACCTCAACGCCCTCGCGGAACACCGCACGAAGGGCGAACGCTGCCCCGAGTGCCGCAAGGTCTACGTGCCGCCGCGCGGCGCCTGCCCCACCTGCGGGGTGGCCACCGGCGAACAGGTCGAGGTCGGCCCGGCCGGCACGGTCACCACCTTCTGCGTCGTCAACATCAAGGCCAAGGGCCTGGACATCGAGGTGCCCTACGTCTACGGGCACATCGCCCTCGACGGTGCCGGACTGGCGCTGCACGGCCGCGTCGCCGGCATCCCCTACGACCAGGTGCGCATGGGGCTGCGCGTCGAACCGGTATGGACCGAGGGCGGCCGCCACCCGGACCACTACCGGCCCACGGGCGAACCCGACGCCGCCTACGAGACCTACAAGGAGCTGCTGTGACCAGCACGGAACCCGACCCCGGCCAGGTCGCCGTCGTCGCCTTCGCGCAGTCGCGCCACGCGCGCGCGACCGAGGGGCTGTCCGAGGTCGAGATGCTGCTCCCGGTACTGCGCGACGTACTCGGCCAGACAGGACTGTCCACCGGCCAGATCGACTTCACCTGCTCAGGCTCCTCCGACTACCTGGCGGGCCGCCCCTTCTCCTTCACGATGGCACTCGACGGGGTGGGCGCCTGGCCGCCCATCGCCGAGTCCCACGTCGAGACGGACGGTGCCTGGGCGCTGTACGAGGCCTGGGTGAAGCTCCTCACCGGCGAGGCGGAGACGGCCCTCGTCTACTCCTACGGCAAGTCCTCAGTCGGCGACCTGCCCGAGGTCCTCACCCGCCAGCTCGACCCCTACTGCCTGGCGCCCCTGTGGCCCGACTCCGTGTCCCTGGCCGCGCTCCAGGCCCGCGCGCTGCTCGACGCGGAAGCGACCAGCGAGCGCGAGCTGGCCGGTATCGCGGCACGCAGCCGCGCCGCCGCGGCCGACAATCCCCACGCCCAGGTGCGCGGCACCTCCCCGGACGCCGCCACCCTGCTGGCGGACGCCTACGTCACCCAGCCGCTGCGCCGACACGACCTGCCGCCCGTCAGCGACGGCGCGGCCGCCGTCGTGCTCGCCACAGGGCGCACCGCGCGCCGGCTCACCTCACGCCCCGCCTGGATCCGCGGCATGGACCACCGCATCGAGGCGCACAGCCCGGGCGCACGCGACCTCACCCGCTCGCCCTCGACCCGGCTTGCCGCCGAACACGCAGGCCTGTTCGACCCCGGGGCCCCGCCCGTCGACGTCGCCGAACTCCACGCGCCCTTCACCGCGCAGGAAGTGGTGCTCCGCGACGCGCTGCGGCTCGGCGAGGGCACCGCGGTCAACCCCTCGGGCGGCCCGTTGACGGCCAACCCGGTGATGGCGGCGGGGCTCATCCGCATCGGCGAGGCCGCGGCACGGATCGCCCGCGGCGAAGCCCGGCGCGCCGTCGCGCACGCCACCTCGGGGCCCTGCCTCCAGCAGAACCTCGTCGCGGTCCTGGAGTCCGACGGCCCTGCCGAAGACGGCTCCGCCGCAGGAGGCTCCGCCGAAGACGGCCTCGTCAAGGACGGCTCCGTCGAAGACGGCCAAGGAGGAGAAGGCGTATGAGCAACTCCGAGGTTCCCAGCGGTCGAGGGCGGGGCAAGGAGCCCGTCGCCGTCGTCGGCGTCGGCCAGACCAAGCACGTCGCGGCACGCCGCGACGTGTCACTCGCGGGGCTGGTACGGGAGGCGGCGCGGCGCGCGCTGGAGGACGCCGAGCTGACCTGGGGCGACGTGGACGCCGTCGTGATCGGGAAGGCGCCCGACTTCTTCGAGGGCGTCATGATGCCCGAGCTCTACCTGGCCGACGCGCTCGGCGCCGTGGGCAAGCCCATGCTGCGGGTGCACACGGCGGGTTCCGTCGGCGGCAGCACCGCGCTGGTCGCCGCCAACCTGGTCGCGGCCCGCGTCCACCGCACCGTGCTGACCCTCGCGTTCGAGAAGCAGTCCGAATCGAACGCCATGTGGGGCCTCTCCCTCCCCGTCCCCTTCCAGCAGCCCCTGCTGGCGGGCGCGGGCGGCTTCTTCGCCCCGCACGTTCGCGCGTACATGCACCGCACCTCGGCGCCCGGCCACATCGGCGCGCTGGTGGCCTACAAGGACCGCCGCAACGCGCTGAAGAACCCCTACGCGCACCTGCACGAAGAGGACATCACCCTGGAGAAGGTGCGCTCCTCACCGATGCTGTGGGACCCCGTCCGCTACTCGGAAACCTGCCCCTCCTCCGACGGGGCGTGCGCCATGGTGCTGACCGACCGCGCGGGCGCCGCCCGCACCCCGCGCCCACCCGCCTGGATGCACGGTGGCGCGATGCGCAGCGAACCCACCCTGTTCGCGGGCAAGGACGCCGTCTCGCCGCGCGCCGGCAGCGACTGCGCCGCCGACGTCTACCGGCAGGCCGGCATCACCGAACCGCGCCGCGAGATCGACGCCGTCGAGATGTACGTGCCCTTCTCCTGGTACGAACCGATGTGGCTGGAGAACCTCGGCTTCGCCAAGGAGGGACAGGGCTGGACGATGACCGAGTCGGGGGCGACCGAGCTGGACGGAGACCTGCCCGTCAACCCGTCCGGCGGTGTGCTGTCCACCAACCCCATCGGCGCCTCCGGCATGCTCCGCTTCGCCGAGGCGGCGCTCCAGGTCCGCGGGCTGGCCGGCGCCCACCAGGTCGAGGGGGCGCGCAGAGCGCTCGGGCACGCCTACGGGGGCGGCTCCCAGTTCTTCTCGATGTGGCTGGTCGCGGCCGACCCGCCCACCTCCTGACCCGGCCCGGGGCCGGACCCGGCTGCCTGACTGCTTGCAGAGAACACACGCCACCGCCTCCTCCCGCTGGCGTAGGCTCGGCGGGTCAGCCCGAGAAGCGAGGACGGCGAGGACACGATCGTGGCGCTGTGGGAGCGGGAAGCCGAATTCGCCGCCATCGAGCGGCAACTGGCCCGCTTGTGCGCCGCCTCCCCGAGCACCTGTGACGACGGCCGGGCCCGGGTGCTCGCCCTGACCGGAGCCACCGGGCTCGGCAAGACCGCGCTGTTGCACGAGACCGCCGCGCGCGCCTCGGCACGCGGGTGCACCGTCCTGTACGCGCGCGGCAGCGAGCAGGAGCAGGAGAGCGGCTTCCACGTGCTCCGGGCCCTGTGGGAGCCGGTGCTGCCCCTGCTCGACGCGCACGCGCGGGGCGGCGGCACCGACCTCGCCGCCGCGGCCGTCGGACTGAGCGCGCCGGCGTGCGCCGTCGGGCCTCCCCCGCACGCCGTGTACCGGGCGGTCGACCAGCTCGTGGCCCGTCTCGCCGCTCACCTGGCCGCGCGCGCCGCCCCGCTCGTCGTCCTCGTCGACGACGTCCACTGGGCCGACCCCGCGTCGTTGGCCTGGCTCACCCGCTTCATACCGCGCGCGCCGACGCTGCCCCTGCTGTGCGTGATCGCCTATGACTCGCGGGACGGACGCCCGGGCCTCGCGGAGCTGCGGAAGGCCCCGGGCGGAGCCCAACAGGTGCACGCACTGGACGCGTTGAGCGCACACGCCGTGGACGCCCTCGTGCGGGCCGCTTTCGAGGGCGGCCCCGAGGAGCCCCTCTTCGGTGGGGAGACGTCCTTCGCGCAGGAGTGCCGCACGCTGACGGCCGGTAACCCGCTCGCCGTCACACGGCTGCTGGACCGGGCCGGGGAGGCCGGCCTCAAGCCGCACCGTGACAGTCTGCCGCGGCTGGCCGAACTCGCCCCGACGGTGTGCGGGCCCGGCTTCCACGAGCACCTGCAGGGTTTCGGGCCCGACTGCGTACGGCTGTGCTGGGCCGTCGCCGTCCTCGGCGCCGCCGCCACCCTCCCCCTCGCCACCCGCGTCGCAGGGCTCGGTGCGCAGGCCGCCCGCCGCGCGGCCGGCACACTGCGCCGCGCACAGGTGCTCGACATGCCCCCGCGCGCACCGGACGGCACCCCGCCGGCCGCCGAGGAGGCGGTGTGCTTCACCCACCCCTCGTTCGCGGGCGAGGTCTACCGCGCCATACCCTCCGGCCTCCGCACGGCCCTGCACGGTCAGACGGCCGCCACGCTCGCCCTGACCCGCCCTGGCCACCTGGCGAGCGCGCACCATCTGCTGGAGGTCCACCCCGACGCCGATCCCACCGTGGTGGCGGAGCTGCACCGTGCCGCACGCGCGTACGCGAGGGCGGGCGCACCCGAGGCCGCGCACCGCTGCCTGGGCCGCGCGCTCAGCGAGCCGCCCGCCCGCCAGGACCGTCCCCTGCTGCTGTACGAACTGGCCTGGGCCGCCCTGCGCTCCGGTGCCCCTGCCGGCGCGGTCCACCACCTGCGCGCCGCTCTCGCCGAGCCCGACTGCGACGCCCCTGTGCGCAGGCGGGCCACCCGCCTGCTGGCGCTCGCCGAGCGGCGGTCCGCCGACCGGTGACCTCTGCGGCGATCCCTGCCCGAGGCCGCCGCCCGAGGACCCTGCCGGAGGCCGCCGCCCGAGGGGGCCCGGAGGTGGGGCGTGACGGGACAAGGGGGCAGCGGAAGCGCGGTATCGGCCACGTACTATTGCGGCATGTCGTTCCTCCGCCGCCGCAGCGCCTCCGTGCCCGCAGGGCCGGACTTCGATGTCCTGGCCATGGACCCGTCCGACTGGCCGGGGAATCTCGGCGCGGGCCTGCTGCCCGCGCCGGACGGCACCTGCCAGGGCGTCTTCCTCCGCTACGACCTGTTCGGCGGCCGGGGACCCGCCATGGTCATCGGCAACCTGCCCGAGGGCTCGCCGGCGCGGGAGATCGACGAGGGGGACGTTCCGTTCGAGGTGGCGCAACTGCTGTCCGCGCTGGAGAACGACGAGCACGTCGAGGTCGTCGGCTCCGAGGACGACCCGGTGATGCACGAGGACAACCTGCTCATCGTACGTCGCGTCAAGCTGTCGGAGGACCGGATCTCCTGCGTCCAGTTCGACCGCAGCGACGGCGTGCTGGTCACGATCGCCAGCTGGGACCGTCCCATCACAGGCGACCTGTACGCCCTTCTCAAGCCGCTGCCCGCGGAGATGTTCCAGCAGTAGCGCACGTCCTCCGTGCGGCGGCAGGCCCGCAGGTGAGGCGAGAGGCGCCGCCGACCCGGATCGCCCGCGCGGGCGGCGGGCCGTGCCGGGCCTGCCGCGTTGCCTCAGCGCACCAGCCGCACGTCCTCCGCCTTCACGAACGCCACCCGGTGGCCGAGCTGGATCTGGTAGTACTTCTGCTTCCCGCGCACCACCTGGAAGTGTTCCGCCTCGGGGTCGTACTCCACCGCGTACAGATACTCGCCAGGCGTCCGCAGCCCGGTGACGTAGCGCTGTCCTGCCGCCACCTTGTAGGGCAGCGGAGAGAGGGCCTGTACCGGCACGTCCTCGGGATAGGCCTCCGCCTCCGGATAGGCGCGCCCGTAGACGGGGATCTCGTCGCGCCCTTCGCGCGGTTCGACGAGGGTGCCACGGGCGGGTACGGCCACCGGCCCGTCGGACGGATTGCGGAACCAGGCCTTCCGGCCGAGGTACCAGATCGCCGTCCACTCTCCCTTGCGGTCCGCGACCGCGTACTGCTGCCCGGCGGTGACCCGCGCCCCCGTGTCGTTCACCCCCGTCGTCGCGGGAGAGCCGTCCGGCCGCAGCCCGACGTCGTTGACCAGCGGCGAGGAGGCGTCAGGCGCCTGGTGCAGCCGGACGGCGGAAGAACCGTGTTCCGGGCACGGCTCGCCCTCGGACGCGCAGCCGGTGAAGACCGGCTGGTTGCCGTCGTAGGAGGGCCGGATGGTCACCACGCCGGACTTCGGGCCGCCCTTGGGCGTGAACGGCTTGCCCAGCAGCGCGAAGTAGTGCTCCCAGTCCCAGTACGGGCCCGGATCGGTGTGCATGCCCTTGATGCCGGAGGTCGTCGTGGCGGGCACGTTGTCGTGGCCGAGGACGTGCTGCCGGTCCAGCGGAATGTCGTACTTCTTGGCGAGGTACTTCACCAGCCGGGCCGAACTGCGGTACATGGACTCGGTGAACCAGGCGTCCGGTTCCGTGAGGAAACCCTCGTGCTCCAGACCGATCGACTTGGAGTTGACGTACCAGTTCCCCGCGTGCCAGGCGGCGTCCTTGTTGCGCACGTGCTGCGCGATGTGCCCGTCCGAGGAACGGAGGGTGTACTGCCACGACACGTACGTCGGGTCGGTCACCAGATCCAGCGTCCTCTCGTACACCTCCTCGGTGTCGTGGATGACGATGTAGTCGATCTTCTGGGACCGGGGCCGCCGCGTCCTGTCGTGGTTCCCGTAGTCCTCCTCGCCCGAGCTGTTGGTGAACTTCTCGTACGGCGCCGGATACCACTCGCAGTCCACGTTCCGCGGGCACTCCGCCTTGCCGTGCGGCGAGCGGGAGCGGTCGGCTGCGGCCGGAACACGCAGCTTCGGACTGGCGTCGAGCGTGACCGTCTCCCCGGTGTCCGTGGTACGCCGCTCGCCCTGGCGCACCACGTCGAACACGTCGCCGGCGAACGCCGTCGCGCTCGGGTCGCCCTCGCCGCCGCCGGGGAAGGCGGCCACCGCCTCGTACCAGTCCGCCGGGTCGGCGCTGAGCGGGTGGCCCAGCCGGCGCTGCGCGTCCGCCAGCAGCGCCGCGCCGCCCCGTACGTTGGCCGCGGTCGAGGAGCGCAGCGCGTCGTGGGAGAGTCCCGTCAGCTCGGCGGCCCGCTCCAGCGTCCGCAGCCGGGCGGGGAGCCGCTTCGGCGCCTTCTCAGCCCGCTTCGCCTTCGCTTCGGAGTGCTCGTCCGCGATCCGGGGCGGGCGCGCCGCATCTCCACGGGCGTCCTGCGTGCCCGCGTGGTCGCGCGGCCCGGAGGCGGCCAGCGCCGCGCGCGCGTCCGTCAGGTGCATCGGTCCGAAGCCGCCGGACACGCTCGCCGCGCCCCGGTGGGCGTCCCAGCGCGACTGCAGGTACGAGACGCCCAGCAGCAGGTTCTCCGGCACGTCGTACTGGTCGGCGGCCGCCGCGAACTGCGCCTGGAGGCTGGGCGCGGGCCGGTCCGCCGCCCGGGTGCCGGCCGTCAGCAAGGGCACGACGAGCGCCGCCGCCACCACGGGCACGGCGACGGAGCGGACAGTGCGCCCGCGCCGGGCACCGGCGTCCCGTCTGCCGGGGCGTCTGCCGTCGGGTGTGCTCTCGGAATCACGGAAGGGTCGTGGCAATGCCGCCTCCTCGGAGAGTGCGCCGTGCGATCACGGGCGCGAGCAGTCCTCAGACGTACCGACTTGCCGACGATCCGTCAATCATTCCGCGCGCAACGGGACGGCGCATGTCGTCGGGTGGGCGAGGCGTCACCGGTCAGACCGGTGACGCCCCCGACGATCCCCCTGAGCCGGGCCCTTCTCTCCCGAGCGATTCCGTCGCCTGACCGGACCGTCCCGGCCGACTCGTCGGAGCGCTGCGAACGGGCCTTCGCAGCGCTCCGGCCGCCGCCTCAGCGGGTGCCGACAGCGGCCCGGACAGCGCGGCGCGCCGTGCCGCAGTCCTCGTGCAGCCTCCGCAGCAGCAGCCGTTGCGCCTCGCCGGTGGGCATCACGCCCGCCCGGACCGCAGCGGCGGCCTCCGCGGCACCTTGCGGCGAGGGGTCCCGCATGGTGCGCTGCACCGCCGTCTCGCAGGTGCGGATCTCGCGGGTGAGGATCATCATCAGGTTCACCAGGAAGGCGTCACGCGCTGCCGGACCCGCCTTCTGGGCGAGCTGGCTGAGGTGGCGACGCGCCAGCGGGGCGTCGCCCAGCGCCGTCCACAGGGTCGCCAGGTCGTACCCCGGCAGATACCAGCCGGCGTGCTCCCAGTCGACCAGTGCGGGGCCCGTCGGGCCCAGCATCACGTTGGTCAGCAGAGCATCGCCGTGGCAGAACTGCCACGGCACGCTGCGCCTGCCGCCGGGGCCCCCCGGCTGCACCAGGCCGTGCAGCAGCTTGTGCAGATCGCCCAGGTCGCGGTCCGTCAGCAGGCCCTGCTCGTGGTAGCGCTCCAGCTTCGCCGGATAGTCGATCGGGCGCTCGAACAGCGCTCCCGGTGGCTCCCAGTGGTTGACCCGGTGGAAGGAGCCGAGCACGGCTCGCAGGTCCGCGGCCGGGGGCGCCTGGAGAGGGTGACGCTGAGCGGCGGCCACCCGTCCCGGTACCCGTTCGATGACCAGCGTGCAGGTGTCCGGATCGGCCGCGATCAGCCGGGGCGTGCGGATCGGCGGGCGGTGTCGCACGAAGGCCCGGTAGACCGCTATCTCGTGCTGGAACCGCTCGACCCACGCGGGGGAGTGGTCCAGCAGGCATTTCGCGATGACCGTGTTGCGGCCCGCCGTGCCCGCCAGGAGGACCGAACGTCCGTGCTTGCGGAGCATCTGGACGGGGGCGAAGTCCGGACAGACGCGGTGGATCGAGGCGATGGCGGCACGCAGCTGTGCGCCGTGCGGGCCGGACAAGTCCAGCCTCCCGCT
This sequence comes from Streptomyces diacarni, assembly GCF_003323715.1. Taxonomy (GTDB): domain Bacteria; phylum Actinomycetota; class Actinomycetes; order Streptomycetales; family Streptomycetaceae; genus Streptomyces; species Streptomyces diacarni. The sequence continues at coordinate 118,644 of NZ_QOIN01000055.1, forward strand.
GACGGGTTGGGACGCGGTTCCGGCGGGCGCGCGTCGCGCGGGGTGCGCGCCGGCGTGCGGACCGGGCGGACCCGGAGTGCGCGGCGGTCCCGGCGTGCGCGGGGGTTCGCGCGACGGCTCGGGGGCCAGCACGGCCGCTCGCCTTCCGTAAGGTTGCTGCGGGACCACGTGGGGCCGACGCTGCACGGACACGGGGGATGGTGCTGAGTACATGGCGCGCGAGATCCCTTCGTGTGCCGACGGGTTGCCGCGCCTCCCCGGCTGCCCGTCGCGGGCAGTGCACCCTGGGGAATGCCGGCCCTGACGGCGTGACCGGGGTGGCGCGTTCCTACACGACACCCGGCCGCGGGTGGCACACCATCTGGCGGACCCTGGCGAACCCTGGCGAATGCGCTCGGGGCCGCCGCACCGAGTCGTACTGAAGTTACTGTCAACTCAGCCGAGAACCTGGGGGCTTGACGTGACCAAGGGACCCAACGCGCGCCTCGCGGACCTCTTCGCCCTCGCCGGCTGGTCGAAGGGCGAACTCGCCCGGCTGGTCAACCGGCACGCGGGGGTCATGGGGTATCCGCAACTGGCGACCGACACCTCACGGGTGCGGCGTTGGATCGACACGGGGGAGACCCCGCGCGACCCGGTGCCCAAAGTGCTGGCGTCCCTGTTCACCGAGCGACTCGGCCGTGTCGTGACCACAGAGGACCTCGGATTCAGCCGACCGGGGCAGACGGCTTCGGGCGAACCCGCCGAGGGGGTGCCCCTGCCGTCCGGGCAGGTTGCCGCGGTCCTCACCGAATTCACGGGAATGGACCTCATGCTCAACCGACGCGGCTTGGTGGGTGCGGGCGCCGCGCTCGCCGCAGGATCGGCACTCAGCAGTGCCCTGCACGACTGGCTCACGGCGGCACCGACGGGCGCTTTGGCCCAGGGCGGTGCGGGCCACGGCGGACCGGCGGTGGCCGCTCCAGCCGCCTACGACCGCTACGAGGCGACCCCGGTGGGGCTCCAGGAGGTCGAGGCACTGGAACACTCCGTCGAGGTCTTCCGTGCCTGGGACGCCGCTCGCGGCGGCGGCCTCCAGCGCAAAGCGGTCGTGGGACAGCTCAACGAGGTGGGCGGCATGCTCGCCTACCATCAGCCGGATCCGCTGCGGCGGCGCCTGTGGGGCGTCGCGGCCAACCTCGCGGTCCTCGCCGGATGGATGTCGCACGACGTGGGCCTGGAGCCCACCGCGCAGAAGTACTTCGTCATCGCCGCGCACGCGGCCCGCGAGGGCGGGGACCGCCCCCGCGCGGGCGAGGCGCTCTCACGCGCCGCTCGCCAGATGGTGCATTTGGGACGGCCCGACGACGCCCTCGACCTGGTGAAACTCGCCCAGGCGGGGTCCGAGGACGGAGCACTGCCCCGTACGCGCGCCATGTTCCACACGATCGAGGCGTGGGCGCAGGCGTCGATGGGCCGCGGCCAGGAGATGCGCCGCACCCTGGGCCGGGCCGAGGAAATGTTCGCCTCCGACGCGGGAGACGTGCCACCGCCCAGCTGGATGCAGATGTTCGACGAGGCCGATCTGCACGGCATGGAGGCGCTCGCCTTCCGCACCCTCGCCGACCACGAGCCCGTCGCGGCCAAGACCGCCGAACGCCACGCCAAGCGCGCCCTGGTGCTGCGCGAGGAGGGGCGCCAGCGTTCCCAGATCTTCGACTACATCTCGATGGCCTCGGCCTGCTTCATCTCCGACGACCCCGAACAGGCCGACCGCTACGCGCGCCTCGCCCTGCTCTCCATCAGCGAGAACTCCTCGCACCGCACCTGGGACCGGCTCCGCGAGATGTACCGCCTCACCGGCCAGTACGCGGGCTACGCGACCGTCGAGCACCTGCGCGAGGAGATGCGGGACGTGATGCCCCGCGCGCCCAAGCCGTCCCGGGGCGGCAGAGGCCTCAAGGACGCCGACGAGCTGAAGCGGGCGCCGGGTGACGTCAGAGACATCCCAGGCTCCCGTGGCTCCCGGGGGGCCAGGTCCGTGTGAACCGATCGACGCCGGAGCGAACCGCCCGGCCCGCTCAGCGGGTGCGGGCGGTTTCGCCGAGCGGCGTGCCCGGACAGCGGAACCGTCAGGGTGTCACGCGGGCGACCAGCACGCAGGCGTCGTCCTCACGCGTGCGGTCGTCGAACTCCTCGGCGATCATCCGGACGCACTCCTGGGCGGACGAGGCCGAGGCCAACCGGCCGGCCACGGCCAGCAGCCGCGCCGCGCCCGCGTGCGGAGTGCCCGCGTGCGCCGCGCTCGCGTGCGGGGCGCCCGCGTGCGCGGCGTCCTCTCGGCCGGGCGCCTGCGACCGCGGCGCGAGGCCGTCGGTGTGCAGCACCAGCAGGTCACCGGGCGACAGCTGTGCGGTGCGCTGCCCGTAGCGCGCCCCCGAGGTGACACCCAGCAGCACGCCCTCAGGGCGTGGCAGCACCTGTCCGACCCCGCCGCGGATGAGCAGCGGCGGCGGGTGACCCGACTGCGACCACGTGAGCGAGCGGGTGCGCGGCGTGTAGTGGCAGCACAGGGCGCTGCCGAGCGAGGGCTGGGCGGCGGAGTCGAGCAACTGGTTCAGGTGGCCCATCAGCGGCCCGGGCCCCACCCCCGCGACCCCCATGCCCCGCACGGCGCCCAGCAGCATCGCGACTCCCGAGGTGGCGGCCACCCCGTGCCCCGTCAGATCCCCGACCGTCAGCAGCGTGGCGCCGTCCGGCAGGCCCAGCGCGTCGTACCAGTCCCCGCCGATCAGCGTGCTGGTCGCGGAGGGCAGGTAGTGCGCCGCCAGGTCGAGCGCACCGCCGGTCCGCGTGTCACCCTGCGGGAAGCGCAGTGAGCCCCGCCAGGGAGGCAGTACGGCGCGCTGGAGCTCGACGGCCAGTCGGCGCTCGGTCTGTGCGAGGTGCGTCTCACGCTGGAGCGAGTCGCGCGTCTCGCGCACCGCGCGCTCACTGCGCCGCAGCGCGCTGACGTCCCGCACCACCGCCCACATCGAGGCGGTGGCTCCGTCGTCGTCGAGCACCGGTTCGCCCACCAGGTGCACCGTGCGCACGGAGCCGTCCGGGCGCACCAGGTGAAACTCGTGGTCGATGGCCCTCCCGTCGACCAGGCAGTCGGTGAACGCGGTGGCGAGACCCGCCTGTTCCTCCGGTACGACCCACGAGGGGAGTTCGTCCAGGGAGAGCGGGCCGTCCTCCTCGGTCCTGCCGAAGATCCGGTAGAGCTCGGGCGACCAGGAGATGTCGTCGGTCAGCAGGTTCCAGTCGGCGCTGCCGACCCGGCCGACCAGCTCGGAGGCCGCGTTCCTGCGGGGCGTGGCGAGGGTGCCGTAGGCGGCGCCCGCGCTTACACCCCGCGGGTCGTCGGACGGGAGGTCGTGCGGCGGTGGACCGTGCGGTGGCAGCTCGTCCGGCGGCAGGTGATCCCGTGTCGGTCCGCCGGCCGGTGCACCGCGACCCGGCGCACCGGGATCAGGGGCGGTGGGAGCCATCCCTTCGCGTAACTGGTCCAGCTGGCCGCCGAGAGCGTCGAGCTGGTGCACGGCGAGTTCGCACAGTGCGCGCTGCCACCTGGCGCGGAGGGCCGCCTCGCCGATGCCCTGCTCCATGGCGCTCGCCGCGTGCGGACCCGCCTCGGGCCCGCTCCCTCCCGCGCCGCGTCGCACCGCGTCGAGACCGCCGCGCAGGGTGCGGGCCTGGGTGATCAGAGCGTCCAGCGTGCCGCGGTCCGGAGGCTGAGCGGCGGAGTGGTCCGCATGCGCAAAGGAGGACATGGAGGGCTCCGATACGGGGGAGAGTCGGTTACGACTGTCGCACAGCCGACGACTGCCCGTAAGGGATTCGGCCACACTCGATCCGGTGGTGCCGCTGTCATATGTCAGCCGCGCGACGGGCGCATGCCGATCGGAGCACGGGCGTGGTGGATCCGAGCACGATCCGAGCACGAGGGGTACGTGCCGACCGGCGAGCGATGGCGCACACATCGGCCAGAACACAGGGCGCCGCGCCGAACCCCGGGTGGGCGGACCGAGGGGAGTGGCCGGTGGACGCGGAGCGACCCGACCGGTGCGCGTCCCGGGAGCCGCACGCCCCTCCGCCCCCTCTTGACCTCGGGCTCGGCGGAATGCTTACTTCCGGGTAGGCTCCGGCCCGGTCCCGCGGCTCTTTCCGAAAGCCGAAACCCAGGAGTAGAAACGCGGTCACCGGCAAGAATGCCCGGCAACGGAAATCCCGTTGCCAGTCGAATACCCCGCACCGGATGCTGACTCTTATGTTCGTCGATTCCGTCGATTCAGACATAGCGCCCAGCGGCACGCTGCTCGGCCTCCTGCAGAGAGGCCGTGGCGACGGGACGCTGCACGCCCTGGCGGCGCCGCGCGCCGAAGCGCTCGGCGCACTGCGCCAGTGCGTCCTGCACGACCCCAGGCGCGACTGGCAGATCGAACATCGCTCCCTGTACTACGCACGTCTGCACCGGGAGCTGGACGCCGGGCTCGACGACATCGCCGCACACCTCTTCGACCCCGCCGACCTCCAGTGCGCCCCGGACGAGGCCGAGGTCCGCACCGGCCTCGCCCTCTCCGTTCTCGGCCACCTGGCCTCCTACGCCGCCGCGCAGGGCACGGCCTGGCAGGAGAACGCCCCGCTGCGGCTGCTGCGCCGCTATGCCACCGCAGGCAGCAACTGGCAGTGGGCGCTGGACGAACTCGCCGTCCGCGACGACGACGCGGGGCTGCGCCCCCTCGGGCCCGCCATCCTGGCCAGGTTCCCGCAGACGCCCGAAGGGGACGCGGAGCTGGCGGCCGCCGCCCGCGACGCCTTCGAACCCCGACCCTGGCGGCTGTGGGCCGAGGACGCCGCGCACCCCGGGCAGGCCGACCGGCTGCGGCGGGCCCAGGAGTGCCGTTCCTTCGACCGCTGGCAGCGCCAGATGCGCGCGGACGGGCCACGTCCCGGCTGGAACGTGCGGGAGATCCTCGACTGGGCCCAGGACGGTTACGAACAACACCCGCCCCAGCACCGGGAGGCCCCCGCGGCGCGCTGTCTGTCCGCCGTCGCGGGACCGGACGACCGGCTGCTGCTGCTGGAGGCCGCACGGGGCCCCCGCGAGGCCGCACGCGCCGCCGCCCTGCGCCACCTGGCCGACCGCAACGATCCGGGCGTGCTCGACCTCATCGAGGAGGCCGCGGGCGATCCCGGTGAGGCGCTCGCCCGCTCCGCCCTCTCCTCCTTCGCTCGTATGCGGTCCCTGGCGGCTCTCGAACGCGCCAGGCGCTGGGCGGCCGCTCCCGAGGACACGCAGGCGCCGGGCCTCGCCACCGTCGCCGCCGAGATGCTCGCCTGCCGGGGTGGGGCACAGGACACGGACGCCGTACTCGCCGCGCTCCGCCGCACCATCCGCCTCGAGGGCCCCGACAGTCCCGCACTATGGCCGCTGGTGGACGGCGCGGGGCGCCTGTCCATCGCCTGCGCAGCCCCCGTGCTGCGCCACATCTACCGGGAGACCGCCTCCTCCCAGCTGCGCGGTCGTACCGCCCGGTCCCTCGCGGCCACCGATCCCTCCTTCCCCGCCGGGTTCGCCATCGAGTGCCTGTGGGACTGCGAGGAGTCCACTCGGCAGGTCGCGGCCGCGTGCGCCGCCACGGGCGACGCCCGCGTGGTGGAGCGACTGCGCCGGCTGGCCGCGGACCCCGCGGAGGAGGCCGACGTCCAGACCACGATCCGGGGCCGCCTCACCCCGCCCGCGTAACCCCCTGAGCGCCGACACCCCGCGCTCCCTCCGTGCCAAGGCTCGCGGCTCCCTCCGGACCGGTGCCCGTGGCTCCCTCCGGACCGGTGCCCGTGGCTCCCTCGGGACCGAGGTTCGTGAGGAGCAGACGGCCCGGGGCCTCCGTAGAGCGAACGGTGGGCGTGTTGCCCTCAGCGCTGCCTGAAGGGTGACCCCGTTCGTCCAGAAGACCGGGATGTCGCCCTCTTCGGGCCGTACCCGACCGCCGAAGTCCGGCCGGGAGAGCGCCCGGATGCCGAGCGCCCCCGGATCCCCGACGTGCACAGGACCGCCCTGCCGTACAGCCGATTCGGGGCGAGGAGTGACGCAGGTCTCACCTCACCGAGCTTCGAAGGAAAGGATTGTTGAACGATTCCGCAACCCTCACGTTGTCTCGTTCTCGGAACTGCGGTTGACTTCGGCCATGACCGACAACGTGCTGGAGGAACTCAGCGACGACCGCAGACTGTTGGGGCGCACCAGCACCGCCGAACGCGTCGCCGGCATCCTGCGCGGCCGGATCATCGAGGGCGGGTTCCGTCCCGGGATGCGGCTGGCGGAGGAGGAGATCGGCCGCGCACTGGGCGTCTCCCGCAACACACTGCGCGAGGCCTTCCGGCTGCTCACCCACGAGCGGCTGCTCGCCCACGAGCTGAACCGCGGCATGTTCGTCCGCAAGCTGACCGTCGAGGACCTGGAGGACCTCTACCGGGTGCGCCGCCTGGTCGAGTGCGCCGCGCTGCGGCAGCTGGCCGCCCCGCCCTACGCCCTGCACACGATGGACGCCGCGGTGACGGCGGGGCTGAGCGCGCGGGCCGAGGAGCGCTGGCGGGACCTGGGGACGGCCAACATGCACTTCCACCAGGGGATAGTCGAGCTGGCCGGAAGTCCACGCGCCGATGACATGATGCGCGGCGTACTGGCGGAACTGCGGCTCGTCTTCCACGTCATGGAGAACCCCCGCCGCTTCCACGAGCCCTACCTGCCGCGCAACCGCGAGATCCTGGACGCGCTCCGTGACGGTGACGCCCCCGGAGCCGAGCGGCTGCTCGCCGTCTACCTCGACGACTCCAGGCGCCAGCTCGCCGACGGGTACGCGCGCCAGCTAGGCTGACGGGTCGGCTCACGCCCCGCTGCGCCACCGCGCCAGCCACCCGGACCGCGCCAACCACCCGGACCGTGACAACCGTGCCGTTTCGGGTCTTGTCAGTGCGACGGCTTAATGTGTCCGTCGTGACTGAGAGCGCCACCACGACGAGCAGCCCGGTGGGGACAGGTGCGTCCGCACCCTCCCCGGCCCCGGGGCCCGCGGCCGACGAGGGCCTGGCCCGCCGCCTGCGCGCGCTCGCCTGCACGGCGCCGCTGCACGACCTCGACACCCGCAAGGCCAACCTCGCGGGCGAGTACGGCGCCTACGAGATGGCCGAGCTGGCGCTGGCGGCCATCGACCAGGTCACCCTGCAGATGGACTTCGACACCGGTGCCGACCACGAGCAGATCCTCGCCAGGCTGCTGCCCCGCGTCGCCGCCCAGGCCCCCGCCCGCCCGGCGGCCGAGCACGAGCGCGTCGCCCGCTGGGTGCTGGAGAACCTGATCAACGTCGGCAGCGTGGACCGCGGCTTCCGCGCCGTCTACGGCACCTTCGGCACCGACGGCGTCTACGTACGGCGGGACTACGACTTCAAACTCATCGAGGAGGTCCCGGGGCCCGGCGGCAGCGTCTACCTGCGCACCACGGACGAGGCCGTCAACGTCCTGGTGGGCGCCCTGGACACGGACGTCACGAGCGCCCAGATCGCCGCCGAGGTCAAGTTGGAGGTGCTCATCAACCGCGGGCGCCTCGCCGACGCGCAGCTCGCCGCCGAACAGGCCCGCTACCGCACCGTGCAGTACGCCGAGACGCTGCGCCGCACCCTGGAGGCCACCCGCCGCGACGTGCGCGCCGTCGACTGGCTCAACGCCGTACCCGACATGATCACCGAGGCGCTGGACCACGTCGCCGACCGCTACCGCCACGAGAACGCCATCCTCACCAACATCCGCAAGGCACGCGACGAGGCCGACTCCGAACGCGGCCCCGACCACAAGCGCCGCGCGGCCGAACTGGTCGACATCGTCAAGGACTGCATCCGCCGCCACACCCAGCTCCAGTCACGGCTGCTGGAGGCGGGCCCGCTCTTCCGCGCCGAACAGGACAGGCAGGCCTTCGCGCCACCCGCGGCCCGCGCGGGACTCGACCTCCACGGGCAGCTCCTCGCGCCGCTCCTGCCGCTGCCGCTGGAAGACGCCACCCGGGTGACCGACGCCTTCTTCGCCCGGGGTGTCGGGCTGCGGACACCGGGCGCCGTACGCCTGGGCGATCTGACCGACCTGCTCCTGACCCCGCCCGCCCCCCGCGAGCACCTCGGCGCCGAGATGCCCGAGCCCGACCTGGTCGCCACACCGGACGACAGCCGCTTCAGCGAGCGGCAGTTGGAGGCCGCCATGGAACTGCTGGAGCTGCCCGCCGACGCTCCTCGCCGGCTGTCGGGGCTGCTGACCGACGCGCGCCGGCGCGACCCCGATCTGCCGTATCTCATCGCCCTGCTGGCCGTCCACGCGGCGAGCCCGCCGGTGGGCACCGCCTACCGGCAGGGCGAGCAGCGTCTGGTGTTCGCCGTCGATGACGGTACGCAGTTGGAGGACGAGCAGTTCGGCGGCGCCGACCTGATCGTGGGGACGGCGCTGCTGGATGCCGCCGGGATGGCGGCCGACCGGACGGAGGCGGTGTGACACCTGCCCATCGCGCCGGAAAGCGGCGAGGCTCCACGCTCCCGCACGAGACGAACGAGTACGGATCATGACTGACTTCACCCCGGAGCCCGAACCCGACGAGGGAGCGGGCCGCAGCGCCGCCCCTCCGCGGGTGACCCCCGCGGACGCGGCGGACGCGGCGCGGCTCGTCTCCTGCGGGCTGCACCCCAAGCTGGTCCCCGCCAGGGACGCGGACTACACCGAGCTGCTGCGCCGTTACCGCGACGAACCCGCCTTCGCACGCCTGGCCGACGCCGTGGCGACGGGTCTCGGACTGGTCGTCCTGGAGGTCTCCACCCGCGCGGGCATGGCCCTGGCGGCCGCCGAGGACTCCGTCTTCGCCGTTCGCATGGGCGACTACGCGCGCCGTGCCACGGCCGACTCGGCGGACCGCTTCCTGCACGGCCTCGCCCATCTCGCCTGCGCCGCCATGGCCTTCCCCCGGCCCGAGGACCTGGCGGACGACGGCTACATCGGCCGGATCACCGTCAACGGCGTCGACTCCTTCGTCCGCCAGGCCTGCCGCAAGCTGGAGGAGCGGGCCGAGGCCGAGGGCGAGAACACCGACCCGGCCACCGACGCGCCGAGCCTGGAGGCCGCCTGGCGGGTCTACGCACGCCGCAGCGCGACCGGCGCCACCAAGGACGCGCGCAGGCTCGCGGGGTCGACGACGGGCATCGTCGCCAAGGCCGCCTCCTTCCTCGCCGACTCCGGCTTCCTCCAGCGGACGGGCGACGACGCCGGCGGCACCTACCGCACCACGGCCCGCTACCAGCTCCAGGTCCGCGACATGGCGGGCAACGCGGCCATGGCGGAGCTGCTGGAGCTGGGCGTCGTCCCCGTCTCCGACGGCACGGCGAGCCTGCTGCCGCCGCGCGACGAGGATGGTCTGGACCTGGCGCCCGACGCCGGGCTCCCCTTCCACTCCTGACCCACCAGCAGCCCACGCCCACCCCGCCGACGCCCCACACACGAGAGCACCGCCGCCATGTACGAGCTGTCCCGGATCCGTCTCTACTCCATCGGGCCCGCCGGCGCGCGCTACGCCGACACCGTGCTGGACCTGCGCGGAGTGGGGGACGCCGTGCCCAGCCCCGCACCGGCGCAGGCGGACTTCTTCGAGGAGGAGCCCCAGGGCCCGCCCCGCCGCCCCGCGCCCGCGGGCGTCCTCTTCCTGGAGAACGGCGGCGGCAAGTCCGTCCTGCTCAAGCTGATCTTCTCCGTGATGCTGCCCGGCCACCGCAACACCCTGGGCGGCGCCAGCTCGGGCGTGCTGCGCAAGTTCCTGCTCGCCGACGACTGCGGCCACGTCGCCCTGGAGTGGCAGCACACCCGCACCGGGGAGACCATCGTCGTCGGGAAGGTCAGCGAGTGGCGCGGCCGGCAGGTCTCCGGCGACCCGCGCAAGTTCGCCGAGGCGTGGTATTCCTTCCGCCCAGGACCCGGACTGTCCCTGGACGCGCTGCCCGTCGCCGAGTCGGCCGCGCTGCGCCCCCGCCTCGAAGGGGCGTCCTCGGCGCGCGGCAGGCGGCGCACCATGAAGGGCTTCCGCGACGTCCTGACGGAGACCGGAAAGGCGTACCCGAATCTGGACGTGGTCTGGGAGGAGGTGCACGAGCGCTGGAACGAGCACCTGACGTCGCTCGGCCTCGACCCCGAACTCTTCCGCTACCAGCGCGAGATGAACGCAGACGAGGGCGAGGCGGCGGGCCTCTTCGCCGTCAAGAACGACTCGGACTTCACCGACCTGCTGCTGCGGGCCGTCACCGACACCCGCGACACCGACGGGCTCGCCGACCTCGTCCACGGGTTCGCGCACAAGCTGGGACGCCGCGCCGAGCTGACCGCCGAACGGGACTTCACCGCGGGCTCCCTCGAACACCTGGAGCGCATCACCCAGGCCGCCGAGGCGCGCGGCCGCGCCCGTGAGATCCACGCGGGCGCCGAGCGCCGTACCCGGCTGCTCGCCCAGCGGCTGACCGCGCGCGGCACCCAGGAGCGCGGTCGCGCCGCGGAACTGGCCGAGCAGCTCGCCCAGGCCGGGGAGTCCGTCACCGCGGCCGAGGACGCCCGCTCCCGCGCCTCCCGGGTCGCCGCCGAACTCGCCTACCGGCACGCTTCGCTGGCGCTGGCCGCCGCGGAGAAGTCGGCGGCGGCGCAGAAGCGCGAGCTGGGCGAGGCCCGTACGCTGCACGCGGCGTGGCAGGCGGCGGAGACGGTGCTCGCGCACCGCACGGCCGCCGACCGGTCGGCTCGCGTGGCGGCGGCCATCCGGGAGGCCGAGCGGGACGCGGCGCCCGCCCTCGCCGCGCGTTCCCAGGCGGCCACGGCGCTGGTGCGGGCCCTGAACACCGCGGCGGAGGACAGCGAACGCATCGCCGGTGAGCAGGAGGAGCGTTCGAGCGCTCTGCTGACCGACAGCGAGCGGTCCCACCGGGAGGCCACCGAGGCCGCCACCGAGGCGCAGCGCGCCCGCAGCGAGACCGAGCACCTGCGCCAGCGGCTCACCGAGGTCGAGCAGGAGATGGCCGAGGCGGTGCGCGCGGGCTGGCTCGACGACAGCGACCCGGACGCCGACCCCGCCCGCGCCGCGCTCGAGGCCAGCGACGCGGAGAAGAGCGCCGTCGCCGCGTTCGAGTCGGCGCGCGACGCGGCGGCCCGCAGCGGCGAGCGCGCCCGCGAGCTGGCGAGCCGGCACGCCAGTGCGGAACTCGCCGCGGCCCGCGCGGCGGACGCGGCCGAGGCGGCGGAGTCCGCGCACGGGGCCGAACGCGCCACGGCCGAAGCCCTGGGCGTCGAGGAGCGCCTCGCCGAGCTGCTCGGTCTGCCCGGCGCACCGGCCGGCGGTCCGGCCTCCTCCCGCCGTGCCGCCTCCGGTGCGGGCGCGCGGGGCCCGGCCCGTGCCGCCGTACCGGGCCAACGCGACGTGGGCAATGCGCCGGACGCGCTGGCCTCGACGGCGGACGAGGGGCCGAGCGCCGGCGAGCCGGGGACCGCCCGCTCCGCCGGCAGCGACGGGACGGCCGCGCGTCAGGACATGGGGGATGAGCGCCTTGCCGGTCCGCGGCAGGCGGCAGGCGCCCCGGAGGACTCAGCAGGCCACCCCCCGCACCCGGACGAGGCGGGCGCCACGGGCCCGCTGACCGCCGAGGAGGTGGACCGCAACGCCGAGGCGCTCCAGGAGCTGCTGGACGAGGGTGTGGCCCATGCCGAACGCCAGCTGTTCGACCTGCGCACCGCAGCGGCGGACGACGCGCGGATGCTCGGTGCGCTCGGCGACGGCGGGCTGCTGCCCCCGGGCCAGGACGTGACGGCCACGGTCGAGTATCTGGGCGAGCACGGCGTCCCGGCCCTGCCCGGCTGGCGCTACCTGGCGCAGTCCGTCGACCCCGCCGACCACGCGGCGGTCCTCGCCGCCCGCCCTGAGCTGGTCGACGGCGTCGTCATCACCGACCCGCGGTCGCACACGCGCGCCCGTGAGGTGCTGGCGAGCGCGGCGCTGCTGCCGCGCTCCGCCGTCGCCGTCGGCACCTCGGCGGCGCTGCTGGCACCGGCGCCCGCACCAGCAGGGGGCGAGGAGGCGGGCGACTCCGGCGTCTTTCTCGTACCGCCGAACCCGGCCATGCACGACGAGTACGCGGCCGACGACGAGCGCCGCCGGCTGCGCGAGCGGGCCGCCGCCCGCGACGAGGAGATCCGCGCGCTGGCGGCACGGCTGGCCGCCGACCGGGCGCTGGCCGCCCGGCTCGCCTCGTGGCGCACCGGCTGCCCCGAGGGCCGCCTCGGTGATCTCGCCGACGCCGCCGCCGAGGCGCGGCAGGCGGCCGAGACGGCCGAGCGCCACCTCGTCGAGGTGAGCGAGGCGCGCGTGGACGCGGACGCGCAGGCGGCCGAGACCGCCCGGGTGCGCGACGAGCGGGGGGAGCGGGCGCAGCGGGCGCGGCGCAGCGCGGACGCGCTGGCGGGGCTCGCCTTCCGGCTGCGGGAACGCACCGCGTGGCAGACCCGGCTGCGGGAGCTGGCCGACGACGCGGCCACGGCGCAGGAGCGTGCCGAGGTGTGCTCGCAGAAGGCGTACGCGGCGGACGAGGACCGGCGCACCGCGCAGCGCGCCGCCGACGACGCCCACCGCACGGCCCGCACCCTGAGAGGGGAACGCGCCGAGATCGCGGGCGTTCCCGACGCCCCCGAGGAGCCCGACGCCTTCCAGGAGCCCGACGCGCCCGGCGAGGGGGAGCCGGCCGACGGAGGGGCCGACGCGGCCGAGGGGAAGGCGGCGGGTGCCAGGCCGGCGTCGCTGCCGGACCTGCGTGAGGCCTACCGTTCGGCCTCCCAGCTGTACGAGAAGGTCGGCGTCGGCGCCGACCTGCGCGCCGAACAGGCCCGCGCCGAGGGCGACGAGTCCGCCGCCAAGGCGGCGCTCGACCGGCTCACCAACAAGGTGCGCACCCGCGCCGCCCAGCTCCTGGAAGGCCCGGACGGCGCCGACGGCCCTTCCCGGCAGGCGGCCGCCGCCCGCGCCGAAGCGCTCGTCCAGCGGCTGGAGTCGCGCGGCTCCGACGTCAGCGAACAGCTCGGCCGGCTCCGCGGCGAGGCCGAGCGGCTCGCGCCGCCGGACGGGCAGGCCCACACCGAACTGCCCGCCGAGCGGGTGCCGGGCGACGCGGCCGAGGCCCAGAGCCTGCTGCGGACGGCCAACGCGGAACTGGCCACCAGGGGCGACGAGCTCGACGCGGCGCGCGCCGCCCACGAGTCGCTGCAGCGCGCCCACACGGCCGCCGAGGACGCCGCCGGCGGCTTCGACGAGACGGCGACCACCCTCCGGGATTTGCTGCGCGACCCGGCAGCCTCCGTTGCCGCAACGCCGCACGGCGAGGAGGAGCCGCCCGGGCCGTATCCCGGAGCGCTCGCCGAGGCCCGTCAGGCGGCGGCCGAGGCCCGGCGCTCGCTGCGCGGTTGCGCCGCCGACCTCGGTTCGGCGGAGGGGGCCGTACGTGAGGCCTGTGACGTGCTCGTACGGCACGCCAACTCCAGCCGCTACGAGCACGTGCGCACCCCGGCCAGGCAGCAGGTGCGCGAGCTGCCCGCCTCGGCGCTGCCCGACCATGCGGCCGCCTGGGCCGCGGCGTTCGCGCCCCGACTGCGGGTACTGACCGACGAACTGGAGCAGTTGGAGCGCAACCGGGACAGCATCGTGGACCGGCTGCGCGGCCTGGTGGAGTCGTCGCTGACGACGCTGCGCTCGGCCCAGCGGCTCTCCCGCCTGCCCGAGGGGCTGGGGGAGTGGTCGGGCCAGGAGTTCCTGCGCATCCGGTTCGACGACCCCGACCAGGCCACGCTCACCGAACGGCTGGGCGAGGTCATCGACGAGGCCACCCGCGCCGCCGTGCGCAAGAACTCCGACTTGCGGCGTGACGGCATGTCGCTGCTGCTGCGCGGCGTCCACGCGGCGCTCCAGCCGCGCGGGGTGTCGGTGGAGATCCTCAAGCCGGACGCCGTGCTGCGCGCCGAGCGGGTGCCCGTCGGACAGATGGGCGACGTCTTCTCCGGAGGCCAGCTGCTGACCGCGGCCATCGCCCTGTACTGCACGATGGCCGCCCTGCGCAGCAACGACCGTGGCCGGGACAAGCACCGGCACGCGGGAACCCTGTTCCTGGACAACCCCATCGGGCGGGCCAACGCCACCTATCTCCTGGAGCTCCAGCGGGCTGTCGCCGACGCCCTGGGGGTCCAGCTCCTCTACACCACGGGTCTGTTCGACACCACGGCTCTGGCGGAGTTCCCGCTGGTGATCAGGATGCGCAACGACGCGGATCTGCGTGCGGGCCTCAAATACATCAGCGTGGAGGAGCACCTGCGTCCTGGTCTGCCGGGCCCCGCGGACGAGGAGGGCGGGGCCGAGGTGCACGGGGAGATCACCGCGACACGGATGTTCCTCCGCCCCGACCAGGCGCGGCCTTCCGGTGCGGAGGGCGGCCCTGCCGAGCAGCCGTCACCGGAGGCTGCGGGCCCGCAGGTTCCGGCTCCTCAGCCGCCGAGTGACGCGCCGGGCGCGGCACCCTTCCCGCACCCCTGACGTCCCGCTTGTCCGGTCCGTCCTGCCCGTTCCGTCCCTGCTGCCGATCCGGTCGGTCCCGTCCATCCCGTGCGTCCCGTCCGTTCTCGTCCGGGTGGGTGACCTGTGCCGTCTCCTCGCGTCCCGCGCGCCGGTGTGCCTCCACCGCGCGGCGCCGCGCCACGCTGCTCGGCTCCGAGACGACGCCGTGCCGCTGGACCCATACCTGCCGCGTGATCCACACGTCCAGCACCGCCCATGTCGCCACGATGGTGCCGCCGATGGTGGCGAGCACCATGGGGAAGGCCAGCCACACGCCGGCCATCGAGCAGAAGAACGCGATCATGAGCAGCACCAGCGTCAGCGCCGCGATGATCACCGCACGCGCCGCCGCCGCCCGGACCGGATCCGGCAGGCGGGGTTTCGTATACATCCTGTTCACTCCCCCTCCACGACCCCCTCGATCTTCCCACGGTTGCGCAAACGTGTCCTTGGACACAAACCTCGAACGCCCGCCCGGGCATCGTCGGACAACTCAGGATGAGGCGCCACGGACCGCCTGTTCCCGTGCCCGTACACACCTACGAGTTGCCGGTGCGTCAGTAGTAAGCTCACGCCGTTTGCTGTCGGTACACGCCCCCGTGCGCTGGGGAGTACGTAGGGGAGGCCATGCGCTTTCGCGGGAAGTCCATCCGCCGGAAGATCGTGGTGCTGCTGCTGGTGCCGCTGGTGTCTCTGGTGTCCATCTGGGGCTTCGCGACGTACATCACCGCGACGGAGGCGAACAGCCTGCTGCGGCTGGATGAGATCACCCGCAAGATCGGCGATCCCACCGAGGACGCCGTCCAGGCCATCCAGCGAGAACGCCGCCACATCATGGTGCACATCGCCGACCCCCAGGGCGGCGCGGGACTGGAATCCCTGCGCAAGGCGGAGCGCGCCACCGACAAGAAGGTCTCCGCGGTCCGCCGCAACGCCGCCGACGGCAGTCTCCGTTCCGACCTGGGCCCCGACTCGCGGGCCCGGCTCGACGACTTCCTCGGCGCGCTGGACGGTCTCGACGCGCTCCGCTCCCGGGTCGAGAAGGACACCATCACCCGCGGCGGTGCCTTCCAGGCCTACAACGAACTGGTCGACCCCGCCTACGCGGTCATCAGCTCGCTGAGCGCCGTCGACGACGTCGGCCTGGAGAAGGAGGGCCGCGCCCTCGTCTACGTCTCGCTGGCCCGTGAGTACCTCTCCCGCGAGGACGCCCTGATGGCGGCCGCCTACGCCGCGGGCGAGTTCACCCGCGGTGACCAGCGCGCCCTCTCGGACCGGGTCGCCGAGCGCAACATCACCTACCAGACCAACCTGCCCTCCCTGCCGGCCACCGACCGGCAGATGTTCGAGAACTACTGGAACAGCACCAACGGCCGTACCCTGCGCGGCAACGAGGACGCCGTCATCGCCGCGGGGCCCCGCAGGACCGAGGGCCCGGTCGGTCAGGAGCGCTGGCGCCAGGGCATCACCGCGGCACTGGACGACCTCAAGCGGATGGAGGTCAAGGCCCAGCAGCGCTACCAGGACCGGGTCGACCCCGTCGCCACCCGCGTACTGGTGCAGGCGGCGGCCGCGGGCGTGCTCGGGTTCCTGGCCGTGCTGGCCTCCCTCGTCATCTCCATACGGGTCGGCCGCAGCCTCGTGCGCGACCTCGGCACGCTGCGCAAGGAGGCCAACGAGTCGGCGGGCGTGCGGCTGCCCAGCGTGATGCGGAGGCTGGCGGCGGGCGACCGGGTCGACGTGGAGGCCGAGTCCCCGCAGCTCGACTACTCGGCCGACGAGATGGGGCAGGTGGGCCAGGCGCTCAACACGCTGCAGCGCGCCGCCGTCGAAGCAGCCGTCAAACAGGCCGACATGCGGCGCGGCGTCTCCGAGGTCTTCGTCAACCTCGCCCGGCGCAACCAGGTCCTGCTGCACCGCCAGCTCACTCTCCTCGACGCCATGGAGCGTCGCACCGAGGACGCCGACGAGCTCGCGGACCTCTTCAGGCTCGACCACCTCACCACCCGGATGCGCCGCCACGCCGAAGGCCTGGTCATCCTCTCCGGCGCGGCCCCCTCCCGGCAGTGGCGCAAGCCCGTGCAGCTCATGGACGTCGTGCGGGCGGCCGTCGCCGAGGTCGAGGACTACGAGCGGATCGAGGTGCGCAGGCTGCCGAGGCTGGCCGTCGACGGCAGCGCGGTCGCCGACCTGACGCACCTGATCGCCGAGTTGCTGGAGAACGCCACCGTCTTCTCTCCGCCGCACACGGCCGTGCAGGTGCTGGGGGAGCGCGTCGCCAACGGCTTCACGCTGGAGATCCACGACCGCGGCCTGGGCATGACCGCCGACGCGATGCTGGACGCCAACCTGCGGCTCGCCGAGACGCCCGAGTTCGAACTGTCCGACACCGACCGGCTGGGCCTCTTCGTCGTCTCACGACTCGCCCAGCGCCAGGGCGTCCGGGTCTCCCTGCAGCCGTCGCCCTACGGCGGCACCACCGCCGTCGTCCTGATCCCCGGCGCCGTCCTCACCGAGACCCCGGGTCGCGACGAGGAGCAGCGCCCGCCCCGCACCGCCATCGAGGCCGGCGGAAAGCCCGCCCGGCCTCTCGACGGGCCCGTCGAGCTGGAGGCCCCGATCGACCAGACACCCCCCACCCGTGAAGGCCGCGGTCTGCCACAGCGCAGGCGGGGCCCCGCCACCGGCCCCCTTCCCGCGGCGGCCGGGGAAGTGCACCAGCAGGCCCGGGACGAGGCCGCCTCCGGCTCCCGCGGCCAGGACCGCACCGCGGCGGACGCCGCGGACGACGGCGGTGCGAACGGCGGGCAAGCGCCGCTGCCGCGCCGGCGTCCCGGAACACCCGTACTCGTCTCCGACAACGGCCGTACCGTCGATCCTGACCGCCGCTCAGGACCGGAGCGGCGTACCGGCGAAGCGGACCGTCAGGACTCCGGTGCGGGCGCCCACACGGGCGGACCCGCGCCGCTGCCCCGCCGTAAGAAGCCCGGTGCGGCCTCCGGGGCGCAAGAAGACCGTCCGCGGGCGGAGGCTGGCTCCACGCCGCAGACCGCACCGCCCCCGCAGGCACCAGGCACCACACGGGGCACCACGCCGGACCCCGGCGCCTCATCGGACGCCGGCACCCCGCACGGCACCAGCGCCGCGCAGAGCGTCGGTCCCACGCGGGACGCCGGTGCCTCGGGGACCGACAACGCCTCGCCGGCCGACAACGCCTCGCGCGTCGGCGGGCTGCCGCGCCGGGTGCGGCAGGCGAGCCTCGCGCCGCAGCTCAAGGCCGACACCCCGACCGTCAGCACCCGCATGCCGTACGGCCAAGCGGGCACCCAGGATTCCAGCACGCCGGATGCCGCCGAGCGCGACGCCGACGAAGTGCGCAGCAAGATGGCCTCCCTCCAGCGCGGCTGGGAACGCGGCAGACGCGAGAGCGAACCGCCGCACGACGCGGGGGAGTCAGCACCAGGAACGACACCGGGAGGGGACGGTCGATGACCGCACCGAACGCCGCATCGCACTCCGCTGGAAGCGGCGAACTCAACTGGCTCCTCGACGAACTGGTCGAGCGCGTGGGCAGCATCCGCAAGGCGCTCGTCCTCTCAGGTGACGGCCTCGCCAGGGGCGCGTCGCAGGGCCTGACCAGGGAGGACAGCGAGCACCTGGCGGCCGTCGCCTCCGGGTTCCACAGCCTGGCCAAGGGCGTGGGCCGCCACTTCGACGTGGGCGGTGTCCGCCAGACCGTGGTCGAACTGGAGGACGCCTTCCTCTTCGTGACGGCGGCGGGGGACGGCAGCTGCCTGGCCGTGCTCGCGGACGCGGAATCGGACGTCGGCCTGGTCGCCTACGAGATGACGCTGCTGGTCAAGCGCGTCGGTGCCCACCTGAGCACCGCGCCGCGCGCCACCCCGGCGGGCGGCACCACCACAACCGACTGACGCGGACGGCGGGGGACCTCGGAAACAAGGCGGGGGAACCGGGGAAACCGAGGAAACGAGGAAATGAGGGGGCGGGGCCGGCAATGACGGACCACTGGTTCGACGACGCGGCAGGACCCGTGGTGCGGCCGTACGCGATGACGCGGGGCCGCACCCGCAGCAGCGTCGTCGCGGCGCAGCTCGACCTCATCGCCCTCGTCCTGTCCGACGAGCCGGCCGAGGGGTGCGCGGACGATCCGGAGGGGCCGCCCACCGAGGACGCGCTCCTCGCGGATCACTCGCTGGCCCCCGAACACCTCGACATCGTCCTGCGCTGCCGCCGCTCCGCCCTGTCGGTGGCGGAGCTGGCGGCCGAACTCGATCTGCCCGTCGGTGTCGTCCGGGTCCTGATCGGCGACCTGCTGGAAGCCGAGCTGGTCCGCGTCACCCGTCCCGTCCCTCCGGCCGAGCTGCCGGACGAGAGCATCCTCAGAGAGGTGATCAATGGTCTTCGGGCGCTCTAAGCGGGGTGGCAGAAAGGCCCCCGCCGAACCGGTCACGCTCAAGGTCCTGGTGGCGGGCGGATTCGGCGTCGGCAAGACCACCCTCGTGGGGGCGGTCAGCGAGATCAAGCCGCTCCGTACCGAGGAGACGCTGACCGAGGCCGGACGCCGGTTCGACGACACACAGGGGGTGGAGGCGAAGACCACGACGACGGTCGCCATGGACTTCGGCCGCATCACCATCCACGACGAACTCGTGCTCTACCTGTTCGGCACGCCGGGACAGGACCGTTTCTGGTTCCTGTGGGACGAGCTGGCCAGCGGCGCGCTGGGCGCCGTGGTGCTCGCCGACACGCGGCGGCTGGAGGACAGCTTCGCGGCCATCGACTACTTCGAACGCCGCTCCATCCCCTTCACCGTCGCCGTCAACTGTTTCGACGGGGCCGAACGCTACCCCGCGGAGACCCTCAGGGAAGCGCTCGACCTCGACGGGGAGGTGCCGGTGATGCAGTGCGACGCGCGGCAGCGCGAGTCCGCGCGGGACGTGCTCATCTCCGTGGTGGAGCACGCCATGCACACGGCCGCGCAGCGCGCCGCGCACAGCCCCGCCGAGGCCTGAGCGGCCCAGTCGGTGCCGGCCCGGCGGCGTGCGCCGCGGAGCCGGCGGGGCGTGCGAAAGCGGCCCGGCGGGGCGGGTGCGCCTCAGCTCTTCTGCCACCCGAAGCTGCGTTCGACCGCCTTGTGCCAGTTCCTGTACTCCCGCTCCCGGTCCTCCTCGCTCATGGCGGGCGTCCACTCGGCGTCGCGCTTCCAGTGGGAGCGCAACTCGTCCAGGTCCGACCAGACGCCCGTGGCGAGGCCGGCCGCGTAGGCGGCGCCCAGGCAGGTCGTCTCCGCGATCACGGGGCGGATCACGGGAACGCCGAGCACGTCGGCCTGGTGCTGCATCAGCAGGTTGTTGGCCGTCATGCCGCCGTCGACCTTCAGGCTGGTGATCTCGACGCCGCTGTCCTGGTACATGGCGTCGACGACCTCACGGGTCTGCCAGCTCGTCGCCTCCAGCACGGCTCGCGCGAGGTGCGCCTTGGTCACGTACCGGGTCAGCCCTGTGACCACGCCCCGCGCGTCCGAACGCCAGTACGGCGCGAACAGCCCGGAGAACGCCGGGACGATGTACGCGCCGCCGTTGTCGTCCACACTGGCCGCCAGCCCCTCGATCTGCGAGGCGTCGTCGATGATGCCCAGCTGGTCCCTGAACCACTGCACCAGGGCGCCGGTGATGGCGATGGACCCCTCCAGACAGTAGACGGGAGCCTCGCCGCCCAGCCGGTAGCCCATCGTCGTCAGCAGGCCGTTCCTGCTGGGGACCGGCCGGTGCCCGGTGTTCAGCAGCAGGAAGGAGCCGGTGCCGTAGGTGTTCTTGGCCTCGCCGACGCCGTAGCACGTCTGTCCGAAGACGGCCGCCTGCTGGTCGCCGAGCGCCGAGGCCACGGGCACACCCGAGAGGCGGCCCACGGCGGTGCCGTACACCTCCGAGGAGGAACGGATCTCGGGCAGGACCGCGGCGGGCACGTCCATCGCGTCCAGCACCGACTGGTCCCACTCCAGCGACTCCAGGTTCATCAGCATCGTCCGGGACGCGTTGGTCACGTCCGTGACGTGTCTGCCGCCCTCCGTGCCGCCGGTCAGATTCCAGATCAGCCACGAGTCGAGCGTGCCGAACGCGATCTCGCCCCGCTCGGCCCGCTGCCGCAGCCCCGGCACCTCATCCAGCAGCCACGCCACCTTCGGCCCCGCGAAGTAGCTGGCCAGCGGCAGCCCCGTACGGTCGCGGAAGCGGTCCTGGCCCGCGTCGCCACCCAGTTCGGCGCACAGCTGCGAGGTACGGGTGTCCTGCCACACGATCGCGTTGTGCACCGGTTCACCCGTCGCGCGGTCCCACAGCACTGTCGTCTCGCGCTGGTTGGTGATGCCGATGGCGCTCAGCTCGTCGGCGCGCAGCCCCGCCCGCTCCAGCGCCCCGTCCACCACCGACTGCACCCTCGTCCAGATCTCGGCGGCGTCGTGCTCCACCCAGCCGGGTTTGGGAAAGATCTGCCGGTGCTCCTGCTGGTCGACGGCGACGATCCCGCCCCGCTGGTCGAAGACGATGCAGCGGCTGGAAGTGGTGCCCTGGTCGATGGCTGCGACGTACTTGTCCGTCATGGTTGACGACCCCTCGTTCGGTGCGTTCGGACGTCGTGCTCAGAATGCGGCCTTACGCGGCAGCGCGCCGAAGCCCCGCCGATCGGTGCCCTACGGCCCCGCCGATCGGCGGCCCACCCGCCGGTGACGGCTGCTCCACCCCGGCAGCGGCGGCGGCGCCCGCGGCGAGCGTGACGGCAGTGTTGAGCCCGGCCGAGAGGCAGTCAAGGTCGCTGACACGACGGAGGCCGCGGCTCGTTGTGCGACGTGATCGTCGCGACTGTCACGGGCACGTCACCAGACCCTCACGTCCCCGTACGCGTACCCGATCATGCGAACCGCCCCCGCGGGAAGCACGTCCACACTGAACAAGAACGGTGGCACGGGACCGACGGGGGTGGTCCCGAGCCGCCGTTCCTCATTTCCCGGTTCCCTGGTAGATGAGGGGAGCATGAGACGCATCCGCACCGCACCCCGCATCCCCCTCCTGGCCGCAGCCGCGCTCCTCGCCCTCGCCGTGGCCCCGGCCCCCGCCGCGGCCCACCCAGCCACAGGCCACGACCACGGCCACGGCCACGGTGACCACGGCCTCCACGAACACGGCCACGGGGACGACCCCGAGGCGCCCAGGGAGTTCGTCGCCCTCCACGACGTCGCCCCCACCATCCGGCAGGAGATCCGCTACCACACCCCGCACAACTTCGTCGGCGAACCCATCGACGGCTACCGCGAACCGATGTGCCTGGTCACCAAGGACACCGCGAAGGCCCTCGCCAAGGCGCAGCGCTCCCTCCTCCGGCGCGGCTACACCCTCAAGGTGTACGACTGCTACCGCCCGCAGCGCGCCGTCGACCACTTCGTCCGCTGGGCGCAGGACCTGGACGACGAGAAGATGAAGGCCGAGTTCTACCCCCGCGTCGAGAAGAACCGGCTGTTCGAGGACGGCTACATCGCCGAGAAGTCCGGGCACAGCCGCGGCAGCACCGTCGACCTCACCGTCGCCGAACTGCCGGCCGCACCCACCCGCCCCTACGTGCCGGGCGAGCCGCTGACGCCGTGCTACGCGCCCAAGGACGAACGGTTCCCCGACAACTCCGTCGACACGGGAACCGGCTTCGACTGCTTCGACACCCTCGCCCACACCGACGACCCCAGGATCACCGGCGAACAGCGCGCCCACCGGCAACTCCTCAAGACCACCCTGGAGCGGCAGGGCTTCACCAACCTCCCCGAGGAGTGGTGGCACTTCACCCACGAGCCGGAGACGTTCCCCGACACCTACTTCGACTTCCCCGTGGAACGCGGCTCACTGTCCTCGCGTCACTGAACGTCATGACGCGCCCGGCGCGGGGTGCCGCCGCCCGGCCCCTCATCCGCAGCGGCAACACCCCGCGCCGCCGTCACCTGACCCGCACCGCGTACCCCACCTCACCGCCGCCCTCCCGCTCGACCACCACGGCCCCTCCGCGGTCCGCCCGCACCGTGAACCGTTCGGCCCGCGGACGCTGTCGGCCCTCGCCCGGGTCGGGGATCAGCAGCCCGCCGCCGGTGCGCCCCGGGGCGGGCGGCCACACCTCCAGCTCCGTCTCCCCGCCCTGTGACCGCACCGGTACCGCCGTACCGGCGCGGGCCAGTACCGGCACCCGGTCCAACGGCGCCGCCACCCGCACCGTCGCCGGCCCCTCGAAAGGCCGAGCCGTGGCCGTGTCGTACCAGCGGCCCGCGGGAAGCCGGACGGCACGCTCCCGCACCCCGGGCTCCAGCACCGGCGCCACCAGCAGCGCGTCCCCCAGCAGGAACGCGTCCTCGCAGTCCCGCAGCCGGCGGTCCCGCGGATGCTGCCACCACACGGGACGCACATACGGCGCACCCGTGCGGTGCGCGAGCTGAGCGAGCGTCATCAGATAAGGAGCCAACCGCTCGCGCGCCGCCAACGCCGCCCGCACGTGTTCCAGCACCCGCGGGCAGGACTCCCACGGCTCCCCTCGAGCCTCCTTGGCGGCCCGCGTGCGCAAGAGCGGCAGATACGCGCCCAACTGGAGCCCCCGCAGATACAGCTCGGGCGACACCTGTGCCGCCGCCTCACCGATGTCGGGCCCCGCGTACGGCATCCCGCACAGACCGAGCCCCAGCACCAGCGACAGCGCCGCCCGCAGCCCCTCCCAGCCGCCGGTGGCACCGCCCGTCGCGGACCCGCCGTACCGCTGCATCCCCGCCCAGCCGGAACGCGAGACCAGGAAGGGACGCTCCTCGGGCCGCAGTTCCCGCAGCCCCGCGCAGGCGGCCTCGGCCATCGCCAGCGCGTAGACGTTGTGGGCCTCCCTGTGGTCGCCGCCCCGGCCCTCCAGAGCGTGGCGCGCGGACAGCGGCAGCGTAGGGTCGCCGAAGGCACACAGCGAGAAGGGCTCGTCCCCGGTGTGCCACACCCCGGCGAACCCCTGCTCCAGCCGCTCCGCGTACAGCGCACCCCACCACTTGCGCACCCGCCGGTCCGTGAAGTCGGGGAAGACCGCCTCGCCTCCGTGCGCCCCTCCGAGCACCACACGGCCCCCCGCCTCCCGTACGAACACGTCGGCCGCGCGTCCGCTCTCGAAGACCGGGTCGCCCGCCCGTGCCCGCACCGCGGGCCCGACCGACGACACCAGACGCACCCCGGCGGCCGACGCCCCTGGCGCCCGCGCGCCCGCGCCAGGGACGTCGCCCCCGGTGGAGCCGCGGCCGTCGGAGGGGAACTCCTCGACGTGCAGCGCACGCAACGGCAGCCCGAGCGCGCGGCGCCCCTCGGCCACCCGCGCCGGCCGCTGCGCGTCGCCGGCCGCACCGAGCGCGTGCTGGTACCCCAGCGCCCAGCCGGGCGGCACCGCCGGGGCGCCCGTCAGCGCGGCCCAGCCGTGTAGCACGCGGGAGGGCGCGCCGGCCACGGCCCAGTACCGCAGCGGACCGCCCGACATCCGCACCTCGCACCGCCCGGGACGGTCGTGCCCCGAGCCCAGCCCCTCAGCGCCCTCCCGCAGGTCCACCCGCCCGTCCCAGGAGTTGTCGTGGAAGACGAGGAGCGTGCCCGCGTCCGCCACGCTCACCAGCACCGGCATCGCCACCGACAGGGGACGGGACGCGAGGCCCACGAGGCCTCTCTTTGTGCCCGTCAGGCCGGGGGCGGAGCCCGACCGGTCGGGTGCGGCGTGCCGCGGTCCCGGTGCGGTGTTCCACAGGCGGTACGAGCGAGAGCGCAGCCGGGGCCCGTCGACCTGACCACCCAGCCCGAAGAACCGGGCGTCCGCCGGCAGTTCGGAGCGTTGCAGCCACCGCGGCCCCGCCGCCGCGCCCGCCCCCGGGGTCGGCGCCCGCCGCGCCCGCCTCCTCCCACCACCGGGGCGGATGGTCGCGGCGCAGCAGCGCGCCACCCGGCGTACGCACCTCCACAGCGCCCAGCCGCGAGACCGTCACCAGCATCCGCTCGGACACCACCCGCCAGCCGCCGTCCTTGTCCGGCTCCAGACGCGCCCGCTCGTCGGCCGCGGGAGCGGCCCCCGCCAGCGCGTACGACGGCTCAGGATCGGCACCGTCCCAGCCGACGAACACCGCGCCCGCCACCGTCACCCGCACACACAGCACCGACCGCGCGAAACGGACCGTCCCTCCGCCGGGGCCCGGCTCGGCACCCGTCGCCTCACCCGGGGTGCGCGCCCGCTCGGCCCGCTGCTGCCGCGGCAACCCCACCGCGTCGGCGCGCCGCCTGCGCCACGCCGCCCGCCACGACCCCACCCCCCGGCCCCTGCCACCCACCGTCACCGACCGCACCAGGTCACGCGCGTCCATGCTGCTCAGCCTGCCACCGAAGCAGCGCCGCGTCAGCGCTGTTCAGCGGGCGTTCACCCGCTGGTCACCAGGGCCTCCGCACACTCCACACAGCCCGGGTGTGTGACTCTTGCCCTGGCACAACCTGTGATCACATGGCATCGTCCCGGCCGGAAGACGCGACGACGCGTACACACGCCAGGGAGCCGCACCATGACCGCAGCGCACAGCGACAGCAGTACCTCGCACCCCTCCGCACCGGAGGCGCTCTGGCGGCCCGATCCCGCCGGCTTCCCCACGGCACGCCTCACCCGGTTCCAGAGCTGGGCCGCACAGCACCACGGCGCCCCCCAGCCCGACCCCGACGACCCCGTCGCCTCCTACGCCGCACTCCACAGCTGGTCCACCGCACACCTGGCCACCTTCTGGTCCGCCTTCGCCGACTGGTGCGACGTCCGTTTCAGCACGCCCTACGAGACCGTACTGGCCGACGCCACCATGCCCGGCGCCCAGTGGTTCCCCGGCGCCACCCTCAACTACGCCGAGCACGCGCTGCGCCATGCCGAGGACCCCGCACGCGCCGACGAGCCCGCCCTGCTGCACGTCGACGAGACCCACGAACCGGTCCCCCTCAGCTGGCGCGAACTGCGTGCCCAGGTCGCCTCCCTCGCCCATGAGCTGCGCCGCCTCGGCGTCCGCCCGGGGGACCGCGTCAGCGGCTACCTCCCCAACATCCCGCAGGCCGCCGTCGCCCTCCTGGCCACCGCGGCCGTCGGCGGCGTGTGGACCTCCTGCGCCCCCGACTTCGGCGCCCGCAGCGTCCTCGACCGCTTCCAGCAGGTCGAGCCCACCGTCCTGTTCACCGTCGACGGCTACCGCTACGGCGGCAAGGAACACGACCGCCGCGAGACGGTCGCCGAGCTCCGCGCCGAACTGCCCACCCTCCGCGCCGTCGTCCACGTCCCCCTGCTCGAGACGCCCGCGCCCGAGGGCGCACTGGAATGGGCCGAGCTCACCTCGCTCGACGTCGAACCCGAGTTCGAGCAGGTTCTTTTCGAACACCCGCTGTGGGTCCTCTACTCCTCGGGCACCACAGGACTGCCCAAAGCCATCGTCCAGTCCCAGGGCGGCATCCTTCTCGAACACCTCAAACAGCTCACCCTGCACAACGACATGGGGGCGGGCGACCGCTTCTTCTGGTTCACCTCCACCGGCTGGATGATGTGGAACCTGCTGGTCTCGGGCCTGCTCACCGGCGCCACCGTCGTCACCTACGACGGCAGCCCCGGCTACCCCGACACCGCCGCCCAGTGGCGCGTCGTCGAACGCACCGGCACCACCATCTACGGCACCTCCGCCGCCTACGTCATGGCCTGCCGCAAGGCCGGCGCCCACCCCGGGCGCGACCTCGACCTCTCCAAGGTCAAGTGCGTCGCCACCACCGGCTCCCCACTGCCGCCCGACGGCTTCCGCTGGATCCACGACGAGGTCTCGCCCGACATGTGGATCGCCTCCGTCAGCGGCGGCACCGATGTGTGCAGCTGCTTCGCCGGCGCCGTCCCCACCCTCCCGGTGTACACCGGAGAACTCCAGGCACCCTCACTGGCCGTCGACCTCGCCGCCTGGGACCCCCACGGCACGCCACTCCTCGACGAGGTCGGCGAACTCGTCGTCACCCGGCCGATGCCCTCGATGCCCGTCCGCTTCTGGAACGACCCCGACGGCTCCCGCTACCACGACAGCTACTTCGACGTGTACCCCGGCATCTGGCGCCACGGCGACTGGATCACCCTGACGAGCCGCAACACCGTCGTCATCCACGGACGCTCCGACTCCACCCTCAACCGGCAGGGCGTCCGCATGGGCTCCGCGGACATCTACGAGGCCGTCGAACGCCTCCCCGAGATCCGCGAGTCCCTCGTCCTCGGCGTCGAACAGCCCGACGGCGGCTACTGGATGCCCCTTTTCGTGCACCTGGCCGACGGCGCCGTCCTCGACGAGGTACTCCGCGACAGCATCAAACAGACCCTGCGCAAGAACCTCTCGCCCCGCCACGTGCCCGACGAGATCATCGAGATCCCCGCCGTCCCCCACACCCTCACCGGCAAACGCCTCGAAGTCCCCGTCAAACGCCTCCTCCAGGGCACCGCCATGGAGAAAGCCGTCAACCCCGGCTCCGTCGACAACGCCGAACTGCTCGACTTCTACGCCCAGCTCGCCCGCGACCGCACCTGAAGCGCTGACACGACGAGGAGGGCCGCCCCGCGACAGCGCGGGGCGGCCCTCCTCGTCGTGTCAGCCTCGTGACGTCACTCCCCGGACAGCACCCCCTGCGCCGCCGCACGCGCCTCCGGGCCGCTCTCCGCCGCCCGCGCCGCGGCCGCTGCACGCTCACACTGCGCCAGCGTGTGCTTGGCGAGCTGCGCCCGCACGAACGGGATCGCCGACGAACCCATCGACAGGCTCGTCACCCCCAGCCCCGTCAGCACACAGGCCAGCAGCGGATCCGAGGCCGCCTCGCCGCAGACACCGCAGCTCTTGCCCTCCGCCGCGGCAGCGTCCGCCGCCGTCGCCACCAGGTCCAGCAGCGCGGGCTGCCACGGATCCTGCAACCGTGAGAGCGCACCCACCTGACGGTCGGCGGCGAACGTGTACTGCGCCAGATCGTTCGTCCCCAGCGACAGGAACTCCACCTCCTGGAGCACCGAACGCGCCCGCAGCGCCGCCGAGGGAATCTCCACCATCGCGCCGAACTTCGCGCTCAACCCCGCCTCGCGGCACGCCTCGGCGAACGCCCGGGCATCCGACCGGTCCGCCACCATCGGCGCCATGACCTCGAGGTAGACGGGCAGCCCCTCGGCCGCCACGGCCAGCGCCCGCAGCTGCCCCTGCAGCACCTCGGGGTGGTCCAGCAGCGTCCGCAGACCGCGCACGCCCAACGCCGGGTTCGGCTCGTCGGCGGGCGTGAGGAAGTCCAGCGGCTTGTCGGCCCCGGCGTCCAGCACCCGCACCACGACGCGCCCCTCCGGGAACGCCTCCAGCACCTGCCGGTACGCCTCGGTCTGCTTCTCCTGCGAAGGAGCCCGCTCGCTGTCGTCCAGGAACAGGAACTCCGTACGGAACAGCCCCACACCCTCCGCGCCGGCCTCCACGGCCGCCGGCACATCGGCAGGACCGCCCACGTTCGCCAACAGCGGCACCTTGTGCCCGTCCGACGTCGCGCCGGGGCCCTTGGCGGCCTCCACGGCCGCCTTGCGCTCCTCGGCGTCCCGCGCGAGCGCCTCCCGCTCCGCCTCCGTCGGGTTCACCGCCACCTCACCGGTACTGCCGTCCACCGCGACGACCGTGCCCTCGGCCAGCTCACCCGCGCCCGGCAGCGCCACCACGGCCGGCACCCCCAGCGCCCGCGCGAGAATCGCGCTGTGACTGGTCGGGCCGCCCTCCTCGGTCACGAAACCGAGCACCAGAGCCGGGTCGAGCAGCGCGGTGTCCGCGGGCGCCAGGTCCCGCGCGATCAGCACGTAGGGCCGGTCGCTGTCCGGTACACCCGGCATCGGCACGCCCAGCAGCCGGGCGACGATGCGGTTGCGCACGTCGTCCAGGTCGGCCACCCGGCCCGCCAGGTAGTCGCCCGCCTGCGCCAGCAGCGCCCGGTAGGCGGCGAAGGCGTCGTAGACCGCCCGCTCGGCCGTACTGCCCACGGCGATCCGCCGCTCGACATCGGCCATCAGCTCCGGGTCCTGCGCCATCATGGCCTGTGCCTCCAGCACGGCCTGCGCCTCACCACCCGCCAGGTTGCCCCGCGCGAGCAGATCAGCGGCGACGGCCTCCACGGCCTGCCGCGCCCGCTGCTGTTCACGCGGCGCCTCGTCGGCCGCGATCTGCTTGGCCGGGGGCTCCAGCACGGCCGTACCCATGTGCCGCGCCTCGCCGATCGCCACGCCGTGGCTCACGCCCACGCCTCGAAGCGTTGTGTCCATCTCACCCGTCTCCGGTCAGCGGCGGCACCACACCACCGCGGTCGTACTGCGCCCGGCCCGCGCACGCGTGGAAAGACGGGAAAGCGGACTTCCCGACGGGAGCGGACTCCCTGTGCCACGTGGCGTTCGGAAGGGGGACAGGGCCGGGCCCGTGCGTCAGCTCCAGCCGAAGAGCGTCTGTCCCCGCTCCACGTCGCCGTCCTCCACCAGCTCACCGAGCGCCTCGGCGGTGGCCTCCAACGCGATCACCGGCGAGATGGGGGACTTCCCCTTCTCCGCCACGGCCGCCGGGTCCCAGCGCACCATGGGCTGCCCCCGGGTGACGGTGTCCCCCTTGGCGGCCAGCAACTCGAAGCCCTCTCCGTTCAGCTGCACCGTGTCGATGCCCAGGTGCGTCAGCACCCCGTGCCCCTCGGAGTCCACGACCACGAACGCGTGCGGGTGCAGCGAAACCACCACGCCGTCCACGGGCGCCACCGCCTCGGTGGGCTCGCGCACGGGGTCGACGGCGGTGCCGGGGCCCACCATCGCCCCGGAGAACACCGGATCCGGCACGGCAGCCAAACCGATGGCACGTCCGGTCAGCGGGGACGACACGGTGGTCATGAGAGGCCTCCAAGGGGCGGAGTTTCGGTCAGCCACCGTCGCTACCTGTCCAGGACGGCGCACCGTTCAGAAGCGTAAGTCATAGGAACAGGTGATTCCGTCCGAGCACACAGGCGCGCCGTCACCTGCTGTTTTGCGGTGATCGCACAGCGTTCGGAGCAGCTTCGGAACAGCTTGCGAGCGAGTGTGCGGCGGTGAGCCCGCGAAACCGATTTGCCTCTCTTCATCGAGGGCCTGTACTGTCGTATGCCTGCCCGGCGCCGAGGCGAGGGCAGGACCCCAACCAGCCACTGATTCCGATCAGTTGCTCGTCCGCGCTCCGGCGCGGGACGGATTTCGGATCAGCGAAATCACGGTGGTAGGCTTGGGAAACACCGAAAGGGCAAACGTCCGGAGAAACCGGTGCTGCATCGTCAGTGCCGATCAGTTTCGAAGGAAGCGTCCGTTCCTTGAGAACTCAACAGCGTGCCAAAAGTCAACGCCAGATATGTTGATACCCCGACCTGCCGGGTTGTTCCGGTGGGTTGAGGTTCCTTTGAATTACACAACAGC
>NZ_QOIN01000048.1 GCF_003323715.1 Streptomyces diacarni
CAGCGCTGCGAGGCGCAGCGCTGCGAGGCGCAGCGCTGCCAGGGGCAGCGCTGCGAGGGGCAGCGCTGCGAGGGGCAGCGCTGCGAGGGGCAGCGCTGCGAGGGGCAGCGCTGCGAGGGGCAGCGCTGCGAGGGGCAGCGCTGCGAGGGGCAGCGCTGCGAGGGGCAGCGCTGCGAGGGGCAGCGCTGCGAGGGGCAGCGCTGCGAGGGGCAGCGCTGCGAGGGGCGGCGCAGCGCTCAGCGGGCGCGGTCGAAGTCGATGGCGCTGTAGGCGCGCAGCTTCGAGAGCCGGTGCACGGATTCGATCTGGCGGATGGTGCCCGACTTGGACCGCATCACCAGGGACTGGGTGTAGGCGCGCTCTGCCCGGTAGTGGACGCCGCGCAGCAGGTCGCCGTCGGTGATGCCGGTGGCGACGAAGAAGACGTTCTCCCCCTGAACCAGGTCCTCGGTCAGCAGCACCTTGTCGAGGTCGTGTCCGGCGTCGAGGGCGCGCTGCCTCTCGTCGTCGTCCTTGGGCCACAGCTTGCCCTGTATCGTCCCGCCGAGGCACTTGATCGCGCAGGCGGCGATGATGCCCTCGGGGGTGCCGCCCACGCCGAGCAGCAGGTCGACGCCGGTCTCCTCGCGCACGGTCATCACGGCGCCGGCGACGTCGCCGTCGGCGATGAACTTGATCCGCGCGCCGGCCTCGCGGATCTCCTGGACCAGGTTCTCGTGCCGGGGGCGGTCGAGCACGACGACGGTGACGTCCTCGACGCCGCAGCCCTTGGCCTTGGCGATCCGCCGGATGTTGACGGCGGGCGGCGCGGTGATGTCCACGAACTCGGCGGCCTCGGGCCCGGTCACCAGCTTGTCCATGTAGAAGACCGCGCTGGGGTCGAACATCGCGCCGCGCTCGGCCACCGCCAGCACCGAGACGGCGTTGCCCATGCCCTTGGCGGTGAGGGTCGTACCGTCGACGGGGTCGACGGCCACGTCGCACTCGGCGCCCGTTCCGTCGCCGACGCGCTCCCCGTTGTAGAGCATCGGCGCCTCGTCCTTCTCGCCTTCGCCGATCACCACGATGCCGTTCATGGAGACCGTCGAGACGAGGGTGCGCATGGCCTTGACGGCGGCGCCGTCGGCGCCGTTCTTGTCGCCCTTGCCCACCCAGCGGCCCGAGGCCATGGCCCCCGCCTCGGTGACCCGTACGAGCTCCAGCGCGAGGTTGCGGTCCGGTGCCTCCGGGCTGACTTCGAGCTGTGAGGGCAGGTGGTGGTGTTCGGTCATCGGAACACACCTTTCTGTACGGCGACTCTGTACGGCCACTGCGGCGACGTGAGCTGTGCCGATTCGGCGAGGGTGAACAGGATTTTACCGGTCGTCATCTAAGTGAGCAGGAGCGCCCACGGATGAGCGTGGGGGCCGGGTCCGCCCCTGTCGCGGGCCGCCGACCGGCATAAGGGACGATGGGGGCGTGGCAGCAGACAAGAAGCGCGGCACGCAGACGGCCCGCGACATGGTGATCTCGCTGGCGGTGATCATCCTCGCCGCGTGGGTGATCTATCTGTTCATTCCCCACGACGAGGCCAAGAACCCGGCCAAGACGGTCAGCTACCGGGTGGAGTTGGCGTCCGCACGGCGTGCGGCGCCCTATCCCGTCGCCGCGCCGCAGGGGCTGCCGAAGGACTGGCGCGCGACCTCCGTGCGCTACTCCGCCGACGCCCCGACGGGGGCCGCCTGGCATCTGGGCTTCATGACGCCGAACGAGGAGTACGCCGCCGTCGAACAGAGCGACGGCGAGAAGCTCGGGCGGTTCGTCGACGAGGTGACCCAGGGCGCGCGCAAGACCGCGAAGAAGCAGCGCGTCGCGGGCGAGGAGTGGACGCGCTACTCCGGCACCGAGTACGACGCGCTGGTGCGCACGGCCCAGGACGGCAAGTCGGTGACCGTCGTCACCGGTACGGCCAACTTCCAGCAGCTGGGCCGGCTCGCCGGGGCGCTGGAGGCCAAGTCGCTGGAGGGCTGATCACACTCGCCCCCGCCCCCTTCCTGTCCGACCGGCTCCCCGTCCGACCGTTTCCCGCGGGGCGTGCGAAAGCCCCCGCGCGAGGGGATACGTGCGGGGGCGGTCCGTCGACGCGGCTGCTCAGCGGGTCGGCGCGGTTGCTCAGCGGGTCGGCGCGGTTGCTCAGCGGGTCGGCGACCCAGCGGCTCGCCGACCCGGTGGCTCAGCGCTTCACAGGACGGTGACCACGTCGTCGTAGGCGAGGCGGGGCGAGCGCGGTCGGAAGGCGTCGGGGCCCGGCTTGCCGATGTTGACGACCATGAGCACGCGTTGGCGCCCGTCGCCGAAGAACTCCTTGTTGACGCCCTCGGGGTCGAAGCCGGTCATCGGACCCGCGGCCAGACCCGCGGCGCGCACGCCGACGATGAAGTAGCCGGCCTGGAGGGTCGCGTTGAGGGCGCCGGCGGTCTCGCGCGAGGTCTCCTCGGCGAAGACCGCGTCCTTGATGTGCGGGGCGTGCGGGAACAGCTCCGGCAGCCGCTCGTGGAAGTCGAGGTCGTAGGAGAGGACCGCGGTCAGCGGCGCCTTGCGGGTCTTGGGCACGTTGCCCTCGGCCATGTGGGCGAGCAGGCGCTCGCGGCTCTCGGACGAGCGCAGCAGCGTCACCCGCAGGGGCGACTGGTTGAACGCGGTGGGGCCGTACTTGACCAGGTCGTAGATCGCCTGGGTCTGCTCCTCGGTGATCGGCTCGTCCGTGAAGGCGTTGGCCGTGCGGGCCTCACGGAAGAGGAGATCCTGGGCTGCGGGGTCGAGCGCGAGAGCCATGGGGGCGGTGCCTTGCCTTTTCGTGCGGGGTAGGGGTGCACGGTTGAGTGTAACGAGCACTTGTTCAAGCTTGAATAAATGCTGGCCACGGCCCCCCGCGGTCAACCCGGCCCCGATGAGCCCGCGTCGTCCCCCTCCACCTCTTCGGCCCCTTCCCCCTCTTCTTCCTCCAGCACCGCGTCCAGCCGGGCCCGCGCGCCGTCCAGCCAGGCGCGGCAGATGCCCGCGAGCTCCTCGCCGCGCTCCCACAGCGCCAGCGACTCCTCCAGCGTCGAGCCGCCCGACTCCAGACGCTGCACGACCTCGACCAGCTCCGCCCGCGCCTGCTCGTAGCTGAGCGCGTCCGCCGTGGCCAGCTCGGCCTGGGAGGCCGACGCGTCGTCCCCGGACGCTCCGTCCCCGGCCGCCGCGGCAGCCGCGGCACCTTCCGCTTCCGTCGTCATACAGCCAGCCTATGCGCGCCCTGTGACAGCGACGCCGAAGTCCCCCTCGGCGACCCGGGCCCGCAGCGGCTCGCCCTCGGCCACCTCGGCGGCGTCCCGCACGACGGCCCCGTCCGCGCGCCGGAGCACCGCGTACCCGCGATTGAGCGTCGCCGCGGGGGAGAGGGCCACGACACGGGCGCGGGTGTGCGCCAGCTCGTCCTGGGCGCGGGCCAGCCGGTGATCCAGACAGCGGCGGGAGCGGTCGAGCAGCGCCGCCACCTCGTCCTCGCGGGACTCCACCAGCGCGTGCGGATCGGCCATCGCCGGGCGGCTCATCACGTCCGCCAGGCCACGCTCCTCCCGCTCCAGCCTGCCGTTCATCACCCGCAGGCCGCGCTCACGCAGCGCCCGCACCCGCTCGTGCTCCTCGCCGACGTCCGGCACCGTGTCCTTCGCCGCGTGCGTGGGTGTCCGCGAGCGCAGGTCGGCCACCAGGTCGAGAAGCGGCGCGTCCGCCTCGTGCCCGATCGCCGAGACCACCGGCGTGCGCGCCGCCGCCACCGCGCGGACCAGGCGCTCGTCGGAGAACGGCAGCAGATCCTCCATACCGCCGCCGCCCCGCGTCACGATGATCACGTCCACGTCCTGCCGGGCGTCCAGCTCGCGCAGCGCCTCGATGATCTGCGGGACCGCGTAGGCGCCCTGCACCGCCGTGTTGCGCACCTCGAAGCGGACGGCGGGCCAGCGCTCCCGCGCCGTGTGCAGCACGTCCCGCTCGGCGTCGGAGGCCCGGCCGGTGATCAGCCCTATCCGCTGCGGCAGGAACGGCAGCCCCTTCTTGCGCTCGGCCGCGAACAGCCCCTCGGCCGCCAGCGCCTTGCGCAGCCGCTCCAGGCGGGCCAGCAGCTCGCCGACGCCGACCGGACGGATCTCGGCCGCGCGCAGCGACAGCCGTCCCGCCTTCTCGTACCACTCCGGCTTCGCGTGGACGACGACGCGGGTGCCCTCGCTGATGACGTCCTTGACCTGCTCGTAGACCTGACGGAAACAGGTGACGCTCAGCGAGACCTCGCGGGAGGGGTCGCGCAGCGTCAGGAAGACCATGCCGGCCCCCGGTCTGGGCGAGAGCTGGATGATCTGGCCCTCCACCCACACGGCTCCCAGCCGGTCGATCCAGCCGCGGATCAGCCGGGAGACCTCGCTGACGGGGATCGGGGACTCGGCGGACGTGGTGAGAGCCATGCGAGAAGGCTAGGCCCTGCCACCGACAGCCTGGCCCCGCCCCCGCAGGGCCCGCCGCACCTTGTCCCGGCGCGCCCTCAGCCCCCGCTTCCGTCTCCCGGGCCGCCCCCACTCCGGCTCTCCCGGCCGGTCCCGTTCCTCCGGCCCCCACGGCGGTCACGGGCGCGGAGGACGCACAGCGCGAGCAGGGCCAGGACGAACCAGCCCAGGCCCACCCAGTGGGCCTCCCGGTTGGCGGTGACGATCACGGCGATGACGATGGCGAGCCCCACCAGCGGAACCACCCAGTCCCACACGCCGCGCGCCCGTGGGTCCTCGGCGGTGGGTCCGGACGCGCTCCCGGCGCGGCGTCCGAGCCCGTAGTAGCCCACCACCGACAGGTGCAGCATGCCGAAGGCGAACAGGGCGCCGATGTCGACGATGGAGACCAGCCGGTCCAGGCCGTCGGGGGCGCGCGCCGCCCACACGGCGGCGCACATCGTCAGCACCGCGCTCACCAGCAGCGCCCGCCCCGGCACCCCGGTGCGCGGGCTGACGCTTCCCAGGACGTGCGGCAGCCGGCGGTCCCTGGCCATGGCGTACAGCAGCCGGGAGGCGGCCGCCTGCCCGGCCAGCGCCGCGAAGGCAGCCCCCAGCGCCTTGCTCGCCGCCACCGTCGTCTCCAGCCAGCCGCCGACCGCCGCCTCGGTGGCGTCGTAGAAGGCCGAACCCTGCTTCGCCGGGTCCTCGGCCAGCTGCCGTGAGGAGTCCTCGGACAGCAGCGCGGCCAGGTACGTCTGCGCGACGAAGAGCACTCCGGTGAGCAGCAGGCACCACACCAGCGCCCTGGCCACCGTCGGCGCGGTGCGGCCCTTGCCGCCGGCCGCCTCCTCGGCGAAGTTGGCGATGGCGTCGAAGCCCAGGAAGGAGAGCACCGCCACCGAGACCGCGCTCAGCAGGGCCGTCAGCGAGAACGCCCGGTCCCCGGTGAGCGGGGAGAGCCAGCCGCGCTGCGGGCCGTCCTGGACCAGTACGACGAGCGCGGCGGCCACGAACACCAGCAGCACCAGGATCTCCATGGCGAGCACCAGGAACCCCACGAGGGCCGCGCGGCGTACGCCCGAGAGGTTGAGCGCGGTGGTGATCACGACCGCGATCGCCGTCCAGATCCACTGGTCCACCTCGGGGACCAGCTGCGCCATGGCGATGCCCGAGAAGAGGTAGGCGACGGCCGGGATGAGGAGGTAGTCGAGCATCATCATCCAGCCGGTGACGAAGCCCGCGCCGTCCCCCAGGCCGGCGCGCGCGTACGCGTACACCGAGCCAGCCTGCGGCGCCGTGTGGATCATCCGTGCG
Source organism: Streptomyces diacarni (assembly GCF_003323715.1). Classification (GTDB taxonomy): domain Bacteria; phylum Actinomycetota; class Actinomycetes; order Streptomycetales; family Streptomycetaceae; genus Streptomyces; species Streptomyces diacarni. Next base: position 5,817 of record NZ_QOIN01000048.1, read on the forward strand.
TACGAGTAGGCGGTGAACGACATGGCCACCGTGGCGACCACGTACACCAAAGGGACGACTCCGTGGCTGCGGGCGTCCAGCGCCCCGTAGATGCCCACCGGCGCCATCGGCGCGATGAACAGCAGCCCGTAGACGATCAGGTCGCGGAGGGTCAGACTGCGCCGCAGGGCACCGTCCGGACGGCCTCCCAGGATTCCCGCGGTGCGTGTGCGAGCTGAAGGCATGGGGCCAGCTTGCCGCAGAACGCCGGCCGCGGCAGCGGAGCGCGCCACCTCCGGCTGCGGACGCGCTCCTCGCACGCCCCCCGAGTGAATCCCCGCACGCCCCGATGCCCTTTTCTCCCCGCCCTTACGATGGAGCCATGACTGGAACGTCCGACCGCAGGGCCGCCGACACACCGGAAGCCACGACAGCCGAACCCGCCGCCGGGGGACGCCGCCGCGTCCTGCTCGCCGCACCCCGCGGCTACTGCGCCGGCGTCGACCGCGCGGTGATCGCCGTGGAGAAGGCGCTGGAGCAGTACGGCGCTCCGATCTACGTGCGGCACGAGATCGTGCACAACAAGTACGTCGTCCAGACGCTGGAGAAGAAGGGCGCGATCTTCGTCGAGGAGACGGAGGAGGTACCCGAGGGCGAGATCGTCATCTTCTCCGCACACGGCGTGGCGCCGACCGTCCACGACGAGGCGCAGCGCGGCAAGCTGGCCACCATCGACGCCACCTGCCCGCTGGTGACCAAGGTGCACAAGGAAGCCGTGCGCTACGCCAAGGAGGACTACGACATCCTCCTGATCGGCCACGAGGGGCACGAAGAGGTCATCGGCACCAGCGGTGAGGCACCCGACCACATCACGCTGGTCGACGGTCCGGACGACGTGAAGAACGTCGAGGTCCGCGACCCGGAGAAGGTCGTGTGGCTCTCCCAGACCACCCTGTCGGTGGACGAGACGATGGAGACGGTCGACGCCCTCCAGGGCCGCTACCCCAACCTGCTCTCGCCGCCCAGCGACGACATCTGCTACGCCACGCAGAACCGCCAGACCGCCATCAAGCAGGTCGCGGCCGAGGCCGACCTGGTGCTGGTCGTCGGCTCCAGGAACTCCTCCAACTCCGTCCGCCTGGTCGAGACGGCGCTGACGCACGGCGCCAAGGACGGCCACCTCGTCGACAACGCGGAGGAGCTCGACGAGACCTGGCTGGAGGGCGTGGAGACCATCGGCCTGTCCTCCGGAGCCTCCGTGCCCGAGGTGCTGGTCGACGGCGTGCTGGAGTGGCTGGCGCAGCGCGGCTGGGACGAGGTGGAGATCGTCAAGCCGGTCGACGAACACATGCAGTTCTCGCTCCCCAAGGAGCTGCGGCGCGACCTGCGGTCCGAGGCGTCCGAAAAGCTGCGGGCCTGAGCGCACCGCGGCGGCTCCTGGCGTGCCGCCGGGGCTGCCGCGGTGTCGGGTGGCTGCCACTGCGGCCACCGCCGTGCTGGGGCAGTGGCCATCGGGTCGGAGTCGGTCGCACTGCTGTGCGAGTGGCGTGTTGCTGTCGGGCGCACGCCCTGCGTGGCCGGAGTGCTGCGGTCGGCGGCGCTGCTGCGCGGGCACCGCGTCGCCGGTCATGGCCGCACGGCTGCTGCGCGGTGACCCCGCCGCAGGCCGTACCCCGCTCAGGCGCCCTGGGGCGCCTTGGCGCGCCGCCTCCTGCGGCGCTCCAGGGCGAGCTTCGTCTTCCGTACGAGGACGATCAGCCCGGCGAGCAGCGTGCCCGCGTACAGCCAGACGGCGTGCAGCGCCAACCCCGTGAAGACGTCCTGGAGCAGCCCGGCGACGCCCTTCCCCGAGCCGCCCACCAGGAACAGCCCGACCGTGTAGGCCAGCGGCATCGCGACCGGTGCCGCGAACAGCTCGGCGGGCCGCACCCACAGCGCCGCGGCGACGCAGACGAGCACGAACGCGCTGCCGTACGCCACGGGTACCCCGCTCGGCAGCAGCCCGACGAGCGCGCCGAAGGCCGCCATCAGCAGCATGGCGAACACCCCGACGCCCAGCCCCGTCAGCCGGGGCGCGGGCCGCCTGCCCCGCAGGGCGCCCCGCGCCCCGGCGGGCGCACCCTCGCCAGAGGGCGCCGGACGGTGGGCGGAAGGGCGGTCCCCCTGCGTCCCCCCGCGCCCCGAGGGCGGCGGAGGCGGGGGAGAGGACGAGGGCGCGGCGGCCGGACGGGGCAGGCGCGGCCTGCGCCGGATGCGGACACTTCCGGCCGCGACCTCGCCACCGCCCATGCCGGCGGCGTCGTCGGCCGGCGCGTGGCCCTGACGCGGCTCGTCGCCGTACCGGCGGGGCGGCTCGTACGGCTCGGGGTCCCCGTACAGCTCGTACGGGTCGTGCTGGGTCGGGTGCGCGCTGCGTTGCTCCACCGGGCCACGGTAGGTCGTACGTGCCCGGCCCGGCGGTCATGGACACGCGATATCCGCCACCGCCACCGGACCGGCACGCCCGCGATCCGCCGGGAGGAGGAACACCGGTCGGGGGAGGGCGTTGCAAGGCCTTCCGTAGACTGGGTGGTCGGCCTTCGAGGGCCGCCTGTCCGCCAACAGACCCCACTATGGAGAACCCCGCGAGGGGCCACGGGAAGTAGTCGCCACGTGTCGCTCACGATCGGAATCGTCGGCCTGCCGAATGTCGGCAAGTCGACCCTGTTCAACGCCCTGACCAAGAACGAGGTGCTGGCGGCCAACTACCCGTTCGCCACCATCGAGCCGAACGTCGGCGTCGTGGGCGTCCCCGACCCCCGCCTCGGCAAGCTCGCCGAGCTCTTCCAGTCGCAGAAGGTCCTGCCCGCCACCGTCGACTTCGTCGACATCGCGGGCATCGTGCGCGGCGCCAGCGAGGGCGAGGGCCTGGGCAACAAGTTCCTTGCGAACATCCGTGAGTCCGACGCCATCTGCCAGGTCATCCGCGCCTTCAAGGACGAGAACGTCGTCCACGTCGACGGCAAGATCTCGCCCAAGAACGACATCGAGACCATCAACACCGAGCTGATCCTCGCCGACCTCCAGACCATCGAGAAGGTCCTGCCCCGCCTGGAGAAGGAAGCCCGGGTCAAGAAGGACAAGCAGCCCCAGGTCAAGGCCGTCCAGGAGGCGAAGGACATCCTGGAGGAGGGCCGCACCCTCTTCTCCGCCGGCATCGCCCAGGGCACCGACCGCGCCGAGCCGCTGCACGAGCTGCACCTGCTGACGACCAAGCCGTTCATCTACGTCTTCAACGTCGACGAGGACGAGCTGACGGACGAGTCCTTCAAGGACGAGCAGCGCGCCCTCGTGGCCCCCGCCGAGGCCGTCTTCCTCAACGCCAAGCTGGAGGCCGACCTCGCCGAACTCGACGAGGAAGAGGCCCTCGAACTCCTCCAGACCGTCGGCCAGGAAGAGCCCGGCCTGGCCACCCTCGCCCACGTCGGCTTCCGCACCCTCGGCCTCCAGACCTACCTGACGGCCGGCCCGAAGGAAGCCCGCGCCTGGACCGTCAAGAAGGGCGCCACCGCCCCCGAGGCCGCCGGCGTCATCCACACCGACTTCCAGCGCGGCTTCATCAAGGCCGAGGTCATCTCCTACGACGACCTCCTCACCACCGGCTCCACCGCCGACGCCCGCGCCGCCGGCAAGGCCCGCATGGAAGGCAAGGACTACGTGATGCAGGACGGGGACGTGGTGGAGTTCAGGTTCAACGTCTGACACGTCCTCATACATCCAACAGAAGGCCGTCTGGCCTGCTGCGGAGTGGGTGGGGCGGCCGTTGCGGTCCGCGCTGAGGCCGCAGCGTGCTGACGTAGGTCAGTGTGGGGGAATGGCTACGCTGCCGGTCCGGCCTGTGGTTCGTCCGGGTCGGTTCGGTCCGCGTGCGCCTTGTCGACGGCGGCCCGCGTCCGCTCTTCGGAGTCGGGCCGCGGATGGGTGTGGGCGTTCAGCGCGGATACCACTGCCGGCGCCCACCACCGTTACCTGAGCGACGGCTCGGAGGTCTCGCTGTACCTGGCGAAACCCGCAGCCCAGACGTAGCCGAGGGCGTTCAGGTCCGTCCGGGCAGAGCAACAGGGCATCGTCACGGCAAGTGCATCGGGCATGAGGTGGAGCAGTGTGATGCTCACTCTGCCGACCAACCGTCCAGCCTCGTCACCACAGGTCGTGAATGCGAGCTGCCACTACCACCGGCCAGCTTCCGGGCGCTGGAGGACTTTTGGGCGCGCGCCTGCGACAGGTCATCGCCCGGTACTGACGTCAGGCGCCGGCTTCGCTGTGCAGGGCCTCCGAGGGGAGCCCGGCGGTCAATGTCGGAGCCACCTGGCCAGGTGAGGGCAGCGGAACTGCGGGCCGCGGCGGATCGAAGCGCCCCACCTGCCGGCCGGGCAGAAGCGCAGAAGCAGGCTGTCAGGGCTCGTCGACGCTGGTCGGCGGGCCCTGTTCCCGTTGTTGCGGGCCTACGTCACCCCGTCGCGGCCTCGAAAAGTGAGCGCGCCTCACCAATCCGTTCGATACTTGCGGGTACTGAATACCCGTGGGTATGCAACTATGGGTGCATGGTAGATACAGCAGGTCACAGTCATCCGCCGGGGCCCGTGCCCCGCCTCCCACGTGACGAGGTGCGTCGCCGGCTGCTCGCCGCCGCGGAGCGGGTGTTCGCCGAGCGCGGGTACGCGGACAGCAAGCTGGAGGACATCGCCCGTACCGCCGGCTTCACCAAGGGCGCCGTCTACTCCAACTTCGGCAGCAAACAGGAACTGTTCGGGGCGATCCTCAGCGAACGCTCCGAAGCGGAGCTGGCCGACGTGATGGCCGGTCTCGACGCGGGTGCGGACGTCGCCGCGCTCATCGAGCAGGCGGCCCGTACGGTCGCGCAGCGGATCATCGACGACACCGAGCGGGGCCGGCTCGGTCTTGAGATCGCCGCCCGTGCCATCCGTGACGAGGAGACGGGTGCGGTGGTCGCCCCTATGCGGCGTGCTCAGCGCGCGTCGGCCGGGCGGGCGGTCCGGGAGGTCACCGAGCGTGCCGGGATCACCCCTCCCGTGGACCCCGAGCTCGCCGGAACGATCCTGCACTGCCTGACCAACGGCCTGGCGATGGAACATCTCGTCGATCGCGAGGGCGTCGACGCCGACACCGCGGAGCGGGCGCTGCGTGCCGTGCTCGGCTGGCTGACCGAGGGGGTACGGAAGTGAAGCGCAAGGAATACATCGACTGGCTGCGGAACCTGGCCATCCTCTTCCTGTTCCCGTTCCATACGGCCAGGATCTTCAACGACGACCCGGAGTTCTACGTGAAAGGGCCGGTGAGCACCCTCTCCTCGGCCCTGGTCAACATCTCCTCCTTCTGGTTCATGCCGTTGCTCTTCCTTCTGGCGGGAATGTCGAGCTTTTACGCACTGCGGAAGCGTTCCGCGGGGAGCTATGTGAAGGAGCGGTATCTGCGGCTGTTGATACCGTTCCTCTTCGGCTGCCTCGTCATCGTGCCGCCGCAGGCGTACTACGCGATGAAGTTCCACCACGACTACGGCGGAAGCTACGTCGACTTTCTGGATACGTACTTCACGGACTTCTCCCACTGGACGGTTCTCACGGGGATCTCCCCGGCCCACCTGTGGTTCATCCTGTTCCTGTTCCTCATCTCGCTCGCTGTGCTCCCCCTCATGCTCACGGTGGTCCGGAACCGGTACACGCCCTCCTGGCTGGACAGACCCGCTCTCGCCCTCGCGCCGGCGGCCGGGCTCGCGCTGCTGTCGTTCCTCCCGGAGATCGGCGGGGAGAACATCTTTGTGTACGCCGGCTACGTGCTGCTCGGATTCCTCCTCGCCACCAGCGACTCGATCACCGAGGCGCTGGAGAGGAATCGTCGCCGCTATCTCTGCCTCGCCGTTCCCGGGGCGATCGGGATTCTGGTCGAGCGCTTCACGATCGGCAGTCAGGACAATCTGCTGTTCACGGCCTGGCACTATCCCGTGTACTGGGCGACCCTGCTCGCCATCCTCGGATACGGGAAACGGTATCTCGACCGCAGGTCGGCCTTCATGAACTATTTCAGCCGGGCAGCCTTTCCCGTCTACATCCTGCACCAGACCTATGTGATCGTGATCGCGTACTACGTTCTCCAGGTGGACGCGCACGGTGCCGTCGCCTTCACCGCCATCATGGTTCCGGCATTCTGCCTCAGCATCGCCACCTACGAGATCGTCCGCAGGACGCCGGGACTGCGGGTCATGTTCGGCCTCCGGGCGCCTCGCCGGCCGTCGCCCCCGCTCTCGACAGAACCCACGGAGCGGCACGGCACGCGTCCCCCTCGACCTGGAGCGGCGTCCGGGCCCCGTCCGTAACCGTCCGTAACACCCCGGCGGGACCCTTCTTGCGTCGATCGAGGCTCTACCAGCCGACCTGCTCGCCGAGAGGTGACGCCTCTGGTCGGCCCCCGGCTGCAAGGATGTGGTGCACGAGTCGAGGGGAGAGGACCCGCTGTGTCGATCATCTACCGCACCACCATGCGTCCTACCAAGTTGGAACTGCTCGAGACGTGGCTTCCGTCCCAGCCGTGGTACGTCTCCGGCGCGGAGAGGGCCGCCCTCGTGATGGCGGGCGGCTTCCGGCTGGACGACCCTGCCGGCGAGGTGGGCGTCGAGTTCATGGCGGTCACCGACAAGGCCGGCGGCGAACCGGTCACCTACCAGGTGCCGATGACGTATCGGGCCGCGCCGCTGGCCGGCGCGGACGACGGACTCATAGGCACGTCGGACCATGGTGTCCTGGGTAAACGCTGGATCTACGACGCCACACACGATCCCGTCGCGATCGCACAGACGTACGCGCTGGTGACGGGGCGGGCGCAACCGCAGGACCGGAGCGAGAGCGACACCGCCGACCGGACGGTGGGCGTGCGCGCGGCGACCGGGGCGCCGGCGGAGGACGCGGGGATCGGGGAGGTGCGTCACGGGTCACGTTCGAGCGACGTCGACCTGGCCCTGCCCGGGGACGGCCTCCTGCGGCTGCGGTTCCTGCGCGCGCCCCGGCCTGATGACGTGCCGGAGACGGAGGACTGGCCCGGTCACGTCAGCGTCTCCTGGACGGACCTCGACGGCGGGCCGCAGCGAGGGCTGTGGTGTGCGTTGGTGGACGGCTCGGTGGACGGCGGGGAGTGACACCGGCGGGGCGGCCGGCGCCGGCCGGTTGATCGGCACGCCGGTCGCGGCTACGGCTGATGCCTGTCGGGGAGACCGGCTGACACCCCTCAGGGACGCTGCTGACGCCTGTCAGGACGCCGCTGACGGCCGAGGGCACCGTGACGCGTGCTGCGCCACGGTGCCCTCGGCCGTGTCGCGCACGCGGAACCCGATGCGGTCCACGCCCTCTGGTCTCACCGGCCGCTGTGAAACCCGAACGGCCCCGACAGCCCGCCGTGAGCGAGAGCCGCGAAATCCGCGAGACCCGGGGAGACCCGCGAGACCCGCGAGACCCGGGGGGCCCGGGGAGGCCGGGAAGCGGGAGACTGAGGAGATGAGCACGGACGACGACGACATGCCGCTGGCGGCACCGCGGGTCGACGTCGCCCCGGACGGGCGGCTGAGCGTACCCGCCCACGACGTCACGGCCCTCCTGCGTTCCCTCGCGCGGTCCTGGGCGCACAGCACACGCGACGGCGCTCCCGTGCGCGCCGGGGAAGGCCGTCAGACCGTGCGCCTCGAACCGGCTACCGTGCAGGCCCTCGCCGGCACCCTGGAGCAGATCGCCGACGAGCTCGACGTCCAGTTCATCGGGGTCGCCGGTCGTACGCCCCCGCCGCCGCCTCCCTCAGCGGACACCGAGGACTGACCGAGGACCGGCACCGGGCTGACCGAGGACCGGCACCGGGCTGACCGAGGACCGGCGCCGCCGCCCCGGCTCGCCCGTGGGAGGCTGTCCGCTCCGCTCGTGGTAGCCCGAGCTCCGACGCACTCCCACGCGTCCCGACGTCCCGAACTGGAGGCTCTGTGACCGCTGGAGGCCCCGTGACCCCACGTCGCGCCTGCACGACCGGCCAAGTCGTACGCGCACCCATCCGGCAGGACACCGCCGCGTGGCGCCGCGTGGCGGGCCGGCCGCACGGGTGGCCGATGTGAGGCGACCCGGGGGCGGTTCCGCCTCGGCCCCCGCCTCGGTCGACGGGGCGGGCGGCCGGGACAGCCGAGGCAGGCGGCGGTGGCGCCGGCGCGCGGAGCCGGCGGCCGGAAGCGGGATATCGGCCGCCGAACGGGAGCTGTTCGGCGGCCGGCTGCGCTGGGACGACGCGTTCGTCGAGCACGAGGGCGCGGTGGCGCGCCTGCGCTTCGCGCGCATGGCCGCCGCGTTGCCGCGCATGGTGGGGGTGGTGATGCGGGCCGGCTGGGAGACCGACCCGCGCGCGCTGACCGGTGTGGTGGTCGCGCAGGCGGGCCAGGGGCTGACGACCGCGTTCGGGCTCGTGGCCGTCAACGGTGTGCTCAGCAGCTTGTTCGCGGACGGGCCGACGGACGACAAGCTCCGGCAGTCGCTTCCGGCGCTCGCGCTGCTGGCTCTCGTCTCGGTGGGGATGGCGCTGCTGACGGCCTGGTCGACGGCCATGTCAGGACGGCTGGAGCCCCAGGTCGAGCGGGCTGTCTCGCTGCGGTACTACCGGTCGGTGACCGAGGTGGAGGTCGCGGCCACGGAACGGCCCGAGGTGCAACGTCACCTGGACGCGGGCAAGTTCGGCACGGACTCGGCGCGGCGCATGCTCACCCTGTCCGTGGGGGTCGCCAACGTGGTGATCGGCATGGTGGCGGCCGCGGTCGTGCTGGCCTCGCTGCACTGGGCGCTGCTGCCGATGCTGCTGGCCATCGCGCTGCCCAAGGCGTGGGGGGCGGTGCGTTCGGCGCGCCGGGAGTACGTGTCGCGGCGGCACTGGGTCGACCACCGCCGCGCCGTCGCCACGCTGCTCCAGTATCTGACGATGCCGCACGCCGCCGGGGAGATCAGGGCGCACGCGGCGGGCTCGCTGCTGCTGCGCGGGTACGAGGAGATGTCCGGGCTGATGGAGACCGAGCAGCGCCGTCTGGCCCGGGCGCAGGCCGGGACCGACCTGGTCGCCGCGGCGTTCTCCGGCCTGGCGTCCGTGGGCTGTTACGGCGTGCTGTGGTGGCTGCTGACCAGTGGTGGCCTGCCGATGGCGGTGGGGGGCACCGCCGTCGTCGCCATCCGCACCTCGACCGCGCGGCTCACGTCGCTGGTGCAGCAGGTCAACCGGATGTACGAGGAGATGCTCCGGCTCAGCGACACCGAGGAGGCCGTCAGGGTCGCGTCCGGGCACGCCATTCCCCGTACCGGCAGGCCGCTGCCCGCGCCGGTACGGGAGATCCAGGTGCGGGACGTCTCCTTCACCTACCCGGGGGCCACGGTGCCCGCGCTGCACCGGGTGGACGTGTCCGTGCGGCGCGGCGAGGTGACGGCGCTCGTGGGCGCGAACGGTTCGGGCAAGTCCACGCTGGCCAGGATCCTGGGCGGGCTGCTGCTGGCCGACAGCGGTGACGTGTGGTGGGTGGGCGGGACCCCCGAAGGGGAAGGGGAGCGGGTGGAGGTGCGCGATGCCGTCCGCGCCGAGGTCTTCCGGTCCGTCGGCATGCTGACGCAGGACTTCCCCACTTGGCAGATGACGGCCGCCGCGAACATCGCCGTCGGCGCCGGGGACCGTCCCCGGGACGCGGCCCGGCTCAAGGAGGCGGCGCGCGCCGCCGACGTGGACGAGTTGATCGAGGGCCTGCCGCACGGCTGGGACTCCATCGTCTTCAAGGGGTACGAACGCGGTGTCCAGCTCTCTGGCGGGCAGTGGCAGAAGCTGGGCACGGCGCGCAGCCTCTACCGGGGTGCGCCCTTCCTGCTGGTCGACGAGCCGACCTCGGCGCTGGATCCGCACGCCGAGATCGAGGCGTTCGACCGCTTGCGGACCCTGGCCGACAGCGGCGTCGCGGTCGTGCTGGTCACCCACCGGCTCGCCGCCACGGCCTCCGCCGACCACATCTACGTCCTGGACCGCGGGCACATCGCCGAACACGGCACCCACGGGGTCCTCATGGGCCGGGCGGGTGGTCTGTACCGGGGCATGTTCGACGCGCAGGCCGCACAGTACGGGCTCACCGCGTCCGTGGCGGAGGACGTTCCCGCGCCGCGCGACGGCAGTGCCGCTCAGTCCCCGTAGGAACTCCCGCTGTGCGCTCCTGGGTTGCGCAAGTGGCCGCCGTGATCGATGTGTTGACGCTCTCGTGGCGCTCCACTAGGTTCCAGGAAGCTCCGGGAAATCCGGCATTCGTCATCGCCGGATTTCTCTGGGATTCCCGTACGGGCCCCTTATCGAAGGGAACACAATGAGCGAAGACCTGCTGGAAGACGAATTCTCCCTCGACCTGCGTGTGGGTCACGCGGAGGTTTCGACCAGTTCCGCCGCCGCCACGAACAACGGCGGCTGCGCGACGTCGCGCACGTCGCTGTGCACCGACACACTCAGCGGGTGCTGCTGACACGTCACAGCTGATGTGACGCACACCCGTGCGGAGCCACGCGGAGGGCCCCGCGGCCCCTGCACAGGGGCTTCTGAGCCCTCCGTATGGTCATGTTCCTTCCGGCACGTACGGTCGTGTGCTTCCCGGCACGTACGGTCGTGTGCTTCCCGGCACGTACGGTCGTGTGCTTCCCGCGCGTACGGTCATGTGCTTCCCGTACGCATGGTCGTGCGCTTTCGAGGGCTGAAAGAGAGAACGGCGGAACCATGGAATCTCGTTCCGTGGGGAAAGTGACCGACGACGAGGTTCTGCGGCTGGCGCGCGAAGTGGCCGACCGGCTCATGGAGTCGGCCGGTGACGCCGCGGGGAAAGCGGATCTCGCCGACGGTGCCCCCGGTATCGCGCTCGCCCTCCGGTACGCCGCCGAGGTCTTCGACGACAGCCGCTACTTCACAGCGGGGCGGCTCCTCCTGCGGCGCACCGCCGAAGCGAGCGCCGCAACCCCCTTGCAGGCGCCCGGCCTGTACCTCGGCACCGCGGGCGTCGTCTGGGCGGTGACCGAGTACGCGCGCATGGAGCCGCGCTACCTCCCCACGCTCGCCACGATGACCGACCGGCTCGCCCGGCAGACGCTGGCGATCACGCTGCACACCGCCGCGGGAAGCGTCGCCTCGCACGATTACGACGTCATCGGAGGTGCGGCGGGCTGGCTCGCCGCGCTCCTCAAGGCCGCGGACGTGCTCGGCGGGCGCGCGACGGACACGGTAGGTGAGGCCGCGGACCGCCTCGTCGACTACCTGGTGGAGCTGACCCGGGATGACGGCGGCCCGCTCCGATGGTTCTGCGCGCCCTCCCACTTCCCCAGCATTCCCGGCCCCGACGGAGAGCCGACGCCCCTTCCCGGATACGTGAAGAACTTTCCCGACGGCGTCTACAACCTGGGATTCGCCCACGGGCCGCCGGGCATCCTCGCCGCCCTCTGCCGCCCCGAGCTCACCGAAGCGGCCGGCAGCACGACGGGTCGGGTGGCCGGCACCGAGGACCCTGCCGCACGGCCCCGCCGAGTGCGACAGGGGGTCCGCGATCTCGCCCGCACGCTCGAGGCGCTGCGCATCGACGGCCTGGACTACCCCGGGTGGGCCAACCTTCTGCTGCCCCACCCGGACTCGAAGCGCCCCGACACCGGTGCTGCGCAGGTACCGGCCAGGAGCGCGTGGTGCTACGGCCCGCCCGGAGTCGCCGCGTCCCTCCTGCCGGCTTCGCCGGTCTGCGGCGACCCGGAGCCGACCGACCTCGCGGTGGCCACGCTCCTCGGCCTCGACCGCACCCCCGCCGAGCAGCAGCGCGTCAACTCGCCCACGCTGTGCCACGGGCTGGCGGGGCTGGTGACCGTCTACGGCCGCGCCGCCGCACAGACCGGCGTGCCGGAGCTGTGGCGCATGCACGAGCGGTTCCTGGCGCGGATGTGCTCGTTCGCGGGCGAGGACCACCCCTATCTCTTCCCGGACTACGACCCATGGGGGCAGCAGGAGCACAACGCCGGTCTGCTGAACGGCGCGGCCGGGGTCCTCCTCGCTCTCCTGGGCGCCGTGTCCGAGGCGGCGGCCGGCTGGGACGAACTGCTGTTCCTGACCCCCAGGCCCCCGCGCGGGGACGTGCCAGGGACCGACGCACCGCGCAAGGAAGCGCCGCGCAAGGAAGCGCCGGACAAGGAAGCACCGCGCGGGGAAGCGCCGCGCAGAGACGCACGGCAGGGGGCCGGGGCGGAGACGAGACCGGGCCGGGGAACGGGGGAGACGTGAGCGAAGAGGCCGACACCTACGAGGCCTGCGGGTTCTTCATGCTCAGGGCGCCCGCCCTGCCGGCACGCCCGCTGCTGGAGGTGTTCAGGTCGCTGCCGGCGGACGCCGACACGCTGCGCACGGGCGCCTGGCAGGACAACTATGCCGAGCAGCTCCGCAAGCTGTGGTGGGCCCCGGGCGTGCGGGACGCCGTGCGGGCCGCCTCGCCCGACCTGGCGGACGCCGTCGAGCGGTTCGACACGCTCACCGGCAAGAGCCGGCGCAAGGCCGTGCGCGGGCTGGGCCGCTATCTGAACCGGATGAGTTTCCGCTCGACGCCGTTCGGCCTGTTCGCGGGCGTGACCACCGGCGTGTTCGGTGCCGAGCAGCGCACCCGGCTCGGGCACGGCGCTCTCGGCACGGCCCGTGCACGCGCGGACTCCGGGTGGGTCATGCACCTGGTGAAGCGTCTCGCCTTCGGCGCCGAGCGCTCCCGCGAGGACCTGCGGGTGCGGCGCAACGATCTGCTCCACGTGTCCCGCGGCCGGGTGTGGCTGTCCACCGCCGAGGGCTACGGACTCAACGAGGACGCCGGGGCCGCCCAGCCCGCCACCGGCGACGAGCAGCGCCCCACGCCCAAGGGCCGGCGCTCCGTCAGCGTGCGGCTCAGCGCGCCGATACGCTCCGTGCTCGATCTCGCCCGTACGCCGACGACACTCGGCGACCTGACCGCCGCGCTCACCGAGGCCTATCCGCAGGCCGGTGCGGAGCGCGTCGCGGCCCTGCTCGACGGGCTCTTCGACAGTGACATCCTCATCACCGTCGAGCGCCCCCGGCTGCTGGTCCCCCAGGCCGCCGGCACGGACCGCGACGACTCGCTGCTGCGCTCGATGCTTCCGCCCGTCACCGAGCCCGCCGTCGCCCGGGCGATCGACGAGGTGGAGGCCGCCGTCACCTCGTTCAACCGGGGCGAGATCCCGGCGCACCGGCTGCTCGGGGCGGCGAGCGCCCCGATGCCCGACGCCGTCGGCGGCCACGCGGGCCCGACGCTCCAGATCGACTCGGCGCTGAACCGCGACGGGTCCCTGGTCCTTCCACGGGCCGTGGCGGACCTGGCCGAAGAGGCCGCCCGCGTGCTGCTGCGCGTGGGCGCTCAGGATCGCTACCCGCCGCACCTGGGGGAGTACGCCGACGCCTTCGCCGAACGGTACGGCCACCGCTCCGAGGTCCCCCTGCTGGAGGCGCTGACCCCCGAGACCGGGCTCGGCCCGCCACGCCGATACCGCTCGCCGGGGCAGGCGTACCCGCTGCCCGGCATCGTGCCGGACCCCGTCGACCTGTCGGACCGGCCCGCGGGACCGACACGGAAGGCCGTGCTGGACCGGCTGGTCACCGGGGCGCTGGCCCGCAGGGAGCGGGCCGTCCAGCTCGACGACAGGGTGCTCGACGAGCTGGCCGAGGTCTCGGTGCCCGAGGACGACCACAGGCCGCCGATGCCCCTCCTCGATCTGCATCTCACCCTTGTGGCACCGGGACCGGGCCGTGAGCGGTGGCGCGCCGTCTGCGGCACCGCCGGGGTGGTGCCGGGCGGCCGGACCTTCTCCCGCTTCCACGACCTCCTGGACGACGGTGCCCAGGCGTCGCTGCGGGAGCTGGCCGCCGCCGAGGAGAAGCGCCAGGGCGACGCCGTCTGCGCCGAGCTGTCCTCCCTTCCGCAGGACGCCCGGTCCATCAACGTCTCGATCCGCCCGACCGCGCACACGTGGGAGCTGCCGGTCAACGTCACGCCGGGACGGGACGAGGAGCGGGTGATCCGGCTGGACGACGTTCTCGTCGGCGTGGCCGAGGGGAAGCTCTATCTGCGCAGCCGCACGCTGGGCCGGCGCCTGCACGTCACCGACCGCACCATGCTCAACTGGGCGGGCGCCCCCGACCCGTGCCGCTTCCTGCTGGAGGTCTCCCAGGCACTCTCCCGCACGGTCTCGTGGTTCAGCTGGGACGCGCTGAGCTGGACCATGCCGTTCCTGCCCCGCGTCGAACGGGGTGATGTGGTGCTGCGCCGGGCGCGGTGGCGGCTGCGGGCGGAGGAGTTCCTGCCGGCCCACGGGGACCACGGCGACGGGGACGGGCTGGCCGCGTTCGCCGAGACCTTCGCCGCCTGGGCGCAGACGTGGATGGTGCCCCGCCTGGTCAACATCGCCAGCAGCGACAACACCCTGCTGCTCGACCTCACCAGCGCCCCCTGCCTGCGCGAGCTGCGCGACAGCCTGGAACAGGCGCCGGAGGACGGGCTCGTCCTGGAGGAGGTACTGCCCGCGCCCGAGGACGGCTTCCTGCGGGACGCCGACGGGGAACCGTACGCCTCCGAGGTCGTGGTGCCCCTCGTGCGGACCGGCGAGGACCCGGGCCGGGTGGCCCGGCACATCAGGCCCCGCCGGCTCCCGGACACCGCCGAGGAGCCCGGTGCACGGGTCAAGCGGATCGGCAGCGACTGGCTGGCCGTGAAGCTCTACGCCGAACCGGACGCGCACGACACGCTGCTGGGCGTGGGCCTGGCCCACCTCGCAGGGCGGCTGTCCGAACAGTACGGCGTGGCGGCGCCGTTCTTCCTGCGCTACGGCGATCCGGCCCCCCACCTGCGGGTACGGTTCTTCGTGCCCGAGGAGGACGCGCGCGCGGATGTCCTGCGCGAGGTCACCGCCTGGGCGTACGACCTCGCGCGTGGCGGGCACCTGTCGGACCACACCTACGTCACCTACCAGCGCGAGGTCGAGCGCTACGGCGGCCCCGAACTGATCGCCGACGCCGAGGAGTTTTTCCGGCAGGACAGCGCGGCCGTCGTCCGGCTCCTCGCGGACCTGCGCGCCGCACCGGCCGGCCCGCCGGGTCTGCCGCCCCTCGGTCTGGACGCGTCACAGGAACGCGCCGCGCTGGTCGCCCTCACGCTCGACCGGCTGTGCGCCCTCCTGGTCCCCGAGCCCGGGGCGCGCCACGCACTCGCCCGCCTCGCGGCCTCGCGCAACGCCGGAGGCGGCCTGTACCGGACGGCGGGGCGCGGCCTGTGGACCGCCCGTACGCAGGACGGGCCCGCCCGCGCACTGCTCGACCGGGCGGCCGCCGCGTGGCACCCGGCCGCGGAGCGGCTCACCCGCCGGATGACCGAGCTGGAGCGGGACGGCGCGCTCCAGGCGGACCGCGGCGACATCGTGCTGGCCCTGCTGCACATGCACTGCAACCGCATGGGGCTGCGTCCCACCGAGGAGGCGGACTCCTACGGGGTGTGGCGACGGCTCCTCGACCGGGCCGCGCACGCGCCGCGCTGAGCGCGTCCGCGGGTGGGCTCCGAGCTCACCAGCGGACGGGCTGTCACAGGTTCCTGCGGAACAGGTCGAGGAGGGCCTCCCAGTGGCGTTCCTCCGCCGCCGGATCGTGGGCGGCGGTGTCGGACTGGGTGAAGCCGTGCGGGGCGCCCGCGTAGACCTCGGTGCGGTGGCGGACGCCCGCGGCGGTGAGCGTGCGCTCCAGCAGCTCGACCTGCTCGGGCGGCATGCCGGGGTCCTCGTCCGCGTGCCCGAAGTAGAGCTCAGCGGTGATCCGGTCGGCCGACAGGTGCGGGCTGTCCTCGGCGTCGGTGGCCAGGTTCGCGGCGTGGAAGCCCGCGGCTGCGGCGACCCGGTCGGGGTGGGCGCCGGCCGTGCGCAGGGCCAGCGCCCCGCCCATGCAGTAGCCCGTCACCCCCACGGGCCCTTCGGCCGCCTGCGCGAGTCCGGCGAGGTAGCGCAGGTACGCGTCGGCGTCCCGCGTGGCGTTCTCGGGTGTGAGCGCCTGGAAGGCCGGCCCCAGGCTCTTGAAGAGGTCGGGGCGCTGCGCGGGGTCGATGAAGTCGGGCAGCTCCACGACCGGAGCGCGCCCGGTGCGGTAGAAGACGTTCGGGACCAGCACCGTGTACCCGGCCGAGGCCAGCCGGTCGGCGAACGTCCGCAGAGCCGGGCGGAGTCCGAAGGCGTCCATGTAGAGGAGGACCGCCGGATGCGGCGCTCCGCCTCCGGGGTGCACGAGGTAGGCATCGGCGGTGCCGTCCCGCGTCGGGATGTCGATGGTGCTTGTGCTCACGGTGGTCATGGTCCCTGTCTCCTCCTCGCTCACGCGTGAGCCCCGGGGGACCCACGCCTCTCCGTGCGCCGCTGTCCCCGCGGCCCGGGGTCACAGCAGGCCCGCGCCGTACGGTACGCCGTGACCTGGGGCCGGCCCCTGAGGGGCGGGGATCGGACTCCCCGCCTCGGCCGGACGCCGCGCACGGCCCCGGGCTCGTGCTCAGCGGCGGGCGTCCGGTACCGGGTCGCGGCCGAAGACCCAGGGGGCGAGGACGAGCTGCCAACCGTCCGGGTCCGCGAAGACGGTGGCGCCGCGGGTGGGCCAGTACGGGTTGGTGGCGGCGACCGGACGGTGGCCGCGGGAGGTGAGGTGTGCGGTCGCGCGGTCGTGGGCCGCCTGGTCCTCCAGGTAGAGGACCAGCTGGTTCTCGGGGTGGGGCTCGGGGATGCGGGGCGGGGCGCCGTGCTGGGTCAGCTCCATGTGGACGGGGGTGCCGGGGAGGCCGAGGACGAGGCCGTCGTAGCCGGAGTGGTCGCGCCACTCGGCGAGGACGGGCAGGCCGAGATCGTCGACGTAGAAGGCGCGTACGGCGTCGAAGCGTGCCGTCGGGCGGGCGAATCGGACCGCGCCGACGGCCAGTTGGTCCGGCCAGCCGTGGTGGGCGGGTGTCGGGGTGCTCATGGGTTCACGGTGACAGGCGCGGCGGGCGCGGGCCTCCGTCCACCGGGCGGGCCCGTCTCCGTCTTGCGGCCGAGGACACCGTGCCCCTCACAGACCACCAAAGAAGTGTTTGACGGTGCGGGGCGGGTGCCGCACACTCACCGCATGACTCCTCCCGCCTCGCGGCCGCGTGGCCGCGGCGCCGACAGCGCGCGGCCTCTTCCCCTGCGCGCCCTGCTGCGTCGGCGCGGTTTCCGCGGGCTCGCGTCGGGGCGCGCCCTCACCTACCTCGGCAACGCGATGGCGCCCGTCGTCCTCGCCTTCGCCGTCCTCGACCTGGGCGGTTCCGCCGTCGACGTGGGCCTCGTCGTCGGGGCGCGCTCGGTCAGCAACGTCGTGCTGTTGCTGTTCGGCGGGCTGCTCGCCGACCGGCTGCCCCGGGCGCTCGTCCTCCAGGGCGCCGCCCTCGCCGCCGCGCTGGTGCAAAGCGGCGTGGGGCTGGCCCTGCTGTCGGGCCGGGCGTCGATGGGGGTGCTGCTGGTCCTCAGTGTGGTGCAGGGGGCGGTGGCGGCCGTCTCCGTCCCGGCCTCCGCTGCGCTGATTCCGCTCACCGTCACCGCCGACGAACTGCGGCCCGCCAACGCGCTCTCCCGGATGGGGGTCAACACCGGGATGATCGCCGGGGCCTCGCTGGGCGGGCTGCTGGCCGCCGTCGCGGGCCCGGGGTGGGGGATGGTGCTGGGCGGGGTGGCCTTCGCGGGCGCGTCCCTCGCCTACCGCCTGGCCGGACGGGGGCTCGCGTCCGTGCGGAAGCGGGCCGGTGCGGTCGCCGAGCCGGCGCGCCCGTGGCGGGAGTTGCGTGAGGGGTGGCGGGAGTTCGTCGCGCGCCCCTGGGTGTGGGTGGTGGTGCTCCAGTTCTTCGTGGTGAACGCGGTGGCGGCCGGCGGCATCCAGGTCCTGGGGCCGACGGTCGCCGACGCGACGTTCGGGCGCACGGCGTGGGGCTTCGTCCTGGCCACCCAGATGGCCGGGGCGCTGGCCGGCGGGGTGCTGGTGGCGCGCTCCAGGGCGCGGCACGCCCTGCGGCTCGGTGTGGCGGTGGTCGCGCTGGACGCGTTGCCGCTCATCGCGCTCGCGCAGTCGGCGGACGTGGCCGTGCTGGTGGTGGCGATGTTCGTCAACGGCGTCGCCATCGAGCAGTTCGGCGTCGCCTGGGACCTCTCGCTCCAGGAGAACGTGCCTCGGGAGAAACTGGCCCGCGTCTACTCCTACGACGCGCTCGGCTCGACCCTGGCCCTCCCCGTGGGGGAGATGGCCGCGGGCCCCTTCGCCGAACGCTTCGGAGCGCGGCCCACGTTGCTGTGCGGGGTCGCTCTGGTCGCCCTGGCGACGGCGGGCGCCCTGTGCAGCCGCCAGGTGCGGGGGCTGACGACGGGGGAGCCGCACCCGGCGGCCGGGTCGCCCGTGGTGGAGACGCGGACCTGAGGGAGACTGGCGCGATGTCCTCCCGTCCTCGCGGTGGTGCGCAGTCCGGTCCCGAGACCGTCCAGGCGTCCCCGGCCGCCACGCCTGCTGAGGCTCCGTCTTCCCAGGCGTCTTCCCAGGCGTCTTCCCGGGCGCGGGCGGGCGCGGCGGTCGCGGATCTGCGGGTGCTCGCCCACCCGTTGCGGCTGCGGCTGCTCTCCCTGCTGACGGGCCAGGCCCACAGCGCCGCTGAGGCGGCGCGGGTCCTCGGCCAGTCCCAGGCCAACGTCAGCTACCACCTGCGCAGGCTGCACAAGGCAGGGCTCGTCGAGGCGGCGGGCGAGGTGGAGGTCCGCGGGGGCACGGCCAAGCGGTACCGCCACGACCCCGACAGCGGCGACCGACTCGGCGCCGCCCGGGAAGTCGGCACCTACCTGGCTCTCTCCGGCACTCTCGGCGAGGAGTTGCGCCGGCGTACGGCGCAGCGCGACACCTCTGTGCCGGGCGAGATGACGGACGCCGAGGTCTGGCTGCCCGGACAGGTGTGGGAGGACGTGCGCGAGCGTGCCAGGGCGCTGGGCGGAGTGCTCCACGACCGGGCCCTCCCGCCGGGTACGGAGGGGGCGGTACGGGTCAGCGCGACGATGGTGCTGTTCGCGATGGAGGCGGCCGGGGAGGGGCCGTCGGGGGAGGGGCCGTCCGGGACGGGCGGTGACGGCGCGGAGACCTGACGGGCGGACGGGGGCGGACGGTCCGGTGGGCGGGTGGCGGGCGTACGCCGGGTGTCGGGCGTGTGCCCGGTGCGCATGCCGGCCGGATGTGCCTGCGGCGTCGAATGTGGGGGCTCTGAGCAGGGTCTCATCACATCGGGTGAAACTTTGGCCGACCGTTGCGGCCAACAACCCTCTGTTGCCAAGCTGTTGCTGACCGTCAGCATCTCTCGCACGATCCAGCGTTCACGCTGGCAGGCCGGAAACGGGGAGGGCACTCGTGCCATTCGGTGAACAGCCCGCGTATCTGCGGGTGGCCTCGGATCTGCGCAAGAAGATCTCCGACGGCTCCCTGCCGCCGCACGCCCGGCTCCCCTCGCAGGCCCGGATCCGCGAGGAGTACGGCGTCTCCGACACGGTCGCGCTGGAGGCCCGGAAGGTGCTGATGGCGGAGGGGCTGGTCGAGGGCCGCTCGGGCTCGGGCACCTACGTGCGTGAGGTGCCCTCGGCGCGCCGCGTCGCGCGTACGGGGTACCGGACGATGGAGGAGTGCACCCTCTTCCGTCAGGAGCAGTCCGACGAGAGGGTGCGGGGTACCTGGGAGTCGCGCAGCGAGCGGGAGGATGCCTCCCACGAGACCGCCGAGCGGCTGTTCGTCGAGCCGGGCGACAAGGTGATGCGCACGCGCTACGTCTTCCAGGTGGAGGGGGAGCCGGTGATGCTGTCCACCTCGTGGGAGCCGCTGGCGCTCACGGGGCGGACGCCTGTGATGCTCCCCGAGGAGGGGCCGCTGGGCGGCCGTGGAGTGGTGGAGCGGATGGCGGCGATCGACCTGGTGGTCGACAACGTCACCGAGGAGGTCACCTCCCGGCCCGGCAGGGCCGAGGAGATGGCCGAGCTCGGCGGGGTGCCGGGGCACGCGGTGCTGGTGGTGGCGCGCACGTACTTCGCGGGGAAGCGCGCCGTCGAGACGGCGGATGTGGTGGTGCCCGCCGACCGCTTCAAGCTGGCCTACCACCTACCCGTGAGGTGACGCGTCACCGGCTCAGGGGGTGACGCCTGCGGGGAGGGGGGCCCGGAGCCCGGGATGAGGGGCGAGGCCCGTCGCTCTCTGTCACCGATGGTGCTTCCGTGATCCCGCCCGCGCGTCCGGCGAGGCGAACTGGTGGCCGAGAACGTTTTCCCTTTGTGCAAAGTCGAATGCGGTGCGTGAGGGTCGGGCGTAGGCTCCGGCATATGCAAAGTGTGAGCGGCGACAGTGAGGCGGTGCGGCCCTGGCGGCTCATACGCCAGGACTGCCACGGCAATCGCTACCGCGTCGGCAGCTACGCCACCCGGGCGGAGGCCTTCCACCTCGCCGAGCGGCTGGGGGAACGGGGTGACGGCTATCTGGTGGAGCACCAGCGGTCCGACGGGTCAGTGCAGACGGTCAGCGGGTAGTCGTCGATGCGAGTGTGGATAATTCTCCCACCTTGACCGGTTCTGCCCGGCCCGTGAGTCTGGGGAGGCCGACCGGCCGAGCCTGCCATCCGATCCCGACCAGGGACGTGGGCCGTGTGAGCACCGAACCCGCCGGCGGGGCGCGACGAGCGACCCCGCTCCTCGACACGCTGCGCATCGGGATCGTCATGCTCGACGGGCGGGGCGACGTCCTGGTGTGGAGCCCCGCGGTGCAGGAGATCCTCGGCTGGTCCGCCGAGGAGACGATCGGCCGCCCCATCGAGGAGCTCATCGTCAGCGGCGCTGAGGAACGCCGGGCCCGGGTGGAGGCGCTGCGCCGTACGCACGGCTGGCGGGGCAACCTGAGCATCCGCCACCGGGACGGTTCGGTCGTCGAGGTCGAGGGCCGCGGTTCGCTGCTGCGCGACACCGAGCACCATCCGTTCGTGCTGGCCAACATCGTGGAGACCAGCCGCCTGCGGACGGTCGAACACGATCTGGCGGCGCTCGACGCGCTGTTCGCCTCCTCACCGCTGGGCATCGCCCTCTTCGACACGGAGCGGCGCCTGGTGCGCTACAACGACGCGCTGCTGCGGCTGGTGGACGCCGCGGACACCGACCTGGTGGGCCGTACGGTCGAGGCGCTGCTGCCGGCCGCGATGGCCGAGGAGGTCCTGCAGATCCAGACGGGCGTGCTGGAGACCGGCCGCTCCGTCGTCGACGTGGTGACCCCCTCGCTCGACGGCGGCGGTGCCCGTTCCGTCTCGTACGCGAGGCTGAGCGACCGCGGCGGCGAGGTGTTCGGGGTGAGCTGCACCGTCATGGACGTCACCGAGCGGCTGGAGGCGCTCGACAAGGCGGAGGCGGCGCGCGGCCGGCTCGCGCTGCTGGACCACCTCGGGGTGGCGCTGGGCGACCGGCTCGACGTCCGGGCGATCTCGCAGGCGGTCACCGGGGCGCTCATGCCGCGCTTCGCCGACTACGCGGGCGTGCTGCTGCGCGGCGAGGTCGCGTCGGGAGGCGAGCTGCCCGAGCCGGTCATCCCCGTGGGCACCCCGTTGCACATGCTGGGGTTCGCCGCCCGGCACGCGGGCGAGCGCGTGGAGCGGCTGCTGCGGCTCGGCAGCGAGATCGTCTACGCGCGCGACTCCCTGCTCGGCCGGGCGCTGGACAGCGGCGAGCCGCAGCTGGCGACCTCGCCCGAGGAGATCCTCCGCGCCACCAGGACGGGCGACCCCACGACGGACGCCACCCTGGAGCTGGACGTGCACTCGCTGATGGCCGTCCCCCTGCGCGCCCGCGGCACCGGCCTCGGGCTGCTGGTCGTCAGCCGCGCCGAGAACCGGGAGCCCTTCGTCGACGACGACCGGGCGCTCGCCGTCGAGCTGGCCGACCGCTCCGCCACCTTCCTCGACAACGCCCGGCTCTACGCGCGCGAGCGCGAGGGCGCGCTGATGCTGCAACGGAGTCTGCTGCCGCAGCACATCCCCGAGCCGCCCGGCGTGGTCCTCGCCTACCGCTACGTGCCGGGCAGCAGCGGCACGGAGGTGGGCGGCGACTGGTTCGACGTCATTCCGCTGCCGGGCGGGCGGGTCGCCTTCGTCGTGGGGGACGTGATGGGCCACGGGCTGCACTCGGCCGTCACCATGGGCCGGCTGCGCACCGCGGTCCGCACGCTGGCCGGGCTCGACCTGCCGCCAGATGAGCTGCTCGCCCGGGTCAGCACCGTCGGCGACGACCTCTCCCACGGCCCCGACGAACCGATGATGGCCACCTGCCTGTACGCCGTCTACGAGCCGGCGCCCACCTCGGCGGGCAAGCGGTGCGGGGTGCTCACCCTGGCGAGCGCGGGCCACGTGCCGCCGCTGCTCGTCACGCCCGAGGCCGACGGGGGGTGCCGGGCGCGCCCCCTCGACGTCCCCTCGGGCACGCCCCTGGGGATCGGGCCGGGCCTGGACGGCGCCCGGGAGCTGACGGAGGTGGAGATCGAGGAGGGCAGCGTGCTCGTCCTCTACACCGACGGGCTCGTCGAGCGCCCGGGAGAGGACATCACCGAGGGCATCGACCGGGTGTGCGGACTGCTGGCCGGGCCCTCGGGGTGCCGGGTGGCGCCCGAACCCGGCTTCTCGTGGGACGGGGCGGGCGGTTACGTCTCACCGGGGCCGGTCGAGGACACCGGGTGCGGCGGCATCGAGAACGCGTGCGACGTCCTCATCTCGGCGCTGCGCGAACAGGGCGGGCCCGGCGACGGGCGGCTGAGCACCAGGGACGACGTGGCGCTGCTGCTGGCGCGGCTCGGCGGACTCCCCGGCGACACCGCCGCCTCGTGGTCGTTCACCACAGGCGACTACGCGGTGCGGCGGGCGAGGGAAGCGGTACGGCGCACCCTGCACGAGTGGGGCCTGGTGGAGCTGGAGGACACCGGCGTACTGCTGGTGAGCGAACTGGTGACCAACGCGCTGCGCTACGCGCGCGGCCCGATCGGGGTCCGGATGGTGCGCGACACCGGGCAGCAGGCCGGGGTGCAGGGACGCGTGCTGGTCGTGGAGGTCTCCGACCCGATGCCCGAGCCGCCGCGCGAGCGGGTCGTCACCGAGGACCAGGAGGGCGGCAGGGGCATCCAACTGGTGGCCGGACAGGCCCGCCGCTGGGGCACCCGGATCGGGCCAGAGGGCAAGACGGTCTGGTTCGAACTGCCTCTCGACTGAGCGTCCTCGGCGGGTGAGGTGTGCCCCCAGTGGGCGGGTGGCGCGGGGTGGCGTCGGGCCGGTGAGCGGACGGCCTGCCAACCGTGCCGCCTCCCAGGGTTCGAGACCCCGCTCGCTGGTTAGGAGACAGAGGTGGCCCCCGTGGACAGCGGGGGGTGTGCGCACGTTGCCTCGTCGTGGCAAGGAGACTTGTGGCGATCGGGAAGAGCGGGCTCCGGATTCCTCTCCGGGCTGCCACACTGCTCGGACCGGAGGCGAGCACCGGCAGTGGAAGGGGCGGCATTGAGCGATATCCCGGTGGAGGCGGCCGGTAAGCAGGACGACGTACGTCGTGCCCTGGCACTGCTGAACGCCGCAGGCGCGCGGATCGGCAACTCACTGGACCTGGAGACCACGGCCCGCGAACTGCTGGACGTGGCAGTGCCGCAGTTCTGCGACCTGGCCTCCGTCGATCTGTACGAGAGCGTGCTGGCGGGCGACGAACCCCGCCCCGTCGGACCGCCGGGCCCCGACGACGCCGACGGTTTCGGCGACACGGGACCGGCCCGCGGCATCGGCTCCGCACCGGGCCACACTCCGCGCCCCGAGCTGCCCAGGCGGCGCCGGGAGCCCCTCGCGGCGCCCCGCGGCGAACTGCGCAGAGTGGCCTTCGCCAGCGCCGTCGCCGACGCGCCCTACGCCCTCGCACTGCCCGACGAGGAAGCCAGGAGGGGCGAGAACACGGACGAGCGCGCGGCAGCGGCCCGCTGCAACGGCAGCGGGCCCGCGAGCGGCGCGCAGCCAGGACAGCCCGCCGAGGTGGGCTCCACGCACTGCTACGCCGAGCACTCGCCCTACGCCACCGCGCTGCGCACCGGGCGGGTGCAGAACATCCCGGGCCAGGACGGCAGCGTCCCCGCCCAGTTCGGCGCCGTCGTCCAGTCGACACTCGCCGTCCCCATGGTCGCCAGGGACCGGGTGCTGGGGCTCGCGCAGTTCTCCCGGGCCAAGGGCAGCGAACCGTTCGGGGAACGGGACGGCGCGCTCGCCGCCGAACTGGCCGCCCGCGCCGCCGTGTGCATCGACAACGCGCGCCTCTACCGCAGGGAACACGAACGCGCCCTCATACTGCAGCGCAGCCTGCTGCCGCCGGGCGACCCGGAGGCGGCCGGACTGGAGATCGCCTGCCGCTACCTGCCGGGCAACCCGGCCACCGAGGTCGGCGGCGACTGGTTCGACGTCATCGAACTGCCCGGCCACCGCACCGCCATCGTCGTCGGCGACGTGATGGGCCGCGGACTGCGCGCGGCCGTCGCCATGGGCGAACTGCGCACCGCCGTGCGCACACTGGCGCTGACCGACATGGAGCCCGCCGAGGTCCTCGGCGCCCTCGACGAGATCGCCCGCGGCCTGGGCGACGCGCGCCGCCAGCAGCACACCCAGCGCGCCTACCGCGGCGCCGACGCCGACCTGTCCGAGGTCTACCTGGCCACCTGCATCTACGCCGTCTACGACCCCGTCTCGCGGCGCTGCACGTTCGCCAACGCCGGGCACCTGCCGCCCATCCTGCTGGAACCGGCCGACGAGTCCGCGCTGCTGCTGGAGGTGCCCAAGGGGGTCCCGCTGGGGGTGGGCGGCGAGCCCTTCGAGGAGATCGAGGTCGAACTCCCCGAGGGCGCCATGCTCGCGCTCTACACCGACGGCCTGGTCGAATCCCGCGACCACCCGCTGGACGAGGGCCTCGACCGGTTCCGCTCCGCTCTCACGGACGCCGCCGAGCCGCTGGAGGACACCGCGGACCGGGTACTGCGCACCCTCAACGTGCACCACGGCGAGGACGACATCGCGCTGCTGGTGGCACGGGTGCAGGGCCTGGACGGCGGCAACGTGGGCGACTGGACGCTGCCGCCCGAGCCGCGCTCGGTGGCGCGCGCCCGCGAGCTGGCCCGCGAACAGCTGACCGCCTGGGACCTGGAAGCGCTCGGCGACACCACGGAGCTGCTGGTGAGCGAGCTGGTCACCAACGCACTGCGGTACGGCGAGGGCAACATCAGGCTGCGGCTGCTGCTGGAGCGCACGCTGGTGTGCGAGGTGTGGGACGCCGGGCAGGTGCAGCCGCGCCGCCGCCGCGCCCACGACACCGACGAGGGCGGCCGCGGACTGCAACTGGTCGACCTGCTCAGCACCGGCTGGGGCAGCCGCCGGGTGCCCCTGGGCAAGGCCGTCTGGTTCCAGCTGCCCCGCCCCGAGTCGGGCACCGCGGCGCCCGACCCGACCGAAGCGCTGCTCAACCTCTTCTGAAACGCGTCAACCCTGACGCGTGTCAACCCCGACGCGTGTCAACCCTGACGCGTGTCAACCCTGACGAAGGGCAAACCCCCCGCCCGACTTTCGGGTCGGGGGCCCGCGCCCGCCCCGCCCGTACGTTCCCCGCATGGTCACCGAACAACGGCACAGCCGAGCAGCACGACGTGAACGGCATACGGGCAGCCGGGGACGAGCGACACCGGCCGGGCACCGGGGCCCGCGTCCGGCCCAGCCGGGTCCACCCGCGAAGCGGCGCGGTGTCCCGTGGCGTCCGTGGGTGCGCGGTGCGCTCGCGGCGGTCGCGGTCCTGTCGGCCGGCGCGGGCGCGCTGTGGGCGCTCGCACCGGGCGGGCTCGGCCGGCAGGCACCCGTACGGATCACGGACGGCGTCTCCGCCTCCGCCTACCGGGAGTTGAGCGGGGCCGCCTCCCACGGGCCGGGCTGGCTCGGCGGCCTCTTCGAACTGGCCACCGAGGGCACCCTCGTCGCGCTCGGACTGCTCTGGCTGTGGACGGGCGTGCGCGCGTGGCGCGACAGGAACCCCAGGCTGGGGACGGGGCTCGCGCTGACGGCGATCGGCACTGTCGTGGCGTACGCGCTGAGCGAGGGGCTGAAGCTGGTGGCCGATCAGGAGCGGCCGTGCCGGGCCCTGGCCGGGGCCGACCCGCTCGCCGCGTGCCCGCCGACGGGCGACTGGTCGTTTCCGAGCAACCACGCCACCCTGGCCGCGGCGCTCGCGGTCGGTCTCGCCCTGACGCGGCCCCGGCTGGCCGCGGTCACGCTGCCCCTCGCGGCGGCCGCCGCGCTGCTGCGCGTCCTGGTGGGGGTGCACTACCCGCACGACGTGCTGGCGGGCGCCGTCCTGGGCGGCGCGGTCGCGGCGGCGCCGCTGGTACTGGCGCGGTCAGCGGGGCGGCTCCACCAGGCCTGACTCGTGGGCCACGACCGCGGCCGCCGCGCGGTTGTCGATGCCCAGGCCGGCGAGGATCGAGCTGACGTGCGCCTTCACCGTCCCCTCCACCACCCGCAGCCGCCGTGCGATCTGCGCGTTGGAGCGGCCCGCGCCCAGGTGGGCGAGGACCTCCCGCTCGCGGGGCGTCAGCTCACCGACCCGGGCCCGCGCGGTGGCGCGGCGCCCGGCCGCGGCACCGGCGTCGGAGACGGCCAGATGCGCCACCACACGGGCCGCCACCTTGGGGGAGAGGTAGGCGGCTCCCTCGGCCACGGCGCGCACCCCCGCGAGCAGTTCCTCCGGCTCGCCCGCCTTGACGAGGAAACCGGCGGCCCCACCGCTCAGCGCCCGAAGGATGTAGTCGTCCTCGCCGAACGTCGTCAGCATCACGGCCCGGACGCCGGGCACCGACCGGCGCAGCGCGGCCAGTGCCTCGATGCCGTCCGCCTTCGGCATGCGGATGTCCAGGACCGCCACGTCGGGGCGGTGCCGCCGCGCCAGCTCGACGGCCTCGTGCCCGTCGGCCGCCTCGGCGACGACCTCGATGCCGGGGTCGGTCGCCAGGATCGCCCGCACGCCCGTACGGGCCAGGGGTTCGTCGTCCGCGAGCAGGACGCGGACCGCCGCGGGGCGCGTCACCTCAGCCGCCCCCTCAGGCGTGCAGCGCCCGCGCGGACACCAGCGTGCCCGCGCGGAAGCAGAGCCGGTAGACGTCGCCCGAGCGGTCGTCGAAGGGGTTCGCTGTCATGGCGTAGTACTCGCATCTCGTACCGGGCTCCTGCGGCGGTGGCGGGGGGTGCGGGGGCCGGTGCGAGCTCTGCATGTCGGGCAGCAGCGGGGCGATCCCGTCCCGCTGCTGCCCGGCGCGCAGCCGGCCGAAGTCCTCGGCCGACAGCACCGTCCGCTCGGTCCTCAGCATGTCCCACCACGTCAGTGCGCCCCCAGCAGGGCACAGGCCAGCAGGCAGGAGGTCACGGCGGTGAGCGCCGTACGGCCCATGGCCCGCCGGGCGCGCCGCTGTTCGTCGGCGAAGGGTGCTTCGCATGAGTCCTCCGGAAGCGGCGCCGGGTGGGGCGGGCGGTCGTGGGGGAGTACCGCGCGGAGAGCGAAGCCGCCGTCCAGGGTGGGCCCGTGCCGGAGCGAACCGCCCACCAGGCGGACCCGTTCGGCGAGCCCCGGCAGCCCGTGCCCGCCGACGGCCCGCCGTTCGGGAGCGCCACCCGGCGCGGGACCGTTCACCACCTCGACCCGCGTCACCTCCGCGCCCGCCAGACCGTGCCCGCCACCGCCACCGCCACCGGAGGCGCCCACGCCCAGGCCCGCGACCGTGTCCGCGCCCGCGCCCGCGCCCGCGCCCGGGTCCGTGCCGGTGTCCGCGCCCGCGTCCGTGTCCGCGACCGTGTCCGTGTCGGCACCGGTGCGCGTCACGCGGACCGTGACGGCGGCGCCCGGCGCGTGCTTGGCGACGTTCGTGAGGCCTTCCTGGACGACGCGGTGCGCGGCGTCCAGGACCGCGCGGGGCGGTGCGGCGGCCGACGCCGCGTCCTGGGCGGGCTCGTCCACATACGCGGTGACGGCCAGCCCCGAGGCGGCGGCCTCCTTCAGCAGGCGGGTGACGCCGGTGTCCGCGGGGCGGACGGGCGCGGCCTCGTCCGAGGCGCGCAGGACGCCGATGACGTCGCCGAGCCGGTCGACGGCGGCCTCGGCGCGGCCGCGGATGTCGGCGGCGGCCGCACGGTGCTCGGGGGACAGGCCGGGCGCCAGCTTCAGTGCGCCCGCCGAGAGGGCGAGCAGACCCAGTTCGTGGCCGAGGGCGTCGTGCATGTCCTGCGCGACGCGGGTCCGCTCCCGCTCGCGCGCCTGCTCGGCGACCAGCCGCCGCTCGCGCGTCAACCGCGCGGCCCGCTCCCAACCGGCCTGTGCCAGCTGGCGGTACTGCCGCCAGAAGCGGCCCGCGCACCAGGGCAGCATGCCCGCGAGGAGTACGACGGCCACGAACCGTGTCCCGGGTGTCGGCGAGGCCGCCACCGGCAGCGCGGTCACCATGGCCACGGCGAGGGCCGTGGCGAGCAGCAGCGCGGCGACCCTGCCGCTGCCCCGCCGCAACCCGGCCAGGAAGGCGCAGCCCGCGGTCGCCGCGATCCACCACGGCCCTGCCACGACGGCGAGGACGGCGGCGCCCCCGGCGCCCACCGCCGCCAGATGCCCGCCCGGCACCCGGCGGCGGGAGCGCGGCAGGAGCCCGGCTGCGCGCGGGCGCCCGTCCCGGGGGCGGCGTCGGGCCGCCGGCAGGCGTCCGGCCGCCCGCCGCGGGCCCCTGGGGGCGCAGGACTTCGTACGCACGGCTTCGTTCACGGGAGCGACGGTAGAAGGCCCGTGTCCGGCGCGGTACTGCCGAAAGTCCCATGGCCGGGCGCCGGATCCGGTGCTCGACCCGCTCGCACTAGAGTTCCCCTCCACGACCGCGGCACTCAGGGGGAGAGCCCGATGACCTTCCGGCAGCACATGAGAGCGGCGGTGGCGCGCGTGCTCGCGGAGTTTCCCCCGGACGCGGACGGCGGCATCTACGCGGTCACGTTCCGGATCGACGCGGTCGACCAGGACCCCCGCTTCCCCCACCTTGCGGTCGGCTACGTCACGGAGGGGGAGGTGGCCAGGCAGCTCGCCGTCTCCGCGGCCGCCGACCCGTGGGAGGTGCGCTGGAGCTACGCGTACTTCCCGCCCTCGGGCCTGGAAGGCGTCCGCGTCCTGGGCCACGACGAGGAGCACGATCCGCGCGGCGCCGAGCTGCACCGCGCCGAGTCCGAGGCGGCTGGGCTCTGGTACGAGGACGACGCCCCCGAAGAAGTGCGGGACGAGTGCGCTGCGCGGCTGGACGGCGCCTTCCGCGCGCTCTGTGTCGACGTGGCCGCGGAACTGCACGCGGACGGTGACCTGGTACGGGCCCTGGGGCGTCCGCTGCCCGTGATCCTCTACGACATGTTCGACCCGGAGGAGATGTTCGCGCTCAGCGGCGCGGCCAACCCGCCCGAACTGGTCGCCGACTTCCTCTCGGTGCTCGTGGAGAGCTGACGGGGCGCGGCCCCCGGGTGTGCCGCCCGGGAGCCGGGGAGCACGTCATCCCTGCCGGCGGCGGATCTTGTCGCCGAGCCAGACCAGCGGGTCGTACTTGCGGTCGGCGGCCCGTTCCTTGAGCGGGATGAGGGCGTTGTCGGTGATGCGGATGCCCTCCGGGCACACCTCGGTGCAGCACTTGGTGATGTTGCAGTAGCCGAGCCCGTGCTCGTCCTGGGCGGCGGACTGACGATCCAGGCCCTGCCGGTCGGCGGCGTCCAGCGGGTGCATGTCCAGTTCGGCGACTCGCATCAGGAAGCGCGGCCCGGCGAACGCCGTCTTGTTCTCCTCGTGGTCGCGGACCACATGGCAGGTGTCCTGGCACAGGAAGCACTCGATGCACTTGCGGAACTCCTGCGAGCGCCCGACGTCCTCCTGCTGCATCCGGTACTCACCGGGCGCCAGCTCCCGCGGCGGCACGAACGCGGGCACCTCGCGCGCCTTCTGGTAGTTGAACCCGACGTCGGTCACCAGGTCCCGCACCACGGGAAAGGCCCGCAGCGGGGTCACCGTGATGGTCTCGGCGCGGTCGAAGACCGACATGCGGGTCATGCACAGCAGCCGCGGCCTTCCGTTGATCTCGGCGCTGCACGAGCCGCACTTGCCCGCCTTGCAGTTCCAGCGCACCGCGAGATCGGGTGCCTGGGTGGCCTGGAGGCGGTGGATGATGTCGAGGACGACCTCGCCCTCGTTGACCTCGACGGTGAAGTCCTCGAGGCCGCCACCGTCCACATCGCCGCGCCAGACCTTGAAGTGCGCGTCGTAGCTCGTCGTGTCCGGTGCGGTAGTCACTCGCTCGTCAGCTCCTCGTCGGTCAGGTACTTGATCAACTCCTCCTTCTCGAACAGCTCAAGGAGGTCCTTGCGGATCGGCGGCATCTCGCGGCGGCGGAGGCTGATCCGCTCGGCGCGCTCGCCCCTGCCCTCGGCCGCCTTGAGGGTGCAGACGAGGTTGGCGCGGCGCCACTCGCGGTCCATCTCCGGGTAGTCGTCGCGGGTGTGCCCGCCGCGCGACTCCGTGCGGTTGAGCGCGGCACGGGCCACGCACTCGCTGACCAGCAGCATGTTGCGCAGGTCGAGCGCCAGGTGCCAGCCCGGGTTGAACTGCCGGTGGCCCTCCACCGTGGCCCTTCCGGCGCGCTCGCGCAGGTCGCCGAGGCGCTCCAGCGCCTCGGACATCTCCTCCTCGCGCCGGATGATGCCGACCAGCTCGTTCATGGACTGCTGGAGTTCCTGGTGGACCGCGTACGGGTTCTGGGCGGGGCGGCCCCCGCCGCGGGAGACACCGGAGGCGCCTGTGGAGCCCGTGGCCCCCGAGGGGCCATCGGCACCCGGCTCCTCCGCCTCGCCGAACGGGCGCAGCGCCTCGGCCGCCGCCGCGTCGACCTGCTCGGCGCCGACCGCAGGGCGCCCGCCCGCGCACGCGCGCGCGTACTCCGCCGCGTGCAGGCCGGCGCGCCGCCCGAAGACCAGCAGGTCGGACAGCGAGTTGCCGCCCAGCCGGTTGGAGCCGTGCATCCCGCCGGCGACCTCGCCCGCCGCGAAGAGCCCCGGCACGCCGCGCGCCGCCGCGGTGTCCGAGTCGACGTCCACGCCGCCCATGACGTAGTGGCAGGTGGGGCCGACCTCCATCGGCTCCGCCGTGATGTCCACGTCAGCCAGCTCGCGGAACTGGTGGTGCATCGAGGGCAGCCGCCGCTTGATCGTCTCGGCGGGCATCCGGGTGGAGACGTCCAGGAAGACGCCGCCGTGCGGGGAGCCGCGCCCGGCCTTGACCTCGGCGTTGATGGCGCGGGCCACCTCGTCGCGCGGCAGCAGCTCGGGCGGGCGGCGGTTGCTGTCCGGGTCCTCGTACCAGCCGTCGGCCTCCTGCTCGGACTCGGCGTACTTCTCCTTGAAGACGTCCGGCACGTAGCCGAACATGAACCGCTTGCCCTCGGAGTTGCGCAGCACCCCGCCGTCGCCGCGCACCGACTCGGTGACCAGGATGCCCTTCACCGACGGCGGCCAGACCATTCCGGTGGGGTGGAACTGCACGAACTCCATGTTGATCAGCGAGGCCCCGGCCAGCAGCGCCAACGCGTGCCCGTCGCCCGTGTACTCCCAGGAGTTGGAGGTCACCTTGAACGACTTGCCGATGCCGCCGGTCGCCAGCACCACCGCCGGCGCCTCCAGCACGAAGAAGCGGCCGCTCTCCCGCTCGTAGCAGAAGGCGCCGCTCACTCTCCCGCCCTCGTCCCCGTCCTCGCCGTCCTCCTTCAGGATCCGCGTGACGGTGCACTCCTGGAAGACCTTGATGCGGGCCTCGTAGTCGCCGCTCTCCTTGAAGTCCTCCTGCTGGAGGGAGACGACCTTCTGCTGGAGCGTACGGATCAGCTCCAGGCCCGTACGGTCGCCGACGTGCGCGAGGCGCGGGTACTCGTGGCCGCCGAAGTTGCGCTGCGAGATCCGCCCGTCCTTCGTACGGTCGAACAGCGCCCCCCACGTCTCCAGCTCCCACACCCGGTCGGGGGCCTCGCGGGCGTGCAGCTCGGCCATCCGCCACTGGTTGAGGAACTTGCCGCCGCGCATCGTGTCGCGGAAGTGGACCTGCCAGTTGTCGCCGTCGTTGACGTTGCCCATGCTGGCGGCGATGCCGCCCTCGGCCATCACCGTGTGGGCCTTGCCGAACAGGGACTTGCAGATCACCGCCGTGCGCAGCCCCCTCTCGCGCGCCTCGATCGCGGCGCGCAACCCGGCGCCGCCCGCGCCGATGATGACGACGTCCCACTGGTGGCGTTCGACGTGTGCCATGTCGCTGTATTCCCTCTCACATCTCTCTTCAGAAGAAGCGCGGGTCGGTGAACGCGCCGGTGGCCAGCAGGTAGACGTAGAAGTCCGCGAGCGCCACGCTGATCAACGAGGCCCAGGCGAGCAGCATGTGCCGCTCGTTGAGCTTTCCGACCCAGCCCCACATGCGGTAGCGCACCGGGTGCTTGGAGAAGTGCCGCAGCCGGCCGCCCACGATGTGGCGGCAGGAGTGGCACGAGAGGGTGTACGCCCAGATCAGCACGATGTTGACGAGGAAGATCAGGGTGCCCAGACCCATGTGTCCCCACGCGTACTCCGCGTTGCGGAAGCCGAGCAGGGTGTCCCAGGTGAGGACCGCCGCGACGAGCAGCGCCGCGTAGAAGAAGTAGCGGTGGATGTTCTGCAGGATCAGCGGGAAGCGGGTCTCGCCGGAGTACGTCTTGTGCGGCTCGGCCACCGCACAGGCCGGGGGAGAGGCCCAGAACCCGCGGTAGTAGGCCTTGCGGTAGTAGTAGCAGGTGAGCCGGAAACCCAGCGGGAAGATCAGGATGAGCAGCGCAGGGGAGAGCCCCCACCACTGGCCGAACAGTGCCCAGTTGGGTCCGCCCTTCATCGTCGCGCAGTTGTCCGCCAGGCACGGCGAGTAGAACGGCGACACGTAGGGCGCGTGGTAGTAGTCGGCGCCCGCGAACGCGCGCCAGGTGGAGTAGACGACGAACGCCAGCAGCCCCAGCACGGTGACCGCGGGCGCCAGCCACCAGCGGTCCTTGCGCAGGTGCGGCGCGGCGATGGCGGCGCGCGTGCTCCCGCGTACGCCGGTGGCTTGGGGGCCCGCGGTCTGTCGGGGCCCCGTGTTCTGTTGGGGTTCGGTGCCAGTGGCCAACGGAATCTCCGGAAGAGACGACGGGGATCAAGGGCGGCAAGGGCCTGCCGTGTGAACTCGCAGTATCCATCGAGTCACGGTGCGTGCCGGTCGCGCGCCCCCAGCCCCTCGTCGTCGACATCCATCCACAGGCCGGGGTCGTAGGGCTGGTCGGAAATCGTCACCATCTCGGCGCGCGGCGCACCGGGCTGCCGCGGCGCGGTGGCTCTCAACAGGGAGAGCGATTCCCGCAGGTGCTCGGTGTCGCTGCGCATCCGCCGGATCTCCAGCCCGCTGCCGACGTGCTGTTCGAGTCGGCTGACGCAGCGTGCGAGATCGTCCAGACAGCGCTGAGCGACCGTCAGTTCATCGTGCAGAGACATGAGTTGCCCACCTCCGCTAGGCCGCGGCCAGCTTGGTCCATGCGCCTGGCGAGTGTTGCGCGTCACACTCCTTCTTGTGAAGAGTGCGACACGTCTTTCCGCCCGTACGGGTCACCTCGCGCGGGGCGCGAAGTTGCCACGCCCGGGTACGGCGCCCACCGGACGTCGCGGTGCGGGGCCGTCCGTCCGGGGGTCAGTACACGGTCACCTGCCGGATATAGATGCGTTCATGCCTCACGACGATGAGGTACTCGAACATGCCACCTGGTACGTGAGCTGTCGCGCTCTTGGGGTTCTCCCCCTGGTAGGCGGAGCCTTCCAGGGGAAGCGCGGCGGCCGCGCGGGCAAGCTCGTCGGCGCGGCTTCGACCTGTGCGACGAAGCCCGGATCAGCTCCTCCGACCAGGTACTCCTCCGACGGGTCGTATTCCCATTCCCAGCTCACTCGCCGAGCTCCCGGTAGGCGGCGCGGAGGATGTCGCCCGACTCGTGGACGTGGTGCCGAGCCTGCTCGGGGTCTTCCGAGACGTGAGCGAGGTACTCGGCGCGGTGGAAACGGCGCGCCTGGGCCGGAAACCGTTCGATCTCGATGACGGCGGCCCAGCGCAGGAGGAAGCCGCGCAAAGGGCCGATGGTGCTTTGCCGGACAGCTTCGGCGAGGGCCTCGTCCTTCTCTCTGTCCATGTCGGGCAACCGCCCGGGGGCGACGACGGAGAGTGCTTCCCGGAGTGCGCCGGGGGTGCGTTCGGGGCGGGGAACCAGTTCGGCCTGTTCCTCGGGGTGGGTGGTCATGTGCCGGTTCTCCTCGCGGTGACTGTGCGCCAGTCTGCCTTGTTCCGGGGCGGGAGTCGGGGAAACGGCGGAGCGGGACCTCGCGCGGTGCGGTGCTCCGCACGGGTGACGTGCGGAGCCCACACGTCGCGTCTGGCGGACTCCCGGGTTTGGGTGCGCCGCGAGTGGGGCGAAAAGATGTGATGAACCGCAAAAACCGCCAGAAGAGGACGTTGCGGGCGCGCGGTCAGCCCCGGAGGTTTCAGCATGCGAGCCGTCCCAGCCGAGTCAGCACGGCCCCCGTGGCCGCCACAGCCAGCACAGTCCCCCCGCCGCACGGTCCTGCGCCACAGCTCCGGCAACCGCCGGCACCGCGGCGGGGCCCGGCGATGGGTCGCCGGACTGGTCGCCGGAGTACTGCTGCCGCTGGCCGCATGCAGCGCGGGAGACTCCCAGGACGGCGCGGCGGGCGCCGGCATCGGGCAGGGCTCGGCCGACGCGGACGGCGACATCCACGGCACCGAGCGCGCGCAGGTCACCTCCGGCGGCACCCTGCGCTGGGCGGTCGACGCCAAGCCCACCACCTTCAACGTCTTCCAGCCCGACGCCACCGAGGCCACCGAGCGGGTCGCCGGAGCCACCCTGCCCGCGCTGTTCACCCTCGACAAGCACGGGAAGGCCCAGCTGAACAAGGACTTCCTGCGCGGCGCCGAGGTCACCGCGACCGAACCGCGGCAGACCGTCGTCTACAAGCTCAACCCGAAAGCACGCTGGAGCGACGGCCGCCGCCTGTCCGCAGCCGACTTCCGCGCCCAGTGGAAGGCGCTGCGCGGCAAGGACAAGGCGTACTGGACGGCACGCAACGCCGGCTACGACCGCATCAAGAAAATCTCCGCGGGACAGCACGCGGGCGAGGTCGAGGTCGTCTTCGCCAAGCCCTACGCGGACTGGCGGTCGCTGTTCACCCCGCTCTACCCGAAGCAGGCGATGCGCAGCCCGCACGCCTTCAACGACGGCTCCCGCACCGAGCTCGCCGCCGTGGCAGGACCCTTCAAGGTCACCAAGGCCGACAAGGACCGCGAGCACACCGTCCTGCGGCGCAACCCCCGCTGGTGGGGCGAGCGCGCGAAACTCGACCGCATCGTGCTGACCGCCGTACCCCGCGACAAGCGCGCCAAGGCGCTGACCAAGGGGAAGATCGACGTCGCCGACATCAGCGGCTCCGCCGCGAAGAAGATCGGCGTCGCGAACGGTCTCGGCGGCCCCCAGCGCCCCGACGCGGCGAAGAAGCGCTCCGAGAAGCAAGAGGCGAAGCTGCGCGAGAAGCGCCGCCGCGAGGCCCGTAAGAAGTTCGGCGCGGCCACCGCCGAGCAACTCGGCTCCTACGAGGTGCGCCGCGCCCTCGACCCCGCCTACACCCAGCTCGCCCTCAACGGCTCCCGCGGGCCGCTGTCCGACGAACGGGTACGCCGCGCCGTCGCCCGCGCCATCGACCGCGACGAGCTCGCCAAGCAGGCGCTGGAGGGCACAGGCCTGCCCGACAAACCACTCGGCAGCCACCTGCGGATGACCAACCAGGACGGCTACCAGGACAACAGCGACGCGGTCGGCGGCGAGGACATCGACTCCGCGCAGTCCCTCCTCGCGGATGCGGGCTGGAAGGCCGGCGGCCCCCTCGCCCAGGGCAAGAGCGGAGCAGGCGCCGACGAGCCCTCCGCCGGAACCCCCCCGAAGTCCGGCGAGCGGGACGGCCGGGAAAAGCCACAGGGCGGACCGGCCGAGCCGCCGGCCGCCGCGGCGTCCCCGCAGGCGGGCGCCCGCGCGCCCTACCGCGCCGAAGCCGAGGCCTCCGTGCCGCGGCTCACCGCGGCGCAGATCGCCCAGGTGGTCGACAAGCCGCTCGGACTGACCGTCTCCACCACCACCCAGCGCGGCGCCATCCTCGCCCAGGCCGCACACGCGCGCCTCGCCTCGGCCAAGGAATCGGGCTCCCAGCGGAAGCTGAGCCGGGCCGAGTCCGCGCTGAAGACGGCACAGAAGGTACAGGCCACGGCCGACGAGATGCGCACCCTCGCGGTCGACCCGGCCGGCGCCGTACGCAGCAAGGGCGGCAAACCGCTGGCCCTCCGCTTCGTCCTGCCCGCCGGCAAGGGCTCCGCCCAGCTGCGGGCCACGGGCGAGCGCATCGCGCAGATGCTCGACGAAATCGGCATCCGCACGCAGATCAAGGAAGTACCCGGCGAAAGCTACTTCAAGGACCACATCGCCACGGGCGACTACGACCTGGCGCTCTACGCCTGGCCCGCGACCGCCTTCCCCGCGACCGAGGCCCGGCCGATCTTCGCCAAGCCGCAGCCCGCCTCCGACGGCTCGCTGCTCGTCGAGCAGAACTACGCACGGGTGGGCACCGACCGGATCGACCAGCTCTTCGAGCAGGCGGCAGGGGAACTGGACGACGGGGCGCGCAAGGAACTGATGGAGAAGGCGGACGCACGGATCTGGGCAGTGGCCGGATCCCTGCCCCTCTACCAGCGCCCGCAACTGATCGCGGCCAAGCGCGACCTGGCCAACGTCGGAGCGTTCGGCTTCAGCACGCCCCACTACGAGGACATCGGCTACCGCCGCACCTGAGCCCTCCCGCACCGTGCCGGCTCCCGAACCCGGGAGCCGGCACGGCCGCCTCGGCACACCGGGCGCGCCCCCGGTGCGCCCTCCGCCCTGCGGGCGCGGGAACGGGGCGGCGCCGCCCCGTTC
Organism: Streptomyces diacarni; assembly: GCF_003323715.1. Lineage (GTDB taxonomy): Bacteria > Actinomycetota > Actinomycetes > Streptomycetales > Streptomycetaceae > Streptomyces > Streptomyces diacarni. Next base: position 43,101 of record NZ_QOIN01000048.1, read on the forward strand.
CCGCGGGGCCCCGCCCGCGGGAACGTGAGGGTGCCCTCGACGGGTGGGAACACGGGGCCGGCCCGACGGCGCCCGAGTACTGACGGTGACACCCCCTCCGGACGGCGGCCCCACCCGAGGAGCGGGTGCACCGCGCGGCGGTGCGTTCGGGGGCGGGTAGGGCACGCGCGGCCCGGTGGTGGCCGGGTGCGGGTGGCGGTGGTCTACCGGGCGGGGGCCCGCTCGGTGCCGGGCGGCCCGTGGGGCGGCGCGTCGTGGGTGAGCGCCCTGGTGTGACGATGAGCACCTGGCGGGTGAGGAGTAGGCACTCGGCTCAGCGAACCGGTCCGGGCGCGGGTGGGTGGGGCAGGCGCCGTGACGGGGAGGCGCAGGCCAGGTGCGGCACAGCGGCCCCGCGGCCCAGCGGCTTACGCGGCACAGTGCGGGCCCGCATGGGGCGGAAGTGCGGTCGGGTGGTCCGGCGGTAGCCGGTGGCGTGGCGGCCCCGTCGGGGGCTTCGCGTGGCTGCCCGTACCATGGCGTGTGAGGCCGCGGCGAGCCGAGCCCGGCATCAGGGCCCGCGGCCCGGCCCTCACGGGCCGGGGGCGCCCCGGCCGGAGGCCGGGGGAGCGCGGCCTCATCCGTCAACCCGGGAGACACCCCTCAGTGCCCACGCGCCACGACATCCGCAACGTCGCCATCGTCGCCCACGTCGACCACGGCAAGACGACTCTCGTCGACGCCATGCTCAAGCAGGCCGGAGCCTTCGCGGCCCACCAGCTCGAATCCGTCGACGACCGGGTGATGGACTCCAACGACCTGGAGCGCGAGAAGGGCATCACCATTCTCGCCAAGAACACCGCGGTCAGGTACCACCCCAAGGACGGTGGTGACCCCGTCACCATCAACATCATCGACACTCCGGGCCACGCCGACTTCGGCGGCGAGGTCGAGCGGGGTCTGTCGATGGTGGACGCGGTCGTCCTGCTCGTCGACTCCTCCGAGGGGCCGCTGCCGCAGACCCGCTTCGTGCTGCGCAAGGCGCTGGAGGCCCGGCTTCCGGTGATCCTCTGCGTGAACAAGACGGACCGTCCCGACGCCCGGATCTCGGAGGTCGTGGACGAGACCTACGACCTGTTCCTCGATCTGGACGCCGACGAGGAGCAGATCGAGTTCCCGATCGTCTACGCCTGTGCGCGGGACGGCATCGCCTCGCTGACCCAGCCGGCGGACGGCGCGGTGCCGGCGGACAGCAGCAATCTGGAGCCGTTCTTCACCACGCTGCTGGAGACGGTTCCCGCGCCCACCTTCGAGGAGGCGGCGCCGCTCCAGGCGCACGTCACCAACCTGGACGCCGACAACTTCCTGGGCCGGATCGCGCTGCTGCGTGTGGAGGCGGGCGAGCTGAAGAAGGGCCAGACCGTGGCCTGGATGAAGCGCGACGGCTCGGTGCAGAGCGTGCGTATCACCGAGTTGATGATGACCGACGCGCTGACCCGCAAGCCGGCCGAGAAGGCGGGCCCCGGGGACATCTGCGCCGTCGCCGGTATCCCGGACATCATGATCGGTGAGACGCTCGCCGACCCGGAGAACCCGGTCGCGCTCCCGTTGATCACCGTGGACGAGCCCGCGATCTCCATGACGATCGGCACGAACAACTCTCCGCTGGTGGGCAAGGGCGGCAAGGGGCACAAGGTCACCGCGCGGCTGGTCAAGGACCGGCTGGACCGGGAGCTGATCGGTAACGTCTCGCTGCGCGTCCTGCCGACGGAGCGCCCCGACACCTGGGAGGTGCAGGGCCGTGGTGAGCTGGCGCTGGCGATTCTGGTGGAGACGATGCGCCGGGAGGGCTTCGAGCTGACGGTGGGCAAGCCGGAGGTCGTCACTCGCGAGATCGACGGCAAGGTCCACGAGCCGGTGGAGCGCATGACGATCGACGCCCCCGAGGAGTACCTGGGTGCGATCACCCAGCTCATGGCGTCCCGCAAGGGCCGTATGGAGACGATGACCAACCACGGTTCCGGCTGGGTGCGGATGGAGTGGCTGGTTCCGGCGCGGGGCCTGATCGGTTTCCGTACCGAGTTCCTGACCGAGACCCGGGGGACCGGCATCGCGCACTCGCTCTTCGAGGGCCACGAGCCGTGGTTCGGGGATCTGCGCACGCGCCGCAGCGGGTCGCTGGTCGCGGACCGGGCGGGCAAGGCGACGCCTTTCGCGATGATGAACCTGCAGGAGCGCGGTGTGATCTTCATCGAGCCCGGCACCGAGGTGTACGAGGGCATGCTGGTCGGCGAGAACTCCCGTTCCGACGACATGGATGTCAACATCACCAAGGAAAAGAAGATGACCAACATGCGCGCGGCCTCCGCCGACACGACGGAGAACCTGGTGCCGCCGCGCAAGCTGTCGCTGGAGCAGTCCCTGGAGTTCTGCCGCGAGGACGAGTGCATCGAGGTGACACCGGAGACGGTCCGTATCCGCAAGGTGAACCTCGACATGAAGGAGCGCGCGCGGGCTGCCGCGCGGGCCAAGAGGTAGCCGGGCCAGGACGCGGCCGGTCCGCGAGGTAGCCGGGCCAGGACGCGGCCGGGCCCCGAAGGCAGTCGGTGCCCGGTTGCGCAGCGTAGCGATTGGTGCGGAAGCGGAGAGGGCCACGCCCGCGGGGCGTGGCCCTCTCCGCATTCCGGTGTCCGGATAACGGTTCGGCAACCTGAGCGACTGTCCGTTTTGGTGGGGTTCTCGGAGTCGTTCTTGTCGCTTAACGGACAACCGGATGTAGGTGTAATCAAACCGAGACTCTTCACATCTGGTCCACACGGGGGGTGAGGGCAGATAGTGAGTGCATCGAGCTCGGGTTAATGGGTCACGCACCGTCAGGTGGGCGGCGACTCCGCGAGCGTGGGGGCGTGTAGCACGGACCGGCAGGCTGCCGGCCATGGCACCGCCCCTTCTTCCTTGGTGAACGACTCTAGGAGGTCGCTCCATGCGTGGTGCGAAGATGATGCAGTGGTCCGCTCTTGCGGCGGCCGTGGCGCTGGCCGCCACGGCGTGCGGTGGCGGTTCCGGCGACGACGGCAACGCGTCGGGCAAGCCCGCCGGGTACGTCTCGATGTTCAACGGCGAACCCCAGCACCCGCTGATGCCGTCCAACACGAACGAGAAGTTCGGCGGCTACGTCATCGACGCGCTGTTCACCGGCCTCGTCGGCTACGACGGCAAGGGCGAGCTGAAGAACGAGAACGCCGAGTCGGTGAAGTCCAAGGACAACAAGACCTGGACTGTCAAGCTCAAGAAGGGCTGGAAGTTCCACGACGGCACGGACGTGACCGCCGAGTCGTACGTCAAGGCGTGGAACTGGATGGCCAACGTCGAGAACAAGCAGGCCAACAGCTACTGGTTCGGCGACATCAAGGGCTACGAGGACGTCCACCCGGAGAAGGGCAAGCCCAAGAAGGACGAGATGGAGGGGCTGAAGGTCGTCGACGACCACACCTTCACCATCGAGCTGGCCAAGCCGGTTCCGTACTTCGAGTACAAGCTGGGCTACAAGACCTTCACGCCGCTGCCCGAGTCCTTCTACAAGGACCCCAAGGCGTTCGGCCAGAAGCCGGTCGGCAACGGCCCGTACAAGTTCCAGAAGTGGACCCACAACAAGCTGATCCAGGTCAAGGCCGTGGACAGCTACAAGGGCTCCAACAAGGCCAAGAACAAGGGCGTCCAGTTCAAGACCTACTCCAAGCTGGAGTCGGCCTACCAGGACGCGCTGTCCGGCAACCTGGACCTGGTCGACGGCGTCGGCCCGAAGGACCTGCCCAAGCGCAAGTCCGACTTCGGCGACCGCGCGCTCGACGTCCCGTACGCGGGCACCCAGAGCATCGTCCCGGCCGTCTACTCCAAGCCGTTCAAGGACGTGGACCCGAAGGTCATCCAGGGCCTGTCGATGGCGATCGACCGCGAGACGATCACCAAGACGGTGCTCCAGGGCACCCGCATCCCCTCCAAGGCGTTCACCCCGCCGCAGGTCAAGGGCTACCAGAAGCTGGACACCGACGTCCTGACCTACAACCCGAAGAAGGCCAAGAAGTACATCAAGGACGGCGGCGGCATCCCGGGCAACAAGATCTGGATCCAGTACAACGCCGACGGCGGCCACAAGGAATGGGTGACGGCTGTCTGCAACAGCATCACCAAGGCCACCGGCGTGAAGTGCGTGGGTGACTCCAAGCCGGACTTCCAGACCGACCTCGAGGCCCGCCAGGCCAACAAGGTCAAGGGCACCTACCGGGGCGGCTGGCTCGCGGACTACCCGCTGAACGTGAACTTCATGCAGGACCTGTACAAGACCGGCGCCTCCACCAACTACGGCCGGTTCTCCGACAAGAAGGTCGACGAGCTCTTCGAGAAGGGCGACCACGCCGAGACGCTGGAGGGGTCCATCAAGGACTACCAGGCGGCCGAGAAGGAACTGCTCAAGAAGATGCCGGCCATCCCGCTGTGGGACTACGCGGCCAACATCGTGCACGGCGAGGGCATCGACGACGTCAAGGTCGGCTTCGACGGCAACGTCCTCCTGACCGACATCACCGTCAAGTAGCAGCACCCGGGAAGACGCCGGGGCCGCACCGCCACGAGCGGCGGCCCCGGCCGTTCCCGAGCTCCCTTTCCGTTACGGAGGCACTATGGGGCGCTATGTCGCACGGCGACTGCTCCAGATGATCCCGGTCTTCATCGGGTCGACTCTGCTGATCTTCTGCATGATGTTCGCGCTGCCCGGCGACCCCGTGGCGGCGCTCTTCGGTGAGAAGAAGCCCGACCCGGCGCAGATCGCCACGATCAAGCATCAGCTCGGTCTCGACCTGCCGTTGTGGCACCAGTACTGGAACTACCTCACCGGTCTTTTCCAGGGCGACTTCGGCACCCAGATAGCCACTCAGAGACCGGTCGCCGAGGTGATCTCGCAGGCGTTCCCCGTGACCGTCCGGCTCACGCTGTTCGCCTTCTTCTTCACCGTTCTCATCGGTGTACTGCTCGGCCTGGTCTCCGGCCTGTTCGCCGAGAAAGTGTTCGACCGGGTCGTGCTGATCTTCACGCTGCTGCTGATCTCGGTGCCCAGCTTCGTCCTCGGCTACCTCTTCCAGTACTTCTTCGCCTTCCAGCTCGGCTGGCTGACCCCCACGGTGCAGGACTCCCGAGATATGGGGCAGTTGCTGCTGCCCGCGCTCGTCCTCGCCGCGCTCTCCTTGGCGTATGTCACACGGCTGACCCGCACCTCGGTGGCGGAGAACAAACGGGCCGACTACATCCGCACCGCCGTCGCCAAGGGGCTGCCCCGGCGCCGGGTGGTCGGTGTCCACCTGCTGCGCAACTCGCTGATCCCCGTCGTCACCTTCCTCGGTACCGACATCGGCGCGTTGATGACCGGGGCGATCGTCACCGAAGGCATCTTCAACGTGCACGGCGTCGGTAACACCATCTTCGAGGCGCTCAACCGCCGCGAGGGATCCACGGTCGTCGGCATCGCCACGCTGATCGTCATCGTCTACCTCGTCGCAAGCCTGCTCGTCGACCTGCTTTACGCGGTCCTGGACCCGAGGATCCGTTATGACTGAGACCCTGAACGTGTCCGCCTCGGCGTCCACCGACCCCAAGCCCGCTCCGCCGGGCAACGACGCCAAGCCGGCCAAGGGGCGCAGTCTGTGGTCGGACGCCTGGCACGATCTGCGCCGGAACCCGCTCTTCGTCATCTCGGCCGTGCTGATCGTGGTGCTGCTGGTGATGGTGGCCTTCCCCAGCCTGTTCACCTCGGCTTCCCCGACGGTGGGCGACCTGACGCACCACTACCAGGGCAAGCCCAACTACAGCCACTTCTTCGCGGAGGACTGGTTCGGGTACGACACCCAGGGCCGCTCCGTGTGGGCGCGCATGGTCTACGGTGCCCGCGCGACCGTCCTCGTCGGCGTCCTGGTGACGCTCTTCGTGACGATCCTCGGCGGCCTCGTCGGCCTCGTCGCCGGCTACTTCGGCGGCTGGATCGACAGCGTGCTCTCCCGGATCACCGACATCTTCCAGGGCATCCCCTTCCTGCTGGGTGCCATGGTGGTGCTGACCACCTTCACCGAGGGCAACGTCTGGGTGGTGATCACCGCGCTGCTCTTCCTCGGCTGGACGCAGATCGCCCGTGTCGCCCGCGGCTCGGTGATCACCGTCAAGCAGAGCGACTACGTGCACGCCGCGAAGTCGCTGGGCGCGAGCACGGCGCGGATCATGTTCCGGCACATCGTGCCCAACGCGGTCGCTCCCGTCATCGTCGTCGCCACGACGGCGCTCGGCGGTTACATCGCGGCCGAGGCGACCCTCTCCTACCTGGGTATCGGCCTGGCCGAGCCCACGGTCTCCTGGGGTGTCGACGTCTCCGCCGGCAAGGACGGCCTGCGTACCGCGCCCCACATGCTCATTTCCCCCGCCATCATGGTCTCCCTGACCGTCCTGGCGTTCATCATGCTCGGCGATGCGGTCCGCAACGCCCTCGATCCCAAGAGCCGTTGAGGGAGGCGCGCCTCATATGACCCTGCTCGAAGTGCGGGACCTGCACGTCGATTTCCACACCCGGGACGGCATCGTCAAGGCCGTCAACGGTGTGAACTACCAGGTCGAGGCCGGCGAGACGCTCGCGGTGCTCGGCGAGTCCGGTTCAGGCAAGTCGGTGACCGCCCAGGCGATCATGGGCATCCTGGACATGCCGCCCGGGCGCATCCCCCAGGGGAAGATCCTCTTCCACGGCGAGGACATGCTCGCGATGTCCAAGGAGGAGCGCCGCAAGATCCGCGGCGCCCGCATCGCCATGATCTTCCAGGACGCGCTCTCCTCCCTGAACCCGGTGCTGACCGTCGGCTACCAGCTGGCGGAGATGTTCCGCGTCCACCAGGGCGCCTCCCGCAAGGAGGCGAAGGCCAAGGCCATCGAGCTGATGGACCGGGTGAAGATCCCGGCCGCCAAGGCCCGGGTGAGCGACTACCCGCACCAGTTCAGCGGCGGCATGCGGCAGCGCATCATGATCGCGATGGCGTTGGCGCTGGAGCCCGATCTGATCATCGCGGACGAGCCGACGACCGCGCTGGACGTCACGGTGCAGGCGCAGGTGATGGAGCTGCTGGCGGATCTGCAGCGTGAGTTCAACATGGGGCTCATCCTGATCACCCATGACCTGGGTGTGGTGGCGGACGTCGCGGACAAGATCGCGGTGATGTACGCGGGCCGGATCGTGGAGACGGCGCCGGTCAAGGAGCTGTACAAGGCTCCGGCCCACCCCTACACCAAGGGGCTGCTGGAGTCCATTCCCCGCCTCGACCAGAAGGGCAAGGAGCTCTACGCGATCCAGGGCCTGCCGCCCAACATGGCCAAGGTTCCCGACGGCTGCGCCTTCCACCCGCGCTGCCCCGTCGCACGGGACGTCTGCCGCAGTGAACTGCCCCCGCTCGCCGAGGTCGGCGAAGGACGCGGCAGCGCGTGCCACTTCTGGAAGGAGACCCTCGGTGAGTGAGAAGCCTCAGCTGACCAAGCAGACCGAGAGCTCGTATGCGGCGGGCGAGCCGATCCTCGAGGTGCGGGACCTGGTCAAGCACTTCCCGCTGACGCAGGGCGTTCTCTTCAAGCGGCAGGTCGGCGCGGTCAAGGCCGTCGACGGCATCTCCTTCGACCTCTACCCGGGCGAGACGCTGGGCATCGTCGGCGAGTCCGGCTGCGGCAAGTCGACCGTGGCCAAGCTGCTGATGAACCTGGAGGCGCCGACCTCCGGGACCATCCGCTACAAGGGCGAGGACATCACCAAGCTGTCGGGGCGTGCTTTGAAGGCGGTGCGGCGGAACATCCAGATGGTGTTCCAGGATCCGTACACGTCGTTGAATCCGCGGATGACGGTGGGTGACATCATCGGGGAGCCGTTCGACATCCATCCGGAGGTGGCGCCGAAGGGGGACCGGCGGGCCAAGGTGCAGGAGCTGCTGGATGTGGTGGGGCTGAACCCGGAGTATGTGAACCGGTATCCGCACCAGTTCAGCGGGGGTCAGCGGCAGCGCATCGGGATCGCGCGGGGTCTGGCGCTGCGTCCGGAGATCATCGTGGCGGACGAGCCGGTCTCGGCGCTGGACGTCTCGGTGCAGGCGCAGGTCGTCAACCTGATGGAGCGCCTCCAGGACGAGTTCGGCCTCTCGTACATGTTCATCGCGCACGACCTGTCGATCGTGCGGCACATCTCCGACCGCGTCGGCGTGATGTACCTGGGCAAGATGGCGGAGATCGGCAGCGACGAGGAGATCTACGAGCACCCGACGCACCCGTACACGCAGGCGCTGCTGTCGGCCGTGCCGGTGCCCGATCCCGAGGCGGAGGGGCGCAGGGAGCGGATCGTGCTGGAGGGCGACGTGCCCTCACCGGCGAATCCGCCGTCGGGCTGCCGGTTCCGTACCCGCTGCTGGAAGGCGGAGGCGCGCTGCGCCGAAGAGGTGCCTCTGCTGGCGATTCCCGCGCCGTTCGAGGAGGCGGAGTCGGGCGCCGCGCACCCGTCGGCCTGCCACTTCGCCGAGGAGCGGGCGGCCGTGGTCGCGGTCTGAGTCCGGCCCTGGGGGCTGTCGTGCCCGCCCGTGTGGTCCATACGGGTTCCGGCCCTCCGGGGCCCGGGCACGGCATCCGGGCATATGGTGTCAAAAGGTGTTAAGTGGGTCCGAGTCGAACTCGGACCCACAGCGCTTCCAGGAGGCACCCATGCGTGGAGCCACCCGCGTGACCATGACCAGGAGGGCGCTCGCCGCCGTGGGTGTGCTCGCGCTCACGGCGACCGCCTGCGGTGGCGGTTCCAGCTCGGGAGGTGCCGGCGGCGGGGCACCCGACGGTGTGATCCGCGCCTTCTGGACCGACCCGCAGCATCCGGTCGAGCCGGCGAACACCAACGAGGTGCAGGGCGGCAAGGTCCTCGACATGATCATGCGGGGGCTCAAGAAATACGACCCGAGCACGGGTGAGGCCAAGAACGCCGTCGCCGAGTCCATCACGACCGACGACCAGCGCACCTTCCGCATCAAGCTGGAGAAGGGCTGGAAGTTCTCCGACGGCACGCCGGTGACGGCGAAGTCGTTCGTGGACGCGTGGAACTACGGCGCGCTGGTCACCAACAAGCAGGTCAACTCCTACTTCTTCCAGTACATCGACGGCTACGACGACGTCCACCCCGAGAAGGGGAAGCCCGAGGCGAAGAAGATGTCGGGGCTGAAGGTCACCGGCGACCGCGCCTTCACGGTGAAGCTCAACCAGAAGTTCTCCATGTGGCCGCAGACGCTCGGCTACAGCGCTTACGCGCCCCTGCCGAAGTCCTTCTTCACCGACCACGAAGGCTGGCTGAAGAAGCCGGTGGGCAACGGCCCGTACAAGGTGGACTCCTACACCCGCGGTCAGTCGATGAAGCTGTCGCGCAACACGCACTACAACGGCGCGGACAAGCCGCGGAACAAGGGCGTCGAGCTGCGGGTCTACACCGATCAGAACACCGGCTACACCGACTTGCAGGCCGGAAACCTGGACGTCGTCGACGAACTGCCGGCCGGGCAGCTCAAGAACGCCAAGCGGGACCTGAACGGCCGCTACATCAACCAGCCCGCGGGCATCACCCAGACCCTCTCCTTCCCGATGTACGACAAGCGGTGGAAAGGCGAGAAGGGCGCGCTGGTGCGGCGGGGCCTCTCCCGTGCGATCAACAGGAAGGAGGTGACCGAGGAGATCTACCACGGCACGCGGGAGCCCGCGACCGACCTGACCTCTCCCGTGCTGGGGGCGGGCGGCGGGTACGAGCCCGGCCTGTGCGGCAGCGCGTGCGAGTACGACCCGAAAGCGGCCAAGAAGCTCATCAAGCAGGGCGGCGGACTTCCCGGCGGCAAGATCACGCTGACCTCGAACGTGGACACCGGCTCCCACCGGCAGTGGATGGAAGCCGTCTGCAACAGCATCAACCGCACCCTGGACAAGAACAACGCCTGCACGGTGAATCCGGTGCCGACGTTCAGCGAGTTCCGCTCCGACATCAGCGGCAAGAAGATGAAGGGCATGTTCAGGACCGGGTGGCAGATGGACTATCCGCTGATCCAGAACTTCATCCAGCCCCTCTACTACACCGACGCCTCCTCCAACGACTCCGGATTCTCCGACCCGAAGGTCGACAAGCTCATCGACCAGGCGAACGCGGCCGGCGATCAGAAGAGCGCGATCGGCCTCTTCCAGCAGGCGGAGAAACGCATCCTTGAGACGTTCCCCGCCATTCCGCTGTGGTACCAGAACGGGAACGCCGGATACTCCGAGCGCGTCGGCAACGTGAAGCTCAACCCCTTCTCCGTGCCGGTCTTCACCGACATCAAGGTCAAGTGAGCCGTCGTGGGGCGCTATGTCGTACGGCGACTGCTCCAGATGGTCCCGGTCTTCATCGGGACGACGTTCCTCATCTTCGTGATGGTCTACGCCGTCGGCGACCCGGTGAACGCCATGTTCGGCGACCGGGCGCCCGACCCGGCGACGGCCGCACAGCTGCGCGCGGAGTTCAACCTCGACAAGCCCCTCTGGCAGCAGTACGGGCTCTACATGGGCAAGATCTTCTCCGGTGACTTCGGCAACGCCTTCAACGGGCAGCCGGTGACCGAGCTGATGGCGACCGCGTTCCCGCTGACCATCCGGCTGGCGCTCGTCGCCGTCGTCATCGAGATCGTCATCGGCCTGGTGCTCGGCGTGCTGACCGGCCTGCGCCGCGGGCGGCCCATCGACAGCGGGGTGCTGATGCTGACCCTCGTCGTCATCTCGGTGCCGACGTTCGTGACCGGCACCGTCTTCCAGTACCTGCTCGGCGTCCGGTGGGGGCTGATCGCCCCCGCCGTCTCGCCCGCCGCGCCGCTGGGCCAGCTGCTGCTGCCCGGACTGGTACTCGCGCTCGTCTCGCTCGCCTACGTCACCCGGCTGACCCGCACCTCCATCGCGGAGAACTCCCGCGCCGACTACGTGCGCACCGCCGTCGCCAAGGGACTGCCGCGGCGCCGGGTGACCGTACGGCACCTGCTGCGCAACTCGCTGATCCCCGTCGTCACCTTCCTGGGCACCGACGTCGGCACCCTGATGGCGGGGGCCCTGGTGACCGAGCGGATCTTCAACATCCACGGCGTCGGCTTCCAGCTGTGGCAGGGCATCGTGCGGCAGAACTCACCGACCGTCGTCGGCTTCGTGACCGTCCTCGTCATCGTCTTCCTCCTCGCGAACCTGCTCGTCGACCTGTTGTACGCCGTGCTCGACCCGAGGATCCGCTATGTGTGACCCACGCCCGCCGGCGCGCACCGCGCCCACCCCCACCCGCAGGGGGAGCCCATGACGGGGCCACCCGCCATCGAGGGCCCCGACGAGACGGAAACGCTCGCCGGGGTCGAGAGCCAGGCCGAGCGGGCCGGCGGCAAGGGCCCCTCCTCACCGGGTCGGGAGCCGCGGGAGCGGGCGCGGAGCCTGTGGTCCGACGCGTGGCACGACCTGCGCCGCAACCCGGTGTTCCTGATCGCGGGCCTGCTCATCGCGTTCCTCGTGCTCATCTCCGTGTGGCCGGGCCTCATCGCCTCCCGGGACCCGCTCTCCTGCCGGCTGGGCCGCTCGCTGGACGCCTCCTCGGCGGGGCACTGGTTCGGCTTCGACACCCAGGGATGCGACGTGTACACGCGGGTGGTCTACGGCGCCCGAACGTCCGTGACGGTCGGCGTCTGCGCCACGCTGGGGGTGGCCGTGCTGGGCAGCGTGCTCGGCGGACTCGCCGGGTTCTTCGGCGGCGTGTGGGACGCCGTTCTCTCCCGCCTCACCGACATCTTCTTCGGCATCCCCATGATCCTGGGCGGCCTGGTCTTCCTCTCCATGACCGGAAGCCGCTCGGTGTGGACGGTGGTCGCCTTCATCGTGCTGCTCGGCTGGCCGCAGGTGGCCCGCATCGCGCGCGGCTCCGTCATCACGGCCAAACAGAACGACTACGTACTGGCCGCCCGCGCGCTGGGTGCGGGCAACGCCCGGATGATGACCCGGCACATCCTGCCGAACGCCGTCGCCCCCGTGATCGTGACGGCGACCATCGCGCTGGGCACCTACATCTCGCTGGAGGCCACGCTCAGCTTCCTCGGCGTGGGCCTCCAGCCGCCTACCGTCTCTTGGGGCGCCGACATCTCCGCCGCCTCCCAGGGCATGCAGTTCCGCAACGCGCCGCACATCCTGCTGTACCCGGCCGCCGCGCTCAGCCTCACCGTGCTGGCGTTCATCATGCTCGGCGACGCGGTGCGCGACGCCCTCGACCCGAAACTGAGGTGAGCGCGTGAGCCTCCTTCAGGTGCGCGACCTGCACGTGGAGTTCCACACCAGAGACGGCGTGGCCCAGGCCGTCAACGGGGTCGACCTCGGGGTCGAGGCCGGCGAGACGCTCGCGGTGCTCGGCGAGTCCGGTTCCGGCAAGTCGGTGACCGCCCAGGCGATCATGGGCATCCTGGACATGCCGCCCGGGCGCATCACGGGTGGCGAGATCGTCTTCCAGGACAGGGATCTGCTGACCCTCCCGCGCCAGGAGCGGCGCCAGATCCGCGGCGCGAAGATGGCGATGATCTTCCAGGACGCGCTCTCCGCTCTGAACCCGGTGCTGACCGTCGGCTACCAGCTGGCGGAGATGTTCCGCGTCCATCAGGGCGCCTCCCGCAAGGAGGCCAGGGCCAAGGCCGTCGAGCTGATGGAGCGGGTCCGCATCCCGGCAGCGCGCCAGCGGGTGGGGGACTACCCGCACCAGTTCAGTGGCGGCATGCGGCAGCGCATCATGATCGCGATGGCGTTGGCGCTGGAGCCCGATCTGATCATCGCGGACGAGCCGACGACCGCGCTGGACGTCACGGTGCAGGCGCAGGTGATGGACCTGCTGGCGGATCTGCAGCGTGAGTTCAACATGGGGCTCATCCTGATCACGCACGACCTGGGTGTGGTGGCGGACGTCGCGGACAAGATCGCGGTGATGTACGCGGGCCGGATCGTGGAGACGGCGCCGGTCAAGGAGCTGTACAAGGCTCCGGCCCACCCCTACACCAAGGGACTGCTCGACTCCATTCCCCGCCTCGACCAGAAGGGCGGGCAGCTCAACGTCATCCGGGGCATGCCGCCCAACCTGCAGCAGACCCCCCCGGGCTGCGCCTACAACCCCCGCTGCCCCATGGCGCGTGCGGTCTGCCGCAAAGACGAACCTCCGCTGTACGAGGTCTCGGCGCTGCGGGCCAGCGCCTGCCACTTCTGGGAGGAGATGTTCGATGCACGGTGAGGGATCGAGCCGCAAGGTGGCCAGGGAGGAGCTGATCCAGGCGCGGAAGCTGCTGGCGAAGTCGCACGCCGAGCGCAGTTACGCGGCGGGCGAGCCGATCCTCCAGGTGCGGGACCTGGTCAAGCACTTCCCGCTGACGCAGGGTGTCCTCTTCAAGCGGCAGGTCGGCGCGGTCAAGGCTGTCGACGGCGTCTCCTTCGACCTGCGGAAGGGGGAGACGCTGGGCATCGTCGGCGAGTCGGGCTGCGGCAAGTCGACGGTGGCCAAGCTCATCACCCACCTGGAGAGGCCGACGGCGGGCACGATCCGCTACAAGGGCAACGACATCACCCGCGCCTCGGGGCGTGCTTTGAAGGCGGTGCGGCGGAACATCCAGATGGTGTTCCAGGATCCGTACACGTCGTTGAATCCGCGGATGACGGTGGGTGACATCATCGGGGAGCCGTTCGACATCCATCCGGAGGTGGCGCCGAAGGGGGACCGGCGGGCCAAGGTGCAGGAGCTGCTGGATGTGGTGGGGCTGAACCCGGAGTATGTGAACCGGTATCCGCACCAGTTCAGCGGGGGTCAGCGGCAGCGCATCGGGATCGCGCGGGGCCTGGCGCTGCGTCCGGAGATCATCGTGGCGGACGAGCCGGTCTCGGCGCTGGACGTCTCTGTGCAGGCGCAGGTCGTCAACCTGATGGAGCGACTCCAGGACGAGTTCGGCCTCTCCTACGTCTTCATCGCGCACGACCTGTCCATCGTGCGGCACATCTCCGACCGCGTCGGCGTGATGTACCTCGGCAAGCTCGTCGAAGTGGGTACGGAGACCGAGATCTACGAGCACCCGACGCACCCCTACACGCAGGCGCTGCTGTCGGCCGTGCCGGTGCCCGATCCCGAGGCGGAGGGGCGCAGGGAGCGGATCGTGCTGGAGGGCGACGTGCCCTCACCGGCCAACCCGCCGTCGGGCTGCCACTTCCGCACCCGCTGCTGGAAGGCGCAGCAGCGCTGCGCCGAGGAGGAGCCGCCGCTCGCGGTGCCGGAGAACTTCGCCGACAGTCTTCCAGGCGAGGCCGTCCACCACCCCTCCGCCTGCCATTTCGCGGCCGAGCGCGCCGCGGTGGTGGGGCCCGTCGAGACGTGAGGGGCTGACCTACCAGGTCTGCGGCGGGGGCCCGTACGGTGCGGGGCCGCCTGCCGGGTACGAGGGGCTGGGGCGCGGGGAGCGCTGCTGTCCCCGGGAGAGGGCCAGCAGGACGGCCGCGCCCGCGACGACCTCGAACACGTAGGTCAGCACGTGCAGCTGGTTTTCGATGCCGAGGTCGCCGAAGTGCGCGAACAGGTCCGTCTTGATGCCGAAGGCGACGGCGAACAGGCCGGTGGCGAGCAGCGGTCCGGCGATGACGAGGCCGAGGGGGCGGGAGAAGGGCGCGCCCGCCAGCGCGGCGACGCCGGCGACCAGGGCGAGGAGCACGACGGTCCACAGGGACCAGCCGGGCGGGGCGTCCAGCAGCCGGACGATGGTGCGCTCGCCGGTCAGCGTCTTCTCGTAGCGGTCCCAGCCGAACTGCTGCATGGTGCGTATCTCCCACGCGACCAGTACCGCGGCCGAGGCGCCCAGCAGCAGGAAGGCGGCCACGGCGCCGCCCTTGGTCGGTCCGGCGGGGGCCGAGTGGGCCACGTCGTGCGGGGCGGGGGTGCCGTAGCCGTAGCCGCCGGGGGCGGGCTGTGCGGGGCGGCGGCCCGCGAGGGCGGTGACGATGAGGACACCGCCGAGGACGACGGTGGCGATGGTGCTGAAGAGGACCTTGCTCAGCAGCCCGTCGGGGACGCCCTGCATCCAGTCGGCGTTCAGGTTCCACAGGCCCGGGGTGCGCAGTGCGACGGTCAGCGTTCCGGTGCCGGCGAGTATCGCGGCGGACGAGGAGGAGCGGTAGGCGGCGGGGGCGGCGACCGCGTAGACCAGCATCAGCGTGGGTTCGAGGAAGGAGGTGACCCACACCCCGTCCTCGGCGCGGGCCGGCAGCCCGGCCCAGTTCCACCACACGTCGACGACGTCGTCGGCCTTGGTGAAGTCCCGGATGATCCAGGCGAGGCTGACCAGCGCGAGCGCGGCCAGCAGCAGCGATCCGAAGACGCGCGCTCCGCGCGCGAGTGTCCTGTCCTGGCCCATGGCTCGGCCCCCCGTGTGTACGTGTGTCGCGACGTGCTGGACCTGACGTGTCTACCCGCGAGCACCGCCCGGCAACAAGGCCCTGGCCGGCGGTGTGGACGGCGGTGTGCGCGGTGGTGAAGCCGCACTCATGTTCGCACGACGTCCACCGCGCGTGCAGGGAAACGCCACGAGCCCCTGTGCGCACGGGAGTTGACGGGGTTCCGCAGTTCAGAGTGGCTGCTTCGGATATCGGTGAGACGGCGACCACGTTGCGAGATTGTTAAGGCGTTTACTCCCTCTTTTTGCCGTCATGTCCATCTGCGGTCTGTGATGTCAAGCACGTTGCGACCTCGATCTGCGCAACGTTCGCTCAAGAAAGCCGTTGACGGCGTTCAGCCTGGCCAACACCCCTTGACTGGCACATAACCCGCTTGCCAAAGTCCGGCTCAACCCACCCGCATCACGCCTCAACGATTCGGGTTCCGGCGAGAATTGAGCGCGGGAGCACACACGCGATGACGAGTCCTTCCCAGGCCGCTGCGGTCGGGGCCGACACCCCTGGCCCCGAGCAGGAAGCGGGCCCGAGTTCTACGCGAGTTGCCCAGGACGGCGACCTCGCGGGCCGGTCACCAGGACGGCTCATGTGGATGCGCTTCAAGCGCGACCGCACGGGTGTCGTCTCGGCGTGCATCGTGATCGCCTTCTTCCTGATCGCGGCCCTCGCCCCGGTGATCTCCTGGCTCTACGGCAAGGATCCCTACACCCGCTACGGGCAGAAGACGCCCGGCCTGCTCAACGACAACGGATACCCGGTGCAGCCCAACGGCGGCATCAGCGGCGAGTTCTGGTTCGGCCTCGAACCGGGCCTGGGCCGGGACGTCTTCATGCAGCTGGTCTACGGAATCCGCACCTCGCTCTCGCTCGCGGTGATCGTCACCCTGCTCTCGGTGGTCACGGCCATCGTGATCGGTGTCGCCGGCGGCTACTTCGGCGGGAAGGTCGACTACTTCCTCGGCCGGTTCACCGACCTGATGATGTCCTTCCCCAACCAGCTCTTCTTCGTCGCCTTCACCCCCGTCGTCGGCGCGCTGCTCGTCGACCCGCAGGACGAGATGCCCACCTGGCTCAGGTCCTGCGTGATCATCTATGTGATGTGGCTGCTCGGCTGGATGACGCTGGCGCGGCTGCTGCGGGGCCAGACGCTGTCGCTGCGGGAGCGGGAGTTCATCGAGGCGGCGAAGGTCGCCGGGACGCCGCCGGGCCGGATCGTCCGCAAGGAACTGCTGCCGAACCTGGTCACACCCATGCTGGTGCAGGCCACCTACATGCTGCCGAACAACGTCACCGCCATCGCGGGGCTCTCCTTCCTCGGCGTCGGGCTGCTGGAGCCGACCCCCGACTGGGGCCGGATGTTCGCCACGGGCGCCGAGGTCTACCAGAGCGACATCACCTACATGTTCTTCCCGGGCGGAGCGATGGTGATCTTCATCCTCGCCTTCAACCTGCTCGGAGACTCGGTCAGGGACGCGTTCGACCCGAAGTCGGGCCGATGAGGGCCAGGCGCGACCGAGTGGTGGGGGGTGCTGCCACCCCGTACGGCATCAGCCAGGCAGCGACGGACAACCGACAGGCAGGTGCAGACACCACCATGAGCAGAGTGAGCATACGCACAGCGCGTGCGTCCCTCGCGGCGGTCGCCGCCGGCGCGCTGTTCCTGACCGGCTGCAGCAGCGGCGGGGGCGGCGGTGAGGACACCAAGGACACGAAGGCCAAGAAGCAGGGCTCCGACGTCTCCTACACGTTCGCCGACGAGGCCGGCTCCAAGGGCCCGGCCGCCGAGGTCAAGGGAGGCCGCAAGGGCGGCACCATCAAGATCCTCCAGCGCGACAGCTTCGCGCACCTGGACCCCGCGCAGATCTACGTCAGCGACGAGGGTGCCCTCGCCACGCTGATCCACCGCGGTCTGACCACCTACAAGCGCACCAGCGGCGACAAGTACGAGGTCGTCGGCGATCTGGCCACCGACAGCGGCAAGAAGTCGGACGGCGGCAAGACCTGGACGTACAAGCTCAAGGACGGCATCAAGTTCGAGGACGGCTCGGCCATCACCTCGAAGGACATCCGGCACAGTATCGAGCGGATGTTCGCGCCCTTCGTCACCGAGGGCCCCACCTTCATCCAGCAGTGGCTGGCCAACACAGGCGGCACCGACTACCGCAAGATGCTCAAGGACGGCCCCTACAAGGGCAAGCACCTGCCGGACGACGTCCTGGAGACGCCGGACGACAAGACGGTCATCTTCCACTTCGAGGAGCCGCAGGCCGAGCTGCCCTACGCGCTGGCCATGCAGGGCTACTCGGTGGTGTCCGAGAAGAAGGACACCAAGGAGAAGTACGACAAGGACCCGCTGTCGACCGGCCCCTACAAGATCGCGTCCTTCAAGTCGGGCAAGAGCATGAAGCTCGTGCGCAACCCCGAGTGGGACCCGAAGACCGACCCGAAGCGGCACCAGTACCCGGACGCCTTCAACATCCAGTTCGGTGTCTCCTTCGAGGACTCCACCAAGCGGCTGATGTCGGACGCGGGTGAGAACCAGTACGCCACCAGCTTCACCAACAGCGTCGACGCCTCCAGCATGCAGAAGGTGCGCAGCGACGCCGAGGTCAAGAAGCGCTCCGTCTCCGGCTACCAGAGTTACGTCAGCTACATGAACATCAACACGGACCGGATCAAGAGCAAGAAGGTCCGCCAGGCCATCGCCTACGCGATGCCCAACCAGTCCATCGTCTCCGCGTTCGGCGGCGCCGGCGGCGGCGAGATGGCCGGCAACTACATCAGCCCGACGCTGGTGGGCCAGAAGCCGACCGACCCGTTCAACAAGCTGAAGAAGCCGCAGGGCGACGTGAAGAAGGCCGCCAAGCTCCTCAAGGAGTCCGGCAAGAAGGGCATGAAGCTCACCTTCGCCTTCCAGAACGCGCCCGAGTGGCAGGACTTCTCCGTGGCCGCGACGCAGAACCTGGAGAAGGCCGGGTTCAACGTCCAGAAGAAGGACATCATCGCGGACACGTACTACGACCAGATCGGCAAGATCAAGAACAACTACGACATCTACCACAACTCGTGGGGTGCCGACTGGCCGAGCGCCTCGACCGTCGTCCCCAACCTCTTCGACGGACGTCAGGTCCAAGACGGTGCGGCGAACTACTCGCACCACAAGAACCCGAAGTTCGAGAAGGAGATGGACCGGATTCGCAAGATCGAGAATCCGAACAAGGCCGCCGACGCGTGGATGAAGCTCGCGGACAAGATCCTCGTCGAGGACGTTCCCGCGGTGCCCATGCACTACTACAAGACGATCCAGCTGACCGGATCGAAGATCGGCGGCGCCTACTTCGACGAGCAGCTGCACGACATCCAGCCCACCTCGCTGTACGTCAAGAAGTAACGCACCCGGGCACCGGCTCCGCCGCCCGGCCCTCGCGGCCGGGCGGCGGAGCCCCACGGTGCCGTCCCGCTCCTCCTTCCGCACGTCGATTCCGCTGTCGCACGAGAGCTGCGTTCCGTCATGCTGCGATTCCTCATCCGCCGGTCGCTCGGCGCCGTGGTGATCCTGCTGATCATCAGCGCCGTCACCTTCTTCCTCTTCTACGCCGTCCCCAGGGACCCGGCGATGCTGGCCTGCGGCAAGAACTGCACGCCGGACGCGCTCGAGGTCATCCGCAAGAACATGGGGATCGACGAACCGGTGCCCGTCCAGTACTGGCACTTCATGGTCGGCATCTTCGCCGGCCGCGACTTCGCCGCGGGCGCGTGTCCCGCGCCGTGCTTCGGCTACTCCTTCGCCAACCAGGACCCCGTCTGGGAGACCATCCTGGACCGCTTCCCGACCACCGTCTCGCTGACCATCGGCGGCGCCGCGGTCTTCCTGCTCATCGGCCTGGGCGCCGGCATGATCGCCGCCTGGAAGAAGGGCACCCTGATCGACAAGGCGTTCAGCTCGCTGTCGCTGGTGCTCTCCTCGATGCAGATCTACTTCATCGGCCCGCTCGTCCTGGCGCTGGTGGTCTACAACCTGCAACTCCTCGACCAGCCCAAGTACGTGCCGCTGACTGAGGATCCGGCCGGCTGGTTCATGGGCCTGCTGATCCCCTGGCTCGTCGTCCAGATCATCTTCACCGCGAACTACACCCGTCTGTCGCGCTCGTCGATGATCGAACAGTTGCAGGAGGACCACGTCAGAGCCGCCCGCGCGAAGGGCATGTCGGGGCGGTACGTCTTCTTCCGCTACGCCTGGCGCGGCTCGCTCATCCCCATCGTCACCATCTTCGGCGTCGACCTCGGCTCCCTCTTCGGCGGCGCGATGATCACCGAGTGGACGTTCTCGCTCCCCGGTCTGGGCACCCTCGCGGTCAACTCGGTGCAGAACACCGACCTTCCCATGGTGATGGGCGTGATGCTCTTCGCGGCGACCTTCATCATCCTGTTCAACATCATCGTGGACGCCGCCTACGCGTTCATCGACCCGCGCGTGCGGCTGTCCTAGGAGAACCTCCGCCATGAACTCCCTGACCAAGGAAGCGGACGTCCCCGCGCCGCGCGACGCGGACGAGACGGGCGCCTTCCTCTCGGTGCGCGACCTGTACGTGCACTTCGACACCGAGGACGGCACCGTCAAGGCCGTCGACGGGCTCTCCTTCGACGTGGAGCGCGGCCGCACCCTCGGCATCGTCGGCGAGTCCGGCTCCGGCAAGTCGGTCACCAACCTGTCCATCCTGGGCCTGCACAACCCGCGCACCACCGACGTCTCCGGCAAGATCCTGCTGGACGGCCAGGAGCTGACGGGCGCGCGCGAGAAGACGCTGGAGTCGCTGCGCGGCAACAAGATGGCGATGATCTTCCAGGACGCGCTGACCGCGCTGTCGCCGTACTACACGATCGGGCGGCAGATCGCCGAGCCGTACCGCAAGCACATGGGCGTCTCCAAGCGGGAGGCGCACCTGCGGGCCGTCGAGATGCTCGACAAGGTCGGCATCCCCAACCCCAGGACCCGGGTCCACGACTATCCGCACCAGTTCTCCGGCGGGATGCGGCAGCGCGCGATGATCGCCATGGCCCTGGTGTGCAACCCCGACCTGCTGATCGCCGACGAGCCCACCACGGCCCTCGACGTCACCGTCCAGGCGCAGATCCTCGACCTGCTCAAGGACCTCCAGCAGGAGTTCGGCTCGGCGATCGTCTTCATCACCCACGACCTCGGCGTCATCGCCAACGTCGCCGACGACATCCTGGTGATGTACGGCGGCCGCGCCGTCGAGCGGGGCACGGTCGGCGAGGTGCTGCGCAGCCCCGAGCACCCCTACACCTGGGGGCTGCTGACCTCCATGCCGCGGCTGACCGGCGACGTGAACGAGGAGCTGTCGCCCATCCACGGCACGCCGCCGAGCCTGCTGTCCCCGCCGTCCGGCTGCCCCTTCCACCCGCGCTGCGGCTACCAGGACGAGGTCGCCGGCAGGTCCTGCACCGGCGACCGGCCGCTGCTGCCGCACGGGCGCGGCTCCGCCTGCCATCTGACGGCCGAGCAGAAGCGCACGTTCTTCATCGAGCAGATCAAGCCCAGGCTGAGCTA
Organism: Streptomyces diacarni; assembly: GCF_003323715.1. Lineage (GTDB taxonomy): Bacteria > Actinomycetota > Actinomycetes > Streptomycetales > Streptomycetaceae > Streptomyces > Streptomyces diacarni. The sequence goes on from NZ_QOIN01000048.1 coordinate 64,194, forward strand.
GGACGGGCAGAGGGAGACCCAGACCAATGAGCGATGACCTCACCCTGACCAAGCCGGGCGCGGGCGCACCGCAAGACGCGGTCCCCGCCCGCACGGGCGAACCGCTGCTGAAGGCGGAGGGCCTGGCAAAACACTTTCCGATCATGGGGGGCTTCCCCTTCAAGCGGAAGGTGGGCGAGGTCCAGGCCGTCTCCGGTATCGACCTCGGCGTCCACGCGGGCGAGAGCTTCGGCCTCGTCGGCGAGTCCGGCTGCGGCAAGTCGACCACCGGACGGCTGCTGACCCGGCTGCTGGAGCCCACCGGCGGCACGATCACCTACGCGGGGCAGGAGATCACCCACGCCACGCGCAAGCAGATGGCGCCGATCCGCTCCGAGATCCAGATGATCTTCCAGGACCCGTACTCGTCGCTCAACCCGCGGCACACGGTCGGCTCCATCATCGGCGGCCCGATGGAGGTCAACGGCATCAACCCGCCCGGCGGGCGCGAGAAGCGGATCCGCGAACTGCTGGAGACCGTCGGGCTCAACCCCGAGCACTACAACCGCTTCCCGCACGAGTTCTCCGGCGGCCAGCGCCAGCGCATCGGCGTCGCCCGCGCGCTGGCGCTGGAGCCGAAGCTGATCGTGGCGGACGAGCCGGTCTCCGCGCTGGACGTCTCCATCCAGGCGCAGGTCGTCAACCTGCTCCAGCAGGTGCAGCGGGACCTGGGCATCGCGTTCGTCTTCATCGCCCACGACCTGGCGATCGTGCGCCACTTCTCGGAGCGGGTCGCGGTGATGTACCTGGGCAAGATCGTCGAGGTGGGGGAGCGGGAGGCGATCTACAACCGCCCCCGGCACCCCTACACCCACGCGCTGCTCTCGGCGGTCCCCGAGGCCGTGCTCCACGAGGAGGACGGGGAGTCCGAGAGCGGTGCCCGCGAGCGCATCCGCCTGGCCGGCGACGTCCCCTCGCCGATCAACCCGCCCTCGGGGTGCCGCTTCCGCACCCGCTGCTGGAAGGCGCGGGACAAGTGCGCCTCCGAGGAGCCTCCGCTCGTCCAGATCCCCGGGAACACCCAGGGCCACCTGACGGCCTGCCACTTCCCCGAGGAGCCGACGACCGAGGCCCGCGGGGAGGACATCGTGCTGGACGAGGCGCTGCGGGAGCACGAGGGCGGGGCCGGTGAGCCCTCGGCCGGAACGGCGAAGACGCGCTGAGCCGCTCGACTCACGGTTCCGGCGCGCCGCCGCGGAGGCTGTCGCGGTGGCGCGCCGGAGGGGCTCAGCCGGCCAGGCCCAACGACCGCTTCAGGAAGGCGACCTGCAACAGGAGCAGGTTCTCCGCCACGGTGGCGTCGCCGGCCATGTGGGTCACCCCGGACAGCGGCAGCACCTCGTGCTGCCGCCCCGCCGCCAGCAGCGCAGAGGACAGCCGCAGCGCGTGCGCGACGACCACGTTGTCGTCGGCGAGCCCGTGAATGATCATCATGGGCCTGTGCGGCCCTTCCTCGGACGTCAGGGACAGCCCCGCGTCGGTGATCAGTGAGGACTCCGTGTACACCTCGGGGTTCTCCTGCGGGGTGCCGCAGTAGCGCTCGGTGTAGTGCGTGTCGTACAGCCGCCAGTCGGTCACCGGGGCGCCGGCGACGGCGGCGTGGAAGACGTCGGGCCGCCGCAGCACGGCCAGCGCCGCGAGGTAACCGCCGTAGGACCAGCCCCTGATGCCCACCCGTCGCAGGTCGAGGGGGAACTCGGCGGCGAGCGCGTGCAGGGCCTCGACCTGGTCGTCGAGGGTGACCGGGGCGAGCCGGCGCGCGACGGCCTTCTCCCAGGCGGGGCTGTGCCCCGGAGTGCCGCGCCCGTCGGCCGTGACCACGGCGAAGCCCTGGTCGGCGAACCACTGTGCGGTCAGGTGCGCGTTGTGCGCGGCCACGACGCGCTGGCCGTGCGGACCGCCGTAGGGGTCCATCAGCACGGGCAGCGGCCCGTCGGCGTCCCGGTAGCCGGTGGGCAGGACCACGGCGACGGGGATGCGGCGTGCGCCGGCGAGCAGCAGGCGGGGCGCGGTGGCCAGCACGGGCCGTTCGGCGTGCGAGGCGAGGGTGCCCAGCCGCTTCCCGTCCTCCTGGCGCAGCAGCGCGATCCGCGATCCGGCCCGCGACAGGTCCGCCGTCGAGAGCACGAGGGTCCCGCCGCCCCGCACGGCGGTGGACAGCCGCGGGCCTCGGCCCTCGTCCTCGGGGTCGGTGATCCGTACGGCCTCGCCGCCGGCCAGCGGTACCCGGTAGACCCCCACGTCGCCCGGCGCCGAGCGGCCGGAGGGATCGCCGCCGTCCCCCTCGGAGGCGGTCAGCAGGACGTCCTCGGCGCCGACGTCCAGCACGGCCCGCACGTGCAGCCGCGCGTCCGTGAGCCGCCGTGCGCCCGCCATGAGCACCCGTGCGCTCTTCCCTTCCGCACCCTCGGCGCTCTCGTCCACGATCCGCACCAAAGAGCCGTCCGGCGCCCACGCCGGTACGCCGCCGAAGAGTTCCAGCCAGATTCGATCTTCCTCGGTGAGTGTGACCGACGTCTCACCCGTCTCGACGTCTACGCTCAGGTACGCGGCGGCGCGCTGGTCCCTGCTGTGCACGAGCAACAGCGGCGAACCGGCCGCGGACCAGTGGACCCTGGCCAGGTACGGGTAGCGCTCGCGGTCCCAGCCGACCTGGCGCCGCGTCCCGTCGAGCCCCAGCAGATGCAGGGTGACCTCGGCGTTCGCCGTACCGGCCGCAGGGTAGGCGACGCGCGCTGGCTCGCCCTGCGGGTTGGCCGGGTCGGCGATGGACCAGCGGGCCACCGGTGCGTCGTCGGCGCGCGCGACCAGCAGCCGGTCCGAGTCGGGCGACCACCAGTGGCCGCGGGTGCGGGACATCTCCTCCGCCGCGACGAACTCCGCCAGGCCCCAGGTGACCGTCGCTGACTCCGGCTCGGCCAGCGCCCTGTCGTTCTCCCCGGACGCGGCGACCACCCGCAGGGCGCCCCGCGCCACGTAGGCGACGTGCCGGCCGTCGGGGGAGGGGCGGGGATCCACGACCGGGCCCGGTGTGGGAAGTTCGCGCGCCCGTCCCGTGGTCAGGTCCGCGGTGAAGAGCCGGCCCGAGAGGGCGAAGGCCGCCGTCTCCACGCACGTGTCGGTGGCATATCCCACCACACCGGCCGTGCCCTCCCTGCTCCGCTCGCGCCGCGCGCGCTCCTCCGCCGAGAGCTCTTCCGCCGCCCCGCCCAGGAGAGCCGCGGGATCGGCGGCGATACGCTCCTCGCCGCTCGCCACCTCCCGCACCCAGAGGAGATGGGCCAGGTCCATGCCGTCGCGGGAGCGAAGAAAAGCAACTCGTGAGCCGTCCGGGGCGACGGTGAAGGACCTCGGGGCACCAAGTGTGAATCTGTGGGTACGGGCGTGCTGCTGCGGGAAAGTCGTAGCCATGCGGCTGACCGTACTGCGCACGCGCCTGGGAGCACCGTGCCCGCGCCAGGCCGTGATCCGTTCCGGATGCCCGCCGGGGCGATGGTCAGCTCGCCGGCGGGTGGCTGGATATGAATATGCGCCCCTCCTCTGCACCCGTGCACCGAGCCGTGCGGTCGCCCGGATAATTATGATCCGTTGCGCATGGTGGGTGCTGGGTATGAAGCCGGTGGCTCCTCCGTGCCGGAGGCGCGCCGCCGTGTCCGTGTGACCCGTGAAGATCCCGAACCGACCGTGCGTACTTGGAGGTGAGCCGCCGTGGCACTCTCGATTTCGGCGGTGGTGCTGCTGGCGATCATCGTCATCCTGCTCGTCAGGAAATCCGGGCTCAAAGCCGGACACGCGGTGATCTGCATGCTGTTGGGCTTCTACCTTGCCAGCTCCTCGGTCGCTCCCACGATCACCGATCTGACCTCCAACGTCGCCGGGATGATCGGCCAGCTCAAGTTCTGAGGACGCCGCGCCCCGCGCCGCCCGCGTCCCGGCCCCCCTTTTCCGACCCCCCGACCTCCCTCGACTTCCCCCGACTCCCTCGGCCCCCGACCCCTTCCTCCCCCTCGCTTCGCCGGGCGGCGGCGTGCCCGTCGTAGGCTCGGGGCATGACCGCTGCGTTTCCCCCAGGGACGGCCCCCGGCTCACCGGCCGCCCCCCGGCGCCGTGTGCTGCTGGTGCACGCGCACCCGGACGACGAGTCGATCACCACAGGCGCCACCATGGCCAAGTACGCGGCTCAGGGCGCGCACGTCACCCTCGTCACCTGCACGCTGGGTGAGGAGGGCGAGGTCATCCCGGACGGGCTCGCCCACCTGGCACCCGACCAGGACGACACCCTCGGCCCGCACCGCATCGGCGAACTCGCCGCGGCCATGCGCGCGTTGGGCGTCACCGACCACCGCTTCCTCGGCGGCCGGGGGCGCTACCGCGACTCCGGCATGATGGGCGCGCCGACCAACGACCGCCCCGGCTGCTTCTGGCAGGCCGACCTCGACGAGGCCGCCCGCCTGCTCGCCGCCGTGCTGCGCGAGGTGCGCCCCCAGGTGGTCGTCACCTACGGCCCCGACGGCGGCTACGGCCACCCCGACCACATCAAGGCCCACCGCGTGGCCATGCGCGCCGTCCAGCTCGCCGCCGCCGAGAGCGGCCGCGGCGGCGGCGCGCCGCACCGGGTAGAGCGCGTCTACTGGAACGTCGTCCCCCGCCCCGTCCTCGACGAGGGCTTCGCCCGGCTGCGCGCGGCCGCGGCCGACTCAGAGGTCTTCCCCTTCCCCGGCTTCCTGGGCGACACGGGCTTCGCGCTCCCCGACGACGTCCCCGGCGTGGTCGAGGGCGCCGACGAGGTCGACGTCACGATCGACGCCCGCGCCCACCTCGCCGACAAGGCGGCGGCCATGGCGGCCCACGAGACGCAGGTCTCCGTACGCGAGACCTCGCGCGGCCCCTTCTTCGCGCTCTCCAACGGGCTCGGCCAGCCCCTCATCGGCACCGAGTACTTCCAGCGCGCCGACCGCGCCGACCGCGAATCCGCGCCCGCGGGGTCCGACGACCTCTTCGCGGGGGTGGAGGCATGAGCGCGGCGTCCGTGGCCGCCCCCGCAGAGGGCGCCTACCCGCGCGGGCGCAACGCCCGCATCGCCGTGTACGCGGCGTTGGCCGTACTCGGCCTGCTGACCGGCGCCGCCGGAGGCCTCGTCCAGGGCGCCTGGTTCCCCCTCGGCCTGCTGCTCGCGCTGGCCGCCGCCGTCGGACTCTTCTGGGGCGGCGCGAAACTGTGCCGCACCAAGCCGGGCGCGGCCGTGCCGGGCGCCGGCTGGGTGGTCGCCGTCCTGCTGATGACGACCTCGCGGGCCGAGGGCGACTTCCTGTTCGCCGCGGGCCTCGCCGGCTACGTCTACCTGTTCGGCGGCATGCTCGCGGCTGTGATGTGTACCACCATCGCCCTGCCCGCGCCCCCCGTTCCGGTGCACAAGAACCGCTGAGAGGGGCGCCGGCGGGCCGATTCGGTGGTCGCGGGGTCCCTGCCCCGTGCCCCCAGTACAGTGGTGCGCGCCGGCGAGCCGCCTTCGGGCCAACGGGAAGACGGCGAATCCATCCGGGAGTACCTGCTTTGAGTCGTGAAACTGACAGTTCGTCCTCCGGGCCCAAGCGGCGCGGCGGTTCGTCGTACCCCTCGGGGACGGAGCCGTACGGCACCTCGGGCTCCGGCGCGGACCAGGAGGGCCGGGGAACCGATCCGGCAGCCGGGTCGAAGCCGGACGAGCCGAAGACCGAGACGACGCTCACCACTCGTATCCGCATCAACATCCCCGGGTCGCGGCCCATCCCACCCGTGGTGATGCGCACCCCGGTCGGCGACGAGAACGAGGGCGGCAAGCCCGGCGGCGCCGACAAGGGCAGCACCAAGGGCGGCGCGTCAGCGCCCGACCTGGGCGCGGGCAAGCGCGCGACGGGCGGCGGACCGCCCCCTCCCGGGCCGGCGGGACCGCCACCGTCCGGGCCCGCCGCGCCGGGTGGCGCGGCCGCCGCCTCGGGCGGGCCGGGTGCGTCCGGCCCGGAGAGAGGAGCCGCGGGCGCCGAGGGCCGTCCCCCGACTGGTGCGAACCCCGGTTCCCCGCAGGGCGGCGGGCCCGCCGAGCCCGAGGGGAGCTTCACCCAGCAGACCAGCGACTGGTTCTCCCCGCGCAAGTCCCCGCGCAGCGCGTCGTCCGCGCCGCCCGCCTCGCCCGGGCCCGCCTCCGGCGGTCCCGCGCCCGAGACGACCGGCACGCACCGGCTGCCCGGCCCGGCGGACACGCCCCCCGAGGGGGTGCCGCAGGTGGGCTCCGGCGCACCCGCTGGGCCGACGACCGGCCCGGTCACCGGCGACATGACAGGCCCCGGTCCTTCCGGCACGGGCGCGGGACCGCTCGCCGCGCCGGACACGGACCCCGGCCTGGGAACCGGCCCGGCATACGGAGCGGGCCAGACCCCAGGGCCCGGCCAGACCCCAGGGCCCAGCCAGACGCCAGGGCCCGGCCAGGACTTCGGCGCGGACGGGTTCTTCGGCGCCGGCAGCGGACCCGCGGCCGGGCGCCCCCCGGGTGCGAACGGGCCCTTCGGGCCCGGCCAGGGCGGCGCCCCGGAGCGCGGCGCCTCCGGGCTGGACGCCTACGGTCAGGGGGCGCAGCCGGACGGCGCCTCGAAGCCGGACCCGTTCGGTGAGCGGGGCCCGGGTACGACCGCGGGGCACGGGCACGGGCACGAGGACACCGGCACCCACCGCGCCCCCTCCGGGCCGGGCGCCGACTCCGGTCCGGGAGCCCCCGGTTCCGGCCCCTCGGGCACACCACCGTCCGGTATCCCGGCCGTTCCCGGCGCCGGCGCGCCCCCGACCCCCGGCGGTCCGGGCAGCCCCGGCGCTCCCGCCGGCGAGTCGCCGGTCAGTTCGACGCTCGGTCTGGGCACGGGCCCGGGCACGTTCGCCCCGGGTGGCGCGGACGAGATTGCCCCCGGCGCCGCGGCAGGTCCCGACGGTGAGCGGCGTTCGAGCGACACCATGGTCAGCGGCGTCCCGCAGGCCGGACCCGACGGCGGCCCGGCGGCCCCGGGCCAGGGGGCGCCGTCCCCGTCGCCCGCGCCCACCGGTGGCGCGGCGGCCCCGCAGGCGAACAAGGCCGCGAAACCGGCGCGCAAGGGCGGCCGTTCGAAGCTGGTCCTCGCGGGGGTCGCGGTCGTCGGCGTGCTCGGCGTCGCCTACGGCACGGGGCTGCTGCTGGACCACGCGGACGTGCCCAAGGGCACGACGGTCCTCGGGGTGGAGATCGGCGGCCTGAGCAAGCACGAGGCCGTCAACAAGCTGGACTCCGCGCTCGGTGAGCGGACGAGGAAACCGTTCACGATCAAGACGAGCGGCGGCAGCCAGAAGCTCAAGCCGAGCGTGGCGGGCGTGACGCTGGACAACGAGGCGACCGTGCGCGCCGCCGCGGGCCGCGACTACAACCCGGTCTCCGTCATCGGCTCCCTGTTCGGCCAGTCCCGCGAGGCGGAGCCGGCCGTGAAGGTGGACGACGCGAAGGTGCGGTCGGCGCTGGGGCCCCTCGTGAAGAAGGCCGAGGCGGCGTCGCCCTCCGAGGGAATGGTCAAGTTCACCGGCGGCAAGGCCGTCGAGGTCAAGGGCTCCGCGCACAAGGTCGTCGACATCGCCAAGGCGCCCGACGCGCTTGAGCAGGCGTTCGAGGAGCGGGCCGTGTCCGGCAAGAACGAGCCGGTGGAGCTGCCGGGTTCCGTGCACAAGCCCAAGGTGACCCAGGCCGACCTGGACAAGGCGGTCAAGGGGTTCGGGCGGACCGCGATGTCCGGCTGGGTCTGGCTGGAGGCGGGCGATGTGAAGGTGCCCTTCAGCCAGGAGACGCTCGGTACCTTCCTGACGATGCGCCCCGGTGGCAGCGGAACGCTCCAGCCGGTCATCGACACCGACAAGCTGGCGGCGACCTACGGGTCGGCCTTCGACAACGTGGTGATAAAGGCAGGCGCCGGCACGGTCAAGATGACGCCGAAGCACGCGGCCGCCGCCATGGTGAAGGCCCTGAGCGAGAAGGCGCCGCCCGAGCCCGGGCAGCGGGTGGCCAAGGTGCCGGGCTCCGTCTCCCAGTGAGGCCGTGGCCCCAGGCCGCGCCGCCCTTGAGGCGGCGAGCATGCCAAGGCGCCCCGCCGTGCCGGCGGGGCGCCTTGGCGTGTGCCGGGGCCCCGTGTCACCCCGCCGGGTGTGACATCTGTCAGCCGAAGGACGCGACCGTCGGCACTGCCGCCCGCCCCTGACGGCCGCGAGGCTGGGAACATGACATCGACGCAGGCCACCACACCCGCCGTGGAGTTCTCCGCAGCCGGCAAGACCTACGGGAGCGTCCGCGCCCTCGACGGGCTGACCGTCAGCCTCCAGGCCGGGCAGACCGTCGCTCTCCTCGGCCCGAACGGGGCGGGCAAGTCCACCACCCTCGACCTGCTCCTCGGACTGCGCAACCCCGACCAGGGCGGCCGGGTACGGCTGTTCGGCACCACGCCGCGGCAGGCGGTCACCGACGGACGGGTGGGCGCGATGCTCCAGTCCGGCGGGCTGATGGACGGCGTACGCGTACGCGAACTCGTCGCGCTCGCCTGCGGCCTGCACCCGCGCGGCCACCCCACCGAACAGGTGCTCGCCGACGCCGGACTGACCGGCATCGCCGAGCGGATGGTCGGCAAGCTGTCCGGCGGCCAGGAGCAGCGGGTGCGGTTCGCGCTCGCGACCGCGGGGGACAGCGACCTCCTCGTCCTCGACGAGCCCACCACCGGCATGGACGTCACGGCACGGCGCTCCTTCTGGTCCGCGATGCGCGCCCAGGCGGCGCAGGGCCGCACCGTGCTGTTCGCCACCCACTACCTCGAGGAGGCCGACGAGGTCGCCGACCGGGTGCTGGTGCTGCACCGGGGGCGGCTGCTCGCCGACGGCAGCGCTGCCGAGATCAAGGCCATGGCGGGCGTGCGCAGGGTCGGCTTCACCCTGGACGCGGTGCCCGACGGCGTCCTGGAGGCGCAGCTGCGAGCCCTGCCGGGGGTCACCGAACTGGAGCTGTCCGGTGCCGTGGTGAGGCTGCGTTCGGCCGACGCGGACGCCACCGTGCACGCCGTCTACGCGCTCGGTCTCTACCCCCGCGACCTGGAGGTCACCGCCCTCGGCCTCGAGCAGGCGTTCGTGGCCCTCACCGCCCGCGCCGACGCGCCCCACCCCCCGGGGGCGGAGCCCGCACCCGCGACCACCACCCCCTCCTCCCCGCACCGGAAGGCGGCCGCCAAGTGAAGACCCTCATCCGGATGGAGATCACGCGCGCGCTGCGCAACAAGAAGTTCATGTTCTTCTCGGTGATCTACCCGCCCGCCCTCTACGTGCTGATCGCCGGCAGCAACTCGAACGCCAGGATGCCCGGACTCGACATCGACCTGAGCCTCTACTACATGGTCGCGATGGCCGCCTTCGGGGCGATGACCGCCGTCCTGATGGGCAACAGCGAACGCATCGCCAGGGAGAGGGAGGCCGGGTGGGTGCGGCAGTTGCGGCTGACGGCGCTGCCGGGCCGCGGCTACGTGGCGGCGAAGATCGCCTCGGCCGCCACGGTCAGTCTGCCGTCCATCCTCCTGGTCCTGCTCACCGGAGCCGCCGCGATGGGCGTACGGCTCGACGCCTGGCAGTGGGTGGCCGTCGGCCTGAGCTCCTGGGCGGGCAGCTTCGTCTTCGCCGCGCTGGGCGTGGCCATCGGCTACCTGGCGACGGGGGACGCCGTACGGCCGCTGACCATGCTCTTCTACTTCGGGCTCGCGTTCCTCGGCGGGCTGTGGCTGCCCAGCTCCAGCCTCCCCGGCTGGGTGCAGGACATCGGCGCGTGGGTGCCCACGCACGCCTACACGGCGCTCGGCCAGGCGGTCGAGGCGGGCCACGCACCCCACCTGGGGGACGTCGGGCTGCTGGCCGGCTATCTCGTACTCTTCGCCTCAGCGGCGGCCTGGCTCTACCGCAGGGACACCCGCAAGGCGTGAGCCGCACCCGCACGCGACCGGCCGGCCGCGCGTGCGCCGCCCGTAGCCCCCGCTCTCGAAGGAGGAACCGCGTCATGGCCCGGAGAGCCGAAGGGGCCCACGCCGTGAGCGGCGCCGCCGCGGGGGAGGAGGGCGGCGCGGCGCCCGAGGAGGGCGGGCGCCGGTTCGCGGCCGTCGCTGAGCCGCCGGCCACCAGGCGCCAGCAGCTCCGCAAGGCCCTCATGATCCTGGTGTGGATGGTCTTCCTCAGCGGGCCGCTGACGGACCTGTGCTCGGGCCGGCTCGGGACGGCCGCCACCGTGTGGGGGAGCGCGGCGCTCGCCGTGTTCGTCGCCGCCTACGCGGGCCTCGTCTTCCGCCACACCAGCTCCCCGCTGCCCAGCCGGACCGTGCACGCCCTCGTGGCGCTCCTGTTCGCGCTCGCCTGCGCGCTGTCCCTGACCGTCGGCCAGGGCTGGCTGGTCCTCTTCGTCTACGTCGCGGTCGCCTCCGGCGCGGCGCTGCCGGTCGCGCGGGCCGCCGGGAGTGTGGGCGCGTGCGTGCTGGCGATGGCGGTGATCGGCACCGACTTCGGGGCGCGGCCGTGGTGGGGGCCGTGGACCTCGTTCGTGCTCCCCGCCGTACTGGGCGGCATCGCTCTGATGTCCGCGCGCAAGACGGTGCGCACGATGCGCGAGCTGCGCCGGGCCCGGGCCGCCGTCGCGGAACTGGCGGCCAGCGAGGAGCGGCTGCGGCTCGCCCGTGACCTGCACGACCTGCTGGGGCACTCGCTGTCCCTCGTCACCCTCAAGAGCGAGCTCGCGGGGCGGATGCTGCCCGCGCACCCCGAGCGCGCCGCCGAACAGGTCGCCGATATCGAACGGGTCAGCAGGCAGGCGCTCGTCGACGTACGCGAGGCGGTCAGCGGCTACCGGCGCCCCACCCTCGCCGTCGAACTCGCCGGCGCCCGCACCGCGCTCGAGACGGCGGGCATCACCGCCGATCTGCCCCACGGCGCACCGTCCGTCCCGCTGGCCTCCGAGAGCGAGGGGGCGCTGGCGTGGATGCTGCGCGAGGCCGTCACCAACGTCGTACGGCACAGCGGCGCCAGGCGCTGCACGGTCGCGTTCGGCACCGCCGAGGCGGCCACGCTGCACCTCACCGTCAGCGACGACGGCAAGGGGCCCTCCGGCGCCGGGGCGGGCAACGGGCTGAACGGACTGCGTGAGCGGCTGGCACTCGTCGACGGGTCCCTGACGACCTCGGCGGGGCCCGGCGGGGGCTTCACGCTGCGGGCCACGGTGCCCTCGCTACCCTGATGCGCGTGATCAGACTGCTGCTCGCCGAGGACCAGGTCATGGTCCGCGAGGCACTCGCGGCGCTGCTCGGCCTGGAGCCGGACATCGAGATCGCCGCCCAGGTCGGGCGCGGCGACGAGGTGCCGGACGCGGTCGCCGAGCACCGCCCCGATGTCGCCCTCCTCGACATCGAGATGCCCGGCCTCAGCGGCCTGGACGCGCTGGAGGGGCTGCGCTTCGACCACCCTGACCTGAAGGTCGTCATCCTCACCACGTTCGGCAGGCCGGGATACCTGCGCAGGGCCATGGAGGCGGGCGCTGACGCCTTCCTGGTCAAGGACGCCCCCGCCGCCCAACTCGCCGACGCGGTACGGCGGGTGCTGGCGGGGGAGCGCGTCATCGACCCCGGGCTGGCCGCCGCGGCGCTCGCACAGGGCGCCAGCCCGTTGACCGAACGGGAGTGCGACGTACTCGGCGCGGCACGCGAGGGCGCGGGCAACGCCGAGATCGCGGCCGCGCTGCACCTCTCGCACGGCACCGTCCGCAACTACCTGTCCACGGCCATCCACAAGACCGGCGCGCGCAACCGCACGGAGGCCGCCCGTATCGCCCGCGACCGGGGCTGGCTGTAGCGGCGCGCCGGGCAGGCCGGCGCGCCCGGCCGTGCGGGGACGTCGCCCGCCGGCGTACGCCCCCATGGGCACGTCAGTTCAGCCGGGCCCGCGCGCCGCGGGCCGCGCGGCGGATGTTCTCCGCCGCGTTCGGCTCCATCGCCGCGATGACGTCGGCGTAACTCTCCATCTCCCGGGCACCCCGCGCGAACTCCCCCCGCTCCACCAGCAGCTGCGCCCGCTCGAAGCGGAGTCTGCCCGGATGGTGCGGCAGCAGCAGGGACAGCTCGACCGCCCACAGCCGCACCCCTGTCTGCTCGGGGCGGCGGGCGGCCCACGCACGGATGTTGTTCAAAACCCGCAGCACCGTCTCCAGCGCCCCCGCGGGCTGGAAGGAGGCGGCCGACAGCGGCGCCCCGCCCGTGGCCCCGGCGACCATCACGGACAGCTCCGATTCACCCAGCTGCGCCCCGCCCGCGAACGGGTCGGCCAGCACGTGGTGCCCGCGCGGGTCCCCGAACCCGACGACGAAGTGCCCCGGCAGCGCCACCCCGTACACCGGGGCACCCGCACGCCGCGCCACCTCCGTCCAGACCACCGACAGCAGGATCGGCAGCCCGCGCCGCCGCCGCAGCACCTCGGGCAGCAGCGAGGAGGCCAGCCGCTGGTAGTCGGGGGCGGCACCGCGGAACCCGAGCTCCTCGCCCAGCAGCCGGCGCAGGGCGCTCGCCCACGCCGCGGGGGTGCGGCCGCGCTCGTACGGCAGCAGCCCGGCCAGCCGGTCGAGCTCCGCCTGCCCCTGGTCCACGACCCGCTCGACGGCGGACGCGTCCTGCGCGGCACCCTTTCCGCGCAGCGCCGCCTCGGCACCGACCAGCAGGCACAGCGTCGCCAGGTCGGGCCCTTCCTCCCGCGCCGCCTCGGCGAACCGCTGCCTGACCACGTCGGGCACGCCCTCACCCGCGCCCGAACCCCGGGCTCCGTCTCCGGCCGCCATGTCAGTCCCGCGGGGCGCGCAGGTAGTGGTACGCGTGGTGGTCGGCGAAGCCCAGCGTGTCCCAGAGCGCGCGGGCGGGCGCGTTGTCCCGCTCCACCTGGAGGTAGGCGGCCGAGGCGCCCTCGGCCAGCGCGGCCCGCGCCAACTCGGCCATGACCGCCCGCGCCAGCCCCTGGCGGCGGTGCGCCGAGGCGACCTCGACGCCCGCGAACCCCGCCCAGCGGCCGTCCACCACGCACCGCCCGATCGCGGCCGGTGTGCCGCTCGGCTCCCGGTCGTCCGGCACCGTCGCGAACCACACGGACGGGCCGCCCTCCAGCACCTCGCGCGCCGCTCGCGTCAGCCCGCCGTCGTCCGCGCGGTGGTAGAGCGAGACCCACCGCTCGTCCGCTTCGCGATGCAGCAGCACCCGGGCGTCGGGCTCCCGGTCGGCGAGCGGCGCGAGCGCGCCCACCCGGACGAGCGCGTGCCGCTCGGCCGTCCAGCCGCGCTCGCGCAACTCCCGCTCCAGCAGCGCGTGCTCCTCGGCCGCCACCTGGATCCGGGCCGGCAGCCCCCGCTCGGCATACCAGGCGGCGACCTCGGCCAGCGCGTCGTCCAGCGGCAGCCCGGGATCGCCGGACGGCAGTACCGAGTTCGCCCGCGTGGTGAATCCGCCGGCGGCACGGAGCGTCCAGCCGCCGAGCCGCCGCGACTCGGCCGGTGGCCAGCCGCGGGCCGCCACGGCGACCACCTCCGCCACGTCGGCCGCGGGTATCCCCCGGCGGCGCGCGGGCGTGCGGGGTACCACCTTTCCGGCGACCATGGACGCTTCCCGAATCTCCACGTTCTTACCATCGCGCCGCGTGATACCGAGCACGCCGCCCTTCCACGATGTGAGAATGCCGAGGGTGTCCGTGAACCGCCCGCGGCGCTCGCCGGCGCCCGTCAACGACCGCACCGACACACGTTCTCCCACGTCGGAAGGGGTGATGCGGACCTCCAAGCGTCCGCCAGTGGTGAATTCCACAGCTCTATCCGCCCCTCCTGTTCGTCTTGTGTCCGGGAACGGAGATACTAGGTGTGGGCATCGCCGCCGTCCGAAGCGAAACAGCGCTCCCGCGCGCCCACGGCGGAGCCGGTGCACCGGCCCGCCAGCCCTAACGAGGAGGAACGACAGCGTGACGTACGTCATCGCGGAGCCTTGCGTCGACCTGAAGGACAAGGCCTGCATCGAGGAGTGCCCCGTCGACTGCATCTACGAGGGCCAGCGGTCCTTGTACATCCATCCGGACGAGTGCGTCGACTGCGGTGCCTGCGAGCCTGTCTGCCCGGTCGAGGCCATCTTCTACGAGGATGACACTCCCGAGGAGTGGAAGGACTACTACAAGGCGAACGTCGAGTTCTTCGACGACCTCGGCTCGCCCGGCGGCGCCAGCAAGCTCGGCCTGATCGAGAAGGACCACCCGCTCATCGCCGCGCTCCCGCCGCAGGAACACGACGAGTGAGCCACGTCGCCTGAACGACGAGCGAGCCGCTCCACGGCGGCTCCTCGACCCCCGGTCCCGTACGTCGGTCCCACGCGTCCGCTCGTACGGGACCGCGGCGTTGCTGCGGCTGTTGCCCCAGGCGGCTGCCCTCCCCTGGTGGCTGTCTCCCCAGGCGGCCGTCTCCCCAGAAAGTGAGCCCCATGCCCTCCGTCTCCGACCGCCTCCCCACCTTCCCCTGGGACCGGCTAGAGCCGTACAAGACCACCGCCGCCCAGCACCCCGACGGCATCGTCGACCTGTCCGTCGGCACCCCCGTCGACCCGGTGCCGCCGCTGATCCGGCAAGCGCTCACCGAAGCCGCCGACACCCCCGGCTACCCCACCGTGTGGGGTACGAGCCAGCTGCGGGACGCGCTCACCGGATGGTGCGAGCGCCGCCTGGGGGCGCGCGGAATGACGGAACGCAACGTCCTGCCCGTCGTCGGCTCCAAGGAACTCGTGGCCTGGCTGCCCACCCAGCTCGGCCTCGGCCCCGGCGACCGGGTCGCCTTCCCCCGGCTCGCCTACCCCACCTACGAGGTCGGGGCACGGCTCGCCCGCGCCGAGTACGTCGCCTACGATGACCCGCTGGAACTCGACCCCGCCGGGCTCAAGCTGCTGTGGCTCAACTCCCCGTCCAACCCGACGGGCCAGGTGCTGCCCGCCGAGAAGCTCCGCGCCGCCGTCGCCTGGGCCCGCGAGAGGGGCATCCTCGTCCTCAGCGACGAGTGCTACCTGGAGCTCGGCTGGGAGGCGGAACCCGTCTCCGTCCTCCACCCCGACGTGTGCGGCGGCAGCCACGAGGGCATCGTGGCCGTCCACTCCCTCTCCAAGCGCTCCAACCTCGCCGGATACCGCGCCGCGTTCATCGCGGGCGACGCCGCCGTCCTCGGCGAACTGCTCCAGATCCGCAAGCACGGCGGGATGATGACGCCCGCACCCGTGCAGGCGGCGACCGTCGCCGCCCTCGGCGACGACACCCACGTCGCCGCGCAGCGCGACCGCTACCGTGCGCGCCGCACCGCGCTGCGCGGGGCGCTCGAAGCCGCCGGATTCCGCATCGAGCACAGCGAGGCGTCGCTGTACCTGTGGGCCACGCGCGAGGAGTCCTGCTGGGACACGGTGGGCAGCCTCGCCGACCAGGGCATCCTCGTCGCCCCCGGCGACTTCTACGGGCCCGCGGGCGAGAGCCACGTCCGCGTCGCCCTCACGGCGACGGACGAGCGCGTGAACGCGGCGGTCAGCCGACTGAAGGGCTGAGCCGGCCACCGGTCCCGCCGCGTGAGCACGCGCGAGCGCCGAGCACGCGCGCGTGCTCGGCACACGAAAGGGCCGCCCGACCATGGAGGTTCGGGCGGCCCTTGCCGATTGCCGAGCGTGCGGGCGCGGGATCGTGGAGCGCGGGCCCGGAGCCCTGCGGGATTCCGGGGCCCGAAAACCCGCGCGTCCGAGCGGTGAGCAGCCGGCGTGGCGAGGGCCGCGTCCGCACGTCCCCGCGGATCAACCGATGGGGAGGCCCCCCAGGTTGCCGGTGGAGGGCAGGCCCTTGCCCGTGGCCGAGGACGCGGTGTCGCCGAGCAGGTCACCGGCCTCGCCCGCGGTGTTCCCCGCGAGGGACTGCGCGGCGGGCGCGACGGTCTTGCCCGTGCTGCCGACGGCCTTCCCCGCGGCCGGGACGGCCTTCTCGACGGCGCTGCCGCCGGCCTCGCCGGCCAGCTCGGTGGTGTCACGGGCCGTCTTGTCCAGCGTGTTGCCGACGCCCTCGCCGTCCAGGTTGCTGAGGCCGCCGACAGGGGCGGCCGGCAGCTCCACGGCGCTCGCGGCACCGGCAGCACCGACGACGGTGGCAGCGCCGGCTGCCGTCAGCAGCGCGGTGCGGGCGATCCGGCGCGTGAGGGGGAGGGACATGGTGCTCCTTTGACGGAGAGGGGTTCTTGGCGTGTCAGCCGGGGTCGCCCGGTCAGACGCTGTGCCTATCGGCCGGAGCGCCACGGAGGTTGCGGGAAGCGAGGGTAAAGGCTTGGCAAACCAGGTTTGCCGCGTGAGCCCTCAAACTGGGCATTTACCGCCGGCGGTTGACCTGTACCGGAGAAGACGAAACGGCCCGCAGCCAGCGGCGTTCGCCCGATCGGTTTCACCCCTCGCGGTGACCGTCACCCGAGCGACCGCACGCCCGCGCGGTGGACCGGCTTCCCTCCCACGGGTGAGCGTGGGTACTAGTGACCGGCGGCCAGCAGCAGCCGCACAGGGCCCCGCGAGGAGCCGCCCTTGGCGTCGCCCTCCCCCGTGGAGCGCCAGCCCTCCCTGGAACGGTCGGCGCTCCACTCGCGTCCCCCGAACGAGATCCGCGTGATGTGCAGCCCCTCGGCGTTGGCGACCGCCCAGTGCGCCAGCTCCCAGCCCTGGCGCCGCCCCTCGGCCGGAACCGACACCGCCGGCTGGGCCTCGGCGTGCCCGGCCGGACGCACGCCGTGCGCGCTGCCCCCGCCCGCGGCGGACGTACCGACGCTGCCGGTGCCGTCGGCGAGCACGTCACGCCCGAACTCCCTGGTCAGCCGCTCCCGCACCTGTGCGGGGTCGCCGCTTGCGCCCTTCTTGCGGGCTCCCGCCGTGCAGCTGAGCGTGGCGGCCTCCCGGCCGGTGAGCGCGGCCGTGAGCAAGGCCGCGTTCGTCTCGTGCTTGGCGTACGCCTGCGGGTAGCCGCTGCGCTGCACCCGCTGGGCCGCCACGGTCAGCGGCAGCCGCGCATACCCGGGAATGTCGACCAGGTGGTCGTAGAACTTCCCCACCGCGTAGACCGGATCGCTGATCTGCGGGACCGTGCCCCAGCCCTGCGAGGGGCGCTGCTGGAAGAGGCCGACCGAATCCCGGTCCCCGTGGGTGATGTTGCGCAGCTGGGACTCCTGCATGGCGGTGGCCAGGGCTATCGTCACGGCCCTCGCCGGCAGGCCCCGTCGGGAGGCCACCGCGGCGATCGTCGCCGCGTTGGCGGCCTGCACCGGCTTGAGCCGGTAGGACGGCGCGTCCTGTGAGCCGCCGGCACCGGCGCCGGCGGCACGGGCCGTGCACACCGCGGCGTCGTCGCCCGTCATCCCCCGCACCGCCACGTAGGCGACCACGGTGAGCAACACGGCGCAGGCCACACAGATCCGCGGCAGCACGCCGCGGCCCGTCGCACGGCTGGTGCGTGCGGGCGCGCGCCAGGAGGGGGCAGGACCGAAGAGGGGCACGCGCACCAAGGTAGCGGCTGGAACAGACAGGACGTTTCGCCCGGGGCTCACCGCGCGGCGCGGCGCGCCCACCGTAGGGTGGCCCCATGAGCGACAGCGCACTCGACCTCCAGCAGGACGCCGCCCGGCTCACCGCGCGGCTCGTGGACTTCCCCTCCGAGAGCGGAACCGAGAAAGCGCTGGCGGACGCCGTCGAGGAGGCGTTGCACGCGCTGCCGCACCTGCGGGTGACACGGCACGGCAACAACGTCGTCGCCCGCACCGGCCTCGGCCGCGCCGAACGCGTCATCCTCGCCGGGCACATCGACACCGTCCCGATCGCCGACAACCTGCCCTCGCGGCTGGACGACGAGGGCATGCTGTGGGGCTGCGGCACCAGCGACATGAAGTCCGGCGTCGCCGTGCAGTTGCGCATCGCCGCGACCGTCCCCGAACCCAACCGCGACCTCACGTTCGTCTTCTACGACAACGAGGAGGTCGCCGCCCACCTCAACGGCCTCGGCCACATCGCCGACGCCCACCCCGACTGGCTGGCCGGCGACTTCGCCGTCCTGCTGGAGGGCTCGGAGGCCGAGGTCGAGGGCGGCTGCCAGGGCACCCTGAGGGTCCACCTGCGGACCCGCGGCGTCCGTGCGCACTCGGCACGCGGCTGGATGGGCGCCAACGCCATCCACGCGGCGGGCCCGGTCCTCCAGCGGCTGGCGGACTACGAGCCGCGACGGCCCCTGATCGACGGACTGGAGTACCACGAAGGCCTCAACGCCGTACGCGTGGAAGGCGGCGTGGCCGGCAACGTCATCCCGGACCTGTGCACCGTCACCGTCAACTACCGCTACGCGCCCGACCGCGACGAGCAGCAGGCGCTCGACCACGTGCGCGAGGTCTTCGCCGGATGCGGCGTGGAGGAGTTCGAGGTCGACGACAGCTCACCCGGCGCCCTGCCGGGCCTCTCCCACCCGGCCGCCCGCGCCTTTCTCGACGCCGTCGGCGGCCGCCCGCGGCCCAAGTACGGCTGGACCGACGTGTCCCGTTTCAGCGCGCTGGGCGTGCCCGCCGTCAACTACGGTCCCGGCGACCCGAAACTCGCCCACAAGAGGGACGAACGGGTGGACACCGCGCTCATCACCCGATGCGAGGAGCGGCTGCGCCGCTGGCTCACCGACTGACGGCGCCGACGGGCCGGCTCCTCACCTCGCCGTCTTCTTCACCTCGCGGTCAGCCGGCCGTCGTCTCGCGGCCGCGCGATTTCCCGACGGGCGTCCCCGCCGTCCGCCTACCCTGAACGGGAAAGATCGCAGACGGAAAGAGAGCCGTACATGACCGACAAGAGCGGCAGGGAGCCGAAGGAACAGCGCCTGGGCCCCGTCGTGCGCCGCCGCGAACAGGTGCAGCCGGGGACCACCGATCAGCGGCTGCTGGACACCGCGGGCCCCTCCGACTGGGTCCACCAGGATCCCTGGCGGGTGATGCGCATCCAGTCCGAGTTCGTGGAGGGCTTCGGCGCCCTGGCCGAACTCGGCCCCGCCATCAGCGTCTTCGGCTCAGCCCGCACCCCCAAGGACGCGCCCGAGTACGACAAGGGCATCCGGATCGGCAAGGCGCTGGCCGAGGCCGGGTTCGCGGTCATCACCGGCGGCGGCCCGGGAGCCATGGAGGCCGCCAACAAGGGCGCGCTGGAGGCGGGCGGCACCTCGGTGGGGCTGGGCATCGAGCTCCCCTTCGAGCAGGGCATGAACCCGTACGTCGACATCGGCATCAACTTCCGGTATTTCTTCGTCCGCAAGACGATGTTCGTCAAGTACGCCAGCGGTTTCGTCGTCCTGCCGGGCGGCCTGGGCACCCTGGACGAGCTGTTCGAGGCGCTGACCCTCGTGCAGACGCAGAAGGTCACCCGCTTCCCGATCGTGCTGTACGGCACCGAGTACTGGAAGGGCCTGGTCGACTGGGTCCGCGGCTCGGTCGTCTCCACCGGCAAGGCGTCCGAACGCGACCTGGAACTCTTCCACGTCACGGACGACATCGAGGAGGCCGTCACCCTGGTCACCAAGGAGGTCGGCGGCTGAGGGCCGCCCCCGCCGGGCCGACGGGGAGCCGGCCCCCGCACGCGCGGGTGGTCAGGCCAGGCCCCGGCGGGCCACCGCCGGAGGGCGGTGGCCCGCGATGGAGGCCACCATCTCCAGGACCTGCCTGGTCTCGGCGACCTCGTGCACGCGGTAGACCCGTGCGCCCAGCCACGCGGAGACGGCGGTGGTGGCCAGCGTGCCGAGCAGCCGCTCCTTGACCGGGCGGTCCAGGGTCTCGCCCACGAAGTCCTTGTTGGACAGCGAGACCAGCACCGGCCAGCCCGTCTCCGTCATGCGGCCCAGCTCGCGGGTCGCCTGGAGCGAGTGGCGGGTGGACTTGCCGAAGTCGTGCCCCGCGTCGATGAGGATGCCGTCCTGCCGCACCCCGAGCCCGGCGGCGCGTTCGGCCAGGTGGAGCGTCACCCGCAGGATGTCGTCCACGACCCCGCTGGGGCCTTCGTCCCCGGCCTGTTCCGGCGGCGCGTACGCCGTGCGGTGCGGGCGGGTGCGCGGCTCGGCGCCGCCCGCGTGGGTGCACACCAGGCCGGTGCCGTACCGTGCCGCGACCTCGGCCAGCCGCGGGTCCACCCCGCCCCACGCGTCGTTGAGCAGGTCGGCGCCCGCCTCGCAGACGGCCTCGCCCACCTCGTGCCGCCAGGTGTCGACGCTGATGACCACATCGGGCCAGCGCCGCCGTACCTCGGCGACGAAACCGACGGTGCGGCGCACCTCCTCCTCGGCCGTGACCTCGTCACCTGGACCGGCCTTCACGCCGCCTATGTCGATGATCGCGGCGCCCTCGGCGACGGCCTGTTCCACCCGGTCGAGTGCCGGCTCGTCGCGGAAGGTGGCGCCGCGGTCGTAGAAGGAATCCGGCGTGCGGTTCACGATCGCCATGATCACCGGCTCGTGCTCACCGAACTCACGCGTGCCCAGGCGCAGCATCACCCGTCCACTCCCTCTCCGCGGTGCCGTCCCGGCCCGCACCCGCGTGGCCTGCGCACCGATACCCGCCGCCGACCATAGCTGTCGGTGGGCCGTGGCACGATCGGGGTCTGCTCATCGTCAGGCGATCGCTCGGGGAGTCGTGCCGTGTTCGTGTTCCTGCTGATCTCGCTCGTCGTGGTCGTCGCCGCGGTCACGCTCGCCATCGTGGCCGGTGCCGAGCGGTCCGGGGCGTCCCCGCGCGGCGCGCCGGGCGGCCTGGCCGACGCCCCGCCGGATCTGCTGGACGAGCCGCTGCCGCCCGAGCGTCCCGCCACGCACGCGGACGTGGCGGGGCTGCGCCTCGCCGTGGGCGTGCGGGGCTACCGGATGGACCAGGTCGACGACGTTCTCGACCGCCTCGGCGCCGAGCTCGCGGAGCGGGATGCCCGCATCGCCGAGCTGGAGTCGGCGCTGGCCGGGGCCCAGGCCGTGGCGATGGGCCGGGGCGAGGGCCACCGCCTGACGAAGGAAGAGCCGCGGGACGGTCCCGCGGAGGGCGGCCAGGAGGCGGGGGAGCGATGAGCGCCGACCCGGACACCGGCACCGACGCGGGGACGGGAGCAGGTACCGGTACCGGCGGGGGCACCGGCGCAGCGGGCGGGGCCCTGGCGGGGCCCGACGGACGCCTGCGCTGCCCCTGGGGCAGCACGACGGAGGACTACGCGGTGTACCACGACACCGAGTGGGGCCGGCCGGTGCACGGCGACGACGCGCTGTACGAACGGCTGTGCCTGGAGGGCTTCCAGTCGGGCCTGTCCTGGCTGACGATCCTGCGGAAGCGGGAGGCGTTCCGCGCCGCGTTCGCGGGGTTCCACATCCAGGCCGTGGCGCGGTTCACCGAGGAGGACGAGCGGCGGCTGCTCGCCGACCCCGGCATCGTGCGCAACCGCGCCAAGATCCGCGCCGCCCTCGGCAACGCCCGGGTGGCGGCGGCGTGGGAGCCCGGCGAGCTGGATCGCCTGGTGTGGTCGTACGCCCCCGACCCGGCCGGGCGCCCGGTGCCGCGGACGACGGCCCAGGTGCCCGGGAGCACGCCCGAGTCGACGGCGCTCGCCAAGGAGCTGAAGAATCGCGGTTTCCGGTTCGTGGGCCCGACGACCGTCTACGCGCTGATGCAGGCGTGCGGGCTGGTCGACGACCATCTGGCGGACTGCTGGCGCCACGCGCCCGCGGTGAGCGGGGAGAGCGCACGCTGAACGCGTGAGGGGCTCACCGGCAGGCGGCTCGACGGACAGCTGCGGGCGACCACCCCGACGCCGGGTACACCGGGGCTCCGTACGCCCGGCGCCTCGCGCCTCCCGCGCCTCCGCGCCCGTCGGTACGGGCGCGGAGGCGGCTCAGCGTCCGGTGAAGCGGGGCTCCTCCTTCTTCACGAAGGCCTCGACGGCGATCCGGTGGTCGGCCGACCCCCCCACCCGCACCTGGAGTTCGGACTCCTTGGCGAGGGACTCGGCCAGCGAGTGGGACGACCCGTAGGCCAGGGACTCCTTGAGCGCCGCGTACGCGGCGGTCGGTCCCTGCGCGAGCCGGCGGGCGACGGCCTCGGCCTCGGCGGCGAGTTCGGCGGCGGGCACGACCCGGTTGGCCAGTCCCAGCTGGAGCGCCTCGTCGGCCTTGACGCTGCGCGGGAAGAGCAGCAGGTCGGCGGCGCGTGAGGGGCCGACCAGCCGCGGCAGGGTCCAGGAGACGCCCGAGTCGGCGGTCAGCGCTACCCCGGCGAAGGAGGTGTTGAACGCGGCGGTGTCCGCCATCACGCGGTGGTCGCAGGCGAAGGCGAAGCCGGCGCCCGCGCCCGCGGCGACGCCGTTGACGCCCGCCACCACGGGTTTGGGCATGCCGGCGAGCGCGAGGGTGATCGGGTTGTAGTGCTCCTCGACCGTGGTCAGGGCGCTTCCACCGCTGCGTTCCAGGGAGCGTGTGTGCTCCTTGAGGTCCTGGCCGACGCAGAAGGCCCGTCCGTTGCCGGTGAGCAGGACGGCCCGCACCTCGTCGTCGGCGGCGGCCCGCTGAAGGGTGTCGCGCAGGGCGTTCTTGGTCTCGTTGTCGAGGGCGTTCATCGCGTCGGGGCGGTTGAGGGTGACCGTCGCGAGGCCCTCGTTCACTTCGTAGCGCACGGTGTCGGACATGCGCTCAGCATGTCCCAGATCACCGGTGCCGGACAGGGGCCCCACCGGCGTGGGCGGGGCGGGGCGGATGTGACCTGCGTCAAACCGGTGGGCGTCGAGCGGAGAGCGGGAGCGGGGCAGTATCGCAGGCAGATCGCCGCATTGGGCGGTTTTGTGCGTGATCGAGCCGGAAGAGATGCGGACTGATGTTGGTCATCGGGTCCTGCGATGCGGGATAATGGTCGGGAAGCAATGTGTTCGATGCCGGTGAGGCTGCGCCTGTTCACGTGCCCACGGCGCGATCGGCTGGTTCAGGAAGGGGAACGAGCATGGCGGCCATGAAGCCGCGGACGGGTGACGGCCCGCTCGAGGTGACCAAAGAGGGGCGGGGCATCGTCATGCGCGTTCCGCTCGAAGGCGGTGGGCGACTCGTCGTCGAGCTGACACCGGACGAGGCGACGGCTCTCGGCGAGGAACTGAAGAAGGTCTGCGGCTGACGTCCGGCCGGTCAGGACCACCACAGAACGACCGCTGCCCCGGGATGTACGCGCGCACGCGTACGCCCCGGGGCGCTGTCGTCGTCCCGCGCGGTCGACGGTCGCGCGCCGCGCGGCACAAGGGCAGATCCAGCCCGTCCGGCACAAGCGGCCGGTCACTCACCGCGTTTGACCGCGCACAGCAAGCCGTCGCCGACCGGCAGCAGCGAGGGCACCAGAACGGTGCTCTCGTGCACCGTGCGCAACAGCTCTCGCAGCCGCAGGACTTCGGCGGGCGGGACGGCGGAGTCGCCGGTGCGGCCCTCCGTGAAGACCCCGGCGAAGCAGATCAGTCCGCCCTCGCGCAGCAGCCGCAACGATTCGGCGAGGTAGTCGAGGCACTCCGCGCGGTCTCCGTCGCAGAAGACGAGGTCGTATCCGCCGTCCGCGAGACGGGGCAGCACGTCCAGGGCGCGGCCGGGGATGAAGCGGACCCGGTTGCCGCCGTTGCCCACGAACCCCGCGGCCCGGAAGGCCTCGCGCGCGAACTGCTGGCGCTCCGGCTCGATGTCCACCGTGGTGAGCACCCCGTCGGGGCGCATCCCGTGCAGCAGGTGCAGGCCCGAGACGCCCGTACCGGTACCGATCTCGGCGACCGCCTTGGCTCCGGCTGTCGCAGCCAGCAGCCGCAGCGTCGCCCCGGTGGCAGGCGAGACCGAGCGCAGACCGACGTCCTGGGCCCTGGCGCGGGCCCAGCGCAGCGCTTCGCTCTCGGCGCTCTCGACCAGCTCGGCGCCGTACGCGTCGGCGAGCGCCCAGCTCGTCTGCCGGTTGCCGGTAATGGCCCTCTCCTGTCCCCGTCCTCCACGCAATCGTGACTGTATCCGTTGGCCCGGGAACCTGCTGATGGGACTGGGCGTTGAGGAGGGAGAGACCGGCATGCGGCGGTCGCCAAAGCCGGGCAAAGACGCTTATCCGGAGCTAACGGGAGATGTGGCTATGGTAGGGGCTCCAGTGGACACCACCAGAGCCGACAGGGGAGGTGCGGCTGCGAGCCGGGACCGCGGCGTCTTCGCCAGAATCCGCCGGTCCGCGGCGCAGCCGAAATCCGTGACCAACACTGCTGACCAGGCCCGCTCCGCCGATTCCGCGACCACGGCGACCTTCGAGACCGCCGCGGACGCCCAGGCGTGGACCCCTCCCTCCTGGGAGGAGATCGTCAGCACCCACAGCGCCCGCGTCTACCGGCTCGCCTACCGCCTGACGGGCAACCAGCACGACGCCGAGGACCTCACCCAGGAGGTCTTCGTCCGCGTCTTCCGCTCGCTGTCCACCTACACGCCGGGCACCTTCGAGGGCTGGCTGCACCGCATCACCACCAACCTGTTCCTGGACATGGTCAGGCGCAAGCAGCGCATCCGCTTCGACGCGCTCGCCGACGACGCCGCCGAGCGGCTGCCCAGCCGCGAGCCCACGCCGCAGCAGCACTTCAACGACACCCACTTCGACGCGGACGTCCAGCAGGCGCTGGACACCCTCGCTCCCGAGTTCCGCGCCGCCGTGGTCCTCTGCGACATCGAGGGCCTCTCCTACGAGGAGATCGCCGCCACCCTCGGCGTGAAGCTGGGCACGGTCCGCAGCCGTATCCACCGCGGCCGCTCCCACCTGCGCAAGGCGCTCAAGCACCGGTCGCCCGAGGCCAGGGCCGAGCAGCAGCGCGCGCTGAGCGCGGCGGTGCCGGCCGCCCGGGCCGGGGAGGTGAGTGCCGGGTGACTCCCGCGGAACACCACCTCGGGGACCGTCTCGCCGCCCTCGTCGACGGCGAGCTCGGCCATGACGCGCGCGAGCGGGTGCTCGCCCACCTGGCGACCTGCGAGGGCTGCAAGGCCGAGGCCGACGCCCAGCGCCGGTTGAAGAACGTCTTCTCGGCCGCCGCGCCGCCACCGCCCTCCGAAGGCTTCCTCGCCCGCCTCCAGGGGCTGCCCGCGTCCGATGTGCTGGGCCCGCAGGGGCCGGACGACTTCGGTCCAGGGCCCGGCGGCCCGGGCGCCTCCCCGGTCGAGCGCGGCGAGCTGGGGGCCCTCGCCGTCGCCGGGCTGTCCGGCGGTTCCGAGCGTTCGCCCTGGGCGTTCGAGTATCTGCCGGTCAGCGGAGCCGGCGGGCGCGGTCCCCTGACGCCGCAGCGGGGCTTCCGGATACACGAGACGCCCCGCGTGGACCGCCCGGAGCGACTCGGGACCACCGAGCGGGAGCGTGCCGAAAGAGAGCGCTCCGCCTCCCGGGGGCGCCGCTTCGCGTTCGCCGCGGCGGGGGCGTTCTCCCTCGCCGCCCTCGCCTTCGGCGGCACCCTCGCCTCGGGGGCCACGGGCGGCGGCACGGGCGCGGGGGGCGACAGCCCGTCGGCGAACTCGGTGCGCTCCACCGGCTCCACCGGCTCGGGCGGGGGCCTGCGCGACACCAGGCGCCGCGGGGGCGAGCCGCGCAGCGGCGCCCTGAGCGCCCGTACGGCCCCAGGCCCGACCTTCGCGCCCGCCACCGCACGTGGGGCCGCCGCTCCCAGCGCGCGGCTGACGGCGCCCGTGAGTCTCTTGCAGCGTTCCGCGTCCGCACAGCTCTCCCCGCTGTCCGCGCTCCACCCCCGCCGGCTGTCGCCCTCGATGGATCTGGCGGGATGGTCGAAGCAGGACAGCCCGGCGGAGGCCCTGCGGGCGCTGAGCGGGGAAGGGAAGTCCTCCTCGAAGGCGCCGGAGGGCAGCCCGCCCGCTCGCGGTGCGGGGCAGGCCCAGCGCGCCGCCGGGCAGGACGATCCGACGGTGCTGCGTTCCCTCCCCGGCCGCGCGCCGCTGGCCACGGGCGCTGACCCGGCTCCTGCCACAGCCGCGGGCACCCCGGCGGGACGCTGAACCTGGCGCCGCACCTGCTGCTTGTCCGGCCCTCACCTTCGGTGGGGGCCGGATGCAGCGTTCCGGGCGCCCGGCGTCCCGGCTCGGCCAGGGTCGCCCCGTCCGGTGGTCCGGGTCGCGCCGTGTTGACGCCCGCTGTGCCGGACAGGGCGCACCTGGTTGAATCCTCCTGACCCCCTCGTGCCCTGCGACGCGCCCCGCTACGGACGCACCTTCCGGTGCGTGCTGTCCTGGCGGGCGGCGGCGTCCGAGCCGGGAGGCTGGGCGAAGCGGGGGAGAGGGAGCAGTGCGGGCGACCAGTTGGAGAGAGCATGGATGAGCCGAAGGCCACCAGGCAGCCGCCGACGTGGTGGAGCCGCTCGCGCCGGCCCGACGGCGGGCAGCAGGCGACCGGGCCCGGCACGTCGAGCCCCGCGGCGCCGTCGCCCTCCCCCGCCGCGCCGCCCCCGGCTGAGCCGACGCCTTCCGCCGAGCCGTCCCGCGCCGGCGAGTCGTCGCCTTCCGCCGGGCCGTCCCGCGCCGGCGAGTCGTCGCCTTCCGCCGGGCCGTCCCGCGCCGGCGAGTCGTCGCCTTCCGCCGGGCCGTCCCGCGCCGGCGAGTCGTCGCCTTCCGCCGAGCCGTCCCGCGCGGACGAGTCGTCGCCCTCCGGCGAGCCGTCCCGCGAACGCACCGGGTCCGTGGGGGAGGCACCGTCCGCACCCGACTCGACGCAGAGGGGCACGGCGGCCACCTTGCCCGGCCCGGACTCGGGTTTGGACTCGGGCCCGGCGGAGCTTCCGGCGGCGCGGTCGAAGCCGGAGCTCCCCGCGGCTCGCCCGCAACCGCTGCACGGCGTGGACCCGTACGCGACACCGCCGTATGGAGGGCCGGGCCCGTGGGCTCCCGCACCGCCGGTCCAGCGCCCTGCCGCCACCACGCCCCCGCAAGGCGTCCCCGTGCCGCCTGCCGGCACCACGCCACCCCACGGTGTCCACGTACCGCACGTCACCACGACACCCCCGCAGGGCGTGCCCGTGCCGCCGCCCGCCACGACCCCGCCCCACGGCGTCCACGTGCCGCCTACCGGCACCACCCCACCGCACGGCGTGCGCTTCCCGTCCCCCGCCACGACACCGCCCCATGGTGTGCCGACGGGCGGTGGTGGTCTCGCGGAGTCCGCGCCGCAGCCGACAGGGGCGGGAGCGGGGACGGGAACGGCGACAACGGGCGTGATGCCGCTGCCGTCGCAGCCGGCCGGTACGCCGCCGCGGCGCGCTCCCCGCCGCCGTTCCCGGCTGGCGGTGGGCGCTCTCGTGCTGGCGCTGGTCGCGGGTGGGGCAGGGGGCCTGATCGGCGCGTACGTCGAGCGCAACGGCGGTGTGGGCGATGTGGAGCTGCCGCAGACGGCGGCGGGGGCGGGCGGTGTGGGCGGCGAGCGGCCCGAGGGCAGCATCGCCGGCATCGCGCGGCAGACGCTGCCCGGCGTCGTCACGCTGCACGCGCGCGGCGGCGGGGCGGAGGCGACGGGCACGGGGTTCGTGCTGGACCGGCGGGGTCACATTCTCACCAACGACCATGTGGTCGCCTCGGCGCACGGGGGCGACGCGGTGCGGGTCACCTTCAACAGCGGACAGACCGCCACGGGTCGGGTCGTGGGCAGTGACGGCGGTTACGACCTGGCGGTCGTCAAGGTGTCCGGCGTGTCGGGGCTCAGCCCGCTGCCGCTGGGGAATTCGGACGCGGTCCGGGTGGGCGACCCGGTGGTCGCCGTCGGGGCGCCGTACGACCTGGACGGGACGGTCACGACCGGCATCATCAGCGCCAAGGAGCGCGCGATCACGGCCGGGGGTGAGGATCCGGGCGATGAGATGAGCTATGTGAACGCGCTCCAGACGGACGCCCCGATGAATCCGGGCAACTCCGGGGGGCCGCTCGTGGATCGCCGGGGCCGGGTGATCGGGGTGAACAGCGCGATCAAGGGCGCGGGCGGTGATGCCGCGCTGCCCGAGGGGGAGGGCGGCAGGAGTGTCGGGCTCGGTTTCGCGATCCCCGTCAACCAGGTCCGCCGGGTCGCCGAGGAGCTGATCAACGAGGGCCGGGCCACGCATCCGGTCATCGGCGTCACTCTCGACATGGAGTACGGCGGCGAGGGTGCGCGGATCGGGGGCCCTGGCGGGCGCGGCCCCGCGGTCGTGAGCGGCGGTCCGGCGGATGCGGCGGGGCTGCGGGAGGGCGATGTGATCACCGAGGTGGGCGGCAAGGCCGTGGCCGGCGGTGAGGAGCTGATCGTACGGGTGCGCAGCCATCGTCCTGGCGACAAGCTGGAGCTGAAGGTGCGGCCCGGAGGCGCGGGAGGGGAACGGACCGTGACCGTCACGCTCGGTTCGGCGACGGGGTGAGGTCGTCGGGGGCCGGGACGGGGTCGTCCGGACGGCACGCGGTCAAGTCGGTTGCGAGGGCGGGGTCCCGTGTTCGGGTCGCGGGCGGGTACCGTGACTGATGGCCGTGAGAGCCATGGACGGAGTGAGGGAGCTGCGCGGTGTTCTTCGACATAGGACCACTGGAGCTGGTCACGCTCATCGTGCTCGCCGTGCTGGTGTTCGGCCCGGAGAAGCTCCCGAAGGTGATCCAGGATGTCGCCGCCTTCATCCGCAAGGTGCGGCAGTTCTCCGACAGCGCGAAGGAGGACATCAGGGAGGAGCTCGGTCCCGAGTTCAAGGACTTCGAGTTCGAGGACCTGAATCCGAAGACGTTCGCGCGCAAGCATCTGCTGGAGAACGAGGACCTGGGCCTCAAGGAGATCAGCAACAGCTTCGACTTCCGCAAGGATCTGGACGACGTCACCGACGCGGTCAACGGCAGCGACCGTGCGGCCGACGGAGCCGGGTCGAACGGTTCGAGCGCGGGGAAGAAGGGTCCGAGCGTGGGGAAGAACGGTTCCGGCGCGATCGACATGGTCAAGAAGGGTGCCTCCTCGCCCACGCGCGGTACCCCTGACCTGGCCAAGCATGGCTCCGACGGGGTGAACGGCCGGCCGGTGGGGGGCGACGGCCCTCGCCGGGGTGATCCGCCCCCGTTCGACGCGGACGCCACGTGACACGCGGCAGGCAACGATCGCGTCACCGTTGCTCTTTCGGCACTGGGACATCTGCGGCGTTTGCCGTCCATCTCGCCACCCGCACCGCGTCCTGATCCCCTGGGCATGCCCGACACGACGGACCAGTGTGGCTATCCTCCCAGTGTCGGGGGTCGCCGGGCTCGGCTGCCCATTGGCACAGGGCAATGAGGAGGCGTCGCGCAGATGGAGACGACGAGTCGGCTGGCCGGGGAATCCGAGCCCGCCGCGCAGGGTGTGCCCGGCGCGCGGCGGGCGGTGGACGACTACCTGATGGCCGCCTTTCCGTGGTACGGCCTGGACGAAGCCTTCACGGGGCCGCGCTGGCTGATGCGGGTCGGCACCGCGGCCGACGGCACGGTGGAGCACGGCTCCACCGGCCACGGCGAGGAGCCCTCTCTGCACGCGGACAACTCGCCGCAGGAGCAGAGCTTCACGGTCGTCGTCACCCTCGCCAGCCGCCCGGTGCGGCGCAGCGGTGACGGTACGGGCACGCTGGAGGCCACCTCCGTCTCCACCGCCGCCTGGCTGGCCGGCTCGGGGCTGCTCTCGTGCAGCTACCCCATGGAGATGGACCGCAGCCTGCGCCAGGACTGGCTCGACCAGCAGACCGGTGTCGCCTGGGAGCTCGCCGACGATCTGGAGGGTGCGGGGTGGAACACCCTCTCCCTGCCGGTCGACGGGGTGCCGACCGACTTCCACTACCGCGAGTCCGAGTACGGGTGGGTGCTGGCCGGCTCGGCCCAGGAGGGCGTCCACCTGGGCGCCTACGGCCGCGGCATGAGCGCCTACGGACTCGGCTTCCGCGTCGTGAAGGACATCACCGGCTACGAGCCGCGCTGACCCCGCCCCCCGTATGCCGCGGGCCCCGCACGGAACCGTCCGTGCGGGGCCCGTGACATGGGGCCGGGGGCCTCCCGGACCGTTTCAGGCCTCTTTCAGAACTTGTTGCTGGGGGTCAGGCCCAGGGACATGCCCGCCAGGCCGCGCTCGCGTGCGCCGAGCTTGCCCGCGACGTCGCGCAGCGCCGCGCCTGCGGGCGAGTCCGGGTCGCTGAGGACGACGGGCTTGCCCGCGTCGCCGCCCTCGCGCAGCCGCAGGTCGATGGGGATGCCGCCCAGGACAGGGACGTCGGTCCCGGTGGTGCGGGTGAGCCCTTCGGCGACCTGCTTGCCGCCGCCGGTGCCGAAGACGTCGACCATCTCGTCGCAGTGCGGGCACGGCATGCCGGACATGTTCTCGATCACACCGGCGATCTTCTGGTGGGTCTGCACCGCGATGGAGCCGGCGCGCTCGGCGACCTCGGCCGCCGCCTGCTGCGGCGTCGTGACGACCAGGATCTCCGCGTTCGGGATCAGCTGGGCCACCGAGATGGCGATGTCACCCGTGCCGGGCGGCAGGTCGAGCAGCAGCACGTCCAGGTCGCCCCAGTACACGTCCGCGAGGAACTGCTGGAGTGCCCGGTGCAGCATGGGGCCGCGCCAGACGACGGGGGAGTTGCCGGGGGTGAACATGCCGATCGAGATGACCTTCACGCCTTGCGCCGACGGCGGCATGATCATGTCCTCGACCTGGGTGGGCTGCCCGTCGGCGCCCAGCATGCGGGGCACCGAGTGGCCGTAGATGTCGGCGTCCACCACGCCGACCTTGAGCCCGTCGGCCGCCATGGAGGCGGCCAGGTTGACCGTCACGGACGACTTGCCCACGCCGCCCTTGCCCGAGGCCACGCAGTAGACCCGGGTGAGGGATCCGGGCTGGGCGAAGGGGATCTCCCGTTCGGCCTTGCCGCCGCGCAGGGAGGTGGCCAGCTCGCGGCGCTGCTCGTCGCTCATCACGTCCAGCTCGACGCGCACACTCGCGGCGCCGGGGACGCGCTGGACGGCCTCGGTCACGTTGGCGGTGATCGTCTCGCGCAGCGGACATCCCGAGACCGTCAGATAGATGCCGACATCGACGGTGCCGTCGGGTGCGATGGCGATGGATTTGACCATGCCCAGGTCGGTGATCGGCCGGTGGATCTCCGGGTCGTTCACCGTCGCGAGCGCCGCGCGGACGGCGTCTTCGGTGGGGGTGGTCGCCTGGGTCTCGGTAGCCATAACTGAATAGTAAGGCCGTGTGGGCCGTGTCCGATAAGGGGCGGGGGTCGTGTGGCGGTGCCCCGGTGCGCGAGGCCCGGCGCGCGGGGCTCCGGGCGCCCGGTCAGCGGTCCTGGTCGCTGTCCTGGGCGGCTGTGCCGCCGTGCTCCCGCTCGCCGAGCTCTTTGAGGAGTTCGGCCAGTTCCGAGCGGATCCAGTCGCGGGTGGCGACCTCGCCCAGGCCCATGCGCAGCGCGGCGATCTCGCGGGTCAGGAACTCGGTGTCGGCGATGCTGCGCTCGTTGCGGCTGCGGTCCTGTTCCAGGTTGACCCGGTCCCTGTCGTCCTGCCGGTTCTGCGCCAGCAGGATCAGCGGCGCCGCGTAGGAGGCCTGGAGGGAGAGGGCCAGGGTGAGGAAGATGAACGGGTACTCGTCGAACTTCCACCCCTGCGGCGCGAGGATGTTCCAGCCGATCCACACGACGATCACGATCGTCATCCACAGCAGGAAGCGGCCGGTGCCCAGGAAGCGGGCGATCCGTTCGGAGAAGCGTCCGAACATCTCCGGGTCGTAGGACGGCAGCAGCGCGCGCCGCGGCGCGCGCGGTACGTCGAGCCGGGGCCCTTCCCGTTCAGCCATCGTGCTCCGCTCCCCCGTCGCGTGGGCGTCCTTCGAGCGCGCCGTCCCAGAAGCCGGGCAGCCCGCCGCCGGCCGCGGCGTGCCGCCAGTCCTCGGGCAGCAGGTCGTCCAGCACGTCGTCGACGGTGACGGCGCCCAGCAGGTGGCTGCCCTCGTCCACCACGGGCGCGGAGACGATGTTGTAGGCCGCCATGTAGCTGGTCAGCGCGGGCAGCGTCGTGCCGGGCGGCAGGGGCCGCAGGTCCGCGTCCAGGATCGAGCCGACGAGCGCGAAGGGCGGCTCGCGCAGCAGCCGTTGGAAGTGGACGACGCCCAGGTACTGGCCTGTGGGCGTCTCGTCCGGGGGGCGGCAGACGTAGACCTGCGAGGCCAGTGGCGCGGGCAGGTCCTCCTCGCGGACCCGGGCCAGCGCCTCGGCGACGCTCGCGTCGGGGCGCAGCACGATGGGCTCGGTCGTCATGAGGCTGCCGGCCGTGCCCTCCTCGTAGGTCAGCAGCCGGCGCACCGGCGCGGCCTCCTGGGGCTGCATCAGGTCCAGGAGCCGGTTCTTGTCGGCCTCGGGGAGTTCGCCGAGGAGGTCGGCGGCGTCGTCGGGGTCCATGGCCTCCAGGACGACGGCGGCCCGTTCGTCGGCGAGCTTGCCGATGATCTCGACCTGGTCGTCGTCGGGGAGTTCTTCCAATACGTCGGCGAGCCGGTCGTCGTGCAGCGCTGCGGCGACCTCGGCGCGGCGCTTCTCGGAGAGGTGGTGCAGGACGTTGGCCAGGTCGGCGGGGCGCAGCTGCTCGAAGGTGGCCAGCAGGTTGGCGGTGCCCTGCTCGCGCTCCTCCAGGGCGAAACCGGTCACCGCGTCCCACTCCACGGTCAGCGTCTCACCGCGACGGCCCCGCAGTCCGCCGCCCTTGCGGCCCTTGCGGACGAAGAGCCGGTCGATCTCCCAGTCGCGGCGGGCCGGAAGCCGTTGCAGGCCCACGTCGAGCACCGTGACCTCCTCGTCCGTCTCCAGGAGGGTCACTCGGCGGTCGAGCAGCTCGCCGAGGATCAGGCGTTCGTTGGGGCGCTGTTCGAAGCGGCGGATGTTGAGCACCCCGGTGGTGATGACCTGTCCTGACTCCACACCGGTGACCCGGGTCATGGGCAGGAACACGCGCCGCCTGCTGACCACCTCGACCACCAGGCCCAGCACGCTGGGCAGCCGGCGGCGCCCGCCCAGCATCGTCACCACGTCGCGCACCCGGCCGACCTGGTCGCCGTTGGGGTCGAAGACGGCGACGCCCGCCAGATGGGAGACGAAGACCCGGGGAGCGCCCGCTGCCATGAGTCGTCCATCCTCCTCGCCCGCGCCGACCGACCGCTCCCGCACGGAAACCTTCGCGGCTTTCCGGTTGATTGCCCGGTTATGACGGATTCAGGCTAGCGTGACCGGCGCCACAGGCGTCGTAGCGGTGTGGTCCGGACGGCTGGCTTCCGGAGGGGCCCCTCCCTACGGGTAGGGTGCCGTCCTGCCGCCGACCACAGGAGGACCCCCTCGTGCCTGGACGCGCCCGCGCACCCCGGAGTGCAGCGCTGCTCGCTCTCGTCAGCGCCGGAACGGTCACCGCTTTGAGCGGGTGCGCGGGCGAGGATCCGGACGCGGGCACCAACGGGGTGGGCAAGCTCTCGGCCACCAGGATCGAGAAGAAGGCCAGGTCGGCCGCCAAGGACGCCGAGGCCGTACGCGTCGACGGCAGCGTCGTCAGCAAGGGCCAGACCTACCGGCTCAAGATGCGCCTGAAGAAGAGCGGCGGCGTCGGGGAGGTCTCCGCCGAGGGCGGGTCCACCTTCGAACTGCTGCGCACCGACCGCGACCTCTACCTCAAGGCGGGCACCGACTTCTGGGCCCAGCAGGAGGGCGGCAAGAAACCCGACAAGAATGACGTCACCGCCGCACAGAAGCTCAAGGGCAAGTACGTGAAGGTGCCCCGCACGGACCCCGCCTACAAGCAACTGAGCGTCTTCACCGACATGAGCACCCTCCTCGACGGGCTGCTGGCCATGGAGGGCAAGCGCAAGACGGGGGAGCGCGGCGAGGTGGACGGGACCAGCACCATCCGGGTCACCGCGGGCGAAGGGCGCGGCGGCACCATCGACGTCTCCTTGAAGGGCCACCCCTACCCGCTGCGGCTCCAGCGCCCGGGCGGCGCCGGCACCGTGCGGCTCACCGACTGGAACGACGGGTTCGCGCTCCAGGCGCCGAAGAAGGACCAGACCGTCGACTACGGCAAACGGATCTCCCCGGAACAGACGGGCTGACCCCCGCCCGGCCGGACGCGCTGAGTACTGTGGCGCCCGTTACGGTGAACGATCAACAGACGAAGAAAAAAGACGAATTGCTGAGCGAGGGGGACGGAACCGGTGGCCGGGACGCAAGGGGAGTACGTGGGCCGCTACCGACTGCGGGAGCGCCTCGGGGCCGGTGGCATGGGCAGCGTGTGGCTGGCCGACGACGAGACCCTGGGCGCACAGGTCGCCATCAAGCAGATCGAGATGCCCGCGGGGACCGGCGGCAGCGGCGGCAGCGGCGGTAGCGAGTCCGGTGGCGAAGGGAGCGATGGATCCGGCGACCTGTCGCCCATCCGCCGCGCCCGCCGTGAGGCGCTGCACGCCACCAAGCTGCGCGGGCACCCGCACGTGGCGACGGTCCTCGACGTGGTGCAGCACGAGGGCCTGCCGTGGATCGTCATGGAATACGTCTCGGGCGCCACCGACCTCGCCAAGGTCATCCGTGACGAGCCCCGCCTCCCGGACACCGAGATCTGCCGGATCGGCGTCGCCGTACTGAAGGCCCTGGAAGCCGGGCACGCGCACGGCATCCTGCACCGCGACGTGAAACCGGCGAACATCCTCCTCGCCTCCGACCACGCCGGGAACCGGCACGGGCGGGTCATGCTGACCGACTACGGCATCTCGCTCGAAGCCGACTCCGGGCAGACGCGGATGACGCAGACCGGCGTCATCGGCACCCCCGGCTTCACGGCGCCCGAGCGGATGCGCGACCAGGAGCGGCGCGAGTCCGACCTCTTCTCGCTCGGCGCGGCGCTGTACTGCGCGTCCGAGGGGCACGGGCCCTTCGACCGGGGCTCGGCCATGGCCTCGTTCTCCGCTTCCCTCCTCGAACCGGCGCAGACGCCCGCCAACGCGGGCCCCGAACTGCGCGCCCTGCTGCTCGGGCTGCTGGAGAAGGACCCCGACCAGCGCACCGACACCGGCTCCGCGATGACGCGGCTCACCCGGGTCGCGGACGGCTCGGCGGTGGACGACGCCACCTTCGCCATCCGCGGCTCGGGGACGACCGGCGGAGGCGGGGGCGGCCGTGCGGTGCCCGGCTACGGCCCGGCCCGGACGCCGGTCCCGGGGCAGGGCTTCGGCCCGGCCCCCGGCAGCCAGGACCCCTCATCCGGCCCCTCATCCGGACCCTCGTCCACGCCGGGAACCCCCGGGCCCTCGTCCGTTCCGGGCACCCCCGGACCCCCGTCCGTGTCGGACACGCCCGGTGCACCGGGAGCACCGGTTCCGGCGGGCGCGCCCGCCGCGGCGGCGCACGGCCCGGACGTCATGGACGCCGTCCCCACCGGCGGTTCCGCCGTGCGGGAGGGCGAGCCGGCCTACAAGGTCGTCCTGAGCGCGACGGGCAGGGGCCTGTGGAAGGCGTGGCGCTGGCTGTGCGAGCTGAGCCTCCTGGGGAAGCTGCTGCTGCTCCTCGCGATGGTCGCGCTCGCCTTCCTCGCGTCGCTCCTCGACCGCCTGGAGCACGGCGACGACCCGATCGGCGCCCGCCCCGGACCACAGGTGATCAGCTCCGTCCACCCGGACGCCGACGCCGCGCGTGCCGGCGCCGTGCGTGCCGAGACCGGATCGACGGCGACGACCTGGGCGGCGGCTTCCGCGCGATGACCCGCACGCACGCGGGCAACGACGGCTGGGACGGCAAGGACGCCACCGGACTCCCCGTCTGCGGGGGCCGGCCCCTGTCCTGAGACGGAACCCGCGGCACGGTGGCCGTGCGGGCGTGGGAAAGCCGCCGGAGGTCAGCCGGTCCGGCGCTTGCCGCGGCGGGCCAGCAGCCGCGGCAGCCCCGCGGGCTGCGCGTTGCGGGTGGTGGCCGGGGTCGCGGGCGGCGGTGCCGCCTGCGCGTCGTGGGGCATCGATCCTGGCTGTTCCAGCGGCTCGCCCGTCGGCTCCAGGCGCAGGACACGGCTCTCGTCGGCCCACCTGCGCAGCATGGTGTCCGTGTCCGGTGCGTTGAGCCGCTTGCCCTTCAACTCCTCGACGGCCGCCTGCCACCGCTCGCTGCGCGGGGTGAGTTCGCGCACCCGTGCGGACCAGACGACGAGGCGGGCACCCTTGTCCTTGCCCCGCACGGTCACGGTCGCGGCGGCGCCGTCGGACAGCCCCATGTCCGCCAGCGGCTGTTCCAGCGAGCCGTCTCCCACCAGGCAGACGGCGCCCTCCCGCCACACGTGCCACAGCCCGCGTGCGGGGCCGACAGGACCCCTGACCCAGACCATTCCCGACTTCTTGGCCGTCTCCTCGATCAGGGCACGGCCGAGGTGTCCGTCGGCGGGGCGCGGTGCGGCGGGTGTGGCGGTCATGGCCGCAGATTACAACCAGCCGTTGCGCTTGAAGCCGCGGTGCATGCCGTAGCAGATCGCCACGATGAGCAGCAGCACCAGCGGATAGCCGAACTTCCAGCGCAGCTCCGGCATGTACTCGAAGTTCATGCCGTAGATCCCCGCGATCATCGTCGGTACCGCGAAGATGGCGGCCCAGGCGGTGATCTTCCGCATGTCCTCGTTCTGCGCGACCGTCGCCTGCGCCAGGTTCGCCTGGAGGATCGAGTTGAGTAGGTCGTCGAAGCCCAGCACCTGCTCGTTGACGCGGGTCAGGTGGTCGGCCACGTCGCGGAAGTACTTCTGGATGTCCGGATCGACCAGCCGTACGGGCCGCTCGCTCAGCGTCTGCATCGGCCGCATCAGCGGCGAGACGGCGCGCTTGAACTCCAGCACCTCGCGCTTGAGTTGGTAGATGCGGCTCGCGTCGCCGCCGCGCTTGCCGCCGCCCGTGCGGTCGGAGAAGACCTCGATCTCGACCTCGTCGATGTCGTCCTGCACCGCGTCGGCGACCGCGAGGTAGCCGTCCACGGTCTGGTCCGCGATCGCGTGCAGCACGGCCGAGGGGCCCTTGCTCAGCAGCTCGGGGTCGTCCTCCAGGCGGTGCCGCAGCGCCCGCAGGGAACCCTGACCGCCGTGCCGTACGGTGATGATGTAGTCCCGTCCTGTGAAGCACATCACCTCGCCGGTCTCCACGACCTCGCTGGTGGCCGTCAGTTCGGCGTGCTCGACGTAGTGGATCGTCTTGAAGACGGTGAACAGGCTCTCGTCGTAACGCTCCAGCTTCGGGCGCTGGTGCGCGTGCACGGCGTCCTCGACGGCCAGCGGGTGCAGACCGTACTCCTGGGCGATCCCCGAGAACTCCTCCTCCGTGGGCTCGTGCAGTCCGATCCACACGAACCCGTCCCGGCTCTGCCCCTCGGCGGAGCGGACCCGGCACAGCGCGTCGGCGGGGGAGCGCGTCTCGGTCTCGCGGCGCCCGTCCAGATACGCCGCGCAGTCCACCACCGCACTGCTCATCGACGGGCCGCCGCTCTCGTGCACACCGGTGCCGTACCCGGAACGGTTGTCCTTGCGCAGTGCCGGGCGCACAGCGGCGCGCAGCTCTCGGATCATCGACATGAGGCCCTCCACGGTGCCGTGCCATGCCGCCGTGCACACGGGCCGGGCGTCGTGCTGCCCGGAACGGGGGCCTACGGGTACCTACCCGGAGGTCCGCAAAGCGGGCACCACACGCGGGCCGCGGCGACGACATTCGCTGACGAACGAAACAGTGCGTGACTGCGGAACGCGGGCGCTCTCCCGCCATGCGTGCGCCGGGAAGAAGGAATTCCCAGACCCCGCGGACGGTGTCACCGCGCGGTGGCGCGGGAGCCTCAGGGCCGGTGCGGCGCGACCAGCACGGGGGCGGAAGAGCGGCTGGTACTGCACGGTCGACTCGGATCCATGTCAGTCCCACCTCCTCCGGCCGGGCCCCTGTGGGGGACGATGTGTACACGCCTTGACCGGCAGCCAACGGTAGCACTGGTAAGCGGGTCCCCGCGCCGCCGCCGCCCGTTGCGGGTGCCCCTTTGCCACCGTCTTACGCGACGATGCCGCGCTCTTGGGCGAGGGCCCCGGGATCTATGCTCGCCGGATGAACGACGTCCTCACACTGGTCGACACCCACGTGCGCAGGGCCTTCGGTGAGCCGGACGCCCGCGCCGCCGTCACCTTCCTGGGTACGGAACGCATCGAGGTGCTGCGCTTCGTGGACGCGGAGGAGGGGATCGTGCGATACGCCACGCGCGGCATGTCGGCGGCCCCCATGGCCGATCCGGCCGAGGCGCTCGCCGACCCCGAGCGCGGTCCGCGCGCCGAACTCCTGCTCACGGTGCGGGCCGGGCTCGCCGACACCGACAAGGTGCTGCGGCCACTCGCCGTGCTCGCGGCGGCACCGCAGGTCGAGGGCGTCGTCGTCGCTCCGGGCGCCTCGCTGGACACCGGCGAGCCCCTGTGGCCCGGGGCGCCCTTCACCTCCGTCCTGGTGGCCGAGGCCGGGGGCCTGGTCGAGGACCTGCCCCTGGAGCCGCCCCACGAGCCCGTCCGCTTCTTCCCCCTGCTGCCGCTGACGCCGACGGAGGCGGCCTGGAAGCGGGTCCACGGCGCGGACGCGCTCCACGAGCGCTGGCTCCGCCACGAGACAGACCTCCGTGATCCGCTGCGCGGCGCCGTGCCGCTCGCTTGAGGTGCCGCTCGTCTGCCGTCTGCCGTCTGCCGGGCTCCGGTTCAGGGGCGGGGGTCCGGGGGAGGGCGGGAACTCGCACAGGGTTACTGATGGGGTGGATGCCGGTGTGATCACCTGCTTGTCATGTCGCCACCTGCGGGTCTCACCGAGGGTCGTGCACAGGCCAGGACTCCACCCGGGTGATCGTCCTTGACGGGAACGCGACCCGGTAGGACTGTTGGAGCTCATGAGGGGCGAACCCAGTTGCCCGAAGTGCGGTAGCCGGGTCAGGGCGCCCGGCCTCTTCGCCGACACCTGGCAGTGCGGCGTGCACGGCGCCGTGCACCCGCTCCAGCCTGTCCTCCCGCCCAGCGTCGACGCCCTCGCCGTCGTCGTCGGCCGCACCCAGGTGCCCGTATGGATGCCGTGGCCGCTCCCCGTGGGCTGGCTGTTCACCGGCGTGGCCTGCGCCGGAGACGACCGCAGCGGGGGCCGCGCCACCGCCGTCGCCTGCTCGGGCCCCGCACCGCTGGGCGGGCCCGGAGAACTCCTGCTGATCGCCGAGGAGTTGGGCGTCGGACTCGGCGCGCGCCACGCCGGGATCGAGGGCCCCGACCCCGGCCCCGCGATCTGCGGCGGCAAACCACCGCAGGCCAAGGTCCTGGCCGCGGGCCACCCCACGCACCTGTGGCACGTCGACGGTGCGCCCGCCGACCGTGCGGTCTTCGCCGGTGAGGCGTGCGGCCTGTGGCTGTGGGCGATCGTGTGGCCCCAGGAGTCCGGCCTGATGCTCTACGACGAACTGGTCCTCACCGACCTGCGCGACGCCGGGGCCGAGGTCGATCTGGTGCCCTGCGGGGCGCTCTCCCCACGGCTCATCCCCTGACGCCCGAGGTCCGCGGAGATCGGACGCTCGTGGGCCCGCGTTCCTGGCCGCGGGGGTGCCGGACGGTGCGGCTATCCTGGAGGACGCTCGCCATGAGCCCGTCACCCGCCCCCCACCACCGCTCGGAGCCCGTCGCAGTGCGCATCGACCTGCACACCCACTCCACCGCCTCCGACGGCACCGATTCCCCCGCCGAACTGGTACGCAACGCGTCGGCCGCGGGGCTCGACGTCGTCGCGCTCACCGACCACGACACGGTCGGCGGCCACGCGGAAGCCCTCGCCGCACTGCCCGCGGGACTCACCCTGGTCACCGGGGCCGAGATCTCGTGCCGGCTGGACGGCATCAGCCTCCACATGCTCGCCTACCTCTTCGACCCGGACGAGCCCGCGTTCGCCCGGGAACGCGAACTCGTCCGCGACGACCGCGTACCCCGCGCCCGGGCCATGGTCGCCGCGCTGCGCGAGCTGGGCGTGCCGATCACCTGGGAGCAGGTCAGGCGCATCGCGGGCGACGGCTCGGTGGGGCGGCCCCACATCGCGACGGCCATGGTGGAGGAAGGCGTCGTCGAGACGGTCTCCGACGCTTTCACCGAGGAGTGGATCGCGGGCGACGGGCGCGCCTACGTCGGGAAGCACGAGCTGGACCCCTTCGACGCGCTGCGCCTGATCAAGGGCGCGGGCGGCGTCGCCGTCTTCGCGCACCCGCTGGCAGCCAAGCGTGGGCAGTGCGTCCCCGAGAGCGCGCTCGCCGAGCTCGCACGGGCCGGGCTCGACGGCATCGAGGCGGACCACGCCGACCACACGCCCGCCACCCGCACCCGGCTGCACGCCCTCGCCGACGAGCTCGGTCTGCTGGCCACCGGCTCCAGCGACTACCACGGCACCCGCAAGCCCCTCGCCCTCGGCGACTTCACCACCGCGCCCGACGTCTACGCCGAGATCGCGGCACGCGGCTCAGGCGCCACCCCCGTCACGGGCTGAGCCCGGCGGGCGGACACCGGAGGCCGCACACGGCATCCGGTGTGGCAGTGGGGTGCGCCGGCGCCGCACAGGCGCGCCCGGTGCCGCACACGGCACCGCGACACCGCTGCTCCGCCCTTGAGCACGCGGTGACGCGGACGCGCCCGGTCACTCCGGTGACCTTCGCCCCCCCCGGCCGCGTGCCGTTCCCCGCTCCGCGCGCCCGGGCGTCCCTGCGCCCTGACGTGCCCGCAACGCCCGTGCCGGCACGCCCGTGCCGGCACGCCCGTGCCGGCACGCCCGTGTCGGCGCGCCGGAGCGCCCGGCCATCCCGCCGGGCGCCCGCACATGTCCACTCCCACCCCTCTCTCCTCCAAGGCACAGGCACCTCGTGTTCGACTTCGCGCTCTTCGGCTCCGTCTTCCTCACCCTGTTCGTGATCATGGATCCGCCCGGCATCACGCCCATCTTTCTCGGCCTCACCTCCGGACGTCCCGTGAAGGTGCAGCGCCGAATGGCCTGGCAGGCCGCCGTCGTCGCGTTCGGGGTGATCACCCTGTTCGGGATCTGCGGCAAACAGATCCTCGACTACGTGCACGTCTCCATCCCCGCCCTGATGGTCGCGGGAGGGCTGCTGCTCCTGCTCGTCGCGCTCGACCTGCTGACGGGCAAGTCCGACGAGCCGACCCAGACCAAGGACGTCAACGTCGCCCTCGTCCCCCTCGGCATGCCGCTGCTGGCCGGGCCCGGCGCCATCGTGTCCGTCATCCTCGCCGTCCAGCGGGCGCACGGCTGGGGCGGACAGCTGTCGGTATGGGTGGCGATCGTGGCGATGCACCTGGTGCTGTGGCTCGTGATGCGCTACTCGCTGCTGATCATCCGCGTCATCAAGGACGGCGGAGTCGTCCTCGTCACCCGGCTGTCGGGCATGCTGCTGTCGGCCATCGCCGTGCAGCAGATCGCCGGTGGCATCACCCAGTTCATCCAGGGCAAGGGCTGAGCCCGTTCAGCCGGGGCAAGGGCTGAGCCTGTTCAGCCGGGGCCGAGGCTGAGCCAGAAGTCCGCCACGGCGCGCGCCGTCTCCCTCGGCCGCTCGGCATTGGGGGAGTGCCCGGTGCCGGGAACGACGGTGCGCCGGGCGCCCAACCGCCCGGCCATACCGTCCAGCCACTCCACCGGCCAGGCGTCGTCCTCGGCGCCGGAGACCACGTGGACCGGCGGCGCCAGCGCCGCGAGCTGCGCCACCCGGTCCGGCTCGGCCAGCAGTTGCCGGCCCGTCGCCGCCAACTGCGCGGGCACGTTGCTCAGCCAGCGGCGCCGCAAAAACTCCTCCATCGCCCCGGAGGCCTCCTCGTCCTCCCGCCGGGAGTACGGAGCCTCACCGGCCGAGCCGACCGACTGGTCCA
Organism: Streptomyces diacarni; assembly: GCF_003323715.1. Taxonomy (GTDB): domain Bacteria; phylum Actinomycetota; class Actinomycetes; order Streptomycetales; family Streptomycetaceae; genus Streptomyces; species Streptomyces diacarni. The sequence goes on from NZ_QOIN01000048.1 coordinate 106,302, forward strand.
GCTCCCGCATGACCTCCCAGATGGCCGCCATGCTCATCGTCTCCAGCGCGCCCAGCAGCATCCGTACGCGCTCCTGCTGGGAAGGCGAGACGGCACCGGGGCCGCTGCTCAGCAGGGTCAACGACGCGAAGGGAGCGGCGTCCTCCAGCACGGCGGCGCGGGCGATCAGACCGCCCAGCGAGTGTCCCAGCAGGTGTACGCCACCGGGGGCGCGGCCGGCCACGGCCGCCACCACCGCGTGCACGTCACGGGCGAGCTCGTGCTGTGCGTAGGCGCTCTCGTCGGCCGGGCCGCCCGTTTCGAACTGTCCGCGCCCGTCGACCGCCACCGCCCGGAACCCGGCCTGTGCCAGCGGCTCCAGCAGGCCGACGAAGTCCTCCTTGCTGCCGGTGAACCCGGGCAGCAGCAACGCGACGGCCCCGGCCTCGTCCGCGTCGGGGCCGCCCGTGTCGTGCACCGCGAAATCCCCGCGTGCGGTGACCAGACGATACGTGCGCACACCGGCGGGCAGCGCGAGAAAAGGCGGCTTGCTCATGCCCAGACGCTACCCGCGCCCCTCCTCCCGCTTCCCCGGCCTCTGCCGGACCCTCCCGCGGACGTGTAAACGGTCGGGGCCGTGTGAAGACGGTCGTGGCCAGATGGACAGGTGGCGCGGCGCGCGGCGCACACGCGAACGGCTCGGCACCCCGTGGGGGTACCGAGCCGTGGTGTCCCGGTCAGGGACGGGGGTCAGCTCTCCGACGCGGGCTGCTCGGCAGAGCGGGTGGCCGCTGCGCGCGAGCGGGTGCGACGGCGGCGGGGCTTGCGGGCCTCGCCCTCACCGGTCGCCTCGGTCTCCTTGGCGGCGGGCGCCTCCGAGGCGGCGGCGGGGGTCCCGGAGCGGGTGCGGCGGCGCCGGCGCGGCTTGCGCGGCGCTGCTGCGGTGCCCTCGCCCGCCTCCGTGGCGGCCGAGGTGCCCTCGGCCGTGGCGACGGCCTGTTCCGCCGAGGCGGCCGGGGAGTCCGTGCGCAGCGCCCCGCGGGTGCGCCGGCGCTCGCGCGGCTTGCGCGCCGGGCGGGCGCGTTCGGCAGGCGCGCCGGAGCCGCCGGAGCCCGCGGACTTGGCGCGCGAGCGGCCGCCGCCGCCCGTCTCGCCGAGGTCCTCGATCTCCTCGGCCGCGAGCCCGGCACGCGTGCGCTCGGCGCGCGGCAGCACGCCCTTGGCCTCCTTGGGGATGCCCAGGGCCTCGTACAGGTGCGGCGAGGTGGAGTAGGTCTCCTCCGGGTCGTTGAAGGCGAGCTCCAGCGCCTTGTTGATCAGCTGCCAGCGCGGGATGTCGTCCCAGTCGACCAGCGTGACGGCGGTACCCGAGGCGCCCGCGCGGCCGGTGCGGCCGATGCGGTGCAGGTAGGTCTTCTCGTCCTCGGGCGTCTGGTAGTTGATCACGTGGGTGACGTTGTCGACGTCGATGCCGCGGGCGGCGACGTCCGTGCACACCAGGACGTCGACCTTGCCGTTGCGGAAGGCGCGCAGCGCCTGCTCGCGCGCCCCCTGGCCCAGGTCGCCGTGGACGGCGCCGGCCGCGAAGCCGCGCCGGCTCAGCTGCTCGGCGACGTCGGCCGCCGTGCGCTTCGTACGGCAGAAGATCATCGCGAGGGCGCGGCCCTCGGCCTGCAGTATCCGGGCGACCATCTCCGGCTTGTCCATGGAGTGCGCCCGGAAGACGTGCTGGGTGGTGTTGGCCACCGTCTGGCCCTCGTCGTCCGGCGAGGTGGCGCTGATGTGCGTGGGCTGGCTCATGTAGCGGCGGGCGAGCGAGATGACCTGGCCCGGCATCGTCGCGGAGAAGAGCATCGTCTGGCGCCGGGTCGGCAGCATCTCGATGATCTTCTCGACGTCGGGCAGGAAGCCCAGGTCGAGCATCTCGTCGGCCTCGTCCAGGACGAGCGCCCTGATCTGCGAGAGCCGCAGCTTCTTCTGGCCGGCCAGGTCCAGCAGCCGGCCCGGCGTGCCGACGACGACGTCGACGCCCTTGTTGAGGGCTTCGACCTGCGGCTCGTAGGCGCGGCCGCCGTAGATCGGCACGACCCGCACGTTGCGGACCTTGCCCGCGGTGAGCAGATCGTTGGTGACCTGCTGGCACAGCTCACGGGTGGGGACGACGACGAGGGCCTGCGGCGCGTCGGACAGCTCTTCCGGCTTGGCGCGGCCCAGCTCGACGTCGGCGGGGACGGTCACCGACTCCAGCAGCGGAAGTCCGAACCCCAGCGTCTTGCCGGTGCCGGTCTTCGCCTGACCGATGACGTCGGTGCCCGCGAGGGCGACCGGGAGCGTCATCTCCTGGATCGGGAAGGGTGAGGTGATGCCGACGGCTTCGAGGGCCTCGGCTGTCTCGGGAAGGATCCCCAGATCTCTGAACGTGGTGGACAGGGTGCTTGCCTCTTCTGTGTGACGCGAGGGTGGGGCTGCGGCGTCCGGTCGTCCCAGCATGTGGGACGGTCCGGCGGAGCGAGGAGAGGATCTACCGCACCCGGGCGGCCGTCGTATCGGCCCGCCCTGTGGGTGCGGGACCACTGGCTCCCGCTCAAGCGCCTCACTCGCGCGAGCGGTCCCTCTCAGCGCGACCCGTGCGGGGAGCACGAACCGGCGGAAGGCTGTCGGGTCGGAGCCGATCGGGCCACCGACCGGGCATCCGCATTTCATGCATGCAGCGAGTCCACGTCATCTGGTGGACCCATATCACTGTACCCCGAATCCGCGCATGTGTACCGGGGCAATCGCTGTGTACGAGTTCACCGCAGGTCCGCGCGGGTCTGCGGGCATCGGGCGGGGCCCCCGCGAGCTGGGGGTCTCGGGCTATCGTGCGCAGTATGGAGACGCCTGACAAGACCGCCGACGACGGTTCCGAGTACGCCCCCGCCACCTCGACCGCCTCCCAGAACTGGGAGCAGGCCGCGGCGGACCCGACCTACCGTGCCGCGGTCGTCGACCTGCTGGGGGCCCTCGCCTACGGGGAGCTGGCGGCCTTCGAGCGGCTCGCCGAGGACGCCAAGCTGGCACCCTCGCTCGCCGACAAGGCCGAGCTGGCCTCGATGGCGTCGGCCGAGTTCGGCCACTTCGAAAAACTGCGTGAGCGGCTGGCCCGGATCGACGAGGACCCCACGGCGGCGATGGAGCCGTTCGCCGCGCCCCTGGAGGAGTTCCACCGGCTGACCGCGCCCTCCGACTGGCTGGAGGGCCTGATCAAGGCGTACGTCGGGGACTCGATCGCCTCGGACTTCTACCGCGAGGTGGCGACCAGGCTGGACACCGACACCCGTGCGCTGGTGCTCAGCGTGCTGGCCGACACCGGGCACTCCAGCTTCGCCGTGGAGAAGGTGCGGGCCGCCATCGAGGCCGAACCCCGCGTGGGCGGGCGCCTCGCACTGTGGGCGCGGCGGCTGATGGGCGAGGCGCTGTCCCAGGCGCAGCGGGTGGTCGCCGAGCGGGACGCGCTCTCCACGATGCTGGTCGGCGGGCTGGCCGACGGCTTCGACCTCGCCGAGGTCGGCAAGATGTTCTCCCGGATCACCGAGGCCCATACGAAGCGGATGGCCGCGCTGGGGCTTGCCGCCTGATTCCGGATTCCACGAGCCCGGACGCCACGAGCCCGGGCTCGGCGAACCCGGCCTCCGCGAACCCCGGCTCCCCCCACCCGGACTCAGCGGACCGCGGCGCCGGGGTGGTGCGCAGGGTGTCCCTGCGCCACTGCCTGCGCCCGGGCGCGTCCCGCAGCAGCAGCGAGAGCAGCGCCGCGCTGACCCCCAGGGCCACGCACAGGGCCACCGGGACGTGTCCCGCGCCGAAGACGGTGTGGCTGACGAGGCCGCCGACGAGGGCGGCGACCGGGCCCGTGGCCAGCACGAGCCGCCGGTCGGGAAGCCGCTCGGGGAACCGCCTGCTCGCGACGAGGGCGAGGGCGAGTCCAAGGCTTGCGGAGCCGAGAGCCTCCCAGATCATGAGGACCTCCACGGGGTGGCGGTGAGCCGACCGCTGGTCGCGGTCGTTCCCGGTCTCCCCCTGGGTACGGACGCTGAAACGGCGGCCGCGGAAGCAAAATCCGCGGCCGCCGCCGTGTGCGTGACCCCGCCGTTTCCCGGACGGTGCCGAGGCCCGTCTCAGATGGCTCCGAAGCCCACCTTGCGGCCCGACGGCTGGCCGATCTCGATGTAGGCGACACGGTCCGCCGGGATCAGGATCTTCCGGCCGTGCTCGTCCTCGAGGCTGAGCAGCCCGGAGCCCTTCTCCAATGCCGCCGCCACCGTGCTCTCGAGCTCGTCAGGAGTCTGCTTGCTCTCCATGACGATCTCGCGAGGCGCGTACTGCACGCCGATCTTGACCTCCACGGCTATGTCCCTCCGACGGTCTGGTGTCCCCGTGCCGATGCCCGGGATGCGGTGCGCGGCCAGCCGCGCCGTACGGGAGTAACCCTAGCTCTCGGCGGAGGACGCCGAGGGGGCGCGGTCGCACGCCGGCAGCGAACAACCGCGCCCCCTCGGACCGGGGCACGCGTCCCCTCCGACCGGTCAGGACGCCGGACTACCGCGTCACTACTGCATCGGGAACCCGGCGATACCGCGCCAGGAGAGCGACGAGATCAACTTGGCCGCGGCGTCGCGGGGGATCCGCTGCCCCGACCCCAGCCAGTAGCGCGCGGTGATCTGCGCCATGCCGCACAGGCCGACGGCCAGCAGCATGGACTGCTCCTGGGAGAGCTTGGTGTCCTCGGCGATGACCTCGCTGACGGCCTCCGCGCAGTCCAGGCTCACCCTGTCCACGCGCTCGCGCACCGCGGGCTCGTTCGTCAGGTCCGACTCGAACACCAGGCGGAAAGCGCCGCCCTCGTCCTCCACGAAACCGAAATAGGCGTCCATGGTGGCCGCCACGCGCTGCTTGTTGTCCGTCGTGGACTCCAGCGCCCTGCGCACCGCCTGGAGCAGCGCCTCGCAGTGCTGGTCGAGAAGCGCGAGGTACAGGTCCAGCTTCCCCGGGAAGTGCTGGTAGAGCACCGGTTTGCTGACGCCGGCACGTTCGGCGATGTCGTCCATCGCCGCCGCGTGGTAGCCCTGCGCGACGAAGACCTCCTGAGCTGCGCCCAGCAGTTGGTTGCGTCGGGCCCGGCGGGGCAGACGCGTGCCACGCGGGCGCGCTTCGGTCTGCTCGATGGCTGTCACGCCGCCTCCCTGTGTGTTTCTGAGCGCGAGCTGCGCTGTGCCGCCATCGTACTTTTCAGTAACGGGAGTGGGGGCTCCACGGGCCCCGAATTTTCCGCCGCCACCCGGGCAGGGCGGGTGCTTTATCGGTACTCGTCCTCATTCAGCTCCACCACGCGTGCCTGCTCCGCCGCGTCGGCGGGGTCGGCCTCGTGCGTGCCGGACGGGGCGAGCGGCTCGTCACGCTGCCGCAGCACATCGGTGTGCTGTTCGGCCGCGTCCGCCTCCGTGGCCTCGGGATTCTCCGTTCCCTCCGGCTCTTCCTCGTGCGTGCCGGCGGTGTACGTGTCGTCAAAGGTTTCCGGTTCTGTGGGGTCGAGCGGCATGCCTGCTCCCCTTTCCAGGGTGCTGCCCGCCTGCGCGGGCCTACTTCCGAGACTAGGAGCGGGTCACCAGGGGCGCACGCCCGCATGCACGCTTCCCGCGGAGCGGTTGCACACGAACGGAGGCGGACGCCGTGTGCCTGTGTCATCCCCCGTGCACCGGTGTGTTTCTTCTGTGACGGTGGACACGTGAGAGTGTGTGTGATCGTCTCGTAACATTGCCCCATGTCCTCCACCGAGCAGCCGGGAACCTCCGCTGCCGCGGCCCGCACCGCCGCGCCGTCCACCACGCCGCCGGGCTCCCGCGTCGGCGACGGGGAGACGCTTCGGAAGGTCTCGCTGCCGGGCCTGACGCTGGCCGTGCGCGCACTGCGCGACGAGACCCCCGCCGCCGCCCCGGCCGGGGCGGACACCCCCTCACCCCAGCGGCCCGCCCGGGCCGGAGCCGACACCCGTACGGGCGCGCTGTACGTGCACGGGCTGGGAGGCTCCTCCCTCAACTGGACGGCCCTGATGGGCGAGCTCGCCCCCGACGTGGCAGGCGAGGCACTCGACCTGCCCGGCTTCGGTGACTCCCCGCCGCCCGACGACGGCGACTACTCGGTCTCCGGCCACGCCCGCGCGGTCATCCGCTACCTGGACACGCGCGCGGCGGGCCCCGTACACCTGCTGGGCAACTCCCTCGGCGGCGCCGTGACGACCCGGGTGGCCGCCGTACGCCCCGACCTGGTGCGCACCCTGACCCTGATCTCCCCCGCGCTGCCGGAGATACCGCCGCAGCGCACCGCCTGGCCGACCGCGCTGATGGCGGTGCCCGGCATCGCTGCGCTGTTCGGCAGGCTCACCCGCGACTGGCCGGCCGAACGGCGCACCGGCGGGATCCTCGGGCTGTGCTACGGCGACCCGGCGCGCGTCAGCCCGGAGGACTTCGCGGCCGCCGCCGAGGAGTACGACCGCATGAAGCGGCTGCCCTACTTCTGGGACGCCATGGTCCGCTCGACACGGGGCATCGTGGACGCCTATACCCTGGGAGGCCAGCACGCGCTCTGGCGGCAGGCCGAGCGGGTACTGGCGCCCACGCTGCTGATCTACGGAGGGCGCGACCAACTGGTCGCCTTCCGGATGGCCCGGCGCGCCTCGGCGGCGTTCCGCGACTCCCGGCTGCTCGCTCTGCCGGACGCGGGACACGTCGCCATGATGGAGTACCCCGAGATCGTCGCGAGTGCCGTCCGCGAGCTGATCGACGACGCGGCCACGGCCGCACGGCGGTCGAACACCCCCGCAGCCGGGACCGCCGCACAAGGAACCGGCAACCTCGAAAGGTGACCAGTGGGACGCCACAGCCGTAAGGGCAAGGCCGGTACCGCACGCGGCCAGCAGCGCTCCGGGATACCGGAGCGCCAGGCGGACGCCGGCCGGGCCGCCGCCCGGTCCCGCGACGCAGGCGCCCCCGGACGGGCCGATGCCGCCGGGTGGGAGCGGGATGTCACCGCGCCGTACCCCGCCGAGGGCGCCCCCGCAGCGCGCCCGGGACCCCACGGCACCCCGGCGCACGGCGTCCCCGGGCACGTCGACGAGCCCACCCGTGGCGGACACCCGCAGTTCGGTGAGCCGTACCGCCACGGCCCCGGCGGAGCCCATGGGTACGGCTTGCCGCACGGCCAGGGCCAGGGGCGGAGCCAAGGCCGCGGCCAGGCGCAGAACCCGTGGCGCTCGCAGGGACCCGAGCAGCAGCGCGGCGGCCCCCACGGGCCGCGCCAGGACTACCTCGACGCCTTCGACGACGCGGTCTTCACCCACAGGGCAGCCGGGGCGCCCGGCGCCTCGGCCCCCGCCGACGCGCGCCAGCGCCCCGCGGGCGCCTCCGGCACGCCGCGGGCTCCCCACCGCGCCGCCGGGCCCGCCGCGCCCGGACCGCCGGCGCCGCAGGCCACCGCCGACGCGCCCCCCGCGGACGACGAGCCGCGCGGCGACCGTACGGCGGGGCCCGCGCAGTCGCGTCCACGGCGGCAGCGCACCGGCGGCAGGGCCCGCACGTACACGGGTATCGCCGCCGCGGCCATCACGACCGTGCTGGCGATCGTCATCGCGGCCCAGGTGGCGGGCGGCGAGCACAGCTCGGGGCAGTCCGACGACGGAGCCAACACGGGCGAGCGGGCGCCGGGCGGAACCGCCGGGCAAGACGACCGCGCCGACCGCGGGACGCGGCCCACCCCGGGCGCCCCCGGCAACGGATCCGCTTCGTACGACGCGAAGATGGCGCATGTCTACCCGCTGGCCGACGACCTGGAGGGAACGGACAAGTTCACCGCCGTGCCCGGCCACGAGAAGGGCAGCGGCAAGGGCGAGGTGATCCGCTACCGCGTGGACGTGGAGAAGAAACTGCCGCTGGACGGCGAGCTGTTCGCCAAGGCGGTCCACAAGACGCTCAACGACGAGCGCAGTTGGGCGCACGACGGCAAGCGCAGCTTCGAGCGGGTCTCCTCGGGGAAGGCGAAGTTCGTCATCACCCTGGCCACGCCGAAGACCACCGACCTGTGGTGTGCCAAGTCGGGCCTGGACACCAGCGAACAGAAGGTGTCCTGCGACTCGGCGGCCACCGAGCGGATCATGATCAACGGTTACCGGTGGGCGCGTGGGGCCAAGACCTTCGGGCCCGGACAGATGCACGCCTACCGCCAGATGCTGATCAACCACGAGGTCGGCCACCGGCTCGGCCACGACCACGTCGGCTGCCCCGGCGACGGCGAGCCCGCCCCGGTGATGATGCAGCAGACCAAGTACCTGACCACGCAGGGCAAGACCTGCCGCCCCAACGCCTGGCCCCACCCGCGCGGCTGACACCCGGCCGCCACCGCCCGCACGGTTCGCCTGGAGCGGGTGGTTCCCGTAGAGCGGGTGGTTCCCGTGCTGTGGGAAAACGCGCGACGCGCGGGAAAGTCACGGGTCTTCACCCCTTCCGGTGGTGTGACGGACAACCGTCCATCGTGCGACGGGGGCGCGCATAGCGTCGTCCGCGTCCCGCCACCGAGCCGTTCGCGGCCGCTGGCACGCCGCGACGAGGGTTGGGGGTGCGCACATGCGCATCGCACTGCTTACGGAAGGTGGTTACCCCTATCTGCGGGGTGAGTCCGCGCTGTGGTGCGACCGCCTGCTGCGCGGCCTGGACGGCCACGAGTTCGCCGTTCATGCCCTCAGCCGCAGCGCACGGCAGGAACGGGCCGGCTGGTGTGAGCTGCCGGCCAACGTGACCCGGGTGCGTACGGCGCCGCTGTGGGGCCCGGGGGAGCCGGCCGGTGGGTCCGCGCGCGGGCTCGGGCACGGATTCCACGGACGGCGCGTGAGGCGTCGCTTCCGCGAGTACTTCTCCCTGCTCGCCGAGGCCGTGTGCACCGCACAGTACGGAGCGCGGGTGGACGCGCTCCGGGGTGCGGGTTCCGCCGCCGGGGCAGCTGTCGTGACGTCGCAGGCGGACCGTTTCGCCGCAGGCCTGTACGGGCTGGCCGAACTGGCGGCCGAACGCGACGGACTGGGTGCTGCCCTCCGCTCCGAGCAGGCGGTGCGCATCCTGCAGGCCGCCTGCCGCGCGCCGGGCGCGCCGCGCGCCGCGCACGCCGCCCAGGTCGAGGATCTCCTCACGGTGGCGGAGCGGCTGGAGCGCGCGCTGCGTCCGCTCTCGCTGGACTGGTACGGACTGCGCGGCGGGGAGGCGGGGCTGGCGGCGGCCGACCTGTGTCACGCGGTCGGCGCAGGACCCGCCGCACTGCCCGGGCTGCTGGCCCACCGTGCCCGGGGTGTCCCCCTGCTCGTCACGGAGTACGGCGTGCGGCTGCGCGCGCACTACCTGACGAGCGCCGCGAGCGCCACGGGGGCCGTCGCACGCGGTGTGGCGGGCGCCCCGGTGCGCGCCCTGCTCGGCTCCTTCCAGCGGCTGCTGACCCAGGAAACGTACGCGCGGGCCCACGTCATCACGCCGGGCAACGCGCACGACCGGACGTGGCAGGAGCGGTGCGGCGCGGATCGCACCCGGCTGCGTACCGTCTATCCGGGCATGGATCCGGCGCCGTTCGACGCGGTGGGGGAGCGGGCCGCCGATCTGCCGCCACGTGACGGGTGCCGCGCGGGTGGCGCGCCGACGCTGGTGTGGGCAGGGCGGATCGGCCCGGCCAAGGACGTGAGCACCCTGTTGCACGCCTTCGCCCGGGTGCGGGAGACGGTGCCGGGAGCGCGGCTGCGAATCGTCGAGACGGGCCCTCCCGACGGCCGTCCCAGGCCCTCGGCGGCGGGCGGCGACGGGGACGACGCCTCTCTGCCGCTGTGCCGGGCGCTGGCCGCACGGCTGTTCCCCGCGGATGCCGACGGCGCCTGTCCCGTCGCCTTCGACGCCGTGGGCAGCCGCGCCGTGCCCACTCTCGCCGACGCCTATGCCGCCGGGGACGTCGTGGTGCTCTCCAGCGCGGTGGAGGGCTTCCCCGTCTCGCTGGTGGAGGCCATGTTCTGCGGGCGGGCGACCGTCTCGACGGAGGGCGGCGCGGTCCGCGAGGTCATCGGCGGCACCGGCCTGGTCGTCCCGCCGCGCGACCCGCGCGCGCTCGCCGAGGCGTGCGCGGCGCTGCTGGGCGACGGGGCGCGCGCCGCACGCCTGGGCGCCGCCGCGCGTGCGCGGGCGCTCGAACTGTTCACCGTCCGGCAGAACGTGGAGGCCTTCCGCGCCCTCTACCTGGAGGTGCTGGCCCGTCACCCGGCCGGTGCGCACGCGAGCGACCGGGCGCAGGTGCCGGACGGTGACGTCGCCCACCCGGCGCGTCTGTTCGCGCGGCCCGCCGAGTCCCACCTGCCCGGCCGCTGGGCGGGCGCGGCCCGGCGCGGCGCCGGCACCGCCCCCGCGAACCCGGATGGACACCGTTCGACGGGCGCGGCCGGCCGCGCGGGCCGTCGTACCAGCACCGCCCGTCTCCCGGCGGGCGGCGCCGCGCACACCCCGAGCTGGGCCGGACAGGACCGTCAGGCGGACGGGTCCCCCGCACGGAACGCGCCGTTGCGGCGTGCGGCACCGGAGCGCACCGCCGTCGGCGCCGAACCGGAGGAGGCGACGGCCCCGTGAACACCCACCCCGCTCCCGCCGGTCCCGATTCGGGTTCCGGCTCCTCCGCCGACCCCGTCCGTGTGCTGTTGAGCCGGCACAGCACGCTGTGCGAACGAGCGGTCGATCCCTTGGAGATCGCCGCCGGGCTGGAGGCCGGCGGTGTCACGGACCGTACGGTCGCCTCGTGCCGGCACCGGGACGTCTTCTCCCTCGCCGAGGAGCTGTACGCCCGCGCGCCCCGGCGGGAGGACGACGCGCAGGCGCGTACGCCACTCCCGTCCTCCTCGCCCGCTCCCGACAGCGGTACCGGTACCGAGACCGGCACCGCCTCCCTCGCCGGTTCCGGGCACCCGGACGGCGGGGCGGGTCCCACCGGGCCCGCACGCGGTCCGGTGGCGGCGCGGCTGCTCGCCGGGGCCGTCGCGTTCGGGCTGCCCCTGTTGCCGGGACTCCTGTGCGCGGGCACCCTGGCCTGGCTCGTCCTGCTGGAGAGCGCACCGCCCGCCGTGCGCGCCGTCGTCTGCGCCGTGGGCGCGGGCGCGGTGCTCGGCAGTGGCATCGCGGCCGTGCGCGCCGTCCCGGCCACCTCACGCGCGGCCGGCGTGAGACCGCGGCCGTTCCCCGTACTGCCGTTTCTGTGCGTCTGCTGGCTGATCGGATACGCGCTCTACGGTGACTGGCTGCTGCGGCAACTCCTCGGCGGCGGGCCCGAGTTCCCCGGCACTGCCCCGGCGCCGCCCCCGCCCGGTGTTCCCCTGGGCCTCGCGCTGGCACTCGCCCCCGCCGTGTGGTGTGCGCGCGGGTTCGCGCGGGGAGCGCGGCGCAAGCTCGCCGGTTGCCGCAGCCTGGGGGAGTTCTCCGCTCGCGTGCGGCCCCTGCTGGCGCTGGCCGTGTGCGCCTTCGCCATCAGTTGCCCTGCGCTCCAGTGGGGGGCGCACACCCTCGCGGACGGGGCCTACGCGGGAGCCGACGGGGCCTACGCGGGAGCCGACGGGGCCTACGCGGGAGCGGAAGCGGTCGACGTCCCGGCCGGTCCCGTCTTCTGGGCCACCGCCGCTGTACTGCTGCTGCTGTTCGCCGCGCTGCTGCTGGGCGCGCACGGCTTCCGGCAGGCCGTCCGCGCCGGGCTGCTGGCCGCCTGCGCGCTGGAGGCCGCCGTCCTGCTGTCCGTTCCGGCCGCACGGCTGCCCCGGTTGCAGGTGCTGAGCCGGCCCGTGGAGGCGCTGGCGGCACACCAGGGCACGGCGTGCGTCCCGTTGGCGGCCTGCGGCTGCGCCGCCCTCGTCCTGCTGGCGTACGCGTCCGTCACGTTGCCCCGCGCCTCCGCACACCACCGGGAGGCGGCGCCCGCGTGAGCAGCGCGCCCCCCTCCCGTCCCCGTACCGGCACGGGCTTACGAGCCCGCTGCCTGACATCGACAAGGAGCACGACCCCATGACCCACGCGCAGTCGGCACACCGAGGCACCGCAGGGCGGCAGGCCCGTCCAGCCGTGCGCCCGCTTCAGGACGGCCTCTCCCACGAGGAGGTCGCACGATGAGGGTGCTGCTGCTGGGCGCCGGCGGATACCTGGGCCGGTTCGTCGCCGACCGGCTGCTCGCGGACCCCGCCGTGCAGCTCACCGCCCTCGGCAGGGGCGACGACGCGGACGTGCGGTTCGACCTGTCCACCGGCAGTCCGGGGGCGCTCACCCGTTTCCTGGACGCGGTCCACCCGGGCGTCGTCATCAACTGCGCCGGTACCACCAGGGGCAACGGGCGCGAGCTGATCCGGCACAACGTGGTGGCCACCGCCGCCGTCTGCGAGGCGCTGCGCCGCAGCGGCTGCGGCGCCCGTCTCGTGCACGTGGGATGCGCCGCCGAGTACGGGCCTTCGCAGCCGGGTTCGTCCACCGGGGAGGAGGCGGTGCCGCGCCCCGGCGGCCCCTACGGTGTCAGCAAACTGGCCGGCACCGAACTGGTACTCGCCTCCGGGCTGGACGCCGTCGTGCTGCGCGTCTTCTCGCCCATCGGGCCCGGCACCCCCGCGGGTTCGCCCCTCGGGCGCGTCGCCGAAGCCATGCGGCGCGCGATGCAGCAGGGGGACAGCGAACTGAAACTGGGCGGGCTCGGGGTGCAGCGCGACTTCGTCGACGTGCGCGACGTCGCGCGCGCCGTGCACGCCGCCTCGCTGTCGGCAGCACAGGGCATCGTCAACATCGGCACCGGCCGGGCCGTGCGACTGCGGGACGCCGCCTCGCTGCTGGCCCGTGTCGCCGGATACGCGGGGTCCGTGCACGAGCAGGGCGGTGGTCCGGCACCCGGCGACGGACATCCGGGGGCCGCGGCGGGCGTCCACGGCACAGGACCCGGCGGTCCCGGCGGCCCGAGCGCTCCCGGCGGACACGGAGGCCCCGGCGGACCCGCGGGGCCCGGCGGACAGACGCCGGTGATCCCCGCACAGGCCCACGCCGCCCACGCCCTCCAGGCGGTGCACGCCCAGCACGGCACACCCGGGCACCACCCGGGAGCGCACCCCGCGGCCTCGCAGCACGCCCCGCACGCGGCGCACTCCGGGCAGTCGGCGCCCGTGGCCCCGTCCGGCCCGCCCGCCTCGTATCCGTACCCGGACGGGTGCGGGGCCTGGCAGCAAGCGGACGTCCGTACGGCCAGGGACCGGCTCGGCTGGCGGCCGCGCATCGGGATGGAGGAGTCGCTGGCCGACATCTGGATGGAGGCCGCATGCCGTATCTGACGACACCGCCGGGACGGGCCCGCCGGGCGGGTGACGGCAGCGGGGTGCGTCGGCTGGGCCTGGGGGTCCCCGGCTGTGCCCATCCCCTGCTGGCGCCCGCGGAGTGGGCGGAGCTCTCCCGGCCGGGGGTCGGCGCCGCCCCCGGGCCCGAGCGGGAAGCGGGGCCGCTGCACTGGGTGGTGCTGGACATCGCCGACGGGCCCGGCGCGCGCCCCGACCCGTATTGCGCCCCCGCGACGGCCGCGCTGCGTTCCGCCGGGGTCGCACTCCTCGGTCGTCTCGACATGCGAGACGGTACGCGGACATTCGGCGAGCTGCTCTCCGAGGCCCACAGGTTCCTCGACTGGTACCGGGTGGACGGCTTCCACCTGGTGCACGCGCCGGGCGGCGCGGACCGGCTGGGGTACGTCCAGCGCCTGGCGGCCACCCTGCGCGCGCTGCTGGGCGGCGAGCGCGACGGCGGACACCTCGTCCTGGCGCCCGGCGGCCCCTCGCACCCGGCCTACCTGGAGTGCGTCGACCAACTCGTCACCTATGCCGGGAACTGGGCGGACTACCGCTGGTCGCAGGCCGAGGAGTGGACGGCGGCGCACCCCGCCGAGCGCTTCTGCCACCTGGTGCACTCGCTGCCGCGGCTGCACCTGGAGGAGGCGCTGCGCATCGCCCGCTGGCAGGGCGCGGGCACCGTCTGCTTCACGGACCGCACCCGTGGCGCCGGCCGGGACCCCTGGGAGACGCTGCCCGGGTACTGGGACGAGATCGTCTCGTGTCTTGGACCTGGTGTCTCGGAATGAGATAGCGCGTGGCAGTGTTGCGAGAGGAACGGCCCGCCTCCGGGCGGGTGACTTCCCGCACGTCCCACCGACCATCGGAGTCTCCGTGTCACTGCCACCCCTGGTCGAGCCAGCTGATGAGCTCACCGTCGACGAGGTCCGCAGGTACTCACGTCACCTGATCATCCCGGATGTCGGGATGGAGGGTCAGAAGCGGCTCAAGAACGCGAAGGTGCTGTGTGTGGGCGCGGGGGGTCTCGGCTCCCCCACCCTGATGTATCTCGCCGCCGCCGGTGTCGGGACACTCGGCATCATCGAGTTCGACGAGGTCGACGAGTCGAACCTCCAGCGCCAGGTCATCCACAGCCAGGCGGACATCGGCCGCTCGAAGGCGGAGTCGGCGAAGGACACGGTGCTGGGGATCAACCCCTACACCCAGGTCAATCTGCACGAGGAGCGGCTCGACTCCTCGAACGTGATGGACATCTTCGCGCCGTACGACCTGATCGTGGACGGCACGGACAACTTCGCCACCCGCTACCTGGTCAACGACGCCTGCGTGCTGCTGAACAAGCCGTACGTGTGGGGCTCCATCTACCGCTTCGACGGCCAGGCGAGCGTCTTTTGGAGCGAGCACGGCCCCTGCTACCGCTGCCTGTACCCGGAGCCCCCGCCGCCCGGCATGGTGCCGAGCTGCGCGGAGGGCGGCGTGCTGGGCGTACTGTGCGCCTCCGTCGGCTCGATCCAGGTCAACGAGGCCATCAAGCTGCTGGCCGGCATCGGCGAGCCGCTGGTCGGCCGCCTGATGATCTACGACGCGCTGGAGATGACCTACCGCCAGGTCAAGGTCCGCAAGGACCCCGACTGCGCGATCTGCGGCCCCAACGCGACGGTCACCGAGCTGATCGACTACGAGGCGTTCTGCGGCGTCGTCTCCGACGAGGCGCAGGAGGCCGCCGCCGGCTCCACCATCACTCCCAAGCAGCTCAAGGAGTGGATGGACGACGGCGAGCAGATCGACGTCATCGACGTGCGCGAGCAGAACGAGTACGAGATCGTCTCGATCCCCGGCGCCCGGCTGATCCCCAAGAACGAGTTCCTGATGGGCAACGCGCTCCAGGACCTCTCACAGGACAAGAAGATCGTCCTGCACTGCAAGACGGGTGTCCGCTCGGCCGAGGTGCTGGCCGTCCTCAAGAACGCTGGATTCGCCGACGCCGTGCACGTGGGCGGCGGGGTGATCGGCTGGGTCAACCAGATCGAGCCCGAGAAGCCGGTCTACTGAACCGACTCGCGCGACAGGGCGGTGTTCCCCTCACGACGGGGACACCGCCCTTCGCCGTGCCGGGCCGTCACCGGATCACCGGCAGTTCGTGCCGTCCTCGGGGACCTTCCCGCGCAGCAGATAACCGTCGACCGCGCGCCGCACGCACGTGTTGTCGCTGTCGTACGCGCCGTGGCCCTCGCCCCGGTAGGTGACCTCCACCCCGACGCCCTCGCCCAGCTCCTTCTTCATGGCACCCGTGCCTCCGTAGGGCGTCGCGGGGTCCCCTGTCGTGCCGACGAGCAGGATCGGAGCGGCCCCGGCGGCCCCCACCGGAGGGGACGTCCACTGCCCCCGGACCGGCCAGTCGTGGCAGGAGGAGAGCCCCCACGCCGACATCGGCCCGAAGACGGGCGACGCCTCGGTGAAGCCGGGCAGCTCGGATTTGATCTCCCGCGCGCCGTAGCGCTGCCGGTTGTCGGCGCAGCTGATGGCTGTCAGGGAGGACTGGAGCGTGCTGTAGGTGCCGTCCTGGTTGCGTCCGTTGAGCGCGTCCGCCAGCAGCAGCAGGGTGCTCCCGTCGCCGTCCACCAGCGCCTCCTGAAGCCCCCGTGAGAGCAGCTGCCAGGTGTCCTTGGCGTACAGCGCCTGTGCGATGCCGCCCTCGGCCAGTGACTCGGTCAGCTTGCGGCCGCTGTCGGTGGGCATCGGCTCGGCGTCGAGCTCGGCGAGCAGGTCGGTGATCCGCTGTTTCCCCTCGTCGGGGTCCTCGCCCACCGGGCAGTCCTCGCCGCGCGCCGCGCAGGCCTTGAGGAAGTTGTCGAGCGCCAACTGGAAGCCGCCGGACTGGCTGAGCGAGCCGGCGACCGGAGTGGAGCGGGGGTCGACGACGGCGTCGAAAACGGCGCGCCCCACTTTCCGCGGGTACAGGTGCGCGTAGACACCGCCCAGCTCGGTGCCGTAGGAGATGCCGAAGTAGTGCAGCTTCTCGTCGCCGAGCACCTGGCGCATCACGTCCATGTCGCGTGCGGTGTTCTCCGTCGTCAGGTGCGGCAGGAGCGTCCCGGCCCGTTTTTCGCATCCGTCCGCGAAGTTCTCCTGGCGGTCGAAGAGGCGCCTTTGCTCGCTGTCGGTGTCCGGTGTCCAGTCGGCGGCGAAGTAGCCGTCCAG
Organism: Streptomyces diacarni; assembly: GCF_003323715.1. Lineage (GTDB taxonomy): Bacteria > Actinomycetota > Actinomycetes > Streptomycetales > Streptomycetaceae > Streptomyces > Streptomyces diacarni. Next base: position 122,881 of record NZ_QOIN01000048.1, read on the forward strand.
TTTCTTGTCGCTCAAACACCGCACCCCCTCGCTGCGGCCCACCCCGCGAGGGTCGAAGCTCACCAGGTCGTAGCGTCCGCGCAGCTTCTCGTAGTCCCGGGCGAAGGCGGGCAGGGTGGCCACCCCCGAGCCGCCGGGACCGCCGAAGTTGAACAGCAGGGAGCCGATACGTTTTCCGCCTCCCTTGCGCTCGGTGGCGCGGATCATCGCGATGCCGAGCGTCCTGCCCTTGGGCTCGTCGTAGTCGAGCGGCACCTTCAGCTCGGCGCACTCCCAGCGCGTCCCACCCGGCAGCGGGGAGGGCGAGCCGGCGTCCGTGCCCTGTGCCGCGTTCGGCTCGGGACAGCGCGACCAGGACAGCTTCTGCCGGGTGACGGAGTCGGGCAGCGCTGGAGAAGGGGGCCCGGTGGGAGTGCCGGAGGGCCGGGTCGAGGAGGCGGGAGGGGAGTCCGGGGCCCTGCCCGAGGCGGAGGAGCCGCGGGCGTGGGGGTGGGCCGCCTGCTTTCCCGTGCCGTCCGATGCGGCGCTGCCGCAGCCGCTCGCGACGGCCGCGGCCGCTATGAGCGCCGCCACGAGGGCGGCACGCGGCCGCAGGGAGCGGGTGTGACGCATGGGACGTCCTCCCGTGCAGACGGTGGGACGTTCATCGTGCGTACGGCGGGGCGGCCGGGGCGCGCTGTGAGGGGCGTTAGGGTGTACGGCTCGCTACGACGCCCCTGCGCCACGGCGCTGGACGGCTCACTACAGCACTGTCGCGTTACAGCGCTCCCTTGCGGGTCAGATGGGTGAAGGACAACCAGCCGGGCAGCACCGGCAGCCAGAGCGTCATCAGCCGGAAGAGCAGCACAGCCGGGGTCGCCACCTCCTTGGGCACCCCGAAGGCGATGAGCGCGGCGATCAGCGCCGCCTCGACGGCACCGAGGCCGCCCGGTGTGGGGGCGGCGGACCCGAGCGCGTTCGCCGTCAGGAAGACGACGGCCAGGTTGGCGTAGCTCGTCTCGTGGCCGAAGGCACGCACGCACGCGTCCAGGCACATCACGAACGCCAGGGTCAGCAGCAGCATCCCCAGCACGCCCGTGAGGAGTTTCTGCGGCCGCTGCACCACGTCCAGCATCCGCGGCACCACCCCCGCGAACAGCGAGCGCACGCGGTTGGAGACGAACCTGCGCAGCGCGGGAACCGCCGTGACGATCAGCACCAGCACAGCAGCCGTCAGCAGGCCCGCGATGACCGCGCGGGACGGCGAGAGGGTGGGCGTGTGCTCGGTGCCGGTGATGTAGCCGAACAGCAGCAGCAGGGTGATGTGGCTGCCCAGCCCGAAGAGCTGGGAGGCACCGACGCTCGCCACCGCGTGTCCGGGCCGGACCCCCGCACGCTGGAGGAAGCGCGCGTTCAGGGCGACGCCGCCGACCGCCGCCGGGGCGACGAGCTTCACGAAGGAGCCGGCGATCTGCGCCTGCACCGTCCGCCACCACGACACCTTCTCCGGGACGAACCCCAGCAGCGACATCGCGGCGCACGCGTAGGTGAGCGCGGAGAAGGCCACGGCCCCGCCGACCCATGCCCAGTTGGCGTCCAAAACGACGTCCACCGGCACCTGCGAGAGCTGCGTGAGCAGGAAGTAGGCGGCCAGGGTGCCGGCGATGAAGCTGACCAGGGTGCGCGGCCTGATGCGCTCGAGACGGGCGGGCTCTATGGGGGCCTGCGGCCTGATGCGCAGCACCTGGTGGCGGATCTGGGCCAGCAGATCCTCCTCGCGTGCCTCTTCCAGCGCCTCGTCTATGGCCTTCTTCTCGGCGTTCTTCTCGGCCCGCAGCGACTTGCGGTGCGCGCGTCCCCCCGCCGCCTCGGCCCCGTGCACGTCCTCCCCGCGGGCTCCGGCCTCCCTCGCCTTGGTCTCCTTGTTGGCGCGGGAGGCCTCGATGACCGCCTCGCGTTCCCGTTCGGCGCGCTCCTTGGCGAGGTGGCGCAGGGTGGTGCGGGTGCTGCGGCTGAGCGCGATGGGCTGGAGGAGCGGGAGGCTGTCGGCGATGGCGTCGGGGCCCAGCACGTCCACCGCGGCCGCCACCGCGCGTTCGGCCCCCACGCGCAGCCCCAGCGTCGTCAGCAACTGGGCGACGTCCATGCGCAGGATCAGGTCGCCCGCCGCGATCTCGCCGCCGCGCAGGTCCGTGAGGTAGACGGCGCCGGAGCGGTCCACCAGCAGCGCGTCCCCGACCAGCCTGCGGTGGGCGATCCGCCGGGACTGCAGCGCCTCGACCTGCTGCCATGCCGTGCGCATCAGCGCGTCGCTGATCTCCTCGTCCGCCAGCGCGTCCAGGCTGCGTCCTGGCAGGTGTTCGTAGACGAGCATCACGGCGTCGGGGCCGAGCTCGGAGGTGGCGATCAGCCGGGGCGCGTTGGCGCCGGCGGAGATCGCCGCGTAGGCCAGCAGGGCCTCCTGCTCCAGCGCCTGGCGCAGCGACTGCAGACTGCGGCGCTGGGTGATCCCGCGCAGCGCCAGCCTGCGCCAGACGCGGTAGAAGAACCCCTGCGCCTGCTGTTCGCGGTCGACCACGGTCACATCGAGCGGCCCACCGTCCTCCAGGGTCACCCGGTAGCGGCGTCCGCGGTCGTTGTGGTCGCGCTTGTCGGCGTCGCCCGCCTCCTCCACGCGCAGCGCGCCGACCGGGTTGAAGCCCACCCGGCGCAGCCCCGCCAGCAGCGTCTGCCCGGTCGGCCTGACGTTGGGGGTGCCGACCGCGTACAGCGTCCCGTAGGCGATCGACCATCCGATGAGGATCGTCACGGCGATGGAGAAGGCGGTGGTGTACCCGGGCACCAGGACGGCGAAGGCGTTCAGCAGCAGTACGCCCCACAACACGACCCGCCAGCGGGGGCGGCGCGCCATGCCGACCGCCGTCATATAGGCGATGACCGGCGCCAGGTAACTGTGCACCGGTGTGGTGGCGTCCTGCGGGGTGATGGCCTTGGTCAGGGCGTCCCTGATCGAGTCGGGGGCCGCCTGCGCCACCCACAGGTCCACGGCCAGTGAGGCGCCGTGTGCGAGCACGGCGGCCAGGACTCCGTCGGCGATGCGCAGCCCGTCCCGTTTGATCAGCCTCTCGATCGCGAACGCGACGGGCACGAGCAGGACGGCGATGCTGGAGGCCAGCCCGGTCAGGCTGATGAGCAGGTCGGGCGCTTCCGCGGTGCCTTTGTCGATGTCCTGTTCGAGTCCCGCGGTGGTGCCGTGCGCGAAGTTGGCGATGGTGAGGACCAGCGCGATGCCCAGCAGTCCCAGCACCAGCCGCAGCAGGTCGGAGGGCCGGTGCACCCGGGCGGAGAGCAGCGGCTCGTCGCTCTCGATCTCGATACGGTCCCCCTTGGCGACGGCCTCCAGCTTCTCGCCGGGCGCCAGCGGCTCGGTCTTCGCAGCCTTCGCGGTGTGCTCCCGGTTCGCAGCCTTCTCCGCGTTCGGGGTCTTGCCGGCTTCGCCTCCGTCCGCTCCGTCCGCGGCGTTTTCGGGCTCCCTCACGCCTTCGGGGCCTTCGAGCTTCCCCGCGGCCTCGGCTTTCCCCGCGGCCTGGGTCGTCTCCGCGACCTGGGCCTTTCCCGCGGCCCGGGTCGTCTCCGCGCCTTCGGTCGTCTCCTCGCCGGGTTCCGGCGCGTCGTCCTGGTTGCCGATGGTTCCGCCGTCCCCGTGGGCAGCACTGCCGGCGGCGGGTGCGCCCCCTGACCGGGGGCCGTCACCGTGCCGCTGTCCGGATTCCGTCTCGTCCTGGTCCCGTATCACTCGTCACCGCCCGGAAGATGGTGGCACGAGGGAAGACTCACCGGGAGCACGAGGGTGCATTCCGGGGTCCCCGGGGACGAATCGACGGGCGGTACAGGCCGGCCGCGGGCGATCCGGCACGGCTGTCGGTGGCATGAGGCAGCATGGCCCGTATGCCTGGAGAACCCGGAGACGGGCGACCGTCGGCCGGCCGCACCGCACCGCCCGTGGCGGACCCGCCCGCGCCGTCCGACGTGGACGGGACCGCCCTGCCCGAGCTGCCCGATTACGCGGAGCGCGTACTGGAGGTGGCCGACCTGATCCCCGCGGGCCGCGTGCTGACCTACGGGGACATCGCCGAGTGGCTCGAAGAGGGCGGTCCCCGACAGGTGGGCCGGGTCATGGCGCTGTACGGCGGCGCGGTGTGCTGGTGGCGTGTGGTGCGCGCCGACGGCGTGCCGCTCCCCGGCAAGGAGCGCGAGGCGCTGAGGCACTACCACGCGGAGGGCACTCCGCTGCGGTCCGGCTCCGCCGCCTCCAGCACGCCAGGGCACATCCCGCGCATCGACATGCGCCGGGCCCGCTGGGACGGGAAGCCCGGATGATCCCGCGCTGCGGCTGCTCACGGTTTCCAGCTTCCGTCATGGCCCCCGGCTCCACGCACCCCCGAGTGCGTACGGAGTACCGCGGCCGTACGGGGTACAGGAGCGATGCGCTGCGGCACATGTGCCCGCTGGCGTAGCGTCTGTACCACCCCGCACAGACCTCCCCCTAGGCGATCCACGTGAGTCCCTCCCTTACTGCCGAGGCGCATCAGCGGTCCCGCGGGCCCGGCGCGTACCGGCTGGTGCGCACCCCGGCGGGACCTGTCGATCTCCCTGCGTCTGACGCGGCACAACGCGCCGTGGTTGACCACAGGGGCGGCCCCCTCCTCGTCCTGGCGGGTCCCGGAACCGGCAAGACCACCACGTTGGTCGAGGCGGTCGCCCGCCGTGTGTGCGAGGGCGCCGATCCCGAGCGCGTCCTGGTGCTCACCTTCAGCCGCAAGGCCGCCGTGGAGCTGCGCGACCGGATGACGGCCCGGCTGTCCCGCGCGGCGGACGCCGGTGCCCTGACCGCGCCGCAGGCCACCACCTTCCACTCCTACTGCTACGCGCTGGTCCGCGCCCACCAGGAGGCCGATCTGTTCGCCGAGCCGCTGCGCCTGCTGACAGGCCCGGAGCAGGATCTGCACATCCGCGAGCTGCTGGAGGGCCAGATCGCGCTGGAGCGGCGGGGGCGGGCGACGGTGCGCTGGCCGGACGAGCTGCGTGCCTGCCTGACCACTCGCGGTTTCGCCGACGAGGTGCGGGCCGTGCTGGCCCGCAGCAGGGAGCTGGGGCTGGGCCCGGCGGCGCTGGAGGCCTTCGCGCGGCGGGCCGGGCGCCCCGACTGGCGGGCCGCGGCCGGCTTCTTCGCCGAGTACCTTGACGTGCTCGACGCGCAGGGCGTCCTCGACTACGCGGAGCTGGTGCACCGGGCCGCGCTGCTCACCGAGCGTGACGAGGCCGCCTCCTGGCTCGACGGTGCCTACGACGCGATCTACGTCGACGAGTACCAGGACACCGACCCCGCCCAGGCGCGTCTGCTGCGCGCGCTGGCGGGCGGCGGGGCCCGCACGCTGGTGGCGTTCGGCGATCCCGACCAGTCGATCTACGCGTTCCGCGGCGCGGACGTGAACGGCATCCTGGACTTCCCCGACGCCTTCCGGCAGCCCTCCGGCGACCCCGCGCCCGTACGGGTGCTGCGCACGGCGCACCGTTTCGCGCCCCCGCTGTCGGCCGCCACCCGCCGGCTGACCGAGCGTATGCCGCTGACCCGGCTGCCCGCCGAAGCGGTCCGCGCCCACCGTGCGCTCGCCCCGGCGCCCGCTCCCGGCGTCCCTTCCCCCCGTCCAGCGGACCGGCGGCCCGGCAGCACCGACGAGCAGCCGTCCCCTCCCGAGCGGGAATCTCTCCCCGAGGGCGGGTCCCCCTCAGGACGGGCCGCGCGTGAGCGGCCCGCCCATGAGCGGGCCTTGCCCGAGCGGGCGGGAGCGCGCCCGGCCGCCGCCGGCCGGGTCGAGGTGTTCACCTACCCCACGGCCGGCGCTGAACTGGAGCACATCGCCGATGTGCTGCGCCGTGCGCACCTGGAGGAGGGCGTGCCCTGGGACGAGATGGCCGTGCTGGTGCGCGCGGGCGGACGCTCCCTGCCCGTGGTGCGGCGCGCCCTGGTCTCGGCCGGGGTGCCCGTCGACGTGGACGGTGACGACGTGCCGCTGCGCCACGAGCCGGCCATCGCCCCGCTGCTGACCGCGCTGCGGGTCGCGGCCGAGGGAGCGCTCGAAGAGCGCGCCTCGCTCACCACCGACACCGCACTGACGCTGCTGTCCTCTCCGCTGGGCGGGATGGACGCGGCCGATCTGCGCCGCCTGGGCCGGTCGCTGCGTGAGGAGGAGCGCGCGGCGGGCGCCAGGGTGCCGCGCCCCTCCGACGTGCTGCTGGCCGAAGCGCTCGCCGAGCCCGAACGGCTGGTCGCCCACACGCCGCAGTCCCTGGCGGCCTCGGCGGCGCCAGGGGGCCGCTCCGTCGAGGGCGCGCACAGCCTCGGGCTGCTGCTGCGCAAGACCCGCGAACTGCTCGACGGGGGCGGCACGGCCGAGGAGGCGCTGTGGACGCTGTGGACCGGCACCGGGTGGCCCGACCGGCTGGAGCGGGCCGCGCGCCGGGGCGGCACAGGCGGGCGCCACGCGGACCGCGACTTGGACGCGGTCTGCACCCTTTTCGCGGTGGCGGCCCGCGCGGAGGAGCGCGGTGGCGGCCGGGGCGCCCTCAACTTCCTCGCGGAACTGGAGGCCCAGGACATCGCCGCCGACACCCTCGTCCAGCGCGCGGTACGCCCGGACGCCGTACGGCTGCTGACGGCGCACCGCGCCAAGGGACGGGAGTGGCCGCTGGTCGTCGTCGCGGGGGTGCAGGAGGGGCTGTGGCCCGATCTGCGGCGGCGCGGCTCCCTGCTGGAGGCCGACCGCATCGGCCGCGACGGGCTCGCCGAACCGCTGTCCGCCGGAGCGCTGCTGGCCGAGGAGCGCAGGCTCTTCTACGTCGCGGCCACCCGTGCCTCGCGGCGCCTGGTGGTGACGGCCGTCCGCGCCCAGGCGGAGGACGGCGACCAGCCCTCGCGGTTCCTCGCCGAACTGGGGGTCGAGCCCCGGCAGGTGGCGGGACGCCCGCGCCGGCCGCTGTCGGTGCCCGCGCTGGTCGCGGAGCTGCGCGCCACCACCGTCGACCCGCAGGCCTCGCCGGCGCTGCGGGACGCGGCGGCGCGCAGGCTGGCCCGGCTCGCGGGGGAGCGTGACGAGGAGGGCTACGCGCTGGTCCCCGCGGCCCACCCGCAGCGCTGGTGGGGGCTGGCCGAGCCGACCCGCTCCGACGTACCGCTGCGCGACCGCGACCAGCCGGTGGCGCTGTCGGGCAGCGCGCTGGAGCAGTTGGAGCGCACCTGTTCGCTGCAGTGGTTCCTCACCCGCGAGGTGAAGGCCGACGAGCCGGCGACGGCCGCCCAGGGCTTCGGCAACGTGGTGCACGTCCTGGCGGACGAGGTCGCCTCGGGCAGCAGTCCCGCCGACCTGTCCGTGCTGATGGAGCGGTTGGACGCGGTGTGGGACGGGCTCGCCTTCGAGGCGCCGTGGAAGTCGCGGCAGGAGAAGGAGAGCGCGCGGGCCGCGCTGGAGCGGTTCCTGCGCTGGCACGTCATGGAGCGCGGCGAGGGCCGCGAGCCCGCCGGAAGCGAACACGGTTTCGAGGTGACGTTGCGGGCGGGCGAGCACGCCGTCCGCATCCGGGGCAGCATGGACAGGGTCGAGCGGGACGCCCAGGGCCGCGCCTACGTCGTCGATTTCAAGACGGGCCGCGCCCGCCCCACAGGCCCCGAGGTCGAGCGCCATCCCCAGCTCGCCGTCTACCAGCTCGCCGTACGGGAAGGCGCGGCGGACGCGCTGTTCGACGGGCGGCGGCCCGAACCCGGCGGAGCCGAACTGGTGCACCTGCGCATCGGAGCCGCCAAGCGTGACGGCGGCGAGACCCTGCCCGTGGTGCAGCGCCAGGAGCCGGAGAGCGGCCCCGACGACGCCCCGGACGGGCCCGACGGCGCCCCGGCCTCCGACGGTGCCCCGGTCCCCGAGGGCGCTCCTGGAAGCTCCGGCCCCGACGCCCCACAGGGCGGCTCCGGTGACTCCGGTGGCGACTGGGTGGGGGATCTGCTGGCCACGGCCGCCGCCCGCGTGCTGGACGAACGCTTCACCCCGACCCCGGGGCAGCACTGCGCCCACTGTGCGTTCCGCTCCGCGTGTTCGGCCCGCCCGGAGGGCCGTCAGATCGTGGAGTGACCCGACCGGTCGTGCACCGGACGTCCGGCGGCCCGCAGCGGTCTGCGGGGCACCGGACGGCCGGCGGCCCGCAGCGGTCCGCGGGGTCGCAGACGGCCCCGGCCAGGCGGGCCGGCCGCGGTCGGGGAAGGCGGCACCGGCCAGGCAGGCCGGCGCGGTCGGACAAGCGGTCGCGAGCAGCCGGGATCGGTGTCCTGCCGACGGGGGCGGCGGTCCGGCCGGGGTGGGGCCATGACCCCGCCCCGGCTCGGCTGTCAGCCGCGCCCGCTAGCGTCTGAGGAGTGCCCGCACCACTCAACGACCCCGGACAGCTCGCCGAGCTGCTGGGTATCCCGTTCACCCCGGAGCAGACGGCCTGCATCACCGCACCGCCCGCCCCGCAGGTCATCGTCGCCGGTGCGGGCTCGGGCAAGACGACCGTCATGGCCGCCCGCGTCGTCTGGCTGGTGGGCACGGGCCAGGTCGCCCCCGACCGCGTACTCGGCCTGACCTTCACCAACAAGGCGGCCGGGGAGCTGGCCGACCGCGTCCGCAAGGCCCTGCACAGGGCGGGCGTCACCGATCCCGACCCGGCCGTCCCCGGCAGCGCGGAGGCCGGGGAGCCGCAGATCTCCACCTACCACGCCTTCGCGGGGCGGCTGCTGAGCGAGCACGGGCTGCGCCTGAGTATCGAGCCGTCCGTGCGGCTGCTGGCCGACGCCACCCGCTTTCAGCTCGCGGCGGGCGTGCTGCGCGCCGCCGAGGGCCCCTACGAGGCGCTCACCAAGTCCGTTCCCGCTCTCGTCGAGGACGTGCTGGCGCTCGACGCCGAACTGAGCGAACACCTGGTCACCCCGGAGCGGGCCCGCGATCACGACGCGGAACTCCTCACCTCGCTGGAGGGCGCCCGGCTGACCAACGACAAGCTCCGCAAGGTCCCGCAGGCCACCCGCGCCCGCGAGGAACTGCTGGACCTGGTGGAGACCTACCGTTCGCGCAAGCGGGAACGCGAACGGATCGACTTCGGTGACCAGATCGCCCTCGCCGCCCGCCTCGCCGGGCTCCCGGACGTCGGGCGGGCACTGCGCGAGCAGTATTCCGTCGTCCTGCTGGACGAGTACCAGGACACCTCCGTCGCGCAGCGCGTCATGCTGGCAGGACTGTTCGGGCAGGGCACCGGCCACCCCGTCACGGCCGTCGGCGACCCCTGCCAGGCCATCTACGGCTGGCGCGGGGCCTCCGTCGCCAACCTGGACGACTTCCCCCGGCACTTCCCGCACGCCGACGGCAGCCCGGCCCGACGCCAGTCGCTGAGCGAGAACCGCCGCAGCGGCGGCCGCCTGCTCACCCTCGCCAACGGCCTGGCCGCGCCGCTGCGGGAGCGGCACGCAGGGGTGGAGGCGCTGCGCCCCGCCCCCGACGCGGCCGGGGCGGGCCGAGTGCGGGCGGCGCTGCTGGACACGCAGGCCCAGGAGATCGACTGGCTGGCCGACTCCCTGGCCCACCTGGTGCGCACCGGCACCCCGCCGGGCGAGATCGCCGTGCTGTGCCGCGGCGCGGGCGACTTCGCGCAGATCCAGGGCGCGCTGGCCGAGCGGGAGCTCCCCGTCGAGGTGGTGGGCCTCTCAGGGCTGCTGCACCTGCCCGAGATCGCCGACCTGGTGGCCGTCTGCGAGGTCCTCCAGGACCCCACCTCCAACGCGGCGCTCGTCCGGCTGCTGACCGGCCCGCGCTGGCGCATAGGCCCCCGCGATCTGGCGCTGCTCGGCCGCCGCGCCGCGCTGCTGGTCGCCCACCAGCGCGGCGGGGCCGACGCCGACCCCGACGAGCGGCTCGCCGCCGCCGTGGAGGGCGCCGACCCCGCCGAGGTGCGCTCGCTGGCCGACGCCCTCGACACCTTCCTGGAGAGCGAGGGACACGACGACGAACTGCCGTTCTCCGCCGAGGCCCGGGTGCGCTTCGCCAGGCTGGCCGCCGAGCTGCGCGAGCTGCGCCGCTCCCTGGCCGACCCGCTCATGGACGTCCTCCACCGGGTGCTGGCCGCCACCGGACTCGAGGTGGAGTTGGCCGCCTCCCCGCAGGCGGTCGCCGCGCGGCGACGCGAGACCCTCGGCCGGTTCCTCGACATCGCCGCCGGGTTCGCCTCCCTGGACGGCGAGGCGACCCTGCTGGCCTTTCTGGCCTTCCTGCGCACCGCCGTGCAGTACGAGAAGGGCCTCGACAGTTCCCTGCCGGGCGGCGAGGACACGGTCAAGGTGCTGACCGCGCACAAGTCCAAGGGCCTGGAGTGGGACGTGGTCGCCGTACCGGGGCTGGTCGCCAAGCAGTTCCCCAGCGAGCAGGCCCGCGAGACCTGGCTCAGCCAGCCCAAGGTGCTGCCGTACGCGCTGCGCGGCGACGCGGCCACCCTGCCGCAGGCCCCCGAGTGGAACGCCAAGAGCCTCAAGGAGCACGAGAACGCGCTGCGGGCCCACCAGGCCACCGAGGAGCTCCGTCTCGGTTACGTCACCTTCACCCGTCCCCGCAGCCTGCTGCTCGGTTCGGGACACTGGTGGGGTCCGGCACAGAAGCGTCCCCGCGGACCGTCCGCCTTTTTGGAGGCCCTGCGCGCCCATTGCGAGGCCGACCCCGCACACGGTGAGGTCGAGCACTGGGCGGACCCGCCGGAGGAGGACGCGGTCAATCCCGCGCTGGAGGAGTCCGCCGAGGAGCGTGCCTGGCCCCTGCCGCTGGACCCGACCGCTCTGGCACGCCGCCGGGCGGCCGCCGACGCGGTCCTGTCCTATCTCCAGGGCGCACCCGCCGACGGGGCAGCGACGGATGTCCGAAGGGCGAGCGGAACGGAAGCCGGGGCGGAACGACTCGGCGTCGAAAGGGAGCGCGAAAGGGAGTCTGCGGGGGAGCCCGACAGGGAGTCTGCGGGGGAGCAGGGAAGGGACTCTGCGGGGGAGCCCGACAGGGAGGCTGAGAGGGAGCTCGAAAAGGAGCCTGCAGGGGAGCGCGAGAGGGACACCGCAAGGGAGACCGGGCGAGAGCCGGGGGCGGATGACGTGGCCGGCGGCAGCGGTGCCGACGGCCTCGGTGCCGGTGGCCTCACCCCGGAAGAGGCGCGTCTGGCCGCGGCGTGGGACCGCGATCTGGAAGCTCTCACGGGCGAGCTGCGCCGCTCGCGGGCAGCGGTACGGGACGTGCCCCTGCCGCGTACGCTGAGCGCCACCCAACTGCTGCGTGTGGCCGCCGACCCGGAGGGTTTCGCACGGGAACTCGCCCGCCCCATGCCGCGCCCGCCGCGGCCCGCCGCCGCCCGCCGCGGTACCCGGTTCCACGCCTGGGTGGAGTCCCGCTTCGAGGAGCTGACCCTGCCCATGCTCGGTCCCGACGAGCTGCCGGGCGCGGAGGGGGAGGGCCCGGACGGCGGTGAGCCCCCGTCCATCGCGGACGAGCGGGACCTGGCCGCGCTGAAGGAGGCCTTCGAACGCTCCCCCTACGCCCGCCGCTCCCCCTACCGCGTCGAGGCACCGTTCCAGCTGATGCTGGCCGGACGCGTCATCCGCGGCCGTATCGACGCCGTCTACCGCGACCGTGCGGCCGACGGCGGTGTGACGTTCGACATCGTGGACTGGAAGACCGGGCGCGGTCAGGACGCCGACCCCCTCCAGCTGGCCGTCTACCGGCTGGCGTGGGCCGAGCAGCACGGTGTCCCGCTGTCCTCCGTCAGTGCGGGATTCTTGTACGTGCGCAGTGGTGAACTCGTCCGCCCCGAGGGGCTGCCCGACCGGGCCGGTCTGGAAAGACTCCTGACCGGGAGCACGGACGGCACGGACGGCACGGACGGCACGGACGGCACCGCTAGTACGAGCAGCACGGGCGGCAGCGTCAGTACGAGCAGCGCGGGCGGCACCGGAACACAGGACGAGGCGGACTCTTCCGGGCAGGCCGGCAGCGGCACCGGTGGCGGCACCGCGGAGCCGGGTGGCGGCCACCGTTCGGCTGACGAGTAATCCCCCGACGACCGTTAGGCTCGATGGCATGAGCACCACCCCGGCTCCTCCGGACAACGCCGTCCGGGCCTTCATCGACGACCAGCGTTCCGCCTTCCTCGCCGACCTGTCGGCGTGGCTGCGCATTCCCTCCGTTTCGGCCGATCCGGGTTGTGCGGACGAGGTGCGGCGCAGCGCCGACTGGCTCGCTGCCGCACTGCGCGCCACCGGTTTCCCCGTCGTTGAGGTGTGGGAGACCGACGGGGCGCCCGCCGTCTTCGCCGAGTGGCCCGCCGCCGACCCGGCCGCACCGACGGTGCTGGTCTACGGCCACCACGACGTGCAGCCCGCCGCCGTCGCCGACGGCTGGCACAGCGAACCGTTCGAGCCCCAGGAGCGGCAGGGACGCCTCTACGGGCGCGGCGCCGCCGACGACAAGGGGCAGGTGTTCTTCCACACCCTGGGTGTCCGCGCGCACCTGGCCGCCACGGGCCGCACCGCTCCGGCGGTCGGCCTCAAACTGCTGATCGAGGGCGAGGAGGAGTCGGGATCGCCGCACTTCCCCGCTCTGCTGCGCGCCCACGCCGCACGCCTGGCCTGCGACGCCGTCGTCGTCTCCGACACCGGCATGTGGGACGAGAACACCCCCACCGTCTGCACCGGGATGCGCGGCCTCACCGACTGCCAGATCGACCTGCGCGGCCCCGACCAGGACATCCACTCGGGCTCCTTCGGCGGCGCCGTCCCCAACCCGGCCACCGAAGCGGCCCGGCTGGCGGCAGCACTGCACGACGAGGACCGCAGGGTGACACTGCCCGGGTTCTACGACGGCGTCATTCCTCTCACCGACGAGGAGCGCACCCTCTTCGCCGAACTGCCCTTCGACGAGGACGCCTGGGTCCGCACCGCCCACTCCCACGCGACACTGGGCGAGCACGGCTACAGCACCCTGGAGAGGGTGTGGGCCCGCCCCACCGCCGAGGTCAACGGCATCGGAGGCGGCTACCAGGGCCCCGGCGGCAAGACCATCGTGCCCGCCCACGCACAACTGAAGCTCTCCTTCCGCACGGTCGCGGGACAGGACGAGGAGAAGATCCAGCAGACGCTGCGCGAGTGGGTCGCCGACCGGGTGCCGGCCGGTATCGAGCACGAGATCACCTTTTTCGGCGCCACCCGCCCCTGTCTCACCCCGCTCGACCATCCCGCGCTGCGCTCCCTCACCCGCGCCATGAGCCGCGCCTTCGGGCAGCGGGTCCGCTTCACCAGAGAGGGCGGTTCGGGGCCGGCAGCCGACCTTCAGGACGCCCTGGGGGTCCCGGTGCTCTTCCTCGGAATCTCCGTCCCTTCGGACGGCTGGCACGCGCCCGACGAGAAGGTCGAACTCGACCTCCTGTTCAAAGGCGCGGAGACGGCCGCCTATCTGTGGGACGACCTGGCGGCACACTGGGGCGCGGGCTGAGACCGGGCCGGCCGCCCCTCCCGTGAGCCACCGGGTGCCCCGCGCGGGCACGCCCGGGCCGCCTCACCACCACGCACCGACCCGTCCCCTGACCCGCCACCGGGCAGGGAGGCCCCGACACCTGGGGGAGTAGGAAACACACAGTGACCACCTCGACCTCGATCGACCGCCCGGACCGCCCGGAACGCTCCACCGGCGATGCCGCCACACGCCCCGCGGACCACGCCACCGGCTCGGCGCCCGCCGCGCCCGACGCGGAGCGGCCGATCAGCCTCACCGCCACGGGCGGTATCGACCGCGCCTCCCACCACCGTCTGGACGAGGCCTGGCTCGCAGCGGCCTGGAGCCACCCCACCACCCGCGTTTTCGTGGTCTCCGGCGGCCAGGCCCTGATCGAGGACAAGGAGGACGGCACCACCGAACTCGTCACGATGCCCTCCTTCGACGCGCCCTTCACCGAGGCCCACCGCTACTTCCTGGGCACGGACGAGGAGGGGGTGCGCTACTTCGCGCTCCAGAAGGACACCCTGCCCGGACGTATGGACGACATCGCGCGGCCCGCCGGGCTCCGCGAGGCGGGCGTGCTGCTCTCCGACCGCGACAGCGAACTGATGACCCACGCCGTCGGCCTGGAGAACTGGCAGCGCACCCACCGCTTCTGCTCCCGCTGCGGCGAGCGCACCGGCATCGCCGCCGCGGGACACATCCGCCGCTGCTCCGCCTGCGGTGCCGAGCACTATCCGCGCACCGACCCGGCCGTGATCATGCTCGTCACCGACGAGCAGGACCGCGCCCTGCTGGGTCGCCAGGTCCACTGGCCGGAAGGCAGGTTCTCCACCCTGGCGGGCTTCGTCGAACCGGGGGAGTCCCTCGAAGCCGCCGTACGCCGCGAGGTCGCCGAGGAGGCGGGCGTGGCCGTCGGCCCCGTCGCCTACGTCGGAAGTCAGCCCTGGCCCTTCCCCTCCAGCCTGATGCTCGGCTTCATGGCGCGCGCCACCCGCTCCGACATCCAGGTGGACGGCGACGAGATCGAAGAGGCGCGCTGGTTCTCCCGCGACGACCTGCGGGACGCCATCGAGTCCGGCGAGGTGCTTCCCCCCTCGGGCATCTCCATCGCGGCCCGCCTGGTCGAACGCTGGTACGGCCAGCCTCTGCCGCAGCCCCGCCACCACAGCTGAAGGCGACACCTCCGCCGCCCTCTCCCGGTATCACGACGGCCCCGCCGGGCGGCCTCGGTCCTGCCGGACCGGCCGCCCTGCGGGGCCGCGAAGATCGGGACTCGAACCGTCCCACAAGGCCGCGAAGAACCGGGTCTTAGGCCCCGACCTTCTCCTTCACCTGCGCCAGCGACGGGTTGGTCAGCGTCGAACCGTCAGGGAACAGCACAGTGGGAACGGTCTGGTTGCCGCCGTTCGCCTTCTCCACGAAGGCCGCCGACTCCGGGTCCTGCTCGATGTTGACCTCCGTGTACGCGATCCCCTCGCGCTCCATCTGGCCCTTCAGCCGGCGGCAGTAGCCGCACCAGGTGGTGCTGTACATCGTCACAGTGCCCGCCATTGTCCAGTGCTCCTTCGTCTCGTTCGGTGCCTTCGGTGAACGCGCGACGGTACCCGGCCATTCCCCGGACCCCCGAACCTCATTCGTACGACTAACACCCCCACCCTGTGGACAGCCGCCTCCTCCCCACCCCGTCCCCTGGCAGCATGGCGGGGTGACAGCAGCAACGGACTCCCCGCTCTTCCCACAGGCACCCGACTCTCCCGACGCGGTGCTCGAGGGCCTCGACCCCGAGCAGCGCGAGGTGGCGACCGCCCTGCACGGTCCGGTGTGCGTGCTGGCCGGTGCGGGCACGGGCAAGACCCGCGCCATCACCCACCGCATCGCCTACGGCGTGCGCGCCGGCATCCTGCCCCCCGCGAGCGTGCTGGCCGTCGCCTTCACCCAGCGCGCCGCCGGAGAGATGCGCGGACGGCTGCGCGCTCTGGGCGCCCACGGCGTGCAGGCCCGCACCTTCCACTCCGCGGCGCTGCGCCAACTGCAGTTCTTCTGGCCCCGCGCGGTGGGCGGCGAGCTGCCGCAGCTCCTCGAACGGAAGGCCGCCCTCGTCGCCGAGGCCGCCACCCGCTGCCGCCTGCGGCTCGACCGCAACGAGCTGCGGGACGTCACCAGTGAGATCGAATGGTCCAAGGTCACCCAGACCGTCCCCGAGGACTACCCGGCCGCCGCCGCCAAGGCAGGCCGCCAGGCCCCCCGCGACCCTGCCGAGACCGGCCGCATCTACGCCCTGTACGAACAGCTCAAGCGCGAGCGCTCCGTGATCGACTTCGAGGACGTCCTGCTGCTGACCGTCGCCGTACTCGAAGACCGTGCGGACATCGCCGAAACCGTCCGCGGCCAGTACCAGCACTTCGTCGTCGACGAGTACCAGGACGTCAGCCCCCTCCAGCAGCGCCTCCTGGAGCTGTGGGTCGGCGAGCGGGAGAGTCTGTGCGTCGTCGGCGACGCCAGCCAGACGATCTACTCCTTCACCGGCGCCACCGCCGACCACCTTCTCGACTTCCGCACCCGCCATGCGAACGCCACCGTGGTCAAGCTCGTCCGCGACTACCGCTCCACCCCCCAGGTGGTGCACCTCGCCAACGGCCTGCTGACCCAGGCCTCCGGGCGGGCGGCCGAACACCGGCTCGAACTCGTCTCCCAGCGCGAGGCGGGCCCAGAACCGGTCCACGCCGAGTACGCCGACGAGCCCGGCGAGGCCGAGGGCACCGCCCGCCGCATCCGCGACCTGATCGCCTCGGGCGTACCGGCCAGCGAGATCGCCGTCCTCTACCGCATCAACGCCCAGTCCGAGGTCTACGAGCAGGCCCTCGCCGACGTCGGGGTCCCCTGCCAGCTGCGCGGCGCCGAACGCTTCTTCGAGCGCCCCGAGGTCCGCGAAGCGTTCGTGGTGCTGCGCGGCGCCGCCCGCGCGGGCGGGAACGACGCGCTGCTGGACGACGCGGTCGACCTCCCCTCCCAGGTGCGCGCCGTCCTCGGTACCAAGGGCTGGTCGCCGCAGGCCCCGGCAGGCTCCGGCGCCGTGCGGGACCGCTGGGAGTCGCTGGCGGCCCTGGTGCGCCTGGCGACGGACTTCGCCGCGGCCCGCCCCCAGGTGACGCTCTCCGACCTCGTCACCGAGCTGGACGAACGGGCCAGGGCCCAGCACGCCCCCACGGTCGAGGGCGTCACCCTCGCCTCCCTCCATGCGGCCAAGGGCCTGGAGTGGGACGCGGTCTTCCTCGTCGGCCTCACCGACGGCATGCTCCCCCTCACCTACGCCAGGACCGACGAGCAGATAGAAGAGGAACGCCGCCTGCTCTACGTCGGGATCACCCGCGCCCGCCGCATCCTCACCCTCTCCTGGGCCCTGGCCCGCTCCCCGGGAGGCCGCCCCGGCAGACAGCCGAGCCGCTTTTTGAAGGGGCTCCGGCGCGGCGGAGCGGGAGCGGCCTCGCGCGCGGGCACCGCGACCGGCAGCGTGGAGGGCGGCTCCGGCCCGTACCGGGTCCCCGGCACGCGCTCGCGGGTGCGCCGTGCTCCGGCGCGGTGCCGGGTGTGCGGACGCTCGCTCACCGACCCGGGCGAGGTGAAGCTGATGCGCTGCGAGGACTGCCCCTCGGAGCTCGACGAGGTGCTCTACGAACGCCTGCACCAGTGGCGGGCTGGCCAGGCCGCGCTGCTGGGCCAGCCCGACTACTGCGTCTTCACCGACAAGACGCTGCTGGCCATCGCCGAGACCGTCCCCGGCGACGAGGCGGCCCTCGCCCGGATCTCCGGCGTCCGCGCGCGCAAGCTCCAGCAGTACGGCGCCGACGTCCTGGCCCTGTGCGCGGGCGAGGAGCTCCCGAAGACGGAGGAGAAGGAGACGTAGGGAGCTGTCACGCAAGGAGGCGGCAGTGGTGGGTGGGCAAGGGGGAGGGAGAGGGAGAAGGCCGAGCGAAGCGGAACGGACCGAAGAGCCACCGCGCGGTGGGCCTGTTTCTCTGTCACAGAAGCTGTGACAGAAAGCCGCGAAAAATAGTTTGCGCCCGCCGTGCGGAGCCTCATAGCCTTCCGGACATGGAGAGGGCGGGCCTTTTCGTCTCGTCCCTTCCATGCTCTACTCAGTCCTGAACAACTACGGATCGGCCTCGCGGCCGGTCCCCGAGACGCCGAGAGGAGGCGAGACCAGTGGCCACGATGAAGACGCAGATCAAACTGACTGATCACTCGGTCGTTCGCGCCTGCCTGCTCGGCTCCCGCCTCCACGGCACCGGTGTGTCCGGTGTCGCGCTGGGCGGCAATGAGCGACCGACCCAGGCACCCGAGGTAGCAGCACCGGCACGGGCAGCAGTGCCCTTCGCCAGTGGCTTCGCGGCCGACGGTGCCGGCGAGGGACGCCAGAAGACGCAGCGCTACACGATGTGGGCCTTCCGTGGGCTCGATCCCTGGAGAGATCCAGCCTGATCGGCGAGATCAGGTCGGCACCTTCCAGGGCCGCGGAACCCACACCGGGATCCGCGGCCCTTCTGTTTGCCCCGACCGGCCACCAGCCGGACCGACCAACAACAGACACACGACAGACAGGAAGAACCGACAGTGCACACCGAGACGCACCCCAACCCGTTGCGCCCCGCGCCTTCTCTGCCGCCTGATGCCACCACGGAGGACTCCTTGAACGCCCCGCTGTTCACGCTCACCGAGCTCGACGACGCGATCGACCGTCTCGGCGTCGACGTACCCTGCCGCTCCTACGACCCGGAGGTCTTCTTCGCCGAGTCGCCGGCCGACGTCGAGTACGCGAAGTCCCTCTGCCAGACCTGCCCGCTGCGTGAGGCCTGCCTCGCCGGCGCCAAGGACCGCCGCGAGCCCTGGGGTGTCTGGGGCGGCGAGCTGTTCGTCCAGGGCGTCGTCGTTCCGCGCAAGCGGCCGCGGGGGCGTCCGCGTAAGAATCCGGTGACGGCATGAGCTCCCACCGTCACGGCTCGGCCGCCCGCCGCACGGCGGCTGCCGGAACGATCGACAACCCGTCGGCGCTGGACCCCCGTATGCGCCACCTCACGAAGCAGGATCCGACGATGACATCCACTCGCGAGATCACCGCCCACTCCCACTCCGATGCGACGCTCGTGCGTCAGGACAGGAACCGCGACATGCAACTCATGCCAGAAAGCCTGGCGAGGGTGCACATACACGACAGGCTGAGGGAGGCGGATTCGGAGCGGCGGGCGCTGCGGCTGCGGACCGCCCGCCGCCTCCAGCGCCGGGCCGAACGGGCCACCCTCAAGGCGCGGCGTGCGCTGGCCATGGCCGTCATGCAGTGACCACGCGTCGACCCCTCTGTGGGAAGAGCCGGGGCTTTCGCCCCGGCTCTTCGCCGTTGCGGGCAAGCCTCAAGCGAGAGGGGCGCACCTGCGCGAGGGGCGCGCCTGTGTGGTGGGCGCGCCCGTGCGAGGGGGCGTCTGCGCGACCGACGTGGCTGCCGCGGTGACTCGGCCCCATGAGAGGCGGCCTCCGAGTAGCCGGCCCTGGGAGTGGGGCCCGTCGCCGGTGCTCACGATGCGGCTTCGGACGGCTCCGCTTCATCGGGATCGACGGGCTCGACGGACTTGGTGGGCTTGGTGGGCTTGGTGGGTTTGGCGGGCTCGACGGGCTCGATGGGCTCGACGGGCTCGATGGGCTCGACGGGCTCGATTGTCCCCGTCGCCTTCGCGGTATCCAGCACCTCCGCGGTTCCGGTGGAATCCGCCGTCTCCGCCTGCTCGGCGGTCTCCGCCGTCTCCGCGTGCGCGGCGGTTTCGGTGGGGCGTGTGGGCGGGGGTGGCTGGTCGGTGGGGGCGAAGCCGGGGACCCAGGTCGCCATGTCGTCGCGCATCCGCACCGTGGCGCCCAGTTGGCACAGCACGCCGATGGTGCTCAACGTCACCCGGTGGATGAGCAGGTAGGAGGGGGGCAGGTTGAGCTGCCGGCCCAGCTGGTGGGCGGGCGAGCGCGGGTCGGCTATCCGGGCCGCCTGCCCCCGCATCCACTCGCGGTCGAAGGTGAACTCGGGGGCGTTGGCGGGCTCGATGATGGGCGTCAGGTAGTCCCGTATTTCTTCGGGGTCCAGCGCGATCCGCTCTTTGACGAACCCTTCCTCGCGCAGCAGCTCGTAGGCGGTCTCGGCGTCGCCGTCGAGTATCAGCCGCAGCACGGTGCCGATGGTCGGCGGGAGCCCTTCGGGCAGCCGGTCCACGGTGCCGAAGTCCATCACTCCGAGCCGCCACTCCTCGGGCGCGGTGCTGCCGCCGGTCACCAGCCGGAAGTTGCCCGGATGCGGGTCGGCGTGCAGCAGCCCGGTACGCATGGTCCCGGAGAAGAGGAAGCGGCTCAGCAGTTGTCCGGCACGGTCGCGCTCTTCCTGGCTGCCGCCGGATATCACCTCGGAGAGCGGTGTGCCCGACAGCCACTCGGTCACCAGGACCCGCTCGCCCTGGTGGACGACGTCGGGTACGACCACGTCCGGATCGTCCGTGAACTCCTGGGCGTAGGTGTGCTGGGCCTCCGCCTCGAGACCGTAGTCCAGCTCCTCGGTCACCCGCTCGTGCATCTCGGTGATGAGCGGTTTGATGTCCATGCCGGGGATGAGGGGGCCCAGCAGGCGTGCGAAGCGTCCGAGTTGGGCGAGGTCGGAGGCCAGGGCCTCGCCCGCGCCCGGGTACTGCACCTTCACCGCGACGTCGCGTCCGTCGTGCCAGACGGCGCGGTGCACCTGGCCGATGGAGGCGGCTGCCGCGGGTTTGTCGTCGAACTCGGCGAACTGCTCCCGCCACTGTTCTCCCAGCCGCTCCGCCAGGATCGCGTGCACCGTGGCGGCGGGCATGGGCGGGGCGGCTTCTTGGAGGCGGGTCAGCGTGGCGCGGTAGGGGCCGGCCAGCTCGTCGGGGAGCGCGGACTCGAAGACCGAGAGCGCTTGGCCGAACTTCATCGCGCCCCCCTTCAGCTCTCCGAGCACCTTGAACAGCTGCTCGGCGGTGCGCTGTTGCAGCTCCTGGCCGACCAGGTCGGCGGAGAGGCCGCCGAGGCGCTTGCCCAGCCCCCAGGCGGAGCGGCCCGCGAAACCCAACGGCAGGGCGGCCAGTTTGGCCGTACGTGTCACCGCCTTGCGGGGAAGATCAGTCATGCGCCCCTCCAACTCCACTGACAGCTCGATCGAGACGGCACCGAGGACGACGGCTACCCCGTCATTGTCGCGTGCGGGTGGCCGTTCGCGGAGCCCGCGGGTGGGGCGCTCACGGAAGCGGCACCGCATGGACACTCGGGATGCGCGGTGAACTCTTCCGTGGCCGGCAACAGGTGGGGCAGAGCGAAGCGCAGGCGATATCCCACCGCGCACGCGCCGTCGCCGTCGAGATAGCCGAGGGCGTAGGAGGCCGTGGCCCCGGCGACCATCGTGGCCAGCGCGGTGTCGCAGGCGGGGACCCCCGTGCGCCGCCTGCTCGCCGTCCGCCACTGGCCCACCAGCATCGGCCAGCTCGGCTCCCGCTCGGCCCTGGCGCGCGTCATGCAGTCCGAGCAGGGCGAGGATCCTGGCAGCACCAGTGGCCCGACCACGCCGGTGGCCTCCACCACACCGCCGTACACATGTGGGGTCCGTGCGGACAGGAACCGCTCGGCGATCTCCGGGTCCGGGGCGTAGGCGTCCAGCCCGTCGCGGGGCGCGATCACCACCAGGTCGATGCCTCCTCGCGCGGTGCTCTTCCAGGCGCGCGACTCCCGCACCGCGCCGCGTGCTGCCACATCGCGACGCGTTCCCACCTGGTCCGCCGGGAGTCCGCCCGGTGCCGTGTCCCACTCCTCGACCACTCCGCCGTCCACGACGTCGACCTGGCCTACTCCGGCCGCCGCCAGTGTGGCCGCCACGGCGGCTCCCACGCGGCCCGCTCCCCGTACCTGGACGCGGGCCTCGCGGCGGGCGGCGAGACGGCGGACCGCGCCGCCGGGCTCGCGGTGGACCACGGACAGGGAGGCGAGGTCGGGCCGTAACCGGTCGGTGACGCTCGCGGAGGCGGCGCGGTCGGCTGTCGCGTCGTCCAGCACCCCCGCCGAGGCGAGTCGTTCGGTCAGCTTGCCGGGGGTTTGGGGCGCGAGCCCGAGCCTGTGGGCCTCCTGCTGGAGGCGCTCCATGCTGCGGGTGCCGTCCATCAACTCCATGAAGGCGGCTGTGGCGTCGCTCATCGGCCCCAGGAGGACGGCGTGCGCGGGTGCCACGCCGTACTGCACCGTCTCCCTGTCGCGCCAGCCGCGGCGCAGAGCGGGTTTGATCATCGGATGCATGCTGACTCCTCGAAGTCGGAACGAAATGGGACGAAACAAGACAGGACGGGATGAGAGGGAACGGAGCTGAACGAGACGGGGCGGGGCGTGCGGGCAGGGCAGCCCAGGGCCCCGTCGTCGTTCGGCGGTGTCGATCACTTTCGTCGACCGACCCCGACAGCATGCAGCCGACCGCCGGATCGGTGCGCTGAGTTATCCACAGGCGCCCGTGTTAGTCGTACAAATACGGGGCGCTGACTTCCTCCGTCGTCAGCGGGTAACGTCGAGGCGTGCCCGTCGACCCGCTGAACAGCACCAGCCGCACCAGCCCGAGCGCGGTCGAGGTGCGCCGCAGCGCGCGCCGTCGCCGTACGGTCTCCGCCTACCGGGAGGGAGACCGCACGGTCGTGCTCCTTCCGGCCCGCATGACGGCCGACGAGGAGAAACGCTGGGTCGGCGTGATGCTCGACAAGCTCGCGGCGCAGGAGAGCCGGCGGATGCTGGACGACGGCGATCTGGCCCGGCGCGCGGCGCAACTGTCCGCGCAGTATCTGGACGGGCACGCCTGCCCCTCCACGGTGCGCTGGGTGACCAATCAGAACACCCGCTGGGGGTCGTGCACCCCGGCCGAGGGCAGTATCCGCCTCTCCCACCGGCTCCAGGGCATGCCCGAGTACGTCCTCGACTACGTACTCCTCCACGAGCTGTCGCATCTGCTCGTCCCCGGGCACGGCCGGCGTTTCTGGCGGCTGTTGGAGGCGTATCCGCGCACCGAGCGGGCGCGTGGATATCTGGAGGGCGTCGCTGCGGCGGAGCGGCTGCCGCATCTGCCCCTCGCCGGGGGCGAGGAAGAGGGCGTCACCTGACCGTGCCGGCGGGAGGGGGAGTGGGGCGGGGCCTGTTTCGGATCTGGCAGCCGGCCCGTCACCCAGCTGCTCTCCGTCTCACACGTGCGAGTTCGGATGCTGGGCGGAACGGAGGGCCGCGGCCGTCTGCCGGGCGAGCCGCACCACGGACTCGTCGGCCACCTCGGCGACCTCGTCGAGGCCGACCCAGCGAAGCTCCAGTGACTCGTCGCTGATCGACTCCACAGCTCCCGCGGGGGCCAGGGCCGCGTACTGGACATCCAGGTGCCAGGCGCACGGAGTGTGGTGCCTGTCGAGTCTGAGGGGGCCGCCGGGCAGCAGCGTCAGGCCCGTGATCCCGGACTCCTCCGTGGCCTCCCGCAGCGCGGCGTCGGCGAGCGTGGCGTCCTCGGGTTCGCAGTGGCCGCCCATCTGGAGCCACATGCGCAACTTGCGATGCAGGGTCAGCAGCACTCTGCCGCCGTCCGGCTCGACGACCAGGGCGCTGGCCGTCAGGTGCCCGGCGGAGCACGCCTTCCACATGCCGTCCGGGTGCGTGGCCAGGTGGCGCAGGTAGTCCTGGCGCAGCTGCTCCTGCTCGCTGTCACCGTCGAGACCGCGCCACCTGGTCAGTACCTGCTCCGCGTCGGCGCGGAGAGCGTCAGGCGCCGCGCTCACCGCTTGCCCTCGTCCTCTCCGCCCTCGGAACCGCCCTCGGAGCGACCTTCGGAACCGCCCTCGGAACCGCGTCCCGAGCCGCCCGGGGAGTCGCCCTCGTCCTTGCCGTCCGCCTCGCCGCGGCGCGGGCCCTTGCCCTCTTCCGCCGTTTCGGAGCCGCCATCCGCAGTGTCGGTGCTGTCGGTGCCGGTCCCCGCGGCCGCGGCGCCGAGGATGCGGTCGAGCTCGGAGAAGTCCGGCTGCTCGCGGTGCACGAAGGCGTCCGGGTCGTCCAGGTCGGCTGCGGTGGGCAGCATGTCCGGGTGCTCCCACAGGGCGTCGCGCCCCTCGGAGCCGCGCGCGTCGGCCAGCGAGGCCCACAGTCGGGAGGCGTCGCGCAGCCGTCGGGGGCGCAGCTCCAGGCCGATCAGCGTGGCGAACGTCTGCTCGGCGGGGCCACCGGAGGCGCGCCGCCTGCGCAGCGTCTCGCGCAGGGCCGAGGCCGACGGGAGGTGCGGTTCGGCGGCCGTGTGCACGACCGCGTCCACCCAGCCCTCCACGAGCGCCAGCGCGGTCTCCAGCCGGGCGAGCGCGGCCTTCTGCTCGGGGCTGTCCTCGGGCTGGAACATGCCCTGCTGCAGTGCCTCCTGCAGCTCCTCGGGGCGCTGCGGGTCGAGCTGGCCGACGACGTCCTCGAGCTTGGCCGTGTCCACCTTGATGCCCCGCGCGTACCCCTCCACGGCGCCGAAGAGGTGCGAGCGCAGCCACGGCACGTGGGCGAACAGCCGCTGGTGGGCCGCCTCCCGCAGCGCGAGGTAGAGCCGCACCTCCTCCTGCGGGATGCCCAGGCCCTTGCCGAAGGCCTGGATGTTGACCGGCAGCAGGGCGGCCTTGCCCGCCGGGCCCAGGGGCAGGCCGACGTCGGTGGAGCCGACGACCTCGCCCGCGAGTACGCCGAGGGCCTGCCCGATCTGGGTGCCGAACATGGCGCCGCCCATGGAGCGCATCATGCCGAGCAGCGGCCCGGCCATGGCCTGCATCTCCTCTGGCAGCACGCTGCCCATGGCGGCGCCGACGCGCTCGGCGACGGGGTCGACCAGGTCCTTCCAGACCGGGAGGGTGGACTCGACCCACTCGGCGCGGCTCCAGGCGACCGCCGTTCCGGAGCCGGACGGCAGCGAGGTGACGCCGTCCAGCCACAGGTCGGCCAGTCGTACCGCCTCCTCGACGGCCGCGCGGTCCTGCGGGCCGACGGAGGAGTCCTTCGAGCCGTCCTGCGCGCCCGCGGCGACGGTCTGGCGGGCGATGTCCTTGGCCATGTCCCAGTTCACCGGGCCGCCCTCGTAGGAGAGCATCTGGCCCAGCTTCTGGAAGGCCGCTCCCAGGTCGCTCGGGTCGAACTGGCCCTGCTGGCCGCCGCCCAGCGAGCCGAACATCGCAGCGAGTGGGTTGTCGGCTCCGCCGGAGCCGGGGCCGCCGCCGAAACCGAACGGGTTGGGCGTGCCGCCGCCCGGCTGCTGGCCGCCCTCCGGCTTCTTCTTGCCGTCGTCCCCGTCCTCGGGCTCCTCGGGAGGTACGCCGAATCCGAATGGGGTGTCACTCACGGGTTTCCTCGGCTCTGTCTCGTCGGACGGTTCTTGTGGTTCCGGGACGGTCTGCGTGTCGCGCATGTCCTGGGTGCGATCTGCGAGCTCTGCCCCCAGCCTAGACACCAGTCAGGCAGGATGGAGCCTGCGCACCTCGTACCAGAAACAACCACTGGAGACGCCCGGTGAGTTCCTCCGAGTCCCACGTTCGCGCAGCGCGAACCCCGACCGTCGCCGTCACCGGCGCTGCCGCGGGGGTCGGCGCGCTGCTCACCGAGCGGCTCGCGGCCTCCGAGGAGATCAAGCAGGTTATCGCCCTGGACGAGCGCCGGGGCGAGGTGAGCGAGGCCCAGTGGCACACGCTGGACGTGCGCGATCCGGCGATCGCCGACCGGCTGCGCGGGGACGGCGACCCGGTGGACGTCGTCGTCCACCTCGCACTCGATCTCGGCCTGGAGACGGACTCGGCCGCCCGTACCGCCTACAACGTGCGCGGCACCCAGACGGTGCTGACCGCGGCCGCGGCGGCGGGCGTCCGTCGCGTCGTTCTGTGCACCTCGGCGATGGTCTACGGAGCGCTCCAGGACAACGACGTACCGCTGTCGGAAGAGGCGGAGCTGAGGGCGACAGCCGACGCCACCGGCATGGGCGACCTGCTGGAGATCGAACGGCTGGCCAGGCGGGCTCCCCGTGCCCACCCGGGGCTGAACGTCACCGTGGTGCGCCCTGCGGTGCTGGTGGGCGCCGGTACGGACACCACGCTGACCCGGCATTTCGAATCGCCGCGGCTGCTGGTGGTCGCCGGATCGCGGCCCTGCTGGCAGTTCTGCCACGTCGACGACCTGGTCACCGCGCTCGAGTACGCGGCGCTGGAGAGGGTCGAGGGTGAGGTCGCGGTCGGCTGCGACGGCTGGCTGGAGCAGGAGGAGATCGAGCAGCTGACGGGCATGCGCCGCATGGAGCTGCCTTCCAGCGTCGCCCTGGGGGCCGCTTCCCGGCTGCACCGGCTCGGCCTGACGCCCTCACCGGCGGCCGACCTCGCCTACACCATGTATCCCTGGGTCGTCAGCGGCAGCAGGCTCCACGACGCGGGCTGGCGGCCCCGGTGGACGAACGAGGACGTGCTCGCCGAGCTCCTGGAGGAGGTGGCGGGCAGGCACACGGTCGCGGGACGGCGCCTCGGCCGCACGGAGGCGGCGACGGCGGCCGGCGCGGCCGGCGCCACGGTGGCCCTGATCGGCACCGCCGCCCTGGTCCGGAGGGCGCGCAAGCGCCGTGGGCTGTGAGCGGAGCGGCGGTACGTCCGCCTCGCCGCCGGGAGTCCTTCGGGGGTGCGTTCCACGGGCGGGCGCTGTGGCCTGTGCGCTTCGGTACGTCACACCGGCGAGTGCCGAGGGCTGTGCCCGTCGAGTGCCCGGTACGTCCCTCGCGTCGGGCGCGGTCCTCCGTGCGCGGCCGCCGCACGGAGCACCGCGCGCGGCAGGTCGGGTGTTCCGGATCGGCGGCGGGTAGGGCAGCATGACCGGCATGGCACAGACGTACGACGCGGCCGGCAGTGGCGACCGGGGGAAGCACCCCGACCACCCCGGCGAGCAGGGCGCCGAGGACCCCGTCCGGCTGCTGGCGGTCCGCGAGACACCACTGTCCGTGGACGAGGTCTTCGCCGCGGTCGGCGACCACGCGGCGGGCGGGACGGCGCTCTTCGTCGGCACCGTCCGCGACCACGACGGCGGGAACGACGTCGCCCGTCTGGGCTACTCCTCGCACCCCAGCGCCGAGGCCGAGCTGCGCCGGGTCGCCGAGAAGGTCGTGGCCGACCACCCGGTGCGCGCCCTGGCAGCCGTGCACCGGGTCGGCGACCTGGTGGTGGGGGACCTGGCCGTGGTGGTGGCGGTCTCCTGTCCGCACCGCGCCGAGGCGTTCGACGCCTGCCGGAAGCTCATCGACGATCTCAAGCACGAGGTGCCGATCTGGAAGCACCAGACGTTCTCCGACGGCACGGAGGAGTGGGTCGGCGCCTGACCCCCTGCGGCACCTTCCCCCCCCGGTGGGGTGCCTTGCCGGGTCCGTTCGGTGGACCCGGGCGCACTGATGGCCCGCACGCGGCTCCGGTTGCGTAACCGGCACCGGGGCCGGACCGTTGAGGAACCGACGGTTAATCTGCTCATCGGCCGGTCTGCCGGCCGCCGGGTCGCGTGCCCGGAAGGCGCGTTCGAGGGGTCGGGAGGTTCCGATGGCGGCTCTCGCCTGGTTGCTGATTCCGGTCGTCGCCGCTGTCGCCGCCAGCCTGTGGGGAAGCTGGGCCGGACGGCGCCGCGCCAAGACACCCGATGCCGTGGGAGTCGCCGGGTACGAGCGCTTCCGCGCCGCCATGGAGCGGTCCGGAACGGACGGTGCCGCCTGCCGGCGGCCGGAGGGCCGGGACGGGCAGGTCTTCGGAGCCGAAGACGCGCACCACGGGCGCGGCGGTGCGGGATCACAGGCCGGTGAGCGGGCCTCGCGGGGCCCGGCGGCGGCCGAGTTGGCCTCCGCCGGGGCGGTCGGCCACGCGTCCCCGGACGGACCGGCCCGGGGCGCCGGGTGACAGACCCGTCCCGTACTGTCGTGCCATGCCTCGCCGCACCGCGACCCTCCTCGCCTCCACGCTGCTGCTCATAGCGATGCTCTGCGCCGGAGTGCTCATCCAGGTGCCGTACGCGGAGATGTCCCCGGGCCCGACGGTGAACACGCTGGGTGAGCACGACGGCGACCCCGTGCTCAACATCAAGGACAAGCCCGGTGACAAGGGCGAGCCGAAGCAGTACGACACCTCCGGCCATCTGAACATGACGACCGTCCGTGTCACCGGCTCCGAGTACCGCATGACGCTTCTGGGCGCCCTCTCCGGTTGGCTGAGCGACGACAGCCTGGTCGTACCGCACAAGACGCTCTACCCGGAGGACAAGTCGGCCGAGGAGGTCGATCAGGAGAACGCCGAGGAGTTCACCGCGTCTCAGGAGAGTGCCAAGGTCGCGGCCCTCAAGGAGCTCGACATCCCGGTCAGCTCCTATGTCGCCGTCGGCTCCGTCGAGAAGGGCGCTCCCGCCCACAAGAGGCTGCACGCGGGGGACGTCATCACGGCGGTGGACGGCAAGCCGGTCTCCAAGCCGGAACAGGTCGGGGTCGTGGTGCGCGGGCACAAGCCGCGGGAGAACGTCTCCTTCACCGTGATTCCGGCTGCCGAGGTGAAGGCCGCCCAGAAGAAGGGCAAGAAGCCGTCGTCGAAGGACGCGGAGAAGGTCACGGTGCGTACCGGAAAGATGAAGGGCGGGAGCAGCGCCCGGGTCGGTATCACCACCATGCTGTCGCACAGCTTCCCGTTCGAGATCGACATCAAGCTCGCCGACATCGGCGGCCCCAGCGCGGGGCTGATGTTCGGCCTGGGCATCGTCGACAAGCTCACGCCCACCGACCTCACCGGGGGGAAGTTCGTGGCCGGCACCGGCACGATCGACGACTCCGGGAAGGTCGGCGAGATCGGGGGCATCCAGATGAAGACGCTGGCCGCCCGCAAGAAGGGCGCCCGGTTCTTCCTCACCCCAGCGGGCAACTGCGCCACCGCCGCCAAGGCCAGGCCGGACGGGCTGACCCTGGTGAAGACGTCGACCATGGACGACGCCCTCAGCTCTCTGCAGAAGATCCGCAAGGGTGAGACGGACGAGCTCACCCAGTGCACGGCGCACTAGGTCAGCTTCGCCCGGTCACGGCCGCTGCACCGGGGAGCTCGTGCTCCAAGGTGCTCCCCTTCGGGCAGGTCACACCCGCGGGGCAGGTCCCTCGGAGCGGGTCGCACCTCCAGGGCAGGCCCCTCGGGGCCGCGTCACCTCGGCAGCAGCCCCCTCGGAGGGGTCACTCCTCGAACGTCGCCGCCAGCGCTTCCGCGAGCCCGGGCACCAGGTCGGAGCCGGTGAGCACCTCCGTGGTGGCGTCCTTCTCGCGCAGTCGCAGCGCCGATTCCCGCTCCCCGTCGCGCAGCACGGCCACCGTCATCCGCACCTCCTGACGCTCGGGGTGTTCGGCAACCCAGCGGGTGAGCGCCTCGTCGTCCAGGTCCTCGGGGACGGCGGACTCCGCGGACGGCGGCAGCATCAGCCGCTCGACCGTGAGCGCGCACCCGACGACGGCGTCGGGCCAGGCGATGGTGGCCAGGAACTCGTCCAGCGGTACGTCCGCGGGGATCTCGTCCTGTTCGATGGGGGTCAGCGCGTCGGCCGGCGCGTCCTTGTCCTGTTCTTCCATGCCGAGCTGCTGGGCCAGCCCGGGTTCCTCGGTGCGCAGGCGTTCCGTGTCGACCAGGGCGAAGAGCCGTGCCGGCTGGTCCCAGCCGAGCCCTGCCGCGTACTCGTCGAGCTCCAGCACCGCGCGGGTCAGGGGGCGGGAGGCGAGGGGCGTGCCCTCGTGGGGGAGATTGTTCATCCCCATATCGTGCCGCCTCCGGGAAGGAAAGGTGGACTTGGACCCCGGAGACGGGAACTGGGTAAAGCCTCGGTAAGTTGCTTAGGTGGGCCGTACGATGCGGGCCCAGCTTCTGAAGCTTCACACACTGCCGAACTTCGAGGTGCGCACCTTGGCTTTCCAGATGCCGGACCGGGGCTCCGGTGGGGGTCCCTCCGGGCCACGGATCAGAGTGGGCCGGCCATCACGGCGTGCCCGAACGCTGTTGATGACAGCGGGCGTGCTGGTCGTTCTGGCGATGCTTTTCGTCATGTTCTCCGGGTTCTGGACGGACTGGCTGTGGTATCGCTCGGTCGACTACAGCTCGGTCTTCACCAAGACCCTGTGGACCAAGATCGGCATGTTCGCCGTCTTCGGTCTGCTGATGGCGCTCGCTGTGGGATTCAACATCTGGTTGGCCCACCGGCTGCGCCCACCGCTCAGCGCGATGTCGATGGAGCAGCAGAGCCTCGACCGCTACCGCATGGGCCTGGCGCCCTACAAGAAGTGGGTGCTGCTGGGCATCACGGCCCTGGTCGGGCTGATCTCCGGCGCCTCGGCGGCGGGCCAGTGGCGTACGTGGCTGATGTGGGTGAACGGCGTCGCCTTCGGGACGAAGGATCCGCAGTTCCACAAGGACGTCTCGTTCTACGCGTTCGATCTGCCGTTCTACCGCTTCCTGCTCAGCTTCGGTTTCGCCGCGGCGATCCTCTCGCTGATCGCGGCCGCGCTGGTGCACTACCTCTACGGAGGGCTGCGGGTCACCACTCCGGGGGCCAGGGCGACGGCGCAGGCCACCGGGCACCTGTCGGTGCTGCTGGGTGTCTTCGTCGCGCTGAAGGCCGTGGCCTACTGGCTGGACCGGTACGGGCTGGCCGTCAAGTCGGGCGACTTCAAGGCGACGGACAACTGGACGGGTCTCAAGTACGTCGACGCGAACGCCTACCTGCCCGCGAAGACGATCCTGTTCATCATCGCGATCATCTGCGCACTGCTGTTCTTCGCCACCATCTGGCGCCGCACCTGGCAGCTGCCGGTGATCGGTTTCGGGCTGATGGTGCTCTCGGCCATCCTGATCGGCGGCCTCTACCCGGCTCTGGTGCAAAAATTCCAGGTCTCGCCGAACGAGCAGGCCAAGGAAGCGCCGTACATCAAGAAGAACATCGAGGCGACGCGCGACGCGTACGACATCGACGACGCCGAGGTGCGCCAGTACGACGGCAAGAGCAAGGCGGACGACGACAAGCTGCGGGACGCGGCGGACAGCACCGCGAGCATCCGCCTGCTGGACCCGAACGTGGTCTCGCCGACGTTCCAGCAGAAGCAGCAGGTGCGCGGGTACTACCAGTTCCCGCAGACCCTGGATGTGGACCGCTACGAGAAGGACGGCAAGGAGCAGGACACCGTCGTCGGCGTCCGGGAGATCAATACCAAGGGGATCCCGGAGAAGAACTGGATCAACGAGCACTTCAAGTACACCCACGGCTACGGCATGGTCGCGGCCAAGGGCACCTCGGTGGACAAGGACGGCGCGCCGGACTTCACGGAGAAGGACCTGCCGCCCAAGGGCGACAAGGGCAAGTACGAGGGCCGGATCTACTACGGCGAGAAGACCAGCCAGTACGCGATCGTCGGCGGCCCGCAGAAGGAGCTGGACTACGCCGACAACAAGGGCGAGAAGACCTACACCTACAAGGGTGACAGCGGCGTCGACCTGTCGAACCCGGTCAACCGCGCCGCCTACGCGGTGAACTTCAACGAGCCGCAGATCCTCTACTCGGGCGCGATCGGCGAGGGCTCGCGGGTTCTGTACAACCGCACGCCCAAGGAGCGCGTCGAGGCCGTCGCCCCCTGGCTGACCATCGACGGCGATCCCTATCCCTCGGTGGTCGACGGCCGTATCCAGTGGATCGTCGACGCCTACACGACCTCCAACGGCTACCCCTACTCGTCGCGTACGACGCTGGGGGACACGACGGAGGACTCGCTCACCGACGGGCAGCGTTCCGTGGTCGCCCAGCAGAACCGGGTGAACTACATCCGCAACTCCGTCAAGGCGACCGTGGACGCCTACTCCGGCAAGGTGAAGCTGTACGAGTGGGACAAGAAGGACCCGGTCCTCAAGACGTGGATGAAGGCCTTCCCCGGCACGGTCAAGTCCAAGGCGTCCATCAGCGACGACCTGATGGATCACCTGCGCTATCCGCAGGACCTGTTCAAGGTGCAGCGTGAACTGCTGCAGACCTACCACGTGACCTCGCCGTCGCAGTTCTACAGCGGCTCGGAGCGCTGGCAGGTGCCGGACGATCCCACGCACAAGGGCAACGCGGTTCCGCCGTACTACCTGAGCTTGAAGATGCCGGGGCAGAAGGATCAGCAGTTCCAGCTGACGACGACGTTCAACCCGAACAAGCGGGAGACGCTCGGCGCGTTCATGGCCGTGGACGCCGACGCGCGCAGCGATGAGTACGGCAAGATCAGACTCCTGAGACTCCCGCCGAACACGACGGTCGCAGGGCCTTCGCAGGTGCAGAGCAAGTTCAACTCCGAACCTGAGATCGCCGAGATCATCAACCGCATCAGACGAGGCGACTCCGAGGTCGAGTACGGCAATCTGATGACCGTGCCCCTGGAGGGCGGGCTGCTGTACGTGGAGCCCGTCTACGTCCGCGGTGCCGGCGTCAACTACCCCCGTATGCAGAAGGTTCTGGTCACCTACGGGGAGCGGGTCGCCTTCGAGGACAGTCTCGATCAGGCGCTGAACAAGGTCTTCAACACGCCTGACAGAGACGAGGGCGGGGAGCGGACCGGCCCCGGCGACCAGGAGAAGGAGAAGGAGAAGGGCGAGAATCCGCCGAACGCCTCCGTGGACGAGGCGCTCAAGGACGCTCAGAGCGCGTACGACGCCGGTCAGAAGGCCCTGGAGAAGGGTGACTGGGAGGAGTACGGCAAGCAGCAGAAGGCGCTGGAGGACGCGTTGAAGGACGCTTCCGAGGCCGAGCAGTCCGACGGCGGCAAGAACGGCTCCGGCTCGGGTTCGGGTGGGGACTCGGGTTCG
The DNA here is from genome assembly GCF_003323715.1 of Streptomyces diacarni. GTDB lineage: Bacteria > Actinomycetota > Actinomycetes > Streptomycetales > Streptomycetaceae > Streptomyces > Streptomyces diacarni. Next base: position 155,393 of record NZ_QOIN01000048.1, read on the forward strand.
GGCTCCGGCGGCGGATAGCCGGGTGAGACCACCCCGCGCCATGGTGTAGAGTTATGAACACAACGGCGCGGGGTGGAGCAGCTCGGTAGCTCGCTGGGCTCATAACCCAGAGGTCGCAGGTTCAAATCCTGTCCCCGCTACTCGTAAGAAGAGGCCCGGAGTCAACAGACTCCGGGCCTCTTCGCTTGTGCGGGGGATGGTGGGTGCGCTGTAGTTTGAGGTATCTCTTCGTCGGGAAGTCGACAAACCGCCGAAGTGACCTCACTGGCTGCGGTATACGAGGTGTACGCGGGTTGCAGGTGGTGCGACGATGGAGCTTATGGGGGAGAAGGCAAGGCCGACGGACCCGGCACGTCCCGGTCCGGGCCCGAGTGTGGAGGAGTACACCGAAAAGACCGCAGCCGCAGTGGCGAACGCAGCCGGACACTCCGCGGGGGACACGACCGCCGCGGACAGTGTGCTGGGGGCCCAACTGCTGCGCCGGGGGGATCTGGACGGCGCCGAGCCGCATCTGCGCGCCGCCACGGCCGCGGGTGACCGCGCGGCCGCCAACAACCTCGGAGTGCTGCTGCACCAGAGGGGGTATACGGAAGAGGCCGCCGAGTGGTGGCGTACGGCCGCCGTCGCCGGATCGGCCGCGGCGGCACACGCGCTCGGCCGCCACCAGCGGGAGCGCGGTGACGAGCCCGCGGCGCACTACTGGCTTCGGCAGTCCGCCGAATCCGGCCACGCGCTCGGCGCCTACGCGCTGGCGGACCTGCTGGAGCACCGCGGCGAGGACGGTGCGGAGGAGTGGTTCCGCGCCGCCGCCGAGCGCGGTCACCGGGAGGCGGCCTACCGCGTCGCGCGGCTGGCCGGAGCCAGGGCCGAACAGCTGGCGGCCGACGGCGAGTCCGACGCGGCGACCGTACGCGAGGCCGAGGAGGAGGCCGAGGGCTGGTACCGCCAGGCGGCGGCCCGCGGCCACCGCAGGGCGGCGCTGCGGCTGGGCGCTGCCCTGGAGCGGCGCGGCGAGCTCAAGGAGGCCGGTCGCTGGTACCTGACCTCCGCCAAGGACGGCGAGGCACGGGCCGCCTGCGCTCTCGGCTTCCTGCTGCGGGACGCGGGCGACGAGGAGAGCGCCGCCGTGTGGTGGCGCCGTGCGGCCGAGGACGGCGACGGGAACGCCGCCAACGCCCTGGGCGCGCTGCACGCCGATCGCGGCGAGCGGCAGGCCGCCGAGCGCTGGTACCGCGTCGCGCTGGAAGCCGGCAGCGACAACGGGGCGTTCAATCTCGGGCTCCTGTGCGCCGCGCAGGGCCGTACGGCGCAGGCCGAACAGTGGTACCGCCGGGCCGCCTACGCCGGGCACCGCGAGGCGGCCAACGCGCTCGCCGTCCTGCTGCTGCAGCGCGGGGACGCGCAGGGGGCCGAGCCGTGGTTCTCCAAGGCAGCCGAGGCCGGAAGCGTCGACGCCGCCTTCAACCTCGGCATCCTGCACGCCGGCCGTGGCAACGAGCGTGCCGCGCGCGCGTGGTACGAGCGGGCGGCCGCCTCCGGGCACGCGGAGGCCGCGCTCCAGGTCGCCCTCGCGCTGCTGCGCGAAGGCGAGCTGCACACCGCGGAAAAACACCTGCGGTGTGCCGCGGGCGGGGGGAGTGTCGAGGGCGCCTTCCGGCTCGGCGCGCTGCTGGAACGGGTCACCCGGCCCGACACCGGCGAGCTCGGTTCGGCACACGCACTCGGGCGCGTCGAGGGCGCCAGACCCGAGTACGAGGAGTGGTACCAGCGCGCTGCCGAGCACGGCCACCGCCGGGCACAGGTGCGGCTGGGCATGTGTGCGGCCGCGCGGGGCGAGGTCGTCGACGCCGCACGCTGGTACCGCGCCGCGGCCGAGGCGGGCAGCCCCAACGGCGCCTTCAATCTGGGCCTGCTGCTGGCCCGCGAGGGCAGCGAAGCGGAAGCCGTGCTGTGGTGGACCCGCGCGGCCGAGGCCGGGCACGGCAGGGCAGCGCTGCGGCTGGCGCTGCTCAGCGCACGCCAGGGCGAGCTGGCCGAGGGCCAGTTCTGGTGCGCCCGCGCCGTCGAGCTGGGCCCGGCCGAGGTGGCCGAGCGGGCCGCACGGCTGCGGGATGCGCTCCGCGCGGAGCTCACGGCGTAGGAGCGGGCCTCCCTCGCCGGGGGGCGCCGGGAGGCCCGACCGAGGCCGCCGGCGCCCCGCCGCCCCCGCCGTGAGCGCCCCCGCCGTGAGTGCTCCCGCGTGAGTGCTGCCGCCATGAGTGCAGCCGCTCCGAGCGTCCCGCCGCTAATGCTCCCGCCATGGGTGCTCCCGCCATGGGCGCTCCTTCACGAGCGCCGCGCCATGAGCCACCCCACCGCAGGACCGGATCCGGAGTGCGCGGAGGACTCACCGTGAGCGCTCGGAGTGCGGTTCGGAGGGTGGCTCGGAATGCCTGCCACAGCGGGCCCACGCGGCTCGCGGGTCTCGGTTTGCACTGGTCGTCGGCGTGCGTTAAAGTTGTACACACAACGGCGCGGGGTGGAGCAGCTCGGTAGCTCGCTGGGCTCATAACCCAGAGGTCGCAGGTTCAAATCCTGTCCCCGCTACTGGAAGACGAAGGCCCGGATCCACGGATCCGGGCCTTCGTCATGTCCGCGCACTCTCCGGGTCGAGCCGTCCGCTGGCCGGCTTCCGGGCCACAGGCCCCGGCGCGTGGGCGTCACGGCTCGTGTCCGACCGCTTCCGCGTAGAGCCTGCGGTCCACCAGGCGTGCTTCGGGAACGGGCTTGCCCTTGGTGACCCCGGCGTCGCGGTAGGCCTTCTGGAGCCTGTCGGTGGTGCCCTCGCGGATCTCCCAGTCCATCCGGAGCGCGGGCACGGCGGTGATGACCTGCGGATCCTGCTTGAGGATCGTCGCGAGTTCGGCCACGAAGGCGGGGTCCTTCTTGTAGTCGTCGGCGAAGTAGGTGTTGATCGTGCGGATGTACGCGCGCAGCAGGGCGACCCCCGCGTCGACGTCGGCACTCAGCAGGCCGGGTCCGAACAGGGCGCCGCCCAGGGGTTCGCCGGGTGGCTGGCCGCCGAGGAAGGCGAACTTCTTGTCCTCTTCCACGCGGCGCCACACCGGGTCGAGCAACCAGGCCGCGTCCACTCCGCCGCTGGTGAAGGCCGTCAGGACGTCGGAGGAGCCGAGCTGCTGGAAGGACATGGACTCCATATCGGCGCCGTGTGCGGAAAGGAGGGTGTCCATCGGGTAGGAGATCACCGACCCCTTGCCGATCAGGGTTCCGATCTTCCGGTCCGCGAGCGAGACGGAGGACGGCTTCTCGCCCTTGCGCGAGCGGACCCACAGGCCGCTTTTGGACTTCGGGTCGGGGGAGAAGTTGCCGGCGACCCAGCGGATGTCGAAGCCGGAGTTGACGCCGTTGATGACGGCGGCTTCCGGGGCGGCCCACAGCGCGTCGATCTCCCCCTTGGCCAGCAGCGGCAGGGCTTCGGGGGTGGGCAGCACCTTCAGTTCGACATCGAGCCCTTCCTCGGCGAACTCGCCCTTGCCTATGGCGACCTGAAGGGGTGCGACGTACTCGGCGGTCAGTGTGCTGGTGGCGATGGTGAGCTTGCGGGTCTTCTTGAGCTTGCGGGGCGCGGGGGCCCCGGCTTCGCAGCGTGCGGGGGAGCGGTTCTCGCCCATGCGGGCGGGGTCGGTCCAGGAGTGTTCGCCGCAGCCGGGGACGGGTTCGATGTCGCGGTCGGCGGTCTTCAGGCCGCCGTCCTGCTGTGCGGAGCAGCCGGTCAGGGCGAGGGCGCAGCTGAGGACGAGGGTGAGGACGGGGGCGAGGGGATGGCGCACGGCGGCCCTTTCGGGGAGGTCGGGCGGGGAACCTGTGCGGGACTCAGGACTGGCCGCGGCCACGGTCGCGCGGCGCCCACGGGGTGAGGAGGCGTCCGGCGAGCCGGACGAGTTCGGAGAAGAGCACTCCCAGGACGGCGACGCAGACGATGCCGACGAACATCACGTCGTTCTGGAACAGGGCGCGGGAGTCGAAGATCAGGTGTCCGAGGCCGTCGGAGGCGGCGATGGACTCCGAGGCGACGATCACCAACACGGCGACACCCGAGGCGATCCGGGCGCCGACCAGGACGGAGGGCAGGGACGCCGGCAGCAGCACGTGCCGGAACATCTGCCAGTGTCCGGCGCCGAAGACGCGCCCGGCGTCCCGGTGCCCCTCCGGGACGGACAGCACGGCGGCCATGGTCGAGATCCAGACGAAGAAGAAGACCGTCGCGGCCACCAGCGCCACCTGCGGCCCCTCACCCAGTCCGAACATGTTGAGGAAGATGGGCAGCAGCGCCAGCTTCGGCACCACGTACAGGGCGTCCATCATGGGTTCCAGTGCGGCCCGCACCAGCGGCAGCGCTCCCATCAGCAGCCCGAGCAGGTAGCCGGCCACCGTGCCGAGCAGGTATCCGGCGAGGACCCGTTTGAGGGTGGCCCACACGTCGGGCCACAGGTCGCCTTCCGCGGCGCGCTCCCATCCGTCGGCGGCGATGGCGCTCGGTGCGGGGTAGACGCGTGCGTCGATCCACTGCTGGGTGGCGGCGAGCTGCCACAGCAGGACGAGGACGAGGGGTACGGCGACGGCCAGCGACAGTTCCAGTGCACGCCGCCGCCTGTGGGTGCTCTCCGGGGCTCTCTCGTGCGGCCCGGGACGCCGTATGAGGCGCCCCTCGCTGCTGTGCGGCGTTCGCAGGGTGCTCATGCGGCGGCCCCCTCGCCGCTCGCCGGGGCCGGTCCCGCGTCGGGTGCCCGGCGGCCGACCTCGCCGCGCAGCAGTTCCCACAGTTCGTCCTTGAGCGCGGTGAAGCGCGGGTCGGAGCGGACGTCGCCGGTGCGGGGCCGCGCGAAGGGCGTGCGGCGTTCGGCGATCACGCGGCCGGGGCGCGCGGACATCACCAGGACGCGGTCGCCGAGGACGAGGGCCTCTTCGAGGCTGTGGGTGATGAAGAGGGTGGTGGCGCTGGTGGCCTGCGTGAGGGCGAGGAGCTCGTCCTGGAGGATGGTGCGCAGTTGCGCGTCGAGCGCGGCGAAGGGCTCGTCCATGAGCAGGATCTCCGGTTCGACGGCGAGCGCGCGGGCGATGGCCACCCGTTGCCGCATGCCGCCGGAGAGGGCGGCGGGGTAGGCGTCGGCGAAGTCGGCCAGCCCCAGTTTGGCGAGCCACGCGGCGGCACGGGCGTCGGCCTCCTTGCGGGGGGCGCGCTGGACGTCGAGGCCGAAGCGGACGTTGGCCAGCACGGTCTTCCAGTCGTAGATGCCGTAGTCCTGGAAGATCATGGCGGCGGGGTGGGTGGCGTCGGTGCGCAGTTCGAGTGCGCCGGAGGAGGGGCGCAGCAGTCCTGCGGCGATGCGCAGCAGAGTGGACTTGCCGCAGCCGGAGGGGCCGACGACGCAGACGAACTCGCCCGGGTCGACGTCCAGATCGAGTGGACCGAGTGCGGCGACTGTGCGGGGGCCGCGGCCGAAGCTGCGGGTGACGGCACTGGCGCGGATTTTCGGCATGGTCACTCCCCGTTCCGGGTGGGGAAGAGTGCGTCAGTCCGCGACGATATGACGGCCCGTCAGATACCGGCAAGGGTCATGCGGCAACACGGCGGGGGCCCGCACCTGGCGGTGTGGGCCCCCGCCGGCCGGAAATCGGGACCGGCGATGCGCCGGCAGCCGACACGCCAAGGGGCGACCGTGCCGAGGGGCGGGCCGTGCCGAGGGGTGACCGCGCCGCCCCCTGCGGATGCACCGTCGGGCGGTGCGCGCGTGAGCGCGTGCGCGTCCGCGGGAACGACGGGCCGTCAGGGTGCACTCCGGCGCGAGGGGGTCCCAGGGCGTAAGTTCCCCCGGGGTAGCGGTTCCCCGGGGTGCGAGGTTTCAGGGCCGGGGGGAGGTCAGGCGTCGGCGCAGTGGGGGCAGACGCCGCGGTAGGTGACCGTGGCCTCCGCGACGGCGAAGCCGAACCGCTCCCGTTCGGGCAGGGCGGTCAGCGGGTCGCCCGTCGGGTGGACGTCGCGGATGGTGCCGCAGCGGGAACAGACCAGGTGCTGGTGGCTGTGGCGCGCGTTGGGATCGTAGCGTTTCGCGCGTCCGTCGGTGCTCACCTCGAGCACTTCACCGAGGGCGACGAGTTCGCTGAGCGTGTTGTAGACCGTCGCGCGGGCGATCTCCGGCAGGCGGTCTGTCGCGCGGGCGTGGACCTCGTCGGCCGTGTAGTGGACATGGTCGCCGTCGAGCACCTCGGCGACGACTCGCCGCTGCGCGGTGAGGCGCCAGCCGCGGTCGCGGAGCCGTTCCAGCAGGTCACTCATGTGTCCAGACTAGCAGCGCCATGTCCATGGGCAGAACCCGTACGGGTTTCGTTTTCTTCTTGACTTAGACAATGTCCAATGTAGGGTTACGAGTGGTTGGCCCACAGGACAGATGTGAAGCACAGGAGGCGCACGTGACCGTGCAGGACGAGACGTCCGGACCGATGACGACGGAAGCCGGTGCTCCGGTCGCGGACAACCAGAACAGCCAGACCGCCGGCGTCGGCGGCCCGGTGCTCGTTCAGGACCAGCACCTGCTCGAGAAGCTCGCGCACTTCAACCGCGAGCGGATCCCCGAGCGGATCGTGCACGCCCGGGGCGCGGGCGCGTACGGCAAGTTCACCGTCACCGCAGACGTGACGCAGTACACGCGGGCGAAGTTCCTCTCCGAGGTCGGCAAGGAGACCGAGGTCTTCGCGCGGTTCTCGACGGTGGCGGGCAACCTCGGCGCGGCGGACGCGGTGCGTGACCCGCGCGGCTTCGCGCTGAAGTTCTACACCGAAGAGGGCAACTACGACCTGGTCGGGAACAACACACCGGTGTTCTTCGTCAAGGACGCCATCAAGTTCCCCGACTTCATCCACACCCAGAAGCGCGACCCCTACACCGGCTCGCAGGAGCCGGACAACGTGTGGGACTTCTGGAGCCTCTCGCCCGAGTCGACGCACCAGGTGACCTGGCTGCACGGCGACCGCGGTATCCCCGCCTCCTACCGCCACATGGACGGTTTCAGCTCCCACACCTTCCAGTGGAGCAACGAGGCGGGCGAGGTCTTCTGGGTCAAGTACCACTTCAAGACCGACCAGGGCATCAAGAACCTGACGGCCGCCGAGGCGGACGTGCTGGCCGGCAAGGACCCCGACAGCCACCAGCGCGACCTGCGCGAGTCCATCGAGCGCGGCGAGTACCCGAGCTGGACCGTCGGCGTGCAGATCATGCCCGCGGCGGAGGCGGCGAACTACCGCTTCAACCCGTTCGACCTCACCAAGGTGTGGCCGCACGCGGACTACCCGATCCACTGGTTCGGCAAGATGGAGCTCAACCGCAACCCGCGCAACATCTTCGCCGAGACCGAGCAGTCGATCTTCTCCCCGCACCACTTCGTGCCGGGCATCGGCCCCTCGCCGGACAAGATGCTCCAGGGCCGCCTGTTCGCCTACGGTGACGCGCACCGCTACCGGGTCGGCATCAACGCCGACCTGCTGCCGGTGAACGAGCCGAAGGCGGCGCAGGCCCGCTCCTACGGCCGCGACGGCTTCATGTACGACGGCCGCCACGGCGGTACGAAGAACTACGAGCCGAACAGCTTCGGCGGCCCGGCCGAGACCGGCCGTGCCATGTGGGAGCCCCAGAGCGTCAGCGGGACGACCGAGGACCACGAGGCGCCCTCGCACGCCGAGGACGACGACTTCGTCCAGGCCGGGAACCTCTACCGCCTCATGTCGGACGACGAGAAGCAGCGGCTGGTCGACAACCTCGCGGGCGGCATCGCCGCCGTCTCCCGCGACGAGATCGCCCAGCGCGCGATCGAGAACTTCCGCAAGGCGGACCCCGACTACGGCAAGCGGCTCGAGGCCGCGGTCCAGGCCCTGCGCGGCTGATCGATCGCTCGCCGTACGAGCCCGGAGGGATCGGACGCCATGGGGCTCCGGTCCCTCCGGTGCGTTTCCCGCGCCGTCCCCGCAGGTGCTCGCGGGGCGGCGCGGGGCCGCGTTCGGTGCCGTCTCCTTCCCCCGCGGGAAGGAGACGGCACCCTCACTCGATCAGGTGGCCGTCCCCGGCGGGATCAGACGGCCGCCTCTCCGGCGGGAGGGGCGCCCGCGGACCAGGGGTCCGCGGGCGGCACATCGGTGTCGGCCCAGCTGCGCACGATGTCGCGGACCGAGACGATCCCCACGGGTTCGCGCCCGTCCAGCACGATCAGGTGGCGGAAGCCGCCTTGGACCATCGCCTCCGCTGCCGCCGCCAGTGTCCAGTCGGGTCCGGCGAAGACGACGTCGGAGGTCGTGTGGGCGTGGGCCGTCTCCCGGTCGGGGTCCTGGCCGGCGCCGAGGGAGTTGAGGATGTCGCGCTCGGTGAGGATGCCGAGGCCGCTGGTGTCGGGGTCGAGGACGACGGCGGCGCCCACCCGTCGGGCCGACATCAGCTGCGCCGCCTGACGCAGGGTGTGGGCGGGGCCGATGGTGAGGACCACGGTGCTCATGGCGTGCTGGACGTGACCTGGCATGCGGGGCTACCTCCTTGGCGGAACGGCTCCTGCGGGGCCCCGGGCGCGGAGCGCGGGACCTCGAGAAGGGGTTCACAAGGTCACAAGCGTGCTCGTGTTCATGCTCGCATGTGACGCAGGCCACAACAAGGAAGTGTGTACGGGCCAGCCACCCTGTCCGGGCGGCCCGCCCTCATGCCGTCAGATAGCCCAGCAGCGTCTCGTGCAGCAGACCGTTGGAGGCCGCCGCGCTGCCGCTCTGCGGGCCCGGATTGCCGTCCAGGCCGGTGAAGCTGCCGCCCGCCTCCTCGACGATGACCGCGCTGGCCGCCATGTCCCACAGCGACAGCTCCGGCTCGGCACACATGTCCACCGAGCCCTCGGCGACCATCATGTACGGCCAGAAATCGCCATAGCCCCGGGTGCGCCAGCAGTCGCGCGTCAGATCCATGAAGCCGCCCAGCATGCCGCGCTCCTCCCAGCCGTGCAGCGAGGAGTAGGCGAACGAGGCGTCCCGCACCTCGGCGACCTTGGAGACCTGAAGGCGGCTCGCCTTGGAGAGGCTGCGCCCCGCGTAGGCGCCCGCGCCGAGCGCCGCCCACCAGCGCCGGTTGAGCGCGGGGGCCGAGACGACGCCGACCACGGGACGGTCGCCGCCCTCACCCATCTCCATCAAGGCGATCAGCGTCGCCCAGACGGGGACGCCGCGCACGTAGTTCTTCGTCCCGTCGATGGGATCGATCACCCAGCGGCGCGGTCCGTGTCCTTCGGTGCCGAACTCCTCGCCCAGCACCGCGTCGCGGGGGCGGGTGCGCTGGAGCGAGCTGCGGATCAGTTCCTCGGCCGCCTTGTCGGCCTCGCTCACCGGCGTCATGTCCGGCTTGGTCTCCACCTTCAGGTCGAGAGCCTTGAACCGCTCCATGGTCGTGGCGTCGGCGGCGTCGGCCAGCACGTGGGCGAGACGCAGATCATCGTGATAGTCCAGCATGTCCGCACAGTATCCGGCGGGGTGACCCCCGGCCACAGGGCCATGCGCGTGCGGCGCGTATTGACACCTCATGGCGGTGCGTCAATTCTGTGCCGCACGCCGGGCTCTGGGGCGAGTCGGCCCGGCGCTCGATCAGTGGAGGGTGCGGGCTGGGGGAGGCGACGATGCCTGCTGCGCGCGAGACCCTGCTGGAAGCCGCCCACGCGGCGGTGCGGACACGGCCCTGGAGCGTCGTGCGGATGGTCGATGTCGCCGCGGCGGCCGACGTCTCACGGCAGACGCTCTACAACGAGTTCGGCAGCAAGGAGGGACTGGGCGCGGCACTGGTCAGCCGCCTGGTCGAGAACTTCCTCGACGGTACGGGCCGCGCCGTGACCGAGGCCTGCCGAGGCGGCGCCGACCCCGCGGCCTGCTGCGCCGCCGCCGCGCACTGGGTGCTGCGCACCGCGCGCGCCGAGCCCATCGTGCACGCGGCCCTCACCGGGTGCTGGGGGCCCAGGATCCCGCTGCCGCCGGGTCCGCCTCCCCCGGCCGGGTGGGACCGGGCCGTCCGTGAGGCGCACCCGGCGGAGCCGGGGAGGCTCGCCCACGTGCTGTGCGACCGGGCCGTGGCGGGGCTCGACCGGGCCACCCGCCTGCCGGTCGGCGGTCCCCGGGCCCGTCCGCGCGGGGGACCGGCCGCGCCGGCCGAGACCGCCCGCGGCGACCTGCTGCGCGCGTACGAGGCGGGGCTGCGGGTCGCGCTCAGCTACGTCGTCGCACCCCAGCCGGGTCCCGACGACGACCCCTGCGGCCGGGTCGACGCGGTGGTACGGGCGCTGCTGGCGTGCTGAGCGGTCGGCGCGGGGCGGCGCTACCGGGAGGCAGGCGCGGTGTCAGTGGGCGCTGCCGGACAGCTGGAGCCCCATCACGCCGATGATCACCAGTGTGATGGAGACGAGTTTCAGGACCGAGACCACGTCACCCATGAAGATCATGCCGTAGATCGCCGTGCCGGCGGCCCCGATACCGGTCCAGACCGCGTAGGCGGGGCCGACGTCCAGCCGCTTCAGCGAGAGGGTCAGCAGGCCGAAGCTGCCCAGCGCGAAGGCGCAGAAGGCGACGGTCGGCCAGAGTTTGGTGAAGCCGTGCGAGAGTTTCAGACACACGGCGAAGCCCGTCTCCAGCAGCCCAGCGACTATCACCAACAGCCACGCCATGTGCTCTTCCTCCCGTGACGCTCCGTGCGGTCCAGGTCAAGCGCAGGCGAACCAGTATGCCGCCGCGGGCGCCCGGAAGCGATCAGTCCCTCTCGCGGCGGGCCCGCGTGCCCGGATCAGTCCCCTTCGCGGCGTTCCCGCGTGCCCAGCAGGCGGCGCAGCGAGTGCAGCCTGGCGGCGTCCGCGTGTCCGTCGGCCACCCATGCGTCCAGTGCACAGCCGGGCTCGTTGTGGCTGCACCCGCGCGGGCACAGGGCGGCCCCCTCCTCCAGGTCGGGGAACGCGTGGATGACGCGCGAGAGTTGAATGTGGTTCAGCCCGAAGGAGCGCACCCCCGGGGTGTCGATGACCCAGCCGTCCTCGCCGGTGGTCGACGGCGGCAGCGGAAGCGCCAGCGCGGACGTCGTGGTGTGCCTGCCGCGCCCTGTCACCGCGTTGACGTCGCCTGTCGCGCGCTGCCTGCGCGGCACCAGCGCGTTGACGAGTGTGGTCTTGCCGACGCCGCTGTGGCCCACGCACACCGTGACCTGGCCGCGCATCAGCTCGCGCACGCTCTCGGCGCCCGCCCCCTCGGCCAGCCCCTCCCGGCTGGTGACCACGTGGCGCACCCCCAGCGGCGCGTAGGTCTCCAGCAGCGGCCGCGCCGGCGCGAGATCGGACTTGGTGAGCACCAGCAGCGGTTCGAGACCCGCGTCGAAGGCCGCGACCAGGCAGCGGTCGATCAGCCGCGGCCGCGGCTCGGGGTCGGCCAGCGCGGTGACGATGGCGAGCTGGTCGGCGTTGGCGACGATGACGCGCTCGTAGGGGTCGTTGTCGTCGGCCGTCCTGCGCAGCACCGAGGTGCGCTCCTCGACGCGGACGATGCGCGCCAGGGTGTCCTTCGCCCCGGACAGATCACCCACCACGGCCACCCGGTCGCCCACCACCACGCCCTTGCGGCCCAGCTCGCGGGCCTTCATCGCGGTGACCGTGCGGCCCTCCACCAGGCACGTCAGACGGCCGCGGTCGATCGTGAGCACCAGTCCCTCGGCCGCGTCCTCGTGCTTGGGTCTGGTGTGGGTGCGCGGCCTGGTGCCGCGGCGGGAGGGGCGGACGCGGATGTCGTCCTCGTCGGTGTGCTTGCCGTAGCGGCGCATCGCGGGCGCCCCTTCAGGCTTTCACTCCGGCCGGTGCCCCGAGCATGTCCGCCCACATCGCCGGGAAGTCGGGCAGGGTCTTGCCCGTCGTCGCGACGTTCTCCACCTCGACGCCCTCGACCGCCAGGCCGAGCACCGCGCCCGCCGTGGCCAGCCGGTGGTCGTCGTAGGTGTGGAAGACGCCGCCGTGCAGCGGCCGCGGGCGGATGCGCAGCCCGTCCTCGGTCTCGGTGACGTCGCCGCCCAGCCCGTTGATCTCCTTGGCCAGCGCCGCCAGCCGGTCCGTCTCGTGCAGCCGCAGGTGGCCCACCCCGCGCAGCACCGACTCGCTCTGGGCGAGCGCCGCGACCGCGGCGATGCCGGGGGTCAGCTCACCCACCTCGCCCAGGTCGATGTCGATGCCCAGGACGCGGCCGCCGCCGGTCAGGGTCAGACCCCGCTCGTCCAGCTCGCAGCTGCCGCCCATGGCCGTGAAGATCTCCCGCAGCGCGTCGCCCGGCTGGGTCGTGTGCCGCGGCCAGTCCGCGACGGTGACCCGGCCGCCGGTGACCAGCGCCGCCGCCAGGAACGGCTGGGCGTTGGACAGGTCGGGCTCGACCGTCACGTCGCGGCCCAGCAGGGCGCCGGGCGCGACCCGCCACACGTGCGCCGCTCCGCCGTCCTCGGGCGTGTCCACCTGCGCCCCGGCGGCGCGCAGCATCTCCACCGTCATGCGGATGTGCGGCATCGAGGGCAGGGTGCCGCCCGTGTGGCGCACCTCCACGCCCTGGTCGAAACCCGCACCCGACAGCAGCAGGGCGCTGACGAACTGGCTGGAGGAGGACGCGTCGACCTCGACCGTGCCGCCGGCCAGCGACCCCGCGCCCCGCACCGTCAGCGGAAGCGCGCCGCGCCCCTCGTCCTCCACCCGGGCGCCGAGCGCGCGCAGCGCGTCGATGACCCCGTGCAACGGGCGCTCGTAGGAGCGCGGATCGCCGTCGAACCTGACCGGTCCCTCGGCCAGCGCCGCCAGCGGCGGCAGGAAGCGCATCACGGTGCCGGCGTTGCCCACGTCCACCGTCGCGGGGCCGCGCAGCGGCCCTGGCGACACCCGCCAGGCCTCGTCCGCGGTGCGCGCGCCGCCGGGCTCGGTGGCGGCGGAGGCCGAGGAGGCCGTCTCCTCGATCCCGACGCCCATGGCCCGCAGCGCCCCGGCCATCAGCAGGGTGTCGCGCGAGCGCAGCGGGCGGCGCAGCAGGCCCGGCTCGGCGGCCAGCGCCGAGAGCACCAGCGCCCGGTTGGTGACCGACTTCGACCCGGGCACGGTGACGGTCGCCTCGATGCGGCCCGGCGCGGTGGGAGCGGGCCAGAGGGCGGTGTCTGCGGCGGGCGCGTACTGGTCGGTCATGGGGCAACTCTAATGGCTGGGGCACGGCGCGCCCCGAGCCCGCCGCGGGGCACCAGGACCAGGAGAGGTGGCGCCGCGAGCGGTGGGCTCACAGCTGGTCCAGCACCGGGCCGAGCAGCCAGCGGCCCCCGCCGATCAGGCAGCACAGCGAGACCGCGTGGAAGAGGAAGAGCCACATCGCCGCGGGGACGTGGGTGAGCCGCGAGAGCTGGTCGGCGTCCGAGTCCCCCGCTTGCCCGTACCGCCGCTTGCGCTGGAGTTCGAACGCCGGCCTGACGCCGCCCAGCAGCAGGAACCACACCACCACGTACGCGAAGCCGGCCTGCACCTCGGGATCCGTCAGCCAGGAGACGAGGACGAAGGCGCCGCCCGCCACCACGACGGTCAGTACCCCGTAGGCGTTGCGGATCATCACCAGCATGGCGAGCAGCAGCACCGTCGCCCCCCACAGCAGCGCGGTGATGTGGTTGGCGGCCAGCAGCCAGGCGCCGCCGAGGCCCAGCAGCGGGGGAGCGGTGTAGCCCGCCGCGGCGGTCAGCACCATGCCGATGCCGGTGGGTTTGCCCCGCGAGACGGTCAGCCCCGAGGTGTCCGAGTGCAGCCGTATCCCGTCCAGCTGCCGCCCCGTGAGCAGGGCTATCAGGCCGTGTCCGCCCTCGTGCGCGATCGTGATGGCGTTGCGGGAGAGCCGCCACACGCCATGCGGGGCCACCGCGAGCAGCGCCAGCACGCCGGTGGCGATCACCAGCCACTGCTCGGGGTCCGGCTGGCTGCCCACGACGCGGTCCCAGACATCCGTGATGCTCGCGTTGTCCATGTTCGCGGCGTTCTCCTCGTGTGGTCGGTATGCGGCCGCGCGTGCCGTCCTTTGTCAACGCACGGCGGCGTTTCCGCGTGCCGTGGCAGTCTTGCAGGCATGTGCGGACGGTATGCAGCGAGCCGGGGGGCCGAGGATCTGGCCCGGCTGTTCGAGGTGGAGAAGTGGGAGCCCGAGGAGGCGCTCGCGCCCGACTGGAACGTCGCGCCCACCAAGCAGGTGCACGCGGTGCTCGACCGCCCCCTCAAGGGCAGTGCGGAACCGCGTCCGGTGCGGCAGCTGCGCCCCCTCAAGTGGGGTCTGGTGCCCGGCTGGGCGAAGACGCCCGACATGGGCGTCAAGATGATCAACGCCCGCGCCGAGACCGTTCACGAGAAGCCCGCCTACCGGCGCCCCTTCGTCGCCCGCCGCTGCCTGCTGCCCGCCGACGGCTACTACGAGTGGGTCACGGCCGAGGGCGAGCTCAAGCTGGAACAGGAGGGCAGGCGCAAGCGCCCCCGCAAGCAGCCCTACTTCATCTCTCCCGCCCCGCGGGACGGCTCGGACGAGGCGCCGGTGATGGCGATGGCCGGGCTCTACGAGTTCTGGCGGGACAAGACACTGCCCGACGACCATCCGCAGGCGTGGTGGGCCACCTGCACCGTCCTGACCACCGCCGCCGAGACCACCCCGCTGGCCAACGCGGGCGAGCTGAGCGAGGGCGGTCCGGGCTCGCTGGCCGACATCCACCCGCGCATGCCGCTGATGCTCACCCCCGACCGCTGGGACGCCTGGCTCGACCCTTCCCACACCGACTCCGAGCAGCTCCGCGCCTTGCTGACCCCGCCGCCCGGTGGCCTCATGCGGGCCCACCCCGTCTCCACGGACGTCAGCAATGTCCGCAACAGCGGCCCCCACCTGGTGAAGGAGCTGCCGGCGCCGGAGGAGGAGACACTGTTCTGACCGGGCTCTGACGTCCCTTCCCGGGCCCGCTGGTCCGACCGTCCCGCCCGCCGGTTGACCGGCCCTTTCCCGGGCACCCCTGCAAGGATGCCGGACATGAACGCGCACAAGGACCCGGAGATGACCGCGCACAAGGACAAGGGAACGGCGCATCCGGGCGGGGACGAGGAGCGGCCCCGCGGGGGCGGCGGGCGGATCGAGACGGTCGCCACGCCGGTCGGGCAGGCCCGGATCACCTGGTACGACGCGAAGAAGGCGCACACGGTGCTGGCGCTCGGCCACGGGGCCGGCGGCGGCATCGAGGCACGGGACCTGCGGGCGTTGGCCGCCGCGATGCCCGCCGAGGGCGTCAGCGTCGCCCTGGTGGAGCAGCCGTGGCGGGTGGCGGGGAAGAAGGTGGCTCCGGCGCCCAGAACCCTGGACGCGGCCTGGAGCGCGCTGTGGCCCGCCCTCGCGCTTCCCGGGCTGCCGGTGATCGCCGGTGGCCGCAGCGCGGGGGCCCGCGTGGCTTGCCGTACGGCGGGCGAGCTGGGCGCACGCGCGGTGCTCGCGCTCTCCTTCCCGCTGCACCCGCCGGGCAAGCCGGACAGGTCGCGGGCCGACGAGCTGACCGGGGTGGAGCTGCCGGTGCTGGTCGTCCAGGGCGGCCGGGACCCGTTCGGGCGGCCCGAGGAGTTCCCGCGGGGCACCAGCCTGGTCGAGGTGGCGTGGGGCGATCACGGGTTCGCGCTCCCGAAGTCGGCCGCGGTCTCCGAGGACGAGGCCATGGGCGTGATCACCGGTGCGGTGGCCCGGTGGATCGGCGGCGGCACGCCCGGATGACGCCCGCGTCCGGGCGGGCCCCGCGGCGGAGACGTACGGGAGTCGGCGGGAAGGATCCGCGGAGACGTACGGGAGCCGGCGGGAAGAGGCTCCGGGCCCCGGGAATGATCGGCGGGGCGGTGTGGTTGCACGCAGTGTCCACGAAGGAAGCCGATGTGCGGCGCTCGCCGCACAAGGGCCTCACCACGAGGCGAAAGGAAGCCGCCCAGATGGGTTCTGTCGCTTGCCCCCAACGTCCGCGGGCCGCCGACCTGGACTGGGCCACGCTGGCGCTGGCCTCAGGGACGGGTATTCGAGCGGCGGACGGTGCGGATCGTCGTCTATTCTCCGAATCGAGCGGGTCCTCGTTCGGGCTCGCCCCGACAGCGGAGGAGGTGGGTCCGGTCACCGGGACCGAAGACGGCTCGAACGCACAGCCCAGGGATCAGGAGTCGGAGACGGCACAGGAGCGCAGCGCGCGCTTCGAGCGCGACGCGCTCGCCTTCCTCGACCAGATGTACTCGGCCGCGCTGCGCATGACGCGCAATCCCGCCGACGCCGAGGACCTGGTGCAGGAGACCTACGCCAAGGCGTACGCGTCCTTCCACCAGTTCCGCGAGGGCACCAACCTCAAGGCGTGGCTGTACCGCATCCTGACCAACACGTTCATCAACTCCTACCGCAAGAAGCAGCGCGAGCCGCAGCGCAGCGCGGCGGAGGAGATCGAGGACTGGCAGCTCGCGCGGGCCGAGTCCCACATGTCCACCGGGCTGCGTTCGGCCGAGGCCCAGGCGCTCGACCACCTGCCGGACTCGGACGTCAAGGCGGCGCTCCAGGCGATTCCGGAGGAGTTCCGCATCGCCGTCTACCTCGCGGACGTCGAAGGCTTTGCCTACAAGGAGATCGCCGACATCATGGGGACACCCATCGGCACGGTGATGTCCCGTCTGCACCGCGGTCGGCGCCAGCTTCGGGACATGCTGGAGGGCTACGCGCAAGAGCGCGGACTGGTCCCGGCCGGTGCCGCGGCGGACGGGTCGCAAGACCGGAAAGGTTCGGGCTCATGAGTTGCGGAGAGCCGCACGAGACGGACTGCGCTGAGGTTCTCGACCACCTCTACGAGTACCTCGATCGCGAGATGCCGGACGGGGACTGCGAGAAGTTCAAGGAACACTTCGACGAGTGCTCCCCTTGCTTCGAGAAGTACGGCATCGAGCGCGAGGTCAAGAAGCTCGTCAAGCGCTGCTGCGGGCACGACGACGTTCCGTCGGACCTGCGGGCCAAGGTGATGGGCCGGATCGAGGTGATCCGGCAGGGGCAGCAGAGCTCCCCCGAGGCGGAGGCCGAGACCGAGACGGCCGGGCCGGCCACGGACACCGTCGAGGCGCAGCACCCGACGCGGGCGCAGGCCCCCACAGGGGCCGAGGGCACCAGCCCCGCCTGACGTTCCGGTCCGTACCGCGCCTGTGACGTTCCGCGTTCACACCGGGCGCGCTCACGTCGGCGCTTCCGCCCACTGTCCCCCCATCGGGTGAGCCCCTTCCATCTCGTACGGGGGAACCGCCCGCAGGGGCGGCAACGGGCCCACGCGGCGCTCCTATTCTCCCCGCCAGGACACGAGGCGGTCGGGAGGCCCGTGATGCGCGTGGGAGTGGGTACGCGGTGGCGTGCCGGAGCGGGTGGGGGAGCGGATCGGCGGCGGGACGGAACGTTCGCGCTGGCGTGCGTGCTCGCCGCGCCCGCGGCGCTCCTGCTGTGGCGCGGCCCCTACGGCCCCTTCGCCGCGCTGCTCGTTCTCGGACCCCTGCACCTGGCCTGGCGGGAGCTGCGCCGGTGCCGCCCGGAGAGCGCCGCCCGTCGCGCTGCGGTCCAGGCCCTCGCCCAGGCGGTGCACCTCAAGGATTGCTACACGCGCGGGCACGGTGAACGGGTCGGTCACGCGGCGGCCCTCATCGCCCGCGAACTCGGTCTGGACGAGGAGCGCACCGAGACCCTGCGCTGCGCCGGCGTCCTGCACGACGTCGGCAAACTCGGCGTGCCCGTGCGTCTGTTGCGCAAGGAGGGTCCGCTCACCCCCGCCGAGCGCCGCGTCGTGGAGCGGCACCCCGAACAGGGCGCGGAGATCGTGCGGGGCCTGGACTTCCTGGGTGAGGCGAGGGCCGCCGTACTGCACCACCACGAACGCGTGGACGGTCTGGGCTATCCGCACGGCCTGGCGGGCGACCGGATCCCCGAGGCGGCGCGCATCGTGTCCGTCGCCGACGCGTTCGACGCGATGACCTCCACGCGCAGCTACCGCAGGGGAAGGCCCGTCGCCGTGGCCGTGGCGGAGCTCGAACGCTGCGCGGGCACCCAGTTCGACCCCCGGGTGGTCGCCGCGCTCGCCCATGCGCTGCGCCGCCACGGCTGGCCGTACACCGAGCCCGCGACTGCGCGTGACGACGCGGCCGCTTCCCCCGCCCGTGACCCTTCGGCGGAAGGGGCGGCCCCTGCCGTGCCGGCGTGCGGCGTCGCGGCGCGCGCCGTGCCGGAGGCCACCGTGGAGGAGACCGGTCTGCGGCGCGGGCCTCTCGCGCCGGACGGGCGTGGTGTGGCGGTATGACGAGGCCTTCCGTTCCGCCGGCCGCTGGTGTGCGGGCCGCCGCGGACCGGCGCCTGGCCGCCGGGATCGTCGCCTGGGTGTACGCGGCGGCCGCGGCGCTGGCCGTCGCGGCGCTGTGCGTCACCCTGTGGCGCGGCGCGGCGCGGCCGGGGACCGCCGTGGCCTTCGGACTGGTTGTCGCCGTGGGGGAGTTGGCCCGGGTCCGGCTGCCGCAGGCGGAGGCCTGCGGGGGCGCGGGACGGAGCACCGGGCTGGTCTGCGGTGCGGGCGCCCTCGGTTACGCGCTGCTGGGCGCGGTGGAGGAGGCGCCGTTGTGGCAGTGGGCGGCGCAGGCGGTCACCGTGGCCCTGGTGGGCTCCCTCGTCGGATCGGTGCCGCACGTGGCGCTGGGGCAGGCCCCCTCGCCCTGGGCGGCCGGCCGCCTCACGCTCGGTGTGGCCTTCGCCGCGACCTGCGGCCAATCCCTCTCGCCCGGTGGCGTGTTCGCGCCCGCCGTCGGCCGTGGGGTGCTGTTCACGCTGTCCCTGCTGCTCCTCGCCCTGCTCGCCGGATGCGTCGACGCCTTCCTCGCCGCCGCAACGGCCGCCACCGCCGCGCCGCCGCCGACGGCCACCCCTGCCACCGGTCCGACGACCGCCCCCGGCACCGCCTCACCGACGGGCCCCTTGGCCGTCGCCCCCGCCACGCTGCCGCCCGCCGCTGCCGATCCCGCCACGGCCACGCGGACGGCCGTCCCGCCCGCCCAGGGCGGCGCCGTCGCGGAGGGCGCCACCCGGCCGTACGGGCCGCTGCTGCGCGCCCAGTTGCGCGCCCGGCTGGTGACCGTTCCCGCCGTCGCCGCGACGGCGGTGCTCCTCGCCCTGGCCTTCGCGTCGGCGGGGCTGTGGGCGCTGCCGGTCTGCTGTACGCCGCTGCTGCTCACCCAGGTCGTCCTGCGCCGCCGGGCCCCCGTACGGGCGACCCGGCGGCGCACACTCGCCTCCCTGGCGAAGACGCCGGAGGTCGCCGGGTGCACTCCGCGCGGCCGCGCGCGCCGGGTCGCCGATCTGAGCCGTGCCGTGGGACGCGAGCTGGGCCTGTCGGGAGGGGAACTCACCGCTGTGGAGTACGCGGCCCTCGTCCACGACGTGGGGCAGCTTTCCCTGACCGGTCCGGCACACCGCGGCGCCACGGCAGGGCAGGCTCTCGGCAGCCGGCGGGGCGTCGCCCTGTCCGGGGGCGCCGTGGTCCGCCAGACCGGGGTCGGCGGGCGGGTGGCCACCGCGGTGGAGGCCCAGGCGGACCCGTACCGCGAACAGTCCCTGACGGCACGCGTCGTACGGACCGTCAACGCCTACGAGGACCTCCTGACGGCGTACGGCGGCCACGGCCACGTCGCCGCCCCGGACGGAGGCGGGGCGGCGGAAGGACCGGCAGCGGCCGCGGGGCCGCGCGAACGGGCGCTGCGGGCGCTGCGCGGCGCCACCGCGCGTGACCACGAACCACGCGTCGTGGAGGCCCTGTCACGCGTCGTGTCCCGCTGCCCGGTCGTCTGACGCACGGGTAATGAGCGGGCACCCGAGCGGGCATGGTTGGATGCGAAGGGGGAACCGCGACAGGCGTGGAAGCGAGCGCCGGGCGTCCGGTGCCGAGGCCTTTGATGACAGGTGGCGGCAGGTGAGCGGCCGGGCGTCTGCCGGGCCGCGGGACAGGTGGGACGAGAACGGCGGGCAGCGGAAACGGCGGGAACGGCGGGAAACGGCGGGAAACGGCGGGAACACTGTGAGGATCTTCGGCAAGGTGCGGCACCGTCCCTCCGCCTCGTGGCGGCAGGCGACGGACCGCGCGTTCACGCTCATCGGCGACGGCCGGTACGAGGACGCGGGTGCCCTGCTCACCCGCGCCGCCGACCTGGAGCCGTGGCTCTCGGAGTCCTGGTTCAACCTGGCGCTGCTGCACAAGTTCCGGCACGACTGGGAGCAGGCCAGGACAGCGGGGCTGCGCGCCGTCGCGCTGCTCGACCGGGAGGCCGGTGCGCCCGACTGGTGGAACGTCGGCATCGCGGCCACCGCCCTGCAGGACTGGCCGCTGGCCCGCCGCGCCTGGCAGGCGTACGGGCTGGACGTGCCGGGCCAGGGGCCGACCGGTGCGGGCGCGATCGACGAGCCCTCCGGTATGCGGCTGGGCAGCGCGGCCGTGCGGCTCTCTCCCGAGGGCGAGGCCGAGGTCGTGTGGGGCCGCCGCATCGACCCGGCGAGGCTGGAGGTGCAGAGCATCCCGCTGCCGTCGTCCGGGCGCCGCTGGGGCGAGGTCGTCCTGCACGACGGAGTGCCGCACGGTGAGCGCTCCACCGCGGCAGGACCCTCCTACCCCGTCTTCGACGAGATCGAACTGTGGGCGCCCTCGCCGGTGCCCACCTGGGTGGTGCTGCTGGAGGCCGCCACGGAGAGCGACCGTGACGCGCTGGAGCGGCTGGCGGCCGACGCGGGGTTCGCCGCCGAGGACTGGTCGTCCTCGGTGCGGCTGCTGTGCCGCGCCTGCTCGGAGAGCGCGATGCCCGCCGACGAGGGTGACGGCACAGCGCACCTCGACCCGCACGACCACAGCTCCCCCGGGCATCCGGGGCCGTTGGGCCACATGACGCAGGGTGGCCCCGGCGAGCTGTGGGTGCCCGAGCGGGAGTGCGGGCTGGCCGCCCCCGCGGCCCTGGTGCGCGGCCTGCTGGACGGCTGGGTGGCGGACAGCCCCGACACCCGCGAATGGCGGGATCTGGAGGAGGTCTGCTGAGCACCTGCCGACCGCCCCGTACTCTGGGGGCGAGCAATTCGCGGTGCTCACCGGATCTCAGTCCCCGCAGGGTCGCAGGAAGGCGTACGACGGCATGGCGCAGCAGCAGGAAACCAGGGCCGGATCGGCCGATGTGGCCGAGGGCGGGTTCGTCGACGACGTGACGGACGCGGCCGCCCGTGAGGAGGCCCACACCGCGCGCGGCACCGCCCGTCCCCTGACGGTGGTGGGCAACCCCGTGCTGCACCGGGAGTGCGCGGAGGTGACCGAGTTCGGCGACGACCTCGCCGCGCTCGTCGACGACATGTTCGCCAGCCAGCGCGCTGCCGAGGGCGTGGGCATCGCCGCCAACCAGATCGGCGTCGACGCGAAGGTCTTCGTCTACGACTGCTACGACGACGAGGGTGTACGCCACGTCGGGGTGGTGTGCAATCCGGTGCTCGACGAGTTGCCGGCCGAGCGGCGCGTCCTGGACGACGGCAACGAGGGCTGCCTCTCCGTTCCCGGCGCCTACCACCCGCTCGCCCGCCCCGACTACGCCGTGGTGCGCGGTCAGGACGCACAGGGCGCACCGATCGCCGTGGAGGGTAGGGGATACTTCGCGCGCTGCCTCCAGCACGAGACCGATCACCTGCACGGGTACCTGTACATCGACCGGCTCTCCAAGCGTGAGCGCAAGGACGTGCTGCGGCAGATGGCCGAGAGCACCCCGCGCTACGAGACCGTTCCCCACGACGCGTAGCCGGGTACCGGGTGGGGCCTGGGCCACCTGGCCCCACCCGGCGACTGTGGGCGCGCTCCCGGCTTTTCCGGAAGCGGGCCGCTCAGAAGTCGTCGTCGAGGGAGACGGACCCCTCCACGGCGACCTGGTAGGCGGAGGCCCGCCGCTCGAAGAAGTTGGTGAGTTCCTGGACGTTCTGGAGCTCCATGAACGAGAACGGGTTGGTGGCTCCGTAGCGTTCGGCGAAGCCGAGGCGGCGCAGCCGCTGGTCGGCGACGGCCTGGAGGTAGGCGCGCATGGAGGCGGTGTTCATGCCGGGCAGCCCCTCCCCGCACAGGTCCCGCGCGAACTGGAGCTCCGCCTCGACGGCCTCGTCCAGCATGGCCGCCACCTGCTTCTCCAGCGCGTCGTCGAAGAGTTCGGGCTCCTCCTGTCGCACGGTGTCCACGACGTCGAAGGCGAAGGACATGTGCATCGACTCGTCGCGGAAGACCCAGTTGGTGCCGGTGGCCAGGCCGTGCAGCAGGCCGCGGGAGCGGAACCAGTACACGTAGGCGAACGCGCCGTAGAAGAAGAGCCCCTCGATGCAGGCGGCGAAGCAGATCAGGTTGAGCAGGAAGCGGCGCCGGTCGTCCTGCGAGGACAGCTGGTCGATGTTCTCGACGCTGTCCATCCACCGGAAGCAGAACTCGGCCTTCTCGCGGATGGAGGGGATGTTCTCCACGGCGGCGAACGCCTGGACGCGTTCGTCGTGGTCGGGCAGGTAGGTGTCGAGCAGCGTCAGGTAGAACTGGACGTGGACGGCCTCCTCGAACAGCTGCCGGGAGAGGTAGAGCCGCGCCTCGGGCGAGTTGATGTGCTTGTAGAGGGTGAGCACGAGGTTGTTGGCGACGATGGAGTCGCCGGTCGCGAAGAACGCCACCAGGCGGCTGATCATGTGCTGTTCGCCGGGCGAGAGCTTCGCCAGGTCGGCGACGTCGGAGTGCAGGTCGACCTCTTCGACGGTCCAGGTGTTCTTGATGGCGTCGCGGTACCGCTCGTAGAAGTGCGGGTAGCGCATGGGGCGCAGCGTCAGCTCGAAGCCCGGGTCGAGCAGGCGGGGCGTGGTGTCGGCGGCTGGTGTGGTCATTACTGGCAGGCCTCGCAGGACTCGGGGTTTTCCAGGGAGCAGGCGACGGCCTCGTCGGCCGCCGCGGGGGTGGGCGCGGGCACGGGGACGGCGCTGGTCCCGGCGGCCTGCGCGATGCGGGTCGCGGGGCGCGAGCGCAGGTAGTACGTGGTCTTGATGCCGCTCTTCCACGCGTACGCGTACATCGAGCTGAGTTTTCCGATGGTGGGGGAGGACAGGAACAGGTTCAGCGACTGGCTCTGGTCCAGGTAGGGCGTGCGGGCGGCGGCCATGTCGATGAGGGCGCGCTGCGGGATCTCCCACGCGGTGCGGTAGAGCGCGCGCACGGGCTCCGGCACCCAGTCCAGGTCCTGGACGGAGCCGTTCGCCTGGCGCAGTGCCTCGCGGGCGCGCGCGTCCCACAGCCCGTGCCGCTTGAGCTCCGCCACCAGGTAGGCGTTCACCTGGAGGAACTCTCCGCTGAGCGTCTCGCGTTTGAAGAGGTTGGAGACCTGCGGCTCGATGCACTCGTAGACGCCGGCGATGGAGGCGATGGTCGCGGTCGGTGCGATGGCCAGCAGCAGGGAGTTGCGCATGCCGGTGCGTGCGAGGCGTGCGCGCAGGGCGCTCCACCGCTCGGGCCAGGCGTGGCTCTGGCGCGCTTCGGGGTAGTGGTCGGGGTGGAGGGTGCCGCGCGCGGTGCGGGTCAGCTTCCAGTCGGGCAGCGGCCCGTGGCGCTCGGCCAGTTCGGCGGACGTCTCGTAGGCGGCGAGCATGATGCGTTCGGCGATCCTGGTGGACAGCTCGCGGGCCTCCCGCGAGTCGAACGGCAGCCCGAGCCGGAAGAAGACGTCCTGGAGCCCCATCACGCCCAGGCCCACGGGCCGCCAGCGGGAGTTGGACCCCGACGCCTGCTCGGTCGGGTAGTAGTTGATGTCCACCACGCGGTCGAGGAAGGTGACCGCAGTACGCACGGTGGCGTCCAGCCGCTCCCAGTCCATCAGCCCGTCCTCGCCCAGGTGCGCGGCGAGGTTGACGGAGCCCAGGTTGCACACGGCGGTCTGGTCGTCGTCGGTGACCTCCAGGATCTCCGTGCACAGGTTCGAGGAGTGCACGACGCGGCCCGGGGTGCCGGTCTGGTTGGCGGTGCGGTTGGAGGTGTCCTTGAAGGTCATCCAGCCGTTGCCGGTCTGCGCGAGGGTGCGCATCATCGCGCCGTACAACTGCCGTGCGGGCACCTGCTTCAGGGCGCGCCCGTCGGCCTCCGCCGCGCGGTAGGCGGCGTCGAACTCCTCGCCCCACAGGTCGGTCAGTTCGGGCACGTCGGAGGGGGAGAAGAGCGACCAGTCCTCGTCCGCCTCGACGCGGCGCATGAACGCGTCGGGGATCCAGTGCGCCAGGTTGAGGTTGTGGGTGCGGCGGGCGTCCTCACCGGTGTTGTCGCGCAACTCGAGGAACTCCTCGATGTCCGCGTGCCAGGTCTCCAGGTAGACGCAGGCGGCTCCCTTGCGCCGGCCGCCCTGGTTGACCGCGGCGACCGAGGCGTCGAGGGTCCGCAGGAACGGCACGATGCCGTTCGAGTGCCCGTTGGTGCCGCGGATCAGCGCGCCCCGCGAGCGGATGCGGGAGAAGGGCAGGCCGATGCCGCCGGCGTGCTTGGAGAGCCTGGCCACCTGGTGGTAGCGCTCGTAGAGCGAGTCCAGTTCGTCCTTGGGGGAGTCCAGCAGGTAGCAGGAGGACATCTGGGGGTGGCGGGTGCCGGAGTTGAAGAGCGTGGGGGAGGAGGGCAGGTAGTCCAGGGAGCACAGCAGCCGGTAGAAGGTGCCGACCTCGGCGAGCGCCGCGGCCGTCTCGTCCGCCGCGAGCCCGCAGGCCACGCGCAGGAAGAAGTGCTGCGGGGTCTCGATCGCGCGCCGGGTGGTGGGGTGGCGCAGCAGGTAGCGGGAGTGGACGGTGCGCAGCCCGAAGTAGCCGAACCTGTCGTCGGCGCCGTCCGCGACCGCCTCGTCGACCAGCGCGTCGAGGTGTGCGGCGTGCGCCGCGACAAAGGCGTGCGTCCGGTCCGCGATCAGGCCCTGGGCGTGGCCGAGCGCGACCGAGGCGGAGAAGGAGGTGGCGCCCTCGGCCGCGGTCTCGTCGCGGATGGCGCGTGTGAGCAGCCGGGCGGCCAGCCGCGAGTACGAGGGATCCTCGCCGATGGACCCCGCGGCGGCCTCGATGGCCAGGTCCCGCAGGTCGGCCGCGGTCGCGGAGGGGGCGCGTCCGCGCAGCGCCGCAGCGAGCACCGGGGCGGGGTCGGCGTCGGCCAGGTCCGCGGTCAGGGCGGTGAGGGTGTCGCCCAGTTCCGCGGCATGGCCGTCGTGCGCGCCGGGTACGGGAGCGGTTCCGTCCTGTCGGGTGGGCCCGCCGGTGGGCCGCTCCTGGCCGGGCGGCTGCTTCTGGCTGGGTGACGGGGCGGTGGGGGCGATGGTCACGCGGTGCTCTCCCTCGCTGCTCGTGCTCGTGGCAGGGCGGGGCGCAGGGAGCGCGCAGGCATTCGGGCATGCCGCACTCCGTCCGCCGGCCCAGTCCACGAGACCCGGACGTTCCTCGATGCCGCCGCCTGCAGGTGATCGGACTCGCGGGGCAGCGCTGAGCTGCTCCGCACACCGTTGCGGGACAGTCCCGGACTCGCACCGGGTTCCCCTGCGTCAGTGGCGACGGCCGTGAGGGAGCATACATGTTGTGGCCGCTGTGAAGTGAACCCCCATATCTTGTGTCGTGCTTACCGCGGGTGGGTCACAGCGCCAGGCCGTACGTCCACAGGCTCATTCCCTCGATCGGGTACCAGTCCCGCTCGGGTGTCCGGGCGAAGCCGAGCCGCTCGTAGAGCCGGTGCGCCGCGGCCATGCGCGGATGGGTGGACAGCACCAGCCCGCGCAGGCCCAGTGCGCGGGCCCGCTCCACGCACGCGGTCACCAGCGCCTCGCCCACCCCGCGGCCCCGCGCGCGCTCTGCCACGGCGAGCATCCGGAACTCGCCCTCACCCTCGCCCGCCCGCTCCGCGTAGGGGCCCAAAGCTCCGACGAAGGTGACCGAACCCACCAGCGTGCCCGCGCCGTCCTCGGCCACCAACAGGTCCGCGTGGGCGGCGCGGCCCGCGGCGTCGCGCAGGGTCGTCAGATACGGGTCGTCCTCGCCGAAGTCCAGCAGCCCACCGTCGAGGTAGGCGCGCGCGACCAACTCCCCGGCCGCCGCGTACTCCGCGGGCCGCGCCGCCCTGACCGTGATGCCCAACCGTCCCCTCGCGGTGCCGGTCGGGCCACTCGCCCCGGTCGTCCCGGGCGCGGCGCCGGCTGTGCTCGTCGTGAAGTCCATGGCCGCCATCATGCGCCGACGCGCCGACACCCGTCCCGGAAATTACCCGGGACGGGTGTCGGTCGATGTGTGCCGGTCGACGACGACGGGGCGGGTCGTCTGTGCGGGCCGGCGGTGTCGCTCGGCGGCGGCGTACGCCGGTGCGGTGGACCTCAGTTGGCCGCGCCGGCCTCCACCCTGGGGTCCTCGCCCTTCCCGTCGTCGGTGCGCCCCTGATCGGTGCGGCCCGCGCCGGAGTCGTGCGCCGCGCCGCCGGCGGCCTGCGCGGCGCGGTCACCGGCCTCGGGGGCGTCGGCCGTGTAGTCCTCGGGACGGGTCTCGTCGACGCCGTCCGGGGCCCGCAGCGCGCGCAGTACGACCGTTCCGACGACGGTCACGGCCACGTTCAGCACGAACGCCGTCACACCGATGTAGCCGGTCTCCCCGATGCCGGGGATGACGTCGTTGCTGCCGCCGAAGTGCCGCTGCGTCGGACTGGCCACGCCGTACGCCGCCAGCGTGCCGTACGCCATGCCGACGGCCCAGCCCGCCAGCAGCGCCCAGCGGTGGAACCAGCGGGTGAACAGGCCGCCGACCAGCGCGGGGAAGGTCTGCAGGATCCAGATGCCGCCCAGCAGCTGGAAGTTGATGGCCACGGTCTTGTCCATGCCGAGGACGAAGACGAGGGCACCGACCTTCACCAGCAGGGAGACCAGCTTGGAGACCTTGGTCTCCTGCTCGGCGGTCGCGTCCGGCTTGAGGAAGTCCTTGTAGATGTTGCGGGTGAACAGGTTGGCCGCCGCGATGGACATGATGGCGGCGGGCACCAGCGCCCCGATACCGATGGCGGCGAAGGCGACACCGGTGAACCAGTCGGGGAACATGTCCTCGAAAAGCTGCGGAATGGCCAGCTGCCCGTTGTCCACCTTGGTGCCCGCGGCGATCGCCATGAAGCCCAGCAGCGCGAGGAAGCCGAGCATCAGCGAGTACAGCGGCAGAATCGTGGTGTTGCGCCGGATCACGTTGCGGTTCTTGCCGGAAAGCGTCGCGGTGATCGAGTGCGGATACATGAACAGCGCGAGCGCGGAGCCGACGGCGAGCGTGGCGTACGCCCACTGGGCGTTCTCGCCGCTGGCCAGTTCCCCGCGCGGTTTTCCGGTCGCCGGATTCTCCTGTGCCAGCGCGTCGCCGGCCTTGGCGAAGATGGCGTCGAAGCCGCCGAGTTTGATGGGGATGTAGATGATGGCGACGGCGATGACGATATAGATGAGCGCGTCTTTGACGAACGCGATGAGCGCGGGGGCGCGCAGCCCCGAGGAGTAGGTGTAGGCGGCCAGTACGCCGAAGGCGATCAGCAGCGGCAGGTCCTTGATGAACCAGTTGGTCGATTCCGAACCGCCGACGCCCATCACGTCCAGTACCGCCTGGATGCCCACCAGTTGCAGCGCGATGTAGGGCATCGTCGCCAGGATGCCGGTCAGTGCGACGGCGAGCGAAAGCCCCTTGGACCCGAACCTGCCGCGTACGAAGTCGGAGGTCGTGACGTATCCGTGCCGGTGCGAGACGGACCACAGGCGGGGCAGGAAGGTGAAGATCAGCGGGTAGACGAGAATGGTGTACGGCACCGCGAAGAATCCGGAGGCGCCGGCCGCGTAGATCGCCGCGGGAACGGCGACGAACGTGTAGGCGGTGTAGAGGTCACCGCCCAGCAGGAACCAGGTGATCCAGGTGCCGAAACTGCGTCCGCCCAGGCCCCATTCGTCGAGGCTGTTCTCGTTCGCGGCCTTGCGCCAGCGGGCGGCGCGGAATCCCATCACCGTGACGAGCACGAA
The DNA here is from genome assembly GCF_003323715.1 of Streptomyces diacarni. GTDB lineage: Bacteria > Actinomycetota > Actinomycetes > Streptomycetales > Streptomycetaceae > Streptomyces > Streptomyces diacarni. The sequence goes on from NZ_QOIN01000048.1 coordinate 183,571, forward strand.
GAAGAAGATGAAGACGGCGAGTGCGACGCCGTTGACGTCCTTCATCGGGCCTCACCGCTTTCCGCGGCGGCCTCGGCGACGGTCTCGGAGGCGGCGGCCCGACGCGCACCGGTCTGTTCCCGCCGCACGATGCGGTAGGCGACCATCGTGAGCACGGCAGATATCAGCACCCACAGCATCTGGTACCAGTAGAAGAACGGAACACCGATGAGGGTCGGCTCGATACGGGCGTAGGAGTCGACCCACAGAATGCCGACGAAGGGCGCGAAAAGGCACAGGCCCGCCACGACGCGTGCGGGGGTGATGGCCGGGCGTCTCTTTCCGGCGTCCTGTGGTGGTGCGGACATGCGGCGGGCTCCGTCCTCGCTCAGAGATCATGCAATGTGCACGAAACCTAGGCGAGCCTTCGGCCCACGTCACGGCCCGTCCGTATAGCGGACATGACACCGTGCGCGTGACGCACCGGTCTCCGCGGCGGCGCAACCCCTCGGGCCTCAGCGCCAGCGGACCCCTTCGCGTCTCAGCAGCAGCGGAACCCCTCACGCGGGTCGCCCTCGCGCGCGTCCGTGCGCCGCCGCTCGAACTCCCTGCGGCTGGGCACGGGCGCCGCCGGGCCCTGGTGGTGCCGCACGTGCGCGACGTACCGCTCGTAGGCGCTCTCGTCGGTCAACTCCCGCACGTACCAGCGCACCCACGAGACGGCCCGCACCACGGTCCTCATCGCGCCTCCCCGCCGCTGCCGCCGCCCCGCGCACCCTCGGCGGGTCCTGCGGCGGCCAGTGCGGCCCGCTCGGCCTTCTCCTCCTTGGTGGGGAACAGCCCGGCGGGCTCGACCAGCCGCGACTTCTCGTACGGCGCCTCGTGCATCGTGGCGCTGCGCGGGTCGCGGACCGCCTTCACGCAGGTGCGGGCCGCGTCCACGAGCACGACGACGACGAGGAGCGCGAACAGCGCCGAGAGCACCCCGTCCACGGTGGAGTTGGTGACGACGGTGTGCATGTCGTCCATGTTCTTGGCGGGCGCGATGACCTTGCCCGCCTCGATCGCGTCCTGGTAGTCGGAGCGCTGCTGGAAGAAACCGACCTTCGGGTCGCTGGAGAAGACCTTCTGCCAGCTCGCCGTCAGCGTCACCACCGCGTCCCACACCAGCGGCACGGCCGTGACCCACGCCCACTTCAGCCGCCCCGACTTGACCAGCAGCGTCGTGCAGACCGCCAGCGCGACGGCGGCCAGCAGCTGGTTGGCGATACCGAAGAGCGGGAAGAGCTGGTTGATCCCGCCCAGCGGCTCGTGGACGCCGACCCACAGGAAGTAGCCCCACAGGCCGACGACGACCGCGCTGGAGATCAGCAGCCCGGGCCACCAGCTGATCCGGCGGAACGGCTTGTAGACGTTGCCGAGCATGTCCTGGAGCATGAACCGGCCCACGCGGGTGCCGGCGTCCAGCGCGGTGAGGATGAACAGCGCCTCGAACATGATCGCGAAGTGATACCAGAAGGCGCGCATTCCGGATCCGCCGACGACCTCGGAGAAGATGTTCGAGACGCCGATGGCCAGCGTGGGGGCCCCGCCCGTACGCGAGAGCAGTGAACTCTCCTCCACCGCCTTGGCGGCGGCGGCCAGTTGTTCGGGGCTGATGCTGTACCCGAACGAGCGAACCGCCTCCGAGGCGGACTGCACCGAGTCACCGATCACCCCGGCGGGCGCGTTCATCGCGAAGTAGAGACCCGGGTCGATGATGCAGGCGGCGACCATCGCCATGACCGCCACGAACGACTCCATCAGCATGGAGCCGTACCCGATCATCCTGACCTGGGTCTCCTTCTGGATCATCTTCGGCGTGGTGCCCGAGGAGATCAGCGCGTGGAATCCGGACAGCGCGCCGCAGGCGATCGTGATGAACGCGAAGGGGAACAGCGACCCGGCGAAGACGGGCCCGTCGCCCACACCGGCAAAGTCGGTGATGCCCTCCATCTTCAGCGTCGGCAGCGTCACCACGACACCGACGGCCAGCAGCCCGATGGTGCCGATCTTCATGAACGTCGACAGGTAGTCGCGTGGCGCCAGCAGCATCCACACCGGCAGGATGGAGGCGACGAAGCTGTAGACCAGGATCCAGACCACCAGCGTCGGCTTGTCCAGCGTGAAGGTGCCGGCCCACGACGACTCGGCGACCCACCGCCCCGACACCAGCGCGAACAGCAGCAGCGCGATGCCGATCAGCGAGACCTCGGTGATCCGGCCCGGCCGCAGCACCCGCAGGTAGAAGCCCATGAACAGCGCGATGGGGATCGTCATCCCGATCGAGAAGGTGCCCCAGGGCGACTCGGCCAGCGCGTTGACGACGACCAGCGCCAGCACCGCCAGCAGGATGATCATGATGGCGAGGACGGCGAGCAGCGCGGCCGCACCCCCGACGGGGCCGATCTCCTCCCGCGCCATCTGCCCCAGCGACTTGCCGTCCCGCCGCATCGAGAAGAACAGCGTCACCATGTCCTGTACGGCGCCCGCCAGGATGACGCCCGCGACGATCCAGATGGTGCCGGGCAGGTACCCCATCTGCGCCGCGAGCACGGGCCCGACCAGCGGCCCGGCCCCGGCGATCGCCGCGAAGTGGTGCCCCAGCAGCACCCGCCGGTCCGTGGGGTGGAAGTCGATGCCGTTGTTGAGGCGTTCGGCGGGCGTGGCCCGGCTCTTGTCGACGCGCAGCACCCGGGTGGCGATGAAGCGCGCGTAGAACCGGTAGCCGATGGCGTACGAGCCGAGCGCGGCGGCCACCATCCAGGCGGCGGACACCTCCTCGCCGCGCGCCAGCGCGAGCACCGCCCATCCCGCCGCGCCGACCAGCGCGACCACGGTCCAGATGACGACGGACCGCGGGTTGATCCGCCTCGCTTGCTGAGCAGTGCTGCGCACGCGCGTTCCTCCTCGACCCCACCCGCCGGCCCCCGGAGGCGGCGGGCACACCACGACGGCAGGGCGACCGTAGAACAGCGACGTGATCCGCGCCATACCCCCGTACGGGGGTTACCCGATCTCAACTGTTCGCGCGCGTCGCCGGGTGGGGGCGGGCGGCCCCTGCGGTGGGGCCGAAAGGCACGCGTGCTGCTCAGTCGGTGGGCCGCTGGAGGTTGGCGACGAACTTGTAGCGGTCGCCGCGGTAGACCGAGCGCACCCACTCCACGGGTTCGCCGTCGGTGTCGCGTGAGTGGCGCGAGAGCATCAGCATCGGCAGGCCGACGTCGGTGCCCAGCAGCCCGGCCTCGCGCGGGGTGGCCAGCGAGGTCTCGATCGTCTCCTCGGCCTGCGCGAGGTGGACGCCGTAGACCTCGGCCAACGCGGTGTAGAGGGAGGAGTACTTCACCAGGCTGCGCCGCAGCGCGGGGAAGCGCTTCTGCGACAGGTGTGTGGTCTCGATGGCCATCGGCTCGCCGCTGGCCAGCCGCAGCCGTTCGATGCGCAGTACGCGGCCGCTGGCGGTGATGTCGAGCAGGACGGCGAGCCGGTCGTCGGCCGTGACGTAGCCGATGTCCAGCAGCTGGGAGGTGGGTTCGAGGCCCTGGGCGCGCATGTCCTCGGTGTAGGAGGTCAGTTGCAGCGCCTGGGAGACCTTGGGCTTGGCGACGAAGGTGCCTTTGCCCTGGATGCGCTCCAGCCGCCCCTCGACGACCAGTTCCTGGAGGGCCTGGCGCACGGTGGTGCGTGAGGTGTCGAACTCGCTGGCCAGGGTGCGCTCGGGCGGCACGGGTGTGCCGGGCGGCAGCGTCTCGGTCATCTCCAGCAAGTGCCGCTTGAGCCGGTAGTACTTGGGCACGCGCGCGGTGCGGGCCGCCGATCCGTTGCCGCCTGCGGTCCCGGTCTCCGCGGCGGCCGGCGCGATGGCGCCGCCCCCGTCCGTGCTCATGGCCCGCCTTCCCGACTCGCCTCGTGCTGCCGTCACCGGCTTCCTCCGTGTGCTTGGCGGTTCACATCGTGGCATGGCGCGGCGTTGGGCGGGCGCCCCAGCTCAGATGTCGTTCCGATAACGGAACCGACTGGGAGCTTTATACACCGTTGACACCCCTAAAGGTCTAGGCCAAGCTCTGCGCATTGGTCTAAACCAACTGTCCGGATGGGCCCGGATGCGCTGTCCGGAGGGACGGACCGTCCGAATGCGCCGTGCGGAGCGTTCCAGTGTGCAGGGGAGAATGCTGTGAAACGTCATCAAAGGGGCCTTGTGGCCGCGGCCGGTGTCGCCGTACTGATGGTGAACGTCGCGGCCTGTGGGTCCGACGGCGACGAGAAGTCCGGGCCGGAGAGCTTCAAGGGCAAGACGCTCACCCTTTGGGCGATGGACGGGTCCACCCCCGAGAAGTGGACCAAGGACGTCAAGGCCGCCTTCGAGAAGAAGACCGGGGCCAAGCTCAAGCTCGAGGTCCAGCAGTGGAACGGGATCCAGCAGAAGATCACCACCGCGCTGTCCGAGAACGACCCGCCGGACGTCATCGAGATCGGCAACACCCAGACCCCCGCCTACGCCCGCACCGGCGGCCTCGCCGACCTCAGCGACCTGAAGACGGGGCTCGGCAAGGACTGGACCTCCTCCCTCAACAAGTCGGCGGTCTATGACGGAAAGCAGTACGCCGCCCCCTGGTTCGCCGTCAACCGCACGGTCATCTACAACAAGAAGATCTGGGCCGACGCCGGCGTCAAGGGCACGCCCAAGACCCGCGACGAGTTCTTCGACGCGCTCGAGAAGATCGAGCAGAAGACCGACGCCGAGCCGCTCTACATGCCGGGCCAGAACTGGTACTTCTTCGACGGCCTCCTCATCGGCAACAACGCCGACCTGGTCAAGAAGAAGGGCGGCAAGTGGGTCTCCAACCTGGCCGACCCCAAGGTCGGCGAGGCCATGAAGGTCTACAAGAAGTACGCCTCCTACTCCAAGGCGCCCAAGAACAAGGACGAGGCCACCCCGCAGCAGGCCGAGATCTTCGCCAAGGGCAAGACCGGCGCCTTCATCGGCCTGAGCTGGGAGGCGGCCACCGCGATCAAGGCCAACCCGAAGATCGAGAAGGACATCGGCTACTTCACCATTCCGGGTGAGACCGCCGCTGAGCCCGAGGGCGTCTTCCTCGGCGGGTCCAACCTGGCCATCGCCGCGGGCAGCGAGAAGCAGGAACTCGCCAAGGAGTTCCTCAAGATCGCCCTGTCCGACAAGCACGAGGGCGCGCTCGCCAAGGAGAGCGGCGTCATCCCGAACAAGAAGTCCCTGCAGACCAACCTGAAGGGCAACCCGGCGGCGGAGGCCGCGGCGCCGGCGGTCGAGGGCGGCGGCCTGACCCCGCTGATCCCGGAGTGGGGCGCGGTGGAGAACCCGCCGAACCCGATCAAGACGTACATGACCTCCGTGCTCAAGGGGAAGTCCCACGCGGCCGCGGCAAAGGGCGTGGAGGGCGAGATGAACAAGCGGCTCTCCCAGAAGCAGTAACCGCAGTAACCCACCTGAACGGGCGGGTTGCGGGGGGCGGCAGCCGCCCCCCGCAACCCCCTGCGTTGGAGTCCCGATGTCTGTGCAGACCCATGAGGCGCCGCCTCTCGACAAGGTGCCCGTGCGGCCCACGGGGGAGGGCGGACCGCCGGCCCGTGGCGGGAGGAAGGCGAAGGGCACGCTGCCCTACCTGCTCCTGCTGCCCGCGCTCGGACTGACCGCCGTCCTGCTCGGCTGGCCGCTGCTCACCAACGGCATGCTGTCGTTCCAGAACCTCAACATGACGCAGCTGATCCAGCACGTCACCGAGTGGAACGGCTTCACCAACTACACCGACACGCTCACCAGTGAGACCTTCTGGCGGGTCACACTGCGGTCGGTGATCTTCACGGTGGTCAACGTCGTGCTGATCATCGTCTCCGGCACCCTCATCGGGCTGCTCCTGGCGCGGCTCGGGTCGAAGATGCGGCTGCTGCTGTCGGTCGGGCTGGTCCTCGCCTGGGCGATGCCGATCATCGCGGCCACCACCGTCTACCAGTGGCTGTTCGCGCAGCGGTTCGGCGTCGTCAACTGGGTACTCGCCGAGGTCGGTTTCGACTCGATGGCGGACTACAACTGGACGGGCAGCCAGCTGTCCACGTTCTTCGTCATCTCGCTGCTGATCGTGTGGACGTCGGTTCCGTTCGTCGCGATCAACCTCTACGCGGCGACGACGACGATCGCCAAGGAGCTGTACGAGGCCGCGGCGCTGGACGGGGCCGGGCCGTGGCAGAGCTTCAAGTCCGTCACCTTCCCCTTCCTCAAGCCGTTCTTGATGGTCGCGACGTTCCTGGAGGTCATCTGGATCTTCAAGGCGTTCCCGCACGTCTTCGCCATCAACGAGGGCGGCCCCGACCGGCTGACCGAGACGCTGCCCGTCTACGCCTTCGTCGAGGGCGTCGGCAACCAGCACTACGGCGCCGGCGCGGCGATCTCCGTCCTGACCATCCTCATCCTGCTGGCGCTCATGTCGTACTACCTGCGGCTGGTGCTCAGGCAGGAAGGCGCCGACGAGACCGAGACCGGCGAGACCGGCGAGAACAAGGGGAAGAAGGCCTGATGCGACGGTCGCTCCTGAGCCGGATATGGCCGAACGCCACCGCGCTGCTGCTGTTCGTGGGGTTCGTCTTCCCTGTGTACTGGATGTTCAACACGGCGTTCAAGCCCAACGGGCAGATCATCAGCGAGAACCCCGTCTGGTTCCCCACCTCGCCCACCCTCGAACACTTCTCCACGGCGGTGCACGCGGAGAACTTCTGGACGCTGGTGCGCAACTCCGTCACGGTCACCGTGCTGGCCGTCGGCATCTCGCTGCTGGTGGCGCTCTTCGCCTCGTTCGCGCTGGCCCGCATGCGGTTCAAGGGGCGCAAGGGCATCATCCTCACGTTCATGATCGCGCAGATGGCCCCCTGGGAGGTCATGGTCATCGCGATCTACATGATCGTGCGGGACGCGGAGATGCTGAACAGCCTCATACCGCTCACCCTCTTCTACACGGTGATGGTGCTGCCGCTGACCATCATCACCCTGCGCGGCTACGTCGCGGCCGTCCCCAAGGACCTGGAGGAGTCGGCCATGGTGGACGGGTGCACCCGCCTCCAGGCGTTCCGCCGGGTCATCTTCCCGCTGCTGGCCCCCGGACTGATGGCCACCTCGCTCTTCGGGTTCATCACCGCGTGGAACGAGTTCCCCATGGTCCTGATTCTCAACAAGGACGCCGAAGCGCAGACGCTGCCGCTGTGGCTGTCGAAGTTCCAGACCGCGTTCGGTGACGACTGGGGTGCCACGATGGCGGCGGCCTCGCTCTTCGCCGTCCCGATCCTGCTCCTCTTCCTCTACCTCCAGCGCAAGGCAGTGGCCGGCCTCACCTCCGGCGCGGTGAAGGGGTAGTGGAGTGACGGGCCATCCAGTGAAGTGAAGGGACACCGCGCCGCATGACCACCTCTCTCCGAGCGTCCGACACCCTCACCCGCGACGCCCTCGCCGTCCTCCAGCCGGGCTTCGCCGGCACCTCGGCGCCGTCCTGGCTGCTGCGGCAGCTCGACGAAGGGCTCACGTCGGTCGGCCTCTTCGGCCGCAACATCGACTCACCCGAGCAGCTGGCCCTCCTGACCGAACAGCTGCGCGAGGTGCGCCCCGAGCTGCTGGTGGCCATCGATGAGGAAGGCGGCGACGTGACCCGGCTGGAGGCCCGCACGGGCTCCTCCTACCCGGGCAACCTCGCCCTCGGGCACGTCGACGACCCCGTCCTGACCAGGGCCGTCGCCCACGAACTCGGCGGCCGGCTCGCCGCGGCGGGCGTCAACCTCAACTGGGCGCCCTCCGCCGACGTCAACTCCAACCCCGACAACCCGGTCATCGGGGTGCGCTCCTTCGGCGGCGATCCCGAACTGGTGGCCCGGCACACCGTCGCCTACGTCGAGGGACTCCAGGCCGCGGGCGTCGCCGCCTGCGTCAAGCACTTCCCCGGACACGGCGACACCGCCGTCGACTCCCACCACGCCGTGCCCCGCATCGACGCCGACCTCGCCACGCTCAGGGGCCGCGAACTCGTGCCCTTCGCCGCCGCGGTCGACGCGGGCAGCAAGTGCGTGATGAGCGCCCACATCCTGCTGCCCGCACTGGACGCGGCCCACCCGGGAACGCTGAGCTCCGCCGCGCTGACGGGACTGCTGCGGGCACCCCGGAGCGAAGGCGGCCTGGGGCACGAGGGGCTGATCGTCACCGACGGCATGGAGATGCAGGCCATCTCCGCCACCTATGGGCTCGAACGCGGCAGTGTGCTGGCCCTCGCGGCCGGCGCGGACGCCATCTGCGTCGGCGGCGGACTGTCCGGCGAGGACACCGTGCTGCGGCTGCGCGACGCGCTCGTCGGCGCCGTACGGGACGGCGAGCTGACCGAGGAGCGGCTCGCCGACGCGGCCGCCCGGGTGCGGAGTCTGGCCGCGTGGGCGAAGGGCGCGCGCGGCCGGTCGGGCGCGGGGGGCCCGGCCGGCCACGCGCCCGCCCACGCGCAGGACGGCATCGGGCTGGAAGCCGCACGGCGCGCGCTCGTGGTCACCGGGCTCGACGGGTACCGGCGGCTGTCCGGGCCCGGTTACGTCGCCGCGCTGACGCCGCTGGCCAACATCGCCGTCGGCGACGAGACCCCCTGGGGGCCCGCGGCGGAACTGGAACGGATGATCCCCGGCACCCGCACCGGCACCTACGGCAGCACCGACGGCGACGTCGCCGCCACGGTGCTCGCCGACGCCGGGGACCGGCCCGTCGTCGCGGTCGTCCGCGACCTGCACCGGCACCCGTGGATGGCCCAGGCGGTCGAACAGCTGGTCGCCGCCAGGCCCTCGACGGTGGTGGTCGAGATGGGGGTACCCCAGGCCTCTCCCCAGGGCGCGCTCCACGTGGCGACGCGCGGGGCGGCCCGGGTGTGCGGGCGGGCTGCCGCCGAGGTCATCGCCCGAGGCTGACCGGCCCGGAGACCTGCCTCGGCACGCCCCGCGGCCTCGACGCGGCCCCTGGCCTCCGCTCCGGCCTCCGCCTCGGCGCGACAGCCTCTGGCCCCCGACGCCGGCCCCGACGCCGGCCCCGACGCCGGCCCCGGCCCGGACCCGACCCCGGTCGGGCCGGGGCCCGCCGTGACGGTGTGCGGCCCGAGGGGGGTGCGGCCCGGCGCGGGCCCTCGCGGCGGGCTCTCCCAGGCGCCGTCCGCGCAGCGGACGCCGCGGGCGCGGCAGGGGGAAAACCCGCGTGCGCTCCCACAACGTAGGATCGAAGCAACCCGCACCCTTGTACGGAACCCCACCGGGAGGCGACCCCCATGTCCTCGAACGTCCCGTCTGAGCCGGGCACCATCATGTCCGGCGAGATGGCCGAGCAGCCGTCCGTGCTGCGCCGCATCCTGGACGAGGGCGGGCCGGCCATCCGCGAGGTCGCCGAGCGCATCGCCGCGAAGAACCCGCGTTTCGTGCTGCTGACGGCGCGCGGCACCTCGGACAACGCCGCGCTGTACGCGAAGTACCTGCTGGAGATCCAGCTGGGCAAGCCGTGCGGGCTGACGTCGATGTCCACGACGACGGCGTACGGCGCACAGCAGGACCTCACCGACTGCCTGGTGATCACTATCAGCCAGTCGGGCGGCAGCCCCGACCTGGTGGCCTCCACGGAGGCGGCGCGCGAGGCGGGCGCGATCACGCTCGCCGTCACCAACAACGCGGACTCCCCGCTCGCGCAGGTGAGCGAGTTCCACATCGACGTCCTCGCGGGCCCGGAGAAGGCGCTGCCGGCCACCAAGACCTACACCGCCGAGCTGCTGGCGCTGTACCTGTTCGTGGACGGCCTGCGCGCGGGGCAGGGCGCCGAGGCGGCCAAGGCGCTGCCCGAGGTGGCCGACGCGATCCTGGCGCGCAAGGGCGAGGTCAAGGCGCTCGCCTCCCGGTACAGGTTCGCGGAGCGGATGGTGCTCACCTCGCGGGGCTACGGCTACCCGACGGCGAAGGAAGCCGCGCTCAAGCTGATGGAGACCAGCTACATCCCCGCGCTGTCCTACTCGGGCGCCGACCTGCTGCACGGCCCGCTGGCCATGGTGGACAACATCTCGCCGGTGATCGCGGTCGTCGCGGACGGCAAGGGCGGCGAGGCGCTCCAGCCGGTGCTGGAGCGACTGCGGGACCGGGGTGCGGACCTGGTGGTCATCGGCGGCCAGGAGGAGGTGGACCGCGCCTCGGCCGGGTTCGCGCTGCCGACCGACGGGCTGCCCGAGGAGCTCCAGCCGATCGTGCAGATCCTGCCCCTGCAGATGCTGGCCTACGAGGTCACCATGGCGCGCGGCCAGGACCCGGACGCGCCGCGCTCCCTCGCCAAGGTCACCGAGACCCGCTGAGGGGGCGCCGTATGGAGGGCCGCTCGCAGGGCCCCAAACCGCGGATGCGGCAGGCGCAGACCATCGACGGGCTGGTCGAACAGCTCATCGACGTCGGCGCCGACATCGTGCGCCGGGGCTACGCGCTGGCCAGCGGCGGCAATCTCTCGGCCCGGCTGCCGGGCGCGGCGGAGTTCGTCGTGACCGGCAAGGGCACCTGGCTGGACCGGCTGGAGCCCGCCGACTTCACAGTGATGAACCTGGCAGGCGAGGTCGTCGGCGGCAACGCGGTGCCCTCCAGCGAGTGGAAGCTGCACCAGCGCAGCTACCGGGTGCGCGAGGACGCGAACGCGCTCGTCCACATGCACCCCCAGCACGCCGTCCTGGTCGACGCGCTCGGCCACGAGATCCGGCTCCTGACGCTGGACCACGCGGTGTACGTACGGTCGCTCGGCCGGATCCCGTTCCATCCGAACGGGTCCGACGAGCTGGCCGACGCCGCCGCCGAGCAGGCCGAGCAGCACAACTGCGTGCTGCTGGCCCACCACGGCTGCTCGGCGCTGGGCGAGGACGTCGGCATGGCGCTCCGGCGCGCCATGAACATCGAGGAGGCCGCGACGGCCACCTACCGCGCCCTGCTGCTGGGGGATCGCACCACCCGCTTCCCGACAACCGCGGACGAGGCCATCCAGCACGCCTGATCCGTGCAAAGGGCCCGGCAAAAGGGTGCGGCAAGGATGCCGGAAACACTTCGGGCCGCGGCACCGGAGCGGGACCCTCAACCCGCCCGGCACCGCAGCCCGGAGCCACAAGACCCGGCCGCTGTCAGGGCAGAGAGCGTCACGGGCCTCGATCTGCCCTCCTGTGCGGGGAGAGCAGAAGTTCTTCACCCAGGATTGTGGACTAGACCACGGCCCGCTGTCTATGGATCGGACCGGCCAGGACAGCGGGACCGCACCGCCGCCCGGGCGGCGGCGGACCTGTCGTACCCTCGGCCCCGTGCCCTCCATGAACGACCTCGTACGCCAGCACACCGCGCTCTCGGACGCCGAGCTCGAGTGGCTGCACCTGCTGATCTCCGAATGGCAGCTGCTCGCCGACCTCTCCTTCGCCGACCTCGTGCTGTGGGTACCCACCCTGGACGGCACCCGCTACGTCTCGGTGGCCCAGATGCGGCCGAACACCGGGCCGACCTCCCACCAGGACGACATGGTCGGACACCTGGTGCCCCGCGGCAGGCGCCCCCTGTTGGACGCCGCGCTGGACGAGGGCAGGATCGTGCGCGAGGGAGACCCGGAGTGGCGCGAGGAGGTGCCCGTCCGCGTCGAATCGATCCCCGTACGGCGCGAGGGCCGGGTGCTCGGCGTCATCGCCCGCAACACCAACCTGCTGACCGTGCGCACCCCCAGCAGGCTGGAGCTGACCTATCTGCAGAGCGCCAGCGACCTCGCGCAGATGATCGCGGCCGGCAGCTTCCCCTTCCCCGGGCACGAGGTCGACATGGACCACGTGCCGCGCGTCGGCGACGGCCTCATCCGGCTGGACGCCGACGGGTACGTGCAGTACGCCAGCCCCAACGCGCTCTCCGCCTACCACCGGCTCGGCCTGGCCGCCGACCTGGTCGGCCTGCACCTGGGGGAGGCCACCGCCGAACTGGCGCCCTCCCGCGGCCCGGTGGACGAGGCGATGGTCAAGCTCGCCAGCGGCTGGGCCCCGCGCGGTGCCGAGGTCGAGGCCAACGACTGCATCGTTCAGCTGCGCGCCATCCCTCTCAAGCCCAAGGGCACCCGCATCGGCTCGCTCATCCTGCTGCGCGACATCACGGAAGTGCGCCGCCGCGAGCGCGAGTTGATCACCAAGGACGCCACCATCCGGGAGATCCACCACCGGGTAAAGAACAACCTTCAGACGGTGGCCGCGCTGCTGCGCCTCCAGGCCCGCAGAATGGATTCTCCGCAGGGCAGGGACGCGCTGAGCGAGGCGGTGCGCCGGGTCGGTTCCATCGCCATCGTGCACGAGACGCTCTCCCAGAACCTGGACGAGCGGGTGGACTTCGACGAGATCGCCGACCGGGTCCTCTCGATGGTCGCCGAGATCTCCCCGGGCCGGGTCACCGGCCGCCGCACGGGCCGCTTCGGCATCCTGGGAGCCGAGGTCGCCACACCGCTGTCCATGGTGCTGACCGAGGTCCTGCAGAACGCCATCGAGCACGGCTTCGGCTCCGGCGAGCAGGGCACCGTGGAGGTGCGCGCGGTCCGGGGCGCGGCCTCGGTCCGTGACGAGGCGCGGCTGCTGGTCACCGTGGAGGACGACGGGCGCGGCCTGCCCGACGGCTTCGACCCCCGCAGCGCGGGCAACCTGGGTCTGCAGATCGTACGGACCCTCGTGGAGGGCGAGTTGGGCGGCACCTTCGACATGCAGCCCGCGCCCGGCGGTGGCACCCGAGTGCTGTTCGACCTGCCGGTGGCGGCGGAGAAGCGCTAGGACTTTCCTGCGGCTCTTGCTCCGGGAAGGGGTGCCACTGGCCGCCGTGTGCGGTCCTCGGGTGGGGTGTGGTTGGTGGGGGCACCTCCCGGCCGGAGGCTGGGGGAGCCGTTCCCCGCGCCCCTCCGGGGTGCGGGTTGGGGGCACCACCCCTTCCCGCCGCGGCGGCGATCAGCCACGGCGCCGAGGGTCCGGCGGCCCTTCGGCGGCGGCAAGCAGACGTTCGGCCTCCCCGCCGGAGGCGAAATGCGCTGAGCCCCCGGTCCGTTGGTACGGACTCGGGGGCTCAGCGCTGTACGCTCTGCGTTTGTGCGGGCGCTCTGTCTGCCAGGCGCTCCGAGGGCACTGCGCGCTGCGTCTCGGGGGTGCAGCTGGTGCCGGGCTGGGCGTCAGGCGGTCGCGGCGTTGTTCCGCGCCCGGTTGCGGGCGGCGCGGCGCTTCATCGCGCGACGCTCATCCTCGCTGAGGCCACCCCAGACACCGGAGTCCTGACCGGACTCCAGAGCCCACTGCAGGCACTGCTCCATGACGGGGCAGCGGCGGCAGACGGCCTTGGCTTCCTCGATCTGCAGCAGCGCGGGACCAGTGTTGCCGATGGGGAAGAACAGCTCGGGGTCTTCCTCGCGGCAAACGGCGTGGTGACGCCAGTCCATGGCTGCTACCTCTCCTCGTGTGTGGCTTTGCTTGTGAATGTGAACGCTTTCACGAATCCCTCCGCGTGGGAAGTGGGGCCTCATCAACTGTGATGCGGGTCCCACTGGAGTTAGGGGAGGGGATTCCGGCTCTCAAGGGGGCCCTGTTGACGGGCCGTCCCGATCGCCATGAAGAGACTCGCAAACCTCGGCGACGGATACAACCCCTTCCGGAAACTTTTTTTTGAATCCTTGGTGTCGGCTAGCTCACAGCCGTCATTCCAGGGGGTGGATCCTGGTCTAAACGTTCGAGTGGAAGGACTTTAGGGCCTTCCACTTACACAATCACACGCAGTGCACGCCGTACGCCTGTGAAGCTCACGCTCGTACGCAGTCCCAGGTGGTCACCGTCCATCTGAAACGGCAATGGAGCCTGCGAATGCAAGGTGAAGGAGGTGAGGTCGTGGAGTGTCACCGCGTGCTTGCCGCGCGGCCCCCGCTCGGGGCTGGAAGTGAGCAACTGGGTCCCGTAACGGCTCACCGCCAGCGGCGTCAGCCGCTTGAGACCGAGCACGTCCAAGCCCGTGTCGAAGGACGCCTCCGGCGCCGCGTACAGCGGTTTGTTCCCCAGGTACGACCACGGAGCGGTGTTGCAGACCATCGACAGCGCCAGGTCGCCGACCGGCTCGGCGTCCTCGCGGCGCAGCGTGATCGTGCCGTGCCGGCGGTGTGGCTCGTGCAGGAACTGCCGTACGACCTGGCGTACATACAGCGGATGCGTCGAACGCTTGCCCCGCTCGCGCTGCTGCTCCACTCTGCCGACCACCCCGGCGTCGAACCCGAACCCCGCGGCGAAGGTGAACCAGCGCGCGGGCACCTCCGCGTCGTCACTGCCCGGCACGCCCTCGGCGCGCCCCAGTCCGACGGTTCTCTCCGTACGCGACGCCAGCGCGTCCAGCAGATGCCCTGTGGCTTCCACCACATCGTTGGGCATGCCCAGGGCGCGGGCGAAGACGTTGGTGGACCCGCCCGGCACCACGGCCAGCCGCGGCAGCCGCTCCGGAGCCGGACCCTCGTGCAGCAGACCGTTGACGACCTCGTTGATCGTGCCGTCTCCGCCGAGCGCGATGACCAGCTCCGTCGTGCCGCCCTGCGCCGCCTGGCGTGCCAGGTCGCGGGCGTGCCCGCGGTACTCGGTGGTGGCGATCTCCAGCTTGAGATCACTGGCCAGCGCGTGGGCCAGCACGTCGCGGGTGCGTGCGCTGGTGGTGGTTGCTGCCGGGTTGACCACGAGGAGTGCGCGCATGGGGTGAGCGTACCTACCCCGCGGTACGGGGGCCCAGCCCCGCCGGATCCGGAGGGCTACGCTTCGGGTGTGAGCGAGAGCGTGACCGAGACGGATACGGAAGAGCCCATGGACAGCGACGGCACGGGCGAGGCGGCCGAGGCGGAAACGAAGGCGCCGGGGCCGCGCAGGATCGTGGCGGCCGCCGTGGTGACCGGCGTCGAAGGCGTGATCGTCGCCGCGTTCGGCCTCTTCTCGCTCGTGCTGCTGGCCACCGGCAGCCCCGACGACATGGTCCAGGCCGCCACTCTCGCCGTGACGGTCCTGGCGCTGTCCGTGCTGCCCCTGGCCGCGGCGCGCGGACTGTGGCGCAGGCGCCGCTGGAGCCGCGGGCCCTCGATGATCGTCCAGCTGCTCGCCCTGCCCGTCGCCTGGCAGATGGCGCAGAACGGGGGCGGGCTGAGCGCCGCGGCCGCCGCGCTGGCGCTCGCCGCCGTCGCCGTGCTGGCGTGCCTCGTCAACCCGAAGGCGACGGAAGCGCTGGGCATCGGCCCGAGGTGAGTGGACCGCCGGGGAAAAGCACCTGGTCCTCAACCTCCGTCCGGGCTGATGTCAGCCTGTACGGCAGTTGAGGACCAGGTGTCCGGGGGCGGAGCCTCCGGTTCGGGGAGGGGAAGGGACGGGGGAAGGGGTCACTCCTCCACCAGCAGGCGGTCACGGAGCTGGGCCAGGGTCCGCGCGAGGAGTCTGGAGACGTGCATCTGCGAGATGCCGACCTCCTGTGCGATCTGCGACTGGGTCATGTTCCCGAAGAACCGCAGCAGCAGGATCTTCTTCTCCCGCGGCGGCAGCTCCTCCAGCAGGGGTTTGAGCGATTCGCGGTACTCGACGCCCTCCAGTGCGTCGTCCTCCGCGCCGAGGGTGTCGGCGACGGCCGGCGACTCGTCGTCGGTGTCGGGCACGTCGAGTGAGAGGGTGCTGTAGGCGTTGGCCGATTCCAGCCCTTCCAGCACTTCCTCCTCGGAGATCTTCAACCGCTGGGCCAACTCGTGGACCGTCGGGGCGCGCCCGTGCTGTTGGGAGAGCTCGGCGGTCGCGGACGTGAGCGACAGCCGCAGCTCCTGGAGGCGGCGGGGCACGCGCACGGCCCAGCCCTTGTCACGGAAGTGGCGTTTGATCTCGCCGACCACCGTGGGTGTCGCGTACGTCGAGAACTCGACGCCGCGCTCCGGGTCGAAACGGTCGACCGATTTGATCAGGCCGATCGTCGCGACCTGCGTCAGGTCGTCCAGCGGCTCGCCGCGGTTGCGGAACCGCCGGGCCAGGTGCTCGACCAGGGGCAGGTGCATGCGCACCAGCTGATTGCGCAGCTCGGCGCGCTCGGGCCCGTCCGGCAGCTTGCGCAGTTCGATGAACAGGGCGCGCGCGCCGTCGCGATCCTGCGGGTCGAGCCCGCGGGAGTCGCCGTGGGCCGCCCGCCCACGCCGCTCGTGCTGCTGCTGGTTCATAGCGTCCGCCCGCTTCGCCTGCCTGGGTCGCTGCATGCTGGGGTCGGCCGGGTGCGGGCGGGGCTGCTGTTCGGGAATGCCCCGGGAGACCGCCCCCGGGCGGCCTGACCACGTCTGACTTGCCTCGTGCTCGGTCACGACGCTCCGGGCCCCGCACCGCGCTTCTTGTGCAGGCTGATGCTCACCGTACGGTCATCCGACACTGCTGAACCCACCTCACCGGCCAGGGCCGAGAGCACCGTCCACGCGAAGGTGTCGCGTTCGGGTGCCCGGCCATCGGTCGTCGGCGCCGAGACGGTGACGTGCAGCGAGTCGCCGACGAGCTGGAAGACACAACTGAGCACGGAGCCGGGGACGGCCTGCTGGAGCAGGATCGCGCACGCCTCGTCCACAGCGATCCGCAGATCCTCGATCTCGTCGAGGGTGAAGTCCAAGCGGGCCGCGAGCCCGGCGGTGGCCGTCCGCAGCACCGACAGATAGGCACCCGCGGCCGGCAGCCGGACCTCGACGAAGTCCTGCGACGCGGGGTCGCCTGCGATCTGGGACACCCTCACCTCCAAGGTGACACGAGCCGGTTGGGCCTCGCGGCCGACGCGGCTGTTGGTTCGTTTCGTCAGCGACGCTATCGCGATCCGTGTCACGATGCCGCACGTACTGATCGTTGCCGCCTCAACCCGCGAGCGTCACCCATAGTAAACACATGGGTACTTTCTGTGGCTAGGGGTTGAGGACCCCAATTCCTCTGTGACTACGCTGTGTTGGCACCCGGGTCCGACGCGAACGACTGTCCCGGGCCAGGTCCTCACGCCCGGCGAACACCCTGGGTGCCCGAGGACGGGCCAGGAGGCGCCGATGAGAGGGCCTGCCAAGTCAATACCCGTCACCCGTTGCGTTCATAGCCCCTGGAAGCACACCCTCGGACAAGGGCCGAAACCCGCCCCTGTGGGTGACTCGGCGGTGCATCCAAGTGGCGAGAGGGGTGAGCGCGCCGACTACGAAGCGTGAAGGTGGCCGAGGAGGCGGTGAGTGATCGCACACGAAGAGTGATGATCATTCTCACTCATTGTCACTGTTTCGGGTTCCACGACGGCCCGGTCACGACCGCCGTCACGGTGCTCCCCGGGGCGAACGCACCCTCTTCCGTGAGCGTGGTGAGGGCGAGGAGCAGCTTGGCCACGTAGATCGTCTCCAGCGGGGGCAGCTCGTGCCGCGCGGAGAAGTCCTCCGCGAAGCCGACGAGCCGCGCGCTCACCTTCGCGTAGCCGCCCTCGTGGAAACGCTCTTCCAGCCGCCAGTCGCCACGCGGCCCGCCGAAGGCCTCCCGCTGGAGCGCGCGGACCTCGCCACCCAGGAACCCGCCCTTCAGTACAGGCACGCCGAGACTGCGCTGACCTGCACGAAGGCCGGCCGCCATGCCGGCGAGGGTGCCACCTGTGCCGCAGGCGACGGCCGCCACGTCGGTGCGCCCGCGCAGCTCCTCGCCCAGCAGGACGCAGCCGCGCACGGCCGCCGCGTTGCTGCCGCCCTCGGGTACGACGGCGCACTGTCCGAACCGCCCGCGCAGCTCCCGGTGGAACGCCGGCTCCGCGCGACGGCGGTAGACGGAGCGCGGGACGAAGTGCAGCAGCATGCCGTCCTCGGCGCAGCGGGCCAGCGACGGGTTGAGCGGCAGGTCGGCCAGTTCGTGGCCGCGCACCACCCCGACCGTGCGGAGCCCGAGCAGCCGGCCGGCGGCCGCGGTGGCCCGCAGGTGGTGGGAGTAGGCGCCCCCGAAGGTCAGCAGCGTGCGGTGACCGGTCTCGGCCACAGCACGCAGGTTGGGGGCGAGTTTGCGCCACTTGTTACCCGCGAGTGCGGGGTGGATGAGGTCGTCCCGTTTCAGAAGCAGCCGCACACCCCGCCGCGCGAACCGCTCGTCCTCGACCTCCTGGAGAGGGGAGGGGAGACGCGGAGCGAGCGCGTCGAGGGGATCAGCGCCGGAGGCGGATGCGGGTGCCACCCCTCCATTGTGGGCGCCACCCGCATCCGCCCCGCACGGCGGGGAAGCTCAGCCGAGCCGGGCGGCGATCCGCTCCCGCAGCTCGTCCATGGTGAAACCGCGCGGATCCACCTTCTGGTCCGTCCACTCCAGGTGGCCGATGACCGAGCGGGCACCCCAGCCGTGGTGGCGGCACAGCGCCGCCGCCGCACGCTCGATGGCGTCCAGCTGCTCGTCGGGCCAGGGGTCCTTGCCGTCACCGAGGTTCTCGCACTCGAAACCGTAGAAGTACCGGTTCCCGTCGGTGTTCTGCTGGTTCGGCGCGGGGGTGGCCCGCTCGGCGATGACGGCGCGGAGCACGTCGTCATCGCCCGAGCCCGCGTGGTTGGCCCGGCCGTGGCCGGTCAGATGGACGGTGCCGTCCTTGGTGACGCAGCCGTGCGCGAGGGGGCCAGGCAACTGCGACCGCCCGTCGTAGATCAGGTCGACCGTCTCCTTCGCACCGCTGGTGACGGTGTGGTGGATCATGATGCCGTGCACCGGCCCCCACGGGCCCTGCCCGTTGCGGTTGTGGTTGCGCCAGTCGCGTACCTCTTCGACCGTCACGCCCTCCTTTTCGAGGGCCCGGACGAAAGCGGCCGCGGTGATGGGTGTGGCCATCTCGCCCCCGTCTGCTGTGTCACGTCACGGGTGGTGCCGCCGTGCGCCGGTGAGGTCCGGTGCGGTGACGGACCCGCGGCGCCGACTGTGTCCCTTAGGCTCATACCCCGAATCGGGCCGCTTCTAGCCGGAGGACCCGGTACCGCTCGGTGGGTTCGCCTGTGCGAGGAGTGAGCGCACCCCGACGTCGCGCCCGTACGGACGCAGAAGCCCGGGAATGCGCGCACGCGCGGACCGCACCCGGCCCGAGCTGACCTGCGCCGACTCCGCCAGGAAGCTGCTCCAGGCGGCGCAGGCCTCCTCCAGGCGGCCCCGCGACAGCAGCAGTTCGGCCAGCTCGGCCCGGCACAGGGCGCGCGAGCGCAGCTCGTCCGCGGGGCGCGCGCCCAAGGAGGCGCGCAGGTCCCGGATCGCGCCGTCGCGGTCGCCCAGCGCGGTCCGCATCTGGCTGGACTGGTAGAGCAGCGCCGCGTGCCGGTACGTGCCCACCGGTTCGCCGCTGGGGCTTTCAGGGCCGGTCGTCAGATCGGCGGGGGCGCGGGCCAGCTGGCGTTCCGCCCGCGCCATCGCCTCCAGCGCCCGGCGCCGGTCGCCGCCGGCCGCGCCGGCGACGGCCAGCCCGGCGTACAGGAACGCACGGGTCGCCGGGTCGGCGTCGGCCGGCGCCGCCGCCAGGGCCGCCTCGGCGAGCGCGAGGCTCACCCGTGGGTGGCCCAACTGGTGCGCCTGGGAGCTGAGGGCGCGCCGGGCCAGCGCCACACCGTCCGGATCGGCGGCGTCCTCGGCGAGCTCGGCCGCGGTGAGGAAGGCACGCTGGGCCAGCCCGTGCCGCTGCTCGTCGGCGTAGACACGGGCCAGCAGAAAGCTCAGCCGTGCCGCGCCGGCCTGCATGCCCCGCTGGTGCACCCCTTCCTCGCCGGTGCGCAGGGTGCTCACCAACCCGGAGAGGAAGGCGGCCAGCGAGGTCCTGATGTGGCCGCCGCCGTGCCGGTCCGCCTGGAGGGCGAAGAACCTGGCGTGTTCGTGGACGGAGGCCACCTCGCCTGGCCCGGTGCGGCTCGTGGGACGGGAGCCGCGCGCGGTGCAGGTGTTGCGTGCGCCGAGCAGCGGCGCGGGCACGGGCGCGCCCGGCCCGCCCTCGGGCACCTCCCCGTGCCGGGGCGAGGGCGAACGCACCGTCTCCGTCAGCAGCCGCAGCGTGTACGGCGTCCAGGGAGGGCTGTCCGCGCGGGGCGGCGGCACCACGGGCGCCGTCAGCGCGGTGAGTTGGTCGGCGACGTGGGACGGCCTGGCGAGGCCGAAGAGGCGGACGTCCACGGGGCGCGCTCTGGCGTTCCGCGGAGGCCCGGCGTCACCGGCGTCCCCGGGCCCGAAGGTGTGTTCGCGCGCCGTGAGGTCCCCGGCTCCCCACGGTCGCGGGGCCGCCCCGGAGGGATCGGACGCCTCGTCGTCGCCGTCCGCGCCGCTGCCCGAGCGCGCTCCCGCGGCCGCGCGCCCGCCCCGCGCGCCGGCTCCACCGGGCCGCATGCCCAGTTCCGCGACGGTGACGCGGCGTCCCAGGCGGCGGGAGAGCGCCTCCGCCATCAGGTGCTGCACCCGTGGGTCGGGGCGGCTGCCGCGCAGCCAGTGGGCGACTGAAGTCCTGTCGTACCGAAGGTGGACACCGACCTCGGCACCGAGACGAGCCAGCGCACGCGCGAACGCCGCCTGCGTCCACTCGGTCTCCTCCAGCAGGGCGCGCAGCGCCCCGTTCGGAGTGCGGCCGCGGGGCCGGGGTCCCGGTTGTGCCGTGACACGGACGGGGTCAGAGGGACACATGGCCCCTCCCGAGGACGAGCCGGATGGGGTCGTTCATCGTTCTGCCTCATTTCCGGAATCCGACGATGCTTTTCCGTAGCTCTCCGTGTGCTGTCTGTGCTGTCATGCACCCGGACGTCTTCAGGAAAGCGCGCCGCCCGCGGCTTGGGGAGCATGTGCAGGACGCACGGCTGCGTGGTCCTTTCACACCCCGTGTGAAAGCAAGTCCGTTACTCTGCGAAACAACACGTTGGACGACGGAGGGCGGTAATGGAGCCCAACAGTCAACTGGACGCACTCCTTGACCAGTCAGGGATGTCGCGGGCCGGACTCGCGGCGAGAGTCAACCGATTAGGAACCCACGCAAATACCCTGCGTTACGATCACACGGCCGTCGCGCGCTGGCTCAAGGGGCAGCGGCCGCGCGGCAGGGTCCCTGAGATGATCTGCGAGGTCCTCGGCCGCCAACTCGGCAGAACCCTCACCCTCAGTGACATCGGTATGGATGTCGCAGCGGCAGGACGCACCCGCGGCACCCCGACGGGACCCGAAACGCCCGGACTCGGCCGGTTCGTGGAGCGCGCCGCCTCCCTGTGGCGCTCCGACCAGGTGCACGGCGACTGGCCAGGCCCCTCCCTGCTGACCGGAGCAGCCGCCGTCGCACCGGTGTGGGAATGGGAGAACCCGCCAGAGGACCTGGACGTCTCCCGCGCCACAGGCGGCCCCGAGGTCACCGGCGCGGACGTCACCGTGCTGCACGCCGCCCGCAGCCACTACGAGCACCTGTACCGCAACGCCGGCGGCGTCGCCACCAGGTCACGCGTCGTCGGCTTCCTCAACGGCGAGGTCGCCCCCCTCCTGCGCGGCAGCTACGATGACGCGACAGGGCGACGGCTCCACCGCGCCGCCGGATCGCTGGCCGCCATCAGCGGCATCTGCGCCTACGACGCCGACGCGCAGGGGCTGGCACAGCGCTACTTCCACCAGGCGCTACGCCTCGGCAAGGCCTCCGGCGACCGGCTCTTCGGCGGCTACGTCGTCGCCCTCCTGGTCAACCAGGCCCTCTTCCTCTCCGACACCCGGCACGCGCTCGCCTGCGCCGAGGCCGTCCTGCGTACTCTGGGTCCGCGCATCAGCCCCGCGCTCGCCACGGACCTGTACGCGATGCAGGCCGGCGCCTACGCACGGCTCGGCGACCGGCGCGGCGCCCACACCTGCATGCGCAGTGCCGAGACCTACTCCCAGCGCATCCGGCCCGCGGAGGAACCCGAGGAGACCGGCTACGTCCAACCTGGCCTGGTCGAGGTGCGGCTGGCCGAGGCGCTGCTCCTCCTCGGAGACCTGTCCGCCGCCGCTGGCTACGCCCAGGAGGCCGCGCGGGCACCCGCGCACGTCCGCGGCCGCGTCAACCGGCTCGCCACCCTCACCGACGTGGCCCTGCACGCCGGAGAGCCGGAGCGCGCGGCAGCCACCGCGGCCCAGATGGTGGACACCGCGCAGGGCATCGAGTCGCAGCGCCTGCGCGGGCGCATGCGCAGGGTCAAAACACGCCTGGCACAGCACCCCGGGACCTCGGCGGCCGAGGCCGCGAAGCTCATCGAGGACTCGCTGAGCGTGCCGTTCTAGGGTCTTTCGTTTGGATCTGGCTGGATTAGGGAGCGGGTTACGGTGCGTGCTCTCGCAAGGCGGAGGAGGGAGTCCCTGCGGAGCAGCGGCGAGTGACGACAACGCCGCGAGAGTGCGTGCCGGGGCCCGCGAGCCCAGCGAGATCCAAACGAGAGGCCCCAGGCACCGGGCGCGCCGAGCGCCCCTGTCAGTGGGAGCGCGCGCCATGCTGGGATGTGCCCAACCTCCGTCGGGAAGGGGGCACATCACGTGCGATGGAAGAACCTGGGTGAACACACTGTGTACGAGAACCAGTGGCTTCGGGTGAATCTGGCGGATGTCGAACTGCCCGACGGGCGCCACCTGGATCACTACCTGATCCGGCTGCGCCCCGTCGCCATGGCCACCGCCGTCAACGAACGCAACGAGGTGCTGCTGCTGTGGCGGCACCGCTTCATCACGGACAGCTGGGGGTGGGAACTGGCGGCCGGCGTCGTCGAGGACGGCGAGGACCTGCCGCAGGCCGCCGCCCGCGAGATGGTGGAGGAGACGGGATGGCGCCCCGGGCCGCTCCGCCACCTGATGACCGTCGAGCCGTCCAACGGGCTGACCGACGCACGGCACCACATCTACTGGTCGCCCAGCGCCGAATACCTCGGCCCGCCCGAGGACGACTTCGAGTCCGAGAAGCGGGAATGGGTCCCGCTCAAGGAGGTACCCGAGATGATCGCCGCGGGCGAGGTGCCCGCGGCGAACATGGCGGCCGCACTGCTGCTGCTCTACCGCGTGCGCTTCGGCTGAGCCGACGGGAGGGCCGTCCTCGCGCGGCCCTCCCGTGGGGCGTCAGCTGCTCTTGAGGAAACCGTCGCCGTTCTGCGCGATGTGCTCCTGGACGGCGGCGAGGGCCTGCTGGACCTCCTGGGCCGAGCCCGTGCCGCGCTGCTCCGCGTAGTAAGCGGCTCCCAGGCGGCGCAGCAGGTCGTTGCCCGTGCGCTGGGCCTGGACCTCCTCCATCTTCTCCTTGCCCTGCGCGAGCCCCCGCTGGGCCTGCTCCTTGGCGCGGTCGAGAAAGCCTGCCATGGTCCTGCCTCCGTGGTGTGCGGCGTGCCGGTCCGGTGCGTCCGGTATCCCGCTCAACGTATGCCGTGATCGGCGGGTTCCCCGAGGCGCCGGACGCGGCGCCTGGTACCGGGGCGGCATTTCACACGATCGCGTGACTGCCCGGCGGACCCCGCGGGCGTGACCGGCAGGGACGGCGCGGAGCCGGGGCCGTCGGCCGGCGCGACCGGGGTTGTCGGTGGGCGCGGCTAGGGTTGCCCGGTGAACGCACGAAGCGAGGCCGGAGCGGGAAGCCGGACGGAGCCCGTCGGCCAGGACGACGCCGCCGGCCGCCGCACCGATGCCGCCGGCCGAACCGACGCTCCCAAGCGAACCGACGCCGTGGGCGGAACCCACGCCGTGGTCGGAACCGACGCCGTCGGCCCGAGCGAGGAGGTCGGCTGGGACGAGGACGGGGCGTGGCGCACGGCCGCATGGCGCTCCGGGAGCGGGGCCCGGGCACCGCGCCGGGTGGCTGTCGCCGACGACCGGATGGCTGCCGACCTCGCCTACAGACTCGTCTGCGAGGGCACCGCGCTGCTGTGGCGCGGCGACTACCACGGCGCCCGCCAACTGCTGGCCGCGCTCGGCCGCCGTGTGGACCGCAAGCCGCCCAAGCAGGGGGCGACGCCCCGCGAGAGCTTCCACCTCTACCGCCAGGCGCGCACCCGCCGCGCCCGCGTCCTGGGCATGCTGCTGGTCCCGTTGGAGACGGCAGCCGACGGATCCTGGGCCGTGCCGCTGCGCCGGGCACCGCGGGTGGGGGAGGCGTGCGTCGAGGCGTACGGCCCTCCGCCCGGTCCCGTCGGGGCGCTGACGCTGGTGTCGCTGCGCGAACTCCAGGGCGTGCTCGGCGCGCACGAGTGGCGGCGCAAGGGCGTGCCGATCGAGGCGCTCGGCGGCGCGCGGATCCACCCGCGGCACGGCGTCTTCTCACCTGTCCGCGGCGAGTACGTCGACCTGGTCGCCCGAGCCCCGCTGCCCCGCGCCGCGGGCGCCAGGTCCGGGCCCGGGCCCGGGGAGGAAGCCGGGCCCGTGCCGGAGGCCGGCGCCGACGGCGGCGGGGCGCCGCGGGGCGAGGACCCGGGCCGCCTCACCGCGTTCGACGTCGGCACGGGGACGGGCGTCCTGGCCGCCGTGCTCGCCCGGCGCGGCGTCGGCCGGGTGACCGCCACGGACGTGGGCGAGCAGGCGCTGGCCTGCGCCCGGGAGAACGTGGCACGGCTGGACGTCGCCCAGGCGGTGGAGGTCGTCCGCGCCGACCTGTTCCCCTCCCGCGAGGCGGGCCGCGCCGACCTCATCGTGTGCAACCCGCCGTGGCTGCCCGCCAAACCCACCTCCGTGCTGGAGCAGGCGGTCTACGACCCCGACAGCCGCATGCTGCGCGGTTTCCTCACCGGTCTCGGCGAGCGGCTCGCCCCGGCGGGCGAGGGCTGGTTGATCCTCTCCGACCTGGCCGAACACCTCGGGCTGCGCCCTCGCGAGCAGCTGCTGGAGTGGATCTCGGCCGCCGGGCTCCGGGTCGCGGGCCGGCTGGACGCCCGGCCCGAGCACGCCCGGGCGACCGATCCCGCAGCACCGCTGCACGCGGCCCGTGCGGCGGAGACGACCTCGCTGTGGCGGCTGCGCCACGTGGAGGAGGCCGTGGTGTCCTAGCTGAGCTGTCCAGGGAGGTCGGTGACGCCGCAGAGCCGGTTTCCGAGTCCTGACCTGTTCCGAATTCTGAAGAGTTTGCCCGGCTCAGCAGTCCCCTGCCGCGTTGCCGGGCTCGCCGGCGGTCTTCGTGTTCGGGTGTGGTGATCGCGGTACCGCGTGGGCGGGCGATGACTTTTCCCGGCTGACGCAGTCTGTTCTTCGTCGCCGTGGTCACGGACGACTCCTCAGAAAAGGACCTCTCATGCCGGAAGACACGCTGCAGCCGCACGGGTTCACCGTGCACCGTACGTACCCCGCCACGACACAGGAGGTGTTCGACGCCTTCCTCGCGGTCTACGGACCACAGCCGGAGGAATGGGTCCTGGAGTCGCAGCTCGACCTGCGTCCCGGCGGCCGTTGGTGGCTGCGGTTCGCGCCGCCCGGTGTGGAACCGTTCACCGAGGACCGGCGGCTGACCGTCGTGGATCCGCCCGGCCTGCTGCGCTACACCGCGCGTATCGACGCTCCCGGGAACCCGGCGTACGAGACCGACGTGACGCTGGAGCTCACGGCCACCCCCGACGGCCAGACCCGGCTGGCACTGACCCAGACCGGCTTTCCCGACTCGGAACTGGCGCGGATCTTCGAGGAGAACTGGCCGGGGGTTCTGGAGCTGGCCGCCCAGCGCCTGGCCTGAACACCTGGCGGTGTCTGGCGAGGGGGCCGGCCCTTCCGCGCGCGTCGGCGCAACGGTGGCGACCGCACGCCGGCGCGTGCTGCCCGGGATCCCGCGGATCCCCTGACTTCCCTGGGCGCCCGCTGCTACGTTGAGTCTCGTGTTCCTCCTCTTGGCATAGGCACGCCTCAGGCTGCGGCACGCACACGGTGTTCGCGGCACTTCGGCGTCCCCGCTCCCGCCTCGACCGAGGAACCCTCCCATGTCTGCGCCTGCTCAAGGGCGGCCCTCGTACGCCGCCGTACTGCGCCTTCCATGCGCCCGACGCACCTTCGGTGCCGCCCTGCTCGGGCGGCTCTCGTACGGGATGCTCGCCCTCTCCCTGATGCTGGCGGTGACCCGGTCCACCGGCTCGTATGCCGTCGCGGGCACGATCACGGCGCTGTTCGGCGCCACCAGTGTCTTCCTGTCCCCGGTACGGGCGGCCCTCGTCGACCGCCACGGCCCCCGCGCCGCGCTCCTGCCGATGGCCCTGCTCTACGCGGTTCTCCTGGGCGCCCTCGCTGCGGCTTCCTGGCGGTTCGGTGCCCCCGCCTGGCTGCTGGGCGCTCTCGCCGCGGCCGCGGGTGCCGCCACGCCTCCGCTCGGCCCCTCGGCGCGGGCCGTCTGGCGTGAACTCACCGAGGATCCTTCGCTGTTGCAGCGCGCGTTCAGCCTGGACGGCGTCGCGGAGGAGGCGCTGCTGATCCTCGGCCCTGTGCTGGTCAGCGTGCTGGTGCAGAGCGCGCCCCCGGCGGCCGGGGTGGTGGTGAGCGCGCTGCTCGTGGGGGCCGGGACGTTGGCTTTCGTCCTGTCGCCGGTCGTGCGGAACCTGGGGCCGGCTGCCGTTGCCGAGGGGGCGGCACGCTCCGAGCCACGGTCGCGGGGGGCGCGGGCGCTGCTGACGCCGGTCGTGGTGGCGGCCGGGGTCGGGCTGTCCCTGGGCGCCATGGATCTGCTGGTCCTCGCGTTCGCGACGGAGCGGCAGCACGGTGACGACGTGGTCGCCTGGGTGCTCGCGGCTCACTCGGCGGGCAGCGCGGTCGGCGGGCTCGTCAACGGTGCCGTCAGGTGGCGTATCGGGGCCCGGGCACGACTGCCGCTGCTGGCTGTCGGCCTCGGTCTCGCCCTGGCCGCGGCGGGACTCGCGCCGGGCGTGGGGGCGTTGACCGCGGCGGTGGTGTGTGCGGGGTTCTTCGTGGCTCCGGCGTTCACCACGGCGTATCTGCTGGCCGACGAGGCGGCACCGCCGGAGCGCCGCACCCGGGCGGGTGCCTGGGTCAACACGGCGGTGAACGCGGGGCTTTCGGGCGGTACGGCGGCGGCCGGTCTGCTGGCGGCACGGCTGCCCCTCGGGGTGTGCTTCGCGCTGGCGGGCGGCGTGGCGCTGCTCGCGGCCCTGGCCTGCGCAGTGAGGACGCCGAAGACAGCCGGCCTGCACCGTGGGTCTCCCTCAGCCGAGAGTCTGCTCCCGCCTGAGAGCCTTCCCGTGGCGAAGAAGCGCCCGCGCCCTCCGTCCTCCCGCCCGGCTCGCTGAGTACCGGGCAGGAGTCCCGCGCTGCTCACGTTCCACGATCCGGTCCTCGGCCATGAACCCCGGAGGGCGGCCGACCGGACTGGGCCCCGGGCCGGGCGCCGCAGGTGCCGGGCTACAGCGTGTGACGCACCCACACGTTGGGTTCGACGTAGACCGCGTGGTCGTGGGTGAGGTCGCAGTGGACGGGCACCAGGGCGCCGGGGACCTCCACGTCGCCGTCCCGATCGAAGGGCAGCCCGGTCCACTCCCGCCAGCGGGCGAGTGGGGCGCTCACCGTCATGGACGCGGAAGCCACCGACTCCACGGTGCCGCCCGCCCGTACGTGGACGCGCAGCCACGGGTCGGTCGGCAGCCCGTCGTCGCGGCGCTCGCGGGCGTACGCGGCCATGGGCAGGCGCGGCCGCAGGTGCTTGGCGGTCGGCCGTACCGGAGCCAGCAGTACCCCGAGGCCCTGCTGTGCGGCGGTACGGCGGAGTGCGGCCAGCATGCGGTGGGAGAGCCCGCGGCCGAGGTGGCCGGTGTCGATGGTGATCTCCAGGGCGCTCGCCGCGGTCACCGTGCGTCCCGTCCACCGGTCGGTGAAGGCCCAGCGCAGCACGCGGCTCCAGCCGCCGTCGGGCGTCTCCCGCCTGCCGTCCACGTCGGCGGCGAAGGGCACGCTGAATCCGCGCGCGATGACGCGGTCGCCTTCGGTGGCCACCACGCAGGAGGCGGGGAAAAGCTCGGGGACCCAGGTCAGGAGTGTGCTCGCGGCCGGGTCGTGTCCGATGAACGCGGGCCAGTCCTCGTCGATCTCGTACAGCCGTCCGGTCAGTTCGGGGCGCTCCGCGAGCGTGCTGATGACGACTCGGTCGAGGGCGTCGGTGCCGGAGGGCGCGCCGGGGTGGCCGGGTGCCGCATCCGGGTCGGACACCGCGCCGGGGTGGCCGGGCGCCGCGTCGGAGTGGGGGCCGGTCGGCCGTGGGTCGAGGCTCATGGCCGTGCAGCCTGGCAGTCCCTCCCCGCGCGGACCAGCGGTTTTCCGGGAGTCTTGCCCAACTCGGGCCCGGTGGAGGACGGTTGCCCGGACAACTGCGCGATCATGACGGAGCGAGGGAGAGACCTGTGGAGTACCGACGGCTGGGGGACTCCGGGCTGCACGTGCCCGAACTGACGCTGGGCACCAGCTTCTTCGGGGCGAGCGGCCCCCTCTTCGGGCCCATGGGCACCACCGACACCGACGAGGCACGCCGCATGGTGGACATCTGCCTGGAGAACGGCGTCACCATGTTCGACACCGCCGACGCCTACTCCGCCGGAGCCAGCGAGGAGGTGCTCGGCGCCGCGGTGAAGGGCCGCAGGGACCGGGTACTCATCTCCACCAAGATCGGTGGCGCGCTGGGTGAGGGCCCCTGCGACATGGGCACCGGGCGCTCCAGGCTGCTGCGCGGGGTGGACGAAGCGCTGCGCCGGCTGGGCACCGACCACATCGACCTGCTCCAGCTGCACGCCTTCGACGCGGGCACGCCGGTGGCGGAGGTGCTCGCGACCCTGGACCAGCTGGTCCGCTCGGGGAAGGTCCGGTACGTGGGGGCGTCCAACTACCCAGGCTGGCAGCTGATGAAGTCCCTCGCCGTCGCCGACCTGCACGGCTATCCGCGCTACGTCTCCCACCAGGTCTACTACTCGTTGATCGGCCGCGACTACGAGCACGAGCTGATGCCGCTGGGCCTCGACCAGGGCGTGGCCGCGATGGCCTGGAGCCCGCTGGGCTGGGGCCGGCTGACGGGCAGGATCCGGCGGGGCGCGCCCCTGCCGGAGCGCAGCAGGCTGCACGAGACCGCACGGTTCGGACCGCCGGTCGAGGACGAGGCGCTCTTCCGCGTGGTGGACGCGCTCGACGAGGTCGCCGAGGAGACGGGACGCACGGTCGCCCAGGTCGCGCTCAACTGGCTGCTGCGCCGCCCCACGGTGGCCAGTGTCGTGCTCGGCGCCCGCGACGAGGAGCAACTGCGCCAGAACCTCGGCGCCGTGGGCTGGCGGCTCACCCCCGAGCAGGTCGCCAGGCTGGAGAGCGCGAGCGCGCGGCACGCCCCGTACCCGCACTGGCTGGCCCAGCGCCAGGCCCCCTTCGCCCGCCTCAACCCGCCCGCCGTGGACCTGACGCCGCCGCGGTGACGCCCCGGGCCCGCGCCCCTGCGCCCCCGCGCCCCCGCGCCGTGCGGCACGGGCCCGGGCGCTCAGGCGCGCAGCACCTCCTGCGGCGAGCGCCCGTAGGCCGCGCGGCACGCCGCGGCGAAGCGTCCTGGGTGCCCGAACCCCCACCTGCGGGCGACGGCCGTGACGGTCTCCCCGCGCGCGGGGTCGGCCGCGGCCAGCTCCTGATAGGCGCGCTCCAGCCGCAGGCGGCGCAGGTAGGTGCTCGGGCTGGTGTCCAGCTGGGCGCGGAAGGCGCGCTGGAGGGCGCGCGGTGTCGTGCGGGACTGGCGGGCCACCTCCGCGAGGTCGACGGGTTCGTGCGCGTGCGCCTCCAGATAGGTGACGGCGCGCCGCACGACCGCCTCGGCCCCCGTCGCTCCTGTGGCCGTGCCGGCCGTGCCCGGCGCGTCGTCGCGGGCCACCGCGGTGTTGGGGAACGTCGTCAGCAGCGCGGCGCCCAGGGACCGTGCCGCGCTGTCGAGCACCAGCGGCTCACAGGCGGCCCCGGCGTCGGGCACCACCTGTGTGGTCACCAGATCGAGCACGCCGGAGCAGTAGCGGGCCGCGTTCGAAGACAGCGGCCCGCATCCGGTGAAGCGCACGCCCGCGGCTCCGGGCGCGTCGGCCACCTCGGACCCGGCGGTGCCGCCCGCGACGCTCGCCAGGACGGCTTGGTCCAGGCTGACCAGTTGGAGGCTGACGTTCTCCCAGGCGACCGTGTACGGCGCCTCGGGCTGCGCCACGAGGAAGACGTCGCCCCGCGTGGCGCGCACCGTCTCGCCACCGGTGCGGCGCTCGATGTGCCCGTCCAGCACCCGCGCCAGCAGCAGCCGCCCCAGCGGTTGCGAGACGTGTTCGACAGCCATGCTGTGCTTCAGCACGGCCACCGACAGCGGGCCCGCCTCGTCGTAGGTGTGTCTCATCCGAAAGCCGTCCCGGCTGCCCTGGATCCTCATGACGTTCTCGACGTAGGCGCGCCGCAGGAAGGCGTGGGCGCGTTCCGGATCGGTGGTCGAGAACTCCCGCGCGGCGGTGCGGGCGTACTCGGACGGCATGACGTTCTCCTTCGCCCCGTCGCGGGGTGCGGCTCATGTACGCAGGGTGTGGCTGGGGGCGACCCCGTATCTGGCACGGTAGCGACCGGCGAACCGTCCCGCCTTGGCGAACCCCCAGCGGGTGGCCACTGCCGCGACCGTCACGCCCGAGGCGGGGTCGGCCGCCTTCAGCTCCCGGTGCGCGGCCTCCAGCCTGACCCCGCGCAGATAACCGGTCGGCGTCGTCTCGCAGTGCCGCGCGAAGGCGTGTTGCAGCGCGCGGGGGCTGGTGCCGGCCGCGTGCGCGATGTCGTGCACGCCGATGGGGCGCGCCGCGTTGGCGTCGATGTAGTCCATGGCGCGGCGCAGCGCGGCGGGGGCCGGACGGCCCGGGGCCGGCAGCCTGGACCGCTCGGCGGGGCTGCGCGGGAAGGTCGCCAGCGCGGCGGTCGCCAGCAGCCGCGTCGCCTCGGCCAGCACCAGCGGGCTGCCCACGGCCTCCGGGTTGGCCAGCACGTCGTGGTGGACGTGGCGGACGACCGCCTGCCAGTAGCGGGCCCGCTCGGGCGAGACGGGGCGCGCGAGGGCGAACCGGCTCGTCGCCGCTTCGGTGCCCTCGCTCTCCGCCGCGATCCGCTCCACCTCGCGCAGCCCGATGCGCACGATCCCCAGCCGCACGTTGTCCCACTTCACCCGCGTCGGCACGTACGGGTCGCACAGCTGCAGGTCACCGGGGCCCGAGCGCAGCTCGTTGCGCCCGGCCGCCATCTCGAACCTGCCGCCCAGCACCTGGACGACGTACACGCAGGCGTGCGGCTCGGTCTCCGCGTCCAGCACCATCGACTGCGCGATCCGCTCCACGCCGACCGCGCCGGCCTGGGTGAGCGAGGCGTTGAAGCGGAACCGCTCCCGGTCACCTGACAGCCGCGGCGTGTGGTCCACGTAGGCCTGGCGCAGGAAGTGCTCGGCCTCCTGCGGGTCGGCGGTCGTCAGCCTGACGCGGCGCACCGGGTCGTGCATGACACCCGTACCTCCTCGCTCGGGCCACGGGCCGGGCCTTCGATGCTAGGCCCGCACCGTCGGCCCCCGCAGCCCACATCGCGAAGTGGATAGCCACCAAGCGACATCGCGGCGCGGTGACGCTTGCGCCGCGCACGCGTGCGCGCTGTTCTGAGCCGTGCCGTGCCGCGCGCTGCCCCGACCCGACCGTGCGGAAGGCCGAGGAGCGCCGGAAACAAGCGCCGGGAGCAGACGGGCGCCAAGAAGCGGAACAGGACCGGAGTGAGGATGTCTGTGCCGAGGTCCAGCGCGGCGGCCGCGCACGAGGCGGTCCCGGACGCGCCGACACCCCCTCCGCGGCCGTCCGCCGACGACACCGCGCGCGAACGCGAGTCGGACGCCGTACGCGAAGGTGAGCCGGAGCGCGAGCCGGGCCGCGAGCGCGAGTTGGCGGCCGCGCTGCTGGAGCTGGCCGGCGCGCGCGTACCCGGTACCGCCCCCTCGCACGCCCCGGCCGGGGACACACCGGGCGCCGCGCACGAGGCCTCATCGGACGCCGCACCCGGGGCCTGCCCCGCAGGTGGGGCGGACGCCCCGGACGAGGCCGCCGCCCGCGAGGACGGGGCGCACGCCGCGCGCGAGAGCGCCCCCGGCGGCTGCCACCCGCTGTTGGTCGCACTGGCGGACCGCGTGGACCGCCGCCTCGCACGCGGCGGGCGGCGCGGTGAGACCACCGCGCTCCTCGCGCGTTCCGCGGCACGCGGCCCGGCACCCCACGGCCACAGCGGCACCCACGCCGCCCTGCTCCAGCAGGCGGAGCACGAACTGGGGGAGGGACCCGCCACCGACACCCTGCGCACGGGGACCCGCATCCCCTGGCTGCTGCTGGACGGCGCAGACACCGCACGGTGGCCGCGGTACGGCCCCGTGGCGCGCGAGGCGGGCATGCGCGCGGTGCTCACCGTCCCGCTGCACGGCGAGGGCGTCGCGGGTGGGACGGCCCACCGCAGTGCGACGGACCGGCCGCACGCGCCGACGGGCGTGCTGGTCGTGCACCTCCACGACGACGACCCGCTCGACGTGGCGACGCACGCGGCTCTCGGCTCACTCGCCGAGGCGTGCGCGCTCGGCCTGGCGCACCAGGCGGCGCTGCGCCGTGCCGAGGAACTGCAGCGGGCGCTGAGCAGCCGGATCGTCCTCGAACAGGCCAAGGGGATGCTCGCCGAGCGCCGGCACAGCACCCCGCAGGAGGCGTTCCGCACGCTGCGCGCCTACGCCCGCTCCCATCGGCGGGACCTCCATCAGGTGGCCCGCGACCTGGTCGAGGCCCGGCTCGACGGCCCGCCCTTCGCCCCCTTCGACTGCGACCCGAACCGCTGACCGCGGCGCCACCCCACCGGCGCGGCCCGGGGCGCGAGGGGGGATCGCGTAGTGCCCCGGGCCGCTCGGGCCCGCCGCCGATAGGCGCGGCGGCGGGCCCCCGCACCAGCGGGGAGTCGCCGTCCAAGTCCCCGTGGTGCGCCCGGCGGTCGCGCCGCCGGAAGTCCCATCATCCTCTCTGCGGACAGGGTTCCGAGCGACTTCGGCCAAATGGGCCGAAGTTGATTCCGTGACCAGCGAAGACCGTTCCCGGTCCGCCACGTTCCCGAGGAGGGGCGGCGGGCCGGGCGGGGCCGTGCGGCCGCGGCCTGTGGGCCGCACGGGCGGCCCCGCCTGAACCGCGCCCACCGCGCCCACCGCGCCCACCGCGCCCTGAAGAGCGTCACCGAGCAGGGCGGGGAGTGGTCCTACGACCTGCGTGAGCGCTCCGAGAACACGCCTCACCGGCTTTCCGGCCGGCGGATACGCAGGGGCGGCAGGCTGAAGGGCGGGGCACCCGCGTCTCATCCTCGGAGTGCGGCACTCGCCCACTCGAAGTTCAGCACTCGTCCACGTTGTTGGGCGACAGTTCACCGTCGTCGGTCAGGATCGACGTGTGCGTGTCGATATACCCCGTGCCGCCCTCAAATTCGATCTTGTACGCGTCGGCGTATCCCATGCCGTTCGCGTCCCTCTGGCCGCGCTCGATGCACTTGACGGTCACCTTCGACAGCGTGGTCAGCGTGCCGATCGGTTGGCGGCCCCGGCTGTCTGCGGACGGCCAGACACTCACGTCGTCGTAGTCCATGATCTTTCCCTCGGTTCCGCAACCGACCAGCGTCACGGCCGAGACCGCGGTGACCAGTGCTGACACCGCCAAGCGTTTGTTCGAGCCCATGGGTCGATCCCCCGTGTGAGTCGCGGCTTCACTGCGGGCATCGAACTCCCTTGACCGTCCCCCGACAAGATGCCGAACCGGCCACCGTCTGCGAGTCGTCCATGGGCCTGGGCCGCGATGACCGCCCACTGCGCCCCGGCACCTGCTCGTGGTGAATCGACTCAGCCGGACAGGGGCGGGTGACGTAGGCAGCGTGCAGCTGCGAGGGAAGGGTCGCCTGTGGCTCCCCCGTGGACTACTGGGCGGCGAGTCCTTCGATCTCGATGAGCATGCGCGGGTCGGACAGGGCTCTGACCTCGGCCAGCAAGCTGGCTGGACGGCAATCCGCCTCGGCCAGTACGTCCAGCACCGCGTCGTAATTGGCTGTCACCGCGCCGATGTCGACGGTGAAGATTCTGATCTGGACGAGATCGCTGAGGGCGAAACCGACCTTGTGCAGCGTGTCGCCCAAGCGCTGGAACGTCACCTGGATCTGGCCGCGGATGTCACCCACGGCGGCGATGCCTCCCGAGTCGTCCCGCGCTTCGTGACCGGCGACGGCGAGCCAACGCTGCGGCTGCTCGATCAACACGGCCCTGTTGTAGGCCAACCTGTCACCGAAGTGACGCGGGTCGATGTCCTCACGGTCCATGCGTCCACTGTGCCCCGGCGAACACCTCGATGCCGCCTTCCTGTGCGCAGGTCCCGCAGATGGTCGACACGATGCCCCGCCCCGCCTGTCTGCCGCGGTGGTGCTGCCGGCTAAAGCTGCGCACCGGAATGGTGAGCCGCTCGGCCCGTGCGCCCGCGTCCGCCGTCGTCACGCTGCGGGTCTGTGCGTACCTGTGACCAGGGGAAAACGACCGCACCCGGTCGGCTGGACTCCGTGACGGGAGCCAGCGGACCGGGTGCGGGCCTTCGGACACTGCGGAGAAAACCGCAGACCAGGCGGATGAGAAGGGGGTCAGCCCTTCTTGGTCTCCCAGAAGATCTTGTCGATCTGGGCGATGTAGTCCAGCGCCTTCTGCCCGGTGGCCGGGTCGGTGGAGCCCTTGGCCGTGCTGAGCGCCTTGAGGGTGTCGTTCACCAGCTGGTGGAGCTCCGGGTACTTCTCGAAGTGCGGGGGCTTGAAGTAGTCGCTCCACAGCACCGAGACGTGGTGCTTCGCCAGCTCCGCGCGCTCCTCCTTGATGACGGTGGCGCGGGCCCGGAAGTGGGGGTCGTCGTTGGCCTGGTACTTCTCCTGAATGGCCTTCACGGACTCGGCCTCGATCCGGGCCTGAGCGGGGTCGTAGACGCCGCACGGCAGGTCACAATGGGCGCTGACCCGCACCTTCGGTGCGAACAGTCGGGAGAGCATAAAAGCCATCCTTCCTCGTGATCGTCTTCTCACGTGCGAGATTACTCCGTGTGGGAAGCCTTTTCGCGTGTGCCCCCACGGGCTTAGGACAAAAGTCCAGTCGCGGACTGGATCTGCTGGAGTAATCGGGCCGGGCACGGTGGCGCGGCCGGGACGACCGGAGGCGGAGAAAATGCCGGAGGGTACGCCACAGCGCGGGCCGTTGAAGAGGATCGGTCTCGCGGAGGTCTACAACCCTTCGATGCGGCCGACGCTGCGGCCAGGTGACCACCTGGTGGTCACCTACGGCGCGGCCGTGCGCGCCGGGGACATCGTCGTGCTGCGCCACCCCTTCCAGCACGACCTGCTCATCGTCAAGCGCGCGGTCGAGCGGCGCCCGGGTGGCTGGTGGGTCAGGGGCGACAATCCGCTGGTGCTCAACGACAGCCGCGAGTTCGGCGCGGTGCCCGACGACCTCGTCATCGCGCGGGCCTGGCTGCGGCTGCGGCCTCCGCGCGGGGCGGGGCACTCGCCCGTGGCGGCGGCGCGCTGGGTCTTCTCCGCGGTGCGGCCGGTGACAGGACCCCTGCGGCCGCGTTCGCCCGCTGTACGGGCGGATGCACCGGCGGTGTCGGACTAGGTCGGACCAGCCGGCCCCGTCGGCCCGTCGGCACCCCTGCTCAGCCCGCCGCGGCGGTGGCACCTGCTGCACCTGTTGCACCGGCCGCACCCGTGGCGCCGGCCGCACCCGTGGCATTGGCCGCGCCCGTGGCACCCGCCACGCCTGTGGCTCCGGCCGCGCCCGCCCCACCCGTCGCATCCGTCGCATCCGTCGCATCCGTGGCACCCGCCGCACCCGTGTGACCCTCCGCACCCGTCGCGTTATCCGAGGTATCGGGGTTCTCGGTGCTGCTTTCGCGCCGCTTGCGTGCTCGGTAGGCGGCCACGTTGGCGCGGGTCGCGCAGCGGTCGGAGCAGTAGCGGCGGGAGCGGTTGGTGGAGGTGTCGAGGTAGGCGTTGCGGCAGGGCGTCGCCTGGCAGATGCCCAGCCGGTCCACGCCCAGGTCGGTGAGGTGGAAGGCCAGCCCCATGCAGGCTGTGGCCGCGTAGGCGGCGGTCGCGTTCGCGGGCTGTTCGGCCAGGTGCATGTGCCAGCGCGGGCGCCCGTCGCTGTCCAGGTCGCCGTGCCCGGAGATCTGCGGGCTCGTCGGGAACTCCATCAGCAGGGCGTTGAGGAGGTCGACGGCGCGCACCTCGTCGCCCTCGGAGGCGGCGGCGAAGACCGCGCGCAACCGGGTGCGGACGGCGCGCAGCCTGCCCACGTCCGCGTCGGTGGCGCGCCGCCACGTGGAGCTGTTCGCCCCGAACAGCTCGCGCACCGCGTCGACGGAGGTGAGGGTGTCCTCCCCGCGGTCAGGCTGCTCACTGTTGACCAGTCGCACGGCCAGATCAGAGTAATAGTTGAGTTCCACTTGTGATCCTTACGGCGGACATTCTATGGTCGGTAACAGCTGAATCCACTACGAGGGTATTACGACAGAGGGGGCGCCATGACGACCCACGCACTGCCCGAGGCGGACTGGCAGGCCTGGCAGAACAGTTGGGACCGGCAACAGGAGGAGTACCTGCCCGACCGCGAGGAGCGGTTCCGGGTGATGCTGGAGATGACCGAGGCCCTGGTCGGCCCCGCACCCAAGGTGCTCGACCTGGCTTGCGGTACGGGCAGTATCTCGGATCGGCTGCTCACGCGGATGCCGCAGGCCTCGACTGTCGGAGTCGACCGGGACCCCGCGCTGCTCACCATCGCCCGCGGCACCTTCGCCGCCGACCGGCGGGCCCGGTTCCTGACGGTCGACCTCGGCGACCCGGACTGGACCGGCGCGCTGAGCCAAGAGGGCCCCTTCGACGCCGTACTGACCGCGACGGCGCTCCACTGGATGCGCACCGAACCGCTGCGCACCCTCTACGGGCAGCTCGCGGGACTGGTGCGGGAGGGCGGCGTCTTCATGAACGCCGACCACATGCCGGACGAGTCGACGCCGCGGATCAACGCCGCCGTCCACACGTACGAAGAGGCGCGGCGGCGGCAGCGCACGGGCGAGGGACGGCTCGACTGGGGCGGCTGGTGGGCGGCGCTGGCCGAGGACCCGGCGCTGGGGAAGGTCGCCGCCGAGCGGTTCGCCCTGTTCGGGAACCCGGCCGAGGTGCGGCACGACCACAACGACGAGGAGTTCCAGGACGCGGGGTGGCATGCGGCCACGCTGCGGCAGGTCGGCTTCGCCGAGGCGCGGGCGGTGTGGGCCTCGCCCACTGACGCGTTGGTGCTCGGGCTGCGGTGAGGGGGTCCGGCCCTCCGGGGCCTGGGGACGACCCTCACTTCTCGCGCGTCGAGAGGACCCGGAAGCCGTCGAGCGCCGGACGGCCCTGCCGGGCCGTCCGGCGCTCGGGACGGGGTGAGCCCCATGAGCCCCATGAGACGGAGCCTGAGTC
Source organism: Streptomyces diacarni (assembly GCF_003323715.1). Lineage (GTDB taxonomy): Bacteria > Actinomycetota > Actinomycetes > Streptomycetales > Streptomycetaceae > Streptomyces > Streptomyces diacarni. Next base: position 221,148 of record NZ_QOIN01000048.1, read on the forward strand.
CCATGGGAGGGGTCAGCGGCGGGCGACGCCCTCCGCTCGGGCCGCGGCCGCCACCGCCGAGGTGACCGCCGGGGCGACGCGCTCGTCGAAGGGGGAGGGGATCACCCGCTCGGGGCTCAGCTCGTCGGCCACCACGGCGGCCAGCGCCTCGGCGGCGGCGAGCTTCATGCCTTCCGTGATGTCGGTCGCGCGCACCTGGAGCGCTCCGGCGAAGATGCCGGGGAAGGCCAGGACGTTGTTGATCTGGTTCGGGTAGTCGCTGCGCCCCGTGGCGACCACGGAGGCGTACTTGCGGGCGACGTCCGGGTGGACCTCCGGGTTGGGGTTGGCCATGGCGAAGACGAACGCGTCCTCGGCCATGGCGGCGACCGCCTCCTCGGGCACCGTGCCGCCGCTGACGCCGATGAACACGTCGGCGCCGGCCAGCGCGTTCTCCAGGGAACCGGTGAGGCCGGCCTTGTTGGTGAAGCCGGCCAGCTCGCGCTTGACCTCGGTGAGGTCCTCGCGGTCGCCGGAGACGACGCCCTTGCGGTCGCAGACCGCCACGTCGCCGATGCCCGCCTCGATGAGGATCTTGGCGATGGCGACGCCTGCGGCGCCCGCGCCGGAGATGACGGCGCGCAGCTGACCGAGGGCGCGGCCGCTCAGTTTGGCCGCGTTGCGCAGCGCCGCGAGGGTGACGATGGCCGTGCCGTGCTGGTCGTCGTGGAAGACGGGGATGTCCAGCTTCTCCTTGAGGCGGGCCTCGATCTCGAAGCAGCGCGGTGCCGCGATGTCCTCGAGGTTGACGCCGCCGAACGAGGGCGCGAGCCGGACGACCGTGTCCACGATCTCGTCGGCGTCCTGGGTGTCGAGAGCGAGCGGCACCGCTTCCACGCCGCCGAACTGCTTGAAGAGGATGGCTTTGCCCTCCATGACCGGGAGGGAGGCCTTCGGGCCGATGTCGCCCAGCCCGAGCACGGCGCTGCCGTCGGTGACCACCGCGACGACCTGCGACTTCCAGGTGTAGTCGTCGACGAGCTCGGGCTGTTCGGCGATGGCGCTGCAGACCTTCGCGACGCCCGGCGTGTAGGCGAGGGACAGGTCGTCCGCGTCGCGCACGGGCACCGTCGCCTGCACGGCCATCTTGCCGCCCCGGTGCAGGGCGAAGGCCGGGTCGATGACGTCCGGCTCCAGCCCGTCCTTCTGGTTGACGATCTCCGCTGCCACTGTGTTGAACCCCTTATTCGAATCTGGTGAGGGTGACCGCTCCCTGCGGTGAGGAACGGGCGGGCACCGCGTCCGCTTCCCGGGCGAGCGGATGGCCGCGGCCCGGAGGGAGGTACGGACGCCGGGCGCGCCGCACACGCGCCCTGGTCCCCGGGTGAGGGGTGTAATCGACCTTTCTACCCGACGACCGCCGCTGCGGACGACTCACTTCCAGCCGCACCGGTGGCCATCCCGCCCCGAGCCGGGGCAAAACTGCGGATTGCGGGCAAGCCGTCCACGAAGTGAGACGAGGAGAGGGGTGTGCGGCGGGGCGGGCGCTGTTCGAGGGCCTCTACGGCCTCCTGGTGCGCCCTGTAATCGGATTCGCTTCTCCGTTATCCGATTTTGACCTCGGCGGCGTCCTGCACCCGCATGTCCGGATGGCAAGATGCCCCCCATCCGTTCATCCGTTCACGCGTCGGACACGGTCGCGACATCCGAAGGTGTGTGCCCGACCCACGGCTGCTCCCTCACCGCCAGGAGGACCCGCCCATGACCGCAAGCAGGCCCGTCACCGCAGGCACGACCGTGCGCGGGGCCGCGCGGCGCGCCCGGATCGTGCCCGTCGCCCTCGCGGTCAGCGGTGCCCTGCTGCTCGCCGGCTGCGGGGACCAGACGGACGGCGCGCAAAGCGGCGGCTCCTCGGGCGGCAACGCCGAGTTGAGCGGCAAGCTGCCGGACAAGATCCGCAACGCCGGTGTCATCAAGGTCGGTACCGACGCCGCGTACAAGCCGATGGAGTACAAGGAGGGCGCCGACATCGTCGGGCTCGACGTGGACATCGCCGAGGCGATGGGCGAGAAGCTCGGCGTCCGCTTCCAGTTCACCAACGGCACCTTCGACGGGCTGATCACCTCCATGCAGACCGGCCGCTTCAACATGATCATGTCGGCGATGACGGACACCAAGGACCGCCAGGAGGGCCTCGACGACGACGGCAAGAAGGCGGGCAAGGGCGTCGACTTCGTCGACTACCTCTCCGCCGGCTCCTCCATCCTGGTCCGCAAGGGCAACCCCGAGAAGATCGACTCGGTGGACCAGATGTGCGGCAGGAAGGTGGCCACCCAGCGCGGCACCACCTCGCACGAGATCCTCAAGGCGCAGACCGAGAAGTGCGTCGAGGACGGTGAGAAGAAGATCGATGTCGAGGCCTACAACACCGACGACGAGGCCCGGGTACGGCTGAAGACCGGAGGCGTCGTCGCCGACATCTCCGACTTCCCCGTCGCCGCGAACGCCGCCAAGTCCAGCGGCGACTTCGAGGTCGTCGGCAAGCAGATGCAGTCGGCCCCCTACGGCATCGCCGTCAGCAAGGACAACCGGAAGCTGAGGGACGCGCTCCAGGCCGCTATGAAGGCGATCATCGAGGACGGCAGCTACCAGCGGGCGCTGGAGAAGTGGGGCGTCCAGGACGGCGGCGTGAAGAAGGTCACCGTCAACGCCGGTACCTGAGCCGGGCCACGACAGACGAGAACCGCACCAAGGGCCCCGTGCAAGACCGCCCAGGACGCTGAGAGGCAAGCCCCCGTGAAAACACCCACCGAAGCGACCGAGTCCGACGGGACACCCCCGTCCAGGGACGTCCCGGAGGCCATCAAGGCCATACCCGTACGGCACTGGGGGCGGTACGTCTCCGCCGTCGTGGTCCTCGTGCTGCTGGCGCTGCTGGTGCGCGCCTTCGCCACCGCGGAGGGGCTGCGCTGGGGGTCCGTGGGCGACTTCTTCTTCGACGACCAGATCCTCGAAGGCGTCAAGAACACACTGGTGGTCAGCGTGCTCGCGATGCTCATGGGTCTGGTGCTCGGCGTCATCCTCGCGGTGATGCGGATGTCGAAGAACCCGGTGACCTCCTCGGTCGCCTGGGGCTACATCTGGGTCTTCCGCGGTACGCCCATCTACGTGCAGCTGCTGCTGTGGTTCAACCTCGCGCTGATCTTCCCGATCCTCGACATCATGCCGATCTACAAGGACGAGATGACCGACGTCATGACTCCGTTCATGGCGGCGCTCCTCGGCCTCGGCCTCAACGAGGCCGCCTACATGGCGGAGATCTGCCGGGCCGGCATCCAGTCGGTGGACGAGGGCCAGACCGAGGCCTCCCAGGCGCTCGGCATGACGCAGGCGCAGAACATGCGCCGCGTGGTGCTCCCGCAGGCGATGCGGGTGATCGTGCCGCCGACCGGAAACGAGTTCATCAACCTGCTGAAGACCTCGTCCCTGTGCTCCGTGGTCATGTACGAGGAGCTGCTGCGCAAGGGGCAGAACATCGGCAACACCTCCAGCGCCGTCGTCGAGCTGCTGATGGTGGCCACGGTCTGGTACCTGGTCATCACCAGCGTCTTCAGCGTCGGCCAGTACTACCTCGAACGCCGCTTCGCTCGGGGCTCGTCGCGGCAGCTGCCGGACACGCCCTGGCAGCGGGCACGCAAGAACCTGTTCACATTCGGCCGCGGCACCGGTTCCGGCGCCCAGGGCGCGGGAGGGATCGGCGCATGAGCACGATGGTCAAGGCCGAGGCCGTCCACAAGTCCTTCGGGCCCGTCCACGTCCTCCAGGGCATCGACCTGGAGGTGCGGACCGGCGAGGTCTTCTGCATCGTGGGCCCCTCGGGATCGGGCAAGTCCACCTTCCTGCGGTGCATCAACCACCTGGAGAAGATCAACGCGGGCCGGCTGTACGTCGACGGCACGCTCGTCGGGTACCGCGAGAAGGGCGGCAAGCTCTACGAGCTGCGCGACCGCGAGGTCGCCGCGCAGCGGCGCGACATCGGGATGGTCTTCCAGCGCTTCAACCTCTTCCCGCACATGACGGCGGTGGAGAACGTGATGGAGGCGCCCGTCCAGGTCAAGCGCGTGCCCAAGGCCGAGGCGCGCAAGCGGGCCGAGGACCTGCTGGACCGGGTGGGTCTCGCCGACAAGCGGGAGAGCTATCCCGCCCAGCTGTCGGGCGGCCAGCAGCAGCGGGTCGCCATCGCGCGGGCCCTGGCGATGGACCCCAAGCTGATGCTCTTCGACGAGCCGACCTCCGCGCTCGACCCCGAACTGGTGGGCGAGGTTCTCGACGTGATGAAGGCACTGGCCAGGGACGGCATGACGATGGTCGTGGTCACCCACGAGATGGGCTTCGCCAGGGAGGTCGGCGACTCGCTCGTGTTCATGGACGGCGGCGTGGTCGTCGAGTCCGGCGACCCGCGCGAGGTGCTGGGCAACCCGCGGCACGAGCGCACCAAGTCGTTCCTGTCCAAGGTGCTGTGACCGCGGCTCGGCGCCGTTCGGCCGTGTTGTCGGCGTTGTCGGCGTTGTGGGTGTTGTCGGCGTTGCCGTCGTCGCAGTCGGTGGTGCCGTCGATCCTGGAATAGCGGGCGCCGATGTGATGCTGTGGGCGCCATGGCATACAACGCGCATCTGGGCAGGATCGGCATCTGGGCGAGCGCGCTGCGCACGGATGACGCCGCCCGCAGGCCGCAGGTGGAAGAGGCCGCCGCCGAGCTGGAAGAGCTGGGATACGGCACGCTCTGGCTCGGTGGCAGCCCCTCGCCCGACATGGCCTACCGGCTGCTGGCGGCCACCTCGCGGGCGACGGTGGGCACCAGCATCCTCAGCATCTGGCAGCACGCCGCGCCCGAGGTCGCCGCGCGCCACGCCCAGTTGACGGACGAGTTCGGGGGCCGTTTCCTGCTGGGCCTGGGCGTCAGCCACGACGAGGCCAAGAGCGGCGCCACGCTCGACCACCCGCTGGTCCACCGCCCCTACTCGGCGATGCGCTCCTACCTCGACGTGCTCGACAACGCGCCGCGTGGCGTGCCCGCGGCGCAGCGTGCGCTGGCGGCCCTCGGCCCGAAGATGCTGAAGCTGGCCGCCGACCGTTCGCTGGGCGCGCTGCCCTACCTCGTGACGGTCGAGCACACGTCCGAGGCCCGCTCCATCCTGGGCGCCGAACCGCTACTCGCGCCCGAGCTGAAGGTCGTCCTCCAGCCCGGCGGTGCCGACCGCGCCGAGGCCCGCGGCACCGCGCGCGACTACCTCTCCCACTACCTGGCCCTGGCCAACTACCGCAACAGCCTGCTGCGCCTGGGCTTCGCCGAGTCCGACTTCGACGGCGGCGGCAGCGACCGCCTGATCGACGCCGTCTTCGCCATCGGCGACGCGGAGGCGGTCCGCGCCCGCGTGGACGAGTTCTTCGCCGCCGGGGCCGACCACATGGCCCTTCAGGTGGTCACGGCGAACACCGGCACCGACCTCCCGCGCGCGGAGTGGCGGACCTTGGCCGAGTCCTTGCCGCTGCACGGCTGACGCCCCCGACGTCACCCGTGCGGGTGCACGTCGGGGTGATTCCGTACGACAAACCGCCCGCGTCGCCAAGGCTGTCTTCCCGAGGGAACACCGACGCGTTCAAGAACTACGTGCGCTGAGCGCGTGAGATGGATCGCTTGCACCCCGCGCGCGCTGTCCCGCGCGGGAGAGCGCGCGTAGCGTCGGCGGCATGTTTGCTGCTTACGCCGCGCGTATCGACAAGGAAGACCCGCTGGCCGGGCTGGAGCTGGGGGAGAGGCCTGAGCCGAAGGTGCCGCCCGGGTGGACGGCCGTGGCGGTGAAGGCGGCCTCCCTCAACCACCACGACCTGTGGTCCCTGCGCGGCGTGGGTCTCGGTGAGGAGGCGCTGCCGATGATCCTCGGCTGCGACGCGGCGGGGATCGACGACGACGGCAACGAGGTCGTGCTGCACTCCGTGATCGGGCAGACGGGGCACGGCGTCGGCCCGCGGGAGCCCCGCTCGATCCTCACGGAGCGCTACCAGGGCACGTTCGCCGAACGGGTGGCCGTGCCGCAGTGGAACGTGCTGCCGAAGCCGAAGGAGCTGTCCTTCGAGGAGGCCGCCTGCCTGCCGACCGCGTGGCTGACGGCGTACCGGATGCTGTTCACGAACGCCGGCGTGCGCCCCGGCGACTCCGTACTGGTGCAGGGTGCGGGCGGTGGTGTCGCCACCGCGGCGCTCGTGCTGGGCGCGGCCGCAGGGCTGCGGATGTTCGCCACGAGCAGGGACGAGGCCAAGCGGCAGCGCGCCCTCGACCTGGGCGCCGAGGCCGCTGTGGAGTCGGGTGCGCGGCTTCCGCACCGGGTGGACGCCGTGCTGGAGACGGTGGGCGCCGCCACCTGGTCGCATTCGGTCAAGTCGCTGCGCCCGGGCGGCACCCTGGTCATCTCCGGCGCCACCAGCGGGCCCAACCCGCCGGCCGCGGAACTGAACCGGATCTTCTTCCTGGAGCTGAAGGTGGTCGGCTCGACCATGGGCAGCAAGGAGGAGCTGGCCTCGCTGCTCAACTTCTGTGCGGCCAAGGGCATCCGTCCCGTCGTCGACACGTCCCTTCCGCTCGACCGCGCCCGTGAGGGTTTCGCGAAGATGGCGGGCGGCGAGCTGTTCGGCAAGGTCGTGCTGACGGTCTGATTCCGCTGACGGGCGGCCCGCCGTGCGGCATACTCGCCACTCGAACCGGTCTTTGGCGCAGGAGAGTTGTGGTGCGGGTGAGCGGGGTGGAGCCCGACGCGGTACGCGCGCGGACCGGCACGGGCGTCCGTGCGGTCGACGAGGCCGGCCTGGGCGCCGCCCGCGCCCTGCTGCACGCGGTCTTCCGTACGGACCCGGTCAGCCGGTGGATCTTTCCCGAGGAGGGGCACAGGGAGGAGCGGCACCCCGGCCTGTTCGGCACCTTCCTGGCCTGCGCCCACGCGTACGGGACCGCCGAGATGACGGACGACGGGGAGGCCCTCGCCCTGTGGTTCGACGTACGGGACGGTGCGCTGCGCGGCGGCGAGGAACTGGCCGCCGCGCTGGACCACGTCGACCCCGGCAACACCCGGCTGTCGGCCTTGGGTGAGGCCACCGACGAAGGACACCCCCACGAGGACCACGCCTATCTCCAGGCCATCGCCGTCACACCGGGCCGCCAGCGCCTGGGTATCGGCGGCGCGCTGCTGCGGCACCGGCTCGCCGTGTGCGACCGGCAGGGCCTGCCCGCCTACCTGGAGGCGTCCTCGCCGCGCAGCCGGGCCCTGTACGAGCGGCACGGATTCGCCGTGCGGGGCAGCGGCATCCAACTGCCCCAGGGCGGGCCCGTGATGTGGCCGATGTGGCGCGAGCCGGGCGGATGAGCGCGCGGCACCGTCCCGCGTCCCCTCTGCGCTACTTCGCCGGCAAGGCTTGGCTCCCCTACTTCTCCGGCGCGACTTGGCCCCGCTCTTTCTCCGGCAGGAACCGTGCCACGTACTCCGCGAACGGCGGGATGCCCACCTCGCTGCGGTAGGTGTCCATCCTCTCCGGGTCCTCCACCGGCCACAAGATCGGCTCCCCGGCGTCGGACATGCCCTGGATCTGGGTGCCGTAGCGCTGGGGCAGGCCCGCGTTGACGTGCAGCCGGTCGCGGAGGAAGGCCAGCCGGGCAGGTCCCTCCTGCCCCGCCGTACCGTCCTCGACCGCCTGTTCCAGCAGCCGCAGGGCCAGCCGCTGCACGTCGAGTTGGCGGTCGGCGTGCTGGGCCACCAGCCAGGCGCCGAGCACCCCCTCTTCTCCCACCTCCCGGGAGGTCGGCCAGTGGCCGTGCGCTTCCAGCAGGGCGCGCAGCCGGTCACCGTGCCGGGCGGTGAGCCGCCGCCAGGCGAGTTGCTCGGCCGGGTCCGGGCTGTTGGCCCGAGCCGAGGCGGCGTGGTCCGCCGCCTTCATCGCGGTGAGTTGGTCACCGAGTTCTTTCGCGAGTGCGGACGCGGGGGCGGGTTCGGCATGCATGTGCTCACCCTAGGAGCGGTATCCGCGCCGGATCTCGTCCTGTGAGACGGTGACGAAGCCCCCTCCCCGGGGCCATCATGGAACATACGGTGAGCCGCTGCGGCCGGCCGGGGCGCGGCCCCGGCGCCCCCCCCGCTCCCCCCGCTCGCCCCGTCTCCTTCCCGCCCGCGGCGTGGTCCGTCCCGCTCAACGGGAGCTTCGGCACCGGCCCGGTCCGCTCCTGCCTACGGTCCGAGAGCCGATCGGAGGCGACGGAGGGGACGGGAGAGCACATGCTGGACGAGGCCGAGCGCCGCAAGGCCGCCGACGCGCTGGGCGCGGCCGAGCGGGCGCGCACACCGGTGCCGCCCCTGCGCGTCACCTGGCCCGCTATCGACACCGACGACGCGTACGCCGTCCAGCTCCTGGGCATCCACGACCGGTGCGTGGCGGGCGCCCGCGTCGTCGGCCACAAGGTCGGGCTTTCCTCGCCCGTGATGCAGCGGATGATGGGCGTCGACGAGCCCGACTACGGACACCTGCTCGACGACATGGAGCTGAGCGAGGACACCCCCGTGGAGGTGGCACGCTACTGCGCGCCCCGCATCGAGGTGGAACTCGCGTTCGTGCTCGGCGCCGACCTGCCCGCCGGGGACTGCACAGTCGAGGACGTGCTGCGGGCCACCGAGGCGTTCGCACCGGCCATCGAGCTGATCGACAGCCGGATACGGGACTGGGACATCCGCATCGCCGACACCGTCGCCGACAACGCCTCCTCCGCCGGCTTCGTGCTGGGACGAGGGCGGGTACGGCCCGCCGACGTGGACCGGTGCGCCGTGTCCGCCGAGCTGTACGGGGCCGACGGCGCGCAACTCGCCGCGGGGCGGGCCGACGCGGTGCTGGGGGATCCGGCACGGGCGGTCGCCTGGCTCGCGCGGAAGGTCGCCGGGTTCGGGGTGCGGCTGCGCGCCGGGGACGTGGTGCTGCCCGGGTCCTGTACGCGGGCCGTCGACGTTCGGGGCGGGGCGGCCTACCGGGCCGCGTTCGGCGCGGGACTCGGCGAGGTGGCCCTCACCTTCGCCTGACGAGAGAGGCCCTGGTCGCCACCCCCGTCCTCGCCCCTCGGCGCTTTCGGTCTGCGGGGCGGCCGGGGCGGGCCGACGCAACCACCACAGACGGGAGAGCCACCCCTCATGTCAACGCAAGTGCCGCGCAAGGCGCGGGCCGCGATCGTCGGGCCCGGGAACATCGGTACGGACCTGCTGTACAAGCTGCTGCGATCCGCGCACGTGGAGCCCCGCTGGATGGTGGGCGTCGACCCGGCCAGCGAGGGACTGGAACGGGCCGCGCGACTGGGTCTTCAGACCAGCCACGAGGGGGTGGACTGGCTGCTGGAGCGGCCCGAGACGCCCGACCTGGTCTTCGAGGCGACCAGCGCGGCGGTGCACCGCGCCCACGCGCCCCGCTACGCCGAGCGCGGCATCCCCTGCGTCGACCTGACCCCGGCGAAGCTCGGTCCCGCCGTCGTCCCCGCGGTGAACCTGGACGCCCACCTGGACGCGCCGAACGTCAACCTGATCACCTGCGGTGGCCAGGCGACCATTCCCATGGTGGCCGCCGTCTCCCGCGTCGTGCCCGTCCCCTACGCGGAGATCGTCGCCTCCGTGGCGTCGCCGTCCGCGGGACCCGGCACGCGGGCCAACATCGACGAGTTCACCCGCACCACCCGCTGGGGCATCGAACACATCGGCGGTGCGGAGCGCGGCAAGGCCATCATCATCCTCAACCCGGCCGAGCCGCCGATGCTGATGCGCGACACGGTCTACTGCCGGCTTCCCGACCGGGTGGACGAGGACACCCGGCAGGCGATCACGGCCTCCGTCCAGGACATGGCCGCCTCCGTCGCCGCGTACGTGCCCGGCTACCAGCTGCGCGGCGAACCGCAGTTCGAGGAGGCGACGCCCACGGCACCCGCCCGGGTCGCGATCCTCCTGGAGGTCGCGGGGGCCGGCGACTTCCTCCCGCCGTACGCCGGGAACCTCGACATCATGACCGCCGCCGCGACCCGCGTGGGGGAGGGGTTCGCCGCGCGGATCACGGCACGGACGGGACCCGGCGCTTCCGAGCCGTCGTCGACCACCGCATGACCGCCCGAAGGGGAGCACCCACCTTGACCACGCCGACCACGCCGACCGCACTCGACATCCGGGTCACCGACTCCTCCCTGCGCGACGGCTCGCACGCCAAGCAGCACCGCTTCACCGCCGACCACGTCCGCTCCATCGTCGCCGCGCTGGACGACGCGGGCGTCCCCGTGATCGAGGTGACGCACGGGGACGGGCTGGGCGGATCCTCGTTCAACTACGGATTCAGCCACACCCCCGAACAGGAACTGATCGCCCAGGCGGTCAAGACGGCGACCAGGGCGCGCATCGCCTTCCTCATGCTGCCGGGGCTCGGCGTCAAGGACGACATCAGGGCGGCCTGCGACAACGGTGCCGAGATCTGCCGGATCGCCACGCACTGCACCGAGGCGGACATCGCCGACCAGCACTTCGGGCTCGCCCGCGAACTCGGCCTGGAGACCGTCGGCTTTTTGATGATGGCGCACAGCCGGCCCGCCGAGGTGCTGGCGGCCCAGGCCCGCCGGATGGCCGACGCGGGCTGCCAGTGCGTGTACGTCGTCGACTCGGCGGGCGCCCTCGTCCTGGAAGAGGTCACGGACCGGGTGGCCGCGATGGTCGCCGCACTCGGTGACGACGCCCAGGTCGGCTTCCACGGGCACGAGAACCTGGGCCTGGGCGTGGCCAACTCGGTGCTCGCCGTCCGCGCCGGAGCCCGGCAGATCGACGGCTCCACGCGGCGGTTCGGAGCGGGCGCGGGCAACACCCCGGTGGAGGCGTTCACCGCGGTCGCCGAACGCCTCGGCATCCGTACCGGCATCGACGTCCTCAAGATCGCCGACGCGGCCGAGGACGTGGTGCTGCCCGTCATGGACGAGGAGTGCAAGCTGGGCCGCCTGGAGCTGATGATGGGCCACGCGGGCGTCTACTCCAGCTTCCTCAAGCACGCCGACCGCTGGGCCCGCCGCTACGGTGTCTCCGGCGCGCGGATCCTGCTGCGCGCGGGGGAGCGCGAGCTCGTGGGCGGTCAGGAGGACCAGCTCATCGACATCGCCAGGGAACTGGCCGCCGAGGACGCCACGACCGCCCCGACAGGAGGCTGAGCCGCCCTCAGGCCTCCCGCCCTGGAAGCCTCTCCGCTACGGTCGGTGCCCGAGTTGCACGGGCCGGCCACGGCAGGCCGCCGCACGCGCGCCGCCGTGGCCGACGGCCGAGAGGACACCATGCGCACAACGCCCGGCTCACCAGACCAGGGCGCGCCTGGGCACGTGCTGGATGAGCGGAGTTGGTACGCCGCCAACGACGTTCTGGCGTTCCTGCTCGAACTGGCCGCTCTGGCGTGTCTGGGCTGGTGGGGAGCCGGTCCTGCGCGCGTGGGCCCCGGCTCTGGCTCCCGTGCGGTCAGCGGGCGCCGTCAGCAGGGGCGGTGTGTCGAGGGGTGGCCGGCTGAGGTGCGCCAGATATGCGCTGCTGCCTGGCGCACCAGGGAGGGGAGTCCCGAGGCGGACCGTACGCGCCCGGCGGGGCCGCAGACGGAGACGGCGGCCAGGGCGGGGGTGCTCTCGCCCGCGCCGACCACCGGGGCGGCGACGCACGCGACCCCGCGGATGGCCTCCTCGCGGTCGTGGGCCACGCCGCGTTCGCGGATCTGCGCCAGTTCCGCGTGCAGCCGCTCGGGGAGTCCGGCCGCCGTGGCGCGGGGTGCGTGGGCGAGCAGCGCCTTGCCCACGCCGGTGCGCGCGGCGGGCAGCCGGCCGCCGATCCGGGAGGGCAGCAGGGTGCCGAAGCGGTTGCCGACCTTGTCGAGGTAGACGACGTCGGCGGCGCCCTCGTCGAGGATCGCCAGGTGGGCCACCAGCCCGGTGGAGGTGTGCAGTTGGTGCAGGTGGGGTGCCGCGGCCTCGCGCACCCGGTCCTGGTGGATGACCAGGGCGCCCAGCTCCATGATCCGCATGCCGAGCCGGTAGGTGTGCGCGTCGCGGCGCAGGTACTTCACCTCGGCCAGGTGTTCCAGTATGCGGTGCGCGGAGGAACGGGGGAGTCCGGTTCGGCGGACGACCTGGGCGAGGGTCAGTCCGTCGGCGCTCTCGAAGGCGTCCAGGATCGTCACGACCCGGTCGATCATCGAGACCGGTGTGGACGCTGCGACGGCGTACTCCGTGGCGGTGACGCTCATGGGGCCTCCTAGCGGCGCTCGCGAGACACCTGTGTCTCGCTGCCGGGAGGCTACGCGCGGTCCGCGCCGGGCGGGAAGAGGGTTGCACTACCTAATCGAAATACCTCACGGGGTGTGGCGGGACGTACCCCGCACCCTCCCGGTCAGCGGGACCGGCCCCTGTGGGCGTCCTGCGGACCGGCCGAGACTCGGCCCATCGGCACCCAGGTGGAGGCGAGACGATGAGCGCGCGCAGCGGCACGGACCACGGACCACGGACCATCGAGGCGGGCGCACCACCCACCCGGTACGCGCGGGGCTGGCACTGCCTCGGCCTCGCCGCGGACTTCAAGGACGGCAGGCCCCACGAGATCGAGGCGTTCGGCACGAAACTCGTGGTCTTCCAGGCGGAGGGCACGGGTCGGCTGCACGTGCTCGACGCCTACTGCCCCCACATGGGCGGCAACCTCGCCGACGGCACTATCAAGGGCGACGCGCTCGCCTGCCCGTTCCACGACTGGCGGTGGGGCGGCGACGGCAGGTGCGCCGGCATCCCGTACGCGCACCGGGTTCCGCGCCGGGCCCGCACCCGCGCCTGGCGCACGCTGGAGGAGAACAAGCAGCTGTTCGTCTGGCACGACCCGCAGGGCGCGTCACCTCCTGAGGGGGTGACGATCCCACGCATCGAGGGGGCGTTCAGCGGCGAGTGGAGCGACTGGACCTGGCACACGCTGCGCATCGACGGCGCCAACTGCCGGGAGATCGTGGACAACGTCGTCGACATGGCCCACTTCTTCTACGTCCACCACTCCTTCCCCACCTACTTCAAGAACGTCTTCGAAGGGCACGTCGCCACCCAGTACATGACCAGCGACCCGCGCGAGGACATGACCGCGGCCGACACCCTCTCCGCGCAGGGCAGGCTGCGCTCCGAGGCCTCGTACCACGGTCCTTCGTACATGATCGACCACCTGTGGACGGAGGTCGGCGACGCGACCGTCGAGACGGTGCTGATCAACTGCCACTATCCGGTGGCGCCCGACGCGTTCGTGCTGCAGTACGGGGCCCTCGTCAAGAAGCTGCCCGGCATGAGCGACGAGGAGGCGGCGCAGGCCGCGGCCCAGGCGTCCGAAGGGCTGGCCGCCGGCTTCGAGGAGGACGTCGCCATCTGGCGGAACAAGACCCGCATCGACAACCCGCTGCTGTGCGACCAGGACGGTCCCGTCTACCAGCTCCGCCGCTGGTACGAGCAGTTCTACGTGGACGCGGAGGAGGTGGGCGCGGAGATGACCGACCGCTTCGAGTTCGAGATCGACACCGAGCGGGCCGTCACCGTCTGGCGCGCCGAGGTCGAGGCCAACCTGGCGAGCCGCCGGGACGCGGCCACCGCAGGGGAGGGGTGACCGGCCCGTGCTGGAGCCCGTGACCTGCACAACCTGCGGCACCCAGGTGCTGGTCGAGAAGCGCAGCCTCCCGCACACCACCGTGCAGTGGACTTCTCCGACCACCCGCTGCCCCGAACTGGCCGGGTGCGCGCCCGCGGGCGTCGCGGTCTGCACCCGGCTGCGGGCCTCGATCGAAGAGGCACTACGGGAGGGACGTTTGAGAGTGACCGGCGGCGACGGATGACCCGGCCCCCGGCACCTGCTCCGCGCTCACGCGGATCTTGGACTGGCCGTGGCCGCGCAGTTCCCAGTCGTCCATGAAGCGGGCGCGCAGACCGTGGCCGTTGGCCAGGGCGGTGAGGGTCTCGGTGCGGTAGTAGAAGTCCTCGCGCAGTACGTGGTGCTCGCTGCCCAGCGTGCGGTCGAAGGTGAAGTCGAAGAAACCGCCGGGCGCCAGCACGCGTCCGACGTGGGCCAGGCACTCGTCGATGATCGGAAGCGGGGAGTGCGAGAAGACGCTGTGCGCGTGGACGACGTCGAAGTGGGCGTCCGGGAGGAAGTCCAGGGTGAGGTCCTGGGTGAGGGTGAGGTGGGGCAGCTTGGACTGGAGGCCCTCGGCGGTGAGGGTGCGTTTCGCGGCGACGAGCACGTCGGGGGAGATGTCGATGCCGTAGTAGTGGCCGGAGTCGAGGTAGTCGATGAAGCGCCGGCCCGCGCGCAGGTTGCCGCAGCCGATGTCGAGCATCCGGTGCCCGGGTTCGAGCCCGTGGGCGCGCAGGTAGTCGAACTGGAGCTCGCCCAGCTGCAGCCATGCCTCGTGGGTGGGGCTGCCCACCGCGGCCTCCGGGCTGCGCCGGGTGTCGGAGGCCATGACGGCCCGGTAGTAACCGACGTGGTCACGGTGGGTGAAGGCCAGCCAGCGGTTCCGGCCGGCGCGCCTGAGGTGAGCCGGGACGCGGTGCGGGTGCGCCAGGGCGTAGCGGACCTTGTGGGCGAGCGCGGCGCGGTCGGCGTGGAGGTTCTTCCTGCTGGCCATGCGTACTCCGTCTCCGTCCCTGGGCCGCCCTGGACCGGGCCGCGGGGGCCCGCCGCGCGGGGTGGCGAGTGGCCGGCGCCGTACACACACGGTGCGGTCGTACGACGCACGTGACTACCGCCAGTCTCGGCAGCGGCGGACGGCGCCGGGTCAGCGGACTGGTCCGGTCGGCCCCTTCGGGTCACCCGCCGGGGCGACGCACGCGCCGTCGAGGTAGAGGCGCGTCACCGACTCGGCGGCCTCGTCGAGCGAGTCCCCGATCAGCTGCGGGTACAGCAGCGCGCCCTGGATGAGCACCCCGTGCAGCGCACCGAGGCGTTGCGCGCTCAGATCCGCGCGGAAGACGCCTTCCCGCTGCCCGCGCCGCGCCAGCTCGACCAGCGGCCCGGACACCGCCAACTCGCGCTCGCTCGGCCCCTCGGCAGGCCCTGAGGCCACCAGTGTCCAGTACGCGCGTCCCACCCCGAGCAGGGCGCGGGTGGTGCGCACCACCGTCGCGCGCAGCTCCCCGCCCTCGTGCAGTGCCGCGCTCACGGCGCGTACCCCCTCGTCGGCGGAGAACTGGGACAGCTCCGTCAGCAGCGCCTCGCGCGTGGCGAAGTGCCGGTAGACGGTGGCCCGGCCCACTCCGGCGGCCCGCGCGATGTCCGCCATGCCGGCGCCCGTTCCCCGCTCACGCAGCGCCGCCGCGGCTCCGCGCAGGATGACCCGCCGCTGGCGCACCGACTGGGAGGACTCTTCCGCACCGCTCACGCCAGGCACCCTACGCGGCAGCGGCCCAGCGAAAAGCGCCGGCTTCCACGACCGGCCTCACTCTCAGGGAACCCCCGGAGGCTCCGGCCCGGACGCGGCAGCCGGACCGGAGCCGACCCGCGAGGCCAGCGCCGTCAGCTGCCGGGCCGCCTGTGCGACCGTCGTCTCCACCACCTCGGCGACGCTCGGCAGGTCGTCGATCAGCCCGGCCACCTGCCCCGCCGCCATCACCCCCGCGTCGGTACGGCCCTCCACCATGGCGGCCTTCAGCAGCATCGGGGTGTTGGCGGCCAGCAGCGTCTGCGCCCACGTCAGGTCCTTGCCGAGGCGCAGCGCCCGGCCGTCGCGGAGCATCGCCGCCCACGACAGACCCGAGTCCTTCTTGAAGGCGGCGGCGTGGCGCAGCGCCCGCAGCAGGGAGGCCACCCGGCCCGACGACTCCAGCGCGGCGACCATCTCGCTGCGCAGCATCCGGTGCGGCAGCCCGTCGACCTTCGTGGTGACGGTGACGTCGGTGACCTTCGCCGCCAGGTACCGGGCCTTGACCGCGTCGGGCACCGTCGACTCGCGGGTCAGCAGGAACCGGGTGCCCATGGCGGCGCCGGCCGCGCCGTAACACAGCGCCGCGGCCAGCCCACGCCCGTCGCGGAAGCCGCCCGCGCCGATGACCGGCAGGTCCACGGCTTCGACCACCTGCGGCAGCAGCACCGAGGTGGCGACCTGCCCGGTGTGCCCACCGCCCTCGCCGCCCTGCACCAGCACCGCGTCCGCACCCCAGGCGGCGACCTTCTCCGCGTGCCGGACCGCGCCGACGGACGGGATGACGACCACCCCGGCGTCCTTGAGCGTTTCGATCAGCTCCCGCGAGGGGGCGAGCGCGAACGAGGCCACGCGCACCCCCTCCTCGATGAGGAGCCGCACCCGATCGGCCGCGTCCCCGGCGTCGGCGCGCAGGTTGACGCCGAACGGTGCGCAGGTGCGGGACCTGACCTCACGCACCGCCTCCCGGAGCCGCGGCAGCGTCATCGTGGCGGACGCCAGGATGCCCAGCGCCCCGGCCTCGGCCGTCGCCGCGACCAGCCGCGGCCCGGCCACCCAGCCCATGCCGGTCTGCACGAGCGGGTGGCGCACCCCCACGAGCGACGTCAGCGGCGTGCTGAGGGGGCCTGCGGGGGCCGGGCCGGCGGTCATGCGCGCACCTCACGGTCGCGGGCGCCGCCCGGATCCAGCACCTCGCGGATCAGCCGCAGTTCCTCCGCGCTCGGTTCCCGGGTGGTGGGCACCTCGTCCGGAACCTGGAGCGCGAACCCCGTGCGTTCGAGCACGAGCGCCACGTCGACGCCCGGGTGGACGCTCGCCAGCCGCATCCGGTGGTCCGCCGTGGCGAAGTCGAGCACCGCCAGGTCGGTGACGACGCGCCGCAGCCCGTGGAACCGGGCGGCCGCGGGCCCCGCCTCGGCCGCCCGGTCGAAGCCCACGCCGCTGACCATGTCCACGCGCTCGACGAACACCCGCGTCGAGTGCCGCGGCACCCAATAGGAGACCGGGTGGTTGACGGTGTTGGAGGGGGCGCCGCGCGCGCCGAGCAGTTGCCGCGCGGGCCGCTCCCACGGGCCGATGCAGGAGATGTTCTGGTTGCCGTACCCGTCGAGTTGGCTGGCGCCCATCATCATGTGGCGCCTGCCGCGCGCCGCGAGGGAGAGGTGCTTGCGGTAGGGCAGCCAGCCCTCGATGTGCGTGGGGTCCTCGGGGTCGGCCAGCAGCATGGCCTCCGAGTCGGTCAGCAGCAGTGCGGGGGAGAAGGTCAGCCGCGCCAGGCGGGCGCCGAGTGCCGGTACGGTGCCGGCCGTGGCGGCCAGCACCTCCCCGTCGCCGCGCCAGGCCTCGGCGCAGGCGACGACGCAGACTTCGGCGCGGGTGGCGGCGGTGGCAGTGGTGGTCACTGGCTGGTGTCCTTCCGCTGTGAACCGGTCTCTTCCGCGGAGCCGTCGACGGCCCTGCGGTAGTCGTCCTCGTCTCCGGCGAGGAAGCGCTCCTCGAACGCCCGCCACGCCTGGGGGTCCTGCGCCGCCCGCACGTACGCGCGCTGGAACGCCTCGTCGCGCCCGTAGTCGGGGGCGCAGCTGGTGAAGTGCGCGCCGCCCGGGGTGTGCAGCACGCCGGTGACGTTCTGCCGCTGCACCAGCAGCGACTGCGGCGGCCCCTCGAACCGCTCCACGAGCTGCTCGCAGGACAGGTACGTGCGCTCGGCGGCCTCGGTGAACAGGTCGTCGAAGTACGGGTCGGGGCCGCGGAACTGCCCGTTGCCGCGCACGTCGGCGCGGTTGACGTGGACGAGCGCCACGTCCATCCGCAGCGCGGGCGCCGCCAGCAGTTCCTCGCCGTCCTCGTACGGCGAGGTGACGGTGCGCAGCCGGGGGTTGTGGCGCGGCACGTCGGAGCCGAGGCCGCCACGCACCGGCATGAACGGCAGCCGGTGCGCGGCGGCCGTCAGCCCCCACAGGAACATCGACTCGTCCCACTCCTCGAAGGCGAAGGCCCCCGACTCGCGGGCCGCACGGAAGTGCGGCTCCAGCGGCACCGAGTCCAGTGTCACGAAGGGCGCCACCAGTCTGCCGATCCGACCGGCCGCCGCCAGCAGTCCCACGTCCGGCCCGCCGCAGGAGATGACGGTCAGGTCCTTCACGTCCGTGCGCAGCAGTGCCCGCACCAGCGCCATCGGCTTGCGGCGCGCACCCCAGCCGCCGATGCCGACGGTCATGCCGGACTCGATCCGGGCGGCGAACTCCTCGGTCGTCAGGCGTTTGTCGAGGTCACTCACGTCGTTCAGCCTCCCTGCGCGGCACGCGCGTCGACGAAGGAGTTCCGGTGCCGGTCGGCGACACCGCTCAGGTTGGCCTCGAAGGTGAAGCCCTGTTCGTAGCGGTAGCTGCGGCGCACGTCCACGGGGTCGATTCCGTTGAGGGCTTCCTTGGCCAGGCGCAGCAGATAACCGTCCTTGCCCGCGATCTCCTCAGCCAGCCCCAGCGCCGCGTCCAGCAGCGTGTCCGCGCTCTCGGCCAGCTCCCACACGGCACCGTGCCGGTGCAGTGCGCGGGCTGTGAGGGTGCGCCCCGTGTAGTACAGGGTGCGCATCAGGTGGGGCGGCAGCATGCGGGAGAGGTGGGTGGCCGCGCCGAGGGCTCCCCGGTCGAGTTCGGGGAGCCCGAAGGTGGCGTCCTCGCTCGCCACGATCGCGTCGGCGTTGCCCACCAGGCCGATGCCGCCGCCGAGGCAGTGGCCGTGGACGGCCGCGACGACGGGGACCTCGCACTCGTAGACCGCCGCGAACGCGGCGGCGCAGCCCCGGTTGGCCCCGATGAGGGCCTCGTGCCCCTCGGTGCGCTGCATCTCCTTGATGTCGACCCCGGCGTTGAACCCGCGGCCCCTGGCGGTCAGCACCACGGCGCGTACGGCCTGGTCGCGGCCCGCGGCGGTGACGGCTTCGGCCAGGTCGTACCAGCCGCGCACGGGGAGGGCGTTGACGGGTGGATGGTCGACGGTCACCACGGCGACGCCGTCGCGTGGTGTGGAGGTGGAGACAGTCATGGACGGATCAGCTACCTTTCCACCTAACGTTTGTTTGGTGAGAAGCTAGCAGTGCGCCGGTGCGCTGCGAAAGAGAGGAAGCCGTTTCACCGCGCCGGGCCGACCGGTCGGCACCGACCCGGCCCCGGCCCCGGCCCCGGCCCCGGCCCCGGCCCCGGCACCGACCCGGCCCCGGCCCCGCCGCAGGCGAGCCGCCACCAACCCGAGGGAACACCATGACCGTTGCCGTCGTCACCGGCGGAACCCGCGGAGTGGGCGCGGGCATCGCCCGCGCGTTCCTGAGCACCGGCGCCGAGGTCGTCGTCTGCGGCCGCCGCCCGCCCCGGACCCCACTCACCGCGGCGGGCCGCGAGGCCCGCTACCTCCCCCTCGACGTCCGCGACCCGCACGCCGCGCAGGAGTTCTGCGCCCAGGTGGCCCGCGAGCACGGAGCCCTCGACGTCCTGGTCAACAACGCGGGCGGCACCCCCTACCGCCCGCTGTCCGAGGGCTCGGCCGACCACCACGCGCGCGTGATCGAGCTCAACCTGCTGGCCCCGCTCCACCTCTCCCGCGCCGCCCACACCGTCATGCGCGAACAGACGGGCGGCGGAGCCATCGTGATGGTCGGCAGCGTCAGCGGCGAACGCCCGTCGCCGGGCACGGCCGCGTACGGGGCGGCCAAGGCGGGCCTGGAGAACCTGGCGCGGTCGATGGCGATGGAGTGGGCCGAGGAGGGGATCCGGGTCAACACGGTCGTTGTCGGTATGGCCCGCACCGAGCGGACCGCGCTGCACTACGGGGACGAGGCCGGGGTCGCGGCCGTCGCTGCCACGGTGCCGATGGGACGGCTCGCCGAACCCGAAGAGGTGGGGGACGCCTGCGTCTTCCTGGCCTCGGACGCCGCCCGCTACGTCTCCGGCGCCTCGCTCGCCGTCCACGGTGGCGGCGAACGCCCCGCCTTCCTGCACGCGGCGAACGTCAACCGACCCTGAGCCGCCACCCCACCACCCCCAGACACCACCCCTCAGGAGGTCACATGTCCGCACAGCACACGTCCGCTCCCCGTCCGGCCGAGGGCCGGGTCGTCGTCGTCACCGGAGCGGGGCGGGGCCTGGGCAGGGCACACGCGCTCGCGTTCGCCCGCGCCGGCGCACGGGTCGTCGTCAACGACCTCGGCGTCGCGCTGGACGGCGGAACCGGCGCGGAGACGCCCGCCGCACAGGTGGCGGCGGAAATCCGGGCGGAGGGCGGCGAAGCCGCCGTCAGCACGGACGACGTCGCCGACAGCGCGGGCGCCGCCGCACTCGTCCGCACGGCGCTGGACCACTTCGGACGCCTCGACACCCTCGTCAACAACGCCGGTTTCCTCCGCGACCGGATGCTGGTCAACCTCGACGAGGACGACTGGGACGCTGTCGTCCGCGTTCACCTCAAGGGCCACTTCCTGCCGATGAAGCACGCGGCGGCGCACTGGCGCGCCGAGACGAAGGCGGGCCGCACACCGCAGGCCCGCGTGGTCAACACCTCCTCCGGCGCGGGCCTGCTGGGCGCGGTGGGCCAGGGCAACTACACGGCGGCCAAAGCGGGGATCGCCGCGCTGACCCTCGTCGCGGCGGCGGAGTTCGGCCGCTACGGCGTCCAGGTCAACGCCGTCGCACCGGCCGCCCGCACCCGCATGACCGAGCAGGCGTTCGCCGAGGACATGGCGGCTCCCACCGACGGCGGTTTCGACGCGATGGCCCCGGAGAACGTCTCGCCCCTCGTCGTCTACCTGGGCTCGGCCGCGTCCGCCGGTGTCACAGGACGCGTCTTCGAGGCCGAGGGCGGCCGCATCACCGTCATGGACGGCTGGCGCCGCACCGCCCACACCGACAAGTCGGCCCGCTGGGACGCGGCGGAGCTGGATACTCCGATCCGCAAGCTCCTCCACGAGGCCCCCGCCCCCGAACCGGTCTACGGGGCGCGGTGAGGGCGCGGTGAGGGCGCACGAGCGGGCGTGACCCGTTCGGATGAACGGCTCCCGCGTTCATATGCGTAGTGGCTGGCTACGCTGGGCCTCCTCGTCGGAGAGGTCACCTCCCCGTCCACGGCTGCCAAGGACAGGGGGCCGAAGGCGCGCGGGTTCGAAACGCACAGACGGGGAGCGTAACCCCCGCCCCGCCCCGCTCACCCCCGGCTCGCACGTGACGACGATCTCCGTCCACCCCGCAACGAGCGGCAGAGTGGGCCGCCACGGCTGCGCCCCGAAGGGGCGCGGGGAACGGCGCGACAAGCCCCGACGAACCGTCAGGCGACCGGCGACTCCAGCCACCCACCCCCGTCGCGCCGACAGCGCGTCGCACACGACCACCAACCTGAGCCCCGTCAAGAAACCAACCGCACTACACCCGTTCGATGATCGTCACGTTCGCCTGCCCCCCGCCCTCACACATGGTCTGGAGCCCGAACCGCCCCCCGCTGCGTTCCAGTTCGTGCAGCAGTGTCGTCATCAGCCTGGTACCGGTGGCACCCAGCGGGTGCCCCAGCGCGATGGCGCCGCCGTTGACGTTGACCTTCTCGGGATCGCAGCCGGTGTCCTTGAGCCAGGCGAGCACGACGGAGGCGAACGCTTCGTTGATCTCGACGAGGTCGATGTCGTCGAGGGACATGCCGGCCCGCTTGAGGGCGTGCGCGGTCGCCGGGATGGGCGCCGAGAGCATGCGGATGGGGTCTTCGCCGCGTGCCGAGAGGTGGTGCACGCGGGCGCGCGGGGTGAGGCCGTGGGCGCGGACGGCCTCTTCGGAGGCGAGCAGCATGGCCGAGGAGGCGTCGGAGATCTGCGAGGAGACGGCCGCGGTGAGCCGCCCGTCTTCCACCAGCGGGTCGAGGGAGGCCATCTTCTCCAGGGTGGTGCCGCGCCGGGGCCCCTCGTCGGCGGTGTGGTCGCCCAGCGGCGCGGTTTCCCGCTCGAAGTGTCCCTCGTCGAGCGCGCGGATGGCGCGCTGGTGGGAGCGCAGGGCCCAGCGTTCCATCTCCTCACGGCTGATGTCCCACTGCTGGGCGATCAGTTCGGCGCCGTGGAACTGGTTGACGGGTGCGTCGCCGTAACGGGCCCGCCAGCCGGTGGAGCCGTGGTAAGGGCCTTCGGTGAGGCCGAGGGGGTCGCCGGCTTGGCGTGAGGCGTAGGCGATGGGGATTTGCGACATGTTCTGCACGCCGCCGGCCACCACCAGGTCCGCGGTGCCCGACATGACGGCTTGGGCGGCGAAGTGCAGGGCTTGCTGGGAGGATCCGCACTGCCGGTCGACGGTGACGCCGGGTACCGACTCGGGCAGGCCTGCGGCCAGCCAGGCGGTGCGGGCGATGTCCCCGGCCTGCGGTCCGACGGTGTCGAGGCAGCCGAGGACGACGTCCTCGACGGCTTCCGGGTCCACGTCCGCCCGCTCGACCAGCGCGCGCAGCGTGTGCGCGGCCAGGTCGGCCGGGTGGACGTCGGCGAGCGCGCCGCCGCGCTTGCCGACGGGGGTCCTGACCGCTTCGACTATGTAGGCCTCGCCGCGGGACATCCCGTTCACACTCCTCGTTTGGGTGGGCCCACCGGAGGCGTGCGCCTCAGGGGGCGATGACGTGCGTCTCAGGTGGCGATTCCGTCGAGCACCATCGACGTGTACTGTTCGGCGATCTCGGCCGCGCTCTTGCGTCCTTCGGGCCGGAACCAGACGGCGGCGACCCAGACGGTGTCGCGGACGAACCGGTAGGCGACGGGCACGTCGAGGCCGGCGCGGAAGCTGCCGTCGGCCACGCCGCGTTCCAGCGTGCGGGTCCACAGTTTCTGGAACCGTTCCTGGGAGTCGGCCAGGTAGCGGAACCGTTCCTGGGAGGCGAGCCGGCGTGCTTCCTTCTGGTAGATGACGACGGCGGGGCGGTGCCGCTCCATCTGCCGGAACGACTCGGTGACGAGGCCTTCGAAGGTGGCGCGTGGTGACGTGCCGGTCTCCTCGATCCGCTGGTAGCCCTCCCACAGGTCGGTGAGGAAGGCGCTGAGGATCTCGTCGGCCATCGATTCCTTGGAGTCGAAGTGGTAGTAGAGGCTGCCCGCGAGCATTCCGGCGCGGTCCGCGATGGTGCGGACGGTCGTGGCGTTGTAGCCCAGTTCCGCGAACACCTCGGCCGCGGTCGCGAGCAGTTCGGCCCGGCGCCCGGCGCCGTGGGGGGTTTTCTTCGGCGTCACCATGCGTCCATTGTCCGTCGGGCGGGGTGCGCGCCGGCCGCGCCCGTTGCCGGCCTCACGGTCTTCGCGGGCCTCTCGGGCAGCACAGGCCTCACGGGTGGCGGCTGCTGACGGCGACCGTCTCGCCCGTCATGTACGAGGAGTAGTCGCCGGCCAGGAAGACGATCACGTTGGCGACCTCCCACGGTTCCGCGTATCGGCCGAACGCCTCCTGGGAGGTCAGGTCGGCCAGGAGTTCGGGGGTGGTGACCTTCGCCAGGTTCTCGTGCATGGCGAGGGAGGGTGAGACGGCGTTGATCCGTACGCCGAGTTCGGCGGCCTCCAGCGCGGCGCAGCGGGTGAGCGCCATGACGCCTGCTTTGGCCGCCGCGTAGTGCGCCTGGCCGCGTTGGGCGCGCCAGCCGACGACCGAGGCGTTGTTGACGATGACTCCGCCGTCGGGCTGGTCGCGCATCGTCCGCAGGGCGGCGCGGGTGCAGCGGAAGGTGCCGTTCAGGGTGACGTCCAGGACGCGGGACCACTGCTCGTCGGTCATCTCCACCACCTCGGCGGTGCCGCCGAGCCCCGCGTTGTTGACGAGCACGTCGACGCGGCCGTGGTGGGTGGTGCAGGCGTCCAGGAGGGCGCGCACCTCGTCCTCGTCGGTGACGTCGCAGCGCTCGGCGTGTACCCGCTCGGGCCCGAACTCCGCTGCCAGGGCCCGTGCGCTCTCGTCGAGACGGCGGGCGTGGGCGTCGCCGATGACGACGCCTTCGGCGCCTTCTTCCAGGACGCGGCGGGCCGTCGCCCCGCCGATCCCGCTTCCGGCGGCGGCGGTGACGACGACGGAGCGGCCGGCCAGCAGTCCGTGGGGGGGTGGGCAGGCGGGCGGGGTGCTGCTCGCTCGGATCACGCGGAGCCCCTTCTGTGGTGGTCGCGGTCTTCCCGGTGGTGCGGTCTCCCCGGTGGTGCGGTCTTCCCCGGTGGTGCGGTGGTCGCGGTGTTTCTCGGTGCTGTGGCGGTCGCGGCCGGCTCCGCCGCCGGGTGGGTCTCGACGTGGCCGTCGGGGCCAAGCTAATCTACCAAACACTTGTTAGGGAAGCCCTCGCCGAGGAGAGCACGCGAGCACCGAGGAGAGCAGCCCATGCCCGACGACACCGAGAAGAACCCCGGCGCGGCCGATGTCGTGACCTACGAGCGCGTCGGCGCGGTCGCCCGCGTCACCCTCAACCGGCCCGACTACCGCAACGCGCAGAACTCCGCGATGACCTACGCCCTCGACGCGGCCTTCCGGCGCGTCGCCGACGACGACGAGGTCCACGCGCTCGTCCTCG
Source organism: Streptomyces diacarni (assembly GCF_003323715.1). Classification (GTDB taxonomy): domain Bacteria; phylum Actinomycetota; class Actinomycetes; order Streptomycetales; family Streptomycetaceae; genus Streptomyces; species Streptomyces diacarni. The sequence goes on from NZ_QOIN01000048.1 coordinate 245,700, forward strand.
CGGGCGCGGGCAAGCACTTCAGCGCGGGACACGACATCGGCACGCCCGAACGCGACGCCCACCTGAGCTTCCCCCGCAAGGCGGGCCTGTGGTGGGACCACGTCGGCAAGGAGGGCGCCGATGCGCGGTACGCCCGCGAGTCCGAGGTCTATCTGGGCATGTGCCGCCGCTGGCGCGAGCTGCCCAAGCCCGTCGTCTGCGCCGTGCAGGGCGCCTGCGTGGCCGGCGGACTGATGCTCGCCTGGGTGTGCGACCTGATCGTGGCCAGCGAGGACGCCTTCTTCGCCGACCCGGTCGTGCGCATGGGCATCCCCGGCGTCGAGTACTTCGCCCACCCCTGGGTGATGGGGCCGCGCATCGCCAAGGAGTTCCTGTACACGGGGGAGAGGATGAGCGCGCGGCGCGCGTACGAGATCGGGATGGTCAACCGCGTCGTCCCGCGCGCCGACCTCGCCGCCGAAGCGGACGCGCTGGCCGCCCGCATCGCCGGGATGCCGCGCTTCGGGCTCGCCCTGACCAAGCGCGCCGTCAACCAGGCCGAGGACCTGATGGGCCTGCACAACGGCCTCGACTCCGTCTTCGGACTGCACCACGTGGCGCACGCGCACAACGCCGAGACCGGTGCGGACTCGCTCGGCGGCATGGACGCGCGAGGGATGCGGGACGCGGCACGGCGCGCCGCGGGGCCCGCGGCCGAAGCACCCGAGGGAGCCTGACCATGGATGTGGACCTCACCCCGGCCGAGGAGGCGTTTCGGGCCGAGGCGCGGGCCTGGCTCACCGCGCACGTGCCCGCCGAGCCGCTGCCCTCTCTGGAGACGGCCGAGGGCTTCGCCGCCCACCGGGCCTGGGAACGCCTGCTGTACGACGGCGGCTGGTCGGTCGTCTCCTGGCCCCGCGCCTTCGGTGGCCGCGAGGCGAGCCTGACCGAGTGGCTGCTCTTCGAGGAGGAGTACTACGCGGCGGGCGCTCCGGGGCGCGTCAGCCAGAACGGCATCAACCTCCTGGCCCCCACTCTCTTCGCCCACGGCACAACGGAGCAACTGGCCCGCGTCCTGCCCGCGATGGCCTCGGGGGAGACGATCTGGGCCCAGGCCTGGTCGGAACCGGAAGCGGGGTCCGACCTGGCGTCGCTGCGCGCCCGTGCCGAGCACACCGACCGCGACGGCGGCGGCTGGCTGCTGAGCGGGCAGAAGACGTGGTCGTCGCGGGCCGCGTTCGCCGACCGCGCCTTCGGGCTCTTCCGCACGGACCCGGAGGCGGAGCGGCACCGGGGGCTGAGCTATCTGATGTTCCCGCTGGACGCGGAGGGCGTGACCGTGCGGCCCCTCGGACGGCTGGACGGGAAGCCCGCCTTCGCGGAGATCTTCCTCGACCGCGTGTTCGTGCCGGACGCGGACGTCATCGGCGAGGCCCAGGCGGGCTGGCGCGCCGCCATGTCGACCGCGGGCAACGAGCGCGGACTCACGCTGCGCTCACCCGGGCGGTTCACGGCCGCGGCCGCACGCCTGCGGGGCCTGTGGCGGGAGTACGCCGACCCGGCAGACACCGCGCGGGCCGGGCAGGTGGCCGACGTGTGGATCAAAGCCCGCGCCTACCAACTGGCGGGCTACGCGGCGGCGTCCGCCCCTGAGGACCCGAAGGCCGCCATCCCCTCTTCCCTCAACAAGCTCTTCTGGTCCGAACTGGACATCGAACTCCACGACGCCGCCCTCGACCTGCTCGGACCCGGCACCGCCGAGATCACCGAGGGGCTGGAGGAGTCCGCCTGGCTGGACGGCTGGACCTTCGCACAGGCGGGCCCCGTCTACGCCGGGACCAACGAGATCCAGCGCGACATCGTCGCCGAGCGCGTGCTCGGCCTGCCGAGGGGACGCTGAACAGCCATGCGCCTGCTGCCCGACCAGGACCAGACCGCCTACGCGCGCACCGTGCGCGGGATCCTCGCCGACGCCTCACCGCCGAAGGTCGCCCGCGCCTGGGCAGCGGGCGACCACGCGCCCGGGCGCGCCCTGTGGCGCTCCCTCGCCGCGACCGGCCTGCCCGCCCTCGCCGTGCCCGAGGAGCACGGCGGCGTCGGCTGGTACCCCGCCGAACTGGCCGCCGCCTTCGTCGAGATCGGCCACGCCGGGGCCCCGGGGCCGCTCGTCGAGACGGTCGCCGTGGCGGCTGCCCTGCCGGGCACCCCCGCCTGGAGCGAGGAGCTGCTGACGGGCGAGAGGCTGGCGACGGTCACCGACCCGGCGGCCCGCGGCTACGCGGTCGACGCCCACGCCGCGGACGCCGCGTACGTCCTGACGCACGAGACCGGCGCGGTACCCGCGCGCGGGGACGGCGCCCCGGGGCCGGGGAGCAGGGGTCCGGCCGCTGGAGCGGGCCCCTCGGCGCTCTTCACCGCCGCCTCGCGCGGCGCCCCGCTGCCGTCCGTCGACCCGACCCGGCACCTGATCCGGTGCGCCCCGGGCGAGGCGGTGCCGGGCGATACCGGACGCCTGCGGGCACTGGCGACCCTGTTGACGGCGGCGCAACTGCTGGGCGCGGGGCAGGCGCTGCTCGCGGGCAGCGTGGAGTACGCCGGGGCGCGGCACCAGTTCGGGAGGGCCATCGGCTCCTTCCAGGCCGTCAAGCACCAGCTGGCGGACGCCGCCGTCGCGCTGGAGTTCGCGGTGCCGCTGCTGCGCGGCGCGGCGCTGGCCGTACGCGGGGACGCGGCGGCGGACCCACGCGACCTGCCCGCCGCCAAGGCGGCCTGCGCGCGGGCAGCCCACCGCGCGGCCCGCACCGCGCTCCAGGTGCACGGCGCCCTCGGCTACACCGACGAGTACGACCTCACGCTGCTCCTCCGAAAGGCCCATGCCCTGCGGACGGCGTGGGGCACCGAGGCCGCCTGCCGGGCCGCCGTCCTCGCGGACAGGCTGCTGCCCGGCTGACGCCGCCGGGGACCCCGCGGCGGGACGTCCGCGTGCGGCGGCTCGTCCCGGTCACCGGGCGGGCGCCTGTCAGCACCGCGCCGGCCTTCCTACGTTCACGGCATGCGACTGATGACGAGAACCCCGAGAGCCCCGAGGGGCCGGAAACGTGCGCGGGTCGGTGCGGCCGTCGGCGTCGTCGTCCTGGTGGCGGCAGGGTGCGGCGACGGGTCTCGCCAGGGGCGCGCGGAAGTGGCCCCGGGGGTCATCCCGTTCACCTCGGCGGTGGTGACCGACCACACGGACGGCGCCTCGACGGTGCGGTGGTCGGCCCCGGGCGCGGGATCGGTCACCGTCTACGCCGAGGGCGAGGGCGAGGGCGAGGGCGAGGGCGAGGGCGAGGGCGGCGGGGAGGGCCGGAAGGAGGGCGAGGGCGGCCGCGTCGCCAAGGGGGAGGCGCGTGACGCGGTCACCCTGCGGTCTGCCGAGCAGGACGGGCGCCGGTGGTTCCGGCTGGTGCCCGACAAGGGCCGCTCCCTGCGGCTCGCGGACCGCTCCCTCGGCCTCGCCTCCGTGCCCAACTTCCGTGACGCGGGCGGATACCGCACGGCGGACGGGCGCTGGGTGGCGATGGGCAAGCTCTACCGTTCGGCGAGCCTCGACCGGCTCTCCGCCGCCGACCGCCGCACACTGCGCCGCCTGGGCATCGACCCCGTACTCGACCTGCGCACCACAGGGGAGGCGCGCAAGCAGCCCGACGCCCTCGGCGAGGGGCAGCGGCCGCGGCGTCTCGACGTGCTGGGCGGCGGTGAGTCCCTCGCCAACACCCAGCCCACCTCGGCGGACCACGCCCGCACCCTGCTGCGGGACTCCTACGAAGACTTCGTCGCCGCGAAGACCGGCCGCGCGGCCTACCGCGACCTGTTCGCTCAGGCCGCGGACCCGGACGGCGAGGCGGTCCTCTACCACTGCACCGCGGGCAAGGACCGCACCGGCTGGGCCTCGGCCGCCCTCCTCACCGCCCTGGGCGTGCCCCGCTCCACCGTCGTGCGCGACTACCTGGCCTCCAACCGCTACCTGACCGCCTACAACCGCCAGGCACGCGCCCAGCTGCCCGACGCGGTGGAGGACGCCTACGAGCCGCTGCTCGGTGTGCGGAAGACCTACCTCGACGCGTCCTTCGCGCGCGTCGACCGCGACTACGGCACCTTCGACCGCTACCTGTCCTCGGGCCTGCGCCTGGCCGACGACGACCTGGCGGCCCTGCGCGACGAACTCCTGGTGGGCGAATCGGAGCCTTGACGGCCGGACGGCCCGTTGGCCCGACATGCCCGTGTGCGGGAGGCGGCCGGGTTCAGCCTCCGATGAAGGCGAGCAGGTCCTGGTGGAAGCGCTCCTTGTCGCCGGGCACCAGGGCGAGACCGTGGGAGCCGCCCTCGTAGACCTTCAGCGTCGCGTCCGGGAGGAGGTCCGCCGCCCTGCGAGCCGTGGCCTGAAGGGGCACGATCCGGTCGTCGTCGCCGTGGACGATAAGGGTGGGCACGGTGAACCGCCGCAGATCCTCGGTGAAGTCCGTGTACTGGAAGGCCGTCACACAGTCGACGCCGGCCTTGATGCTCTGGTGCATGGCCATGTACCAGAAGGCGTCCCTGTTGCCCTGGGTGGCGCGGGAGCCGGGGGCGTCGGCGCTGAAGAACTGCCCGGCCAGCTCCTGCCAGTACTGCGAGCGCTCCCGCAGGATGCCGTTCCTGATGTCGTCGAACGCCTCACCCGGTACGCCCTCGGGGTTGCCGTCGGAGCGCAGCATGGCGGGCGTGATCGCCGACAGCAGCACCGCCTTGCTGACCCGCGCCGCACCGTGCAGCCCGATGTAGCGGGCCAGTTCGCCCCCGCCCATGGAGTGGCCGACCAGCACCACGTCCCGCAGGTCGAGGTGGGTGAGGAGGCAGTTGAGGTCCTCGGCGAAGGTGTCGAAGTCGTAGCCCTCCCAGGGCTGGGCCGAGCGGCCGTGGCCCCGGCGGTCGTGGGCGATGCCGTGGTAGCCGTTCTCGGCGACGAGCTTCAGCTGGTCGTCCCAGGCGTCGGCGTCGAGGGGCCAGCCGTGGATGAAGACGACCGCGGGGCCCTCACCCCAGCTCTTGTAGAAGATCTCCGTACCGTCGCGGGCCGTCACGGTGCTCATGGGCGCCTCCTCGCGCGGGTCACAGACCACGGGTCACGCGTCCCGTACGACGCTAGGCCAAAAGGAGGAGTCCCGCAAAAGGTGCAGGAGTGCTCAAAAGTGTCGGTGGGGCGCGGGTGACCTGGGCGTCACAGGGGCGTCACGTCCGGGAAGCCAGCCGCTCCCGCAGCCAGGCCGCCGCCTCGTCCAGGGCCTCGCGGGCCTCGGGGAGCAGGCCGAAGAAGGCGAGGAAGCCGTGGAAGACACCGGGCGCGGTGCGCTGCCGCGCGCACGGCAGCCGGTCCGCGTAGGCCAGGCCCTCGTCGCGCAGCGGGTCGCACCCGGCGGTCAGGACGTAGGCCGGCGGCATGGCACGCAGCTCCTCGTCCGTGGCCAGTGACGGCGCCGTACACGGGGTGGGGGCGGCGCCCGCGAGGTAGTGGCCCCAGTACCAGCGCATGTCCGAGGTGGTCAGGAAGTACCCGCCGGGGTCGCCGTAGGTCCGCATGGAACCCGTGGCCAGCCGCGGGTCCAGCGCCGGATACACCAGCAGCTGCGCCACCGGCAGGGTGCCGCCCCGCCGCGCGGCGAGCAGGCAGGCCGCGGTGGCCAGCGCGCCGCCCGCGCTGTCGCCCGCGACGGCGATCCTTCCCGGGTCGCCGCCCTCCTCGTCCCGTATCCGCTCGGCGGCCCAGCGCAGCGCCGCGTACGCGTCCTGGACGGCCGCGGGCGCCGGGTGTTCGGGGGCACGCCGGTAGTCGACGGAGACGACCAGCGCGCCGGTCAGGTGGGCGAGTTCGCGGCAGAGCCCGTCGTGGGTGTCCAGATCGCACAGCACCCAGCCGCCGCCGTGGAAGAACAGGAGGGTGGGCGCCCGGCTGCCGGGCGTGTCCGCCGACCGGTAGACGCGGACCCGCACGGTGGTGCCCGCGGCGGCGCCCGGTATCGCCCGGTCCGTGACCGAGGCGAGCGGACGCGGCACACCGGACGACCGCGCCGCCACGCGCCGCTGCTCGCGCACGTCGGTGCCGGGCCCCAGCTCGCCGAACGCCTCGCGCATCGCGTCCACGACCCTGCGCGCCGCCGGCGTCAGCGGATCGTCCACCCGCGCCGCGGACGCCGTCGTCCTCTCGGCCCGCGCCGCCGGCGCTGCCGCGCTCTCCGCCCGCGCCGCCGCTCTCGCGCTCTCCGCCCGCCGCTCGCTCGACGGATCGCCGGTCCTTCGCTCGCTCATCGGGCCGCCAGTCCGCCGTCGACGGCGAACTCCGCGCCGGTCACGTACGAGGAGGCGTCCGAGGCGAGGAAGAGCACCATGCGGGCCACGTCCTCGGGGGTCCCGATACGCCGCATCGGCACGTTGGGGTACGCGCGCTCGCGCGCCCGCTCCCCGCCGCCCGTCACGCCGGCGATCATCGGGGTGTCGATCATGCCGGGGTGGACGGTGTTGACGCGCACGCCGTCGGCGGCCACGTCCAGCGCCGCGGATCTGGTCATTCCGCGCAGCCCGAACTTGGTGGCCCCGTAGGCGGCGTGCCCCGGTATGCCGGCCAGGCCCGCCGTGGAGGAGATGTTGACGACGGAGCCGCCGCCCGCCTCGCGCATCGCGGGCAGCACGGCGCGGACCCCGAGGAAGGGGCCGAGCAGGTTGACGTCGAGGAGCGTGCGGAACCACTCCTCGCTCTCCTCGCCGACCGGCGCCGTGTGCCACAGTGCCGCGTTGTTGACCAGGACGTCGAGACGGCCGTAACGCTCTGTCGCGGTGGCCACGACGCGGTCCCAGTCGGCGGCGCGGGAGACGTCCTGGCGCACGAAGAGCGCCGCGTCCGTGCGGCGCGTCGCGGTGCCGATGGCCGCGGCCAACTCGGCGCCGTCCGCCTCCTGCACGTCGGTGAGTACGACACTGGCGCCCGCGGCGGCGAGAATCCGCGCGTGTGCGGCGCCCTGGCCGCGGGCCGCACCGGTGACGACCGCGACACGGCCATTGAGGTCGTAGGGCGAGTCCGCGCGATCCGCGCGATCCGCGCGATCCGCGGGGAGCTCCGGGGGTGCGGGCTCGTGCGGGGAGGGGCCGGGAGAGGACGCGGACCTCCGCCGGGCCGCCCCGCTCACGCTTCCGCGCCCGCGTCGTGCGTCCGGAACCGGGGGATCACGTGTTCGCCCCACTGCCGGATCGTCTCCATGCACGCCTCCTGCGGCACGGTGCCCATCTGGATCAGGCACATCACCTCGTCCACGCCGATGTCGGCGAGCTGCCGCACGTAGTCGACGGCGCGGGCCGCGTCGCCGTAGGCGTGCTCGGCGTTGAAGGTGCCGGTGTCCACCGGGCGGGCCGGGATGTCGGCCTCGTGCAGCTTGGCGACCAGTTCCTCGCGGTCCTTGGCCATGGCCGCCACGTGGTCGCTGTAGCCGAGGGACTCGGCGTAGGCCGTCGGCGCGGGCGCGTTGCCGTACCAGTGGGCGATCGATTCGGCGAAGAAGCGCTGGCCGCGGGCGCCGAGGCGGAGCGCCAGGTCGGCGTCGTCCAGCACGACCGTGGGGCAGAGCGCCGAGAGGTGGTCGTTGGCGCTGTCGGAGACGAAGCGCTCGCCGCTGCGTGCGGCGCGCGCGTCGTCGTAGACCTTGCGCATCGCGCGGACGTCGTCGGCCCCGGCGAACCCCATCACCAGGGCGCCGATGCCGAGTTCGGCCGCCAGCTTCAGCGTCTCGTGCTTGCTGCACGCCATGAACAGCGGCGGATGCGGGGCCTGTACGGGGCGGGGGAGGACGGCGCCGGGGCCGATGTCGAGCGAGCCGTGCCACTCGAACCGCTCCTCGCGCCAGGCGGCGGAGAAGATCCGCAGCGCCTCCTCCAGCTGCGGATACGTGTCCTCGGGCCGTACCCCGAACATCGACATCTCCTGCTTGGTGGCCCCGCGCCCCGCTCCGATGTCGACCCTGCCGCCGCTGAGGACGTCCAGCATCGCGGCCCGTTCGGCCACCCGCACCGGGTGCTGGTAGCCGAACGGCATGGTCACCACGCCGTGGCCGATCCGGATGCGCCGGGTCCGTGCCGCGACCCACGTCAGGAAGATCTCCGAGGCCGACATGTGTGCGTACTGGGCGAGCGAGTGGTGTTCGACCGCCCAGACGCGGTCGAACCCCATCTCCTCGGCGAAGACGGCCTGCTCGACACAGTCGTGCAGGACCTGCCGCTCTTGGGCGGGCGAGGGGTCCGCCAGCTGCGCTTCAAAGATCATCGAGAACTTCATGGAGTATTCCTAACAGGAATATCTCCCTCGCTGAGCGAGACGTGTCACTGACCGGGACGCGGCCTTACGGGGTCTTACGGGGCCTTGAGGGGGCCTTGAGGACGCGGTCTTACGAGGCGCCGCCTCACGCGGGCGCGGGTCCCCGGGTGCGGGTCCCGAGTTCGACGTCCGGCAGGGTGGGCAAGGCGTCCGCCTCGCGGCACGCCAGGGCCGGTTCGCGGTTCGCGGCCTGGAGTGCCGCGACGGCCGGCCCCGCCCGTACCGCCGCGTGCACACCGGCCAGGCCGTTGCGTTGCTCTCGAACGCCACCCGCCAGGGCTGACCGGCCCGTTCGAGGTTGCCAGTGCGGCGCTCCGGGAACGGCTTGCCCCTCGCGGAGCAGGAGATGGCGCAGGGTGCGGGTCTCGCGCTCGGCTCCCCGCTCGTCCCGGTGGCCGTCGACGTGTCCGTTCCGGTCGGCGGCCTCGCGGCGGCCGGGTCGGCGGGCCTCGCCGCCGCGTTGACCGGCTGCCCGCTGTCCCGCCACCGTCCGGCTCCTCGGTCGCCGGCTCCGGCTGGTCACCAGAGCGGGACGGGGGTGCGGGGGCCCGCCCACTGCCCCTGGCTCACGGAGCCCGACGGCGTAGAGTCGGCGGCCGGGACGGAATCCGGCGGGTGCCGGTACGGAAGGTGCGGTACGCGGCGGCGTACGGCGTACGAAAGGCGTGCGGGGCACGATGGCGGAGGAGAGCACGGGGACGGACGACGCGGCGCCGAAGGGCGGTCGAACCGCCGGGCGACGCCCGCTGCCGCCGACCAGCTGGGCGGTACTGGGGCTGCTCTCCTTCGAACAGGAGCTGTCGGGCTACGACCTGAAGAAGTGGGCCGACTGGTCGCTGAGCTTCTTCTACTGGTCGCCCTCCTTCAGTCAGATCTACAGCGAGCTCAAACGCCTGGAGGGGGCCGGCTACGTCACCTCGCGCAGCGTCCCGCAGGCGACGGGCAACCGCGACAAACGGGTCTATTCGATCACCGACGCGGGTCGGCGTGCCGTACGGGAGTGGGCCCGCGGCGCGGCCGTCGAACCGCCCGTGCTCAAGCACGGCGTGATGCTCCGCATCTGGCTCGGCCACCTCCTGGAGGAGGACCAGGCCCGCGACATTCTGCGTGAACACCAGGCCAACGCCGACAAGATGGTGCACCGTGCCAGGCTGGACGCCGAGGGGGCAGAGAAGGAACCTTCGTGGGCGTACCCGCGGCTGGTGCTGCGCTGGGCGGAGCGCTACTACGAGGCCGAGCGCCGGCTCGCCGAGGACATGCTGGCCGACCTCGACGAACTGGCGCGGGAACGGGACGCGCCAGGCCACGGGGAGCCCGGCACATAACGTCGGCTCACCGCTCCGGCTCGCCACCGCTCCACGCGCGCCACCCTTCCACGCGCGCCACCCTTCCACGCGCGTCACCCTTCCACGTGCGCCACCGCACTCGCGGTGCGTCACCGCACCCGCTCGTAGGTCGTCCTGCTGACCCCCGAGGGGTACTCGCGGGTGGTGACGGGGCGGAACGCCGTCGGGGAGAACGCCCCGTCGAAGAGGGGGATGCCGGCGCAGGCCACGATCGGGTTGCGCTTGATGATCAGCTCGTCGATCTCCCCCAGCAGCGCGGCCGCCAGCTTTCCGCCGCCGACCAGCCAGATGTCGCCCCCCTCCTGCTGCTTCAACTCCCGCACGACCTCGGCCGGGTCGCGGTCCGCCACGATCTCCACGGCCGGGTCCTGGCCGGTCAGGGTGCGGGAGAAGACGATCTGACGCAGGTGCGCGTAGGGGCTGGTGACCCCCTCGTTCAGGCCCGGCTCGTAGCTGCCGCGCCCCATCAGCGCCACCTCGAACCTTCGGTTGGGCCGGTCCGGGAGGCCCAGCGCCGAACGGGCCTGCGTGGGGACGGTCTCGGGCAGCTCCTCCCAGATCGCGGCGGCCAGGTCGTCGAATCCGTCGGGGATGGGGAAGAAGTCGAACTCTCCCTCGGGCCCCGCGATGAAGCCGTCGAGCGTGACGGCGGCGTAGTAGACGAGCTTGCGCATAGGTGCCCCCTGATGGTCAGTTCATCTGGACTACTGCGAGCGCACTGCTTCAGCTGTACTACTTCAATTGCACCACTTCGCTTGCAGTGGTGTGAACGTAGTACTGCAACTACAGTGGTGTCAAGGAGAATCACGTGCGTTCCCGGCGGAGGCAGGAGACCAGTCATGCGGCAGAACACCGAGCGGCGCGCGGCGCTGCTCGACGCGGCCATCGAGGTACTGGCCCGTGAGGGCTCACGCGGGCTGACGCTCCGTGCCGTCGACAAGGAGGCGGCCGTCCCCACCGGCACGGCGTCCAACTACTTCGCCCACCGCGGCGACATGCTCACCCAGGTCATGCGCCGCACCCGCGAACGCCTCACCCCGGACGAGGCGGCGGTGGCCGAACGGATGAGTGCCCCACGCACGCTCGCCCTCGAAGTCGAGTTGATGCACGACGTGGTGGGCCGGATGCGCGCCGACCGCAGCAGCTACCTGGCGATGATGGAACTGCGTCTGGAGGCCACCCGGCGGCCCGAGCTGTACGAGGAGCTGACGGGCTTCCTGCGCGACGAGTTCAACGGCCTGATCGCCTACCACAACGAGATCGGCATGCCGGGCGACGACATGGGCGTCGCCCTCCTCTACCTGGCGATGACAGGCCTGCTCGTGGACGAGATGACGCTCCCCGACATCCTGAGCGCTCCGTACGACGTGGACCGCCTCATCGCGGCGATGGTGCCCCGGGTGTTCGGTGACAGCGTGCCCGGCGCTCACGGGTAGCCCCGAGGCGCCCCGCGCGGCCGCGCGGACCGGACCTCGCCCGGTCGCCGGGGACCTGTACGACCTGTGCCCGCCTCACCGGACGCTCCTCCGCCACCGCAGCGGGCGTCACCCACTGAACTCGGTCAGCGGGGCCCGGGGCGGTGGCAGGCCGCCGTCAGTCCGTGCTGTCGTCGAACCAGGTGTCGAGCACGGAGTCGAGTTCGTCGGACCACGTCTTGACCTGCTTCCGGGAGGCCGCCTCGACTTCGGCGTCGAAGCGGCGGTGCCCTGTCGTGCAGACGCAGATCCGGAAGCGGCGGCCGAACCGGGGGGCGCCGATCTCCACGGCGCCGATCTCGCTCCACTCGAACCCGGCCTCCGCGTCGTCGAGACGAAGCGTCACGCCGCGGCCGTCCACGACGATGGCGGACCGGCGGTCCGCGACCTCGAACGAGGGCCCCTCGAAAGGCTCCTCCTTCTGTTCCTCCTCCTGCTCCTCGTCCTTGTCCGCGTCGCTGTCGGCCTCCGCGTCGGGGTCGGTGTCGGAGTCGGTGTCGGCATCGTCGTGGTCCGCCTCGGCCGGCTCGGCGGGCTCCGTCGTCCGCTCCTCGTCGTCGCTCCCGGTGTCGGGTTTCCGCGACGACGCCGCTCCTTGGCCGGATTCCTTGTCCGCGGCGGCGACGGCGAGGGTGTCGAGGCCGGGGACGTACGTCGGGTCCGTGCCTGCGCTGAGCACGGCGGGCTCGGCTGTGTCAGGTCGTTGCTCCACGAGGCCAGTATGGCGACACGACCTGTGCGTCGTTCAGCGCCCCCTGCCCGCGCTCACGCCGCGTGCGTCCCGTACACCCCGTACGTGCGCCGGAAGTAGAGCAGGGGGCCCGCTTCGCGGGGCTGGTGGAGGGCGGTGACGCGGCCCACGGCGATGGTGTGGTCGCCGCCGGGCAGCTCGGTTTCGACGGCACATTCGACGGAGGCGAGGGCGCCGTCGAGGAGGGGGGCGCCGTTGCGTCCCGGGTGCCAGGCGACGCCGGCGAACTTGTCGCCGCCGCTGACGGCGAACGAACGGGAGAGGGCGTGCTGGTCCTCGGCCAGGATGCTGACGGCGAAGTGGCCCGCTGCCCGGATGCGCGGCCAGCTCGTCGAGGTCCGGGCGGGGGCGAAGCAGACCAGCGGCGGGTCGAGGGAGAGGGAGGCGAAGGACTGTACGGCCATGCCGGCCGGTGCGCCGTCGTCGCCCGCCGCGGTGACGACCGCGACGCCCGTGCAGAAGCTGCTCATGACCTGACGCATCAGCTCGGGGCCGACGGCCACGGCCGCTGCGGCGGACCCGCTCTGGGCGGCCGTCGCGGGGGATGTCGCACTCATTGGGACGCTCGCTTCCGTGGAGACCGATACCTGTGAGAGAGGTATTCCTAATCGAAATACCTCTCCGGGCAATCCGGATTGAAAACCGCCCTCGCCGCCGCGTCAACCCCCGCATCCCGCACGGTGATTCGAAAGGCCCCAGCCATGACCGCACGCGCCGACCGGCCCGTCCGTCCAGCCCGGCCCGCTCACCCCACGCACCCTGTTCCCCCTGCTCACCCCGTCTCCGCCGGTCTTCCGGAGGCCGCCGCCCCGCAGGGACCCGCCCCGCAGGGACCCGGCGGGACGCGACCGCCGGCGACCCTCGCCGAGCTGACCGCCTTCGCCGCGGGCGCTTACCCCGAGCGGGAGGCGCTGGTCGAGTACCCGGACGACGAAGGGGCCGGGAGGGAGGGCGGGGAGGTCCGCTGGAGCTTCGCCACGCTGCGGGCCCACGTCGTACGCAGCGCGAAGGCGGCTCTCGCCCACGGGGTGCGCAAGGGCGACCGGGTCGCCGTGTGGGCCCCCAACTCGCGGCACTGGATCACCGCCGCGCTCGGTGCCGTCAGCGTGGGCGCCGTCCTCGTACCGCTGAACACGCGCTACAAGCCGGCCGAGGCCGCCGACATCCTGCGCCGCTCCCGCGCCCGCTTCCTGTTCACGGTCGGTTCTTTCCTCGGCACCGACTACGCCCGCTCCCTCACCGACTCGGGCGAGCCGCTGCCCGACCTGGAGTCGACGGTCACGCTGCCCACCTGCGAGTCCGCTCCGCCGGGCGGTGGCGCGGAGTGGCCCGCCCTCCCGTACGCCGCTTTCCTCGACCGCGCGGTCGGCGTCGGCGACCGGGAGTACGCCGCACGCGCCGCCGCCGTCACCCCCGACGACCTCTGCGACATCCTCTACACGTCGGGAACCACCGGGCGGCCCAAAGGGGTCGAGATCACGCACGGTCAGACGCTGGAGGCGTTCACCGAGTGGGCGCGGGCGGTCGGACTGCGCGCGGGCGACCGCTACCTGCTCCTCAACCCGTTCTTTCACACCTTCGGTTACAAGGCGGGCGTGCTGGCGTGCCTGCTGACCGGGACGACGATGGTGCCCGAGGCCGTCTACGACGCGGGCCGCGCCCTGCGCCGCGTCGCCGGGGAACGCGTCAGTGTGCTGATGGGGCCGCCGACCATCTTCCACACCCTCATCGACCACCCCGACCGCCTCACCAGCGACCTGTCCTCGCTGCGACTGGCGGGTACGGGAGCAGCCGGGGTACCCGTCGACCTGGTGGCGCGGATCAGGCGGGAGCTGGGCGCGGCGGAGGTGTTCACCGCGTACGGGCTCAGCGAGTCCGCCGGTGTCGCCACCGTCTGTCCCACCTCCGCCGACGCGGCCACCGTGGCGGGCACAGTGGGACTGCCGCTGCCCGGAACACAGGTGCGGATCGTCACCGCCGACGGCACCGAGGCGGCCCCCGGCGAACCGGGGGAGATCCGGCTGCGGGCGCGCCACGTGATGCGCGGCTACTGCGACGATCCCGAGGCGACGGCCGCCGCGCTCGACGCGGAAGGCTGGCTGCGCACCGGAGACGTCGGCCGCCTCGACGAGCGCGGCTACCTCACCCTCACCGACCGGCTCAAGGACATGTACATCGTGGGCGGCTTCAACACCTACCCCGCAGAGATCGAGCATGCGCTGCGCGGCCACCCCGATGTGGCCGACGCGGCGGTGATCGGCGTACCGGACGCGCGCCTGGGCGAGGTCGGCGCGGCCTACGTCGTGCCCCGCGCCGGTGCCGACGCCGCCGCACTGGAGGGGTGCCTCGCCGACTGGGCCCGCGCCCGGCTCGCCAACTACAAGCTGCCCCGTACCGTCACGGCCGTCACCGCGCTGCCCCGCAACGCCTCGGGCAAGGTCCTCAAGAACGTGCTGCGCGCCCGCCACGCGCCCACCGGAGCGGCCGGCCAGGAGCGGTGACGCGTCCGACGGCTGGTGCGGCCATCCGGCCGGCCCCTGCGGGGTCTCCCACCCACCGGGAAGAGCCGTGAGCGCGCACCGCGGCCCGCGCCTAACGTCCCCGCATGAGCCGTATGAACCGTGTGAGCAGCGGCGGCCCGGCGCGCGGCCGGACCGGCGAGGACACCCGAGGGGCCCACACCGACGAGAGCTTCCTGGACGGCACGTCCCGCACCGAAGAGTCGGGCAGGGAGGCGTCCCGTAGCGATGTGTCGCCTGCCGAGGCGCCCGCCACCGAGGCGCCCGCCACCGAGGTGTCCCGCGCCGAGGCGTCCCGTACCTACGACGTCGTCGTCATCGGCTCGGGCGCCGGCGGCCTGGCCGCAGGGGTGACGGCGCGGCTGCGCGGCCTCTCCGTCGTCGTCCTGGAGAAGACGCCGCTGTACGGCGGCACCACCGCGCTCTCCGGCGGCGCACTGTGGATACCCGACACCTTCCACCTCGCCGAGGCGGGACTCGGCGACAGCCGCGCCGCGGGGCGTGCCTACCTGGACGCCACCGTCGGCGACCGCGTGCCGGGCGCGCGCAAGGAGGCGTATCTGGACCAGGGGCCGCGCATGGTGCGCGAGTTCCACGACCGCACCGACGTCAGATTCGTCCACACCGACGGCTACAGCGACTACTACCCCGAGCGCCCCGGCGGCTTCGCACGCGGCCGCTCCATCGAGCCCGAGATCTTCGACCTGAACCGGCTGCCCGCCGCCGAGCGGGCCCTGATGCGCCGCGCCGCACTGCCCACCTACGGGCTCACCCTCACCTCCTACGACTTCCGCTACCTCAACATGGTCACCCGCACCTGGGCGGGCAAGCGCGCCTCCCTGCGCGTGGGGCTGCGCGCCGCCCGCGCCCTGGCCGACGGCAGCAAGCCCATCGCCCTGGGGGAAGCCCTCGTCGCCCGGCTCCGCCACTCCCTCGGCGTCCTGGGCGGCCACCTGTGGCTGGGCGCCCCCATGACGCGGCTGCTGACGAACGAGGCGGGCCGCGTGAACGGCGTACGCGCCCGGCACGACGGGCGGGACGTCACCTTCCGCGCCCGGCGCGGCGTCGTCCTGGCCTCCGGCAGCTTCGCCGGAAACCAGCGGCTGCGGGAGCGCTACCTGCCCTCGCCGACCCGCGCCGCCTGGAGCTCGGCACCCGAGGGCAACGACGGCGACGGCCTGCGGGAGGGCCTGCGGCTGGGCGCGGGTGTGGACCTGATGGAGAAGGTGTGGGGCGCCCCCTCGGTGGTGGTCCCCGGCAGGGAGGCGCCCTTCTTCCTCGTCGCCGACCGCGGCATCCCCGGCATGGCCGTCGTGGACGGGCGCGGCGAGCGGTACGTCAACGAGGCCGCCCCGTACCACGAGTTCGTCGACGCGATGTACGCGCACCGCGAGAAGACCGGTGCCGAGACCGCGCCCTCCTGGCTCGTCCTCGACGCCCGTTCCAAGGCCCGCTACCTGTTCATGGGGCTGTTCCCCGGCCGCCCTTTCCCCCGCGAACTGGTCGGGAGCGGCTTCGTCAAAAAGGCCGGCACGCTGGAGGAACTGGCCGCCGGGATGGGCGTCCCCGCCGACAGGTTCGCCCGTACGATCGCACGCTTCAACACCTTCGCCCGCCAGGGCAGCGACGAGGACTTCGGCCGCGGCGACAGCGCCTACGACCGCTACTACGGCGACCCCACCCTCCCCAACCCCAACCTCGCACCCCTCGCCAAACCGCCCTACTACGCCGTCCCCGTCGTCCCCGGCGACCTGGGCACCAAGGGAGGCCTCACCACCGACGAACACGCCCGGGTGCTCCGCGAGGACGGCAGCGTCCTCGGCGGCCTCTACGCGACGGGCAACGCCTCGGCCGCCGTCATGGGCGAGACCTATCCGGGCCCGGGAGCCACCATCGGGCCGGCGATGACCTTCGCCTACGCCGCGGTCGGCCACATGGCGGGCGGCGCGGCGGACACCGCGCGCGGGTGAGACACAGGCCGTCCCGAACCGTACTGGCTCGTCACGCGGTGGTGCCCTCCCTCTCGGCTTCGCCCGCGACCTTCCGTTCCGTGCGGTCCTGCGTGCCCGCCCTTCCGGCGCGTCCGTGCACCGGCGCCGCGGCGTCCCAGGGGAGCGTCGCACTGAGGCGGAAGTCCGCGCCGTCCCAGCCGTGTTCGAGGGTGCCGCCCGCCAGCTGGGCGCGTTCGGTCAGACCGATGAGGCCCAGACCGGCCCCGGGCACCTCTGCCTGCGGACCGTCGCGGCCCGCCGGATTGCGGACCTCGACGGTCAGGCCGCGCCCCGAGGCGCCGCGCACGGTCACCGAGACGGGCGTCCCGGGCCCCGCGCCGTGCTTGCGCGCGTTGGTCAGCCCCTCCTGGACGATGCGGTACGCGGTGCGGCCCGTCACGGGGGGCGCGTTCCCCAGCCCGCCCGCCACGTCGAGGTCGAGTCTGACGCGGGCACCGGCCCGCCGGGACTCGTCCGCGAGCCGCTCCACGTCGGCGAGCACCGGCTGCGGATGGTCCACCTGTTCGGGCGTCCGCAGCACGCCGATGACCTCCCGCAGGTCCTGCAGCGCCTGGTGCGCGCTCTCCCGGATCACACCCGCCGCCTGTTCCACCTGCGCGGGATCGCCGCGCGGATTGAACTCGAGCGCTCCGGCGTGGACGCTCAGCAGCGACAGCCGGTGGGCCAGGACGTCGTGCATCTCGCGTGCCACGTCCTCGCGGGCCTCGCGCCGCGCGTCGGCCGCCGCGTGCTCGGCCCGCTCCCGGAGCGAGGAGAGCAGCTCCCTCCGGGAGCGGGCATACAGCCCCCAGCCGAGCGCCCCGGCGAGCAGCACGAAGTAGGCGAGTGCGGACTCGGTCCTGGGGTCGCCTGCCGCAGGGCCGCTCGCGAGGATGAACGGCATCGGCGCGTAGGCGAACGCCGCCACCCACGCGGTCACCCGTGGCGGCCTGCTGACCGCGACAGTGAACAGCGCGACGAGGATCGGTCCCGTGACGAAGTGCGAGAACGGCTCGGCCACCAGCAGCACGAATGCGAGCTGCACCGGCCACCGGCGCCGCAGGAAGAGCGCCGCGCAGGCGAGCCCGCCCCGCAGCTGGTCGAGGAAGAGCGCCGTCGGTGAGGTACCCGGGTCGAGGGCGACCGCGTCGGTGCTCAGCACCAGGAAGCACCCGGCGAACAGGAACGCGCCGATGTCCACCGCCCAGTCGCGTGCGCTGCGTCGCCCCGTCCGCCGGACACCGGCGCCGCTGATGTGCTCAGACCCCATGCCGTGCAATCTACGGTCGCCGCCGGGCCACTGTCCCGGCCAGGGCGCAGGCGGAAACCTCGGTAGGGCCGGGTGGCGACTTCGGTAGAACCGGGGCGGAGACTTCGGGAGGACCGAGCGGCGACCTCGGCAGGACACGGGCGCTCCCTCTCGCGGACTTCCGCCGCCCTTTCCGCTCCCGAAGCCCGATCCCCTCAAGCCCCGGCCGCCGCCAGTCTGCGGGTATGAAGAATCTTCTCGGCTTCGTCGCCTTCCTCCTCATCGCGCAGGGAGCGGGCGGCATCGCCCACACGTTCATCGGCTGGTTCGACAAGTGGGCTCTCGTCGACCACCTCGCCTTCCTCGACGGCTACGAGATCTACGTCTGCGTGCTGCTCATCGCCCTTGGCCTCGCGGTCGGCGCCGCCTCGGACGCCGTCGGGCGGCACGAGTGACCCTCCGGGTCCGGCATACCCTGGGATGACGGCCGCAGGCCGCGCCCGTAGTCCCGTGACCGCCCCGCGGTCGCGCATCCGACCAGGAGCAGAACCGTGTACTTCACCGACCGTGGCATCGAAGAGCTGGAGAAGAGGCGCGGCGAGGAAGAGGTCAGCCTCGCGTGGCTGTCCGAGCAGCTGCGGACCTTCGTCGATCTGAACCCGGACTTCGAGGTTCCGGTGGAGCGGCTCGCCACCTGGCTGGCGCGGCTGGACGACGAGGACGACGACGAGGACTGAGGGCGCTGGCGTCGGCGGTCTGAGGGCGTCGGGCGCTCTGTGGACGCTGGTGGTCTGAGGGCGCCGGTGGTCCCAGGGGTGTCGCGGTCCGAGGATGCCCGAGCTTGAGGGCGGCCGGGCCCGCCCTCACTCGCGAGGGGGTTGCGCCTGTCGCGACACACGACATATCGTGTTCATCGAGAGACGCGATATGTCGTTGCCGTGTGCGGAGGCGCCGGCGGGGCGTCGCGCGCCACCGCGATGTGCCGTGGCCGCGCGCCGTGCCGCGTCGCGCGTACGGCAGCGCCGAGCCTGGGGAGGCCGCCGTGCCCGCATCCGACGACCGGTCGTGGCAGATCACCGAGCCGTGGCGGATCGACTTCGACGACCCCGTCACGGAGTTGGACGTGCGCGTGGTGGGCGGGACGGTCAACGTGGTCGGCACCCAGGAGACGGCCACCCGCGTCGAGGTGGGCAAGGTCGAGGGGCCGCCCCTGCTCGTGCGACGTGAGGGCGGCCGGCTGGTCGTCGCCTACGAGGACCTGCCCTGGGGCGGCTTCCTCAAGTGGCTCGACCGCAAGGGCCGACGCCGCAAGGTGGAGGTGTCGGTGCGGGTGCCGGCGGATGCCGCGCTGTCGGTCGGAGTGGTGGGGGCCACCGCCGTCGTCTCCGGCATCCACGGCAGCACGCAGGTGGCCGGTGTCTCGGGTGCGACGACACTCGTCGGACTGCGGGGTCCGGTGACGGCCGAGACCGTCTCGGGAGACATCGAGACCCAGCGGCTGTCGGGGCCGCTGCGCTTCTCCACGGTCTCCGGTGATCTGACGTGCGTCGACGGCGCCCTCGGCGCGATCACCGCCGACTCGGTCAGCGGCGCGATGATCCTCGATCTGAGCTCCTCCCGGGCGGACGCCCCCGCGGACATCCGGCTGAACAGCGTCTCGGGTGAGCTGGCCGTCAGACTGCCCGCCGACGCCGACCTGGCGGTGGAGGCGCAGAGCGCGGGCGGCGGCGCCGTCTCCAGCGCCTTCGACGAGCTGACGACCACTGGCTGGGGCTGCCGCAGGGTGACCGGTGCCCTGGGCGGCGGGCGCGGCACCCTGCGGGCCAACAACGTCTCCGGCGGTGTGGCGCTGCTCCGCCGCCCGCCCGAGGCGGACGGCCCGGGGGAGGGGCCGCATCCCGGCGACCGCGTCGCCGCCGCCCAGGGGGCCGGGGCGGCCGGTGGCGCCCGCTCGCCCGGACCTCCGGGTGGCTCCGCGACCCGTGGCAACCCCTCCTCGCCGAAGGACCTGTGACATGCCCCCCGTCTTCGCGCACGGCCGACTGCGCCTGTATCTGCTGATGCTCCTCGCCGAGGCGCCGCGCCACGGCTACGAGGTGATCCGTCTCCTCGAAGAGCGCTTCCAGGGCCTGTACGCGCCCTCGGCCGGCACCGTCTATCCGCGGCTGGCCAAGCTGGAGGCCGAGGGGCTCGTCAGCCACACGACCGAGGGCGGCCGCAAGGTATACGCCATCACCGAGGCAGGCCGGGCCGAACTCGACGGCCGGCAGGCGGAGCTGGCCGAGCTGGAGATCGAGATTCGTGACTCCGTGGCGGCGCTCGCCGGCGACATCCGCGAGGACGTCAGCGGGACGGCGGGCGACCTGCGCCGCGAGATGCGCGAGCAGGCACGGAGCACGCGCCACCGGTCGAAGCAGGCCCGCGCGGGGAAGGACGCCACCTCGGGATCTTCGCGGGGCGCCACCTCGGGGTGGGACAAGCCCGCCGGCTGGGACGACGGCTGGGGCGAGGGCTGGGAGGGGGTCTGGGGCGACAAGGAGGCGTGGCGGTACGCCAAGGAGGAGATGCGCCGGGCCAAGGACGAGTGGAAGGAGCAGGCCCGCAAGGCCAAGGAGGAGGCGCAGCGCGCCAAGCGCCAGGCGAGGAAGGAGCGGGAGGCCCACACCGAGGCGCTGGCCGAGGTGCAGCGGCTCGCCCACCATGTGCAGGATCAGGTGCAGTCCCGAGTGCAGGCGGGTGACTGGGCGGGGGCCGTTCGCGACGGCATGTCCGAATTCGCCCGCGGCATGGGCAGCCTGGGGCGGGTCACGGGAGCGGCCACACCCTGGCCGCCGTACGTACGCCCGCACCCGGCCGGTACCGACCCGGACGCCGAGGCCGAGGCCCCCATGGCCGACTCCACGGGTGACCCGGCGCGCGATCTCGAACGGCTCCTGGACCGCTTCCGGGACGACGTGCGTGACGCCGCCCGCGATCACGGCGTCAGCGAAGGGCAACTGCGCGAGGTGCACCGCCACCTGTCGACTGCCGCCGCCCATATCGGTGTTGTGCTGCGCGGTGCCGAGGCGGGAGCGGACGGCGCCACGGCCGACACGACCACCGCGTCCCATGCGGCGGACGGGGCCCATGGGGGGAGCGGGGCGGAGGGGAAGAGGGGCTCGCCGGGCGCGTGACGCCGCCGCCCACGCTCGCGCGAGCAGCCGCCGTGGATGTTCAATAGGAGGGCGGCGCAGGGCCGTTGGTGTGAACGCGGCGAGGGGGACGTATGAAGCGGGAGATCCGGGAGATCACGCTGCCGGGCGGTGAAACCCTGCTGGCACAGGTCCGGGTTCTGGACGAGGACGAGGTCCCGCCGGGGGCCGACGAGTTCCAGTACGACGATGTGGGCACGCGGGACCAGCTCATCGCGCGGGCCCAGCAGCTCAACGAAGTGATCAGCGGTGTCGGGTCGGCCGTGCTGAGGGCGGCCCGCCAGGCGAGCCCGGACGAGGTCAGCGCCACGTTCGGCGTCGAGCTGGCCGTCAAGTCGGGTAAGGCCCTCGCCGCCGTCCTCGCCGACGGGGAGGCCAAGGCCTCGGTTTCGGTCACCCTCACGTGGCACGCGGCGCACCAGCGGAACGGCGACGGCGACGGCGAGGACGATACGACGGGAGCCACGCGGACCGCGGACGGCACGGCCACACCCGGCACCGCCCCGCAGGGCGGGTGACGCGCGGGGCGCGGCTGAGCAGGGGTCGGCGCGCGCGGCGGTGGTAGGCGGTGAGCGGGTGCCGCGCGCGGGCGCGCGTGAGCACCGCCAAGCTCCGAGTCCTCCCGGCGGGTTGGGCCGCCGGGCCGGTTTGGGCCGGGCAGCCCAGCGTCAGGTCGGGTCGCCCGTCGTCCGGGCCCGGCCCGGCACCCGGCTTCGGCCCGGCTCGTCCTCGTCCTCGGCCTCGGCCCGGGTTCGGGTGCGCACCCGAACCCGCTTGCGCAGGCGGGGGAGTGGCCGTCCCCTGCCGTGAGTACGGGCTGTGCGGGGGATGTCGGGGCGCCGCCTCTCCCGTCTGTCGGACCCGGGGACTAGCCTGCTACCTCAGGCATCTCACAGAAGGAAGTGACGGGGGAACGGGGCGTAGAGGGGGGAGTGCTGTGACCGGAGTGCGAGCCGCGCGGTGCGGGAGGCCACGATTCGGCGTGCTGCTGTGCGCGCCCTGTGCCGCGTGAACGCCCCCACGGGCCTCGCCGACTCCGTTCGCGCTTCCGTCGTGCGCATCGGGGCACCGCCCGAGGGGTACGACGGAAGCAGCGGCGGCGGCGTCAGCGGCGGCCGCGGTGACGGAGTGAGCGGTGACGGAGTGCGCGGGATCGCCGCGCCCCTCGCGGGGCGGCGCTCGTTCTGGGGGAGCGGGTTCTTCGTCGCGCCTGGTTGGGTCCTCACGTGTGCCCATGTCGTCGGCAAGGGCGCCGCGAGCGTGTGGAGGGGGGATCGCGCCATCGGCATCACGGTCGGCGACGACGCGCAGAGCACGGTGCTCCTCGGCGAGCTCGCGTTCGGGCTGCCGCTGCCCGAGAACCCCGAAGAGCCGCCGGCGCCGTGGCCGTTCCCCGATCTGGCACTCGTACGGGTGCCGGACGCGACGGACGTGGACTGCCTGTGGCTGAGCGACCGCTCGGCCCTCACCCCGGCCGCCATCGGGCTGTACGGCTGGGTGCCGGGCCCGGAGCGCGGCGAGCAGATGTTCTTCACGGGGCTGGCGACGGCCACGGGCGTGCGGGGCCGCCCCCTGATGCTCAGCGGTGACGAGTTGACGGAAGGCTGCTCGGGCGGCCCGGTGCTGGACGAGCGGCGCGGTGCGGTGCTCGGCGTCAGCAAGGGCAAGGGCTCCCGTCCGCACACCGGGGTGGCCACGCGGGTCACCGCGCTGCGCAGGCTGTGTGACGCGGGGCCGCGAGGGGCGCGGGTGCTGCACGAGGTGCTGTCCGCGCACGACCGCTACCACCTGCGGCGCTACCACGGGTTCGGGCACAGCTGGTATCGCCAGCACGCGCGGCTGGGTCCCATGGGCGGGGAGCCGGCCTACGGGTTCACGGTGGACCGGCGGGCGGAGCTGTACGCGCTGTTCGCCGAGGTGGAGCCGCCGACGGGCGCCGGGCAGGTGCTGCAACTGGCCAACGAGGCGCGGGACATGGTGCTGCGCCTCCCCTACACCTTGAACGAGCACGATCCCCGTTCCTGGCGGGAGGGCGCGGGTCTGCTCTACGAGCCGCGGGACAGCGACGCGGCGGCGGAGGAGCCTTCTCCCGATCTGGCGCTGGAGGCCGTGGTGCTGTACGCCGCCAAGGTGGTCGCCGCACTCACCCGTTCGGGTGCGGCGGCGTCGCCGCGTTCGGTGCGCGCCCTGGCGGAGCTGCGCGGCTGGGTGGAGCGCACCGCGCACACGCTGCTCAACGACGTGATCAGGGCCCGTGTCCCCACCGTGCTGGAGAGTCACCGTCCCGCGTCGGCGGCCAGGGCCAATGTGCTGGTGGAGGTGGAGCCCGACATCTACGGTTCGGGACGGCACGCCTGGCGGGTGCTGCTGGTCCGCTCGGCTGACAAGGACGAGCTGCTGGCCGCTGACGACGGCGCGGACGAGGCCGAGGAGGACGGGGAGCGGGAGGAGTCCATCGTCGACCAGAGCCGCGAGGAGGTGCCGCGCCCCCGGCTGGAGGAGGCCGTGCGCGGTGCGCTGTCCCAGGCGCTCGACCAGTGCGACGTGGACGATCACCTGGCGGCGGTGGAGTTCCTGCTGCCGCGCGCGCTCTTCGACGAGCCGGTGGACGAGTGGCGGGTGCGCCCCTACGATCCGGACGATCCGTTCAATCCGCACGCTGTGCCGCTGGGGCAGCGTCGACTGGTCGTGGTGCGTGACAGGTCGCGCAGGGACCACGGGTTCACCCCGGAGGCCCGTACCAGGGCGGCCGCGGTGCTGGGCGGCCCGATGGAGGCTGTGCCGCTGCGGCGCGAGGTGCCCGTGTCCGGGCACGGCGCGTCGGTGCCCGAGGGCGGGCAGGCCGCCTACGGGCGGCTGCTGGCCGCGCCGCCCGGTGCCGTTCCCGTGTACTGCGCGCGGACGGGCAGCGGCCCGGGGGCCCGCGCCATGGCGGCGGCGCTCGGCGCGGGGCACGCGGTGGCGCTGTGGCGGCACTCGTGCGGCGACCAGCTCGACCACGACGACTGCGAGGAGTTCCACGAGCGGGCTGCCGCGCTGCTGCGCCAGGTCCACTCGGCGCGGCAGCTTCCGCAGGAGATCAGGGCGCTGCGGAACACCAACGCCGACCTGGGCGACGGGGGGAGCTGGGACACGGAGGGGTCAACTGGCGTGAACAGTGCGCCAATTGACCACCCAGCGGCCTGGGCACGGCATATCGTCCTGCTTTACGATCCGCCCCACAGGACCATTGGGGACGAACCGTTGCGCGAACCACCGCTCATGCCCAGGCAGTCGACAGCGTTGAGGAGCACATCGTGAGCGATTGGCGCATCTACCGCGGCGCGGGTGTGCCGCACGAGGGCGTGCGGGGACTGCCCGAGCCGCCTCCGTGGCGCGATTTCACCGGTGCCGGCACCGGACCCGACAGCCCGAACGGCGCGGAGGGCGACGACGCCGACGACACCGAGGGCGCCGACACCGCGCGGCGGCTGGGTGCGCGGCGGCGTCTGGTGGAGAGTCTGCATCCGCGTCCCGAGGAGGTGGAGGCGGTCAACGCGGCGCTGTATCTGCGCCGCCCCCTCCTGGTCACCGGCAACCCGGGTACCGGCAAGTCGACGCTCGCGCACGCGGTCGCGCACGAGCTGGGTCTCGGCCGGGTGCTCCGCTGGCCGATCGTCAGCCGTACGTCGCTGGCGGACGGGCTCTACCACTACGACGCGATCGGCAGGCTCCAGGACGTCCAGCTGGACCGTGCCGTGGCCGGCGAGAGCGACTCGGCGCCCGCCCGCCCCCCGATCGGGTCGTATCTGCGGCTTGGTCCGCTGGGCACGGCGCTGCTGCCCGCGCAGGAGGGCCCCGACGGAGTGCCGCTGCCCCGGGTGCTGCTGGTCGACGAGCTGGACAAGAGCGACATCGACCTGCCCAGCGACCTGCTCAACGTCCTGGAGGACGGCGAGTTCACCATTCCGGAGCTGGAGCGCATCGCCGACCGCGAGCCGGTCACCGAGGTGCTGACCGCGGACGGCGACAAGGTTCCCATCGAGGGCGGGCGGGTGCGGTGTACGGCGTTCCCGTTCATCGTGCTGACCTCCAACGGCGAGCGGGACTTCCCGGCCGCGCTGCTGCGCCGGTGCATCCAGCTCGACCTCAAACCGCCGGGCGACAAGCAGCTGGCCGCGATGGTATCCGCACATCTGGGTGAAGAGGCGCTTGAGGAGGGCGCCGAGCTGGTTCAGCGGTTCCTGCGCCGCGAGCCCGGGCAGGTCATCGCCACCGACCAGCTGCTCAACGCACTGTTCCTGACACAGCGCGCCTCGGGCGTCGAGAGGGTCACCCGCGACCGGCTCGCCGAGATGCTGCTGCGCCCCCTCGATCGCCCGAGGTGACCCGCTGATGAGCCCGGCGCCGCCCCCGCCGCGACGGCCGCGTGGCCGTGCGCGGTCCGAGGCGAGCCCGCCGCGCCCCTCCACGGCCGTCCAGGAAGCCCTGGCCGTCGGGGAGGTGGCTCAGCTGGTGGCGCGGCTGCGGGCCGCCGGCTGGGAGCCCTCGTCCGAGGAAGTGGCCGAGGCGCTGTGGCTCGCCCGGTTCACCGCCCCCGGGCAGGCGGACGCGGCCGCGGGCGCCACCGGCTCGCCCAGGACCGAGAGCGGAGCGCTCCCTTCGCAGCCGTCGGCACCGCCGGCGCACGAGGACGAGGAGACGGAGCCGGACGAGGCACCGGCGGCGGCCACGGAGCGGACGGCGCCGGTGTCGCTGTTCGCTCCGCGCCGGCACGGGGGCGCGCCGTCCCCCGGCTTCCCGGTGCGCGCCCCGGCGGCGGGGTCACTGTCCGGGCTGCTGGAGCTGCAGCACGCGCTGCGCCCGCTGCACGGCTACCGGCCGCCGCTCCCCCCGGCGACCGGGGGGCTGGACGAGGCCGCCACCGCGGATTTGAGCGCCCGTTCCGCCACGGTGCTGCCGGTGTTCGGCACCGCGATCCGCCGCTACAGCGAGATCCAGCTCATCATGGACGCCTCGCCGACCGCGTCCGTGTGGCAGCCCACGCTGGAGCGGCTGCGCCAGACGTTCGAACAGCTCGGCGTCTTCCGTGACGTGCAGGTCCGCTACCTCTACCGCGCCCGTGACGGTTCCCCGCTCATCGGCACGGGACCGGCCGACGGCAGCACGCGGCTGCGCCCCGCGGACCAGTACCGCGACACCACGGGCCGGCGGCTCACCCTGGTCGTCAGCGACTGCGTGGGGGCGCTGTGGCAGGACGGCCGCGCCCAGCGGCTGCTGCACCACTGGTCGGGGCGCTCTCCGCTGGCCGTCGTCCAGCCGCTGCCGCCCCGCCTGTGGCCGCGCACGGCGCTGCCGGCCGAGCCGGGGACGCTGCTGCGGGAGCGCGGCTCCGGCGGGCGTGTCACGTTCGAGCCCGAGGGGTACGGTCCGCTGCCGCCCGCCGACGCGGTGGCCGTGCCCGTGCTGCTGCCGACGCCCGAGGCGCTGGGCAACTGGGCGCGGTTGCTGGGCAGCGGTGGTGAGCGCGCGGTCCCGGGGGCCGCCGCCTGGGTGCTGCCGCGGCACCCGGCGATGCCGCCGCCGCGCACGGCGCCGGGTGGCGTTCCGCCGCGCACGCTGCTGAGGGAGTTCCGCAACACCGCCTCGCCCGGTGCGCTGGATCTGGCCCTGCACCTGTCCGTCGTCCCGCTGCTGCTGCCGGTCATCCACCTGGTCCAGGAGGCGATGCTGCCGGACACGGGGCCGATGGAGCTGGCCGAGGTCCTGCTCTCGGGGTTGCTGACGCGGCTGCCCGAGGAGGAGTGCGAGGGGGAGGTGGCGGCGTCCGCGTACGGGCCGCGGTACACGTTCGCGCCTGGCGTGCGGGAGTTGCTGCTCCAGTCGCTGGACCAGAGCGCGGCCGTTCTCACGCTCAAACACCTGTCCGACCATGTGGAGCAGCGGTTCGGCAAGGGCACCCGCAACTTCGCGGCCCTGGCCGTCGCCCAGCTCACCGGGGAGGACGAGGAAGGCCCGCTGGTCTCGCCGCGGGACGACGACGAGGTCGACGAGCTGTTCGCCACCATCCCCGCCGAGGTCGTCCGCTTCTACCTGCCCGACGCGCACGCGGCCGACCAGGTGGCCGAAACCGAGCGGCTGCTGGGCCAGTGGCGGGCCCAACGGGACATCCAACTGCTGTACCGGGCCCGTTCGGTGGGGGAGGCCGCACGCGCCGCCGACCGGGACAGCCCGCGCGCCCGGCTGGCCCTCGGCCGCGTCCTGCGCGCCCTCGCGGGAACGGCCGCCCAACGGCGCAGCCCGCAGGGCGCCGAACCGCTGCTGCGGGACGCCGCCGAACTGCTGACGGACGACGCCCCCGCGACCCTGCTGGAGCGGGCCGGTGTCGAGAACGACCTGTGGCAGGCGCGCGGAGGGGTGCGGCATCTGCTGCGCGCCGAGCGGCTGCTGCGCACGCTGGCCGGCCGCCTCACGGGGGACACGGCGGACCCGGCGCTGCCCCCGGACGCCGAGCTGACCCGTAAACTCCGACTGGGCCGGGTGCTGCTCGCGCTGGCCCACGCAGCACCCGAACACCGCCACAGGGCGGCCCTCGAGGCCGTCAGCGAACTCCGCGAAGTGAGCGACATGCTGGCTGACCGCGCGCCCGGGACCCCCGAGCACTCCAGCGCCCCCACCGACCCCGCAGGCCCGACCTCCGGCCGGTCGGCGGAGGACGGCCGTCGCAAGGACGGCGCGGGTACCGAGCAGGTCACCCCGCTGGAGGCGTCCACGCGGGTGCCTGAGCCCGCCGCGTCACCGCCCGGAGGGGACGCGGCCACGCAGCGGAACGCACCCTCCGTCCGGCAGGGCAGCCCGTCCGGCCGCCCTGCCACCGCCACGGAGCGCCGCGAGGAGGTGGCGGCCCAGCGCTGCGGTGTCCTGCTCGACCTGGCGTCCGCGCTGCGGTTGAGCGGCGCGCCGCCTCGAGAACGCCTGGAGGTGCTGACGCGGGCTGACGCGGTCGCGGGGGAGCGGACGGGCCTGCGGCTGCGCTGTGCCAGGGAACGCGCCCGCGTGCTGCGCGAGACCCACGACTGGGCGGCCGCCGCCCAGGCGTACACCGAAGCCGAACGGTTCACCTCGCCGGACAGCGTCCAGCGCGGCGAGTTGCTCACCGAGTGGGGGGAGATGCTGCTCACCGGCGCGGGCGACCTCTCCCGCGCCGAGGGCATCCTGCGCGAGGCGCTCACCCGCGCACCGACGGGCAGCCCCGCGGTGGCCCGTGCGGCACTGCTGCTGGGCCGTGTGCTGCTGCTGCGCTACGACGCGGAGGAGTTCAGGCCCGATCTGTACGAGGGCTGCCATCTGCTGGAGCAGGCGGCCCGGCAGGGCACGGACGCGGAGAGCCGGGCGCAGGCGTGGCTGCGGCTGGGCAGGGCCCGTGCCCTGTTCCCCGTGGGGACGCCGCAGTCCCAGCAGGCGGGTGCGGAGCTCACCAGCGCGCTGGAGGAGGTGGCGGGCGTTCACGAGCGCGGGTCCCTCACGGTGGCCAGGGCGCTGCACGCGCGCGGCGACTTCCACCGTGCGCAGGGCCGCGAGGTGGACGCGTTGGCCGACTACCGCGCGGCGGACGCCGAATGGCAGTTGCTGGCAGGCCACCTGGCTGATGTTCCGTGGGACGAGGTGCGTGACACCAGGGCCCGGGTGGCCGAATCGGGGCGTGCGTCGGGGGGGTGATCCGGGGGTCCGACGAGGTGCGTCGCACGGGTGCCGTGGCGTGAGGAGCGGCCGAATGCGACGGTCGTGTACTGCGAACGTGTTTCCGGATACCTGCTACGGGAAAGGAAAACCATCCGTGGCTACCGCCCCCTGGGCGGGGTTCTAGGGGAGGAGAAGAGCGTGGCCGTGCGGACCGATGGCACGTCCCGTGGCCCGGGCCCTCAGACCGAAGCGGCACCGCCGCCTCTGCCCGACCTGACGGGCGTGACTCTACGCGCGCTGAGGACCTGCGACGATCCCGCCGTCACGGCCGTGGTGGAGAACACCCTTCGCGACGGGGAGGAACTGTCGCGGATGTGGAGATCCGGCACGAACGGCGGGAACGGCAAGCACACGGAGGACGCCGCCCCGTCGGGCGCGTCCCGGGCGGGGGAACGGAAGAGCGTGTTTCGGACAATCTCCGGCTCTGCGCAGGGCGCCCATGGCCGGGCGGGTACCGCGGGAGGGCGCGGAGCGGGTCGCCAGAACCCGCTGTGACCCGCCGCGATGACGCCATTCGACATACCGGACCTCCAACTGCGCCGGATGGGAGAGACCAGACCGCTGCCCGGGGAGGCGGCGGCGCTGGGCGCCTGGCTGCATTCGCGGCGCCTCGTCCTGCTCAAGGCGCTGTTGACGCGCGTCGAGCGCGCCCGTACGCCCGAGCGGACCGCCCGCGTGCTGGACGCGCACTGGGCGCTGCTGGAGCAGGCCGAGTCCCACGACCCGGCCGCCGCGCGCTCGGCGCTCGGCTATCCAGCCGTCGGCAACTGGCTCGCGCGCACCCTGGAGGCCGGCCCTGAGGGACTGCCCGCGGCGCTCGCCGGCTCAGGACCGCTCGCCGCCGCCGTCGCCGCGACCGCCGGAACCGCCTTCGGGCTCGACCTGCCGGCCCCCGGGGGGCGGCTGACGCTGCCGGGCCTTGGCACGTATCTCACGGACGCCCCGTGCGTCCGTCTCGAAGCGGCGGGCGACGGCGTGTCCTTCACGCCGCGGGGCGGCCGCACGGTCCGCCTGCCGCGTGCCGCCGTCCTCGGCCACGGATACGACGCGGAGCAGGCCCCCTGGCGCCCGCTGCGGGGCCTGGAGGGCGGTTTCGCGGTCCTGGACGACCGCGACCCCCATCTGGGCGACGGGACGCGCCACGCGGGCCTCGGCGGGCTGCGGCCCGTCACCCTCGGCGTGCCGGGCGAGGCGGACGCGTGGCACCGGATGTGGAAGCGAGCTCTCCGGCTGCTGCGGGAGGCCGACCGGGAGCGCGCGGCAGAGGTCACCGGACTGGTGCGCTCCCTCGTCCCCGTGCTGTGGAAGCCCCAAGGACGCGCCAGCGCGACCCGGATGGCCGCCCCCTGGGCGGTGCTGGCGACGCGCCCGCACACGCCGGAGGAGCTGGCCGAGGTCCTCGTCCACGAGGTGCAGCACAGCAAACTCGCCGTTCTCGAAGGCGTGGTGCGGCTCAGCAGGCCGGGCACGGAAGCGGTCTTCCAGGTCGGCTGGCGCAGCGACCCCCGGCCGCTGGACGCCGTGCTGCAAGGCACCTACGCGCACCTCGCCCTGGCCGACCTGTGGGACCGGCTCGCCCGCCGTGCCGCGGCGACCCCCGCCGAGCGGGCGGCCGCGCGGGGCCGCCGCGCGGACTACCTCACCCAGGTCGACCATGCTCTTTTCCTCCTTCTGGGCTCTGGCCAACTGACCCGCCAGGGCACAGAGTTCGTGGAGGGGATGCGCCGCCGCAACGCGCGGCTCACCGCCTCAGGCGGCCGGGACGCCCACGGCGTCGCCGTCGCTGCCGACAAGCTCACAAACGGTCACTTTGGGTAGTCTTGCCGTACAGGTCGCCCCCGGGGTGACGACGGCTGCTGGACGAGGGAGAACGCAGGCATGGTCGCTCAGCGGGAACCGGCTCGGGGCGCCCCGCCCGGAGGGGAGTCCGAGCACTTCGTGGTGGTCTTTCCCGGCTACCACCGCGCTTGGGGCCACTGGATCGCGCACCGGCTGGAGAGTCACGGCCACCGCACCACGCTCCAGCGCTGGGACCCGGACCGCGAGCAGCCGCTGCAGGAAGCGCTGGGCGACCTCCAGCTGGCCTCGGGGCGCGTGCTGCTGGTCATCAGCGACGTGTTCCTCCAACTCGGCCCGCGCACCGAGGCCGACTGGAACACGGTGCTGCGCGGCTACGTGGCCGAGCACGCCGACCGGTTCGCCGCCGTCAACCTGACCAACCGCGAGCTGCTGCCGGCCACCGCGGTGCTGGAGCCGGTCAACCTGTGGGGCGTCGGCGAGGAGGAGGCCGAGCGCAGGCTGCTGAACCGGCTGGGGCTCAGCCCGCGCCGCGCGCCC
This sequence comes from Streptomyces diacarni, assembly GCF_003323715.1. Taxonomy (GTDB): domain Bacteria; phylum Actinomycetota; class Actinomycetes; order Streptomycetales; family Streptomycetaceae; genus Streptomyces; species Streptomyces diacarni. The sequence continues at coordinate 276,637 of NZ_QOIN01000048.1, forward strand.
GCGGCGCAGACCGGCTACACCAGCCGTTACCCCAACGACCCGCCGGACGTGTGGGGGGAGGTGCCGCGCCGCAACGGGCGCTTCACGGGCCGCGACGTGATCCTCAACGAGCTCCAGGAGCGGCTGATGGACGCGGAGCAGGGCGCGGCCGTGTGCGCGCTCGTCGGCATGGCGGGCATCGGCAAGACGCACATCGCGGCCGAGTACGCGCACCGTTTCGGCCCTGACTACGACGTCGTCTGGTGGGTCAACTGCGACCAGCGCAACACCCAGCGCGAGACGTTCGGACAGCTCGCCGTCGAACTCGGGCTCGACCGCGCGGGCGATGTCGGCGAGCGGCTGCGCACCGTGCGGGAGGCGCTGCGCAAGAACACGCCCTCGGGGCGGTGGCTGCTCATCTTCGACGGCTGGGAGGACCCGGAGGAAGCCGCCACCTTCCTGCCGCACGGCGGCAGCGGCCACGTCCTGATCACCTCGCGCAACAAGAGCTGGCGCGCCGCCACCGACATCAAGCAGATCGCCGCCTTCCGCCGCGCCGAGTCCACCGGCTACCTGATGCGCCGCGCCCCGCACATCACCGCCGCGCAGGCCGACGAGGTGGCCGGCGAGTTCCAGGACCTGCCCCTCCAGCTCGCCCAGGCGGCGGCCTGGCTGGGCGAGGAGGGCATGGAGGTCCCCGAGTACCTGCGCATGGTGCGCGGTGTGGGCCTGACCCGGCTGGAGTCGGGCACCATGCCGGACGACTACCCGTACTCGTCGCTGACCTCCTGGTCGATGCTGTTGAACAAGCTGCGCAAGTCCGAGCCGCGCGCCGTCGACCTGCTCTCCCTGTGCGCGGTCTTCGCCCCCGGACGCATTCCGCTGGGCCTGGCGCGCGGCATCCCCACCGCCGAACTGCCCGACAACCTGCGGTGGATCGCCAGCGACCGTTCCAGCTGGGCGCGTGCCCTCGACTCGCTGGTCAACTACTCGGTGATCACCCGCGAGTCGCGCGTCCAGGCCGGCGAGAGCGAGCAGAACGACTCGGTGCTGATGCACCAGGTCGTCCACAGCGTCATCAGCGAGCTGACCCAGGGGCGCAACAACGACGCCGTCCGCGGCACCGTGCACCGGCTGTTGGTCGAGGCGGACCCGGGCGCGCCGAACGACAGCCGCCAGTGGGGCCGCTACGCCGAGCTGCTGCCGCACCTGCTGCCGTCCGTCGCACCTTCCAGCAAGGAGCGCCGCGTTCAGGAGATGCTGCTGAACTGCCTGCGCTACTGCTACAACTCGGGCGAGTTCACGCTCGGAGCCGAGCTGGCAGCCAGCATCCGCACGGAGTGGGGGAGGTTCCTCGACTCCGACGCGCAGCAGATGCTCTCTCTGGCCACCCTCCAGGGGAACGTGCTGCGCGCGGCCGGACGCTTCCGCGAGGCGCAGATCCTCGACGCCGACCGGCTGGAGCGCCTCGCGGAGGTGCCCCGCTCCGAGGGGCCTTACGAGGAGGCCCTCATGGAGGCCACCAGCTGCCTGGCCGCCGACCTGCGGCTGCTCGGACAGTACGACGAGGCGCTGCAACGCCAGGAGAGAGTCGTCGAGGTCGCCCGCAGGCTCTACGGCCCCGACGAGGGCGCCAGCCTGCTGGCGCAGCACAACCTCGCCGTCGGGCTCAGGCTGCTCGGCCGCTACGAGGAGGCTTACGACACCGACCTGGACACCCTGCGCGCCCGCGAACAGGTGCTGCGCGCCCGCCACCCCTTCACGCTCGGCAGCGGCAACTCCTGCGCCCGCGACCTGCGCCTGCTGGGCCGCTACCAGGAGGCGCTGGCCCGCCAGGAGCTCGCCATGCGGCTTCAGCTCCAGGTGCTCGGCGCCCAGCACCCGCAGACGCTGATGGCCCGGCACAACCTGATGCTGTGCCAGCGCCGCGCGGGCACGCCCCGGCAGGACATCGCCACCGCGATGGCGCTCCTGCTCGACCAGCAGGAGCAGGTGCACAGCCGCGGTCACTACACGACGCTGTCCCTGATGACGGACTACGGCAACTTCCTTCGCGAGCACGGCGATCTGACGCTCGCACGGGAGCTGCTGACGGAGGCCGAGGACGGCTTCCGCGCCCTGCTCGGGCCCGCGCACCCGGTGCCGACCGCCATGCAGTCCAACGCGGGCCTCGTCCTGCAGATCGAGGGCGAACGCGACGGCGCCCTGAACATGTTCGAGCAGGCCCTCGCCGGTGTCACCTCGCTGCTGGGCCCCGACCACCCCGTCACCCTCGGGTGTGCGTTGAACACCAGCGGCGGCCGCCACCTCGCCGAGGCGCTGGAGGACGCCCACGAGCTCAGCCGTGACACGTTGGAGCGCTCCCGGCGCGTGCTGGGCGAGGACCACCCTCTCACTCTTTCGTGCATGGTGGCCCAGGCCATCGACCTGCGCTCGCTGCGCCGCCGCGACGAGGCCCGCGCGGTGGAGAGCGACGCGCTGGAGCGCCTGACCCGCTCCCTGGGCGCCCAGCACCAGCAGACCCTCTCCGCCCGGCAGCGCACCCGTCCTTACTGGGACTACGAGCCCTACCTGGGCTGAGCACGCCCGGTCCGGTCCGGTCCGGTCCGGTCCGGTCCGGTCCGGATCAGTCTGGGAGGCACGCGGCTCGGGCGGCGCGCCTCCCGGGACGCCCGAGCTCCGGGGACGCCCGAGGGCCCCCACCGCGGTCGCGGTGGGGGCCCTCGGTTGCTTCTGCGTCAGGCGCCAGGCGGCAGGCGTCTCAGATGTCGAAGACGTCCTTGACGAGCTTGGCCTGCTCCTCCGCGTGCCGCTTGCCCGAGCCCACGGCGGGCGAGGACGAGGACGGCCGGGAGACGCGGCGCAGCCGGTCCGCGTTCGGCACGGGCTCCGAACCGATGACCAGGTCCAGGTGGTCGACCAGGTTGAGCGCGATGAACGGCCACGCGCCCTGGTTGGCCGGCTCCTCCTGGGCCCAGACGTACTTCTCGGCGTTGGTGAAGCGCGCCATCTCGGTCTGGATCTCCTTGCCGGGCAGCGGGTAGAGCCGCTCCAGCCGGATGATGGCGGTGTCCGTGAGGCCCCGCTTGGTCCGCTCGGCGTCCAGGTCGTAGTAGACCTTGCCGGAGCAGAAGATGACCTTGCGGACGTTCGCCGGGTCCAGCTCGCCGCTGTCGACGAGCGTGTCGCCGATGACCGGACGGAAACCGCCGGTGGTGAACTCCTCCGCCTTGGAGGCCGCCGCCTTCATCCGCAGCATCGACTTCGGGGTGAAGACGACCAGCGGCTTGTGGTGCGGGTTGTGCACCTGCCAGCGCAGCAGGTGGAAGTAGTTCGACGGCAGCGTCGGCATGGCCACGGTCATGCTGTTCTGCGCGCACAGCTGGAGGAACCGCTCGATGCGGGCCGAGGAGTGGTCAGGGCCCTGACCCTCGTAGCCGTGCGGCAGGAGCAGGGTGACCCCGGAGGTCTGGGCCCACTTCTGCTCGGCCGAGGAGATGAACTCGTCGATGACCGTCTGAGCGCCGTTCATGAAGTCACCGAACTGCGCCTCCCACATCACCAGCGCGTCCGGGCGGGCCAGCGAGTAGCCGTACTCGAAGCCCATCGCCGCGTACTCGCTCAGCAGCGAGTCGTAGACGTTGTAGCGCGCCTGGTCCTCTGCCAGGTACAGCAGCGGGGTGTAGTCCTCGCCGGAGTTCTGGTCGAGGAGCACCGCATGCCGCTGCCCGAACGTGCCGCGACGCGAGTCCTGGCCCGACAGCCTGACCGGCGTGCCCTCCATCAGCAGCGAGCCGATGGCCAGGGTCTCGCCCATCGCCCAGTCGATCGTGCCGTCCTCGACCATCTGCGCGCGGCGCTGGAGCTGCGGCATCAGACGCGGGTGGACGGTGATCCGCTCGGGGATGTTGACCTGCGACTCGGCGATCCGCTTGACGACCTCCTGGGAGATCGCGGTGTCGAGACCGACGGGGAACTCCGCCTGCGGGACCGGCACCTCGGCGGCCGCCGGCTGCGACGTCGCGTCGCGGACCTCGGTGAAGACCTTCTCCAGCTGCCCCTGGAAGTCCTGGAGCGCCTGCTCGGCCTCCTCCAGGCTGATGTCGCCGCGCCCGATCAGCGACTCGGTGTAGAGCTTGCGCACCGAGCGCTTCTTGTCGATCAGGTGGTACATCAGCGGCTGGGTGAACGAGGGGTTGTCCGTCTCGTTGTGCCCGCGCCTGCGGTAGCAGATCAGGTCGATGACGACGTCCTTGTTGAACGCCTGCCGGTACTCGAAGGCCAGCCGGGCCGCGCGCACCACGGCCTCCGGGTCGTCGCCGTTGACGTGCAGGACCGGGGCCTCGATCATGCGGGCCACGTCCGTGGAGTACATCGACGAGCGCGCCGACTCGGGCGGCGCCGTGTACCCGACCTGGTTGTTGATGACGATGTGGATCGTGCCGCCGGTGCGGTAGCCCCGCAGCTGCGACATGTTCAGCGTCTCGGCCACCACGCCCTGGCCCGCGAAGGCAGCGTCGCCGTGCAGCGCGATCGGCAGCACCGTGAAGTCCGTGCCGCCCTTGCCGATGATGTCCTGCTTGGCGCGGGACACGCCCTCCACGACCGGGTCGACGGCCTCCAGGTGCGAGGGGTTGGCGGTCAGCGAGACCTTGATCTGCTCGCCGTCCAGTCCGGTGAAGACGCCCTCGGCGCCCAGGTGGTACTTCACGTCGCCGGAGCCGTGCATCGACTTCGGGTCGAGGTTGCCCTCGAACTCCCGGAAGATCTGCGCGTACGGCTTGCCCACGATGTTCGCCAGCACGTTGAGCCGGCCGCGGTGCGCCATGCCGATGACGGTCTCGTCCAGCCGCGACTCGGCGGCCGCGTCGATGACCGCGTCCAGCAGCGGGATGACGGACTCGCCGCCCTCCAGCGAGAACCGCTTCTGACCCACGTACTTGGTCTGCAGGAACGTCTCGAACGCCTCGGCCGCGTTCAGCCTGCGCAGAATGCGCAGCTGCTCGTCGCGCTCCGGCTTGGAGTGCTGCCGCTCGATGCGGTCCTGGATCCACTTGCGCTGCTTGGGGTCCTGGATGTGCATGTACTCGATGCCGGTGGTGCGGCAGTACGAGTCGCGCAGCACGCCCAGGATGTCGCGCAGCTTCATCATGGACTTGCCGGCGAAACCGCCGACCGCGAACTCCCGCTCCAGGTCCCACAGGGTCAGACCGTGCTCGGTGATGTCCAGGTCGGGGTGCTTGCGCTGCTTGTACTCCAGCGGGTCGGTGTCGGCCATGATGTGGCCGCGGACCCGGTAGGAGTGGATCAGGTCGAAGACCCGCGCGGCCTTGGTGACGTCGTCGTCGTGCGAGGCGTCGATGTCCTGCATCCAGCGCACCGGCTCGTACGGGATGCGCAGCGCGCGGAAGATCTCGTCGTAGAAGTTGTCCTCGCCCAGCAGCAGCTGCGAGACCTTGCGCAGGAACTCGCCGGAGGCCGCACCCTGGATGACCCGGTGGTCGTAGGTGCTGGTGAGGGTCATCACCTTCGAGACGCCGAGCCGGTTGAGGGTGTCCTGCGAGGTGCCCTGGAACTCGGCCGGGTACTCCATCGCGCCGACGCCCATGATCAGGCCCTGGCCCGGCATCAGCCGCGGCACCGAGTGCACGGTGCCGATGCCGCCCGGGTTGGTCAGCGAGCAGGTGACGCCGGAGAAGTCCTCCATCGTCAGCTTGTTGTTCCTGGCCCGGCGGACGATGTCCTCGTAGGCCTGCCAGAACTCGAAGAAGGTCAGCGTCTCGGCCTTCTTGATGCCCGCCACGACCAGCTGGCGGTCGCCGTTCGGCTTCACCAGGTCGATGGCCAGACCCAGGTTCACGTGGTCCGGCTTGACCAGGGTGGGCTTGCCGTCCTTCTCGGTGAACGCGTGGTTCATCGAGGGCATCGCCTTGAGCGCCTGCACCATGGCGTAGCCGATCAGGTGCGTGAACGACACCTTGCCGCCGCGGGCGCGCTTGAGGTGGTTGTTGATGACGATGCGGTTGTCGAACAGCAGCTTCACCGGCACCGCCCGCACGGACGTGGCCGTGGGCAGCTCCAGGGAGGCGTTCATGTTCTTGGCCACGGCCGCGGACGGGCCGCGCAGCGCCACGTACTCCGGACCCTCTGCCTGGCCCTCCGCCGCGGCCTTGTCGCCGCCCGCGGCCTTCGCCGCGCCCGCGGGCCGGGCCGCCGGCTTGGCGGCCGGCTTCGGCTCGGCCGCCTTCTGCGGCTCGGCCTTGCGCTGGGGCGCGGCCGGCGCGGCGGCCTGCTGCGGCTGCGCAGGCGCCTGCTGCGCCGGTGCGGCCTGCGCGGGGGCGCTCGCGGGCTGGGCGGCCTGCTGAGCCCGCGCCTGCGGTGCCGCGGAGGACGCCGGGGCAGGCGCGGCCTTCGGGGAGGCGTCCCGTGGGGTGCCCGCGCCATCCGGCGCCGCGGCCCCCTCGGAGGACTCCGGCTGATAGTCAGCGAAGAAGTCCCACCAGGCTCGGTCTACCGAGTTCGGGTCCTGGAGGTACTGCTGGTAGATCTCGTCGACGAGCCACTCGTTCGGCCCGAACGCCGGACCAGGGTCTTTACCCTGTCCGTCCTTCCGTTCCGTAGAGGTGCTCGATGAGCTGTTGGGGGACTGTGACGACACGGCGGCAACCGCCCTCTTCCGCTTCCTTAGGTGGTGGACAGCGGAAATAAAGGCTACGCCTCTCCTGGCGAGAGGCGTAGTCCGGGCGGCCCCTTGGTCACGTACGTCACATTAAGCAGCCGGTTTCGGGCCAGGACTTGGCGGGAATCACTCACGGTTTTACCTCGCGGGTGGAACCGGTCACCCCACCGGGTGCGTCTCCGGGCGTCCTGGCCACGGGTCGTGGCGGGTCGGTGGCGGGTCGGCGGGGGGAAAACGTCAACCGGGCTGTCCGATCGTTCCCGGAAGAGTGAGCTGGATCCGGCAGCCGCGGGGCGATTCGGCCACTCGGATCGACCCGCCGTGCAACTCCACCGCCCAGCGCGCGATGGCCAGCCCCAGACCCGTGCCGCCTCCCGGGCTGATGCCCTGGGCACCCCGTGTGGACTCGGTGCTGTGCGTACCGTTGAACCGGTCGAAGACCCGCTGCCGCTCGGCCTCGGGTATGCCGGGCCCCTCGTCCAGCACCTCGACCTCCAGGCTGTCGGCCGACCCGCCCGCTGCCGCCTCGCCCGGCCTGGCCCGTACCGTGACCCGGCCGTGCTGCGGGCTGTGCTTGACGGCGTTGTCGATCAGATTCGCCACCACCTGATGCAGCCGTTCGGGGTCGGCGTAAGCCGTCAGCTCGGGCGGCGAGACGTCCAGATGCAGGTGGACATCCTTACGGGAGTGCCCCGAGCCCTTGCTCATGTTGGCCTCCTTCAGCACGCCCGCCAGGTACGGCCACACCTCGAAACGCCGCGAATGCAACGGGACGACACCGCTGTCCAGCCGGGAGAGGTCCAGCAGGTGAGCCACCAGGCGGCCCAGCCGCTCGGTCTGCGACAGGGCGGTGCGCATCGTCTCCGGATCGGCCTCCGAGACGCCGTCGACGACGTTCTCCAGGACGGCCCGCAGCGCCGCGATCGGGGTGCGCAGCTCGTGCGACACGTTCGCGACCAGCTCCTTGCGGTGCTGGTCGACGGCCTCCAGGTCGGCCGCCATCCGGTTGAAGTTCTCCGCCAGTTCTCCGAACTCGTCCCGCCTCCCGCCGCGCACCCGGCGGGAGTAGTCGCCGTCCGCCATCGCCTTGGCCGCGTCCGTCATCTCATCCAGCGGCGCCGTCACCGACTGCGCCACGAACTGGGTGATCAGCAGCGAGGCCACGATCGAGATAATGGTGATGACCCGCAGCTCGGTCGCCGACTGCACCGCGAAGAGCGCCAGCAGTGTGGTGATCACCACGGAGACGATCACCAGCGCGCCGAGCGCCGCCTTGACCGATCTGTACGGGTCCAGGGGGCGCAGACCCTCCCACAGCCGGTCCCACCAGTGGGAACCGAGGCGGGCCGCCGCAGAGCGCTTCCAGCGGCTCAGGGAACGGGCCAGCAGCGTCGGCGGCCCGGGAGGGTCGGGAGGACCGGGAGGGCGGGGAGGCCCCGAAGGACCGGAGCCCGGTGAGCCGGATGAGCCGTGCGAGCTGTGGGGGTCGGAGGGGTCGGAGGGGCTGGACACCGAAGCGAACACGCGCGCCGTCCCGCCGCCCGTCAGGAGCTCTCCGTCGCGGCGCCCGTCACCGGCGCGGGCGCGCCGTCGGGTCCCGGGGTCTCCAGTGCGTACCCCACCCCGTGCACCGTGCGGATGCGCTCGGCACCGATCTTGCGCCGCAGGGCCTTGATGTGGCTGTCCACGGTGCGGGTACCGGACGCGTCGGCCCAGTCCCACACCTCGGCCAGCAGCTGCTCGCGGGAGAGCACGGCGCGCGGGGAGTGCGCCAGGCACACCAGCAGGTCGAACTCCGTCGGCGTCAGGTGCACGTCCTCGCCGCCGACGCGGACGCGCCGCTGGGCGTGGTCGATCTCCAGTTCGCCGAGCCTGAGTATGCCGTTGCGCGGCGTGCTCGCCGCCTGCGTCGCCCGCTCGACCCGGCGCAGCAGCACGTGCACCCGCGCCGCGACCTCGCGCATCGAGAACGGCTTGGTCATGTAGTCGTCGGCGCCCACGCCGAGCCCCACCAGCATGTCCGTCTCGTCGTCCCGCGCGGTCAGCATCAGCACCGGAACCGGACGCTGCGCCTGCACGCGTCGGCAGACCTCCAGGCCGTCGAAGCCGGGCAGCATCACGTCCAGCACCAGCAGATCGGGCTGCCAGGCCTCGGCGGTGTCGACCGCGGCGGGCCCGTCACCGGCCGTCTGCACCTGGAAGCCCTCCGCGCGCAGCCGCCGCGCTATCGCGTCGACGATGGTCGGATCGTCCTCCACGACGAGAATGCGTCGCTGAGCACCGGGGGTGGTCGCGGCGACGGCTCCGCCAGCTGTCTGAGTGGTGTTCTTCTGGTCCATACGACCCCGCCCTGTGGCTCTTCCGGCTTTCTTGGAACAGCAGCGTAAGGGCCTGCTACACCGCTCGGCTACGCCGGTCGGGCTGCGAAGTGGACCACGTCGGGGACGCCTCGGACGACCGGGATCTCATCCGTCCGAACACGGCAGAACCCCGCATTCGCGAGTGATCGTTCGAATGCGGACGAGGGCTGGGCCGACCAGACGGCCAGGACGCCGCCCGGAGTGAGCGCCTCCCGGCAGGCCGCCAGGCCGGTCGGCGAGTAGAGGGAGGAGTTGTCGTCGGTGACGGTCCACTCCGGGCCGTTGTCGATGTCCAGGCACAGCGCGTCGAACCGCCCGCCGTCGGCCGCCGCCTCGCGCACGTACGCCACCAGGTCGGCCTCCACCAGCGCGGTCCGCGGATCGGCCAGGGCGTCGGCGGAGAGCCCGAAGAGCGGCCCTGTGCGGTGCCAGTCGAGGATCGCCGGCTCGCGCTCCACCACGGTGACACCGCCCCAGCGCGGCTCCGCCGCCGCCTCCGCGAGCGAGAAACCGACCCCCAGGCCGCCGATCAGGAGCCGCGGGTTCTCGCGGGCGTCGAGCTCCTCCAGCGCCGCGCGCACCAGCAGCCGCTCGGAGCGCCCGTCCGAGGTGTCCATCAGGAAGCAGCCGTTGGCGATGATCTCGTAGTGCGCGCCGCGCTGCCGCAGGACGACCTCGCCCCACGGGCCCTCGCGCCGTTCGAGGGCGACGGGGGTATCGGTGGCCGGGGAGCCCGGGAGAGGGGCGGCGGAATGCGACATGAGGGCAGCGTAGGCCGGAACCCCTCAGCTGGTGTCCGCGGTGATCGCTGAGAGCGAACGGTCGCTGGGGGCGCTGGGGGAACATCTGGGGCATCAAAAGCATTGAGTGGGTACTACTCAACTTGCCTGCCTAGGGAGAGATCATGGCTGCTGAGTCTGTTGAATCCACGGAGTCCCAGTCCGCACCGCTCGCCCTGCCCGTGCTGCCGATCGATGCCGAGGACGGCGTCGTGCTGCCCGGAATGGTGGTGCCGCTGGAGCTCTCGGACAACGATGTGCGGGCGGCGGTCGACGCCGCGAAGTCGGCCGCGTCCACGGCGTCCGCTTCCGAGAGCGCGTCGGCCGGGTCCGAGGGGGCGGCCCCGGCGGACAAGCCGCGCGTGCTGCTCGTCCCGCGGGTCGAGGGCACGTACACCGGCATCGGTGTCGAAGGGCGCGTGGAGCAGACCGGACGTCTCGCCGACGGCGACCCCGGCGCCCTCATCCGCGCCCTGCGCCGCGTCCGCGTGGGGACGGGCACGAGCGGTCCCGGCGCCGCCCTGTGGGTGCTGGGCACGCCCGTCGCCGAACCAGTGCCGGAACCCCTGCCGGGACAGGTCGTCGAACAGATGAAGGAATACAAGGCCCTCATCACCGACTGGCTGCGCAAGCGCGGCGCCTGGCAGGTCGTGGACCGGGTACAGCAGATCGACGACGTCGGCCAGCTCGCCGACAACGCCGGCTACTCCCCGTTCCTGACCACCGAGCAGAAGCTGAAGCTGCTCGAGACCACCGACCCCGTCGAACGGCTGCGGCTCGCCACCGCCGCACTCCGCGACCACCTGGCCGAACAGGACGTGGCCGAGTCCATCGCCAAGGACGTCCAGGAGGGCGTCGAGGCGCAGCAGCGCGAGTTCCTGCTCCGCCGCCAGCTGGAAGCCGTCCGCAAGGAACTGGCCGAGCTCAACGGCGACCCGGAGGGCGAGGGCGAGGACTACCGCGCCCGCGTCGAGGCCGCCGACCTGCCCGAAGAGGTCAGGAAGGCCGCCCTCAAGGAGGTCGACAAGCTGGAGCGCTCCAGCGACCAGTCGCCCGAGGGAAGCTGGATCCGCACCTGGCTGGACACGGTCCTGGAGATGCCGTGGAACGTCCGCACCGAGGACGCCTACGACATCACCGGTGCCCAGGCCGTCCTCGACGCCGATCACGCCGGGCTGCAGGACGTCAAGGAACGCATCACCGAGTACCTCGCCGTACGCAAGCGGCGCACCGAGCGCGGCCTCGGTGTCGTCGGCGGGCGGCGCGGGGGAGCGGTGCTGGCGCTGACGGGTCCCCCCGGCGTCGGCAAGACCTCGCTGGGCGAGTCCGTGGCCCGCGCGATGGGACGGAAGTTCGTCCGCGTGGCGCTCGGCGGCGTCCGCGACGAGGCCGAGGTCCGCGGTCACCGGCGCACGTACGTCGGTGCCCAGCCGGGACGCGTCGTCCGCGCCATCAAGGAGGCGGGGTCGATGAACCCGGTCGTCCTGCTGGACGAGGTCGACAAGGTCGGCTCCGACTTCCGCGGCGACCCGGCGGCGGCGCTGCTGGAGGTGCTGGACCCGGCGCAGAACCACACCTTCCGCGACCACTACCTGGAGGTCGAGCTCGACCTCTCGGACGTCGTCTTCCTGGCCACGGCCAACGTGCTGGAAGCCATCCCGCAGCCCCTGCTCGACCGCATGGAGGTCGTCGAACTCGACGGCTACACCGAGGACGAGAAGGTCACCATCGCCCGCGACCACCTGCTGCCCCGGCAACTGGAACGCGCCGGACTCGCCGAGGGCGAGGTCACCCTGGAGGAGCCGGCGCTGCGCAAGCTCGCCGCCGAGTACACCCGCGAGGCGGGCGTGCGCTCCCTGGAGCGGGCCGTGCAGCGGGTGCTGCGCAAGGTCGCGGCCCGGCAGCAGCTGGGCCAGGCCGAGCTGCCGTACACCGTCGGCGTGGACGAGCTGCGCACCCTCATCGGCCGCCCCCGGCACACGCCCGAGGCCGCCCAGGACCCGGCCGAGCGGCGCACCGCCGTCCCCGGCGTCGCGACCGGTCTGGCCGTCACCGGCTCAGGTGGTGACGTCCTCTTCGTCGAGGCGTCCCTGGCCGACCCCGAGACGGGTGCCTCCGGGCTGACCCTGACCGGACAGCTGGGCGAGGTGATGAAGGAGTCCGCGCACATCGCACTCTCCTACCTGCGCTCGCGCGGCGCGGAGCTGGAACTGCCCGTCGGCGACCTCAAGGAACGCGGCATCCACCTGCACGTGCCCGCGGGCGCCGTCCCCAAGGACGGACCCAGCGCGGGCGTCACCATGACGACGGCCCTCGCCTCGCTGCTGAGCGGACGCCAGGTGCGGCCCGAGGTCGCCATGACGGGAGAGGTCTCCTTGACGGGCCGGGTGCTGCCCATCGGCGGCGTCAAGCAGAAGCTCCTGGCGGCTCACCGCGCCGGTGTGACCACCGTGATCATCCCCAAACGGAACGAGCCCGACCTGGACGACGTGCCCGAAGAGGTGCTCGACGGCCTCGACGTCCACCCCGTCTCCGACGTCCGACAGGTCCTGGAGTTGGCCCTGACCCCCGCCCAGAGCCCCGCCCGGCAGACCCCGGTCGCGGCGTGACGGACGCGACCGGCACAAGAGTGGCCCCCGCCTCCGGGCGGGGGCCACTCACTGCCAGTCCCAGGTACGCGAACGGCTCAGCTGTTGTCGGCCAACACCTTCAACCGGTCTTCAGTCGTTGTCGGCCAATACCTTCAACCGGTCCATCGACCCGTTGCTGTGTCGTGTGGGGGATGACCCCCTACGCCCCCAGCCGGGGGAGGCGCGGTCTTCAGTCGTTGTTGGCCAACACCTTCAACCGGTCCATCGACCCGTTGAAGTAGTTGTGGTCGCCAACGGTCGGGCCGCTGGAGGTGTACTGCCAGAAGGTGTAGAAGCCCCAGCCGGCCGGGAGCGTGCCGGGGGAGGAGGCGTAGCGGGCGACCCAGAGGGGGTTGGAGTTGCCGAAGGCGCTGCTGTTGCCGGTGCACTGCGTCCACCAGTTGGTGGTGGTGTAGATGACCGCGTCCCGCCCGGTGCGCGCCTTGTACGTGCTGGTGAAGTCCTTGATCCAGTTCACCATCGCGCTCTTGCTCAGGCCGTAGCAGGTTGCGCCGTACGGGTTGTACTCGATGTCGAGCACGCCGGGCAGCGTCTTGCCGTCCTTGCTCCAGCCCCCGCCGTTGCCGGCGAAGTAGTTGGCCTGGGTGGCGCCGCTGGAGGTGTTGGGCGTCGCGAAGTGGTAGGCCCCGCGGATCATGCCCACGTTGTAGGAACCGTTGTACTGCTGCGTGAAGTACGGGTTCTTGTAGCTGGTCGACTCGGTGGCCTTGACGTAGGCGAAGCGCACACCGCTGTTCCATAGCGTCGACCACGCGACGTTGCCCTGATGGCTGCTGACGTCGACGCCGTGCACCGTCGCGGCCAGACCCGCACGCGCCCTGTCCGGTGCGGTGCCGTCGGTGTTGTCCGACTCGTGCATCCGCACACCGGCGCCCATCCAGGCGTCACCGCGCTCGGCGGGTGCCTTGGGGTTGCCGCGCAGTCCTTCCACGTCCGTGGCGGCCTGGTCCGACCTGGCCGCCTTCGTGTCTGCTTCCCCGTCGCCGGGAGCCGCCGACGCCGCGCCCGGAAGAGCCAAGACGAGCGCGAGCAGGGAGACGAACATCCCGATGACAGCCGCGAGTCCGCGTCTGTGACGGGTCGTACCGGATCTGAAGCTGGGCATCTCTGCCTCCGGAGCCTCGGTGGTGGGGGTCTGGTACGTGCGTAGTATTTACCGATGTGGGGGGTTTTACGCTGCGACGCGCGGAGTGACAGTCGCTCCACTGGAGTGGGCATGTCATATGTGAAGGTACGCGCGTAGACCGACCGGGCGGAAGATGCCCCACCGTCCGCCGTTGGTCTAATCCTGCGAAATACTGGCGGAGCTGGGACTATCGCGCTCGCTGGAGATAAGTTTCTTCATGGAAAACGCCGGAGACACCGCCCCCGCCGCTGGCACGCCCGGAAACACCCCTGCGGAGGCCTCGCCCGCCGCGGCCCACGCGGACCCCGCCGAGCTGTTCGGACCCGAATGCCTCGATGTGGAACGCGAGTTGGCGGTCTTCCTGCGGCGCGCCCGCTCCTCCTCAGGGGAGATGGCACGCCAGGTCCACCCCGACCTGGAGCCCGCCGCCTACGGTCTCCTCGTCCGCCTCGAGGACGCCGGCGAACAGCGGGCGACGGAACTGGCCGGCTACTTCGGAGTCGGCAAGGCGACGATAAGCCGTCAGCTGCACGCACTGGAGGCCCTCGGCCTCGTCGAGCGCCGGCCCGACCCGAAGGACCGCCGGGCCTCGCTGGTACTCCTCACCGACGAGGGGCGCAGGCGGTTCACCCGGGTGCGGGACGCGCGCCGGCTCTCCTACGCCCGCAAGCTCGCCGCCTGGGACCGCGGGGAGATCGCCGAGCTGGCCCGCCTCCTCCACCGCCTGAACTCCCTGGCCGACCAGGAGGAGTGAACAGCCCTCCACCCGTCCCCCGAAGGGGCCGCCCGCTCGCACGCAGGAGCTACCAGCTCGCGCTCATCGCCCCGCGCAACTCACTGCGCAGCTCCGGCGTCAGCACGTGCCCCGCACGGCCCACGAAGAGCCCCATCTGGTAGCCGACCGTCCCCATGTCGCAGTCCGCCGCAGCGTGCACCCCGAGCAGCGACCCGTCCCCGATCGCCATCACCATCAGGGCGCCCTCTTCCATGGCCACCATGGTCTGCCGCACGGCGCCGCCTTCCGTCAGCCTCGACGCCGCCGTCGTCAGCGAGGCGACCCCGGACACGATGGTCGCCAGGTCCCCGCTGGAGCCCCGGGGCCCGCGGCGCCGGCCTGCCGCACCACGCCGCCGCATCGGCGGAACACGGGGCTCGTCGGACGAGCCGCCGCCCTGCCGCGCCACCCCTCCTTCGTCCGCCCCCTCCGCGCTCTCCTCCGCCGTGCTTCCCTCCGCCGCGCCACTGACCGCGTCTTCCTTCGTGGAGGGGCCCGCGCCCTGACCCAACCGTCCGTGCTCGGGGCCCAGCGCGGGGTCCGAGGCGAGCAGCAGCAGTCCGTCGGACGAGACGACCGCCACGGACCGGATGCCCGGTACCTCGGCGACCAGGCCGTCCAGCAGCCAGCGCAGACTCTGTGCCTCCGCGCTGCCGGACGTACGCGTGGTGGGCACACTCACTTGCGGGCCTCCTCGGCGCTACCTCCGTCAGCCTGCGGACGCGCCGGCTCTGTCACCGCGCTGCCCTCGGGGCGCCCGTTCCCGTCCCCCGCGCGCTCCCGGCCACCCTCCGCCCCTTCGGAGCTCGCCGTGTCGCCTGCGCTCTCCTCGGCGACACGGGCGGCCGCTTCGCGCAGACCCTGGCGAGCACCCTGCTGGAAGCCGTCGAGCCTGCGCCGCAGCTGCTCGGGGTCGGCACCGCCCGAGCGCTGTCGCGGCGCCGCCGCCTCCTCTGCCGTCGCACCACGGACCCGCTTGGGCAGCCCGGTGTGTGTGACGGACCCGTCAGGTTCCGCCGCGCCGGCGGGGGTGCCGGCAGCCGCGCCCGTCGGCAGGCTCTGCCCAGGCTCACCCGCGGGCGACACCTGAGCAGGAGCCACAGCGGGACCTTCGGGCAGACCTGCGCTCCGGCCCCCGTCCTTGCCCTCGCTCTGCGGCACCTGGGTGGCTCGGGTGCCTTCGTCCTCCTGAGCGGACGGGCTCGTATCCACGGCTCGCGTCGGCGCCTGGTCGGCAGCCCTGGAGTGCTGCCCCTCCCCGGTGTCGTTCCCCTCGGGCGAGCCGGCGCCCCCGTCGCCGCCGTCGTCACCGGCGGCGTTGTGGCCTGCCGCTGCTGCGCCGGTCCGCCCGCTGCCGCCGGCCACACCGGCGCCGTCGGGCGTCCCGTTGAGCAGGAGCCTGCTCGCCACCGTCACCTGCGCCGCCGTGCCGCCGTCTTCGAGGGCGCTCAGCCGCACGCGTACCCCGTGCCTGGCTGCCAGCTTGGCGACGACGTGCAGCCCCAGCCCCCAGGGGGCGGAGGTTTCCCACGCGTCCGAGGACCGTGGCGCCGGCGTCGGCGCCGTCTGCGGCTCGGCCAGCCGCGCGTTCACCTGGGCGAGTACGGACTCCTCCATCCCGGCGCCCTCGTCCTCCACGGACACCAGCGCGTCACCGCCCTCGGTCGTCAGCGCGGTGAGCCGCACCTCGGACCCGGCGGGGGAGAAGGCGGCCGCGTTGTCCAGGAGTTCGGCGATCAGGTGACTCAGGTCGTCCGCCGCGACGCCCTCCACGTGTACGTCCTGCGGCACGTCACCGAGCGCCACGCGCTCGTACTGCGCTATCTCGCTGACGGCGGCCCGCGCCACGTCCAGCAGCGGTGCCGGCACCTGCTCCGCGGCGTCCTGACGCTCCGCGCGCGGGGAGTCCGCGAGAAGCAGCAGGTTCTCGCTGTGCCGCCGCATACGGGTGGCCAGGTGATCGAGCTTGAAGAGCGTGTCGAGCCGGTCCGGGTCGGCTTCCTTCTCCTCCAGCCCCTCGATGATGCCCAGCTGCCGCTCGACCAGGGTGAGACTGCGCGTCGCCAGGTCCGCGACCGCCTCCTGTTCAGTGGCCGACGAGGCCGTCACCGAGGGGGCCGTTTCCGACGTGACCGCCGCGGCCGCGGAAACCATGCCCTCGTCCCCGGCGCCACTCGCCCCGTTCAGGCCCCCGCTGTGCGCCACCGCGCCGCCCGACCGTTCTCTGGACTCCTCCAGCTCGGCCCTGAGGGCGGCGAAGTCCTCGGCCAGCAGCTGGTACTTCTCGGTCAGCTGGGCCTTCTCCACCGCCAGTTGATCCTGTTCACGTTCGGCGCACGTCGAGCGGCGCCGCAGCTGGGCGGTGGTGGCCCGCAGCGCGTTGAGCGCGCCGACGACATCGGCGAACTCGTCGTTGCGCCCGCGGAAGGTGATCGGCTCCTCGCCGACCGGATCCTTCGCCAGGCGTGTGGAGCCGCGCCTGAGCACGGAGAGCGGCCGCGTGAGCGAGCGTGCGGTCGCCACGCTGAGAGCGACGGCGAGCAGCAGGCAGAAGCCCACGAGCCCGGCCCGCAGCTGAAGCGCCGTCACGTCGTCGTCACGGAGGCCCTCCAGCCGCTTGACCTCGGCCGCGGCGAACGCGGACTGCACACCGCGCATGTGCGCGAGCCGGGCCGAGACGGAGGTGTCGAACCGTTCCTCGTCCACGGAGCGGGCCCCGGGGGTGAGGTACGGGCGCGCCGTGAGGCTGTTCAGGTACCGCTCCGCCGTGGAGACGTCGGGACCGTTGACGGTCGTGCTGTACCGCTCCCAGGCCTTCGTGCCGGCTGTCTCCTCGAAGTCGGCGAGCGCAGCCTTCTCCCGCAGCCGCGCCTGCCCGGCCTCCGCCATCACTTTGCGTTGGGTGCCCTGGCCCGCCAGCGCGGCCTCCAGCAGCCCCCGGGTGGCCGAGGCCTGGTCGGCGGCGCGCGCGAGGTCGGGCAGCGCGACGGCCGTGCGGTCCCGTGCTCGCGCCGGCAGGCCGCCGGCCACGTCGCGGGCGAGGTGACGGAGGGTCTGGATGACGCGGGAGTAGTCCTCGTACGACTCCAGCGCCCCCTTTTTGCCCGTCATGGCCTGCTGCCGGACGGCCGGCAGCTTCTTGAGGGCCTCGGCGACCGTGGTGGGGGAGCCGGACGGCACCGCGCTGCCGGAGGGCGCTGAGGAGGCGGCTGAGCGGACCTCTCGTGCCTGCCGGTCGACCCGGTCGCGCTGGGTGTCGCTGGCCCCTGTGCCCTGCCGGCTGCCACGCCCTGCGGCGAGCTGTTCGACTATGCCGTCCCGTTCGTCCTCGAGGGAGTGGGAGAGGGCGATGGCCTGCTGGTTGAGCCGGGCGAGGTCCACGAGTTCCTGCGCGGCCGCGGTGTCGCTGGAGCCTGCGACCAGACTCGGCGCACCGGCCGCGACGACAGCGAGGGCGCACACCGTGACCGACACCAGTAGCCGGTTGCGCACTCGGGCCCGTCGACGGGGGGCGGCCGCCACGTCCTGGGCCTGTGCGGGTGGCACTGGCGTCGCGTCACCGCTGCCGGTCGGTGTGGCCTGGGGAACGCCCGCTGTCCGACGCTGCTTCTTCCGCACCCGCACTCGCAATCTCGTCCCGCCTCTCCCGGAGGGCCCGGGATGCCCCGACTCGACGACCGACCATTGCAGTGCGCTCTTGAGGCGGGTGAGGATCCCCTGGTGGGCCACCCGAAGGAGTGAACAACACTCCTCGGCGGCGGAACAACTCGGCCCGAGCCGGGCGTGGTCGGCGATTCGGACCCTGGTTGGAAATCCTCCCGGCCTCCTGGCAGGATGCCGGACCCAGCTTTTCGGAAGGTCTCATTCCGGTCATTCCCGCGCGGGATGCCATCGCGCAGCCGGGCCGCAGGCCGGTACCTCCGCAGGGTCGCAACCGCCGCTGTCGCCCCCACCCGCGGCTCGGCGGGAGAGGGGGTGCCGCCACGGTCGCCGCCCACCGCTCCAAGATCCCCGGTCCTGCACACTGCTGCCATGCGTATCGACATGGTCACCGAGCCGGGAGATCCCCAACGCCCCAACGAGGACTACGCGTCGGCCGCGGTGCCGGCGACCGGTGCGGGTGGTGTACTCGTGGTCCTCGACGGGGTCACCCCGCCCGAGGGGGACGACGGCTGCCGCCACGGTGTGCCATGGTTCGTGGCCCGGCTGGGCGGCGCTCTCGCCGAACTGGCGGGCGCTCACCGGAACAT
Source organism: Streptomyces diacarni (assembly GCF_003323715.1). Classification (GTDB taxonomy): domain Bacteria; phylum Actinomycetota; class Actinomycetes; order Streptomycetales; family Streptomycetaceae; genus Streptomyces; species Streptomyces diacarni. Next base: position 295,236 of record NZ_QOIN01000048.1, read on the forward strand.
GACACTGTCCGAATGTCTTGCGGCCGCGTTGACCCGCACAGCGGACACACACCGCGAAACGTGTGATCTTTCTCACCCCCGTACACCTCAGGCAACCGTGGTCGCGGCCCGGTGGGACCAGGAGCAGGTCGAATACCTGGTGCTCTCCGACTCCGCGCTGCTCGTGGAAGCCGCCGACGGCACAGTCGAACCCCTGCTCGACCGTCGGCTGACCGAACTGCCCGAGAGCGTGCGAACGCTGCGTGACCGGGTCCGCCGGACCGGCACGGAAGAAGACCGCGCGGCCTACGTGCGCGCTGTCGAGGGCCTGCGCAACGCGCCCGACGGCAGCGGGTTCTACACGGCCGCAGCAGACCCCGAGGTCGCTGCCCGCGCGGTGACCGGAACCCGGCCCCGCGCTGACATCCGCACTCTTCTTGCCCTCACGGACGGCGCCACACGCTGGACCGAGACCTTCCACCTCGGTGACTGGGCGGGTCTCTTCTCCCTCGTGCGCAAGGAAGGATCCCGCGCCCTTGTCAGCCGGGTCCGCACCGCGGAGGCGGAGTCGGTCCCTGCGCGGGGCAAGCAGCACGACGACGCGACGGTGCTCCTGGCGGAACTGAACTGAGGACTCAGACCTGGACGACGGATGCCTCCCGTGGGCCGGCAACCTGCTCATGTCCGGCGCTTGCCCGGTCGTACGGCGCCCAGCGGCGGGTCCGTGGCCAGGGGGGTCACCTGCACGTCGGCACCGGGCCGAGGCGCCTGCACCACACGTCCGGCACCCGCGTACATGCCCACGTGGGTCGCCCCGCTGCGGTAGATGACCAGATCGCCAGGGCGCAGCTCGTCCAGTGGCACCCGGGGCAGCCGCCGCCACTGTTCCTGACTGGTGCGGGGAATCGTCCGGCCGGCATGCCGCCACGCCTGCGAGGTGAGCCCCGAACAGTCGAAGGAGTCCGGGCCCTCGGCGCCCCACACGTACGGCTTGCCGACCTGGTCCATCGCCCAGTCGAGTGCCTTGCGCCCCTGGCCCGAGGAGCGTGGCACCGCGCCGCTCGGGTCGAGTGCGCCCGATGACACCAGCTTCTGCTGTGCCGCGTCCGTACGGTCATGCTCCAGCGTGTCCAGCTGGGCGAGCTGATCCCCGGTCAGCGAGGAGAGCAGCCTCTCGACGTTCCGCAGCCGCTTGCGCACCTTGTCGCGCTGCTTCTTCTTGCGCTCCGCCAGCCCCTCCTGTCGTTTCACCGCGGTGCGAGCGCGCTGCGCCGCGGTGGCGTGCCGCTGTCGGCCGTCGGTCACCCTGCGTACCGTCTCCGCCTGCGTTCCCGCGGCTCGCCGCAGGAAGTGGCCGTGCTCCAGCAGCCGCTCCGGGTTCGGGCTCAACAACATCTCGACGGCGGGCGGCAGCCCGACGCTCTCACCCCGGTACTGCTGACGGGCCAGCTCGCCCGCCCGGATCCTTTCCCGCTCCAGCGCCGTACGGGCCCGGGCCAGCCGTGACTGCGCCTTCCGGGAGGACGCGCGCTGCTTCTTGAGCTTCTCGGCCGTTTGGTTGTAGGCCTCCGAGGCCTCCTCCGTCCGCTGATACAGCACACTCAGCTCGCCCAGCAGCTCGCCCACCGATTCCCGCCCCATCCCCGGCGGTCCTGGTTCGGGGCCGGGCGCCGGCGTGCCGGGCGCCGGCGTGCCGGGCGCCCGTACGCCTGCCTCCGGTACCGCTCCGAAGACCGGCGGAGCCACCAGCCCCAGGGCCACCAGCATCGGCACCACCACCGCCGCCGACGCCAGCGCCGACACCTGCGTCGTACCGCCGCGAGCCGTACCGTTGCGCCTCGCACCGCCGTGCGTCGTACCGTCACGCCTGGCGGCCCGGCTCCGCCCATGCTCGCGGACCGCCCGCGTCCTCCGTGCCCTCAACAACACCGCGCACCTCGCTTCCGAGCGGCATTCCCCGTTTCCAGGCCGCTCCGCCGCGATCGTGGCACGAGTGGGGGCACCGGCTCAGGACGAGCTGAGCGGGAGAGCGGACGTCCCTCACTCGATCGAGATGACACCGGGGTTCGGCGCCGACACGGCAGCCCGTGCCGAGGCACCACCAGAGCGGCGCCACGTGACAGTGGCCTGGCGCCGCCCCCGGGCCCTTCGTGACGACTTCACGCTGGTCCGGCTTGCCGAGGGGTGGGGGTGGGGCCGCTGACGGGAGGCCACACACGCCTGGAGCAGACGAAAAAGCGCCTCCCTACCCCCGGCGCCCCGTTCCGTCCAGCACTTGAACCACGGCCGTCTTCACTCGCACGGGTGACGGCAGGGGCTGAGCCGGAGCTGAGGGCCCCGGGCTCAGCGCCGCCAGGCTCCTCTGCCCACGAGCTTCCGTGCCTCCTCGGCGCGGCCGTCGATCTCGTGGAGGTAGGCGTCGGGAAGCCATTCCCTCGCCGGGCGGACCGCAGCACCGGAGAGGTCCAGCGCACGGGCCAGGGCTTCCGGATGAGGGCGGGACTCGGGAGTCTTGTGCAGGCAGGCGAGCAGCGGTGCACGGAGGGCGTCGGGCACTCCCGTCAGGTCCGGGCTCTCCCGAGTGGTGGGCAGCGCGCTCCCAGCGAACGGGTGCCGTGCGCTCGCGGCCAGGACCAGCACCGTGGCCAGCGAGAAGACGTCCTCGGCCCGCCGCGTCAGCGGTCCGCGGACGGCTTCCTCGCCGTGGCCTGTGCCGTCAGCGAACGCGGCGGGACGCCCGAGAGCCGCGCCCTGGTCCACCACGCGGGGCCCGTCGCGGGTGAGCACCACGTTGCCGGCGTGGAGGTCGCCGTGACCTGTGCCCGCCGCGTGCAGCGCCGTCAGGGCACGGGCGAGACCGCCGCCGAGGGCACGGATGGACATCTCGGGCAGCGGCCCGTACGACGTCACCAGCGCCGACAGCGGCAGCCCGGGGGCGAACGCGCCGGCGAGCCACGGCTGCTCACTGTCCAGTTCGCAGCCGAGCGCTTCGGCGACGAACGGACTGCCGACCGCGTCGGCCCCCCGATGCGTCTCCTGCCGTACCAGAGCCCGCAACTGCCGGTCACGCAGCAGCTCTGGCCGTACCGCGCGCACTGCCGCGATCCGCTTGCGGGTTCCGCGCCGCGCGGTGTCTCTGCCGAGGTACACGGTGCCCGTCCGGCCGCTGCCAAGGACGCCGAACAGGCGGAAGGGGCCGAGCCGCTGCGGGCCGGCTTCGGGCAGCCGTGCGATTCCCTCGATCACGTCCAGCAGAAAACCCCGCCGTTCCCCGTCTGTCCAGGTCCCCGTCTGTCCAGGTCCGAGTCTGTCCAGGTCCGGCGGTGACACGGCGATGGCGGCAGCAGGAGGCCCGTCGAGGTTCCACGGGCGGGAGTGGTGTGCCTTCCCAAACCGGCACGTCTCCTCCAGCCGGCGCCCCGGTGCGCCTCCTTCAGTCGGTGCGCCGCCGTCGCCATGGAAGCCGCGCCCATGGGCCCTTCTCGGGCGTGCCCTCCGGTTCGTAGACGTACGCCCAGCCGCGCGGCAGCCCGAGGCGGTTCACGGCGGCGGGTTCCAGCCGGTAGACGTGGACCGTCGTGGGGCCGCCGTCGGCAGCGGGGACGGGCACCTCGTAGCTGCGCGGCGGTCTGCCGGTGGGGCCGAGGGGGACGGCGAGTGTGCGGCCGTCCAGCGGTCCGCCACGGAAGGCGGTCTGTTCACTGCGCACGGATCAGACCGCCTCACCGGCGGCAACGGGGGGCTGACAGCCGGAATCGCCTGCGCACGCGGAACCGTCCGCCCGGGCCGGGTCGGGTCCGCACGGCTGGGCGAGTTGGCGGGCTCCCGGCCCCTCGTCCCCGAGACGGTCGCGCGGGTTGACCAGCGCGCAGGTGGTCATGGACAGGCAACCGCAGCCGATGCAGTCGGTGAGGTGGTCGCGGAGCTGTTCCATGAGCGCGATCCGCTGGTTGAGGTCCTCGCGCCAGCACTCGGAGACGGCTGCCCAGTCGTCACGGGTCGGTGTGCGTCCCTCCGGGAGCAGTGCGAGGGCGTCGCGGATGGCGGCGAGGGGGATGCCGAGCCGTTGGGACGCCCGGATGAAGGCGACTCGGCGGAGGGTGTCGCGGCTGTAGCGCCGCTGGTTACCGGTGGTGCGGCGGCTGCGGATCAGCCCTTCGCGTTCGTAGAAGCGCAGCGCGGAGGTGGCTACGCCGGCCCGCTCCGCCAGCTCTCCGACGGTGGCTTCCTTGGCCTTCCATGACAGGTGAGTCGCCATGGGGCCAGCGTAGCCCGACCCTCAAGTCCTCTTTAAGTCTGTGGCCGGAAGAGCCCCGTGACGCTGTGGGCGCACGCGACTCCGCGCTCACCTGACTCCGCGCTGGCGCCATTCCGCGCTGATAGCTCCCCGCGGGCACAAGGTCACGGGCCGAGCAGGTGTCCCGCGTCGGCGACCACGGGAAGCGCTCTGGTCACCAGATGGGCGACCGGCCCGTCGCTCTCCTCCATGGCCAGCGCCCTCCGGGTCACGGCGGCGGCTGCCTCATCGGAGGCGGCGGTGACCGTCAGTACGGCGATGAAGTGGTCGACCAGCCAATCGCGCAGCTCGGACAGAGGTGGCCGTTTGCCCTCGTCCAGCCAGATCAAGGAGGCGGCCTCGACGGCGGCTATCCAGGTGCGGACGGCCAGCCGCAGCCGGGCCGAACCGGGGCCCGCTTCCGCTTCGAGGTGCGTGAGGATCTGTTCGGCCGCGTCCCTGCGTACCTCGTCGACGATCGCGGTGGTACGGGAGGTCTCCACCACGCTGCCGCCCTGCAGCAGTGCCATGAAACCCGCGTCGTGCTCGTCGACGAACGCCAGGTACCGGTCGAGCGCCCGGGCGAGCCGGGCGGTGAGCGGTCCTGCGGGCGGCTCGGCGAAGCACTGTTCCAGCCGGTTGGCCGCGCTGCGCAACGCGGCCTCGTAGAGCTGTTGTTTGCCGCCGGGGAAGTAGCGGTAGACGAGTGGCCGCGAGACGCCGGCGGAGACCGCGACGTCGTCCAGCGAGACGTCCTCCGGTGACCTGTGCGCGAACAGGCCGAGTGCGTGACTGAGCAGTTGGCTGCGCCGCTCGTCGACACTGAGCCTGCGATACGCCGGGGCGGTGCCACTGCTGCTCATGCAATGCAGCGTAACGGCCCCGGCGTGCTCGGAGGTCGTCAGGTTCCGCAGTTCTCTTCCACGAGGGCTTCACGCGACCCTCACGCGAAGGGCGTCACTTGGCCAGCAGTCCCGAGCTCACCCACAGCCTGCGGCCGGCGCCGCGCAGGACGCCGATCTCGTCCAGGAAGTCGGTCAGGCGCTTGGCGCCGGTCTGCATGATCTCCCTGCGGTGGCCGCTGGCCTTCACTTGGGCGACCGCCTCCCGCTTGTCGAGTCCGACATTCTCGTAGACCTGCGGGTTGACGAAGGAGATGGAGAAGACGCGCGCGGCCTCGCCGGAGCTGATCCGCGTCAGTTCGGCCTCCCAGCGCGGGCACGTGACCATCTGACGGCGCAGTTCCTCGCGCGCGTAGCGCACGTGACGGGCCTCTTCGATGACGTGGATACGGGTCACGCCGCGCACGAGCTGCTGCACGCGCTCGTCCGGGAACGTCAGCCGCTGCATCCAGTCCAGGATCTCCTCGCCCAGCAGCGTCGCGGTGAACGACCCCGGTGTGGTGGAGACCGTCTTGAGGACGCGTGCCAGGTTGTGGTGCAGTCGGGAGACGGGGTAGGCGGGTGCTCCGCCCTGCTTGATCATGCGCGCGAACATCATCGAGTGCCGGCACTCGTCCGCGATCTCCGTCAGGGCGTAGCGCACGTGGTTGCTGGTGAGCGGCTTGTCGTAGATGTGCCGCACCAGCAGCTGCATCAGTATGACCTCGAACCAGATGCCCAGTGAGGCGAGTGAGGCGGCCTCGTGCCTGGCCAGGTCCTTGCGCTGCTCCTGCGACATGCGCCGCCACAGGGGCGTGTCGTAGAGGGAGACGAGCTCCGGCGGCCAGAACCACTTGTCGTCCTCGAACGGCGCGTCCCAGTCCAGTTCGGTGTCCGGGTCGAAGGAGTGCTTCCTGGAGGACTCGAGGAGGCGCTCGGCGACCTGCTCGCGGTCTTTGAGCAGTCCGAGGGCGTCCCTGAGCGCCTCGCGTTCCGTCGCGGCGATGTCAGGCGCTGTCGTCATGCTGGGGCACCTCTTCGTCGGGTGTCACCGGCTCGCGAGGGGCTGCCGACTCACGAGGGTTACCGGTGGTCACGTCTGCTGTCGTCTCTTATGAGACTGCTTGTCAGTAAGGACGTCAATCCCCCGCGCACCACTTGTTGACCGCGCAGTAACACGCGTGTGACTCTGCCAACAACCCATGCATACCGGGCAGTCCGTGACCGAAGGAGATGTCCGTGTCCACACACGCTCTCTATGTGCACGCAACCGACGCCCCCCTCTGGCAGGTCCCCGCCTCCGGCTCCGCCCGCTTCTCCTGGGAGTACGACGACGGACGGGACCGCCTTCTCGCCCTCTACCAGAAGGGCAAGGACAAGCAGTGGGACGGACAGCGCCGCATCGACTGGGAGCTGGAGGTCGACCCGTACGACCCGCTGGGCACCCCCGACGAGGCGATGACCCTCTACGGCACCCCCTACTGGGACAAGATGAACGAGGCGGAGCGCAGCGAGCTGCGCCGGCACTACGCCTCCTGGCAGTTCAGCCAGTTCCTGCACGGGGAGCAGGGCGCCATGGTGTGCGCGGCGCGGATCGTGGAGTCGGCGCCCGACATGGACGCGAAGTTCTACTCCGCGACGCAGACCATGGACGAGGCCCGGCACGCGGAGATCTACGGCCGGTTCCTCCACGAGAAGGTCGGGATGCTCTACCCGATCAACGACGACCTCCAGTCCCTCCTCGGCGACACCCTGCGCGACTCTCGCTGGGACATGCCCTACCTGGGCATGCAGGTGCTGATCGAGGGCCTGGCGCTGGCCGCCTTCGGCATGATCCGCGACACCACCGACAAGCCGCTGCCCCAACAGATCCTCGCCTACGTCATGCAGGACGAGGCCCGGCACGTCGCCTTCGGCAGGATGGCGCTGCGCGACTACTACAAGCAGCTCACCGACGCCGAACTGCGCGAGCGCGAGGAGTTCGTCATCGAGGGCTGCTACCTGATGCGTGACCGCCTCAAGGGCGCGGAGGTGCTGGAGAACTTCGGCATACCGCGCGCCGAAGCGGACGTCTTCAGCGAGCAGTCCGAACACCTCCAACTCTTCCGCAAACTCCTCTTCAGCCGCATCGTGCCCTGCGTGCGCGATATCGGCCTGTGGGGGGAGCGTCTGCAGCGCGCCTATCTCGACATGGGCGTCTTCGAGATGGGAAACCAGAATCTCGACCTGCTGATGGTCCAGGACGAGCAGATCGCCGAGAAGCTGGACGCCGAACGGTTCGCAGCGGAGGAGGCCGAACGAACCGCGGAGGTGGCCGAAGCCATCGAGGAGGGCAAGACTCTTCCGTAGCCGGCCGGTGCTTCGTGCGTGCGGGCCGGCAAGGGTCCGCACGGCAGCCGGCGAAGGAGGTCATGGCAGGCGCTGCCGGGATCGATCTCGGTGCGAGGAACTCGGTCGTCAGCGTCCTGGAGGGCGGAGTGCCCGGCGTGAATCCGGACGAGATGGTGGCCCTGGGGGCACCACGCACGTCTCGGCGACCTGGGGCGGGCAAGGAGTAGAAGATACGGGTCTCCCGCGGGTCCAGTCGGCCGAAGGGCGACGTCGAGCGCAGGACGCGCGAGGCCGAGCAGTACGCGGGGGAGGACCAGGCAAGCGCCGCGAGGCCGCCGAGGCCCGCAACCAGGCCGAGCAGCGGGTCACCCAGACCGAACGGCTGCTGGCCGACACGGACGACGGCGAGGTCTCCGACGAGACCCGTTTCGAGAGCGCGGGTGACGAGCCCGGCAGCGACGAGCCGAAGGGCGCCCCCATCGCGGGCGGATGAGGCGCTCGGGGAGCCGTGAGTCAGTCGCCGAACCACCCGGCGGCATCCAGCCGGAACCCCGCAGGGCCGACCACGCTCTCCAGCGCGTCCTCCAGTTCGGTCAGCCGCCCGTTGCCCAGGCGCTCGGCCCACTGGCCGCGCAGCTCCTGGAAGACGGCAGCCGAGAGCGTCAGCGCGTCCAGCCCGCGCGGGGTGAGCCGGACGAGCTTGCGCCGCGCGTCTCGTGGGTCCGCGACCCGCTGCGCGTAGCCCATGGCCGCGAGCCGGTCGACGGTCTTGCCCGCCGCCTGCTTGGAGATCCCCAGCCGCCGTCCCAGCTCGCTCGCGGTCACTCCGTCCGGCCCGATGGCCTGCATCGCGAAGCCGTGCGCAGGGCGCAGGTCGGGGTAGCCGTGGTCGGCGAGCTCCTCGTGCAACTGGTCGATGAGGGAGCGGAACCCGGTGAACAGCAGCAACGGCAGCTCGAACCCCCACCGCTGCGGGGGATCTCCCTCGACAGAATCGACAACCTGGTTTACCTTCTTTTCGACAACCACATTGACCACCCTAAGGGGGCATTCCGCATGCCTGAAGCGAGGTCCGCCATGCGCGCCGAGCCCAGCGAATTCAGCGATCTCACCCCACGAAGCGCCCCGCCCGCCTCCCGCCCACTCATGGAGGCCACGAGCCGACGGCTCGGCTTTCTGCCCTCCGCGGTGGCGCGCCTGGCCACCTCCCCGCGGACTCTTGAGGCGTTCACGAGGATGAGCGCCGCGTTCGAGGCCACCACCCTCGATCCGCTCGCCCGCGAGACCGTCATCATGACCGTCGCGACCCGCAACGACTGCCGGGTGTGCGTCCTGATGCACACCCGCAAGCTGTCCGCCCTGGGAGCGGACGAGGAACTGGTGGAGGCACTGCGCGACGGGCGGCGCCTCCCCGACGAACGCCTGGAAGCCGTCCGGGCCTTCGCGCTCGACGTGCTCGACCGTGCGGGGGATGTCGACCGCGAGGTGCTCGACACCTTCCTCGGTCACGGCCACACCCTCGAGCAGGCCCTCGAAGTCGTCCTCGGAATCGGCGCCTACACGCTTTCCACGCTGGCCAACCGGCTCACCGGTGCCCCTGTCGACCCGCAACTGGAGCCTCGTGCGTAACCCGCGGCCCTGCGTCCCGCCGAACCGTCGGGGGCGCGGGGGCCGGGCAGGTCGTCCGGCGCCTCTGTGCGCCGCACCAGACAGGCCCATTTGAGGCTCATCCTGCGAGCCCCTCCGGCAACCCACTCTCCGGCACACCGGGCGGACCCGTTCACGGCTCACCGTGCGGCCCCCCCCTTGCGGCCGATTCTGCGGCTCACCGTGCGGCCGTCTGCGGCTCACTGGGCCGGGGCCCCTGGGCCCCCTGCGGCCTTCCCAGGGTCCGATCTGTGACCCACCGGACGGGGCGCCGCGCACGTGTGGTCAGCCCGCGAGGGTCCGTACGGGCAGCAGGCAGTGTGCGGCGGAGGACATCATTTCCTCACTCACGTACTCCCTCAGCGACTGCTCGCCCACCGCGGCGCCCGACGGGGCCTGCGGCCACGGGGTGGTCGCCAGCATGAAGTAGACCTGCCCCCGTCCCCGTGCGGCGGCGACCCACTCCGGTGGGGCCGGATACTGGGCCGTCAGCTTCGGCATGGTCAGCGCCGCCTGGCCGCCCTCGACGATCAGCGTCACCGGGAACCGCCGTCCCGCCGCGGCCGCGTCCACCGCCTCGGTCCCCACCGGAAGTCCCGCCTCTTGTGCGAGCTTGTGCATCGCGGCGACCGTCGCCTCCCGGCCCCCGACGCCGTCACCGAGCGAGTAGACGAGCAGAAAAGCCATGTCCCGACCGTCCCCGTACTCGCCGGCCCAGCCGAGGACGGTGAGGGTTCCGAAGTCGCGCTGCTGGGTGCCGCCCTGGGCGGCCTGGGGGGAAGTCATGGATCGGCACCCTAGCGGCGCAAGAGGCTGTTCATCGTCCCGGAATCACCCTGAATGACCACCGTGGAGACGCGAACACGCCCCCGAGGGCACGCTCGGTCACGCGTGCGTCGCCACCGTGTTGACCCCCGTCGTTCCGGCGGCGGGGGCGCCACTCGCGGTCGGTGCGCGGTTGGAGCGTCACACCAGGGCTCGACTACCGTGTGCACTTACACGGTCACAACACGTCTTCGGGTGCTGTGTTCCGTGCTCCGTGCGACTCCTACTCGGTGGTGACACATGCTCAACTCTGCACACGCCCGCCACAAGGCACCCGCTCGCCGTACCCGTGTCCTGATGCGGACCGGACTGCTCACCACGGCCCTCGGTGTGGCTCTCGGGACGGGCGGACCGATCGCGATGGCCGCGGAGGGGAGCAAGGCGCCACGCAGCGGCGGCGACACTGCGGCCAACGCTGTCAGCAAGGGCCTGGCGGCTCCCGTCAGGGAGACGACACGGGGCACCGGCGTCGCGCTGGGGAGGACGCTGGAGACGGTCAACGACCTCCAGCTCAACCCGCTGGCCAACACCGGGACGGACCCTCTGGACAACTCCGTGGGCACTCAGATCGCCGACTTCAAGCCGGTGAGCACCGCGGCTCTGACCGGACCCCTCGCGCGCGGGGCCTCGCTCGGGGAACTGCCGCTCGTCGGGCCGGTGACCAGCACCCTGACAGAGGCGCTGCCCGGCTGACCTACTGCCGTGCCGACACGGAAGAAGCCACCGGCCGGCTGCCGGTGGCTTCTTCCGTGTGGTGCGCGACGGGCGCGTGGCCCGCCGGCTCAGTTGTTGTTCTCGCCGTTCGCGGACAGGGCCGAGATGTCGTCCAGGATGTGCGACAGGGAGTCGTCACCCTTGGCCTGCGAGGAGTTGTCCGAGCACTGCTGGTTCTGCGGGTTGTGCAGAACGTTGATGTCCTGGACGGCCACGTTGACCAGGCCGACGACGGAGCCGACGTTGACGTCGGCCGGCAGGCCGACGCAGGGCTTGTTCAGGGTGCCCTGAATCGCCTGGAACTGCGGGCTGCCGTTGCCGTAGGTGGCGGCGTTGCCCATGCTCTGGTCGGCACCGTTCCCGTTCACCGTGGTGGTGCCGGTGTCGTTACCGGTCGCGAACGCCTGCGGGGCGGCCAGCGCGGACATACCGACGAGCGAGACGGCCACCGTGGCGGTGGACAGAGCCTTCTTCATCATTGGTTTTACCGTTCCTCTTCGAAGAGTGCGGAAGTCTGGGACGCCGGGTTCAACTGTCGACCGCCCTCTGAGTTGTTCTTTTTCACCTGAATGGTGAATATTCCGTGACCGGGGAAAACCGGGACGGCCGATCCGGCTCACTTCGTCAGTGGCAGTCCGCCGAGCAGATTCCGGTCGCTGGTCAGCTCGCCGTCCCGCAGGGTGTTGCCCACGGCGTCCTTGAGGGCGTCCACCTGCGGCCCCGCGACACCCACCGGGGGCTGCGCGAGCAGCTCACCGCTGGCGAGAGCCTGGTCGAGGGAACCGTTGAGGCTGAAGTTCGGCCCTGCGGCGGGCTGGGCTGCGAAGGCGGGCGCACCGGCGCCCAGAGCCATCACGGAACCGGCGAGGGCGGCGGCTGTCTTCATGTACTTCATGGGGTGCTTCTTCTCCCGGAAGATGTCGGAGGTTCCAGGGCGCCCTGCTAACGACCCACTCGGCGGCCGGAAACGAGGGACGCGTGCATGCGCGAAGACGCGAAGAGGGGTGAAGAGGCGCGCAGACGCGAAACGCGGAGTGCGGATCGCCTCTGGACATACGAACTCACGAACTGATGAACCCACGAACACGGGGTGCGCAGGAACGCGTGAACGTGCGCACGCGAAAACAAGAGAACGCGAGAACACGAGAACGCGAGAACACGAGAAGGCGGGAACGAGGCGGGGGAGCGCGAAAGTGCCTGAACGCGGCGCGCCCGGCTTTCGCGGGCTGTGGCTACAGCCCGGCATGAGGTCCTTGGAATCACAGAATCGCGGAACGGCCCGGGAGCCGTTCCGCGATCCAGGGGTGTCGGCGTCTTCCCGCGAGGGACGTCTCTGTCCGAGGGACGTCTCCCGGCGCGAAGCGCCTTCTCGTAAGGCGGCACGCCTTTTCGTCAGGGATGCCTTCCCGCGAGGGATCAGACCCGGTTCCGCGCCGCGCGGCGGTAGAGCACCGTGCCGCCCAGCAGGGCGCCGAGGCCGAGGGCCGCGGCGCCCCAGGGGCCTTCCGCGCCGGTCTCGGCCAGCATCTCGGGGGCCTTCTCCTCCTGCTCAGGTGCCGCCACGGGAGCGGCCTCCTCGACCGGAGCGTCGGCCTGCACGGCGGGCTTCTCGGCCTCCGGTGCGCGCGGCTCCTGCGCCGGTTCGGCGGGCTTCTCAGGAGTGCTCTCCTCCTGCTTGGGCGGCTCCTCCTCCGTCCGCTGCGGGGGGTTCTTCGGCTCTTCCTCGGGCTCGTGGTGCTGCGGAGGGGTGTGGTGGTGGCCGGAAGGCTCGTTGACGCACGAGTTGCCGAACGCCGGGTTCAGCGCACCGACGACGTTGACGGTGTTGCCGCACACGTTGGCCGGCACGTGCACCGGAGCCTGTACGGCGTTGCCCGACAGCACGCCGGGGGAGCCGGCGGCGCCACCACCGGCTCCCGCGTCGGCTTGTGCGTACCCGGCCGCACTGGCGAGCACTCCTGTGGTGGCGGCCGCGGTCAGGAGGCTCTTGCTCAAGACCTTTCGCATGGTCTCTTCCTGCTCTCAGTCTGTTGCTGAAGGTGCGGACGGGGCGGACACGCTGAACTTCACGTCCCCCTGGTCCGCGCCGTGGGAAACCGGACGGCTCCGGTGCGCGGGCTCGACGCCCAACGCACCGGAGCCGGTCCGAACTGGTTCCCGCACACGAGGGCGGGGGGCGTCAGTCGCTGACGCAGGTGTTGCCGAACGCCGGGTTGAGCAGGCCGATGACGTCGATCGTGTTGCCACAGACCTGGACCGGCACGTGCACCGGAACCTGGATCACGTTGCCCGAGATGACACCGGGGGAGTTCGCGGCGCCGCCCTGGGCGCCCGAGTCGGCGAGAGCCGGAGCGGCGGCGGTGCCCAGGGCCATCAGGGTGCCGGCGGCAACAGTCGCGACCTTCGTGTACTTCACGTGGGAGTCCTTTCTCAAGCGGGTTTCCCTGGACCACGGATTTCGTATGTCCACGAGTGCTGGCTGATCGCCCGCAACTCCGCTGTCGTCCTTCGTAACGAGGCCGCGATCCGTACGACACGAGTTATGCCGAATTCCCCGGTCTCTCCCTCGGATGGCCTAATGTCCGAGTCGGTTCCGTCACTCGCAGGGGGTGGTGAAACGATGGTGCGTACCGCCGTCGGAACCACCCGCACATGGGCGTAGGGCCCGGGGCATGTGCGCCCCGGGCCCTGTTGCCCGCGTTCCGCTCAGATCGCGGTGGGAATCCGCCTCAGATCGCGGCGGAAGTCCGCCTCAGCGGTTGTCCTCGCCGTTCCCGGAGATGATGGGAAGGTCATTGAGGACGTGCGAGAGCGGCTCGTCACCCTTGGCCTGGGTGGAGTTCTCGACACACTGCTGGTTCTGCGGGTTGGACAGCACGTTGACGTCCTGGACGGCAACGTTGACCAGGCCGACCAGCGAGCCGGCGTTGCCCTTCAGCGGCAGACCGATGCAGGGCTTGTTCAACGAACCCTGGATCAGGGCGAACTGAGGGCTCCAGTTCCCGTAGGTCGCGGAGTTGCCGTACACCTGGTCCGCGCCGTTCCCGTTCACCGTCGTGGTGCCGTGGTCGTTGCCGATGGCCGAGGCCTGCGGGGCCGCCACGCCGACGATGGCGGTCGCGGCGGCGGCCGTGGCCAGCGCGTTCTTGATCATTGATAGTCCTCCTGAAGTGGAGCTCGACGCGGAGCGCACTGGACAACTGAGCCGCACGGTGTTGGTTGCGCACGTTCACCCGGACGACGAGTGACGCGCGCCAAACGTCGGTTCATCGTTCCGGGTGACAACTCCACCCGCGCGGGTGGCCCCTCGGCCGATCGGCGGAAGCGCCACCGAAGCCGTGCCCGCTCCCGCACCCACGCGTTCACCAGGCCACGGCACCGGACCGGTGCCGCCAACGACCGTGCGGAGGAGCACACATGAAGACCACGAAGAAGGCCGCCTGGACCCTCGCCGCCGCGGGAGCGGCCGTCGGAGCCGCCTCGGCGCCCGCCTTCGCCGACGCGGGAGCCGCCGGGAGCGCGACCGGCTCACCCGGCGTGGTCACCGGCAACGACGTCTCGGTGCCGCTCACCATCCCGGTGAACGTCGTGGGCAACACCCTCGACGTCGTCGGGGTACTGAACCCGGCGTTCGGGAACCGCGGCATCACCGCCTGACCACCGAGGCCGCCACCGCTGCCCGGGGCGGTGCCCACTTGCCCCCTCTCGCCCCGAGGAGGGGCGCCCGGCAGAGCGGGGCGACACGGCGGTGCCCGCCCTCCTCCCCGCTCCTCCCGGACGTCTGTCCGTGGCCGTCCGGTCGTCCGGCCGCCCGTTCGGGCCATCCCTCACTGCCGTACGGCACGGCGGGCGGTATCCCTGGAGATGGGACGTGCGCAGGCGGAGCGCCGCGGCGCGCGGTCCCGGAAGGGAGCGCGGCCGTGACCGGGACCGTTGTGGTGGGCGTCGACGGCTCTGCCTCGAGCCTGGAAGCCGTGGACGTCGCGGCGCGGGAAGCCGAGCTCCGTGGCGGTTCGCTGCACGTCGTCCACGCGTTCGTCTGGCCGACGATGAAGGTCCCCCTCGGCCCCTCCGTGATGGGCCCACCGGAAGGCGGCTTGCGCAACCTCGCCCACAAGACCGCCGAACAGGCCGCCGCCCGGGCGAAGAGCTCCCAACCCGCCCTGGAGGTCACGCACGAGGTCGTCAGCGGCGACCCGCTCTCCGTCCTGACGACCGAGTCCCGCGGCGCCGCACTCGTCGTCGTCGGGACCCGGGGCCTCGGCGGTTTCACCGGGCTGCTCGTCGGCTCCGTCGCCGTCTACCTGGCCGCGCACGCGGAGTGCCCCGTTCTCGTCACGCGAGGCAGGAAACGCCCCACTGGCCCCGTACTGCTCGGAGTGGACGGCTCCGACGTGGGCGACCCCGCCGTCGGCTGGGCCTTCGAGGAGGCGTCGCTGCGCGGCGCGGAACTCGTCGCGATGCACAACTGGAACAACTGGAGCGGCCCCGTCGCAGCAGGCCCTGGCATCCAGGTGCCCACCTACTACGACGCCGACCTCTTCCGCGCGGAGGAGGAACGTGTTCTGTCCGCGGCCCTCGTCGGCTGGCAGGAGCGGTACCCCGATGTGACGGTGACGCCGCGCCTCGTACAGGAATACACGAGGCAAGCGCTGCTCTCGGCGAGTGAGGACGCCCAACTCCTCGTCGTGGGAGCCCGCGGCCGCGGCGGTTTCACCGGGCTGCTTCTCGGCTCCGTCAGCCAGGCCGTCCTCCACCACGCCGAGTGTCCGGTGGCGGTCGTACGGGCGCATCGCGAGCACGGTCGGGAGCATGGCCACGCCCATGGGCGTGGCCATGGCCATGGGCGTGGGCGTGGACACGAGGAGCACGGTGAGGACCAGGCGGGCCGGTGGCACCGTCACGACGGCGGTGGCCATGGCGGTGGTGGTCATGGCGGTAGCGGTGGGGGCCCGGCGGACTGAAATGAACACCACAGACGGGGACCGCTGTTGCCGGTGTCCTCTCCAGGGCTCGGGCTGGCGGGTCGGAGAGAGACCGACGGCGCGTCGATGTCATCGTCGACGCGCCGTCGATGCCGACCCGCGCCGCGACGTGGGCACGTTGGTTCCCTGACGTCCCGTAGGCGACCATTCCTCCATGGACACCGCGAAGCTGGAACTGGCCGCGAAGCGTTACCGCGAGGCGGAGGAGGCCTTCAACGCGGCGGGCCTCGACCTCCAGGCAGAGGCCGTTGCCCTCCTCCGAGACCCTGACGACCCCACCGGCGTCCACTCCACCGTCGCCGACGTCACCGGCTGGACCCCCGGATACGTCCAGCAGCTCCAGGCGGTGGCCGATGCCGAGGAGGAGGAACCCGCGCCCTGACCGTCGTGACGGCGAGAGTATCAGCGACGTTCACTCGGCCCCTGGCCCCGATTCTGCCTCCGCGCCCGGCCCCGGCCCCGGCCGCGGAACGCGCGGAGGACGTCGGCGAGCGCTTGGAGGATCGCCGGCCGGTCGGCGGGCTGGGTGCCTGCCAAGGAAAGAACGGTCATGACGATGAAGGCCACCAGGGCGGTGACCAGAGTGACGGTGATGGGCCAGACAGCAAGGGCGGGGTACATCAGTCAGCGCTCCCATGCCTCGGCGGCTGAGGACGACCCCCGCCCGACCGTCCCGGTCGGCTGAAACCGAGCTTCCATGCGTGTGATCAGGGGTCTTTCCACGACTATGACGCATACCCCGGCCCCGTTCCGGCACCTGGCACCCGGCTGTTTCCGTGCCGTCGAGCGCTTCCCGACCCCCGCCTCACCGAAACCATGCTGAGCGGCCGCTGACGTGTGTTCCGCCAGCCGAACTGTCGTCGGCCTACTGTGCCCGGACGCGTCCCTCAACTCGCGTCGCCCGTCGAAGAGATATCGTCATCTTTTGCGCCTCTGTCCGACCGCGGCCGCACACTCGAAGTACTCGGACGAACGCGCTCGCCCCCTCACCGGGTGCCTGAGCGTCCAACCCGCCGCTGTGCCCGCGGACCTCCGCTGTGTACTCCGAGAAGGTGAGCCGGGACCTCCGTACGGCACGCATCCGCGTGCGCAGCACGCACCGATGCCGACCGGCCTCCCCCGGTGTCACCAAAACGACCAAGAGGGAGGCCGGAGCGCAGAAGCTCGGGCAGTGCGGGCGAGGGCGAGTACGGGTCGGTGGGTCGGGTGGGGACAGGTGTCGAGTGAACCCGAGCTCACTCGGGGCCGGGGGCCGAGCGCAAATGCGGGTCGAGGGCTGGTTCTGCGTCGACATGGTCAAGACGCTCGACGAGAACGAGGAGCGGGAGGAGGCGATCCGGTGCATCCCGCCCTCACGCAAGACTGGGGTTGCGCACCGGAAGCGACGGAGGACTGGTGCAGCTGTCCGCGACATCCGCTCCTTCGACCTGTACCACTTCCCGGACATCGAACTCGGCGAGTACGCCCCGCGTCAGGCTGTTGGCCAGGCCTTCGAGAAGGACAACACGGGCGGTCATCCTGACCGTCTTCCCATTGCTGACGGCGACGTACACCGCCGACGAGTTCTGCGGCATCACTGGCACGCGTGCGGTGCCGTCCCGCCTGGTAGGCGCACGAGTACGCCACCCTGCGAGAGGTCTTCAACACCGACTTCCCCCGACCCGGTTCGACCTCGACTTCCCCGACGTCGTCGACTGGATCCGCAGATCGACGCACGAGCTTCGAACGGTTACACAGGCTCCATACGCGGCGAGCCGCCTGCTGCCCCTGCGAACCTGACAGAGCGTCGCGTACAAGGGCATTCCGCCGGCAACTCCCCGTCAACAAGGCGCCGCTGACAGCACGCACCAACCAGATCATCAGCGGCCACGCACCGTCCGCATATCTGCAGCAACTGGCCAGGGCTGCCGAGACCAGCCCGGAGGGCGTCGAGCAGCGCATCCGGACACATCTCGCGGCCCCCACGCTGGTGCGGGCCGACGACTTCGAGGCCTTCTCTGGAAGCCGGTGTCTCAGTCACTCTGGAGTCGTGACGTGTCGGTCTGTGCCGGTCCATGGCCGGATGCCAAGCATGGGCTGCCTGACAACGGGCTGGCGGGCTAACGGGCTTCATAAGGGGACAGTCAGCCACTTGTCGCTGCCGCGAATCACCGGTGCGAGGTGGGCCTCTCCAGCGATCAGATCGACGCCGCGTCGGTCAGCGAAGGTATGACGCACGGACGCGGCCCGTCCTTGAGCGCCACCCGATCCGGATGCGCAGCCTTGGACGCCAGGCCTTCGTCCAGCGACTCAGCGAGAACGCTTTCCGCCCCTTGGGGAGGGCCTGGGGTGACAGGGGAAGGCGTGACGTCGACCACGACCGCCACAGACGGGACGTCGACCACCTCGGCGGTGCCAACGAAACGGGAGTCCACGCTGATCACGAGCGCGCCACGTGCTCCACCGGCTCAACCCCCTGGTGCCAGCGCCGGTTGTCGCCAGGCAAGCAGGACGCAGGGGCTACTGCCGGCAGCGGTCAGCCGTTTCTGCCTGCTCACACGACAAACGCCCCGCAACCAGCATCCAACCTGGTCACAGGGCGTTTCGGTACTTCGTTCAAAGTACCCCCGGCAGGATTCGAACCTGCGCACACGGCTCCGGAGGCCACGGAAGCGGCGGACGGTGGATGGCCGCTGACCTGCGGGGAAGGGGCTTCGTTCGGGCGAGGTGACCAAGATCATTACGCCATTACTACGTGAACGGCCTGCCGGGCTCCTGGCGGGGCCGGTAGCGTCGTGGCCATGGTCTCGGATGCTTCGGACGGTGGCGGGTCGAGCGAGCGGGCAGCGGAGTTCACGGAGGAGAGTGCGGGCACGGTCCTGCGGGAGGCGTGCGCCTCGGTCGGCCTGGACCCCGCAGGTGCGGAGCTGCTGCGGCTGGGCTCCAACGCGGTGTACCGGCTGTCGACAGCGCCTGTGGTCGTCCGGATCGCGCGGGACACCGATGCCCTGGACGAGATGCAGCGGGCTGTAGGGGTCGCACGCTGGCTGGAGGGGGAGGATTTCCCCGCTACGCGAGTGCTGGGCGACGTGGAACAGCCGGCCGTCATCGGTGGCCGCGTCGTCACGTACTGGGTGAACCTTCAGGACGAAGTCGAGTACGCCCACCTGGACGAGCTGGCCGACCTGCTCAAGCGGCTGCACTGGCTGGAAGAGCCGAAGTCGCTGGGGCTGCCGCATTACGACCCGTTCGGCAAGGTGTGGGACTCGCTGCGCACACTGGATGGCGCTTCGGAGGCGGACCGGGCGTTCCTGGAGGAGCGGACCGGAGAGCTGAACAAGGCGTACGACCGCCTAGACTTTGTGCTGCCCTTCGGCATGATCCACGGAGACGCCAACGTCGGGAACTGCCTCCGCGACCGGACCGGGCGCGCTGTCCTCATCGACCTCGACGGCTTCGCGCTGGCACCTCGTGAGTGGGACCTGGTCCTCACGTCGCTCTACTACGAGCGCTTCGGCTGGCACACGCGGACCGAGTACGAGTCCTTCGTGCATCACTACGGATTCGACCTCATGAACTGGCCGGGCTACCCGGTGCTGGCTGACGTGCGCGAGCTGATGATGACGCTGTGGCTCGGGCATCAGGTGACGACGAACAGCAGGGCGGCGGAAGAGTTCCCCCGTCGGGTCGACAGCATCCGGACCGGAGGCAGCCGGAAGGACTGGCAGCCTTACTGATCAGCGGCTCCCGTCGCGCTGTCCCTCCGTAGCGGCCCACAGCCGGTGCCCGTTCGCCTGCTCGCGGAAGGAACGGACAGCGGCTGTCTCTCCCACTGCTGACAGGCCGTCCCGGAACTCCTTGAGGTAGCTGACACAGCGCGCTGACTTGAGCTGTTCGCCGAGGTCAAGAGCATCAAGGGCTACGCGGCATGCCTCCTCGGGATCTCCGGCTCGAAGGTGGGCGTCGGCAAGCACCATGGTTGCGAAGAAGTCGCTCCGCACGTGACTGCCGCTCATGGCGTTCTCAGCGTGGGCCACGGCTCGGCGGGCGCTGTTCACGTCGCGGAAGCAGTGGGCGGCTTCGGCTGCCAACTCGGCCTCGTCGAAGTAGGTGATCCACTCCGGCTCGTCGCTGCTGTTGCGGCTCTCCAGTGCCTTGGTGGCCTCGCTGAGTGCTTGTTCGCACGCGCGGATGTCACCCGTACGGGCAAGGGCACGGGCCTCCATCGCGTGGAACTGTGCCATCAGGGTCGGTGTCGCCACGCCAGAGATGCCCATGCGTGCGGCGCGGGCGAGCGTCGCGGCCTCGGTGTAGTTGCCCAGGAACGTGGCCTGGTGGCTCATCGCGGACAGTATGCTCCCCGCCAACCGGCGGTCGTCGCCGTCCTGGGCGAGACGGAGCGCCTGGAGGAAGTACCGCTGAGCAAGGCCGTGGTGACACGCGTCGTACGACATCCAACCGGCCAGCAGAGTGGACTCCGCGACCGTGGAGAACAGGGCTCGGCCCACAGCTTCCGTGTACTGGCCCGTGAGGAGCGGCGCCACATCCTGACTGAGGTACTGGACGACGGACTGTCGCGCATGCTCGCCGCCGAACCGGTCGTCCATCTCGGCGAACATGTCACTGGTCGTCTTGATCATCGCTACGTCGGCCAGTCCCACCCGTGCGCCATCCGTGCGGGCGGTTGACGGGAACGAGGGGTTTGGTGCAACCAGCCACCGCAAGGACGCTTCGCTCCACGCGTGCTGTGACGCCTCGGAGAGCAACAGCGGCTCGTAGCCGTGCAAGTCAGCGCGCCACAACTGGCTGACGGTCTGAAACGCTTCCTCCGGGGTCGGGGGATACCGCGTCTCGAGCAAGCGGGAGTCCTGGCCGGCGGCGGCACTCAGCCCCAACTCGGCCGGAGCGATGTCGAGCGCCTCGCAGATGAGTGCCCCGTAGAACTCGTCGGGCGTGCTGTGCCCGTTCTCCCAGGTTGCGATGCGGCGCTTCACGCTGTCGTCGGACGGGAGTGCCTTCCCGTGGCGCTTCGCGCACCGTCGCATCTCGCTGACGAGCCTGAGCTGTCCCCAGCCGCGGGCCTTGCGAGCCGCGCGGAGGAGTTCCCCAAAGGACCGGTTCGCTTCCGTTCTGATCGCCTCCCCGCGCTTCCGACCAGATGTGCTGCTCTGCTGGCCTCTCCGAATCTACGGAATGTGATGCCGCGCTGTCTGCTCGTAATGCGGACCTCTTGCCTCCTTCGGCAGATGATCCAGGGTGACGCGGGGTTGGAGGGCACGTCATCCCCCGTCACCTCTCGTCATCTGCCCAGCTCAGGGCGGTGCGGCCGAAGGTGGTTCCAACGCGGCCAAACGGCTGGGGCTTGGACCAACTGAGGTGATTCGACGTGCAGATGATGACAAGAAGGGGAGTTCAGTGGATCTCCTGCGCAGCCGATGACCCGGACGAGTGCCGGGAAGCCTGGCTGGTTGACCCTCGACGCCCCTACGCGTTTCCGGCTGGACGCTTCTTCGACGTCGTGGTGGTCGGACAGCGGGTCGGGCTGGAGACGTTCGACCAACTCCAGCGCCACGGTATGCCGCTCGGGCCCGTGATGGCGGACCGCGCCTCCGGCCAGGTCGGCTTCTTCGTCCCCACCTGGGCGCGTGAGCCGTTCCGCCGCATGGTCCGGCAGGAGTCGGCGCAGGAAGCACCTGAGTACCGCTATCTGGGTGAGGGCTCGGTAGTGGTCGTTCCCGGGCCGATGCCTCTGACGGGGGATCGCTACATCTGGCTCCGGGCTCCGATGCGTCGACCGGAAGCGTCCCCCTCGCGCATTGCTGCGCTGGCCGCGATGTTCGTCGCCGCGTCGTCTGTCGTGGCTCGGGCGGACCGATACGGCCGTGAGCAGACGGCCGCCTCCGCGGAAGGGGAAGCCACCCATGCCGGCTGACCACGAACACAGCAGCGACAGCGCGAGCTGGTCCCCGCTCGACAGCGAGGAGTGGTACGCGGCGCGGGACGCGGTCGCCGGGCTCCGGGACGTACTGATCGCTGCTGGGATGGAACGCGACTTCCCGTACCTGCGCGCCGACCTGAACGCCTTCGGACACGGGCTGATCGAACTCGGCCGCATCTCGCCTGAGACGGCCGAACGGCTCACGGAGCTGCTGCGGCGGGCACTGGAGAGCACGTACGAGGTGCCGGGCACGGGCACGAACGGCCGTCAGCAGCGGAACGACTGAGCAGAGCGGATGAGGTGGACGACGTGACGGACCCCAAGGGCGTATGCGCTCGACCTGCGGACTGCCTCACCCCAGGTGTGGCCTACGTACGCGGCTGGGCGGAAGGCAAGCGCGCTGCTGACGGCCTCGCGGAGATGCTGCGCGCGGTCGGCCTGGATGTGGAACTGCCGGGGCTCAAGGCCGACGTGAACGTCTTCGGGGACGGCGTCGTCACTCTCGGCACGGTACGTCCGGACGCGGCGCGGCTGCTGGCCGACTTGCTGACGACTGGACTCACGGCAGAGATGGCATGCCAGGAAGACGGCCGTCCTGGGCTCGGAGGTGCTGCTGACAGTTCAGCGGCATAGCACCGTCCGGGCAACAAGCCTGCCAAGCAGCAAAGGTGGCTCGTCGTCGGCCGGGACCGGCGCCCCAGCGCCGCAGCCCGAGCCGACGACGAGCCACCTGCATGTCTGCTGAGCCATGAACTTGGGAACCACCGGAGCCCAGTGGTTGCTGGGCTCCTGATCAGGCAATGCGTCTGCTCCGTAGGGTCGGTGGACACTCCTGGCGAACCTTGTTGACCCTCGTTTGCCGCCGGTACGGGCACGCGACGGGCACGGAGCAAACAGGGTCGGCTCCCCTGTGGGCTCCAGAGAAGTGGCTGAGCACCGGTCATCCATCAAGCCAGCGGCTATCGGGCGCCTGGCATCTGCGCGTGGTCGTGTGATAAAGTGCTCTCCGCGCTCAGGTGCAGGAGCTGGACATAGGTCCTAGTGGCTCGCAGCCAGAAGCTTCACAGAAGGATGGAGATCCAGGTATCGAATCCTGGCGGCTTCTGCCGTAGCTCAAGAGAGAGCCCGCCTTTTCAAAGAGGGGCCGCTTTCGCGGCCCCTCTTTTATTTAGATGCCCATGCGCGCGAGCCCCTCCTCTAGATCTTCTTGCTTGATGCAGATCGCGGCGTAATAGTGTCTGGCGTACCCCTGTATCTTGCGCAGGCGTTCATCCTTATTCCTAGGGATACCTGGACCGAATTCTTCGATGTCTTCGAGAGCCACGTCGACCCATGTCGATACGGAAAGGGCATCAGCGATTATCCGATTGGCGCAACGGGCCAGGTTCTTGACGACAGCTAGCGTCATGACGACCTCTCCCGTGCCAACGGTAAGGGGATCGCCTTCTTTGAAGCGTCGTGGAGCGTAAGTGGTTTGCTTCTTCCAGCCTGCCTCAGCTCCTCGGCTGAGAGAATTAGCCGCCTCTGTTAGGCGCTCATCAACTATCCCACCCCTGTGAGTCAGGCAGTTTCGCATTTCTCTCAGGACATGGAATTGTGAGAGGCTGTCCACGGGGAAGTCCTGTGTTGCTGCTCTTTCCATGGTCGCGTGCATCTTGCTTGCGGGTGTGGAGTTCGCTTTCTTGGTCGTCAGCTTCCCCTCGCGCGCCAGCAGTCCCAGACATGATCGTACGTAGTCCTCGTGCATTGCCAGTAGATAGGGCAACGCCATCCCCGCTACGTGGCTGCCAGAGTTTTCGAGGATTTCACTCGCCTGGCTGATAGAAAGGTTGAATCGCTCAATTTCGACGATGTGCGGGAAGATTTTTGACAGTGGTACATCGGCCTTGACCATGGGCTGCAGTAGGTGAGAAGCCAACCCGGCCCCTGCCAATAGGCCCATGACGCTATCATTAACATCTTTTCTCATTTTTTCGTGCATTCGAAAGGCAGGGAAATGCACTAATGGTGATGACCGATTATTCATTCGCATTCTTTCAATGGCTTCCCGTAGTCTAGAATCCATGCTCTGTCTCCTCGTGTGAATGAAAAGGCGTCGGGGTAACAGTGGCGGATGGGGTCAGTGCAAGTCACGATAGGGCGTTCTGAAGCCCTTCGATTCCCTCGAACAGTTCGTCGTATGTGAGTATGCGAACGTCCTTCAGGGCAGATCTGAAAACTTCAAATGAGTGACGAGCGCTTTGGCTCATTTTTTCGATGCTCAAATCCCCGATGATTAGGGTGCATGAAGGGCTGATCGCCCGTAGGGTGGGAGTGGAAAAGGTTAGGTTTGTGAGTTCGCGCATCAGACTCTCTTTGTACGTCAGGACCTGAACGCACGATCCCGCAAGTTCGCGAGAAGGGGCGAATGTGTTATTTCTGTAAGGGGAAGGCTGTAGCAGTCGAGTCGACGGCGTCTTGATCTCAAGTAGGGCGCAGTTGCCTGAGTTTTGGGCCAGGAAGTCGAGAACGTTTCCTCCGGAGTTGGACACGCTCTTTCCGCCTACGTAACATTTACTCAGGAGGGTGTATGCTTTTCCTCCCATGGTGATAGACAATACTTCTGGTCGTTCTGTGAAGAAAGTCTGCCAGAATTCTTCGCTGTCGTTGCTGCGCTCCCGCTCCCAGATTGACAAGGATTCTGTCAAGCGGTTTACCGCGGGTGTCGACTCCATAGATTGGCTATCGATGCGCTGCAAATGTTGCTCGCGCATGCGGAGCAGTGCATCGACTGTGTAGGTATAGGGCTCTTTGTCTATTGTGTCGTGATGCGTAGGGCAGAGAACGATAATGTTGTCCCCTAGGGCTTTTTCACGGATAGCGGAGCTATCCAGATGTCTGAGACCTCCGGGCGAGAGGGACGAAATATGAGCGAGTTCCAGCAATGGAAGCCCGTTGTCAAGGGTCCTGGGGGAGGAGCAATTGGGGTAGGCGCACTGCCATCCTGCTAGGCGCGCTGCCCGCCGCGCTGTTGCCCGCGAGACGCGTTGCCGCCCTGCAACATGTCGTGCGGGCCTGCCATCTGTGGTCATCCTCTGATACTGCCCGAAGAGCCGGGTATGTGGGCTGGAACTTGAGACATGGAGCAACTCGACCTGCTCGCGCTTGCGCCTGACAGACGCTCCGCAAGATGGAACTGGGTTGGTGAGAGTCATGAGATACGCGACAGGCGTACAGGAAGATCGAGAGGTGCCCCTGAGACTCCAAGCGGAGAAAGTGAGCCACGATGATGGGAGACATGTCGAGCGCCTGCAGGTGGCCCCCTCAGCCACCCACCGACACCAGCCACGCTTCAACGCTTCTGATCATTGACCCGCAGATGCCTCCGCGTAGCCCCAGCTGGCCGCTAGGCGTTGGCGGGACCGGCCTTGTCGACTCCGACGAAGCCGGGCGCCGCGCCAAGGGTCTTCTCAGCTTTCCGCACTGGGGGGAGGGCCGGTAGCGTTGCCCGCTTGGTCGTGCTGCGCGCTGTGCGGGCTGGGGGCGGCGCGAGCGGCGCGGAGATAGAACGGGCGGCCACGGGCCGCCTTGAAGACGTAGGGAAAGTCTGAGCCAACTCCCACTCAGAGGGGGTACGTCAGCTCCAAGTCGTTGCCTGGCAGGTGCAGCTCTTCCAGAGTGAGCGGTCGGTCGTCAGAGTTCCGCGTGACTCGCAGGAGTTGGAGGACCGGTACACCATCCGGAAGGCGCAGGGCTTCCGCTTGGTCTGGCAGGGGCATGCGGGTGCGGACGTGCTCGGTGAAGTGGAGTTCGTGGCCTAGGGCCGACAGAGCTTCGTAGAGTTCTGGCGCGGGAGGCGGGGGCTCTTCCTCGAACCTCGTGCCGACCAGTACGGAGAAGGGCACGTACGTGCGGTGGAGCTGGCGGAGCGGGCTGCCCTCGGCCGTCTGGAGCACGTCATACGTGAACAGCGGCTCGCCCGGTGGTACGCGGAGTAGGTCCGCCAGGGCGACCGGGGCGTCCGTGCGGGTGGCTGTGGGTCCTTCCGCGTTGGCCCAGCGGATGCCGTCCGCCTCGACGTAGCGGCCGTCCGGCTCGCGGCGCACGCCGCGTGGGCGGGTGAGGCTCGGGCGACTGTGGGGGGAGCGGACGAAGCCGCCGCGGCCGGCCATGACTTCGACCAGCCCAGAAGCTCGTAGCTCTGCAATGCCCTGGCGCACGGTCGGACGCGTGACGCTGAACTGCTTCGCCAGAGTCTCCTCCGACGGCAGCGGCTGGCCCGACGGGTAGGTGCCGTCCATGATGCCGGCACGCAAGTAATCCGCGATCTGGCGGTACTTGGGCTGTTTCTGCTGCTCGTGCGGCTTCTGCTTCGGCATCGGGTCTCCGGTTCTCGGGCTCGTCGTCAGCGCGTACAGCGTCTCTCATCCCAACACGGTTGACAACCCGTACTACGGGTGGTCACTCTGGACTCTCCGCAACCCGTAGTACGGGTTGTCAAGCAAGTTGGAGGAAGGGCCTTCGGCTGCGACAGACAAGGAGTTCAGACAGTGGTAGCTCTACCGATTGATACGGCGAAGTTCACGGGGATCATCTGCGCCGTGGCCCCAACGCCGCGCATCGCCAACCGGGAGACCGGACAGCTTCGCGTCGACCGGGACACCGGCCAGACCGTGTATCAGGTGGGCCTCTGCCTGATGTCCGGGAGGTCGGCCGATGTCGTCACGGTGAACGTGCCGGGGGAGCCGTCGGGCGTGCAGAACGGGGTGCCCGTCCAGGTCCGGGACCTGGTGGCCACGCCGTGGGAGAACGAGGGGCGGCACGGCGTCTCGTTCCGCGCCACCGAGATCAAGCCCCTCACGGCTCCGGCGGCCTCGTCCGCGTCCGGTTCGTGGGCGACGGCGTCCGGGAAGGGGGCCGGACAGTGATCGCCCTGGCCTCCGCGAATTCTGCGGGCTCCGCCTCGTCGAGCTGGGTTCTCGTCGTGGCCGCAGCGCTGGTGTCGGGTCTGCTTCTGGCAGGCCCGGCCCTGCGCCGGCGCTATCCGGTGGCCTGGTGGGTGTGCCTCGGGTTTCCGGTGGTGTGCATACGGGTCGTGCGGACCTGGCGGCCGTTGATGGCCGGCTGCGGGCTGGCGGTGAGCCGTAAGGCGGCGCTGATGGTCGTCTCCGGGCTCGTCGGCAACGGTTCCGCTCCGCCACAACCTCGGGTGCCTCACCGAGGACTCATACGGCCGACTCGGGGCGGCTTCTGGTTCCTCATCCGGCTGCTGCCGGGGCAGGTGCCGGAGGACTTCGTCAAGGCAGCTCCTGCCATGGCGCATGACTGGGAAGTGCACGCGGTCCGCGTGACGACGTGGAAGCCCGGTCTCGTTCGGGTGGTGGCCTCGGCCAGTGATCCGCTCAAGGCGCCACAGACGCCGAAGCAGCGGGGCGCGGGGCGACTGCTGCGCGTCGCCGTCGGGGCGCTGGAGACCAGTGCTCAGTGGGTCATCGACCTTCGAGCGGTGCCGCACTGGCTCATCGTGGGCGCCACCCGATCGGGCAAGTCGACGCTGATCAATGCCCTCGTCGCGGGCCTCGCTCGACAACCGGTCGCGCTGGTCGGCATCGACTGCAAGGGCGGCATGGAACTCTCGCTCTACGGCCCTCGGCTGTCCGCGCTGGCGACCAACCGGGCGCAGGCGGTCAAGCTCCTCGGCGCGTTGGTCGACCTGACCTTGGACCGGATGACGGTCTGCCGCGCTGCGCGGGTCCGGAACGTCTGGGGGCTGCCGGAGGACGAACGGCCCGTGCCGATTGTCGTGATCGTGGACGAGCTGGCGGAGCTGTTCCTGGTCGCCAGCCGCAACGAGAAGGAAGAAGCACAGGCGGCGAGTACGGCTCTCATCCGACTGGCGCAACTCGGAGCGGCACTCGGCGTGTTCCTCGTCGTCGCCGGGCAACGGGTCGGCTCGGATCTCGGGCCGGGCGTCACGGCCCTCCGCGCTCAGCTCGCCGGCCGTGTCTGCCACCGGGTGGCCGACCCCGGTACGGCGGAAATGGCGCTCGGTGACCTCAACCCCGATGCATTGCACGCGGCGCAGTCGATCACACCCGAACAGGCCGGTACGGCGGTGCTCGCCTCGGCCGACGGCTGGGACCGTGCCCGGTCCCACCTGGTCTCGGAGACGGAAGCGGAGCGCGTTGCCGCCGAGTATGCGCACCTCACGCCCCACGTGCCGGAGCTGGTCACAGCAGGGGGCGGAACCTCGGCGGACGACGTTCCCAGGGCACGGCTCGAACGACTCGACGGCGAAGAGAACGAGTGAGAGAGGGGGTGGATTCCCGTGATCTTTTCCGTATCCGCCGTGGTGCTGCTCGGCCTCCTGATCTGGTTCCTGCTGCGCATCCGGTACTTCCGGTGGGCCGAGGTGCTGATCTGTTCGACCTTCGGTTTTCTCCTGGGCGAGACCGGGGCCGGGCCTGTCGTTCAGGGAGTCCTGGACGGCCTCGGCGGACTCCTCAGCCAACTGAGCTGAAGGGAGGAGTCGCCCAAATGATCTCCATGAAAAACGGCTCCCGACGGGGCGCGAAGTCGCCAAACCCGACCCCGTCAGGAACCCACTCCATCCGCTACGTCAGCAGTGAAAGGAGCAGTCTCACTTTGTCCACTGCGCATCGATCGCGCAAACCGTCGCGCCGCCCCTGGTGCGACCTGAAGGACGACGCTCACCTGAAGTGCCAAGGTTCCGAACAGGTGGTCCTGGCCGACCGCGAGGGCGCTGAGCGGCGCGTCTGCCCTGCGCACGCAGCCTCGCTCTGGCTGACGGACCCGAGTCTGCGCTTCTCCGCGAAGACTCCACCGGAAGCCATCGCCGCAGTGATGCGGCAGGCGTTCGGGGGTGGCCGATGACGGAGGCCAGTGAAGTAGTCGCGGCGCTCATCGAGCGCGCAGGGCGGTCGGACTTCGACGGCTGGCGGCGGAGCGTCCTCCGCCTCGGCGGCTGCACCAACCCCATTCACCTCGTCGGCTCCGCCGCGTACGTGGACGCTGCAACGGGGGCGGCGCTCCACTCGTACACCTCGGAAGCGCTCGGCGGTCGGCTCCTGGTCGCGTGCGGCAACCGCCGGGCGACGGTCTGTCCGACCTGCGCTCAGCTCTACCGCGCGGACACGTACCAGCTCATCCGGGCCGGGCTGGTCGGCGGTAAGGCGGTCGCGGAGACGGTGAGCGGGCACCCTCGGGTGTTCGCCACCCTCACCGCTCCGAGCTTCGGTCCCGTCCACTCGCGGCGTGAGCGGGGCGGCCGAGTGCTGGCCTGCCGTCCGCGGAAGGCGGGGGAGTGCTGCCCGCATGGCGATCCCGTCGGGTGCCATACCCGTCATGCGGCGGACGATCCGCGACTCGGTGAGCCGCTGTGTCCACGCTGCTACGACTATGCCGGCGCCGTGCTCTGGCAAGCGCAATCCGGTGAGCTGTGGCACCGCTTCACGCTGGAGCTTCGGCGCGTGCTGGCTCGGCGTGCGGGGCTGTCCCGTTCGACGCTGGCGGATGCGGTACGGCTCTCGTACGCGAAGGTGGCGGAGTACCAGCGGCGGGGCCTCGTGCACTTCCATGCCGTTGTCCGTCTCGACGGGCCTGGCGGGCCGGGGGAGTCACCTCCTCGCTGGGCAACGTCGGGTCTCCTGTCGGACGCCGTACGGGAAGCGGTCGGCCGGGCGCGGGTGGTCGCGTATGGGGCCGACGTGGTCGGCTCGCGCGTGCTGCGGTTTGGCCGGCAGTTGGACATCCGTGCGGTTCCGGCGGCCGACTCGGCGGACGGGCTGTCCTCGTCGGCAGTCGCGGGCTACATCGCCAAGTACGCCACCAAGGGTGCCGAGTCGGCCGGGGCCGTCGACGGGCGTATCCGGCACGGCAAGGACCTGGCCACGCTGCCCGTGCGGAATCACGTGCTCCGCATGGTTGGCACCTGCTGGTGGCTCGGCGGGCTGCCTTCCTTCGAAGAGCTGAGGTTGCGGCGCTGGGCACACATGCTCGGCTACCGGGGCCACTTCTCGACCAAGTCCCGCCACTACTCCACCACCCTCGGCGTGCTGCGCTCGGCCCGTGCTGAGCACCGTGAGCGCGAACAGCGGTCCGCGCTCGGCTTGGACGACCGGGACGCGGTCCTCGTCGGCCAGTGGCGCTACGCGGGGCGGGGCTACAGCCCGGAGGCGGCCCTTCTCGCCGCCTCTGTCCGGAGGGGCGGTGACGGACATGGCGCGTAACCGCACAGAACTCCTCACCGTCCGCGAGGTCCTGAACGAGTTGGGAGGCGTTTCCCGGCGCACCTTCTACCGCTGGCGCGAACTGCGCACGGCTCCTCGCTGCATTCGGTTGCCCAACGGCGAACTACGGGTCCGCCGTGACGCGCTGGAGGACTGGCTGGACGACCGGGCGGAGGGGGCGACATGAAGTCGTACAAGGTCTCCGTCTGGAAGCTCACCACGAACCGGACGACAAAGAAACCGACCTACCTGGTCCGCTGGACTGTGGACGGACAAGCGTTCAGCGAGTCGCACAAGACGAAGGCGCTCGCCGACCGTTTCCGGGCCAAGCTGCTTCGGGCGGTCGACAAGGGTGAGCCCTTCGACACGGTGACTGGGCTGCCGGACTCCCTGCGGGGCGGCAGGGCGGCACTGAGCCTGTTGGAGTTGGCGATCAAGTACGTCGACCACCGGTGGCCGACTGCTTCGGCAAAGCAGCGGGACAGCATGACGGACGCTCTGGCGGTCGCTGTTCCGGCCCTGACGAAAGCGATGCGCGGTCGGCCCGAACCCCGAGTCCTCCGCCGGGCGCTGCGCTCGTACGTGCTGCCGACTCATCGGCGCGAGCAGGAGCGGCCGGACGAGATCGCGGCGGCTGTTCGCTGGTTGGAGCGGGCTTCGCTGCCCGTTGCGGAGCTGACGGACATCGACCGGGTTCACACGTTGGTGGATGCGCTGGGCCGGAAGCTGGATGGCAAGCCTGCTGCCAACCAGACGTACCGGCGCCGCAGGGCAGTCACGTACAACGCGCTGGAGTACGGCGTCGAGCTGGAGCTGCTGAGCGCCAACCCGCTCGACAAGGCGCGACGGAAGCGTGGGCAGCAGCCGGTACAGGAGGTCGACAGCCGCGTGGTGGTCAACCCGCGGCAGGCGCGGGAGTTGCTCACGGCCGCTACCTACGTCGGCGGATGGAAGCGGGCATCCGGGCGACGGTTGCGGGCTTTCTTCGGCTGCATGTACTACGCGGCCACCCGACCTGGGGAAGCGCTCGGCCTCCGCCGTTCTGACTGCCATCTGCCTGCCAAGGGATGGGGCCGGATCACCGTGGAGGTGACTCGTCCATCGGCCGGGAAGTCCTGGACGGACAGCGGGGAGGCGCACGATCGGCGTGGTCTCAAGCAGCGGGGTGCGGGTGAGGTGCGCATCGTCCCGATTCCGCCTCCGCTGGTGCGGATGCTGCGGGAGCACCTGGACGAGTTCGGTACGGCTGAAGACGGTCGGATCTTCAGCAGCGAGCGGGGCAACGTGGTTGCTTCCTCGTCCTACTACCGGGTGTGGACTCGGGCCCGAGAGTTCGGCCTGCTGCCCGAACAGGTCTCCACGGTGCTGGCAGCCAAGCCGTACGACCTGCGCCATGCCTGCGTGTCCCAGTGGCTCAACTCCGGGGTACCGGCGCCGGAAGTCGCCAGGCGGGCCGGCCACTCGGTGGAGGTCCTGCTGAAGATCTACGCCAAGTGCATCGACGGTCAAGAGGACGAGATGAACGCGAGGATCATGAAGGGCCTCGAAGAGGAGGAAGCGACAGGGCACGAGTGAGTGGCGAGTGAGTGACTGAGTGAAGCCCCGGAGCGATCCGGGGCTTTCGTCGTGCTCGGAACCACTACGCAAGACTGCTGAAAGAGCAGCGCTGACCTGCGGGAACGGGCCCCAAGATCATGACGCCATTACAACGTGATCACTGTCATCGGGCTGCTGCCGACGGCGTTCAGCCGCACCTGATCGCCCACACGACAAACGCCCCGCAACCAGCATCCAACCTGGTCACAGGGCGTTTCGGCACTTCGTTCAAAGTACCCCCGGCAGGATTCGAACCTGCGCACACGGCTCCGGAGGCCGTTGCTCTATCCCCTGAGCTACGGGGGCGTGCCGTTTGGGCGGCGACAGGTAGAACAGTACCAGGTCACCGGTGGTGGGGTGGAAATCGGTGAGGGCGGGGTGCGGGAGGGGCGGTGGAAATGGGCAAAAGCCGGACGCGGGGGGAGGGGCGCGCCTAGGCTTCTGGGTGTGCCAGGTATGTCCGGCCGGGTGCTGGTTGTCGACGACAGCAGCGTCATCCGGCAGTTGATCAGGGTCAACCTCGAGATCGAGGGCTTCGAGGTGGTGACCGCCGCCGACGGTGCCGAGTGCCTGGATGTGGTGCACCGTGTCCAGCCCCACGTGGTGACGCTCGATGCGGTGATGCCGCGTCTGGACGGTGTGCGGACGGCGGAGCGGCTGCGGGCCGATCCGCGGACGCGGCACCTGCCGCTCGCGCTCGTGAGTGCGTGCACCGAGTTGGAGGGTGAGGGTGTGGTCGGTGGGGAGAGAGGCGTGGACGTCTTTTTGTCGAAGCCGTTCGAGCCTGCCGAGCTGGTGCGGATGGTGCGTCGGCTGATGCACGGGAGGCCGGGTCCCGCCGTGGAGGGCGAGGGCGGCGGTCGGGGGGCTGTGACCGAGGTCCTTGAGCCGTAGCCCGTCATAGGTCTCCCCGAGGCGGCCCGCTCCCGAGGGGAGCCCGCCCTGTGGGCCGCGCGCGGTGATCGGTGGGCAGCTGTGTGTGGTCGGTGGTGCCGTGTGCGGCTCCGGTGGCGTCCCAGGGGGCGAAACCGGCTCGCGCGTACCCACCCCACCTCCCATACGCTTGCTCTGTGACACCCGCCCAGCTCTCGCGCATCATCCGGCACGTGCTGTGCCGTGCGCTCTGCGACGATCTCGGGAGCGTGCGGGATGTGCCCGTCGTCGTCGAGTCGCCGCCGCGCCGGGGAGGCGGGGACTACGCGACCGGGGTCGCCTTCCGGGCCGCCGCGCTCACCGGACGCTCTCCGCGCGAGATCGCGGAACTGGTCTGCGCGCGCCTGATCGGGCCCGCGACAAATCGGCACGACGCGACGAGTCGGGTCGGGGCATTCGAAGAGGTGTCTTTCGAGGTGGCGGCCCCCGAGCACCTCGTCGCCGATGCCCGCGTCGTCGGTGGCGGGTTCGTCAACGTCACCCTGACCCCGCAGGCCCGCGCCGCGCTCGTGCGCGGTCTGGCCGCGGGGCGGCCGGCCGGGGCGCCGGATCCCGTGGCGGAGCCCGGGGTCGTGCCGAGTGACGCGCCCGCTCGTGACATCTCCCGGTGGGCGGAGTGCACCGGGGAGAGTCCCGCGGCGCTCGCTGTCCGTACGGAGCGTGGCAGTTCGCTTTTCCGGGTGCAGTACGCCCACGCGCGCAGCTGCTCGCTGCTGCGGAACGGGAGGCGGCTCGGTGTGGAGCCGGTCGCCGAGGACGCGGAACCGCTGGTGCCCGCAGGCGCCAGGTTGCTGGCGTTGCTGGCGGATCGGGCGCGGGTCACGGCGCCTGCCCGGCTGGCGCGCCACCTCGACGCGGTGGCGGGCGCCTTCGCGGTGTTCCGGGAGACGGCTGAGCCGTTGCCGCGCGGTGAGGAGAAACCCGCGGCCGCGCACCGCGGCCGGCTGGCCCTCGCCGAGGCCACCGGAGCGGTGCTGGCAGGCGGCCTGTCCCAGCTCGGCGTCACCGCACCCGCACACATCTGAGACGTACAAGGGACACAGGGACTCCAGATCATGAGCCGTTCCGCACACCCCGCAGGACCCCGCCACGGCGACGTCCTCCCCGAGGGGCATTTCACCGCGCCGCCCGCCGACCTCAACGCGCTGGACCCGCGCGTGTGGGCGCAGACCGTCGCACGTACCGGCGAGGGCGCCGTCGCGGTGGGCGGGCTGGACGTCCGCGCGCTCGCGGAGGAGTTCGGCACGCCGGCGTACGTGCTGGACGAGGCGGACTTCCGGGCCCGTTGCCGTGCGTGGCGGGACGCCTTCGGGCAGGACGCCGACGTCTTCTACGCGGGCAAGGCCTTCCTCTCGCGCGCGGTCGTGCGCTGGCTGCACGAGGAGGGGCTGAACCTCGACGTGTGTTCGGGGGGCGAGCTGGCGACCGCGCTGGCTGCCGGGATGCCGCCGGAGCGCATCGCGCTGCACGGCAACAACAAGTCGACCGAGGAGATCGCTCGGGCCGTCGAGGTCGGGGTGGGCCGGATCGTGCTGGACTCCTTCCAGGAGATCGCCCGCGTCGCGCACGTGGCCAGGGCGCTGGGGCGGCGGCAGCCGGTGCAGATCCGGGTGACGGTGGGTGTGGAGGCGCACACGCACGAGTTCATCGCGACCGCGCACGAGGACCAGAAGTTCGGTCTGGCGCTCGCGGGGGGCCAGGCGGCCGAGGCGGTGCGCCGGGTGCTGGGGCTGGAGAGCCTGGAGCTGACGGGTATCCACTCGCACATCGGCTCGCAGATCTTCGACATGGCGGGCTTCGAGGTGTCGGCCCGCCGCGTGGTGGGGCTGCTGACCGAGGTGCGGGACGAGCACGGGGTGGAGCTGCCGGAGATCGACCTGGGCGGCGGTCTGGGGATCGCGTACACGCCCGAGGACGATCCGCGTGAGCCGCACGAGATCGCCAAGGCGCTCGGGGACATCGTGACCCGCGAGTGCGAGGCGGCGGGGCTTGCGGTGCCGCGGCTGTCGGTGGAGCCGGGGCGGGCGATCGTGGGGCCGACGGCGTTCACGCTGTACGAGGTCGGCACGCTCAAGGAGCTGGAGGGGCTGCGGACGTACGTGAGTGTGGACGGCGGCATGTCGGACAACATCCGTACGGCGCTCTACGACGCCGAGTACACGGTGGCGCTGGTCTCCCGTTCGTCCGAGGCGGAGCCGATGCTCAGCCGGGTGGTCGGCAAGCACTGCGAGAGCGGTGACATCGTGGTGCGGGACGCGTTCCTGCCGGCCGACCTGGCGCCCGGTGACCTGCTGGCCGTGCCGGCCACGGGCGCGTACTGCCGGTCGATGGCCAGCAACTACAACCACGCGCTGCGTCCGCCGGTGGTCGCCGTGCGGGACGGGCGGGCGCGGGAGATCGTGCGGCGTGAGACGGAGGAGGATCTCCTGCGGCTCGATGTCGGCTAGCGAGATATACGTCCCACATACTGGACTCGGCGTGGAATCTCCGGTCCGGTAAGTGAGACTTGAGCACCGACAGCTGTGCTCGGGTACAGACGGACGTCAGACGGAAACCAGACGGAAAACAGACGGAAAAAGAGGTCGAATGATGCGTACGCGTCCGCTGAAGGTGGCGCTGCTGGGCTGTGGGGTCGTCGGCTCAGAGGTGGCACGCATCATGACGACGCACGCGGACGACCTCGCCCAGCGGATCGGCGCCCCCCTCGAACTGGCGGGGGTCGCCGTCCGCCGCCCCGACCGCGTCCGTGCGGGCATCGACCCCGGCCTGGTCACCACCGACGCGGCGGCGCTGGCCGCCCGCGAGGACGTCGACGTCGCGGTCGAGGTCATCGGCGGCATCGAGCCGGCGCGCTCCCTGATCACCTCGGCGTTCGAGCACGGCGCCAGCGTCGTGACGGCGAACAAGGCGCTGCTGGCCGAGGACGGCGCGACGCTCCACGAGTCCGCCGAGAAGCACGGCGTCGACCTCTACTACGAGGCGGCCGTGGCGGCCGCCATCCCGCTGGTGCGGCCGCTGCGCGAGTCGCTGGCCGGTGACGAGGTGGGCCGTGTCCTGGGCATCGTCAACGGCACCACCAACTTCATCCTCGACCGCATGGAGTCCACCGGCGCGGGCTACAGCGAGGCGCTGGACGAGGCGACCGCGCTCGGTTACGCGGAGGCCGACCCCACCGCCGACGTGGAGGGCTTCGACGCGGCCGCCAAGGCGGCCATCCTCGCCGGTATCGCCTTCCACACCCGGGTGCGCCTGGACGACGTGCACCGCGAGGGCCTGGCCGACGTGACGGCCGCCGACATCGCCTCCGCGAAACGCATGGGCTGCACCGTCAAGCTGCTGGCCATCTGCGAGCGCGCGGCGGACGGCCGCTCGGTGACGGCGCGGGTGCACCCCGCGATGATCCCGCTCAGCCATCCGCTCGCCTCGGTGCGCGAGGCGTACAACGCGGTCTTCGTCGAGTCGGAGGCGGCCGGGCAGCTGATGTTCTACGGCCCCGGCGCGGGCGGCTCGCCCACCGCCTCGGCCGTGCTCGGCGACCTGGTGGCCGCCTGCCGCAACAAGCTCAGCGGCGGCAGGGGGCCCGGCGAGTCGGCGTACGCGCAGCTGCCGGTTTCCCCCATGGGCGAGGTGGTCACCCGTTACCACATCAGCCTGGACGTCGCCGACAAACCCGGCGTCCTCGCGCAGGTCGCAACCGTCTTCGCCGAGCACGGCGTCTCCATCGACACCGTGCGCCAGAAGGGGAAGGAAGGACCGCACGACGGGGCCTGGCTCGTCGTCGTCACCCACCGGGCCCCGGACGCGGCGCTCAGCGCCACCGTCGAGGCACTGCGCGGTCTCGACACGGTGCGCGGGGTGGCCAGCATCATGCGGGTCGAGGGTGAGTGAGCATGCAGCGACACTCCGTCCTTGCACGTGAGGGGGCGACGCCCGCACGGCACCGGCGGTGTCCGCGGTGCGCACAGCCCGGTGCCGTGTGCAGCGCGAACAGCCCGGCGCGGTGGGCAGCGCCGGACAAGGGTCAGTAAGGGAGCCAAGGAACAGTGACCGTCATGGAGCCTGAGATGTCTCAGATCCCCGAAGAGGCGTCCGCGCCCGCCGCCCGTGGTGCGGGGCGTCCGCAGTGGCGCGGCATCATCGAGGAGTACCGGGACCGTCTCCCGGTCGCTCCCGACACCACCCCCGTCACGCTCCGCGAGGGCGGCACGCCGCTGGTGCCCGCCC
Source organism: Streptomyces diacarni (assembly GCF_003323715.1). Lineage (GTDB taxonomy): Bacteria > Actinomycetota > Actinomycetes > Streptomycetales > Streptomycetaceae > Streptomyces > Streptomyces diacarni. The sequence goes on from NZ_QOIN01000048.1 coordinate 331,772, forward strand.
GGGTGCTGTCCGACCTGACCGGCTGCGACGTGCACCTGAAGGTGGAGGGCGCCAACCCCACCGGGTCCTTCAAGGACCGCGGGATGACGATGGCGATCACCCGCGCCAAGGAGGAGGGCGCCCAGGCCGTCATCTGCGCCTCCACGGGCAACACCTCCGCGTCGGCCGCCGCGTACGCGGTACGGGCCGGCATGGTCTGCGCGGTCCTGGTGCCGCAGGGCAAGATCGCGCTGGGCAAGATGGGCCAGGCGCTGGTGCACGGAGCCAAGATCCTCCAGGTCGACGGCAACTTCGATGACTGCCTGGAGCTGGCCCGCGGGCTGTCGGACAAGTACCCGGTCTCGCTGGTCAATTCGGTCAACCCGGTCCGGATCGAGGGGCAGAAGACCGCGGCGTTCGAGATCGTCGACATGCTCGGCGACGCGCCCGACATCCACGTCCTGCCGGTCGGCAACGCGGGCAACATCACGGCCTACTGGAAGGGCTACCGCGAGTACCACGAAACCGGGCCCGCCACCCGTGCGCCGCGCATGTGGGGCTACCAGGCGTCCGGCGCGGCGCCGATCGTGCGCGGCGAGGCCGTCACGGAGCCGAGCACCATCGCCACGGCCATCCGGATCGGCAATCCGGCCTCCTGGACGCTGGCGGAGCAGGCCCGCGACGAGTCGGCCGGCTTCATCGACATGGTGACCGACCGTCAGATCCTCCGCGCCTACCGCCTGTTGGCGGCCCAGGAGGGCGTGTTCGTGGAGCCCGCCTCGGCCGCGTCGGTCGCCGGACTGATCCAGGCGAGTGAGGAGGGCAAGGTCGAGCCGGGGCAGCGCATCGTGTGCACCGTCACCGGCAACGGCCTCAAGGATCCGGACTGGGCGGTGGCCGGTGCGCCGCAGCCCATCGTCGTCCCCGTCGACGCCGACGCGGCGGCCGAGCGGCTCGGCCTGGCCTGAGCCGCGCCGGGGCCCGTCCGCGGGTCCCGGCCCCGGCCGGTCCGCGTGCGGGGCGGACCGCCCACGGGCGTCCGGCCACACGCGGGCGGCGGGCCGCCGGGGAGCCCCCGGCACCGCAGACGGAAGAAACGTATCCCCTCGGGTCGCAGTCGCAGTCGCAGTCGCAGTCGCAGACGCAGCCGCAGCCGCGTCCCGGCCGCAGAGTCCGCGGTCCCCTCGTCGCCGGGACGCAGGCCCAGCGCCGAAGGGGCGGGGCCCCGCTCCGAGCGGGCACGGCCCCGTCCCGAGGGAAGGCGGCCCCGTCCCGAGGGGAAGCGGCCCCGTCCCGGAGGGCGCGGCCCCGTCCCGCACGGAGGCGGGCTCCCGTAGCGGGACTCCGCCGGACGGGGCGCGACCCCTTCCGACACGCTCCGCACGGACAAACCGTGCGGAAGCACGGAGAGGCTCACGACACGCATCGTGCGCCTCCCGTGCGCCCTATGTCGTCAGTGAACCCACCTTCGATAGGCTGAGTTTCACCCCGACCCCCGTAACGTCCCCGCAGCGGGACCTGTGCGGTGCGGTGGCCTGTCCGGCACAGCCACGGTCATCCGGCGCAGCCACGGTCTGGGGAGCTCCGCACAACCGAACCAAGGAGTGTCATCGGAAGATGGCCGGTCCCGCGTTCCGCGCCGCCGCCGTCCGGGTGCGCGTCCCCGCCACCAGTGCCAATCTCGGCCCCGGCTTCGACACCCTGGGCCTCGCCCTGGGGCTTTACGACGACGTGGTCGTCCGTGTCGCCGACGCCGGCGTGCACATCGATATCGCAGGAGAGGGCGCCGAGACGCTTCCCCGCGACGAGAACCACCTGCTCGTCCGTTCGCTGCGCACCGCCTTCGACCTGCTGGGCGGGCAGCCGCGCGGCTTGGAGATCGTGTGTGCCAACCGCATTCCGCACGGCCGCGGCCTCGGTTCCTCCTCCGCGGCGATCTGCGCGGGCGTGATGGCGGCCCGCGCCGTGACCACCGGCGGTGAGGCCCGTCTGGACGACACCGCGCTGCTGGAGCTGGCCACCGAGATCGAGGGCCACCCCGACAATGTGGCCGCCTGTCTGCTCGGTGGTTTCACGCTGGCGTGGACCGACGGCGGTGCGGCGCGTGCGGTGAGGATGGAGCCCGCCGCGTCGCTCGTCCCGGTGGTCTTCGTCCCCGCGAAACCCCTGCTCACGCAGACCGCGCGGGGGCTGCTTCCGCGCACCGTTCCGCACGTGGACGCGGCCTTCAACGCGGGGCGTGCCGCGCTGCTCGTCGAGGCGATGACGCGCCGCCCCGAGCTGCTGCTGGCCGCCACCGAGGACCGGCTGCACCAGGAGTACCGCGCCCCGGCCATGACCGAGAGCGCCGACCTGGTCGGCCGGCTGCGGGCCGAGGGCGTCCCGGCCGTCATCTCGGGCGCGGGCCCCACGGTGCTCGCGCTGGCCGCCGACGAGGGCGAGGCCGACAAGGTCTCCCGGCTGGCGGGCGAGGGCTGGACGGCCAATCGGCTGGCTCTCGACGCTGCGGGGGCCAGCGTGCTGCCGCTCTCGGCGGGCCCCGCAGGCGGTTCCCCCGGCTCCGAGTCCGGCAGCGGGAGCGGCGCCGCCGTGGGTGGCGGCTCCCTCACCCCGGGTGCGGGACGAGCGCCGGGTAGATCGGGCGACGGGCCCCGGTGACACCGGGTTGCGGATCTTCGAGAGGGGGAATGTTTGTTGGATCCGGTAGTGTTAACCTCAAGTCTGCACTCGCAGTCTCGTGGACCTCGCACAGAAAGGTGCGATGGTTCGAGGAGTGCGGTGCTTGCGTGTTCCCCTGGCAGCCCCAGCAGGGGCCACCTCTTCTTCCAGGAGCCCCCCGTATTGCTCGGATCACTGTCGGGCAGGGGCGAACACGCTCCGGAGCCGACGTGAAGGACATCCATGTCGAGGCTTCACGCCGAACCCACGTACTGATCTCCCCGCCGTACATCGAGGCGGGACCACCGCCCCGGCGAAGTTCCCCAGCACAGGACCACAGCCGGACAGCACAACCGGTCGCCGAGCCAGACTGGCCGACGTCCGCTCCAGGGAAGGACCCTTCGTGAGCGACACCACCGATCTGATGGGCGTGAACGCCGATACCGCAGCCGACGGTGCCGCGGCGCCCGCCGCTACGGACGCTTCCGCCGCGCCTGCGGCCTCCGGTGCCGCACCCAGGCGTCGGCGCTCCGGCACGGGGCTCGAGGGCATGGTGCTGGCCGAGCTCCAGCAGGTCGCCTCCAGCCTCGGCATCAGGGGCACCGCCCGGATGCGCAAGAGCCAGCTGATCGAGGTCATCAAGGAGCGCCAGGCGGGCGGCAGTTCGCAAGGCGCCTCCGAGCCGGACGGCAAGAGCGCCAAGCCCGCCGACAGCAAGGACAGCAAGTCCGCCAAGCCCGCCGGGGACCAAGCGGCCAAGGACGCCAAGTCCCCCGAGGGCGGCGAGCCCGCCGCCGAGCAGAAGCCGAAGCGCCGCGCAACCTCGCGGACCCGTACGGGCGATGCCGAGGCCGCGCAGCAGCCGCAGGGCGGCCAGCAGCAGATCGACATCCCCGGGCAGACCGAGGGCGACGCCAAGGCGGCCCAGGAGGGCGGCAGGGCGCGCCGCCCCAAGGCCGACTCCGCGGACGCCGCCGAGGGCCGCGGCGACGCCAAGTCCGGCGGTGACGGCGGCAGGCAGGACGGCAAGGACGCCAGGGCGGAGAAGGACGCCAGGGCCGAGCGGTCCGACAAGGAAGGCGGCAAGGGCGGCCCCTCCGGCGACGGCAAGCAGCAGCAGGACCGCCCCTCCAAGCGGGACCGCCAGCGTGACCGCGACCGCGACCGCAACCGCGGCAAGAACGACGGCGGCAACCAGCAGAACCAGTCGGGTGGCGGCGGCGGTGGCGGCCGCCGGGACGAGGCCTTCGACGACGACGGCGGCGGTGGCCGCCGCGGGCGCCGGGGCCGTTACCGCGACCGCAGGGGCCGTCGCGGCGGCCGTGAGGACTTCGAGCCGCAGATCGCCGAGGACGACGTCCTGATCCCGGTCGCCGGCATCCTCGACATCCTCGACAACTACGCGTTCGTGCGCACCTCCGGCTACCTGCCGGGCCCGAACGACGTGTACGTCTCGCTCGCCCAGGTCCGCAAGAACGGCCTGCGCAAGGGCGACCACGTCACCGGTGCGGTGCGGCAGCCGCGTGAGGGGGAGCGGCGCGAGAAGTTCAACGCGCTGGTCCGTCTCGACTCGGTCAACGGGATGTCGCCCGAGGACGGCAAGGGCCGCTCGGAGTTCAACAAGCTGACGCCGCTCTACCCGCAGGAGCGGCTGCGTCTGGAGACGGAGCCGAACCAGCTCACCTCGCGGATCATCGACCTGGTCTCGCCGGTCGGCAAGGGCCAGCGCGGTCTGATCGTGGCCCCGCCGAAGGCGGGCAAGACGACGGTGCTGCAGTCGATCGCGAACTCGATCACGCAGAACAACCCGGAGTGCCACCTGATGGTCGTCCTGGTGGACGAGCGTCCCGAAGAGGTCACCGACATGCAGCGGTCGGTCAAGGGCGAGGTCATCTCCTCGACCTTCGACCGCCCGGCCGAGGACCACACCACCATCGCCGAGCTGGCCATCGAGCGTGCCAAGCGGCTGGTGGAGCTGGGCCACGACGTGGTGATCCTGCTGGACAACATCACCCGCCTCGCCCGCGCCTACAACCTGGCGGCGCCGGCCTCGGGCCGCATCCTGTCCGGTGGTGTGGACTCCACGGCGCTGTACCCGCCGAAGAAGTTCTTCGGCGCGGCGCGCAACATCGAGGACGGCGGCTCTCTGACGATCCTCGCGGCGGCGCTGGTGGAGACCGGCTCCCGCATGGAGGAGGTCATCTTCGAGGAGTTCAAGGGCACCGGCAACATGGAGCTCAAGCTCGACCGGAAGCTCGCCGAGAAGCGGATCTTCCCCGCGGTGGACGTGGACCAGTCCGGTACCCGCAAGGAGGAGATCCTCATGGCGAACGAGGAGCTCCAGATCGTCTGGAAGCTGCGGCGCGTGCTGCACGCGCTGGACCAGCAGCAGGCCATCGAGCTGCTGCTGGACAAGATGAAGCAGACGAAGTCCAACGCGGAGTTCCTGCTCCAGATCCAGAAGACGACTCCGACGCCCAACGGCCAGGACTGAAGGTCCAAGGCCGCTCGCGCGGGGCCCGCGCGGGGACGTCGCCCGGACGGATCACGGCGAGGGCCGTTCCACCACGTACGGTGGAACGGCCCTCGCCGTCTGTTCTGGCTGCTCGGAGCGGGGTCGCCCGGCGCTGAGAGCTTGCCCACAGGCCCGCTCCGCCGCGCGGCGGTGTCGGCTCGCCGGGCGCGGGCACGTCGTCGCAGGTAAAACGGGACCAAGGGCGAGGTGTGAGCCCGTTGCCGCGCCGCTGTCCCGCCGCGCGCGGCCGACGCGCGTGGTGACGCGTTGTGCAACCCTTCCGGCGAGACCCAGCGTCCAGACAGGACAAAGCGTCCACACAGGACACACGCCACGAGCAGGACTGAGGGAAGTGACAATGGCGGGCGACAGCTACGAGGGCGACACGGCGGCAGGAGGCCGCTCCCGGGGCATACGTGCCTCGGGTCGTCGCCGCAGGCCGCGCAGCGGGCGTCGGCGCGCCATGCGAGCCGCCGCCTGGACCGTGGCGGGCGCGGTCGTGCTCGGCGGTACCAGTCTCGGTTTCGTCTATTTCAAGCTGGACGGCAACATCTCCGGCGTCGACATCAACGCGGCCCTGGGGACGGACCGGCCCGAGGACGTGCCCAACGGCTCGATGGACATACTCGTCCTCGGCTCCGACACCCGTGCGGGTGACAACGCGAAGTACGGCCAGGACCAGGGCGGGGCCCGCTCGGACACGGCGATGGTGCTGCACATCAACGAGCAGCACGACAAGGCGTCGGTCGTCTCGATACCCCGGGACACGCTGGTGCAGCGCCCGGCGTGCAAGGGCGACGCCTCGGAGGGCCACAAGAACGTTCCGGCGCAGCGGGCCATGTTCAACAGCGCCTACGAGGTCGGCGGCCCCGCGTGCGCGGTCAAGACGGTCGAGTCCCTCTCCGGCGTACGGATGGACCACTACCTCGAGGTGGACTTCGCGGGCTTCAAGAAGCTCATCAACACCCTCGGCGGGGTCGAGATGACCACCTCCAAGCCGATCCACGACAAGAACAGCCACCTCAACCTCCAGGCCGGCACCCACCAGCTCAGCGGCGAGCAGTCGCTCGGCCTGGTGCGTACCCGGCACGGCGTCGGCGACGGCAGCGACCTGGGGCGCATCCAGCTCCAGCAGGCGTTCGTGAAGGCCCTCATCGACCAGGTCAACAGCGTCGGGCTCTTCAGCAGCCCGAAGAAGCTCTACGACCTGGCCGACACCGCGACCTCGGCGATCACCACCGACTCGGAGCTGGACTCGGTCGGCGATCTGACCGGCATGGCCAAGATGCTCAAGGGCATCAAGTCCGACGACATCCAGATGACGACGCTGCCGGTCCAGTACGACCCGGCCAACCCCAACCGGGTGGTCCAGATCGACTCCAAGACCGACAAGGTGTGGCGGGCGCTCCGGCACGACAACCCGGTGCCGAAGTCGGCGACCAAGGGCTCGGCGGGCGACCAGACCGACATAGGCGGTGTGGTCGGCGGCAAGAAGGCCGCCAGGGCGGCGGCCGAGGAGCGGACCGGGCGCTGAGGGGCCGCCTCGCGACGGACCCGGCCCCCGGGAATATCGGGCGCGGGCCCCCGGTTTTGGGGGGTGCGGCAACCAGTGGCAAACTGGACCGTCGGCCCCGGTTCACGGGAAACAACCCGTCTCCCGACCCGGTGCCCTCCCGAACCTAGGAGTGACCTTGAAGCGCGACATCCACCCCGAGTACCGCGAGACCCAGGTGAGCTGCACCTGCGGTAACTCGTTCACCACGCGCAGCACCATGCCGGAAGGCGTCGTCCGCGCCGACATCTGCTCGGCCTGCCACCCCTTCTACACCGGCAAGCAGAAGATTCTCGACACCGGTGGCCGCGTGGCCCGTTTCGAGGCGCGCTTCGGCAAGAACGCCGGCACCGCCAAGAAGTAGCGACACCGCAGCGCCGGTCCGCGGCTGCCCCGTGCCGGGCAGCCCGGCCCGGCGCTCTTTTGGTGCTCGGCGCCCGGAGTGCGCCGCCTGCCCGGCTGCGGCGCACGGCCCTTCCGGGTGCCGCACGTCTTCCGTAAGCGTCGTTGCGTGAGCGGTCCGCCAGTAATCCGTCAGTAAAGGGATGACCACGATGTTCGAGGCGGTCGAGGAACTCGTCGGCGAGCACGCCGATCTGGAGCGGCGGCTCGCCGACCCGGCGATCCACGCCGACCAGGCGGGCGCCCGCCGGCTCAACAAGCGCTACGCCGAGCTCACCCCGATCGTCACCGCCTACGGCGAGTGGAAGCGGACCGGGGACGACATCGGCACGGCGCGGGAACTGGCCGCCGAGGACGCGGAGTTCGCCGCCGAGGTCAAGGAGCTGGAGCGCCGCCGCGAAGAGCTCACCGAGCGGCTGCGGCTGCTGCTCGTCCCGCGCGACCCCAGCGACGACAAGGACGTCATCCTGGAGATCAAGGCCGGCGAGGGCGGTGACGAGTCCGCGCTGTTCGCCGGGGACCTGCTGCGGATGTATCTGCGCTACGCCGAGCGGCACGGCTGGAAGACCGAGCTGATCGACTCCACCGAGTCCGACCTGGGCGGCTACAAGGACGTGCGCGTCGCCGTGAAGACCAAGGGCGCCTCGGAGCCGGGCCAGGGCGTCTGGGCGCGGCTGAAGTACGAGGGCGGGGTGCACCGCGTGCAGCGGGTGCCGGCCACCGAGTCGCAGGGCCGCATCCACACCTCCGCCGCCGGCGTTCTCGTGCTGCCGGAGGCCGAGGAGGTCGATGTGGAGATCAGCCCGAACGACCTGCGGATCGACGTCTACCGCTCCTCCGGGCCCGGCGGGCAGTCGGTCAACACCACCGACTCGGCCGTCCGCATCACGCACGAGCCCACCGGCATCGTCGTCTCCTGCCAGAACGAGAAGAGCCAGCTCCAGAACAAGGAGCAGGCCCTGCGCATCCTGCGCGCCAGGCTGCTGGCCGCGGCGCAGGAGGAGGCGGAGAAGGAAGCCTCCGACGCCCGCCGCAGCCAGGTCCGTACCGTGGACCGCTCCGAGCGGGTGCGCACCTACAACTTCCCGGAGAACCGCATCTCCGACCACCGCGTCGGCTTCAAGGCCTACAACCTCGACCAGGTGCTGGACGGCGAGCTCGACGCGGTCGTGCAGGCCTGTGTGGACGCCGACTCCGCGGCCAAACTGGCCGCGGCACAGTGACGCGCAGGGGTACGCCGTGACGCCGAGGACGCCGAAGACGCCGACAACAGCGCTGGCCCCGGGGAGGGGAACGGAGTGAACGTGCTGCTCGCCGAGGTGGCGCAGGCCACCCAGCGGCTGGCCGACGCGGGCGTGGACTCGCCGCGTTTCGACGCCGAGGAACTCGCGGCGTTCGTGCACGGCGTGGGACGCGGTGAGCTGCACCGCGTCGCCGACGCCGACTTCGACGCGCGCTACTGGGAGGCCGTCGCCCGCAGGGAGGCCCGCGAACCGCTCCAGCACATCACGGGGCGGGCCTTCTTCCGCTACCTGGAGCTGCACGTGGGCGCCGGCGTCTTCGTGCCACGCCCCGAGACGGAGTCCGTGGTCGGCTGGGCGATAGACGCCGTGCGCGCCATGGACGTCGCCGAGCCGCTGATCGTGGACCTGTGCACCGGATCGGGGGCGATCGCGCTGGCGCTCGCGCAGGAGGTGCCCCGCTCGCGGGTGCACGCCGTCGAACTCGACGAGTCGGCCCTTGAGTGGGCCCGCAGGAACGTCGAGGGGTCCCGGGTGTCGCTCCACCACGGGGACGCGCGCTCCGCGCTGCGCGAACTGGACGGCCAGGTCGACCTGGTCATCTCCAACCCGCCCTACATTCCGCTCACCGAGTGGGAGTACGTGGCGCCCGAGGCCCGCGACCACGACCCCCAGCTGGCGTTGTTCTCGGGTGAGGACGGCCTGGACGTCATCCGCGGCCTGGAGCGCGCCGCACACCGGCTGCTGCGCCCCGGCGGCGTGGTGGTCATCGAGCACGCCGACACCCAGGGCGGCCAGGTGCCCTGGATCTTCACCGAGGACCGCGGCTGGGCGGACGCCGCGGACCACCCCGACCTCAACAACCGGCCCCGTTTTGCCACAGCACGCAGGGAGGTGCCGTGATGGCACGGCGTTACGACTGCTCCGACGCGACCGATCGCGCGACTGGACTGCGCGAGGCGGCCTCGGCCGTCAAGCGCGGAGAACTCGTCGTGCTGCCGACGGACACCGTCTACGGGATCGGTGCTGACGCCTTCAGCGCCGACGCCGTCGGCGATCTGCTGGAGGCCAAGGGCCGCGGCCGCGGCATGCCCTCACCTGTGCTGGTGGGTTCCCCGAACACGCTGCACGGCCTGGTCACGGACTTCTCCGAGCAGGCGTGGGAACTGGTGGACGCCTACTGGCCGGGTGCGCTGACCCTGGTGGCCAAACACCAGCCGTCGCTGACCTGGGATCTGGGGGAGACCCACGGCACCGTCGCGGTCCGCATGCCGCTGCACCCGGTCGCCATCGAGCTGCTGACCGAGTTCGGCCCCATGGCCGTCTCCTCGGCGAACCTGACGGGGCACGCGGCGCCCGCCACCTGTGACGAGGCGCAGGACATGCTCGGCGAGTCGGTCGCCGTCTACCTCGACGGCGGGCCCACCCAGGACAACGTGCCCTCCTCCATCGTCGACGTCTCAGGGCCCGTGCCGCTGCTGCTGCGCGCCGGTGCCCTCGACGCCGACGAGCTGCGCAAGGTGGTTCCCGACCTGGAGGTGGCCGGGTAGTGACCGCCCCACCCGGGCGTGGTGCGGCCGAGTCCGGCGGCATAAACGGCGCCGCCGGCGCGTTCCGCATCCTCCACGTCTCCACAGGCAACGTGTGCCGCTCGCCGATCACCGAGCGGCTCACCCGGCATGCCCTAGCCGAACGGCTCGGTGCCAGCCGCACCGGCGGTCTCGTGGTCGAGAGCGCGGGCACCTGGGGGCACGAGGGCGCGCCCATGGAGGAGAACGCGCTCGCGGTCCTGCTGGAGTACGGGGCGGACGCCGAGGGCTTCACGGGACGCGAGCTGCTGGACGAACACGTGGTCCGCGCCGACCTGGTACTGACCGCCACCCGCGACCACCGGGCCCAGGTCGTCTCCATGGGCCACTCGGCGGGACTGCGCACCTTCACGCTCAAGGAGTTCACCCGCCTGGTGCGGGCCATAGACCCCGCGACGCTGCCCGCCGCGCGCAGCCGCGAGGAAGTGGTCGAGCGGGCGCACGCGCTGGTCCAGGCGGCCGCGGCGCTGCGCGGCTGGCTGCTGGCGCCCAGCCCGGAGGCGGACGAGATCCACGATCCGTACGGGGCGCCGATCCCGTACTTCCGCAGCGTCGGCGAGGAGATCAGCCAGGCGCTGGACCCGGTGGTCACCGCGCTGACGGGGGTGCCGGCGGCGGCGGGCGCGGCCGGGCACGGCCCGCTGTACCGGTGACGGCCTGGAACCTGCCGCAGCAGCACTGGCGGCGGCCGCGGAGGGTTCGAGGCCGTCACCATGTGTCATAGGCTGTGGTCCGAGCAGTTCGACTCGTTGACGTTGGCCTATGGTGTGGGCCCGAGCAACCCGCGAGACCTCTGGGGAGTCCGTGCGTGAGTATCTGCTGACGCTGTGCGTCACAGCCGCGGTCACCTATCTGCTGACCGGCCCGGTGCGCAAGTTCGCCATCGCGGCGGGCGCGATGCCGCCCGTGCGGGCGCGGGACGTGCACCGGGAGCCCACACCGCGGCTCGGCGGCATCGCCATGTTCGGCGGCTTGTGCGCGGGCCTGCTGGTGGCCTCGCAACTCACCAACATCGGTGAGCTGTTCACCCTGTCCGACGAGCCGAGGGCCCTGTTGTCGGGGGCCGGGCTGATCTGGCTGATCGGCGTCCTGGACGACAAGTGGGGTGTCGACGCGCTGGTGAAGCTCGGCGGGCAGATGATCGCCGCCGGTGTGATGGTGCTCCAGGGCCTGACGATCCTGTGGATCCCGGTCCCGGGTGTCGGCAACGTGGCGCTCACACCGCTCCAGGGCACGCTGTTGACGGTCGCGCTGGTGGTCATCACCATCAACGCGGTCAACTTCGTGGACGGTCTGGACGGGCTGGCCTCTGGCATGGTCTGCATCGCCGCGCTCGCGTTCTTCATGTACGCCTACCGCATCTGGTACGGCTACGGCATCGAGGCGGCGGCTCCGGCGACGCTGTTCGCGGCGGTCCTCATGGGCATGTGCCTGGGCTTCCTGCCGCACAACATGCACCCCGCCCGGATCTTCATGGGCGACTCGGGATCCATGCTGATCGGCCTGGTGCTGGCCGCGGGCGCCGTCTCGATCACCGGCCAGGTGGACCCGGACCTGATGGTCGAGCACACCGGTTCGGTCAAGAACGCGGTGCACACGATGGTGCCCCTCTACATGCCACTGCTGCTGCCGCTCAGCATCATCGCCATCCCCGTCGCCGACCTGGTGATGGCGATCGTGCGGCGCACCTGGAACGGGCGCTCCCCGTTCGCGGCGGACCGCGGCCACCTGCATCACCGGCTGCTGGAGATCGGGCACTCGCACAGTCGCGCGGTGCTGATCATGTACTTCTGGGCCGCGTTGATCGCCTTCGGCGCCGTGGCCTTCTCCGTGCGTTCCTCCAGCCTGGCGATCGTGCTGGCCATCGTGCTGCTCAGCGCCGTGGGGCTGATCGTGCTGCTGCTGCCGCGCTACACCCCGCGCGTGCCGGCCTGGTCCCAGCGGGTGCTGCCGCCCCGCTACCGGCGCTCGTCCCAGGCGCAGGGTGCGGCGGGGGTGGACCCGACGCCGCCCGGCCCCGGGGAGGATCCCGAGCCGGCCGGCGAGGGCGCCGAGGAGGGGGAGCGGGCGCCCGCGTTGGCGGGTCTGGAGGGTGCGACGGCGCTGGGGGAGCGCCGGCAGTTCACCCGCCCGAAGAAGATCAACACCAGGGACTGACCTGCCCTGTTGGCTGCCGCGCCGCCGCGGAATGCGTCAATACCAGACATAGCAGTCGGCGTCAGCCTGGTGCGCGAGACTCATGCCTCTGTGTGACCGGGGGCACACGAAGTAGGTAAAGACCTCATCAAATAGTTTGTGATACCGTTCACGAAACCCGGTGACAACCGAAGTGCCGCGCTCGCGCAGGCGCTTCTGCGGGAGGTCGGTCCGCCCTCCGGGCCGGGCTACTCTCGTCACCCGACGACTCACATTTCCCCGAGTTACCCCCGGAGCACACCACATGCAGTCGAACGACGCACGCATGCTGCTGCACTGCGCCGTCCCGACCGCCGTAGCCGGTGTCGTGGCCGCAGCGATCAGCGGCGTGTTCGCAGGAGGTAAGGGAGCCATCGGCGGCGCAGCCGGAGCACTCGTCGTGATCCTCTTCATGGGACTCGGCCTTTACGTCCTCCAGCGGACGGCGCGCTCGTTCCCGCACCTCTTTCAGGCGATGGGCCTCCTGCTCTATACGACGCAGATTCTCCTGCTGTTCGTGGTGCTGGTGGTCTTCCGGGATACGACTCTTTTCGACACCAAGACCTTCGCGTTCACTCTGCTCGGCTCCACCGTCGTGTGGGTGGCCGCACAGGGCAGGGCGCACATGAAGGCGAAGATCCTGTATGTCGAGCCCTCCTCAGGTGGCAGCGAGAAGGCCAGTGCCACGTAGGGGCGGGATAAGCGCTCGTTCGAGCAACTGCTATCGTCCGTTGCCAACTGCGGCGCAGCAGACGGCGGCGGCAGAGCTTCGCTCCGTTCCGGCCCCAACGCCACGAAACGGACGCTCTGACGCCCTGATCAGCCGCCGCCCCCGATTCGTACGACCCAGACCAGTGCCGTTCCGTGGCAGCAGGCCGCGCCGACACAACGAGGTAGCCGTTTTCATGCGCCATGCAGAAGGAGCCCGCGGTGAGTGCTGACCAGATGCTCGCCTTTGAGACCGACTGCCACCTTTTCAGTGGTTGCGGCTTCGAGGCTCCCGGGCTCCACTCGTTCGTCTTCGAGCCGATGTTCAGCATCGGCGGATTCGACTTCAACAAGCCGATCCTGCTCGCCCTCGTCGGCACGCTCGCCATCGTGTGGTTCTTCTGGGCGGCCTTCGCCAAGCCGAAGATCGTCCCCGGAAAGCTCCAGATGATCGCGGAGGCCGGTTACGACTTCATCCGCCGCGGCGTCGTCTACGAGACCATCGGCAAGAAGGAAGGCGAGAAGTACGTCCCCTTCGTGGTGGCGCTCTTCTTCTTCGTGTGGGTGATGAACCTGTGGGCGGTCATCCCGCTCGCCCAGTTCCCCGTCACGTCCATCTTCTCGATTCCGCTCGGCCTCGCCCTGATCGTCTACGTCGTCTGGGTCGGGCTCACCTTCAAGCGGCAGGGCTGGACCGGCGCCTGGAAGAACTTCACCGGCTACGACAAGTCCCTCGGCCCGGTGCTGCCGATGGTCATGGTCATCGAGTTCTTCTCGAACCTGCTGGTGCGCCCCTTCACGCACTCCGTCCGGCTGTTCGCGAACATGTTCTCGGGCCACATGCTGGTGGCGCTGTTCACGATCGCGACCTGGTACATGCTCAACGGTATCGGGATCGCCTACTCGGCCGTCTCCTTCATCATGACCATCGTCATGATCGCGTTCGAGCTGTTCATCCAGGTCATCCAGGCCTACGTGTTCGTCCTGCTGACCTGCTCCTACATCCAGGGCGCGCTCGTCAAGGAACACTGAGCCGGCCCGCTCCCCGCACAACCCCCAGCTGTCCGGCGGCCAACCCCCGCCGGTCCGTACAGAGAAGGAAGTAACGGCATGTCCGCTGCTCTCGACATGGTCAACATCGCCGCCTCCGAAGGCGTCACCGGCAACCTCGGCTCCATCGGCTACGGTCTCGCCGCCATCGGCCCCGGCATCGGCGTCGGCATCGTCTTCGGTAACGGCACCCAGGCGCTGGCCCGCCAGCCCGAGGCCGCCGGTCTGATCCGTCAGAACCAGATCCTCGGCTTCGCCTTCTGTGAGGCGCTGGCCCTCATCGGCATCGTCATGGGCTTCATCTTCCGCTCCTGACGGCCGAGCGAACGACCCCTTTTTCCGACGGAAGGCACTGACGTGAACGCCCTGGTACCCATGGCGGAGACCGAGGTTCCGCAGAACCCGCTCATCCCGCCGATTCCAGAGTTCGTCATCGGCCTGATCGCATTCGCCATCGTCTTCTTCTTCCTGTGGAAGAAGCTCCTTCCGAGCATCAACAAGGTGCTGGAAGAGCGTCGTGAAGCCATTGAGGGCGGCATCGAGAAGGCCGAGGCGGCTCAGCAGGAGGCTGCCGACGTACTCCAGCAGTACAAGGACCAGCTTTCCGAGGCCCGCCACGAGGCCGCCCGACTGCGTGCCGAGGCACAGGAGCAGGGCGCGGCGCTCATCGCCGAGATGCGCGCCGAGGGCCAGCGGCAGCGTGAGGAGATCATCGCCGCGGGTCACTCCCAGATCGACGCCGATCGCAAGCAGGCCGCGGCCACGCTCCGCCAGGACGTGGGCAAGCTCGCCACCGACCTGGCAGGCAAGCTCGTCGGCGAGTCCCTGGAGGACCACGCCCGGCAGAGCCGCGTGATCGACCGCTTCCTCGACGGCCTCGAAGAGACCGCCGAGGCGGAGGCGAATGTCAACGGAGCCGCCCGATGAATGGAGCGAGCCGTGAGGCGCTCGCCGCCGCACGCGAGAGCCTGACCGCGCTGACCGACTCCACGTCGGCCGACGCCGCGGCCCTCGCCGACGAGCTCGCCGCCGTCACCGCGCTGCTGCAGCGCGAGGTCTCGCTGCGCCGGGTCCTCACCGACCCGGCGCAGGACGGGGAGGCCAAGGCCTCGCTGGTCCAGCGCGTGCTGGGCGGTCAGGTCAGCGGCCCCGCCGCCGACGTGGTCTCCGGCATGGTCCGCTCCCGGTGGTCCAGCCCGCGCGACCTGGTCGACGCGGTCGAGGAGCTGGCCGACCTGGCCGACCTGGTGGCGGCGGAGCGCGACGGCTCGCTCGACGACGTCGAGGACGAGCTGTTCAGGTTCGCCAGGACGGCGGCCTCCGCGCCCGACCTGCGCTCGGCCCTGACCAGCAGGACAGCGGCTCCGGAGGCGAAGAGCGCCCTGGTCAACACGCTGCTCGCCGGCCGGGTGCGCCCGGCCACCGAGCGGCTGGTGACCCGCCTGGTGATTCAGCCGCGGGGACGTAGCCTGGAGGCAGGGCTGGAAGCCCTGTCCAAGCTGGCAGCCGAGCGCCGCAACCGTTCGGTGGCCGTGGTGACGTCCGCGGTGCCGCTCAGCGACGAGCAGAAGCGGCGTCTGGGCGCGTCGCTGGCCAAGCTGTACGGCCGCCAGGTTCACCTCAACCTGGACGTGGACCCTCAGATCCTCGGCGGGATCAGGGTCCAGGTGGGCGACGAGGTGATCAACGGCTCGGTCGCCGACCGGCTGGAGCGGGCGCAGCGGCGGATGGCGGGCTGACGGGCACACCGAGCCCCCAGAGCGTGGCAGGACCCGGCGCGTGTGCGCCAACCAACTCAACAAGCACGAACGCGGCCCGAGTTGGGCCGTACATGGGAGCCGGGGGAGACGCCCCCCGGTGCCCGCAGCAACTTACGGGCCCAACAAGGAGAGCAGGGAACCCAGATGGCGGAGCTCACGATCCGGCCGGATGAGATCCGGGACGCGCTGGAGAACTTTGTCCAGTCGTACACGCCGGACGCGGCCTCGCGGGAAGAGGTCGGTACGGTCAGCGCTGCCAGCGATGGCATCGCGAAGGTCGAGGGGCTGCCCTCGGCCATGGCGAACGAGCTGCTGAAGTTCGAGGACGGCACCCTCGGCCTCGCCCTCAACCTCGAGGAGCGGGAGATCGGTGCGGTCGTCCTCGGTGAGTTCAGCGGCATCGAGGAGGGTCAGTCGGTGCAGCGCACCGGCGAGGTCCTGTCGGTCCCGGTCGGCGACGGCTACCTGGGCCGCGTCGTCGACCCGCTGGGTGCCCCGGTCGACGGTCTCGGCGAGATCGATCCTGAGGCCCGCCGCGCCCTGGAGCTCCAGGCGCCCACGGTCATGGACCGCAAGTCCGTGCACGAGCCGATGGCGACCGGCTACAAGGCCGTCGACACCATGACCCCGATCGGCCGCGGCCAGCGCCAGCTGGTCATCGGCGACCGCCAGACCGGCAAGACCGCGCTGTGCGTCGACACGATCATCAACCAGCGCGACAACTGGCGCTCCGGCGACCCGGACAAGCAGGTCCGCTGCATCTACGTCGCCGTCGGCCAGAAGGGCTCCACCATCGCGTCCGTGCGCGGCGCGCTGGAGGAGGCCGGTGCGCTGGAGTACACGACGATCGTCGCGGCCCCCGCGTCGGACCCGGCCGGCTTCAAGTACATCGCCCCCTACACCGGCTCGGCCATCGGCCAGCACTGGATGTACCAGGGCAAGCACGTCCTCGTCGTCTTCGACGACCTGTCCAAGCAGGCCGACGCCTACCGCGCCGTGTCCCTGCTGCTGCGCCGCCCGCCGGGCCGCGAGGCCTACCCGGGCGACGTCTTCTACCTGCACTCCCGGCTGCTGGAGCGCTGCGCGAAGCTCTCCGACGACATGGGCAAGGGCTCGATGACGGGTCTGCCGATCGTCGAGACCAAGGCGAACGACGTCTCGGCGTTCATTCCGACCAACGTCATCTCCATCACCGACGGCCAGTGCTTCTTGGAGTCCGACCTGTTCAACGCGGGCCAGCGCCCGGCGCTGAACGTCGGTATCTCCGTCTCCCGCGTCGGTGGCTCGGCGCAGCACAAGGCGGTCCGGCAGATCACCGGCTCGCTCCGGGTGAACCTGGCGCAGTACCGCGAGCTGGAGGCGTTCGCCGCCTTCGGTTCCGACCTGGACGACGCCTCGAAGTCCGCGCTGGAGCGCGGTAAGCGCATGACCGAGCTGCTCAAGCAGGCGCAGTACGCGCCGTTCTCCACCGAGGACCAGGTCGTCTCCATCTGGTCCGGCACCAACGGCAAGATGGACGACGTGCCGGTCGAGGACGTCCGCCGGTTCGAGCGCGAGCTGCTGGACTACATGCACCGCGAGGAGTCGGGCCTGCTGACCAGCATCCGCGAGGGTGCCAAGATGTCGGACGACACCATCCAGACGCTCGGCGACGCGGTCGACAAGTTCAAGAGCCAGTTCGAGACCTCGGACGGCAAGCTGCTGGGCGAGGGCTGAGCATGGGTGCCCAGCTCAGGGTCTACAAGCGGCGGATCAAGTCCGTCACTGCGACCAAGAAGATCACCCGGGCGATGGAGATGATCGCCGCCTCGCGCATCATCAAGGCGCAGCGCAGGGTGGCCGCGTCCGAGCCGTACGCCACGGAGCTGACCCGCGCGGTCACCGCCGTGGCGGGCGGTTCCGCCACCTCGCACCCGCTGTTGACCGAGGCCGAGCAGCCCAAGCGGGCCGCGGTCCTGCTCATCACGAGCGACCGCGGGCTCGCGGGCGGCTACAACTCCAACGCCATCAAGGCGGCAGAGCAGCTCAACGAGCGGCTGACCGCCGAGGGCAAGGAGATCGTCAGCTTCATCGTCGGCTCCAAGGGTGTGGCCTACTACGGTTTCCGCGACCGTCCGGTCAAGGAGTCGTTCACCGGCTTCACGGACAACCCGACCTACGCCGACGCCAAGACGGTGGCCGCCTCGCTGATCGAGGCGGTGCAGCAGGAGACCGCCGAGGGCGGCGTGGACGAGCTGCACATCGTCTACACCGAGTTCGTCTCGATGATGACGCAGACGCCGGTCCGCGACCGGATGCTGCCGCTCACCCTCGACGGCGACCAGGCGACGGAGGCGGCCGGCGGCAAGGGCGTCCTTCCGCTGTACGACTTCGAGCCCTCGGCCGAGGACGTGCTGGACGCGCTGCTGCCGCGGTACGTCGAGTCCCGGGTCTACAACGCTCTGCTCCAGGCGGCTGCCTCCAAGCACGCCGCCACCCGCCGGGCGATGAAGTCCGCGACCGACAACGCCGAGGAACTCATCAAGTCGCTGACGCGGCTTGCCAACGCGGCCCGCCAGGCCGACATCACCCAGGAAATCAGCGAGATCGTCGGTGGGGCGAGCGCGCTGGCTGACGCTAACGCGGGGAGTGACCGCTAACCATGACCACCACTGTTGAGACGGCCACCGCCACGGGCCGTGTTGCCCGGGTCATCGGCCCGGTCGTCGACGTGGAGTTCCCCGTCGACGCCATGCCGGACATCTACCAGGCGCTGACGGTCGAGGTTCTCGACCCGGCCGAGGACGGCAAGCGCAAGACCCTGACTCTGGAGGTCGCACAGCACCTCGGTGAGGGCGTGGTCCGCGCCATCTCCATGGAGCCGACCGACGGCCTGGTCCGCCAGGCTCCGGTGACCGACACCGGCGCGGGCATCACCGTGCCCGTCGGCGACGTCACCAAGGGCCGGGTCTTCAACACGCTCGGCAAGATCCTGAACGAGCCGGAGGCCGAGTCCGAGGTCACCGAGCGGTGGTCCATCCACCGCAAGGCGCCCGCGTTCGACCAGCTCGAGTCGAAGACCGAGATGTTCGAGACCGGTCTGAAGGTCGTCGACCTGCTGACCCCGTACGTCAAGGGCGGCAAGATCGGCCTGTTCGGCGGTGCGGGCGTCGGCAAGACGGTCCTCATCCAGGAAATGATCATGCGTGTGGCCAAGCTGCACGAGGGCGTTTCCGTGTTCGCCGGCGTCGGCGAGCGCACCCGTGAGGGCAACGACCTGATCGAGGAGATGGACGAGTCCGGCGTCCTTCCGCAGACCGCGCTGGTCTTCGGCCAGATGGACGAGCCGCCGGGGACCCGTCTCCGCGTCGCGCTGGCCGGTCTGACCATGGCGGAGTACTTCCGCGATGTGCAGAAGCAGGACGTGCTGTTCTTCATCGACAACATCTTCCGCTTCACGCAGGCCGGTTCCGAGGTCTCCACCCTGCTGGGCCGCATGCCCTCCGCGGTGGGTTACCAGCCGAACCTGGCGGACGAGATGGGTGTGCTCCAGGAGCGCATCACCTCGACCCGCGGCCACTCCATCACCTCCATGCAGGCGATCTACGTGCCCGCCGACGACCTGACGGACCCGGCCCCGGCGACGACGTTCGCGCACCTGGACGCCACCACGGTGCTCTCGCGTCCGATCTCGGAGAAGGGCATCTACCCCGCGGTGGACCCGCTGGACTCCACCTCCCGGATCCTGGACCCGCGCTTCGTCACCCAGGAGCACTACACCTGCGCCGAGCGCGTCAAGGGGATCCTGCAGAAGTACAAGGACCTGCAGGACATCATCTCCATCCTCGGCATCGACGAGCTGTCCGAGGAGGACAAGCTCACGGTGTCCCGCGCCCGCCGCATCGAGCGCTTCCTGTCGCAGAACACCCACGCGGCGAAGCAGTTCACCGGCCTGGACGGTTCGGACGTGCCGCTGGACGAGTCGATCGCGGCCTTCAACGCGATCGCCGACGGCGAGTTCGACCACTTCCCGGAGCAGGCGTTCTTCATGTGCGGTGGCCTTGACGACCTCAAGGCCAAGGCGAAGGAGCTCGGCGTCTCCTGACGCCGCTCCTCTCCCGTCCGGTCGGCCCCCGGGCTCCGGACGGGAGAGGCTTCGGCGCTCCTGCGTGCTTCCGCGCGCGGTCTCACGCACAGGTGCGCCGGTCGTGCTCCGCGGCGGGGCGGGTGGGCGTACCCGTCCCCGCACCGCACCCCTTATCCTTTCCCCATCCCAAGCTGAGGAGCCACAGTGGCTGAGCTGCACGTCGAGTTGGTCGCCGCCGACCGCAAGGTCTGGTCCGGCGAGGCCAGCCTGGTCGTCGCGCGCACCTCCTCGGGTGATATCGGTGTCATGCCCGGCCACCAGCCGCTGCTCGGCGTGCTGGAGTCCGGCCCTGTCACCATCCGCACGAGTGGTGAGAGCGGCGGCGGTACCGTCGTCGCCGCCGTGCACGGCGGATTCATCTCCTTCGCCGACGACCAGCTCTCCCTGCTCGCAGAGATCGCGGAGCTGACCGACGAGATCGATGTCGAGCGGGCGGAGCGCGCGTTGGAGGAGGCCAAGTCCAAGGCCGACGAGGGCGCCGAGCGGCGTGCCGACGTGCGGCTGCGAGCGGTGACGGCCGCTCGCTGACGTACGCCGCCCCGCAGCGGCGCACGGTGCAGGACGACACTCAGCCGCGGGTGGTCCCGGAATTTCTCCGGGGCCGTCCGCGGCTGAAGCCATACAGAAGCGTTTGAGAGACTTGCCGGCGGCAGGTCCCGGAGAGTGCGAGGAGGTCGATGAAGATGGTCCTCGCTCTGCTGCTGTGCGGCGTGGTCGTTCTGCTGGTGATCGCGGGGCTTTTCGCCTTCGGGGTACGCAGGCGGCTGATCCAGCGGTCCGGCGGAACGTTCGACTGCAACCTGCGGTGGGCGGTATCCGAGGAGGAGGCCGCCGAGCCGAAGGGAAAAGGGTGGGCGTACGGAATCGCCCGCTACAACGGCGACCGCATCGAGTGGTTCCGCGTCTTCTCCTATGCCCCCAGGCCCCGCCGCCATCTGGTGCGCGGGGCCATCGACGTTCTCGAGCGCCGTTCGCCGCAGGGCGACGAGGAGCAGGCGCTGCTGTCCGACTCCGTCGTGCTGGCGTGCGCGGTGGGGCCCGAACGGGTACGGGTCGAGCTGGCGCTCAGCGAGGACGCGCTGACGGGGTTCCTCGCCTGGCTGGAGGCCGCCCCTCCGGGCCAGCGCGTCAACGTGGCCTGAGCGGGAGGTCTCAGCCTGTCAGGGGCGTCAGCCGGGCAGCGCCGCGACCGGGCAGGGCTGTCAGCCGAGCAGCGCCGCGATCGTGAAGAGCACGGGCACCGCCAGTACGGTCGAGACGAGTATGGATTCGCGGGCCAGCCGCGTGGCGACCCCGTAGCGGCTCGCGTAGGCGAACAGGTTCTGCGCGGAGGGCAGCGCGGCCGTCACGACGACGGTGAACAGCGCCCGGCCCCCCAGGCCGAATACGAAGGTCCCCAGGGCCCAGGCGACGAGCGGCTGGCCGAGCGATTTGAGCAGCACCGAGAGCACCAGCGGCCCGCGCTCTCCGTCCCGCCCCGGCAGGGCGCTGCCGTGCAGCGAGATGCCGAAGGCCAGCAGTACGGCGGGCACGGACATCGCGCCGATGAGGTGGAAGGGCTCCATGACCGGTTCCGGCACCCGCCACCCGGACGCGGCGACGGCGACCCCGGCGAGCGAGCCGACGACGATGGGGTTGCGCAGGGGGCTGGTGAGGCGCCGCGGCAGGCTGTCGCCGCCGCCCGAGGTGGTGACGTCGAGGACGGTGAGTCCGACGGGTGTCATCACCAGCAGTTGGAAGAGCAGCACGGGGGCGACCAGCGAGGCGTCCCCCAGCACGTAGGCGGCGACGGGGATGCCGAGGTTGCCCGCGTTGACGTATCCGGAGCACAGCGCGCCGACCGTCGTCGGTGCGGCGGGCCAGCGGCGTGCCGCGCCGACGAGGGCGTAGCCGCCTGCCATCGCCGCGGCGGACAGCGCGGTGATGGCCAGGGGTGCGGAGGCGAGGACCGTCAGGTCGGCCTGCGAGAGGGTCTCGAACATCAGCGCGGGGCTGGCGACGTGGAAGGCGAGCTTGGTGAGGACCTCGCGGCCACCGTCGCCGAGGAGGGCGAAGCGGCCCAGGACGTAGCCGGTGCCGATGACGGCGGCGATGACGGCGAAGCCGGTGAGCACGCCGGACACGGCGGACCTCCCCCTGCACGGATCGGGACTCGCTCAATTGTCCGGATGTCGTCGAGGGGGCCGACCAGCGGGTCCCCGCCGGTCGGCCGGACCGTCACGGGGCGGTGATCCCCACCTCCTGCGCGAGGACCGCCGCCTGCGTCCTGCTGCGCAGCTCCAGCTTGGCCAGCAGCCTGCTGACGTGGGTCTTGACGGTGGCCTCCGCCATGGCGAGGCGGTCGGCGATCTCGACGTTGGAGAGGCCTTCGCCGAGGCAGCCGAGGACCTCGCGCTCGCGGCGGGTCAGTCCGCTCAGGCCGGGCGGAGGCTCCTGCGCGGCGCGTGCGGCCCGCGACGGTGCGCTCGCGAACTCGGCGATCAGCCTGCGGGTCACGGCGGGGGCGATCATGCCGTCGCCGCGGGCGACGGTGCGGACGGCCTCGACGAGTGCGGCGGCCTCGCTGTCCTTGAGCAGGAATCCGGCCGCGCCCGCGCGCAGCGCCCCGAAGACGTAGCTGTCGTGGTCGAAGGTGGTCAGCACCAGCACGTCCCCGACCCCGGCCTCGACGATGCGGCGGGTGGCGCTCACCCCGTCGAGCCGCGGCATCTGGATGTCCATCAGCACGACATCGGGCTCCAGCGTGTGCGCGAGCCTCACCGCCTCCTCGCCGTCGCCGGCCTCCCCGACGACGTCGATGCCGGGGGCGTGCCGGAGGATGAGGACGATGCCGGCGCGTACGGCCTGCTGGTCCTCGGCGACGAGGACGCGGAGGCGCGGGGCAGCGCCTGCCGCCTCCCGCGGCCGGTCCCCGCCGTGCTCCGCCGGTGCGGACCGGTCCGCCCCGTTCCCGGCGCCGGGCTGCGTCATTCTTCCGTCTCCCTGCGCTCGTTGCGGCGGTTTCCGCGTGCGGTCCCCGGCGCGCGGTCCGTCTTGTCCTGTGCGGGCAGCACGGCGTGGACGTCCCAGACGTGCCGGCCCCCGGGCGCCGTGCAAGGGCCCGCGGTCAGGGTGCCGTTCAGCAGCTCGACGCGCTCCCGCATGCCGGTCAGACCCGCCCCGGCACCCGGAGCGCGCGGGGGACCGCCGGGCTCTTCCCGGTCCGCCAGCGGGCTGGTGACGCGCAGGCACAGCCCGACGTGCGAACCGTCGTCGCGGTGCGGTGCGACGGCGACGGTGACCTCGCCGGGCGCTGCGTGCTTGAGCGCGTTGGTGACCGCCTCCTGGACGACCCGGTAGGCGGCCAGCTCCACGGGTGTCGGCAGCGGCGGGTCGCCCGGCGCGCGCCGGTCGGTGAGGACGAAGGTGCGGTCGTCGCCCGCCCTCGCACGGGCCCGCTCCAGCAGGGCGTCGAGGCCGTCGAGAGACGGCGTCGCGGTGGGCTCGTCGGCGCCGGTCGCGTTGCGCAGCAGGCCGATGAGGCGGCGCATCTCCGCCAGGCCCTGCACACTGTTCTCGCGGATGACGCCCAGCGCCTCACGGTTGGCGTCCTGGCTGCTCGGGCCGCTCTCGCCGGCGGTGAGGGAGAGCGCGGCCGTGGAGTGGATGGCGATGGCCGACAGGTGGTTGGCGACGACGTCGTGCAGTTCGCGTGCCATGCGCGTCCGCTCGGCGTTGATGGCCTGCTTGCGGTCCAACTCGGCGAGCAGCGCCGTCTGCTCGGCCCGCTGCCGCTCGGCCGCCGCCTTGTCCCGGTGGTTGCGGATCATCTCGCCCGAGGTCGTGGGCACCAGCAGGATGCCCGCGCAGGCGGCGACGAGCAGCAGCATCTCCGCACGGTGGAAGGCGAGCAGCAGCCAGGCGGAGAAGAGCACGGTGACGGCCACCGAGCCGCGCAGCACCGCGCGGGAGAAGCGGGCCGAACCGTAGAGCACCCCGGCGTAGAGCAGGTCCGTGAACAGCACGAGGGTGGCCAGCAGCGAGCCCGTCAACAGGTCGGCCACCTGCGCGGGCAGTCCGACGAGCAGCGCATAGGGCTGTGCGGTGCGGCGCACCAGTGCGGCCAGGCACATCACGGCGAGCGGCACCAGCACCAGCCAGCGGGGGCCGCGCGCCACGATCGGGTCACTGGCCAGACCGAGGACCCACAGCAGCAGGCCGCCGACGGCACCGCAGACCGCGATGAGCACGTCGTCGCGGTGGGGACGCCACGGGCGCGGCGCGCGGGTCGGCGCGGTGGCCGCGGCGGTGGTCATGGCCCCATTGTCCCGTGAGCGCCCCGTGTCAGGGCCTCCTCCGCCGGGCCGAGTGCCGGCCGGGTGCGACTGCATCTTTCGATGCAGTCGCACCCGGCCGGAATCGTCACGCCCGACGACGCCGCGCCGCCACCGCGTGGGCCACCGTGGTGGAGCACGTCCGCGCCGTGACAGCCGACTGGAGGACCCACCGTGATCGTGACGCTGATCGTCGTGAGCGAAGTCGGCTTCTGGGTGCTGCTGGCAGCCGGCCTCGCGCTGCGCTACCTGGCCAGGATGGAGAAGACGGGCGCCGCGGTGCTGCTGTGCGAGCCGCTGCTGGAGGTCGTGCTGCTGGTCGTCACCGCGATCGACCTGAAGAACGGCGCGGAGCCCGACTGGAAGCACGGGCTGGCCGCCGTCTACATCGGCTTCACCGCGACCCACGGTCACTACCTGGTGAAGTGGGCCGACGGCCATGCCGCGCACCGGCTCGGCCGCGGGCCGCGCCCGGTGAAGCCGCCCCGGTACGGGACGCCGCGGGCCGTGCACGAGTGGAAGATGGCCGCGCGCGGTGTCGGTGCGGCGGCCATCGCCGCGGCACTCCTCCAGCTGGCGGTCTGGTACGTCGGCGGGGGCGAGCAGGCCGACCCCCTGCACGCGTGGCAGGCCCGCATGGGGCTGGTGGCGGGGATCAGCCTGGTCATCGGGGCGAGCTACACGGTGTGGCCCAAGCGGGCTCCCGAGCGCGTCACGGACGGCGCGTCACACTGAGGGCCTCGCGCCGCCGCGTCGAGGGGGCGCGGCGGCGGGCCCGACGGCGGGTTCAGGCGCCGGGATCGCGGCCCGGTGCCTCCTTGGAGTCCGGCTTCTTCAGGGCCGCGAGGGTGGCACGCGTATCCGTCTTCATCCAGCCGAGCACGGTCTGCTCGGGCGGCGGCTCGAAGTCGTCGTCGGGGCTCCCGCCGAACCAGCTCCAGCTCATCTCGTACGTCATCCAGCCGGCGCGTACCTCGAGTTTCAGGCTGCCCAGACTGTTGGCGCGCTGCTCCTTGATGAGGTAGGCCTCGTCGCCGATCCCCTTCACGGGGGTCACCTTGTACTGGTAGGTCTCCGACTTCCGGTCCAGCCACGTGCGCTGCTCGGAGGCGAACTCCTTGGAGGGGTCCGCCTTCTTGTGCCATTCGATGTGCGTGGTCACGTACGTGGTCGGCGGTGTCCGCGAGGTCTCGCCGCGTTCGGTCATGGTGCGGCTGCAACTGCTCACGTCGAGCCCCTTCCGCTGCGAGGAGTACCCGTCGGGGTCGTCCGTCGCGGACGTGCTGAGCTCGTACTCCGCGACGAACGACTTCAGTTCGGCCGTCGCGCACATGTCGTGGTGGAAGAGGTGGCCCCGGTAGTCCGGCGTCGCTTCGTCGCCCTTGTCGAGCGCGCCGGTGGCCATGAGCGTCGCGGCCCAGGTGGCGGACGCGATCACCACGCCGCCCAGCGCCCACAGCCAGCGCGGTGCGCCGCGGCGCGGCGGCGTCCCCGGCGGTGGCCCGGGTGGTCCGGGCGGCCCGGCGGGTGGAGTGTGCGGCTGCGCGTACGGGTTGAACTGGTACGCGGGCATCGCGGTGGAGGTGGGTTGCTGTGAGTACGGCTGCTGCGGCTGCGCCCCCGGTATGGCCATGCGCGCACGTTACTCGGTGCCGTCGCCCTGCGAACCGGTGGCCTGGGGCAGGCGGGAGGCGAACGCGTCGAGCGCGGCGAGCGTGCCGGCGGAGTCGGTGTGCAGATGTACGTCCATCCCCAGCGCCCGCGCCGCCTCGACGTTGCGGGCCACGTCGTCGACGAACAGTGCCTTCGAGGCCTCGGCGCCCAGCAGGTCCAGGGTGTGCGTGTAGATGCGCGGATCCGGTTTGGCGTACCCCACCTCGCAGGAGAGCACGGCCACTTCCGCGGCCGGCAGCACCGCGCCGAGGTGGGGGCGGGCGTCGGGCCAGGCGTTGCTGATGAACGCGGTGGCTGCCCTGCCACGCAGCGCCGCCACCGCGTCGAGCAGCGCCCGGTCGTACACGGGGTCGGCCGCCAGGTCGGCTCGCAGCTCGGTGACGGCCTCCGCGTCCAGGTCCAGACGGTCGCGCACCACGGACCACCACTGGGGCCCGTCCATCCGGCCGACGAGCACTTCCGTGTCGTTGCCCGCGTAGACGGAGGTCACGAAGTCCTCTTCACAGATGTCCAGCCGCACCGCCCACTTGGCGGCGGCGGCAGGGAGTTTGTCCTCGACCACCACGCCGCCCAGGTCCATCAGCAGCGCGGGCCGGCCGCCCGCTGCGGGGCTCACCGCTCGCCCCCCGGCACCCACAGCACGTCGCCGACGGACTTGTTGGCCGTACGGGCGAGGATGAACAGCAGGTCGGAGAGGCGGTTGAGGTAGGTCGCGGTGAGCGGGTTCATCGTCTCGCCGTGTTCTTCCATGGCGGCCCAGGTGGAGCGCTCGGCGCGGCGGACGACGGTGCACGCTTGGTGCAGCAGCGCGGCGCCCGCCGTACCGCCCGGGAGGATGAAGGAGCGCAGCTTCTCCAGGTCCTCCAGGAACCGGTCGCAGTCGGCCTCCAGCTTGTCGATGTAGGCCTGTTCCACGCGCAGCGGCGGGAACTCGGGGTTGTCCACGACGGGGGTGGACAGGTCGGCGCCCACGTCGAACAGGTCGTTCTGGACGCGCAGCAAGGCGGTGCGGACCTCCTCGTCGAGGCCGCCGAGGGCCAGCGCGGTCCCGAGCGCGGCGTTCGCCTCGTTGGCGTCCGCGTACGCCGCGATGCGGGTGTCGGTCTTGGCCGTACGGCTCATGTCGCCGAGCGCCGTCGTGCCCTTGTCGCCGGTACGGGTGTAGATCCGCGTCAGGTTCACCATGCTGCGAGCGTAGCCCGCGTACCCGCACGTGGGAGGGTGCCCTCCGGCCTGTCGCCCGCAGCCGCGAGGAAGCGCGGCGGCGGTCGACAGGCCGGAGGGGGGAGGGGCGGCTACGCTCCGGCTTTCCTGAAGACCCGGGTGCCCAGGCCCAGCGAGGCGGCGGCGAGGGCGAGGGCGACCAGGGCGCCGAGGGCGAGCGTTCCCCCGTAGTGCCCCATGAAGGCGTCGCGCACGGCGTCGACGACGTACCGGAACGGTACGAAGTGCGACACCGCGTCCAGCCAGTCGGGCGCCAGCGCCATCGGCAGCAGGATGCCCGAGAGCAGTACGGCCGGCAGGTTGAGCGAGTTGATGACCGGCGCGAACTCCTGGGGGGAGGTGACCCGCATGGCCAGCGCGTACGACAGGGAGGCGAGTGAGGCGGCCAGGACGCCGACGAGGACGAAGCCGATCGCCACCCCCGCCACCGGGGAGCGCAGTCCGAAGGCGACGCCCACCAGCACGAGCAGGAGCGACTGGGCGAACAGCTGGAGCACGTCGCGCACCAGGCGCCCCAGCAGCAGGGCGAGCCTGCTGACGGGGGTGACGCGCAGCCGTTCCACCACGCCGTGCTGTTTCTCGATCAGGAGGGTGAACCCGGCGAACGCCGAGGAGAACAGCCCGAGCTGGACGAGGAGTCCCGGCACCAGTGTCTGCCAGGAGTCGCCGGCGCCGCCCAGGTCGATGTCGCGCAGCAGGGGGCCGAAGAAGACCAGGAACAGCAGCGGTTGGAGGAGTCCGAACAGCACGCCAAGGCGGGAGGCCAGGGTCTGCCGGACGTAGCGTCCGGCGATGATGCCGGTGTCGGTGAGCAGGTGGGACATGGGGTGTCTGTTCCTTCGGGGAGGGGCGTCTGCCGGAGGGGGTTCCTTCGGGCCGGGGGCGGGGTCACACGGCCACGGGTGCGCGCTCGGTCTCGCGCTTGGCCTCGCGTCCGGTCAGGGCGAGGAAGGCGTCCTGGAGGCCGGCTCGGGCCGAGCCGCCGTACTCCTCCTTGAGCTGGGCTGAGGTGCCCTGCGCGGCGACGCGGCCGTCGTCCACGACCACCAGCCGGTCGGCGAGTGCGTCGGCCTCGTCCAGGTAGTGCGTGGTCAGGAAGACGGTCATCCCGCGCTGTTCCCTCAGGCGCCGCACGAGCTGCCACAGGTCGGCGCGGCTGCCGGGATCGAGGCCGGTCGTCGGCTCGTCGAGGAAGAGCAGGCTGGGCTCGTGGGTGAGCGCCATGGCGATGTCCAGGCGCCGCCGCTGGCCGCCGGAGAGCGCACGGCAGGGCCTCTCCAGCAGGTCGGTCAGGTCCAGGTCCTGTGCCAACTCCTCCGTGCGGCGGGCGGCTTCCGGCTTGGTGAGGCGGTAGAGGCGGGCCTGGGTGGTGAGCTCTTCGCGGACGCTGACGACGGGGTCGACGCCGCCGGCCTGTGCGACGTACCCGATGCGTTTCCGCACGCCCCGCGGGTCGGCGATCAGGTCGTGGCCCGCGACGGTCGCGGCGCCCGAGGTGGGCGCGAGCAGCGTGGTCAGCATGCGGAGCGTGGTGGTCTTGCCCGCGCCGTTCGGGCCGAGGAAGCCGAGGATCTCGCCTTGTTCGACGGTCAGGTCGATGCCGCGCACGGCTTCGACGGTGCGGTTTTTGGTGTGGAAGGTCCGGGTCAGTCCGGCGGTGCGGATGGCTGCTGGCATGCCCACAGAAAAACAGAGTCACTTAAATTTTGCAACGCCTCCAAAAATTAACCGACCCCACTGAGGCGGTACGATGAGGCCATGGCCAGCACTGCACCGAACGCCGGCGCCGCGTCCGCGTCAGGCGCTCCACCGGACGCCGGCACGGCACCGAAAGAGGGCCGCAGAGAGCGGAAGAAGCGGGAGACCCGGACGCGGATCTCCGACATCGCCACGGGCCTGTTCCTGGCGCGCGGCTTCGACGCGGTGACCATCGCCGAGATCGCCGAGGCCGCCGACGTCTCGGTCAACACGGTCTACAACTACTTCCCCGCCAAGGAGGACCTCTTCTTCGACCGCGAGGAGGAGATGGTGGAGCGCACCTCCGCGCTGGTACGGGACCGCGCCCCGGGCCAGTCCGCCGCCGCTGCGGTGCTGGGAAGGCTGCGCGAGGACATCGCCGAGCGGAACCTGTACGCGGGCATCAAGGAGGGCTTCGGCGACTTCATGAGCGTCGTGCGGGAGTCGCCCGCGCTGGTCGCGCGCCTGATGGTGCTGCACCACCGCACCGCCGACCGGCTGCGGCAGACGCTGGTGGAGGAGACCGGCGCGGACCCCGGGGACCCGATGCCCGAACTCGTCGCCTACGAACTGGTGAACCTGATCGACCTCGTGACCCGGCGTGCCACGGTCAGCGTCGCCGACGGCGTCTCACCCGAACAGACCGCCCGGGAAGCGCTCGCCAGGCTGGACGCCCACGCGTTCCTGGTCACCGGCGCACTGCTCAACTACGCGACGAAGCCCGCCCGCTGAGCCCCGCCCCCGCTCAGCGGTCCCGCGGTGTGATGTCCGCCATGTGAGACGTGATGCGTGTCTCTATCCGGCCCACCGCACCCGAAGAAGCGCTAATGTCCGCCCAACAGGCGGACATTCACGGGGCGCGAAGCGTACGCACCGGCGCGGGCCGGACGCCCGGCGGGACGAAGTGAGGGGAAGAACGTGGCGAAGAAGCTCGCCGTCATCGGGGCCGGCCTCATGGGCTCCGGAATCGCGCAGGTCTCCGCTCAGGCGGGCTGGGACGTGACGCTCCGCGATGTGACGGACGAGGCGCTCGCCCGCGGTACCGACGGGATCAAGGCGTCCTACGACAAGTTCGTCTCCAAGGGCAAGCTGGCGGCGGCCGACGCCGAGGCGGCGCTGGCCCGCATCATCACCACCACGGACCTGGACGCGGTGGCCGACGCGGACGTCGTGGTGGAGGCCGTCTTCGAGAAGATCGAGGTCAAGCGGGAGATCTTCGCGGCGCTCGACAAGCTCGCCGGTGAGCACGCCGTCCTCGCCTCGAACACCTCCGCCATTCCGATCACCAAGATCGCGGCAGCCACGGAACGCCCCGAGCGGGTGGTGGGCACCCACTTCTTCTCGCCGGTGCCGATGATGGCGCTGTGCGAGCTGGTGCGCGGCCACAAGACCAGCGACGAGACGCTCGCCCTCGCACGGGAGTTCGCCGAGTCCGTCGGCAAGACGTGCGTCGTCGTCAACCGGGACGTCGCCGGCTTCGTCACCACCCGGCTCATCTCGGCGCTCGTGGTCGAGGCCGCCAAGCTGCACGAGTCGGGCGTCGCCTCGGCGGAGGACATCGACACCGCGTGCAGGCTCGGCTTCGGCCACGCCATGGGCCCGCTGGCCACCGCGGACCTGACCGGCGTCGACATCCTGCTGCACGCCACGGAGAACATCTACACCGAGTCCAGGGACGGCAAGTTCGCCCCGCCCGAGTCGATGCGGCGGATGGTCGACGCGGGAGACCTCGGACGCAAGAGCGGACAGGGCTTCTACGAGCACTGAGGTCCGTCGGCTCCCGGCCGCCTCACCGGCCGGGAGCGCCCCGCGGCCGGGACGCGCTCGCCCGCAAGGGTGAAACTCCGTATCGGTCGGGAAACGAACGGCAACGCGGCCGCACCGTAACCCGTCATCTCCAGTGGGGCCGCCGCGGAAGCGGACTCCGGGGCCGCCCCGGGTCCGCCCGTCCGACGGCGCACCACCGGCTCGTCGGACACACCGGCTCGTCGGACACACCGGCTCGCCTGCCTACCGGCCCCCCGGGGCGAGCGGGGGACCACCGCCGCGGTCCACCCGGCAGCGCTCATGGCTCGCCGCAGCACAGTTGAAGGATTCACGCCACGGACACCACTCCGGGAGCACATATGCACATCAGGGGCGACCACGCCGAGCTGGTCGTCGGAGGTCGTCTCGACGTCCGCAGCGCCGCGGACGCCCGCACGGTCCTGCACGCCGCTGTCGACGGGGGTGACGGCGATCTCGTGCTCGACCTCGCCGGGCTCGACTCGTGGGACGCCACGGGGCTCGGCGTGATCATGGGAGCGCACCGCCGCGCCGGGCGTTGCGGCAGGAGACTCGTGCTGCGGAAGGTCCCGCCGCAGATGCAGCGCGTGCTGGTGGCCACCCGGCTGCACCGGATCCTGGCCATCGAGCCCCGGCCGGTGAGCGGCCGCGGCGCAGGTCCGGAGGGGTCCGCCAGTACCGGCGTCCTGGCGAACCCATGACAATCCCGTCGGTCCCGGCTCCGCATCGCTCCGCTTCCTGGAGAATGGAGAGCGCGCGCCGGACCGACCCCGCTCGGGTGGCCGGTCGCGACATCTGTTCTTGGGAGACATGACCATGGATCGGCACGCCAGCGATCGACCCCCGCACGGGGACCAGCACGAGCCCACCGGCGACGCGCCCGGACCGGCCCCCGACGCCGGCGGCCCCAGCGGTGAGGCGGCCAGGGCCGTGCGGCTCGTCGCCGAGCAGTACCTCGTCACGGTCAATCCCGTCGACGGCAGCGAGGTCGAGCCCTGCCCGCCCGGCACCCGGCAGGAGACGCCGCCCAAGCTCGCCGCGCCCGACCGGCCGGTGGCCGAGACCCCCACCGCCGCCGCGAAGCTGCCGCCCGGCAGCCTCGTCGAGCGGGACGAGGAGCGCGAGCGGCTGGTACGGCTGCTCTCGCGGGGCCGCTCCGTGCGGCTGACCGGGCCCGCCGGGTCGGGCCGCAGCGTCCTGCTCGACGTCGTCGCCGAGGACGTCGCCCACCTCGCCCCCGACGGCGTCGTCCGCCTCAGCGGCCACCGCCGCACTCCGAGCGACCTGCTGTACGACCTGTTCGCGGCCGTGCACAGCGCCCCTCTCCACCGGCCGGGCAAGACCGAACTGGTGCGCGCCCTGGCCGGGATCGGCGCCATCGTGCTCGTCGACGACCTGGAGTTCGGCGGCGCGGCCCTCGACGAACTGCTGCGGGCCACCCCCGAGTGCGCCTTCCTCTTCGCCGCCACCCCCGGGGTGACCGCGCCGACCGCGGACTCCTGCGTCGAGGAGGTCTTCCTGGCGGGGCTGAGCCGCACCGCCTGCCTCGACCTGCTGGAGCGGGCCATCCACCGGCAGCTCACCGACGAGGAGGCCGACTGGGCGGCCGGACTCTGGTTCGACGCGGAGGGCCTGGCGCTGCGCTTCGTCCAGGCCGGCGCGCTGCTGCGGTTGCAGGCCGACGGCGGTGTCGTGCCAGGACTCGCCGGCGACGCCGCCCTCGCGCCCCCGCTGGCCGCCGCGCTTCCCGAGTCGGGCCGTGAGGCGCTGCGCCTCGCCCTCGCGCTCGACGGCGAGGTCCCGCACCCCACCCACCTGCCCGCGCTCACCGGCGACCCGAACGCCGGCGACAGCATCACGGAACTGCTGGCCTTCGGCCTGATCAGCCCGGCGGGCGACCACTTCAAGCTGGCCGCGGGCGTCGCCGGGCAGCTCGCCGAGGCCGGCTACGGCGAAGGCCGCGACGCCCACGCGCTCGCCGCCGCACAGCACTACACCTGGTGGACGGGGCATCCCTCCGTCAGCGCCGACCGGGTCACCCAGGAGGCCGACGCGGCTCTGGCCGCCGCCCGCGGCGCCCACCAGGGCGGCTGCTCCAGCGCCGCCGTGCTGCTCGCCCGCACCGCCGCACCCGTCCTCGCGGCAGGGATGCGCTGGAGCGCCTGGGAGCGGATGCTGCGCTGCGGACAGGAGTCGGCCCGCGCCTCGGGCGAGCTCGCCGAAGAGGCCTACTTCCACCACGAGCTGGGCGTCCTCGCGCTGGCCGCGGGCAACCCGGAGCGGGCGCGTACCGAGCTGGAGGCCGCGATCGCGCTGCGGGGCACC
Source organism: Streptomyces diacarni (assembly GCF_003323715.1). Lineage (GTDB taxonomy): Bacteria > Actinomycetota > Actinomycetes > Streptomycetales > Streptomycetaceae > Streptomyces > Streptomyces diacarni. The sequence goes on from NZ_QOIN01000048.1 coordinate 364,585, forward strand.
CTCGCGGAGCAGCGCGGCATGGTCGCGGGCCGCCGGGCGCTCGCTCTGGTGAACGACCGGCTCGCCTCTCCGGCGGCCGGTGCCGCGGGCGCGGCGGGAGCGGCCTTCGGGGCCTGGACCCGGCCGACACCGGCAGGCGGGCAGGCACCGGTGGACACGTCGAAGACCCCGGCCGACGCCACCCCCGTGGCGCCGCAGCCGGGGGCGGCGGCCACGCCGCCCGGCTCCACCGGCGCGACCACCGCGGTCGTCTCTTCCGCCGACTCCGCGGACCAGGCACCGGGCGGCACGCTGATCTCCCCGTCCGACCAGGCGTTCCCCTCCTCGGGCGCGGCCGGCGGCGACCCCGCGGGCGGACCGGGCCGCAGCGGCCGGCACGGCGCCCCGCGCGGCTGGCGCGCCTTCACCAGCAGCAAGCGGAACGTGGCGGCGGCGGGCGCCGGCGCCCTGCTCGCCGCCGTGCTCGGCACCGTGGTCACCCTGGGCACCGTCTCCGACGACAGCACACCCGACACCGTGCGGCCCGGCTCCTCCCCCTCCCAGGACGACCAGGACAACGCACCCGGTGACGAGGCGCCCGGGGACAGCGGCGACACCGGTGCCCCCGACCGCCGCCAACCGGCCGCAGGCACCCCGTCGCGGGACACGAAGGCCCCGGGCTCCGGCGAGCGCAAGAGCCAGGCGCCCACGCACGAGACCAGCCCCGGCAAGCACACCCCCAGCTCTCCCGAGGAGTCCTCCAGCGACCCCGGAGGGGACGACCCGCCCTCCTCGCCCGAGGACCCGCCCTCCTCCCCGGACGACCCGCCGTCGTCGCCGGACGACCCGCCCACCTCCGACGACCCTTCGGACCCGCCCACCGACGACCCGACCACGCAGGACCCGCCGTCCTCGCCCTCGTCGAGCGGTAACGGCGGCGGCGACGGCGGCGGCGACGGCGGTTCCTCCAGCGGCACACCCACAGGCCGGGCCCCCAGCGGCGGCAGCACGCAGCCGGGCACGCCGAGCGGGTCGGACCGGTAGCGGGAGCCGGCAGCGGGAGACCGCGACCGGGTCGTAGTCCCGGCATCAGCCGATCGGTTGATGCCAGGACGAGAGCGTTGGGCGATGTGCGCACGGTGGCCGCTGCGGCACGCTCGTGCCATGCCACTCATCGAAGTCAGCGGGCTGCGCAAGGAGTACGAGGGGCGCCCGGTCGTGGACGGCGTGAGCTTCTGTGTCGAGGAGGGCGAGATCTTCGGCGTCCTCGGCCCGAACGGCGCGGGGAAGACCACCACGGTCGAGTGCGTGGAGGGGCTGCGCACCCCTGATGCGGGACGGGTCCGCGTCGCGGGCCTCGACCCCGTCGCCGACCACGACGACGTCGCGCAACTCCTCGGCGCCCAGCTCCAGGAGAGCCGGCTCCAGCCCAAGATCACGGTGCGCGAGGCGCTGCGGATGTACTCCGCGTTCTACCGGCAGCCGGCCGACTGGCGCGCTCTCGCCGCGAAGCTGGGGCTCCAGGACCGCCTCGACGTACGGTTCGGCACGCTGTCGGGCGGCCAGAAGCAGCGGCTGTTCATCGCGCTGGCCCTCGTCGGCAGCCCCAGGGCCGTGGTGCTGGACGAGCTGACGACCGGCCTGGACCCCCGGGCCCGCCGGACGGTGTGGGAACTGGTCGAGGACATCCGCGACTCCGGTGTGACGGTGCTGCTGGTCACCCACCTCATGGAGGAGGCGCAGCGGCTCTGCGACCGGGTCGCCGTCATCGACGGGGGCCGGCTGGCCGCGCTGGGCACCCCGGCCGAGCTGATCAGCCAGAAGGCCGACCCCACGGTCATCGCCTTCACCCCCTCGCAGCCGCTGCCGGAAGGGGAGCTGAGCGCGCTTCCCGGCGCCCGCTCGGTACGGACCCAAGGGCCCCGCGTCACCCTGCACGGCACGGACGAGACGGTCGACGCCCTTTTGACCACCCTGGCGCGGCGCCGCATCACCGCGGGCCAACTCCGCGTCAAGGACGCCTCGCTGGACGACGCCTTCCTCGACCTGACCGGCAACGAGTCCGCGGCGCCCCGCCCGGCACACGCCCACCAGGAGAACCTGACATGACGACCGCGCACCTGTCCGGCACGGCCGCGCCCCCGCACGGCGCCAAACCGGCGGGCCCGTCCGCCCTGCTGTCCGTCCTGCGTACCGAGTTCCGGCTCTTCCTGCGCGAGCCGGGCGCGCTCTTCTGGGTCGTCGTCTTCCCGCCCGCGCTGCTGACGATCCTCGGCTGCATCCCCTCCTTCCGCGAGGCGTCCGCCGATCTCGGCGGACGGCGGACGGTGGACCTGTACGTTCCGGTGGCCGTCCTGCTGTCGATGATCGTCTCCGGCGTGCAGACGATGCCGAGCATCCTGACGGGCTACCGCGAACGCGGCATCCTGCGCAGGCTCCGCGCCACCCCCGCCAGACCCCACCACCTGCTGACCGCCCAGATCGTGCTCCACGGCTGCGCCAGCGCCGCCTCGGTACTCCTCGTCCTCGCCATCGGGCGGCTCGCCTTCGACGTCTCACTGCCCGGGCAGCTCGCCGGATACCTGGTGGCCGCCGCGCTGACGGCGGGCGCGGCTCTCTCGCTCGGCGCCGTGCTCAGTGCGATCGCCAGGACCACCAAGATCGCGCAGACGGTCGGCACCCTCGCCTTCTTCCCCATGATGTTCACCGCCGGAGTGTGGCTCCCGGTCCAGGCGATGCCCGACACCCTCCGCCACCTCGTCGAGTTCACCCCGTTCGGCGCCGCCTCCCAGGCCCTCGACCAAGCGGCGACGGGCAGCTGGCCCGGCTGGACGCATCTGGGGGTGACGGCGCTGTGGACAGCGGTCTTCGTGTGGACAGCGGTGCGCCGGTTCCGCTGGGAGTAGCCGACGTCCGCACGGCGCCGCGCGCGGGCGAGACTGGTGCGATGACCGAAGCCGGCGCGGTGGAGCCCGCACATCAGGAGGCGGCGGCCCCGCTCAGGGGAGGGGATCGCTTCTTCCGGTGGGGGCCCTACGGGCTGCTCGCCCTGAGCGCGGCCCTGACGGCGGCGACCCGGAGCGAGCTGATGACCGGGGGCGAGGCGGTGGCCGCCGCCGTGCTCGGCGCGGCGGCGCTCGTCCTCCAGCTCTGGTGGGGCCGCGCGGTGCGCACCGCACCCGGGCCAGGACCGCTCGGTGCCGTCTACTACGTCACCCGCACGGTGCTCGCCGGAGTACTGACGCTGCTCAACCCGTTCTGCGCGCTCTACGCGGTGGCAGGCTACTTCGACGCCGCCCGCCGGCTGCCGGAGCGCTGGGTGCGCGCCGGGCTCCTCACCACCGCGGCCACCATGGCCGGATCCCAGTCCGGAGGCCTGCCGCCCGGAGCTCCGGTGGGCTGGCTGATCTTCGCCGCGCTCTTCCTGCTGAACGCCTGGATGGTGCTCTACTTCGCCCGGCTGGCGCAGAAGGAGGACGAGAACGCCCGCGCCAGAGAGGACACCATCGCCGAACTGGGCCGCACCAACGCCCGGCTGGAACAGGCGCTGGAGGAGAACGCGGGCCTGCACGCCCAACTGCTCCTCCAGGCACGCGAAGCCGGTATCAGCGACGAGCGGCGCAGGCTCGCGGCGGAGATCCACGACACGCTCGCCCAGGGGCTGACCGGGATCATCACCCAGCTGAGGGCCGCCTCCGACAGCGAGTCGCACGAGGCCGCCCGCTCCCACCTGGGCCTGGCCGGCGAACTGGCCCGCGAGAGCCTCGCGCAGGCCCGCCGCTCGGTACAGAACCTCGCCCCCAGGGAGCTCGAACACGACGCGCTCCCCGCGGCGCTGGAGAAGGCCACCGACGCGTGGGCACGCTCCGCCGGAGTGCGGGCCGACTTCACCGTTACCGGAGCCGCCGAGCCGCTGCACGCCGAGGTGGAGGCCACCTTGCTGCGCATCGCCCAGGAGGCGCTCACCAACGTCGGCCGGCACGCCTGCGCCACCCGCGCGGGCGTCACGCTCTCGTACATGGGCGACGAGGTCACCCTGGATGTCCGCGACGACGGCCGGGGCTTCGACGCGCACGCGGTCCGCGAGCGCCCGGGGACGCACGGAGGGTTCGGGCTGGGCGGCATGCGCGCCAGAGCCGAACGCCTCGCCGGCACGGTCGAGGTCGAGACGGAGCCGGGCGGCGGGACGGCCGTCTGCGCTCGCGTACCGTTGGTCCGCCATGACGACTGAACAACCGCCGCCCGGGCCAGAGCTGGTCTCCGTGCTGCTCGTCGACGACCATCCGGTGGTCCGCGACGGGCTGCGCGCCATGTTCGAGCGCGGGCCTGGCTTCCGGGTGCTGGGGGAGGCGGCGGACGGGCGGGAAGGCGTGCGGCTTGCGGCCGAGCTCCGTCCCGACGTGGTGCTGATGGACCTGCGGATGCCGGGCGGCGGGGGAGTGGAGGCCATCGCGGGGATCGTCGCACGCGGGCTGCCGTGCAAGGTGCTCGTCCTGACCACGTACGACACCGACGCCGACACCCTGCCGGCCATCGAGGCCGGGGCGAGTGGCTACCTGCTCAAGGACGCGCCGCCGCACGAACTGTTCGCCGCCGTGCGGGACGTGGCCGCGGGCCGGACCGTGCTGTCACCCGCTGTCGCCTCCCGCCTGGTCGACCGCGTCCGGGCCCCGCGCCCGGACGCCGCCCGTAACGCGCTGAGCACCCGCGAGCGCGAGGTCCTCACCCTGGTGGCCAAGGGGACACCGAACCGGGAGATCGCCCGGCTGCTGTTCATCAGCGAGGCCACCGTCAAGACGCACCTCACCCACCTGTACGCGAAGCTCGGTGTGAGCGACCGCGCGGCAGCGGTGGCCACCGCGTACGGGCGCGGGATCCTCGGCCCCGGCGAGGACTGAGGCAGCCCCGCCCCGCGCCGCCTCCGCCGCCCGGGCCGGGCGGCGCGGGGAGCGTCAGAAGAGCCGGAGTTTGTCGTCCTCGATGCCGCGCAGGGCGTCGTAGTCGAGGGTGACGCAGTCGATACCGCGGTCGGAGGCCAGCACCCTGGCCTGCGGCTTGATCTCCTGCGCCGCGAAGACGCCCTTGACCGGCGACAGGTGGGGGTCGCGGTTGAGGAGCTCCAGATAGCGGGTGAGCTGTTCGACGCCGTCGATCTCACCGCGGCGCTTGATCTCGATGGCGACGGTGGCCCCGTCGCCGTCCCGGCACAGGATGTCGACGGGGCCGATGGCGGTGGGGAACTCGCGCCGGATCAGCGTCCATCCGTCGCCCAGCGTCTCCATCCGGTCCGCGAGAAGTTCCTGGAGGTGTGCTTCCACGCCATCCTTGATCAGCCCGGGGTCGACCCCCAACTCGTGCGAGGAGTCGTGCAGGATCTCCTCCATCGTGATGATCAGCTTCTCGCCGGCCTTGTTCTCCACCGTCCAGCGCTGATCGTCCCCCTCCTTGAGGGTGCACGGCGGGGACATCCAGTTGAGGGGCTTGTAGGCACGGTCGTCGGCGTGCACGGAGACCGATCCGTCGGCCTTGATCAGGATGAGTCTGGGCGCGGACGGAAGGTGCGCGGTGAGCCTGCCGGCGTAGTCGACAGAGCAGCGGGCGATGACGAGACGCATGGTCGGTCACGCTACTTGACGGCCGGGCCCGCGCGCGATTCGCCCCCGGATGGGGTGTTCGGCAGTGGCGCGAGTATTCCCATTCTCGTGCTGATTCGCCCCAGGAGCCGTACGGTAAGGCTGGGCGTCGCCGTCCGAGGTTGCGCGACTACACGGTGATGTCCTTTCACCCCCAAGAGATCCGGCTCCACGGGCCGGGTCGCGAGAGGAGAACCCCATGTCGCTCGACGTCCCACCTGCGCTGTTGGAACAGGCAGAGCGTGGCGAGGTGGATGAGGCGGCGTTCGTCGACTGCGTCCGCACGTCCCTCCCGTACGCGTGGGAGATGGTCAGTTCGCTCGTCGCGCAGTTGAAGGTGGACGGCGGTGAGTTCGCCGACAACCAGACGCCGCCCCCGGACGAGCAGCACCGCGGTCAGCTGCTCCGCGCACTGGCGAGCGATGCGATACGCGGCGCGCTGGAACGCCACTTCGGGGTACGGCTCGCGTTCCAGAACTGCCACCGGGTCGCGGTCTTCCCCCTCGACCCGTCGGCGGACGAGCGCCTCACCCGCTTCACCTCCCTCCGCGGCCAGCTGCTCAACCAGTCCCCGGAGCTGCGCGACTGCTGACCGCGCGGTCCCCGGCGGCCGAGGTGGCCGACGCGTCCTGCGGGGCGTGCGCCGTTGCGGCGGTGGTGGACACCGCCGCAACGGCATGCGGGCCCTTGCGGCACTTTTCGGCCGTTCCGCGAGGCGCGCTCCCGCCCCTCCCTCAGACGACGAGGCGCCTCTCTCTCAGGCGACGAGGGGCAGCACCTCGCCGGCCAGCCTGCGGATGTTCCGCACGGTGCCGTCGCGGTCCCCCGTGCCTTCCACCAGCAGAGCGAAGCGGCTGATGCCGGTGCGCTCGGTGCTCGCCGCGAGCCGGTCGGCGCACTCCCGCGGCGAGCCCACCGGATGCAGCTCGCACAGCAGTTCCGTGTAGCCGAGCGGGTCGCGCATGCGGCGGGGCCGCCCGTCGACGGTCACATGCTGGCCAAGACCCTCGCGCAGCCACCCCGGCATGGCCTTGAGCAGTGTCTCCCGCGCCTCGCCGCGCGAGTCGCCGACCTGGACCACGCCGGCCGAGACGTGCCGGGCCGCGGCGGCCTCGATCTCCTCGTGCGGATGGCCGGCGGCGCGTGCCTCACGGCGCCACATGCGCGTCATCTCCGCCTTCTCCTCGTCGCCGCAGTGCATGCCCAGCAGCATGGGCAGCAGCCGCGCGGCGGCCAGCCGCAGCGTCCCCGGCGAGGTGCAGGCGACGACCAGACCCGGTGCTGCGGTCCCGCCGGCCCGGCCCTCCCGCTCGCGGGGGGCGATCGCGCAGTCCGGGCGCGGCACCACCGGCACCTCACGGAAGCGGTACCGCTCCCCGTCCGCCGAGACCCGCGGCTCGCGCAGCCACCGCAGCAGCAGGTCGAGCGCCTCGGGGAAGCCCTCCTCGAACGCCGGCAGCCCACCGCCGAACACCTCCAGGTCCACCCACGGGCCGCCCCGGCCCACACCGAGGGTGAAGCGTCCTTCGGACAGCAGGTGCAGCAGCGCCGTCTGCTCACCGAGGGCGACCGGATGCGCGGCGGGCAGCACGCTGACGGCCGTTCCGACGCCGATCCGCCGTGTGCGCCCCAGCAGCAGCGCCGCGAGGGTCACGGCCGAGGGGCATACGCCGTAGGACACGAAGTGGTGCTCGGCCAGCCAGACGTCGGCGAGTCCTGCCGCCTCGGCTTCCTCACCGGCCCGGACCGCGCGGTCCAACGCCTCGCCCTGCCCCTGACCCGGGAACTGTGCGCCCAGGACGAAAGCTCCAACTCGCATTTCCCACCGCCCTCAGTGGGCCCGCGACCGACGGCTGGGTCCGGGCCGCGTGTCCGCAGGACCGGACACCTCATCAGCACTAACGCCTGACACGTGCCAAAGGCACGGCCCGTGATCCGATTCGTGTGATGAACGGCAACCCGGGCCTGCCTGTGGACAACCGGCAGCGGTGCTCCACGGCGTGCGTAGGCTGGAATGCACACGGCCACCGCCGGCCCGTGGCTCAAGCGTGCGGCCCCGGAGCGGCGAGGGGCCGTCCGCCGTCCACCGTCGCCGACCCACCGAGGTGCCCCACGTGTCCCCGCGTCGAAACCGCTCCCGCAGCGGTGCCGCCAAACCAGCAAAGGCCGCCCGCACCGGCGCCGGGGCGCGTCGTGACGAGGACGAGCGCGAGGGCCGCGAGCGCTTCGGCCTGGAGCGCACCGAGGACTGGCGGGGGGAGGAGTGGGCGGTCCGCCGGATAAGCGGAGGCGCGGCCCTCAAGCGCTACCGGTGCCCCGGTTGCGACCAGGAGATCACCCCCGGCGTCCCGCACGTCGTCGCCTGGCCGCTGCTCGGCGATGTCGCCGACCGGCGCCACTGGCACGGAGCCTGCTGGAACGCGCGGGACCGCCGGAGCGCCAGGCTCCAGCGGTCCCGTAACGCCCCCCGGTACTGAACCCCGGTGCTGAATCCTCGGTACTGAGTTCGGTATGGGGCCCTCGGTACGGAAGGGGGACGTCGGTGTCCGGACGGGGCGTTGGTCCTACACGTCGCGCTTGTTCAGCAGCGCGCACGCCCCCGCGAAGACGACGAGGGTGACGACTGCGAGTCCGCCCAGCAGCGGCCAGCCCGTGGCGTCCTGGTCGGTGGTCATCGGGATGCGGTAGAGGGAGGCCAGCCCGTTGAGCGGGGAGTACTCGATGAGGAAGTCCCGTACGTCCTGCAGCGCCTCGCCTGCCATGAACATCGCCATCAGCAGCGGCAGCAGCACCACGCCCAGCATGGCGGTGATGGCGCCCGCGGAGTGCCGCAGCAGCGCGCCCACCGCCAGCGACAGCAGACCCAGCAGGGCCACGTACAGCCCGGCGCCCACCGTCGCACCCAGCCACTCGCTGCCGGAGGCGACGAGTTTCCCTCCTTCGAAGGAGTCGGCGAGTTCGCTGCCCCTCTCGTACGGGGGAAGCGTCTGGTCGCTCAGCAGCGCGGAGTTGATCAGCGCGGTGAGGGCGCAGGCGAGCGTCGTCATCACGAAGGCCAGCAGGAAGAAGACCGTGGCCTTGGCCAGCAGGACCCTGGCGCGCTGCGGGCAGGCGGTGAGGGTCGTACGGATCATGCCGGTGCCGTACTCGGAGGTGACGACCAGCACGCCGAGCGTGATCACGCAGATCTGCCCGAGCATCAGCCCGAACAGGCCGCTGGAGAGCAGCGGCATCCCGGTGTAGTCGCCGCTCAGCCCGACGGCGGACAGCAGGCCGATGCCGACGACGAGAGCGAACATCACGCCGAGTGTCCACACGGTGGAGCGGACGGTGCGGATCTTCGTCCATTCCGAGACCAGCGCGTGCCCGAGGTTGGTGCGCGCCATCGGGATGGGGGAGCTGTAGGGGGCGATGCCGCCCGGCCAGTGCCCCTGGCCCGGCTGCCCTTGCCCTGGCTGCTGCCCGGCGCCGACGCCGGCGCCGACGCCGGCGGGTGGGACCGTTCCCGCGGGGGCGGGTGCGGGCATGTGCGCGGCCGCCTGCTGGGCGGGGGCCGCCTGGCCGTTGTGCTGCTGGGTGCTCATCGGGCGTCCTCGCCTTCGTTCGTGGCGCCGCCTGGCATGCCCTCAGCCGCGCCCGGGGCCGCGGGGCCCGCCGGGGGAGCGGTGGGTGCTGCCGGGGCGGCGGCGTACGGGTCGGTGCCGGGCCGCGGCGCGCGCATCTGCAGCGTGCCGCCGCCGGGCACGCCCGGCTGCGGGGCGTCCTGCGGCCCTCCCGGATACGCGGCGGCGCCGTGGGCGGGCGCGGGGGCCGCCTGCTGCCCTGGCGGCATCTGGGGCGCGGCGGCCATGCCGGGCACGGCCGCCTGCTGCGGTGCGGCGCCGGGCACGGCGGGGGCGACGGCGCCCGCCGTGCCCGGCGCACCTGCCATGGCGGGGGCCCCCGCGGGCTGCTGGAGACCCGCGCGCATGTCGGTCGTGGAGCGGTAGTCGACGGAGCCCTGGGTCAGCCGCATGTAGGCCTCTTCCAGTGAGGCCTGATGCGGGGAGAGTTCCCACAGCCGCACGTCGGCGCCGTGCGCGAGGTCGCTGATGCGGGGCAGCTCCAGGCCGGTGACGCGGAGCGCGCCGTCCTCTTCCGGCTGGGTCCGCCCGCCTGCCTCGTGCAGCGCGGCGACCAGTTTCTCGCGCTGCTGCGGCTCGCTGTCGGGCGTACGGACGCGGGCGAAGCCGATGGAGTTGCGCGCGATGAACTCCGTCACCGACATGTCGGCCATCAGCTGTCCGCGGCCGATGACGATGAGGTGCTCGGCGGTCTGCGCCATCTCGCTCATCAGGTGGCTGGAGACGAAGACCGTGCGGCCCTCGCTCGCGAGGCGCTTCATCAGGTTGCGGACCCACAGGATGCCCTCGGGGTCGAGGCCGTTGACCGGCTCGTCGAAGAGCAGCACCTGCGGGTCACCGAGCAGCGCGGCGGCGATGCCGAGGCGCTGCCCCATGCCGAGCGAGAAGCCCTTGCAGCGCTTCTTGCCGACCTCCTGGAGCCCGACGACGCCGAGCACCTCGTCGACGCGGCGCGCCGGGATGCCGGACAGCTGCGCGAGGGAGAGCAGGTGGTTGCGCGCGCTGCGGCCGCCGTGCACGGCTTTGGCGTCGAGCAGGGCGCCGACCTGGCGTGGGGCGTTGGGGAGGCCTCTGAAGGCGTGCCCGCCCACGGTGACCTGCCCGGACGTCGGTGCGTCCAGCCCCAGGATCATGCGCATGGTGGTCGATTTCCCTGAGCCGTTCGGCCCCAGGAATCCGGTGACGGCCCCCGGCCGTACCTGGAAGGACAGGTTGTACACGGCCGTCTTGGCGCCGTAGCGCTTCGTCAGGCCGTATGCCTCGATCATCCTTTGCCCCTGGACGCAGTTCGGGGCTCACGTGCCCCCGGACATGGCCTAGGAGGTCACGAGAGGCCTGTTCGGTTCCATGCGGCGGCCCCTCGGTCGTGGGCGGGGGCCGGACGCCCGGCCGTGGGCGGGGTCAGGCGTCGCGCTTCTTGAGGACGATGAAGCCGGCGATCAGTGCGGCCGCCGTCCACGCGGCCATGATCAGGAGCCCTTCCCAGGGGCCGTAGGGGCGGTCCAGCGCCTCGGGGACCACGGACATCACGGTGGTGCCGGCCTGGTCGGGGAGGTACTGGCCGACCTTCTTGGTGGCCTCCACCGAGCCGAGGATGTTCGAGACGAGGAAGAAGAACGGCATCAGGATGGCGAACGCGAGCAGCGGGCTGCGCAGCACGAAGGTGATGCCGACGGCGAACAGGGCGATCAGCGCCATGTAGAGACCGCCGCCGACCACCGCGCGCAGCACCCCGGGGTCGCCGATGCCCACCCCGTGCTCGCCGAGGAGCGCCTGGCCGAGGAAGAAGGTGCAGAAGCTCGTGATCAGGCCGACGACCAGCACGAGTGGCCCGGCGACCAGCACTTTGCACCACAGGAACGTGCCGCGTTGCGGTACGGCGGCCAGCGAGTTGCGGATCATGCCGGTGCTGTATTCGGCGGAGACGACGAGGACGCCGAATGCGATCATCGCCAGCTGTCCGAGGCTCATGCCGGCGAAGCTGGTGAAGGTCGCGTCGAACGTGCGCCGGCTGACGGTCGACATGTCGTCGAAGGTCGAGGCGGTCACCGCGCAGATCAGCGCGCCGAGCCCGATGGAGACGACGACCGCCGCGGCGAGGGTCCAGATCGTGGAGTGGACCGAGCGGACCTTCGTCCACTCGGATTTGAGGACGCGCGTGGTGTGACTCATCAGCGGCGCCTCCTGCGCTGCCAGTCCTCGCCCCAGGCGGGACCCTCCGGGGGCGGGCCCTGCGTGCCTGCCGGGGGCGGTGCCTGCCCAGTTCCCGGCGGCGGTGCCTGTGGGATGCCCGGCGGGGCCTGTGCGCCTCCTGGCGGGGCCTGGAGGCCTTCCGGTGGGGCCTGGGGGCCTTCCGGTGGGGGTTGGGGGGCTCCGGGCGGGACCTGTGCGCCTTCCGGCGGAGCCTGGGCGCCGCCGGGGGCGTGTCCGTGGTACTCGACGCTCTGTGCCGTCAGCCGCATGAACGCCTCCTCCAGCGAGGCCCGTTGCGGACTGAGTTCGTGCAGCACGATGCGGTGGGCCGCGGCGAGTTCGCCGATGCGGGCGGCGTCACCGCCGTCCACCTCCAGTGCTCCCCGCGTCCCGGCCGCGGGCCGCAGCCCCTCGGTGGTCAGGACGTCCAGCAGCCGCTCGGGTTCGGGCGTACGGACACGAACGTGTGTGCGGGAATTCTCCGCGATGAACTGCGACATCGAGGTGTCCGCCAGCAGCTTGCCCTGGCCGATGACGATCAGGTGCTCGGCGGTCTGCGCCATCTCGCTCATCAGGTGGCTGGAGACGAACACCGTCCTGCCCTCGCGGGCCAGATGCTGCATCAGCGTGCGGATCCAGTGGATGCCCTCCGGGTCGAGGCCGTTGACGGGCTCGTCGAACATCAGGATGCGCGGGTCACCCAGCAGGGCGCTCGCGATGCCGAGGCGCTGCCCCATGCCGAGCGAGAAGCCCTTCGGACGCTTGCGTGCCACGTCGTGCAGGCCCACCATCTCCAGCACCTCACCGACCCGGCGCTCGGGGATCCCGTTGGACTGCGCCATGCACAGCAGATGGTTGTAGGCGCTGCGGCCGCCGTGCACGCCCTTGGCCTCCAGGAGCGCGCCGATGCTGTTGAGCGGCTCCTTCAGTTCGCCGTAGCGCTTGCCCTCGATGCGCACGTCACCGCGGGTGGGGGCGTCGAGCCCCAGCACCATCCGCATGGTGGTGGACTTTCCCGCGCCGTTCGGGCCCAGGAAGCCGGTGACCGTACCAGGCCGTACGGTGAAGCTGAGACCGTCGACGGCTGTCTTGTCCCCGTACCGTTTGGTCAGGTCCCGCAGCTCGATCATTCTTCGACGCTACGGTGCGACCGACACGCTCGCCACTCGTGCGCAGGATCCGCACATCATTCACACATGCGAAACGCCCCGCACCATCCGGTGAGGGGCGTTTCGCATGTCCGGGAACCGCGTCTTCGCAAGCCGCGTGTCCGGGAGGGGGCCCGAGCGGCCTCAGCGCGACTGCTGGGCGGGGACCGAGCGGCCCGCCGACTCCTCGTCGGCCGCCTCGTCGCCCGCCTGCCCGCCGGCGGCCACGGCCGCACCGGTGAGGGTGGCCAGCATCTCGCGCACGTTGGTCAGCTGCGCGTTGATGCTGTCGCGGCGGTTGGTGAGAGCGGCCAGCTCGCGCTCGGACTCGCTGCGCACCCGGTCGGCCTTGGCGTTGGCGTCCGCGACGATGTCCTCGGCCTGACGCTGCGCCGTCTCGACGGTCTGACGGGCGCGGCGCTCCGCGTCCGTGCGCAGCTTCTCGGCCTCCAGGCGCAGCTGCTCGGCACGGTGCTCGATCTCCGCGAGCCGCTTCTCCGCCTTCGCCTGACGGGAGGCCAGATCGCGCTCGGACTGCTCGCGCCGCTTGGCGAGGTTGGTCTCGAAGTCGGCGGCAGCCTGGGCGGCCTTCGCGCGGGTGTCCTCGAAGAGCGAGTCGGCTTCCTCGCGCTTGGACTGGGCGTCCTTCTCCGCGTCGCTGCGCAGCGTGGTGGCCTCGCCCTTGGCCTTCTCGACGATGCGGGCGCCCTCGTCCTCCGCCTTCTGCTTGCGCTCGGCGGCGAACTGCTCGGCGTCGTTGCGTACCTGCTGGGCCGCGCCCTCGGCGAGCTCGCGGTGCTGCTCGGCGGCGCGACGGGCCTCCTCGCGCAGGTCCTTGGCCTCCTCCTCGGCGAGGCGGAGGATCTTCTCGACACGGGCGCCGAGGCCGGCGTACGACGGCTCCGCGTCGTTGACCTGAGCCTGGGCGTTCTGCGTTTCGAGGTGGAGCTCCTCGATGCGCTTTTCCAGAGAGGTGATCCGGCCCAGGGCGCTGTCACGGTCGGCGACGAGCTTCGCGATGCGGTCGTCAACCTGTCCGCGGTCGTAGCCACGCCGCACGAGCTCGAAGCCGTAGGGGGAGGAAGTGTCGCTCATGGGGTTCCTGTCGAGTCAGACGGGTTATCAGACGGGGGGAGTGATAGAGGGAATCCTAGGGGTCCAAGCGGCGTGTCATCGAGCTTATGCGCGTTTGATCTGGAGAATGTGCCCTCGTTCGAGTGGCTAACCCTCCGAACCCTTGCCATTCGAACGAGTTGTACCAGCGCCAACGCCCGCTGTCACACCACCGTTCGCGCCGGAGGCGCGCCCGCCCTTCTTGCCGGACCCCGAGCCGCGTCCCGAGCCGCCACCGGACCCCGAACCGCCGCCCGAACCCGAACCGGAACCCGAACCGGAATCCGCACCGGCAGTCGACTCCGCGTCCGCCTCCGCACCGTCCTTGCCGCCTGACGACGCGGCACCCGGCGCCTCGAACGACTCGAGCGCCTCCAACACGTCCTGCACGCGGGAGATCTCCGCGTTGATGTCCTCCTGGCGCCGCATCAGCAGGTCCAGCTCGTGCTGCCCGGCCTCGACCGTGCGCTGCGCCTCCTCGGTGGCCTCCTCGCGCAACTGCTGGGCCTCGCGCTCCATCGCCGCCTGCTTGAGCTCCGCCTCCTTCAGCAGGCCCTCCGCCTTCTTCACGGCGGCGATGCGCACCTTGCCGGCCTCCGCGTTGGCCTCCGAACGCAACTCCTCGGCCTTCTCCCGCGCTTCGGCCAGCTGCTCCTCGGCGGCCTGGACGAGCTTGTCGCAGCGCTCCCCGGCCGACTGCATCGCCTCGGCCGCCTCCCGGCGCGCCCGCTCGTGCAGCTCCTCGACCTCCGCCTCGATGCGGGTGCGCAGCTCCTCGGCGCGCTCGCGGATGGCGCCGGAGTCGCTACGGGCCTCCTCCAGCAGCGTGTCGGCGTCCGAGCGTGCCTTCTCGACCAGCTCGCGGCCCTCGTCCCTGGCCTCGGTGACCAGCCGATCCGACTCGCCACGGGCGGCGCCCACCATGGCGTCCGCCTGTTCCTCGGCGGTGGCCTGGGCGCGCAGCGCCTCCTCCTGGGCCTGGGCCATGAGTTGGTCGGCCTGCTCGGCCGCCTCCGTGCGCTTGGCCGCGGCGTCCTCCCTGGCCTCGTCGCGCAGCCGGTCGGCCTCGGCGCGCATCTCCTCCGCGTACCGCTCGGCCGCGGCACGGGTTTCCTGGTCGAACTGCTGGGCGGCCGCCCTGGTCTCCTGGTCGTAGTGCTCCGCCGCCGCGCGGGTCTGCTGGTCGTACCGCTCGGCCTCGGCGCGCGTCTCACGGTCGAACCGCTCGGCCTCCGTGCGCAGCGCCCCGCTGACCCGCTCGGCCTCGGCCCGCGTCTCCTCGCCGGCCTGCTCGGCCTCGGCGCGCACCCGCTCGCCGAACTGCTCGGCGTCCACGCGCGTCCGGTCCCGGTACTGCTCGGCCTCCGTGCGGGTCTGCGCGCCGTACTGCTCGGCGGCGGACCGCGTCTCCTGGTCGAACTGCTGTGCGGCCGACCGGGTTTCCCGATCGAAGAGCTGAGCCGCTTCCCTGGTCTCCCGGTCGAAGCGCTCGGCCTCGGAGCGGGTCTCCGCTCCCGCGCGCTCCGCCTCCTCGCGGGTGCGGTCGGCCTCCTCCTGGGCCTTGGCCATGAGTTGGTCGGCCTGCTCGGCGGCCTCGGTGCGCTTCTTGGCGCCTTCCTCGCGGGCCTCGTCCAGGAGACGGTCGGCCTCCGTGCGGGCCTCTTCGCTGACGCGCTGCGCTTCCGCACGGGTCCGCTCGGCCTCGGTCACCGCTTCCGAGACGGTCTGCTCCGCCAGCGACCTGGCGGCGTCCGCCTCCTCCCGGGCCTCCCTGCGCACCGTCTGCGCCGCGTGCTCCGCGGCCGACCGCAGCCCGGCGATCTCCTCCTCGGCCTCCTCGCGCAGCCCCGCGACCGAGTCCCTGACCTGCTGAGCCGTCTCCTCGGCCGCGGCCACCAGCTCCGCCGCGCGGCGCTCGGCCTCCTCCGTCAGCCGCTCGGCCTCCGCCTGCGCCTCGGCGACCCGCTTGCGCGCGGACGCCAGCAGCTCCTCGCTCTGCTCGCGGGCCTGCGTGCGCTCCTGATGCGCCTCCTCGCGGGCCTCGGCCAGCAGCTCCTCGGCCTCGCGCCGGCGCCGGGCGGCCTCCTCCTGGGCGGCGCCCAGCGCCTCGGCGGCCTCCGCGTTCGTCCGCTCCGCCGCCGCGTCGGCCTCCGCGCGCACCCGGTCGGCCGTCGCCTGCGCCTCCTCGCGCAGCCGCTCGGCCTCCGCCGTCGCCTCGCCGCGCAACTGGACGGCGACCGACTCGCCCTCCGCACGCGCCTGCGAGGCGTCCGAGGCCGCCTCCGTGCGCAGCCGCTCCGCTTCCTCCTCGGCCTGCTCACGCAGGGTGCGCGCGCGCTCCGCCGCCTCCGTGCGCAGCCGCTCGCTCTCCGCCCTGGCCTCGTCGCGCAGCCGCTCCGCCTCGGTGCGGGCCTCGGTCAGCCCCGACTCGGCCTCGGCCAGCTTCGCCTCGGCCTCCTCGCGGAGCCTGGTCAACTCCGTCTCGGCCTCGGCCTTCCGCTGCGAGGCGGCCTCCTCGGCCTCCTCGCGGGTCTTGCGAGCCGCCTCGTCCGCCTCGGTCCTGGTCTGCTCCGCCGCCTCCTCGGCCAGCGAGTTCAGCTCCTCGGCCTCCGTGCGGGCCCGCTCCAACGCCTCCTCGGCCTGCTTGCGCAGCGATGTGGCGCGCTCGATCGCCTCAGTGCGCACCCGCTCGCTCTCCGTGGCGGCGTCGGTGCGGGTCTCCTCCGCGTCGGCCTTGGCCTTGCCCAGCAGCTCCTCGGCGCGGTTGGCGGCCTCCTCGATCTGCTGGACGGCGTCGCGGCGGGCCTCGCCGCGGAGCTTCTCGCCCTCCTCGACGGCCTCCGCCCGCAGCTGCTCGGCCTCGCCGCGCAGCCTGCGCGCCTCCTCCTGGAGCTCGACCGTCTTGGCGCGGTAGTCCTTCGTGTCGTCCTTCGCGGCGCCCTTGAGCTGCTCGGCCACGTCGTGGGCCTCGGCCCGCAGCCGGTCGGCCTCCTCCTCGGCCTCCCGGCGCAGCCGCTCGGCCTCCTCGGACGCGGTCTTCGTGGTGGCCTTGGCCTCCTCGGACGCCTTGGTCAGCACGTCCTCGGCGGTGCGGGCCGCCTGCGCCAGCTGGTTCGCCGACTCCTCGGCCGTGGTGGTGCGCGCCTTCTCGCGGGCCTCGGCGATCAGCCGCTCGCCCTCCGCCTTGGCGTCCTCGCGCACCTGCTCGGCCTCGGCCCTGATGGCCTCCGACTCCTTGGTGGCCTGGCCCACCAGCCGCGCCACCTCCGCCTTCGCGGTACGGGTGCGCTGCTCGTTCTCCGACTCGGCGTCCGCGAGCCGCCTGCCCGCCTCGTCCTCGGCCTCCCTGAGCTTGTCCGAGGCCTGCTCACCGGCCTCGCGCAGGGCCTCCTCGGCCTGCCGCATCTGCTCCTCGGCGCGCCGCACCAGCTCGCCCGACTCGCGCCGGCTGCTCTCCGCCTCGCCCGCGGTGGTGGTACGCAGCTGCTCGGCGTGCTCGGTGGCCTCCTGGGCCTGCGTGGAGGCGGCGTTCAGCAGCCGCTCGGCGTCGGCACGGGCCCGGCGCAGGATCGACTCGGCCTCGCTGCGGGCGTTCTCCGCCTCGGAGCTGAGCCGCTGCCGCGCCTCCTCGGTCAGCCGCTGGGCCTCGGCACGGGCCCGCGCCAGCGACTGCTCCGACTCCGCCCTGGTCTCCTCCATGAGCCGCCGGGCCTGCTGCTCGGTGCGGGAGCGCAGCTGCTCGGCCCAGGCGATGTTGTCGTTGACGTGCGTCTCGACCGTGGCGCGGCGCTCGGACAGCTCCTGGTCGAGCTGCTGGCGGCGGCGCACGGCCTCGGTGTGCAGCTCGGACTCCAGCCGGGACTGCGCCTCGGCCTGGTCCTGCAGCAGCCGCTGGGTCTGGGCCCGCGCGTCGCGCAGCTCACGCTCCGCGTCGGCGCGCATCTGGTCGGCCTGGAGCTGGGCGTTGCGGAGCAACTGCTCGGCCTGCTGGGAGAGGTTGTCGTACCCCGCAGGGCGCGTGGCCAGCGCGCGGCGCGCCTCGTGCAGCTTGGCGCGCAGCACTTCGACCTGGTAGCCGAGGTCGTCGGCATGCTCGACGGCCCTCTCCCGCTCCTTCTTCAGCCGGTCCATCTCGGCCTCGAACTGCGAGAGGTGGTCGTCAGCCTCGTAGCGGTCGTAGCCCCGCACTGCGCGGTCCCATCCGTCCCCTGGTAGTCGTGGAGATGATCCGAACCCTCTCCCCGGACTTGATGACACGTCCCGACGGAAATGGTGTCAGATCGTCGGCGGAACGTGGACCGAGCCCCCAACCCGGAGACCTCGTCGGGTGGGGAGGGCCCGCCCCGGCCGTCAGGCCACTCTACCGGGCTCGGAAGCGGACGTCAGTGGTCCGTTGGTGCGGCGGGGGTTTCCCGCCGTACGGACCCCTGGGCGGGGTTCACCGCTCCTGGTCGCCGGCGTGGCCGAGGTCACCAGTTCGGGCCGTGCTTTTCCTGGGGACGGCCCCCGGATTCCCAGCCGGGCCTGGTCGCCTGGTCAGTGCGGTCCGCTCTGGGATTCGGCCGAGGTCACCAGTTCGGTGAGCACTCCGTGGCAGTCCTTCGGGTGCAGGCTGTGTTTTCCCGGGGGATGACCCCCGGGCCCCCAGCCGGGCCTGGTCCCCTGGTCAGTGCGGTCCGCTCTGGGATTCGGCGGAGGTCACCAGTTCGGTGAGCACTCCGTGGCAGTCCTTCGGGTGCAGGAAGGTGATGCGGGAGTCCATGGAGCCGCGGCGGGGCTCGTCGTAGAGGACGCGGACGCCCTTGTCGCGGATGGCCGCCGCGTCGCCGTCGACGTCGGCGGTGCCGAAGGCGATGTGGTGGACGCCCTCCCCGTTCTTGGCCAGCCACTTGGCGACCGCGGAGTCCTCCCGGATGGGTTCGAGCAGCTGGAGGTAGGAGGAGCCTCCGTCGTCCGTCCCGTTGATCCGCAGCATGGCTTCCCGGACGCCTTGTTCCTGGTTCACCTCGGTGTGGAACACCTCGAAGCCGTAGGTGCGGGAGTAGAAGCCGACGGTGGCTTCCAGGTCCCGGCAGGCGATTCCGATGTGGTCGATACGCGTCAGCATGGGCAACAGTGCAGCGCTCCTCACCCGGTTACGCAACGTGCGCACGGTCACACTCACCGACCGGTGACCCGGACAGGTACCGCTCAGTATCTTGAGTGGTAACCCTCGTTAACTTCCCCGCCGGAAGGGAACCTCATGACTGCCACTCCCAGCAGCTCCACCTCCGTGATCGTCGCGGGCGCCCGTACGCCCATGGGACGGCTCCTCGGCTCGCTGAAGTCGTTCTCCGGAGCCGACTTGGGCGGCTTCGCCATCAAGGCGGCGCTGGAGCGGGCCGGAATCGGGCCGGATCAGGTGGAATACGTGATCATGGGCCAGGTGCTGCAGGCCGGGGCCGGGCAGATCCCGGCGCGCCAGGCGGCGGTCAAGGCGGGCATCCCCATGAACGTGCCGGCACTGACCGTGAACAAGGTCTGCCTCTCCGGGCTCGACGCGATCGCGCTGGCCGACCAGTTGGTGCGCGCGGGTGAGTTCGACGTCGTCGTCGCCGGCGGCCAGGAGTCCATGACGAACGCCCCCCACCTGCTGCCCAAGTCGCGCGAGGGCTACAAGTACGGCGCTCTCGAAGTGCTCGACTCCATGGCGCACGACGGGCTCACCGACTCCTTCGAGAACATCGCCATGGGCGCCTCCACCGAGAAGCACAACACCCGCCTGGGCATCCCGCGCGACGTGCAGGACGAGATCGCCGCCCGCTCCCACCAGCGCGCCGCCGCCGCCCAGCGCGACGGGCTCTTCGCGGCGGAGATCACCCCGGTGGAGGTTCCGCAGCGCAAGGGCGATGCGGTGCTCGTCTCCGAGGACGAGGGCATCCGCGGCGACTCGACCGCCGAGTCGCTGGGCAAACTGCGCCCCGCCTTCGCCAAGGACGGGACGATCACGGCAGGTTCGTCCTCGCAGATCTCCGACGGCGCCGCGGCCGTCGTCGTGATGAGCAAGGCCAAGGCCGAGGAGCTGGGCGTCTCCTGGATCGCGGAGATCGGCGCGCACGGGAACGTGGCGGGCCCGGACAACTCGCTCCAGTCGCAGCCCTCCAACGCCATCGCGCACGCGCTCAAGAAGGAGGGCGGCTCCGTCGGGGACCTCGACCTGATCGAGATCAACGAGGCGTTCGCCGCGGTGGCCCACCAGTCGATGAAGGACCTGGGAGTTGGCCCCGAAAAGGTGAACGTGAACGGCGGAGCGATTGCCCTGGGACACCCGATCGGGATGTCCGGGGCGCGGATCGTGCTGCATCTCGCGCTGGAGCTGAAGCGGCGCGGGGGCGGTCTCGGCGCCGCGGCCCTGTGCGGGGGCGGCGGTCAGGGTGACGCGCTGCTCGTCCGCGTGCCGTAGGAAGGTCCCCTCCCCGCGCCTTCGGGTGCCGGTCCCCATGTCTCCGGGTATCTCCGGGTATCTCCGGGTTCCGGTCCCCGCACTTCCGGTTGCCGACCCGGTTGCCTCCGGGTCGGGAGGGCGGGACTGGGGGAGAATGCCTGGTCACAGCCACAGGAACGGAGCTGTAGGAGCAATGGTGGATGTCGCAGCGTTGGTGGCGGGGGCCCGTGAGGGGGCGCCGCGCGCGGTGGCGCGGCTGATCTCCCTGGTGGAGGGCGCCTCCCCGCAGCTCCGCGAGGTCATGGCCGCCCTCGCCCCGCACTGCGGCAACGCGTACGTGGTCGGGCTCACCGGGTCGCCGGGTGTCGGCAAGTCGACGACGACCTCCGCGCTGGTGACCGCCTACCGCGCGCAGGGCAGGCGCGTGGGCGTGCTCGCCGTGGACCCGTCCTCGCCGTTCTCGGGCGGAGCCCTGCTCGGGGACCGGGTACGGATGGGGGAGCACGCCTCGGACCCGGGGGTCTACATCCGCTCCATGGCCACCCGCGGCCATCTGGGGGGCCTGGCGTGGGCGGCGCCGCAGGCGATCCGGGTGCTGGACGCGGCGGGCTGCGACGTCGTCCTGGTCGAGACGGTGGGGGTCGGCCAGTCGGAGGTGGAGATCGCCGCGCAGGCCGACACCAGCGTGGTGCTGCTGGCGCCCGGCATGGGGGACGGCATCCAGGCGGCGAAGGCCGGGATCCTGGAGATCGGTGACGCGTACGTCGTCAACAAGGCCGACCGGGACGGCGCGGGCGCCACCGTCCGCGAGCTCAACCACATGCTGGGCCTGGGCGAGGCCCGTCGTCCGGGCGACTGGCGGCCGCCGGTGGTCAAGGCGGTGGCCGCGCGCGGTGAGGGCGTGGAGGAGATGGTCGCGGCGCTGGACAAGCACCGCGGCTGGATGGAGGAGCACGGGGTGCTCGCCGAGCGCCGGGCCGCGCGGGCCGCGAAGGAGATCGAGAACATCGCGCTGACGGCGCTGCGGGAGCGCATGGGCGAGCTGCGGGGCGGCAAGCGGCTGGACGCGCTGGCCGCACGGGTGGTCGAGGGTTCGCTGGACCCGTACGCGGCCGCCGACGCACTGGTCGAGGGCGTCACCGAGGGGTGAGGCCCTGGCCGGCCCGACGGCGCGGATACGGCAGGGCGGGCGGGTGACCTGATGTCACCCGCCCGCCCTCGTCCGTCCGTGTGACCTGCCGGGGTCCGGCGGATCAGTCGTCGTCGCCCTGGTCGCTCTCGTGGTCGAGCACCTTGCCGGAGGCGCCGTCGAGGACGAGTTCGTGCTCGGTGCCCTGCTTGTCGACGGTCTCGGCCTCCCAGTGGCCCTTGGCGGCGCCGTCGTCGGCGTCGTCCTCCAGGCTGACGGAGGTGACCGTGCCGCCCTTGCCCGCGTCCGCGGCCTTCTTGCCCACCTCGGCGGCGTCGAGCTTGGCGGCACGGGCGACGGAGCGGTCGTCGTCCTTGTGGGTGTCCACGCGGTTGGTGACGACGTCGCCCTTGGTGGCGTCGATCTTCACCTCGTGCCACTTGTTGTCCTTGCCGAGGACGTCGGCCTCCCACACGAGCGTGTTGTGGTCGGTGTCCAGCTCCAGCTCGGTGATGCTGCCGGGGACCTCCTTGAGCACGGACTGGGCCGCGCGGGCGAAGGAGACGTCCGCGGCGCCGGTGTCCTCGGCCTTGTCTGCGCGGTCGCCGTCCTTGCCGTCGGCGGCGCGGTCGTCCCGGTCACCGCGGTCGTCGTCGTGACCGTCGCCCCGGTCGTCGTCGTGTTCGGCCGAGCGGGTGTGCGACTGCGACGAGGAGGCCGGCTTGCCTTCGGCGCTGTCGCCGCCGCTGCCCGCGACCCCGAAGGCGGTCGCCGTACCACCTCCGACCAGCGCGGCCGCGGTGACGGTGGCGATGATGACCTTGCGCTTCATGACGTTCGACTCCTCGGTTCGTGGGCTGCTCTCGCTTTCGATGACTCCACGGTGGCCGACCGTTGCTGAACGTGAGCTGAAGCTACCTGAAGCCCTCTTCAGCCGCGATTTGGCAGGCTGGGCGCATGCGCCTGCTGATCGTGGAGGACGAGCGGCGACTGGCCCGGTCGCTCGCCGGGGGCCTGACGGCCGAGGGCTTCGCCGTGGACGTCGTGCACGACGGCGCGGAAGGCCTGCACATGGCCGTCGAACACGAGTACGACCTGATCGTGCTCGACATCATGCTCCCCGGCATGAACGGCTACCGGGTCTGCGGTGCGCTGCGCGCCGCGGGCGACGAGACGCCGGTGCTGATGCTCACCGCCAAGGACGGCGAGTACGACGAGGCCGAAGGCCTCGACACCGGCGCCGACGACTACCTCACCAAGCCGTTCTCCTACGTCGTGCTGCTGGCCAGGGTCCGCGCGCTGCTGCGCCGCCGCACCCGGGGCGCCAGGGTCGCGCTGCGGATCGGCGAGCTGACCGTCGACCCGGCGGCGCAGCGGGTGACCGTGGGCGAGCGCGAGGCCGAGCTGACGGCCAAGGAGTTCGCCGTGCTCGAATACCTGGCCACCCGCGCGGGGGAGGTCGTCTCCAAGGCGGAGATCCTCGAACACGTGTGGGACTTCGCCTACGAGGGCGACGTCAACATCGTCGAGGTGTACGTGAGCGCGCTGCGGCGGAAGCTGGGCGCCGGCTGGATCACCACCGTGCGCGGCGCCGGCTACCGGCTCCAGAGCGAGGCGGCCGGCGGCCGCAGGGACGGCGGGCGACGCGATGCGTAGGGCGTCCGTACGCCTGCGCGCGGCGCTGGGCGCCACGCTGGTGGTGGCGCTCGCCCTCATCGCCGCCGGCTTCTTCGTCGTCTCGGCGCTGCGGGGCGGGCTCGCCGACACCGCCCGCCTGAACGCGGAGAATTCCGCTCGCGGCACGGCGGCGCAGCTCGCGGGCGTACCCGAAGGCGGCATCCCGGACGTCGACGGCCTCGACGGCGACGACCCCGTGCAGGTCGTCGACGCGGACGGAAAGGTGCTCGGCGCCAGCGACCCCCTCAAGGGCCGCGGCCCCGTGGCCGACTTCGCCCGCGCGGACAAGCCCGGGAGCCACTCCGACGGCGGCTCGTCGGACGCGGACGGCGGCGTTGAAGGCGACTCCGACGGAGACGAGGTCGACACCGACAGCGAGGATGAGACCCGCACCTTCCCCGTGGACGACGACGGCGAGGTCACCTACGACAAGGACGACATCACCGGCTCACAGGAGTTCAGTCTCGCCGCCGTCCAGGGCCGCACCCGGGCAGGCACCCCCGTGACCGTCTACGCCGGTGTCTCCCTCGGCGCCCAGCAGGAAGCCGTCTCCACGGTGACCCGCTCCATGCTGTTCGGGCTGCCCGTGCTGCTCGTGGTCGTCGGCGGCGTCACCTGGCTCGTCACCCGGCGCGCGCTGCGGCCCGTGGAGGGCATCAGGCGGGAGATGAGCGCCATCACCGCCAGCACCGACCTGACGCGCCGCGTGCCGGAGCCCGACGCGCGGGACGAGGTCGCCCGCCTCGCTCGCACCACCAACGAGACGCTCGCGGCGCTGGAGGGGTCCATCGAGCGCCAGCGGCGGTTCGTCGCCGACGCCTCCCACGAACTGCGCAGCCCCATCGCCTCCCTGCGCACCCAACTGGAGGTCGCCGCCGCGCACCCCGAACTCCTCGACGTCGACGGCGCTGTCGAGGACACCGTACGGCTCCAGGCCCTCGCGGCCGACCTGTTGCTGCTCGCCCGGCTGGACGCGGGCGAGCGGCCCGCCGAAGGGCGCGTCTCCCTGGCCGCGTTGGTGCGCGAGCAGGTGGGGCAGCGGCCCCGCGACCCGCACCCGCTGCGCGTCGCCGCCCTCGACGAGGGGGAAGTGCGCGGCTCGGCGGCCCAGTTGGGGCGCGTGCTGGGCAACCTGCTGGACAACGGGCAGCGGCACGCCGCCGCGCGGGTCACCGTCGAGGTGCGGCGGGAGGGCGGGGACCTCGCGCTGGCCGTCAGCGACGACGGGGAAGGGGTGCCCGAAGCCGAGCGGGAGCGGATCTTCGAGCGGTTCGTGCGGCTGGACTCGGCGCGGTCACGGGACGAGGGCGGCGCGGGGCTGGGGCTGGCCATCGCCGCGGACGTCGCCGAGCGGCACGGCGGCACGCTCGGGGTGGACAGCGCGCCAGGCGGGGGCGCCAGGTTCGTGCTGAGGCTGCCCGCGGCGGACGACTGAGACGGAAGGAGCGGCGCCGCCACGCCGCCGCCTCGTCACCGTGTCACCGCTTCAGCCGGGCCAGACCGCGAGAATCGGCGACAGGGGCGGGCCGGGGTCCTCACACGCGGCCGCGGCCGGCTCGCAGCTTCTCCGTCAGGGGCCGGAGCGTGCGCTCCAGGTGGGCGAGGTCGGCCGGGTCCACCCCGTCGATGAAGTGCCGGCGCACGGAGGCGACGTGGTGGGGTGCGACGCGCCGCATGGTCTTCCAGCCGTGGTCGGTGAGGACGGCGAAGAGGCCCCGCTTGTCGGACTCGCAGGACTCGCGCCGCACGAGTTCGGCTTTCTCCATCCGGGTGATCTGGTGGGACAGCCGGCTCTTGGACTGGAGGGTGGCGGCGGCGAGGTCGGTCATCCGCATGCGGTGCTCGGCCGACTCCGAGAGGTTGACGAGGATCTCGTAGTCGTTGAGTGTCAGCCCGAACGGCTGGAGATCGCGCTCGAGCTGGTAGCTGAGGAGCCTGCTGACATCCAGGTGGGTGCGCCAGGCGCGCTGCTCGTCCTCGGTGAGCCAGCGGGTGCCGTCGTCGGTGTCCATGTCGTGAGACTCTACCGAGCGTCGTACACACGTGCTTACGCGGTGTGGCGTGAAGATGTCGCAGCGTTGTCGCGTGGTGGCGTGTGCGCGGTGGGTGACGGTCAGAGGCCGAACCGCCGCTGGAGCCCGCCCAGCTGGCCGGGCAGCTGCGGGAGCTGCTGGCCACCGGGCCCGCCCGCGCCTCCGCTTCCGCCGTCGCCCGGCACCCCGGCCTGCTGCGGCACCTGGCCGGTGGAGCGGTCCGCCAGAAGCGTCTCGGTCGACTGGATCAGTACGGTCCCCGCCCCGACGAACTCGAACTGGTGCTCCTCGCCGGAGGCCCCTCCCAGCCCCGTCACGGCCCGCATGCCACCCAGGACGCCCCTCATGTACTGGTGGTCGTAGTGGTGGCAGGGGGAGGGGCAGTCCGCCCAGCCGACGAGCGCCTGGGGATCCACCCGCACCGGCGGCTCGACGAAGTGGACCTCGCCGTTGGAGGCGGCGACGAACTTCCCCGTTCCGATCAGGGTGAGGAAGCCGGGGATGATCGACTGCTTCAGCGTCAGCGCGGGATCGAAGGCGAGCAGATTGCCGGAGCGGACGGTCAGGTTGCCGTCCTCCAGATCGAAGGAGTTGATGTCGAAGGCCCGGTCGGCGAGCAGCAGCTTGCCGCGCCCCTCGGCCACGACCCAGTCGGCGGCGTGGAGCGGCGAGTGGAAGCTGCCGGCGACGAGCCCGTCGAGCCGCCCGTGGCCGATGCCCTGGAAGTCGATCTGCCCGTAGTAGGCGATCATCTTCCCCTTCTGCAAGAACCACTGCCCGTCCAGGTCCACGGAGAAGGCGTACGGGTTGACGTTGTCGTTCGCGGGCAGGGTCGCCGCGTCGAAGACCTGGTAGCCCTGCGGCACGGAGCCGTGCGGTGTCTGCGACGTCACAGTTTCTCCTCACTCGCCTGCACGAACACGGCTCCGCTCCCGTTCAGTTCCAGCTGGAAGGCCTCTCCGGAGCCGCGCCCCACCATGTCGCGCCAGCCCAGCGCGGAGGACAGCTTGTTGCGCACGTCACCGAAGTGGGCGACGTAGGCCTGCGGGTCGACGTGGACCGGGTGGCCCGGGGTGAGCGGGAGCTGGAGGATGCCGCCGTGGGCCATCACGGCCACCGAGCCCCTGCCCGTCAGCGTCGTGGTGAACAGGCCCTGGCCCGACACCTGGCCGCGCACCATGCCCATGACGCCGCCGTCCCGGCCGAGGAAGAGGGTGCCCTGCTGGAGGCTGCCGTCGAAGGCGAGCAGCCGGTCGGCCTCCACGCACAGCGTGTCGCCGTCCAGGTTGATCACCTCGACGTGGTGGCCGCCGTGCCCGAACATCACCGTGCCGTTGCCCTCGACGGTCATCAGCGGGGTCGCCTCACCCGCCACCCGCCGCCCGATCATGGACATCAGGCCGCCCTGACCGCCCTGGACGTTGGGCGTGAAGGTGACCTCGCCCCGGTAGCCGACCATGGCACCGCGCTGACTGAACAGCCGCTGCCCGGGTACGACCTGCGCCTCGACGAGCTTGCCGGACAGCTCACGGAACGGCATCAGACGTCACCCCCCAGGGTGTTGCGCTCGCTGGGCTGCACGTACACCACGCCGTCCCCCTCGAATCTGACCTGGAACGACTCGCCCGAACCCTCGCCCATGAACGTGCGGAAGTTCACACCGGACTGGAAGCTTCGCCGCAGATCGCCCTGGTGCGCGACGTAGGCGCCCGGGTCGACCTGGAGCGGGGTGTCCCGCGTGACGCGCAGCAGCACCGCGGGCCCGTCCGACATGACGGCCGCCCATCCGGTGCCCTCGACCGAGGTCGTGAACAGGCCGTTGCCCTGGGAGGCTCCGCGCAGCCCGGTGAAGGTCGTGCCGGTGCGCAGGCCGCCGTCCGTGCACAGCAGGTTGCTGGCCTCCACGTGCAGCTTCTCGCCCGCCAACCGCACGAGGTTGATGTCGCTCGCCCGGTCGGCGAAGTAGCACGTGCCCTGCCCCTTCACCTCCATGACCGTCATCTGCTCGCCGGTCAGCCTGCGGGTGACCATGCCGCGGACGCCGTCTCCGCCGCCGCTCAATTTCTTGAACGTCATCTCGCCGTCGTAGGCGACCATCGAGCCGTTCTTCGCCTTGACCGTGTCGCCGCCTCCGCCGAGCGTGGCGGCCAGCACCTTGGTGCCCTGTAGTCGCAACTGAGCCACCCTTCGAACCTACCCTGAGGCCGGGGACGGTCGGCAGAGCTGCCACAATGGCAGAGCTTGTGCTTGGCTTCACAAGCGATCTCGTCGCCGATCCCGCAAACGATCTGAGGACCTGCCGTGGCCATACTGGAAACTCCTAGCGGCCTGCCGCCCAAGTCGGTCTCCGCGCTGCGCCGCCTGCGACTCACCTCGGTGCCCGAGGGAGTCTCCTTCCTCCTCCTGCTGGTCTGCTCGGTGCTGAAGCGGACCACGGACTTCAACGCCGTCCCGGTCATGGGCGCCGTCCACGGCGTCCTCTTCATCCTGTACGTGCTCTTCTGGGCCGACGCCTGGAACCGCATCAAGTGGCCGTTCGGCCGCGCCGCCCTCTACTTCGTCCTCTCCGTGCTGCCGACCGGCGGCTTCTTCGCGGACCGGATGCTGCGCGAGGAGGAGAAGGCCGGTGTCATCGCCGCCCGCGCCCGCAAGGAGCAGACGGGCACCGTGAGCGCGGGCGGAAGCGCGGTCAACTCGTGATCGTCGCGTTCTCCGTCACACCGCTCGGCGTCGGCGAGGACGTGGGCGAGTACGTGGCCGACGCCGTGCGGATCGTCCGCGAGTCGGGACTGCCGCACCGCACGGACGCCATGTTCACCTCGCTGGAGGGCGAGTGGGAGGAGTGCATGGACGTCGTACGCCGGGCCGTCGCCGCGGTCGAGGCGCGCGCCCCGCGCGTCTCGCTCGTCCTCAAGGCCGACATCCGCCCCGGTGTCGTCGACGGCCTCACCGCCAAGGTCGCCACCGTGGACCGGTACCTGGACGAGGGCTGACCCGCCCCGGCCAGGCACCGAGCCGACCCGCCCGGCCAGCAACCGGACTGATCCGCCCGGCCGGACTCCGGCTGCGGTGACCCGCAGACCGCCTGCTCAGCCACCCGCGGGCGGCCCCGGCGGCTCCTGCGCCCGCCCCGCCAGCACGGCCGCGCCGAGGGCCGTACGGGAGTACAGCACCTGGTGTCCGACACGGCAGGACTCCAGCAGCCCGGCGCCGCGCAGCACCGACAGGTGCGCGGAGACGGACGAGGGCGCCAGCCGCAGCCGGAGCGCGAGCGCGCTCGTGGAGGCGGGCTCGTCCAGCGCCCTCAGGACGGCCGCGCGACCCCGCCCGAGCAGCCGCACCAGCGCCCGCGGCGGATCCAGGGGCGCGCTCGGCGCCCACAGGTGCCCGACGCCGCGCGCCGGGTACATCACCGCGGCCGGCGCGGGCGGCTCGAACCCCGCCGCCACCCCGGGCCACACGAACGCGCTCGGCACCAGCGTCACCCCCTCGCCGCCGGTCAGGACGCGGGAGTGCCCGGGACGGCGCGCGATCCGCAGTGCGCCGTCCCGCCATGTGACCTGCGGGTGCAGCGCGGTGAGTACCCGGCCGAGCCCGCCGTCGGCCAGCCGCCGCGCCCGGAAGGCGATGTCCGCCTCCAGCAGCGCCCGCAGCCGGGGCCAGCAGGGGGCGAGGAGGCCCTCCCAGGCGCGGACCACGGCGCGCGCCAGCGTCTCGACGGCGGCGGCCGGATCCGCCAGCAGGCCGCGCCCCACCGCCGTGCGGGCGGCGCCGGGCGTTCCGGCCAGCGCCCGGGTGAGCTGCGCGTGCGCGCAGGCGGGGTCCGTGGCGCGGATGCGGGCCGCCTCCTCCGCGACGGTTGCCGCGGGCGCGGCCGGTGGGGGGAAGAGGAAGTCGGGGGTGTAGCCGCGGGCGGGCAGGACCGCCCACAGCGGATCCAGCGCCAAGGAGCGCGCGAGCGGCAGCGTGCGCCGCACCCAGCCGCCGTGCGGTGTTCCGTGGGGCGCGTGCGCCAGCGCCCGTAACGCCGCCTGCGTCTCCCACCCGGGGGAGAGGGCGAAGCGGCAGTTGAGCGGGTCCGCGGGCCCGAACCGGATCGTGATCGTCACCCAGGCTCCCCGCAGCTGGAAGATTCGGCCGAGCCCGAAACACTATGCGGCGCCCGCCGCCCCCGCCAGGCTCGGCGCATGCCGGAACGAGAGCAGCACGAAACCGCCCCCGGCGCCGGACCCGGGGACCGGGCCGACGGGGCCGGAGCCGACACGACCGGGGGCGACGGGAGTGGATCCGACGGGACAGCCTGCTCTGGCGGCCAGACGGACGGGCGGGCCGCCCGCGTACCGGCGCCCGCACCGGCACCGGCGTCCGCACCGGCACCGGCGTCCGCGCCCGCATCCCCAGGCGAGGCGGCGGCCGCCGTCGGTTACGGATCCCTCTTCCGCGTGCGCGAGTTCCGCGCCGTGTTCGCCGCGCACGTGCTCTCCCTCCTCGGCACGGTGGTGGCGGGCCTCGCACTGCCCGTGATGATCTACGCGCAGACCTCCTCGCCTCTGCTGACCGCCCTCACCTTCGCGCTCGGTTTCCTTCCCAACGCGGTGGGCGGGGCGCTCCTGGCCCCCGTGGCGGACCGGTTTCCGGCCCGGCCCGTCCTGGTCGCCTGCGACCTGTTCAGCGCCGCCTGTGTCGCGGTGATGCTGCTGCCGCAGGCCCATGTGGCGCTGCTGCTCGCTCTCCGCGCGGCCGCCGCGTTCGTGCAGCCCCTCTTCACCGGCGTACGGGCCGCGAGCCTGGGCGCGATCCTGCCGGACGAGGACTCCTTCGTACTGGGCCGCTCCCTCATCCGCGTCGTCGCCCAGAGCGCGCAGATCGTCGGCAACGCGGCGACGGGTCTCCTGCTGGTGCTCGTCGCCCCGCGTACCGCGCTGGTGGGGACCGTCGCCGGGTTCCTCGCCTCGGCGCTGATCCTCAGGGCGGGGACCCGGCTGCGCCCCGCGCTCGCCGGGGCCGCCACCCGCACCCGCGGCGGCACCCGCACCCGTGGCGGCGTCCGCACCCGTGGCGGCGTCCGCGCGCTGCTGGCCGATCGGAGGGTCCGCTCCCTGCTGCTGCTGTGCTGGCTGCCGCCGACCTTCGCGGTCGTCCCCGAGGGGCTGGCCGCGCCGTACGCCGACGACCTCGGTGCCGGTCCGGTCGCCGTCGGGCTGCTGCTGGCGGCGGGCCCGGTCGGCAGCGTCGCGGGCGAGCTGGCGGTCGGCACGCTGCTGCGTCCCGCCGCCAGGGAACGCCTCGTGCTGCCGCTGGCCTCGGCGCTCCTTCTGCCGCTGCTCGTCTTCGCGCTGCGCCCCGCGCTGCCGTTGGCACTGGCCGCGCTGTGCGCGTCGGGGCTCGGCATGGGCTACACCCTCGGGCTGGACCGCTGGTTCTTCGACGCCGCGCCTCCTGGGCTGCGCGGCAGGGCGCTGACGGTGATGTCGGCGGGGCTGATGAGCGCCCAGGGCCTGGGCATGGCCGTCGGCGGCGGGGTGGCCGAGTTCCTTCCCGCACACGCGGCGGTGGCGCTGACGGGCGCCGTGGGAACGGTGTGCGTCGTGGCGGTCGCCCGGAACGTGAGACGGCTTCAGACCGTCCCTGACCGGCCGGTAGGGTCGGAGCGTGCCGAAGCCTCTCAGCCTGTCGTTCGACCCGATCGCCCGTGCCGATGAGCACTGGAAGCAGCGATGGGGCTCTGTGCCGTCCATGGCCGCCATCACCTCGATCATGCGCGCCCAGCAGATCCTGCTGTCCGAGGTCGACGCGGTGGTCAAGCCGTACGGGCTGACCTTCGCGCGGTACGAGGCGCTGGTACTGCTCACCTTCTCGCAGCGGGGCGCGCTGCCGATGTCGAAGATAGGCGAGCGCCTGATGGTGCATCCGACCTCGGTGACCAACACCGTCGACCGGCTCCAGGCGGCGGGCCTCGTCGAGAAGCAGCCCAACCCCAACGACGGCCGCGGCACGCTCGCCGCGATCACCGGCAAGGGGCGCGAGGTGTGCGATGCGGCCACCGAGAAGCTGATGGCGATGGACTTCGGCCTCGGTGTCTACGACGCCGGGGAGCTGGACGAGATCTTCACCCTGCTGCGCCCGCTGCGAGTGGCGGCGGGCGACTTCCCCGACGGCCCGGCGGACTAGCTTTCCTGCGGATTGGGCTCCGGAGAGAGGGGTGCCGCTGCCCGTAGCGTGCGGTTCGCGGGCCGGCGGTGGCTTGTCGCGCGGTTCCCCGCGCCCCCGCGGGGCGCGTACACGCTCCGCCTGCTGCCCTCGGGCACGCCCCCGGCCCGCCGGCCCGAGGCCCGGCGCGGGGAGAGGGGGGCGGGAAGATCTCCCCGGCGCGCGGGCTACGCTCGGTGCCATGAAACGAAGCGTGCTGACCCGCTACCGCGTCATGGCGTACGTCACCGCCGTGCTCCTCGTGCTGCTGACCCTCGGTGTGATCGGCAAGTACCTGCTGGGCATGGACGGCGCGGCGGGCTTCACCAGCATGGTCGGCATCGCGCACGGCTGGCTCTACATCCTGTACCTGATCTTCGCGTTCGACCTCGGCCAGAAGGCGAAGTGGCCGCTCGGCAAGCAGCTGTGGGTGCTGCTCGCGGGCACCGTTCCGACCGCGGCGTTCTTCGTCGAGCGGAAGGTCACCCGTCAGGTCGAACCGCTGATCAAGGAGCGGGAAGCCACGCCTGTCGGCGTCTGACCGGTCCCCCGCCTTGGTGGCGGGGGCCACATCGGGCCTGTTGCCATCGACTTTTACTTGGACGTCCTAGTAAATTCGGTGGTATGGATGCTGACGCCATCGCACAGGGCCGCCGCCGCTGGCAGGAGCGCTACGACTCCGCACGCAAGCGCGACGCCGACTTCACCACGCTCAGCGGCGACCCCGTCGAGCCGGTCTACGGACCCCGGGACGGCGACTCCGTGGAGGGGTTCGAGCGCATCGGCTGGCCGGGCGAGTTCCCCTTCACCCGCGGGCTCTACCCGACCGGCTACCGGGGCAGGACGTGGACCATCCGCCAGTTCGCCGGGTTCGGCAACGCCGAGCAGACGAACGAGCGGTACAAGATGATCCTCGAAGCCGGCGGCGGCGGGCTCTCCGTCGCCTTCGACATGCCCACCCTCATGGGCCGCGACTCCGACGACCCGCGCTCCCTGGGCGAGGTCGGCCACTGCGGCGTCGCCATCGACTCGGCCGCCGACATGGAAACCCTCTTCTCCGGCATCCCTCTCGGCGACGTCACCACCTCGATGACGATCTCCGGGCCCGCCGTCCCGGTCTTCTGCATGTACCTGGTCGCCGCCGAACGGCAGGGCGTGGACCCCGCCGTCCTCAACGGCACGCTCCAGACCGACATCTTCAAGGAGTACATCGCGCAGAAGGAGTGGCTCTTCCAGCCGGAGCCCCACCTGCGGCTCATCGGCGACCTGATGGAGCACTGCGCGCACGGCATCCCCGCCTACAAGCCGCTCTCCGTCTCCGGCTACCACATCCGCGAGGCGGGCGCGACGGCGGCGCAGGAGCTGGCCTACACGCTGGCCGACGGCTTCGGCTACGTCGAACTCGGCCTCTCCAGAGGACTGGACGTCAACACGTTCGCGCCGGGGCTGTCCTTCTTCTTCGACGCCCACCTCGACTTCTTCGAGGAGATCGCCAAGTTCCGCGCCGCCCGCCGCATCTGGGCCCGCTGGATGCGCGACGTCTACGGAGCGACCAGCGACAAGGCCCAGTGGCTCCGCTTCCACACGCAGACGGCCGGCGTCTCGCTGACCGCCCAGCAGCCCTACAACAACGTCGTACGCACCGCTGTGGAAGCCCTCTCGGCCGTCCTGGGAGGCACCAACTCGCTGCACACCAACGCGCTCGACGAGACGCTGGCGCTGCCCAGCGAGCAGGCCGCCGAGATCGCCCTGCGCACCCAGCAGGTCCTCATGGAGGAGACCGGCGTCACAGGTGTCGCCGACCCGCTCGGCGGCTCCTGGTACGTCGAGGCGCTGACCGACCGCATCGAGGCCGACGCGGAGAAGATCTTCGACCAGATCCGCGAGCGCGGCCGCCGCGCCGTCCCCGACGACCAGCACCCCATCGGCCCGATCACCTCCGGGATCCTGCGCGGCATCGAGGACGGCTGGTTCACCGGTGAGATCGCCGAGTCCGCCTTCACCTACCAGCGGGCGCTGGAGAAGAACGACAAGAAGGTCGTCGGCGTCAACTGCCACACCGGCTCGGTGACCGGCGACCTGGAGATTCTGCGGGTCAGCCACGAGGTCGAACGCGACCAGGTCAGCGCACTGGCGGACCGTCGCGCGGCACGGGACGACGCCGCCGTGAGCGCGGCGCTCACCGCCATGGTCGAGGCCGCGCGGGGGACCGGCAACATGATCGAGCCGATGCTCGAGGCCGTGCGGGCCGAGGCGACGTTGGGCGAGATCTGCGGCGTGCTGCGCGACGAGTGGGGCGACTACACGGAGCCCCCGGTGTTCTGACCCCGCCCCGCCCTTTCACCGCCTCCTGGGGGCCGCCCTCCCCGGGGCCCCCGGACCTCAAGCGCCGGACAGGCCGCTGGCGCGGCCTGTCCGGCGCTTGAGGACGAGCGAAGCGACAACCCGGGGGCGTGCGGGGCCCCGCAGAAAAGGTGAAACGGGGCCCGGACGCAGTCCGGGGGAGGGGCCGGGGCCGAGCGCGCCCGGCCGCTGTCCCAGGCCGCGTGGCCGCTATCCGGCGGCCGCTCCCGGCGCGCCGGACGGCAGCGGTTCGACGCCCACCACGTGCCGGACGCGGGTGGGCTCGATGAACACGGTGACCCGCTCCTCGCCGGGGAACAGCCACTCGTAGGCGGTGCCCAGGTAGGACTGGGCCAGCCGGTCCATGGTGCGGTCGGCCTCGGCGCCCTCCACGAAGCGGACGGCGCGGCCGCGGATCTGCACCCGGTCGAAGGGGTTGTCCGTGTCCGCGTGGGAGAGGAACACCCGGGGCTCGCGGCGCAGGTTGCGCTCCTTCATCCGTCCCCTCGAGGTGTTGAACAGCACCAGGTCCCCGTCGAGCCCCACCCACATGGGGCTCACGTGCGGCGAGCCGTCGGGATTCACGGTCCCGACGTGCCAGATGTGCGGCGCTCCGACGCGGGAGCGCAGGTCGTGCGGAATCTCGATCATGCCGGGGTCCTGCCCGGCAGGAAAGCCCGCATGCCGGTGGGCCCACGGTGAGCCGGCTCACGCCCGTACCGCCGGGTCAGCGGGGCCGGCAGGCACCCGTATCGCCGGTCGGCGGGGGGCTCGTACCCGTGGGGCCGCCAGGTCAGCGGGGAGCCGACGCGGAGCCCAGACCTTCCAGCAGCAGCGTGGTGAAGGTGGCCGCCCAGGCGCCGTCCACCGGGCAGTCGCTCACCAGCGACCTGTGCACCACGGCCCCGGCGATCACGTCGAAGATGAGGTCGACGACCCGCTCGGTCTCGGCGGGGTCGGCGGAGTCGGGGGGCAGTTCACCCCGCTGCTGCGCCCTGGCCCGGCCGTCCAGGACCAGGCGCTTTTGGCGGTCGACGATGGCCGCCCGGATCCGCCTGCGCAGCGCCTCGTCGGTGGTGGACTCGGCGAGGACGGCCATCAGCGCCGTTTTGGCCTCGGGGCGGCGCAGCAGGGCGGCGAAGGAGAGGACGACGCCCTCGATATCGGCCCGCAGGCTGCCGCCGTCGGGGAGTTCGAGCTCGTCGAAGAGGACGGCGACGGCGTCGACGACGAGTTCACTCTTGGCCGCCCAGCGCCGGTAGAGCGTGGTCTTGGCGACACCGGCGCGGCGGGCGACCTCTCCCATGGTCAGCTTCGACCAGCCGACCTCGACGAGCGCGGTGCGCGTGGCGTCGAGGATCGCGCGGTCCGCCGCGGCGCTGCGGGGGCGTCCGCGTCGGGGAGCGGGGCAACCTGCCATGCGCCGACCATACCGAGCGGTACGGAGGCTCTTGGAGAGCGCGGAAGGCGCCGTGAGGCGGATCACCGGGCAGCGCCCGTGGCCGCCCTTGCGGAGCGGTTGCCCCTTCGAGTTACGCTACGGGGCGTAGCGGAATGGGTGGCGGACCGACCACCGCGACCCTCGCGACAACCACCCGCCAGGTGGGGACCTGGCGACCACTGCACACGCGCCCGCGGATAAGGGGGAGACTGGTGCCATGCAGCCACGCAACATGTCCATGAGCGGAGTGGTCGACCTCGCCGCGGTGAAGGCGGCCGGAGAGGCCAAGCAGAAGGCGGAGCAGGCGCGGGCCGACGCCGCCGAGGGCCACGGCGCCCCGGCCCCGGCCGGCCTGGTGATCGAAGTCAGTGAGGCGACGTTCGAGGCGGAGGTGCTCCAGCGCTCCGCCGAGGTCCCGGTCGTCATCGACTTCTGGGCCGAATGGTGCGAGCCGTGCAAGCAGCTCTCGCCGGTTCTCGAACGCGTCACCCAGGAGTACGCGGGCCGCGTGCTGCTGGCGAAGATCGACGTCGACCAGAACCAGATGCTGATGCAGCAGTTCGGCGTCCAGGGCATCCCGGCGGTGTTCGCCGTGGTGGCCGGGCAGGCGCTGCCGCTGTTCCAGGGGGCGGCCCCCGAGCAGCAGATCCGCGCGACGCTGGACCAGCTGATCGAGGTGGCCGAACAGCGCTTCGGCATCACGGGCCTCCAGGGCGTTGCCCAGGAGCCCGCGCAGGAGGAGCCCGTCGAGCCCGAGGTGCCGGAGGATCCGGTGCTGGCCGCGGCCCAGCAGGCGCTGGACGCCGGCGACCTGTCGGGCGCCATCCAGGCCTACCGCAACAAGCTGACCGACGAGCCGGCCAACGTCGAGGCGAAGGTCGGCCTGGCCATGGCCGAACTCCTGGCCAGGGTGCAGGAGTTGGACGCGCGCCAGGTCCGCAAGGACGCGGCCGACCGGCCCGGCGACGCGGCCGCGCAGCTGCGGGTCGCGGATCTGGACATGGCGGGCGGCCACGTCGAGGACGCGTTCAGCCGGCTGGTGGACACGGTGCGCGGCTCGGCGGGGGAGGACCGGGACGCGGCGCGGGTGCGTCTGCTGGAGCTGTTCGAGGTGATCGGTCCGGAGGATCCGCGCGTCGTCACCGCGCGTGCGGCACTCGCTCGCGCGCTGTTCTGACCTGCTCGTACCGACGGTCACACGGACGTCGGCACGCGCCGTAATTCATCGACTCAGCGACAACAGCGGCCGCACTTTGCCAAAACTTGGCAATTGCGGCCGCTGTTACTCGTCGTAACGAAATCTCGCGGAAACCTTCCGCGATGCCCGGTTGTTCCGCATGCGTTCCCGTCCGGTGTCCTGACCCTGTGTCGTTGCGGACACCCATCGGGCGGCCTTCCGGTTATCCAGCCGTTACTCGTAAGTAACGAACCCCCTTGTGTCACGGGCTCAGATGCACCACGATCGGCCAGGCTCGGTCCATTGCCCGCAGCCCGGCAACCATTCGGCGCCCCGCAGGCGATGGGTCCCCACCGAGCGGACCGGCACCGCACCATCCGCACCCGTACCACCCCGTCCCAACCGCCGGTCCGCAAGGACAGGGGGGTCCCTGCTCCACGGCAGGGCCTGTCCTCACAAAGCAAGGTTGCGCGAGAGCGTGGCCCGTGGTTGTCGCTCGGGGGTGATCGTCGACAGCTCGGACGTGTCGTACCAAGAACGCCGCGTGCGGGCGACGTTGGCGCTCTCCGTTCCGAGGACGTAGCTCTTCTCCCTCCCCAGCCCCGTGGCCGGGAGGTACCCCCACGGCAGGAGCGGCCCGCTGAGTACAGGCGGCACGGCTCTCCGAGCCGGAGATGTACGTCCGAGAAGGAGGAAAGTCATGGAGTCCCTGGCTCGTGGCGGGACCAGATGGAAGCGGTTCGCCGTCGTCATGGTGCCGAGCGTCGCCGCTACGGCAGCGATCGGCGTGGCCCTGTCGCAGGGCGCGTTGGCGGCGTCGTTCAGCGTCTCCGGCCAGCAGTTCAAGGTGACCGCCGACAAGCTGGATGGCACCGGCTTCGTTCAGTACGGCGCGATCGACACCACCCAGAAGGGTAAGAAGGCCGTCGCCGTCGTCGGCATGGACTCGGCGAAGATCACCAATCTCTGCCAGTCCGTCGTCGTCCCCGTCCCGGTCTTCGGCGACATATCGATGAAGCTCAGCGCCGGCGGCGAGGGCGGCCCCCGCGTCGAGGCGAAGAAGCTCTACATCGATGCCGACGACCTGAACGCCAACGCGACGTTCAAGAACATCGACATCGGCGTCAACGTGGACAAGACCACCAAGGGTCCCGGTCCGCACAACGGCGACGACTACCCCAAGGGCTCCTTCTCCCAGCAGGCGGAGAGCGTCGAGTTCACCGACGTCAAGCAGCGCGCGTGGGCCACCACCGCCGGCACCTTCAAGCTCAGCGGCCTGCACCTGGCCGTCAAGAAGGGCAAGAGCGAGTGCTACTGACGTGAGCGCCCCGCGGGTCCGGAGGAAACAGGGGCGCCCGCTCCGCTTCGCCCTCCGGGCCCGTAGGGTCCGCTGCACCCAGCAAGATTTGTGCCAGTTCCGAGGAGCCCGTACCCATGAGTGCCGACACGCCAGCGAGGACGACGACCGGATTCGGCCACAGGCGGCAGGCCTTCCGTAACTGGCGCGGCCAGCGCCCGTTCTGGGGCGGGATGCTGACGCTGCTGGCCGGCATCCCGATCATGTACGTCCCCTACCAGAACCTCACTCTGGGGTCCCTGACCATCCGGATGTCGACGACCGCGGGCGCCGGCTCGCTGATCATCGGCGTACTGCTGGTGGTCCTCGGGCTGACCATGTGGTTCCAGCCCCACTCGCGGGTCTTCGCCGGCATCGCCGCGATCCTGCTCGCGCTGGTCTCCCTCGTCGTGTCCAACTTCGGCGCCTTCCTGATCGGCTTCCTGCTCGGACTGATCGGTGGCGCGCTGGGCGTCTCCTGGGCCCCCGCCAAGCCGGCACGGGCCGAACGCGGCGCCAAGGACACGACCGGAACGGCGAGTGCCCCGGCGACCGCCGCCGACGAAGAGGCACCGCCCGCACAGGACCCGGCCGCCCCCCAGCAGGGCCCCCGGGACGACACTGCAGTCTCTGAGGCGTCCCCCGCAGCCGGGGCCGACGCGCATGACGGGAACGGGAGGCACCGTGCCGGGTGACGAGGTCCACGAGGGGGAGGGCGCGCGCGGGGTCTCCGCGCCCGGCGCCCGGGGGAGAATCGGTCCCCGGCACGCGGCGCCCAGAAAACCGCTGCTGACCCGGCTCCACCTGCCGGCGGGCAAGGCCGTGGCCATCGCCGCGATGCCCTCCGCCGTCCTGATGGGCATGGGGCTCACCCCCCAGCTCGCCAACGCCAAGCCCCTGCCCAAGAACCCCTTCAAGGGCGACTCCTGCGTCTCCATCACCGAGCAGCAGGAGACCGAGAAGGAGAAGCAGGAGCGCAAGGAGCGCGGCGAGAAACTCAAACGCGACCTCGCCAAGGCGCAGGCCGAGCGGGAGAAGGACGCCAAGGAGGCCAAGGAGGCCGAGGAGGCCGAGGAGGCCAAGGAGAAGGCCGAGGGTGACAAGGGGGGCTCCTCGGACGAGGGCTCGTCGAAGAAGCCCTCCGGCTCAAACGAGAGCTCCTCCACCCCCTCGGACGCCCCCTCCGGCTCCGACGAGCCCTCCACGCAGCCGGAGGACTCCGCGGGTTCCTCCTCCTCGTCGTCCTCCTCCGAGGAGGAGAAGAAGGAGAACCCTTGGTACGACCCGCTGGGGCTCGGCCAGAAGCTCGAGGACACCTTCAACCCGAACAAGGGCGGGGACAAGGACGAGGACAAGGACGAGCCCGCCGACGAGCCGGAGACCTCGCCCAGCCCCGACCCGACACCCTCCTCGCCGTCGCAGGACGACGACTCCGGCTCCGGTAAGCAGCGCAAGTCCCCGGCGCCGGGTGACAGCTCCGGCGGCGACCGGTCCGACGCGTCCGAGTCCGGGAAGCCGTCCGGGTCCGGGGCGGACGAGGACTCCCCGTCCAAGAGGGACACCGAGAAGGACTCCCCGTCCAAGAAGGACGCCAAGGACGACAAGGACGCCAAGGACGACAAGGCCTCCGACAAGGAGACCGGCGTCGACAAGAAGGACGGCACCGTCCGGGACTACGACCCGGACAAGGACGCGGGCAAGCCGTTCCCCTGCCCGGAGAAGAAGGACGTCGAGGGCACCGCCGAGCAGACCCCCGCCCAGGTCGCCAACGACCCCTGGTTCCTGGAGGCCTCCTCCCTCACCCTCAAGGGCCTCGACTACAAGGGCGTCGTCAACATCACCACGCCCGACGGCAAGACCAAGCAGGCCCTCAAGTTCACCTCCAGCGGCCTCGACATCGGCGACCTCCACCAGACGGTGAAGGGCCCCGACGGCCTCACCTACCACGTCCAGGCCGCCGAGGGATCGACCTCCACCATCCGCGACGGCGAGGTCACGATGTACACGGAGGAGCTGAAGGGCAACCTCTTCGGGATTATCCCCATCACGTTCAGCCCGGACACCCCGCCGCCGATCAACGTCCCCTTCGCCTACTTCACCGACGTCTCGGTCAAGCAGGCAGGCCAGTTCGGCGGCACGCTCACCATCCCGGGCCTGCACCAGTACGTGACGAAGTAGCCCGCGCCACTTCTCCGGACTCCGCAACATCCGAGCACCGGGCGAGCCGCTACCGAGCTCGCCCGGCGCTCGGCTCTGTGCCGCACGGGGAGAGGGCCCCCGCCGCTTCGGTACCGTGGCGTCGTATGACCGACTCCGAGATCGTGATCACCGCGGGTCTGGTCCGCGACCTGTTGCGGGAGCAGCATCCCGACCTCGCGGAGCTGGCCCTTCGCGAGGTGGCGGGCGGCTGGGGCAATCAGATGTGGCGGCTCGGGGACGAGTTGGCCGTACGTGTGCAACGCATGGACCTCACCCCGGATCCCCAGCTCAAGGAGCGGCGGTGGCTCCCCGTGCTGGCCCCGCGGCTGCCGCTGCCCGTACCGACTCCGGTGCGGTGCGGGGAACCGTCCGCGCGTTTCCCCAAGCACTGGACCGTGATGACGTGGGTGCACGGCGAGCCGCTGGACCACGGCGCGATCAGCCGCGGCGCCCACGCGGCCGACACGCTGGCGGGCTTCCTCCGGGCGCTCCATGTTCAGGCGCCCGCGCAGGCGCCGACCGCGGGGGACCGCGGAGTCCACCCCAGGAGTTGCACGGACGGCTTCGAGACGTTCGTCCAGGCCGTCGCCCCCGACGACGCGGCCGATGTCCGGGCCGTCTGGGACGACGCCGTCGCGGCCCGCGCGTGGGAGGGCCCGCCGGTGTGGGTGCACGGCGACCTCCATCCCGCGAACGTCCTCGTCGCGGAGGGCACGCTCTCGGGCGTCGTCGACTTCGGCGACATGTGCGCCGGCGACCCGGCGTGGGACCTCGCCGCCGCGTGGGTGCTGCTTCCGGAGGGAGCGGCCGCACGGTTCTTCGAGGCCTACGCCCGCGCGGACGAGGCGGCGATCCGCCGCGCCCGCGGCCTGGCCGCCCTCAAGAGCCTCTTCCTGATGCTCATGGGACGCAACGGAGACCGGGGCCTTCCCGGTGGCAAGCCCCACTGGGGGCCGGCAGGCCGGGCGGCACTCGACCGCGTCCTGAAGGGCGTGTGACGCGCGCTTCGGGGAAGTCCGGGAAGGTGCCGGGTGCGGTCCGCGCACGCGAACGGGCGCCCGGCCGGAGGGACCGGTCGGGCGCCCGTTCGCGTGCGGAGGGGATCAGGCCGAGGGGTTGCCCAGGTGGTGGACGCGGACCATGTTGGTGGTGCCGGGGACGCCGGGGGGCGAGCCGGCCGTGATGAGCATGGTGTCGCCGGCCTCGTAGCGCTGGAGCTTGGAGAGCTCGGCGTCGACCAGCTCGACCATCTCGTCCGTGTGGTCGACGTGCTTGACGACGAACGTCTCGACGCCCCAGCTGAGTGCCAGCTGGTTGCGGGTGGCGACGTCCGTGGTGAAGGCGAGGATCGGCTGCCTGACCCGGTACCTGGACAGGCGGCGCGCGGTGTCGCCCGACTTGGTGAAGGCGACCAGGGCCCTGCCGTCGAGGAAGTCGGCCATCTCGCAGGCGGCGCGGGCGACCGAGCCGCCCTGGGTGCGGGGCTTCTTGCCCGGCACCAGCGGCTGGAGACCGCGGCTGAGCAGCTCTTCCTCGGCGGCCTGCACGATCTTCGACATCGTCTTGACGGTCTCGATCGGGTACTGGCCCACGGACGATTCCGCCGAGAGCATCACCGCGTCGGCGCCGTCGAGCACCGCGTTGGCGACGTCGCTCGCCTCGGCGCGGGTGGGCCGCGAGTTGGTGATCATGGACTCCATCATCTGGGTCGCCACGATCACCGGCTTGGCGTTGCGGCGGCACATCTCCACCAGCCGCTTCTGCACCATCGGGACCTTCTCCAGCGGGTACTCGACCGCCAGGTCGCCGCGGGCCACCATGACGCCGTCGAAGGCCATGACGACCTCCTCCATGTTGGAGACGGCCTGCGGCTTCTCGACCTTGGCGATGACCGGTACGCGCCGCCCGACCTCGTCCATCACGCGGTGCACGTCACGCACGTCGGAGGCGCTCCGCACGAAGGAGAGCGCCACCATGTCGCAGCCCATGCCGAGCGCGAACTTCAGGTCCTCGATGTCCTTCTCGCTCAGCGCGGGCACGTTCACCGCGGCGCCGGGCAGGTTGATGCCCTTGTGGTCGGAGATGACACCGCCCTCGATGACGATGGTGCGCACCCGCGGGCCCTCGACCTCCACGACCTGGAGCGCGACGTTCCCGTCGTTGATCAGCACCGGGTCGCCCTTGGAGACGTCGCCCGGCAGACCCTTGTAGGTGGTGCCGCAGATGGTCTTGTCGCCGGCCACGTCCTCGGTGGTGATGGTGAACTCCTCACCGCGCACCAGCTCGACGGGGCCCTCGGCGAAGGTCTCCAGCCGGATCTTCGGACCCTGGAGGTCGGCGAGCACGCCGATGGCGCGGCCGGTCTCCTCGGCGGCCTTGCGGACGCGGTGGTACCGCTCCTCGTGTTCGGCGTGGGAGCCGTGGCTCATGTTGAAGCGGGCCACGTTCATGCCCGCCTCGATCAGCGTCTTGAGCTGGTCGTAGGAGTCGACGGCGGGACCGAGGGTGCAGACGATTTTGGAACGGCGCATGGGGGCGATCCTATCGTTTTGTTTACGTACTGAACGATTCGGGGCGGCGGGCTCAGCCGGCGCCGCCCTCGGGCCCGGGGCCCGGTGAGGCGGTGACCAGCGCGTAGCTCTGCTCTGCGATCTCCAGTTCCTCGTCGGTCGGTACGACGGCCACCTTGACCCGCGCGGACGCGGGCGAGATCAGCCGTGCTTCCTTGCCGCCCGCCGCGTTCAGGTCGCCGTCCACGGCCAGGCCCAGTTCTTCCAGGCCCGCCACGGCGGCCTCCCGCACGGGCGCGGCGTTCTCTCCGACGCCCGCGGTGAAGACCACGGCGTCCACCCTTCCCAGTACGGCGTAGTAGGCGCCGATGTACTTCCGCAGCCGGTGGATGTAGATGTCGAACGCGAGCCGGGCGGCCGCGTCGCCCGCGTCCATCCGGCGGCGGATCTCCCGCATGTCGTTGGCGCCGCACAGCCCCAGCAGGCCGCTGCGCTTGTTGAGCAGGTCGTCCACCTCGTCGGCGCTCATCCCGGCGACCCTGCCCAGGTGGAAGACGACCGCCGGGTCGATGTCGCCCGAGCGGGTGCCCATCACCAGGCCCTCCAGCGGGGTCAGCCCCATCGAGGTGTCCTCGCAGCGGCCCGCGCGTACCGCGGAGGCGGAGGCGCCGTTGCCCAGGTGCAGCACGATCAGGTTGATGTCGGCTGCGTCCTTGCCGTCCCTGCCCAGCAGTTCGGCGGCCTTGCGCGAGACGTAGGCGTGCGAGGTGCCGTGGAAGCCGTAGCGCCGCACCCGGTGGGCGTCGGCGGTCTCGACGTCGATGGCGTAGCGGGCCGCGTGCTCCGGCATGGAGGAGTGGAAGGCGGTGTCGAAGACGGCGACCTGCGGCAGGTCGGGGCGCAGCCGCTGCGCGGTGCGGATGCCGGTGACGTTCGCCGGGTTGTGCAGCGGCGCCACCGGAACGAGCCGTTCGATCTCCGCGAGGACGGCGTCGTCGATGACCGTCGGCTCGGTGAGCTTCAGACCGCCGTGCACCACCCGGTGGCCGATCGCCGCCAGCTCGGGCGAGTCCAGGCCGAGCCCGTCGGCGGCCAGCTCCTGCGCGATGGCGGCCAGCGCCGCGTCGTGGTCGGCCAGCTCGCCCTGCCACTCGCGTTTCTCGCCGCCGGTGGACAGCGGCTGGTGGGACACCGCCGAGGTCTCCTCGCCGATCCGCTCGGCGAGGCCTGCGGCCAGCCGCGCGCGGTCGGCCATGTCGATGAGCTGGTATTTCACCGACGAGGAGCCCGAGTTGAGGACGAGGACACGGGTGGGGGCGGGGCTGGGGCCGGTCGGGGTGGTCACGTCGCGAGAGCCTTCTTCAACGGGGGCGGGGGGTGGAGGCGGGAGCAGGGGTCAGGCGCCGGGGCCGGGGGCGTCGGCCTGCGCCTGGACGGCCGTGATCGCGACGGTGTTGACGATGTCCTGCACCAGCGCGCCGCGGCTCAGGTCGTTGACGGGCTTGCGCAGGCCCTGGAGGACGGGGCCCACGGCGACGGCCCCGGCCGAGCGCTGCACGGCCTTGTAGGTGTTGTTGCCGGTGTTCAGGTCGGGGAAGACCAGCACGGTCGCCCGCCCCGCCACCTT
Organism: Streptomyces diacarni; assembly: GCF_003323715.1. Taxonomy (GTDB): domain Bacteria; phylum Actinomycetota; class Actinomycetes; order Streptomycetales; family Streptomycetaceae; genus Streptomyces; species Streptomyces diacarni. The sequence continues at coordinate 408,359 of NZ_QOIN01000048.1, forward strand.
CGAGTCGGGCAGCTTCGTGGCGGCGACCGAGGGGTCCACGGCGGCGTCGTACTGGATGGGGCCCTCCGTCAGCAGGTCGGGGCGGCGCTCGCGGACCAGTTCCGTGGCCCGCCGCACCTTGTCCACGTCGGCGCCGGAGCCCGAGGTGCCCGTCGAGTACGACAGCATCGCGATCCTGGGCTCCACCCCGAACCTGGCCGCGGTGGTGGCCGACTGGATCGCGATGTCCGCGAGCTGTTCGGCGTCGGGATCGGGTACCACGGCGCAGTCGCCGTAGACCAGCACGCGGTCGGCCAGGCACATGAAGAAGACGGAGGAGACGGTCGAGGCGCCAGGATCGGTGCGGATGATCTCGAAGGCCGGACGGATCGTCGCCGCAGTGGAGTGCACGGCGCCGGAGACCATGCCGTCGGCCAGCCCTTCCTGGACCATCATCGTGCCGAAGTAGGACACGTCGGCGACCACGTCGTGGGCCAGCTCGTGGGTCACGCCCTTGTGGGCGCGCAGCTTCGCGTACGACTCGGCGAACCGTTCCCGCAGCGGCGAGGTCTGCGGGTCGACGATCCTGGCGGTGGCCGCACCGCCGGTCGCGGGCGCCTCTCCGTCGGCCAACAGGTCGAGGCCGACGCTCAGCTCGGCGGCGCGTTTGCGGACGGTCACCGGGTCGCCGAGCAGCGTCAGGTCGCAGATGTTGCGCCGCAGCAGCACCTCGGCCGCGCGCAGCACCCGCTCCTCCTCGCCCTCGGGCAGCACGATGTGCTGCCGCCGGGCGGCCCCGGTCCGTGAGCGCTCCACCAGCTCGTGCTCGAACATCATGGGCGTGACGCGTGCGCTGCGCTCCACGGCCAGCCGCTCGGACAGGCGCGCGGCGTCCACGTGCGTCTCGAACAGGCCCAGCGCGATCTCGGCCTTGCGCGGGGTGGCGGCGGTGAGCTTGCCCTCCAGCGACAGGAGGGCGTCCGCGGTCTCCATGGAGCCCTCGGTGACGACGAGCACGGGCGTGCCCGGCGCCAGCCGGGAGGCCAGCGCGAGCGTCTGCTCCCCGGGGTGCTCGTCCAGGGTGAGCAGGACCCCGGCGATGGCGGGGGAGCCGGCCGAGTGCGCGGCCAGCGCGCCGATGATCAGGTCGGAGCGGTCGCCGGGCGTGATCACCATGCAGCCTTCGGTGAGCGCCGGCAGGAAGGCGGGCAGGTGGGCGCCGCCGAAGACGAGGTGGCGGACGTCGCGGGAGAGGCCCGCGTGGTCCCCGAGCAGCACCTCGGCGCCGGTGGCCTCCTTGATCTGGGTCACGGTCGGCGCGGCCAGCGCGGGCTCCTCGGGCAGCACGTACACCGGTTCGGGCAGCCGCTCGGCCAGGCCCCGCACGGCCTCGGCGGCCGCCGGCTCCGCGACCCGGTTGGCGACCATCGCGATCAGGTCGGCGCCGAGGGAGGCGTAGGCGTGGTGGGCGTTGCGCACCTCGGCGACCACCGCGTCCGGTGCCTGGTCACGGGCCGCGACGACGGGCAGCACGGCGGCCCCGAACTCGTTGGCGAGCCGCGCGTTGAGGGCGAGCTCGGCGGGCAGCCCCGTGTCGGCGAAGTCGGTGCCCAGCACGAGGACCGCCTCGTAGGAGTCGGCGACCCGGTGGTAGCGCTCCAGCAGGCGCGATATCAGCTCGTCCGTGCCCTGCTCGGCCTGGAGCGTGGCCGCCTCCTCGTAGCTCATGCCGAAGACCGAGGAGGCGGGCTGGGAGAGCCGGTAGCGGCTGCGCAGCAGGTCGTAGAGGCGGTCGGGACCTTCGTGCACCAGCGGCCTGAACACCCCCACGCGGTCCACCTGCCGCGTGAGCAGTTCCATGACGCCCAGCTCGACGACCTGGCGGCCGTCGCTGCGTCCGATGCCGGTCACGTACACGCTGCGCGTCACGCGCTGTCTCCTCCGGGTCGCGGTCCGCTTGGTTTCGCGTCGCTTCTTGTGGCAGCCGTTTCCGCCGGCAGGCGCTTCTTCCCGAATCCACGGGTCTTCCGGAGACCACCGACAAGGGTACGGCTTTACCCTTGACAGTACCTGCGCTCGTCGCTATACCGCTCGCCAGGCCGGCGCCGGTGCCCGGCACGCCGAAGCCCGGTGCCGGGCGCCGCGACGGCGGCCCGGGCACGGGTCCGCATGCTGGGCGGGGCCCATGCCCGCGTCTTCAAGACGTGAAACAATCGCACCGGCTCACATGGACCAGTGGCACCGGACAGTGAGGTCCGATCGTGCCCCAAGCGGCCCGCCCCCAGGCGGGCGCCCGTTCCCAGGCGGGCATCTACGGAGCAGGAGAAGCGAACCCCATGCGCATCGGAGTCCTCACCGCAGGCGGAGACTGCCCCGGTCTCAACGCCGTGATCCGATCCGTCGTGCACCGTGCCGTGCACGACCGCGGCGACGAGGTCATCGGCTTCGAAGACGGTTTCAAGGGCCTGCTGGAGGGCCGCTACCGCCCCCTCGACATAAACTCCGTCAGCGGCATCCTCGCCCGCGGCGGCACCATCCTCGGCTCGGCCCGCCTGGAGCGCGCCCGGCTCCAGGAGGCGTGCAACGACTCCGAGGAGCTGATCGAGCGCCTCGGCCTCGACGCGCTCATCCCCATCGGCGGCGAGGGCACGCTGACCGCGGCCCGCATGCTCGCGGAGATCGGCCTGCCGGTGGTCGGCGTCCCCAAGACGATCGACAACGACATCTCCGCCACCGACCGCACCTTCGGCTTCGACACCGCCGTCACCGTGGCCACCGAGGCCATGGACCGCCTCAAGACCACCGCCGAGTCGCACCAGCGCGTCATGGTCGTGGAGGTCATGGGCCGGCACGCGGGATGGATCGCCCTGGAGGCGGGCATGGCGGGCGGCGCGCACGCCATCTGCGTCCCCGAACGCAACTTCGAGGTCGACGACCTGGTGAAGATGGTCGAGGAACGGTTCTCGCGCGACAAGAAGTTCGCGATCATCTGCGTCGCCGAGGGCGCCCACCCGGCCGAGGGCTCCATGCCGTACGAGAAGGGCGTGATCGACCAGTACGGGCACGAGCGCTTCGCCGGCATCGGCAACCGGCTCGCGGTCGAACTGGAGCACCGCCTCGGCAAGGAGGCCCGCCCCGTCATCCTCGGCCACATCCAGCGCGGCGGCACCCCCACCGCCTACGACCGGGTGCTCGCCACCCGCTTCGGCTGGCACGCCGTCGAGGCCGCGCACCGCGGCGACTTCGGCCACATGACCGCGCTGCGCGGCACGGAGATCGTCATGGCGCCGCTCGCCGACGCGGTGACCGAACTCAAGCGGGTGCCGCAGAACCGCATGGACGAGACCGAAGCGGTCTTCTGAGCCGAGGCCCGCGGGCGCCACGGCCCGCGGGCTGACGCGGCCCCTCCGGTCCCGGCGCACATCGCGGCGGGCGGCTACTTCGGCGCAGTGGAGAGCGTGCGTACCCGGTGCCATGCGCCGTCCTTCCGCTCGTCGACCCAGACGGGGCGGTCCGCGACCTGGCCGTCGGCCAGCCGGTAGGGGCCCAGCAGGCCGTCCGCCGAAGCGCCGGCCAGCTTCGTGCGCACGCGGTCACGGGCCTGGCCGACGGTCGGCTCGCCGTCCAGCACGGGCCCCAGCTGCTCGGCGGCCAGCAGCGTCGCGTCGTACAGCTCGGCGGCGCCGCGCAGCCGCAGCAGCTTCTTCAGGGAGGCGGGCACGGAGCACAGTTTCGGCGTGTGCGCGCAGTCCGGCTTCTGCGTCTCGTCGCGGAAGGAGCGGAAACGCAGCGTTCCGTCGGGAAGGTGCCGGTCCCTGCGCGCGTCCTCCGCGACGTCGTCGGAAGGGTCGCAGGCCGCGTACCTGCCGCCGTGGAGCACGATCTGCTTCCCTTCCGCGCGGGCCGCCCGCGCCCACGCCGCCGTCTTCCCGTCGTCCGCCGACACGTCGTTGGGCAGCACCACGCCGTCCGCGTCGTACCGCCGGATCGCTCGGCGCACGTCGGGCTCGCTCTCCAGCGGCTCGTCGGGCGCGACGGCCTCGACGCCCGAGGAGTTGAAGTCCGCTGCCTCCACAGCGGCCTCGTCGGAGACGAGGAGCGCGCGAACGCCGTGCTCTCGGCGCAGCTCGTCGGCCTCGACGCCGGCGAGACCGGCCTCGGACACCGAGAGGGACGCGCCACTCACCGGCCAGTCGGCACGGCAGGAGTCCAGCGTGGGAACCCTGGCGTCGGGGTGGTCGGCGTCACCGGACAGAGAGGCGGTCTTGCCGACCAGCGCCACCATGGAGGGGTGCTGGCGCAGCACGTCGGAGCCGGTGGAAGTGTTCGTGTCGACCGGTACGACGCGCAGCGGGACCTTCTCGCCTCGCCGGCGCTCCACCTCGTCGACCGCGGCCCTGGCCACCCGGGCGAGCTGATCGGACGCCGCCTGCGGGTCCTGGAGGGGCAGCGCGACACCGACGCCCAGTTCGTAGGTGTCGGGGGTCAGCCTCTCCGCGATGTCGAGGGCGGAGCTGCCGTTGCGTGCCGGGGCGTCGTCGTTCGCGCCGAGGACGAAGGACGAGCCGAAGACGAGGGCCGTCGCGGCGACGTAGGCAGCCCGCCGCCACAGCACCTTCTTCTCGCGGGCCGTCCTGCGGACCGGCGGGCGAAGCCGCGGCTCACGGCCGTTCCGCCACCCGTACGGGTCTGCGGGGCCGGTCCGAGCCGGGACCGGGACCTGGCCGCGCCCCGCACCGGCCACCGTGCCCGCCGCACTTGACGGCTGCACCGGGGCTGCTGGGGCCGCCGGGGCTGCTGGGGCCGCCGGTGCGGCCTTGCGGGGTACCTCCGGCTCGCGGAAGGCCGTGGGCGCGGCACGCTTCGGCTGCCGCTCGCCGGAACCGGCGGTGGAAGGGGACGCGCTCGCCTGCGAAGCGCCCGGTGCCGCCCCCGGGCCCCCTTCGCGCGCCTCCGTGCGCGGCTCGTGCTCTGCCGCCGGGGGCGGCGTCCTGCGGTCCGGTACGCGGGGTGTACGCAAGACCGTGCCAGGGCGGCCCTCCTGCTCCGGTCCGGCAGCGGCGTCGCCGCGCGCCTGCGCACCGGAGCCGGCGACCTCCCGGATGCGCGCCAGCGCCTCGGACGCGTCCGCCGGGCGGTCGACGGAGTCGCGGGCCATCAGGTCCAGGACCAGCCGGTCGACGCCCGGGGGCAGGGCCGCGCGTGCGCGACTGGGGCGCAGGGGCACGTCGTTGAGGTGGTTGTACATGACGCCGGCCGCCGAGCCGGTGTACGGCGGGCGCCCGACGAGGAGTTCGTAGAGCACGCAGCCGAGCGCGTACAGGTCGGTGCGCCCGTCCACGCCGGACTGCCGGAACTGCTCGGGGGCCATGTACAGGACGCTGCCGAACGGCATCTGGCCGGTCGCCGTCAGCTGCGGATCGCTCGACCGCGCCTCGGTGAACTTGGCGATGCCGAAGTCGACGACCTTCGCGCGGCTGCGCCCCTCCTCGCCCTCGACCATGATGTTGGCCGGTTTGATGTCGCGGTGGACGACGCCCGCCGCGTGCGCGGTCTCCAGCGCGCGGCACACGTCCGCGCTCCAGCGCAGCGCGTCGGCGAGCGGGACGCGTCCCGCCTCACGCAGCACCTCGTGCAGGGAGGGGCCGTGCACGAGTGCCATGACGAGGAACGGGGTGGCGGCCCCGTCCGAGGTGTCGGTGCCGTGGTCGTGGACGGCGGCGATGTGCGGGCTGTCCAGCGCGGCGGCCGAGCGGGCCTCGCGCCGGAAGCGGCCCAGCAGTTCCTCGTGCCCGGTGTCCTCGGCGGTGCCCTCCTGCGGCCTGAACACCTTGACGGCGACCTCGCGGTCGAGCGTGGTGTCGCGGGCCCGCCACACCTGCCCCATGCCGCCGGAGCCGAGCGGTGCGATCAGCTCGTAACGGTCGTTCAGCCGGCGCCCTCGCATGGGCACATGTTAGAGCGTCTTCTCGAACGCCTGCCCGCCCGGCGCCTGTGCGGGCGCCGCCCGCAACTGGTCCCCGTACCGGAAGATCATCACAGGTGGCTCGCCCACGCCCCGCTGCTCCAGCAGCACCCGGTAGATGAACGGTGCGGGCCCGGTCACCTGTACGACGCGGCCCGCCTTGCCGGTCCTGGCGTCCCGCACCCGGTCGCCCTCCGACCACATCTCACACGCTCCGCAAGGGCCGCGTGACGGTGGTCGGTTCGCCGTGTGTGCGGCGCAGGTGGGCGCCGTAGAGCGCCTCCAGATCGGCCCTCGGTCGGGGGTCGCCGGCCGCCCGCCTGATCATCGTCCGGTACCACGCGCAGTCGGCGCAGTCCGGTTGTGCGCTTTCCTGTTCCTCGGATTCCGGTTCGGCCTGTGTCATGACTACTCCCGCCCATCCGCTGCGAGTTGGTGACTTTCTGTGGTGAGAACAACACGGAGAGGGCTAACGTGGTGCGGAGTGAACGCCGTCCTTCACATGTGCGGAGCATGCGCAAGGCGGTCTCGGCGGCTCTGTGGGCAGGTCAGCGGCTATGAAGAGGCAGCAACGTGCTGTGAATGTGAGTTCCCCGAGTGGCGGCACTCTCGGCGACGACATCCGGCAAGTACGCGAAGCGCGTCGGCTCACCCAGCGTGCGCTGGGGGCGGCGGCCGGTTATTCGGTGAGCTACGTGACCAAGGTGGAGACGGGGGTGGTGTTCCCGGCCCTGCGCTTCGTGGAGGGCTGCGACCGCGCCTTCGGCACGGGCGACCTGTTCGTCCGACAGCGGCGGCGGTTGGTGGAGGGCGAGAACCCGGCCTGGTTCACGCCCTACCTGGAGGCGGAGAAGGTGGCTACCAGTATCCGAGACTTCTCAACCGTGCTGATCAGTGGCCTACTTCAGCACGAGGAGTACGCGCGGGCTGTGCTTCAGAGCGGTCGTGCGGTCGCGCCGCAACTGGACCGCGACGCCCTGCTCGTCACGCGCCTGCGCCGCAGAGAGATCATGGAGCGCTCCGCACCCCCGCGGGTCTGGGTGATTCTCCATGAGGCATGCCTTCGTGCTGAGGTGGGATCGGCGCGGGTGATGGTGCGGCAAATGGTGCACCTCCTCACGGAGATCCGACAGCACCCCACGCTTACGGTGCAGGTCCTGCCGTACTCCGCAGCGAAGGACGCGACCGGCACTCCATACGTACTGATGGAGATCCCTGACAGCGCCCCGCACGTGTTCATCGAACACCCACATGGCAGCCAGCCGTACAGCGCCCCGGCGAAAGTGGCTCATGCCTCGGCCCTTTTCGACTACTTGCGGGCCTGCTCCCTGAGCCCGGATGATTCCACCGCATGCATCAGAGCGATCAGGGATGACCATGAGCGAAACGCAGTGGATGAAGTCCAGCTACAGCGATCACCAAGGCGGCAATTGCGTGGAGTGGGCGCCGGGGCTCGCGTTCGGCGGCGGTCTGGTCCCGGTGCGGGACAGTAAGGACACTGGTCGTGCGCCGTTGTCGTTTCCGTCGGCGGCGTGGTCGGCGTTCGTCGAAGGTGTGAAGCGCGGCCGCGTCTGAAAGGCAGGTCACATGAGCGCCAGGCCCGTTTGGATCAGGTCCAGCTACAGCGACGGCACCGGCGGCAACTGCGTCGAGTGGGCGCCGGGGGTCGCCTCCCGCACCGGCGTCGTCCCGGTGCGGGACAGCAAGGACGTCCGCAGGGCGCCGCTGTCGTTCTCGTCCGCCGCCTGGGCCGCCTTCCTCGGAGGCGTGAAGCACTCTGCGGACTCGTGAGCGCGGCCGGCCATCGGCCGCGCTACTCGCCGGCTGACGCCAAAGAGGTGGCCGCTTCCGCCACGCTGCTTTGGTAGAGGCCCATCGTGGGGTTGACGACTCGCGCGTCGCCGCCGAGCGGGAAGTTCCGGGTGGCCGCGAGAGGCATGTTGGTGCCCTCCTGGTCGGCCAGCACGTTGAGTTCGTCGACGTCGGCGGCACCGCCGCCGCGGGCGCCGCTCGGGTTGAGGTCGATCACCGTGTAGGCGCTTCGGCCCGCCGGGACCGGGAAGCGCGAGGTGCCGCTGGCGAGTATCGGCTTGATGTTCTTGCTCTGGTCCGGGGAGCCTGAGTTGCCCAGGTCGACCCCGGGGGAGGAGCTCAGGCTGCACGCGGCCGCGCCGGTGTTGCGCGTCTCGATGACCCGCTGGCTGGGCGCACCGGCACGTGCCGTCACGTTGATCGTGAGGTTCTGGCTGTCGCACGGGTGGGCTGCCGCGCCGTCGTCCGACGAGCCGGAGCCGGGCTTCCCGCCCGAGGCCCCGCCGGTGCCGCGTCCGCCCGAGCCGGACGTGCTCAGGGCGTCCTCGTTGTCTCCGCCGCCTTTCCCGGTCTGCGACGACGAGGGTGAGGCGCTCCCCTTCTCCGAGGAGCTGTGGGAGGGATCGCCCGGCGCGGGTGCCGCTTTGCCGGCCACCGTCTTGGGGGCGTCGGCCGTGTCGTCCTGCGCACCGCACCCGGTCAGCAGGGCCGCCGCGAGTCCCGCACCGACGGCCGTCGCGAGGCACATCCGCGTGGTGAGCCGTCGCCGGGCGCCCCGGGCCTGTTCGGGTCGTCCGCCCGCACGCGCCGCCCCAGGCTGCTGTTCTCCCACTACCGTCACTCCCTGGCCGCCCTCCGGCGCGTAGAGGCCTTACGGGGTCACACACGGCCTGCGGGGCCGGGCTACCGCCCCGTCTTCACTGTTCCTGCATGCTCCGATGATCGGTACGGCGAAAAGGTTCACGGAAGGGCCCTTGTTGTTCGAGTCTCCGGCAGGCTCCGCCGGTGGCCCTCTGGGGCGTGTTGCCAGGGTGGTTCGGCCACGAGGTCGCCGGACGGCCCGAGAGCGCGGCTACCGGCGCCTCAGCGGGTGTGGGCCCCGCGCCGCCCCGAAGCGCCTACGCCACGTCGTCACCGTGCCCGGGCGAACCCGCAGATCCGCTGCGCGCCGCACACCGGGCTCCGGAGCGGGAGCGGACGGCGGGGTGGAGTGCCAGCAACACGACGGCGGTTGCCGCCAGTGCCGCGCCCGCCCAGAGGACGGCGGGAAGGGGCGCCGTGTCCGCGACGCGGCCGCCCGCCAGGGCGCCGAGGGCGATCGAGGCGTTGAAGACCGCGGCGAACAGCGCGCCCGCCGCCTCCCGGGTCCTCGCGGCCGTCGCCAGCACGTATGCCTGACTGCTGACCGAGACCCCGCCGTAGAACACGCCCCACAGCAGCAGAACGCCGATCGCCGCGGGGGCGTGCCCGCCCAGCAGTGCCAGGGCGGCCATCGTCGCGGCCATGCCGCTGCCGAGTACCAGCAGGACGCGGCGCGGGGTGCGTGAGGCCGTCGTTCCGGCAGCGAAGTTGCCGGCGATGCCCGCCGCGCCGTAGCCCAGGAGCAGGACGCCGATCAGGCCGGGGGCGACACCGGAGACCTGTTCCAGGAAGGGGCGGACGTAGGTGTAGGCGGTGAAGTGGCCGACCACCAGCAGGGCCAGGAACAGCATGCCGGTGCGCAGCGGCACGTTGCGCCGGAGTCCGGCGAGTTCGCGCGGGCGTACCGCTCGTTCGGCCGGGAGCGCGGGCAGCGCCAGCACCAGGGCCAGGGCGACGAGCGCGGTGAGGGCGGCAGCGCCGAAGAACGCGGCCCGCCAGTCCAGGAGCTGTCCGAGCATGGTGCCGGCCGGGACGGCGAGCACCGAGGCGGTGCCGATCCCGGCGAACACGGCGGACAGCGCCCGGCCGACCCGTGCGGCGGGCACGAGGCGTACCGCGAGGCTCGCCGCCACTGCCCACACGCCGCCGTGCGCCACCCCCGCCGCGACGCGGGCGAGCAGCAGCACGAGGAGCGAGGGGGCCAGCGCCGAGAGGAGGTTGGCGGCCGCCATCACGGCCATCAGCGCCGCCAGCAGGAGGCGCCGGTCCACGCGGCCGGCGAGCAGCGGCAGGGTGGGCGCCGCGACGGCCGCCGTCAGGCCCATGAGGGTGACGGTGAGGCCCGCCGAGCCCTCGGAGACGTCCAGTGCGCCGCCCATCGGGGTGAGCAGGCCGACGGGCAGCATCTCGGTCGCGGTGATGGAGAACGTGGCGCCGGTGAGGGAGAGGACGGCGAGCCAGGAGCGGAGCGGCGTCCTGTCGGCTGCCCGGCCGGAGGCGGAGGCGGTGGCGGTTTCGGTCATGGACCCAGCCAACGCCGCGCGACCTGCGGGAACAACGGCGGACTTCTCATCCTTCCATGAGCGGGACTCATCGATGGGCGAGGGGAGCGGGGACGGTGCCACGGGAGGACGGGGTGCGGCCGGGCGGCGAGGGGCCGAGGTCGCTGGAGACACGCGAGCTGGAGTGCTTCCTCGTGCTGGCCGAGGAGCTGCACTTCGGCCGGGCGGGGGAGCGGCTGTACGTGTCGCAGAGCAGGGTGAGCCAACTGCTGCGCGCGCTGGAGGGCCGGATCGGGGCGCGCCTGGTGGAGCGCACCAGCAGGCGGGTGGCGCTGACGCCGCTCGGGGAGCGGTTCCGCGCCGAACTGGAGCCGGCTTACGGGCGGCTGGCCGCTGTGGTCGAGGAGGCGCGCTCCGCGGCCCGCTGCGTGCGGGGCAGCGTCCGGCTGGGCTTCCTGGGCAGCGCCCACCACCGGATGACGGCGGCGCTCGGGCTCTTCCACGCGCGGCATCCGGGCGTGACGACCAGCGTCGTGGAGGTCACCATGGCGGACCCGTTCGGGCCCGTGCGGCGGGGCGAGGTGGACGCGGCGGTGCTTCTGCTGCCCGTCGACGAACCCGACCTGGTGACGGGACCGCACTTCGAACGGCAGCCGTGGCGGCTGGCGGTGAGCATCCGGCACCCGTTCGCCGCGCGTACCGGGATCGACGCGGAGGAGTTGGTGGGGACCCCGCTGATCCACTCCGCGCCGCCCGCGCCCGCCTACTGGCGGGACCATCAGGCCCCGCTGCGTACCCCCGGCGGCCTCGCGGTGCCGCGCGGGCCCGCCGTGACCACGCTCCAGGAAGGGCTGGCGACGGCCGCGGCGGGCGGTGGCGGCATGCTGCTGTGCCGGCCGACGGCCGAGACGCACGTCCGCTCGGACCTGGCCTTCGTACCGGTCGCCGGACTCGGCTCCTCCGAACTGACCCTGGTGCGGGCCCGCGACGGTGAGACCGCCGTGGTCCGCGCCTTCGTGCAAGCCGTCACGGAGACGGCTTCGGGCACTGGCTCGGACACCGTCTCGGTCCCGCGGGCGCGCGCGGCGGTCGGCCTCTGACCGCGCCGCCGCCAGCGCACCTGACGGGCGCTCACCCGCCTCGCGGAAACCTGCCGTGCGGCGTGCCGTCGGGCCGCCGCACGGCACGGGGGACGGATCACATCGGTGCGCCGCGGACCGTCATCGAACCGCAACGTTGCCGGACGCGGCGTGCGGCCACAGCTGCGACCTGGGCTCCTGCGGCTGTGCCGGAGCGGTGCGGAACTGCTCGCTCCGGAGGAAGAGTTGAATATACCGGGGCGGGTGTGTCCCGGGTTGTGGAGGCGAGTACCGTGCTGTCACCCGCCGTGTGGGTTTTGTGCGCGGCGTGGCCCTACCGGAAGGAAAACGATGACAGCACTGCGCCTCAGATGGCAGCGGTCGATCGCCATCGCGGCGACCGGTGCCGCGGCGTTCGTCGGCACCGCCATAGCGGCCGCCCCCGCCCAGGCACACACCCCCGGCTGGTCGGTCACCTGTGACTCGGTCTCCATCGACCTGAAGGCCTACGCCCAGAGCGGCAACAAGGTCACGGTCAAGGCCGGTGACGAGGTCCTGATCAGCGAGAACTTCGGCGCTTCCTTCAACAAGAAGGTCGACCTGCCCGAGCACAGCAAGCCGCTGACGGTGACGGCCCAGGTCGTCGCCTCGGACGGCGACCAGTACAGCTGGGGCCCGGAGACGAAGACGTCGCCGGTGTGCGACACCCCGGCACCGACCCCCAGCGAGTCGGAGTCCACCGAGCCCTCGCCCAGCGCCAGCCCCTCCCAGAGCGCGAGTGAGAAGCCGGAGCCGAGCGCGCCCGAGAGCAGCTCCAGCGCCCCGGCGGCCAAGCCGCAGAGCGGTGGCGAGGACCTGGCGGAGACCGGTTCCTCCAGCAACACCCCGATGATCGCCGGGATCGCGGCCGCCGTGGTCGTGGCCGGTGGCGGTCTCGTGTTCTTCGCGCGCAAGCGCCGTTCGTCCCACAGCTGAGGACGGACCCCGTAACGCCGCCCGGCGGCCCGTCCCCTCGGGCCGCCGGGCACCTTTTTCTCGCCGCACCGCCGCACCGCCGCGGAACGCGAAGGGCGCTGTGTGCGAAGGCCCCGGCCACGCGAAGGCCCCGCCACGGTGTCGCACCGTGACGGGGCCGGACGGCGGAGCTCACCCGGGCGGGTGCCGCCGGATCAGGTGTGGGCTCAACCGCCGTACCCGGCGAGGATCTTGGAGAACTCCCACTCCTGCTGGTCGACGCCGCTGCACGAGTCGCCCGGGCTGCCGCCGCCCGCGCACGCGCGGTCGCGGTTGACGGCCCAGAAGCTCACCCGCGACAGGCCCTTGTCCTTCGCGTAGTCGACGATCTGCTGGAAGTCGCCGGGGGAGACCTGTTCGCCCTGCACGTCGGTGGTGCCGTTCATCGAGGAGAGCCCCGACTTGCCGTAGGCCTCCGCGTCGGACAGCCCGTAGGCGGCCTTGACCTCGTTCTTGAGCCCGTCGACGGCGGACTTGGTGGCGGCGACCATGTCCGTGGTGCCGTCGCCGAAGTCGAACGGCATCACCGTCCAGCCGTCCACGTCCAGCCCGGCCGCCGCGCCCTTGGCGATGAGGTCCTTGCCGTCGGCGGTCGGCCCCTGCGGGGTGGTGCCGAAGGTGACGTAGACCTTGATGCCCGCGTTCTGCTCCTTGACGATCTTGAGGGCGTCGACGACGCGCTGGCGGACCTCGGCGTTCTCCACCTCGCTCGCCTCGATGTCGATGTCGATCGACTTCAGGCCGTAGGCGTCGATGACCTCCTGGTACGCCGCCGCCAGGTCCTCGGCGCTGGAACAGGCCTCGCCCAGCTTGTTGCCGCTCCAGCCGCCGACGGACGGGGTGACGTCGCCGCCCGCCTGCTGGATGGCCTTGATGGCCTGCTCGTCCTGGCCGCCGGCCAGCGGGCGCTGGCCGTCCCAGGCGGGGGAGCAGCCGCCGTCGGAGAGGATGAACGCCATGGTGAGCTGCTTGGTGCCGGTCGCCTCCATGAAGGAGACCGGGTCGGGCGGGTTGCCCCAGCCCAGGTAGAGGTAGGGGCCGTTCGTGCCGCTGGGCGCCGCTGTGGCGTTCGCGTGCTGCCCGCTCGCCTGTGCGGTGACGGACGGCAGACAGACGGCCAGGAGTGCGGCCGTCGCACCGAGGCCGGCCGCGACTCTGCGGTGGGCCCTGCGGCGGTGGCGGCGTGAGAGGTGGGGGGACACGCAACTCTCCCTTCGGGGGAACCGGTTGCTGATGCCGTGCTCGTTGCCGCCGCACGCTAGCCCCGCGGCATTGGTATAGACAATAGGGCGGCAGGAATCGGCGCGGAACGCCCGTGCGGAAGGCTCAACTCCCGCTCGTCGCGCCGGGCCCGGGTCCGCGCCACGCGTAGTGGTGCTCGGGGCGCCCCACCTGCCCGTACCGCTGCCGCCTGTCCGCGTCGCCGGTGGTGACCAGGTGCTCCAGGTAGCGGCGGGCCGTGATCCGGTTGATGCCCAGCGCGGTCGCCGTCTCGCTCGCGGTCAGCCCCCGGGCCGCGGCCTCCCGCAGGTGCGCGGTCACCCTGGCGAGGGTCGGCGCGCTGAGCCCCTTGGGCAGCGCGGACGACGCCGGGGCCGCCCGCAGGTCCGACAGCGCGCGGTCCACCTCGTCCTGGCTGGCCGCTTCGCCGTGCGCCTCGGCGGCCGTACGGAAGTCCCGGTACCGCAGCAGCCGGTCGCTGAGGGTGCGGAACGTGAACGGCTTCAGCACGTGCTGCACGACGCCGAGGGACACGCCCTCCCTGATGACGGCGAGGTCCCGCGCCGAGGTCACGGCGAACACGTCCTGGGTGTGGCCGGCGGCGCGCAGCCGGCGCAGGAGTTCGAGGCCGTTGCCGTCGGACAGGTAGAGGTCGAGGAGGATCAGGTCGATGCGCGCCTCCTCGTCCAGGGCGCGGACGGCCTCGGCGCGCGAGTGGACGGTCGCCGCGACGGTGAAGCCCGGGACGCGGCCGACGTAGAGGGCGTGGGCGTCCGCCGCCACGGGGTCGTCCTCGACGACGAGGACCCGGAGTGTCACGAGCGTGCTCCTTCCTGCGCGCACGGCAGCCGCACGGTGAACTCCGCGCCGGCGGGCCGCAGATCGCGCGCGTGGACGTCGCCTCCGTGCCTGCGGGCCGTCTGCCTCACGAGCGCCAGACCGATGCCGCCGCCACCGCTCTTGGTGGTCCAGCCGCGCTCGAACAGGGCCCCACCGGCCCCGCTCGGCAGGCCGGGACCGTTGTCCGCGACGCGGAGCAGCAGCCGGCGCGTGGGGGTCTCCTCGACGGCGACGGTGACGGTGACGCGGGGGGTCCCGCCTGCGGGCCCCGCCTTTCCACGTGCGCCGGGTGCCGCACCCGGCTCCGACTCCGGGGCCCCCGCGCCGCCCGGTGCGGCGGCCTCGACCGCGTTGTCGATCAGATTGCCCAGGACGGTGACCAGGTCCCTGGCCGGCAGCCCCGAGGTGTCGTCCACGTGGCTGTCCTCGGAGAGCGTGAGGTCGACACCGCGTTCGTGCGCCTGGGCGGCCTTGCCCAACAGCAGGGCGGCCAGGACGGGCTCGGCGACCGCGCTGACCACGCGGTCCGTCAGCGCCTGCGCGAGCTCCAGCTCCTCGGTGGCGAAGTCCACCGCGTCCCGCACGCGGCCCAGTTCGATGAGCGAGACGACCGTGTGGAGCCGGTTGGCCGCCTCGTGGGCCTGCGAGCGGAGGGCTTCGGCGAAACCGCGCACCGAGTCGAGTTCGCCCGTCAGCGCGCGCAGCTCGGTGTGGTCGCGGAGGGTGACGACGGTGCCGCGTCCCGCGATCGGAGAGGTGTTGACGACGATCACCCGCTGGTCGGTGAGGTGGACCTCGTCCACGCGGGCCTCGGCGCCCGAGAGCGCGTCCGTCAGCTCCCGGGGCAGGCCCAGCGCGGTGACGGGCGAGCCGACCACCTCGCCTCGCTCGGTGAGGCCCAGCAGGGTGCGGGCACCGTCGTTGACGAGGGCCACCCTGGCGTGTCCGTCGAGCAGCAGCAGCCCCTCCCGCACGGCGTGCAGCGTCGCCTGGTGGTAGTCGTACAGGCGGCTCAGTTCGGCCGCGTTCATGCCGTGGGTGTGGCGGCGCAACCGGGCGTTGACGACGTAGGTGCCCAGGCCGCCCAGCGCCAGGGCGCCGCCCGCGACCGCGAGCAGCGCTGCCAGCTGGTCGCTGACCTGCTCGCTGATGGTGTCGACGGCGATGCCCGCGCTGACCAGCCCGACGATGCGGCCGCCGTCGCGGACCGGGGTGACCACGCGCACCGAGGGCCCCAGTGTGCCGGTGTACGTCTCGTCGAACGTGCGTCCTTCGAGAGCGGGGCCGATGTGCCCCACGAAGCGTTCGCCGATCCGGTCCGGCTCGGGGTGGGTCCAGCGGGTGCCGTCGGTGTCCATGATCGTGATGAAGGTGACGCCGGTGTCGCGCCGGGTCTCCTCGGCGTACGGCTGGAGCCGCCGTGAGGGGTGGGGAGAGCGGATCGCGTCCCGGACGGAGGGGGAATCGGCCACCGCCTGCGTGGTCGCCCTCGCACGGTGCGTAGCGGACTGACTGGCCTGCGCCTTGCCGGACAGGTAGGCGAACAGCGCGCACCCGGCGACGACCACCGTGACCAGCACCACCTGCATGGCGAACAGCTGCCCCGCCAGGCTGCGCGGGCGGGACCGCACGGCAGGACGGGGGCGGGGGACACGCATGGTGACAGTTTGCCGTGGCTTGTTTCATGCACGTAATGCACGTAAGGGTGACGCCCGTCGCACCGTGGTGCATAGTCACCGGGACTCAACACGATATGGATCCGCGATGAACGTACCCCACCAGGGGCGTTACGCGGTGAGCAACGTGACGTGACCCATGGACGAGGAGCCGCCGACGTGTCGAAGAAGACACCGCAGCAGGCCGCAGCAGGCGCTGCGCCGGACGCACCACGGGTGAAGCGGGATCGCACCCACTACCTCTACATCGCGGTGATCGGCGCGGTGGTGCTGGGCGTGATCCTCGGCCTCACGGCACCCGGAGTGGCCACCGAGCTCAAGCCGCTGGGCGAGGGGTTCGTCAACCTCATCAAGATGATGATCTCGCCGATCATCTTCTGCACGATCGTGCTGGGCATCGGCTCCGTGCGCAAAGCGGCCAAGGTCGGCGCCGTCGGCGGGCTGGCACTCGGCTACTTCCTGACGATGTCGCTGGTCGCGCTGGCCATCGGGCTGGTCGTCGGCAACGTGCTGGAGCCGGGCCACGGGCTGCACCTGAGCGAGGCGGACCGCGAGGCGGGCGCCTCCCAGGCCGAGGGCGGGGAGGGCATGACCGACTTCCTGCTCGGCATGATCCCCAAGACCATGGTCTCGGCCTTCACCGAGGGCGAGGTCCTGCAGACGCTGCTGATCGCCCTGCTCGTCGGCTTCGCGCTGCAGGCCATGGGCAAGGCGGGTGAGCCGGTGCTGCGCGGCATCGGGCACCTGCAGAAGCTGGTCTTCCGGGTGCTGGCGATGGTGATGTGGGCGGCGCCCGTCGGCGCGTTCGGCGCGATGGCCGCCGTGGTCGGCGAGACGGGCGTCGACGCGCTGAAGTCGCTGGCCGTCATCATGATCGGCTTCTACGTCACCTGTTTCCTGTTCGTCTTCGTCGTGCTCGGGCTGATCCTGCGGCTGGTCGCCGGCGTCAACATCTTCGCCCTGCTGAAGTACCTGGCCCGCGAGTTCCTGCTGATCCTGTCCACCTCCTCGTCCGAGTCGGCGCTGCCGCGGCTGATCGCGAAGATGGAGCACCTGGGCGTCAGCAAGCCCGTCGTCGGCATCACCGTGCCGACCGGCTACTCCTTCAACCTCGACGGCACGATGATCTACCTGACGATGGCCTCGATCTTCGTCGCCGAGGCCATGGGCGACCCGCTCAGCCTCGGCCAGCAGATCTCGCTGCTCATCTTCATGTTCATCGCCTCCAAGGGCGCCGCGGGCGTCACCGGCGCCGGGCTGGCCACCCTCGCGGGCGGACTCCAGTCGCACCGCCCCGAACTCGTGGACGGCGTCGGGCTGATCGTCGGCATCGACCGCTTCATGAGCGAGGCCCGCGCCCTGACCAACTTCGCGGGCAACGCGGTGGCCACCGTGCTGGTCGGCACCTGGACGAAGGAGATCGACAAGTCGCGGGTCGCCGAGGTCCTCGCCGGGCACGTGCCCTTCGACGAGAGCACCCTGGCGGCGGACAGCGCACCCGCGGACCGCACCGGCGACGACGCGGGCCAGGTTCCCGCCCAGGAGGAGCGCCCCCAGGTCGCCACCAAGGCGTGAGCACCCCCTCGCGCCGCACGAGACGGCAAGGACCGCCCCCGACCCGCCCCCGACCCGTCCCGGGCCGGGGGCGGTCCCGGCTCAGGCGGCGGAGGAGGACGGCTTCCGCAGCCGGAACCAGTAGAAGCCGTGCCCCGCGAGCGTCAGCAGGTACGGCAGCTTCCCGACCGCCGGGAAGCGGACACCGCCGATGAGCTCCGCGGGAACGCGCCCCTCCCACTCGCGCAGGTCCAGCTCCGTCGGCTGCGGGAAGCGCGAGAAGTTGTGCACGCACAGCACCAGTTCTTCGCCCCCTTCGGCGGTCTTCAGCTCCCGCAGGAAGGCCAGCACGGAGGGATTGGAGGAGGACAACTCCTCGTACGAGCCCAGCCCGAAGGCCGGGTTCTGCTTGCGGACCTGGATCACCCGCCGGGTCCAGTGCAGCAGGGAGCTGGGTGAGCTCATCGCGGCCTCGACGTTGGTGACCTGGTAGCCGTGGACGGGGTCCATGACGGCGGGCAGGAAGAGCCGGCCCGGATCGCAGGAGGAGAACCCGGCGTTGCGGTCCGGCGTCCACTGCATGGGGGTGCGCACGGCGTCGCGGTCGCCGAGCCAGATGTTGTCCCCCATGCCGATCTCGTCGCCGTAGTAGAGGATCGGCGATCCGGGCAGCGACAGCAGCAGGGCGGTGAACAGCTCGATCTGTTTGCGGTCGTTGTCCAGGAGCGGGGCGAGGCGCCGCCTGATGCCGATATTGGCCCGCATGCGCGGGTCCTTGGCGTACTCCGCGTACATGTAGTCGCGCTCCTCGTCGGTGACCATCTCCAGCGTCAGCTCGTCGTGGTTGCGCAGGAAGATCCCCCACTGGCAGCCGGACGGGATGTGCGGCGTCTTGGCCAGGATCTCCGAGACCGGATAGCGGGACTCGCGCCGCACCGCCATGAAGATGCGCGGCATGACGGGGAAGTGGAAGGCCATGTGGCACTCGTCGCCGCCCACCGCGTAGTCGCCGAAGTAGTCGACGACGTCCTCCGGCCACTGGTTGGCCTCGGCCAGCAGCACCGTGTCCGAGTAGTTGGCGTCGACGACGGTGCGCACGCGCTTGAGGAAGGCGTGCGAGCGCGGAAGGTTCTCGCAGGTGGTGCCCTCTTCGGCGTAGAGGTAGGGCACGGCGTCCAGCCGGAATCCGTCGATGCCCATCTCCAGCCAGAAGCGCAACGCGGAGAGCATCTCGTCCTGCACGCGGGGGTTGTCGTAGTTGAGGTCGGGTTGGTGGGAGAAGAAGCGGTGCCAGTAGTACTGCCGGCGCACGGGGTCGAAGGTCCAGTTGGAGGCCTCGGTGTCGACGAAGATGACGCGCGCCTCCCGGTACCGCTGGTCGTCGTCGGCCCAGACGTAGTAGTCCCCGAAGGCGCCTTGGGGGTCGCGGCGCGAGGCGAGGAACCACGGGTGCTGGTCGCTGGTGTGGTTCATGACGAAGTCGATGACGACCCGCATGCCGCGCCGGTGCGCCGCGTCGACGAACTCGACGAAGTCCGCGAGGTCGCCGAACTCGGGGAGCACGGAGGTGTAGTCGGCGACGTCGTAGCCGCCGTCCCTGAGCGGGGAGGGGAAGATCGGCGGGAGCCACAGGCAGTCGACGCCGAGCCACTGGAGGTAGTCCAGCCGGGCGGTGAGCCCCCGCAGGTCGCCGATGCCGTCGCCGTCGCTGTCCTGGAAGGAGCGCACGAGCACTTCGTAGAAGACCGCACGCTTGAACCAGTCGGGGTCGCGCTCCTGGGCGGGGGTGTCCCCGAACGTGTCGGGAACGGGCTCGTTGACGGACATCGGGTGCTGGCGCTCCGGTGGGTGAGGGCGGTCGGTCGTCCCGCCCCGGTGGTCGGACTCCTCGGCGCGCTCGCCGTGGCACCCGCGACGGCCTCCGCTCCGCTCACCTGAGCGGAGCTCGGCCCGGATGGGGCGAGCCGCGTCCTGTCCAACGACACCGTCGCCCCGGGGGTGTGGTGCGCGTCGGGCCGAAGCGCACGGCCACGGCGTCCTCAACCCCGCCACGGCGCCCCGGGGACACCGGGCAGCGCAAGGGCCCCGCCCCCGGGAGGGGGCGGGGCCCGTCAACGCCCGTGCTCAGTTGCCGGGTGCCGGGTGCCGGCGGTCAGCCGCCGGTGACGTTCACCGCGGTCCAGGCGGCCTCGACCGTCTTGACCTCGGCGCTGTCGGCACCGTACAGGTCGGTGGCCGACGCGACGGTGGCCTTGCGCGCGTCCGCGTAGTCCGTCGTCGACGTCATCTGCTCGGTGAGCGCCTTGAACCAGATCTGCTCGGCCTTCTCGATGCCGATGCCGTCGACCTTCGAGCCGTCCTTGGTGGGCGAGTTGTACTGCACGCCGTTCACCTCGCGCTCCCCGCTGCCCACCGACAGCAGGAAGAAGAAGTGGTTGGCGATGCCGGAGGAGTAGTGGACGTCCACGTCACCGGCGTTCGAGTCCCAGTAGTCCAGCGACTGGCCGTCCTTGCTGGGCTCGTCCATGTAGCGCAGCGGGGTGCCGTCGCCGTTGATGTCGATCTTCTCGCCGACCATGTAGTCCGGCGTGTCCTCCGGGCTGTCGGCGTGGAACTCCACGGCCGCGGCGAAGATGTCGGAGGTCGCCTCGTTCAGGCCGCCCGACTCGCCCGCGTAGTTGAGGTTGGCCGTGGTCGAGGTGACGCCGTGCGACATCTCGTGCGCCGCGACGTCCAGCGCCGTCAGCGGGTGCTCGTTGTTCTGCCCGTCCCCGTAGGTCATGCAGAAGCAGGAGTCGTCCCAGAACGCGTTGACGTAGTTGTCGCCGTAGTGGACCCGGCTGACCGCGCCCTTGCCGTCGCCCGCGATGCCCTCGCGGCCGTGCACGTCCTTGTAGTAGTCCCACGTCTGGCCCGCGCCGTAGTGGGCGTCGACCCCCGCGGTCGCCGGGTCGTTGACCGTCCCGTCGCCCCAGGTGTCGTCCTCGTCCGTGAACAGCTCGCCGTCGCCGCTGGAGCCGTTGTTCAGGTTGGTGGTCTTGTTGCCGCCCCGCGCCTCGTCGGTCATCGTGAACTTGCCCGAGGAGCCTGAGGTGCCGATCTCGACCTTGCCGCTGTACTGGCTGTTGCCGGTACCTTCCTTGATGCCCTGGAACTCGAAGAGCTTCTCGCCGGTCTTCGCGTCCGTGATGACGTGCAGCTGGTTGGGCGCGCCCGACTTCTGGACACCGCCGACGACGGTCTCCCACGCCAGTACGGGCTTGCCCTCGGCGGCCCACACGACCTTGCGGGGCGCCTCGCTGCCCTTCGCCTTGGCGAGCGAGGGCTTGTGCGCGGACGACGCCTCGGTCTTCACGGCGATCTTCGCGGTGGTGGCCTTCGTGGTGCCGGTGCGCTTGCCGCTCGCGGACTTGTGGACGACCAGGTCGCCACCGAGCACGGGCAGCCCGTCGTAGGTCCGCTCGTAGCGGACGTGTGTGGACCCGTCCTTGTTCTTGACGACGTCCTTGACGTGGAGCTTCTCCTTGGCGCCGAGGCCCAGCGCGTGGGCGTCGGCCGACTTGGCCGCCTCTGTGTTCGCGGACTTGACCAGCTTGCTGTGCTGGGTCGCGCTCAGCTGCGCGGGAAGCGCGCCGTTCGCCGAGGTCTCCCCGCTGGGGGCCGCGCCGGCGGTTCCGGCGGTGACACCCGCCGCTACCAGGGCCGCGGTGGCGGCGAGGGCGGATATCCGCTGCTTCGAGGTGAGGGGTCTCACGTCAGTGGCTCCTTCTGCCGTGGGGACCGGACGGCATGGGTGGTCAGCCGCCCGGGCAGAACTTCACGTGCGAGGCACCGTGCGGAAGTCCGACCGAGGGCCGTTCTGGCGTACGAATGCCGCACCGTGCGGTCGGCAGCCTGCCACCAATTGCATGTACATGTCACCAGTGCGTCACGCGTTGACCAGAGGTTGGCCGGATTCTGTTCGTTGCTACGAAAGCGACGCCCGCATAGCGGACGCGCGCGCTCCGGCTCCCGCGTCCGGCGCCGC
Source organism: Streptomyces diacarni (assembly GCF_003323715.1). Taxonomy (GTDB): domain Bacteria; phylum Actinomycetota; class Actinomycetes; order Streptomycetales; family Streptomycetaceae; genus Streptomyces; species Streptomyces diacarni. The sequence goes on from NZ_QOIN01000048.1 coordinate 429,889, forward strand.
GCTCCTTCGTGCGCGGTGGCCACACCGCGCACGTCGGCCGCGCGGAAGGGGGGAAGGCGCGGGAGCGCGGGTCAGGCGCCGCGGTCGGGCACCCGGTCGCCGGCGGCGCGGGTGTCTCCCGTGGACGAGGCGAGTGCCGTACCCGGTGTCACCGCGCGCAGGTTGCGGATCGCGGGGACCGCGAGCAGGGCCGCGCTCACCCCGATCATGAGGAAGCCGCCCGTGAGGAGCACCGTACGGCCGCCGAACAACTGCGCGGCGGGCCCGGCGAGCGCCTGGCCGACCGGCATCATCGCCAACGAGCCCGCCACCTCGTAGGCGTGGATGCGGTTGAGGATCTCTCCCGGCACCTGCGTCTGCACGCTCGTCGACCACATCACGGCCCAGACGCCGCCACCCAGGCCCCACAGGGCTGCGGCCGCCATCATGGCGGCCGGAGGCAGCGCCAGACCCACGGCGGCCGGGTAGAGGCAGCAGCCGAGCAGGGCGTAGGAGCCCGCGCGCAACTGCCGCACGGGACGGAAGCGCAGGGCCAGCAGCCCGCCGAGCGCCGTGCCCCCGCCGAGCGCCGAGTTGACCAGTCCGAACACACCGGGGCCGTCGGCCGGGATGATCTCGGACGCGGTCAGCGGCACCAGCGGCCCCGAGACCGTGACCATGTAGACCATCCAGATGACGATGACGCTCCACATCCAGGTGCGCGCCCGAAACTCCCGCCAGCCCTCGGCCAGGTCGGCCCGGTAGGTGGGGCGCTCGGCCCGCGGCGCCTGTGCGGGCAGCCGCAGCAGCGCCAGGCAGACCGCGCTGAGCGCGTACGTGGCGGCGTGCGCGACGAACACCCCGCCGGGCGAGAAGGAGCCCACCAGCGCACCGGCCGCCGCGGGCCCCAGCAGCATCGCCAGCGACTCGGCGGTACGGACCAGTCCGTTGGCGCCCTGCACGTCGGAGGCGACGCGCGGGATGGTGCTGGCGACGCCGGGCTGGAAGAGGCCCGCGCAGATGCCGTTGACCGCGCCGATCGCGCACACCTGCCACAGCACCACGTGCCCCGTCAGGAACAGCGCGGCCATCAGCCCCTGCGTGCACACCCGCGCCAGGTCCGAGCCGATCATCAGGGCGCGGGTGTTGAACCGGTCGCAGAAGACGCCGCCGAAGATGACGAAGCCCGCCAGGAAGACCGTCAGCGAGGCCAGCGCCGCACCGATCGCTCCCGGGCCGTGGCCCTGTTGGATCAGACCGGCCGACAGCGCCAGGGGCAGCATCGCGTCACCGAGCTTGGCGACGGCCCGACCGGTGAAGAACAGGACGAAGTTACGGGAGCGCAGGGAGGCCGTCTGGGCACCGGGAGAGGTCACGGGCCCCCAGTCTGGTCCGGCCCCTCGCACCCGGCGAGTGATTTTCGCTCCCGGGGCCGGGGCCTCACCGAAAGGGAAACTCGTTCACTCGCGTGGTCGTGGTGTCCCCTTCGCACGCGCTTCGTTGGTCCAAACGTCCGTGGGGGTCGGACAGCAGCCAACGCGCCGGAACGGTTACACAGGAACGGGGACGCACCATGTCACGGGGCGCACGCAGTACGACGGACGCAGGCGCCGGGGCACCGTGCGCCACGGCGGGGCGCGCGGCGCGGTGGGCACGCGCGCCCCGGATGGTGCGCGCCCTCGTGGCGGGGCTCGCGCTGCTGTGTGCGGCACCCGCGGGGTGCGGCCCCATGGACGACGGGAAGCCGCCCGAGGACGCCATCCAGGTGAAGCCGGCCGACGGAGCGGACGACGTACCGACCGACGCCCGCGTCGAGGTGTCCGTGCCCGAGGGGAAGCTGCACAGCGTGCGCATGGAGCGCAAGGGCAAGGACGCGGGACGGCCCGTCGCCGGGCGGTTCTCACCCGACCGGCGCAGCTGGCGCCCCGTGCCCGCCACCGACGCGGACACCGCCGAACACCCGGACGGACAGCGCTCCGGCACGGTGCTGGAACTGGCCAGCACCTATGTGGTGGACGTGGTGGCCGTCGACGGGCAGGGGGACCGGGTGATCCGGCACGCCACCTTCTCCACCCGGGTGCCGCCGCACCGCTTCGTCGGCTACTTCCGCCCCGAGGACGACCAGACCGTCGGCACCGCGATGATCGTCTCGCTGGACTTCAACCGCTCCATCGCCGACAAGGCGGCCGTCGAGCGCGCGATCAGCGTCACCTCGCAGCCCCAGGTGCCAATCGCCGCCCACTGGTTCGGCGACAACCGCCTCGACTTCCGGCCGCGCACCTACTGGCAACCCGGCACGGAGGTCACCCTCGACCTGCGGCTGCGGGACGTGCGGGCGGCTCCCGGCGTCTACGGCACGCAGCGCAAGAAGGTGCGGTTCACCATCGGCCGCGACCAGCGCAGCGTCGTGGACGTGGAGCGCCGCACGCTGACGGTGCGGCGCGCCGGCCGTACCGTCGAGAAGCTGAAGATCACGGCGGGGACGAAGAAGAACCCCACCTACAACGGCAAGATGGTCGTCAGCGAGAAGTTCGCCGAAACGCGGATGAACGGGGACACCGTCGGCTTCGGCGACGAGTACGACATCAAAGACGTGCCCCACGCCATGCGGCTGACCCGCAGCGGCACCTTCCTGCACGGCAACTACTGGGCACCCAAACGCACGTTCGGCCAGAAGAACACCAGCCACGGGTGCATCGGGCTGGCGGACAAGCGCGGCGGTGACGACAAGTCGCCCGCCGGGCGGTTCTTCGGCCAGTCGCTCGTCGGAGACCTGGTGACCGTGCGCAACTCCCACGACAGCACCGTCAAGCCGGACAACGGGCTCGGCGGCTGGAACATGCCCTGGAACGCGTGGGTGGCCGGCTCGGTGCTGAAGTAGCCGCCCGGCCCTTCTTGGTCCTCCTTTCCACCTCCCCAAAACCGCGACCGAACGGTGACCCGCCGGGGCACGTGCCGCCTCGCCCCGGTGTGGTTATCTAACAGGACGCGCGCACGCCGTCGTTCAGGAGCCGCCACGGCCCGACGGCCGCGCTGACGTGTTCGGGGGCGCACACGGGTGCGCGGAGCCGTGTGAGGACATGAGGGATGGGGCCGTCTTGGACCTGAAGAACCTGGCCAAGAGCAAGCTGTCATGGGAGTCGATACGCGGGGACGGCCGCGCACAGGTCGTCGGCGGTTCCGCCGTCGGCCTCGTGGTGCTGCTCGTCGTCCTGCTGCTGACGCTGACCACCTGCGGGGGCGGCGGCGGTTCCGGGGCCCGCGCCAAGGACAAGGACGGCGGCGAGAAGGTGCCCAAGGGCCCCTCCGAGGCCGTGGTCGCCATCACGCCCGAGGACGGCGCCGACGACGTGAAGACCTCCGGCGCGCTCAAGGTGACGGCAGCCAAGGGCAAGCTGACGAAGGTGAGCGTCAAGGACGGCAAGGACAACCCGGTCAAGGGCTCCCTCACCGCGGACGGCTCGGCCTGGAAGCCCGCCACCCACCTGGCCGCGGGGACGAAGTACACGGTCGACGCGGTGGCCGAGGACACCGAGGGCCGCGCCTCTGCCAAGCACGCCGCGTTCACCACGTTCGTGCCGCAGAACACCTTCGTCGGCTACTTCACTCCGGAGAACGGCGACAAGGTCGGCGCGGGCATGCCGGTCTCGGTCAAGTTCAACCGCCCCGTCTCCGACAGGGAGGCGGTGGAGAAGGCGATATCCGTCACCGCGGACCCGAAGGTCGAGGTGGAGGGGCACTGGTTCGGCGACCAGCGTCTGGACTTCCGCCCCGAGGAGTACTGGAAGTCCGGCACGAAGGTCACCCTCGATCTGAACCTCAGCGGAGTCGAGGGCTCCGAGGGGGTCTACGGCACACAGCGCAAGACGGTGGAGTTCACCGTCGGCAGGCAGCAGGTCAGCGTCGTGGACGCGGAGAAGAAGTCCATGACGGTGACCAGGGACGGCAAGAAGATCAAGACCATCCCGATCACGTCGGGCAGCCCGGCCCACCCCACCTACAACGGCAAGATGGTCATCAGCGAGAAGCACCCGGTCACCCGGATGAACGGGGAGACCGTCGGCTTCGGCGGCGAGTACGACATCAAGGACGTGCCGCACGCGATGCGCCTGAGCACCTCGGGCACCTTCATCCACGGGAACTACTGGACGCCCAAGCCGCAGTTCGGCCAGGTCAACGCCAGTCACGGCTGTGTCGGCCTGTTCGACCTGCGCGGCGGCGGGGACAACGGCTCGCCGGGCGCCTGGTTCTTCGAGAACTCGATGGTCGGCGACGTCGTCGAGGTCAAGAACTCCAAGGACGAGACCATCGACCCGGACAACGGCCTCAACGGCTGGAACATGTCCTGGGAGAAGTGGACGGCGCCGCAGTAGTCCCGCGCTCCTCGGGGACGGTGCGCTCCTCGGAGCGCCGGCGCCCTCCTCGGGGCGCGTAACGGCCGTTAACCTTCCCTCCATGACGATTGACGAACCCAGCGGCGCGACCGCACGCCTCGAGGTCACAGGCGGCGTCGGCACCATCCGACTCGACCGGCCCAAGATGAACGCCCTCGACATCGCGACCCAGGACCTGTTGCGGGTACTCGCCGAGGAGGCGGCCCGCCGCGACGACGTGCGGGCCGTCGTGCTCTACGGCGGTGAGAAGGTGTTCGCCGCCGGAGCGGACATCAAGGAGATGCAGGAGATGGACCACGCCGCGATGGTCCTGCGCTCCCGCGGGCTCCAGGAGGCGTTCACCGCCGTCGCACGGATCCCGAAACCCGTGGCGGCCGCCGTCACCGGGTACGCGCTCGGCGGCGGATGCGAGCTGGCGCTCTGTGCGGACGTGCGGTTCGCCGGGGAGGGTGCCAAGCTCGGCCAGCCGGAGATCCTGCTCGGGCTCATTCCGGGTGCGGGCGGGACCCAGCGGCTCTCCCGGCTGGTCGGCCCCGCCAAGGCCAAGGACCTGATCTTCACGGGGCGGACGGTCGAGGCGGCCGAGGCCCACCGGATCGGCCTGGTCGACCACGTGGTGCCGGACGCGGAGGTCTACGAGCGTGCCCACGCCTGGGCGGCCCGGCTCGCGCGCGGTCCCGCGCTGGCGCTGCGCGCGGCCAAGGAGTCCGTCGACTTCGGTCTGGAGGCCGACATCGAGACGGGGCTCGCGCTCGAACGCAACTGGTTCGCAGGGCTGTTCGCCACCGAGGACCGCGAGACGGGCATGCGCAGCTTCGTCGAGGAGGGCCCGGGCAAGGCGAACTTCCGCTGAGCCCCGGCCCGCACGGGCGCCGGCCGACGGCCTGGCTGCTGGGAGCGGCCGGGGTGGTGGGGGGTGGCGTAAAGCGTGGCGTCACCAACCACCGCACCGTGCGGGGGATCGCGGGGCGCCACTCTGCGGGGCGACGCCGCCCGCTCGTGGCGCCTTGTGATCACTTGAACACCGGTTGTCGTGCCAGCTCAGAGCGCGGGTGCCCGGAACAGGGCGCGCTGCGGACCGCCGCGTGCCCGCCCGGACGCTCCGCCGCCGCCGTCCCGGAAACCGCCGAACCGCCCACGACGGGTCGCGCCTGCCGTCATGATGGGGGCCATGGCGGGTCAGGGAGATGTGGCGAGCGTGACCGAACGGGTTCCGGAAGACCTCGCGCGGATGTGGGACGCCGAGCCGTTGAGCACCGTCCTCGACCGTGCGGGCGATCCGACCGTGCGGGAGGTGCCGCTGGTGAACCTCCCCGAGTCCGCGCGGCGCGCGCGCCGGCTCGCCCAGGCCGTCCTCCAGCAGCGCTGGGCCGTCTCCGCACAGATCACCGAGCACACGGTGCTGCTCGTCTCCGAGCTCGTCGGCAACGCCGTCCGGCACACCGGCGCGCACACCATCGGCATCCGCATGCTGCGGCGCTCCGGCTGGATCCGCGTGGAGATCCGCGACCCTTCGCGCGGGCTGCCCTGTCTGCTGCCGGTCGGTGAGCTGGACGTCAGCGGCCGCGGCCTCTTCCTCGTGGACACGCTCGCCGAACGCTGGGGCGTGGACCTGCTGCCCCGCGGGAAGACCACCTGGTTCGAGATGCGGGCCGCGGACTGACGCGGCGCGCACGGCTGGCGAGCTTCCCCGCGTGGCGCCACCCCACCAGTGGTGTCACCCCCTGCGCGGGGGCTGCGCCGCGCCCTGCCGGTGGGCGTGACGGAACTCCACCAGCAGCCGGTCCGCGTCCGTGAGCAGGACCCCGTGGCTGGGCCAGGCCTCGCCCTCCGCCCTCTCGCGCAGCCGCGCGTACCGCTCGCGGCACTGCCGCAAGGCGCGGCGCAGGGGATCGTCCCCCTCGTCGTCCTCCAGGGAGCCGATCAGCCCGGCCGCCTCGGAGATGCTCTCCAGCAGTTCCCCGTAGGCGGACAGGAAGTCGTCGCCCGGCCGGGTGGCGTCCTCGCCGTGGAACCGCACGAACCCGTAGCTGATGCTGCGGATCTGCTCACCGGCCCGGCCCAGCGACTCCATCAGCGTGCGGTACCCCTGGAAACTCCGGGAGTTCGTACGGCGGTGCAGCCAGCTACGCGGGTTGTAGACGACGCTCTCCGCGCCCATCTCGACGGCCTCGCGCGCCGCGCCGAGCGTGCCGTCCAACTGGCGTGCGCGGTGCAGCCAGTCCTCCGCCGTCTCCTCGCTGGGCAGCCCCTTCTTGAGGCCGTCGGCCATGTCGCTCAACAGGAGCTGGGTGGCCTGGCTGATCTCCTCGATGCCCCGTTCGGCGGTGCGGTAGCGCAGCGGGGGGAAGACCAGCATGGCGACGACGATGCCGATGGCCGCGCCCAGCAGCGCCATCTGGATGATCTCCCACAGCATCTGGAGGTGGGTGCCCGAGAGCGCGTGGTAGGCGAAGGCGCCGGCGATCGAGACCTGGATGCCCTGGCTGCCCAGGTGGCGCCAGCGGCCTGACGGACAGCATCGCCGCGAACGCGAGCGTGTTCTCGCCGATCAGCGGCCCCACCAGCCCCGCCGCCAGGACGCCGAGCACGACGGCCACCACGTACCGCAGTGACTGCATCAGGGAGCGGTACGCCGTGGACTGCACCACCAGCAGGGCGGTGAAGGGCGCGTAGGTGGGCTGCGGTGAGGCGATCACGTAGGCGCCGAGTGCCCACGCCAGCACGCCCGCGGCGCCGCTCTTGGCGAGCAGGAGCGCTGTCTCGCGCTCCGGCCCCGCCTGCTGCCGCGCCCGGTGCGCGGCTCGGCGCACGCGAGCGACCACCGTCGGACGCCATCCACTGTCCTTCGTGCTCACCTGGACCGGTTCCTTCCGTGTTCGTGCGAGGTGATCCACCGGTCGTGCGAAGTGATCCACCGGTCGTACGAGGTCGCCGCCCCGCGGCGCGGACCCGGCTCGGGTGCTCCGGTGGACGGTGCCGATGCCGGGTTCCACGTGTGGTGCGTTCCGCACGTGGAACCCGGCCGGGGCGCGCGCCGGTGCGGTCGCCGTCCGGCGCGCGAGGGCGGACCATAAAAACAACAAAAGGCATGAAACGGATTAACGAGTACGCGCACAGAGTACGGAGGAACCATGCCTGCCGGATCGAACGCCAAGCGCGAACGCCAGTACGAGCACGTCAAGGAGGGGGCCAAGAAACGCGGTACCTCCACGGGCCGCGCCAAGGAGATCGCCTCCCGCACGGTCAACAAGGAGCGCGCCCAGAAGGGCGAGGCCAAGACCGCCAGCCGCACCTCCGTACGCGACAAGCCCGCACCCAAGCGCGGTGGCGAGCGGTCCCACAGCGGCCCCGGCGGCCCCACCCGCGACCAGCTCTACAACGAGGCCAGGCAGAAGGGCGTCGAGGGCCGGTCCCACATGAACAAGCGGGAACTCAGGCGGGCACTCGGCCGCTGAGCACCCCGCGAAGGACGTCGCCGCACGGGCCCCCGGCCGCCGCGGGCGTCTCGCCGGCGGGCGTTTCACCGCCCGCGGCCGGGGAACCCCGTGGCGCACGTTTTGGGAGGTAACGCTGTATGCCGGGTAAACCGCGTACGCCCCGCGAGGTCGTACAAGAACACGAGCACCGCTACGCACCGGACGCCGACCGCCCGCTCGGCGGCTACCTGGCCGTGCTCTCGTCGTTCGGTACCGGCGCCGTGGGTGCCGCCCTCGCGGCCCGCTGCGCCGGACGCCGGGCGCCGCAGGACCTCAGCCCCCGCGAACTGGTACTGCTGACCCTGGCCACGCACAAGCTGTCCAGGATGGTGTCCAAGGACGCGGTGGCCAGCCCCTTCAGGGCCCCCTTCACCCGCTACGCGGGTACCAGCGCCCCGGCGGAGGTCGCGGAGGAAGTGCGCGGCAAGGGGCTCAAGCACGCCGTGGGCGAGCTGATCACCTGCCCGTTCTGCCTGGCTCCGTGGGTGGCCTCCGCACTGCTCGTGCTGCGCGCGGCGTCCCCGGCGACCGCACGTACCTGCTACAGCGGCCTGGCGGCCGTCGCGGGCTCGGACTTCCTGCAGTTCGCGTACGCCGCCGCCCAGGAGCGGCACTCGCCGCGAGACTGACGGGCACGCGGCCCCGGCCGTGGTCCCGCACCCCTCGGCGGAGACCCCCTCGCCCTCCGGTCCGCCCCGCCCGCCGCCGCAGGCCGGCGGCGCCCCGGACCACCACCTCCGGTTCACCGCTGACGATTCCGAAGAATTTCCACGGATCCCAAGGATTCACACGATTGGAGTGCACCGTGGCAGCCAACGCTTCGCGCAACGGGTCCAACCCCTCGTACACCGTCCCCGGCATGTCCACGCGTGACGGCGGCGACGTCATCCGGCTCCTGCGGATGCGCCTGCACGCCCTCAACGACCTGGCGTTGACGCTCAAGCACGTGCACTGGAACGTGATCGGACCGCACTTCATCGCCGTCCACGAAATGCTCGACCCGCAGGTCGAGGCCGTACGCGAGATGATCGACAACACGGCCGAGCGCATCTCCACGCTCGGCGGCTCGCCCTGGGGCACTCCCGGCGTGCTGGTCTCCGAGCGCACCTGGGAGGACTACTCGCTCGGCAGGGCCGAGGCCATCGAACACCTCGGCGCCCTCGACGTCGTCTACACCGGCGTCATCGAGGACCACCGCAAGGCCGTGGAGGCCACCGACACCTCGGACCTGGTCACCCAGGACCTGCTGATCGAGCACCTGCGCCAGCTGGAGCTCTTCCAGTGGTTCGTACGCGCCCACATCGAAAGCTCCGGCGGCAAGCTGTCCACCGGCCCGCACGACTCCGAGGAGGCGGCCGCGGGCAAGGCAGCCCAGGGGGCCCGCGGCAAGCCCTGACCGGCACACGACCGGTTCGGCCCCGGCAGGCGAACGGTGCCCTGACCAGGTCAGGAACGCCCGGCCCGCCCGGCGCCGGGCAGCGGTACCGCACACGGCAGGCAGCCGCCGGATGCGCCCCCGACAGTGGCGCATCCGGCGGCTGCCTGCCGACTGTCTGCCGTCTGCCTGCTGCGCCGCACCCGCGGGGCGGCAGCGGCGTCCGAGCAGGACACGGCGGCCGGCGGCACGGATGGCCTTCCCGGCAGGCGGCTGCCGCGGCTCGGCCGCATGATGGGGAAGCGGCCTTGCCAAGGAAGCCGTGGCCGCTGCCGGCCCCGCCCGGCGGGCCGACCCCGGGAGAGAGCGATGCACCGCTTCCGCGAACCGAACAGGGCGCACGGGCTGCACGGCGACCCACCGGTCGCCCCGCACGTGGCTCTGGCCCTCAACGGGATGGGGAGCTTCGCCTGGGACCTGGCCAGCGGCGAGATGCGCTACGACGACGCCGGGCTCGCCGTGATGGGCTTCCGCCCCGAGGAGTACGACAACCGGACCGCGACCCTCGCCCAGCGGATGCTCGGCGAGGAACTCCCCGAGATCCAGGCGCGGGTGGACCGTGCGCTGAAGGAGCACACGGGCTACAGCCTCTACTTCCGGGTACGCCACCGTGACGGGTCGCTGCGCTGGACCCACTCCCAGGGCACCGTCGTCTGCGACGAGCACGGGGAGCCCGCGCACGTCATCGGGATCATCCGCGACGCCAGCCAGGAACTGCGCGCCGTCGACCAGACGCGGGAACTGCGGCAGGCCAAGAGCGACCGCCGCAGGCAGGCCGACATCGTCGGCCACGTCAACGAGGCCCTCGCGCCGACCGTCACCGTCGGCGACGTGGCCGAGGCGCTGAGCACCGACCTGCTGCTGCGACGGCTCGGCGCCTCCAGCATCCTGCTCGGGCTGGCGGAAGGCGGCCGCATGGGACTCGTCGGCGCCAACGGTGTGCCCGAGGGGCTGATCCGCGACTTCCACCTGGCCCGGATCGCCGAACCGCTGCCGCTGAGCGAGGCCGTCCGCACCCGCAAGCCCGTCTTCGTGACCGACCGCCAGGAATTCGCCCGGCGCTACCCCGGACTGGGCGCCTACCTGAGCGCCGTACCGGAGTCCACCGCCGCCGTCTACCTGCCGCTGATCGCGCACGACACCCCCATCGGCGCCCTCGGCCTCACCTACGACGGCAAGACCCGCTTCACCCACGACGAGCGGACCGTACTGACCGCGCTGAGCAGCACCATCGCCCAGTCGCTCCAGCGCGCCCTGCTCTACGACCAGGAACACGAACTGGCCACGGGGCTCCAGACGGCGATGCTGCCGGGGCACATCCCGCACGTGCCGGGCCTGTCCATGGCCACCCGCTACCGCCCGGCCCGCGCCAGAGGCGGGATCGGCGGCGACTGGTACGACGCCGTCACCCTCCCCGACGGGCGGATCGCCGCCGTCGTCGGCGACGTGCAGGGACACGACGTGACGGCCGCCGCCGTGATGGGCCAACTGCGCATCGCCCTGCGCGCCTACGCCGCCGAGGGGCACCCGCCCACAACCGTGATGGCACGCGCCTCGGCCTTCCTCGCCGAACTGGACACCGACAGGTTCGCCACCTGCCTCGTCGTCCTGCTCGACCCGCACACCGGACACGCGGTCAGCGTCCGCGCCGGCCACCTGGACCCGGTACTGCGCCGCCCCGACGGCAGCTGCGTCTGGCTCAACACCCCGGGCGGTCTGCCGCTCGGGCTGACCGCACCGTCGACCCAACCCCCCTACACGACCGCGGAGACGGTACTGGACCCCGGATCCACCCTGCTGCTGTGCACCGACGGCCTCATCGAGTCCCGCACCAAGGACATCGACCAGGGCCGCGACCAGCTCATCGACGCCGTCAGAACCGGGCCACTGCGCCCCGACCCGCTGGCCGACCACCTGCTGCACACGATGGGCGCGTTCACCGGCCAGGAGGACGACGTCGCACTGCTGCTGCTCAGACGCGCCGCCGGCAGGCGCCACACCGCACCCCAGATGGCCGTCACCATCACCACCAACGACCCGCACTCGCTCCAGGCCGCCCGCCAGGCCCTGCGCACCGCGCTGCACCGCTGGTCACTGGACGACCTCAGCGACACCGCCCAGCTCCTCGCCAGCGAGATGGCCACCAACGCGCTGCTGCACACCGGGGGCGACGCCACACTGACGGCCAGGCCGGTGCGCGCCGGGGGCCGCGCCCTGCGCATCGCCGTCACCGACACCTCACCCGCCTCCCCGCAGCGCCGCGCCGCCACCGAACAGTCCACGTCGGGCCGCGGCCTCGTCCTCATCGAGGAGCTGGCCACCGACTGGGGCGTCGAACCACGCGGCAACGGCAAGCGCGTCTGGTGCGAGATCCCGCTCGACGTGCGCTAGGCCTCCTTTCCTGTGAGGCCGGGGACGCGGCCGGCGGGAGCGGAGCGGGGCGGGACTGGCGGGGATTCGGCAGCGTGGCGCCGGGCACCCGCCCCGCGGACGTCACACGCAGCGATGTCACACGCAGGGACGTCACAAGCTAGGGAGGTCACACGCAGGGATGTCAGCGACCCGGAAGGCGGCAGTGCACACCACAGCGCGCACCTCAGCGCACACAGCTCCCGACACCGGCCGGCAGCCGGTCAAGGTCAGCATCGTCGTGCCCACCCACGACACGGGTGAGACGGTGCTCACCGGGCTCCGTTCCTTCCTGGCACAGAGCATGCCGCGCTCCGAGTTCGAGATCATCTACGTGGACGACGAGTCCAGCGACGACACCGTCGCGCTGCTCGAGGCCGAGATAGCCAGGCAGGACGCCCAGGAGACGGCCCGCGTGCTGCGGATCGACCACTCGGGCTGGCCGGGACGGCCACGCAACGTCGGTACCGACGCGGCACGCGGCGAGTTCGTCCACTACGTGGACGACGACGACTGGCTGGCCCCCCAAGCGCTGGAGCGCACCTACGCGCGGGCGCGCGAGACCGGCGCCGACATCGTGATCGGCCGGATGGCAGGGCACGGGCGGCAGGCACCGCGCGCCCTGTTCGAGCAGCCGATGGCCTCCTGCGACCTGCGCGAGGACACCACGCTGCTGGCCTCGATGACGGTGCACAAGCTCTTCAGGACGGACTTCCTGCGGGCACACGGACTGAGCTTCCCCGAGGGGAGGGTGCGCCTGGAGGACCACATGTTCACCCTGCGGGCCTTCCTCCTCACCGACCGGGTCGCCACCGTCCACGATTACACCTGCTACCACTGGGTGCGGCACGCCGACGGCAAGCACAACGTCAGCTACGAGCGGATCGACCCGGCCCCCTACATCGACAGCGTCCGCAAGGTCCTCGCGATCCTCGACGCACCGGACACCCACGTCCCCGCGGGCCGCCACCGCAACCGGCTGACGGCCAAGTGGTACGGCAAGAAGGCGCTGGAGAGGATCGCCGGACGGCGCCTGCTCGACCAGCCCGCCGAGCGCAGGGCCGCCTGGTTCGAGGCGGTCGGCGCCCTGGCAGCCGAGCTGCCCGAGGAGGCCGACACGGCGCTGCCCACGCGGCTGCGCGTCGTCGCGGCCCTGGCCCGCCACGGCGACCTGGCACTGGCCGAGGAACAGGCGGCCTTCGAGACCGGCGTCGTCCAGCGGCCGCGGGTGGAGTCGACCCGGTCGCAAGGCGCTGCGCTGCGGATGCGGTGCACCTCCTCGCTGGTGCGGGAGCGCGGCAGGGGGCGGACCGCCGCACCGCTCGTCTTCCTGCGGCCCGACGAACGCCGCCTCCGGCTGTGCCTGCCGCCCCGCGTCGCGGACGTGGAGACGGCGGCCGAGGTGGCCGACTTCGCCAAGGCGGTCCGGCGCAGCAACGTGCGCGGCCAACTGCGGCACCGCGAGGGCGGCACCGTGCTGAGCGTCCCCACCACCTGGCAGGTCGCCGAGGTGCCGGCCGAACGGGCCGCGGCAGACAGCGGCCCCTACAGCCGTCTGCACAACCTGTGCGCGAAGGCCGCAGCCCGGCTGCGGGGCCGGACCGGGGAACCGGACGCGCGCACCCTGCGCTACACGGCGGAGTTCACCCTCGACCCCGCCACGGCCGACCACGGCGCTCCCCTCGCCCCCGGCACCTGGGACGTCCACTTCCAACTCGGGGTCGGCGGCTGGCGCACCTCCAAGCCCCTGCGGGGGCACACCCTCCGGGTGCCGGACGACGCGGCCTCCGCCCCGCCGCCGGGGAAGCGGACACCGCACGGCCGCCGCGAGTTGGAGAGCGCCGCCGCGTCCTGAGGGCGCGACGCCGTCTTCCGTACCTCCAGCGCGAAAGGAAAGGGAACGGAGTACGCGGCAGGTGTCATGGGGCGGCACCGCGCCGCCTATCCGGATCTGCGCCGTGAGGTGCTGGACACCGTGGAGTCCGGAGCCGTCCAGCCCTTCCGCGCGGTTCCGCCCTTCACCCGCCCTGTCGCCCTGACCGCCGGGCCCGCGTGCGGTCGGGCCGGCGCAGCCGACACCGGCACGGCAGGTACCCGGGTGGAGGGGGTGGGGTTGGCGGTGACAAGTCTGTGGCGTCCACGTCTGCGGGCAGCCGCTCGGTCGTGACGGTGGCCGTACGTGTCGCGTTCCCCGTGAGGTGTACCGGCTCTCAGGCCTCGTTCCACCGGTCCCGTGCCGTGGCGAACGTCTCGGCGAACAGCGGGTCGGCGACCGCTCCTTGTTCGTGCCGCTTGCCGTACCGCTGTTCGTAGGCGGCGAACCATTCGGGGTCGGAGTCGAGGAAGAGGACGTCGTGGAGTGCCATCCGGCGCATGGCCAGCATCGGCACCGGGGCCCGGGCGACCTGGAAGTCTGGGTTGCGGGCGGCGCGTTCGTCGCAGTGCGGGTGGAACTGGGCCAGCATCAGCCCGCGGTCGACGAGTTCGGGCTTGACCAGCCGGTGTGCCTCGTCGAGCAGGCGGTAGCGCTCTTCGGGGAGGCCGGAGAGGACCAGCACCAGTGTGTGCAGGAAGCGGTTGCGGCCCTCCCAGTCCGTGTTCTCGAAGGCGTCGGCCATCCGGCGCGCCACCTCGACCAGGCCCTCGGCGTCGGTGTCCGGATCGACTTCCCACTCCTCCAGCAGAAAGGTCTGCGCCTTCATCGCGGACTCCACGAACGGGCAGACCGCGCCGTCCCGGTTGGTGCCCTCGTGCGGGCGCATGACGAACTCGTCCACCCACCGGCGCCCCGCCTCCGTCAGCGGCGAGGGCGCGTGGCCCGCCGCGCCGGTTCTCTCACGCGAGGGCGGGAGGGAAGATAGAGGTATTTGCATGGATATTCCTCCTCGCTCAAGAACGCACTGAACCGCCGCCCGGCCCGTGCGACAGGGGGTGCGGTCGCTCGGCGACCGGGCGGTCCAGTGGTTCAGTTCTGACCGTTCAGTTCCGGCTCAGCGGCGTCACTGCTCGGTTCCGGCGGAGCAGCGCCACCGCGTCGGCGCCGGTGCTCCGGCGACGGCGGTGCGGCGCACCTGAGTGGTGACTTCGGCGGCGCGTCTCCCGTGGCCGTGCCGTCAGTAGGTGTCGCCGAACGCGGCGCGCCGGTTCTTCTCCAGCCAGCCGCTGAACAGCCGTCCGATCGGTGCGCCGGGGACGCCGCCGCGCTCCGCAGGGGTTGCCACCGACAGCAGCCAGGCCGGCATGAACCGCAGTGTCCAGCCCGGGGCCGTCTTGCGCATATGGGTCGCGAAACCCTTCCAGACGCCCTTGTCGAGGGCGGGGGCCAGCCGCCCCGTCAGCTCCCGCTCCTCGTCGTCGGCGTGCTGGGCGAGCTGCTCGCGCAACTCGTCCGTCTGGGCGGCCAGCTCGGCCGGGGCCGCCTCGTCGCTGCCGAGCCGGCGGCTCGTGGCGTGCCAGGCGTGCAGGACCTTGGTGAGTTCCTCGTGCTCGGCGGTCATCAGCGCCAGCGCCTCCTCGTCGGCGCCGCGTTCGCGCAGCTTGGGCCAGAGGAAGTCGTCCTCGCCCTCGTGGTGGTGCTCGATGAGCTGGGAGATTCTGTCCACGTAGCCGCGCAGGGCGGTGGCGCGCTCGGTGTTCCCGGCCGGCAGCTCTCGCGCGGCGCGGCCGATGCGCTCCAGGTCGCGCACCATGGCGCGGTGGGCCAGCAGCATCGTCTGGTGTCCCGGGGCGAGTGCGGCGGTCGAAGACTCGGTCACAAGTGGCTCCTTACAGGCTCGACGGTCGGAGGGACCCTGGGGGTCGGTGCTTCACATGCGCCGGGCTCGCGCACCGCGGGGGCCCGGCGCGGGGCGGTCACCAGGCGTCGTCCGGCAGCTCCATCAGGATGCTGTCGTGACGCTCCGCGAGGGCCCGTTCGGTGGTGATCAACGGAAGTACCTCCTGGGCGAAGAACCTGGCCGTCGCTATCTTGCCCAGACGAAAGGCGCGTCCGGCAGCGTTCCGGCCATCCCCGCCCGCATGTGACTGCTTCTGCGCCACGGCGGCCTGACGCAGCAGCAGCCAGCCGAGCAGCAGGTCACCGGTGGCCATCAGCAGCCGCGTGGTGTTCCGTCCCACCTGGTGCACCGCCGCGGGCTCCTCCAGCGAACGGAGCAGATACGCGCCCAGGGCGTCCGCCATCGCGCGCACCTGCGTCACCGCCTCCGCGAGGAGCGCGCGCTCCGCCGCCAGGGCGCCGTCCGCCTCCTGGCGCGCCTCTTTCTCCACCTCGGTGAGCAGGCCGTCGAGGGCCGCGCCCTGGTCCCGCGCGATCTTGCGGAAGAAGAAGTCCTGCCCCTGGATGGCGGTGGTGCCCTCGTACAAGGTGTCGATCTTGGTGTCGCGGATGTACTGCTCCAGCGGGAAGTCCTTCATGTAGCCCGCCCCGCCCAGGATCTGCAGGGCGTGGTTGAGCTGCTCGCAGGCGCGCTCGGAGCTGTAGCCCTTGACGACGGGCAGCAGCAGGTCGTTGCGTGCCGTCGCCTCTTCGTCGGTGCGCCCCTCCGCCTGCGCGGCGGCGATCCGGTCCTGCAGCGTCGCCGTGTAGAGGACCAGGGCGCGCAGCCCCTCCGCGTATCCCTTCTGGAGCAGCAGGGAGCGCCGTACCTCGGGATGCCGGGTGATGGGCACCTTGGGGGCTGAGCGGTCACCGAGTGCGGCCAGGTCGGTGCCCTGGATCCGCTCCTTGGCGTACTCGACCGCGTTGAGGTATCCGGTGGACAAGGTGGCCGCGGACTTGGTGCCGACGATCATCCGGGCCTGCTCGATGATCTGGAACATCTGCCGGATGCCGTTGTGCTCCTCGCCGAGCAGCATGCCGACGGCCGGTTCCTCGGCGCCGAAGGTGAGTTCGCAGGTGGCCGAGGCCTTGAGGCCCATCTTGTCCTCGAGCGCGGTGGCGTGCACCCCGTTGCGTGCCCCCAGCCTGCCGGTCGCGGGGTCGGCGATCCGGAACTTCGGCACCAGGAACAGTGACAGCCCCTTGGTGCCTGGCCCGTGCCCGTCGGGCCGGGCGAGCACGAAGTGGACGATGTTCTCGGCCAGGTCGTGCTCGCCGGAGGTGATGAACCGCTTGACGCCCTCCAGGTGCCACGTCCCGTCCGGCTGCTGCCGTGCCCTGGTCCGGCAGGCCCCTACGTCGCTGCCCGCCTCGGGCTCGGTCAGCACCATCGTGGCGCCCCACTGCCGGTCGACCATCAGCCGGGCGAGCCGCCGCTGTTCGCCGGTGCCGAGGCGGTCGAGGACCCGCGCGAAGCCGGTGAACCCCTGGTAGAGGTAGAGGGCCGGGTTGGCGCCCAGGGCCAGCTCCGCCACCGCCCAGCGCAGTGACGGCGGCGCGTCGGCCCCGCCGAGCGACGCCGGCAGGTCGAGCAGGTGCCAGCCGCCGTCCGTCCAGGCCCGGTAGGCGCGTTTGAAGGAGTCGGGCAGCGTGACGGAGCGGGCCTGGGGGTCGTGGACCGGCGGGGTGCGGTCCGCCGCGACGGAGGCGTCCGCCAGCTGGTGCACCGCCAGGCGTTCGACTTCGGCCAGCACCGCGCGGGCGGTGTCCTGGCCGGTCCCGGCGAACGCCCCTGTGCCGTACACGTCGTCACGGCCCAGCACATCGAAGAGGGTGAACTCCAGGTCCCGCAGGTTCGACTTGTAGTGGCCCATGGCCTCCGGCTGCTCCTTGCGTGAGAGATGTCGGCCCGGCGCCCCGGTCCCGGACCGGGCGGTGGGTGGCGCCGGGGTGGATCAGTGGCGGCCGAGCAGGTGGGCGAGGGCCGCGGCGAGGCGCTCGACCTCCGCCTCCGTACCGACCGAGACGCGCAGCCGGCCGGGCAGCCCGAGGAGGGTCAGATCGCGGACGAGGATGTGGTGTTCCTCGGCGAGCCGGGCCGCGAAGCGGGTGCTGTCGCCGGGTCCGGTGCCCTGCCCCGGGACCTCGACCATCACGAAGTTCGCCGCCGAGGGGGAGTGGCCAAGGCCCAGCGAGTCCAGGGTCTTGAACAGCAGCTCCCGGACACGGGCGTTGTCCGCGCGCACCCGGTCCAGGTGGGCGGGGGCCTCCAGGGCGCGCAGCACGGCGCGCTGGGCGGGGCGGTTGACGTTGAAGGGCAGTGCCCTCGCGGTCGCGGCGATCTGTTCCACCAGCTGAGGCGGGCCGAGGGCGAGGCCAGCCCGTACCGAGGCGAGGCCCCACGCCTTGGAGAAGGTGCGGGTCACCAGTACCCGACGCCCCTCGCGCACCGCTTCGAGCGCGAACTCGTGTGCGGGGCCCGCGAAGTCGAGGTACGCCTCGTCGAAGACCAGCACGGTGCCGCTGGACTCGGCGGCGTCGATCAGCTCGGTGACCTCGTCGCGGTCCAGCAGCGCCCCGGTCGGGTTCAGCGGGTTGCAGACGAAGGCGAGGGCGGCGCCCTGCCGCACGGCGGCCGTGAGGCCGGCGACCGGGAGGGCCGCGCCCGCCAGCGGAACGACGTGGGCGGGTGCGCCCACGGCCGCCGCCGAGGTCACGTAGCCGGGGAAGGTGGAATCGGTGGTGACGACGCGGCTGCCGGGCTCGCGCAGGAACGTCATCGAGGCGAGCAGCACCAGCTCGTCGGTGCCGTTGCCGATGGCGATCATCTCGGGGGCGACGCGGAAGTGCTCGGCCAGGCGCTCCCGCAGGAGACCGCACTCGCTGTCCGGATAGCGGTTGAGGTGCTGTGCCGCCTCCGTGTGCACGGCCTCGACGGTGCCGGGCGGTGGTCCGTACGGGTTCTCGTTGAGGTGGAGGCGCAGGTAGTCCTCCATGCCGATGATCTCGGTGGCGGTGAAGAAGCCCGGCTGTGCCGGGCGGCCCTGGAGCATGGGGTGTCCCTCTCTCGAACGGTGGCTGCGGGGCGGGTCAGCCCAGGGGAATCCGGGCGAGGGTCTTCAGCGCGCCCCCGTCCGGTCCCAGGGCGGCCCGGCAGCGGAAGCGCTGGATCTTCCCGCTGGGGGTCCGGGGCAGGTGGCCGCGCTCCACGAAGACGCACTCGGCGAGCGCGAGGCCCGACTTCTCCCGGGCGACGGTGGCGGCCCGGTCGGCGATCACGTGGAAGTCGTCGCTGCGGCGCCTGGGTTCGAGCAGCAGGACCAGCCGGGAGATGCCGCCGTCGGCCACGTCCACCAGGGCCGAGCAGCCCTCGCGGACCGGGCCGAGCGCCTCGACGGCCGATTCGATCTCGCTCGTGTACACGTTCCGCCCGCCCACCGAGATCAGGTCGTCGGCACGGCCCACGAAGTACACCTCGCCCTGGTGGACGAAGCCCAGGTCGCCGGTGTGCAGTACGCCGTCCCTGAACCGCTCGGCCGTGCGTGCGGGGTCCCCGAGGTAGCCGGAGGCCAGGCTCGGGGAGGAGACCAGCAGCTGCGAGACCCGGCCCGGCTCCTGGGTGGTCACCGTGACCCCGGGCAGCGGCGGGCCGTTGGAGACCAGCCGGGTGGCGCCGGGGGTGTCCTCGGCGACCTCGACGATCTCCCCGTCCCGCAGCGCCGCCCCGTCGAAACTGCGGGCGACCGGGTGCGCTCCCGTCGGGCTGCTGGCGACCGCCAGCGTCGCCTCGGCCATGCCGTAGGCGGGCATGAACGCGGCCCGGCTCAGGCCCGAGGGACCGAACGCGGTCATGGCCGTCTCCAGCGTCGCCGCGTCCACCCGTTCGGCGCCCACCACGAAGACCTTGAGGGCGAGCGGGTTCGGCAGCGGGGTGCGGCCCTGCGCCCGGGCGGCCAGGTACAGGGCGGTGTTCGTGCCCGCGGACATGGTGGCGCCGAAGTCGGACATGTCCCGGAACCAGGTGCGCGGCGCCATCCCGAAGCGCTCGGGGGAGGAGAGGACGAAGTCGTAGTCGAACGCCCAGGCGTTCAGCAGCGTTCCGAAGACGCCCATGTCGTGGGAGAGCGGCAGCCAGGAGACGATCGTCTCGGCACCGACGCGCCCGTCCGCCAGGTCGTAGAGCATGTGCAGGTGGGTGGCGATGGCGCGGGAGGTGAGGGCGCACCCCTTGGGCAGGCTCGTGCTGCCGGACGAGTACTGGACGAAGGCGATGTCCTGCGGCCCCGGCGGCGACGGGTCCAGGTGCCCGCCGCCGTACAGCGAGGTCCAGGTGCGGACCGGGAACCGCGCGGTCAGCCCGGCCGGCACCAGCGGCAGTATCGACTCGTCCGTCAGCAGCATCGCCGCGTCGAGCCGTTCGGTCAGCCGCGTCAACTGGCTCCCGTACTCCTCGGGGGCCTGTCCGCGGGCCGGCAGCGGGAAGGAGGCGACGGCGCCGCCGGCCAGCCAGACCGCGAGCAGCCCGCGCACGGTGTGCGCCGAGTTGGTGAGGACGGTGGCGACCCGCGTCCCCGGCCGCACGCCCGCCGCGCGGAGTGCGGCCGCCATGCCGTGGGCCTCCCGTACGACCTGGCGCCAGGGGGTGTGCCCGAAGCCCTCGCCGTCCCAGTGGTGCAGGACCCCCTTCGACTCGTCGCGCAGCAGCAGGTCCCACAGTTCGGTGCCGGTGGCTGCCATGGCTACTCCACGTCCACGAGGGAGACGTCGGAACCGTCGCGCGAGCGGTCCGCCATGGGGGCGATGCGCTGCTGGGCGACGAGCAGTTCCTGCCGGTCGAGCTTGGCGCCGTCGACCCGGCTGATCCCGGCCTCGCGCATCGTCATCCGCTCCGGGTCGATCCGGATGACCTTCCAGGCCAGCCGTGTGCGCTCCAGGCTCCAGATGAAGACGGCCGACAGGTCGACCTCGTACCACTTCATCCCGTGCCGCGCCGAGCGCGGGAAGGCGTGGTGGTTGTTGTGCCAGGCCTCACCGAAGGACGGCACGGCCAGCCAGGCGACGTTGCGGGACTCGTCGGTGGTGGTGAACCGCCGGCGGCCGAAGTAGTGGCCGATGGAGTTCACCGCGTACGTCATGTGGTTGATCAGGAAGATCCGCACCAGGCCGCCCCACAGCACGCCGGTCAGCAGCGCCTGGACCGAGCCGCCGGTGATCGCGAAGGCCAGCAGGCCGGGCAGCAGGATGCCGGCGGCAACGACGAGGATGAACTTCTCGCTGAGCCAGCGCAGCGGCTTCTCCCGCACCAGGTCGGGGCAGTAGCGGATGGGGTCGGACTTGAGGCCTTCGTCGAAGAGCCAGCCCAGGTGCGCGTGCCACATCCCGGCGATCGCGCCCTTGAAGCCGGGCTCGAAGCCGAGGTGCGGGCTGTGCGGGTCGCCTTCCTTGTCGGCGACCCGGTGGTGCTTGCGGTGGTGGGCCGCCCAGATGATCGGCGGGCCCTGTCCCGCCATCACCCCGGCGGTGGCGAGCGCGACGCGGATGGGCTTGTACGTCTCGAAGGCGCGGTGCGTCAGCATCCGGTGGTAGCCGGTGGAGATGCCGAGGCCGGAGATGGCGTACATGATCAGCGTGACCAGCACGTCGGTCCAGCCGAAGATGTGGTTCCAGGCCAGCACCATGGCCGCGCCGAGTGCGAGCAGCGGTAGCAGTGACGCGACGAGCATGTACCAGCGGTGTTCTCTGCCGTCCATATCCCTGTTGTCCTCTTCTGTGGTTTCTGGCCGTGCGGGTCAGACGCCCGAGGTGGTCTCCGGGTCGAACTCGGTGCGCAGCGCGGGCAGGGCCAGCGACAGCAGCGCGGCGCACGCGGTGAGCACCGTGCCGACCAGGAACGCCGAGTGGAAGCTGGTCAGCAACGCGTCCGGCACGGCGGTGCCGGAGGAGATCTCGTCGTCCAGCCGGTTGCTCGCCAGGGTGGCCAGGATCGCGAGTCCGATCGCGCCGCCGATCTGCTGGCCGGTGTTGAGCACCCCGGAGGCCGCTCCGGAGTCGGCCTTGGGCACTCCGCTGACGGCCGCCACCACCAGCGGCACCATCGCCAGTCCGTAACCCGCCGCGCACAGCAGCAGGGTGGGCAGCAGGTCGGTGGGGTAGGAGGCGTCCAGCGGTGTCCTGAGCAGCAGGCCGAGCCCGAGGGTGGCCGAACCGAGGCCGACCAGGCACAGGGCCCGGCTGCCCACCTTGGGCAGGAGTTGGATCGCGATACCGGAGAAGGCCGCCATCGTGACGCCGAACGGCGCCCAGGAGATGCCCGCCTTCAGCGGCGACCAGTGCAGCAGGTTCTGCATGTACTGGGTCAGGAAGAAGAAGATGCCGTACAGCCCCGAGGCGGCGAGCAGCATCATCACGTTGGCGGTGGAGATCTGCCGGCTGGCGAACAGGCCGAGCCGGATCAGCGGTTCGTCGGCGCGCTGTTCCCGCACCACGAACGCGGCCAGCAGCACCGCGGAGCCGACGAGCCCGGCCACCGTGGCCGCCGACCCCCACGGGCGGTGGTTGGTGCTGATGACGGTGTAGACGAGCAGCAGCAGCGCCCCGGTGATCAGGACGGCCCCCGTGCCGTCGGTCGCGGGCCGCTTGGCGGGCCCCTCGGTGCGGTCGGCGAGCGCGGGCCGCAGCGTGAGGGTGAACAGCAGCGCGCCGATGGGGATGTTGACGAAGAACACCCACCGCCAGTCGATGAGGTCGGTGATGAGGCCGCCCAGCAGCACGCCGGAGACCCCGGAGATGCCGGTGAGACCGCCCCAGATGCCCAGCGCCTTGCGGCGCTCCTTCGCCTCCGTGAAGACGGTGATGAGGATGGCCAGGGCGGACGGACTCAGCAGCGCCGCCCCGAATCCCTGGGCGCCGCGGGAGACGATCAGCATCTCGGACGTGGTGGCGAGCCCGCAGGCGAGCGAGGCGACGGTGAAGACGCCCAGGCCGGTGAGGAACACCCGGCGGCGGCCGAACAGGTCGGCGCAGCGGCCACCGAGCACCAGGAAACCGCCGAACAGCAGCATGTAGGCGTCGACGACCCAGGCCAGCGAGGCCCGGTCGAAGTCGAGGCTGCTGCGGATGCTCGGCAGCGCCATGGCGACGACGGTGTCGTCGATGATGACCATGAACTGCGCACCGCAGGTCACCGCGAGCGCGAGGCCGGCAGCCTTGGGTACCGCGCCGGAGGGGGCCTTCTCGGTGGACCGGGCTGTTCCCCTGCCCATACGGGATCTCCTGTTCGTCGTGCTGCGTGGGAACACAGCGTGGGGGTGGTTGCCGGGGCTCTTCGTCCCGCCCCGGGGAGCACGTGCAGGGCACCCGGGGGCGGGACACGGCGGTTCCCGTGCCGGCCCGCTCCCGGGCGGATCAGGAGGTGCCGGCCTGGGCGACGACCCGGTTGAGCCGGTCCATGCGGGTGGCGAGACTCATCCGGCCCTCCAGACGGAAGGCGGGCAGCCGCCGCCCGTCGGTGTCGTTGAAGCCGTACTCCTCGGCCAGGTCACCGGTCGAGAGGATCTGCCCTGCGCGGCCTTGCACCTGCGGGTCGGCGGCCAGGTGGACGATCGCCCGGCCGACGTACTCGGGGGAGTGGACGACCGCGGCGGGTCCGTCCCCCAGCGCCTCCCAGGCGGCCTCCACCCGCTCGGTGCGCACGAAGCCGGGGTGCACGGACAGGGCCGTGACCTGCTGCTTGCGCAGGTCCGCCGCGAACGCCTTGCTGAGCCGGTCGCTCGCCGACTTGAACACGTCGTACGCGGCCTGCCCGAGGTAGGTGTCGCCGTCGGTGAAGCCGATGCCGACGATCAGCCCGCCCTGCCGCTCGATCATCAGCGGCGTGAGCAGCCTGGTGACGTCGTACTGGGCGCGCAGCGAGCTCTCGCACAGCTCGTACCGCCACATCGGCTGCTTCCAGTAGGGGGCGTCGAAGCGGACGTCGGCGGAGCGTTCGTACCCGGCCCAGGCGTTGTTCACCAGCAGGTCCACACAGCCGTGCTCGGCCGCGATCCGGTCGGCCAGCGCCTGGTTGTCGTCGCTGGAGCGGTGGTCGCAGCGCACCGCGATGCCGGTGCCGCCGCGCGCGGTGACCTCCTGCGCGGTGTCGTCCACCGTGCCCGGCAGATCCTCGGTGCGTCCCGTGGTGCGGCTGCTGCGCCCGGTGACGTAGACCGTGGCGCCGGCGCTGCCCAGGGCGAGCGCGATGCCGCGCCCCACGCCCCGGCTGGCGCCGGTGACCACGGCGACGGTCTGCTCCAGCCGCGGGGGCTGCCACTCCTCGTGCGGGTCCTCGTTCACGGTTGCGTCCTTTCCGGCTCGTCAGCTGAGGTGGGCGGAGGCGTAGGCGAGGGTCTGCGCGTAGGCGTCCGTGTCCAGGACGTGCGGGACCCCGTAGCGTTCGCGGAGCGTCGGCATGGAGGTGGGCAGCACGCCGCCGCCGCACCGGGTGACCTCGCTGACGTCCCGCAGCACCGAGAGGTAGGAGCGGGCCAGTGCGGGAAGCCGGCGCAGTTCCTCCGGGTCGAGGGCGTCAGGGTCGGTGACCGGCGGCGGGGCCAGGGGACGCCCGAGGGAGGCGGCGTGTTTGGCGCACACCTCGACGGCGGTGGCCATGTCCATCGCCTCCTCGCCGTACGTCACCCAGAACTCCCCGCTGTCGTCGCCCAGTTCGATGCAGCGCAGCACCGCTTTGGCGAGCAGGTCCTGGGGTACGACGTCGATCCGGTTGCCCTCGTGCACCGGGAGGAAGGGGGCGCGCCCGCGGCAGATCCAGTCCGACATCAGCTGGACGATCTGCCCCCGGGAGGTCCAGCCCGTGCGGGAGTCGCCGATCAGGTTGGTCGGCCGGAAGACGGTGTGCGGCAGGCCGCTGTCGCGCAGCAGCTGCTCGGAGCGGAGCTTGGAGCGCACGTAGTTGGTGGTGACGTTGGTCTCGCTGAGCCGGTGGGGGGCGCTCGCCGACAGCGCGGCGACGAACGCGGTGCTCATGAAGTGCACCGTCGCGCCGGACTCCTCGGCGAACTCGATCACCCGGCGGGTGCCTTCCACGTTGACCGGCCGGTAGCGCTCGTCCGGCAGGCCCCATTCGGTCAGCCCGGCCGAGTGGATGACGGTGTCCACGTCGCGGGCCAGCGCCCGGTAGCTGTCCTCGTCCAGGCCGAAGCGCGGCTCGGCCAGGTCGGCCGCCAACTGCTCGCCGGCCTCGGCGGGCAGCGAGGTGCCGTGCCGCCTGGTCATCGAGATCAGCCTCAGGGGGCGGCCCGGTATCTCCCGCAGGATGGCCCGGCCGACGACGCCGGAGGCCCCCGTCAGCAATACGGTGCGGCTCTCGCTCATGCCCGCGACTCCTTCCACTCCATCAGGCGCGTGGTGGCACGGGCGCCGACGTACAGCAGGGGCTCCGGCGGGAAGTCCCGCGCCGAGCGCTGCGCGTCGTCGACGTAGAGCAATCGGGAGAACTCCGAGTCCTTGCCCAGGACGAGGTCCCGCAACACCTTGCCGCCGGTGTGGGTGGCGGCGATCCCGTTGCCGTTGAACCCGTAGCCGTAGAAGATGTTGCCGCCCGGCAGCGCCCCGAAGTGCGGGGCGTAGTCCCGGGTGATGTCCATGACGCCGCCGTAGGTGTAGGTGAACTTGAGGTCCCGCCACATCGGGAAGAACCGGCCGAACTCCTCGGCAAGGGCCCGGTAGGCGCGCTGGTCGTTCATGCGGCGGCGGCGCATGTCGCGGCCCCAGAAGTAGAAGGCGGGCCCGCCCGCCCACAGCAGCCGGTTGTCGGCGGTGAAGCGGGCGCAGGTCAAGAACGTCTTCGCCTCGACCATCCCCTCGCGGCCTTCCCAGGCGATCCGGCCGAGCTGCTCGGTGGTGAGCGGTTCGCTCACCATGGCGTAACTCCACAGCGGCACGGTCTTGTTGCGGAACTGCTGGAAGGTGAACTGGCGTGCGTTGGCGGCGACGATCACCTTGTCGGCGGTGATCGTGCCGCCGGGGGTGACGACCTGCGGCCGCACGCCCGGCCGTACCCGGAGCACCGGGGTGTTCTCGTGGACGACGACGCCCCGCTCCTTTACCACCCGGGCCACGCCGCGGGCCAGCTTGAACGGGTTGACCAGGGCGCCCCCGGTACGCATGGCGCCCAGCACGGCGGGGGAGCCGATCACCTCTTGTGCGTCGGCCGGCGAGAGGACCGGCGGCTGTTCCCGGCCGGCGATCCTGGTGGCCAGGTCGCGGTCGGTACGCAGCCGGCGCAACTGCGCCTGCGTGCTGGCCACCATCAGGTAGTCGTTGGCCTCGTACTCCGCGTCGATCTTGTTGCGGCGCGTGAAGCGGCCGATCTCCAGCACGGACCGTCCGACTGCCTGCGAGGCCTCCAGGGCGCGGCGCGTCCCGAACTCCTTGACCAGTGCCTGGATGTCCTTGCCGATGGTCGGCGTGACGAAGCCGTCGGCCCGGCCCGAGGCCCCGTGCCCCGCGAACTCGGCCTCGACGACGCGGATGTCCAGCGCGGGCTCGGCCTCCTTGAGGAAGTGCGCGGCCCACAGCCCGGTGTAGCCGCCGCCGACGACGGCGACGTCGCAGTCCACGTTCTCGCGCAGCGGCGGTTCCGGGACGACCGGCTCCGTCTCGTGCCAGTAGACCACATGTTTTCGCGTACTCACTCAGCGCCCCTTTTCGAGAATTATTCTCGACAGCCCCAGGTGGCGGTTCTGGAAGTGCCTGACGCTCGCCTCCAGATAATTCTCGTAATTGACGACGTTCTCCTCGCTGGAGAGTCTCACGGCCGCTTCCCTGTTCTCCCGGAGGCGTCGCAGCCATTCCACGCAGGTGCGGCTGTAGTGGTCCGGGTCGTTGCGCAGGGAGACGACGTCGAAGAGTTTCTCGCTCGATTCGACGACTTCCGAGAGGGCCGGGATCTCGGACTCCGGGAAGATCGTTTCCATGATGAACATCAGCTCCCGCACGGTGGCCTTGTCCATCACCGTGTTGTTGCCCTTGACGTTCGTCTGGAGGGCGACGCGGCCCCGGGGCGGCAGCCACGCGAAGCAGCGCTCGAAGAACTCCCGGTAGCCCGCCACCCGCTCGGCGCGGGAGAGGCCGGTCCTGGCGAAGTGCTCGAAGGCGCCGATCGAGACGATCGCGTCGTACGGATCGGCCGGCTGGTGGTCGAGCCAGTTCTCCACCCGGATCTCGGCCCCGGTGATCCGGGCCGACTCGGCCAGCTCGGCCTGGCTGTCGCTGAGCGTGAGGCCCACGGCGTGCTGGACGCCGTGCACCTGGGTCATCCGCTTCAGCAGACTGCCCCAGCCGCAGCCCACGTCCAGGACGCGCCGCGCGCCACCGGCGCGCGCCCCCTCGATGAGGTGGTCCAGCTTCCGCGCCTGCGCCGTCTCCAGGTCGTCGAGCTGCGCCTCCTTCGACCCCGGCTCGGCCCACAAGGCGCAGGTGTAGGTGAGGGAGGAGTCCAGCCAGAGCGCGTAGAAGTCGTTGGAGACGTCGTAGTGGTGCCGGATCGCCTCGGCGGTGGCGCCCTGGTAGGCGGTGGCGCTCACGCCGCGGCGCCGGCGGCCCGGGTCGTCTCGACCAGTTCGACCAGGTCGCCGACCGTCTTCACGTTCGCGGCCTGGCTCGGGTCCAGCTCGACCTCCGCGTCGTCCTCGATCGTGTAGACGATGTCGGCGATCTGCAGGCTGGACAGGCCCACCGAGTCGAAGGCGGTATCGGCGCCGAGAGTGAGGTCGGTGGCCTTGCTGCCGAGCTTCTTTGCTATGAGGGCACACACGGTGTCGACGGTGATCACGGGTTCTCCCTTTCATTCGAACGCGGTTGAAGGAAGCTAACCCCGCCAGGCGGCACGGCACATGACAGACCGGTATGGCAGATCCCTGCCATACGGCCCCCGCTCCCGCATGGCAGACAGGTGCCACTTGCCGGTGCGTGCCGTGCGGAACTGAAATGAACGGACCACCGCCTGAGAAAAGGACGGTCCATGAGAACCCCATTCCGTGTGGTCGACTTCATTGTCGACTTCTTGAGCCGGCAGGAAGTCCGTCACGTCTTCGGAGTCGGTGGCGCCAACATCGAGGACCTCTACGACGCTCTCCACCTGGCGGCACACGGCCCACTCGGCGTGGTCGCGAAACACGAGTTCTCGGCGGCCACGATGGCCGACGGATATCACCGTGCGGCCCAGCGGATGCCCGTGGTCGCCGCCACCTCCGGCGCCGGCGCCATGAACCTGGTACCCGGACTCGCCGAGCTGCGCGCCTCCTGCGTACCGGCCCTCGCACTCATCGGACAGCCGCCCGTGTCGCTGAACGGGCGCGGCTCCTTCCAGGAGACCAGCGGCCTGGCGGGCTCCATGGACGCGGCCCGGCTGTTCGGACAGATCGCCGTCAGCTGCGAGCGGGTGGAGGAACCCGAAGCGATCCTCCAGGCACTCCCGCGGGCCTTCGCCGCCGCGTCGGCCGCGCCGGGCCCCGCCGTGCTGCTGCTGCCCAAGGACGTGCAACAGGCCGTCCTCGCCCCCTGGGACAGCCCCGTGAGGCAGGCGGCGCCCGAGCGCCCGAGCTCCGCCGCGGCCGACCGCGCGCGGGCCGTGACCCTGCTGCGCTCGGCCGCGGAACGGCAGGGCGTGGCCGTGATCGCCGGCGAGGGCGTGGCGCGGGCCGACGCCCGGCCCGAACTCGCCGCGCTCGCCGCGGCGCTCGGGGCGCGCGTCGCGGTGGCACCCGACGCCAAGGACGTCTTCGACGACCGGGACCCCCGGCATCTCGGCATCGCCGGAGTGATCGGCAGCGGCCAGGTGCAGTCCGCGCTGGAACAGGCTTCCGCCGTCCTGCTGGCCGGCACCCGGCTGCCGCAGATGGCAGGCGCCGGGCTGCACGACCACCTCAAGGGGGTGCCGGTCGTCTGCCTCGACCCCCGGCCGCCGTTCCTGGAGCCGCACGAGGACCTGGTGCGGCTCACCGGGGACCTGCGGGAGGAGATGAGGCTGCTCACCGGGGAGCTGCTCGCACCCGGCGCGGGGCTCCAGCAGCGCAACGGTGCCGCGCGGGCCCTGGTGGACAACCTGGCGGCACAGCAGGCGAGCGCCCCGTCCGCGGAGCTGCCGCACGTGCCGGACTCGGCGGCGCTGGACATGACGACGGCGGCGCGCCTGGTCGGTGCGGCCCTCCCCGAGCGCTCCACCGTGGTCAGCGACGCGGGCAACACCGGTGCCGTCACCATCCACCACGTGGGCGTGCCGCCGGGAGGCCGGTTCATCGTCGCCATGGGCATGGGCGGCATGGGCCACAGCTTCGGCGCGGCCGTCGGTGCCGCGTTCGCCACCGGGCGGCGCACCTGCGTACTGGCCGGTGACGGGGCGTTCTTCATGCACGGCATGGAGGTGCACACCGCGATCGAGCACCGGCTGCCCGTCACATTCGTGATCTTCGACAACCGGTCGCACGGCATGTGCCGCACCAGGGAGCAGCTCTTCTACGGGGGCGACTACTCCTACAACCTCTTCCGCCCGGCCCGGATCGGTGACGGCATGGCCGCCATGTTCCCCGGCCTGGACGCGGTGACCGCCCGGAGCGCGGGCGAACTGCGCGCGGCGCTCGGACGGGCCCACGCCACCCGCGCGCCGGCCCTGATCTGCGTCGAGACCGACCCGGCCGAGGTGCCCCCGTTCCGTCCTTTCCAGGACGCCATCGCCGCCGGATCCCACCGGCCTCTCAACCAAGGAGTCGTACCAGGATGACCACCGCCCCGACGCACACCGGCCCGGCCGCCGACTACACCCCGCCTCCCGCGGTCCCCGACGACCTCAAGGACGTCCCCGGGCTGCTGCGCTGGGAGACCACGTCCCGCGAGGAGGCGTTCGCGCACGCGGCGACGCTGACCAAGGAGACCTTCACCTACGACGAGGTGTACGGCCAGTTCGTCACCGTCCACCAGTACATCGACGCACCGCCGCAGGCCGTCTACGACTACCTGACCGACGAGCGCAACCTCAACGAGTACACCTACAGCACCCGCGACTTCGCGCCCACCGACACCCCCGGCCTCTACCAGGGCCGCGACACCCTGCTCGACGACGAGACCAAGATATTCCTGCGCATCGACGGCAACCCGGACGCGCTCACCGTGGACATGAAGTGCGCCTGGGACCAGGGCGAGGAGCTGTGGATGGTCTACATCCACCGGATCATCTCGGCCGAGACCGTGCTGGGCAAGAGCGGTTCGGTGGTCATCTGGACCAACTGCCACCACCCGTACTACGACAAGAACCCGCACCCCGAGCTGGCCTCCAGCCCCGAGCGCCCCTGGGTCGGCGACACCTGGGGCCTCTTCTACGCCGGCCACAAGGTGGAGATCGACAACCTCAAGAAGATCCTCGAACTCCGCCACGGCACCGCCGCATGAGGACGGTCAGCCTGCTCGAACTCGCCTCCTACCTGCCGGGGGAACCGGTGGACACGGACTGGTTCCGCCAGTTCCAGGAGGACGACGGCGAGATGTCCGGGCACACCATGTTCAAGGCGCCGCACCACCGGCACCAGGTCTCCCGGGACGAGACCCCCGCGGACATGATGGAGAAGGCCGGACTGCTCCTGCGCGAGCGGATCGGCAAGGACGCCGTCGAGGGCGCCGACGTGGTGATCACCAACACGCTGCTCCCCGAGGTGCCCTTCACCGGCCCGGGCGCCGAGGTCGCCCACCGGCTCGGCGTCAGCGCCGACTGGGTGCTCGACGCCCACAACGGCGGATGTGCCTCCTTCGTGCACCTGCTCAGGATCGCCCGGGCACTCATCGGCTCGGGACAGGCCGAATCCGCGCTGCTGTTCAACGTCCAAAACAGCGCGGGCCCGGTGATGACCCAGTCGCAGGTGCGCAGGCTCCCCGAGGCCGTCATCCCCGGCGACGGCTGCAGCGCGGCCTACGTGGCGGCGTCCGACGCGTCGCCGGTGCTCGGCATCGCGGTCGCCAACCGCGGTGACTACACCCGCGACTGCGGACTCTCGCTGCACGACGGGCGCAAGTACTGGGAGGCGGGGGAGAGCCAGATGCACGTCGGGTTCACCCCCGACAAGGTGGCGGACATCGTCGAGCGCGGCAACCGGCTCGTCCCCGAGGTGGTGGGCCGGGTCTGTGCGGAACTCGACCTCAAGACCGACGACATCGACATGCTGATCACCAACCAGCCCAACCGGATGTTCCTCAAGCAGTGGCAGGAGAGGCTCTCCATCCCCCCGGAGCGCCATCTGGACACCTTCGACCGGTTCGGCAACCTCTTCGGCGCCGGCGTCCCCATCACCCTCGACCACGGCATCCGGGAGGGCCGGGTCCCCGACGGCAGCCTGCTGATGCTGGCGGGGTTCGCCCACGCCGGGGACTTCGCCGGAGCCGCGGCCGTGCACTGGCGGGCGGGAGGTGCGCGCGAGTGACCGCGTGGGCCGGCCGGAGCGGGCTGCGGCCCGCTCCGGCCGGCCCGCCAGCCCGAGCACGCACCGCACCCCTTCCGAGGAGAGCCCATGTCCCCTCCCCGAGCCGTCGTCATCGGCGGCGGCATCGGCGGCCTGACCACCGCGCTGGCCCTGCACCGGCGCGGCTGGCACACCACCGTCCTGGAGCGCGCTGCCGGCCTCGCCCCCGTCGGGGCCGCCCTCACGCTGGCGCCCAACGCCCAGCGCGCACTGGGCACGCTCGGTCTCGGTACGCAGATCACCGAGCTGGCGTCCTGGCGGGGTGACGGCCTGATGTGCGACCCCGCGGGCCGGCCCCTGACCCGTACCCACAGCGAGGCCGTCGTCGCCCGGTTCGGCGCGCCCCTGGTCGTCCTGCGGCGCAGCGACCTGATCGACCTGATCGTCGACCGGCTGCCCGCGGGCACCGTCCGCACGGGGGAGGCGGCATTCCTCACCCACGCGGGATCGGCCCGGCACAAGGCCCATGTGAGCACCCCCAACGGGAGGCACGAGGCGGACCTGGTCGTCGCCGCCGACGGCGTACGCTCCCCGGCCCGGGCCATCCTCTTCCCCGACCACCCCGGCCCCGCCTTCGGCGGCTGGACCGTCTGGCGCCTCCTCGCGCCGATACCCGGCTCCGGCTTCGTCCCGCACGAGTCGTGGGGCCGCGCCCAGGTGTGGGGCACCCTGGTGCGGGACGCGGACAGCGTGTTCATCTACGCCTGCGCCGCCACCGACGAGGGCGGCCGGTCCGCCGACGGGGAGAAGGCGGAGCTGCGGCGGCGCTTCGGCCGCTGGCACGACCCGGTGCCCACGCTGATCGACTCTGTGCCCGAACACGAGATCCTCCGCAACGACGTCCACCACATGCAGGTGCCGCTCACGGCGTTTCACAGGGGCCGCACAGCGCTCCTCGGCGACGCGGCGCACGCCATGGTGCCGACCCTGGGGCAGGGCGCCAACATGGCCATCGAGGACGGCGTCGTCCTCGCCCACCACGCCGCGCCGGACACCGACCCGCTGGTCGCGCTCGCCCGGTACGACCGCGACCGCAGGCCCCGCACCCAGGACGTGGTGCGCCGGGCCGCGCGCCTCCTCAAACTGACCTCGCTGCGCTCTCCCGTCACCGTCGCGGCCCGGGACGGCCTCATGCGCATGGCCTCCCGGGCCGTGCCGGGACTCCTGCTGCGCGGCTTCGACGGCATCGCCGACTGGCGACCGCCCACCGCGGGGTCGGGGGACCTCACCCGTGCGGCCGCCGGATAGCCCCTCGCCGTCCCCTCCCCCCGGCCCACCCCGAGTTTCCCGGACTCGGGCGACCGACCCCGGCCGCCCGTAGCACCACCCATCACGAGTGAGAAGAGGAACCGAACATGCGTCGGATCATCCAGGCGGGCACTGTCGCCACCACCGCCGTCCTCCTCGGCGGGCTGGCCCTTGCCGCCCCGGCCTCCGCAGCCCCCGCCGCCGCACAGACCGTGACGGCGACGTACGACTGCGGCTCCTACGGGGTCACCGACCTGAAGATCGAGGCGTCCGCCGAGGGCGGTGTCGGCTCGGTCAAGGTCTCCACCAGCGGCGGTCTGGCCCCGGCCGACATCCCCGCCGACTCCGTCACCGCCACCCTGCGCCTGGAGCGGGCCTCCGGCGGCACCGTGGACTTCACGGGCACCGCCAACGAGGCCGCCCCCGCGGGCCAGCCGCTGACCGTCGGCCCGCTGACCGCACCGGTCACCGCGGGCGACAGCCTCGACTCCTACATCCCGGCCGACGGCTCCGACGTCGCGTCGCTCGACCTCAACATCCTGGGCCAGGCCAACACCTGCAAGGCCGTCAGCAAGCAGACACCCGGCCCGATCGTCTTCTGACGCGGTCCCGCCCGGCGAGGCCATCGCCGGGCGGGCACCTGGCGGAAGCCTGTACGCAGGGGGGCCGGCTGTGCGCACAGCCGGCCCCCTGCCGCAGGTCCCACCCCGTGCCGCCACCCGGCTGCGCCCGCACCGCCTGCCGGACAAGTCCGTGCGCGGCATGCCCCGTTGCGTGGTTCGCCCGGCACGACTCGCGCGGGGTCCGCCCGGGCACGCTCCGCGCGGGTTCGCCCGGGCACGCCGGTCTCCGGGGCCGTCCTGCGCGGTGACGGTGCTCAGGACGCCGCGAGCCGCCAGGTCGCCGCGTCCGGCGGGCGGAGCACGAGCGGCGCCGTGTCGTCGGCCGGACGGGACAGCGCGGCCAGGCACTCCCTGCCGGCCGGCACGTCCTGGACCACCCACAGCTCCCGCGCGGCAGCGCCCTCGGCCTCCGTACGCTCCAGCACGGCGCTGCGCAGCTCGGGGCGGACCGCCACCCGGGCCAGGTCGGTGCCCAGGCCGATGCCCCAGCCCTTGACCACGGCCTCCTTCCGCACCCAGCAGCGCAGCAGTTCCTCGTCGCGTGCCGAGCCCTGTGCCGCCGCCGCGACATGGGCGCGCTCCTGGGCGCCGAGACAGCGGCGCACCACCGCGGGCACCGCGAGCGGGCGGCGCAACTCGAGGTCGACGCCGACGGGCGCCGAACGGGAGAGGGCCAGCATCCACCACGGGCCGGAGCGCGACACACTCACCCGCCAGCCACCGCGGGGCGCACGCAGGAGCGGCGGGCCGTGCCGGTCGCTGCCGCAGCCCGGGCACCGCCCTGTGCCCCACACCACCTCGGACGGCCGCACACCGTGCCACCGCGCCACCGTGCGCCGGACCGCGGCCCGCGCCCCCGCGTAGTGGGCGGCCGCGACGGCGTCCCGGTACTCCGCGAAGCGGTGTCGCTCCCGCTCGTCGAGCACCGCCACGTCGTCGGCCGCCGGAGTGTCCCGCACCCGGCCGGTCCACACGTGCACCCCCTTGCGGGCGGTCCCGCTCATCGCTGGGACCGCTGCAGAGCGCGCACCACCTGCACCCGGGAGCCGCACTCCAGCTTCTGCATGACGGCGCGCAGGTGGTTGGTCACGGTCCACTCCGAGATGCCCAGCGCCGTGCCGATCTGCCGGTTGGTCAACCCCTCGGTGACCAGCAGGGCGATCTCGTGCTGCCGGGGCGTCAGGCCGTGCGGGGCCGCCTTCACCGCGGCGCGCTCGGCGGGTTCAGGCCGCGGGCCCGGGGCGAAGAGGCCCGCGATCAGGGCGTCGTGCAGCGAGACCTCCTGCGCCCCACGCCGTATCTGTCGCAGCGCTCCGGCCTCCAGTTCCTCGTGGAGGCGCGCCGATACCGTGCCCGGCGCCGCGTCCTCGGCGGGACCGAGCCCGTGCCGGCGCCGGATGCTCTCGGCGCAGGCCAGCACCCGGGCCGGCGCCTCCGGCTGAGCCCCGTCCCCGGGGCGCCCGATGACCAGCGCCAGAGTCTCCAGGGCCTCGGCGACCTGCGCCGGGCCGCCCGTCCACAGCAGCAGCCGCATCGACTCGCGTACGTCCTCGTACGCCTCGTCGGTGCGGCCGAGCGTCCAGCGGACCCGGGCCAGGGCGGCGAGCAGACCGGCGCGTACC
This sequence comes from Streptomyces diacarni, assembly GCF_003323715.1. Classification (GTDB taxonomy): domain Bacteria; phylum Actinomycetota; class Actinomycetes; order Streptomycetales; family Streptomycetaceae; genus Streptomyces; species Streptomyces diacarni. Next base: position 464,398 of record NZ_QOIN01000048.1, read on the forward strand.
GCAACCGGCGACACCGGGTCCGCCCAGGGCCCCGGCCCCCCGCCCGCCTGCCCGGAAGACCGCGCGTCCGCCGGGGCGAAGGGCCCCGCGTCCGCCGCACTGGACCTCTCCGCCGGTGCGGCGGACGCTTCCGCAGGCACAAGGGCCGTCCCCGCCGGTCCTGGCGCGAGGGGCGGGCCTGGCACGGTGGGCTGTTCGGCCAGTGCCGTGAGCACGGGCGTCTCCGCCTCCGGGTCGCCGAGTGCGGCCCGCAACAGCGCCTGCGACCGGCGGGCCGCAGCCGCGCCGAGCGTGTCCCCGGCGGCGCACAGTTCCTTCAGTGCCGAGGCGAGCAGCGCATCGGCGGCCACCGGGTCGCCCCGGCGGCGCAGCAGTTCGCCGCTGAGCGCGGCCACCCGGGCGCGGTCCGCGGGGTGTCCGGCGGCTGCCGCGTCCGCCGCGTCGAGCGCCTCCTCGGCGCGCCGGAGGGCACCGTGCTCCAACGACCAGCGGGCGACGGCGCGCAGCGCTGCCGCGGTGAGCGGACCGCCCGCCTCCCCGCGTCGGGGCGCGGCGGACTCGGCCAGCTCCTCCGCAGCGTCCGGGGCGAGCCCGTGGTGCAGCAGGGGCACCTCCAGCGCCGTCAGCAGGCGCAGCGCCGCCGCGTGGTCACCGCGCCCGCGCAGGTGACGGGTGGCCCTGCGCAGGTCCGGCAGCCTGGTGGCCACGAGCGACAGCAACTGGGCGACGTCGTGCCCGCGGCGCAGCCGGTCGCCGATGCCGACGGCGAAGGCCGTGCAGCAGTCGGCGTGCCGGTCGAGGGCGTCGGCGAGCGCCGCCGGCCTCTCGGCCAGCCGCGCCCGGTAGTGCGAGCGGACCGGCTGCGGCAGCCGGAACTGCGGGGTGCCGTCGGGACCGGTACCGCTCAGCAGCAGGCTCGCGCGGACGAGGGATTCCACCCCCACCACCGTCCGGGGCCGGTCCAGCTCCGCCGCCCGGCCCGCCTCGGACAGGCCGACCGGTGCCTCGAAGACGGCGAGGCCGTCGAGCAGCGCGCGTTCCGCGGTGCTCGACGGCCGCGCCCCCCACCGCAGTGCGCTGGCGACCGAGGCGTGCCGGGCGGGCGCGTCCCGCAGCCGTCTGCCTCCGGCGGCCACTCCGGAGCGCAGCTTGGCCAGCACGTCGTGCGGGCCCTCGCTCCCCACCGCTTCGGCCGCCAGTTCGATGGCCAGCGGCATGCCGTCGACCACCCGGCAGATCTCGGCCACGACCGACGGCCCCTCCCCGTCGGCCAGACCGGCGCGGTAGTAGGGGCCGACCCGGTCGGTGAACAGCCGCTGGGCGGGTGAGCCCGCGCCGGTGGGCAGCGGCCCCACCAGGACGAGGCGCTCCGCGCGGATGTTCAGCGGCACCCTGCTGGTGACCAGCACCTGCAACCGCGGACAGGCCCGCAGCAGCGAGGAGAGGTGCAGCGCGACATCGGCCGCCACCGGGTCGCTGTTGTCCAGCACGACCAGCAGCTTCGCGGCGCCGATCCGTTCCTCGGCCCGGCTGCCCGTCGCCGCGCCGACGGCGGACCACAGGGCGGCGGCGCCGGACGCCTCGGCCAGGTCGGCCCAGCGCACGGGGACCGGGCCGTGCCGCAGCCGGGCCGCCACCGCCGCGTGGGCGAGGTGGCTCTTTCCCACCCCGGCGGGCCCGGTCAGGGTGATCAGCCGGTCCTCCTCGCCCGCCAGCAGGCCGGCGAGCAGCTCGACTTCCTCTCGGCGTCCGTGCAGCGCGCCGAAGCCGGGCCCCGTGAGGGGGCCGACGGCAGGCCGCGTGTCCCGGGGCGGACCACCGCCCTGCGGCGTGTCCGGGACCGTGTCACCGAGCCCCCGCTCTGGTGCGAACATCTCAGTCCTCCATAGGTGTGTGTTGAGCGAAGCCGCCCACGTCCCGGCCCGGCGCTACGGCGAGGCGCTGCCGGATGCCGGGGCCGGCTCGGCCTCCGGTGTGCGGGGGGCGGCCGCCTCCCGCGCTCCGGCGGCCGTCCCGTGCGGGCCGTCGTACGGGCCGTCCTGTGCCCTCTTCGCGGTGGGTGCGCCGGCGGGCGGCTCGGCGTGGTCCAGGCGCAGCACGCGGTGCAGCCGCCGCAGCGGCGCGGGCGCCCACCAGTTGGCCCTGCCCAGCAACGTCATCAAGGCGGGTACCAGCAGCGCACGGACGATCGTGGCGTCAACGGCGACCGCGAACGCGGTGCCGAGTCCGAGCTCCTTGACGAAGACGATCCGGGAGAACACCAGCGCGCCGACGGCCACGCAGAACAGCAGCGCGGCCGAGGTGACGATGCGCCCGGTCCTGGCCAGCCCCTCGGCGACCGCCGCGCGGTCGTCCAGTCCGGTCGCCCTGGCCTCCTTGATCCTCCCGAGCAGGAAGACGTTGTAGTCCGTGGACAGGCCGAAGGCCAGCGCGAACACGAGGAGGGGAGTGGTGCTCTCGATGCCGCTCTGCGCCCCGAATCCGAGGTGCCCGTCCTGGAAGACCCACACCAGGAAGCCGAGCGCGGCCCCGGTGGAGAGCGTGTTCATCACCAGGGCCTTGAGCGGCAGGAGAACCGAGCCGGTGAACGCGTACAGCAGCACCAGGGTGACCAGGGCGAGTACGCCCGCCGCCCGGGGCAGCCGGTCGCGGATGCCGTCCAGTTGCGAAAGGAAGTCGGCGGTCTGCCCGGTGAAGCGGACCGGCACGGGCGCCCCGAGGTCCTCGACCGCGGTGGCGGCGTCGCGGGCCGCGGTGTCGAGCGGTGCGCCCTTCAGCACGGCGTCGATCTCGAAGTGCTCGCCGTCCAGCCGGACCGGGTCCGCCACCCGCTCGACCCCCGGCACCCGGGCGATCTCGCGTGCGTAGGAGGCGAGCGGAGCCTGGGCACGGCTCTCGGCGACGATGCGCAGCGGGGAGGTGGACGGCTGTGCGAAGTCCGTCTCCAGCGCCGCGGAGACCTTGCCCGCGCTGATGTCGGTGGGCAGCGAGGAGGCGTCGGCGCCGGTGAAACGGATACCGAGGGCCGGCGAGGCGATCAGCAGCAGCAGCGCGGTGGCGGCCAGCGCGGTGGCCACGGGCCGCCGCATCACCCCCAGCGCGATCCGCCGCCATCGCCCGACGGCGGGGTCGTCGGCCTGCTCGGAGCGGCGCAGCCGCCGCGGCGCCAGGGCGTTGATACGGCTGCCGAGCAGCGCGAGCAGCGCGGGCAGCCCCAGCAGCGCGAACAGGACGGCGGCGAGCGAGGTGATGACGCCGGCCAGGCCCATGGAACGCAGGTACGGCTGGGGGAAGACCAGCAGCGCCGCAAGGGCGGCAGCCACCGTCAGGCCGCTGAAGAGCACCGTGCGGCCCGCTGTCGCCAGGGTGCGGCGCAGCGCCTCGGGTCCCGGCCCGCAGACGGCCAGTTCGTCGCGGTAGCGGGAGACGCACAGCAGTCCGAAGTCGACGGCCAGGCCCAGCGCGAGCGCGAAGGCGAGATTGAGGGCGCCGGTCGACACGTTGCCGAAGAACGTGGCCACCCGCAGACCGGCCATCGTCAGCAGCAGCGTGAACACCGCTCCGATGACGGGCACCAGTGCCGCGACCGCCCCGCGGAAGACGAGGAAGAGCAGGACCAGCAGCACCGGCAGGGCGAGCCCCTCGGCCAGCGCGAGGTCCGTCGTGGTGACCTTGCCGACCTGCACCATGCCGATGGTCGGCCCGCCCAGGTGGGCGTGGCCGCGCAGCGCGGGGTCGGCCTCGATGGCGTCGGTCAGCTCCTTCTCGGCCTCCTTGGCGTCCTTCTCCGCCATCGGCCGTACCGCGGCGACCACCACGGTGCTGCGGGAGTCCTCGGAGACCAGCCCCGGGTCCCGGGCCGACTTGTAGTCGACGACCCGCTTCACCTCGTCCCTGTCCTTGAGCAGGCCGATGCCGGCGCGGACGGCTGCGGGCGTGGGCGCGTCGGGGTCGATCGCGGTGCCGGGGCGGATCAGCAGCGCGTACCCCTGCTGCGGGTCGATGCCGGTGGCGTCCTGGATCACCTGCCGGGCCCTGGTGTGCGAACCGGTGGGGTCGTCGTAGTCGGCGAGCCCGTTGGTCACCTTCGTCTGCACGGACCCGCCGAGGACGGCGGCGAGCACCGCGACAGCGAGCGCGAGCAGGAGGGAGAGCCTCCGCCTCGCGTGGAGGGCGGAGCCCAGGGCGTGGAACATGCGGCATCACCTTCGGTGGTTCACAGGGTGCGGGGCGGAGGCCGGTGCGGGGAGGCGCCGGCCTCCGCCGGTCGGGCGGGAGCAGGTCAGGCGGCGAGTCCGCCCTCCTGCGGCGGCTGGACGAAGCTCAGCGCGTTGTAGATGGTGCGGTCCGGGTCGGTGATCGCCCTGCGGCCGTGCATCACCCGGGTGTTGTCGATGACGGCCACGTCGCCGTCGCACCACTCCAGGTTCTCGGTCAGCCGCTCGGTGGTGCCCGCGACCTCCTCCAGCAGGGGCGCCGGCAGGTCCTCGCCGTCGGCGAAGGTGATGCGCGGCTTCTCGTAGTTGAAGGACGGGCCCAGGATGCTGTTGGCGAACGAGGTCCGCGTGCCGAACAGCGTGGGGCCCATCGCCGGGGTGCGGAACGCGTAGGTGACCCCGCCGTCCGCCTCGGGCGTCACCTCGGTGCCGGGCATGGTCGCGGCGAGCGCCGACAGCTCCGCCGCGTCGATGTCGTCGGCGGGCCTCTCCAGCAGGTGCTGCGCCATGACCCGCCACTGCGCCTCGGCGACGTACCGGCTGTAGACGATGTCCCGGCCGCGGAAGGCCTCACGTACCGCCTCCGGCAGCGCGTCCCACACCCGGTACCCGTCGCAGACGGTGGTCTGCGAACCGGAGGCCGCGGCCTTCTCGCAGAAGAACCAGGCCAGGTGGGCGCGGAAGGGGCTGTTGCCGTTCTCGGTGTGCAGCCCGACCTCGTCGAAGCCCGCGTCGACCTTCTGCGCCACGTCGGAGTGGAACTCGCGTGCCGGGTCGAGCGTGGTGGAGGTGGAGGTGCGCTGCACCAGGTCGGTGAAGGAGTCCATGTCCGCGCCGAAACCGCGCAGCAGCAGGTGGCCCGCCTCGGCCAGCAGGCCGAGCAGGTCCGCGGGCGCGATGCCCGCCGTGCCGCCGTCGGCCGGCTCCAGCAGCAGCCCGCTGCCGGTGCCGAGGGGGCTGGTGCGAAACGCCGTGCTCATGCGGTGGTCTCCTCGGATGCCGTACGGGTCAGCAGGTCGCGGACGGCGTCCCGGCGGGGCCGTCCTGTGACCGTGAAGCAGCGGGTGTACTCGGGGTCGTCCTCGGCCATCAGCCGTACGGCGGTGACCCGTTCGACGTCGGAGAGCCGGTCCCGGCCGAACCTTGTGATGTGCCGCAGGGCGTCCGCACGGTCGGCGCCGGCATCGATCACGAACAGGCCGCGCACCTCGTCCAGACCGTCCGCGACGACGGCCACCTCGCGCACGATGCCGATCTCGCGGTAGCGCGCCTCCACCCATTCGGGCGAGAGGTTGCGGCCCGCCGAGGTGATGACGAGGCTCTTCTTGCGGCCGGTGATGCGCAGGTAGCCCTCGTCGTCGAGCGTGGCCAGGTCCCCGGTGTGCAGCCAGCCCTGGTCGTCGATCACCACGCTGGAGGGGTCCTCCTGGCTGTACCCGGCGAACAGCGAGTCGCCCCGCACGAGGAGTTCGCCGTCGGGGGCGAGCGTCACCCGCACGTGGTCCAGCGGCCGGCCCACCGTGCCGAACCGGAACCGGCCGGGGAAGTTCCAGGACACTACGGAGCTGTTCTCGCTCAGCCCGTACCCCTCGTACAGCGGGATCCCGAACGCCTCCAGCCGCTCCAGCATCTGCACCGGGACCGGCGCGCCGCCGCAGGCGATGAAGACGGGACCGGTGTGCCCGAAGAGCCGGTTGCGGCGCTGGGCCAGCGTCTCCGCGGGGTTCTGCTCGCACAGCGAGAGCAGCAGGCCGGCGACTGTGGGCGGCACCACCATGGCGGTGGGCCGCGCCTGGCGCAGCAGCGAGAGCATCCGCGGTCCCGCGTCGGCCACGGTGCCGATCAAGGGGGTGCCCGGCGGGAGGAAGGTGACGCTGCCGCCGTTGAGGAAGGGCATGTACAGCCCGGCCACCTGCTCGATCAGCAGGCTCAGCGGCACCACCGACAGGTACCGGGCGAACGCCTCCTGCTCCACCCGGCCCGCCAGCGATCCCAGCAGCGCCTCGATGCCGCGCAGCCTGATCCGTACGCCCTTGGGCGCCGAGGTGGTGCCGGAGGTGTGCACCACCTTCACGACGGTGTCCGGCGCCGACTCGGCGGCTGCGATGCCGGCGGCGAGTTCGGGCAGGTGCCCGCGGGCCGCCTCCTCGGCCAGTTCGGGCAGGGCGAGGTCCACCACCCGGCAGTCGGCCGGCAGGGGGCGGGGCGCCCCCGCGGCGGCCCGCTCCGCCAGCCAGGCACGGCCGGACGTGTCGACGAGGCAGATGTCGGCTCCGGCCAGCAGCGAGGCGGCCTGTTCGGTGCTGAACGCCGTGGGGACCGGGATCTCCTCGGCCCGTGCGAACAGCGCGGCCAGGTCGGCGGCCACCCACTCCGCGGAGTTCCCGGCCAGCAGACCGACCCGTACCGGCCTGCCGAGCTGAGCGCTGTGCCGTTGCAGCCGCTGGGCCAGCACCCGGGCCGCTGAGATCACCTCCCGGTAGGTGTGGCGGACTCCGGGGCCGCCGGTGGGGGAGAGCACCTCGACCATGGGGGCGTCGCTCCGAGCCCGCCGCAGCAGACCGGCGACCAACGACGGTGCCGAACGGGAGGGTTCAGGCAGCATGTGTCAGCTCCGTCACTTCCGGGGTGAGCAGCCGGATGTCCACCGAGTCGAGGGCGTAGCGCTCGACACCGGTGACCAACTGTTCGGAGTGGTCCGCCAGCCGCCCCCAGCGCACCTCGGGCCGCTGGTCGTAGAACGTGCCCCAGCGCGCGAGTTCCTCGGCTCCCAGGCGGTCGCCGTCGGCCTCGCACAGCCGGTGGGTGACCAGCCCGAGGCGCCGGGCGAGCCCCGCGGAGCGGCCGGTCATCGTCATGGCGGCGTACGACCGGCCCAGACACGCCTGGATCAGCGGCACCGCCCGGTACAGCTCCGCGCCCGCCAGCGTCCTGGTGGAGGCGACGCTTCCCAGGTGCAGGATCTGGCGGCGGCGCACCGGCCGGCCCTCGGCCGCGGTGAGGACCTCCTCGATCGGCGCGTCCAGGTACCGCTCCAGGAGGACGGGCCCGTCCTCCGGCAGCGAGACGCCGATGCAGGCCTCCACCTGCTCGGGGCGCCCTTCTGGTGCGCCCAGGTAGGCGATGAACCGGTCGGGGTCCGGGTCCACCCGGGCCCCGAAGCGTCTCTCGAACACCTCGCTGACCATGGCGGCCGCATCCCGCCATACCGGCGTTCTCCGCCGGGCGATCACTATCCGCACGTTCGGTTTCCTCTCGTGGAAAGGGTCACGGGGCCGGCACCGGGCCGTACCGGTGGGCCACCGCGGTGAGGTGGCGCAGCAGAGCGTTCTCGTGGGTGCGGACGAAGAAGTGTCCGCCGGGCAGCGTGTGCAGCTCGGTGCCCGCACCGCCGTGCACGGACCAGGCGTCCATCGCCTCCACCGGCACCAGCCGGTCCTGCGCCCCGACGAGCAGGTGCAGCGGCACCCGCAGGGGTTCGGTCTCCTCCTTGCGCACTGTTGTGGAACACACCCGCAGGTCGTCCCGGACCAGCGGCATGTACCGGGCCCGGAAGCCGCGCCGGCCGGCCAGCTCGGGCGGTATCCCGCCCAGGTCGGCGAGGGCCGCCGCCAGCGTCTCGTCGTCCGCGTCCGGATCGAGGACACGGTTGGGGGGTACGTGCGGGGCGCGGTGGGAGCTGAGCACGAGGGCCTGCGGCAGTACCGCGCCGCGGCGCTGCCTGCGCAGGGTCAGGGCGTGGGCGACGAACGCCCCCATGCTGTGCCCGTACAGGAGGTGGGGCCCGGCCAGGGCGTCGTCCAGGTGCTCGTCCAACTCCGCGACGAGGGCGTCCAGTTCGGTGAACCGGGCCTCGCCGGCCCGCTCCTCGCGGCCCGGCAGCTGCACCGGCAGCACCCGCAGCCCGGCGCCGTGGCTGACCAGCGCCTGCTGCCACCCCGCGTAGACGGAGGCGCCGGCCCCCGCGCAGGGCAGGCACAGCAGCGACAGCCCCGCCTCGATGGCGGTGGCCGCGCGTGGCAGATACGGCGTCATGGTGCGTCCCCCGTCGGTCCGGCCTTCCGGCCTCTTCCCGTCCCGGCGGAGCCGCACGAACCCGCCGTGCCACCGAAGATGGCACCGCCGGCGGGCCGGAAACAGTGGTGAGGTCCCCGTGTGCGGCGTGGGTTCCGCTGTGCCCGGACATGACGTCGTCATGGTCGGGGCCGCGCCGGGCGAGGACCGCGGAGCGACCTCTCGGGGCGAAACAGGACGGTATGTCGGGAAACGAGGTGCGACGTGCCCACGGTGAGAGCGCGGTGCAGCCGGTGGGGAAGTGAAAATCTGATGGATGTGTCCGGGAATTCTTCACCCGACGACCATGAATCGGTGACTGTCCCAGCGCCGGTCGCCCCGCCAGGATCCTGCCGTGCGAGACGCCGCACCAGCACCTGCCGCGTCCCTCGGAACAGCGCGACGACACCTGCCCGAGACCGGAGAGGACCTGCTCATGCCGGACAACACCGTCTCAACGCCCATCGCCGTCCCCGTCACCGCGGACCCGCACCACGACGCGCTCCCGCAGCTCGTCGTGGAACACCTCGGCCACGACGCCGAGGACACGGGCGCCGCCCTGTTCACCTTCACCGCCACCCCAGCCCCCGGCGTGGAGCCCGCCTTCGCATGACGGCCACCACGGGGGAAGCAGGACTGGTGGAGTTCAAAAGCCACCTCGGATGCACGGTGGTGCCCGGCGAGGCCGCCTACCTGGTCTCCCACTCGGGGACCACCGCACTGCGCGGCCCGCAGGCAGAGATCCTCGCGCCGCTGCTCGACGGAACCCGCACCCCCGACGGCGTCGCCCGGGACGCCGCGGCGTCACTGACCGCCGCCGAGGTGAGCGACGCGCTACGCGTCCTGGGCGACGCCGGACTCCTCAGATACCGGACCCCGGCCGGTCGCACGCCCTGCGACCGGGCCACCGAGGCCTACTGGGACCTGGCCGGGCTGGACGGGGCCCGGGCGGTCGAGGAGACCGCCCGCGCGTCCGTGCGCCTCGTCGCGCTGCCCGGCGTGTCCTCCGACACGGTCCGGGAGGCGTGCCGCGCCACGGGGCTGCGGGTCACCGACTCCACGCGGGAGGCCGCGCTCGGCCTCGTCCTGTGCGACGACTACCTCGCACCAGGACTGAGCACGGTGGACGCCGAACACCGGGCCGCCCGACGCCCCTGGCTGCTGGCCCGGCTGGGCGGGCCAGAGCCGTGGATCGGCCCGTTCTTCCGGCCGGACGACGGGCCGTGCTGGTCCTGCCTGGCCGCCCGGTTGCGCGGCCACCGGCAGGCCGAACCCACCGTGCGGGGAGCCGGGCACCTCTGCCGACCGGAGGCCGCCCTGAGCGCGGGCAGCGCGCTGGCCGTGCAGACGGCCGTGCTGGAGGCGGTCAAGTGGACGGCCGGCTACCGCGGCGCCGAACAGGACGCCGTGCGCACCCTCGATCTGCTCGGGCTGCGGGTCGGCACCCACCCGGTGTCCCGTCGGCCGCAGTGCGCGGTGTGCGGTGATCCCCAGCTCGTCGGCGCCCGCGGCTGGCACCCGCCGCGACTGCGCAGCACGCCCAGGGCCGAGGCCGGCCCGAGCGGTGGCCACCGCGCCCTGACCGCCGAGCGGATGCTGGAGCGGTACGAGCACCTGGCCGACCCGGTCACCGGCGTGGTCGCCCGGCCCCGCCGCGCCCCGGGCGCTCCGGACTTCGCCCAGGTCTACGTCTCCGGACGGAACCTGGCCATGGCGGCGGCAGGGTCCGCCTCCGGAGTGCGCGCGCTCAGCGGCGGCAAGGGTCTCACCTCCGCGGAAGCCCGGGCCGGCGCCCTGGGCGAGGCGGTCGAGCGCTACAGCGGCACCCGGCACGGCGACGAGCCGGCGGTCCGCGACAGCCTCCGGGGCCTGGGCGAGGCGGCGCTGCACCCCAACGCCGTACAGCTCTACCACGATCGGCAGTTCAGGGACCGCGCCGCCTGGAACGCCGGGCGCTCGCCCTTCGCCTGGGTCCCCGAGCGGTTCGACCCGAGCGCGCCGGTCGACTGGACCCCGCTGTGGTCCCTGGCCACCGGCACGCACCGGCTGCTGCCGAGCAGCATGCTCTACTTCTCCGCCCCAGCCGGCGCCCGGGGGGAGCCGCTCGCCGACTCCAACGGCAACGCCGCCGGCAGCAGCTTCGAGGACGCGGCACTCCAAGGCCTGCTGGAACTGGTCGAACGCGACGCGGTGGCCCTGTGGTGGTACAACCGCACGCGCCAGCCGGCCGTCGACCTCGACGCCTTCGCCGAGCCGTACCTGGAGCGCCTCCGGCACGGCTACCGCCGCGTGTCCCGCGAGATCTGGGCGCTCGACCTCACCTCGGACCTGGGCCTTCCCGTGGTGGCCGCGCTCTCCCGGCGTACCGACAAGCCCTCCCAGGACATCGTCTTCGGGTTCGGCGCACACTTCGACCCGCGGATCGCGCTGCGCCGGGCCCTGACGGAGATGGGGCAACTGCTCCCCGCCGTCGGCGACGCCCGCCGCGACGGGACGGGATACCGCGTCGAGCACCCGCAGGCGCTTCAGTGGTGGCGCCACGAGACGGTGACCAGCCAGCCGTACCTGCTGCCCGCCGCCGAACAGGAGCCCCGCACCCCGCACTTGTGGGACCACACGCCCACGACGGACCTGCGCGACGCCATCACGACGGCCACCGCGCTGCTCACCGCACGCGGCATGGACGTGCTGGTGCTCGACCAGACGCGCCCGGACCTCGGACTGCCCGTGGCCAAGGTGGTGGTTCCCGGGCTGCGGCACTTCTGGGCAAGGTACGCGCCCGGACGCCTCTACGACGTTCCGGTCGCGCTGGGACGGCTCGCGGAGCCGACACCGTACGCCCGGCTCAATCCGGTACCGCTGTTCGTCTGACACCCGTCGCGCCGGTGACCGGCACGGGAGTTGCCCTCGGGGCGGCGTGAGTGAAGCGGGGGAGTAATTTCTACGGAAGGGGCTGATGTGAAACAGGTCATCCGCGTAAAGTCTTGCGGACGAGCGTTCGGGCCCTGACAGCAGGCTCCGGTCCTGGAGCGTCCGGAAAATCCCCCCTCGCGAGCGCTCCCGAAGGAACAGGAGTATGCGGAGGATGCGAAGCGACGCTCAGCCGGACACCGCGGCGACCCGCGTCCGATGGTGGAGCACCACCCCCGCTCCACGGCTCGCCCGGGCCATCCTGCTGGCCGCACTCTCCTGCTATCTCGGCATCACGGCGATCAACATCCTCAGCGTCGGGCCGTCGACACCCGCGCTGGTCACCGGACTTGTCACGCTCGCGGCCGTCTTCGTGCTGCAACTCCTGCACTGCCGGCCGGGGGCGGCCCGGGCCCCGCTCTGGTCGAGGGTGGCCACCCTCACGGCGCAGGGCCTGCTCACGTTCCTGCCGCTGGCCTCCTTCGGCATCATGTGGGGCGCCATGGCCGGCTTCCTGGGCGGCTCGCTGCTGCTCCTGCTGCCGCCGCGGGTCGGCTGGCCGCTGTACGGCCTGACGGGGCTGAGCCTGCTGGTGCCCGGCTTACTGCAGAAGATGTCCGTCGTCGACCTGCTGTACATGTGCCAGACCACCCTGCTCACCGGACTGGTCACCTACGGCCTCACCCGGCTCTCCACGCTGGTGGAGGAGGTCTACGCCGCCCGCCCCGAGATCGCCCGGTTGGCGGCGAACAGCGAACGCCTGCGCCTGGCCCGCGACCTGCACGACCTGCTCGGCTACAGCCTCTCGGTGATCGTGCTCAAGAGCGAGCTGCTGCAGCGGCTCGTCCGCGCGCAGCACGAACTGGCCGACCAGGAGGTGGAGGAGGTCCTGACCATCTCCCGCCAGGCGCTGGCCGATGTACGGCGCGTGGCGCAGGGCTACCGCGACATGTCGCTCGCCTCCGAGATCTCGCTGGCCCGTTCGGTGCTCGACGCCGCGGACGTCGAGACGGACGTGGTCCTCGACCCCGCCGTCGAGGAGATCGACGCCCGGTCGCGCACCGTGCTGGCCACGGTGCTCCGTGAGGGAGTCACCAATCTCCTGCGGCACAGCAAGGCCACCCGCTGCGGCGTCACCGCGGTGATCGACCAGGGCACCGCACGGCTCACGCTGCTCAACGACGGAACGGTCGCCGACTACCGCGATCCCGCACCGGACAGCGGCAACGGTCTGAGCAACCTGCGGCAGCGTCTGAGCGAGGTCGGCGGCAGACTCATCACCGAGAGAGACAGCGAGGCGACGACGGACCACGAGGGCTGGTTCCGGCTGGTCGCGGAGGTGCCCGTCGCGACCGAGGCGCGGCCCGCAGCGGGCGGCGGAAAACCCGCATTGATGCCCAATCAGGCGCTTTCGGGAGGCTGTTAGCATGATCTGCTGAGCAGCACGAGTGGCTGCCTGTCGAACAGTCATGGGGGGACTTTCGATGATTCGTGTCCTGCTCGCCGAGGACATGCACATGATGCGTGCGGCGCTGGTGGCGCTGCTGGACCTCGAACACGATCTGAAGGTCGTGGTCAGCGTGGAACGCGGTGACGAGATACTCACCGCGGCACGCGAGCACCTGCCCGACGTCGCAGTCATCGACATCGATCTGCCCGGCATCGACGGCCTGAGCGCGGCCCAGCAGCTCCACGAGCGCGTACCGCTCTGCCGCACCCTGATCCTCACCACCCTCGGCCGCCCCGGCACGCTCCGCCGGGCGATGGCGGCGAAGGTGTCCGGCTACCTGCTCAAGGACGCCCCGCCGCAGGAACTCGCACAGGGCATCCGCAAGGTGGCGGCAGGCCAGCGCGCGATCGACTCCGAACTCGCCCTCGCCGTATGGGGCAGCGAGGACAGCCCCCTCACCTCCCGCGAAACGGAGGTGCTCCGGCTCGCCGCACAGGGGGCGGACGCCGCCGAAATCGCGAAACGACTGCGGCTGACCGCCGGTACGGTGCGCAATTACCTGACCACGGTCGTCAGCAAGCTCCAGGCCCGCAACCGGGTCGACGCCATCCGTATCGCCCAGGACTCCGGCTGGATCTGAGCCCGCGCGGCCAGCCGGCCGGCGGGGGCGCGGCCGGGAAGAGGAGATGCCCATCAGCGGAATCGGTCTCGGCCCCGCCAGGAGAGCCAAGGCATACCCTGTTGGTCGCCGCATGGGGCATCGGAGGGAGCGCGGGTGAACGAGCAGGGCGCGAGTGGCGACGTCACGCGGAATCTCGTCACGGGTCGGGCGGTGATCCACGGGTCGGTGATCCAGGCGAACCGCATCGAGGCGCTGAACCTTCCGGCCTACGAGCCGCCCCGCCCCCGGCAGGTGCCCCCGCTCACGCGGGACTTCGTCAATCGGGACCGGGAGCTCGCCGAGCTGGATGCGGCGGCCGCCGCGGCCGTGTCGGGCCAGGGGCCGCGCATCGTCCTGCTGTCGGGACTCGGCGGCATCGGCAAGACCGAGCTGCTGTCCCGTTGGACGGGCTCCGACCACCACCTGCGGTGGTTCCCCCAAGGGCAGTTGTACGTGGACCTGGAGGAGCTGCGGCAGGACGGCGCTGCTGACGTGTGCGCGGTCCTGAGAGACTTCCTGCTCGATCTGGGCGTCCACCCGGACGTGGTGCCGCACGAGCGCAGGCGCCTGTCGTCGCTGTATCGGTCCGTCTCCGCGAACGGCGGTCTGCTGGTGGTGGTCGACAACGCTCAGCATGCCGCCGAGGTGCGCGGTCTGGTGCCGAGCACGGGGCTCCTGGTCGTCACCAGCCGCAGACTGCTGCCGGCGCTGGTGGCGCGGGACGGAGCTCACCCGATCTCTGTCGACCCCCTGGACGAGCGTGCCGCCTCCCGGCTGATGGCCGGACTGCGGCGTGCGCAGCCGTCTCGGGAGGACGCCACCGCGCGCGAAGCACTGCCGGAAGGGGCCTCGGTGGTCCTGGCCCGGCTGTGCGACGGGATGCCGCTCGCCCTCCTGACGGTCGGCGAATGGCTCGCCGCCCGCTCCCACCTCGACCTCGACCTCGACGAGACGCTGCGCTCCTTCGGGCCCGAGCGCATGCTGACCGCGGTCTCCGGCGACGGGAGCCCGTCGATGAGCGCCATCCTCGACACGGTCCACGCGCAACTCCCCGCCTCCGCCCAGCGGTTGTACGCGCTCCTGGGCGCCGCCGAGCTGGTCAGCTTCACGACGCCGCTGGTCCGTTCCGTGGTCGGCGACCAGGCGGACGACGCGGTGGGCGCCCTGTACCGCTCTCACCTCCTCACCGGCACCGCGAACCCCGGTCGCTTCCGCCCGCACGATCTCGTGCGGGCCCATGCCCGAGCCCTCGCCGTACGACTGCCCGAGGAGGAGCGGCGGTCACTCGCTTTTGCCGCGGCGGCCTTCTACGCCACCGCGGCCGCGCACGCCGACCGGCTCACCCTGGGCGAGGCGCGCTTCCGTCTCCAGGAGCCGCCCGGACCGCTGCCTCCCGGCCTGTTCGAGACCGGTGCCCAGGCCCTGGACTGGCTGGACGGCGAGCGGGGCAATCTGCTCCCTGTGGTGCGGGCAGCCATGACGCACGAGCGGTACGACGAGGTGTGGCGGCTGTGCGAGTCCCTGTGGGCGTGGTTCCACAGCCGGAGGCCGTACGCGGTCTGGCGGCCTGTGCAGGAGTGCGGTGTCGAGGCCGCACAGTGGGCCGGCCGCCGGGACGCCGAGATCCGGATGCGCAACCAGCTCGCCCGCCACGACTACCACAAGGGCCTGTACGACTCGGCCGAACAGCAACTGTCCGTCGCCGGCACGCTCTGCGAGGTCATCGGCCGTCCGGTGCTGAGCGGCATGGTGCACGAGACCCGCGGCCTGATCGCCCTCGCCCAGGAGCGGCATGCGGACGCTCTCCCGCTGTTCCGCCAGGCCCTCCACGCGAACGAGCAGGCCGACGACCGCCACGGTGTGACCGTCCAGACCTACAACCTGGCGCAGGCCCACGTCGCCGCCGGTGACTTCGCCGCCGCGCTCACCCTCCTGGAGGAGGCCGCGGACCGCGCCGCCGGCTCGACGATGCTCACGCGCATCGAGCTGGTCCGCGCCAGGGCCCTGCGGGGCCTCGGCTCCATGGAGGCGGCGCTGGAGGCCGCCGTCACCGGGGCCGAACAGTCGGCCGCGCTGGGCTGGCACACCAAACTGGACGAGGCTCTCGCGTTCCTGACCGGCCTGGCCGGCGACGCCGACACCGCTGAGGATTCACGGTTGCGCCGTGCATGCGATGCGAAACTGCGGGAGCTGCGCCAGATCGTGGGCGCCGTCCCGGACGGTGACTGACCCAGACAGCCAGCCGCCCGACCGCCCGCCCCAGTCGATTCGCCGTCCGGAGTACTCCTTGTCGATGCTGTCGTTCCCGTGGCTGCCCCGCACCCGTGCTGCCCGGTCGCGGCTCCCGCGCTGGAACACCTACCCGGCGCGGGCTTCGGTCCTCGGCGTAGCCCGTACCCTCACCTCGGCCACCCGGGTCCTGGACGTCATGCGGCTGCTGCGCCCCGAGGACGGCATCGACAAGTACTGCACGGTGAATCCGGGTTCCGCCTTCGCGGAGGGGCTCGCCGAGTACCTGGGACGTACCGGAGTCCGGGTGCTCGACTGGCGGGAGGCCACGCGCGGCAGGTTCGACCTCGCCGTCTCCTGCTCGGTGCACCCCTCGATGCGGCGGTTGGACGCGCCCCTCATGGTGCTCCCGCACGGAGCCGGCTACAACCGGCTCGTGACCGAGTCGACCGGGGACACGGTCTCACCTGCCGGCCTGTCGCGCCGCGAACTCACCCACCGCGGCAGAGTGATCCCCTCCGTCATCGGGCTCTCGCACCGAGAGCAGCTGACCAGGCTCGCGCGCTCCTGTCCGGAGGCTGTGCCCTACGCCGAGGTCGTCGGCGACTGGAGCTTCCAGCGGATCCTGCACAGCCTGCCGCACCGTGACGAGTACAAGGCCCGACTCGGCGCGGGCGGTGGGCGCCGACTGGTCGTACTGCACTCGACCTGGAGCGAACACTCCCTGCTGGGACAGCACCCCGACCTGCCGCTGGACCTCGTCTCCCAGCTCCCGGCCGACGAGTTCGCCGTCGCCGCTGTACTGCACCCCAACGTATGGGCACGGCACTCGCCGCTCGGCGTGTACGAGCGGGTCGCCAAGGCCATGGACGCCGGCCTGCGCATGATCCCTCCCGAAGAGGGCTGGCGCGCGGCGGTCGTCGCGGGTGACTGGGTGATCGGCGACCACGGCAGCACGACGTTCTACTCCGCGGCGGCCAACCGCGTCACGCTGCTGGCCGCCACAGGGCTGGACGAGCTGGACCCGGACTCGCCCACCGCCGCCTTCGCACGGCAGGCCCCGCGCCTCGATCCGCACGGTGACCTGTACGCCCAACTGCTGTCGGCCGAGCAGCGGTACGACCCGGAGGCGCTGCGCCCCCTCATCGACTCCCAGCTCGGAGAGGTGGCCCAATCCGACGTCCTGACCCGGGACCACATGTACCGGCTCCTCGACGTGCCGTCCCCGACGGCGCCCCCCGACCCTGACCCCGTTCCGCCACCGCTTCCCCGGCAGGGCCGCCCGCCGACAACCTACGACGTGACCGGCAGCGCACACGGTGACGGCGTCGTGGAGGTACAGCGCCGCCCCGTGATCCCGGGCCACCACCGCGAGGCCCGCGGGTTCTATGCCGCCGCGGTCGAGCAGAGCCATCCGAGCCGGCTCGGCTCGGCCGAGGTGGTGGCCCGCACGGCCACCGACTCGGCCACCGACACCCCCGCGGCGGACTGGCTGCTGACGGCCCCCGACGACTTCCCCGATCAGGACGTGCTGGTCGCCGCGATCGACGAAGCCTGCGCGCTCGTCCGACTGCGGGAGGGCCCCGTCCTCGAGGCGTACACCCGACGCCCCTGGGGCGCCGCCCGCCCCAGCCTCGACCCCCTCCTCCTCGGCTCCGCCCTCCACCTCTGGCTCGTGGCAGGCGGCACCCCGGGGCGCCTCGTCGAAGGTCTCCTGATCCGAACCGGACGCCGCCACATGCAGGTCGGCTTCAGCGCCGCGCCCTGACGATCAAGCCCGTTCCGATCAAGCCCGTTCCGACCGGAGACGAACCGGACGCGAGATCCACCTCGCCCCTCAGCCCTTGCGACTCCGCGGAAGCCCTCTCCAGCCGCTGCTGCTGGACGCTGACCCGGTCGGCAACCAGCCGCTCGGACTCATGGTGGTGGTCCCGCAGTCACATTGACGCGGTCGAGGAAGCCGAGCACCCGATGGCTGACCTGCTCTGCGGCCTGTTCGTCGTAGGACGGCAGGCTGCTGTCGGTGAACAGGTGCCTGCCGCCGGGGTAGAGGAACAGTTCGGCATCCGTCACCGTCTCGACGAGCGCACGGGCGGCGTCCACGTCGCCCTCCCCGGCGAAGAACGGATCCGCGTCCATGCCGTGGATCTGAACCGGGACGTCCCGGGGCCAGGCGCCGCCGAACTCCGAGATCGGTACGCATGCCTCGAGCAGTAGTGCGCCCCTTGCGCCGGGGCGGGTCTGGGCCAGCTTCTGCGCCGGCAGGACGCCGAGCGAGAACCCGACGTAGACGAGCTCCGCAGGCAGCTCCTCGGCGGCGGCGGTTCCGCGCGCGATGATCGTGTCGAACCCGGCGTTCTCGGCGTAGCCGGCGCCCTCCTCGAGGCTGTCGAACAACTGCCCCTCGTACAGGTCTGGGGCGTGGACGGTGTGTCCGGACCGTCGCAGCAGCTCGGCGAACTCGCGAACACCGGCGGTCAGCCCGTGCCCGTGGTGGAGGACCAGCACCTCAGCCATGTTGCTCCCCTCGTGCTGCGGTACCCGGGTGGCGCCGCGGCACGAGTATGGCCCGCAGCGCTGACATCCGCGGGCTTCGACCGGACTCGCGGTCGAGCGGCGGAATCTTCGCATCAGGCGCCAGGCATACCGAGCGACCCGGTGGGGCCTGTCAGATCGTGGTCGGCAGCGCGCTTTCCAGGAGGATCTCTGCCGCTGTCCGCGCGTGCCGGCCGTAGTCCGACTCGCCCAGCACCATGGCGCGGCTGGCGGCGCCGTCCGCGAGGGTCACGAGTTGCTCGGCGAGGACGGCGGGCTCGCGGCAGCCCAGTTGCGCTACCAGGTCGGTCACCAGCCGCACCATCAGCAGTTTCTGTTCGCGGGCGTAGGAGTGGACCGCGTTTTGGGGGTCGGGGAACTCCGCGGCGGCGTCGATGAACGGGCAGCCGCGTACGGGATCCGTGCCGGTCGGTGGCGGGTCGAACAGTGCGAGGATGCGCTCCTTGGCGGGGAGGTCCTCGCGTGCCAGCACGCCCTCCAGGGTGCGTCCCGTCGAGGAGAGGTCCTTGAGATGGGCGAGGACCAGCTCGTCTTTGGCTCTGAAGTGCGCGTAGAGGGTGCGCTTGGACACCGGCGCCCGCTCCGCGATCTGCTCCATGCCGGTCGCGTTGATCCCTTGGGCCGCGAACAGTCCGGCCGCGGCGGCCAGGATGCGCTCCCGCCCTCCGCGCCCCGGCCGTCGAGACGCCGTCGTCATCGTGGTCATGACGTAAGTATACGTTCTCGTTTACTTCGGAGGGGGTGGCTGGCTATAGTGTGCCCAGGTAAACGATTACGTTTACTTTGGTGATCCTGAGGAGAGTTCCATGAGCGGACCGGTCTTCACCCGGACACGCACGAGCGAGGCGTCCACCGGCGGGACACAGCCGGGCGGGACGCGAACGTCGGAGTACGCCGAGCAGCTGATCCGCGGGCGCCGCGCGACCCGCGCATTCCGTCCCGACCCGGTACCCGAGGACACTCTGCGCGAGGTCTTCTCCCTGGCCGGCACCGCGCCGTCCAATTCCAACGCGCAGCCGTGGCGGGTCGAGGTGGTCGGTGGCGCACGGCGAGACCGTCTGGCCGACGCCCTGCGAACGGCCCACGCCGAGCGGCGGGTCACGGCCGACTACCCGTACTCCGAGGACATGTACGCCCCCGTCCACCGGGAACGGCGGGCCGCCTTCGGTGCCGGTCTGTACGGAGCGCTGGGCATCGGCCCCGACGACCACCCGGCTCGCGCGGCCTACGACGCGGAAAGTCTGGGCTTCTACGGGGCGCCCCATGCCGCGTTCCTGTTCGTCACCGGCGACGGCGGGCCGCGACTGGCCGCCGACGCCGGCGCTTACCTGCAGACGCTGCTGCTGGCCATGACCGGCTACGGCGTGGCCAGTTGCCCGCAGGGCCTGCTCAGCTTCTACGCCGACACCGTCCGCGATCAACTCGGAGTGGACGAGGGGAAGCTGCTTGTGGGCGTCTCCTTCGGCTACGCCGACGAGAACGCGCCGGTGAACCGGATCGCGGCCGGCCGGGCGGAACTGGAGGAAACCACCACATTCCGCACCTAGGGTCGGTCCCGGAAGCGCAGGTCACAACCGGTTGTTGAGGGCTGCGACCGACCCCACCGGGCGGCTCACGCCGCGGATCCCCTTTTCGCGCGCGCCGGCGGCGGAACAGGTCGTAGACCCGGTCCCATGGGCCGTACCGCTCGGGGACGTCCCGCCCGGGCACGCCACGCCCAGTCGATGCCGATGCTCGACGATTCGATCGTGCACATCGCGCTGCCGAGTATCCAGCGGGTGGGGTTTCGTGATGCGCAAGAGTGCTCAGACCACACGCGGGTTCACGGTGGTGGCATCGGCACCGGGCGACATCGGGTCGGCGGACTACCGCAACCGGCATGACCATCGGCAGCGAGGCCCGCGAGTCCCGTGGCCGTCCGTCTACGGCGCCGGTGGCTCAAGGCCCCGGCGCCGTAGAGCCGACTCTCGACGAGCTGGCTCGCCGCTGCCCGGCCTCGAAGGCGACGCTCTCCCGGGCTGCCCGTCACCGGCCGGTCCGCCAACGACATCCCGGGGATTTTTCGCCGTACAGAAGAGCAAGCCCGTGACAGAGCTGAAAGGAGCAAAGCGCCTGGTCAGAGCCGCTGCGCTCAGCACTCGATGACGTTGACCGCGAGGCCGCCGCGCGCGGTCTCCTTGTACTTGACCTTCATGTCGGCCCCGGTCTCGCGCATCGTCTTGATGGCCTTGTCGAGGGAGACGTGGTGGCGGCCGTCGCCGCGCAGGGACATGCGGGCGGCGGTGACGGCCTTGACCGCGGCCATGCCGTTCCGCTCGATGCAGGGGATCTGTACGAGGCCGCCGACCGGGTCGCAGGTCAGGCCGAGGTTGTGTTCGATGCCGATCTCGGCCGCGTTCTCCACCTGTTCGGGGCTGCCCCCGAGGATCTCGGCGAGGCCTCCCGCGGCCATGGAGCACGCCGAGCCGACCTCGCCCTGGCAGCCGACCTCGGCACCGGAGATCGAGGCGTTCTCCTTGAAGAGCATGCCGATGGCGCCCGCGGCGAGCAGGAAGCGGACCACGGCGTCGTCGTCCGTGCCGGGCACGAAGTGGTGGGCGTAGTGCAGGACGGCGGGGATGATGCCGGCCGCGCCGTTGGTCGGCGCGGTCACCACCCGGCCGCCCGCCGCGTTCTCCTCGTTGACGGCCATCGCGTAGAGGGTCGTCCACTCCATGGAGTGGGCCTGCGTCTGGCCCTCCGCCCGCAGTTGGCGGGCCGAGGTGGCGGCGCGGCGGCGCACCTTGAGGCCGCCGGGGAGAATGCCCTCCTGGGACAGGCCGCGGGAGACGCACTCCCGCATCACCTGCCAGATCTCCAGCAGACCTGCCCGGATCTCCTCCTCGCCGCGCCAGGCCTTCTCGTTCTCCAGCATCAGCCGGGAGACCGACAGGCCCGTCTCCCGGGTCAGCCGCAGCAGTTCGTCTCCGGTACGGAAGGGGTGGCGCAGGACGGTGTCGTCGAGCACGATGCGGTCCTCGCCCACCGCGTCCTCGTCGACGACGAATCCGCCGCCCACCGAGTAGTAGGTCTTCTCCAGCAGCGGGGTGCCCGTCTCGTCGTAGGCGAAGAGCGTCATGCCGTTGGCGTGGTACGGCAGCGAGCGGCGCCGGTGGAGGATCAGCTGGGAGCGCTCGTCGAAGGCGATCTCGTGCGCGTCCCCTATCTCGGTGGCCAGCAGGCGCAGCCGGCCGTCCTCGCGGATGCGGGCCACCCGCTCGTCCGCCGTCTCGACGTCCACCGAGCGCGGTGATTCGCCCTCCAGGCCCAGCAGCACGGCTTTGGGCGTGCCGTGGCCGTGGCCCGTCGCCCCGAGGGAGCCGAACAGCTCGGCGCGCACCGAGGCGGTGTGCGCCAGCGCGCCCTCGTTCTTCAGGCGCCGCGCGAACATACGCGCGGCGCGCATGGGGCCGACCGTGTGGGAGCTGGACGGTCCGATGCCGATGGAGAAGAGGTCGAAGACCGAGATTGCCATGGTGCGGCTCTCCTTGCCCTTGTGGGGCGAGTGGGATTGCTGGGGCGCGACTCGGGGCGGGTCGCTGGGTGGGCACGTGCGCGTCGGGTCGCGGGCCGGCACGGGTGCGGGGTGGCACGCGCGGGTGCCGGGTGCCCGGCGGGGCCGGCCCGAACCCCGGCCGCCGAAGCGTCCGGGGCGGGCCGGGCCCGTTGTGGTGTGCTGTGTGCCGGTGCTACTTGCCCAGGCCCGGGTACAGCGGGTGCTTGTCGGCGAGGGCGGACACCCGCGCGGCGAGGGTCTTGCTCTTCGCCTCGTCGAAGCCCGGCAGCAGGGCTTCGGCGATGACGTCGGCGACCTCGGTGAAGTCCTCGTCCTGGAAGCCGCGGGTCGCCAGCGCGGGCGTCCCGATGCGCAGCCCCGAGGTCACCATGGGCGGACGCGGGTCGTTGGGGACGGCGTTGCGGTTGACGGTGATGCCGATCTCGTGCAGCCGGTCCTCGGCCTGCTGCCCGTCGAGCTCGCTGTGGCGCAGGTCGACGAGGACGAGGTGGACGTCGGTGCCGCCGGAGAGGACGGAGACGCCCGCGTCGGTGGTGTCCTGGCGCAGCAGGCGCTCGGCGAGGATGCTCGCGCCGGACAGGGTGCGGCGCTGGCGGTCCTTGAACTCGTCGGAGGCGGCGACCTTGAAGGCGACGGCCTTCGCGGCGATCACGTGTTCGAGCGGGCCGCCCTGCTGCCCGGGGAAGACCGCCGAGTTGATCTTCTTGGCGTGCTCCTTCTTCGACAGGATCACGCCGCCGCGCGGGCCGCCGAGGGTCTTGTGCGTGGTCGTGGTCACCACGTCCGCGTACGGCACCGGGCTGGGGTGCAGCCCCGCGGCGACGAGACCGGCGAAGTGCGCCATGTCGACCATCAGCAGCGCGTCCACCTCGTCCGCGACGCGGCGGAAGGCGGCGAAGTCGAGCTGGCGCGGGTAGGCGGACCAGCCCGCGACGATCAGCCGCGGACGGTGCTCCTTGGCCAGCCGCTCGACCTCCTCCATGTCGACCCGGCCGGTCTCCTCGTCGACCTTGTAGGCGACGACGTTGTAGAGCTTGCCGGAGAAGTTGATCTTCATCCCGTGGGTGAGGTGCCCGCCGTGCGCCAGGTCCAGGCCCATGATTGTGTCGCCCGGCTTGAGCAGCGCGAACATCGCCGCGGCGTTGGCCTGGGCGCCCGAGTGCGGCTGCACGTTGGCGGCCTCGGCGTCGAACAGCGCCTTGATCCGGTCCCTGGCCAGGGTCTCGACGACGTCGACGTACTCGCAGCCGCCGTAGTAGCGGCGGCCCGGGTAGCCCTCGGCGTACTTGTTGGTGAGCACCGAACCCTGCGCCTCCATCGAGGCAACCGGGGCGAAGTTCTCCGAGGCGATCATCTCGAGGGTGGACTGCTGACGGTGGAGTTCGGCGTCGACGGCGGCGGCGACGTCGGGGTCGACTTCGTGGAGAGAGCCGTTCAGAAGCGACATGGAAGAACCATCCCTGGGGAAAATGGCGGGCGGGCAAGCTGCCTCGGGCGACCGAGGCCGGCCTCGGCCCACCCGGGACCGAGGCCGAGACCGGGACCTGAGCCTCAGGCGCCTGAGGCGAAGGTGGCGTACTCGTCGGCCGTGAGCAGGTCGTCCGGCAGCTCGGAGACCTTCACCTTGAACAGCCAGCCGCCCTCCAGCGGGGCGGAGTTGACCAGCGCGGGATCGTCCACGACGTCCTGGTTGACCTCGGTGACCTCGCCGGAGGCGGGGGAGTAGAGGTCGCTGACGGACTTGGTGGACTCCAGCTCGCCGCAGGTCTCGCCTGCGGTGACGTCCTCGCCGACCTCGGGAAGCTGGACGAAGACCACATCGCCGAGCGCGTTCGCGGCGTGCTCGGTGATGCCGACCGTCGCCACGCCGTCCTCGGCGTGCGACAGCCACTCGTGCTCCTTGCTGAAGCGGAGCTGCTCGGGGTTGCTCATGGGTCGATTCTCCCGGATGCGGTAGGTGGGAAGGAAAGCGGTCTTGGCAGGTGAACACCGCCTGCCGGCCGCGGGGCCACGGAGCCCCTGCGGCGGGGGCCCGGCCGGAGCGGCCCCCGGCCCTGCCCCGCCCTGGCCGCGTCACGCGGTGCCGGGTGGGTGGCGTGCGGCCCGGCAGGCGCCCCCGCACGGGCTTCGCGCGCCCGGCGCACGCGGGCCGCGCGGGCGCGTCGCCGCGCTGGGGACCGGCGCGCTAGCCCCGCTTGTAGAAGGGCAGCGCGACGACCTCGTACGGTTCGTGGGAGCCGCGGATGTCGACGGCCACGCCCTCCGTGCCCGGGGCCGCGACCGCCGCGTCCACGTACGCCATCGCGATCGGCTTGCCCAGCGTCGGCGACGGCGCGCCCGAGGTGACCTCGCCCACGACGGAACCGTCCGAGGCGACCACCGGGTAGCCGGCGCGCGGCACCCGCCGGCCCTCGGCGACGAGTCCCACCAGCTTCCGCGGCGGCGCGTCCTCGGCCTTCCGCGCGGCCGCTGCCAGCGCGTCCCGGCCCACGAAACGCCCCTCGTTGGTGGCCTTCTCGAACTTGACGATCCTGCCGAGACCCGCGTCGAAGGGCGTCAGGGACGTGGACAGCTCGTGCCCGTACAGCGGCATGCCCGCCTCCAGGCGGAGCGTGTCGCGGCAGCTGAGCCCGCACGGCACCAGGCCCGCGTCCTCGCCTGCCGCGGTGAGCGCCTCCCACACGGCCACGGCGTCCTCGGGCGCGACGAACAGCTCGAAACCGTCCTCACCCGTGTACCCCGTACGGGCGATGAGCGCGGGCTTGTCGGCCACCATGTCGCGCTCGCCCGCGTAGTAGCGCAGACCGTCGACGTCGAAGGCCGTCAGCTGCTTGAGGATGCCGGCCGCGGCCGGGCCCTGGACGGCGATGAGGGCGTAACCCTCGCGGTCGTCGCGCACCTCGGCGCCGAAACCGTCCTGCCGCTCGCGCAGCGCGTCCAGCACCGTCTGGGCGTTCGCCGCGTTCGCGACGACCAGGTACTCCTGGTCGTCCAGCCGGTAGACGATCAGGTCGTCGAGGATGCCGCCGTCCTCGTCGCAGAGCATGGTGTAGCGGGCACGGCCCACGGCCAGCTTCGAGAGATTGCCGACCAGCGCGAAGTCCAGCAGCTGCGCGGCCTGCGGCCCGGTGAGGGTGATCTCGCCCATGTGCGAGAGGTCGAAGAGCCCCGCGGCGGAGCGCACGGCGAGGTGCTCCTCGCGCTCGCTGCCGTAGCGCAGCGGCATGTCCCAGCCGGCGAAGTCGGTCATGGTGGCGCCCAGGGCACGGTGCGTGGCGTCCAGCGCGGTCGTGCGGGTGGCCGATGGGTCGGTCATTCAGGCTCCCAGGTCCCGGAAAGGGGTGTGACGCTGATGTCCTCCCCATCTGTCATCGGAACCTGAGAGGTTCGCCGACAGCCCCGCCGGAAGGCGGAGCGCGGCTTGCACCTTGGGTGGAACCACCGGCCCGCACAGAGCATGAGAGACGGTGGTCCGCTTTTCAGATCTGCCTCGCCCGCACGGTATCGGGGCCTGAGAGATTCAAGGGAGGATCTTGCTCCTTCGGCGCCCTGGCGTGCGGCGTCGCGTCCCGCTCGCGGGCCCTCAAGAGGCCCTGCTCGCGGTTTCGCGCCCTGCTCGCCGGGGACTCTCCCGCGCGGGTTCGAACGGCCGGTATGCAGTTGGTCCGCACATCATCGCACGGGTGAGCGGGCTGTGGCTGCCCCCGAGCGGAAGCCGTTCACCTTGAATCGCATTACCTTTTCTTTACACTTGGCAGCAGTGGCGGCCGGGCCGCCACCTCGGGGAGGGGAGAGCTGTGAGCAGCCTGCGCGGCGCTGAGGCGACACCGACGGACGCGGGGGCGAGGGGGACGAGGGGGAGGGACGCGGCCCCGCGCGCGTCCGTACGCAGAAGGATGCCCGGGCCGCCCGCACACACCGGGGCAACCGGGGCCCGCCCCTGCCGGGGCGCCCGCACCCCCCTCCGCCACGACCTGCGCGACAGCGCCGCACCGCGCACGCTGCGCTACCGCACCGGGGACGTCGTCGTCGTCTCCGGACTGCCGGGCGGCGGGAAGTCCACACTGATGCGGGCAGCGGTGGCGCAGTGCCCCGGCGTGGTCCGCGTCGACTCCCAGGACACCCGCGAGCGCTGGGAGCGCCGGCTGCCGGACTGGCTGCCCTACGGCCTCTACCGGCCCCTCGTCCGCGTGGCGCACTACGCGGGTCTGCGCACCGCTTTGGCCTCCGGCGCCTCCGTGGTGGTGCACGACTGCGGTACGCAGACCTGGGTGCGCCGCTGGCTCGCCCGGGACGCGCTGCGCCGGGGCAGGGCACTCCACCTGCTGTTGCTCGACGTCTGTCCGCGAGACGCGCTGGCCGGGCAGGCGGCGCGCGGCCGCGGCGTGTCCGGCTACGCCTTCCGCCGCCATCTGCGCGCCGTGCGCAGGCTGCGGGCCGCCGCCGAGGGCGGGCGGCTGCCGCGCGGCTGCGCCTCGTCGGTCCTGCTGGACCGCCGCGCGGCCCAGGCCCTGCGCACGGTGTCCTTCGCGCCGCTGCCGGCCGCTGCCCCGCTGTCCGTCACGGCCCACGTCCGACCGGCCCCGCGGCCCGTTCCGGCTCCGAGGCCCGCGCCGGCCGCGAGGCCGACCCCGGCGTAGTGCCGGCAGGGGTCCGCGGGCCGGCGTGGCCCGGTCGGGCCCCGACGGGCGGGTGCCGCCCCCGTCGGGGCCCGCCGCACAACAGAGCGGACAGGGGGAGCGCTTGCGGGCCGAGGGGGCGTCCGCGGGTCGAGCAACCGTCCGTGGGCCGAGGAAACATCCGCGGGCCCGCCACCCGGGAGGGAGGCGGGCCCGCGAACGGGGGACATGCCGGAGCAGCCGGTCGGCTCCGGCGGGCAGCCGCGGCTCAGCGGCCCTGTTCGGGGGTGAGGGGCTTCTGGGCCTGTCCGGGTGCCGCGTTCTCGGCTCCGGGCTTGGCGGCCTCAGCCGCCGGCTTGCCCGGGGCCTGCTGGGCCGGGGCCTGCGGCTTCGTGGCCTCCGGGGAAGCCTGCTCCGGCTGCCCGGGCTTGCCCGGCTTCCCGGTCTGCTTGCCCGGCGCCTGCTCCTCGGTGGGCTGCTTCGGCTGCTGCTGGTCCAGCGGGAACTGCGGCTTGGTGGGCTTGTCCTGGTCGGAGGGGTTGTGCTGCGGCTTGGTGGGCTTGGCCGTCGCGTCCTGCTGGTCCTGGGAGTCCGGGTCCTCCGAAGGGCCGGGCTTCGCCTGGGCGCCCGCCGTGTGCCCCGGGGAGTGGTCGGCGGGCGCGGCGGACGCGGCACCCGCCGCGCCGATAGCGAGCGAGCCGGCCAAAGAGACGGTGACGGCCGCGGCGGTGATCCTGTTCACGCGCATGTGCTTTCCTCCAGTCAGCGTGCCGGTCGGCACGTAGTGGGACGTTCTCCACTTTTCGACCGCCTCCCACGGAACGCAACCGGAGCGTCGCCGTACGTGTCACCCGGCCTCTCGTGGAGCGGCCCGCCGCGCACCAGCCCAAGGCTTCACTGTGCGTATCCCCGCGCACGTCACCGCCCCGCCCCGTACGTCAGCCCGGGCCCCCGGGCGGTGCGCGGACCATGGATAGGCTGGTGCGCATGACAGTTCCCTCGCAGCCCCAGCAGCCGCAGCACTTCGGGCCCGGGCACGGCGGCGGCTGGCCCGGCAACGAGCTGGAGGAAGCCCTCGCCGCCTCGCTCCAGGTGCCGCACGCGGGGGCCCGGCTGCTGGAGGTGCTCGGCCGGTCCAGCGTGTGGGTCCCGCTGCCGGAGGGCGGCAGCCGGGAGAGCCGGGAACTGGACCTGCCCACCATCGAGTTGGACGGCTCGGTCTACGTGCCGGTCTTCAGCTCCGAAGAACAGTTCCTCCAGGTCGTCGGCGCCCACGTCGGCTTCACCATCGCCCCGGCGAAGGAGTTCGCACGCGGCCTGCCGACCGGTGTGGGCCTCGCGGTCAACCCGGACGGCACCGTCGGGGTGCCGCTGCCCGCCGAGGCGGTGGCCGAACTGTGTGCCAACTCGCCCACCGAGCAGGCGGCCGCGGGTGTCGCACGGGGTGCGCGGGTCCGGCTGTTCGAGCCGGACTGGCAGGACGACCCGCTCGCGTTCCTGGCCGCCGCCTCGGCCGAGTTCGCGGCTCTCCCCTCCGTACGCTCGGCGCGCAGAGGGCTCGCCAGCGTCGAAGGGGATGATCCCGCGCTGTTCGTCGGCATAGAACTCGACCTGCTGGAGCCCGAGTCGCGGCACGCGGCGCACGAGGCGCTGGGCAGGGCCCTGCATCAGGCGCAGGTGCGCTGGCCGGTGCAGATGGTGCTGCTGGACGCGGCGAGCGACCCGGTCGTGGACTGGATGCGGCAGTGCGTCCGCCCCTTCTACGACCGCGGGGCCCAGCTCTGACGGGCGACGGGCGACGAGCGGGCGGATGACGGGCCAGGTGCGCCTCGGAAGCCGAGGGGCCGGGAGGGCTGAGGGGGAGGTACGCACCCCGGGGTGGGTCAGGGTACGGGTCCGGACTGAGTAGGAGTACCGATGTCCCGCACCCCTCTTAAGCTGGTTGGATAGCGGTGCGGAGCGACGAGACGGGCAGGGACGGCGTCAGTGGTGGAAGGGCGGCCCAGGTGAGCGCGGGTGAAAGCGTCGATCAGCTCCTGCGGCGGGTCTCGCCGGGGGCGTACGACACCTTCGAGAGCTATGAAGCCCTCCTCCAGGCGCTCGCGGGCAGCCGGCTGTGGATGCTGCTGTGGAACGGGCAGGCCGGATCGCCGGACGCACAGTACGGCAACATGGAAGTGGCCGGGTACGGTTACGCGCCCTGTGCGACCTCGGCGCAGGAGCTGGCGGCGTCGGGCTGGAGCCGCGCGCACGAGGTCGTCGGCGGGCGGGACATCGCGGCGGCCCTCTTTCCCGACCGCTGGGGAATCTGGCTGAATCCGCACGCTCCCGGTGGCGGTGTCGGCATCCCCTGGCTGGATCTGCGGCGTGTCGCCGTCGGCCTCGACCAGCTGCCCGCCGGGCCGCTGAGTATCGGCGAACCCACCCTGGAGATCCCGCAGTTCTACGCGCTGCTGACGCAGAACGCGCATCTGACCCCCGCCGTGCGCTCGCTGCGCCGCGCCTGGGTGCGGCCCGCGCTGGGCGTGCCGTATCTGGCCATCGGGCTGGAGTTGTACGACAGCAGCCCCGCCTCGGTTCAGACGGCGCGGCGGATGATGGCACAGTCGGTGGCCGCCGTCCCCGAGGGGCTGCCGGTCTCCAGCGTGGCGATGGCCGACGACTACGATCCGGTGGCGATGTGGCTGCGCCGCCAGTCGCGCCCCTTCTTCGACCGTGACGCGCAGCCGCGGGCGGGATACGGCGCTCCGGGGCCGCAGGCCGGCGGTTTCGGCTACGGCTATCCGCGGCCTTTCTGAAAAGCGCCGCCTTTTGCGGGTAACCGCTGCCGCGAGAGCGTTCAGATCAGGACATAAGTACTGGTCAGGCACCGCTTAACGTCAACTTCCGTCCGCATAACGGAACATGACGCGTCACATCACAGTTGCGCATCCTTTCACGAGCAGGTCTGGCGACTGATCGTGACCGCGATGAAGACTCCCGAGCCATGAGCCACACGGTCGCCGCCGCACTGTCCGGCGGTTGTCGCGGCTTGCGAAAGTCCTTCAAGTTTCGACCGCTACAGCGGTGCGCGTGGACTGGTCAACTGCCGGTCGAGAAGGGGTCTCCAAAGCGATGACGGCACCACTGCACGAGGAAACGCCTGCGGGAACCGCGGTCGTGGAGCCAGCCCCGACCAAGACGGAACAGGCGATCGAGGGCCGCTCACTCGGACGGATCGCATGGGAGCGGCTCAAGCGTGACAAGGTGGCGCTGATCGGCGGTGCCTTCGTACTGCTGCTGATCCTGGTCGCGGTCTTCGCGCCCCTACTGACGGCGCTGACGGGACAGGCGCCGAACGAGCGCCACGAGGATCTGATCGACCCGCTCTTCAGCACCCCCAAGGGCGCACTCGGCGGGATGTCGGGCGAGCACCTGCTGGGCGTCGAGCCGGTCAGTGGCCGCGACATCCTCGCCCGCATCCTCTACGGTGCCCGCGTCTCGATCCTCGTCGGCTTCCTCTCCGCCGTCGTCGCCGTCGTCTTCGGCACCATCCTGGGCACGCTCGCCGGCTACTTCGGCGGCTGGCTGGACGCGCTGATCAGCCGCGTGATGGACATGCTGCTGGCCTTCCCGCAGCTGCTGTTCATCATCTCGCTGATCTCCGTGATGCCCAACGACCTGCTCGGGCTGACCGGCACCGGGGTGCGGCTGCTGCTGATGATCCTGGTCATCGGCTTCTTCGGCTGGCCCTACATCGGCCGGATCGTCCGCGGCCAGGTGCTCTCGCTGCGGGAGCGGGAGTACATCGAGGCGGCCCGCAGCCTGGGCGCGGGGCGGGGCTACATCATCAGCAAGGAACTGCTGCCCAACCTGGTCGCCCCGATCACCGTCTACATGACGCTGATGATCCCGACCAACATCCTCACCGAGGCCGCGCTCAGCTTCCTCGGCGTGGGCGTCAAGCCGCCCACCGCTTCCTGGGGTTCCATGCTCTCCGACGCCGTGACGTACTACGAGTCGGACCCGATGTACATGATCATCCCAGGTGTCGCCATCTTCATCACCGTGCTCGCCTTCAACCTCTTCGGCGACGGCGTACGCGACGCACTGGACCCGAAGGGGACCCGTTGACCCCCCAATCCAGACCCCGGCCCCGCCCAGCTCGTGCGGGCCGTGACCTACCACGGAGGTTGCGAGACGTGACAACCCTACGCACATCGAGGCGCCGACTGGCCGCGGTGTCGGCCGTCGCCGCCGCGACGCTGCTGGCCACCTCGGCCTGCGGCGGCGGCAACAGCGACAGCGAGGGCGGCGGCGAGTACAACGCGGGCGTCAACAAGGTCGCCAACGCCTCGAGCAAGAAGGGCGGGACCCTGAAGTTCGTCGGTGTCCAGGACGCCGACTCCTGGGACACCACCCGCATGTACTACGGCTTCGTCTTCGACTTCTCCCGCTACTACGCCCGCCAGCTGGTCAGCTACAGCCCCAAGCCGGGCAAGAAGAGCGTGGACCTGCAGCCGGACCTGGCCACCGACAAGGCGCAGATATCCGACGACGGCAAGGTCTACAAGTACACCCTGAAAGACGGCCTGAAGTGGGAGGACGGCAAGCCGATCACCGCCCAGGACGTCAAGTACGGGATCGAGCGCCAGTGGGCGCAGAAGACCCTCTCGGGCGGCCCCACCTACATCAAGGACGTCCTGGACCCGGACGGCAAGTGGAAGGGCCCGTACGAGGAGAAGAGCGAGTTCGAGGGCATCAAGACCCCCGACGAGAAGACGATCGAGTTCCATCTGCCGAAGCCCAACGGTGACTTCGAGCAGATGCTGGCGATGCCGACCAACTCGCCGGTGCGCAAGGACAAGGACACCAAGTCCAAGTACACCCTGCACCCCTTCTCCTCGGGCCCGTACAAGTTCAAGTCGTACACCCCGAACAAGTCGCTGCTGCTGGTGCGCAACAAGCACTGGGACAGCAAGTCGGACCCGCTGCGCAAGGCGCTGCCCGACAAGGTCAAGGTGACGCTGCTGACCAACCCCGACGAGCGCGACAAGCGCCTGCTCAACGGGGACGCCGACCTCGACCTCAACCAGCGCGGCATGGAGGTCCAGGGCCGGCAGAAGGCTCTGAAGGAGCACAAGGGCAACGTCGACAACCCGCAGACCGGGTTCATCTCCTACGTGGCCTTCCCGCAGAGCGTGAAGCCGTTCAACAACATCCACTGCCGCAAGGCCGCCATCTACGGCACGGACCACAAGTCGGTCCAGACCGCGCGCGGTGGCCCGACCGCCGGCGGTGAGCTGGCCGTCAACATGCTGCCCCCGGTCGTGCCCGGGCACGACGAGAGCGACGACCAGTACGGCATCCGCAAGAACAGCGGTGCGGCCAACGTCGCCAAGGCCAAGGAAGAGCTCAAGAAGTGCGGCAAGCCGAACGGCTTCAAGACCACGCTCGCCGTCCGTAACACCGACAAGGCGGACGTGAAGTCCGCGGAGTCGATCCAGGCCTCGCTCAAGAAGGTCGGCATCAAGGTCGAGATCGACCAGTTCGACGGCTCCCAGGGCTCCTCGATCGTCGGCAACCCGGCGACCGTGAAGAAGAAGGGCTACGGGATGGTCCTCTACGGCTGGGGCCCCGACTTCCCCAGCGGCCAGGGGTACGGCATCGAGCTGTGGCACAGCTCCAAGATCCGGGACAACGGCAACAACAACTACGCCCTGATCGACGAGCCGAAGATCGACAAGGGGCTCGAAGAGGCCATCGCCGAGCTCGACCCGGAGAAGTCCGCCGAGAAGTACGCCGAGGTCAACAAGGAGGTCATGGCGGGCGCCTACTACCTGCCGCTGACCTACCTGAAGGTCGTCCAGTGGCGCTCCGACCGGCTCACCAACGTCTACGCGGCCGACTCCTTCAGCGGTTGGTACGACTTCGCGTCCATCGGCGTCAAGTGACCTTCCCGGTCGCTGTGACCGCCACCGACATCACCATCTGACGGCGCCACCCGCCGCTGGCACGAAGGGCAGGTGAAGGCCGCCGCGGCGGCCCGGCCGCCGGCTCCCTGACCGGGAGCGGGCCGGGCCGCCGAAGGGCGGCCGGAGAGCAGTGCTCACATACCTCATCAGGCGGCTGTTCGCCGTCGCAGTGATGCTGGTCGTCATCATCCTGGCGGTCTTCTGCATCTTCTTCCTGATCCCCAAGTGGGCGGGGATAGACCCGGCCACCATGTTCGTCGGCAAGCAGGCCGACAAGGAGAGCATCGAGGGCGTACGCGAGAAGCTCCAGCTGGACGATCCGGTCCTCGTGCAGCTCTTCGAGTTCTTCAAGGGCCTCTTCGTCGGCCGCGACTACACCGGCGGCGGCACCACCACGCACTGCGGGGCGCCCTGCTTCGGCTACTCCTTCCGTACCGAGCAGGAGATCTGGCCCGTTCTGACCGACCGCCTCCCGGTGACGCTCTCCCTGGCGCTGGGCGCGGCCGTCATCTGGCTGCTCATCGGGCTGACCGCCGGCGTGCTCTCCGCGCTCAAGCGCGGCACCCTGTGGGACCGGCTGGCCATGACCGGCGCACTGGCCGGCGTCTCGCTGCCCATCTACTTCACGGGTCTCGTCTCGCTGGCGATCTTCGCCTACCAGCTCGACCTGGTGAGCAACTCCTTCACCCCCTTCGGTGACAACCCGGCCAAGTGGTTCAGCGGCATGGTCCTGCCCTGGATCACCCTCGCCTTCCTCTTCGGCGCGATGTACGCCCGGCTGACCCGGGCCACCATGCTGGAGGTGATGGGCGAGGACTACATCCGCACCGCCCGCGCCAAGGGCCTCAAGGAGCCCGTCGTCATCGGCAAGCACGCGATGCGCTCCACGATGACGCCCGTCCTGACGCTGCTCGGCATCGACATCGGCGCCCTGATGGGCAGCGCGATCCTGACGGAGACCACCTTCAGCATCCCCGGACTCGGGCAGGCCGTGCTCAAGGCGATCACCGACCGTGACCTGCCGCTGATCCTGGGGGTCACCCTCATCACCGCAACCGCCGTTGTCATCGCGAATCTCGTCGTGGACCTGCTGTACGGCGTGATCGATCCACGAGTGAGGCTGGGATGACCGACCACGAGCACAAGTCCCGCAAGTCCCGCAAGACCCCCGAGGCTGCCGAGGCGGCTGCGGCCCCCGCGTCTGCCACGTCGCCCGCGTCCCCCGAGGACGAGAAGGCGGAGGCGCTGCGGACCGAGGTCACCAAGGCCGACACGTCCCTGACGAAGCCCGTCGACGGCGCCGCCACGGGCACCGCCACGGACGCCGCCGTCTCGGACCTGACGAGTTCGGGCACCGCGCCCGGCGAACCGGTGCTGAGCAAGGAACCGCCCACCGCGTTCCTGGAGGTCCGCGACCTGCGGGTGCACTTCCCCACCCAGGACGGCCTCGTCAAGTCAGTCGACGGCCTCTCCTTCACCCTGGAGAAGGGCAAGACCCTCGGTATCGTCGGCGAGTCGGGGTCCGGCAAGTCCGTCACCTCGCTCGGCATCATGGGGCTGCACACCGTCGGCCAGTACGGCAGGCAGCGCCCCCACCTGTCCGGCGAGATCTGGCTGAACGGCCAGGAACTGCTCAGCGCCGACCCCGACAGCGTGCGCAAGCTCCGCGGCCGCGAGATCTCCATGATCTTCCAGGACCCGCTCTCCGCGCTGCACCCCTTCTTCACCGTCGGTCACCAGATCGTGGAGGCGTACCGCGTCCACCACACCGTCGACAAGAAGACCGCGCGCAAGCGTGCCGTCGAACTCCTCGACCGGGTCGGCATCCCCGAGCCGGGCAAGCGGGTGGACAGCTACCCGCACGAGTTCTCCGGCGGCATGCGCCAGCGCGCCATGATCGCCATGGCGCTGGTCAACAACCCCGAACTCCTGATCGCCGACGAGCCGACCACGGCACTCGACGTCACCGTCCAGGCGCAGATCCTCGACCTGATCCGGGACCTGCAGAAGGAGTTCGGCTCCGCCGTCATCATCATCACCCACGACCTCGGCGTCGTCGCCGAACTCTCCGACGACATCCTCGTGATGTACGGCGGCCGGTGCGTGGAGTACGGCGCGGCGGAGCAGGTCTTCTACGAGCCGCAGCACCCCTACACCTGGGGGCTGCTCGGCTCCATGCCGCGCATCGACCGCGACCGGGCCGACCGGCTCATCCCCGTCAAGGGATCGCCGCCCAGCCTCATCAACGTCCCCGACGGCTGCGCCTTCAACCCGCGCTGCCCCTACGCGGACGTCCCCAAGGGCGGCATCACCCGCACCACGCGGCCCGAGCTGAGCGAGGTCAGGCCCGGGCACCTGTCCGCCTGCCACATGGCGCAGGAGGACCGGGAGCGCATCTGGAACGAAGAGATTGCCCCGAAGCTGTGAGCTTTCAGTGAGTGAGGACGACGAGCCGATGACGAACCCCGCGAAAACCCCGGGTGAGGGCTCCGAGCCGCAGACCCCCACCGAGGACGCGGCCGGCGCCACAGCCGAGTCCGGCGCCCTGGGCACCCTCACCGAGCCGCGCGAGGGCGAACCGCTGCTCAAGATCAGCGGCCTCAAGAAGCACTTCCCCGTCACCAAGGGCCTCTTCAAGAGGCAGGTCGGCGCCGTGCTCGCCGTCGACGGCATCGACTTCGAGGTCCGCGCCGGTGAGACGCTCGGCGTGGTGGGGGAGTCGGGCTGCGGCAAGTCCACGATGGGCCGCCTGATCACCCGGCTGCTCGAACCCACCGCGGGCAAGGTCGAGTTCGAGGGCCGGGACATCACACACCTGGGCGTGAGCGCGATGCGGCCGATGCGCCGCGACGTGCAGATGATCTTCCAGGACCCCTACTCCTCGCTGAACCCCCGGCACACGGTCGGCTCGATCATCAGCGCGCCGTTCAAACTCCAGGGAGTGCAGCCCGAGGGCGGGGTCAAGAAGGAGGTACAGCGGCTGCTGGGAGTGGTCGGGCTCAGCCCCGAGCACTACAACCGCTACCCGCACGAGTTCTCCGGCGGCCAGCGCCAGCGCATCGGCATCGCCAGGGCGCTCGCGCTCAGCCCGAAGCTCGTGGTGGCCGACGAGCCCGTCTCGGCGCTCGACGTCTCCATCCAGGCGCAGGTCGTCAACCTCCTCGACGACCTCCAGGAGGAACTCGGCCTCACCTACGTGATCATCGCCCACGACCTGTCCGTCATCCGGCACGTCTCGGACCGGATCGCGGTGATGTACCTGGGCAAGATCGTCGAGATCACCGACCGGCAGTCGCTGTACGACACACCCATGCACCCCTACACCCGGGCGCTGCTGTCCGCGGTGCCGGTGCCCGACCCGCGCCGCAAGGCCGAAGGGGGCCGGGAGCGGATCCTGCTCCAGGGCGACGTGCCCTCGCCCATGAACCCGCCGTCAGGGTGCAGGTTCCACACCCGCTGCTGGAAGGCGACCGAAATCTGCCGGACCAAGGAACCGCCGCTCGTCTCGCTGGCCCCCGGCCACCAGACCGCGTGCCACCACCCGGAGAACGCCCCCGACCAGGAGCCCGGCGACACGAAGCTGCTGCGCACGGCCGCCACCGCCAAAGAACCGAACTGACGCGCTCGCCCTCGATCGCCGGACGGACTGAGACATCAGCCCGCCCGCCGATCGAGGACCGGCGGTCCGGGGTAGGGGAGCGGCGGGGCGAGGGCACGAGCCGCCCACCGTGACCATCCCCGCCCGGGCGGTACAAAGGTGCCCGTGGACTCCCTCTTCAGCCCCTCACTCCAGCACTGGCTGGACCTCGCCGGCATCTTCGTCTTCGCCATCTCCGGCGCGCTCCTCGCGGTGCGGCGCAATTTCGACGTCTTCGGCATCGCCGTCCTCGCCGAGGTCACCGGGCTGGGCGGCGGGCTCTTCCGCGACGTCGTCATCGGCGCCGTGCCACCGGCGGCCTTCACCGACCTCGGCTACTTCCTCACGCCTCTCCTCTCCGCGTTCCTCGTCTTCTTCCTCCACCCCGAGGTGGAACGGATCAACAAGGCGGTCAGCGTCTTCGACGCGGCCGGCCTCGGCCTCTTCTGCGTGACCGGCACCCTCAAGGGGCACGAGTACGGGCTCAGCCTCACGTCGTCCGTCGTGATGGGCCTGGCCACGGCCGCCGGAGGCGGGGTGCTCAGGGACGTACTCGCCAACGAGGTGCCCTCGCTGCTGCGCTGGGACCGCGAGGTCTACGCGGTGCCCGCCATCGTGGGCTCCAGCGCGGTGGCGCTGCTGATCCACCTGGACCAGGTGCGCCCCTCCACCACCGTGGGCGCGGCGCTGCTGGCGTTCCTCCTGCGGCTGCTGGCCCTGCGCTACAACTGGCGTGCCCCGCGCGCCTGGCACCGCAGGAGCGCGACGGTGGACGCGCAGGCCACGAAGGGGGGCGCCACCAGGGAGCCGGAGAACGGCGGCCGCCAGGTCGGCGGCGGCTGACCCGCGGCTGCCGATGCGGCGCCCACGCGCCGCCCGCGCGGCACCCATGCCCGCCGACCGCGCGGCGCTCACGCGCCGCCCGCGCAGGTGCCCTGATCGAGCGCGGTGCGCTCGGCGTCGTCCGGTTCAGCGGTGCGTGGGAGGTCCCCGGAGGAGTCCCCGAGCTCGTCGGGACGCTGTGGCGGCAGACCAGGCAAGGGCCATGAGCGCTTGCGTGTGCGGGCGGAGCCGCCGCTGTTCATGTCGTGCGGATCGGTCCCGCACGGTGGGTTCCGGTGAGCAGAGCTTCGGCATGCTTACGGAAAGCGGTGACCAGACGTGCGCGGTCGCCGGAGCGCGTGGCGAGTACGACCTGGCTCGGTTCGACCCCGCGCAACGGGACGGTGGTGAGGCTGGGGTGCAGGCCGGTCGCGTGGTCGAGGGGCGGCCCGATGGCCACGGCCTGCCCGGCGGCGATGAGTTCGTGTTTGTCCTCAAGGGCTTCGACCAGGGGGCCGTCGGGCGCGGGCCGCCCGTCGGGCCGGGGATCGAGCCGCCAGTAGGCGTTCAGCAACGGGTCGGACTGGCGTACGTGGGGGATCGGCTCGTCGGCGATGTCGCCGAGGGTGACCGACTCATGGCCGGCCAGACGGTGGTCCCGGGGCACGACCAGCACGCGCGGTTCGTCGTAGAGGACGGTGACGCGCAGCCGGTCGGTGGGGAACGGCAGTCGCGTCACCACCGCGTCGACGCGGTGCTCCAGCAGCGCACCGCGCGAGTCGTTCCAGGCGAGCAGGCGGGTGTGGACCTCGGCATCGGGGTCGCGGTCCCGCAGGGCCCGCACGGCCGCGGTGATGACCAGCCCCTTGGTGTAGCCGACGGTGATACTGCTGGGCCGGGCCGCGGCCCGGGTGCGGGCCATCGCCTCGACCGCGGCGCGCAGCAGCCCCTGGGCCTGGGGCAGGAAAACCTCGCCGGCCTCGCTCAGCTGGGTGCCGCGCGTGGTGCGGTCGAGCAGGCGGACGCCCACTTGCTGTTCGAGGCGGCGGATCTGCCGGCTCAGCGACGGCTGGGTGGTGTGCAGCGCCTCGGCGGCACGGCCGAAGTGCTGGTACTCGGCGACCACCGTGAAGCACTGCACCAGCCGGAGATCGAGATCCACGGGCGCGGGGAAGTGTTCGGACACCACCCCACTCTAACTGGCCTTATACGCAGCCTGTATTACCTGTACCGGAACAATCATTGGACTGCGCGCTCGTCGCCGCCGCACCGTGGTGACCATGACATCGGACAGCGTGACACCGTTTCGTATCGACGTCGCGGACCGTGATCTGGAGGACCTGAGGGACCGGCTCCACCGGGTACGCCTCGCCGGCCGGGAGACAGTGCCGGACAGCAGCCAGGGGGTGCGGCGGGAGCGCCTGGAGGAGCTGCTGGAGTACTGGGCCACCGGGTACGACTGGCGCGATCTGGAGCGGCGGCTCAACGAGCTGGGCCAGTTCCGCACGACCATCGACGGTCTGGGCCTCCACTTCATGCACGTACGCTCACCCCGCCCCGACGCCGCCCCCCTGTTGCTGCTGCACGGATGGCCGGGCTCGTTCCTGGAGTTCCTCAAGACCGTCGGCCCGCTCACCGAGCACGGCTTCCACCTCGTCATCCCCTCGATGCCCGGCTACGGCTTTTCCGGCCAACCCGCCTCGACAGGCTGGGACCCGGACCGGATCGCCCGCGCGTACGGCGTGCTCATGCGGCGCCTCGGCTATGACTCCTACCTGGCCCAGGGAGGCGACTGGGGCGGTGTCGTCGCGACCCGCATGGGGGCGCAGCGCCTGACGGGCCTGCGGGCGATC
This sequence comes from Streptomyces diacarni, assembly GCF_003323715.1. Taxonomy (GTDB): domain Bacteria; phylum Actinomycetota; class Actinomycetes; order Streptomycetales; family Streptomycetaceae; genus Streptomyces; species Streptomyces diacarni. The sequence goes on from NZ_QOIN01000048.1 coordinate 502,915, forward strand.
CACGTCAACTTCCCCGAGTTCCTCGCCGCACCACCGGTCGGCGACGACCCGGCTCCTGAGGAGAAGGCCGCACTCGAACAGGGCAGCCGCTTCTTTGCCGTCCATTCCGGATACCACGTCGTGCAGCGCACCCGGCCGCAGACCATCGGCTACGCCCTGACCGACTCCCCGGCCGGGCAGGCCGCCTGGATCTACGAAAAGTTCCTCGACTGGGCCCGGCCCGACGCCCTCACTCCCGACGAGATCCTCGACCACATCTCCCTGTACTGGTTCACCGGCACCGCTGCTTCCTCCGCCCGCCTGTACTGGGAGTACGCCCGGCAGCCGCTCGCTCCGACCGAGCTGGACCTTCCCGTCGGGGTCAGCGTCTTCCCGGACGAACTGACGCGTACCCCGCGCATCTGGGCCGAGCGCGTCTATCGCGACCTGCGCTACTTCAACGACGACATCCCCGCGGGCGGCCACTTCGCCGCCCTGGAGCAGCCTGAGCTGTTCGTCGAGGAGATCGTCAGGTTCGCGCGGACGGTGGCCGCGTGATGACGAGCGAGATCAGCGGGGGCACGGACGGCGTCGGGCGTGGGGGCCGGGTCGTGGCCGTCGGGACCGACAGGGCCAAGGCCGAGTCCGGCGCCCAGTTCCAGCGCCCCAGGCGTACGGAGACCGCCGACGGCCCGGCGTCCGACTCCGCGCCGGCCTGCCGCAGCCGTTCTCCGCTCAGCCACGGCCTGCTCAGCCACGGCCCGGCCGGCCTGCTCGGCCGCGCCGCCTATCCGGTCGTGCTCGACTTCGGCGGCGCCGGGCGTTTCGAGACCGCCGTCAAGGAGATCCCGGACTTCCAGGCATCCTCCCTAGCCGACGCACGACGCCTCTACGACCGCACCCGGGAGGTGCTTGCCCGGTGAAGTGGGTCAGCTACCGCTCCGCCGACGGCTCGACGCGCTGCGGTGTGATGCGCGACAACAAGATCCACGCCGTGGGCGCGGGCCTGTTGGAGCTGCTGCGCGCCGAAGGCGGGCTGGAGGCCGCCGCAATCAGGGAACCGACCGAGATCGTCGAGCCGGCCACCGCCGACCTGCTGGCACCGATACCGGTACCCCCGGCGGTCCGGGACTTCGCCGCGTTCGAACGTCACATCAGTAACGCGGGGAAGGCAGCCGTCGGCGACGGCAGGGTCAGCCCGGTCTGGTACGAGTATCCGCTCTTCTACTTCTCCAACCCGGCGGCGATCAAGGGGCCGCACGACGAGGTCGCCATCGCCCCGGGCGCTCAGTTGTGGGACTACGAGGTCGAGGTCGCCGCGGTGATCGCCGGGGACTGCTCGAACCTCGACGCCGCCACGGCGGAGGAGCACATCGCCGGCTACCTGGTCTACTGCGACTGGAGCGCACGCGACATCTCCGCGAGCGAGATGGGGTTCGTGTACGGCCCGTCCAAGAGCAAGGACGCCTCGACCAGCCTCGGCCCGTTCCTCGTCACCCCCGACGAACTGGAGCCCTACCGCTCGGGCCGGGGCTATGCGTTGCGGATGGACGGGTACGTCAACGATGAGCATTACGGCGGCGGCAGCTGGGACGAGATCCACTGGTCGTTCGGCGAGATGCTGGCGCACGCGTCGCGCGGCACCTCACTGCGAGCCGGTGACATCATCGCCAGCGGCCCTGTGGGCACCGGCTGCATCCAGGAGTTGTCCGGCCGCCGCCCCTACCTGGTACCGGGAGACACGGTCCGGATCCAAGTGCGGGAACTCGGCGCGATCTCCGTACGGATCACCGCGCCGGAGCCGTCCTGACGTACCGGACGCACCAAGAACGACCTTGACCATTCCACTTGCCGGGAGACCACCCCGATGCATCTCGCCAACACCTTCGCTCGCGCCGACACGGACCTGAACGCCGTTCGCGAGGTCAGCCTCACCGTCAACGCGACCCACCTGTTCGTCTACTTCATCCCCGAGGCACCGGAAGAGGCCGCCAAGCTGGGCGTGACCGAGTACGCACCGGCCTACTTCGCGCTCCGGTCAGCCCCCATGGGCGCAGTCCCATGGCAGGTCACGCTCGCGGCCTTCTACAACTTCAGCCCGCGGTCGGTGCGGGCCATGGCAGGCGTCTGGGACACAGCGTCGCCACAGGAGTGGCAGGCCGCTCGTTTCGCAGCCGTCGACCGTGCGATGCGGCGCGTCGGCGTGAGCCTCACCGCCGACCAGATCGCCGAGGCACGATCGCTGATCGACCCGGTCGTCGCGAGCGCCGACCACGCAGGGAAGACGATGGCCGCCGCCAACGCCTCGGTCCCCCTCCCGGACGATCCGCTCGTCGCGCTGTGGCAGCACATCACGGTGCTGCGCGAGTGGCGCGGCGACGCGCATATCACCGTGCTCGCAGCGGGCGGCCTCGGGCCGTGTGACTGCAACGTGCTGCAAACCGCGACAGGTCACTTCCCGGAAGCCATCGCGCGTGCCACCCGGCTGTGGGACGACGAGGAGGTGGCCGCGGCAACCACACGCCTCGTCGCACGCGGCTGGCTCGACGCCGACGGCACCGCTACCGATGCCGGCATCGCGGCGCGCGAGCAGATCGAGGTCGAGACCGACTAGCACTGCGCGGCGCTGTGGACGCCGATCGGCGACGCCGGCGTCCGTCGCCTCACCTCGCTCATCAGGCCGATCCAGGACGCGTTCACCGCAGCCGGGACATACCCCTTCCGCGTGGAGACGGGAGACACGCGGTCCGCCGACCCGGAGGCCGCCAGGCAGGCCCCGTTCTCGCACAGCCGTGACGAACGGACACGCGGCGCAGGGTGACGCTGAGGGCTGGACCGGGCTCCAGGCCGACGGTACAGCGATCAGCGGTAGCAGCGATCCCGCTGTCGGACCGTCGACACGCCTGACGGCTCGCCAGGGTGGTGCCGCAGTACATGCCGGGTTTACTGCGGCAGCCGCAGCGGCAGCGGCCCGCTCCCGCCACGCCTCCGTCCGCTCCCTGGAGCGATACGCAGGGCCCGGCGTCGACTCCGTCACCCGGCACGTCGCCGAACGAGACCCCGCCGCACGTCGCCGCACGTAGATCCGGGCGCATCAGGGCTTCGAGATCATCCCGTTGCCCCTGTGCGCGTAGCTCGGTCACACCCCCACATCGCCGACCCCAGGCGCACCTACCCACCAGTAACAAGGCGGTGTACGGTGCCACCATGTCCGACGCTCCTTCCCAGGCCACCACTGCACCACAACCGGCGCCCCCCACCCCCACCACCAGCGAGTTCGACCGCGACACCGTGGTCAGCACCCGCGAGCCCGGCGTCCACCAGACGCACCTGGCGCCGGGCTGGGCGATAGGCAAGGCCCTCAACGGCGGCTACCTGCTGGCCGTCCTCGGCCGGGCGCTGCGCCAAGCGCTCCCGCACCCGGACCCCTTCACCATCACCGCCCACTACCTGACCGCCACGGCCGCCGGGCCCGCCACCATCCGCACCGACGTCGCCCGCAGCGGCCGCACCGTCTCCACGGCCTCCGCCGGCCTCTTCCAGACGGACGAGCGCGGCACCGAGGTCGAACGCATCCGCGTGCTGGCCACCTACGGCGACCTCGACGCACTGACGGACGACATCCGCACCAGCGCCGGCCCGCCCGCCATACCGCCCCGCGAACAGTGCTTCCGCTCCACGGACCACCCGGACGGCGCCGCCGCCGTCCCCGAGATGGGGCACAGGCTCGACCTGCGGCTCGACCCGCAGACCTGCGGCTGGGCACTCGGGGCGCCCAGCATGCGCGGCGAGATGCGGGCGTGGCTCGCCCTCGCGGACGGCCGCGACCCCGACCCGCTCTCGCTGCTGATGACCGTCGACGCGCTGCCGCCCACCGGATTCGAGCTGGGCCTGACCGGCTGGCTGCCCACCGTCGAACTCACCGTCCACGTCCGTGCCCGCCCCGCACCAGGCCCGCTCCGCGTCGCCGTCACCACCCGCAACCTCGCGGGCGGCTTCCTGGAGGAGGACGTGGAGGTGTGGGACACCGCCGACCGCCTGGTGGCCCAGTCCCGCCAGCTCGCCCGCGCGTAGGCGGGCGGGGCCCGTGGGCGGGCGGGGCACCCGCGTAGGCCGCCGGATGCACCCTCGTAGGCCGACGGGGGCACCCAAGCCCGCCACCAGCGGTCACCGGCGCCCCTTCCGGCCGCGAGTGCTTCGTGCGCGCCGCACGAGTGCTTACGGTGTGCGGAAACGCCACTCTCGGAGAGAAAGCGACGCAAAGTGACCTACACAGTCAAGAGCACGCTTCCGGAGCAGGACCTCAAGACCGTCGCCGAGGCACTGCGCGGCACGCTGCTGGACCTCATCGACCTCTCCCTCGTCGCCAAACAGATCCACTGGAACGTGGTCGGCCCCCGCTTCCGCTCCATCCACCTCCAGCTCGACGAGGTCGTCGACACCGCCCGCCAGTACTCCGACACCGTCGCCGAGCGCGCCTCGGCGCTCGGCATCAGCCCCGACGGCCGCTCCGCCACCGTCGCCCAGGGCAGCGCCCTCGCCACCGTCCCCGAGGGCTGGCTCCCCGACAACGACGCGGTCCGCATCATGGTCGACGCCCTCGGCACCGTCATCGCCAAGTCCCGCGAACGCATGAAGGCCGTCGGCGAGGCCGACCCGGTCACCGAGGACGTCTTCATCTCCCTGACCGGCGACCTGGAAAAGGAACACTGGATGTTCCAGGCGGAAAACCGCGCCTGAGACACAGGAGGGCTGATGGCGGCTCCCTTTCCGCAGGGCGGGAAGGGAGCCTTCGAGCGACTTCTCCGCGCTCGGTGCCGAGCGCTCGGTGCCGAGCCGGCCGCACCATCGGGCGCCTGCGCGGGGAACGCGGCCTGACCCAGGAGGGCGCTGGCCGAGCCCACCGGGCTCTCGGCGGTAAACGATCTACCGCACCGAGATTAGGTACCCGTTCTGCGCGGCTCGACTGGGTGGCGCTCATCGCTGCCGCGCTCATCGCTGCCGCGCGCGACGTGACGCTCGCCGACCTCGTGCGGGACGCGTGGCCTTGGCCGCCTGCGACGGGGGACGCGGACGGCCCGGGGGCGCGGGTGGTCAGCCGTGCATGCAGCGGCAGCAGGTGACGCGGCGGCTGCCGTCGCCGGAGGGGACGAGGAAGGCCGGGGCGCCGAACGAGGTGCGTGCGCGGCGGGCCTGATGGCCTTCCTGCTGCTGGTGCTGCCGGAAGTAGCTGGCCACGTCCTCGTAGCCGGCCGCCACCGATTCGCGCGGTGCGCTGTCCTCGCCCATCCCTCGCCCCTCCTTGTCGCTTCACGGGTCCGTCCGATACGGACAGTACCGGGATCGCTACCTAGTTGAGGCCGCCCCCGGGGTGGTGCCGGCCGGGGCGGGGCGGCTCGGGGACATGGTGGATGAACCGTCCCAGGCGCCCGCACAGTCCCTCGTACCCGCGGGTGTGGAGGATGAGGGCGTGCCAGCCCTCATCGACGGTGCGGGACGGGCGCAGGCCGCGGCTGGTGGGCTGAGTGCAGGCGGCCACGAACGCCAGAGCCTCGGCCACGATCCGCTCGGCCACGACCTGGCTCATGCCGGGGTTGTTGGTTATCACCGTCTGGGTGACGGCCCCGAACTCCGGTTCGCTGATGAGGTGGCGTGCTCCGGTCTCGGCCGGGGCGGCTACCTCGTGCTGTACTGACCTGTGCCTCTCCTGTCTCGATGGGTCGGGTGGCCTCGCTCCCGATGGCCGGCGAGCGTTGGTTGCGATCCCGGTGCGCGGTGGTCACCTGGGGCGGGGTCTCACATGAGGCCGTGGTGGTCCCGGCTGCGGCACCGGCCTGTGGTGGTGCCGCAGGGGGCGCAGCCGTCGCCGGGGTGGTCCTCCTGCGGCTGCTCGGGCTCCTGGCCGTCGTTCTCGTCGCTCACGTTCGTCACCTCCTTGCGCGGGTGGTCGTGGGGATGGGCCCGCCCCGGCCGGGCTGTGGTGCCCACGGGGGTCGGCGCTCGTCGGTGGCGCGACCGACGGCCCAGCCGGGACGGGAGTCGGGCGGTCAGCGGAGGCTGTTGTCGACGCACCTCAGCCGACGTTCGTGCCCGTGCTTCTCCTGCCGGTGCTTGAGCAGCACGCTGGTCAGCACGCGCGCGTTCTCCGTCTCGTCCCGGTTCTCGGCCAGTCGGAGCATGCCGGCGAGCTGCTGGCAGTACCGGCACGGAGCGGTCACTGTGTCTTCTCCGGGCGGGGGCAGCAGCGGGCGCGGATCACGAGGGTGCCGTCCTCGTTCTCGCTGGCGGTCAGCCGGATCGGCTTCCCGCAGCTGCGGCAGGTGCCGTAGGAGCCCTTGCGACCGCGGCTGAACGCGGAGGTGAGGTCACGAGGCACGACGCGGCCCCTTCCGGCAGCGCGGGCACTCGCACGGCGGGAAGCCGCCCGCGGCGGGCGGGTCGGTGTCGCGGTGGGTGCGGCGCCGTGTCCAGGTGCGGCCGGCATCGCGGGAGACGCGGATCGTCATCACGCTCACGCCCGCACCCCCGCCCGGTGCGGCACCGCCGCGTCGTAGGCGGCCCGCTGCGCGGCTGAGGCCTCGCTCAAGTCGTCTACGTGGGCGGTCCACTCGGTGCCGCGCGGGGTGACGAGACGCACGGTCTTTTCGTCGAGGACGGCTTGGACTCGGCCGACCCACGCGGGTTCGTGCGGCACGGCCTGCTCAGTGGCGTCGTCCGTCACATAAGCACCTCGATCCGGGGCTGGTTCACGCGTCATGGCCGGTCCTCGTCATGGGGGAGCAGGTTCACCACAAGCCTCGAACGGCGCAGGCAACGTCGGTATAACCGTGGGGAGTTACCGGCTCGGTAACGCGCTCGTTGCCAGGCCAGCGAGAGACTTTCCACGCGAGGAAGACTTCGAAAGTTGGCTCATATGGATGCCACCGCCTCCGGGCCGCTGTCTGCCGACTTCCTGTCACGGAACGACGTGCGTAGAGCCCTGCAAGAGCACGACTTCGCCGCCGTCTTCGCTTTGATCAAGAAATGGTGCGGCCTCTCCCAGAACCGGATCGCCTCCGCCTGCCAGCTCACCCCCGGCAAGGTCTCAATGATCATCAGGGGGCAGCACCAGGTCACTTCCATGGAGGTGGTCCGCCGCATCGCGGACGGGCTCCGGATTCCCGGAAGCATGCTGGGGCTCGCCCCCCGCCCGTGGGAAAGCAACCAACCCGCCCCCGCGCCGGCCGAGAGGCTGGGCGAATGCCCGGCCGCGGAGGACGTACCGTGGCGGCCGGACGCAACGGTCACCTTGGCTGGCACTCTGACAAGGAGCGATCTCGTGTTGGACCGTCGCGGCGCATCGCGCGCGCTCGCGGCAGCCGCAGCCGCAGTCACCGGCACCGCCCTACTCGACCCGCTGGAACCCTGGCTTCAGCCTGCCGCGGCAGTCGCTCGGTCCGGCCGTGTCGGACGCCTCGGTTCCCGCGACGTACAGCAGTTGGAGCAGACGGCACAGGCGTTCCGCAGCTGGGACCACCAGCATGGTGGTGGTCTACGTCGCAAAGCCGTCCTCGGACAGCTGGCCGAGGTCGCTGCTGCGCTGGACGAGAACCAGACCAATGCCGTGGAGAGCCGCCTGTACAGCGTCATGGCTCACCTGGCCGGGACGGCTGCGACGATGGCCTGGGACTCGGGGTACCAGCGCAGGGCACAGGATTACTACCGACTCGCGCTGCGCAGCGCGCACGCGGGCGACGATGTGGTCTTCGGAGCCAACGTGCTGGCGGGCATGGCTCGGCAGATGCTGTACCACCAGAAGGCGCACGACGCTCTGGAACTCGTCCGCCTCGCGCAGGAAGGCTCACGCCGGGTCGCGGGGCCCCGAGTGCGCGCCATGCTGCACACCCGCGAGGCATGGGCGCTCGCCGCGCTGGGACGCGCTGCGGCCTTCCGTCGTGCAACCGACCAGGCCCGCGAGGCACTGGCCGACGCGGTGGGAGATGATGAGCCGTACTGGATCGCCTACTTCGGCGAGGCCGAGTTGGCCGGTGTCACTGGCGGTCGGCTACTCGATCTCGCTCGCCAGGACCACCGGCACGCGGATAAGGCTGCGGAACACATCCGTCCGGCTCTCGCACGGCGCGGACCGGAGGCGGCTCGTAGCTACGCCCTCGACCGCATCGGGCTGGCCGAGTGTCATTTCCTCACGGGAGACGTACGCAGCGCGGCCGAGGAGACGCGTCACGCGATGGAGGCTGCCGGGGATACCACGTCAGCACGGGTGCGAGAGCAACTGGGAGGCCTGTACTCCTGTACGGTCGGCCAGAGCACAGCGCGAGGGGTCCGTGACGTACGTGATCGGCTCCGTGAACTGTTGGCCAACTGACGAAAGAGCACGTCATGACGACTCTCGCGGTGACCGGGCACATGGATCTCGCAGACGAGACCGTACCTTTGGTCCGCGCCGAGCTGGAGCAGCTTCTCGCTCTGGAGAACCCAGAAGAACTGGTCGGGGTCTCGTGCATCGCGAAGGGCGCGGACAGCGTGTTCGCCGAGGCCGTTCTGGCGGTGGGCGGCCGTTTGGTGGTGGTGCTGCCGAGCAGCGACTACCGGGAAGCGAAGGTCAAGCCGGACCACGCGTCCACCTTCGATCGTCTGTGCCAGGCGGCACGCGAGGTGGTGGTTATGCCACATGGGACTGCGAACCGGGCGGCATACGAGGCCGCGAACAGCGAGTTGCTGCGTCGAGCTGACCGACTGGTGGCCGTGTGGGACGGGCGGCCGCCTTCCGGTAAGGGTGGCGGCACCGCCGACACCGTGGAACAGGCCCGGGCCGCGGGCGTGGACGTGGTCGTGGTGTGGCCCGAGGGGGCAGGGCGGAAGGGCTGAGGCACCAGTTGGTGTGCGCAGCGTGGGGCGGCTACGCCGGTGGGCGGCGGTCGAGGCGGATGAGGGGGGTGTCGGCGTGGTGTTCGCCGTCGCAGGGGGTGGTGGCCTGGCAGGCGAAGCCGCGGTCTCGGCAGTGCCGGCAGCCGTGGGGTGCGGCCACGCTCTCGCCCGCGCCGTGGTCGGAGACGTAGACGGCGCTTCCGTGTACGGTTCCGGTCCCTCCGCAGCCGCGGCACAGCTGGTGCGGGCCCGGGCAGCTCATCGGCTGCCTCACCGGGCCAGGCCGATGCCGCCGGACGGACCGCGCCGCCGTTGGTCGTCACTCACCGTGGACACCTCCCCTCAGAGCGTAGAGCCGGTGCGGGGCTCGCGGACCCGGTTCGGCACGACACGTGCGCGACAGCGGCGGCCCGTTGGCGTTTCGTTGGCGTCGCGGGCCGTGCGGGTGGAGGATCGTGCCCTTGGCATCCACCGCTGACGGGAGACCGGGGATGAGGCAGTTGGCCGCCCGCGCTTGGCATCGTCTGCGGGGGTCGTGGCAGTGGCGTCTGCTGTGGCTCGCGCACGCGAAGTTCACGGTCGGGGTGACCGGCGTGGTGCGGGACGAGGAGGGGCGGGTGCTGTTGCTGCGGCACCGGCTGTGGTCGCGGGAGAGGCCCTGGGGGCTGCCGACCGGGTGCGCGGCCAGGGGTGAGGAGTTCGCGCAGACCGTGGTGCGCGAAGTACGGGAGGAGACCGGTCTGGACGTGCGTACCGGGGCGCTCGTGAGGCTGAGGAGCGGCTACCGGCTCCGTGTCGAGGTGGCGTACGAGGCCGTGTACGTCGGGGGGTCCCTCCGGATCGATCCGATGGAGATCCTCGAGGCGCGGTGGTTCTCGCCCGACGCCCTGCCTGACGGGCTCCAGGAGTCGCACCGCGAACTGATCACACCGACCGTGACCGCGACCGCGACCGCGACGACGGCGCCAACGACGAGGGCGACCGCGCGCACGGTTGCCGACAGCTGAACCCTGGACGGCCCGCGAAGTCCGAACGGCCCGCGAAGTCCGAACGGCCCGCGACCCGCCGCGCGCCTGCGCCCCGCGCGCCTGCGCGGCCGGGCCCCCGCAGGCCGGCCGCGCTCCGCTTCCACGCGCCGGTCGTGCGCCCCGCGGCGGCCCGTAGAATCGGATCACCATGGCTGACACCGTCCACCCCGCCTATCTCGACCACGCCGCCACCACTCCCATGTGGCCGGAAGCGGCGCGGACGATGACCGAGCAGCTCACGGTCGTCGGTAACGCGTCCTCTCTGCACGGAGCCGGGCGGCGGGCGCGGCGCACGGTGGAGGAGTCGCGGGAGTCCCTGGCCGCGTCCCTCGGCGCCAGGCCCAGTGAGGTCGTCTTCACCGCGGGCGGCACGGAGGCGGACAACCTGGCCGTGAAGGGGCTCTACTGGGCGCGTCGGGGCGAGGACGCCCGGCGTACCCGGGTGCTGGCAAGTCCCGCCGAGCACCACGCGGTGCTCGACGCTGTCGAGTGGCTGGCCGAGCACGAGGGGGCCCGTCTGGAGTGGCTGCCGGTCGACTCGTACGGGAGGGTGCGTCCGCAGGCGCTGCGCGAGGCCATCGAGCGGGACCCTTCCGATGTCGCGCTGGCCACCGTGATGTGGGCGAACAACGAGATCGGCACCGTCACGGACGTACGGGCGCTCGCGGACGTCGCGGCTCAGTTCGAGGTCCCGTTGCACTCCGACGCCGTGCAGGCGTTCGGTCAGCTGGACGTCTCCTTCGAAGCTTCTGGGCTGGCCGCGATGGCGGTCACCGGGCACAAGATCGGCGGTCCCTACGGGGTGGGCGCGCTGCTGCTGCGCCGCGCGTACGCGCCGGTGCCGTTGCTGCACGGCGGAGGCCAGGAGAGGCAGGTGCGCTCCGGCACTCTGGACACCCCGGCGGTCGCCGCGTTCGCGACGGCCGCCCGCCTGTCCTCCGAGCGGCGGGAGGCGTTCGTCGCCGAGGTGGGCGCGCTGCGGGACGCGCTGGTGGCGGGCGTGCGGGACGCCGTTCCCGACGCGGTGCTCAACGGGGACCCCGATCCGGCGGGGCGGCTGCCCGCCAACGCCCACTTCTCCTTCCCCGGGTGCGAGGGCGACTCGCTGCTGCTGCTCCTCGACGCGCAGGGGATCGAGTGCTCGACGGGTTCCGCCTGTACGGCGGGTGTGGCGCAGCCCAGCCATGTGCTGCTGGCCACCGGTACGGACCCGGAGTCGGCCCGGGGCACCCTGCGCTTCTCGCTGGGGCACACCTCGACCAAGGCGGACGTGGAAGCGCTGGCCGAGGCGATCGGACCGGTCGTCGCGCGGGCCCGGAGCGCGGGCCTGAGCTGACCGCGGGCCGGGGGCAGGGGGCCTCGGCCAGGGGGCGGCAAGCCGCGGCCAGGGGGCAGCGGACGGCGCCTGCCGTCACCGCTTTTTGAGGGTGCTCTCCACCTTCATCTGGGCCCGGACCATCCGCATGTACTTGTCCCAGTCCCAGTGGCGGCCCGGGTCCGTGTGGTCGGCTCCTGGCACCTCGTTGTGGCCGATGACGTGTTCGCGGTCGGCGGGGAACTTGTAGCGGGTGCAGATGCCCGCCGTCAGCTTGGCGGAGGAGCGGTACATCTCGTCTGTGAAGTCCTGCGGCTTGTCGACCCAGCCCTCGTGCTCGATCCCGATGCTGCGCTCGTTGTACTGCCTGTTCGCCGCGTGGAAGGCCACGTCCAGTTCGCGGATCATCTGTATGATCTGCCCGTCCTGGCAGACGATGTAGTGCGCCGCGGCCCGGTGCTCCGGGTTCCGGAAGACCTTCACGGCAGCCGCCGCGCTGCCCTGGGTGACGTGGACGATCACCCGGTCGATCCCGTAGTCGGCGGGCCGGTCCCCGCGCCGCAGGTTCGCGTCGGCGGCGGCCACCCACCGGGCGCGGGAGTCGTCGACCTGGCCCTCCATCCGGGGCGTGCTGTTGCCCGGCATCCGCCACCACCAGCGCTTGAGCTCCTGCTGGGTGGCCACGCCCAGCACGCCGAGGCCGACGGTGGCGGTACCGGCGATCAGGAACCTGCGCCGGCCCACGCCCCGCGGCCGCTGCCCGCCGGGACCCCGTCCGCCCTTCGGACCGCTGTCCGCGCCGCCGCCCACCGAATCGCCCGCCCCGTCGTGGACCCCGTCGTCCGTCCTGCCGTCCGTCGTGCCGTCCACCGGCCTGCCCGCCCCGTTGCCCACCCCGGCGTTCGTCCCGGCGTCCGGGCTGCCGCCCGCGGGGGCGCTCCCGGCGTCGGGCCCCTGCCCGGATCCGGGTTCTCGTCCGTCGTCAGCCGCCTGTCCCATGTGTTCACCAACGCGTTCGGGCCACCGGGTGGTTCCGTCTACCCTGGAGGGCGCTATGACTATTGCATCCTCGCGGGGGACAGCCTCCGCGCGTCCGCTGCGTGTGCTGGCCGCGATGTCCGGCGGTGTCGACTCCGCTGTCGCGGCGGCCCGCGCCGCCGAGGCCGGACACGAGGTCACGGGCGTGCATCTGGCTCTGTCCGCCAACCCTAAGTCGTTCCGCACGGGCGCGCGCGGCTGCTGCACCGTCGAGGACTCCCACGACGCGCGCCGTGCCGCCGACGTCATCGGCATCCCCTTCTACGTGTGGGATCTGGCCGAGCGCTTCCGCGAGGACGTGGTGGAGGACTTCGTCGCGGAGTACGAGGCGGGCCGTACGCCCAATCCCTGCCTGCGCTGCAACGAGAAGATCAAGTTCGCCGCGCTACTGGACAAGGCGCTCGCGCTGGGGTTCGACGCGGTGTGTACGGGCCACTACGCCACCGTGGTGACGCACGAGGACGGGCGCCGGGAACTGCACCGTGCGAGTGACGCGGCCAAGGACCAGAGCTATGTGCTCGGCGTGCTGGACGAGCGGCAGCTCGCCCACGCCCTGTTCCCCCTGGGCGACACCCTCACCACCAAGGACGAGATCCGCGCCGAGGCCGAGCGGCGCGGCCTGGCCGTCGCCAAGAAGCCGGACAGCCACGACATCTGCTTCATCGCCGACGGCGACACCCAGGGCTTCCTCGCCTCCCGGCTCGGCACGGCCGAGGGCGACATCGTCGACGAGTCCGGAGCCAAGCTGGGCACGCACGAGGGCGCGTACGGCTTCACGATCGGCCAGCGCAAGGGGCTGCGCCTGGGCCACCCGGCCCCGGACGGCAAGCCGCGGTACGTGCTGGACATCTCCCCGGTCGACAACTCGGTCACGGTCGGCCCCGCCGCCTCGCTCGACATCGCCGAGCTGACCGCGGTGCGCCCCCGCTGGTGCGGCGAGCCCCCGGCCGACGGGCCCAGGGGCTACACCGCGCAGCTGCGCGCGCACGGCGCCGAGACGCCCGTCGAGGCGGAGTTCGTGGACGGCGAGCTGCGGGTCCGCTTCTCCTCGCCCGAGCGGGGGGTGGCCCCGGGCCAGGCGATCGTGCTGTACGACGGCACCCGCGTGGTCGGCTCCGCCACGATCGAGCGCACGCGCCGGGCGGTCCCGGCCGCCTGACGTCCGCGCGCTCGATCACCGGAGCCCCGCTCCGAGGTGTCCGCTCGGGCACCGGAGGTCCGCTCCGAGGCGCCGAGGGGCCCCGCTCACGCCGCGAGGGCCCCGCGCACGCCCAAGGGGGCCGCTCAGGCCCCGAGGAGCTGGAGTGCCTGGAGGCCGTCGTCGGCGAAGGTGACCAGGTCGCTCAGCGGGATCGGGAGGAAGCCCTCGGCCTCCATGCGGGCCATCTGCTGCCGCAGGCCGTCGTAGAAGCCGGCGGTGTTCAAGAAGACGACCGGCTTGGCGTGCATGCCGTGCTTGCGCAGCTCCAGGATCTCGGTCGCCTCGTCCAGCGTGCCGGTGCCGCCCACCATGACGACGACGGCGTCGGCGCGGTCCAGCATGAGGGCCTTGCGCGCGGCGAGGTCCTCGGTGACGACCATCTCGTCGGCGCCGGGGCGCGCCACGTCGCGCAGGAACTCCACCGAGATGCCGATGAGCCGGCCGCCCGCCTCCTGGACGCCGTCGGCCACGACCTTCATCAGGCCGGAGTCCGAGCCGCCCCACACGAGGCTGTGGCCGCGCTTGCCGATCAGCGAGGCGAACTCGCGGGCCGCGTCGGTGTAGACGCTGTCCAGCTCGGCGGCCGAGCAGAAGACGCAGATGTTCATGGGGGAGGGCACGGCGGCCGAGGGCGCGGAGGAGGTCATGGCCTCCAGCCTAGAACCGCTGCCCGAGCCGCGGTACCGCGGCTCGGGCAGCGCGCTGTGTCTCAGCGCTCCGGGGCGCCTCAGCCCTCGGAGAGGGTGAAGCGGAAGATGCCCCAGGTCAGGCGGCGCCCCTCACCGCCGTCGACCCAGTGGGTGAGGCCCTTCTTCATCTGGGTGAGGTAGTCGGAGCTGACCTTCGCTCCGAGCCCCTCGGCCTCCTGCCGCTCGGTCTCCTCCAGCACGCGCCCGTAGTGGGTGACGAGCTGCGCGCGCAGGTCCTCGTACCCGCCGGGGGAGTCCTCGTGCTCGCTCGGGACGAAGCCGAGCCGGATCAGCTCGCGGGTGTAGAAGCCGGGTGAGCCCATGTCGTCGAGGTGGATGCGGTCCAGGATGGGCTGGAGGGCGCTCAGGTCGGTGCCGTCGGCGGCCATCGGGTCGGTGAAGACGAGCCGCCCTCCGGGCCTGAGCACCCGCCGTATCTCCTCCAGCACGCGCAGGCGGTTCCCGCTGTGCAGGAACGCGTCCTGGGACCAGACCACGTCCACGCTGGAGTCGGGGAACGGCACGCTCTCGAAGGACCCGTCGACGACCTCGACGCGGCCTGTGAGGCCGCGTTTGGCGTTCAGTTGCCGGTGGCGTTCGTTCTCGACCTCGCTGAGGTTGAGGGCCTGTACCGAGCAGCCGAAGGTCTCGGCGAGGTAGCGGGCCGAACCGCCGAAGCCGGAGCCGAGGTCGAGCACGCGGGATCCCTCGGTCAGGCCCAGTCCCGACGCCATCCGCTCGACGGTGCGGCGGCTGGCGTCCGCGATGGGCTCCGCGGGGTGCGCGTACACGCCGACGTGAATGTCCTCGCCGCCCCACACGGAGGAATAGAAAGCGTCCGCGTCGGGGGAGTTGTAATAACTCCGCGCCGTACTCACGGCGCCCCCGTAAGCCCCTTCGCCCTGGTCCTCCATTCGGTATTCCTTCTCCGCGACGTGCACGAAGAAGTCGGGTTGTTCCTCCCTGTACGTGTGCTGGAAGTCGCCGTACGTCTCGATGCGTTGGAACCCGACGTCCGACATGAGGCGCCGCGTGTAGTCCTTGCGGAGCGGGAACATGTTGAGGTGGTACACGGATTTGTCGGGGAACCTGTACCGCATGCGGCACAGGCCCTCGTCCATGTACTCGGGTTCCACCGCGACGTCTTCGCCGCAGTAGTAGTACGTGTGCTTGCTGGAATAACCGCGGTCCAGGATCGCGTCATAGTTGCGCTGGTCCAGGATGAGGATTCCGTCGTGCTTCAGCATCGCGTAGAACTCGGCCAGCGCCTTGCGCCGATCCCGCTCCGAGAAGAGGTGCGTGAAGGAGTTCCCGAGGCACACGATGGCGTCGTACTCACCGTGAACGTCCCGGTTGAGCCAACGCCAGTCGGCCTGGACGACCCGCAGGATGTGGTCGCCGTTCTTCATTCCGTTCTCGAACGCCATCGCGAGCATATCGGCACTGCCGTCGGCGCTCACGGCCTCGAATCCGGCCTCCAGCAGCCGGACGGAATGGAATCCGGTGCCTGTTGCGACGTCCAGAACGCTTTTGACCCCGCGCTTGCGCAGAAGGTCGATGAAGAAATTTCCCTCGCTCTCCGCTCGCTTCTCCCAGTCGATGAGCGAATCCCACTTCTCGACGAAGCTGGGCACGTATTCCTCTGTGTAGTGTCCGGTTTCCCGAACCTCTACGGGGTTGTCTCCGAATTCCTGAGCCGGTCGCGCGGAAATGACGAAACCTCCAGTAGAAGAGACGGTGGCCCAAGGCGCGGTCGCCGAGGACACACCAGTACTTGGGCTCGGTGAACCGCGCGTGGTCTCCGGTGCATAGCTATCCACCGGCCGGGGATCTATGCCACCAACTCGAAGGAACACCCGTGTGATTTGCCAGAAAACGCGCTCCGACCAGCGTCTTTCCGATTCCAGATTTCTGCACGGGACAGGGACCCCACCCGCCCCAGCAAAGGGGACACTTGGGTATGCTGCGGCTGTCAGCACCACAATGTGGCGACTACGCGTACTACGCGGCACGATCCCGTACGACACCGCACAGACACGGCGCGACTCGTACAACACCGCACCCGACATGGCGAGTACACATGGCTAAGCGCACCCAGTCAGCTCCCTCCGCAGGCTCTTCGGGGTTTCGCGGCCGCGACATCGGCATAGACCTCGGCACGGCCAACACCCTGGTTTTCGAGCGCGGTCGCGGCGTCGTCCTGGACGAGCCGTCCGTGGTGGCGATCGACACGCACACCGGGAAGGTGCTGGCCGTCGGCGCCCGGGCGCGGCAGGCGGTCGGCCGCACCCCCGGCTCGATCACCGCGACCCGCCCCCTCAAGGGCGGGGTGATCACCGACTTCGAGGCCACCGAGGGGATGCTGCGGCACTTCATCCGCGCCGCCCGCGACTCGCAGGGCCGTGGCGGGCGCGGCAGGTCGCCGCGGGTGGTGGTGTGCGTGCCCAGCGGCGTCACCGGTGTCGAGCGGCGCGCCGTGCTGCAGACCGCCAGCCGGGCAGGCGCCCGCTCGGTCCGGCTGATCGAGGAGCCCATAGCGGCGGCGATCGGCGCCGGGCTGCCCGTGCACGAGGCGCGCGGTTCGATGGTCGTCGACATCGGCGGCGGCAGCACGGAGATCGCCATCATCTCGCTGGGCGGGATGGTCGTCTCCCGTTCGGCGCGGGTGGCGGGCGACGCGCTGGACGCGGCCATCGCCTCCTACATCGAGCGGGAGTTCGCGATCGCCGTGGGCGAGCGCACCGCCGAGGAGATCAAGATGTCGTACGGCAGCGCCGACTTCGTGCCCGTGCGCGGCCGGGACAAGGGCACCGGCATGCCCAAGGTCATCCACCTGACGCCCGAGGAGATCGCCGCGGCCGTCGAACGTCCGGTCCGCTCCATCGTGGAGGCCGTGCAGGCGGCGTTCGAGGAGTGCCCGCCGGAGCTGTACGGCGACATCATGGAACGCGGCGTCGTCCTGACCGGCGGCGGGGCGCTGCTGCACGGGTTCGACCAGCGGCTGGCGGCGGAGACGGGCATGCCGGTGACCGTGGCGGACGAGCCGCTCGGCTGCGTCGCCCTGGGGACGGGCAGGTGCCTGGAGGAGTACGACAAACTGGAGTCGATCTTCGCGGCGTGACCCGCGCCGGGCCGCGCCGCCTCCCGGGCCCGCCGGCCCGCCCCCGGTGCGGGATCATGGGGGCATGGCAACACATGTGATCACAGGGGCCGGGTCGGGTATCGGCGCCGCGGTGGCGCGCGCACTGCTGGAGCGCGGTGACACCCTCTATCTGCTGGCCCGCGACGCGGGGCGCGCCAAGGAGCTCGCCCGGGAGTTCGAGGGCGCGCACACGCTGGTGGGCGACCTGGGGGAACCTGAGCGGCTCTCCTGGGCGTTCGAGCACCAGACGCTCCCCGAGGACGTCGACTCGCTGCTGCACGTCGCCGGCGTCGTCGAGCTCGGCGCCATCGGCGACTTCGGCCCCAAGCTGTGGAACGCCACGCTGGCCGCCAACCTGGTCGCGCCGGCCGAGCTGACCCGGCTGCTGCTGCCGCAGCTGCGCAGCGCACGCGGCCACGTCGTCTTCGTCAACTCCGGCGCGGGCCTGCGGGCCAACCCCGAGTGGGGCGCGTACGCCGCCAGCAAGCACGGCCTCAAGGCGCTCGCCGACGCGCTGCGCGGCGAGGAGGCCGGCAACGGGGTGCGGGTCACTTCCGTCCATCCGGGGCGCACGGCCACGCCGATGCAGGAGAAGGTGCACCGCCAGGAGGGCAAGAGTTACGACCCCTCCAGGTGGATCCCGGCCGAGGCGGTCGCCACCACGATCCTGACGGCCCTGGACCTGCCGCGCGGCGCCGAGGTCACCGACCTGAGCGTCAAGCCCGGTGGCTGACGCGATGAACGACACGCAGCCGACAACCGTCTGGGGCCCCGCGGCGGCGACCGGTATCGGGTCCATGCCCGGCACCGACGCGCGGGAGGCGGCCAAAGCCGTCACCGGGTCCTTCGAGGCGCCGGAGCACCTGCCCCACCTCCCGGAACTGCCCGCGCGCGGCCCCGGGGCCGACATGCTGGGCCGCACCACGGGCCTGCTGGCCGAGATGTACGTGCACCTCGAACCCAGCGGCTGGCGGATCAGCGACCGGCCGGGGCGTGACACCCGCCGCGCCCGCGCCTGGCTGGGCGAGGACCTGGACGCGATCGAGGAGTTCACCCAGGGACTCGGGGAGGCCGGGCGGCCGCGCGGTCTGAAGGTCTCCGTCGTCGGCCCCTGGACGCTGGCGGCGGGCGTCGAGCGGCGCAACGGGGAGGCGATGCTGGGCGACCCCGGCGCGGTCCGCGACCTGGCGGCCTCGCTGGCCGAGGGGCTGGCGGGGCACCTGGCCGACGTGCGGCGCCGGGTGCCGGGTGCCGTCCCGGTGCTCCAGCTCGACGAGCCCTCACTCACCGCCGTACTGACCGGCCGGGTGCGCACGGCCAGCGGCTACCGCACCCACCCGGCGGTGGACCGGGCGGTGGTCGAATCGACCTTGCGTGAACTGCTCGCGGTGCACGACGGGCCGACGGTCGTGCACTCGTGCGCGGCGGGGGTGCCGGTGGGACTGCTGCGCCGGGCCGGCGCCGACGGCATCTCGCTCGACTTCTCGCTCCTGACCGAGCGTGACGACGAGGTGATCGGGGAGGCCGTCGAGGACGGCGTGACCCTGTTCGCGGGTGTCGTACCCGCCACCGAGGGCGACGGGCGGGCATTGTCAGACCCTGCCGGTAGCGTCGGGGGTGTCAGGTCGTTGTGGCGCAGGCTCGGGCTGTCCCCGGGCCTGCTCGCCGAATCCGTCGTGGTCACCCCCACGTGCGGGCTCGCGGGAGCCTCACCGGCGTACGCCCGCCAGGCGCTCGCCCACTGCGCCCGGGCGGCACGATCACTCGCTGACAACCCTCAGTGACGGGAGGACCAACGGTGGCTGGCGAAGAGGACGTGACGGCCCCCGCCGAAGCGCGGGAGAAGCACAAGAGCCTCGCGGAGCAGATCGAGGAGCACCGCTTCCGGTACTACGTCAAGGACGCTCCTGTCGTCAGCGACGCCGAGTTCGACCGGCTGCTGCGCGCGCTGGAGGCGCTGGAGGAGGAGTACCCCTCCCTGCGCACCCCCGACTCCCCGACGCAGAAGGTCTCAGGGCACTACGAGACGGAGTTCACGGAGGTCGCCCACCGCGAGCGCATGCTCTCGCTGGACAACGCCTTCGACGACGAGGAGCTGGGCGAGTGGGCCGACCGCGTCGCCCGCGAGCTGGAGGGCGTGGCGTACCACTTCCTGTGCGAGCTCAAGATCGACGGCCTCGCGGTCAACCTCACCTACGAGCACGGCAGGCTGACGCGCGCCGCCACCCGGGGCGACGGCCGCACCGGTGAGGACATCACGCCCAACATCCGCACCATCGCGGACATCCCCGAGCGGCTGAGCGGCGAGCGGCTGCCCGAGCTGGTCGAGGTGCGGGGCGAGGTCTTCTTCCCCATGGAGCGGTTCGAGGAGCTGAACGCGCGGCTGGTCGAGGCGGGCGAGAAGCCGTTCGCCAACCCGCGCAACGCGGCGGCCGGCTCGCTGCGCCAGAAGGACCCGCGGGTGACGGCGACGCGGCCGCTGCACATGGTGGTGCACGGTATCGGCGCGCTGGAGGGCTCCGCCAAGGAGGACTTCACCCGCCTCTCGGCCGCCTACGACCTGCTGCGCGCGTGGGGCCTGCCCACCTCGACGCACGCCAGGGTGGTGGAAGGCCTGGCCGGCGTGCGCGAGTTCATCTCCCACTACGGCGAGCACCGCCACTCGGTGGAGCACGAGATCGACGGCGTCGTCGTCAAGCTGGACGAGATCCGCCTCCAGGGCCGCCTGGGTGCCACCTCGCGGGCCCCCCGCTGGGCCATCGCTTGGAAGTACGCGCCGGAGGAGGTCAACACCGAGCTGGTGGACATCCGCGTCGGTGTGGGCCGCACCGGGCGGGTGACGCCGTACGCGGTGGTCGAGCCGGTCACCGTCGCGGGATCCGAGGTCGAGTTCGCCACCCTGCACAACCAGGACGTCGTCAAGACCAAGGGCGTCCTGATCGGCGACACGGTGGTGCTGCGCAAGGCGGGCGACGTGATCCCCGAGATCCTCGGCCCGGTCGCCGATCTGCGCGACGGGAGCGAGCGGGAGTTCGTGATGCCTGCCGTGTGCCCCGAGTGCGGCTCGGCGCTCCAGCCCATGAAGGAGGGCGACGTCGATCTGCGCTGCCCCAACGCCCGCTCCTGCCCGGCCCAGTTGCGGGAGCGGCTGTTCTACCTGGCGGGCCGCAAGTGCCTGGACATCGAGCACTTCGGCTACGTGGTCGCCAGCGCGCTGACCCAGCCGCTGGAGCCCAAGCAGCCTCCCCTGCGGGACGAGGGCGGGCTGTTCGACCTGACGGTGGAGGATCTGCTGCCCATCGTCGCCTACGTCGTCGACCAGGACACCGGCATCCCCAAGCGCGACCCGGAGACGGGCGAGGACAAGACGGTCACCCTCTTCGCCAACAAGCAGGGCGAGCCGCGCAAGAACACCTTGGCGATGCTGGAGAACATCGAGGCGGCCAAGGACCGCCCGCTCGCGCGGATCATCACCGGGCTGTCGATTCGCCACGTCGGGCCCGTCGCCGCCGAGGCGCTGGCCCGCGAGTTCCGCTCCCTGGAGCGGATCGCCGAGGCCGACGAGGAGGAGCTGGCCGCCACCGAGGGGGTCGGGCCGACGATCGCCGCCTCGCTCAAGGCCTGGTTCGCCGAGGACTGGCACCGCGAGATCGTCGAGCGGTGGCGTGCGGCAGGGGTGCGGATGGAGGAGGCCTCGGGCGGGGAGGAGGGGCCGCGTCCGCTGGCGGGTCTGACGGTCGTCGTCACCGGCACCCTCGCCTCCCACACCAGGGACGGCGCCAAGGAGGCCCTTCAAAAGCAGGGCGCCAAGGTGACGGGGTCGGTCTCGAAGAAGACCGATTTCGTGGTGGCGGGCGAGAACCCTGGCTCGAAATATGACAAGGCCGTCCAGGCGAAGGTGCCGATTCTGGACGATGACGGTTTCGCCGTGCTGTTGGAGCAGGGGCCTGACGCCGCCCGCGAGGCGGCCGTGGCCCCCGGGGAGGGAGAGGAAGCGGGCGACTGACGCGAGGCCGGTCACCAGGGGCGAGTCCGGGGCGATCCGCGAGCGCGCCAGGCGAGTTCGCCACTCGCGCACGGGCCACATTCAGCCACCTGTGCCCCGCCCCTTTCGTGCCCGGGGCACAGGCCCCGGGCCCACAGGCGCCGTACCACGCCCGGCAGTTGCGCACACCGGATGCGAACGCATTGAGGCAACAGCGGCCGATCGCTGCCCCTCTTCCCAGGCAGCGGCCTACTGTTGACGTAGACGCCTGTCGTGGCGAGGGGCAGGCGTGGACGGCTGCGAGAGGGACCAGGATGCTGGATTTCTCCGGGGGCTCCGGGCCCCCGTTCTCCCGCCTGCCCTCGGACGGTACGCGGGGCGGGGCGGGACACGACGCGGGGGCGGGCCCTGGCGGTGCGCAGGCCGGCGGCGCGTCGGCCTGCGGTGCGCGCAGCGAGGAGACCCGGCTGCTGCGGCTGCTCGCCGCCCGCCCGCCGGCGCTGCCCGCGCTGGTCGTCGCCGCCGCGGCGCTGGCGCTGATCGGCGGTGTCGCCCGCGTCCTGTGGGAGGGCCACGCGCTCTTCCCCGGCGGCACCGCCGGGTGGTCGTTCGCGGCCCTCACCGGATGTGTGGTCGCCCACCTGGTCACCATGAGCCGCGACCGCTGGTGGGGCGGCACCGGGTCGGGGCCCGCGCTGACGCTGGCGATCCTGCTGCTGCACGGCTGGGTGCCGGCGCTGCTGGTCAGTCTCGCCGTCGTCGCGCTCGTCGGTGCCGCACGCCGGCACAAATGGCGGCAGGCCCTCGTGCACGGCGCGATCGACCTCCTCGGCATCGGCGTCGCCAGCCTGGCGCTCGCCGTGTGCGGGGTGCGCCCCTCGGTGGAGCAGCCGTGGGGGCCGGACGCGTGGAGCCTGGCCGCGGTCGCGGAGATACCGCTCGCCGCCGCCCTCTACCTCCTGTTCACCCGCGGGCTGCAGTGGTTCTGCTTCGCCCCGCGCACCCGCGGCCTGCCCTCCACGCTGCGCACCGCGCTGATCCGCCAGGGCCTGGTGGGCGTCGCCCTGCTGGGCATAGCGCCGCTCATCGCCGTCGTGGCCTACCACAAGCCGCTGACGCTGCCGCTGTTCGCGGTGCCGTTGATCGCGCTCGACTCCACGCTGCGGATCGCCCGCGCCCGCGCCGAGGAGCAGCTGCGCGACCCGCTCACCGGGCTGCCCAACCGGCTGTGGCTGCTGGAGCGAGCCTGGGCGGCGTTGGAGGAAGCCGAGCGCACCGCGTCGCGTTCCGCGCTCGTCCTCATCGACCTCGACCGCTTCAGGTCCGTCAACGACACCCTCGGCCACCTCGCAGGCGACCGGCTGCTGCTGCAGATCGCCGAGCGGCTGCGGGCGGCGCTGCCGCGCGGCGCCGAGGCCGCCCGCCTGGGCGGTGACGAGTTCGCCGTGCTGCTGCCCGTCGCCGACTCCACGACCAGCGCGCAGCGCGTCGCCCGCAACCTGGTCTCCGCGCTCGGCTCCCCGCTGGATCTGGACGGGCTGACGCTGGTGCTGGAGGCCAGCGCGGGCGTCGCCGTCTACCCCGACCACGCCACCGAGGCCGAAGGCCTGCTGCGCCGCGCCGACGTGGCCATGTACGAGGCCAAGCGCGACCGCACCGCCGTCGAGGTCTACGAGGCCACCCGCGACGGCAACACGCCCGACCGCCTGGGACTCCTCGCCGACCTGCGCAGGGCGCTGGACGCCGGCGAGGTCGAGCTCCACTACCAGCCCAAGGTCGGGTTCGACGGCACCGTCTCAGGTCTTGAGGCGCTGGTGCGGTGGGTCCACCCCGAGCGGGGCCGCGTCCCCCCGGACGAGTTCATCGCCATCGCCGAGACGTCCGGGCTGATGCCGCGGCTGACGGAGTACGTGCTGGAGACCGCGCTCGCCCAGGTCGCGCGCTGGCGTGCCGGCGGCCTGACGGTGCCGGTCGCCGTCAACGTCTCGCCGCGCGACGTCCACTCGCCCGGCTTCGCCGGGGCCGTCGCCGCGCGGCTCGCCCGGCACGGTGTGCCGCCGGGGGCGCTCCAGTTGGAGATCACCGAGCACGTCCTCCTGGAGGACCCGCAGCAGGCCGCCGACACACTGGCGGGGCTGACCGGGCACGGGGTGAAGATGTCGCTCGACGACTTCGGTACCGGGTACTCCTCGCTGGTGCACCTGCGGCGGCTGCCGGTCAGCGAGCTCAAGATCGACCGTTCTTTCGTGGCGCGGCTCGCCGTCGACACCGAGGACGCCGAGATCGTGCGCTGCACCGTCGACCTCGCGCACTCGCTCGGTCTCCTCGTCGTCGCCGAGGGGGTGGAGGACGACGAGACGTGGGAGCGGCTGCGCGACCTGGGGTGCGATGCGGTCCAGGGGTGGCTGGTGGCCGCGGCGATGCCTCCGGGGGAGACCACCGCGTGGCTGCGGGCGCGCGAGGTCTCGGTGAACCGCACCCTTCCCGCTGCCCCGCCCCCCGCCCACACTCCGTGAGCAAGCCCAGGTCACGGGGGTCGGTGCACCGGGAACGGGCGCGGTGGGCCGGGGGAGCGGCCGGGGAGGGAACCGGCAGGGGCGCGGGCCCCATAGGATTGGGGCGGACAATCCGCAACTCACCCATCAAGAGGACCGCCGCATGCCTGGCATCACACGCGAGGAGGTCGCCCACCTCGCGAAGCTGGCGCGTCTGGAGCTGAAGGACGAAGAGCTCGATCACTTCGCCGGTCAGCTCGACGACATCATCGGCGCGGTAGCCGCCGTCTCTGAAGTCGCCGACGACGCTGCCGTACCGCCGACCTCCCACCCGCTCCCGCTGACGAACGTCATGCGGCAGGACGAGGTCCGTCCGTCGCTGACCCCGCGGCAGGCGCTCTCCGGAGCGCCTGCGCAGGAGCAGCAGCGTTTCAAGGTGCCGCAGATCCTGGGGGAGGAGTGACCGGGATGGCCGGTGAACTGATCAAGCTGACCGCCGCCGAGCTGGCGGCGGGGATCGCGCGTGGTGAGCTGACCGCGGTCGAGGTGACCGAGGCGCACCTGGCCCGGATCGAGGCCGTGGACGAGAAGGTCAACGCCTTCTTGCACGTGGACCGCGAGGGCGCGCTCGCGCAGGCCCGCGAGGTGGACGCCAAGCGGGGGCGCGGCGAGAAGCTGGGCCCGCTGGCGGGTGTGCCGCTGGCGCTGAAGGACCTGTTCACCACCGAGGGCGTGCCGACGACCGCGGGGTCGAAGATCCTCCAGGGCTGGGTGCCGCCGTACGACGCGACGGTCACCAAGCGGCTCAAGGACGCCGACGTCGTCATCATCGGCAAGACCAACATGGACGAGTTCGCCATGGGCTCGTCGACGGAGAACAGCGCGTACGGCCCGACGGGCAACCCGTGGGACCTGACCCGCATCCCGGGTGGCTCGGGGGGTGGCTCGGCCGCGTCGCTCGCCGCGTACGAGGCGCCGCTGGCGATCGGTACGGACACCGGTGGCTCCATCCGCCAGCCGGCGGCCGTGACCGGGACGGTCGGTGTGAAGCCGACGTACGGCGGCGTCTCCCGCTACGGCATGGTCGCCTTCTCCTCGTCGCTCGACCAGGGCGGCCCGTGTGCCCGTACGGTGCTGGACGCGGCGCTGCTGCACAGCGTGATCGCGGGCCACGACGAGAAGGACTCGAC
The DNA here is from genome assembly GCF_003323715.1 of Streptomyces diacarni. GTDB lineage: Bacteria > Actinomycetota > Actinomycetes > Streptomycetales > Streptomycetaceae > Streptomyces > Streptomyces diacarni. The sequence continues at coordinate 527,845 of NZ_QOIN01000048.1, forward strand.
GTCCATCGCGCAGCCCGTCCCCGACGTGGTGGAGGCCGCGCGGAACGGCGAGGTCGAGGGCCTGCGGGTCGGCGTCGTCAAGGAGTTCCGCGGCGAGGGCTACCAGGCGGGGGTGATGCAGCGGTTCGACGAGTCGGTCGCGTTGCTGCGTGAGCTGGGCGCCGAGGTGGTGGAGCTGTCCTGCCCCTCGTTCACCAAGGCGCTGGCGGCCTACTACCTGATCGCGCCCTCGGAGTGCTCCTCCAACCTGGCCCGTTTCGACGCCATGCGGTACGGGATGCGGACCGGCGACGACGGTACGCACTCGGCGGAGGAGGTCACCGCGCTGACCCGCGAGGCGGGCTTCGGCGACGAGGTGAAGCGGCGCGTGATGCTGGGCACCTACGCGCTCAGCTCCGGCTACTACGACGCGTACTACGGGTCGGCGCAGAAGGTCCGCACGCTGATCACGCGGGACTTCGAGAAGGCGTTCGAGCAGGTGGACGTCGTGGTCTCGCCGACCACGCCGACCACCGCCTTCCCGATCGGGGAGCGCGCCGACGACCCGATGGCGATGTACCTCGCCGACCTGTGCACCATCCCGTCCAACCTGGCGGGCAACTCCGCCATGTCGATCCCGTGCGGTCTCGCGCCGGAGGACGGGCTCCCCGTGGGGCTGCAGATCATCGCCCCCGCCATGGCCGATGACAGGCTCTACCGTGTCGGTGCGGCCGTGGAGGCCGCCTACCAGGCACGTTGGGGTCACCCGCTGCTAGAGGAGGCACCGTCGCTGTGAGCTCGAAGCTTGAGAAGGCCAAGGGTTTCAAGAAGTCCAGGACCGGGCTGTACTTCTCCATCGCCACGTCGCTCATCGGTGTCCCCGGCACCGTCAAGCGCGCCAAGGAGGCGAAGAAGGAAGGGGACACGCTGCAGCTGATCGATGTGGCGGTCTCCGCGGCCGGCATCGTCACCGGCGTCGTGCTGCTCGTGCGTGAGCTGCGCCGCCTCGACGTCGACGACATCCTCGACGACTGACGCGGTCGAGAAAGGTTAAGTTTTCCGTGACCGTCACCGAACTGGTGTCGTACGACGAGGCGCTGGCCTCCTACGACCCCGTCATGGGCCTCGAGGTCCACGTCGAGCTCGGCACCAGGACCAAGATGTTCTGCGGCTGCTCGACCGAACTGGGCGCCGACGCCAACAGCCAGGTGTGCCCCACCTGTCTCGGCCTGCCCGGCGCGCTGCCCGTCGTCAACAGGACGGGCGTCGAGTCGGCCATCCGCATCGGCCTCGCGCTGAACTGCTCCATCGCCGACTGGTGCCGCTTCGCCCGGAAGAACTACTTCTATCCGGACATGCCGAAGAACTTCCAGACCTCCCAGTACGACGAGCCGATCGCCTTCGACGGCTATCTGGACGTCCAGCTGGAGGACGGCGAGGTCTTCCGCGTCGAGATCGAGCGCGCCCACATGGAGGAGGACACCGGCAAGTCCACCCACGTGGGCGGAGCCACCGGGCGCATCCACGGCGCCTCGCACTCGCTGCTCGACTACAACAGGGCCGGCATCCCGCTCATCGAGATCGTCACCAAGCCCATCCAGGGCGCCGGTGAACGCGCCCCCGAGGTCGCCAAGGCGTACGTCGCCGAGCTGCGCGAGCTGATCAAGGCGCTGGGCGTCTCCGACGCCCGCATGGAGATGGGCCAGATGCGCTGCGACGTCAACCTCTCGCTGCGCCCCAAGGGCGTCGAGAAGTTCGGCACCCGCAGCGAGACGAAGAACGTCAACTCGCTGCGCAGTGTCGAGCGTGCGGCCAGGTTCGAGATCCAGCGGCACGCCGCCGTGCTCTCGTCCGGCGGCACCATCATCCAGGAGACCCGCCACTTCCACGAGGAGGACGGCTCCACCACCTCCGGCCGGATCAAGGAGGAGGCGGAGGACTACCGCTACTTCCCCGAGCCCGACCTGGTGCCCGTCGCGCCCTCGCGCGAATGGGTCGAGGAGCTGCGCGGCACGCTGCCCGAGCTGCCGCGGGTACGCCGGATGCGGCTGCGCGAGGAGTGGGGCATCTCCGAGCACGAGATGCAGTCGGTCCTCAACGCCGGTGCGGTCGACCCGATCGTCGCCACCGTGGACGCGGGCGCGCCCACCGACCAGGCACGCAAGTGGTGGATGGGCGAGCTGGCGCGCCGCGCCAACGAGGACGGCGTCGAGCTGACCGCGCTGCCCATCACGCCCGAGCAGGTCGCCCGGATCTGCGCGCTGGTCGCCGAGGGCTCGCTCAACGACAAGCTGGCCCGGCAGACCATCGACGGCGTGCTGGCCGGAGAGGGCACCCCGGACGAGGTCGTCGACAAGCGCGGCCTGGCCGTCGTCTCCGACGAGGGGGCGCTCGGCGCCGCCGTGGACGAGGCGATCGCGGGCAACCCGGACGTCGCCGAGAAGATCCGCGGCGGCAAGGTCCAGGCCGCCGGCGCCCTGGTGGGCGCCGTCATGAAGGCGACGCGCGGGCAGGCGGACGCCGGCCGCGCCCGCCAGATGATCCTGGAGCGGCTCGGCGTGGAGGGCTGACCTCCACGCCTCGACTCCCGGCCAGGGCGGCGCCTCCGCGCGGGGCGCCGCCCTGCGCCCGTACGAGGGCCCGGCGGTCACCGACCGCCGGGCCCTCTGCCGTGCCCGCCGGGTTTTCGTCGTGTCTGCCGGACTTTTTGCGGTAGCCCGCGGGGTTTTCGTCGCGTTTGTCGGGCCCTTGCCCTTGCCTGTCGAGGCTCGTCAGGTCCGGTCGGGCGTCGTTACGCCCGTCATGCCCGTCATGTCCGTCAGGTCTCGGCGTGGACCGCCGGGCCCTCGGCGTGGTCCGCCGAGGGCCCGCGCCGGGGGCGGGTGCTGTCCTGGGTCGCCAGGGATCCGCGTCAGGCGCGTTCCGCCGCGAACGCTGCCACGTCCTCCATGACCTCGGCGAGGGGGCGTGGCGGTGTCCCGTCCAAGTGGCGGTACTCCGAGCCGAGGGTCACGACCAGGCGCTCCACCAGGGCGAGTTCGGGCCGGCGGGCCTCGTCGGCCACCGCGCGGGCCGCGTCGAGCGCGGAGACGCCCCGCGCGTGCAGGGCGTGCGCGCGCTCGCGGAGGTGCACGAGGTAGTCGATGTGGGCACGCAGGCCGCCGGGGTCGAGCACAGGGCCGTGGCCGGGGACGATGGTCTCGGCGCCGGTGGCCAGTATCCGCTCGCACGCGGCGATGACGTTGGCGAGCGGCCCCGCCCAGTGGATCGCGTGGTCGCCGGGCGACTCGGGGGTCGTACCGAAGACGATGTCGCCGGTGAAGACCACGCCGTGCTCGGGCAGGTGGACCGTCATGTCCCCCGCGGTGTGTGCGGGCGGCAGGCTGGTCAGCACGACGGTGTGCGTGCCGACCGTCAGCTCCAGTTCGCCCTCGAACACCGTGGTGGGCGCCACGACCCGGGTGGAGGACCAGTCGAAGTGGCCGAAGTGGCGGGCCAGATAGGAGCCCACGAGCGAGTCACCCGCCGCCTCGATCAGGCCGCTCAGCTGCTGCGGGGTCGGTTCGATCTCGAGGTGGTGGCGGGCTTCGCGCGTCGCGATCACCTCGGCGCCCGGCAGTACGTCGGCGCCCCACAGGTGGTCGCCGTTGGCGTGCGTGACGGCTATGCGCTCGATCCTGGCGTCGCCCAGGAGCTCCTGGGACGCGGCGAGGAAGGCCTCGGCCATCGGCCGGTCGTAGGGCGTGTCGATCCACAGGCCTTCCGACGCGCTGGTGACCAGCCCGCAGTTGGCGAGCCCCCACCCGCGTTGCGGCGGGTTCCACAGGTAGAGGCCGTCACCGAGGACACGGAGATGCGAAGGAGTGAGCGCCACGGGGCCGATTATGCCGTCGGCGCCGCGGGGGCCGGACAGCGGCCGCGGCTCGGTCGGGCGGCTGGGAGGTCATCCGCCGACCGCGCCGGGGATCTCTCCTGTCTCGGCGACCGTGCGGGCGATGTCGCGCAGTTTCACGTTCTGCGTCTGCGAGCTCTCCTTCAGGACGGCGAACGCCTGCGCGGCGGGTATGGAGTACCGCTCCATGAGGATGCCCAGGGCGGCGCCGATGTCGTGCCGGGAGGCCATGGCCGTCTCCAGCTGCGCGTGGCTGCGGGCACTGGAGAAGGCGACGGCCGCGTGGGAGGCCAGCAGCCACCCGATGTGCTCGGAGCGCTCGGTGAAGGCGCCGGGGTGTGGCGAGTACATGTTCAGCGCCCCGAGGTTGTCGTCCTCGGTGTACAGGCAGAAGCCCATGATGCTGCCGACGCCCAGCTCCCGGGCGCGCGGCACATACCGGGCCCAGCGTTTCTCCTCGCGGGTGACGTCCTCGATCCGGTAGACGTCGTGCGCGTACCGGGCCGCGTCGAAGCAGGGGCCCTCGCCGACCTCCTCCTGCAGAGCGTCCGAGGTGTGCACCAGATCGCTGTTGGCGGCCAGGGTGCGCACCCGCCTGCCGCCCCCGATCACCAGTACCCCCGAGTCCTGGCAGCCGTCCACCAGCTCCACCGCGTGCGCCACGATGCGGTCGAGTGTCTTGTCCACCGAGGTCTGCGCCAGCAGGTCCCGCGCCATGTCCGCCAGCCGTGTGGCCAGCTCCGCGTCAGCCTTCGTCAAAGCCCCTCGCCTCCCACACGGCTCGGCCGTCTCTCCTCAGGCACGCTACCCCCGGCCGCTGTGGGTGGCCGACCCGGTGGTGGGGACGGCCGGGAAGAGCGGGAGGCGTGCGGCCGGGCCGCACGGCCGCGGAAGCGACGACGGCTGCCCCGCCGGGTGGCGGGGCAGCCGTCGTGGGAACGCCGGTGCTGCCGGTACCGGTCTACCGGTTGGTGAAGATGTTGCCCTGGTTCTGGCCGTACGCGCCCTGCGCGCCCATGCCGTACTGGGCGCGCAGCCCGCCGCCGATCTCGGCGCCCTGCGGTGGCAGGAGCTCGCTGGGCTGGACGAGCGCGTAGCCCTGGCCCAGGAACGACAGCTCCCAGCCCTCGCCTGTGCTGCCGCGGCGGCGCCAGACGCCCTGCGAGGAGGTCTGGGCCTGCATCTGGACGCGCAGGCCGCTGGACCAGGCGACGACCGCGTCGGAGTCGGCGTTGACGTAGGTGTCCGGGGTGACGTTCAGCAGCAGCGGCTGGCCCGAGGTCATCAGCGCCACCCTGCCGGAGCCCGTGATGTTGAGGTTGTAGGCGCCGGTGCCCGAGATGCCGAACTGGCTGTCCACGGAGATGATCTCGTGGTGCAGCGTGGAGTCCATGGCCAGGACGTAGCCCGCGTCCACGGTGAGGCCGTCGTGGTCGACGTCGACCACGTGGACGTACTGCGCCAGGTTGGCCAGGAAGACCGTGCCCTGGCCCGAGCAGCGCATCAGCGGCAGCTGCTCGCGGGCCGGGCCGCGGCGTCCGCCGCCCGACTGGTACTCGGCGTCGAACTCCAGCAGCCCCTGGTAGGCGACCATCGCTCCCTGGCGGGCCAGGACGTCGTCGTGTCCGGTCAGCTGGACCCGCAGCAGCTGCGGATTCTGTACCGCGTACCGGTCCTCGGTCTGGATCTCGGCGTAGCCGAAGAGTGAGCTCTGCACGGCTGTTCTCCTTCCCCCTCAGCCCCGGATCCGGATGCGGTCCGTGCTGTCCTCGTTCGGCTGGACGACGACGAAGCCCTGGCCCGAGAAGGCGATCTGGTAGGCCTCGCCGCTGCCGCGGCCGATGAGGGCGCTCGCCTTCATGCTGCGCTTGCCCTTCATCTTCAGGCCGCTGGACCAGGCCACGAGCGCGTCCGGGTCGACGTACGTCTCGTCCTCGCCGCGCCCGCAGTCGACGACGACGGGCGCGCCACGGGAGGTCAAAGCGACCCATCCCGTGCCGCGGACGCCGACGTTGAACAGGCCCTGACCTGCGAACTTGGCCAGGCCCTTGACCCGCTCGACGCCCCACTGGAGGTGCGCGTCGAAGGCGAGGAGGTTGGTGCCGTTGACCGACAGCGACTCCTCGTTGAGGTTGAGGCAGACGACGTCGGCGCCGTAGTCGGCCAGGTAGAGCAGGCCGTCGCCGCGGCAGAGCATCAGCGGGTTCTGCTCGCCGGTCAGCCACTGGGAGGCCATCTGGCGGACGGCTGGCGGGTTGGCCTCGTACTGGACGAAGCCCTCGTAGGCGACCATCGAGCCGGGACGCGCGAACAGGTCCTGGCCCGACTGCATGGCGACCTTCACCATGTGGGCGCCGTGGTTGTGCATCCTGGCTGCCACGGGGGCGGGCGCGAAGCCCGCGAGTGCTGCTGGCTGGTTCATGACGGGCTCCCCCTCAGACCTCGTACGGCTGGACGACGATGAAGTTGCCGGGCGCGCCCCGGAACTGGAGGTTCACGGTCTCGCCGCTGTGCCCCGGGTAGGCGTTGCGCCGCAGCCGCACCTGACTGGAGATGATCACCTGGGCCGCCGCCGACCAGGCCACCACGGCCTGCGCGTCGGCGAACGTCGTGGGCGTGACCGGCAGGACGACGGGCGTGCCCTGCGTCTTGACGACGACGGTGCCTGTGCCGGTGAACTGCATGGTGAACAGGGCGCCGCCGGGGATGCCGTGGCCCTCGATCCTGCGCACCTCGTGCTGGAGCGACTCGTCGAAGGCGAGCACGTTCTCGGCGGAGACGCAGAGCGAGTCGCCCTGGAGTTCCACCGGGTGCACGTGTGCCGCGTTCTCGGCGAAGAAGACCTGGCCGCGGCCGCTGCACCGCATCAGCTGCATCTCCTGGCCGGTCGCGTTGCCGACCACGCGCCCGGTGAATCCCGCGCCCTTGTAGGAGAAGTCGACCTTGCCCTGGTAGAGCACCATGCTGCCCTGCTTGGCGAGCACGGGCTGGCCGTCGATGCCGATGTCGGCGCGGACGAGAGAGGCGTTTTGCAGTGTCCAGCGCTGACCGGTCGGCACCTCGTGGAACTTCTGGAGCGCCGCGCCGATGCCGGCGGCCGGGCCCTGCGGGATCTGCGGTGCCTGGCCGCCGCCGAAGCCGCCGGCGCCCGCCGGCTGCTGCGGGGCGAAGGGGTTGGACAGCTGCCCGCCCCCCGGCGGGACGGGCGGTCCCGGCTGCCCGGGCGGCTGCGGGGCTCCGTACGGCTGGGGAGGCTGGGGTGCTTGCGGCGCCTGGGGCATGCCGGGCGCGCCGTACTGCTGCGCTCCGGGCGGCGGCCCCGGCTGCGGAGGCGGAGGCGGCACCTGGCCGCCGTGCTGCGGCTGGTAGGGCGAGGGAGCGACCATGGTGGGCGCGCTGTGCACGTCCGGCGTCGGTGGCTGCGGTGGCTGCGGCTGCTGGGGTACCTGCGGCTGGTGAGGTGCCGGGGGCTGCTGCTGGGCGGCCTGCGGCTGGGGCTGTGCCGGAGCCGGCGGCTGCGGCGCTTGCGGTGGCGCCGGGGCCTGGGGCGCCGGAGCCTGCTGCTGGGCGGGCTGCGGCTGCTGCGGTGCCGGGGCCTGCGGGGCCGCCCCGGGCGGCGGCGCGAAGCCGGGCGCGGGCTGCTGCGGTGCGGAAGCACCGCCCCCGGGCGGCGCGAAACCGGGCACACCCTGGTCGGGGGCGGTCTGCTGCCCCTGGCCCTGCTCCTCGGCGACCTCGCCGCCGAAGTTCTTCAGCAGCGCGTCCAGCCCGCCGTCGAAGCCCTGGCCGATCGCGGCGAACCGCCAGATGTCGCTCTTGCGGTAGATGTCGCCCAGCATCACCGCGCGCTCGGTGCTGAACTCCGAGCCGTCGAAGGCGTACCGCGCGACTTCCTCGCCGCCCGCGACGATGCGGATGTAGCCGGGGCCGATCTGCGACATCTGGCCGGCGCCGTCGAGCGCCGCCGTGAAGGAGAGCCGCTGCACCTGCTGCGGTACGCGCTCCAGGGTGACCCGGAAGGACTCGGTGTCCCCGGCCTGCGCGCCCAGCAGTTGGAGCGACTCCTCGGGTGATGTGGGCTGGTTGAAGAAGATGAAGTAGCGGTCGTCGGAGAGCTGCTCGCGCTCGTCGAGACCGAAGCAGCTGATGTCGAAGGAGAGTCCGGGGCCGGCGATCTGCACGCCCACGTACAGATCGGTGCCCGCCGTCAGATCACTGATCTTGGCCTTGTGGCCGCGCTGCAATTCCTTGGGCATACCTGAACGACCGTCCCCCATCCCGTGGTGGTGCGTACTGCGGGCCATGCGGCCGCCTTGCGGCTGTCCCCGTGCCCGGTCTTCACGTCCGGGCGGCGACAGTTCCCACAGGCTAACGGGTGCCCGGGGCCCGGGGCCCTGGGCAGGGTGTCACGGCTGCGTCTCACAACAGCACCGGCGCCGTCCCGGGCTCCTCGAACCCCTCGTCGTCGAACGGGTACAGCGGGCGGGCCACGTGGTGGTGGCCGAGCCGGAACAGGTCCTGGTCCACGCCGCCGGGGGTCAGCGCGAGGAGCCAGTCGGCGGCCAGGTCGTACAGCTCCGGCTCCAGGTAGCCGATCTTGACGACGACGAGGTCGTACCCGGACGGGTCGAGTTCGCCGAAGTCGGCCCTGGTGTGGAAGGGGGTGCGGCGTTCGGTCAGGACGGCGGTGACTCCGCCACGGCGCACGGCCGCGGCCCGCACGCCGTCGAGCGTCTGCAGGGAGACGACCCGCCCCGTCAGTTCGCGGGGTTCGGCGTGGACGCCGGTGCCCGCGCTCACGTGCCCGCCGACCTTCAGCGTCACCTCGGCGCCGGTGCCCGCGGCGAAGCAGGCGGCCACGGCGGCGGGGTCGTGGATGCCGGGGTGCAGGGCGGTGACCCGGCCTGCCGCGAGGTCCTCGTTGGCCAGCAGCCGCCCCAGCATGTAGGCCAGGTCGCCGGCGCCGCCGGCCGTCGGGTTGTCCCCCGAGTCGCTGATGAGGAAGGGACGCGCGGTGGAGGCCACCGCCGCGGCGATGCACTCGTCGGCCTGCCCGGTCGGTCCGACGAAGGTGAAGTCGTGCCGCGCCTCCCAGTAGCGCCGGGCCAGGGAGCCGGCCTGTTCCAGCGCGAGCTCGGCGTCGTCTCCGGTGACCACGACGGCGGCCCGGCAGCGCGGCTCGTCCGCCCACGCGTAGCCCACCCAGAGCGCCGCGTCGCAGATCCCGTCCCTCGCCTCGATGTCGGCGAGCGAGCCGTAGAGCGACTTGGCGGGCTCCAGCCTGGTGCTGGTCTTCTCGCCGGGCAGCAGGACGGGCACCTGAACCCAGGCGCGGTGCGGCCGGCCCGCTCCGGTGGCCAGGCGCTCGATGAGTTTGCGCGCGGCGCGCTCGCGGGTCTCCCAGGCGTCCTCGTGCGGGGCGAGCCGGTGCGCGGTCAGCAGGTCGAGGTGGCGGGCGAAGTCGTGGGAGACGTTGCCGTGCAGGTCCATCGCCGCTGAGATCAGTGTGTCGGGCCCGGCCGCCTCGCGGACGGCCGCGGTGAGTTCGGCCTCGGCGTCGGTGAGCCCTACGACGCTCATGGCGCCGTGGATGTCGTAGACGACGCCGTCGAGCGGGGCGGCGTCGCGGACGCGGGTGGTGAGCTCGTCGCGGATGCGCTCGAACGTCTCGCGCACCACGGGCCCGCCCGGCAGGGCCACCGCGTGGACCAGCGGCACCCACTCCACCAGGGGCGCCAGCGCGTCGTCGGGGCGCGTCCAGGTGTAGCGGGCGAGCAGGTCGGCGCCGCGGGTGACGCGGAAGTCCTCGTAGGAGGAGCGGTGCGGGCAGAACTCGCTGGACTCGATCGCCATGCCGCCGATGCCGATGCGCAGCCTGCGGCGCGGGGCGCCGGTGCCGACGGGGCCGGGGAGGGAGGTCGGTGTCATCGGGAGGGGGTTCCTTCCTGCGGACGCTGAAGGGATGAGGGGAGTGCGGGGAGCGCGGGGGAGTGGGGTGCGGGAGGGAGCTGTCCAGGGGGCGAGGCGGACGGTCGGGCGGCGCTCGGCCCGGTGCCGCCGCCGGGGCCCTACGCTCGGCCCGGTTCCGCCACCGGGGCTTCACACGCGCGGCCCGGTTCCGTCGCCTGGGCCGCGGCCACGCGGCCGGGTTCCGCCGGGGGTTCGTGCGCCAACTCGCGGAGCGCGGCGTGGCCCGCGCCGAGCAGCCCGGCGTCGGGGCCCGTGGCCGAGGCGGTGATCACCAGGTCGCTGGTGGTCATCGGCAGGCAGCGCTCGTAGAGCATGCCGCGCACGGCGGCGACCAGCGGCTCCGCCTCGGCCAGCGCGCCACCGAGGACGACGGCCTGCGGGTTGAAGAAGTTGACGACGACGGAGAGCACCGTGCCGATGTGCCGCCCCGCCTGCCGGACCAGGGTGGTGGCCCGCGGCTCGCCGTCGCGCACCAGGCGCAGGACGTCGGCGGCGCCGTCCACCCGCAGCCCGCGCTCCCGGAGCGCGGCGACCAGGGAAGCGCCGCTGGCGACTGTCTCCAGGCAGCCGATGTTGCCGCAGGAGCAGGGGCGTTCGGCCGCCGCCTCCACCCGGACGTGGCTGATGTCGCCGGCCGCGCCGCCCGCGCCCCGGTAGAGCGTGCCGTGGCTGATGACGCCCGAGCCGATGCCGCGCCCCGCCTTGACCAGCACGAGGTGGCGCAGGTGCGGCAGTACGGTGCGGTGTTCGCCCAGCGCCATGACGTTGGCGTCGTTGTCGACGAGGACGGGCAGGCCGAGCGCGTCGGCGAGCCGGTCGCGCAGGTCGAACAGGTGCCACCCTGGCATGCGGGAGGGGGCCACCACCCGCCCTGCCCCGGTGTCGACGGGGCCGGGGAAGCCGACGCCGAGGCCGCGGACGGTGCGGCCCGCGGCCCGCTGCCGTTCCGCGAGCGCACGCAGCCGCTCGACGAGCACCCCGAGTGTCGCGGCGGGGCCCGCGGCCAGGTCGAGGGCGTGCTCCTCGACGTCGTGGGCGCTGCCCGTCAGCCCGACGGCTGCGAGCCGCACGTGGTGGCTGCCCAGGTCGGCGGCGAGCGCGACGGCACCGTCGTCGGGTATCCGCAGCAGCCTGGGGCGCCGGCCGCCGCGCGAGGTGCCCTCGCCGACCTCCGTCAACAACCCCTGGTCCACCAGCTCCTGCACCCGCGCGGAGACGGTGGAGGCCGCCAGGCCCAGTTCGCGGACGAGGTCGGCGCGTGAGGAGACGACGCCGCTCGCCACCAGGTCGAGAACGCGGGCCGCCGTGCCGGGCAGCCCCGCCGGTACGGCCGGGGCGCTCGGCTGCTGCGGTGCGGGGGGCATAGACACCTGTCCTGGTCACTCGTGCACGGGTCTTGGTTCGGCTGCCGAAGGAAGTGGCGGCTCCAACTTCCGTCAGTAGACACGATTTCCACAGAATCGGCCAAGAGGTCTTGACCTTTTTTCGGGAGCCTCCGTACTTTGCTCGCTATCTTTGGCCGTTACACCGGAGGCAGCATGCGCCAGTCCAGGACTCGCACACGTGTCAGGACTCGCACACGTGTCAGGGCGCGCATACCCCGCCGCCACGGCCGACTGCTCGCCTCGGTCACCCTGCTCGTCGCCACCTCGCTGCTCGCGGGCTGCGGGCCGAAGGTGGAGGCGGTCACCGATGTGCGTCCTGGCCAGGGCACGCCCGTCGAGGGCGGCACCGCCGTCATGGCGCTCCCCCCGGCGGCCACCCCCAACTGGATCTTCCCGATCGGCGCGCCCGGGTACCTGGCGACCTACAACAGCGCGATCCAGAACCTGCTCTACCCGCCGCTCTACACGCCCGAGCCGGACAAGAGCGGCAAGCTGACGATGGACAGCCCGCGCAACGTCGCGCGCAAGCCCCGCTTCAGCGACGGCAACCGCACCGTCACCGTCACCCTCAAGAAGCGCTACCGGTGGAGCGACGGGAAGCCGGTGACCGCCGACGACGTGCGCTTCTGGTTCGAGCTGATCCGCGCCAACAAGGACGACTGGGGCGGCTACTCGCCGAAGCTGCTGCCCGACAACGTCGAGAAGTTCCAGGTGCTGGACGACCACACCTTCCGGCTGCGCCTGGACCGCTCGTACAACCCGGAGTGGTTCACCGCCGACCAGCTCGAGTACTTCAAGCCGCTGCCCCGGCACGCCTGGAGCAAGAAGGGCGAAGACCCGAAGAAAGTCTTCAAGCGGCTGCTCTCGCACGCCAAACAGCTCTCGAAGTTCGACAGCGACCCGCTGTGGAAGACCACGATGGGGCCCTGGCGTATCGAGAAGTGGACCGCTTCCGGGCACGTCTCCCTCGTCCCCAACAAGCGCTACGGCGGCCCCGACAAGCCGCACCTGGACCGGGTCGTCCTCAAACCGTTCACGACCGCGAGCAGCGAGTTCAACGTGCTGCGCGCCGGCGGCCTGGACTACGGCTACATCCCGCCCTCCGTCATGGCGCAGTCCGCGCACTTCAAGGAGACCGGCTACCGCATCGACCCGTGGGAGAGCTGGGGCATCACCTACCTCGTCCCCAACCTCAACCATCCCGAGACAGGGCCGCTGATGCGGCAGCGGTACGTGCGCAGGGCTCTTCAGTCCCTGATCGACCAGAAGGCGATCTCGGAGCACGTCTGGCACGGCAGCGCCGAACCCACGCTCGGCCCCGTGCCCTCGGCCCTGATGGAGGAGAACGCGCTGCCGTACGACCCGAAGAAGGCCCGCTCGCTGCTCGCCGCGCACGGCTGGAAGCGCGGCGAGGACGGGCACGGCACGCTGCGCTGCGCCGCACCGGGCACCGGCGAGGGGCACTGCGGCAAGGGCATCGACAAGGGACAGGAACTCGCCCTCGAACTCCTCTCGCAGTCGGGGTCGACGGAGACGTCCAACACCATGCAGGCGATCAAGTCGTCCTTCTCCCGCGCCGGCGTCCGGCTCGACATCCGCGAGCAACCGCTGAACACCGTGCTGGGCACCACCGTGCCGTGCAAACCCAAGGAGCCGGTCTGCTCCCAGTGGCAGCTGGGCTTCTTCGGCACCCAGGGGAGCTGGATCTTCCCCGCCGAGCCGAGCGGCCAGCAGCTGTTCGCCACCGGAGCGCCCTCCAACATGGGCAACTGGTCGCAACCGGAGACCGACGAGCTGATCAAGCGCACCGAGTACTCCGACGACGACTCGGCAATGCGCGACTACGCCCGCCACCTGGCCCGCGAGGCGCCCGTGCTGTGGACACCCAACCCCGCCTACCAGGTCTCCGTCATCCGCAGCGACCTGCGCGGCGTCGACCAGAACCCCGCACTGACGCTGGCCCCCCAGGACTGGTACTTCGTGCAGAAGTCGGCGCGGGGCGGCAAGGGGGCCAACCGGTGACCCGCTTCCTGCTCAAGCGCACGGGCCAGGCCCTCGTCGTCCTCTTCCTCGTCTCCCTCATCGTCTTCGTCCTGCTGCACCAGCTGCCCGGCGGGCCCGCGCGCGCCATCCTCGGCCCGAAGGCCACCCCGGAGGCGATCGCGCACTTCAACCACCTCCAGGGCTACGACCGTTCCCTGCCCGTCCAGTACGGCATGTACCTCAAACGGCTGGTCACCGGCGACCTGGGAGAGTCCTACAAGCTCAACCAGCCCGTCTTCGCCCTGCTGACCGAACGGCTGCCCAAGACGCTGCTGCTGACCGGTCTTTCCGTCGTGCTCGCCGCGCTGCTGGCGATCCCCCTAGGCATCCTCCAGGCGGTACGGCGCGGCCGGCTCTCCGACTACGTGCTCACCGGCGCCGCCTTCGTCGCGTACGCCACCCCGGTCTTCTTCCTCGGCCTCGTCCTCATCCTCGGTTTCGCCCAGCAGTGGCCGCTGTTTCCCGCGGAGGCGCCCCAGGCCGAGTCGGTCGGCGGCATCCTCGCCGAGCCCGCCGGGCTGGTGCTGCCCGTGGTCACCATGGCGCTGGGCATCATCGCCATGTTCAGCCGCTACATGCGCTCGGCCGTCCTGGACAACCTCGGTGAGGACTACGTGCGCACCGCCCGCTCCAAGGGCCAGTCGCAGGTGCGGGTGCTGGCCAGGCACGTGCTGCGCAACGCGCTGATCCCCCTCGCCGGGCTGCTCGGGCTCTACCTGCCCACCCTCTTCAGCGGCACCCTCGTCGTCGAGTCGATGTTCAACTACCCCGGCATGGGGCTGCTGTTCTGGAACGCCGCGCAGTCCAACGACTTCCCCGTCCTGCTCGGCGTCACCCTCGTCGTCGGCGTCGCCACCGTGCTCGGCTCGCTGCTCACCGACCTCGCCTACGCCGTCCTCGACCCCCGCATCCGGAGTGTCTCGTGACCGCAGAAGCCGCCACCCCGACCACACCGCAACCGGCCGCGGGGGAACCGGCGGACGACGACGGCATGGACGCCACCCCGGGCCTGGCCCGCCGCACCCTCGCCGTCTTCGCCCGCAACCGGCTCGCGCTGCTCGGCGCCTGCCTGCTGGCCGCGCTGCTCGCCTTCTGCTTCCTGGGGCCGCTGGTCCACCCCACCGACCAGGTGCACACCGACCTCGACCAGGCCAGCCTCGCGCCCGGTGAGGCCGGACACCTGCTGGGCACCACCGACCTGGGCTACGACATGCTGGGCCGGCTGATGCACGGCGGGCAGACCTCGCTGGAGGTGGGGCTGGCCGCCGGGCTGCTCGCCACCCTCTTCGGCACCGTCTACGGCGCGGTCGCCGGCTACTTCGGCGGCTGGGTCGACGCGGTGCTGATGCGGGTGACGGATGCGGCGCTCGCCATTCCGGCGCTGTTCTTGCTGGTCGTCGTCGCGGCGATGGTCACCCCGAGCAAGCCTGTGCTGATCCTCGTCATCGCCTCCGTGGCCTGGCTCTCGCCCGCGCGGCTCATCCGCGGCGAGGCGCTCGCGCTGCGCAGCCGCGACTACGTGCACGCCATGCGGCTGATGGGCGGCGGGGGAGGGCGCGCCGTCTTCCGCCACATCGTGCCCAACGCCGTCGGCACGATGATCGTCAACGCCACCTTCCAGATCGCCGACGCCATCCTCTACGTCGCCTACCTGTCGTTCCTGGGCCTGTCCATCCCGCCGCCCGCCGCCGACTGGGGCTCGATGCTCAGCTCCGGCATCACCTACACGCAGGTCGGCTACTGGTGGCTGATCTTCCCGCCCGGGTTGGCCATCGTGCTCGTCGTCGCCGCCTTCAACTTCATCGGGGACGGCCTGCGGGACGCCTTCGACGTGCGGCTCCAGAAGAACTGAGGTGTCATGATGCCGACCACGCAGCCGCCCGGGCCCGTACCGTCCGGCGAGTCCCCGCTGTCGGGCGAGCCCCTGCCGGCACACGAGCCCCTGCTGTCCGTCGAAGACCTGCACCTGTCGATCGCCGGGCGCGACCGCGCCGGGGCCGAGCGCACCGTGCACGCCCTGGACGGGGTCTCCCTGCGGCTGGCGCCTGGGGAGGCGCTGGGCCTGGTGGGCGAGTCCGGCAGCGGCAAGACCATGACGGCGCTCTCCGTCCTCGGGCTGCTGCCGCCCGGCGCCCGCGTCACCTCGGGGCGCGTCCTGCTGGAGGGCACCGACCTGGCCGCCGCGCCCGACCAGGTGCTGCGCCGGATACGGGGCGAGGCCGTCGGTGTCGTCTTCCAGGACCCGCTCAGCTCCCTCAACCCGACCATGACGATCGGCGCCCAGGTCGCCGAACCGCTGCTGCTGCACCGCGGGGTGAGCCGCGCCGAGGCCAGGGAGCGGGCGGTCGAGACGCTGCGTCTGGTCGGCCTGGGGCAGCCGGGCGAGCGGATGAGGAACTATCCGCACCAGCTCAGCGGCGGCATGCGGCAGCGCGTCGCCATCGCCATGGCGCTGGTGTGCGAGCCGAAGCTGCTGATCGCCGACGAACCGACCACCGCGCTGGACGTCACCACCCAGCACCAGATCCTGGAGCTGATCGGCGAGCTGCGCGAACGCCTGGGCATGGCCCTCATCCTGGTCAGCCACGACCTGGGGGTCATCGCCCGCCGCGTGGACCGCGTGGCCGTGATGTACGCGGGCAAGGTCGCCGAACAGGCCCCCGTCGCACGGCTGTTCACCTCGCCGCGGCACCGCTACACCCAGGCGCTGTTCGACGCGCTCCCCGAGCGTGCCGCCGGCACGAGCCGCCCCCTGGCCACCATCCCGGGACTGCCGCCGTCGCTGACCAGGCGGCCCGCCGGATGCCGCTTCGCCCCCCGCTGCGCGTACGCCACCGACGTCTGCCGCACCGAGGAACCGGCGCCCCGGCCCGCCGACGACGAGGGCGTGCACACCTACGCCTGCTTCCACCCGGCCGACCCCGCGGCGCGGCCGGCCGCGCCGGGCGAGGCACGCCCCGCCGAGGACGCTCCGGCCTCCCCGGGCACCGACGCCGACGTGCTGCTCGACCTCGACGACGTGCGCCGGGAATACCCCCTGCACAGCAGTCCCTTCACCCGGCGCAGGGACCGCCGCCTGGTCAGCGCCGTCGCTGGAGTGTCCCTGACCGTCCGGCGCGGCGAGACCTTCGGCATCGTCGGCGAGTCCGGCTGCGGCAAGTCCACGCTGGGCCGCCTCGCCGTCGGTATGGAGAAGCCGACGGGCGGCTCCGTACGGTTCGAGGGCGATGACCTCGCGACGCTGGACCGCGCGCACCTGCGAGCCCACCGGCGGCGGGTGCAGCTGATGTTCCAGGACTCCTACGCCGCCATGGACCCCCGGATGCGGGTCGGCGCGATCCTGCGCGAACCCCTGGTCGTCCAGGGCGTGGGCGACCGCGCGGCCCAGGAGGAGCGCGTCCGCGGACTGCTGGACGAGGTGGGTCTTGAGCGCGGCGCCGTCCACCGGTACCCGCACGAGTTCAGCGGCGGCCAGCGCCAGCGCCTCGGGCTGGCCAGGGCGCTGGCGCTGGCCCCCTCGCTGGTGGTCGCCGACGAGCCCGTCTCCGCGCTCGACGTGTCCGTGCAGGCGCAGATCCTCAACCTGATGCGGGACCTGCAAAGGGAGAAGGGGCTGAGCTACCTGTTCATCTCCCACGACCTGGCCGTGGTCCGCTACCTCGCCGACCGGGTGGGCGTGATGTACCTGGGCTCGCTGGTGGAGACGGGCCCTGCCGCCGAGGTGTTCGCCCGGCCCCTGCACCCGTACACGCGGGGGCTGCTGGAGACGGCCGACAGCGCGGTCGTGGACAGTGCGGGGGAAACCGCGGTGGACGGTGCGCCGGAAGCGGGACCCGCCGAGGGGGCGGGGCCGCTCGCGGGCGAGACCCCGTCGGCGGCCGACCCGCCCTCGGGATGCCGCTTCCGCACCCGCTGCCCGCTGGCGACCGAGCTGTGCGCGACCACCCCGCCGGAGCCGACCGCGCCCGCGGGGGAGGGGCACCTGGTGAGGTGCCACTTCCCCCTGGTGCCCGTCGCTGGCTCCGCCGGGTAAGGCTCTGCCGAGTAAGGAAATGTCCATCCGGCGACCTTTCGCGCGTCACCTTGTCCCGCTAGCGTCCCTGTCGCGTTCGGCAATGGCCTACGAGCGAACCATTGGGTGAGAGGCGGCAGGGGTGGCTGACGGGATATCGCGCCGGAGGGCGCTGGGCATGACGGCTGCGGCAGCGGGGCTCTCGGTCACCGGCTCCCTGCTGCCGCCGTCGCTGCGGCAGGCCATCGCGGCCGACGCGGGGCACACGGCGGGCCCCGACGGCGGCAGGGGTCTCGGAGACATCCGGCACGTGGTGGTCCTCATGCAGGAGAACCGCTCGTTCGACCACTACTTCGGCACCCTGCGCGGAGTGCGCGGCTACGGCGACCGCAACGCCGTCCAGCTGCCCGGCGGTACAAGCGTGTTCGAACAGCCGGGCGCCCTCGGTGCCGGCACCGTGCTGCCCTTCTCCGTCCGCGAGGCCGCCGAGACCCAGCGGCAGGAGGCCCAGTACATCGGCGCCCTCGACCACGGCTGGGAGGGCGGCGCCACGGCCTGGCACGACGGCTGGATGGACAACTGGGTCACCGCCAAGACCGCCAGCACCATGGCGCACTACGACCGCGCCGACATCCCCCTCCAGTGCGAGCTGGCCGAGACGTTCACCGTCTGCGACGCCTACCACTCCGCCATCCACTCCTCCACCAGCCCCAACCGCAACCACCTGGTCAGCGGCTGGACCGGGTTCGAACCCGTGACCGGGAAGAGAGCGGTCGGCAACGACGCCTACGACGAGGACACCCACCCCGGCTACACCTGGACGACCTACCCCGAGCGGCTCCAGAAAGCGGGACGCAGCTGGCAGGTCTACCAGGAGTGGGACAACTTCACCGACAACAACCTGGAGTTCTACGCGTCCTTCAAGGCCGTCGGCCGCAAGGCCCTCGCCGAGGTGGAGGGGGCCGAGAACATGACGGCCTTCTACGGGAAGCTGGCCGACGCCGACGAGGCGGGGCGCGCGGACCTGCTGGACCGGCTGGAGAAGGGCCGCGCCACGCTCACCGGGACAGAACGCGACCTCTTCGACCGCGCCCTCGTGCGCGGTGAGCCCGGCACGACGGCCGACGCGTTCGCCGCCGACGTGGACGCGGGGCGGCTGCCCGAGGTCAGCTACCTGGTCCCCTCGGCCGCCGACTCCGAGCACCCGGGCAGCTCCTCACCGATCCAGAGCGCCACCTTCGTCTACAAGGTGCTGGACGCGCTGGGCCGCAACCCGAAGGTGTGGCGGCACACGGTGCTGCTGCTGATGTTCGACGAGAACGACGGCTACTTCGACCACGTGCCACCACCCGTGCCGGGACGGGACGTCGAGGACGAGTACTGGCAGGGCAAGCCGACGGGCCTGGGCATGCGCGTGCCGATGACCGTCGTCTCCCCCTGGACCGTGGGCGGCTACGTGTGCTCCCAGGTCTTCGACCACACCTCGATCATCCGCTTCCTGGAGCGGTGGACCGGCATCCGCGAACCGAACATCTCCGCCTGGCGGCGCACCGTCACCGGCGATCTGACCAGCGCGTTCGACTTCTCCCGGCGGCGCGCGCAGCCGTCCGCCCAGGAGCCGGGCGCGATCCCGCCGTTCACCGCCCGCTGGAGCCCGAGGCCGCCCGCCGACCAGCGGCTGCCCCGGCAGGAGCCGGGACACCGCAGGGCGCGTCCCCTTCCGTACCAGCCCGACGCCGACGCGGTGCACGACGCAGGAGCCGCCCGTGTACGGCTCACCCTGCGCAACGCGGGACGCGCCAGCGCGCACTTCGCCCTCTATCCGTACGCGAAGGAGTACGCGGAGCCCCTGCACCTGGACGTGCGCGGGGAGCGGGAGGAGCGGGTGCCGGTCAAGGACGGTGCCTACCGGTTCACCGTCACAGGACCGAACGGGTTCAGGCGCGAATTCTCCGGCAGCGCCCGTGGCGCGGCGGCGGCCGCCAGGGTGACCACGCGGATCGAGGGCCGCTCGCGCGACCTGCGGCTGAGCCTGGCCAACGACGGCGAGCACACCCTCACCTTCCGTCTGGAGCCGCTCGCCTACAGCGACGAGGCGCCCCGCACCGTACGGGTGAGGCCGGGGCGCCGGCACGAGGTCGGGTACCGCACCGCGGCGGCGCACGGCTGGTACGACCTGAAGGTCGGCGTGGCCGAGGACGACTCCTTCGGGCGGCGGCTGATGGGGCACATCGAGAACGGCGAGGAGTCGGTGACGGGCTGAGCGGCGGCGGCCCGCAGCCCCGGTGCCGGGCCCGGAACCGGGTCCGGCACCGGAAAGTTCCCGTGTGCGGCGGGGTTGTGGGTATCGCCACAAAGGTCTCAAAGGATCTTTTCGGGGTGGCAGGCTGCTGAACCGGTGGTTTTGGAGCGGCGCATTCCGCTCCGCGCCGTCCCGCCCGTGCCGAGACCCGAGACAGGCGACGCCCGTGACCGCTCTTGCCCGCTGGTGCCTGAGGCGCCGCCTGACCGTCCTGCTGCTCTGGCTCGCCGCGCTCGCCGGCGCGGTGAGCGCCGCCGCACTCACCGGCAGCGCCTACTCGGACGACTACGGCGCGGCCGGAACCGAGTCGGCGCAGGCAGCACAGCGGCTGGAGAGCGCCTTCCCCGACCAGCGCGGCGAGGGCGCCACCCTCGTGTGGCACACCGACGAGGGCAGTGTGCGCGCCGCCCCCGTCGAAGAACGCATGTCCGAGACGCTGCGGGCCGTCGCCGACCTGCCCGGCGTCGCCTCCGTGCGCTCCCCCTACGCGCCCGGCGGCGAGAGCCGGATCAGCGAGGACGGCCACACCGCCTACGCCACCCTCACCCTCGACGCGCCCACCGACGAACTGGGCGAACAACAGGCCCAGCGCGTCCTCGATACCGCACGCGACGCCGCGGGGGACGGCCTCCAGGTCGAGGCGGGCGGCCCGGGCATCGCGCTCACCGAGGCACCGAAGGCGCAGCTGGCCGAGGTCATCGGGCTCGCCGCGGCCGCCGTCGTCCTCTTCCTGGCCTTCGGCTCGCTCGCCGCCACCGCGCTGCCGCTGATCACCGCCGTCGTCGCCGTCGGCACCGCCGCGGCCGGGATAGGGCTGCTCAGCCAGGTCATGACCGTCGCCGACTTCGCCCCCATGCTGGGCATGCTCATCGGCCTGGGCGTCGGCATCGACTACGCGCTCTTCATCGTCACCCGGCACCGCACAGGGCTGCGCGCCGGATTCCCCGTGCACGAGGCGGCACAGCGCGCCGTGACGGTCTCCGGGCGGGCCGTCGTCTTCGCCGGCGCCACGGTGTGCATCGCCCTGCTGGGCATGTTCATCCTGCGGCTCGGCTTCCTGGGCGGAGTGGCACTCGCCGCCTGCCTCACCGTCGTGCTCAGCGTGGCCGCCTCCGTGACGCTGCTGCCCGCGCTCCTGGGCATGATCGGCATGCGGGCACTCAGCCGCCGCGAACGCCGGCGGCTGACCGAGCACGGGCCGCGCCCCGAGGCGCCCACCGGCTTCGCGGTGCGCTGGTCCGCGTTCGTCGAACGCCGGCCCAAACTGCTGGGCGCCCTGGCCGCCGTGCTGATGGCCGTGCTCGCGCTGCCCACCCTCAGCCTCCACCTGGGCACCTCCGACCAGGGCAACGACCCCGCCACCAGCACCACCCGCAAGGCCTACGACCTGCTCGCCGGGGGTCCCCCAGGGGCCGAAGGCTCCGGGGGAGGCTTCGGCCCCGGCACCAACGGCCCCCTCACGCTGGTCGG
Source organism: Streptomyces diacarni (assembly GCF_003323715.1). GTDB lineage: Bacteria > Actinomycetota > Actinomycetes > Streptomycetales > Streptomycetaceae > Streptomyces > Streptomyces diacarni. Next base: position 548,898 of record NZ_QOIN01000048.1, read on the forward strand.
CGAGGTCGACGGCGCCGGCGACAAGCTCGCCTTCGACCACCTGCCCGAGGCCATCCGCTCCACCCCGGGCGTCGCCCAGGTCTCCGGACCCGACTTCAACGGCAGCGGGGACACCGGCGTGATCACCGTCGTGCCCGACAGCTCACCCCAGTCCAAGGCCACCTCCGACCTGGTCGACCGGCTCCGCGACGACGTGCTGCCCCAGGCCGAGGAAGGATCGACCCTGCGCGTCCTGGTCGGCGGCCCGACCGCCGGCTACGACGACTTCGCCGACCTCATCGTCGGCAAACTCCCCCTCTTCGGCGGCGTCGTCATCGCACTCGGCTGTTTCCTGTTGCTGCTGGCCTTCCGCAGCATCGCCATCCCCCTCAAGGCCGCGGCCATGAACATCGCGGCCGTCGCCGCCGCCTTCGGCGTCGTCGTCGCCGTCTTCCAGTGGGGCTGGGGCAGCGAACTCCTCGGCCTGGGCAGCGCGGGACCCGTCGAACCCTTCCTGCCCGTCATCATGATCTCGGTGCTCTTCGGGCTCTCCATGGACTACCAGGTCTTCCTCGTCAGCCGGATGTACGAGGAGTGGCGGCTGACAGGCGACAACAGGCGCGCCGTACGGGTGGGCCTGGCCGAGACCGGCCGCGTCATCAACTCGGCGGCCGTCATCATGATCGCCGTCTTCGGCGCCTTCGTCCTCAGCGGCGACCGGCTGATCGCCATGTTCGGCATCGCGCTCGCCGCCGCCGTCGCCCTGGACGCCTTCGTCCTGCGCACCCTGCTGGTGCCCGCCCTGATGCACCTGCTGGGCGGCGCCAACTGGTGGCTGCCCGGCTGGCTGGACCGCCGCCTGCCCCGCATCAGCATCGAACCGGAACCCGCCGCCGTACCGGCCGGCACCAAACCCGCCGGTCCCGGCGCCTTCCCGGCACCCGCCGCACCGGCCCCGGGCCCCGGCACCGGACCCGCCGCCCGGGGGCCCGGGTCCGTGGCCAACGGACCCGCACCCGCGGCGCAGGGTCCCGAACCCGTCGTGCCCGCGCCCGGCGGCGAACCCGCGGCCGAGCCGCCGGGACCCGCACCCGCCCTACCCCGCCTCGGTCCGCCCGGGGCCCTTCCTAAGGCGGGTCGGCCCCGGACCTAAGGCACCCCGGCCGCGCAAGACGGGGCAGTTGCCCGATGTGGCGGGACGCCGCAGGCAGGAGTGTGGACGTGTCAGGTCCGCAGGGACACCGCACACTCCTGGAAGGGGACGAGGGCCATGCTGTACGACCTCAACCACACTACCCACCACCTGCGCATGGACGACCTGCGCCGCGAGGCCGACCACGAGCGGCTCGTACGCCGGGCCAGGGAAGCCCGCCAGGAACCCGGGCGCGGAATCCGCCCCTGGCTCGGCCCCTGGCTCGGCCGCAGGCGACAAGGAGGCCACGGGGAGGGGACCGCCTGGGTCAGGGCCGCGTGACGGGCCGCGGACGCTCCCGCGCCCCGGCCGGTACGGGTGCCCGGTGACGGTGGGGGATGCCATGCTGAACACCGTGCCGCTCACCACCACCGTCAGCCCCGTTTTCGTCGGCCGCGCCGAGGAGTTGGCCGCGCTCACCGAGGCGCTCGCCCGCGCCGAGGCCGGCACGCCGCAGGCGCTGCTGCTCGGCGGCGAGGCGGGTGTGGGCAAGACCCGGCTGCTCGAGGAGTTCCTGGCGCGGGCGCGCGCCCGCGGCGGCGTCACCACGCTCGGCGGCTGCCTCGAACTGGGCGCCGACGGCCTCCCCTTCGCCCCGTTCACCACGGCGCTGCGCGGCCTGCGCCGCGCCGTGGACCCGGCCCGTCTCGCGGCCGCAGCCGAGGGCCGCGAGGCCGAACTCGCCCGGCTGCTGCCCGACCTGGCGGTCCCCGCGCCCGCCACGCAGCGCGAGGCGTATGCCGACGGAGCCGACCTCGCCGACGGAGTCGACGGTGGCCGCGCCCGGCTGTTCGAGGCCACCGCCCAACTGCTGGAGCGGCTCGCCGCCGACCGCACGCTCGTCGTCGCCCTCGAAGACCTCCAGTGGGCCGACCGCTCCACCCGGGAACTGGTCGGCTACCTCTTCCGCTCCACCCGCGCCTGCCGCCTCGCCCTGCTGGCCACCTACCGCAGCGACGACATCCACCGCCGCCACCCGCTGCGCCCCTTCCTCGCCGAACAGGACCGGCTGCGCACCGTCCTCCACCTCGGCCTGCCCCGCCTCACCCGCACCGAGGTCCGGGCCCAGATCACCGGCATCAACGGTGCCGAGCCCGACAGCGTGCTGGCCGAGGAGGTCTTCCGCCGCTCCGAGGGCATCCCCTTCTTCGTCGAGGAACTGACGGCCACCCGCGCGACCTGCTCCATCAGCGACTCCCTGCGCGATCTGCTGCTCGTGCGCGTCGAGGCGCTGCCCGACGCGGCCCAGCGTGTGGTGCGCCTGGCAGCGGGCGGCGGCTCCGCCGTCGAACACGCACTGCTGGCGGCCGTCGCAGGGCTCGGTGAGGACGCGCTGCTGGAAGCCCTGCGCGCCGCCGTGGGCGGCAACGTGCTGCGCGCCACGGACGACGGATCCGGATACCACTTCCGGCACGCCCTGCTGCGTGAGGCCGTCCGCGAGGACCTGCTCCCCGGCGAACTCGCCCGCGTCAGCCGCCGCTACGCCGAGGCGCTGGAGGCCGACCCGACGCTGGTCCGTGCCGAGGAACGGCTGGCCCGCCTCGCGCACTACTGGCACCGCGGCCGCGACGCGGCCAAGGCGCTCCCCGCCGCGCTCTCCGCCTCCGTCGAGGCCCGCAGCCGGCACGCCCACGCCGAGGAACACCACCTTCTCGAACGCGTCATCGAGCTGTGGGACGACGTACCTGACGACGCCAAGGACGGCCTCCCCGCCCTCACGCTGCCGCGCGCCTTCCCCACCGGCGCTCCACCGGGACAGGCTGCACCCTGTCCGCCGCGCTTCATGGAGGTCCTGGCCGAAGCCGTCGTCGCCGCCCGCACCAGCGGCGACGTCACCAGGGCCCAGGCGCTCACCCGCCGCGCGCTCGCCCGGCTGGAGGAGAGTCGGGACCCGCTCACCTGCGCCTGGTTCCAGCTCAAGATGGGCCTGCTGACCGAAGAGGCGGGCAAGGGCGACGGCTGGGCCCAGATCGCCACGGCGCAGGAACTGGTCCGCGGACTGCCGCCCTCCGCCGTGCACGCCAAGGTGCTCTCCAGCGCGGCGAGCTGGGGCCTGGTGCACCGCCCGGGGCGCGAGGCGCTGGCCACCGCCGTACGTGCCGTCGAACTGGCCCGCGTCGTCGGCGTCACCGTCATCGAGCTCGAAGCCCGCGTCACCCTCGGCACCCTCCTCGCCCAGTCGGGTGACCTCGAAGCGGGCCTGGCCGAGATGGCCCGCGCCCGGGACGAGGCGGCCGAGGCCGGCGTCACCAGCGTGGAGATCCGCGCCGCCACCAACATCGCCGTCGAACTGGAGCTGGCGGGACGCTGGGAACAGGCGGCGGCCGAGGCCGCCCACGCGGCCCGCGTCGCCCGTGAACGCAACCGCCCCAACTCCTACGCGGGCGCCCTCGCCTCCCACGCCGAAGCCCTCCTGTCGATGGGGGAGTGGGATGAGGCGGCCGCGCTCCTCGACGAGGCCAGGACCGCGGCCCGCGCCGCCGACGTCCGCGCCTGGGTCGCGCTCTTGCGGGCCCACCTGTCCCACGACCGCGGACACCAGCCGGGGCTGGAGGCCGCCGTCGAGGAAGTGGTGGCCGCGCTCGGCAGCTCCCCCGTCGTCGAACCGCAGAAGGCCGTCGCGCTCCGGCACTTCACCATGGTCCTCGCCGCCCGCCGCGGCGACCTCGCCGAGGCCCGCGCCGAGCTGGCCCGCGCGCTCGAAGAGGGCTTCGGCCCCGGCAGCTACCCGCAGGCCTGGGCCCTGCTGACGGCCGCCGCCACGCAGGAGGCCGAGACCCGCGGCCTCCCCGGCACCGACCCGGGGCGCGGGCCCGTCCTGGACGCACTGCGGCGCGCCGCCCGCAAGCTGCCGCGGCCCGCACCCGTGTGGGAGGGGCACGCCCTGCTCCTGGAGGCCGAACTCACCCGGGCGGCCGGGGACAACGACCCGCACCGCTGGGAGGCCGCCGCCCTCGCCCTCGAACCCCTCGGCCGCCCCCACCCCCTCGCACTGGCCCGCCTGCGCTGGGCCGAGTCCCTGCTGGAGGCCGACGCGGCGCGGCGCTCGGCAGCCGGGCAGGGGCCCGGCGCGGGCCGCTCCGCGGGCGCACTGCTGCGGGCGGCGGGCGCCGAGGCCCTGCGGCTGGGGGCCGCGCCGCTGCGCGCCGAGGCCGAACAGCTGGCGCTGCGCGCCCGGATCGCCCTGGACGACGACGCGTCCGCAGGCCCCGCGCCCACCCGCCCTGCCCTGCCCGCCACCTGTGACCCGGCCGATTCCCTCGGACTGACCCGCCGCGAGCGGGGCGTGCTGGACCTCGTGGCCGAGGGGCTGAGCAACCGGCAGATAGCCGAGCGGCTGCACATCGCGCCGAAGACGGCGAGCGTGCACGTCTCCCACATCCTGGCCAAGCTCGGCGTCGCCACGCGGGGCGAGGCGGCGGCCATGGCCTTCCGGCTACGCCTGGTCACCCCGCGGGGAGCCGCCGTGCGCAGGACGGTCCGCTGACCCGACGGAGCGGCCCGCTGGTCCGCCCGGTCCGCCCGGCCCGCCCTGCCCATCCGGCCCGTGCGCCGGCCCGCCGGTGCTCGTAGGGGGCGGTGTCGCTGAGCCAGGTGCGGTGCGCGGTGCCGGTGCCGATGGCTCGGCCTCGGCGCCCGGCGCGGAACCGCGCGGTGTGTCATCGCGCGGCGCCGAGGCGCGTGGTGCGGAACCGCCCGGCGCCGAGTCTCCCGGCGCTGAGTCTCCCGGCGCCGCGTCGCGCGGTGCGGGCGGGCGGATGAGGACGTGCCCCGAGGTGAGGTCTATCGGGCCCGCCCCCGGATCGGTGCTGCCCGCCTGCACGCGGGTGTGCTCAAGACGCTGCCTCTCGTCATCGGCGTGCTTGCGATTCGGTGCGAACAACTGCTCCAGCAGATTGAACACCAGGCCACCCGGTCCTCTCAGCGCACCTCAAGGCGGAGAATACGGTCGTCCCCCTTCTCCGGGGAGCCACGTCCGTCCGTCTCGCTCGTGACCAGCCAGAGCCCGCCGCCGCCGGTGCCGGGGCCGGCGACGACCGTGCGGAGGCGGCCGTACTTGCCCTTCAGGAACGACTGCGGCTTGGCCACGGGTTCCCCGCCCTTGAGAGGAATGCGCCACAGCCGCTCGCCGCGCAGCCCCGCCATCCACACCGAACCCTTGGCCACCGCGATTCCGCTGGGGGAGGCCTCGGCGGTGCGCCACTGCTCCACCGGGTCCCGGTAGCGCTTCGTTTCGCTCCTGCCCTCGGCGTCGGGCCAGCCGTAGTTCCTGCCCGGCTCGATGAGATTGAGCTCGTCCCAGGTGTCCTGACCGAACTCCGAGGCCCACAGCCGCTTGTCGGCGTCCCACGCCAGACCCTGCACGTTGCGGTGGCCCCAGCTGTAGACCACGGAGTCGGTCTCGGGGTTGCCGTGTCCGGGGGGCTCGCCCTCGGGGGTCATGCGCAGGATCTTGCCGCCGAGCGAGTCCCTGTCCTGCGCGAGCCGCCCGTCGCCGGACTCTCCCGTCCCGGCGTACAGCATCTTGTCGGGTCCGAAGGCGATCCGGCCCCCGTTGTGGGTCCGGCCCTTGGGGATGCCCTTGAGGATCACGTCGGGCGCGCCCAACTGGTCGCCCGGGTCCTTCTTGTCGTCGTAGATCATGCGCACGATGCGGTTGTCGGACGCGGAGGTGAAGTAGGCGTACACCCAGCCGCCGGCCTGTTCGCCGTCGGGCGGCACCGCGATCCCCAGCAGCCCGCCCTCTCCGCCGGGTTCGACCCCGGGCACGGTGCCGAGCTCGGTCTTCTTGCCGCTGTCCGCCTCGACACGCAGGATCTTCCCGGTGTCCCGCAGCGAGACCAGCAGGTCCCCGTCGGACAGCGGCGCCAGCCCCCAGGGGGATTCCAGCCCGGTCGTCACCGTCTCGGCGACCTTCACGGAACCCTTCGCGGGGGCCGCCCGGGAGGAGGGGGTGCCGCCCGCCGTCGACCGCCCCTCCCCGGAGGGCTCGGCGCCCGAGCCGCCGCCCCCGCCCGAACACCCCGCGGCCAGCACCACCGCACAGGCCAAACCGACACCCACACCCGTCGCACGTCGCACGCTCTGGCTCCTCGGCCCCTCGACACCGAACGCTTCCAGGGGACCACACGCGGCACGCGCGGGGGAGTACCCCGCGCGGCCGTCGCCGTCGGCCCCGCCGTCAGGGCGGCACCCGGCTCACCAAACCGGTTCCCGGGTGCCCGGGTTCAGTCCCACGACCCCCGGGCCGTGGGCAGGGCCGCGATCTCCGCGAGGTCGTGCTCGGTCAGCTTCAGCGCCGAGGCGCAGGCGTTCTCCGTGACCCAGTGCGGCTTCTTCGTCCCCGGGACGGGCACCACGTGCCGGCCCTGGGCCAGTACCCAGGCCAACGCGATCTGGCCGGGTGTCGCGCTGCCGTGGCGGCGGGCCACGCGGCGCAGCCCGGCGACGATGGGCTGGTTGGCGGCCATCATCTCGGCGGTGAAGCGGGGGTGCCGCGCGCGCACGTCGTCGGGCTCGAAGCCGCCGCCTGTGGTCAGAGCGCCCGTCAGGTAGCCGTTGCCCAGCGGCATGGCGGCCAGGAACCCGATGCCGCGGGTCTCGCACCAGGGCAGCAGGGTGGCGAGGGCCTCCCTGGACCAGACGGACAGTTCGGCCTGTACGGCGCCGACGGGGAAGACCTGCTGGACCCGTTCGAGCTGCCGTATGGTCCTGTCGTGGATACCGGTGCCCGCGCGCCGGTCCGCGCGGGCGCCGACGGCGCAGAAGCCCAGCGCGCGCACCTTCCCCGCCGTCACCAGTTCGGCCATCGCGCCCCAGGTCTCCTCGATCGGTACCTCGGGGTCGGCGCGGTGCAGTTGGTAGAGGTCGATGGTGTCGGTCTGGAGCCTGCGCAGCGAGGCGTCGCAGGCCCGGTGCACGTAGCCGGGGCGGCCGTTGGCGACGATGTGCTGGTCGCCGACGAGCAGTCCGCACTTGGTGGAGACGAACGCCTCCTCGCGGCGCTCCTTGAGCACGCGTCCGAGCAGCAGCTCGTTGGTGAAGGGCCCGTACATGTCGGCGGTGTCCAGCAGCGAGACCCCGGCGTCCAGGGCCGTGTGCACCGCGCGCAGCGAGGTGACGCCGTGCTGCTCCGAGGAGGAGTAGGCCCAGCTCATCGGCATACAGCCCAGTCCCACGGCCCCCACACCGAGTGCTGCCGCACCGATCGTCCTGCGCTCCACCGCTTTCCTGCTCCCTCCGGGACGGACCCCAAACTAGCGGGCGCCCGGGTGTCACACACGTTTGCCCCGGCCACACCGCCCCCACGCGTCGTGGGAAGGCGCCCCTGTCCTGCGGGGTGGCCGCCCCTTAGTCTCTCCTCATGGCTGATGCGACGGAGGTATGGCTCTCGCTCCCGCCGGAGAGTGTCGAGGGGCTGCCCGACTCCCTGACGTACCGGTACTGGAACGGGGAGGAGGAGTATCCGGCGGACCCCGCGGACTGCGCCTTCTACGTCGTCCCCTATTACCTGGGTGCCGAGGTCGCCGTACGGCCGCTCGCCCGGATGACGGGCCTGAAAGTCGTCCAGACCCTCACCGCGGGCATCGACCACATCGCGTCCGCCATCCCACGCCTCCCCACCGGAACGCGCGTGTGCAACGCCCGCGGCGTGCACGACGCGAGCACCGCGGAACTGGCCGTGGCGCTCACCCTCGCCTCCCTCCGCGACCTGCCAGGATCGGTCCGCGCCCAGGACCGCGGCGAGTGGCGTACCGGCTTCCTCCCCGCCCTCGCCGACCGCACGGTACTGATCCTCGGTTACGGCGCCGTGGGGGAGGCGATCGAGAAGCGGCTGCTGCCGTTCGAGGTCGCCGCCGTGCACCGGGTCGCCCGCTCGCCGCGCCTGGCCGAACTCGGCCCGGTGCGCCCACTGAGCGAGATCGACGAGCTGTTGCCGCTCGCCGACGTCGTGGTAGTGGCGACTCCGCTCACCGAGCAGACCCGCCACCTGGTGGACGCCGGATTCCTGTCCCGGATGAAGGACGGGGCGCTGCTGGTCAACGTGGCCCGTGGTGCCGTCGTCGACACCGGCGCTCTGCTGGCCGAGACGGGTACCCCGGCGTCCGCGCCGGGGGCCGGTGACGGCGTCCCGGGCCGGCTGCGGGCCGCGCTGGACGTGACGGACCCCGAACCCCTGCCCAAGGATCATCCCCTCTGGCGAGCACCCGGAGTGCTGATCACACCGCACATCGGAGGGCCCACTTCCGCGTTCCATCCGCGTGCCAGAAGGCTCGTCGGTGCACAGCTGCGGCGCTGGGCGGCCGGTGAGGAGCCGGCCAACACGGTGGCCGTGGCGTAGGGCGCGTAAACCACCCGAGGCCGCGAGAGGCCACTCTACGGATCCGTACGACTGCACCCTGTTCCGAACTTCCCTCTTGTGGTTACGGTCAGTATTGGGACTATGTCCCTGAGTGACGAACCTGGTGTATCGTCCCGATCGGGGGGCGAAACCCGGACACGAGGGGGGCGACGGGCGAATGCACGATCAACGGACGAACTGCCGCACGGGGGAACGCGCACACGGCGTTCCACGCCACCGCGACCGTCAGCCACGAAACCCGCGTTGCGCCGCACCACCGGACACCGTGCGTGACGGCCGTGCCGACTCCACCAAGTGGCCCCCGTCCTGGCGGGTGGCACGATGACGACCAACGAAGCGGCCCCGCGACGCAAACCGTGCTGGACCACCACACCCGCGGTCCGCGCCGGCGGCACCGGACGCGGTACGTCGGTGCCGCCGCAGACCCGCGGAATCCCGCCACGGGCGAGGGGGACCGGGCCTCGGGCGACCGGCCCCGCCGGCAGGACCGGCAGCACCGATGGCGTCCCGCCCCAGCCACGCGGAGGAGGCTCGGGCGGCGCCACAGGACTCGCCTCGCAGCTGGCGCTCGCCGTCGTCTGCGCCGGCTACGCCATCGGAGCAGCCCTCGGCTGGGGCTCGCACACCGTCGCCGTGTTCATGGGCGACTTCGGGCTCAGCGCCGCCGCCCTGCTGGCCGCCACCTCCTGCCTGTGGTACGCCTACACGCAGCGCCGCGACGCCGAACGGCCCGGCGCGGCCCACCTGGCACCGGCACAGCGCGCCCGGCTGCGGGCCAGCCGCCCCGCCTGGGCGCTCTTCGGCGTCTCCTCGCTGATGGCGGGGCTCGGCAACGGGGTCTGGGGCTGGTACGAGCTGGTGCTCGACCAGCCGGTCCCCAGACCGTCACTGGCCGACTTCTGCTTCCTGCTGTTCGCGCCACCGGCCATCGTCGGGCTGCTCGTGCTCGCCAAGCGCCCGGTGACCCGCGCCGGCTGGGTGTGCCTGAGCCTCGACGCCTGGCTGATCGGCGGCTCCCTGCTGACGCTCTCCTGGTCCCTCGCGCTCGCCCACACCGCCTACTGGCAGGGCGACTCGGTGGCCAGGGCCGCGCTGAACATGGCCTACCCACTGCTGGACATCGTGCTCGTCAGCATGGTGCTGGCCCTGCACTTCCGGCGCTCCTCCGCGCACCGCAGCGCCATCAACACCGCTGTCGGCGCGCTCGCGCTGACGGTACTGTGCGACGCCCTGTTCACCTCGCCGATGCTGCGCGAGCACTACGCCTCGGGCCAGTTGCTGGACGCGGGCTGGTTCGCCGGATCGCTGCTGCTGGCGTACGCGCCCTGGGTCGGCAGAAGCCGCGGCCCCAGCCCGGCGCCGCCGCAGCCGCAGCCACTGGCCACGGCCCGTGAGGCGGAGGCCCGCGCCACGCACCCCAGCCGCCCCATCTCCGGTTCACTCAGCGCGCTGACGCCCTACCTGGCTGCGGCCGTGTGCACCCTGGGCATCCTCTACAACTCGGTGGACGGCCGCGAGATCGACCGCGTCGTCCTCTACACAGGCTGCACGGTCGTGCTGGCGCTGGTGCTGCGCCAGGGCATCATGCTCCTGGACAACATCACGCTCACCCGGGAGCTGGCGCAGAAGGAGAACCACTTCCGCTCCCTGGTGCAGGGCTCCAGCGACGTCATCATGATCACCGCGGCCGCCGGCAGCCTCCGCTACGTCTCGCCGGCCGCGGCGGGCGTCTACGGGCGCGACGCCGAGGACCTGGTCGGCGCCGAACTCTCCTCCCTCGTCCACCCGGAGGACCTCGGCCAGGTGCTGCACGAGCTGCGCCGCTTCCTGGCCGCCTCCTGGGAGCAGGAGGCGTGCACGAGAATCGAGTGCCGCATCCGGCACGGTCAGGGCCACTGGCTCAACGTCGAGTCCACGGTCAACCGCTACCAGGGCGGCCTGATCTTCAACAGCCGGGACGTGACCGAGCGCGTGCGGCTCCAGGCGCAGTTGCAGCACAACGCCTCGCACGACGCGCTCACCGACCTGCCCAACCGCGCCCTGTTCACCGAGCGGGTCCGGCAGGCCATCGGCTCGCGACGCGGCGGTGACTGCGGCACGGCGGTGCTCTTCATCGACCTGGACGGCTTCAAGGCGGTCAACGACACCGTCGGCCACCAGGCGGGCGACGAACTGCTGGTGCAGGCGGCAAGGCGGCTGCACGAGTCGGTGCGCTCCGGCGACACCGCGGCGCGGCTGGGCGGCGACGAGTTCGCCGTGCTCATCCGCGGCGACGGCGAGCCGGGCGCGCCACCGGACGCCGAACGCGAGCTGCGCATACACGACATCGCCGACCGGCTGCGGATCACTCTCTCCGACCCCTACCGGGTCGAGGGCACGCAGGTGCGGGTGGCCGCCTCCATCGGCATCGCCTTCGCCGAGCCCGGCATCACCCCCAGCTCCCTGATGCGCAACGCCGACCTGGCGATGTACCGCGCCAAGCAGGCGGGCAAGGCCCGGGTCGAGCTGTACGCGCCGCAGATGCAGGCCGAGGTCGTCAAGCGCGCCGAGCTGGCGGCGCGGCTGCGCAGCGCGCTGCACGACGGCGAGTTCGCGCTGCTGCACCAGCCGATCGTCGAGCTGGCCAGCGGCAAGATCACCGCGATCGCGGCGGAGGCGCGCTGGCGCTCGGAGGCGGGCATCCTCTTCACGCCGGCGGAGTTCCTGCGCACCGAGGGCGCCTCGGCGCGCGAGGCCCGCGGCATGGGCGGCGAGCGGGCCGCCGAGGTGAGCCGCTGGCTGCTGGAGGAGGCCGTAGCCCAGGCGGCGGCCCGCCAGCGTGCCGGATACGGGGCCCCGGTCACGGTGCGGCTGCCGGCCAGGCGGCTGACCGAGCCCGGCATGGAGCCGCACAGCGTCGGCGCCCTGCTGGCCCGGCACGGGCTGGCCGCCGCGCCGGGGCCCAGCGGCGGCACGGCGCTGGGGGCGCCCGCGGCCAACGCGGGGGTGCCGGGGGCGCCGGGCGCGCTGATCCTGGAGCTGTCGGACAGCGACCCGCGCATCCCGCTGGACGAGCTGGAGCGGCGGCTGAGCGCGCTGCGCAGGCTGGGCGTGCTGATCTCGCTGGACGGCTTCGGCAGCGGGTATGCGGCGATCTCGGCGCTGCGCAGGCTCCCCGTCGACATCCTGCGCCTGGACCGGGGGCTCACGGACGGGATCGTGGAGTCCTCCAGGCAGCGCAAGATCACCGCCGGGCTGCTGCGGATCGCCGGCGACCTGGGGCTGACGACGGTGGCCGAGGGGGTCGACCTGCCCGAGCAGGCCACGCTGCTGCGCGAGATGGGCTGCACGCACGGTCAGGGTGCCGTCTTCTCCGGACCGCTGGACGAGCACCGGCTGCGTACGGCGCTGGCCCGCGGGGTCTACGGGGTGCCCGAGTCGAGCCGCAGCGGCGGCGCTTCCGGCTACGGCGAGGAGCACCCGGAGGGCCGGGAGGCCGCGGTGGCGGTCCCGGGAGCGTCGCCGCTGCGGCGCGCCACCTCGCCGGGGCCTGTGCGACCGGGGCCCGGAACGCTGACGGCGCGGAAGCAGGGCACGCCGGAAGCCCTGGTACATCCGGCGTCGCGTTCGGATGCTGAGACGCCTGTCCCACCCACTTGACACTCGGGGGTTGACGGGGAGAGGGTCATCATCATGCGCACCCGAATTCTCGTACTTGGAAAGCGCGTCGGCTGACCGGGGCTCCACACCCCGCGACCTTCCCGGCGCGCTCCCCTCGCTTGCCTCGCGGCACGAGGGGTTTTTTGTTGCACCAGCACCTGAGCCCATACCAGCGGTAGCCCGGACAAACGGGACATGACCAGCCCCGTACGGGCGCCCGCCCCCGACGAGTGTCAACCCTCACTCTCCGAGAAGAGACAAGCGATGACCGAACAGGCCACCGGGGCCCCCAAGCCGCAGCCGCGGGCCCGCAGCGGCGGACAGCAGCCGACTCCCGTTCCGGCCCAGGCGCCCCGCATCACCGGCGCCCAGTCCCTCATCCGCGCTCTTGAGGTAGTCGGCGCCGACACCGTATTCGGCATCCCCGGCGGCTGCATCCTGCCCGCCTACGACCCGATGATGGACTCCTCGCGGGTCCGGCACGTCCTCGTCCGCCACGAGCAGGGCGCCGGCCACGCGGCCACCGGGTACGCGCAGGCCACCGGCAGGGTCGGCGTCTGCATGGCCACCTCGGGCCCCGGCGCCACCAACCTGGTCACCCCGCTGGCCGACGCGCACATGGACTCCGTGCCGATCGTCGCCATCACAGGACAGGTGGCCTCGAAAGCGATCGGCACGGACGCCTTCCAGGAGGCCGACATCTGCGGCATCTCGATGCCGGTCACCAAACACAACTTCCTGGTCAAGAACCCCGACGAGATCCCCCGCACCATCGCCGAGGCCTTCCACATCGCCTCCACGGGACGCCCGGGGCCCGTCCTGGTCGACATCGCCAAGGACGCGCTCCAGGACGAGACGGTCTTCCAGTGGCCGCCGACCGCCGAGCTGCCCGGCTACCGCCCGGTGACCAAACCGCACGGCAAGCAGATCCGCGAGGCCGCCAAGCTGATCAGCGAGGCCCGCCGCCCCGTCCTCTACGTCGGCGGGGGCGTCCTGAAGGCCGGCGCCACAGCGGAGCTGAAGGTCCTGGCCGAGCTGACCGGCGCGCCGGTGACCACCACCCTCATGGGCATCGGCGCCTTCCCCGACAGCCACCCGCAGCACCTGGGCATGCCCGGCATGCACGGCACCGTCGCCGCCGTCACCGCGCTGCAGAAGGCCGACCTGATCGTCGCCCTCGGCGCCCGCTTCGACGACCGCGTCACCGGCAAGCTGGACTCCTTCGCTCCGTACGCCAAGATCGTCCACGCCGACATCGACCCGGCCGAGATCGGCAAGAACCGCGCCGCCGACGTGCCGATCGTCGGGGACGCGCGTGAGGTGCTGGCCGACCTGGTGGTCTCTTTGCAGACCGAGCAGTCCGAGCACCCCGGCGAGCCGGGGGACCGGTACGCCGACTGGTGGGCCATGCTCGACCGCTGGCGCGAGACCTATCCGCTCGGCTACGACAAGCCCGAGGACGGCTCGCTGGCCCCCCAGCAGGTCATCAAGCGGATCGGCGAGCTGGCCCCCGAGCACACCGTCTTCGCCGCCGGGGTCGGCCAACACCAGATGTGGGCGGCCCACTTCATCGACTACGAGCAGCCCGCCACCTGGCTCAACTCCGGCGGTCTGGGCACCATGGGCTACGCCGTGCCCGCCGCGCTCGGCGCCAAGGTCGGCATGCCAGAGCGCACCGTGTGGGCCATCGACGGCGACGGCTGCTTCCAGATGACCAACCAGGAGCTGGTCACCGCCGCGCTCAACGGCGCCCCCATCAAGGTCGCCATCATCAACAACGGCGCGCTGGGCATGGTCCGCCAGTGGCAGACCCTCTTCTACAACCAGCGCTACTCCAACACCGTGCTGCACGACGGCGAGCAGGGCGAGCCGAGCCGGGGCACCAGGGTGCCCGACTTCGTCAAGCTGGCCGAGGCCATGGGCTGCGTCGGCATCCGCTGCGAGGACCCCGACGAGCTGGACGCGGTCATCGAGAAGGCGAACGCGATCAACGACCGGCCCGTCGTCGTCGACTTCATCGTCCACGAGGACGCCATGGTCTGGCCGATGGTCGCGGCGGGCACCTCCAACGACGAGGTCATGGCGGCGCGCGGCGTGCGCCCCGACTTCGGCGACAGCGACGACTGACGGCCACCGGCACAAGGAAGGCATGACACCGATGTCCAAGCACACGCTCTCCGTGCTGGTGGAGAACACCCCCGGCATCCTCGCCAGGATCGCCTCGCTCTTCTCCCGCCGCGGCTTCAACATCGACTCGCTCGCGGTCGGCGTCACCGAGCACCCCGACATCTCGCGCATCACCATCGTGGTGAACGTCGAGGACCTGCCGCTGGAGCAGGTCACCAAGCAGCTCAACAAGCTGGTCAACGTCCTCAAGATCGTCGAGCTGGAGCCCTCGTCCGCCGTTCAGCGCGAACTCGTCCTGGTGAAGGTCCGCGCCGACAACGACACCCGCTCCCAGATCGTGGAGATCGTCCAGCTCTTCCGCGCCAAGACCGTCGACGTCTCACCCGAGGCCGTCACCGTCGAGGCCACCGGCAGCGCCGACAAGCTGGAGGCGATGCTGAAGATGCTGGAGCCGTACGGCATCAAGGAACTGGTGCAGTCCGGAACCATCGCCATAGGGCGCGGCGCCCGCTCCATCACCGACCGGAGCCTGCGTGCGCTGGAGCGCTCCGCCTGAGTGCTTCGCATGACCGAGCGCGGCGACAACCGCGACCGGCCATCCCGCCGGACCCTCCCCGCCGTGGCCGCACGACGTTGCGGCGGGGTTGGGACGGGCACCCCCGCCCGGCCGCGTAGGTTGGGCACCACACCAAGACTGAGCACAAGGAGAAACATCCCGTGGCCGAGCTGTTCTACGACGACGACGCCGACCTGTCCATCATCCAGAACCGCAAGGTCGCGGTCCTCGGATACGGCAGCCAGGGCCACGCCCACGCGCTGTCGCTGCGCGACTCGGGCGTCGACGTCCGGGTCGGCCTGCACGAGGGCTCGAAGTCCCGCGCCAAGGCCGAGGAGCAGGGCCTGCGCGTGGCGGCGCCCGCCGAGGCGGTCCAGGAAGCGGACGTCATCATGGTCCTGGTTCCCGACCCGATCCAGGCCAAGGTCTACGAGGAGTCCATCGCCCCCCACCTCAAGGACGGCGACGCCCTCTTCTTCGGCCACGGGCTGAACATCCGCTACGACTTCATCAAGCCCCCGGCCTCCGTCGACGTGTGCATGGTCGCCCCCAAGGGCCCGGGCCACCTGGTGCGCCGCCAGTACGAGGAGGGCCGCGGCGTGCCGTGCATCGCGGCCGTCGAGCAGGACGCGAGCGGAAAAGCCTTCGCGCTGGCCCTCTCCTACGCCAAGGCCATCGGCGGCACCCGCGCCGGCGTCATCAAGACGACCTTCACCGAGGAGGCCGAGACCGACCTGTTCGGCGAGCAGGCCGTGCTGTGCGGCGGCACCGCCTCGCTGGTCAAGGCAGGCTTCGACACCCTGGTCGAGGCCGGCTACCAGCCGGAGATCGCCTACTTCGAGTGCCTCCACGAGCTCAAGCTGATCGTGGACCTCATGTACGAGGGCGGCCTGGAGAAGATGCGCTGGTCGGTCTCCGAGACCGCCGAGTGGGGCGACTACGTCTCAGGCCCGCGCATCATCAACGACCAGACGCGCGCCGAGATGAAGAAGATCCTCGGCGAGATCCAGGACGGCACCTTCGCCAACAACTGGATGGCCGAGTACAACGCGGGCCTGCCCAAGTACAACGAGTACAAGAAGGCCGACGAGGACAGCCTCCTGGCCACCACGGGCGAGAAGCTGCGCTCTTTGATGAGCTGGGTCGACGAGGACAAGTAAGAGCCCCTTCTTCCTCCGTTCGCGGGCCCGGCACACCTGGTCGCGGGCGCCCTCCCCGGGGCCGGGGAGGGCGCCCGCACCCTCGGTGTGGGGTGCACGGATCGCCCACATCGAGGGCGGGGCCCTCGATAGACTGCGGGGCACACAGGCTCACAGCGTCGTGCGTCTGCCCTCCCGCCCCGCAGGGACCCGCGCTGTCCAGGACTTGGAGACCACGTGAGCAAGCCCGTAGTACTCATCGCCGAAGAGCTCTCCCCCGCCACCGTCGACGCGCTGGGCCCGGATTTCGAGATCCGGCAGTGTGACGGCGCCAACCGGGACGAACTGCTGCCCGCCCTCGCCGATGTGGACGCCGTCCTCGTCCGTTCCGCCACGAAGATCGACGCCGAGGCCGTCGCCGCGGCGAGCAAGCTGAAGGTCGTCGCCCGCGCCGGCGTCGGGCTCGACAACGTGGACGTGCCCGCCGCCACGAAGGCCGGCGTGATGGTCGTCAACGCGCCGACCTCCAACATCGTCACCGCCGCCGAGCTGGCCTGCGGGCTGCTCGTCGCGACGGCCCGCAACATCCCGCAGGCCACCGCCGCGCTCAAGGGCGGCGAGTGGAAGCGCAGCAAGTACACCGGTGTGGAGCTGAGCGAGAAGACGCTCGGCGTGGTCGGCCTCGGCCGCATCGGCGTACTGGTGGCGCAGCGCATGTCGGCGTTCGGGATGAAGGTGGTGGCCTACGACCCGTTCGTGCAGCCGGCGCGGGCCGCGCAGATGGGCGTGAAGCTGCTGTCCCTGGACGAGCTGCTGGAGGTCGCCGACTTCATCACCGTCCACCTGCCCAAGACCCCGGAGACGGTGGGCCTGATCGGCCACGAGGCGCTGCACAAGGTGAAGCCGGACGTGCGCCTGGTCAACGCGGCACGCGGCGGCATCGTCGACGAGGAGGCGCTGGCCGCCGCCCTCAAGGAGGGCCGGGTCGCGGGCGCGGGCCTGGACGTGTACGCCTCCGAACCGTGCACCGACTCGCCGCTGTTCGCCTTCGACCAGGTGGTGTGCACCCCGCACCTGGGTGCCTCCACAGGCGAGGCGCAGGAGAAGGCGGGCATCGCGGTCGCCAAGTCGGTGCGGCTGGCCCTGGCGGGCGAGCTGGTGCCCGACGCCGTCAACGTGCAGGGCGGTGTCATCGCCGAGGACGTGCGCCCGGCGCTGCCGCTGGCCGAGAAGCTGGGCCGCATCTTCACCGCGCTGGCCGGCGAGGTCGCCGTGCGGCTGGACGTCGAGGTGTACGGCGAGATCACCCAGCACGACGTGAAGGTCCTCGAACTGTCCGCGCTCAAGGGTGTGTTCGAGGACGTCGTGGACGAGACGGTCTCCTACGTCAACGCGCCGCTGTTCGCACAGGAGCGGGGCGTGGAGGTGCGGCTGACCACCTCCAGCGAGTCGGCCGAGCACCGCAACGTGGTCGTCGTGCGCGGCACCCTGGCGGACGGCGAGGAGGTCTCCGCCTCCGGCACCCTGGCGGGCCCCAAGCACCTCCAGAAGATCGTCGCCATCAACGAGCACGGCGTGGACCTGGCCGTCGCCGACCACATGGCGTTCTTCCGCTACGGCGACCGCCCCGGCGTCGTCGGCACGGTCGGCCGCATCCTCGGCGAGGCGGGCATCAACATCGCCGGCATGCAGGTCTCCCGCGCGGAGGAGGGCGGCGAGGCCCTGGTCGCCCTGACGGTGGACGACACCATCGCAGGACCCGTCCTCACAGAGATCGCCGACGAAATCGGCGCCACCCACGCCCGGGCGGTCGACCTGGCGGAGTGACATCCCGGCCGCCACCGTGAGGCGGCGGCCGGCGAGCGGATCCGAGCGGGCCGGTGCGCGGTCACCGGCCCGCTCGCGTGTGTCCAGCGGCGGCCGGGCGGGGCGGGCTCACAGCCGGGCCGCCTTCAGGGCCATGTGGAGTAGGAGGCGGTCCTCGCCCTCGTCCAGGTCGAGGCCCGTGAGGCGTTCCACGCGGGTGAGGCGGTAGTAGAGCGTCTGGCGGTGGATGCCGAGGGCGGCCGCGGAGCGGCCCGCCTGGCCCGCGCAGTCGAGGAAGACCTCGGCGGTGCGGGCGAGTTCGTGGTGGACGGGGCGCAGCAGGTCGCGGACGACGGGGTCGGGCACGGGCCCGGCCTGGGCGAGGCCCGTCAGCAGGCGGTAGGGCCCGAGGGTGTCCCACGCGGCGATCGCGTCCTCGGGGGGTTCGGCCGCGGCGGCCCGCGCGGCGGCCCGTGCCTCGCGCCAGGCGGTGGGCAGTTTGGCCAGCCCGGTGCGCGGCGAACTCAGCCCCGCGGTGGGGCCACCGCCGTCGCCCGCCACCGGAGGCCCTGCGGACCGCAGCAGCCGGCCGGCCGCCGCGCGGGCCGCGTCCAGCCCGTGCGGGGTGCGCAGCCGTACGAGTGCGGCCAGCGCACCGTCGCGTACGCACTGTGCCGCGAGCCGGGGGAGCGCGCCCGTAAGGGGGGACTGGCCGGACGCGCCGGGGTCCTCGTCCTGTTCCCAGGGGAGGACGGCCACCACGGCGAGCGGGCCGGACGCGGCGTCTCCCAGTGCGGCGGCCAGCGCGGCGACCGCTTCGTCACGCGCGCCGCCGCCCCGCTCGGCCAGGGCCGCGCTCAGTAGCTCCCCGGTCCGCTCCTCGGCGCGGAAGTGCGCGGCGAGCTGGGCGCCGGTGCGTTCCGCGACCGTCATCGCGGCGGTCAGCCGGGGGTCGGCCAGGTCGAGTGCGCCGTCGTCGAGGAGCCAGATGTAGCCGTACACCACGCCCCGGTCCCGCACGGGCAGGCAGATCCGGCCGTGCACCACCCCGGCTGCCGGGTCGGGAGGGATGCGGACGGGGCCTGTGGCGCGGGTGATGCCGTAGTTCTCGAAGAACGCGCGCACGGCGGGCGCCGACCTGCGTTGCAGGATCGTACGGGTGCGCACCGCGTCCAGCGCCAGTTCGTGGCCCTGGCCCTCCTCGTCGCCGCTCTCGTGCGCGCCGAAGGCGATCAGTGAGAAGTCACGGGCCTCCAGGGTGGCGGGGGTGCCCAGCAGCTGGGAGACCTCGTCGATCAGCGCCTGGTAGTCCTCCCGCATGCCCGTCCGGCCCTCCGTGCCACTCGTCCGCTTTCCGCGCCGCACGCCGTCGTCGCGCTCCACCGACCATTCTCATACATCTGTATGAGATCCGGTCCACGGACACGTGACAGCTGTCGATGGTCCGCGCCCGGCCGCGCTCCTTACCTTCGAGGTGGCTCAGCGCACCCGCTGTCCGGTACCGCCGTGAGGCACCGCCCCCAGCACCCCGCGCCGCCGAGCCGCCCACAAGAACAATCCGTGGAGGTGCCCCGTGCTGGGACCCGTGCTCCTCGCCGCCGCGCGCAGCGACAGCATCCGCCGCCTCGTCTCGGCCGCTCCGGTCACCCGCCCGATGGTGGACCGGTTCGTGGCGGGCGAGCAGCTGGAGCAGTGCCTGACCAACGTCACCTCGCTCACCGGGCGCGGCATGCAGGTCACCGTCGACCACCTGGGCGAGGACATCACCGACCGCTCGGAAGCCGTCCGCAACCGCGACGCCTATCTCGCGCTGACCGACGCGCTGGCCGGTGCCGGGCTGGCCGAGCACGTGGAGATGTCGGTCAAGCTCTCCGCCTTCGGGCAGGCCCTGCCGGGCGGACACGACCTGGCGCAGCGCAACGTGCTGCCCGTCGTCGAGGCCGCCACGGCCGCAGGCACGACCGTCACCCTCGACATGGAGGACCACACCACGGTCGACTCCACGCTGGCGATCCTCGGACAGCTGCGCGAGCGTTTCCCCCGCACCGGGGCCGTCGTCCAGTCCTACCTCTTCCGCACCGAGGACGACTGCCACGCGCTGGCCGGCGAGGGCTCCCGCGTCCGCCTCGTCAAGGGCGCCTACAAGGAGCCCGCCGCCGTCGCCTTCCAGAACAAGGGCGAGGTCGACAAGGCGTACGTGCGCTGCCTGAAGGTCCTCATGGCGGGCAAGGGCTACCCGATGGTCGGCTCCCACGATCCCCGCATGGTGGCCATCGCCCAGGACCTCGCCGAGCGTTACGGTCGGAAGAAGGACGAGTACGAGTTCCAGATGCTGTACGGCATCCGCGAGGCCGAGCAGGAGCGGCTGGTCGCGCAGGGCCACGGCATGCGCGTCTACGTCCCCTACGGCACGGACTGGTACGGCTACTTCATGCGCCGCCTCGCGGAGCGCCCCGCCAACATGGGCTTCTTCCTGAGGTCCCTCGTCAGCCGGGGCTGAGAAGGTGACGCCCGCACCGTCATCGGCCTGACGGCCCCACCTACACGACGCCCGAATCCCTCGATCACAAGGAGCAACCGTGGACGCTGTGACCCAGGTCCCCGCCCCGTACAACGAGCCGGTGCACGGCTACGCGCCCGGCAGCCCCGAGCGCTCTCGCCTGGAGGCCAAGCTCAAGGAGCTGGCCGACAACCCCCGCGAGCTGCCGATGACGATCAACGGTGTCAGGCGCATGGGCGGCGGCGAGCGCGTCGACGTCGTACAGCCGCACAACCACCACAAGGTGCTGGGCACCTACGCCACCGCCACCCGCCAGGACGCGCAGGACGCCATCGACGCCGCCCTCGCCGCGGCCCCGGCCTGGCGCGCGATGTCCTTCGACGACCGCGCGGCGATCATCCTCAAGGCCGCCGAGCTGCTCTCCGGACCGTGGCGCGAGACGATCGCCGCCTCCACCATGCTGGGCCAGTCCAAGACCGCCCAGCAGGCCGAGATCGACGCCCCTTGCGAGCTGATCGACTTCTGGCGCTTCAACGTGCACTTCGCGCGTGAGCTGATCACCGAGCAGCCGCTGATCCAGCCGAACGGCATCTGGAACCGCATGGACCACCGCCCGCTGGAGGGCTTCGTCTACGCGATCACGCCGTTCAACTTCACCGCCATCGCCGGCAACCTGCCCACCGCGCCCGCCCTGATGGGCAACGTCGTGGTCTGGAAGCCCTCTCCGACCCAGACCCACGCCGCCGTGCTCCTGATGGAGCTGCTGGAGGAGGCCGGGCTGCCCAAGGGCGTCATCAACCTGGTGACCGGCGACGGCAAGGACGTCTCCGAGGTCGCCATCCCGCACCCGGACCTGGCCGGCATCCACTTCACCGGCTCCACCGCCACCTTCCAGCACCTGTGGAAGAGCGTCGGCGAGAACATCGCGACCTACAAGTCCTACCCGCGCATCGTCGGCGAGACCGGCGGCAAGGACTTCATCGTCGCCCACTCCTCCGCCGACCAGGCCGTCCTCAAGACCGCCATCACCCGCGGCGCCTTCGAGTACCAGGGCCAGAAGTGCTCGGCCGCCTCCCGCGCCTACCTGCCCCGCTCCATCTGGGAGAACGGCTTCAAGGACGAGCTGGCCGCCGAGGTCCGGGGCCTGACCATGGGCGACGTGACGGACCTGGCCAACTTCGTCGGCGCCGTCATCGACGACCGCGCCTTCGCCAAGAACAAGGCCGCCATCGACCGCGCCAAGGCCGACCCGGCCTGCGAGATCGTCGTCGGCGGCACCTACGACGACAGCGTCGGCTACTTCGTCACGCCCACCGTCATCGCCTGCTCCGACCCCGAGAACGAGGTCTTCAAGACCGAGTACTTCGGCCCGATCATCGCCGTCCACGTCTACGAGGACGAGAACTGGGAGGCGATGCTGGAGCAGATGGAGTCGGCCTCCGCTTACGCACTGACCGGCGCCGTCCTCGCCAAGGACCGGGCCGTCCTGGCCGCCGCGTCCGAGAAGCTGCGGTTCGCCGCCGGCAACTTCTACCTCAACGACCGGCCCACAGGATCCATCGTCGGCCAGCAGCCGTTCGGCGGTGCGCGGGCGTCCGGCACCAACGACAAGGCCGGCTCCAAGTTCAACCTCATCCGCTGGTCCTCGCCGCGCGCCATCAAGGAGACCCAGGTGGCGCCGACCGACTACCGCTACCCGCACATGGGCTGACACCCCCAGCCCCCACACGTACCGGAGGCCCGGCCCGCGAGGGCCGGGCCTCCGGTACGTGTGGCCGAAACCGTGTGGCTCTCGTCTCAGATAGTAGGAAGCCCAACTAATTGGCGAGACAACACGGCTTCCGGCTCCTATCTTTGTAGGAAGCCGATCGTTCCGCTCGACCGAGCATCTCGCGGATGCGACGCCCGTGCCTCCGGCAGGTGACCCCTGCCGCACCGGCGGTCCCCGCACCTTTGGCTGTTCCGGCAGATCTCTCCTCGCACCGCGCAGAAGGAGTTGTTACCCATGGCCACGCCCACAGCCGACCACGTCCCCGCCTCCCGCCTCCGCCGCTCGCGAGCGGCCGCACAGCTCCGCGAGGAGGACCGCCGCAATGCGGCGAAGGCCTTGCAGCGAGCCTTCGACCGCCGCTGACCATGCCCGTGGGGGCATGGTGGCCCCCCTTGGTCTTCTCCTTCTTTCGTGAGGGTGCCCTCGGCCGTGGTGGGGGCTCCGCCCCCAGGAGCCCCCACTCGGCGTGCTCAGCGCACAAAGGGTCCGCCATGCGGACAACCCCGTGTCACCGCATGGGACAACGAGTAGGCTCCGCCGCATGTCTTCAGGAACGGCCTCCCACACGGACCGCACCATCGACCTCGCAGTGATTTCCGGCGACGGAATCGGCCCGGAGGTCGTCGCCCAGGGCCTCAAGGTCCTCACCGCCGTCCTCCCGCAGGAAGTGAAACTGGAGACGCACGAGTACGATCTCGGCGCCAAACGCTGGCACGCGACGGGCGAGACCCTCACCGACGCCGAGCTGGAGAAGCTCAAGGGCCACGACGCGATCCTGCTGGGCGCCATCGGCGACCCGGGTGTGCCCTCGGGCGTGCTGGAGCGCGGCCTGCTGCTGAAGCTGCGCTTCGCCTTCGACCACTTCGTCAACCTGCGCCCCTCGAAGCTGTTCCCGAACACGACCTCGCCGCTGGCGGGCCGCCCGGAGATCGACTTCGTCGTCGTCCGCGAGGGCACCGAGGGACCGTACGTCGGCAACGGCGGCACGATCCGCAAGGGGACCCCGCACGAGGTCGCCAACGAGGTGAGCGTCAACACCGCGTACGGCGTGGAGCGGGTCGTGCGCGACGCGTACGCGCGGGCCCAGGCCCGTCCGGCGAGGAAGCTGACGCTGGTGCACAAGAACAACGTCCTGGTGCACGCGGGCCACCTGTGGAAGGACACGTTCGACCGGGTGGGCCGGGAGTTCCCCGAGGTGAGCACCGACTATCTGCACGTGGACGCGGCCACGATCTTCCTGGTCACGGACCCGGCGCGGTTCGACGTGATCGTCACCGACAACCTGTTCGGCGACATCATCACCGACCTCGCGGCGGCCGTGAGCGGTGGTATCGGTCTGGCGGCGTCCGGGAACATCAACCCGACCCGCGAGTTCCCCTCGATGTTCGAGCCGGTGCACGGCTCCGCTCCGGACATCGCGGGCTCCGGCAAGGCCGACCCGACGGCCACCGTGCTCTCCGTCGCGCTGCTGCTGCGCCACCTGGGCTTCGAGGCGGAGGCCGCCCGGGTCGACGAGGCGGTCACCGCGGACCTGGCGGAGCGGGGCGAGACGGCTCGCACCACGGACGAGATCGGCGAGGCGCTGGCCGCCCGCGTGGCCGGCTGACACCTCCGGCGGGCGCTCTCGCCCCGGAAGCCACCCAGCTGAGGACCGCCGTCGCGAAGACGGCGGTCCTCACTGCGGCCGCGCCTCACCCCAGGCGGCGCCGTCGCCGCGTACAGCGGCTCGTACCCGCGTCCGAAAAAGGTTGACCCCCGCGCGATAATCGGGGGTGAGGGACCGCCCCATGGGGGAGGACTCGGACGTCCGAGCAGTACGCGCCGCAGCCAGGGGAGTGACCGGGAGAGCGGCCACGCTCTCCCGGGCCGCCGGGGCAGGTCCGCAAACGTACGAGCGAAGGACGCGGACATGACGACGCCCCGTATCGATTTCGACCGCAAGCCCGCGGCGCAGCCGGTCGCTGACGCCGAGCGGGAGGCCGTGCTGGCGAACCCCGGGTTCGGGCGGTACTTCACCGACCACATGGTCACCATCCAGTGGACCGAGGGCCGGGGCTGGCACGACGCGCGGCTGGAGCCGTACGCGCCTCTCCAGCTCGACCCGGCGAACATGACGCTGCACTACGCGCAGTCGATCTTCGAGGGGCTCAAGGCGTACCGGCAGCCCGACGGCTCGGTGAAGGTCTTCCGTCCGGACGCCAACGCCCGGCGTTTCCAGCGCAGCGCGCGGCGTCTGGCGATGCCCGAGCTGCCGGTGGAGACGTTCATCGAGGCGTGCGATCTGCTGGTGGGGCAGGACAAGGCGTGGGTGCCGAGCGAGGGCGAGGCCTCGCTGTACCTGCGGCCGTTCATGTTCGCGAGCGAGGTGGGGCTCGGGGTCAAGCCGGCGAACCAGTACACGTTCATGGTGATCGCTTCCCCGGCGGGCTCGTACTTCCCCGGTGGGGTCGAGCCGGTGTCGGTGTGGCTGTCCGAGGAGTACGTGCGTGCGGCGCCGGGCGGCACGGGTGAGGCGAAGTGCGCGGGCAACTACGCCGCCTCGCTGGTCGCCCAGGCCGAGGCGGCCGAGCACGGCTGCGATCAGGTGGTCTGGCTCGACGCGGTGGAGCGCCGGCACATCGAGGAGATGGGCGGCATGAACCTCTACTTCGTCTACGGTTCGGGTGCCGACGCGCGGATCGTCACTCCGGCGCTGACGGGGACGCTGCTGCCCGGGATCACCCGTGACTCGCTGCTGAGGATCGCGGCCGACATGGGCTACGAGACGGGCGAGGCGCGGATCACGACCGACGAGTGGCGTGCGGGCAACGCGGACGGCTCCCTCACGGAGGTGTTCGCGTGCGGTACGGCGGCCGTGATCACCCCTGTGGGTGAGGTGAAGTCGTCGCGGGACGAGTGGAAGGTCGGCGACGGTACGGCGGGGGAGATCACGCTGAGGCTCCGCGAGGCGCTGCTGGCCGTCCAGACGGGCCACGCGGAGGACACGCACGGCTGGATGCACACGCTGGGCTCCTGAGCCGGGCGCTGAGCCAGGTCCTGGGCCACCGGCCCCGAGCCGGCCCCGAGCCGGGTCCTGGCCGCGTTCCGAGCCGGGTAAGTCCTGGAGGACATCGCGGGACGTGTCGTGGTAAGTCCGGAACGGATCGCGTGTACATGTACCTGACATGCGGCGGTGGGGCGTCCGTGGCCGCCGGGTCTCCCCGCGGCGCTGGGATGACGGGTGTCATCGTCCGTCTCCCGGAAGGCCGCGATCCACGATGCCGCACCTTCAGGTGTCCCAGCAGGAGCAGGCAAGTCAGCAGGAGACAAGAAGGGCGGCGGCGGCACTGGGCCGTCGCCGCTTCCTGACCGTTACCTCGGCCGCCGCGGCGCTCGCCTTCGCCACGAACCTGCCGGGCAGCGCCCGGGCCGCGGAGGCCGACGCCAGGTCGGCGGTGAAGGCCGAACCCTTCACGCTGGGCGTCGCCTCCGGCGATCCGCTGCCCGGATCCGTCGTGCTGTGGACCCGGCTGGCGCCCGAGCCCTACGAGAGCGGCGGCGGACTGCCCAGGGCCCGCATCGCCGTCCAGTGGGAGATCGCCCACGACCGCCGCTTCCGCCGCGTCGCCCGGCGCGGCAGCGCCACCGCCCACCCCGAGCTGAACCACACCGTGCACGTGGAGGCCGAGGGCCTGGACGCGGACCGCGTGTACTACTACCGCTTCCGCGCCGGCAAGTGGACCAGCCCCGTCGGCCGCACCCGCACCGCACCCGCCGCGGGCGCCGACCTGGGCGAGCTGCGGCTGGCCGCCGTCTCCTGCCAGGCGTACCACGACGGCTACTACACCGCCCACCGCCACCTCGCCGAAGAGGACGTCGATCTGGTCTTCCACCTGGGCGACTACCTGTACGAGTACGCCGTCGACGCGCACGGCGGCGCCCGCGCGTACACCGACCGGACCCTGCCGGCGGTCTTCGACCGCGAGATGGTGACGCTGGAGGACTACCGGCTGCGATACGCCCTCTACAAGAGCGACCCGGACCTGCGCGCCGCGCACGCCGCCCACCCCTTCCTCGTGACCTGGGACGACCACGAGACGGAGAACAACTACGCGGGCGACGTGCCCGAGGACGACGGCTCGGCGCAGGACTTCCTGGTGCGCCGGGCCGCCGCCTACCGCGCGTACTGGGAGAACCAGCCGCTGCGCCGCCCGCAGAAGCCCGACGGGCCCGACATGCGGCTCTACCGCAGGCTGCGCTTCGGGAAGCTGGCCCAGTTCGACATCCTCGACACCCGCCAGTACCGCTCCGACCAGGCCTACGGCGACGGCGCCCAGCGCCCGGGCCCCGAGTCCGAGGATCCGTCGCGCACGATGACAGGCGCCGCTCAGGAGCGCTGGCTGATCGACGGATGGCGGGCCTCGGACACCCTGTGGAACGTGGTGCCCCAGCAGGTGACCTTCTCCGAGCGCCGCACCGACGACACCCCGGGGTACAAGGTCAGCATGGACGCCTGGGACGGCTATCCGGCCTCCCGCGCGCGGCTGCTGGCGGGCGCGGAGTCGGCGGGGATCGAGAACCTGATGGTGCTCACCGGGGACGTCCACAAGGGCTACGCGTACGACATCAAGCACGACTTCGGGGACCAGGACTCGCGCACTCTGGGTACCGAGATCGTCGCCACCTCCATCACCAGCGGCAAGGACGGTGAGGACAAGCCCGGCAACTGGGACGCCTACCGGGGCGCCAACCCGCACATGAAGTTCTACAACGGCCGCCGCGGCTATGTGACGGTGCGGCTGGACAAGCATCAGGGCCGGGCCGACTTCCGCACGGTCACCGCCGTGACGAAGCCCGGCGCGCCGATCAGCACGGCCGCCTCCTTCGTCACCGAGGTGGGCAGCCAGGGGCTGCGGGAGGTGTGAGCAGACGCCGGCGGCCGCCCGTCGGACCGACGCCGAGGCGGAGCTCCGCCCACACGGTCTTCCCCGACGGCGGCCGATCGGCGACGCCCCAGCGTGCTGCCACGGCCTCGACCAGGCACAGGCCGCGACCGGACTCCTCGTCGGCGCCGGGAAGCGGACGCGGAGCGGTGGCCGACTCCGAAGGCGTCGGCCACCGCTCCCCGCGCCCGTCCGCGACCTCGACGCGCAGCGTCCTGGGCAGGAGTAGCCCAGGACCGAGCGTCAGCCGCAACTGGAAGTCCCGTCCGGCCAGCCGCCCGGACGGCACGCAGCCGTGCAGCACGGCGTTGGCCGTCAGCTCGCCGATGAGCAGCGCCGCCCTGACGCTGACGTCACTGTCGTAAGGCCAGCCCCAGTCGGCCAGGCGCTGCACCCCCATCAGCCGGGCGAGGCGCGCCCCCCGCCGGGTGGAGCTGAAGAGCTGGCTGAACTCGTGGACGGGCGAGGGGATCGAGGTGGGGATCGTGCGTGCTGCGTTGTGCATGGGTGGGCTGTCTCTCTGTGAGGGCCGTGGACCAGTTGTCACGATGCGCATTCAGAGAGTGATCGAGCCGCGTACGCTCCCGGAAGGGGCGACATCTCAACAACGCCCGTGTCACGGAGAGAAGCTGATCGCATGGCCCATCACCAGTCGAAGGACCTCGACCCCTACACCTCGCCCCGCGCCTTCTACGGCTCGGAACTGCGCCGCCTGCGCGAGGCGGCCAAGCTCAGCCAGGAGGGACTGGGGGACCGGGCGTTCTGCTCGGGCGCGTACATCGGCCAGTTCGAGACCGGCGCCCGGCGCCCGCAGACCGAGCTGTCGCGGAGCTTCGACCAGATCCTCGACGGCGGTGAGCACTTGCAACGCCTGTGCAGGCTGGCCCGCAAGTCGAAGCATCCGGACTACTTCGCAGACGCGGCGGAGTTGGAGGAACTGGCGCAGACTTTCTGTGAGTTCTCGCCCATGCTGGTGCCGGGCTTTCTCCAGACGGAGGCATACGCGAGAGCGCTCACCCGGGCGGCGGTGCCGCTCGCCTCGGAGGAAGAGGTCGAAGGGCATGTAGTGGCGCGCATGGAACGCGGACGACGGTTGCTGGACTCAACAGGCCCCCAGTTGTGGGCCATCGTGCATGAGGCAGCGTTGCACGTGTCCGTCGGCGGAGCCGAGGTCATGGTCGGACAGTTGGCGCACATCGCGGCGGTGACGCGGAGCCGAAGGGCCATCGTTCAAGTCCAGTCCTTCGACGCTGGAGTGCACCAGCTCATGATGGGCGTCACGATCCTGATGAGCTTCAGCGACGCACCTCCGGTCGCATACACCGAGGGGGCGCATACCGGCCAACTCATCGAGGATCCGGCGCTGGTGGCTCAATGCCAGGCGTCGTACGATCTGGCCAGGGCCGCCGCATTGCCGCTGACGGCGTCCTTGGAGTTGATCGAGACGGCGGCTAAGGAGCACCGGAAATCATGATCTCCGCTGACGAACTCAGCAGCGCCGTTTGGCGGACCTCCTCCTACACCAACGGTGAGGGGGGAGCATGTGTCGCGGTGGCGGACGGTTTTCCCGGGGTTCTTCCGGTCCGCGACACCAAGTGCCCCGAGGGGCCCACGCTGGTCTTCCCGGCGGGTAGCTGGGACGCCTTCGTCCGTACGGTACGGGGCTCCTCCGTCACTCGCTGAGACGGGGCCCGCACTCAGGGGCGGGCTTCCGCATGGTGAGACGCGTTGGGGCATGGCGGGCGGGCGTGCCAATATGGCGGGGTGCCCTCGTTCGTCATGATTATTGGCAGCAGGCGCGCCGGTCCGCAGTGACCGACTGCCGTGGAATCACCGCACGGCGGCGGCCACCGTGCCCCAGGCCCGCGCGCAGACCTCTCGCACCCGCGAGAGGTTTTTTCGTTTTCCGGCCCACCCGGCCGGGGGCGGACGCCGCGAGGGATGATGGGGGCAAGTGGAGCGCTTCCTTCCGCAACCACTGAACCCTTCCAGGAGCCACCAGCCATGACACTCCGGACCCCGGACGACAGCTTCCACGTCTTCGACACCACCCTGCGTGACGGAGCGCAGCGCGAGGGCATCAACCTGACCGTCGCCGACAAGCTGACCATCGCCCGCCACCTGGACGAGTACGGCGTCGGCTTCATCGAGGGCGGCTGGCCCGGCGCCAACCCGCGCGACACCGAGTTCTTCGCCCGCGCCCCGCAGGAGATCGACTTCGGCAACGCGCAGCTCGTCGCGTTCGGGTCCACGCGCAGAGCGGGCGTGCCCGCGCAGATCGACCCGCAGGTCACAGGGCTGCTCGACTCCGGTGCCCCGGTGGTCACGCTGGTGGCCAAGGCGCACGATCGGCACGTCGAGCTGGCGCTGCGCACCACCCTGGAAGAGAACCTGTCGATGATCGCCGACACGGTCGGTCACCTGCGCGAGAAGGGCCGCCGCGTCTTCGTCGACTGCGAGCACTTCTTCGACGGCTACCAGGCCAACCCGGACTACGCGAAACAGGTCGTGCGGACCGCGCACCAGGCGGGCGCCGACGTGGTCGTGCTGTGCGACACCAACGGCGGCATGATCCCCGCCCGCATCCAGGCCGTCGTGCGCACCGTCGCCGCCGACACCGGCGCCCGGCTGGGCATCCACGCGCAGGACGACACCGGCTGCGCCGTCGCCAACACCCTGGCGGCCGTGGACGGCGGCGCCACCCACGTCCAGTGCACCGCCAACGGCTACGGCGAGCGGGTCGGCAACGCCAACCTCTTCCCCGTCGTCGCCGCGCTGGAACTCAAGTACGGCCAGCGCGTCCTGCCCGAGGGCGCGCTGGCCGAGACCACGCGCGTCTCGCACGCCATCGCCGAGGTCGTCAACCTCACCCCCTCCACGCACCAGCCCTACGTGGGCACCTCCGCTTTCGCGCACAAGGGCGGCCTGCACGCCTCCGCGATCAAGGTGGATCCCGACCTCTACCAGCACATCGCCCCCGAACTGGTCGGCAACACCATGCGGATGCTGGTCTCCGACATGGCGGGCCGCGCCTCCGTCGAGCTCAAGGGCAGGGAGCTGGGCTACGACCTGGGCGGCGACCGTGAGCTGGTCGGCCGGGTCGTCGAGCGCGTCAAGGAGCAGGAGCTCAAGGGCTACACCTACGAGGCCGCCGACGCCTCGTTCGAGCTGCTGCTCCGCGACGAGGTGCACGGCGGCGCCGCCGGTACGGCTCCCCGCTTCTTCCGCGCGGAGTCCTGGCGCACCATCGTCGAGCAGCGACCCGACGGCGAGCAGGTCAACGAGGCGACGGTGAAGCTGTGGGCCAAGGGCGAGCGCATCGTCGTCACCGGCGAGGGCAACGGGCCCGTCGACGCGCTGGACCGCGCACTGCGGGCCGGCCTGGAGCGCATCCACCCGCAGCTCGCGCGGCTCAACCTGGTCGACTACAAGGTGCGCATCCTGGAGGGCACCCACGGCACGTCGTCCACCACGCGGGTGCTGCTGTCCATGAGCGACGGCAGCGCGGAGTGGACGACCGTGGGGGTGGGGGACAACGTGATCGCCGCCTCGTGGCACGCGCTGGACGACGGCTACACCTACGGGCTGCTCCGCGCCGGGGTCGAGGCACGCGACTGAGGCCCGGCGGCGGGGCGACCCGCCGCCGGCCCCCCGCCCCAGGGGGAGGGCGCCGGGTCAGGGAGTGCGGGAGGGCGGGGTGAGGGCCAGGTCGAAGTGGTCGCGTACATGGCCCAGCACCCTCTCCCGCTCCACGCCGGGCAGCCCCACCACCAGGTGGCTGCCGAACCCGTCGAGGAGGGCACGGGTACGGGTGGCGAACCGGTCGGCGTCGACGGCGGCGAACTCGCCCGCGGCCGCGCCCTCCACCAGCAGCGCCACCAGGTCGCGGTGCCAGCTCAGCTCCAGCTCCAGCTGGCGTGAGCGCGCCTCGTCGTCGGCCAGCTGCGAGCGGTTCCACACCTCGAGCCACAGCGCCCAGTGCGGGTCGCGGTGGCCGTGCGGCAGATAGAGCTCGACCAGCGCGTCCAGCCGCTCCCTGGCAGGCACCCGGCGGGCGAGGGCGGCGCGGCGCTCGACCCCCAGCTGTTCCTCGCTCCACTGGAGGGTCTGGAGCAGCAGCTCGTCCTTGGTCTTGAAGTAGTAGACGAGATGGCCACTGCTCATGCCGACCTCGCGTCCGAGCGCGGCCATCGTGAGCCGGTCGAGACCGCGTTCGGCGATCATCTCCATGGCGGTGGCGAGCACCTGTTCGCGGGGCTGCGCCGCGCGGCGGCCGCCTCTGGGCTGCTTCGTCCCGGTCCGCACGACCACCGCCGTATCCCTCCGCCGTCCACGCGTGGCAATCCGGCCGGTCAGCCTATCCGGCTCACGGGCGGGGCTGCTGCTGGGTGAGGCAGTGGATACCGCCCCCGGCGGCGAAAATGGTCCTGGCGTCCACCAGCGTGACCGTCCGCTGCGGGAAGAGGCGGCGGAAGATCCCCGCCGCGTGTTCGTCGCGCGGGTCGCCGAAGCCGCAGAGCACCACGCCGCCGTTGCACAGGTAGTGGTTGACGTAGGAGTAGTCGACCGGTTCCCCGTCCTCGGTGTGGGTGACCGTAGGCGCGGGAAGTTCGACCACCTCCAGCTCGCGGCCGCGCGCGTCGGTGGCGGCGCGCAGCAGCTTCACCGTCTCCTTGCACAGGTCGTGGTCGGGGTGCGCCGGGTCGGGCTGGGTGTGGGCGACGACGACGCCGGGCGCGGCGAACGCGGCCACCAGGTCGACGTGGCCGCGGGTGCCGTAGGTGCCGTAGTCGGCGGTCAGCCCGCGCGGCAGCCAGAGGGCCTTGGCCGTGCCGAGCCGCGCGTGCACCTCGGCCTCCACCTCCTCGTGCGTCCAGCCGGGGTTGCGTTCGGCGCCCAGCTGCACCGTCTCGGTGAGCAGCACCGTGCCCTCGCCGTCCACGTGGAGGCCGCCGCCCTCGTTGACCAGCGGCGAGGAGTGGACGGGCACGCCCGCCCGCTCGGCGACGAACCCGCCGACCAGCTTGTCCTTGTCCCAGCGCGCCCACTCCTGGGCGCCCCAGCCGTTGAACGTCCAGTCGACGGCCGCCAGCCGGCCGCCCTCGGTGACGAAGGTGGGGCCGATGTCGCGCATCCACGCGTCGTCCAGGGGCTGCGTGACGACCTCGATGTCCGAGCCGAGCTGCTCGCGCGCCCCGGCCACGTCCCGCGGGTCGGCCACCACGGTGACCGGCTCGAAGCGGCGGACGGCGCGGGCCACCCGCGCCCACGCGCTGCGGGCCTCGGCCAGCTTCGAGGCGTCCTCGAAGGTGGGGTTGTGCGCCGGCCAGGCCATCCAGGTGCGCTCGTGCGGCGCCCACTCGGGAGGCATGAAGGGGGCGGCGGGCGTTGCGGTGCTCATGGAAGGGCGTTCCTTGCAGTGCTCGAAGGAGACGGAGAGGAGGGAGGGGGGAGTGGGGGCGGGGGCTCAGAGGAAGTAGAGGCGGTTGAGGCGGACGTTCTGGGCGGGTTCGGAACGCAGCGGCTCGCCGTCCAGGGTGACCAGTCCGGTCCGCTGGTCCACGTCCACCGCGCCGAGACGCGTGTTGTGCACCAGGTCGGCGGGGCCGATGCCGCGGGTGCCGCGGACGGCGACCCGGCGGCGCCTGGTCGGCAGGGTGTCGCCGTCCTGTTCGGCGGCGGCGCGGGAGACGAACGCCACGGACAGTTCGGCGGGCGCCGCACCGTGGCCGCCGAACAGTGGGCCCAGCACCAGCGGCTGGCTGGTGTCGGTCGCCGCGTTGGGGTCGCCGGTCACCCCCCAGGCGGGGAAACCGGACTTGAGGACCAGCTGCGGCTTGGCCCCGAAGTAGGCGGGGTGCCACAGCACGATGTCCGCCATCTTGCCGGGCTCGATGGAGCCGATCTCGTGCGCGAGGCCGTGCGCGAGGGCCGGGTTGAGGGTGAGTTTGGCGATGTAGCGCAGGACGCGCGCGTTGTCGTGGCCGGTGCCGGTGCCGGTGCCGGCGAGAGGGGCGGCGCCATCGGGATCGCTCTGCTCCGCCTTGAGCTTGGCCGCCATCTGGAAGGTGCGCCGCACCGTCTCGCCCGCACGGCCCATGCCCTGCGCGTCGGAGGAGGTGATGCCGATGGCCCCCAGGTCGTGCAGCACGTCCTCGGCGCCCATGGTGCCCGCGCGGATGCGGTCGCGGGCCATGGCGGCGTCGCCCGGCAGGTCGGTCTTCAGGTCGTGCACCGAGA
This sequence comes from Streptomyces diacarni, assembly GCF_003323715.1. Taxonomy (GTDB): domain Bacteria; phylum Actinomycetota; class Actinomycetes; order Streptomycetales; family Streptomycetaceae; genus Streptomyces; species Streptomyces diacarni. The sequence goes on from NZ_QOIN01000048.1 coordinate 582,132, forward strand.
CGATCATGCCGTAGTGCTCGGCGACCGCGTCCCGGCCGAAGGGCAGCGTGGGGTTGGTGGAGGAGCCGATGACGTTCGGCACGCCCGCCATCCGCAGCACGTTGGGGACGTGGCCGCCGCCGCAGCCCTCGATGTGGAAGGCGTGGATGGTCCGCCCCTCCAGCACGGCGAGGGTGTCCTCGACGGCCAGGGCCTCGTTCAGCCCGTCGCTGTGCAGCGCGACCTGGACGTCGTACTCCTCGGCCACCCGCAGCGCCGTGTCCAGTGCCCGGTGGTGCGCTCCCATGTCCTCGTGCACCTTGAAGCCGCAGGCGCCGCCTTCGGCCAGCGCCTCGACCAGGGGAGCCGGGTGGGAGGAGGAGCCGCGGCCCAGGAAGCCGATGTTGACCGGCCAGGCGTCGAACGCGGAGAACGCGTGCCCCAGTGCCCACGGCGAGTTGACGCCCACGCCCCACACGGGACCGAACTCCTGGCCGATGACGGTGGTGGTGCCGGAGGACAGCGAAGCCTCCATGATGCGCGGCGAGAGCAGATGGACGTGGGTGTCCACGGCGCCCGCGGTGGCGATGAGGCCCTCGCCGGAGACGATCGAGGTGCCGGTGCCGACCACGACGTCCACCCCGTCGACCGTGTCGGGGTTGCCCGCGCGGCCGAGCGCGTGGATGCGGCCCTCGCGGATGCCGATGGACACCTTGCGGATGCCCTGCACCGCGTCGATGACCAGCACGTTGCTGATGACCACGTCGCACGTCTCGCGGACGGCGGCCGCCTTGAGGTGGAGTCCGTCGCGTGCGGTCTTGCCGAACCCGGCCAGGAACTCGTCGCCGGGGCGCTGGGAGTCGGATTCGACGCGGACGACGAGACCGGTGTCGCCCAGCCGCACCCGGTCACCCGCACGGGGTCCGTGCACCGCCGCGTACTCGCGTGGGTCCACGCTCATGCTTCGTCCTCCTCGGGATGCGGGGGGCCGGGATCGGGCGCTGCGCCCAGGGGACCGGGGTCGGGCGCGGCGCCCAGGTAGCCGCAGGCCGCGGCGCGGCGCAGCGCCTCCTCGCGCGCGCCGGGCGCGTCCAGTGGGCCGTCCACCAGTCCGGCGAAGCCGATCGCCACGCGGTCGCCGCCCAGTGGGAGGAGAGCGACCTCGCTGACGCCGCCGGGGTCGAAGCGGACGGAGGATCCGGCCGGCACCGCGAGACGCATGCCGTAGGCGGCGGCGCGCTCGAAGCTCAGCCGGGGGTTGGCCTCGAAGAAGTGGAAGTGGGAGGTGACGCTGACCGGCACGTCGGCGGTGTTGCGCACGGTCAGCGTCACCTCGGGCGGCGTCGGGGAGTACGCCGCGTCGGTGCCCTCCCCGGGCCCCGCGGGCAGCACCGCGCCCGGGCCCTCGTCCGTGGCGGGGGCGCCGAGGGGGTGGGGGACGACCGCGAGCCGGGAGCCGTCGTCGAAGACGGCCTCGACCTGGACCTCGGTCAGGACGTCGGCCACACCGGGCAGCACGTCGCCGGGGGCGAGGACGGACTGTCCCGCCGCGATCGCCTCGGCGAGCCTGCGCCCGTCGCGGGCCGCCTCGCAGACGGTGTCGGCGATCAGCGCCGTCGCCTCCGGCACGTTGAGCCTGAGCCCTCTGGCCCGCCTGGCCCGTGCCAGTTCGGCGGTGCCGAAGATCAGCAGGCGGTCCCTCTCCGTCGGCCCCAACCGCACGCGCGTTCCACCTTCCGCCTCGCCGGGTGTGCCGCCCAGCGGTGCGGGCGGCCATGGCGCTCCAGGATTTAGAGCAGCGGTCAAATAGTCAAGTCTCTGCTCAACCCATTGACCTGAGTGCGACGCATGCCTCAGATTGAGCGCTGCTCAAACAAGCGCCCGACCCCCAGGGAGCACCATGCAGATCGAGCAGCACGGCGTCGACGTCATCCCCGAAGCCGAGCGCACGAGCCGGCCGCGCGACATCGTCAGCTTCCTCATCGGCTCGAACCTGGCGCTCGGTGTCGTCGTCTTCGGCTGGTTGCCGGTCTCCTTCGGCCTCGGCTTCTGGGCCTCCGCCTCGGCGATGGTGCTGGGCACCCTCATCGGGACGCTGCTGGTCGCCCCGCTCGCGCTGGTCTCCCTGCGTACCGCGACCAACCTCTCCACCAGCAGCGGCGCCCAGTTCGGCGTACGGGGCAGGCTGCTCGGCTCGGCCCTCGGCCTGCTGCTCTCGCTCGGCTACACCGCACTGACCCTGTGGGTCGGCGGTGACGCGATGGTCGGCTCGCTCGCCCGGCTGTTCGGGCTGCCGGACTCGGCCGCCTCCTACGCGCTCGTCTACGCGGTGCTCGCCGTGTGCACCGCCGGGTGCGCCGTCTACGGCTACCGGCTGCTGCTGCGGCTCAGCCGCGTCCTGGCGATCGGCATGACCGCGCTGCTGGTCGTCGGCCTCGCCGCGTACGCGCCGCAGTTCACCACCCAGGCCCCCACGGGCACGAGCTACCTGCTGGGCGACTTCCTCCCGACCTGGTTGCTGGCCGTCGTCGCGGCCGGGCTCAGCGGACCGATGGCCTTCATCACCCTGCTGGGCGACTACACCCGCTACATGTCGCCCACCCGTCACTCCGCCCGCCGGGTCTACCTGACCACCTGCGGCGGGCTCGTCGCCGGGCTGCTCATCCCGCAGTTGTTCGGCACGTTCACCGCGGTCGCCGTCGACGCGGCGAGTGACTACGCGGGCCCCCTCGTCCAGCAGGCACCGTTCTGGTTCCTCGTCCCGCTGCTGCTGGCCGCCTCACTCGGCTCGGTCGGCAACGCGGGGCTGATGCTCTACTCGATGGGTCTGGACCTGGACGCCATCGTCCCGCGCACCACCCGCACCCGCGCCACCTACGGCGTGGCGGCACTGGCCACCGTCCTGGTCTACCTCGGCCACTTCGTGTGGGACGCGCAGGAGGCGATGACGGCGTTCGTCCTGCTGCTGACCGCCGTCGGCACCCCGTGGGCCGTGATCGTGCTGATCGGGCACGCGCGCTGCCGCGGAAACTACGACGCCGAGGCGCTCCAGGTCCTCAACCGGCGTTCGGTCGGCGGCCGGTACTGGTACACGGCAGGGTGGAACGCGCGGGCCACCGCGGCCTGGGCCATCGGCTCGGGCGTCGGCCTGCTGGCCGTCGACACGCCCGTCTACACCGGGCCGCTCGTCGGGCACCTGGGCGGCTTCGACCTCAGCTTCCTGCTCTCGGCCGCCGTCACGGCCGCGGTCTTCACCGCGGTCACGACCGGGGAGCCGGCCCGCCCGGCGGCTGAACCGCCCGCGGCGGGGGAGGCCTCTTCGACGGGAGAGACGCCCGCGGCGGGAGAGAGGTCCGCGGCGGGGGGCAGGTCCGCGTCGGGCCGGGCACCCGCGGGGCACGAGTGCGGAAAAGCCGAAAGCACCGCGGCGGCCGGGGAGCCCGAGGGGGCCGGGGAAGGCGCGGGGAGCGGGGAGGTCGGGGAGCCGGAGGGGTCGTGTGGAGCCCCGGAGGCCAGGGGTGCGACGGCCTGACCTGCGGCTGACCGCCCGCCGGCCAAGCGGAGGCACGCGCTCCCCGCACGGTCCCGGTTGCTGTGGAATTCCCACAGCAACCGGGACCGGTGATGTGAGGATCCCCTGCTTGGCCCCGTGTCCCCTCGCGGGTTCTGTCCAGCGCTGCCATGAATCGGGCGCGGAGACTGTACGAATCTGACCACGGCGGCGAGGCCCACTGTTTCGTAGGGTCTATACATGACCGATCTGTCCCAGCCGTCGCCACGGACCGAGGAGGCCGCGCCCGGCACAGCCCCGGCGCAGGACACGCGCGGGCGTGTCGCCGAGTTGCACGCGATCCGTGCACAGGCGTTCCAGGGTCCCAGCGAGAAGGCGACCCAGGCCCAGCACGCCAAGGGCAAGCTGACCGCCCGTGAGCGCATCGACCTGCTGTTGGACGAGGGCACCTTCCGCGAGATCGAGCCGCTGCGCCGGCACCGGGCCACCGGCTTCGGGCTGGAGGAGAAGAAGCCGTACACCGACGGCGTGATCACCGGCTGGGGCACCGTCCACGGCCGCACGGTGTTCGTGTACGCACACGACTTCCGGATCTTCGGGGGCGCGCTGGGTGAGGCCCACGCCACCAAGATCCACAAGCTGATGGACAAGGCCATCGCGGCGGGCGCGCCGCTGGTCTCCCTCAACGACGGCGCGGGCGCCCGTATCCAGGAGGGCGTCGCGGCGCTCGCCGGGTACGGCGGCATCTTCCAGCGCAACACCAGGGCCTCGGGCGTCATCCCGCAGATCAGCGTGATGCTCGGCCCGTGCGCGGGCGGCGCCGCCTACAGCCCGGCGCTGACCGACTTCGTCTTCATGGTCCGCGACACCTCGCAGATGTTCATCACGGGGCCCGACGTGGTCCAGGCGGTGACAGGTGCCCAGGTCTCCCAGGACGGGCTGGGCGGCGCGGACGTGCACGCGGCGACCTCCGGCGTCGCGCACTTCGCCTACGACGACGAGGAGAGCTGCCTGGAGGAGGTCCGCTACCTCCTCTCCCTGCTGCCGCAGAACAACCGCGAGAACCCGCCGTCCGAACCCACCGACGACCCCGCCGAGCGGCGCGGTGACGCGCTGCTCGACCTGGTGCCCGCCGACGGCAACCGGCCCTACGACATGCGCAAGGTCATCGAGGAGCTCGTCGACGACGGGGAATTCCTGGAGGTGCACGAGCGTTGGGCGACCAACATCATCTGCGCCCTGGGGCGGATGGACGGCGAGGTCGTCGGCATCGTCGCCAACCAGCCGCAGTCGCTGGCCGGGGTACTGGACATCGAGGCCAGTGAGAAGGCCGCCCGCTTCGTGCAGATGTGCGACGCCTTCAACATCCCGATCCTCACGCTGCTGGACGTCCCCGGCTTCCTCCCGGGCGTCGACCAGGAGCACGGCGGCATCATCCGGCACGGCGCCAAGCTGCTGTACGCGTACTGCAACGCGACCGTGCCCCGCATCTCCGTCGTCCTGCGCAAGGCCTACGGCGGCGCCTACATCGTCATGGACAGCCAGTCCGTGGGCGCCGACCTGACCTTCGCCTGGCCGACCAACGAGATCGCGGTGATGGGCGCGGAGGGCGCGGCCAACGTGGTCTTCCGCCGCCAGATCGCCGCCGCCGACGACCCCGAGGCCATGCGGGCCCGGATGGTCAAGGAGTACAAGGCCGAGCTGATGCACCCCTACTACGCCGCAGAGCGCGGCCTGGTGGACGACGTCATCGACCCGGCCGAGACCCGCGAGGTGCTCATCCGGTCCCTCGCGATGCTGCGCAGCAAGCACGCCGACCTGCCGTCGCGCAAGCACGGCAATCCTCCGCAGTGATGGGAGCACAGATGAACGAGACCCCCAAGGAGTCCGCCAGTACGGGCCCGTCGAGCGCCACGGCCGACGGCGTCGTGCGCGTGGAGAAGGGCCAGGCCAACGCGGAGGAGCTGGCCGCGGTCACCGCGCTGCTGCTCGCCCGCGCCGCCGCCACGACACGGGCCGGCCGGACACAGGCGCCCGCGCGCCGCGGGCGCCCGACGAAGGCCGGGTGGCGCCGCCTGGAGCGCCAGCACGGCTTCCGCGCGCCGCACAGCTGGCAGGGCTGAGCGCCCGAAGCGGGAGGAGCGGGCGCGAACGCGGTGCGGCGCCGGCCCGCGGCCCCGAGAACGACCGAGGCGCGTGCCGGAACCCCGGGGACAGGGTTCCGGCACGCGCCTCGGTGTATGCGCGGGTGCGCTGCGCTCAGCTCGCCGGCGCGTCCACCAGCGTGGTGCGGCGGGGGTTGGCAGTCTGGCTGGGGAGCACGTCCTCCGCGTTCTGCGCTGCCTCCTGTGAGACGTCTGCCTCCACCGCGCGGGCCGTCAGCTCGTCGGCGTCGTTGAGGTGCGCCAGAGTGGTGCGCCGCGGGTTGGCTATCTTCCCCATGGTCAGTGTGGACTTCACTGGATGCCCTTACCTCGCTCGGCTTGTCATTTCGATATGAGATGTAAACGCCGAGAGTAGGCCCGCTATTCCCCGCCCGAACGTGACCTAGGCAACGCTTGCCATGTGAGTTTCCTCACGAGCCGGTTACCAAAAGCGACATAAAGAAACGTCGGCCAGGTGATGCAATCGGGCAGAGCGGGCCAACGGGGGCAATCCGTGCACAGTGTTGATCTTGCAGTCATGGTGGGCAGGTCCGATGGAGCGGATGTTCGATCGGGAGAAGTCCGGCATTCCACTTCACCGTTTCGACGCACCGTGAGGGGGTGGATGCGAATAGTTACTGATCGCCGGTGGTTATCCACAGCCCTTGTTGCAGATCCGGCACTGTGCTGGAATTCCACGGACCGCCGCAGGACGAAACCATGACCGGCGCGCGTCGGACGCAGAAGCGGCGCCGCGCGACGGTGCTGAGGGGACGCGCCGGTCATCACGACCGCCATGGGGGCCTGGGACCCCCACGACTCGATACCGTCCCGCCGTCGCGACGGAGGGACGCCTGGTCCAGAGGTTGCGACGCTAGTGCAGGGACGTTTCAAGAGGGATGGCAGCGCTGAGGGAGCCCCGGAGGCGCGCGGCTCGGCCGACCGCGTCTCCCAGCCTCAGCGCGCCCAGGACGGCGGGCCCCAAGGTCAGGGCGCGCCCTCCGGTCAGCAGGTGAGCGGTGAGAAGGGCGCCGCGGCCACGAAGGCCGACAAGACCGGCAAGCTCGGGAAGACGGGCAAGGCCGCGAAGAAGGACGGCGCCAAGGGCGCCGCCTCGTCCTCTTCTTCGGCTTCCTCGGCTTCCTCGGCTTCTTCGGCTTCCCCGACCCCCGACCCGGGTTCGCGCATGGCGCTGCGCAACTGGCACATCAGCACGCGCCTGGTCTCCCTGCTCGCCCTCCCCGTCATCGCGGCCACCACGCTCGGCGGCCTGCGCATCTCCGACTCGCTCCAGAACGTCGACCAGCTCGACAACATGAAGCGCCTCACCGAGATGACGGAGCAGGCGACCGAGCTCGCCGCCGCCCTCCAGGAGGAGCGCGACCGCTCGGCGGGCCCCCTGGTCAGCACGGGGAACCAGAAGGACGACGTCGTCGTCGGCGCCCGCGAGGACACCGACAAGGCCTTCCAGTCCTTCAAGGAAACCACCGGCGACATCGACGGCAGCGACAAGGTGATGGCGGGCGTCCAGTCCACCGTCTTGGACATCACCCGCCAGCTCACCGCGATCAACACGGTCCGCGAGCGCGCCTACGAGAACCCGGAGTACGTCTCCCAGACGGTCAACTCCTACAACCAGCTCATCGAGTCCCTGCTCTCCCTCTCGCAGGACATGGCGCAGGCGACGAGCAACTCGGAGATGATCCGCAGCACCCGCGCCCTGGCCGCGTTCTCCAGCGCCAAGGAGTACGCCTCCATCCAGCGGGCCATCATCTCCGCCGGCCTGGCCCACCAGCCCACCCCCAAGCTGTCCGAGAGCGACCGGCTGTTCGCCAGGACCGCCACCGACAGCGAGGGTGCCGAGCTCGACAGCTTCGGCCAGATCTACGGCTCGGGGGAGACCGACGACCTCCTCAAGCCGCTCGGCGGCAGCGACGTCAACGTCGTCATGGCGAACAAGTACCGCGACCGGATGCTGCACAGCCCCGACGCGATCAAGAAGCAGCGCCGCACCTACGTCGACTGGATGGACCAGGACGAGTCCAAGATCCAGGCGATGCGCAAGATCGAGCACACCCTGCTGGAGAAGATGGAGCAGCAGGCCCGCGAGCTGCGCTCCGAGGCGCAGCGCGAGGCGCTGATCAGCGGTGCGCTCATCCTGCTCGTGCTGGGCATCTCGCTGGTCGGCGCGTTCGTCGTCGCCCGCTCCATGGTCCGCTCGCTGCGCCGCCTCCAGGACACCGCGCAGGATGTCGCGCGCAAGCGGCTGCCCGAGCTGGTCAAGCAGATGTCCGAGGCCGAGCCGCAGGACGTCGACACCTCCGTCGAGTCCGTGGGCGTGCACAGCCGGGACGAGATCGGCAAGGTGGCCTCCGCGTTCGACGACGTCCACCGCGAGGCCGTCCGCCTCGCCGGCGAGCAGGCGCTGCTGCGGGGCAACGTCAACGCGATGTTCACCAACCTCTCGCGCCGCAGCCAGGGCCTGATCCAGCGCCAGCTCTCGCTCATCTCCGAGCTGGAGTCCCGCGAGGCCGACCCCGACCAGCTCTCCTCGCTCTTCAAGCTCGACCACCTCGCCACCCGCATGCGCCGCAACGGCGAGAACCTGCTGGTCCTCGCGGGCGAGGAGCCCGGAAGGCGCTGGACCCGTCCGGTCCCGCTGGTCGACGTGCTGCGTGCCGCCGCCTCCGAGGTGGAGCAGTACGAGCGCATCGAGCTCAACTCGGTGCCGGCGAACGAGGTCACGGGCCGCGTCGTCAACGACCTCGTCCACCTGCTCGCCGAGCTGCTGGAGAACGCCACCTCGTTCTCCTCACCGCAGACCAAGGTCAAGGTCACCGGACACGCGCTGCCCGACGGCCGGGTCCTCATCGAGATCCACGACACCGGCATCGGGCTCTCGCCCGAGGACCTGTCCGCGATCAACGAGCGGCTGGCCAACCCGCCGACGGTGGACGTTTCCGTCTCCCGCCGCATGGGCCTGTTCGTGGTCGGCCGCCTCTCCCTGCGGCACGGCATCCGCATCCAGCTGCGCCCCTCCGACTCCGGTGGCACGACCGCGCTGGTCATGCTCCCCATCGACGTCGCACAGGGTGCCAAGGGCCGCGCCGGTGCGCCCGGCGGCCAGAGCGGGCCGCCGCCCGCGCAGCAGCGCGGCGGCAGCAAGGGCGGCAACCTCGCGGCGGCGCTCCAGCGCGGCCCGCAGGGCGGCACGCCCGGCGCGCCGTCCGCGGGTACCGGCGCGGGAGCCGGCTCGCTGGGCCAGGGCGGCTCGCGGCTGGGCGCCCTGCCCACGCGCGGTCAGAGCGGCGGCGCACGCCCGGCGCTGCCGGGCGGCGGCGCGCAGGGTGGCTCCGGCGGCAGCGCCGTGAACTTCTTCGGCGCCCCGCCGAGCCCGGCCCGCCCGGGCGAGGCCCCCGCGGGTCCGAGCGGCTCCGGCGGCGGTGCCCAGCCGCCGCTGCCCACCCGCGGCGGCCCCGCGGGGCAGCTCCCCGGCGGGTCGGACGCCCCCGGCGGCCCGCAGCAGGGCGGCACGGGCCAGTTCGCGCTGGAGCAGGGGCCGTCCGGCCCCCACGACACCGGCCAGTTCGCCCAGCCGGGCACCCCCTCTCAGGGCCCGGGCAGCACGAGCGAGATTCCGCGGATCGCGCCGGACGGCCCGGCGGGCACCGGCCAGTACGCGCAGCCGGGTGGCTCCGTGCAGCCGGGCGGCTCCGCGCAGGACGAGGGCCCGGGCAGCACGAGCCAGTTCCCGCGCGTCAGCGCCGACGACGCGGCCCGGGCGGGCCGCTTCCCGCAGCACGGTTCCCCGTCGGAGGGCCCCGGCAGCACGAGCGAGATCCCGCGGATCACGCCGGACGGCCCGGCGGGCACGGGGCAGTACGCGCAGCCGGGCGGTCCCGAGTCCACGGGCCGGTTCCCGCAGCCTGACGCGCCCGGGGGAACAACGGGCCGGTTCGCGCTGGAACAGGGGCCGACAGGGCCGGCCGACACCGGCGCTTTCCCGCAGCAGGGTGCGCCCTCTGGGGGGCCTGGCAGCACGAGCGAGATTCCGCGGATCACGCCGGACGGCCCCGCGAGCACCGGCCAGTACGCGCAGCCGGCCGACCCGTACTCCACGGGTGGGTTCCCGCAGCAGTCGGGCCCCGCGGACACCGGGCAGTTCCCGCAGCAGTCGGGTCCCGCGGACACCGGGCAGTTCCCGCAGCAGTCGGGCCCGGCGGACACCGGGCAGTTCCCGCAGCAGTCGGGCCCGGCGGACACCGGCCGGTTCGCGCTGCCGCCGCAGCCGGGCGGCCCGGCGGACACAGGCGAGTACCCGCAGGCGCCTTCCCCCTCGGACACCGGCGAGTACGCCCGCCCCGACGGGCCAGGCGACACGGGCCAGTTCGCGCGGCCGCAGCAGGCGAACGCGTCCGACGCGTCGCAGGGCCGCCCGAGCTGGGCGCGGCCCGAGCGGGGTCCGCAGGACGCCGAGGCGCCGCGTGGCCACGACGAGCCCCAGGGCACCGGCGAGCACGCACGGCCGCAGCAGCCCGGCACCGGTTTCCCGGACGGCATACCCTCGGGGCCCCCGGCCCCGCAGGACGCGCCGACTCCGATCTTCGCCTCCATGGAGTCCAACTGGTTCCGTGGCGCGGGGGAGCCCACCCCGCAGGCACAGCCGCACGAGGGCCGTCCGGGCCCGGCCGACGACGGCAGCGGCATGCAGGGCAACGGGCGGCAGCACGCGCCGGCGTCCGCTCCCCGCCCCGGGCAGCCCGCCTCGGCGGTGCCGCCGCTGCCGCAGCGCCGGTCCACCCCCGGTGCTCCCGCGGGGAGTGACGGGGCGGCCGCCGAGGGCAACTCGGCCGCCTCCCACGGCGCGGCGCCCGACGCCGGCCACTGGGGAGCCTCGCCCAACGACGAGCGCTGGCGGCGTGCCGAGCAGCTGCGTGAGCCCGCCGCCGGCGGTGTCACGACCTCGGGTCTGCCGCGCCGCGTGCCCCGCGCCAACCTGGTGGCGGGTACCGCACAGCAGCAGTCCACCGCACAGTCCGGTCCACAGGTCTCCCGCGCGCCCAACGACGTGCGTGGCCGGCTGACCAATCTCCGCCGTGGCGTCCAGCAGGGCCGACAGGCCGGCACGGACACCCACGGCGCAGGTCCCACCTATCAGCAGGAGCGTTAGTTGAGTCCGATGAGCCAGGCTGCGCAGAATCTGAACTGGTTGATCACCAACTTCGTGGAGAACACCCCCGGGGTGTCGCACACGGTGGTGGTCTCCGCCGACGGCCTGCTTCTGGCCATGTCGGAAGGGTTCCCCCGGGACCGTGCCGACCAGCTGGCGGCGGTCGCCTCGGGGCTGTCCTCGCTGACGTCCGGTGCGTCGCGCATCTTCGAGGGCGGCGTCGTCAATCAGACCGTGGTGGAGATGGAGAGGGGATTCCTCTTCATCATGGCCATCTCGGATGGTTCCTCACTGGCCGTCCTCGCCCACCCGGAAGCGGACATCGGCCTCGTCGGCTACGAGATGGCGCTGTTGGTGGACCGTGCTGGAAGCGTACTCACTCCGGACGTGCGCGCGGAACTCCAGGGAAGCATTCTCAACTGATCGTCACGCTCCCCCCACCTGAGCACCACAGTCCGTCCGCCGACCCCATGCCTCGCTCGGAGGAGCCATGACCCCGCCGCCCGCCTCGCACGACCCGTACGGCGCGTACAACGCCCATGCGCCGTACGGTGGTGAGGGCGACCAGCCGCTGGTGCGCCCCTACGCCATGACGGGCGGGCGCACCCGGCCGCGCTACCAGCTCGCCATAGAGGCCCTGGTGAGCAGCAACGCGGACCCGATGCAGCTGCAGGGGCTGCTCCCGGAGCACCAGCGGATCTGCCACCTGTGCCGGGAGGTCAAGTCGGTCGCGGAGGTCTCCGCGCTGCTGGCCATCCCGCTGGGGGTGGCCCGGATTCTCGTCGCCGACCTCGCCGAGGCCGGGATGGTGGCCATCCACCAGCCGGGCAGTGCCTCGGACCCGGGCGGTACCCCCGATGTGACGCTGCTGGAAAGGGTGCTCAGTGGACTTCGCAAGCTCTAGCCCGCGCAGGGACCCGGCCGGGCGGCAGCCGGCCCCGCCGGTGGGCCCGATGGGCTCCGTGGGCCAGCACGGCCAGCAGGGCTTCGGGGCGCCCGCGCCCGCGCCCGCGCGTTCGACGACCTCCGCGAAGATCGTGGTGGCCGGCGGCTTCGGCGTGGGCAAGACGACCTTCGTCGGCGCGGTCTCGGAGATCAACCCGCTGCGCACCGAGGCCGTGATGACCTCGGCCTCGGCCGGTATCGACGATCTGACGCACACCGGTGGCAAGACGACCACGACGGTGGCGATGGACTTCGGCCGCATCACGCTCGACGACGACCTGATCCTGTACCTGTTCGGTACGCCGGGTCAGGACCGGTTCTGGTTCATGTGGGACGACCTGGTGCGCGGTGCCATCGGTGCCGTGGTGCTGGTGGACACCCGCCGGTTGGCGGACTGCTTCCCCGCGGTGGACTACTTCGAGAACAGCGGGCTGCCGTTCGTCATCGCCCTCAACGGGTTCGACGGGCACCAGCCCTACTCTCCCGAAGAGGTCCGCGAGGCGCTGCAGATCGGCCCCGACGCCCCGATCATCACCACCGACGCCCGCCACCGCGCCGACGCCAAGAGCGGGCTGATCACGCTGGTGGAGCACGCACTGCTCGCCCGCCTCAAGTAGCGCCGTGGATCCGCGGGACCGGGCAGGCGCCACGCTGTGTTTTTCGCCATGTCCGGCAACCGTCGCGGCTTCACGTTCATAACGTTTCGAAAGAGAATCACGCCCGGGCGAACACGCCGGGCGCGCGGAACGTTTCGCTCTGCGTACGAATCCCGGGCCATTTGGCGCCGCACGGCCCCAATGCCCGTTTTTCCGTCGCCGGCTCCGCGCGGCTCTCTTCGCCTTCCGTAGCCCTCCGTAATCCGCCAGGTGTTTGGACGGGGCGGCTTTGACGTGCTGGAATTCCCTGAACTCAGCAGTAGCGCAGGCGCAGTACGTCCGAAGGCGTCGCGCACCGAGAGGTGAGAAGTCGAGTGAGGCGAACGACCAGGGGTACGCCGGGCCCGGCGGCGGAGGGGTCCGAGGGGGGCGGCTCCACGCAGTCGCGGGGCAACTTCACCCCACCGCCGCGCCCCGCCGCGCCCCGCGGGCCGCAGGGTGCGCCGCCGCGTCCGGTGCCTGCCACCGGTGGTGGCAGCCGGTGGTCGGCGCGCAACTGGCGCGTGGCCACCCGGCTGAACGCGATCCTGCTCATACCCGTGCTCGTCGCCCTCGTCTTCGGCGGCTTCAAGGTCGAGTCCGATATCGCCGCGTGGCAGGACGCCAAGGAGGCCCAGCGTACGGCCGAACTCGTCGAGGCGGCAGCCGATTACGGCAACGCCCTCATCGACGAGCGCGACAGGACCGCCGAGCCGCTGCTGAAGGGGAACGGAGACGCCTCCGAGGTCAAGAAGGCCAGGGACGACACGGACGCGGCCGCCAAGAAGTTCAAGCGCGCCGCCTCCCACCTGCCGGACAACCCCGGGCTCAAGCGCCGGCTCGCCGCGTTCGAGAAGGCCGAGCCGAAGCTCCCCGCTCTGCGCACCGCCGCGTTCTCCGGGGAACTGAGCGGGGTGCAGACGGAGGAGGGCTATGTCGACGTCCAGCATCCGCTGATGGAGTTCGCCAACGAGCTGGGTCTGGGCACCGGCAACATCACCTCCTACGGCCGCACCGTCTACGCCATCTCGCTGGCCAAGGCCGCCGAGTCACTCCAGCGCTCGCTGGGCACCCACCTGCTCGTCAAGCCGGGGCCCTCGGCCAAGGACAAGCAGGCGCAGCTCACCGCGCTGGCCTCCTACCACTACCTGGAGCGCATCGCCCTGGGCGAGTACACCTCCGGCGGCCGCCCCGAGGATGTGGGCCTGCTCAAGGAGCAGGTCGCCAAGGCCAAGAAGGCGGGCGGCGCGCGCATCCAGGCAGCACGTGAGAAGGCGACCGCGAGCGGGCGGAAGTTCGTGGCGCCGCCCTCCATGGACGCGATGGTCAAGGCCATCGGCTCCGGTGCGAGCGCCCGTGAGCTGCGCGCCAAGGGCATCACCACCGACAGCTGGTTCGCGACCTCCACCGCCACGTTCGACGCCTACCGTGCCGTGGAGTCGAAGCTGACGCGCGACGCGGTCGCGGAGACGGAGAGCATCGCCTCCGACGCCCGCCGAGACGCGATCATCAACTCCGCGATCGTGCTGGTGGCGCTGTTGCTCGCGTTCGTCGTGGCCGGCCGGATGGCCCGCGCCATGAGCCTGAACATGCGGGCGCTGCGCGCGGCGGCCTTCGACGTGGCCCAGCAGCGGCTGCCGATGCTCGTCGACCAGCTCTCGCGTACGGACCCAGGCCGGGTGGACACGCGGGTGGCGCCCATTCCGCTCACCAGCAGGGACGAGATCGGCGAGGTCGCCCGCGCCTTCGACCAGGTGCACCGTGAGGCCGTACGGCTCGCGGCCGAACAGGCGATGCTGCGCGGCAACGTCAACGCGATCTTCACGAACCTCTCGCGGCGCAACCAGGGCCTCATCGAGCGCCAGCTCGGCCTGGTCACGGAGATGGAGAACAGCGAGGCCGACCCGGATCAGCTGGAGAAGCTCTTCCGGATGGACCACCTCGCCACCCGCATGCGCCGCAACGGCGAGAACCTGCTGGTCCTCGCGGGCGAGGAGCCGGGCCGCCGCTGGACGGAGCCGGTGCCGCTGGTCGACATCCTGCGCGCGGCCTCCTCCGAGGTCGAGCACTATGAGCGTATCGAGATCACCGGCATCCCGGAGACGGACATCCACGGGCAGGTCGTCAACGACCTGGTGCACCTGCTCGCCGAGCTGCTGGAGAACGCCGCCTCGTTCTCCTCGCCGCAGTCGAAGGTGCGGGTGACCGCGACGCGGCTGCCGGACGGCCGGATGATGGTCGAGATCCACGACAAGGGCATCGGGCTGACGGCCGAGGACTTCGCGGACATCAACCACAAGCTCGCCAATCCGCCCACGGTGGACGCCGCCGTGTCCCAGCGCATGGGCCTGTTCGTGGTCGGCCGGCTCGCCGACCGGCACGGTATCCGCGTCCAGCTGCGGCCCTCGGGTGAGCAGGCGGGCACCACCTCGCTGGTGATGCTGCCCGACGTGATCACCCACGGCGGGGGAGGGGAAGAGCGCCTCGACGAGGACTTCACCGTCTCCCGGATCGTCCCCGAGCACCAGCACGAGTCCCCGCGGCCGGTGCGCGACGACTCTCGCTCGGCCGCGGAGCTGGGCTTCGACGACTCGCGCTACGGCGCCTCGGTCCCGTCCGCGCCGAGGGGCCCCGCGGACGACCGGCGATCCCTCGCCGCGGAACCCCAGCAGCAACCGCTCTTCCCCGAGCAGCAGGGCCCGTTCACGGGTCAGGAGGGCGTGCAGGGCAGTACGGGTCACGTCGGACAGGCCCACGGCGGGCAGCCGTACGACGCGCAGCACCAGGTGCCGCAGATACCCGACCCGTTCGGGCTGCCCGGGGGCGGCGGCCAGGGGGGCGGCTACCCGCAGGGCTTCGAGCCCTCGGGCGAGATCGCCGCGCAGCAGTACGCGGGCGCCGGGCACGACCAGCAGTTCGCTCAGCAGTACGAACAGCCCTACGCTCCCGCGCAGGACCAGGATCCCTTCGGCCGCCCGCACGGCCGGCCCGAGGCGACCGGGTACCCGCAGCCCTTCGACGGGTCGGGCGCGGGGCTCCCCGGCGCCCCGGAGCAGCAGGCCGCCAGGGCCCAACTCGACCCGTACGAAAGCCAGTACGGCTCGCCGCAGCAGGAAGCGGAATCCTCCGTCGGCATGGCCCAGACGGATGCCGAGCGCGTAGGCTTCGACCGTCAGGGTCCCCTCCCGAGCAGCTATCGCACCACCACCGAAGCGGGCCTCCCGCGTCGTGAGCCGGGGCGAGCGCAGCAGGAAGGGGACGCGGGAACGGGAGGCCCGGGCCTGGCGCCAGGCGGGCAGGCCCCGTCCGCGGAGCCCGCGCGGCCCTCGTCGCCGGACGGAACCGGAATGCCCCGGCGGAACGAGAACGACGAACGCTGGGACAGGGCGGGCCAGTTGCGGGACCCGCAGGCCGGTGGGACCACCACCTCCGGGCTGCCGCGGCGGGTGCCCAGGGCCAACCTGGTCGCGGGCGCCGCCGAGGAGAACCAGCGGGGCGGCCCCTCGGTCTCCCGCGCGCCCGAGGACGTGCGGGGCAGGTTGAGTAATCTGCACCGCGGCATCCGCCAGGGGCGCACGGCGGGGGACCCCGACCAGACCGACCGACAGGGCTTCGGCCCCGGCAGCACCTACGATCAGGAGCGTTAGTGTGAGCCCGATGAGCCAGGCGGCGCAGAACCTGAACTGGTTGATCACCAACTTCGTGGAGAACACCCCCGGGGTGTCCCATACCGTGGTGGTCTCCGCCGACGGACTTCTGCTCGCGATGTCCGAGGGCTTCCCCCGCGACCGCGCCGACCAACTGGCGGCGGTCGCCTCGGGACTGACCTCGCTGACGTCCGGTGCGTCGCGCATCTTCGAGGGCGGCGTCGTCAACCAGACCGTGGTGGAGATGGAGCGCGGCTTCCTCTTCATCATGGCCATCTCCGACGGTTCCTCGCTCGCCGTCCTCGCCCACCCGGAGGCCGACATCGGTCTGGTCGGCTACGAGATGGCCCTGCTGGTCGACCGTGCGGGAGGCGTCCTGACCCCGGATCTGCGGGCGGAACTGCAGGGCAGTCTTCTCAACTAGGGCACAACTGACCCGCGGCCGTGCGCATCGCGTCCGGGCGCCATAAGGTGCCGTCAGCGCAGACGGCCGTATGTCCGTGAGTCGGAGGAGGAAACGTGGCAACGCCCCCAGGAGGTCCGTCGTCGTACGGCAGTGGTCATGCCGACCAGCCGCAGGACGTCCAGTCGGCCGCGGCCCCGGGCGGGGACGCGCCCTTCCTGAACCGTTTCAACTTCCCTTCGGCGCCCAGCGAGCACGTCCAGCGGCCCGCCGGACCCGGCGGCCCCCAGCCGCACGCGCCGCACCAGGGTCAGCAGCAGCCGCACCAGGGTCAGCAGCCGCCCGGGCAGCCGCTCCACGGGCAGCCTCCGCACCCCGCCCAGCCCCAGTACGGCCAGCAGCCGCCCCACCAGGCCCAGCCTCCGCACCCGGCGCAGCCGGACCAGGGGGCGCAGCAGCCGCAGCCCCACCCCCAGTCGCCGCACCAGGCTCCGCAGCCCCAGCAGCGGCGACCCCAGCAGTCCCGTATCCAGCCGGTGCAGCCCACGCACGGTGAGATGTCGGCCGCCAACGAGCGCGGCGTCGAACACTCCCCGCCCCCGCAGCAGCCGCTGGTGCGCCCCTACGCCATGACGGGTGGCCGGACCCGTCCCCGCTACCAGCTCGCCATCGAGGCACTGGTGCACACCACGGCGGACCCCGCCCAGCTCCAGGGCCAGCTCCCGGAGCACCAGCGGATCTGCCGCCTGTGCTACGAGATCAAGTCGGTCGCCGAGATCTCCGCACTCCTGACCATCCCGCTCGGCGTCGCCCGGATTCTCGTCGCCGACCTGGCCGAAGCGGGGCTCGTGGCCATCCACCAGCCCGGTGGCGACGAGACCACCGCCGACGGCCAGCCAGACGTGACACTGCTCGAAAGGGTGCTCAGTGGACTTCGGAAGCTCTAGCGCCGGGCCCGTCGGGGATACGACAGCCCGTTCGACGACCTCCGCGAAGATCGTGGTGGCCGGCGGCTTCGGCGTGGGCAAGACGACCTTCGTCGGCGCGGTCTCGGAGATCAACCCGCTGCGCACCGAGGCCGTGATGACCTCAGCCTCGGCCGGTATCGACGACCTCACGCACACGGCCGACAAGACCACCACGACGGTGGCGATGGACTTCGGCCGCATCACGCTCGACCAGGACCTGATCCTGTACCTGTTCGGTACGCCGGGTCAGGACCGGTTTTGGTTCATGTGGGACGACCTGGTGCGCGGTGCCATCGGTGCCGTGGTGCTGGTGGACACCCGCCGGCTGGCGGACTGCTTCCCCGCGGTGGACTACTTCGAGAACAGCGGGCTGCCGTTCGTCATCGCCCTCAACGGGTTTGACGGGCACCAGCCCTACTCTCCCGAAGAGGTCCGCGAGGCGCTGCAGATCGGCCCCGACGCCCCGATCATCATCACCGACGCCCGCCACCGCGCCGACGCCAAGAGCGCACTGATCACCCTGGTGGAACACGCGTTGATGGCGCGGCTGCGCTGAGGAGCGCGCGGCCGGCCCGTCCAAGGGCACCTCGAGAAGGCAGTCCCGGAGAGCGAGGGGGCGGGGCACGGGCCGAAAACACCCGGCCCCGCCCTGCGCGCCCGGTGGAATACGCTGGGGTCCCAGCCATTGACACCGGTACCAAAGGACCCCCGTGCGCATCGCAAGATTCTCCCTGGACGGAACCGTGGGTTTCGGCGTCGTGGAGGGCGAGCCCTCGACCTCCGAGGGCCCCGTCCTCGACATCATCAAGGGCCACCCCTTCGCGGAGTTCGAGCGCACGGGCCACAAGCTCCCCCTGAACAAGGTGAGGCTGCTCCCGCCGACCCTCCCCAACAAGGTCGTGGCGATCGGGCGGAACTACGCCGAACACGCCAAGGAGATGGGCAACGAGGTCGACGAGACGCCGGTCACCTTCTTCAAGCCCTCGACCTCCGTCATCGGCCCCGGCGATCCCATCGCCTACCCCTCCTTCTCCTCCGAGCTGCACTACGAGGCGGAGCTCGCCGTCGTCATCGGCCGCATGTGCAAGGACGTGCCCCGCGAACGCGCGCGGGACGTCATCCTCGGCTACACCTGCGCCAACGACGTCACCGCGCGCGACGTCCAGCGCACGGAGAAGCAGTGGGCCCGCGCCAAGGGCTTCGACAGCTCCTGTCCGCTGGGCCCGTGGACGGAGACCGACCTCGACCCGGCCGACGTCGGCATCATGTGCACGGTGGGCGGCGAACAGCGCCAGCTCGGCCGTACCAGCGAGATGGTCAGGTCCGTCGAGGACCTGATCGTCCACATCACGGAGGCGATGACCCTCCTGCCCGGCGACGTCATCCTCACCGGCACCCCCGCGGGTGTCGGTCCCCTGCACGTCGGCGACGAGGTCGCCGTCACCATCGAAGGAATCGGCACTCTCACCAACAAGGTGATCAAGCGTGACTACTGAGTTCTCCGGGAGGGAAGGGACCGCGGGCACGGACGTCCGCGTACGTTTCTGTCCCTCCCCGACCGGCAACCCCCACGTGGGCCTGGTCCGTACCGCCCTGTTCAACTGGGCGTACGCCCGGCACACGGGCGGCACCCTGGTCTTCCGCATCGAGGACACCGACGCGGCCCGCGACTCGGAGGAGTCCTACCAGCAGCTGCTGGACGCGATGCGCTGGCTGGGCCTGGACTGGGACGAGGGGCCTGAGGTCTCAAGGGACGGCTTCGTCGCGGGCGGCGGCCCGCACGGCCCCTACCGCCAGTCCCAGCGGATGGACATCTACGCGGACGTCGCGCGCAAGCTGCTGGACGGCGGCTACGCCTACCCCTGCTACTGCACGGCCGAGGAGCTGGAGCAGCGCCGCGAGCAGGCCCGCAAGGAGGGCCGCCCCTCCGGCTACGACGGCGCGTGCCGCGACCTGAGCGGCGAGCAGATCGCCGCCTACGAGGCCGAGGGCCGCAGCCACGTCGTCCGCTTCCGGATGCCGGACGAGCCGATCACCTTCACCGACGCGGTACGCGGCGAGATCACCTTCCAGCCGGAGAACGTGACCGACTACGGCATCCTGCGTGCCAACGGCGCCCCTCTCTACACGCTGGTGAACCCGGTCGACGACGCGCTGATGGACATCACGCACGTCTTCCGCGGCGAGGACCTGCTCTCCTCCACCCCGCGCCAGATCGCCCTGTACTGGGCGCTGATGGAGCTGGGCATCGCCAAACGGGTCCCGGAGTTCGCACACCTGCCCTATGTCATGGGTGAGGGCAACAAGAAGCTCTCCAAGCGCGACCCGCAGTCCGCGCTCAACCTCTACCGGGAGCGCGGTTTCCTCCCCGAAGGGCTGCTCAACTACCTCTCCCTGCTGGGCTGGTCGATCTCCGAGGACCGGGACATCTTCTCGCGGGACGAGATGGTCGCCGCCTTCGACATCCACGAGGTCAACGCCAACCCGGCGCGCTTCGACCTCAAGAAGTGCGAGGCGATCAACGCCACGCACCTGCGGGAGCTGCCGCTGGGCGACTTCGTCGCGGCCTGCGCGCCGTGGCTGAAGGCCCCCTACGCGCCGTGGCCGGCGCAGAACTTCTCCCAGCAGGCGTTCGAGGAGCTGGCTCCACTCGCCCAGACCCGGCTCACGGTGCTCTCCGACATCACCGACAACGTCGACTTCCTCTTCCTCGACCAGCCCGTCGAGGACGAGAAGTCCTGGCAGAAGGCGATGAAGGAGGGCTCGGCCGACCTGCTGCGCACGGCGCGCGGCAAGCTGGACATCGCCGACTGGACGTCCGCCGACGCGCTCAAGGAGGCCGTGCTGGCCGCCGGTGAGGAGCACGGCCTCAAGCTGGGCAAGGCCCAGGCGCCCGTCCGCGTGGCCGTCACGGGCCGCACCGTGGGCCTGCCCCTGTTCGAGTCCCTTCAGGTGCTGGGCAAGGACCGCACTCTGGAGCGGGTCGACGCGGCCCTGGCGAAGCTGGACTCGTAGGCCTTGGACGGAAGACGGTGCTCCGTGGCGGGCCCGGCGGAACTCGTTTTGGAGCACCGTCTTCCATCGGGTAATGTTCTTCCTGTCGCCGAACGGGGCAGGCCGAAAAGGCCGGATCCGGAGGCGGCCACCCAGACAAGATCCCCGCAGCCGGTTGCGGTTCAGGGGTTGCGTTTCGGTGGGCTATGGTGTAATTGGCAGCACGACTGATTCTGGTTCAGTTAGTCTAGGTTCGAGTCCTGGTAGCCCAGCAAGGTCCGCGCGCAGGTCACGCCCTCCGTGAGATCGAGGCCCCCGTTGTGTAGCGGCCTAGCACGCCGCCCTCTCAAGGCGGTAGCGCCGGTTCGAATCCGGTCGGGGGTACGGATTCCGTCCGACAGGCCGGGATCGCAGGTAGGGCCCCCGTTGTGTAGCGGCCTAGCACGCCGCCCTCTCAAGGCGGTAGCGCCGGTTCGAATCCGGTCGGGGGTACTCGATCACGAAGGCCCCGCACCTCGGTGCGGGGCCTTCGGCGTTCTCACCACTCCTCCGGCCGCCCGGTGCGCCGGGCCGACTCCTGGGCCTGCGCCAGCCGCCGCAGGGCGAGCAGTACGGGCTCGTGCAGCACTGTCAGCGCCACACTCGCCTCCACCTGCTCCTCCTCGCTCGTGAAGTGCTCCAGCATGTCCAGATCCGCTTCGGCGGCGCGCTCCGCGGCCCGGGCGTAGGGCAGCAGTCCTTCCGCGTCGTGCGGGTAGCCGAGGCCGGCCAGCGCCGCGACGGTGCGCACCAGGGCCTGTCCCGGCGGGGAGTCGAGGTCCTCCGATGGCCAGCCGAGCCGCTGGAGCAGCGCTGCGACCTGCGTGCGGGCGGCTGCCGTCTCCTCGGCCGTGGCCTCGCGGGTGCGTGCGGGTGCGGGCTGGGGTATGGCCCATACCGCGGCGCCCAGCCTGTCGTGCCGGGTGAGTCCCTCGTCGTCCACGGCGGCGAGCACCTCACGCGCCGTGGCCACCGGGACGCCGCCCACCTGGATCAGCGCGCGCACCAGCCGTAGCCGGCGCAGGTGCGTGCCGTCGTACTCGGCCTGGGTGGCGCTGAGTCGTCGGCCCGGTGGAAGGAGGCCCTCACGCAGATAGAACTTGATCGTCGCGGTGGACACACCGCTGCGGGCGCTGAGTTCGGCCAGCCGCATCGTTTCTCATTTCCCCTGGCGCTCACGTCTGGATAGTGTCACTATCCAAGCATGGGTAGTGACACTATCCAAAGCGTCGGCCCAGGGAGGGGTCTCATGAGTGATGCCGTACTGCGGGGGCGGATGACGGCCGAGGCGGAGGGAGACGTGGTGGTCTTCCTCATCGGCATGCGGATCAACCGCTTCCGGGCGGTTCGCGCGTGGCTGCCGGTGTTCCGGGCCATGCCGCGCATGATGCGGGAACTGGCGGCCGAACCGGCCCACGGGTTGCTCGCCCACAGGGTCCTCCTCAGTGGGCCGCGCGAATTCGCCGTGCTCCAGTACTGGGAGTCCACCGGCAAACTGCTGTCCTACGCCTCGGCCGGGGACCTGGAACACCGGCCGGCGTGGGCCGCGTTCAACCGCCGGGCCAGGGCCGCCGACGGCGCGGTCGGCATCTGGCACGAGACGTACGCGGTGCCCGCGGGCTTCCGTGAAGCCGTCTATGTCGACATGCCGCGCTACGGACTGGCGGCGGCGCACCAGGCGGTGCCCGTCAGGAGCGGCCGCGACCGGGCCGCCCAGCGGCTGGCGGCCGGAGCGGAAGCGTGACGCCCGACGTCACCGGGCGGTCCCGCGGCGCACGATCCGCCCGGGTCGTCCGGTGACGTCGCGGAGTGTGCGGTGTCCCTCACACGCCGGACCGCGTCCGCCGGCTCGGAAGTCGGCGGACGCGGTCCGGTACGCGACGGAGCGGCCGGCGGTGCGGCCGGCCCGTGAGGGGCGTCAGCTCGGGCGGCGCAGGGACTCGCTGAGGCGGGCAGCGGCGTCCACGATGGCCTGGGCGTGCATGCGGCCGGGGTGGCGGGTCAGCCGCTCGATCGGGCCGGAGACGGAGACGGCGGCCACGACGCGGTTGGAGGGGCCGCGCACGGGCGCGGAGACGGAGGCGACGCCCGGTTCGCGCTCGCCGATCGACTGGGCCCAGCCCCGGCGCCGTACGCCGGAGAGCGCGGTGGCGGTGAACCGGGCGCCCTGCAGCCCGCGGTGCAGCCGCTCGGGCTCTTCCCAGGCCATCAGGATCTGCGCGGCCGAGCCCGCCTTCATCGGCAGCGTGGAGCCGACCGGGACGGTGTCGCGCAGCCCGGAGAGGCGTTCGGCGGCGGCGACGCAGATGCGCATGTCACCCTGGCGCCGGTAGAGCTGGGCGCTCTCGCCGGTCACGTCCCGTAGGTGGGTGAGTACGGGGCTCGCCGAGGCGAGCAGCCGGTCCTCGCCCGCCGCCGCGGCCAGTTCGCCCAGCCGCGGGCCGAGTATGAAGCGGCCCTGCATGTCGCGGGCCACCATGCGGTGGTGTTCGAGGGCCACCGCCAGCCGGTGCGCCGTGGGGCGCGCGAGCCCGGTCGCGGAGACCAGCCCGGCGAGGGTGGCCGGACCGGACTCCAGAGCGCTCAGTACCAGAGCCGCCTTGTCGAGAACGCCGACGCCGCTAGAGTTGTCCATGCGTCGATACTCGCGTCTCATAGTGTGAAACGCAAGTTCAATTTTCCGGGCGACCCGCCAACCTTGAAGGACGGCCGCCGCTCCTGGGGGTCCCCCCCCCGGCCGAAGGCTGGGGCGGCGGAAAGCATCTCGACATGTGGTCGGCAGCGCTGCCGGCCGGAGGGAAAGCGATGGGACGCACACTCGCGGAGAAAGTCTGGGACGACCACGTCGTCAGGCGCGTGGAAGGCGAGCCGGACCTGCTCTTCATCGATCTCCACCTGCTCCACGAGGTGACCAGCCCGCAGGCCTTCGACGGCCTTCGCAAGGCGGGCCGCGGCGTGCGGCGCACCGACCTGACCCTCGCGACCGAGGACCACAACACCCCGACCCTGGACATCGACAAGCCGATCGCCGACCCGGTCTCACGCACCCAGCTGGAGACGCTGCGCAAGAACTGCGCCGACTTCGGCGTCAGGCTGCACCCGCTGGGCGACGTCGAGCAGGGCGTCGTCCACGTCGTCGGCCCGCAGCTGGGGCTGACGCAGCCGGGCACCACGGTGGTCTGCGGCGACAGCCACACCTCCACCCACGGCGCCTTCGGGGCGCTGGCCTTCGGGATCGGCACCTCGCAGGTCGAGCACGTGCTGGCCACGCAGACGCTGCCGATGGCGCCGTTCAAGACCATGGCGGTCACCGTGAACGGCGAGCTGCCCGAGGACGTCACCGCCAAGGACCTGATCCTGGCGATCATCGCCCGCATCGGCACCGGCGGCGGCCAGGGCTATGTGATCGAGTACCGCGGTGAGGCCATCGAGAAGCTGTCGATGGAGGCCCGGATGACGATCTGCAACATGTCCATCGAGGCGGGCGCCCGCGCCGGGATGATCGCCCCGGACGAGACGACCTTCGCCTATGTCG
Organism: Streptomyces diacarni; assembly: GCF_003323715.1. GTDB lineage: Bacteria > Actinomycetota > Actinomycetes > Streptomycetales > Streptomycetaceae > Streptomyces > Streptomyces diacarni. Next base: position 606,102 of record NZ_QOIN01000048.1, read on the forward strand.
AGGGCCGCGAGCACGCCCCGCAGGGCGAGGAGTGGGAGGCGGCGGTCGCCTACTGGAAGACGCTGCGCACCGACGAGGACGCCGTCTTCGACCACGAGGTGGTCATCGAGGCCTCCGAACTGGCGCCGTTCGTCACCTGGGGCACGAACCCGGGCCAGGGCGCCCCGCTGTCCCAGGCGGTGCCGGACCCGGCCACCTTCCAGGACGTCAGTGCGAAACTGGCCGCCGAGAAGGCCCTGGAGTACATGGGCCTGAGCGCCGGTCAGCCGCTGCGCGAGGTCACCGTGGACACCGTCTTCGTCGGCTCGTGCACCAACGGCCGCATCGAGGACCTGCGTTCGGCGGCCACCGTGCTGGAGGGCCGCAGCGTGGCGGACGGTGTGCGGATGCTGGTGGTACCCGGCTCCGTCCGGGTGGCGCTGCAGGCCGTCGAGGAGGGGCTGGACAAGGTGTTCACCGCCGCCGGCGCCGAGTGGCGGCACGCAGGATGCTCGATGTGCCTGGGCATGAACCCCGACCAGCTCCAGCCGGGTGAGCGCGCCGCCTCCACCTCGAACCGCAACTTCGAGGGCAGGCAGGGCAAGGGCGGGCGCACCCACCTGGTGTCGCCGCAGGTCGCGGCGGCGACAGCGGTACTGGGCCATCTGGCCTCGCCCGCCGACCTGGCCGACGTACGCGAACCGGCAACGGTCTGACAAGCGCAAGGCACCCGAGGGAGACGCAACAGATGGAAGCCTTCACCACCCACACAGGCCGGGCCGTACCGCTGCGCCGCAGCAACGTCGACACCGACCAGATCATCCCCGCGCACTGGCTGAAGAAGGTCACCCGCGACGGTTTCGAGGACGGGCTGTTCGAGGCCTGGCGCAAGGACCCTGACTTCGTGCTCAATCAGCCGGCCCACCAGGGCGCCACGGTGCTGGTCGCGGGCTCCGACTTCGGTACGGGATCCTCGCGCGAGCACGCGGTCTGGGCCCTGCAGAACTACGGCTTCAAGGCCGTCATCTCCTCCCGGTTCGCCGACATCTTCCGCGGCAACTCGCTGAAGAACGGCCTGCTCACGGTCGTGCTGCCGCAGGAGACGGTGGACGCGCTGTGGGAGCTGACGGAGGCGGAGCCGACCGCCGAGGTGACCGTCGACCTGGTGAACCGCAAGGTCGTGGCCCCCGGCGTCGAGGCGGACTTCGAGCTCGACGAGAACGCGCGCTGGCGGCTGCTGGAGGGGCTGGACGACATCAGCCTCACCCTGAAGAACGAGGAGGCCATCGCGGAGTTCGAGGCCTCCCGCGCGGCCTTCAAGCCCCGGACGCTGGCCGCCTGAGCCCCCTTCACCGCCTGTCAGAACCTCTCCGCGCCCCCGCCGCAATCCGGTGGGGGCGCGGTGCTGTGCGGGCGGGCCGCGGGGGCTCGGGGATGCGGGGGCCCGGGAAGGCGGTGCCGTAGTGACGCGCTGACGCAGACAGGAGCACACGTGCGCCACTGAATGACGTGAATTAGTCTTGACGTCGGCTCTTGTCGCACCAAAGAACAGTGCCGTTCGCGACGCGCCAGCCCGACTCGTCGCGAGGGGGTCAACTCGGCTGCTGCCCAGTCGAGTTGCCGTCCACACCTCGTGAGGACCCGCCCGACGTTGACCCGCTGGAAGCGACAACTCACCCCAGATGGCACAATCACCGCATGGAACGCGACGGTCAACTGGAGATCTACGACCGACTCGCCGCCCGACTCAAGGAGGCGCACTCCCGAGTGCGCTCCCCGCAAATCCCACAGAGCGCACGGGTCGCGCTGACCCGGAAGCTGCTCGTCATCACCGCGGCTTCCAAACACGATCTCGCCGATGCCGAACGGCGTCTGGAGCGTCTGATGGCCGACCTCGACGAGGGACGATTCACCGCAGGGCGGGGGGACGTGTGCGCGGACGGAACTCCGTGACGGGCGAGTTCGTTGCGACACAAGGGTGATTCGCCCGTTTCGTGTTTGATTTGCGGTATATATCTGCCTAACGTGCGAAAAAGCTGAACACATTCGTTCCGGCAATGTCTCCGAAGGGGAAGACGTGAACAAGGCGCAGCTCGTTGAAGCTATCCAAGATGACCTCGGTGGACGCCAGGACGCCGCCAAGGCGGTCGATGTCGTACTGGACGCGATCGTCCGTGCGGTTGTCGCCGGTGAGCGTGTTTCGGTCACCGGCTTCGGCTCCTTTGAGAAGGTCGACCGCCCGGCCCGTTACGCTCGCAATCCGCAGACCGGTGAACGCGTCCGGGTCAAGAAGACCTCGGTGCCGCGCTTCCGCGCAGGTGCCGGTTTCAAGGAACTGGTGAGCGGCGCGAAGAAGCTCCCCAAGAACGATGTCGCGGTCAAGAAGGCCCCCAAGGGCAGCCTCACCGGCGGCACGGCCACCAAGAAGGCCACGGCCAAGAAGGCCGGCGCGAAGAAGGCCACGGCCAAGAAGACCACGGCCAAGAAGGCTCCGGCGGCGAAGAAGACCACCGCCAAGAAGGCCACCCCCGCCAAGAAGGCCCCGGCCAAGAGCACGGCGAAGAAGAGCACCGCGAAGAAGGCGCCGGCCAAGGCCCCGGCGAAGACCACGGCCAAGAAGGCCCCGGCGAAGAAGAGCACCGCCAAGAAGGCGCCGGCCCGCAAGACGGCCGCGCGCAAGACCACCGCGAAGAAGACCACCTCGCGCAGGCGGTAAGGACGCGGAGGCGGACACCGCACTCCGCCGCCCCGCCCGCAGGCGGGGCGAAACGATCCCTCTCCCGGACCAGGGCCCCGGGAAAGGGACCAGGCGGCACCATGCCGCGTCGGCAACGCCGGGCCGGGCTCCCTCGGGGGAGCCCGGCCCGCGGCCGTTCGGCCCCTCGCACCTTGTACCGAGCCCGCGCAGCGCGCCGAGCGCCGAGCGCGCCTGGCCCCACGAGTTCGCTGAGCCCGTGGAGCGCGCTGAGCTTGTGGAGGGCTGAGCCAGTGGAGCGCGCCGAGCCCGTGAAGACGCCCGGGCAGCCGTTCACCGGGTCCCCGGACACCCGTTCACAGGGTCTGCAGCGTCACCAGAGTCACGCGGCGGTCCGTTCCGTCGCCCTCGGTCTCGATCCGCACGCGCTGTCCCGCGCGCAGCAGCAGGAGGCCGCCCGCGTCGAACGCGGCCGCGTCGAAGGTGAGCGGGGTGCCGTCGTCGAGCAGTACGCTGCCCGAGCGCGAGTCCGGATCGTAGGTGTATGCCGTGGCCTGCATGGCGGAAGCCTAGCCGCAGCGGTCGGCCGCCCGCCTCGCCAGCAGTCCCGCGGTGGAATCGCCGACACCCAGTGCCAGCGCGGCGCGCAGGTCGGCGGGCGTGTCCACGTCCTGGCGCACGCTGCGCACCCGCCGCGCGTCCAGTTCCCACGCCCCCGACGCCCGGTGCCGGGCTCGTGAGGGGCCCCCGAAAGCGGGGGAAAGCGCGACGCCTGGCAGGGCCGTCAACAGCGTTGTTCCGATTTCCGCGGCGTCGGGCAGAAAAGCGCGGCGGAATTGTGCGGCCGCATTCAGCACGCGCGCCAATTCGGCGGGGCGCAGGGCGGGGAGATCGGCGTTCAGCGCGGCGAGGGCCGTGTGCGGGTGCCGGGCGCGCGCGGCACCCGCACCGTGGGCGAGGGCGGCGTTGAGGCCGTCCCCCGGTTCGTCCGGCACCCGGTGGGCGCCCAGCACCTCCAGCGCCCGTGCGGCCAGCGGATCGTCCGTGACAACCACCACATCCCGCACGGCGGCGCAGGTGAGCGCGGCGCGCACCGTGTCCTCGGCGAACGCCAGCGCGAGCTGCGGCAGGGGAACGCCGGGGACGGCGCCCGTCAGCCTGCTCTTGGCCCGAGTCAGAGGCTTCAGCGGTACCACGAGGGTCCAGTCCACGGGCGTCACATGGGGCTGCATCGGCCCCATTCTCGCCTGCCCGCCCGGCGTCGGCGCAGGGGCGGGGTTACCGTGTGCCCCGCGACCGGGCACGGACAGTGTGCTCGACAGCGGGGCGGTTGGTGGCGACACTTGTGCGGTTGTCGATTGGCCCCCCACGTGGATGGGCCCCACAAGGAGCCCCCTGAAGGAGATGGTGTCCGGGTGTCCCGCCTCATCGTGCCCGCACCGGGAGCAAACCCGCGACCACCGGCCACACATGCCGGGAGCAACGGGAAGAAGGGGAACAAGGGGGCGCACGATGGCGGGGAGTGACGGTAAACGCAGGAAGATCGGTTTCTGGTACCGGCTCGCCGCTTTCCTGGCGAAGCCGCCGCTGATCCTCCTCTTCAAGCGGGACTGGCGCGGAATGGAGAACATTCCCCGTGACGACGGCTTCATCACCGTCGTCAACCACAACTCGTATCTCGACCCGCTCTCCTACGCCCACTACCAGTACAACACCGGTCGCGTCCCGCGCTTCCTGGCGAAGGTCGGCCTGTTCAAGGGGGGTTTCGTCGGCGCCGTCATGCGGGGTACGGGCCAGATCCCCGTCTACCGCGAGTCCACCGACGCGGTGGGCGCGTTCCGGGCCGCCGTGGAGGCGATCGAGAAGGGGGAGTGCGTGGCCTTCTACCCGGAGGGCACCCTCACCCGCGACCCGCAGATGTGGCCGATGGCCGGCAAGACAGGTGCCGCCCGCGTCGCCCTGCTGACCAGGGCGCCCGTCGTGCCCGTCGCCCAGTGGGGCGCCAACCTGGCGATGCCGCCGTACGCCAGGGAGAAGAAGCTGCGGCTCTTCCCCCGCAAGACCCTCACCGTGCAGGCGGGCCCGCCGGTCGACCTGTCCGCCTACTACGACCGGGAGCCCACCGCCGAGGTGCTGCGCGAGGTCACGGACGTCATGATGGACGCCGTCACCGAGCAGCTCGCCGTCGTCCGCGGCGAGGCCGCGCCCGCCGAGCGCTTCGACATGCGCAAGGCGGCCGCTCTGCGGCGGGAGCAGCGTTCTTCGGGAAAGAGCACGGGCGCCGCGCGCCACGAGCACGACGAGCCCGGTCCGGCTCCGGCCGCGGCCGAGGCGGCAGAGGGAGAGAAGAACGCGTGAGGGCGAGCGAGGAAGACCGGCACCGGGAGCGGGGGGACGCGCGGGAGGCAGGGGAACGCCCGAGGAAGGCCGCGGTCTTCGGTACGGGTTCCTGGGGCACCGCCTTCGCGGCGGTGCTCGCCGACGCCGGATGCCGGGTCACCTTGTGGGGCCGCAGGCCCGAGGTCGTCGAGGCGATCAACACCACGCGCCGCAACCCCGGCTACCACCCCGACGTGGAACTCCCGGCAGGGGTGCGGGCCACCACGCAGGCCGCCGAGGCGGCGCGGGACGCCGATTTCACGGTGCTGTCCGTGCCCTCCCAGACGCTCCGAACCAACCTGGAGTCGTGGCGTGAGCTGCTGCATCCCGGCACCGTGCTCGTCTCCCTGATGAAGGGCGTCGAACTGGGCACGGCCAAGCGCATGAGCGAGGTGATCGAGGAGGTGGCCGAGGCGCCGGCCGAGCGGGTCGCCGTGCTGACCGGCCCCAACCTCGCCCGGGAGATCGCCGCCCGCCAGCCCGCCGCCGCGGTGGCCGCCTGCGCGGACGAGGAGGCGGCGCGGGCCGTGCAGAGCGCCTGCCACACCCCCTACTTCCGCCCCTACACCAGCACCGACGTGGTCGGCTGCGAGCTGGGCGGCGCCGTCAAGAACGTCATCGCGCTCGCGGTGGGCATCGCCGACGGCATGGGGCTCGGCGACAACTCCAAGGCGTCGCTGATCACCCGAGGGCTGGCCGAGACCACCCGGCTCGGTCTTGCCATGGGGGCCGAGGCGCACACCTTCGCGGGCCTGGCCGGCATGGGCGACCTGGTCGCGACGTGTTCCTCGCCGCTGTCCCGCAACCACACCTTCGGCACCAACCTCGGCCGGGGCATGACGCTCCAGGAGACGATCGCGGTCACCCAGCAGACGGCGGAGGGCGTCAAGTCCTGCCAGTCGGTGCTCGACCTGGCCAGGCGGCACGGCGTGGAGACGCCGATCACGCAGACCGTCGTGGGGATCGTCCACGAGGGCAAGTCGCCGCACGTGGCTTTGAAGGAACTGATGTCCCGCAGTGCCAAACCCGAGCGGGCCTGAAAGGGTCCTGCGGGGCACGGAGCCGCCCGCGGGATCCGGGTGCGCCGGGTGCGGGCGCAACGGGGCGTCCGCATCGGCGGCGCGGGCCCGACGCGGTAAAGTCCCAGCGTTATGAGCAGCCAGAGCCCCGCCCCCAAGCCCCGAGTCGCCGTCGTCTTCGGCGGCCGCAACTCAGAGCACCAGATCTCCGTCCTGACGGCCGGCGCGGTGCTGGGCGCCATCGACCGCGACAAGTACGAGGTGCTGCCCATCGGCATCACCGCGGACGGACGCTGGGCGCTGGCCGCCGACGATCCGGCCCGCATGGCGATCGAGGGCCGCAGCCTGCCCAGTGTCGAGCAGCTGGCCGAGTCGGACACCGGCGGCGTACTGCTGCCGGTCTCGCCCGCGAGCCGCGAGGTCGTCCACACGGAGCCGGGCCAGGTCCCCAAGACGCTCGGTGAGGTCGACGTGGTCTTCCCCGTGCTGCACGGTCCCTACGGTGAGGACGGCACCCTCCAGGGGATGCTGGACCTGGCGGGGGTGCCGTACGTGGGCGCCGGTGTGCTGGCGTCGGCGGTCGGCATGGACAAGGAGTACATGAAGCGGATCTTCACCTCCTTCGGGCTGCCGGTCGGCCCGTACGTCACGGTGCGGCCGCGTGAGTGGGAGAGGGATCCGGCGGGGGCGCGCAAGAAGATCGTCGACTTCGCTGCCGAACAGGGCTGGCCGGTCTTCGTCAAGCCCGCGCGTGCCGGCTCCTCGATGGGCATCACCAAGGTCGGTGGCCTGGGCGAGCTGGACGAGGCGGTGGAGGTCGCGCGGCGCCACGACCCGAAGATCATCGTCGAGTCGCTGCTGCGCGGCCGGGAGATCGAGTGCGGCGTCCTGGAGTTCGAGGACGGTCCGCGCGCCAGTGTCCCCGCGGAGATCCCGCCGGTCAGCGAGCACGACTTCTACGACTTCGAGGCCAAGTACATCGACTCGGCCTCCGGCATCGTCCCCGCGCCGCTGACCGAAGCGCAGACGGCGCGGGTGCGCGAACTGGCCGTGGCGGCCTTCGAGGCGGCCTCCTGCGAGGGGCTGGTGCGGGCCGACTTCTTCCTGTGCGAGGACGGCGAGTTCGTCATCAACGAGATCAACACGATGCCCGGCTTCACGCCGATTTCCATGTATCCGCGCATGTGGCAGGAGACCGGCGTCGGCTATCCGGAGCTGGTGGACCGCCTCATCCAGGCGGCGCTCACCCGCTCGACCGGCCTGCGCTGAGCCGCTTCGGGGTCCGCGCGGGCGCGGCAGCAGCGGTTCTCGCGCGGGCCCGCGCGGCGGCAGGGGAGAGCGCGCGGGCGCTCAGCTCGTCTTCTTCGGGACCGAACGCTTGACCGCTTCGCTGAGGTCGGCCAAGGGGCTCACTTCGGGGGCGTAGTCGTCGGGAACGGTCAGTTCGATGTAGACGGCCCGCTCCGTGGTGGTGAAGCGGTAGCCGTCGTCCCGCTTCTCCATCATCCAGGACACCCCGTTCACCTCCGCCGCCTCGGTGGTGGGGTTGTACTCTTCGTTGCCTGGCGTGAGCCTGGCGGGCCGTGGCACCCCGCAGCGCAACGCGATGGCGGGATCCCCCCAGACGGCCGTGTAGTCCGAGGCGGGTTCGGCCTCGCCGCGCTGCTGCCCGACGACCTTCTCGGGCAGCGCGTCGTGCAGCGTCCGGCACGCCTGCGCGGCCTTGCCTGAGGGGCTGGGGGGCGTGGGTCCGGCGTCACCGGTGACCGAACAGGCGGAGGCGGCCACGGCGGCCAGGCCGCAAGCGGCGATGTAACGGACGGGAACGGAACGAGGGCAGGCCCGGCGTCGAATCCTCACCGGGCGAGCATACGGGGGCTCAGAGATGGACGATGGGGCAGGTCAGAGTGCGGGTGATGCCTTCCACTTGCTGGACCTTGGCGACCACCATGCGGCCGAGATCATCCATCGTGTCGGCCTGGGCACGCAGGATCACATCGTACGGACCCGTTACATCCTCGGCCTGGATCACGCCCGGGATCTTGGAGACGATCTCCGCGACGGTCGAAGCCTTGCCAACTTCGGTCTGAATCAAGACGAACGCCTGTACCACGGAACCTCCCAGGGGGCCGCGAGGATCATGCGGGGCGAGAGAGAGACGCCACCGTACCGCGTCACCCCGGCCATCGGGAGACCACCGGGCCGTCCTCGTGGCGGCGAGGCGGCACCCGGCGGCGGTGCGGTACACCGCGCCGACGGCGTACGAGGGGGGCGCGGGCGGGGGACCTCCGCGCACGGCACACCATCCGCGCACGACCGGCGCGCGAGCAACGACGGAAGCGAAAAGGGGCACGACAATGCGTGATCTGAACGGTGGTACCGCGCCAGGGCCTTCACCCTCCGGTGCCCAGGCCCCCCACGGCCCGGTGCGGGAGCGGGCCAAGGGGACCGTGGGGGAGCTGGGGGAGTTCGGGCTGATCCGGGAGCTGACCTCCCGGCTGACCTCCACGACCGCCGTACGGATCGGCCCGGGCGACGACGCGGCGGTGGTGGCCGCGCCGGACAGGCGTGTCGTCGCCACCACGGACGTCCTCCTCGAAGGGCGCCACTTCCGCCGCGACTGGTCGACGGCCTACGACGTGGGGCGCAAGGCCGCGGCCCAGAACATGGCGGACATCGCGGCCATGGGCGCCTACCCCACGGCCCTGCTGCTCGGCCTCGTCGTCCCCGTCGACCTGCCCGCCAACTGGCCGACCGAGATGATGGACGGCATCCGGGACGAGGCGCAGGTCGCCTCCGCCGCGGTGGTCGGCGGCGACGTGGTGCGCGGCGACAGCGTCGTCCTGTCCATCACCGCGCTCGGCGATCTGCGCAACACCGACCCCGTCACCCGCTCAGGCGCCGGCGCCGGCGACGTCGTGGCCGTCACCGGATGGCTGGGCTGGTCGGCGGCCGGGCACGCCGTCCTCACCCGCGGCTTCCGCTCCCCGCGCGCCTTCGTCGAGGCCCACCGGCGCCCCGAACCCCCCTACCACGCGGGCCCCGCCGCCGCCGGGCTCGGTGCCACCGCCATGATCGACGTCAGCGACGGGCTGGTGGCCGACCTCGGGCACATCGCGGAGGCCAGCAAGGTCCGCATCGACATCCGCTCCGCCGACCTCGACATCCCCGCGCAGATGTCCGACATCGGCCAGGCCGTCGGCGTCGACCCGCTCCAGTGGGTGCTCACCGGCGGTGAGGACCACGCGATCGTCGCCACCTTCCCCCGCGAACAGAAGCTCCCCGCCCGCTGGCGCGTCATCGGCGAGGTCCTCGCCCCCTCCGCGCTGCCCCACGTGACGGTCGACGGCGCGCCCTGGACCAGGACGGGCGGCTGGGACCACTTCTCGGACGACATCGACGGCTGAGTACCGTCGGTGCCATGGACGATGTGAACCCCCGCCCCGGCAGGCCGCCGCTGGTACTGACCGTCGCGGGATCCGACTCCGGCGGCGGCGCCGGTATCCAGGCCGACCTGAAGACCATGCTCGCGCTGGGCACCCACGGCATGAGCGTGATCGCCGCCGTCACCGCGCAGAACTCGCTCGGGGTGCAGGGCTATTGGGAACTGCCCGTCGAGGCCGTCCGCGCGCAGTACCGCAGCGTCGTTGGGGACATCGGGGTGCAGGCCGTCAAGACGGGCATGCTCGCCTCGGCGGCGCTGGTCGAGACCGTCGCCGAACTCCTGTCCGGTACGCAGGCCCCCGTCGTCGTCGATCCGGTGGGCGTCTCCAAGCACGGGGACTCGCTGCTGGCCGGCGACGCCGTCGACTCGGTGCGCTCCGCACTGCTGCCGCTCGCCACCGTCGTCACCCCCAACCTGGACGAGGTGGCCCAGCTCACCGGCGTACAGGTCACCGGCGAGGACAGCATGCGTGAGGCCGCGGCCGCGATGCTCGCCTACGGGCCGCGCTGGGCGCTGATCAAGGGCGGGCACCTGCCGGGCGAGGCCGTCGACCTGCTCACCGACGGCACGCGGGAACACTGGCTGCGCGCCCCGCGCCGGGAGAACCGGCACACCCACGGCACCGGCTGCACCCTGGCCAGCGCCCTGGCCGCGTCGCTGGCCAAGGGGCTGGACGTGCCGGCTGCCGCGCGCGCCGCGAAGGAGTACACGACGGGCGCCATCGAGGCGGGCTTCCCGCTGGGCTCGGGGCTGGGTCCGGTGCACCACGGCTGGCGGCTGGCGGAGCGCTGAGAGCACACGCAGAAAACCGGCCCGCTCACAGCGGGCCGGTTCTTCGTTCTGCTCGGCGTGGGCCGCGCGGTTACGTCGGTGACGTCAGCGCGAGACCTTGCCGGCCTTGATGCACGAGGTGCAGGCGTTGAGGCGCTTCGGCGTCCCGCCGACCACGGCACGCACGCGCTGGATGTTCGGGTTCCAGCGACGGCGGGTGCGGCGGTGCGAGTGGGAGATGTTGTTGCCGAACTCCGGCCCCTTGCCGCAGACGTCGCAGTTCGCAGCCACGGGTCACTCCAAAGACTTCAGATACACGTACGGTGAATCCCGGCCACGCGGGACCACGAGTGACCGGGCGCGCCAGGGAGATCGTCGCCGACCGGAACAAACCATCCGGATCAGGCAACCGGAGCAGCATACAACGGCCGGTCTCGAACAGGGAAACCGGGGGAATCCGGCCCCCCTGCATCCCGGCCCCGACCTGGGATTCCGTCGGGGGCCGCACTAGCCTTCCCCCACAACAGCCTCCCCGAGCGCCCCACCGTCCGCGCAGGCGCCCAGGGGGCCCGCGCTCCCCACGAGGAGGTCAGGTCACGTGCCGCAACCGCTCGACGCCGCCGCGGTACGCCGGTGGTGCGCCCTCGGCCGGGAGTCACTGCGCGCCCACTGCGCGCGCATGGACGCCATCAACGTCTTCCCGGTCGCCGACGGCGACACCGGCACCAACCTGTGCCTCACCTTCGAGGCCGCGACGGAGGCGGTCCCGGCCACGGAGGCGCCCCCCGCGGCGGGGGACGAGGAGCACGGCGGCCGGATGCTGCGCGCGATGGCGCACGCCGCGCTGCTCGGTGCCAGGGGCAACTCGGGCACCATCCTCGCCGAGTACCTGCGGGGCATGGCACGGGGCCGTACCGAGGGCGGCGGCCTCGCCGCGGTGCTGCGCGGCGCCGCTCGGGCCGCGCACGCCGCCGTCGCCCACCCCGTGGAGGGCACGATGCTGACGGTGGCCGCGGCCGCCGCGGACGCGGCCGAGGCGGGCGGCGATCCGGCCGCCGCCGCGAACGAGGCGCTGAGCGCCACCCCGGGGCAACTGGCGGCGCTGGCCAGAGCGGGCGTCGTGGACGCCGGCGCGCTCGGCCTCACCGCCCTGCTGGGGGCGCTGTGGGCGGCGCTGGGGGAGCAGGCGCCCCCGCCGCCCGGGCCGTCCGCGTCGTCGTCTGAGACATCCGAGTCATCCGGGGTATCCGAGTCGTCCGTGCCTGCGGCGCCCTGCGGCCCCTCCCGCGGGGAGCCCGCACCCTCCCGCTCCGAGTTCGAGGTGATGTACCTCCTCGAAGCGGACGATCCCGGTGCCCTCGACGCGCTGCGCCACCGCCTCGATCCGCTCGGTGACTCCCTGGTCATCGGCGGCGGTGAAGGCCTGTGGAGCGTCCACGTCCACGTCGCCGACGCGGGGGCGGCCGTGGAGGCGGGCCTGGCCGCCGGACGCCCGTACCGCATCCGCATCGCCCACCTGCCCGTGCCGCCGGGCGCACCGCGAAGCGACCGGGCGGCCGGCCCGGCGCCCGGGACGGCGCCCGCGCGGCGTGCCGTCGTCGCCGTCGTACCCGGAGAGGGGCTGGCGGCGCTGTGCCGCGACGCGGGCGCGAGCGCGCTGCCGGCGCCCGAGGCCGCCCACGAGGAAGCGCTGCTCGCGGCGGTGCGGGCCACGGGCGCCGGCGAGGTGGCGCTGCTGCCCAACGGCGGCGGGCTCCACACCGTCGCGGCGCGGGCTGCCGACGCCGCCCGCACCGAGGGCATCCGGTGCGCCGTCATCCCCACCCGCGCCGCCGTGCAGGGACTCGCCGCGCTCGCCGTGCACCAGCCGGACCGCCGCTTCGACGAGGACGTCGTCACGATGACCTCGGCGGCCGGCGCGACGCGGTACGGCGAGGTGACCCTCGCCACCCGGCAGGCGTGGACCTCGGCCGGTGTCTGCCAGGCCGGGGACGTGCTCGGACTCGTCGAGGGCGATGTCGCCCTCATCGGAGGCGGCACCGCGCAGGTCGCCAAGGACGTGCTCGCCCGGATGCTCGCGCCGGGGGGAGAGCTGGTGACCCTCGTGCTCGGCGCGGACGCGCCGCGGGGCCTGGCCTCGGAGCTGGAGGCCTATGTACGCGCCGGGCACCTGGCCGTCGACACCGTCGTGTATGAGGGAAGGCAGCACGACGCCCCGCTGCTCATCGGCGTCGAGTAGGCGCTGCTCGGCGGCGTCGAGCACAGGCGCGGGCGGGCGCGGTGCCGTGACGGGCGCGGGCCGGGCCCGTCACGGCACCGGCCCGGCCCGGCCCGGCCCGGCCGTGATGCTTCCGCTCCTGGCGAGTGACGCGGACGTTGTCACACCCGTCCGCCAAGATGGTGCCGTGCCCTCGATCGAAACGACGCGAAGCGAACCGCTCCGGGAGCCGCTCAAAGCACTGCTCGGCGGCAACACCGCCAAGGCCATGGCGGACCACCTCGGCCTGCACACGGTCGGCGATCTGCTGCACCACTACCCGCGCAGATACGCCGAGCGCGGAGAGCTGACCCGGCTGTCCGAGCTGCCGCTGGACGAGCACGTCACGGTCGTCGCCCGCATCCACGACGCGCGGGTGCACAAGTTCAACCGGGGCAAGGGGCAGCGCCTGGAGGTCACGCTGACCGACGGCAGCGGCCGGCTCCAGCTCGTCTTCTTCGGCCGCTCGGTCCACTACCACCAGCGGGAGCTGCTGCCCGGCAAGCGCGGCATGTTCGCCGGCAAGGTCGGGGTGTTCAACCGCAAGCTCCAGCTCTCCCACCCGGATTACAAACTGCTGGACGAGGAGAGCGGCCAGGAGACGGTGGAGCGTTTCGCGAACGCGCTGCTGCCCCTCTACCCGGCGTGCCGGCAGCTGACGTCCTGGAGTATCGAGCAGTCGGTCGCCACACTGCTGACGGCGCTGGAGGCCACCGGCTGGCGCGGGCTGACCGATCCGCTGCCCGAGACGCTCCGCGCCCAGCGCGGGCTCCTCCCGCTGCCCGAGGCGTTCGAGAAGGTGCACCGTCCGCGCACCAAGGACGACATCGGCCAGGCACGCGCCCGCCTCAAGTGGGACGAGGCGTTCGTCCTCCAGGTCGCTCTCGCCCGGCGCCGGGCCAAGGAGACGGAGCTGCCCGCCGTGCCCCGCCGCCCCACCCCCGGCGGGCTGCTGGAGGCGTTCGACGCGCGGCTGCCGTTCACCCTCACCGAGGGGCAGCAGCAGGTCAGCCGTGAGATCTTCGCCGACCTGGCCACCGAGCACCCGATGCACCGGCTCCTGCAGGGCGAGGTCGGTTCCGGCAAGACGCTGGTGGCGCTGCGGGCCATGCTCGCCACCGTCGACGCGGGCGGTCAGGCGGCGATGCTCGCCCCCACCGAGGTCCTCGCCCAGCAGCACCACAGGTCCGTCACCGAGATGATGGGCGAGCTCGCCGAGGGCGGCATGCTGGGCGGCGCGGAGCAGGGCACGAAGGTGGTGCTGCTGACCGGCTCCATGGGCGCGGCCGCCAGGCGGAAGGCGCTCTTGGACCTGGCCACCGGTGAGGCCGGGATCGTGGTGGGCACCCACGCGCTGATCGAGGACAAGGTCACCTTCGAGGACCTGGGCCTGGTCGTGGTGGACGAGCAGCACAGGTTCGGTGTCGAGCAGCGCGACGCCCTGCGCTCCAAGGGCAAGCAGCCGCCGCACCTGCTGGTGATGACGGCGACGCCCATCCCCAGGACGGTGGCCATGACCGTCTTCGGCGACCTGGAGACCTCCGTCCTCGATCAGCTTCCGGCCGGACGCTCCCCGATCGCCACCCACGTCGTCCCCGCCAAGGACAAACCGCACTTCCTCTCGCGCGCCTGGGAGCGGGTGCGGGAGGAGGCCGAGGCGGGGCACCAGACGTACGTCGTCTGCCCCCGCATCGGTGACGACGAGGACGGCAAGGCGCCGGGCGCCGGCAAGAAGCGCGTCGCCGAGCTGGAGGAGGTCGACGACCCCGAGGCGGGGGAGGAGGGGGACGGCGAGGAGAAGCGGCCCCCGCTGGCCGTGCTCGACATCGCCGCGCAGCTCGCCACCGGGCCGCTGGCCGGACTGCGCGTGGAGGCGCTGCACGGACGGATGCAGCCGGAGGCGAAGGACGACGTGATGCGGCGGTTCGCCGCCGGCGAGGTCGACGTGCTGGTGGCCACGACCGTCATCGAGGTCGGTGTGAACGTGCCCAACGCCACCGGCATGGTCATCATGGACGCCGACCGTTTCGGCGTCTCGCAGCTTCACCAGCTGCGCGGCCGCGTCGGACGCGGCGCGGCCCCCGGCCTGTGCCTGCTCGTCACCGACATGCCGCCCGAGAGCCCCGCGCGCACCCGGCTGGACGCCGTCGCCGCCACCCTCGACGGCTTCGAGCTCTCCCGCATCGACCTCGAACAGCGCCGGGAGGGCGACGTGCTGGGGCAGGCGCAGTCCGGGGTGCGCTCCTCGCTGCGGATGCTCGCCGTCATCGACGACGAGGACGTCATCGCCGAGGCGCGCGACGAGGCGGCGCAACTGGTCGCCGACGATCCCGGCCTGGAGCGCCATCCGGAGCTGCGTACGGCACTGGCCGCGCTGCTGGACGCCGAACGTGAGGAGTACCTGGACAAGGGCTGAGCGCCCCGCGGGGATCCGGGCACGGGGGTGCCCGGTCGTCCGTCCTGCTGTCGCGGCTCTCGCGGGCGCCGGAGGACCTCCTCGCGCCGCGCCCGCCCGGTGCCGCGCGTGGGATCCTGGAGCCGAAGAGGACCCCACCAGCGAAGGACCCGCCACCCATGACCCGCGTCATCGCCGGAGCCGCCGGCGGCCGCCGGCTGACCGTGCCGCCGGGCACGGGCACCCGCCCGACCTCGGACCGGGCCCGTGAGGGCCTGTTCTCCAGCTGGGAGGCCCAGTTGGGCGGCGCGGCCGCGTGGCGGGGGCTGCGGGTGCTGGACCTGTACGCGGGCTCCGGCGCGGTCGGTCTGGAAGCGCTCTCGCGCGGTGCGGCGCACGCGCTGCTGGTCGAGCCGGACGCCGGGGCGGTGCGCACGATCAGGCAGAACGTGCGCACGGTCGGGCTGCCGGGAGCCGAGGTGCGGCAGAGCAAGGCGGCCAGGACCGTGGCCCAGGAGCCGCCCGAGCACCCGTACGACCTGGTGTTCCTCGATCCGCCGTACGCGGTGACGGACGACGCTCTGGGGGAGATACTGCTCACACTCCGGGACGGACACTGGCTGGCCGAGGACGCGCTGGCCACCGTGGAGCGCAGCACAAGGGGCGGCGAATTCCGCTGGCCGGAGGGTTTCGAGGGGCTGCGGTCCCGTCGTTACGGCGAGGGAACGCTTTGGTACGGTCGCGCCGCCGCGCGGGAAGTTACCCGCGCGTCATGCTGAGACCACCTGAAGCGGGACATGGGGCCCGCTGTGAGGAGAGCGAGGAAGTGCCCGTGCGCCGCGCCGTCTGTCCGGGGTCCTTCGACCCGATCACCAATGGCCACCTCGACATCATCGAGCGCGCTTCCCGGCTGTACGACACGGTCCATGTGGCCGTGATGATCAACAAGTCGAAGCAGGGCCTCTTCACCGTCGAGGAGCGGATCGACCTGATCCAGCGGGTCACCGAGAGCTTCGGGAACGTGCGGGTGGAGGCGTTCCACGGGCTCCTCGTCGACTTCTGCAAGGACCGGGACATCCCCGCCATCGTCAAGGGGCTGCGCGCGGTCAGCGACTTCGACTACGAGTTGCAGATGGCGCAGATGAACAACGGCCTCTCCGGCGTCGAGACGCTCTTCGTGCCGACCAACCCGACCTACAGCTTCCTCTCCTCCAGCCTGGTCAAGGAGGTCGCCGCCTGGGGTGGCGACGTCTCGCACCTGGTGCCCGAGACCGTCCACGCGGTGCTGGCCGAGCGGCTGAGCAAGCGCTGAGGTCCCTTGTGCGCGGGACGGAACCTGTGGAACCCGTGGAAGGGGTGACGAGTCGGCGCTGACGGGCCGTACAGTCACCACCGTGGACGTACAGCAGAAACTCGACGAGATCGTCGCGACCGTCGACGGCGCGCGCTCGATGCCCATGTCCGCCTCGTGCGTGGTCAACCGGGCCGAACTCCTCTCCTTGCTGGAGGAGGTGCGCCAGGCGCTGCCGGGCTCGCTCGCCGAGGCCCGCGAGGTGCTCGGCGGCCGTGAGCAGGTGGTGGCCGGTGCCCGGCAGGAGGCGCAGCACATCATCGAGACGGCTCAGGCCGAGCGCGCCTCACTGGTGACCGGTACCGAGGTCGCCCGCCACGCCCAGCAGGAGGCGGACCGCATCCTGGCCGAGGCGCGCCGGGAGGCCGAGGAGATCCGCGTCGAGGCGGACGACTACGTCGACAGCAAGCTCGCCAACTTCGAGGTGGTCCTCTCCAAGACGATCGGCTCGGTCGACCGCGGCCGGGAGAAGCTGCTGGGCAGCGGCCCCGGCGCCGAGGAGTGGAGCGACCAGTACGCGCAGGACGCTCCCGAGCGCACCGCCGACCCGCACGAACTGCAACGCCGTGCGGACGACTACGTGCAGGCCCGGCTCGGTTCGGTCTCGGCGGTGCTCGGCAAGACGCTGGAGGCCGTCGGCCGCGGCCGCCTCAAGCTGCGCGGTCACGAGCCCGTCGACGAGCTGGCCGCCCACATGGCGGCGCAGGACGGAGCGGAGGGCTACGCGGCGCACGCCAGTGACTCCGACTACCTGGCGGGCCTCGCCCACGCCGACCCGGTGGCCGCCGGGGGGCCCGCGCAGGGGAACGCCCCGCTGCCGGGCCAGGACCCGGCACAGCAGCTGCACGAGGCGCAGCAGGCGCAGCAGATGCAGCAGATGCAGGGGGCGCAGGAGGTGCAGCCGCCGCAGCCCGCGCACCTGCCGCCGCAGCCGCAGTCCCCGCCGCCCGCCGCGGACCCGTACTACGTCCAGCAGCCGCAGCCGTCGCCCTATGACGGTGGCGTACCGCAGCACGACCCCTACGCCGCGTACGCCCAGCAGAACGCGTACTACCCGCAGCAGCAGGACCTCTACGGCTACGGACAGCAGCCTGACCCGTACTACGCGCAGCAGGTCCAGCAGCCCGCCTACTCGGCGCAGGCACAGCAGACGCACCCGCAGCAGGCGCAGCTGGACGAGACCAGCCTGTTCGACACGAGCATGATCGACATCGAGCAGGTCAGGGCGTACGAGCAGCGGCACGGGCACGGCGGCTGATCCTGCCGCGCCGGTGCGGCACCGGCCCGTGACCGGGGGCGCCGGCGGAGTGAGGGCGCCGATTGGGTCATGGGGGAGCCGTCACGTATCCTGTCTCTTCGGCCGTGAGTACTCGCGCGGCCGCAGCCCCACCGTAGAAAGCAGGACGCCCTGAACACCCCCCTCGACGCCCGCTCCCCCCTCGTGTTCGACACACGCGAGCTGGGGCGACGTCCTGGTGCGATGAAGCGGCTGACCCGCGAGGTGGAGTCTCCCCGTGACCTGGGGGTCGAGTTCGTCAAGGTGCCCGACGGCGCCACGATCGAGCTCGATCTGAGGCTGGAGTCGGTCATGGAGGGGGTCCTCGTCACGGGTACCGCCCGTGCGCCGTTGACGGGGGAGTGCGTAAGGTGTCTGGAGCCGCTCGACCAACGCGTCGAAGCGGACTTCCAGGAGATGTTCTCCTATCCCGACGCCGACGAACGGGGCCGCCCTGTGGCGGAACCCGGCGAGGACGACGAGGAGACGTATCTCCTCGAGGGCGACCTGTTCGACCTCGAACCCGTGCTGCGTGACGCGGTGGTGCTCGCACTGCCGTTGCAGCCGGTGTGCCGCGCGGACTGCCCCGGCCTGTGCCCCGACTGCGGGGCCAAGCTGGCGGACGAGCCCGACCACCGGCACGACGATGCCGTCGACATCCGGTGGGCGGCACTGCAGGATCTCGCCGAGACCATGAAGGACGGCGAGCAGGACAACGAGCCCCGCACCGACGGGGATGACTCACAGGAGAAGTAGCCGTGGCTGTTCCGAAGCGGAAGATGTCGCGCAGCAACACGCGCCACCGCCGGTCGCAGTGGAAGGCTGCGGTCCCGACCCTGGTGAAGTGCGAGCGCTGCCGCGAGCCCAAGCAGCAGCACATCGCGTGCCCGAGCTGCGGCACCTACAACAAGCGTCAGGTCCTCGAGGTCTGATCGGCGGGTGACAGGCTTCATGTCCAACGCCGGTACTCCGAAGAACGCCGCTCCCGGCAGGGGAGGGGATTCCGCGGAGCTGGTGGACGCGGCCTCGTCCCACGCGGTTCTGGAAGGGCGGCTCGGCTACAAGCTGGAGTCCGCCCTTCTGGTGCGTGCGCTGACGCACCGCTCTTTCGCGTACGAGAACGGCGGGCTGCCCACCAACGAGCGTCTGGAGTTCCTCGGTGACTCGGTCCTCGGACTGGTCGTCACCGACACGCTCTACCGCATGCACCCCGACCTGCCGGAGGGCCAGCTCGCGAAGCTGCGTGCCGCGGTGGTCAACTCGCGCGCCCTGGCGGGCGTCGCCCGGGGTCTCGACCTCGGCGCCTTCATCCGTCTCGGCCGGGGCGAGGAGGGGACCGGCGGCCGCGACAAGGCCTCGATCCTCGCCGACACCCTGGAGGCGGTCATCGGTGCCGTCTACCTCGACCAGGAGCTGGAGGCGGCCTCCGAACTGGTGCACCGCCTCTTCGATCCGCTGATCGAGCGCTCCTCGAACCTGGGCGCCGGCCTGGACTGGAAGACCAGCCTCCAGGAGCTGACGGCCGCCGAGGGCCTCGGCGTCCCCGAGTACCTGGTCTCCGAGACGGGCCCCGACCACGAGAAGACCTTCACGGCTGCTGCCCGCGTCGGTGGTGTCGCGTACGGCACCGGCACAGGACGCAGCAAGAAGGAAGCCGAGCAGCAGGCGGCGGAGGCGGCCTGGCGCGCCATCTCGGCCCGCAGCGAGACCGGCGAGAGCGCAGCCGTCGCCGGCGCGGGCGCGGCCAAGCCGGTGAAGAGCACCGCGGACTCGGCGAAGTCCGCGGGCCCGTCCCTCGGGGGGCAGGCGGCGCAGGCCGATGGCAGCCCCGCGCCGGAGGGCCGGCGCGGCGAACCGAGCGAGGACACCACCGCGCCCCGCTGAGGCCGCCGCGCGCGCCGGGCGCCCTCGCCCGGGCCGTGGACCGTGCCGCGAACCGTTTCACACGGCCGCTCCCGACCGGGGGCGGCCGTGCGGTGTCGCCGCCCCCGCCACAGCGGGGCCCCACCGCCCGTACGCCTGGAGGAGCCGTGCCCGAACTGCCGGAAGTCGAGGTCGTCCGCCGCGGCCTGGAGCGCTGGGTCAGCGGCCGTACGGTCACGGCCGCCGAGATCCTCCACCCGCGTGCCATCCGACGCCACGTCGCGGGACCGCTGGACTTCGCCGGCCGGCTCGCCGGCCACCGCATCGGCGCGGCCATGCGGCGCGGGAAGTACCTGTGGCTGCCCGTCGACGACGGGGCGCACGCCGTCCTCGCGCACCTCGGGATGAGCGGCCAGCTCCTCGTCCAGCCCGCCGCCGCCCCCGACGAGCGGCATCTGCGGGTCAGGCTCACGTTCGAGGACGCGGACGGGGGCGAGCTGCGCTTCGTCGACCAGCGCACCTTCGGCGGGCTCTCGCTGCACCCGGCGTCCGCTGACGGGCTCCCGGACGTGATAGCCCACATCGCCCGCGACCCGCTCGATCCGGAGTTCGACCAAGACGCCTTCCACGCCGCCCTGCGCCGCCGCCGTACGACGATCAAGCGAGCCCTGCTCGACCAGTCCCTGATCAGCGGCGTCGGCAACATCTACGCCGACGAGGCGCTGTGGCGCGCACGGCTGCACTACGACCGGCCCACCGCCACCCTGACGCGGACGCAGACCACCGAACTGGTGGCGCACGTCCATGACGTCATGACGGCCGCGCTGGCCGCGGGCGGCACCAGCTTCGACAGCCTCTACGTGAACGTCAACGGGCAGTCCGGCTACTTCGAGCGCTCCCTGGACGCCTACGGACGCCAGGACGAACCCTGCCGCCGCTGCGGCACCCCGATGCGCCGCAGCGCCTGGATGAACCGCTCCAGCTATTTCTGCCCGCGCTGCCAGCGGGCACCGCGCCCGCGGCCAGCCCGCACGTAGCCGCCCAGGTCTGCCCGCGCGTAGCCGCCCGGCACCGGGTCAGAAGCCGAAGTCCTGGGTCCACCAGGGGCCGCCCTCGGCGAAGTGCGCGCCGACACCCAGCGTGCGGTAGTCGCAGTTGAGGATGTTCGCGCGGTGGCCCGGGCTGTTCATCCAGGAGTCCATCACCGAGCGCGCGTTCGCCTGACCGCGTGCGATGTTCTCGCCGCCCAGGTCGGTGACGCCCGCGGCCTCCGCGCGGTCCCAGGGGCTCTTGCCGTCGGGTGAGGTGTGCGAGAAGAAGCCGCGCCGTGCCATGTCGGCGCTGTAGCCGCCGGCGAGCGCGGCCAGGTCTCCGTCGGCTTTCACGGGCCGGCAGCCGGCCTTGGCGCGCTCCTGGTTGACCAGGGTGAGCACCTCCTGCTCGGCGGCGGACTCCTGGTCGGCCGCCGCCGTGCTCCCGCCCGCTGAACCGCTCCGCGCCGGGTCGTGGTCCCGCCCGTCGCGGGAGCCGCGCTCCTCGTCGCCGGGTGCTGCCGTGGGGCGGGAGGGGGAAGCCCCGGAGGGCGAGGACGAGGGTTCGTTCTTGCGGGAGTGCCGGCTTCCGGGAGCGGTCGTGCGCCGGTCGTCGCCTCCCGGGTCCGCGGTGGCGGTCACTTCGGCCGGGGCGCCGGACGTCGTGGGAGGCCCGGTCTCCTCGGGCTCCTCCTGGGCGCGGACGCGGTGATCCCCGGGTCCGTCGGGCGCGGGTATCAGACCCGACGCCACGGCCACCGCCCCCATCGCCAGGGCCGCGGAGGCTCCCAGCAGCCCCGTCCGTACCGGGGCTGCGGTACGCCGGGGGCGCCTGCCGTGCCGCTGCCGGGTCGCGCCCCGGGCTGGGGCGTTCTCCTCCGGTGCGGGCGGGGTGGGGGTAGCGCGTCGATGGCGGCCCATCTGTGCTGTCCTCACGTTGCTCGGCGGTCACTGCGGCTCACTGTCTCCTCTCCCCTCGCCCGAAGTGTGCGGGGCGTGTGAAGAGAGTTGCCGGGCAATGTACGGCATCCGCACGGGGGTGGATGTGTCCGCTCGGGAATTGTCCGGATAGCGTGCACCCATGGTTGCCATCAACCCGACCGACGACAGCCCGGACGGACGGCTGCACGCACCGGGGAACGAGCCCGCGCGGGCGACGGAGCGTGACCGGATGTCAGAGCAGGTGCCCGAGCAGCCGGGCGGGGCGCGTCCGCACGATCCCGCGCGCCTGACCGCGTGGGTACGCGGCGAGGTGCAGGGCGTCGGTTTCCGCTGGTTCACCCGCGCGGCGGCACTGCGCATCGGGAGGCTCGTCGGCTTCGCCCTCAACCTGGGCGACGGGCGGGTCCAGATCGTGGCGGAGGGCACCCGCGCCGACTGCGAGCAGTTGCTGGAGTGGCTGCGGGGCGGTGACACGCCCGGACACGTGGACGGTGTGACCGAGATCTGGGACACACCCCGCGGGGGGTACCGCGGCTTCGCGATCCGGTGATCCACAACGGTTGCCATTCGGGCTGTGGCGTGCAAAGCTGCCGCAACGAGTCAGCGCGGTGGATCTTCCTCCCAGCCCCCGAGGGCAGCCTGCTCCGGCGCCGGTCGCCGTCGAGTGGAGGCACACCCGGGGGTGCCACGTGTGATCGTGTTGACCGTCAAACCTTTTGGTGAGACCCTGGAATCCCCGCGCACCTGAGCTGTTTGATCGAAGATTCTTCAGTAAAAGTCCAGAGCAGACCCTCAACGGTGCGATTCCCTCACGACCCACCAGACTCACGGTCGGTCACTCAGTGTGGAGGACCATCCATCATGGCAAAGGCGCTTCTCGGTCACGTCGGCGGCTCCGACCCCCGAGTGCTAGCCGAGATGCGACGGCTGCAGCAGCGTGTCCAGGACCTCGAATCCGAACTTGTACGGATGCAGGCCGAGAACGACGCTCTGTCCGCCGCCGCTCGGCATGACTCGGTGTTCGAAGACATCGACGTGACGACGGCCGAGCCCGCGCTCACCTGATCCAGCCCCCGGGCAGGACGGGCCGAGCAGGACGGCCGCGCTCGACAATCTTTAAGGGACGCTTCGGCGTCCCTTTGTTCTTCCCGCACACTGCCGGGCGCCGTCGCGGCTGGACGGCGTCGCCGGCGTCGGTTGTCTTCGCCGCCGCGCTGCGGTTCCGGCGCGGCGCGAGCCTGATGGGCCTGCCTCGTGCTGTCCTGATACTGAGTGGCGGTCCCGGTGCACTTCGTTACGTCTGGTGTGCCCTGGCGCCTCCACGGCGAAACCCGGCGGCGCGACCCCGGTACCGGAACCTTCCCGCCCCCTTCGGTGCGGTGGGCGCGACATCCCCGTACCAACCTCGGTAGGGTCCGGACGCGTGCACCTCAAGAGCCTGACACTGCGGGGATTCAAGTCCTTCGCCTCCGCCACGACGCTGCGCTTCGAGCCCGGCATCACCTGCGTCGTCGGCCCCAACGGCTCCGGCAAGTCCAATGTCGTCGACGCCCTCTCGTGGGTGATGGGCGAACAGGGCGCCAAGTCGCTGCGCGGCGGCAAGATGGAGGACGTCATCTTCGCCGGGACCACGGGGCGCCCGCCGCTGGGCCGGGCCGAGGTCTCGCTGACGATCGACAACGCCGACGGCGCGCTGCCCATCGAGTACGCCGAGGTCACCATCACGCGGATCATGTTCCGCAACGGCGGCAGCGAGTACCAGATCAACGGCGACACCTGCCGGCTGCTCGACATCCAGGAGCTGCTCTCCGACTCCGGCATCGGCCGCGAGATGCACGTCATCGTCGGCCAGGGCCAGCTCGACGGCGTCCTGCACGCCGATCCGACGGGGCGCCGCGCCTTCATCGAGGAGGCGGCCGGAGTCCTCAAGCACCGCAAGCGCAAGGAGAAGGCGCTGCGGAAACTGGACGCCATGCAGGCCAACCTGGCCCGCGTCCAGGACCTCACCGACGAGCTGCGCCGCCAGCTCAAGCCACTCGGCCGCCAGGCCGCCGCCGCCCGCAAGGCGCAGGTCATCCAGGCCGAGTTGCGGGACGCCCGGCTCCGCCTGCTGGCCGACGATCTCGTCTCGCTGCGGGAGGCGCTGCGCACCGAGGTCGCCGACGAGGCGGAGCTCAAGCAGCGCAAACAGGCCGCGGAGGCCGAGCTGAAGGAGGCCCTGCGCCGGGAGGCCGACCTCGAACAGCAGGTCCGCACCCTGACGCCTCGCCTGGAGCGCGCCCAGCAGACCTGGTACGCACTCTCCCAGCTGGCCGAACGTGTGCGCGGCACCATCGGTCTGGCCGACCAGCGCGTCCAGCACGCGGCCTCCCCTCAGCCCGAGGAGCGCAGGGGGCGCGACCCGGAGGAGATGGAGCGCGAGGCGGCCCGTGTCCGCGAGCAGGAGGCGGAGCTGGAGGCCGCGCTGGAGGCGGCGACGACGGCGCTGGACGAGACCGTCGCCCACCGCGCCGAGCTGGAACGGCGGCTGGCCGACGAGGAGCGCCGGCTGCGTGACGAGGCCCGGGCACTGGCCGACCGGCGCGAAGGACTCGAACGCCTGCGCGGCAAGACGAGCACGGCGCGCAGCCGTGTGGCCTCCGCGCAGGCCGAGATCGACCGCCTCGCCACCTCCAGGGACGAGGCACTGCGGCGCGCCGAGGCGGCCCAGCAGGAGTACGAGGCACTGCGCGGCGAGGTGGCCGGGCTCGACCAGGGCGACGAGGAACTGGCCGAACGCCATGAGCAGGCCAAGCGCGAACTGGCCGAGGCGGAGACCTCCTTCAACGCCGCACGGGACGCACTGAACGAGACCGAGCGTGAACGTGCCGCAGTGTCCGCGCGCCACGACACCCTGGCCCTCAACCTGCGCCGCAAGGACGGTACGGCCGCGCTGCTCGCCGCCAAGGACCGCCTCACAGGGCTGCTCGGCCCGGCGGCCGAACTGCTGACCGTGACCCCGGGCCACGAGCTGCCCATAGCGGCGGCGTTGGGTTCGGCCGCCGACGCGGTCGCGGTGACGGACGTGCGGACGGCGGCCGAGGCGCTGCGACTGCTGCGCAAGGAGGACGGCGGCCGCGCCTCCCTGATCGTGGCCAACGCGGAGTGCGAGCGGGCGGACGGACCAACGCCCCCGCCCGGCGACGGCACCGTGCCTTCTCCCTCTCCCTCTCCCTCTCCCTCTCCCTCGCTTTCGCCGCCGTCCGGCACCGGGGCCGTGCCCTCCCGCTCCACCGCCGCGACAGCGCTGGTGGCCGCGCCGGAACAACTCCTCCCCGCCGTCGAACACCTGCTCGCTCGCACCGTCGTCGTCGACACCCTGGAGACGGCCGAGGAGGTCGTCAGGGCGCACCCCCGCCTCACGGCGGTCACCGCGGAAGGCGACATCCTGTCCGCGCACCACGCCGGCGGCGGCTCGGAGGGTGCCCCCTCCCAGCTGGAGGCGCAGGCGGCGGTGGACGAGGCGGCGTCCCGCCTCACCGAGCTGGAGACCCGCTGCGAGCGCCTCAAGCTGGAGCAGGCCGAGGCCAAGGAAGCCCGCCGCACCAGGGCCGCGGCCCTCGACGACCTCGCGGCCCGCAGGTCCTCCGCGGAGCGCGAGAAGTCCCGGGTCGCCGGGCGGGTGGGCACCCTGTCGGGACAGGCGCGCGCCGCACAGGGCGAGGCGGAGCGGGCCGAGGCGGCGGTCGCCAAGGCCGAGGAGGCCCTGACGCGGGCCGGGCAGGAGGCCGAGGAGCTGGCCGCACGGCTCGCTGTCGCCGAGGAGGCCCACGAGGCCGAGGCCTCGGACGATCCGGACACCTCCATGCGGGACCGGCTCGCGGCCGACGGCGCCAACGCGCGTCAGACGGAGATGGAGGCCCGGCTCCAGGTCCGCACGCACGAGGAGCGGGTCAAGGGGCTCGCGGGGCGCGCGGACTCCCTCGACCGGGGCGCCCGCGCCGAGCGCGAGGCCAGAGCGCGTGCGCGGGAGCGCAGGGAGCGGCTGCGCCACGAGGCCGAGGTGGCCGAGGCCGTCGCCGACGGGGCCCGGCAGCTGCTCGCGCACGTCGAGGCTTCGCTGGAGCGGGCGCGCGAGGAACGGGAGGCCGTCGAGCGGGCCAAGGCCGAGCGCGAGCAGGCGCTGGGCGAGGAGCGCAGTCAGGGCCGCGGGCTCAAGGACGAGCTGGACAAGCTGACCGACTCGGTGCACAAGGGCGAGGTTCTCGGCGCCGAGAAGCGCATGCGCATCGAGCAGTTGGAGAAGAAGGCCCTGGAGGAACTGGGCGTCGAGCCGGAGGGGCTGGTACGGGACTACGGCCCCGATCAGCTGGTCCCGCCCACTTCACCCGCCGAAGCCACCGAAGCCGCCGAAGCAGCCGGAACCACCGATGCCACCGAGGACGGTGGGGCCGCCGGGAACAGCGGGACTGCCGAGGACGGCGGGACTACCGAGGACGGCGGGCCCGTCGCCGAGGACGGGGCCCTCAAGGCCGCCGGTCCCGCGCGGCGCCAGGCGGCGCGGGGCGGGGAGCCGGTGCCGTTCGTCCGTGCGGAGCAGGAGAAGCGGCTCAAGGCGGCCGAGCGGGCATACCAGAAACTCGGCAAGATCAATCCGCTGGCGCTGGAGGAGTTCGCCGCGCTGGAGGAGCGGCACCAGTTCCTGAGCGCGCAGCTGGAGGATCTGAAGAAGACGCGCGCCGATCTGCTGCAGGTCGTCAAGGAGGTGGACGAACGCGTCGAGCAGGTCTTCACGGAGGCGTACCACGACACCGCTCGCGAGTTCGAGGGCGTCTTCTCGCGGCTGTTCCCCGGCGGCGAGGGGCGGCTGGTGCTCACCGACCCCGACGACATGCTGGCCACCGGCGTCGACGTGGAGGCCAGGCCGCCGGGCAAGAAGGTCAAGCGGCTGTCGCTGCTGTCGGGCGGTGAGCGGTCGCTGACGGCGGTCGCGCTGCTGGTGTCGATCTTCAAGGCGCGGCCGAGCCCCTTCTACGTCATGGACGAGGTCGAGGCGGCGCTCGACGACACCAACCTCCAGCGGCTCATCCGGATCATGGAGGAGCTCAAGGACAGCTCCCAGCTGATCGTGATCACCCATCAGAAGCGCACGATGGAGGTCGCCGACGCGCTCTACGGCGTCTCCATGCAGGGCGACGGCGTCTCGAAGGTCATCAGCCAGCGCCTCAGTTGAGACGACACCCTCCTTCGGTAAGCCTTCTTGCTTCACAAGCCGAACACTGCTTCCCCTCTGCTGTGCGTAGAGTCGCAGAAGCTGACCTATTGACTTCATGAATTGAAGATTTACAGTCTTGAGGTGCCCCGTGAGCTCGAAGGCGGCGAGGCATGCCACGCGCCCGTCTTCGACCTTTGGACGGATGCGTCCCCTCCCGGCACCGTGGCCGGGGTACCTCAGGAGAACAACGTGACCAGCACACCGCAGGCAGCGCCGCAGACGCGGCCCGGCTCCGGGGAGCACACGGCCCCGCTCGGCCGTGTCGTCTTCATCACCGCGGCGGCCGCCATGGGCGGCTTCCTCTTCGGCTACGACAGCTCAGTGATCAACGGAGCCGTGGAGGCGGTCAGGGACCGTTTCGACGTCGGTTCAGCGCTGCTGGCACAGGTCATCGCGGCGGCCCTGATCGGCAGCGCCATCGGCGCCGCCATAGCCGGGCGCATAGCCGACCGGATCGGCCGCATACCCGTCATGCGGGTGGCCGCCGTCCTATTCACCGTCAGCGCCGTCGGCTCGGCCCTCCCGTTCGCGCTGTGGGACCTGGCACTGTGGCGCGTGCTGGGCGGCATCGCCATCGGCATGGCGTCCGTCATCGGCCCCGCCTACATCGCGGAGGTCTCACCACCCGCCTACCGCGGCCGGCTCGCCTCCTTCCAGCAGGGCGCCATCGTGCTGGGCATCGCCCTCTCCCAGCTCGTCAACTGGGGCATCCTCACCGTCGCCGACGGAAACCAGCGCGGCACCCTGGCGGGCCTGGAGGCCTGGCAGTGGATGCTCGGCATCATGGTGATCCCCGCGCTCGGCTACTTCCTGCTCTCCTTCCGCATCCCCGAGTCCCCCCGCTTCTTGATCTCCGCGGGACGCGAGAGCGAGGCCCGCCGTGTGCTGGCCGGCGTCGAGGGCGAGCGCACCGACCTGGACCAGCGCATCGACGAGATCGAGACGGCGATGCGCAGCGAGCACCGGTCCTCCTTCCGCGACCTGCTCGGCGGCCGCTTCGGGCTGCTGCCCATCGTGTGGGTCGGCATCGGGCTGTCGGTCTTCCAGCAGCTCGTCGGCATCAACGTCGTCTTCTACTACTCCTCGACGCTGTGGCAGTCGGTGGGCATCGACCCCAGCAGCTCGTTCTTCTACTCCTTCACGACGTCCATCGTGAACATCGTCGGCACCGTCATCGCGATGGTCTTCGTCGACCGGATCGGCCGCAAACCGCTGGCGCTGATCGGTTCGGTGGGCATGACGCTCTCGCTGGCGGCGGTCGCCTGGGCGTTCTCGTACAAGACCGGCTCCGGGGACGACGTCTCGCTGCCGGACGCCCAGGGCGTCGTCGCCCTGGTCGGCGCGCACACCTTCACGCTGTTCTTCGCGCTCTCGTGGGGCGTGGTCGTCTGGGTGCTGCTCGGCGAGATCTTCCCCAACAGGATCCGCGCCGCCGCACTGGGCATCGCCGCCTCCGCCCAGTGGATCGCCAACTGGGCGATCACGGCCAGCTTCCCGAGCCTGTCGGAGTGGAACCTGTCGGTCACCTACATCGTGTACACGGTCTTCGCCCTGCTCTCCATCCCGTTCATCCTCTTGTGGGTGCGCGAGACGAAGGGCAAGGCGTTGGAGGAGATGGGCTGAGTCCCCGCCGCCCACTCCTCGTACGGCGCTGCCCCGGCCCCTCGCCAGGAGCCGGGGCAGCGGACTGTCCGGCTCCGGTGGAAGGGCGCCCGGCGGTGACCGTCCGGCTCGCCAGGCCCTACTCCTCGATCTCCGCGAGCCGGGGGATGACCTCCTCGGCCAGCAGGCGCAGCGAGCGCCTGCCCTCCTCGATCGGCATGCCCCCGCACAGCGGATGCAGCAGCAGCTGCCGGGCCCCCGCCGGCTGCCCGGCGACCAGCGCGAGGCACTGTTCCGGCGTGAGGAACCGGTAGACGCCCTCCGCGCGCAGGTCCTCCACCGTGGCCGCCCGTGCCGTCATCAGCGAGTGCACGTCCGGGGTCTGCCACGAGGCGTACCGGCGCGCTTCGTGTAGGAAGTGCCCGCCCAGCTCGGCCCAGGCACGGTCGGGGTCGTCGGTCAGATGCACGGCAGGCAGCTCGGGCGGTGGCAGCAGGCACAGCGGGGCGTTCCCGGCCTCGGCGCAGCGCTCCTCGTAGTAGCGCGCCAGCTCGGGCAGGTGTGCGGGCAGGAACAACGGCAGCCCCAGCCGGGCGGCGCGGCGCGCCGCCGGACGCGAGCTGCCGCCGACGAACAGCGGCGGGTGCGGACGGGTGTGCGGGCGCGGAGTGATCCGCACGGTGCGGTCGCGGTAGGTGAACGGCTCGCCCGTCCAGGCGGCCAGCAGTGTCTCCAGCGCCTCGTCCTGGAGCGCGCCGCGCCGCGCGAAGTCCACCCCGAGTGCCTCGTACTCCTCTTTGCGGTAGCCGATCCCCGCCACGGTGATCAGGCGCCCGCCGCTCGCCAGGTCGAGGACGGCGAGGTCCTCGGCGAGCCGCAGCGGGTCATACAGCGGCGCCAGGATCGCGCAGGCCGTCACCAGGGTGGTGCGGGTCCGCCCCAGCAGCGCGCCCGCCAGCGCGAGCGGAGCGGGGAGCCAGCCGTCGGGCGAGCCGTGGTGTTCCTCGACGATGAGAGACGTCACACCGTGCGCGTCGGCGTAGGCGGCCATCTCCAGCGCCGCTTGGTAGCGGTCGCCCAGCGGCGGTCCGGATCCCGCGTCCGAACACGCGTCGGGCTGGACGAGATTGAAGCGGATGGTGGTCGTCACGGTCACGTGGGACTCCCCGGCAGACGGCACGGTGCGTGACGGAAGGTAACCCAGCGCGCGCGAGGAGGGAATGACCGTGAAGCGTTGACGGTGGCGGATACTGGAGCCGCTATGGAAATCGTCATCCTTGTCGTAGTCATCGCTGTGGTCGCTCTCGTCGCGATCAGTGGGCTCGTGGTGACCGGCCGGCGCAAGAAGGCGGCCGAGACCGAGGAGCCCCGCACCCCCGAGAGCACGACCGAAGCGCCCACACGTACCGCCGAGCCGACGGTGGGGGAGGAGGCGGAAGCCCCGCCCGAAGGCACCCGCCGTCCCATCGAGGAGGTCGGCCTCCCCGAAGCGGAGGAGGCGGAGGCACCCGCCACCCCCGAGGCCGCCGAGGCCGCACCCGAGGTGGAGACCCCCGAGCCGACCGCGGGCCGCCTCGTGCGGCTGCGCGCCCGGCTGTCCCGCTCCCAGAACTCCCTGGGCAAGGGGCTGCTGACCCTGCTGTCCAGGGAGCACCTGGACGAGGAGACCTGGGAGGAGGTCGAGGACACCCTGCTGACCGCCGACGTCGGCGTCGGCCCCACCCAGGAGCTGGTCGAACGGCTGCGCGAGCGCGTCAAGGTGCTCGGCACCCGCACCCCCGAGGAACTGCGCACCCTGCTGCACGAGGAACTGCTCACCCTCGTCGGCCCCCACCTCGACCGCACCGTCCACACCGACACGCAGGGGGCCGTCGACCGCCCCGGCGTCGTCCTCGTCGTCGGCGTCAACGGAACGGGCAAGACCACCACCACGGGCAAGCTCGCCCGGGTGCTGGTCGCGGACGGCAAGTCCGTGGTGCTGGGCGCCGCCGACACCTTCCGCGCGGCAGCCGCCGACCAGCTGGAGACCTGGGGCACCCGGGTCGGCGCCCGTACGGTCCGCGGCCCCGAGGGCGGAGACCCGGCCTCGGTCGCCTTCGACGCCGTCAAACAGGGCACCGAGGCCGGCGCCGACGTGGTGCTGATCGACACGGCGGGTCGGCTGCACACCAAGACCGGGCTCATGGACGAGCTCGGCAAGGTCAAGCGCGTCGTGGAGAAGCAGGGCCCCGTCGACGAGGTGCTGCTGGTGCTGGACGCCACGACGGGTCAGAACGGGCTGGTGCAGGCCCGGGTCTTCGCCGAGGTCGTGGACATCACCGGCATCGTTCTGACCAAGCTGGACGGCACCGCGAAGGGCGGCATCGTCATCGCCGTGCAGCGCGAGCTGGGCGTCCCCGTCAAGCTCGTGGGGCTGGGCGAGGGCGCCGACGACCTGGCGCCGTTCGAGCCCGACGCGTTCGTCGCCGCCCTGGTCGAGGAAGCCTGAGCCGACGTCCCGGGCCTGGGCGGCGCCCGGGCCCGGGACGACGCCCCGGCCTCTGGGCCGGCCTCCTGGCTCTGCGCCGGCGCCCCGGACCTTGGTCGATGCTCTGGGCTTGGGCCGGCTGCCTGGGACGAGCCGGCTGCTCGGGGACGAGCCGGGGCGCGGTGGGCTGTGGTGACCGGCCGTCCCGCCGGGCCTCCTCCGAGAGGGCCGCTCGTCGTCCGCTGCGGTGGGGAGCGCCCCCGGAGGGGCCTTCGGCCGGCGCCGACTACCGCGCCGTGGGGCCGTCCCCGCCCGTACGCGGGCGCACGCTCGCCGAGCGATGGCAGACATACGCCAGCGTTCCCAGCAGCAGCCTGGCCTGCGGCGGACGCCCGGCCGTCTCCAGGGTGGGCGGGCGCAGCCAGCCGACCGGGCCGTGGGCGGCCAGGTCCGAGGGGGGCGCGGTGATGTGCTCCCCCTCGCCCCTGCCGCGCAGGTCGAGGTCCGCGTCGTCCCAGCCCATCCGGTAGAGCAGATCGGGCAGCTCGGCCGCCGCGCCGGGGGCGACCAGGAACCAGGCCATGCCGTGCGGCGTCACCGCCACGGGGCCCAGCGGCACCCCCATGCGCTCCAGCCGCACCAGCGCGCACCGGCCGGCGGTCAGCCCCACCTCGAGCACGTCGAAGGCGCGGCCCGTCGGCAGCAGCGTGGCGGCGCCGGGCACCTGGGACCAGGCGCGTGTGGCCTCGTCGAGGGTGGCGCCCGCCGGCACCTCCACCGTCGCGTCGAGGGGGTGGTCGCCGGGGGCCGGGCACGCGGCGGCGCCGCACGAACAGGTGACGCGGTCTCCCGACCGCGCGGCCCGGGCGCCCGGGACGACGTCCCAGCCCCACAGGCTCGTGTACTCCGCCACGGTGGTGCACGCCTGGGCGCGCTCGCGCCTGCGTGCGCCGGGCCGCAGTTCGCGGATCTCGCGGATGCCGCTGAGACCGCCGATGGCGCCGATCGTGAAGCCCATGCTCACTCCAACGGGTCCCGAATGCTGATGGTTACGAAGCGTTGCACACAGTGACGATCGGAATGCCGGAACGGGGCGGGGAGTTGGGGCCTTCTCTCCGTGGGCTGATGCCCGGTGTCAAGTCAAGCGCTTACTGACGCTGAAGGGTTCATTCGAAGGGGTGGCGAATGGTGGCGATTCTGCAATTACACTCGCCAGGCTCGTGATCGTAGGATTACTTTCGGTGCACACAGTGGAGAGAGCGCGGCAGCGGACTATGCCTGGGGCATGGCGCGGCCGAGGGTGCGGTGGGGCGCGCGGGGGAGCGCGGGCCGCCCCCGGCCGGTGTCCGTCGCCGATGCGGGATGGGGGCGTTACCAGTGGCTGAGCGAGGCCGGACGAGCAAGAGCCCGAACGAGCGCCTGGGCTCGTGGTTCGTGCGCAGTGGCTGGTCGAAAGGGGAGCTGGCGCGCCAGGTCAACCGCCGGGCACGGCAGTTGGGTGCGCACCACATCAGTACCGACACCTCGCGGGTGCGCCGCTGGCTGGACGGCGAGCAGCCCCGCGAACCCATCCCCCGCATCCTCTCGGACCTGTTCTCCGCACGCTTCGGCTGCGTCGTCGCCGTCGAGGACCTGGGCCTGCGACCCGCCCGGCGCTCCCCCGCCGCCTCCGGTATCGACCTGCCCTGGACGGGGCCCCAGACCGTCGCGATGATCAGCGACTTCACCCGCAGCGACCTGATGCTGGGCCAGCGCGGCTTCCTGGGCACCTCGCTGGCCGTCTCCGCGGGGCCCGCCCTCATCGAGCCCATGCAACGCTGGCTGGTCCCCGGACCGCAGACCGACGCGCCGGCGTTCCCTGGGCCGGTTTCCGGGCACGCCTCCGAGCAGTCCTTCGGGCAGGCCTGTGCGGACGGCCACGGGCGGCCCGGCGGCACGGCCGTTCCCGCGCCCAGGGCGGCGGCCGCGGCGCAGCGGCGTCCGCCGCGGCTCTCGGGCCCCGAGCTGGAGCTGCTGGAGCAGACGACGGAGATGTTCCGCGCCTGGGACGCCCAGTGCGGGGGAGGGCTCCGCCGCAAGGCCGTCGTCGGCCAGCTCCACGAGGTCACCGACCTCCTCCAGGAACGCCACCCCGAGCCGGTCAGGCGCCGCCTCTTCCGGGTCACGGCCGAACTGTCCGAGCTGGCGGGCTGGATGAGCTACGACGTCGGCCTCCAGCCCACCGCGCAGAAGTACTTCGTGCTCGCCCTGCACGCCGCCAAGGAGGCCGGCGACCGGCCGCTCGGCTCCTTCATCCTCAGCAAGATGGCGCGCCAGATGATCCACCTGGGCCGCCCCGAGGACGCCCTGGAGCTGACCCATCTCGCCCAGTACGGCAGCAGGGAAGGCTCCACCCCCCGCACCCAGGCCATGCTGCACGCCATGGAGGCCCGCGCCTACGCGAACATGGGCCAGCCGGGCAAGTGCAAGCGCGCCGTGCGGATGGCCGACGAGGCCTTCGCCGACATCGACCGCCGCGACGCCGACCCCGACTGGATCCGCTTCTTCTCCGAGGGCGAGCTGTGCGCGGAGAACGCGCACTCCTACCGGGACCTGGCCTACTCCTCCGGGCGCAGCCCCAGCTACGCGTCGCTGGCCCGCCCTGCGATGGAGCGTGCCGTCGCACTGTTCGCGCGCGAGGCGCGGGAGGCCGAGGGCGGGGGCCACCAGCGCTCCTACGCGCTCAACCTGATCGGGATGGCCAGCGTGCACCTTCTGCAGAACGAGCCCGAAGGGTGCGTCGCCCGCGCCAGCGAGGCCCTCGGACTGGCCAAGCGGCTGCGTTCCGAGCGGGTCAACAACCGGCTGCGGCGCACCGCCGCCGGTGCCGTCCGCGAGTTCGGCGGGATCGCGGACGTCGTACATCTGAGCGAGCGGCTGCGCGTGGAGCTGGCCGAGAACGAGGCCGTGGCCGGCTGACGAAGGCGTCGGGCTGCCGCTGGAGCCGGGGCTGACGAGGGGATCAGGCTGACGCCGGGCCCGGGCTGACGAAGGGGTGGCGCCTCGGTGCGCCCCGGCAGCGCTTCCTCGTCCGGACGTGCGCTTCATCTCCTCGTAACGCCGGCGGGCCGGTTTTCACGGTCGCGCAACACCGCGTGGCGGCGGCGGAAACCGGGCGGGGGAAATCTGGCGGACACGCCCGCCCTCCCGCGGTCTTCGGCCGGGCGGGGCCCCACGGCCCCCAGGGGCCACGACCCGAGGAGACGTTCGCATTGAACGGCGCGGATACCGCTTTCGTCCTGGTCAGCGCGTTCTTCGTGATGCTGATGACACCCGGCCTCGCCTTCTTCTACGGCGGCATGGTCCGGGTCAAGAGCGCCTTGAACATGCTGATGATGTCCTTCATCTCGCTGGCGGTCGTCAGCGTGCTGTGGGTGCTGTTCGGCTACTCGCTCACCTTCGGCCCCGACACCGGCGGCCTGATCGGCAACCTCGACCACGCCGGGCTCAGCGGGCTCTCGCCCGACTCCCTCACCGAGCAGGGCGGCATCCCCCTGCTCGCCTTCGTCCTGTTCCAGATGATGTTCGCCGTCCTCGCCCCGGCGCTGATGAGCGGCGCCCTCGCCGACCGCGTGACGTTCGGCGCCTGGGCGGTCTTCCTCACCCTGTGGGCGACGCTCGTCTACTTCCCCGTCGCACACTGGGTGTGGGCCGAGGGCGGCTGGCTCCGCGAGCTGGAGGTCATCGACTTCGCCGGGGGCACCGCCGTCCACATCAACGCGGGCATCGGCGCGCTGGCCGCCGTCCTGGTCGTCGGAGAACGCATCGGCTTCACGAAGGACCCGATGCGCCCGCACAACCTGCCGCTGGTCGTGCTGGGCGCCGCCCTGCTCTGGTTCGGCTGGTTCGGCTTCAACGCCGGCTCCGCACTCGCCGCCGACGGCACCGCCGCCACCATGGCGCTCAACACCCAGATCGCCACCGGCGCCGCCCTCGCGGGATGGCTGGCCTACGAGCGCCTGCGCCACGGAGCCTTCACCACGCTGGGCGCGGCCTCCGGGGCGATCGCCGGGCTGGTGGCGATCACCCCGGCAGGCGCCTCGGTCAACGCGATGGGCGCGCTGGTCATCGGCGCGGTGGCCGGCGTCGTCTGCTCCTGGGCGGTCGGCCTGAAGTACAAGCTCGGGTACGACGACTCGCTCGACGTCGTCGGCGTCCACCTCGTCGGCGGGCTGGTAGGCACCCTGCTGGTCGGGTTCCTCGCCGTGGACGGGGTCGGTGGACCCGCGCAGTTCGGCAAGCAGGCCCTCGGCGCCTTCTCGGTGCTGGCCTTCTCCTTCGCCGTCTCGTGGCTGCTGGCCAAACTGGTGCAGGCCACGATCGGCTTCCGTGCCGACCCCGACGACGAGACGGCCGGCGTCGACCAGGCGTTCCACGCGGAGACGGCGTACGACTTCACCGCCGTCGGCGGCTCCACGGGCCGCGACCCGGGCGGACCGCCCGCGCCGCCCGGCACGGCCGCCGCACCCGAGACCGCCCCCCGCCCCGGCCGCGCGACCAAGGTGGACGCATGAAGCTCCTCACCGCCGTGATCAAGCCCGCCCAGCTCGACGAGGTGAAGGAGGCGCTGCGCGCCTTCGGCGTCCAGGGCCTCACCGTCACCGAAACCGGAGGATACGGCCGCCAGCGAGGGCACACCGAGGTCTACCGCGGCGCCGCCTACACGGTCGACCTGGTCCCCAAGGTGCGCGTCGAGGTGCTGGCCCCGGACGAGGACGCCGGGCAGCTCGTCGACGTCGTCGTCAAGGCGGCTCACACCGGGAAGATCGGCGACGGCAAGGTCTGGGTCGTGCCCGTGGAGAACGCGGTCCGCGTCAGGACGGGCGAGCGGGGTCCGGACGCGCTGTGAGCGGTTCGGGGCGGGGTGACAGGCCCCGCAGCGGGGCACGGAAGCCTCCTGGGGTCGGTCGGCGGCAGGGGCCGGAGGCCGCCTCGCGGTGACGCCGTATCCCGTCCGATCCGGACTGGCGGGGACCCGTCGGCGGGAGGGCGGCTACCCTTGCCAGTGATTGACTCCGCCACCGACCCGAGGACCGACGAGCGCTGTGTTCGATACCCTTTCCGACCGCCTGAGTGCGACGTTCAAGAACCTCCGGGGCAAAGGGCGCCTCAGCGAGGCGGACATCGACGCCACCGCGCGTGAGATCCGCATCGCCCTGCTCGAGGCGGACGTCGCGTTGCCCGTTGTCCGCGCCTTCATCAAGCAGGTCAAGGAGCGCGCCGCGGGGGCCGAGGTCTCCCAGGCGCTGAACCCTGCCCAGCAGGTCATCAAGATCGTCAACGAGGAGCTGGTCGGCATCCTCGGCGGCGAGACGAGGCGCCTGCGGTTCGCCAAGAACCCGCCGACCGTCATCATGCTCGCCGGCCTCCAGGGCGCGGGTAAGACGACGCTGGCGGGCAAGCTGGGCCGCTGGCTCCAGCAGCAGGGGCACACGCCGGTCCTGGTCGCGGCCGACCTCCAGCGCCCCAACGCGGTCAACCAGCTCTCGGTCGTCGCCGAGCGCGCCGGGGTGGCCGTCTTCGCGCCGGAGCCGGGCAACGGGGTCGGCGATCCGGTCAAGGTCGCCCAGGACTCGATCACCTACGCGCGTGACAAGCAGCACGACGTGGTCATCGTCGACACCGCGGGACGCCTGGGCATCGACCAGGAGCTGATGCGGCAGGCCGCCGACATCCGCGACGCCGTCAGCCCCGACGAGGTCCTCTTCGTCGTCGACGCCATGATCGGCCAGGACGCGGTCACCACGGCGGAGGCCTTCCAGGAGGGCGTCGGCTTCGACGGGGTCGTGCTCTCCAAGCTGGACGGCGACGCGCGCGGTGGTGCGGCGCTCTCCGTGGCCCAGGTCACCGGCAAGCAGATCATGTTCGCCTCCAACGGCGAGAAGCTGGACGACTTCGACGCCTTCCACCCGGACCGGATGGCGTCCCGCATTCTCGGCATGGGCGACATGCTCACGCTGATCGAGAAGGCGGAGCAGACCTTCAGCCAGCAAGAGGCCGAGAAGATGGCCGCCAAGCTGGCGAAGGGGCCCAAGGAGTTCACCTTCGACGACTTCCTGGCCCAGATGGAGCAGGTCCGCAAGATGGGCTCGCTCTCCAAGCTGCTCGGCATGATGCCGGGCATGGGCCAGATGAAGGAGCAGATCAACAACCTGGACGAGCGCGAGGTCGACCGCACGGCCGCCATCATCAAGTCGATGACGCCGGCGGAGCGCGCCGAGCCCACGCTCATCAACGGCTCCCGCCGGGCCCGTATCGCCCGGGGCTCCGGGGTCGACGTCAGCGCCGTCAAGAACCTGGTCGAGCGCTTCTTCGACGCCCGCAAGATGATGTCCAAGATGGCGCAGGGCGGCGGCATGCCGGGAATGCCCGGGATGCCGGGTATGCCCGGAGCCGGAGGCGGCAAGAAGAAGGGCAAGCAGCAGAAGAAGGCCAAGGGCAAGCGCCAGTCGGGCAACCCGATGAAGCGCAAGCAGGAGGAGCAGGCAGCGGCCGCCCGCCGGGCCGAGGGCGAGCAGGGCGGTGCCTTCGGCATCCCCGGCGCGGGCCAGGACCCGGGCGACTTCGAACTCCCTCAGGAGTTCAAGGACATGCTGCCACCGAAGTGACCTCCCCTGACGCGAGCCTGCCGCGGCAAAGGCGGATGATGTCGTCCATGCGCGTATACATCCGCCCCCCGCGGCCGGCCGACGAACAGCTCTACAGCGAGGCCGTCGTGCGGTCGGCAGACCACCTCAGCCCGTGGAACCCCGTCGAGCCCGACGGCCTCCCCGACCTGCTGCGCCGTCAGGGCCCCGCGCTGCGTACGTTCCTCATCCTCGACCGCGAGGACGAGGGCCTGGTCGGCCGGGTGAACGTCGCCAACATCGTCAGGGCGCGCTTCCGCAACGGTTCCCTCGGCTATGACAGCTACCTGCCCTACGCCGGGACGGGACGGATGACCGAGGGACTGCGGCTGGTGGTCGACCGCTGCTTCCAGCCGGGACCCGACGGGCTCGGGCTGCACCGGCTGGAGATCAGCGTCCAGCCCGAGAACGAGCGGTCACTGGCGATGGCCAAGCGGCTCGGCTTCCGCCACGAGGGCTACTCGCCGCGCATGCTCTTCATCAACGACGCCTGGCGGGACCACGAGCGCTTCGCGCTGACCTCGGAGGAATGGCCGGGGCCGACCGCCTGACCCCACCGCGCCGCGCCGGACGAGGCCGCGGAGCGGTCCCTGTCTCACCCAACGGCGGAGGCAAGCAGCTGGAAGAGCCCGCCGTGGTGCGGCCCACCTCCAGCCACGAGCTGGGGCAGAACTTCTCCCGCGCCTTCGGCACCAGGTTCCTTACCCGGGAGGGCACTCGCGAGCACGCCTGGCAGACCTCCTGGGGCAGCACCACCCGCATGGTGGGCGCGATGGTGACGGCACACGGTGACGACCACGGACTCCGTCTGCCGCCCCGGCTGGCCCCCGTGCAGGTGGTGGTCCTCGCGGTCAAGGGCGAGGACGCCGTGCTGACCCGGGTGCGCACCCTGGCCGAGGAACTGGGCACCGCAGGACTTCGGGTACGGATCGACGACTTGTTGAACCAGACGCGCGAGCGGCGCGTACAGCACACAGAAAACGTCCGTACCATCGGCGAGGCCGTGGAAGCCGCCGCGACCGGAGGGTGGGCACGCCTGCCGTGGTGGTCCGCGCTCGGTCCCCAGGGCGGGACGGCGCCGGCCGAGCACCCGGTCACGGTGCGCTGTCTGGTCGCCGAGGACGGCTCGGTGCCGCGGAGGGAGGACGAGCCGGGCACGGTCGCGCTGGTGGCACGCGCGTACTGGCACGCGCGTACTGACACGCCCTTGGGGGCGGGCATGCCGACGTGTCCGTACTGACGTGCCCCTACCGGCGATACGTCCCGGGTTGCGGCGGGTGCGCGGCTTGGCCGCAGATCGGGGCACCCGCCCCGCTCCTGCCGCAAGGGCGGCGACTGACTGGTACGTGCAAAATATTTGCGATGCCCCGGAATCGGAACACCAGGGCCCTTCCGCTCGTTGAGCACGACGTGAGCACGACACCACCAGTTCTCGCCGCCGAGCTGGCAGCCGCCTGGGCCGACATTCAACGGCACCACCCCGAGCTGCCGGACCTGGCCGCGCCCGAATCACTCATCGGAGAGTCCTCGTCCGCATGCGGTACCGGCCTCTCCTTCGAACGGCTGCTGCACGAGGCAGTCCACGGCATCGCCGCGGCCCGCGGTGTCCGTGACACCTCACGCGCGGGCCGCTATCACAACCGCCGCTTCCTGGCGATCGCCGAGGAGTTGGGGCTCGACCACCCCGAGGAGCCGCATCCCAGCAGCGGCTTCTCCCTCGTGGTCCTCACGCCCGACACCCGGCGGCGCTACCGGCCCACCAGCGAGCGGCTCCAGCGGGCCCTGAAGGCCTACAGCGCGGCCACCGAAACCGACACCGGGCGCAGTTTCCGCGGCCCCGCCGCGCGCCACGGCTCCTCGGGTGGCGGGGTGCGCGTGAAGGCGGTGTGCGACTGCGGCCGCAACGTCCGGGTCGTTCCCTCGGTCCTCGCGCAGGCCCCCATCATGTGCGGAGCCTGCGGCAAGCAGTTCCGCATCCCCGCCGAGGCGCTGCCCGCCGAGATGGCCGCGAGCGCGGAGCCGATCCCCGTCGGCTGATCCGCACCCGCACCCGCACCCGTGCCCGCCGCCTCCGGGTGCCCGCCGCCTCCGTTTGCCCGTCGAGGCGTGCAGCGTCGTACCGGGCCGTACCGGGCCATCCCGGACCTCGCTGGCCCGCCGCCCGCTTGCGGTGGGCGCGCGGCCGCGGGTCCTGGGGTCGCGGTTCCCGGGGCAGTGGGCGGACGGGCGGGGGCCGCGGAGTCTCTGGGCGCGGGCCGACGGGGCTGGTTTCCGGCGCGGCTGCGCGGTGTGGCATCATGGTCGGCTGAACTCGACAGTCGCACAGGACCCCTCTCTCCTCCGGCTGACGCGTCCATCGGACACCCGGCGCCACAACCCCACGTGGCATCCCCGACGTGTCCACCCACGTCAAGACCAGGAGACACCACACCCGTGGCAGTCAAGATCAAGCTGAAGCGTCTGGGTAAGATCCGTTCGCCTCACTACCGCATCATCGTCGCCGACTCCCGTACCCGCCGTGACGGCCGGGCCATCGAGGAGATCGGCCTGTACCACCCGGTGCAGAACCCCTCGCGCATCGAGATCAACTCGGAGCGTGTGCAGTACTGGCTCGGCGTCGGCGCCCAGCCGACCGAGCCCGTCGAGGCGATCCTCAAGGTCACCGGCGACTGGCAGAAGTACAAGGGCCTGCCCGCGCCGGAGCCGATGAAGGTCCCGGAGCCGAAGGCCGACAAGCGTGCCCTCTTCGAGGCCGCCGCCAAGGAGTCCGCCGACGAGCCGCAGGGTGAGGCCATCACCCCGAAGGCCAAGAAGGCGGACAAGGCCGAGAAGAAGGCGGACGCCGAGGCGTCGGCCGCCACCGAGTCGACCGAGGCCTGAGGATGCTCGAGGAGGCCCTCGAGCACCTGGTGAAGGGCATCGTCGACCACCCCGACGAGGTGGGGATCGCATCCCGCAACCTCCGTCGCGGACGCGTGCTGGAGGTCCGGGTGCACCCCGACGACCTCGGCAAGGTGATCGGCCGCAACGGTCGCACCGCGCGCGCTCTGCGCACCGTCGTGGGAGCTCTCGGCGGCCGCGGTATCCGCGTCGACCTCGTCGACGTGGACCAGGTCCACTGAAGAGCGGTATGCAGCACCGGCACGGGCCGGGGACGGCGACCACGCCGTCCCCGGCCCGTTGTCGCGTCGCCGCCTCCTCCGCCCCTCCCACCCCCAGTCGTTATGTACGGATGAGCACCGAGCACGGAGAGGCACAGTGCAGCTAGTCGTCGCGCGGATCGGCCGCGCCCACGGCATCAAGGGCGAGGTCACGGTCGAGGTCAGGACCGACGAGCCGGAACTCCGGCTCGGGCCTGGTGCGGTACTGGCCACGGACCCGGCTTCCGCCGGGCCGCTGACCATCGCCGCCGGGCGGGTGCACAGCGGACGGCTGCTGCTGCGCTTCGAGGGCGTCCGTGACCGCAACGCCGCCGAAGCCCTGCGCAACACCCTGCTCGTCGCCGAGATCGACCCCGCGGAGCGTCCGGAGGACCCGGAGGAGTTCTACGACCACCAGCTGGAGGATCTGGAGGTGGTCACCGTCGACGGAGCCGTCGTCGGACGCATCGAGAGCGTCGCGCACCTGCCGGCCCAGGACCTGCTCGTGATCCGGGGCGCCGACGGCGGGGAAGTACTGGTCCCGTTCGTCAGCGAGATCGTTCCCGAGATCGACCTGGACGCTCAGCGCGCCGTCGTCGACCCGCCGCCCGGCCTCCTCGACGAGGGGGAGCCGCAGGCGAGCCCGGCGGAGGGGAAAGCCGGCTCACTCGAGGAAGAGGCCCAGGCCGACCCGGGGAACCCGCGGTGAGGCTCGACGTCGTCTCGATCTTCCCCGAGTACCTGGAGCCGCTGAACGTCTCCCTGGTGGGCAAGGCCCGCAGCCGCGGCGTGCTCGACGTCCGCGTCCACGACCTGCGGGACTGGACGCACGACCGGCACCACACCGTCGACGACACCCCCTACGGCGGCGGCCCCGGCATGGTGATGAAGCCGGAGCCGTGGGGCGAGGCCCTCGACCACGTGCTGGCGAGCGGCGAGCCGGCGCATGGGCGGCCCGTCCTCGTCGTGCCCACCCCCAGCGGCAGACCGTTCACGCAGGAACTGGCCGTCGAACTGTCCGGCGAGCCCTGGCTGGTCTTCACGCCCGCCAGGTACGAGGGCATCGACCGCCGCGTCATCGAGGAGTACGGGGAGCGGCTCGACGTACGGGAGGTCTCCATCGGCGACTACGTGCTCGCCGGCGGGGAGGCTCCGGTGCTCGTCATGGTCGAGGCGATCGCCAGGCTGCTGCCCGGCGTGCTGGGCAACGCGGCCTCGCACCAGGACGACTCCTTCGCGCCCGGGGCCATGGCCGACCTGCTGGAGGGCCCCGTCTACACCAAGCCGCCCGAATGGCGCGGACGCGGCATCCCCGAGGTGCTGCTGAGCGGCCACCACGGCCGGATCGCCCGCTGGCGCCGCGACCAGGCCTTCGCCCGCACCACCGACCACCGGCCCGACCTGATCGAGCGGTGCGACCCGGACACGCTGGACAAGCACGACCGGGCGGCGCTGGAGGAACTGGGCTGGCACCGGGACGCGGAGGACGGCCACTGGCAGCGCCCGGCGGGCGAGTAGCCTCCGCCGTCCTTCCGCCCGGCCGATTTGGGGCGGAGGGGCGGCCCATGGAAGAATGGGCAGCTGCCTCCCATCCGGCGCGCGACCCTGCCACAGGGGGACCGACGCCCGCCGCGAGTGGCGGCTCTCCGATCAGATCACGATATGCCGCTGATGACCTGTGGCATCAGCGAGGAAAGCAGACGACATGTCTCACCTTCTCGACAGCGTCGACGCCGCGTCCCTGCG
Organism: Streptomyces diacarni; assembly: GCF_003323715.1. Classification (GTDB taxonomy): domain Bacteria; phylum Actinomycetota; class Actinomycetes; order Streptomycetales; family Streptomycetaceae; genus Streptomyces; species Streptomyces diacarni. Next base: position 648,379 of record NZ_QOIN01000048.1, read on the forward strand.
CGACGACGTCCCGGCCTTCCGCCCGGGCGACACGGTCAACGTGCACGTGCGCGTCATCGAGGGCAGCCGCTCCCGTGTCCAGCAGTTCAAGGGCGTCTGCATCCGCCGCCAGGGCTCCGGCGTGCGGGAGACCTTCACCGTGCGCAAGGTCAGCTTCAGCGTGGGCGTCGAGCGCACCTTCCCGGTGCACACCCCGATCGTCGAGAAGATCGAGGTCGTGACCCGCGGTGACGTCCGCCGCGCCAAGCTGTACTACCTGCGTGACCTGCGCGGCAAGGCCGCGAAGATCAAGGAGAAGCGCGAGAACTGATCTCGCGTCCTCGGTGTTCGGAGCGCCGGTTAGGCTTCCGCCCGATGGACACCGAGGAACAGCACGACGAACCGGAGCGCGATCGCTCCTCCGCTTCCGAAGAGGAAGCGGGGGGTCGGTCGCGTTTCGCGCGTCCGGCCCTGTACGCGGGGCTCGTGCTGGGGGCACTCTTGCTGACGAACGCATTCGTCATGCAGCCTTTCCTGATCCCGAGTTCCTCGATGGACCCCACCCTGCGCGTCGGGGACCGGGTGCTGGTGAACAAACTGGCCTACCGCTTCGGTGACGGTCCACAGCGCGGGGACGTCATCGTCTTCGACGGCACCGATTCGTTCTCCACGGACGCGGACCCCGACGCCAACGCCGTCACGACCGCACTGCGCAAGGCGGGCGCGGCGACCGGGTTGGTGCCGCCTGCCGAGACGGACTACGTCAAGCGCGTCATCGGGGTCGGCGGAGACCTGGTGCGCTGCTGCGACAGGCGGGGGAGGATCGAGGTGAACGGTCGGCCCGTGAGCGAGGACTATCTGCACCCCGGCGACGCGCCCTCCACGGTGCCCTTCGAAACACGGGTACCGGAGGGGCGCCTGTGGGTGATGGGTGACCACCGCGACAAGTCCAGCGATTCCCGCGACCATCTCGGTGATCCCGGCGGCGGCACCGTCCCCGTCGACCGCGTGATCGGACGGGCGGACTGGATCGGCTGGCCGCTCGGCCGCATCGGCTCCCTCCCAGCGGGTGCGGACGGTGACGATGACTGACCCCGAGGGCAGGTACGGACACCAGCACCCCCACGGGGCAGGGCAACAACCGCAGGGCCCGTGGCCGCCGCCCCAGAACCCGCGGCAGGCCTCCGGCCACCCGTCCGACCCCTCGTACGGCAGTGCGGGCCCGTACGGCTACGGCGACGCGGCCACGCCGTACCAGCACCCGGGCGCGGCCCCGTACGACCCCTCCGGCACCGCCGGCCCGTACGACCCCGGCCCGTACGACCCCTCCGGTGCCGCGGCGCCCTACGGCTACCCCGGCGCCGCCGAGCCGTACGCCCCCTCCGGTACGGCGGCCGGGCCCTACGACAGCACCACCGGTCCGGCCGGGCCGTACGACCCCTCAGGTGCCGCCTTCGTGCCCAGCGGGGATGAGGAGTGGGACCCGGAGGAGGAGTCGGCGCCGCTACGGCGTCCCGGCCAGGGGCGGGCGGACCGCAGAAGGGCCGCGAAACGCATCAAGCGCCGCCGGAGGCTCTCGGCCACGAAGGAGATCCCGATCCTCGTCGGGGTCGCCGTGCTGATCGCTCTGGTGCTCAAAACCTTCCTCGTGCAGGCATTCGTCATCCCTTCGGGCTCCATGGAGCAGACCATCCGGATCGGCGACCGGGTCCTCGTGGACAAGCTCACTCCCTGGTTCGGAGCGGAGCCGCACCGCGGTGACGTCGTCGTCTTCGAGGACCCGGGCGGCTGGCTCAAGGACGAGAAGAAGGAGAAGAAGGACGATCCCCCGGGGATCAAGCAGGGCAAGGAGCTGCTGACCTTCATCGGGCTGCTGCCCTCGGACGACGAGCAGGACCTGATCAAGCGCGTCGTCGGCGTCGGCGGTGACACCGTACGCTGCTGTGACAAGCAAGGACGCGTGACGGTGAACGGCACACCCCTGGACGAGCCGTACATCCATCCGGGCAACAAACCCTCGAAGATGGAGTTCGAGGTGACCGTGCCCGTCGGACGCGTGTTCGTGATGGGAGACCATCGGGGCAACTCCGCCGACTCCCGTTACCACTTGCGAGGCCCCGACAAGGGAACGATCGGGGTGGAGCGGATCGTTGGAAGAGCGGTCGTCATTGCCTGGCCGTTCGACCACTGGAGACGGCTCGAAGAGCCCAAGACCTACGCTTCGGTGCCCGACGCGGGCGGTACTTCGGCGGCGCCGCCCGGGGGCCGTGAGAATCGAGTGGCGCAACTCCCGTTCTCTGCGGAACTTCCGCTCGTTATGGGAGTGGTGGGCTTGTCCCGATTGCGGAACAGGCGAATGCGCAGTGTGAGGAGTGGATGTGGGGGACTTGGCGGTCGGCGCACGGTCCGGTTCCGGGTACCCGGAGGACGAACGTCCTGGTACGGACGGCAGGACGGGCGACGCAGGACCACCGGCCGTGGGAAGAGAGAGTGACGGCGTGACCGCCGAGACCGACGGGACAGCAGCGGGCTCCGGAGCGGGCGAAGACGGACTGCACGGCTTTTCCCCGCCCCCCGGCCACCAGCTGCCGGAAGCGGAGCGGGCAGCTCAGAGCAAGCGAGACGAGCACACGGACCGGGCCGACCACATGGACGACAGCGGCGGGCCGCACCAAGGCGCCGAGTGGGGCGAAGCGGACGGCGAGGACGGCCAGGACGGGGACGGCGGAAGGGGCCGCAAGGGTCGTAAGGACGCCGCCAAGCAGCAGCGCTCCTTCTGGAAAGAACTCCCGATGCTCATCGGCATCGCGCTGGTTCTCGCCCTGGTCATCAAGACCTTCCTGGTCCAGGCCTTCTCCATTCCCTCGGCTTCCATGCAGGACACCCTCCGGATCGGTGACCGGGTCCTGGTCGACAAGCTCACTCCGTGGTTCGGGGCGACGCCGGAGCGCGGCGAAGTCGTCGTCTTCCACGACCCGGGCGGCTGGCTGCCCGAGGCCCAGGTGGAGGAGAACTTCGTCCAGACCGCGCTCAGCTTCATCGGCCTGATGCCCTCCGCGAACGAGAAGGACCTGATCAAGCGGGTCATCGCGGTGGGCGGCGACACGGTCGAGTGCAAGAAGGGCGGCAAGGTCCACGTCAACGGAAAGGCCCTGAACGAGACCTCGTACATCTACCCCGGCAACAGCCCGTGCGACGACAAGCCGTTCGGCCCCCTCAAGGTGCCCGACGGCAAGCTGTGGGTGATGGGCGACCACCGTCAGGACTCCCTCGACTCCCGCTACCACCAAAACCAGCAGGGTGGTGGCTTCGTCCCCGAGGGGCAGGTCGTCGGGCGGGCCATCGTGAAGGCGTGGCCGATCGACCGGTGGGGCACGCTGCCCGTCCCCGACACCTTCGACCAGCAGGGCATCCAGGCGCGCGCGCTGAACGCCGCCCCCGGTGCTGTCGGGCTGGCCGGAGCGGTTCCGCTGGTGCTCTGGCGCCGCAGGCGCCGACTGGTCCTGACGGCCAAGCCGGCCGGAGCCGCCAGGCACGCCGGGGCTGCGGGGCCCGCGTCGGCCACCGGAGTGGCGGAGGGCGAGGGCTGACGTATCCCGTACTCCTGGGTAGGGTGCCGCGCAGACTCGAGGCTGCCGCGGAGAACCCGGGAGAACGCACGTGAGCAACGCAAGCCATACCGATGAGGGCCGCGGCCGACTGGGCAACCGACTGTCCGGAGTGGCCGTGGCCCTCGGCTGCGTGCTCTTCCTCGGGGGTTTCGTCTGGGGTGCACTGCTGTACCAGCCGTACACGGTGCCGACCGACTCCATGGACCCCACGGTGAAGGCCGGGTCCCGGGTGCTGGCGGAGCGGGTGGACGGAGACGAGGTGCACCGCGGCGACGTCGTCGTCTTCCAGGATTCCGTCTGGGGCGCCGTCCCCATGGTCAAGCGGGTCGTGGGCGTCGGAGGCGACAAGGTGGCCTGCTGCGACCGGCAGGGACGGCTCACCGTCAACGGCGACAGCGTCGACGAGCCCTATCTGCGCAGCCAGGGCCGCGACTCGCAGCGGCCCTTCGAGTCCACCACGGTGCCCGAAGGGAAGCTGTTCCTGCTCGGCGACAACCGGTCGGCCTCCCTCGACTCACGCGTGCATCTGCAGGACGGCGAGCACGGCGCAGTGCCCCGCTCCGCCGTCAAGGCGCGCGTGGAGGCCATAGCCTGGCCCGTCGGCGGGCTCGGCATGCTGCCCGAGGCGCGTGGATTCGCCGACATGCCCGGCGGCACCTCCAGCAGCGGCCCCCTGCCGACGGCGCTGATCGCCGTCGTGGTGGGCGCGGTCCTGGTGCTGGGCGGAGCCGCCTGGGGGCCGATCGCGCGCCGCCGCGCGATGTCGGCCCGCCGCCGCTCGGGGTGACGCACAATAGGGGGACGCACGGCTGAAGGGGAACATGCCATGAGCGCCGAGGACCTCGAGAAGTACGAGACCGAGATGGAGCTGAAGCTCTACAGGGAGTACAGGGACGTCGTCGGTCTGTTCAAATACGTGATCGAGACCGACCGGCGCTTCTACCTCACCAACGACTACGAGATGCAGGTCCACTCGGTGCAGGGCGAGGTCTTCTTCGAGGTCTCGATGGCGGACGCCTGGGTGTGGGACATGTACCGGCCGGCCCGGTTCGTCAAACAGGTACGGGTGCTCACGTTCAAGGACGTCAACATCGAGGAGCTGAACAAGAGCGAGCTCGACTTGCCGGAGGATTCGGACTTCAAGGGCTGATCCTGGCGAATCGCCCTCGGTGCGATTCCTGTGATCCCTGTGCCTCTTGTGAGTGACGGAGTTGTCCACAATCATCCGGTGCTCCACAGAAACAGAGCAAGATCCACACGCTGCCTCCGGTACCGCCACAGTCGGTGCCGGAGGTGGTTCATGTGAACACCAGCGAAACGCGGCGCGGTTGGGCCGGAGGCCCGAAAGCGTGGAAAACGGACGATCCCGGCTCTGCCGAACGGAGTGACCGGGGCGCGGGCGGGCGCACCCGTGACGGGCGCACCCTCGATGGGCGAGGTGCCCCGGGGGCGAGCGGGCACGGCCCCGACGGGCGCGGCCCCGGCCAGGTTACGGACAAACCCAGCGGCCCGAGTGCTGACAGGCGCTGCCTCGCCGGGCGGGGCGATCGGGATGTTGGCGGGGGATGCGCTGACAGGCCGCGCGGTCTTGGTGCTGATGGGCGGAGTCTCGTTGAGCGGGGCGGCCGGGATGTCGGCGGTTGGATCGCTGACAGGCCGCTCGGCTCAGGCGCCGATGGGCGAGGTCCCGTCAGGCGCGGCTCCGGCGGTCGGGAGCTCGGCGATCGCGACGTGCAGGGTCGCGACGTCGGCGGGCACTCCGCCGACGAACAGGGCATCGGCGGGACGGAGCCCAGCGGTCCCCGCTCCGTCGGACGGAGCACCGGTGCGGCGGGCGCGGAGGCGCCGGGTGCCAGGGCGCGGGGCGGCCGCGTGCAGTCGGGCACGGGCTCGCGTGCCGCGCGGACCGGCCGCGCGGCAGGCGCTCCCGGCCCGACCCGAGCCAGGAGCGCCTTGGGGCGGTACGGAGAGGACCTCGCGGCGCGACGGCTACGTGAAGCGGGGATGACGGTCCTGGAGCGCAACTGGCGCTGCGCCGAAGGCGAGATCGACCTGATCGCGCGCGACGCCGATGCCGTGGTGATCTGCGAGGTCAAGACCCGCAGGGCCGTTCCTTTCCAGCACCCCATGGGTGGCCTGCCACCGGCGAAGACGGCCCGCCTGCGCCGCCTGGCGGCGCGCTGGCTCAGCGAGCGTTGGATCGCCCGCTACGGGCAACCGCCCGTGGGCGGCGTCCGTATCGATCTCGTCGGCATCGTCCTTCCCGACCGTGGGGCACCCGTGCTCCAGCACGTCCGGGGGGTGGGTTGATGGGATTCGCCCGAACGTGCGGGGTGGCGCTGGTCGGCGTCGAGGGAGTGCTGGTCGAGGTCCAGGCCGACCTGGAGCCCGGGGTCGCCGCCTTCACTCTCGTGGGCCTTCCGGACAAGAGCCTGACCGAGAGCCGGGATCGGGTCCGCGCGGCCGTGGTCAACACCGGTGTGCCCTGGCCGCAGAAGAAGCTCACCGTGGGCCTCAGCCCTGCTTCGGTCCCCAAAGGCGGCAGCGGTTTCGACATCGCGGTCGCGTGTGCCGTTCTCGCGGCGGCAGAACGCGTCGACCCCCGCCAGATCGCCGAGGTCGTGATGATCGGCGAACTGGGCCTTGACGGCCGCGTACTGCCGGTGCGGGGCGTCCTGCCCGCCGTACTGGCGGCCGCCGACGCGGGGTACCGGCAGGTGGTCGTTCCCGAACAGACCGCGGCCGAGGCCTCGCTCGTCCCGGACGTCTCCGTGGTGGGCGTACGCAGCCTCGGCCAGCTCATCGCGGTGCTCAACGACGAGCCGGTGCCCGAGGAGGAGCGGCCTGATACGGGCCTGCCCGGATCCGTCCACGCCGGTCTCGCCGGGCTCCCCGCCGCAGCGCCGGGGCTGACCGGCCTGCTGGCCGAGGAGCGCCCTCTCGATTTGGCGGAAGTGACCGGCCAACGGCACGCGCGGCGCGCTTTGGAGATCGCCGCGGCAGGACGCCACCACATCTTCTTCAAGGGCCCCCCGGGGGCGGGGAAGACCATGCTGGCCGAGCGCCTACCGGGGTTGCTGCCACCGCTCAGCCGCAAGGATGCGCTGGAGGTGACGGCTGTGCACTCGATCGCGGGGGCGCTGCCGCCAGGCCAACCGCTGGTCGCCCGGCCGCCCTACTGCGCGCCGCATCACTCGGCGACCATGGCGGCGCTGGTCGGCGGTGGCTCCGGTGTGCCACGTCCCGGCGCGGTCTCGCTCGCCCACCACGGCGTTCTCTTTCTGGACGAGGCCGCGGAGTGCAGCGCCCGGGTCCTGGACGCGATGCGCCAGCCGCTGGAGTCCGGGCACGTCCTGGTGGCCCGGGCCGCGGGCATGATGCGCATGCCGGCGCGCTTCCTGCTCGCCCTGGCTGCGAACCCATGCCCGTGCGGACGCCACGGCAGCGTTGGTGGCGCATGTGAGTGCAGGCCGGCTTCGGTGCGCCAGTACCGCGCCAGGCTCTCGGGGCCGCTGCTGGACCGGGTCGATCTACGGGTCCTCGTCGAACCGCTCGCCCGCTCGGAGCTGATGGCGGCCGTCGGAGGCGGGGAACCCACCGCAGTGGTGGCCGCCCGCGTACTGGAAGCGCGGGACCGCGCCGCTGCCAGGTACGCCGGCACGCCGTGGAAGACCAACAGCGACGTGCCAGGTCACGAGTTGCGCACCCGCCACTCCGCCCTGCCGGGAGCGCTCAACGAGGCGGAGGACGAGTTGGAGCGCGGCATACTCACCGCTCGCGGCCTCGACCGGGTGTTGCGGGTCGCGTGGACGGTCGCCGACCTGGCAGGCCACGAGAGGCCGACCCGTGACGATGTCCACTACGCGCTCGGACTGCGCACCGGTGTGCACCGAGGCACCCTCGTCCCGGAGGTGCCCGCATGACCGGCGGCACCCGACCGACGACGCCGCCCTCCGGGCCGGGTCCCGACCCGGAGACCGACGCCCGCCACCACCACCCGGGAGCGCACGCCCCCGGGCGGGTACGTACCGCTTCGACAACGGACCGCTCCCGTTCGCGGTCGCCACGGCCGTCATCCAACAGGCCCTCGGGTCCTGTGAGCCACAGCCACGCGGGCATGGGGCTCGGCGCGGGCTCCGAGAGCGCGGCTCGCGCAGTCGACGCCCCAGGCTCCAGCCTTTCCCCGGACCAGGACCAGGACCAGGACCAGGACCAGGACCAGGACCAGGACTCGCGCTCGGACCCGGACCCGGACCCGGTATTGGACTCGAAAGGAGGGAAGCCGGCGAGCTCCCCGCCACGAGGCGCGGCCCTGCCGGTAAGGACCGACAAGGGACCCTCCGCACGGTCGGAGCGGCTCGCCCGAGCGGCTCTGACCCGTATCGCCGAGCCGGGGGACGAACAGGTGGGGCGGTGGGTCGCGGCCCATGGCGCCTGTGCGGTCGTCGAAGCGGTGTGCGGATCCGGGGCGCCGCTCGACGGGGCCGGCGTACAGCGCTGGGCAGGGCTGCGGCTGCGCGCCGCCGATGTCCGCCCCGACATCGACCTCGACGCCATCGAACGGCTGGGTGGCCGGTTCATCTGCCCCGGTGACCCGGAGTGGCCGAGCCAGCTGGACGACCTGGGCCCTGCGCGACCGCTCGGGCTGTGGATCAACGGAGTTCCGTCACTGCGTGTGTGGGCGCTGCGTTCGGTCGCGGTCGTCGGCGCCCGCGCCTGCACCGAATACGGGGCGCACTGTGCCGCCGTGCTCGCGGCCGGCCTGGCCGAGCGGGGCTGGACGGTCGTCTCCGGTGCCGCCTACGGCATCGACGCGGCCGCGCACCGCGGTGCCCTCGCCCTTCACGGGCCGACTGCCGGCGTCCTGGCCTGCGGGGCGGACGTCGCCTACCCGCCGGGGAACCAGGAGTTGATCCGGGCATTGGGGGAGCGCGGCCTGCTCGTGGCCGAACTCCCGCCGGGCGCTCACCCGACCCGCAGCAGGTTCGTCCTCCGCAACCGTGTGATCGCTGCCCTCACCAGGGGCACGGTCGTGGTCGAGGCCGCGGTGCGCAGTGGCGCGCTGGTCACGGCGCGTCGCGCGATCAGGCTGGGACGCCACGTGATGGGTATGCCGGGCCCGGTCACCTCCGGACTCTCACAGGGCGTGCACGAACTCCTGCGCGGTGAGGCCACGGTGGTCACCGACGCCGCCGAAGTGATCGAGCTCGTCGGCGCGATGGGAGAGCTCGCCCCGCAGCGCCGGGGAGCTGCCGTACCGCGTGACACCCTCAGCCGCAGCGCGTCGCGCGTATTGGAAGCGGTTCCGGGGCGGGGCGCGAGCGACCTCGCTGGGATCGCCTGCTCCGCGGGGGTGCCCGCCCAAGTCGTTCTCGCCCGGCTTCATGAGCTGCGGGCTCTCGGATTCGTCGAACGAGACGGTGACCACTGGAAGTTGGTCCGCCACCGCCAGGGGCACACCATCGAGTGATGAGGCGGTCCTTGACCTGGGGCTATCGGGTGAAAAGCTGAGCCGTGCGCCCTCGCCGGGGCGGCACGGGCCACGCGAGGCTCCGCACCCTGGCCCGTGCCCGGTCACCCGCACCGCACCCGCCGTACGGCCCCGCCGAGACGTCGCGGCAACGAGCACGCCAGCACGGAGGAGGAAGAACGATACGTCGCACGTTGCGATGCCGCGGTCACGTTACGCTCACACCGTCTCTCCGCGAGACGCACGTGTCCGCGCATCAACAGACCACCACTACCCAGCAGAACGGCTCAAGGCGACGTATGCCTCAGCACATCTCCGGGCCCGACCGCACAGCCGCAGCGGCTTCCGCCGTCACGCGCGCCGTGGTCGACGACAACGCGCCCAGGACTGCGCCCAGCTCGCTGGATGAACTCTGGCGGTCCTACAAGGCCACGGCCGACAGCAGGCTGCGCGAACAGCTGATCCTGCACTATTCGCCGCTGGTCAAGTACGTCGCGGGCCGAGTCAGTGTGGGGCTTCCCGCCAACGTGGAGCAGGCCGACTTCGTCTCCTCCGGAGTCTTCGGACTCATCGACGCCATCGAGAAGTTCGACCCCTCCCGCTCCATCAAGTTCGAGACCTACGCCATCACCCGCATCCGCGGAGCGATGATCGACGAGCTGCGGGCGCTCGACTGGATCCCCCGCTCGGTGCGGCAGAAGGCCCGTGCGGTCGAGCGTGCGTACGCCACTCTCGAAGCCAGGCTCCGGCGCAGTCCCTCGGAAGCCGAGGTGGCCGGCGAGATGGGCATCGAGACGGAAGAACTGCACGGCGTCTTCAGCCAGTTGTCACTCGCCAACGTCGTCGCCCTCGAAGAGCTTCTGCACGTCGGCGGTGACGGGGGCGACCGGCTGAGTCTCGTGGACACGCTCGAGGACACCGCCGCGGACAACCCGGTGGAGGTCGCGGAGGACCGCGAACTGCGCCGCTTGCTCGCCAGAGCCATCAACACCCTGCCGGACCGTGAGAAGACCGTGGTCACTCTCTACTACTACGAGGGGCTCACCCTCGCCGAGATCGGCCAGGTGCTCGGAGTCACCGAGAGCAGGGTCAGCCAGATCCACACCAAATCGGTTCTGCAGCTCCGCGCCAAGCTCGCCGACGCCGGGCGCTGACGGAGGCGGCCTGCCACCGTCCGCTGCCGGACCGCGACCCCGTCGGGCCGTGGCCCCGCTGGACCTGTGGCCCCACCGGACCCGTGGCCCCGCTGGGGCCCCTCGGACCGCGGCCCCTCCGGGCCCGGAAAGGACGGCATTCGGTAAGGGTGGGCCATCGGAAAGATGTGGCGGTCGGGAAGGCTCGGCAGGATCGATTCGCCAGGACTCGTGTGAACCGTGGGCGTGGGTCCGTAAGCTGGAGACGTGCCCAGGATTCGAGCGGCCTCCGTGGCCGAGCATCGGAACATGCAGCGTGCGGCCCTGTTGGACGCCGCCCGGTCGCTGCTGTCCGAGGGCGGGACCGAAGCGTTGACCTTTCCCGCCCTCGCCCAGCACACCGGCCTCGCACGCTCCTCCGTGTACGAGTACTTCCGCTCCCGCGCCGCTGTCGTGGAAGAGCTGTGCGCCGTCGACTTCCCGGTGTGGGCGGCCGAGGTGGAGTCGGCGATGCGGGCCGCGGAGACCCCGGAAGGCAAGGTCGAGGCCTACGTTCGCCGGCAGCTCGCGCTCGTCGGGGACCGCCGCCACCGCGCCGTCGTCGCCATCTCCGCGGGCGAGCTGGACGTGGGAGCCCGCGAACGGATCAGGGCCGCGCACGGTGGCCTGATCTCCATGGTCGTCGAAGCGCTGGGCGATCTCGGTCACGAGCAGCCCCGCCTCGCCGCGATGCTCCTCCAGTCAGTCGTGGACGCAGGGGTACGCCGCATCGAGCTGGGAGCCGCCGAAGCACCCGAGCAGATCGCCGAAGCCGCCGTCTCCATGGCGCTGAACGGCGTGCGAGGCTGACCCGGCTTTCCAGGCTGCCCTGGCTGTCGAGACCGTCGCGTCTGTCGTGCCGGTCGAGGCCGACGAGGCGGCGCGCCTGTCGATGGCGTCGGCGTGGTGACCCTCGCCGCCTCGGTGAGAGCCGGCGTTGGTGCCCGGTCGTCTGGGACCCGCGCGGGGCCGGTCGGGGCTCGCGACTGGTCGGCACTCTCCGACTCGTGCCGCGCCTGGGCGACGGCCGGAGCACGCGGGCCGACGGGTGCGGTTCCGATGCGTGCGCGTCGGGGTCCGCCGGGGAGTACGGTTTCGCGCCGTCGCGGGCGTTCCGCGCGCCCCGCTGCCCGGTCCGGCTCCGCAGCTGTCGGTGGGCCCACAGCGCGCAGATCGTCAGCGCGGCTGTCGCGCTCCAGGCGGCGAGGTCTCCCGCGCCGCTGGGGGCGGCTGGAGACGCGGCTCTGTGCGCTGCGGCGATGCCCTTGCCCGACTTCCGTTCCTGACCTGCCGCCGCTTCGGGGACCGGTACTCCGAAGATCGGGAGCAGCCGGGATCGGCCGCCCAGCAGGGACGCGGGCAGCAGGGAGAGCGGATCGAGGTAGCGGTCGCCGCGCAGGAGCCCCCAGTGCAGACAGGTACGGGGACAGTGCTGCCCCCGTACGACCGTCCCGACCTTCTCGCCGGCCTCCACCCGGTCGCCCTTGTGAACGGAGGGCCGTACGGACTGGTAGGTCGTCCGCAGTGGTGGCCGGCCCGTTCCGGACAGCTCGATCGAGACGACTCCGCGTCCAGCGACCTTCCCTGCGAAGGAGACCTTTCCCGCAGCCACCGCCCGCACCGGTTGGCCCGGGCGGGCCGCGAGATCCACCCCCCGGTGGCCGGGAGCCCACCGTTGGGGCGGCGGGTCCCAGCCGCGGTCCACGCGTGGCCGCCGGGCGCCGTCCACCCCGTCGACCGGCCAGTTCCGGCCGACGGGACGGTCGACGGCCCGGGGGCCGGCCCGGTGCGCGGTGGCCGGACCGTCTGGGGGCTTCGAGCGGACTCTCGCACCCGCGGGCGTGGGGTGGACATCGGGTGCGGGAGGCTTGGGGGACCACGGCGTACGGACCGGGGCAGCGACGTGGCCAACCGCCGGCCACGCCCCCAGCCACACCAGCGTCAGTGCGCCGAGGACGGCCGCGGACCGCAGCGGTCCGCGGCGTGGCGGGCCGAATCGGGAGCACGCCCTCAGCGCGGCAAGGCAGGCGAGGACGGCCCGGACGATCATCGGAGCAGCCCGCACCTCTCCGCTCGGCAGTCCCGCAGGTCGCTCACGCTGCGCAGGTCGCTCACGCCGCGCAGACCGCTCAGGCCGCGTGCTGGTGCGTGCCCCCTCGGCCGGGGGCCTGTGCCGTGTCATGCGGAAACCGTCGCGCGGATCGTCGACCCTCGGGGATCATGGCCTGGATCTGTGGACAACCGGCAGGTTGTGGACAACTCCGTCACTCGTGTGAGCGGATGGGGTGGTGAGAGCGCGGATCCGTGTGAGCGGGTGGGGCCGTCGCGAGCGGCCGTTTCCGTGTTTCTCGGCCGGCACGGGTCTCGGCCGGCACGGGCGTCAACGGCCGGCCCGCTGACCTCTCAACACCTGTCCCCGCATCTGTCCCTTCCGTCCCCGCGCCCTCTTGGCCCCCGCCCGGCGCGGCCCACCTCCGCGGTCCCGTACACTGCTGGTGCGGCCCGGGTGACCGGGCTGACTTCGCACGCCCCGCCATCCTCACCCGGTGGCCGCGCATCTCGGTCCCAGGAGCGGTCGTCACTCGGCCCCCCAGGGCGGCGCGCAGGGGCGTCAGGCAAGCGGAGGCGTCCGCCTCCGCTGACGACAACCGAGTAACCCAAGGAGAACGGCCATGGCCGTCGTCACGATGCGGGAGCTGCTGGAGAGCGGCGTCCACTTCGGGCACCAGACCCGCCGCTGGAACCCGAAGATGAAGCGCTTCATCTTCACCGAGCGCAACGGCATCTACATCATCGACCTGCTCCAGTCGCTGTCGTACATCGACCGCGCCTACGAGTTCGTCAAGGAGACCGTCGCGCACGGCGGCTCCATCATGTTCGTCGGCACCAAGAAGCAGGCCCAGGAGGCCATCGCCGAGCAGGCCACCCGCGTGGGCATGCCCTACGTGAACCAGCGCTGGCTCGGCGGCATGCTGACCAACTTCTCGACCGTCTACAAGCGGCTGCAGCGCCTCAAGGAGCTGGAGCAGATCGACTTCGAGGACGTGGCCGCCTCCGGCCTCACCAAGAAGGAGCTTCTGGTCCTCTCCCGCGAGAAGGCGAAGCTGGAGAAGACCCTCGGCGGCATCCGCGAGATGCAGAAGGTCCCCAGCGCCGTCTGGATCGTGGACACCAAGAAGGAGCACATCGCCGTCGGTGAGGCGCGCAAGCTCAACATCCCGGTGGTCGCGATCCTCGACACCAACTGTGACCCGGACGAGGTCGACTACAAGATCCCGGGCAACGACGACGCGATCCGCTCCGTCACCCTGCTGACCCGTGTGATCGCCGACGCGGTCGCCGAGGGCCTCATCGCCCGTTCGTCCGGCGGTTCCGCCGAGGGCAAGGGCGAGAAGGCCGCCGGTGAGCCGCTCGCCGAGTGGGAGCGCGACCTCCTGGAGGGCGAGAAGGCCGCCGAGAAGCCGGCCGCCGAGGCCGGGGCCGAGGCACAGCCCGCCGCCGAGGCCGAGAAGCCCGCCGAGGAGCAGCCGGCCGCCGCCGAGGCACAGCCCGCCGCCGAGGCCGAGCAGGCCGCCGAGGGCGAGCAGCCGGCGGGCGCTGCCGAGCAGGGCTGACCGACCGGTCCACGTGAACCGCGTGGGCCCTCGGGGTTCGTGGTGAGACGGCGGGGGCCGGGCGCCCCCGCCGTCCAGCCGTGACCTGGGCCGCGTTCACGTGATCACATCCATCCTCATCGACTTTTCGACTTTCCGGGAAGAGATTCACAGACCATGGCGAACTACACCGCCGCCGACGTCAAGAAGCTCCGGGAGCTGACCGGCGCCGGCATGATGGACTGCAAGAAGGCGCTGGACGAGGCCGAGGGCAGCGTCGACAAGGCCGTCGAGGTCCTTCGCGTCAAGGGCCAGAAGGGCGTCGCCAAGCGCGAGAGCCGCACCGCGGAGAACGGCGCGGTCGTCGCCCTCATTGCCGACGACGACACCGCCGGCGTGCTGGTCGAGCTGAAGTGCGAGACGGACTTCGTCGCCAAGGGCGACAAGTTCGTGGCCGTCGCCGAGTCCATCGCCAAGCACGTCGAGGCCACCTCCCCGGCCGACATCGACGCGCTGCTCGCCTCCGAGATCGAGGCCGGCAAGACCGTCCAGGCCTACGTCGACGAGGCCAACGCGACGCTCGGCGAGAAGATCGTGCTGGACCGCTTCGCGCAGTTCTCCGGCGCCTTCGTCGGCTCCTACCTGCACCGCACGAGCCCGGACCTGCCCCCGCAGGTCGGCGTGCTGGTCGAGCTGGACTCGGCGAACGCCGACATCGCCAAGGACGTCGCGCAGCACATCGCCGCCTTCTCCCCGGCCTACCTGACCCGTGAGGACATCCCGGAGGAGACGGTCGCCAACGAGCGCCGCATCGCCGAGGAGACCGCGCGCGAGGAGGGCAAGCCCGAGCAGGCTCTGCCGAAGATCATCGAGGGTCGGGTCAACGGCTTCTTCAAGGAGAACACCCTCCTCGACCAGCCCTTCGCCAAGGACAACAAGAAGTCCGTGCAGAAGGTCCTGGAGGAGGCCGGTGTGTCGCTGAAGCGCTTCGCCCGCTTCCGCGTCGGCGCCTGAGGGCGCGGTCCTGACGTATCCCGCAGGTCGGTTCCGTCGGCGCGTGCCCCGTACACACCGGGCATCGCACACGGAACCGGCACGGGCCCGATAAGGTCGGGCACAGGGCAGTTGTGACGAGGAGGCCATTGCCGCAGAGGGAACCGCGAGGGTCCGACGGCAGTGGCCTCTTTCGTATGTGCACGAGGAGATCTCCATGACTAGCAATGACACCGGCAACGACAGTGACAGCCGCCGGCGCTTCCTGCTGAAGCTCTCCGGCGAGGCGTTCGCCGGGGGTGGTGGCCTCGGTGTCGATCCCGACGTCGTGCACAAGATGGCACGGGAGATCGCCTCGGTCTGCCGGGACGGCGCAGAGATCGCCGTCGTCATCGGTGGCGGCAACTTCTTCCGCGGCGCCGAGTTGCAGCAGCGCGGTATGGACCGGGCCCGCTCCGACTACATGGGCATGCTGGGCACGGTCATGAACTGCCTCGCGCTCCAGGACTTCCTGGAGAAGGAGGGCATCGACTCGCGCGTCCAGACCGCCATCACCATGGGACAGGTCGCCGAGCCCTACATCCCGCTGCGCGCCGTCCGGCACCTGGAGAAGGGCCGGGTCGTCATCTTCGGCGCCGGTATGGGCATGCCGTACTTCTCCACCGACACCACCGCGGCCCAGCGTGCGCTGGAGATCAACGCCGAGGTGATGCTGATGGGCAAGAACGGCGTGGACGGCGTCTACGACTCCGACCCGCGGAGCAACCCCGCGGCGGTGAAGTTCGACGCGCTCGAGTACGGCGAGGTCATCACCCGCGATCTCAAGGTCGCCGACGCCACCGCGATCACCCTCTGCCGGGACAACAAGCTGCCCATCCTCGTCTTCGAACTG
Organism: Streptomyces diacarni; assembly: GCF_003323715.1. GTDB lineage: Bacteria > Actinomycetota > Actinomycetes > Streptomycetales > Streptomycetaceae > Streptomyces > Streptomyces diacarni. The sequence goes on from NZ_QOIN01000048.1 coordinate 664,089, forward strand.
CTCGCCGAAGGCAATATCGCCCGTGCGGTCAAGGGTGAGAAGATCGGCACCCTGGTGAGCAACCAGGGCACGCGGGCCTGACCGGCTCAGCCGCCTGCCCGGCCCCGTCGGTGGTCCGGGCGTCGTGCGGCCGGTACGGGCCGGTGGCGTCCCAACGTGTCGGCCACACAGCGACGCGGGCCTGTGGCGTCGCGCCACGGGTCTCGTACCGCCGCGGTATGGCAACACGGCGGTACGGGAACGGCCCGGTACGGGGATGGACAACAGCCTGCCGGTCGGACACCGTGCAGGAATCAGTGCACTGCGGGGGCCGGGGCGGCCCGCGGGGCGGCCGACAGCTCACAGCCCCGGATGAAGCAGTCAGGCTCATTCATCGAACCAGGAGCACGTGGTGATCGAAGAGACCCTCCTCGAAGCCGAGGAAAAGATGGAGAAGGCGGTCGTCGTCGCCAAGGAGGACTTCGCCGCTATCCGCACCGGCCGTGCGCACCCGGCGATGTTCAACAAGATCGTGGCGGAGTACTACGGCACGCTCACGCCGATCAACCAGCTGGCGTCGTTCTCCGTTCCGGAGCCCCGGATGGCGGTGGTGACTCCGTTCGACAAGAGCTCGCTGCGCAACGTCGAACAGGCCATCCGCGACTCGGACCTGGGCGTCAACCCCTCGAACGACGGCCATATCATCCGGGTGACGTTCCCCGAGCTGACCGAGGAGCGGCGCCGGGAGTACATCAAGGTCGCGAAAAACAAGAGCGAGGACGCCAAGATCTCCATTCGCAGCGTGCGGCGCAAGGCGAAGGAGACCATGGACAAGGCCGTCAAGGACGGCGAGGTCGGCGAGGACGAGGGCCGCAGGGGCGAGAAGGAACTCGACGACACCACGGCCAAGTACGTCGCACAGGTGGACGAGCTGCTCAAGCACAAGGAGGCCGAGCTGCTCGAAGTCTGAGGTCCCCAGTCTCAAGGTCCGAGGTCGAAGGCTGCTATCTGTGAACGACTCATCCTGGGGAGCGCCGCAACCACACGCGGGGTACCGGGGCCCTGGCGAGCAGGGGCCCCTCGCCCCGTCGGCGCTGCCCCGCCCGGGCGATGGTCACCTCTCCACGCGCGACGTGAGCGTCCCCGTGCACGATGTCGGGGGTGATGCGTCGCAGACTCGGCGTATGCCCATTGTGTCCGACCCCGGGGACTCCGGTGACGAGAATGGCGGCCCCTCCGGCCGCCCGGAACGTCCAGGCGTCCCAGGCCCCGGCCCCGCCGACTCCACGGGCGGCGCGCTCTCCCCCGAACAGGACCGGCCGCACGCGCAGCCGAACCGTCCGCACGAGCAGTCGGACGTTCCGACAGGCGCCACCCCCGCGCCGGCGGCGAGGGAGGGCAAGAAGCGTGCCGGACGGGACCTGCGGGCCGCCATAGGGGTCGGTCTCGGGCTCGGCGTGGTCATCCTGGCCTCGCTCTTCTTCTACAAGCCGGTCTTCCTCGGCGTCATCGTCGTCGCCGTGGTGGTGGGGCTGTGGGAGCTGACCTCGCGGCTCAAGGAGCGCAAGGACATCAGCGCCCCTCTGGTGCCTCTGGTGGTGGGTGGGGCCGCCATGACCGTCGCCGGGTACCTGCGGGGCGCGGAGGGGGCCTGGGTGGCGATGGCCCTCACGGCTCTCGCGGTGCTCGTGTGGCGCATGGCCCAGCCACCGGCCGACTATCTGCGGGATGTGACGGCAGGCCTTTTCGCGGCCTTCTACGTCCCGTTCCTCGCCACCTTCGTCGCCCTCATGCTGGCGGCCGACGACGGGCCGTGGCGGGTGCTGACGTTCCTGATCCTCACCGTCGTCAGCGACACCGGCGCCTACGCCGTGGGCTGGCGCTTCGGACGGCACAAGCTGGCGCCCCGCATCAGCCCGGGGAAGACCAGGGAGGGCCTGATCGGTGCGGTGTCGTTCGCCATGGTGGCGGGGGCGCTGTGCACCCAGTTCCTGATCGACGACGGCAGCTGGTGGCAGGGGCTGCTGCTGGGCCTGGCCGTCGCCGTCAGCGCCACCCTGGGCGACCTGGGCGAATCGATGATCAAGCGCGATCTGGGCATCAAGGACATGGGCACCCTGCTGCCGGGGCACGGCGGCATCATGGACCGCCTCGACTCCCTGCTGCCGACGGCCCCCGTCGTCTGGCTGCTTCTGGTGATCTTCGTCGGGGCAGGCTGAGAGAGCACCGTCGCGGGTCTGCGACACTGGGAAGGTCATGCCTAAACCCGGAGAACTCACGTTCGTCGCGCCGCGCGGAGCCAAGAGGCCGCCGCGGCACCTCGCCGACCTCAGCCCCGCCGAGCGGCGCGATGCCGTTGCCGCGGCGGGGGAGAAGCCGTTTCGCGCCAAGCAGCTCTCGCAGCACTACTTCGCGCGGCTGGAGCACCGTCCCGAACAGTGGACGGACATCCCCGCCGCCGCTCGCGAGAAGCTGGCCGCCGAGCTGCTGCCCGAACTGATGAGCGTGGTGCGGCACATCAGCTGCGACGACGACGCGACCCGTAAGACGCTGTGGAAGCTGCACGACGGGACGCTGGTGGAGTCCGTGCTGATGCGGTATCCGGACCGGGTCACCATGTGCATCAGCTCACAGGCCGGCTGCGGCATGAACTGCCCGTTCTGTGCGACAGGGCAGGCCGGGCTGGACCGCAATCTGTCCACCGCCGAGATCGTCCACCAGATCGTCGACGGAATGCGCGCGCTGCGGGACGGCGAGGTGCCCGGTGGTGCGGCGCGGCTGTCCAACATCGTCTTCATGGGCATGGGCGAGCCGCTCGCGAACTACAAGCGGGTCGTCGGGGCGATCCGCAGGCTGACCGATCCGGAGCCCGACGGACTGGGGATCTCGCAGCGGGGTATCACCGTCTCCACCGTGGGTTTGGTGCCGGCCATGCTGCGTTTCGCCGACGAGGGCTTCAAATGCCGTCTGGCGGTCTCGCTGCACGCCCCCGACGACGAGCTGCGCGACACCCTCGTCCCCGTCAACACCCGCTGGAAGGTCAGGGAGGTGCTGGACGCGGCCTGGGAGTACGCGGCCAAGTCCGGGCGCCGGGTCTCCATCGAGTACGCCCTGATCAAGGACATCAACGACCAGGCATGGCGTGCCGACCTGCTGGGGCGGCTGCTGAAGGGCAAGCGGGTGCACGTCAACCTCATCCCGCTCAATCCGACGCCCGGCTCCAAGTGGACCGCCTCCCGCCCCGAGGACGAGGCCGAGTTCGTGCGCACACTCGCCTCGCACGGTGTGGCGGTGACCGTTCGGGACACCCGGGGGCAGGAGATCGACGGGGCGTGCGGCCAGCTCGCGGCAACCGAACGCTGACGCTCGCCTGGTCGGGTCCGACTGGTACTGTTCGAAGAGGTGTGCCCGAACGGCACCTCACCGGCCGACCGACATCGGCCGCGAACACACGCTGATACCGGCTCGCCACCGACCAGCCGGTAGCGGCACCCACAACCGAACAGCCGACAGGGGAGCGCTCACAGCGCTGAGAGTGCGGCCGTGCGTCCCGTACGTGCCGCAGACCCTCGAACCTCGCCCGGGTCATGCCGGGTAGGAAGTCGATGCCTTGATGAACACGCACGTGCGGCGCGCCGCCGCTGCCACCACAGCCGTCCTCACCCTCGCCCTTCTCGCCACCGCTTGCGGCGGCTCGGGGGGCGGCGAGGACTCCAAGACGGTCACGCTCGTCACGCATGACTCCTTCGCCGCCTCCAAGTCCGTCCTGCGCGACTTCACCAAGAAGACCGGCTACAAGGTCAAGGTGCTCCGTGGCGGCGACGCCGGAGCCGCCGTCAATCAGGCCGTTCTCAACAAGGGCAACCCGCAGGGAGACGTCTTCTTCGGCGTCGACAACACCCTGCTGTCCCGTCCCCTCGACCGTGGCGTCTTCACGCCGTACGAGGCCAAGGGACTGAACAAGGTCCCCGGGCGGCTCCAGGCCGACCGCGACAAGCACCGGGTCACCCCCGTGGACACCGGCGAGGTGTGCGTCAACTACGACCGTGCCTGGTTCGCGGACAAGAAACTCGAACCTCCGCGCACCCTGGACGATCTGACCAAGCCCCGGTACAAGGACCTCCTGGTGACCGAGGACGCCGCCACCTCCTCGCCCGGCCTGGCTTTCGTCCTGGCGAGCGTCGCCGAGTACGGCGAGAAGGGCTGGCAGGACTACTGGAAGAAGCTGCGGGCCAACGGCGTGGAGGTCGTCGACGGCTGGGAGCAGGCCTACAACGACCGTTTCACCGGGTCGCGCGGCGGCAAGGGCAAGGGCGACAAGCCTCTCGTCGTCTCCTACGCCTCCAGCCCGCCCGTCGAGGTGCTGGGTGACAAGAATCCGCCCGCGCAGGCGCCGACGGGCGTCGCCAAGGGGACGTGCTTCCGGCAGACCGAGTACGCCGGGCTGCTCGACGGGGCGCAGAACAGCAAGGGCGGCAAGGCTCTGCTCGACTTCTTGCTCAGCAAGCGGTTCCAGGAGGACCTGCCGCTGCAGATGTTCGTCAGCCCGGTCCGTGAGGACGCACAGCTGCCGGAGCTGTTCACCAAGTACGGCCAGACCATCGAGGACCCGGCCACCCTGGCCCCCGAGAAGATCACCAAGAACCGTGAGCGGTGGATCAAGACGTGGACCTCGCTCGCCGTGAAATAGCCCCCCGAGGCCGCACCGGCGCCCGGGACCGGGGCACCTGGGTACGGCTCGGGCTGATGGCCGTGCCGGTGGCGTTCTTCGCCGTCTTCTTCGGGTACCCCGTCGCCGCCATCGTCGGGCGCGGTCTGCGTGCGGGCGGCCAGTGGCACCTGGAGCGGATCGGTCAGGTGCTCGGTGACGCGGGCACCCTGGAGGTGCTGTGGTTCACCGTGTGGCAGGCGGCAGCCTCCACGGCTCTCACGCTCGCTCTGGCGCTGCCCGCCGCCTGGGTCTTCGCGCGGCTCGACTTCCCCGGCAAGCGGCTGCTGCGCGCCGTGGTGACCGTGCCGTTCGTCCTGCCGACCGTGGTCGTCGGCTCCGCCGTCCTCGCCCTCGCCGGGCGCGGAGGGGTCCTCGACGCATGGTTCGGACTGCGGCTGGACACCAGCGTGTGGGCCATCCTGCTGGCACACGTGGTCCTCAACTACGCCGTCGTCGTCCGTACGGTCGGCGGTTTCTGGTCGCAGCTGGACCCGCGCCAGGAGGAAGCGGCGCGGATGCTGGGCGCGGGACGGTTCACCGCTTGGCGGCGTATCACCCTGCCCGCTCTGGCGCCGTCCGTCGGCGCCGCGGCCCTCATCGTCTTCCTGTTCACCTTCACCAGCTTCGGCGTGATCCAGGTGCTCGGCGGACCGCGCTTCGCCACGCTGGAGGTGGAGATCTACCGCCAGACCGCCTCCCTGCTGGACCTGCCGACGGCCGCGGTGCTCACGCTGCTCCAGTTCGTCGCTGTGGCGGCACTGCTGGCGGTGCACGCCTGGTCGCTGCGGAAGCGGGAGACAGCGCTCCGTCTGCTGCCTGCCGAACACACCGCACGGCGCCCGGCGGGGGCCGGCCAGTGGACGGTGCTGTGCTGCGTACTGGCCACGATCGTCGTGCTGACTGTCGTGCCGCTGCTGGTCCTGGTCCAGCGGGCGTTCGACGGGCCGGACGGATACGGGCTCACCTCCTTCCGCGACCTGGCCGGACAGTCGGACAGCGCCACCTTCGTCGTCGCCCCCGTCGAAGCGATCGGCAACTCCCTCGCGTACGCGGCGGTGGCGACTGCCCTCGCCCTGGTGGTCGGCGGACTGGCCGCCGCGGCACTCACCGTCACCCGCACGAACGGCAGCGCTCCCCGCGCCGGCCGACTGGTGCGCGGATTCGACGCCCTGCTGATGCTGCCGCTGGGTACGTCCGCCGTCACCGTCGGGTTCGGTTTCCTCATCGCGTTGGATGAGCCCCCGTTGGATCTGCGCTCGACGTGGATCCTGGTGCCCCTGGCACAAGCACTGGTGGGCGTGCCCTTCGTCATCCGCACGATGCTGCCCGTACTGCGCGCCGTGGACGTCCGTCTGCGCGAGGCCGCCGCCGTACTGGGAGCCTCCCCCCTGCGTGCCTGGAGGGAGGTCGACTTCCCACTGGTGCGCCGGGCCCTCCTGGTGGCGGCGGGCTTCGCTTTCGCGGTTTCCCTGGGGGAGTTCGGCGCCACCGTGTTCATCGCGCGCCCGGACACGCCGACACTGCCGGTGGCCGTGGCCCGGATGCTGGGCCGCGCGGGGGAGTCCAACTACGGCCAGGCGATGGCTCTGAGCACGATCCTGATGCTCGTCTGCACGGCCGTTCTCTTCGCGTTGGAGCGCGTGAGGACCGACAGCCAGGGAGAGTTCTGAATGCTGCGACTGGACGGCGTGACCGTACGGTTCGGAACACACACGGCGCTCGACGCGGTCGACCTGGAGGTCTTTGAGCACGAGACGGTGTGCGTGCTGGGTCCCAGTGGCAGTGGGAAATCCACCCTCCTGCGCGTCGTCGCCGGACTCCAACGAGCCGACGAGGGGCGCGTACTTCTCTCCGGGCGCGACCAGAGCGCCGTACCGCCGCACAAGCGGGGCGTCGGCCTGATGTTCCAGGACCACCAGCTCTTCCCTCAGCGGGACGTGGCCGGAAACGTCGCCTTCGGGCCGCGCATGCACCGTACCGGCCGGGCCGAGACCGAGCGCAGGGTCGCCGAACTGCTGGATATGGTCGGGCTGCCCTGGGCGGGACGGCGCAGTGTGACAGCACTGTCCGGCGGCGAGCAGCAGCGCGTGGCACTGGCCCGCGCGCTGGCTCCCGAGCCCCGGGTGCTGATGCTGGACGAGCCGCTGGGGCAGCTCGATCGCGGGCTGCGCGAGCGCCTCGTCGTCGAACTGAGGGCTCTCTTCCAGCGGCTGGGCACCACGGTGCTCGCCGTCACGCACGACCACGGCGAGGCCTTCGCACTCGCCGACCGGGTGGTGGTCATGAGGGGCGGCCGTATCGCGCAGACCGGTACGCCGCTGGAGGTCTGGCAGCGCCCCGCCTCCCCCTTCGTCGCCCGCTTCCTCGGCTTCGACAATCTCGTCCCCGCCACCGTGGGCGGTCAGGCGGCCGACACAGCCTGGGGCAAACTGCCGGTCCCCGAGGGCACGCCGCAGGGCGCCACCCAACTGCTCGTGCGCCCGGGAGGGGTCTCGCTGCGTGCTCCGCAGGAGGGGCTGCGCTGCACCGTGGAGGCGCGTACGTTCCGGGGCGGGGACGCGTCCACGGTCACCGTGCTGCTGCGCCCGCACGACGGGCCGCCTCTGGAGGCCGCCTGCACCCTGCGCGACGCCCCCGAGGAGGGCGCGGAAGTAGGCGCCGTCTTCGACCCACGAGAGGTGGTCGCCCTCACCGGACCGGACGAAGGGAGCGTCGGAACGCAGCAAGGGGACTTCGAAAGGGAGGAGGGCAGCAGCCCCCGAACGGACGCAAGGGACGCCGAAACAGACAACGGCAGTCCTCGACCCGGTCTCTCCCCCGGCGAGCCGTTCAGGGGGGACGTGTCCAAGGACGCGTGACCAGCGCCGGCGCGCACGGAAACGCCACCGGAGCACGCACGGGCCGGAGTCCGTACGCGTGGGGTCCCGCAGGCAGCGCGGGCCGAAGGCCAGTGTCAGTGCGAGGGCAGCGGAGTCAGTAGGCCTGCCACCAGCGTCAGCGTCGTGAACACCGTCGCGACGACCGCCACCCGCACCGCGGCCACCGCGCGCTGCGTCCCGCGAGAGGCGCCGAGCCGCTCGAGAAGCAGTGCCAGCGGCGCCCTGGAGCGGCGTGCCCCGGCCATCGCCGCCAGCGCCACGCCGCCCAGGCAGCAGGCGACCAGCACCGCGGCCAGCGTCCCCGCAGGCCCCCAGGCGGGCAGCTCCGTCTCCGCCAGCCGCGCGCGGACGGCGACGAGCGCGGCGGCGCCCACCACGCCGAGCGCGGCCAACGGGCGCCCGGCGAGGGCGGACTCGCGGGTGAGTGCCTTCCCCGCCAGCAGCCGTACGGCCCCTGGCCGGCCCGCCGTCAGCAGCCGTCCGGCCAGGCTGGTCAGCGCCGGTCCTGCCAGCACCAGTCCGAGTGCCGTGAGCAGCCACCCGGCGGCCAGCGGCGAGGAGGCGAGTTCCGCTGCGCCCGGCGACCCCGTACGGGCGGTCTCCGGTGCGTGCCGTACTGCCCGCACTGCGTAGGCGGCCGACAGCAGCCCGGCTGCGATCAGTACGAGGCCTGCCACGACGGTGGCCGTGCCGGTGGAGCGTCGCCCGTGGGACGCGCGAGCGCAGGGCGCGGTGCCGCCGGACGCCGTCTCTGTTCCGGCCGCCCGGGCGGCCGCGAGAGCGGCCACAACAGGGACGGCGCTCAGCAGCGTCAGCGCCGCCGGCAGCGGGAGGGCCTCGTGCGCGAGCGGCAGTTCGGCGGTGGTGCCGGTCAGGCTCACAACGGGTGCCCCGTCTTCGGCGCCGCCTTGCCCCCACACCGTGACCAGGAGCGCCAGCCCACCGCCCACCGCGCAGGGGAGCGCTGACGTGCGGGCGACCAGCAGCGGGAGCCGTACGGGGCCCAGCCCCGCCGCGTCCAGCCCTGAGCGCAGGGAAGCGCTGGGCTCGGCCGCCACGAGGGCGGCCGCGAGGCGGGCGGTGACCGCGAGGGGGACCAGGCACCACAGCAGCCCCGGCAGGGCGGCTGCGGGGTGGGAGGGGTGCTGCACGGCGTGGGAGAGGGCGTTGAGCAGGAGGAGGCCGACTCCTGCTGACGCGAACACGAGCAGCAGTCTCAGCAGCAGTGCCAGGGGGGATGCCCGCAGAGTCAGACGGAGAGTGAGCATGGCGCCGCGCCCTCCGGTCTCGCAGGGGCCGGCAGGTCCTCGGCGGGAGGGGTGCGGGAGCGGCGTCCGTCCGCCAGGGTGAAGATGCGGTCGGCGAGGACGGCACCGGTCTCGTCGGCGGTCCGTGCCGTCGGGGTGAGCGTGAGGTCGTGGGTGGCGAGTACGACGGTGATGCCGTGCGAGCGGGCGGCCGCGCTGAGCGTGCGCAGGACCTGGGCGCGGTCCGTGCGGTGGAGCGGTGCGGTGGGCTCGTCGGCGAAGAGCACGGCGGGGGAGTGGACGAGGGCGCGCGCGACGGCGACGCGCTGCCGCTCCGCCTGCCGCAGCGCCCCCGGCCGCTTGCGGGCGCAGTCGCCCACGTCCAGCCGGTCCAGCCACGCGCAGGCCTGCTTGCGGGCGGCGCGGTAGCCGATACCGTGCAGCAGGAGGGGGAGGGCCGCGTTCTCCCAGGCGGTCAGCTCGGCGACGAGGTGGGGACTGCTGTCGATCCAGCCGAACCGGTGCAGCCGCAGCCGTTCGCGGGCCGCGCGGCCGAGTGTGTGCACGGGGGAGCTGTTGAACCAGACCTCGCCCGCTTCCGGAAGCGTCTGTCCGGACAGACAGCGCAGCAAAGTGGTCTTTCCGCTGCCCCGAGGGCCGCTGACGGCGACGACCTCTCCCTCCCGGATGCCGAAGGAGACGCCCTGCAGGGCGGGTGAGCCGTCGTAGGCGTAGTGCAGTCCGCGGGCCCAGAGCACGTCGTCCGGCGGGGCGGCCATGCGGGCACCTCCACTCAACATCGCGATCCTTCGTTCCCTCTGGAGGGTGAAACGAGAGGCGGGGGCATCGGTCACTGGAACCGATGCCCCCGCCCTCGTACGGACCGATGTGAGGAGCGACAGGAGGCGGTTTACAGCTTCGTCCACGCCTCCGTCAGCACGGACCGCAGGATTTGTTCGGCCTCGTCGAAGACCTTCTGGTCGGAGATCAGCGGCGGTGCCAGCTGGATGACCGGGTCACCCCGGTCGTCGGCGCGGCAGTAGAGGCCGTTTTCGAACAGTGCCTTGGACAGGAAGCCGTAGAGCACCCGCTCGGACTCCTCGTCCGTGAACGTCTCCTTGGTGGCCTTGTCCTTGACGAGTTCGATGCCGTAGAAGAACCCGTTGCCGCGCACGTCGCCGACGATGGGCAGGTCGTGCAGCTTCTGCAGCGTCTGGAAGAACTTCGCCTCGTTGTCGAGCACGTGCTGGTTGAGGCCCTCGCGCTCGAAGATGTCGATGTTGGCCAGGGCGACGGCCGAGGAGACCGGGTGGCCGCCGAAGGTGTAGCCGTGCAGGAAGGTGTTGTCGCCCTGGTAGAACGGCTCGGCGAGGCGGTCGGAGATGATCGCGGCGCCTATCGGAGAATACCCGGAGGTCATGCCCTTGGCGCAGGTGATGATGTCGGGCACGTACCCGAACTTGTCGCAGGCGAACATCGTGCCCAGCCGGCCGAAGGCGCAGATGACCTCGTCCGAGACGAGCAGCACGTCGTACTGGTCGCAGATCTCGCGGACCCGCTGGAAGTAGCCGGGCGGCGGCGGGAAGCAGCCCCCCGCGTTCTGCACCGGCTCCAGGAAGACCGCGGCGACGGTCTCCGGGCCCTCGAAGAGGATCTGCTGCTCGATCTGGTCGGCGGCCCAGCGGCCGAAGGCCTCCGGGTCGTCGCCGTGGAGCGGGGCGCGGTAGATGTTGGTGTTCGGCACCTTGTGCGCGCCGGGGACCAGCGGTTCGAAGGGTGCCTTGAGCGCCGGCAGGCCGGTGATGGACAGGGCGCCCTGCGGCGTGCCGTGGTAGGCGACGGCCCGCGAGATGACCTTGTGCTTCATCGGGTTGCCGGTCAGCTTGTGGTACTGCTTGGCCAGCTTCCAGGCCGTCTCGACGGCCTCACCCCCGCCAGTGGTGAAGAAGACCTTGTTCAGGTCGCCCGGCGCGTAGTGGGCCAGCCGCTCGGCCAGCTCGACGGCCTTGGGGTGCGCGTAGGACCAGATGGGGAAGAAGGCCAGGTCCTGCGCCTGCTTGTTGGCCGCCTCTGCCAGCTCGGCGCGGCCGTGCCCCGCCTGGACGACGAACAGGCCCGCCAGGCCGTCGAGGTAGCGCTTGCCGTCGGTGTCGTAGATGTAGACGCCCTCACCGCGGGCGATGGTCGGCACCGGTGCGTCCCTGTACGACGACATGCGGGTGAAGTGCATCCACAGGTGGTCGTGTGCGGTGCGGGAGAGGTCCTTGTGCCCCTGGTCGGCCTGACTGTCCTTGCTCACTTTTATCGCGTTCCCCATGTGTAGGTCTGCTTGCGCAGCTTGAGGTAGACGAAGCTCTCCGTGGAGCGCACGCCCGGCATGGTCCGGATGCGTTTGTTGATCAGCTCGAGGAGATGGTCATCGTCGTGGCACACGATCTCGACCAGCAGGTCGTACGAGCCCGCCGCGATCACGACGTAGTCGACCTCGTCGATCTGCGCGAGCGCGTCGGCGACCGGTTCCACGTCACCGTCGACCGTGATGCCGAGCATCGCCTGGCGCATGAAGCCGACGGTCAGCGGATCCGTCACGGCGACGATCTGCATGACGCCCTGCTCCTGGAGCTTCTGGACGCGCTGCCGCACGGCCGCCTCGGACAGGCCTACGGCCTTGCCGATGGCGGCGTACGGACGCCGTCCGTCCTCCTGGAGCTGTTCGATGATCGCCAGGGACACGGCATCCAGGGAGGAGGAGCCGCCTGTCTTCTTCGAGTCGCGAGCCACAGGTGTCACTGTGCATGAGACCTCCTCCGTCCCGCAACCCGTGAGCGATGTAATCCGCAGCGTTCGGAGCGAGTGAAAACTGAATCCGTCGTTCGATACGGTCAGGTGTATCGAAAACGTTAGTCAGCCGGTTAGGCTGGCAGTCTCACCCAATGGACAACGGAGCAGGAGGGGTGCGAAGTGACCACCGAGCTGCGTCGACTGCGCAACTACATCGACGGAGAGTTCAGGGACGCCGCTGACGGCCGGACCACCGAGGTGGTCAACCCGGCGACGGGTGAGGCGTACGCGACGGCGCCGCTGTCCGGCGCCGCCGACGTCGACGCCGCGATGGCCGCCGCCGAGGCCGCCTTCCCGGCCTGGCGCGACGCGACACCCGGCACTCGCCAGCAGGCGCTCCTCAAGATCGCCGACGCGCTGGAGACGCGCGCCGACGAACTGCTGGCCGCCGAGTGCGAGAACTGCGGCAAGCCGTTGGAGCTGACCCGGCAGGAGGAGCTGCCGATGATGCTCGACCAGATCCGCTTCTTCGCCGGCGCGGCCCGGATGCTGGACGGCAAGGCCGCCGGCGAGTACATGGAGGGCCTCACCTCCTTCGTGCGGCGCGAGCCGATCGGCGTGTGCGCGCAGGTCGCGCCGTGGAACTACCCGGCCATGATGGCCGTGTGGAAGTTCGCCCCGGCGCTGGCCGCGGGCAACACCGTCGTGCTCAAGCCCTCCGACACCACACCGGCCTCCACGGTCTTCCTGGCCGAGGTGATGGGCGAGATCCTGCCCAAGGGGGTCTTCAACATCGTCTGCGGCGACCGCGACACAGGGCGCCTGCTCGTCGAGCACGACACCCCGGCGATGGCCTCGATCACCGGTTCGGTACGCGCCGGCATGGAGGTGGCCGCCAGCGGCGCCAAGGACCTCAAGCGCGTCCACCTGGAACTGGGCGGCAAGGCCCCCTGCATCGTCTTCGACGACGCCGACATCCCGGCCGCCGTGGAGGGCATCAGGGACGGCGGTTTCTTCAACGCGGGACAGGACTGCACGGCGGCCACCCGCGTGCTCGTCCAAGAGGGCGTGTACGAGGAGTTCGTGCAGGCCCTCGCCAAGGCGGCGGCAGAGGTCAAGACGGGCGACCTCAGCGACGAGGACTGCTTCTACGGCGCACTGAACAACCCCACCCATCTGGAGAAGGTCGCGGGCTTCATCGACCGTCTGCCGGCCCACGCCAAGGTGGAGGCGGGCGGCGAGCGCGTCGGCGACAAGGGCTTCTTCTACGCGCCCACCGTGGTCTCCGGGCTCAAGCAGGACGACGAGATCATCCAGAACGAGGTCTTCGGCCCCGTGATCACCGTCCAGAAGTTCACCGACGAGGCGCAGGCCGTCCAGTGGGCCAACGACGTCGACTACGCGCTGGCGTCGTCCGTGTGGACGACCAACCACGGCACCGCCATGCGCCTGTCCAAGGCGCTCGACTTCGGCTGCGTGTGGATCAACACCCACATCCCGCTCGTCGCCGAGATGCCGCACGGAGGCTTCAAGAAGTCCGGCTACGGCAAGGACCTGTCGATGTACGGGCTGGAGGACTACACGCGGGTCAAGCACGTGATGACGGCACTGTGAGCCACGCGGTCCGCTGAGCCCCGCTCACACACCGGCTCTCACAGGGGCACACGAGGGGCCCGTACCCACCAGGATGGGTACGGGCCCCTCGTCCGCGCCACAGCCGCAGGCGGCGTCCCGTGCGCGCCGCCTGCGGCTCGTCACCGCCTCAGGACTGGTACGGGTTCTGCGGCTGCTGAGCGGCGAAGGGGTTGCCGTCCTGTGCGGCACCCGGCTGCTGCGGGACGCCGTTGCCGCTGCCGCCCTGCGGGCCGAACTGGCCGCCGGGCGCGCCCCCGTGGGCGAGCATCTGCTCCGCCGACTCCTTGGAGATCTCGGTCCCCGCGCCGCAGAAAGTGCACTGTATGGAGTGTTTCGCGGGTGCGATCGGGAAGAGCGGGATGAAGAACAGCGAAAACTTCGTGACCCGCTTGCGCAGCGGGTGCGCAGCCGGATTGCCGCAGAAGCCGCAGAGCAGGTTCAGCATGGCCAGCTGCACCAGCTTGCTGGTGGTGCCGAAGATGATCACGGTGGGCTCCGATCCCGAGTGCCTAGGCGTCGGAGGGAAGCCAACCATTCTGTCGTGCCCACCGTAAGCCGCTCACGTAACAGCCCTGCTCCAACCGTGCGGCACGGGCGCGTTCTCCCGGTCGCGGACGAGCCGCTCGATGTGGTTGGTGGTGATCGCGTCCACACCCATCGCCGCGAGGCGGCGCATGGTGCGCACCCGATCGGCCGTCCACGCGGACACGAGACGGCCGTCGGTGTGCGCCCGGGCCACCAGCGGGGCGGTGAGCAGCCCGAAACCGTAGTTGAGCCAGCGGGGACGCAGCTCCTCCAGCAGCGTCGGGCGCACCGGCGCCGCGCGGTCCCAGCTGAGCGCCACTTCCGCGCCGGGTTCCGCGGCGCGTACCCGGCGCATCGCCACCGGGCCGCCGCAGTAGTACACGCGCTCCGCGGCGTCCGCCTCGCGCACAGCCGCGACAGTGGCCGGCACAGCCGCCGGGTCCGGAAGATCGATCAGCGTGCGGACCGCCCGCGTGGCGGCCAGCGCCTCGGAAAGGGTGGGCACGCCCGCCGCAAGGGAGACCAGGCGTTGCCGCGTCAGCGCGGCCACCGCGACGTCATGGCCCCACAGCCGCGTCAGTGTGCTGTCGTGCAGCACGACAGGGACCCCGTCGCGGGTGAGCCGTACGTCCAACTCGACGGCGTCGGCGCCCGCCGTCACGGCGGCGCGGAAGGAGGGCAGGGTGTTCTCCCGGGCCACGAAGGGCGCGCCCCGGTGTGCGACAGCGCTCACTTCGCGCAGCGGACAGGGGATGGTCACTTCGGACGCTGCCAGCCGGCCAGGTAGGTGTCGATCTCCTCGCACAGCCGTGCCTTGCCGGCGGTGTCGAGGAAGGACACCTCGACCGCGTTCCGGGCGAGCGCCGCCAGACCGGGCGCGTCCAGCCCCAGAAGCCGCGCCGCGATGCCGTACTCGGTGTTGAGATCCGTACCGAACATCGGTGGATCGTCGCTGTTGATCGTCACCAGGACGCCCGCCTTGACCATCTCGGCGAGCGGATGGTTCTCCAGTGACTCCACGGCGCGGGTCGCGATGTTGGAGGTGGGGCACACCTCCAGCGGGATCCGGTTCTCCGCCAGGTGCTCCAGCAGCCGGGGGTCCCGCACCGCGCTCGTGCCGTGCCCGATGCGCTCGGCGCGCAGTGAGGTGAGCGCGTCCCAGATCGTCTCGGGGCCCGTCGTCTCGCCCGCGTGCGGCACGCTGTGCAGCCCGATGGCCAGCGCGCGGTCGAAGTACGGCTTGAACTGCGGCCTGGGAACACCGATCTCCGGGCCACCGAGACCGAAGGAGATCAGCCCCTCGGGGGTCATCTCGGTGGCGATCCGGGCAGTCTCCTCCGCCGACTCCAGTCCTGCCTCGCCGGGGATGTCGAACGTCCAGCGGAGCACCACGCCGAGTTCCCGCTCCGCCGACCGGCGGGCGTCCTCGATCGCCTCCAGGAAAGCACCGTCCGGAATACCGCGGCTGACGGAGCTGTAAGGGGTGACGGTCAGCTCCGCGTAGCGGATCGACTGGCGCGCCATGTCGCGGGCGATCTCGTAGGTGAGCAGCCGCACGTCCTCCGCGTCCCTGATGAGACTCACCACGGCGAGGTAGACCTTGATGAAGTGGGCGAAGTCGGTGAAGGTGAAGTACTCCGCGAGTGCTTCCGGATCGGCCGGTACGCCCGCTTCCGGGTGCCGCGCCGCGAGTTCGGCGACGATACGGGGCGAGGCGGAACCGACGTGGTGGACGTGCAGCTCGGCCTTGGGCAGGCCCGCGATGAAGGCGGTCAGGTCGGAAGAATCGGACAACAGGTGCCTCCAGCTCTTGAGGGACCGGATCATCGTAGGCGCCGCCACGCAGCGGTGGGGCCGAGAGCCGATCAGGCGGCAGAACGGATGTGCGGATACGCGGGGAGTCGCCAGTGATCCCCGACCCGGCCGCGGCATAGCATGGGAGTCGCACAAGGGGAGGGCACGAGAGGGGGCACGATGGGCCACGGGGCGGGACAACCGCCGCCTTCCGGAGAGCCGGGTCAGCCGGGCGGAAGCGGCGGCAAGAACCAGGAGAGCGACCAACCGCCCCCGATACCGCTGGCCCCGGACGGCCCCGGCCGCACGTACGGCACGGCCGCTGGCGCCCCGTACGGAGGGGGCTCCCCGTACGGAGGGCAGAGCGGGTACGCCGGAGGGGAAGCGCCGCACGCGTACGGCGGCACGCCTCCCGGATACCCGGCGCCCCCGGGATACCCCACGGCCGACGGCGGCGGCGGACCGGGATATGGCGCGCAGGGCGGCTACGGCGGTCACGGTGCGGCCGCGTACGCCCCCTACGGGTACGGATGGCAGGGGCCGCCCCTGCCGGCCGGCAAGTCGATCGCGGCCATGGTGGTCGGCATCGTCAGCGCCGTGCTGATCATCACCTGCTGGGGCAGCTTCCTCAGCGTGATCTCCTCCACCGTGGCGCTCCTCCTGGGGATCAGCGCCCGTCGGGCGGTGCGCAGGGGAGAGCTGGGCGGCCGGGCGCAGGCGACGGCCGGATTCGTGCTGGGCATCGTCAGTCTCGCTCTTTCGGTGATCGTCAGCGTGCTTCTCGTGCTCTCTTTGACGGTCTGGGCCGACGAGACCGACGGTGGCGGCTCGGGCCCGGGTGGCAGCGGCGACTCCTACGACGCCAGGGGCGCGGGGGCCGCGCCTGTGGCGCTCCTGCTCGGCGGGTGATCCGGCCGGGGCGGCAGGACTGCTGACCCCCTCCGCCGGGGGCGGACCGAGCAGGCTCTTTCAGGGTGGGTCGGTGGCACCCTTTTCCCGTCCGGAGGGAGTCGCGTTTGTGCTCCGGGGGAAGCACCGTTTCTGTCCGGACGGGTGCTTGTTCGTACCAGGAGCGGGTGGATCCGCGTTTCCCGCGGGGCGCGGGGCGCCGGACGTCGGGGCGGGTGCCTGCGGTAGGGGCCTGTGCCGTCGCGCCCCGACGGCTCCCCGTACGTCCTGCCGGACGCTCTTCACGCGGCCTGGCGGGTTCGCACGACCTGGTGCGCTTGGCCCCGCCGTGTCGGCCGTCTCGGCCGTCTCGGCCGTCTCGGCCGTCTCGCGAGGCCTTGCGGGCAGGGGGTGCCCAGGGGGTGCCGATCGCCGGACGGAACAGACAACAGGGTTCAGATTCCGTGGCGTAATCAAAAGATGAATACGGAATCCCTTGTTGGATGGCCTAAGCCCTGCCAGGATCGGCTGCCAACAGTGGTCCGGGCCACGTTCCGGCGTCAGAGGGACGCGGGTCGACGGACGACGCGAGCCGTGCCGTGGGACCACCGCAATACGTCACACGCCGTAGTGGTCAGGAGTCCCGATGGTTCAGCGCTTCGATGTGTCCGAACGGTTCGCCGCGGGTGCCCAGTACGTGGCCGGACGGCTCTGCCCCGGCACCTCGGGACGCTCGCACGCGATCGTCGACCCGGCTACGGGAGAGGACGTCCACACGTTCGCACTCGCCGGGCCGGCCGACGTCGACACCGCGGTCCACGCCGCTCGCGAGGCCTTCCCCGGCTGGGCCGGCGCCACCCCGGCTGAGCGTTCCGATGCCATGCACCGCTGGGCCGCCCGCCTGGCGGAGCTGACCGACGAGTTCGTGTACGCCGAGTCGCTCCAGTGCGGAAAGCCCCTCAAGCTGTCCGCCGAGTTCGACGTTCCCGGCTCCTTCGACAACGTCGCGTTCTTCGCGGGCGCCGCACGCCGTCTCACGGGTGCCGCAGCGGCCGAGTACAGCGGCGAGCACACCTCGGCCGTCCGCCGCGAGCCGCTCGGCGTCATCGGCTCCATCGCTCCGTGGAACTACCCGCTCCAGATGGCCGCCTGGAAGGTCCTGCCGGCTGTCGCCGCGGGCAACACCATCGTGCTCAAGCCCTCCGAACTGACCCCTCTCACCTCCCTGATGTTCGCGCAGGCCGCGACGGAGGCAGGCATCCCCGACGGGGTCATCAACATCGTGACCGGCGCGGGCCACGACGCGGGCGAGGCGCTGGTCGCCCACCCCGATGTCGCGATGACCTCCTTCACCGGCTCCACGGCCGTCGGCCGCCGGGTCGCCGAGATCGCCGCCACCGCATCGCGGCCCGCCAAGCGTCTGCATCTCGAACTGGGCGGCAAGGCACCCTTCCTGGTGTTCGACGACGCGGACGTGGAGGCCGCCGCGCACGGGGCCGTCGCGGGTGCCTTGATCAACACAGGCCAGGACTGCACGGCCGCGACCCGCGCCTATGTGCAGCGTCCGCTCTACGACGCGTTCGTCAGCGCCGTCGCCGACCTGATGAGCGGCGTGCGTGTCGGTGATCCGTTCGCCCAGGACACGGACCTCGGCCCGCTGATCTCGCACGCGCAGCGCGACCGGGTCGCCGGCTTCGTGGACCGCGCGCGGGCCTACGCCACCGTCGTCACCGGTGGCGAGGCACCCGGTGGAGAACTCGCCAAGGGCGCCTACTACCGGCCGACACTCCTGACCTCGGCCCCGCAGGACAGCGAGGTCGTACAGCAGGAGATCTTCGGCCCGGTCCTCGTCGTCCGCCCGTTCGACACCGACGACGAGGGCATCGCGCTGGCCAACGACACTCCCTACGGGCTGGCCGCCTCCGCTTGGAGCCGCTCGGTCTTCCGTACCGGGCGCGCTGCCCGCGAGATCCAGGCCGGGTGCGTGTGGCTCAACGACCACATCCCGATCATCAGCGAGATGCCGCACGGCGGATACAAGGCCTCCGGGTACGGCAAGGACATGTCCGCCTACTCGTTCGAGGAGTACACCCAGATCAAGCACGTCATGTCGGAGACGACGGGCCTTGTGCGCAAGGACTGGCACCGCACGGTCTTCGGCGACCGCTGAGCCGCCGTGTGCCACCGTCTGGCCGGGGTGCGCCACCGCTGAGCGGCGAGGCCGCCCCTGGCGACCCAGCCCAGCCGAGCCCCAGCCCCGTCGCCCCCGTCCTCATTCCCTCACCCACCCACCTACTCGCCCACCTCACCCTTCACCCCCTTCACCCCCTTCCCCTCCTCCCTTCAGGAAGGCGGTCCCCCATGGACCTGTACGAAGGCCTGCCGGAGCCCGTTGCCAAGGCGTGGGAGCGCGGTCTGACCAGCGGGCGCGCCGCGATGTCGCGGCGCAGACTGCTGCGGGCCGCCTCCCTCGCCGCCGCCGGATCGACCCTGGCCGCCTGCGGCATTCCGCCCGCCGCAGGGAGCAAGGGCGGTGAAGGAGCCGAGGAGGCCCCCGATTACTCCAAGAGGGAGAGGGTCCTCAACTTCGCGAACTGGCCGCTCTACGTCGACGTCGACGAGAAGAACAAGAAGAAGCACCCCACGCTCGACCGCTTCGAGCGCGAGTCCGGGATCAAGGTCAAGTACGTCGAGGACATCAACGACAACAACGAGTTCTACGGAAAGATCAAGCCGCAGCTCGCGGCAGGCCAGAGCACCGGGCGCGACCTGATCTGCCTCTCCGACTGGATGGCGGGCCGCCTCATCAGGCAGGGCTACGTGCAGCGGCTCGACCCGGCGAACATGACGCACGCGGTCACCAACCTGGAGGACCGGTTCCGCGCGGCCGCACACGACCCCGGACGGCAGTACAGCTACCCCTGGGCGGGGACCGCCTGCATCGTGGCCTACAACAAGAAGGCCACCAAGGGAAGGAAGATCACCAGCGTCACGCAGCTGTTGGAGGACGACGCTCTCAAGGGCCGCATATCGATGCTGACGGAGATGACCGACACCGTCGGTCTCACCATGCTCGACATGGGGGCCGACTCCGAGCACTTCACCGAGGACCAGTTCGACGCGGCGATCGCCCGCATCCAGAAGGCCGTGGACCGCAAACAGCTGCGCCGCTTCAGCGGCAACGACTACCTGGACGAGTTGAACTCCGGCGACATCGCCGCCTGCCTGGCCTGGGCCGGCGACATCGTGCAACTCCGGATGGACAACGACGACATCGCCTTCGCGGTGCCCGACCGCGGCTATCTGTTCGGCACCGACGACCTGCTGGTCCCCGCCAAGGCACGCCACCAGAGCAACGCCGAAGCGCTGATCGACTACTACTACCAACCCGACGTGGCCGCTCAGCTGGCCGCGTGGGTCAACTACATCTGCCCGGTCACCGGGGCCAAGGCCGAGATGGAGAAGATCGACAAGGAGCTGGCGGACGACCCGCTCGTCTTCCCCGACCAGGACATGATCGCCAGGGGCAAGAACTTCCGCCCGATGAGCGCCAAGGAAGAGGCACGGTACGAGGAGAAGTTCTCCAAGCTCATCGGGGCCTGAGCCCGCTGGGACCGGACCCGACGCCCGAGGCCCCTCCGCTGGAAGAAAGGGCTTCCACCCCAGGGGCCCCCTCCGGTTCGAAGAGCACCTCCGCCGCAGGACGTGCCTCCGCCCTACGAAGCGCCTCCGCTCGAAGAAGAGACTCCGCAGCGCACCCGCCCAAGTCTCCACCTCCGTCCGTCGGGCAGTCGCCCGGGCCGGGTTCCGACCTCCCCGTTCGCCGCGGGAGGTCTCTCAGCCCGCCGGGATCAGCCCCTCCTCCGAGGACCGGCCATGACCATCACTCTTTCCGGTATCAGTAAGACGTTCGGCGACATCACCGCCGTCCATCCGCTCGACCTCACCGTCCCCGAAGGCTCCTTCTTCGCCCTCCTCGGCGCCTCCGGCTGCGGCAAGACCACCACTCTCCGTATGCTCGCCGGTCTGGAGGAGCCGACCGGCGGCACCATCCTGCTGGGCGACGACGACATCACGCACCTGCCCCCGCACAAGCGTCCCGTCAACACCGTCTTCCAGAACTACGCGCTCTTCCCGCACCTCGACATCGCCGAGAACGTAGCCTTCGGGCTGCGCCGTCGCGGGGTGAAATCCGTTCGCGAACAGGTGGCGGAGATGCTCGACCTGGTGCAGCTGGGCGACCTGGCCCGGCGCAAGCCACGGCAGCTCTCCGGCGGCCAGCAACAGCGCGTGGCCCTCGCCCGTGCGCTGATCAACCGGCCGCGCGTCCTGCTCCTCGACGAGCCACTGGGGGCCCTCGACCTCAAGCTGCGCCGCCAGATGCAGCTCGAACTCAAGCGCATCCAGACGGAGGTCGGCATCACCTTCGTGCACGTCACCCACGACCAGGAAGAGGCCATGACCATGGCCGACAGCGTCGCCGTGATGCACCGGGGCCGCGTCATACAGCTCGGCCCACCGGCCGAGCTGTATGAGAACCCCCGCTCCACCTTTGTCGCCAACTTCCTGGGCACCTCGAACCTGTTCGAAGCCGAGATCCTCTCCCCCCAGAGCACCCTCGGCCCGCGCGCAGAGGCGGCCGAGAAGGGGTTGAAGCCGGTGGAAGCAGGGATGTCGGCGGAGGGTGAAACACCGGAGAGGGCTGAGACACCAGCGGTTGCCGGGACAGCTGAGGTGTCGGAGGGAACGTCCGCTGCGGAGGTCCCCGGCGAGACTCGGGTCAAGGTGGCCGGCGCGGACGTCACGCTTCGGCTCCCCACGAGCCGCTGCGCCGTCGAAAGCGTCGAGGGCGCTGAGGGCGTCGAGGAGGGCAGGAAGATACTCGTCGGCGTACGGCCGGAGAAGATCGCTCTCCTTCATCCGGGCGAGGCGGAAGCCGTCCCGGCGACCGACAACCAGCTCACCGGCCGCATCAAGGACGCCGGCTACCTCGGGGTGTCCTGGCAGTACCTGGTGGAAACCCCGGCGTGTTCCGATCTCACGGTCTACGAGCAGAACGTCGAGCGCGACACCAGGCTCACCGCCGGAGCCGACGTCGTGCTGCACTGGCGGCCGGCCCACACCTTCGCCCTGGACGCGGCCCAGGACGCGGCAGCGGGCGAGGAGGTCCTGTGACGGCCCTGGCGCCCCTTGCGGGCACCCCCGAGACGCCGCCTGCGCCGGAGAGCGGCGCAGGCCCGGGCGACGGCGCGGGACCGGGCCCCGGCTCGAGCGGACGGCCAGGACGCAGACTGACCCCGTACTGGCTGCTGCTGCCCGCCGGGCTGTGGCTCGCCGTCTTCTTCGTCGCGCCGCTCTTCTACCAGGCCTCCACGTCGGTCCAGAGCGGCTCTTTGGAGGAGGGCTTCCGGGTCACCTGGCAGTTCTCCAACTACAGCGACGCGCTGGCCGCCTACGGCGAACACTTCCTCCGTTCGTTCGGCTACGCGGCCACCGCCACGGTCCTCTGCCTGGTGATCGGCTATCCGCTCGCCTACATGATCGCCTTCAGGGCCGGACGGTGGCGCAACCTGGTGCTGGTGATGGTGATAGCGCCGTTCTTCACCAGCTTCCTCATCCGCACCCTGGCCTGGAAGACGATCCTGTCCGACGGCGGCCCCGTCGTCGGCGCCCTCAGCTCCCTCCATGTGCTCGACGTGACGAGCTGGCTGGGGCTGACCGGTGACGAACGGCTGCTCGCCACCCCCCTCGCGGTCGTCTGCGGGCTCACCTACAACTTCCTCCCGTTCATGATCCTGCCGCTCTACAGCTCGCTGGAGCGGATCGACACCTCGCTGCACGAGGCCGCCCGCGACCTGTACGCCACGCCGGCCACCACCTTCAGGAAGGTGACGTTCCCGCTCTCGCTGCCCGGCGTGGTGGCGGGCACCCTGCTCACCTTCATCCCTGCCTCGGGCGACTACATCAACGCCCAGCTCCTGGGCTCTCCGAACGAACAGATGGTCGGCAACGCCATTCAGAAGCAGTTCCTCAACGTCCTGGACTATCCGACGGCGGCAGCGATGTCCTTCCTTCTGATGGCCCTCATCCTGATCATGGTCAGCGTCTACATGCGCAAGGCGGGAACGGAGGAACTGGTCTGATGCCGACGTCCACCGCCCCGCGCACACCCGGGGCCGCCGGTCCGTCGTCCGCCCCTGCGGCCGGGGGCCCGCCCTCCACCTCCGGGCCCGCTGCCCCGCCCACCTCCGGACCCGCTGCCTCGCGGTCCCTGGGCGCGCCGCTGCGCTGGCTGCGCCGGAACGCCGTCGTCCTGGCCGGGTGCGCCGCGCTGGCGTACCTCCTGCTGCCGAACCTGGTCGTCCTGCTGTTCTCCTTCAACAAGCCCGCAGGGCGGTTCAACTACGCCTGGCAGGCCTTCTCCACGGACGCCTGGACCGACCCCTGCGGGGTCGCCAACCTGTGCGGCTCGCTCGGGCTCAGCCTCCGCATCGCGGTGCTCGCCACGCTGATCGCCACCGTGTTCGGCACCTTCGCCGCCTTCGCACTGGCCCGCTACCGCTTCCGCGGCAAGAGCACCGCCAACGCGCTGATCTTCCTGCCGATGGCCATGCCCGAGGTCGTGATGGCCGCGTCCCTCGGGACCCTGTTCCTCAACATGCGCATCGAGTTCGGCTTCCTGACCATTCTCATCGCGCACGTCATGTTCTGCCTCAGCTTCGTCGTCGTCGCGGTCAAGGCGCGGGTGATGAGCATGGACCCGCGGCTCGAGGAAGCCGCACGCGACCTGTACGCCGGTCCCCTCCAGACGTTCTGGCGCGTCACGCTGCCGCTGGCGGCACCCGGAATCGCCGCGGGGGCCATGCTCAGTTTCGCGCTCTCCTTCGACGACTTCATCATCACCCAGTTCAACGCGGGCCCCTCGACGGTCACCTTCCCCATGTTCGTGTGGGGTGCCGCGCAGCGCGGCGTGCCGGTGCAGGTGAACGTCATCGGATCGGCGATGTTCGTCCTGGCGGTCGCGATCGTGCTCGGCGGCCAGATCGTGGCGAACCGGCGCAAGAAGTCCTGAGACCGCGCCTCCGCGGCGAGCCGAAGCCCGCTCGCCGTGGCGAGCCCCGCAGTCGCCGGGCTCGCACTCGTGTATGAGAACAAGGAGCCGATAACCGTGAGCGATGCCGTGGCCTCTCCAGCTGCCCTCCGCTCTCTCGCCGACGCCCAGCCCGTGCCGTTCTGGCTGGACGACCCCGCACACCGCCCGACCGCGCGCCCCGCCCTCGTCGGTGAGGAACGCTGCGACCTGCTCGTCGTCGGCGGCGGCTACAGCGGTCTGTGGACGGCACTGCTCGCCAAGGAGCGCGACCCGCGGCGCGACGTGGTGCTCGTCGAGAGCGAGGAGGTCGGCTGGGCCGCCTCGGGGCGCAACGGCGGCTTCTGCGCGGCCTCCCTCACCCACGGCTTCGGCAACGGGCTCGCCCGCTGGCCCGACGAGATCGCCCAGCTGGAGCGGCTGGGACAGCGCAACCTCGACGCCATCGAGGAGGCCGTCGCGCGCTACGACCTCGATTGCGACTTCGAACGCACGGGCGAGATCAGCGTGGCCACCGAGCCCCACCAGGTGGCCGAACTGGAGGAGTGGGCACACGAGGCGCGGGAACGCGGCGTGGGGGAGGGGCTGACCTTCCTGGACGAGAGCGCCCTCCGCGCCGAAGTCGACTCGCCCACCTTCCTGGCGGGCCTGTGGGACCGCACCGGTGTCGCCATGCTCAACCCCGCGCGCATGGCCTGGGGCCTCAAGCGCGCCTGCGAACAGGCGGGCGTCCGCGTCTACGAACACACGCCCGCCACCCGGCTGGACACCCGCGGGGCCGAGGTGGCCGCCGCCACCCCCTACGGACGTGTGCGCGCACGGCACGTCGCTCTCGGCACCAACGCGTTCCCCTCCCTGCTGCGCCGGGTAAGGCCCTTCGTCGTCCCCGTCTACGACTACGCGCTGATGACGGAACCGCTCAGCGACGAGCAGCACGCCGCCCTCGGCTGGCACAACCGCCAAGGCCTCGGAGACAGCGCCAACCACTTCCACTATTTCCGCATCACCCCGGACAAGCGCGTCCTGTGGGGCGGCTACGACGTGCTGTACCACTACGGAAGCCGGATCTCCCGGGAGTACCACCAGCGCCCCGAGACGTTCGCCAAGCTCGCCCAGCACTTCTTCCGCTGCTTCCCCCAGCTGGAGGGCCTGCGTTTCAGCCACCGTTGGGGCGGCGCCATCGACACCTGTTCGCGCTTCTCGCCCTTCTTCGGCACCGCCATGGAGGGGCGCGTCAGCTACGCGCTCGGCTACACGGGGCTCGGTGTCGGCGCCACCCGCTTCGGCGCCGAGGTCATGCTCGACCTGCTCGCCGGCCGGGGCACCGAGCGCACCGCGCTGGAGATGGTCCGCAAGAAGCCACTGCCCTTCCCGCCCGAACCGGTGCGCTGGGCCGGCATCGGCATCACCCAGTGGTCGCTGGCCCGCTCGGACGCCCAGGCGGGACGGCGCAACCTGTGGCTGAAAGCCATGGACAAGGTCGGCATGGGCTTCGACAGCTGACGGCTGCCGACCACGCGGGCGCCGACCACACAAGCGCCGACCACAGAAGCGCCGGCCAGGACGGCTCAGGCCGAGGAGTCCGACGGGGGAGAGGCAGAAGAGGCAGGAGGGGCTGAGGCTGCACGACGAGGCGTTCGACGCGACGCGCGAGGGGGCCCACGGCGGGCCAAAGCGGCGGCCGAACAGAGCAGCAGCACGCTGAGGCACCAACTGGCCGCCACGTCCAACGGCCAGTGGTAGCCCCGCCACACCAGCCCCAGCCCGTTGCCCAGGGAGAGCACCACGACACCCGTCCACGCCACGACCAGTAGCGCGCGGGAGAGCCAGGCGGCCACGACAAGCAGCGCTCCACCGAGAGCCACCGTGGTGGTGGCGGCATGCCCCGAAGGGTAGAAGCCGCCGCCTCCCATAGGCCCTGTGCGGTCCGTCCAGTTCTTCACCCCCGTGACGACCAGCGCCATGACGACCATGGACGAGGCGTAGCAGAGCACCGGCCGCCAGCCCCGCCCGCGGGTGAGCCAGAGTGCGAGAGTCATGGCGGCAGCGAGCACCGGCAGAGCCACCGTCATGTTGCCGATGTCCGACAGCAACTCGGCCGCCGTCCGGGGCGGAGCGGCCGCCCGCATCCCGTCACTCAATTCCTCGTCCCAGCGGAACAACTGCCCGTGGGCGAGTACCTGCCAGGTGCACAGCGCGAAGAGAGCACCGCACAGCAGGCAGGCAATCGACCGCAGCACGGGAGCGGCAAAAGGGGAGCGGACGGTGGCGGTCATCGACGTGTTGGGCCGCCCAGGAACCGGGGGGATTCCGGGGCGGCCGTCTCGACCGGGCTCGCACAGGTCCCGGGGGGTGTGGGACAAGCCGTCATCCGATCGAGGAGATTCGTGCGCGAGGGCACGACCGGGCCGGTCTCGGGGAAAGACGGGCTCGGGCCAGGGCACCAGGGTGGTTCCTCCCCGTATCCCGGCAACACGCAAGACCGTACGGCAGACGAGCGTGACCCGACAGACGGGACACGCACCGGACATCGGCCCCGCACACATTCTTCACCCGCACCGCTCCCCTGCTGGTCAACGCCCACAACGGGCACAGCAGGAACGCTTGGACACCTGCCGCTGAGACATCACGTTACTGGGGGCACGGGTGGCCGGAAACGTGGAACACGGGGGGAACACAAGCGCGGCAACGCGGCAACGCACAGGCGTGGGAGAGCGGACCTACGGGAACGTGGAAGCGGGGGAGAGCGGAAGTGCGGGAGAGCGAACGGAGACGTGCGGGAACGCGGAAGTGCGGGCGCCTGAGCGAGCGCCCGCACTTCCGGTGGGTGGGTCACCGAGCCCCGTCGGCTCTCACAGGCCCGAGAGCGCGTCCTCCAGGATGTCGAGGCCCTCGTTGAGCAGGTCCTCGCCGATGACGAGCGGCGGCAGGAAACGGACCACGTTGCCGTACGTACCGGTCGTCAGGACGAGCAGCCCCTGCTGGTGGCACGCCTTGGCGAGCGCCGCGGTGGCCTCCGGGTCGGGCTCCTTGCCGCCGGGCTTCACGAGTTCGATGGCGAGCATCGCACCGCGCCCGCGCACCTCGCCGATGACGCCGGACTGCTCCGCGATCTTCTCCAGCCGCGGCTTCATGATCTCCTCGATGCGGCGGGCCTTGGCCGGCAGATCGAGCTCACGCATCGTCTCGATCGAACCGATCGCCGCCGCACACGCCACCGGGTTGCCGCCGTAGGTGCCGCCGAGCCCGCCGCTGTGCGCGGAGTCCATGATCTCGGCGCGCCCGGTGACGGCCGCCAGCGGCAGGCCGCCCGCGATGCCCTTGGCCGTGGTGATCAGGTCCGGGACCAGCCCCTCGTCCTCACAGGCGAACCACTGGCCCGTGCGGCAGAAGCCCGACTGGATCTCGTCCGCCACGAAAACGATGCCGTTGTCCCGCGCGAACTGCTGGATGCGCGGAAGGAAACCCTTCGCCGGGACGATGAAACCGCCCTCGCCCAGTACCGGCTCGATGATGATCGCCGCGACGTTGTCGGCACCGATCTGCTTGGTGATCTGGTCGATGGCCTGGGCCGCTGCCTCTTCGGCGCAGTTCTCCGGGCCGGTCAGCCAGCGGTAGGGATAGGCGACGGGGACGCGGTACACCTCGGGCGCGAACGGGCCGAAGCTGTGCTTGTACGGCATGTTCTTGGAGGTGAGGGCCATCGTCAGGTTGGTCCGGCCGTGGTAGCCGTGGTCGAAGACGACGACCGCCTGGCGGCCGGTGTGCGCACGGGCGACCTTCACGGCGTTCTCGACCGCTTCCGCGCCCGAGTTGAACAGCGCGCTCTTCTTCGCGTGGTCCCCGGGCGTGAGCGCGGCCAGCTCCTCACAGACCTGCACGTACGGCTCGTATGGCGCGACCATCGCACAGGTGTGCGTGAAATCGTTGAGCTGCTCCGTCGCGCGGCGCACCACCGCTTCCGCGCTGTTGCCGACCGAGGTCACGGCGATGCCGGACCCGAAGTCGATGAACGAGTTCCCGTCCACGTCCTCCAGGACACCGCCGCCCGCCCGCCGCGCGAAGACCGGCAGCACCGTCCCGACGCCACCGGCGACCGAGGCCTGCTTGCGCGCCATCAGCTCCTGCGACTTCGGCCCGGGAATGGCGGTGACGACACGCCGCTCCTGGACAAGGGTAGGCCCTCCGGACAGTTCAGTCATTGCGGTCATAACGCACTCCTCGGGAGAAACGGGGGTCTCGTACCTCGCAGGCTAGGGGCACGTGCGCGACCGACACATGCTCCGCTCCGGAGAAGTGTGTTGCGCCGGTTGGCCACCACGGACATAGGCGGCGGACGGAGGTGGGGTGCGGGTGGCGAGCCCGACGCGGGTGCCGCCCCGCCCGATACGGCCGGCCCCGGTGACCCCGCGCACCGAACGACCCGCCTGCTGATGCGGGCGTGGACCAACTGAGGTGGTCGGCCGCTAGATTGGAGGCAGGAGGGTGTCGGCCCCACCAGGTCGACACGTCGGGGCGTCAGGGAGCTGAGGCAGCACATGGACATGGGGCTTCCCCACCGGAAGCAGGGCTCGGGCAGTCCGGACGGCTCCGCTCACCCATGGCAGGAGCCGTCACCGCGCTACGCGCCGCCCTCCCAAGCCGAGTCTTCATCCGCCGGCCCCGCGACTCCCCCCGGCGTGCCTCCCGCACGCCCCGCGCCGCCGCCACCCACCGCACCGCCCGCGACGGGCGACCTGACCGGTGCCGACGGGGGCGCGATCGGCGCACACGGGGTGGAGACCGGACCACCTCCCATGCCGTCCAGCACACCGCAGTCCGCGCCCCCGCTCGCCGACTGGCTTCGGCTGCCCCGCCCTGACGCCCTGCCCGGCGTGTGGCGCTGCGGTTACCAACCGCGCCCACCGGAGGACCCCGACCGCATCCCCGCCCGGCAACTCGTCAGCGGCGCGCTCGTCTCGTTCCTGATGGGCTGGCTGCTGTGGTCGTTGCTGTGGAACGGGTATTTGGGGAGCTATTGGAAATGGCCACTTCTCGCTCTCACGCCGGATTCCTGGCGGGAGTCTGGTGGCAACCAGATGCTGTACGTCTGGTCGACTTGGATCTATAGCGGACTCGTCCTTCTGGGGCTCATCTTCTTCTTCGGCCGCATCGGCCGATGGGACGAGCTTCTTCGTCGCGTGGGAGCGCTGCTGCGCGGTGACGGTTCACGCAGCCAGGCAGGCGTCACCCCCGACCACGTCACCGAACCCGTCCCCACCGCCCCTCCCCATCTCGACCCCGTCGAGTGGCCCGAGTTGCGGTCTGGTGGGGCCGGGGAGGCCGCCGAGCGACTGGCGGCGGAGTTGCGGGCGGGGAGGATGACGGACGTCGATCACGCCCGCATCGACCGGGCGTGGCAGACGGTGCGCGCACGGCCGCAGCGTTTGCCGGCGTTCGTGGACGGTGTGGTCAGCGAGGGGGCGGGTGCCTGTCGGCACCCTTCGGGCGCTCGGGATCTCCCTGTCAGGGCCGCGCGGCATGATCTGTCGGTGCGGCAGGTGCGGATCGGCAGGGCTGCCGACACGGAGCGCAATCCGCATGAGTACCGGGGGGCGGGAGTGGCGCTGGACCCCACGCTGCTGGGGACGTCGGCGCTAGCTGTCGGGCCGCCGGGGACGGGCAAGACGACGAAGCTGGCCCGGCCCGTGGTGGAGTCGCTGTGTCTGCAGGCGTTGGCGGGGCAGGCCGCGGTGATCGCGGTGAGCCCCGCGGGCTCCCACTTCGTGCACGACGAGTCCTTCGATCTCGTCGTGCGGTTGGGGCACCCGGACTCCACCCACGGCCTGGATCCGTACGGGGGCACGACGGACCCGGACGAGGCGGCAGGCATGCTGGCCGAGGCGTTGGTGGGGGACCTGGCGGCGGCGTTGCCCGGCGGGGACAGCCGTCGGGCGGCCACGGCGTTGGCGCAGCTCATCGGCCCGTTCGCGGCGGTGCACCGGCGTTTCCCCGCGGTGCCGGAGCTGCGTGAGTTGCTGGACGGTGCTCCGGGCGCGCTCGACGCGCTGCGGGAGGCCCTGCGCGCCGAGGGGCAGAGTGCCCAGCTGCGTGAGCTGGACGCCTTCGAGCGTCAGTCCGGGCGTGCGGGGGACGTGGCCGCGCTGCTCGCCGACCGTATCGCGCTGCTGGACAGGCCCGCTTTCGCGGATTTCTTCCTGCCCGAGGGCAGTCCCAGGGCGGAGGGGCGGCGACCCTTCTCGCTGCGGGCGCTGGAGCATCCGCTCAGGGTCCGCGTGGATCTGCCCGAGCGCGGGCACGCGGAGGCGTCGCGCATTCTGGCCCGACTGGTGCTGGCGCAGTTCACCGAGTGTGCCGTGGCGCGGGCCGACCAGTCGCTGTTCACCTGCCTGGTGCTGGACGACGCGGCGCAGACCGTCACGCCTCAGGCGTTGCGCGGGCTTCAGCGGCTGCGCTCGGCGCATGCCGGCGTGCTGCTCACGCTGCGTGCGCTGGACGACGTCCCCGAGCCGCTGCGCGGCCCTTTGCTGGGGGCGGTCGGATGCCGGATGGTGTGTGCGGGGGTCACTCCGTGGGACGCGGAGCGGTTTGCCGAGGTGTGGGGTACGGAGTGGGTGCAGACCCGCACGGTGACCAATCGGCAGCTCGTCTCGGACGAGCCGGTCACGCGGATGCTGCACGCGGTCAGGCGGCTGGCGACAGGGAAGCATGTGACGGCCGAATCGGTCACTGTCCGTAGTGAGCAGCGCGAGCGATGGTCGGCGTCCGATCTGGCCAACGAGTTGCAGCCCGAGCACGCCGTTCTCTCCTTCACCACGGTGCGCGGTGAGCGCACCCCGCCGATCCTCACCAAGCTGGGGGAGTGACCGGCCCCTGCGGACATCAAGCCGGGAAAGCGCCGGAAGGCGCCCGGGGGCGGTCGAAAGTCGGCTGGAAATCGGTTGAAAAGGTGCGGAGGGTGAGCCCAGGAAGAGCTGAGGGCTGATCGGGAGCCGGAGGGAAGCGAGGGAGCCCGGACCGGAAGCCGGGCTGAAACCCGGCGGATCCCGCCCGATCGAGTGAATGACCGAACGGCGGCGGACGCCTGTACGGTGAAATGCGTTATGCCACCGACTCTTGCCACGCTCGTCCAGAACTCCGCGCTCCGTCTCTCCGTGCTCGCGGGGCACGACCGGCTGGACGCGTCCGTGCGGTGGGCGCACGCCAGTGAGCTCTCGGATCCGACGCCGTACATGGACGGCGGCGAGCTCATACTCTTCACGGGCCTCAAGCTGGACGCGGACGATCCCGAGGTGATGGGCGCGTACGTGCACAAGCTCGTCGGCAAGGGTGTGGTCGGTCTCGGCTTCGCCGCCGGGGTCAACTACGACGGGGTGCCAGGGCCGCTCGTCGAGGCGTGCCGGAGCGCGGATCTGCCGCTGCTCGAGGTGCCGCGGCGCACTCCGTTCATCGCGATCAGCAAGGCCGTCTCGGCGGACATCGCGGCGGAGCAGTACCGGGCCGTGACGGCAGGCTTCGACGCGCAGCGCGAGATGACCCGGGCCGCGCTCTCGCGCGAGGGACCGTCCGCGCTGCTCGCCCGGCTGGCTTCGCAGGTTGACGGGTGGGCGGCGCTCTACGACGCGTCCGGCACCGTCGTCGCGACGGCCCCCGCGTGGGCGGTGCGGCGCGCGGCGCGTTTCGTGGGCGACGCCGAACGGCTGCGGGACCGGACGACGCCGGCCAGCGCGGTCGTCAGTGAGGCGGACAGTGGTGACGACCGCGTGGAACTCCAGTCGGTCGGCAGCGGCAGACGCGCCAAGGCCGTACTGGCGGTGGGGACGGCGGCTCCGTTGGGAACGGCGGAGCGCTACGCCGTGAACTCGGCGATCGCCTTGCTGACACTCACCATGGAGCGTTCCCGCGCCCTGCAGGAGGCGGAGCAGCGGCTGGGGGCCGCGGTGATGAAGATGCTGCTCGTGGGCGAGGGCGATCACGCCCGTGCGGTGGCAGGGCAGCTCTACGGGGGTTTGCTGGACGCTCCGATGCGGGTGATCGTCGCGGAGCCCGCCTCCGCTGCCGCTGCGCGGTACGCGCAGGAGAGCATCGCGGCGGCCCATTCCGGCACTTCGTGCAGTTCGGATGCCTCTGGTCTTTCCGGATATCACGCGCGTCCGCTCGGGGTGCCCCGCGCGGGATCGGGGGCCGCTTCCGTCAGCCCCCGTGCCTCTGCGGCGACAGCCGCGGTGCAGGCGTCCACCACCCTCCCCACCGGCTACCTCGCCCGCGCGGGCGAGCCCTGCGGCCTGACCGACCTGGCAGGCTTCTCCGGCGGTGCGCCCACCGTCTCAGCGTCGAGGGAGGCCAAGGCGTCTTCCGGGTCGAGGGAGGCCAAGGCGTCGGCCACGAAGCGGGTCCCCGCCCCGAAGACGGCTCCTTCCGCCCCCTCCGCGCCCAGGGGGAGGCCCGCGTCCTCGACGGCGGCCCCGTCCGCCAAGGAATCCGTGGGCAAGAAGTCCGCCGCCAACGAGAGCGCCGCCGAGGCGCCCTCCGCTCCTGGTCCGACGCACGCGCACGGCTCTGCGCACGCTCCCGGCCCCGTCGCGTCCACGGCGCCCGCCGTGGTGGTCGCCCCGGGGGGCGGCCCGCAGGTCGACGGCTCCGACGCGGGGTGGCTGGGGCAGATCGTCTGGCCGTTGGAAGAGCTCGCCGACACGATCGAGACGGCGGCCGCACGCAACGGAGAAGCCGTGCTCGTGGTGCCCGACGGTGCGCGGTTGGTGGTGCTGGCGGCGGACGGAGGGGCAGCGGTGGCCGCGTGTGCCGAGTTCGCCGCGACGGCCGATGCCGCCCAGCCGGGGCGGCGGCCCGAGGGGGGAGCCGAGGAGGGGCTGTCGATCGGCGTGTCCGCGCCCGCGGGACTGCCGGCCGCCGCCGTCGCGTTCAAGCAGGCCGACCAGGCGCTGTCCGTCGCCAGGCGGCGTGGCGTGCCGCTCGTCGAGCACGAGGACGTGGCTGCGGGCTCCGTACTGCCGCTGCTCGCCGACGATGCCGTGCGAGCCTTCGCGGACGGGTTGCTGCGGGCGCTGCGGGAGCACGACGCGAACGGCAGGGGTGATCTGGTCGCCTCGCTGCGGGCCTGGCTCTCGCGGCACGGACAGTGGGACGCGGCCGCGGCGGAGCTGGGCGTGCACCGGCACACCCTCCGCTATCGAATGCGCCGTGTGGAGGAGATCCTGGGGCGTTCGCTGGACGATCCTGATGTCCGCATGGAGCTGTGGCTGGCTCTCAAAGCCACCAGCTGAGCGGGGCCCGGACCCTCTCTCCACCTGAGTGACCTGCGTGCAGGACGACCGGCTCCAAGTGGGCGACCTCCGTGTGGAGGGCAACCGGTTGCGTGTGAGCGACATCCGTACGGGACGACCGGCTCCGCGCAAGGGACGCCGTGCGGGACGCTCGGCACTGGGACAATGCGTAGCGCGCCGCCGCACGAGTGCTACGTTCCGGACAAGAAGCGGTGGGGCTCGCACGGCCTACGGTGGACGCGGAAACCGAGCCACTCATCCGCATCCGGAAGGCGATCCGCAGTGACGACAGCGAATTCTCCTCACGCATTCTGGCTCGCCGGCCGCAAGGCCACCGGCGACAGCACGCTCGATGTCACCTCGCCGTGGGACGGCAGGCACGTCGGCGCCGTCAGCATTCCCACCGCAGAGCAGGTGGAGGAGGCCGTGGCCGCCGCTGTCGCGGTCGCCGACGAGTTCTCCGCGACGCCCGCCCACGTCAGGGCCGCCGCGCTCGACCACGTCACGCGCCGCTTGGAGGAGCGTGCGGGCGAGATCGCCGAGTTGATCTCCGCCGAGAACGGCAAGCCGATGAAGTGGGCGCGCGGTGAGGTCGGCCGTTGCGTGTCCGTCTTCCGCTGGGCCGCCGAGGAGGCGCGCCGTTTCAACGGAGGCGAGGCCCAGCGCCTCGACTCGGACGCGGGCGGCACGGGCCGGCTCGCCTTCACCCGCCGCTTCCCCTACGGCCCGGTATTGGGGATCGCGCCGTTCAACTTCCCGCTGAACCTGTGCGCCCACAAGGTGGCCCCGGCGATCGCCGTCGGCACGCCGATCCTTCTCAAGCCGGCGCCCGCTACGCCGCTGTCGGGTCTGCTGCTGGGTGAGCTGCTGGCCGAGACGGACCTGCCGGCGGGGTCGTGGTCGGTGCTGCCGGTGCCGAACGACCAGATGCCGGGTCTGGTGCAGGACGAGCGGCTGCCGATCATCTCGTTCACGGGTTCCGCGCCGGTCGGCTGGTCCATCCTCGACTCGGCGCCGCGCAAGCGGGTCACGCTGGAGCTGGGCGGCAACGGTGCCGCTGTCGTCCTGGCCGACTACTCCTCCGAGGCAGACCTCGACTGGGCGGCGCAGCGCATCGCCACCTTCTCCAACTACCAGGCGGGGCAGTCCTGCATCTCGGTGCAGCGGGTGGTCGCCGACGCGTCGGTGTACGACCGCCTGGTGCCCAAGGTCGTGGCCGCGATCGAGGCGCTCAACACCGGCGACCCCTCGGACGAGTCGACGGATGTCGGTCCGCTGGTGAGCGAGGAGGCGGCGCGCCGTGTCGAGTCGTGGGTGGGCGAGGCCGTCTCGCGCGGCGCGAAGGTGCTCACGGGCGGCAAGCGGGACGGTGCCAGCGTCGAGCCGACCGCCTTGGAGAACGTCCCTTCGGACACCCAGATCGGCTGCGAGGAGGTCTTCGGGCCCGTCATGTCGTTCGTGAAGGTGAACGGCGAGAAGGAGGCGTTCGCGGCGGTCAACGACTCCAGGTACGGCCTGCAGGCCGGTCTGTTCACGCATGACGTGCAGGCTGCCTTCCGTGCGCACCGGAACCTGGAGGTCGGCGGTGTCGTCGTGGGGGACGTGCCGTCCTACCGTGCCGACCAGATGCCGTACGGAGGCGTCAAGGACTCCGGCGTGGGCCGTGAGGGTGTGCGCTTCGCGATGGAGGACTACACCTACGAGCGTGTGATGGTGCTCACCGGCCTCGATCTCTGAGCGCCGGCCGACTCTTCCGCGCCGCTGCCGGGCGCCCGTTCCGGGGCGCCCGGCAGCGGCGTACCGGTATCCGGCCCGCTCGCCCCTCCGCGCACTTGTCGCCTTCCCTCCCTCTCCGGTGGGCGGCCGCAGGTGGGAACGTTCCGTACCTACTAGTATGTACGGTGGTCTAGAGTGTCCCCATGAGCGGTACGGACACGGCCAGGAAGCTGATCGAGGCCACCCAGGAACTCCTGTGGGAGCGCGGTTATGTGGGCACCAGCCCGCGCGCCATCCAGCAGCGGGCCGGGGCGGGTCAGGGCAGCATGTACCACCACTTCGGCGGCAAGCCCGACCTGGCACGGGCAGCGGTGCGCAGAAGCGCGGAGGAGATGCGGACGCTCGCGGACGCGGAACTGGCGCGCGAGGGAAGCGCACGCGAGCGCGTGGCGGGGTATCTGCGGCGGGAACGCGAGGTGCTGCGCGGCTGCCGGCTCGGTGGACTGGCCCAGGACCCGGACGTGGTCGCCGACCCGGAGCTGCGCGCGCCGCTCAGCCAGACCTTCGCCTGGCTGCGGACCCGGCTGGCCGAAGTCCTCGAAGAGGGACGCGGAAACGGGGAGTTCGGTCCCGCTCTGGACCCCGCCGGGGTGGCCGCCGCCATCGTCGCGGTCGTCCAGGGGGGATACGTGCTCGCGCGTTCGGCGGGCGCACCCGAGCCGTTCCGCGAGGCGACGGACGGCCTGCTGACGCTGTTGGACGCGCACGCGACCGGAACGGGCGCTGTTACGGGC
The DNA here is from genome assembly GCF_003323715.1 of Streptomyces diacarni. Lineage (GTDB taxonomy): Bacteria > Actinomycetota > Actinomycetes > Streptomycetales > Streptomycetaceae > Streptomyces > Streptomyces diacarni. The sequence continues at coordinate 699,412 of NZ_QOIN01000048.1, forward strand.
GCCGCGTCGTGACGCCCGGCTGCGGGGCGTCCCAGGGCGGGAGCCGCGAGGAGGCGAGCCCGGGGGGCGGGATACCGGCCGCCCCCGTGGCCACGCCGTCACCCGGCGACGCGGAGGGCACCGCCCCGTCGTCCCGCGAGGTGCCGGGCACCGCCTCTTTGCCCGGCGGCCGAGAGGGCACCGCCCCCTCACCCGGCGACGCGGAAGGCACGGCCCCGTCGCGCGGCGGCCGAGGGGGCGTCGGTCCGTCCCCCGGCAGCGTGGATGCTCTCGCTGTCCGAACCGTCCTCGGGGATCTGCCCGCAGCCGAGTTGGGTGTCTGTGACAGCCACGACCACCTCTTTCTGCGCAGTCCGCGGCTGCCCGGCGAGGAGCTGACCGACGCCGATGCCGCGGAGCGGCAACTGCGCGAGTTCGCCGCGCATGGTGGGCAAAGCCTCGTGCAGTGGACGCCTTACGGGATGGGCCGTCACACCGGTGGGCTGGCGGAGCTGGCCCGTCGCACAGGTGTCCGGCTGGTCGCGGCGACGGGGCTGCACCAGGCCGTCCACTACGCCGAGGAGCCCCCTGCCGACCTCGCTGAGCTCTTCGTGGAGGAGCTGACCGAGGGGGTGCGTGGGAGCGTCTGCGGTGCGGCACCGAGGGCGGGTCTGATCAAGGTCGCAGGAGACTTCCACGGGCTCGGCCCGCACGCGCGGCGGACGCTGACGGCGGCAGCCGAGGCCCACCACGCGACCGGCGCCCCGATCGCCGTCCATCTGGAGCTGGGCACGGGCGCGGCTCAGGTCCTCAGCCTCCTGTGCGGGCGGTTGGGCGTACCGCCGGCCCGTGTGCTGCTGGGGCATCTGGGCCGGTGTCCGGACCTCCGGATGCAGCGGGAGGCGGCGCGCTCCGGGGCCTGGCTGGTGTTCGACGGTCCCTCACGTGCGCATCACGCAACGGACTGGCGGCTGTTCGACAGCCTCGCGGACCTGGCGGAGCGCGGGTATGGCGACCGCCTGCTGCTGGGAGGGGACACGGTCACGGCGGCGGCGCGGGCCGAGGGCGGCGTACCGCAGGTGAGTCGCGTGCTGCGGCCGCGTGTGGAGCGTGAGTTGGGCGAGGGCCTGGCCCGACGCGTCTTCGTCGACAATCCCGCGCAGGCTTTCGCCGTCGACTGGAAGGGCTGAGCCCCATCCGCTGACCGACACCGGCTGCCGGCGACACTCTCCGTCAGCCCTGGAAGACGCGTATACGGCCCCGCACCGACCCGAAACGATCCGACCAGCCAGGAGTCCTCTCTTGTTCGTCTTTGCGCAGATCAGTGACATCCATCTCGGTCAGGACCGGGGGGACGAGGGGGTGCGGGCGCGGGCTCGTGCCGAACGGGTGCTGGCCTCTCTCGCGGCTCTTCCGGGCGAGTTGGACGCCGTGCTGCTCACCGGGGACATCGCCGACCACGGGACGGTGGGCGAGTACTGGCTGGCGGCCAAGCTGTTCGCCGAGCACGGGGTCATGCCACTCATCTGTCCGGGCAACCACGATGTGCGGGGCCCGTACCGCTCCGTCCTGCTGGGCGGGGACGGGGCCGACGCCTCGCCCGTCAACCAGGCACACCACCTGCTCGGCGCGACGCTCCTGATGTGCGACTCCAGTGTGCCCGGCAAGGGGCACGGCTACCTCGACGACACGACGCTCGCCTGGCTCGACGCGGAGCTGACCGCGGCGCCGGACGACAAGCCGGCCTTCGTCTGTTTCCACCACCCGCCCGTCCCGCTGCACGGCCAGTACGTCGATGCGATCCGGCAGTTCGGCGAGGAGCGTCTTGCCGAGGTCGTCGGCCGGCACGGCAACGTCGCCGGTCTGCTGTGCGGGCACAGCCACACCCCCGCGGTCACCACTTTCGCGGGGCTGCCGTTGGTGGCGGCACCGGGGGTGGTCTCGACGCTCAGGATGCCCTGGGAGGGTGAGGACGACGGCCCCCTCGACCACGAACTGCCGCCACTGATCGCCTTCCACGTGTACGACGACGAGGGGAGGCTCACCACCCACTTCCGCGTCGTACCGTGACCGGATCCTGCTCCGTCCGGTAAGGGTCCTGGACCGGCCCTCCCTCTGCGCAGCCCGGTTACAGTGCTCGACAGTGCTCAGGTGAACGCAGTTCCGCAGTACTCGCGTGCGAGGTGGCCGCATCCACAGGGGAGGTGGGGATCGATGTCCTTGCGTGAACAGTGGCAGCGGCGGCGCGTCGGCCGCACCCTGACGACCGCCGTGGCGGGTATCGCTCTGCTGCTGTTGCTCGTGGTCCTCGTCCTGATGCTGACCGGTCACTACACGCCGCCGGACGACGCGACACCGTGAAGCGGCGCGCGCCGCACGCACAGCGAGGAGCGGCACGTCAGCGCGGCACACAGCGGCGCATCCGCACAGCGACGGGCGATACGCCTGCACAGCGACGGGCGACACGTCCGCACCAGGAAGAGGGCAGCGTCCGCGCAGTGAACAGCGCCACGTCCTGGGGCTCTCAGCGGGCGCGGCCTCCCCCCGGCCGCGGCCTTGCTCCCCCGGTCCCCGGGACGTGGCGCTCTTCCTGGAACCAGAAGGTACGCGGGTGGCGGCTGTCCGGTCGTCACCGTACGGCGGTAAGTGGAACCTGTCCTTCTGCGGTAGCCGGCGCGCAGATGTCGTACCAGCGCGGTAGAAGGCGTGCCGCCCACACAGCGCGTCCGGTGGATGTTGGCCGTCCGCAGGGGTGGCTACGCTGCGACGATGCTGAGCACGACGGCCTGGACCCAGCTGCGCCGCGCGGTCGAACGCGTACCGGCGTGGGCCTACGACGGTGCCATCGCGCTCGCCATCACGGCCGTCAGCCTCCTGCTGGGCCACGACCGCACCCCCCTGGGCTGGTCGGGTCTGGACACGGTGGGCACCCTGCTGACCTGTGCGGTGAATCTTCCGCTCGCCTTCCGGCGGCGGAATCCGGTCATTCTGTGCCTCGGCGTCCTCACGGTCTGGACCGTGTACGTCGCCCTGGACTACTGGCCCGTCGTCAACACCCTGGGACCGCTCCTCGCGCTGTACACCGTCGCCTCCTCCCGCCCGCTGCGCTCGGCGCTCCCGTGCGCGCTGCTGCTGGCCGGGGTGTGGAACTTCGCGGGGACGACGGGCCACGAGAGCGCGTGGGCCACCGTGCTCGGGCAGAGCCTGCTCTACACCAGCGTCATCTGCGGATTCGGCTACCTGGCGCGCAAGTCGGCACAGCGCAACGTCGAACTGGCGGACCTCACCGGGCAGCTGCGCCGTGAACGGGCCGGGGCCGAGCGCCGCGCCGTCGCCGAGGAGCGGGTCCGCATCGCCCGGGAGCTGCACGACGTGGTGGCGCACCACATGTCGGTGATCTCCGTCCAGGCGGGCCTGGCCGGATACGTCTTCGACTCCGATCCGGGGACCGCGCGAGGTGCCCTCGGCACCATCTCCGACACCTCCGGGGAGGCCCTGGCCGAACTGCGGCGGCTGCTGGCGGTGTTGCGCATCGAGGACGGCGACCGTCTGGACGGCGGTGACGCGCGGCTCGTCGAGCGTGGCAATACGGACGCCGCGTTCGGCCCCGCCCCCGGGCTCGACCAACTGCCCGAGCTGGCGGAGCGCGTCCGCGGGGCGGGCATAGCCGTGCGCGTCACGGTCACCGGTGAGCCCCGCGATCTGGCGCCCGGTCTCGGACAGTGCGCCTACCGTGTCGTCCAGGAAGCGCTCACCAACGTCCTCAAACACGCCTACCCCGCCCAGGCTTACGTCACCGTCAGCTACGAGCCACGCCAGTTGGCCGTGACCGTCACGAACGACGGCCGTCGTACGCCCGTGCCGCCCGGCCTGGGTTCGCCCCCTCCCAGCGGGCACGGCTTGATTGGGATGCGGGAGCGCGCAAGGATCTACGGGGGCCGGTTGGAGGCCGGGCCCCGGGCGAGCGGCGGTTTCGAGGTGCGACTGCTCCTTCCCGCCTGAGAGCCCTGACAGCGCAGGGGGGGGAAGAACACGGTGACGACCAGGGTTCTCGTCGTCGACGACCAGGTGCTCATCCGGGCGGGGGTCGCCGCCCTGCTGCGGGCGGCGCCCGGTATGGAGGTCGTCGGCGAGGCGTCCGACGGGGACGAGGCGGTCAGCTTGGCCGCGGAACACCGTCCGGACGTCATCCTCATGGACATTCGGATGCCCGGCACCAGCGGTATCACCGCCACCGAACGCATCCTGGAGGCGAGCGGCGAGCCTCGCCCCCGCATCCTGGTGCTGACCACGTTCGACCTCGACGAGTACGTCTACGCGGCGCTGCGCGCCGGTGCGTGCGGTTTCCTGCTGAAGGACACCGGGCCGCAGCGACTGCTGGCCGCCGTCGCCGCGGTCGCCGAGGGGGACACGCTCTTCTCCCCGAGCGTCACGCGCCGACTGATCGAGGCGTACGCGCCGGCGGTGGACCAGAGCGCGCCGCCTCCCGAGACTCTCGAGGTGCTCACCGGCAGGGAGGTGGACGTGCTCAGGCTGGTCGCGGGCGGCCTCTCCAACCCCGAGATCGCCGAAACCCTGGTCATCAGCGAGTCCACGGTCAAGACGCATCTCAACCGCACCATGGCCAAGCTCGACCTGGGCAGCCGTGCCCAGGCCGTCGTCCTGGCGTACGAATCCGGTCTGGTCACCCCGGGCGGCGGCCACGCGGGCGGAACCCACCCGGCCGGAGCGGGCGCGTAGAGCAGCCTCTGGTCCGAAGCGGGCACGTGGAGCAACCCTGGTCCGAAGCGGCCACTGGAGCAGCCTCTGGCGAGGCACCTGGCGCGAGGACGGTGGGCCGGTTGTGCCGGCATCGTGCGCGCGGTGAATGGTAGGGGCGGAACGAATCGGGTACACACGACCGAGCAGGATGTGACCGTGACCGCCCCGAGGGCGCCTGCCGGGCACCACCACCGTCACGGACCGCGAACCGCCTCCCACACTTCTTTGAGGTGAGTGAGATGACCGTCTCCGAACGCGAAGCCCGCGAAGTCGCCGAGGCGGCCAGGGAGAAGGACTGGCGCAAGCCCAGCTTCGCCAAGGAACTGTTCCTCGGCCGCTTCCGCCTCGATCTGCTCCACCCGCACCCGGAACCGGCGGCCGAGGACATCGCGCGGGGCGAGGAGTTCCTGGCCAGGCTGCGCGACTTCGTCGAGACGACGGTTGACGGGCCACTGATCGAACGTGAGTCCAGGATCCCGGACGAGGTGATCACCGGCCTGAAGGAACTCGGGGCGCTCGGCATGAAGGCCGGCACCGAGTACGGCGGGCTCGGACTCACCCAGGTGTACTACAACAAGGCACTCGCCCTGGTCAGCTCCGCCAGCCCGGCGGTGGGCGCACTGCTGTCCGCACACCAGTCCATCGGCGTACCGCAGCCCGTGAAGATGTTCGGCAGCCAGGAGCAGAAGGACGCCTTCCTGCCGCGCTGCGCCCGCAGCGACATCTCCGCGTTCCTGCTGACCGAACCCGACGTGGGCTCCGACCCCGCACGGCTGGCGACCACCGCCGTGCCCGACAGTGGTGGCACCTCCGGGCCCCACGAGGCAGAGGGCGAGGAAGACTACCTGCTCGACGGGGTGAAGCTGTGGACCACCAACGGGGTGATCGCCGACCTGCTCGTCGTCATGGCACGCGTGCCCGAGCCCGCCCCCGACGCCCCGCGCCGCGCCGCGGGGCACAAGGGAGGCATCACCGCGTTCGTCGTCGAGGCCTCCTCCGAGGGCATCACCGTGGAGAACCGGAACGCCTTCATGGGGCTGCGCGGCATCGAGAACGGTGTCACGCGCTTCCACCGGGTGCGCGTCCCCGCGGCCAACCGCATCGGTCCCGAGGGCGCCGGGCTCAAGATCGCGCTCACCACGCTCAACACCGGCCGTCTCTCCCTGCCCGCCACCTGCGTCGGTGCGGGGAAATGGTGCCTGCGCATCGCCCGCCAGTGGTCCCGTGAACGCGTCCAGTGGGGCAGGCCAGTCGCCGAGCACGAGGCCGTCGGCGGCAAGATCTCCTTCATCGCCGCGACGACGTTCGCGCTGGAGGCCGTGCTCGACCTGTCCTCGCAGATGGCCGACGAGGAGCGCAACGACATCCGCATCGAGGCCGCGCTCGCCAAGCTCTACGGCAGTGAGATGGCCTGGAAGATGGCCGACGAGCTGGTCCAGATCCGCGGCGGGCGCGGTTTCGAGACCGCCGCGTCCCTCGCCGCCCGCGGCGAACGCGGCGTCCCCGCCGAACAGCTCTTGCGCGACCTGCGCATCAACCGCATCTTCGAGGGCTCGACGGAGATCATGCACCTGCTGATCGCCCGCGAGGCCGTGGACGCGCACCTGTCCGTCGCCGGCGACCTCATCGACCCGGCCAAGACGTTGACCGACAAGCGCAAGGCAGCCGTCACGGCGGGCACCTTCTACGCCAAATGGCTGCCCCGCCTCGTCGCCGGCTCGGGCCAGCTGCCAGGCGCCTACGCCGAGTTCGGCACGCTCGCCCCGCACCTGCGCCACGTCGAGCGCACCGCACGCAAGCTCGCCCGCTCCACCTTCTACGCGATGTCGCGCTGGCAGGGCCGGATGGAGACTAAACAGGGCTTCCTCGGCCGCATCGTGGACATCGGTGCCGAGCTGTTCGCGATGAGCGCCGCCTGTGTGCGCGCGGAGAAGCTGCGGCGCGACGGCACCGACGGTGCCGAAGGACAGGCCGCGTACCAGCTCGCGGACGCGTTCTGCCGCCAGTCCCGCATCCGCGTCGACGAGCTGTTCGACCGCCTGTGGGCCAACACCGACTACCTCGACCGCAAGGTCGTCCGCGAAGTCCTCGGCGGTTCCTACACCTGGCTGGAGGAAGGCGTCATCGACCCCTCAACCGACGGCCCGTGGATCGCGGAGGCGGCCCCTGGACCGTCCACGAAGGAGAACGTCCATCGACGTATCCGCTGAGCGCACGCGCCAGGGGGTCGTCCTGGACCACGTGGCCCGCGCCGGCGAGGCCGACCCGCTGGTGCCCGTCTCCGCGTCCGCGGCCGACGCCGGATCGGGCGGCGATCCCTCCGGCTCGTCCGAACGTGCAGCAGACCGGCGCCGCCGCGCCCGCTGCGCACAGCGGTGCTGTTGGAGGGCCGCCGCGGCCGTACGGCAGCCCGGATACCGGGCGAGCACATCGGCGCTCCATTCCGCGGCCGAAGCCCCTCCTGGGGGGGGGCGAACGCCGGCCACGTCGCGGGGAAGCGGCAGGGGTTCCGGCTCGGCAGGCACCCGCGGCGGCGCCGGCCCCAGCAGGCCGTACAGGTGTTCCCGCAGCGGGCAGGCGGGCAGGCGTCCCCGGCCGGGCGAAGGCACCGGCCGCCGCCTGCCGTACGGGCGGGCCGGTGCTCCGCCAGCCGGCACGCGCTCCACCTGCTCCTCGTAGGGCGCCCGCTCCAGCCTTAGCCCGGATGCGCCCTCCGCCAGGTCCGCCGTGGGGGGGCGCCACGCGCCACCGAGCAGCTCGCTCCCGCCCTCGTAGGCCCCCACCGGCGGACCGGGCGCCGCCACGTAGAGCGCCGTCGGTCCTGTACGCCGTATTCCCGGTCGGGCGGCGTTCCCGGGTGTGCGCTCGACGGCGTGGCCGTGACCGTACTGGGGCGTGCCGGGTCCTCCGGGCGGGACCGGTGGGGGCGGGGGCGGCGGGCCGCGCGCCCCCGGGTGCGCCTGTCGTCGGGTACGCCGGGGGTGGCGTACCCCGGTGCGCTGTCCTGGCCGGCTCAGGGAGCGGACACAATAGGGGCATGACCGACTCCCTCGCTGACCCGCATCTGCGATACCCCGGCGCCGCGCCGGAAGCGGGCACCGCACCGCGCGACATCGTGATCCTCGGCTCGACGGGTTCCATCGGCACCCAGGCCGTCGACGTGGTGCTGAAGAATCCCGGCCGGTTCCGGGTCACCGCGTTGGCCGCGTCCGGCGGCCGGGCGGAGTTGCTGGCCCGGCAGGCGCGCCAACTCGGCGTCCGTACCGTCGCGGTGGCCCGTGAGGAGGCGCTGCCCGTGCTGCGGGAGGCGCTCCGTGCGGCCTACGGGGCGGGGGAGCCGTTGCCGGAGGTGCTGGCGGGTCCTGACGCCGCGACCGAGTTGGCCGCCTCGGACTGCCACACGGTGCTCAACGGCATCACGGGGTCCATCGGTCTGGCGCCGACACTGGCGGCGCTGGAGGCCGGGCGGGTGCTGGCGCTGGCGAACAAGGAGTCGCTCATCGTCGGGGGTCCTCTGGTGCGGGCGGTCGCCAGGCCGGGGCAGATCGTGCCGGTCGACTCGGAGCACTCGGCGCTGTTCCAGGCGCTGATGGGCGGTACCCGTGCGGAGGTGCGCAAGCTGCTGGTCACCGCGTCGGGAGGGCCGTTCCGGGGGCGGAGCAGGGCGCAGCTGGCGGACGTGACGCCCGAGGAGGCGATGGCCCATCCGACGTGGGACATGGGCCCGGTCATCACCATCAACTCCGCGACGCTGGTCAACAAGGGCCTTGAGGTCATCGAGGCGCACCTGCTCTACGACATCCCGTTCGAACGTATCCAGGTGGTGGTGCACCCCCAGTCGGCCGTCCACTCGATGGTGGAGTTCACCGACGGGTCGACTCTCGCGCAGTGCGGCCCGCCGGACATGCGGCTGCCGATCGCGCTGGGCCTGGGCTGGCCGGAGAGGGTTCCCGAGGCAGGCCCCGTCTTCTCCTGGACCGAGGCGATGTCCTGGGACTTCTACCCGCTGGACACGCAGGCGTTCCCCGCTGTCCCGCTGGCGTGCCACGTGGGCGCGACGGGTGGCACGGCCCCGGCCGTCTTCAACGCGGCGAACGAGGAGTGCGTCGAGGCGTTTCTTGCGGGAAGGCTGCCGTTCACAGGCATCGTGGATACGGTTGCGGCTGTGGTGGAGGAGCACGGCACCCCGGACGGAACCGGTCTGACCCTTCCCGATGTCCTCGCCGCAGAGACCTGGGCGCGCGCCCGCGCCCGTGAACTGGCGGCACGGCCCGCCACAGCACCAGCGGAGGCTCGCGCATGACGGCGTTCATGACCATCCTCGGCATAGTCGTCTTCGTCGTCGGCCTGCTCTTCTCCATCGCCTGGCACGAGCTGGGGCACTTCTCGACGGCCAAGATGTTCGGCGTCCGGGTTCCGCAGTTCATGGTGGGCTTCGGTCCCACGATCTGGTCCAAGCGCAAGGGCGAGACGGAGTACGGGGTCAAGGCGGTGCCGCTCGGCGGCTACATCCGCATGATCGGCATGTTCCCGCCGGGTGACGACGGGGCGGTGCGCCAGCGCTCCACCTCGCCGTTCCGCGGGATGATCGAGGACGCGCGCGCGGCGGCGTACGAGGAGCTCCAGCCCGGCGACGAGCACCGGATGCTCTACACGCGCAAGCCGTGGAAGCGCGTCGTGGTGATGTTCGCCGGGCCGTTCCAGAACCTGATCCTGGCCGTGGTGATCTTCCTGACGGTGCTGATGACCTTCGGGATCAACACCCAGACGACCACGGTCTCCACGGTGTCCGACTGTGTGATCTCCGCCTCGGCGCAGACGGACAAGTGCCCCGGTTCGGCGAAGGACTCCCCGGCCAAGGCGGCGGGGCTGCGGCCGGGCGACACGATCGTCTCCTTCGACGGCAGGCCCGTCGAGGACTGGGACGGCCTGCAGCAGCGGATCCGGGACACCACGGGCCCCGCCACGCTCACCGTCGAGCGGGACGGCGACCGGCGTACGCTGCACGCCGACCTGATCGAGAACAAGGTCGCCAAGACCGACGGCAACGGCGGCTACGTGCCCGACGAGTACGTCACGGCGGGCTTCCTCGGCTTCACCCCGGCCAGCGGCGTCGTGCAGCAGTCGTTCCCGCAGGCCGTGGACCGGATGGGCGACATGATGGTCAACGGCGTCCACGCGCTGATCGACCTGCCGGGCAAGGTGCCGGACCTGTGGAACGCGGCGTTCGACGGCGGGGAGCGCAAGCAGGACTCGCCGATGGGCGTGGTGGGTGCCGCCCGGGTGGGTGGCGAGGTCTTCTCGCTCGACATCCCGCCGAGCCAGCGGGTGGCGACGATGCTGCTGCTGGTGGCGGGGTTCAACCTGAGCCTGTTCCTGTTCAACATGCTGCCGCTGCTGCCGCTGGACGGCGGGCACATCGCGGGGGCGCTGTGGGAGTCGCTGCGCAGGAATGTCGCCAAGGTCTTCCGGCGCCCCGACCCGGGTCCGTTCGACGTCGCCAAGCTGATGCCGATCGCCTACGTGGTGGCCGGGGTCTTCCTCTGCTTCACTCTTCTGGTGCTGGTGGCCGACGTGGTGAATCCGGTCAGACTCACCGGGTAGCCGGATGTGCGTTCGCCCACCGTGACGCCCGTGCGATTCCTGTGCGGGCGTCACTTTATGCGGCATTTTCCGGGGAACGATGTGCCCGGCGGGTCACCCGTGCCGTAATCTCGGGAGCCTGGAGCCCGCCGAACCCGGGACTTGAACGACACCGTTGGGGTTGCACGCTGATGACAGCGATTTCGCTCGGAATGCCGGACGTTCCGGCCAAGCTCGCCGACCGCAGGGTCAGCCGGAAGATCCAGGTAGGAACGGTCGCCGTCGGTGGAGACGCGCCGGTGTCCGTGCAGTCCATGACCACGACCCGGACCTCGGACATCGGTTCGACGTTGCAGCAGATCGCGGAGCTGACCGCCTCCGGCTGCCAGATCGTCCGGGTGGCGTGTCCCACTCAGGACGACGCCGACGCGCTGGCCACGATCGCCCGCAAGTCGCAGATCCCTGTGATCGCCGACATCCACTTCCAGCCCAAGTACGTCTTCCAGGCGATCGACGCGGGATGTGCCGCCGTCCGCGTCAACCCCGGCAACATCAAGCAGTTCGACGACAAGGTCAAGGAGATCGCCCACGCCGCGTCAGCGTCGGGCACGCCCATCAGGATCGGCGTCAACGCGGGCTCGCTGGACAAGCGGCTCCTGGAGAGGTACGGCAAGGCCACCCCGGAGGCGCTGGTCGAGTCCGCGCTGTGGGAGTGCTCGCTGTTCGAGGAGCACGGCTTCCGGGACATCAAGATCTCGGTCAAGCACAACGACCCCGTCGTCATGGTCAACGCCTACCGGCTGCTGGCCCAGCGCTGCGACTACCCGCTGCACCTGGGTGTCACCGAGGCGGGCCCGGCCTTCCAGGGCACCATCAAGTCGGCCGTCGCCTTCGGCGCGCTGCTGTCCGAGGGGATCGGCGACACGATCCGCGTCTCCCTCTCGGCGCCGCCGGCCGAGGAGGTCAAGGTCGGCATCCAGATCCTGGAGTCCCTGGGGCTGCGCCAGCGCGGCCTGGAGATCGTCTCCTGCCCGTCCTGCGGGCGTGCCCAGGTGGACGTCTACAAGCTGGCCGACGAGGTCACCGCCGGTCTTGAGGGCATGGACGTCCCGCTGCGGGTCGCCGTCATGGGCTGTGTCGTCAACGGTCCGGGTGAGGCCCGCGAGGCCGATCTGGGTGTGGCCTCCGGCAACGGCAAGGGGCAGATCTTCGTCAAGGGCGAGGTCATCAAGACGGTCCCCGAGGCGAAGATCGTCGAGACGCTCATCGACGAGGCCATGAAGATCGCCGAGCAGATGGAGAGGGACGGTGTCACCTCCGGCGAGCCCGTGGTGACCACGGCGGGCTGAACGGAGCCCCGGCGTGCTTCCCGCGGGCCGGCTCGTCCGGGCGTGGCTCCGGAGGGCCGGCCCGCGTCGCGCGGGCGGCCGCCTGTGACGGCGGCGTAGACCGTCGCCGGACCGAGGCCGCCCCACGCCCGCCCGCAGGCTCCGTCCGTCCGCTCCGGCCGCACGACCCGCCCGCACGCTCCCTCGCCGCGCGGCCGGCCGCGGCCGTCGTCCGGCGGCGTGATGCTCTGGCCCCGGGTACAGTGCCAGCAGATCATTCCCCACGCCCACGGGCCGTACGGTGAGGCGCCGAGACGTTGCTGACCACCACCTCCCTCAGGGTCGTCGGACCCGCCGAGCTGCCGGAGGCGCTCCGCGTGCTCCGCCGGGAGCCGGTGAACAACGCCTTCGTCACCGCCCGCGTGCTGGCCTCCGGCCTGGACCCGTGGCGTCTCGGCGGCGAGATGTGGGGCTGGTACCGGGACGGGCGCCTGGAATCCCTCTGCTACAACGGTGCCAACCTCGTTCCGCTGTGCGCGGGCCCCGAGGCGGTCCGCGCGTTCGCCGAGCGGGCGCGCCGCCAGGGCCGCCGCTGCTCGTCCCTCGTCGGACCTGCGGGCCCGACGCGGGCGCTGTGGGCAGCGCTGGAGCCGTCCTGGGGTCCGGCCCGCGAGGTGCGGGCCAGCCAGCCGCTGATGGTCGCCGACCGGATGCCGGACCAGGTGGTGCCCGACCCGCTGGTGCGCCGCGTCGCCAAGACCGAGATGGACCTGGTGCTGCCGGCGTGTGTGGCCATGTTCACCGAGGAGGTCGGGGTCTCTCCGCTGGCCGGGGACGGCGGGCTCGTCTACCAGGCGCGGGTCGCCGAACTCGTGGGTACCGGACGTTCGTTCGCCCGCATCGAGGGCGGCCGCGTGGTCTTCAAGGCCGAGATCGGCGCCGCCACCCCGGAGGCCTGCCAGATCCAGGGCGTGTGGGTGGCGCCAGAACGGCGCGGCGAGGGGCTGTCCGAGACGGGGATGGCCGCCGTCCTCGCCTACGCGCTGCGCGACGTCTCGCCGCTGGTGAGCCTGTACGTCAACGACTACAACGCCCCGGCGCGAGCCACCTACCGCCGCGTCGGCTTCCGCGAGATCGGCACCTTCACGAGCGTCCTGTTCTGACCGCCGGACACGACCGCTGCGCCGAGCACGACCGCTGTCGCCGGGCACGGCCGCTCCGCCGAGCGCGACCCGTCGTCCGGCCCGGCTTCCGCCCCCGGTCGCCGTTGTGCCGCCTCTTCGCGCGGACACGGTGGAGGAAGTAGCCTCCCCGCCATGCCGCACACAGCCGGGGCGCAGCTCCCGGACCCCCGGGAAGTGGTCACCGGTTCGCTCGACCTCACCGCCCGCGTCGACGAGGCGCTCGCCGTGCAGGCCGTCGCCTTCGGCCTGACCGACGACGAGGTGGGCGTGCGCAAGTACATCGTGCAGCGCCACATGACCTCGCCGGGCGCGCGGGCGCTGGGCGCCACCACCGAGGGTGACCGTCTCGTCGGCTTCGTCTACGGCATGCCGAACGACCGCTCGCACTGGTGGTCCACGGTGGTCGATCCCTACCTGCGCCAGGAGGGGAACGAGGGCTGGCTGGAGGACGCCTTCGTCATCACGGAGTTGCACGTCCACCCGGCCTTCCAGCACCGGGGGATCGGGAGGGGACTGATCACCCGCCTGACCGACGCAGCGGCCGAACCCCGTTCGCTGCTCTCGGCCCTCGACACCGACAGCCCGGCCCGCGCCCTCTACCACGGCCTCGGCTACCGCGACCTGGCACGGCGGGTGCAGTTCCCGAGCGCGCCGCAGCCGTACGCGGTGATGGGGGCGCCGCTGCCGCTGCGGGGGCGGTGACATTCGGTTTCCGTGCGGTCGGTCCGTGCGGATAGGCTCCGCATCAACGAGTTTCGTCGAGTTCCGTCGAGTTCCGTCGATGGCGCCAGTACCGCCCCGAGCAGGAGTCCCCATGGCAGCCCGTGTCCAGCGTTTGTCCCGGTCGATGCTGAAGACGCTGCGTGACGACCCGGCCGACGCCGAGACGCTCAGCCACAAGCTGCTGGTCCGCGCCGGGTACGTCCGCCGCACCGCCGCCGGTATCTGGACGTGGCTGCCGCTGGGCAAGCAGGTGCTGGAGAACATCACGCGCGTCGTCCGCGAGGAGATGGACGCGATCGGCGGCCAGGAGGTGCTGCTCCCGGCGCTGCTGCCCAAGGAGCCCTACGAGGTCTCGGGCCGCTACGAGGAGTACGGCGACCTGCTCTTCCGCCTCAAGGACCGCAAGGGCGGCGAGTACCTGCTGGGCCCCACCCACGAGGAGATCTTCACGCAGGTCGTCAAGGACCAGTGCACCTCGTACAAGGACCTGCCGGTCACGGTCTACCAGATCCAGACGAAGTACCGCGACGAGGCCCGCCCCCGCTCCGGCATCCTGCGCGGCCGCGAGTTCACCATGAAGGACTCCTACTCCTTCGACGTGTCGGACGAGGCACTGGCCGAGTCCTACGCGGCCCACCGCGTCGCCTACCAGCGCATCTTCGACCGTCTCGGGCTGGACTACCGGATCGTCTCGGCGATCTCCGGTGCCATGGGCGGCTCGGCCTCCGAGGAGTTCCTCGCGCCCGCCGCGGCCGGTGAGGACACGTTCGTGCAGTGCCCGCAGTGCGGTTACGCGGCCAACACCGAGGCCGTCTCCGTCACTGTGCGGCCCGCCTCCACGGAGGGCCACGGACCGGTGGAGAAGCTGGACACCCCCGACACCCCCACCATCGAGACCCTGGCCGCGCACCTGGGCGTGCCCGCCTCCGCCACGCTGAAGAACCTGCTGGTGAAGGTCGACGGCGAGATCACCGCCGTCGGCGTCCCCGGTGACCGCGAGGTCGACCTGGGCAAGCTCGCCGAGCACCTGGCGCCCGCCGAGGTCGAGGTCGTCACAGCCGAGGACTTCGAGGGCCGCGACGACCTCGTACGCGGCTACATCGGCCCGCAGGGCGGCATGGCGGGCAAGGCCTTCCGCTACCTGGCCGACCCGCGCGTCGCCCCGGGCACCGCGTGGGTCACCGGCGCCAACGAGGAGGGCAAGCACGCCCGCAACGTGGTCTGCGGTCGCGACTTCGAGGTCGACCAGTACCTCGACGTGGTCGTCGTCGAGCCCGGCGACCCCTGCCCGAACTGCGGCGCGGGCATCGAGCTCGACCGCGCCATCGAGATCGGCCACATCTTCCAGCTCGGCCGCAAGTACGCCGACGCGTTCGAGCTGGACGTGCTCGGCCAGAACGGCAAGCCGGTCCGCGTCACGATGGGCTCCTACGGCATCGGCGTCTCCCGCGCGGTCGCCGTGCTCGCCGAGCAGAACGCCGACGAGCAGGGGCTGTGCTGGCCGCGCGAGATCGCCCCCGCCGACGTGCACGTCGTGGCGGCCGGCAAGGCGCAGCAGACCGAGGCGGCGCTCGAGATCGCCGAGCGGCTCGGCGCGGCGGGCGTCCGCGTGCTGGTCGACGACCGCTCCAGCGTCTCTCCCGGGGTGAAGTTCACCGACGCCGAGCTGATCGGCGTCCCGACCATCCTGGTCGCCGGGCGCGGCATCAAGGACGGCCTCGTGGAGCTGAAGGACCGGCGCACCGGTGAGCGCGAGGAGCTGCCCATCGACGAGGCGGTCGCCCGCCTCGCCCGGGACTGACCCACCTGTGCGGGGCCCCGCCGTGCCGGGGCCCCGGTCACAGCCAGGCGGCGAACTCCAGCAGCATCTCGGCGTCGGGCCCGTTGCCCGCCGCGTGCTGGCGGCAGGCGGACTCGACCGCGCGGTAGAGGGCCCACTGGCGCACGCGCTCGCGCGGTACGTCCAGGGAGTCGGCGAGCTTGTTGACGCGTCTGCGGGTGGCGGCCGCCGAGCCGGTGGACGCCATCAGGTCGTGCAGCCGGTCGCGCACCAGCCGTGCCAGATCGTAGGCGGGTTCTCCGACGAGCGGGTCAGGGCCCACGGTCAGCCAGCGGGCCCGCTGTTCGGGCGTGGCGGCGGCCAGCACGGCGCCCTGCCGGAAGTCGCCGTGCAGCAGAACCCCGGGCCCGGGCGCCGGCTCGGCCAGCATCGCCTCGCGCGCCTCCAGGGCCGCGGCCACCAGCGGTTCCGCGTCCGGCGGTACGGCGGTACGCATCGCCGCCGCCTCGGACGCCGTGTGGTCGGGCACCGTCTCCAGACGGTGCCCGGCGGGCGGCGGTACCCACAGGCGCCGGACGACGGAGACCGCCTCCAGCGTGGCCTTGGCCTCCGGCAGCGACCGCAGCGACACTTCGCACCGCAGCCGCTCCAGCAGCAGCACGCCCTCCTCTGCGGCCGCGCGCAGCACCTGCACGGCGCCCAACCCGTGCCAGGCGGCCAGCGTCTCGTGCTCGCGGGCGGCCCGCACCGGCGCGGGCGCGTCCTGCGGGGCGAACAGTTTCAGCGCACCGGGCGTGCCGTCCGCCTGTCTGACCAGCACGATGAGGCTGCTGCGTCCGCCCGGGGTCACCACCCGTTCCGCTTCCAGTCCCCACTGCTCCAGCCACCGCCGAAGCAGCGCGGGCAGTCCCCGCAGCCAGGCCCGCGCGGCCTCGGCCGCCTCCGGGTCCGGTTGCGCCTCCAGGGCACGTACGAGCCGCTGCGGGGGGTCGAGGGGCAGCACGGAAGCCATTCCGGGGCGGACCTTTCGTCAGCGCGACACGACAGTGGGGTCTGGCGGCAGCGGGTTCTACGGGCGGTCGGGGGCGGTCACGGCGATCACAGAGCATCGGGAGTGCCCGAGCCGTTCGGCCCGCCGGAGGGGGAGGCGGGCGCTTCCCCCGCTCCCAGCTCGGTGAGACCGGGGAAGGCGACGCCGCTTCCTTTCCAGCGCACCGAGCGGACCGCGGCCTCGCGGAGCGCGTCGGCAGCGGCACGCCGCCGCCGTCCCTCGCTTGCCCGCACCAGGTCGGCGTACACCCCCGCGAGGCGGTCCTCCAACTGTGCCGCGAGGCGCACGGCGGCGTCGCTGTCGGGCACGGCGAAGGGCAGCGCGTAGGCGGCGGCGGCCGGCTCCGGGTCGCCGCCCAGCGAGCGGATCGTGCGGCGCAGCGCGTCCCGGCGGGAGCGGTGGGCGTCGTAGCACTCCCGCACCTGGCTCTTGCGGTCGGCAGCTATGCGGCCACCGACGACTCCGTAGCCGTAGACGGCGGCGTGTTCGGCACGCAACGCGGCCTGCACGGCGTTCAGTTCTTTCATTCGTCCGTCGCCCCCTCGCCCTTTCCGCCGTCGTCCTTGCCGCCGCCCCGGCCGTCTTGTTCGGCTCCCCCCGAGGCCTTGCCGGGCTCGCCCGAGGCCCTGCCGTGCTCGTCGAGGAGGAAGCTGTGCGCCGCACCGCAGGCGGCTATCGAGGCGAGCAGCCGGGCGATCTGTGGCTCCGCCCCGGCCAGCGCCTTCGTCCGCGCGGAGGAGAGCCGCCGCTCGGCTTCGGCGAGCGCGGCGAGGGCCTTCTTCTCGTCCTCGGGCACCGAGGAGGTGTCCGGGCTGGGCGGCTTGGCCGACGGCTCGGGGCCGGTACTGCTGCCCGGCTGCCGGCCCCGCCGGGGCGCGCCCGAGGGGGAGGGGGAGCCGGTGCCGGACTCGCTCCCGCGCAGCACTCTGACGTGCCGGGCGACCTCCGCGCGCAGCGGGCGCAGCCGCGCGGCCGTGGCCGGATGCACCTTCGCGGTGCCGTCGTAGCGGGCCAGCAGGTGCTCGCTGTCGCGGGCCGCGCGGTGGCGCAGGCCCGCGGCCGCTCCCCGGTGCCCCGCGTCGTCCGTCGCGTCCCTCCCGTCCGTACAGCCCGCGGCGAGCGGAGTCGCGAGAGCCGCGCCACCGGCGCCGAGCGCGCCGGTCAGCAGCGACCTGCGGCGCGGTCGGGCCGTTGCCGGTGACGGCGTGAGCGACATGGGCACTCCCTGGGGGTGGGCGGCGGGCTCGGCTCGGGCGGGACGGACGGTCGGCCCGATGGGCGGGCACGCGCGGGGCGGTTCCTGACCTGGGGCGCCGTGGCGGCACGCCGCTCACCGCCCCGCGAGAGTACCCGGGCTGCTTCCCCGAGCCGCCGCGGGCCACCCCGCCGGGACGCGCGCGCACCCGGACGCCGCACACCGGACACCTGTCGCGGCACACGTGACGCCGTCGTCCGGGCGGCTCACCGCGGGGCCGTGGTTCCGGCAGCCGCGCGTTCGGCAACCGGGTCCGCGCGGCCCGCCACAGACGATAGGCTTGGTCGGCGACACGCCCCTTCCACGAGGCCCCCTACAACAGCACACGCGGCCGAGGAGTCACCCGGATGAGCACCACCCAGAGCGAGAGGCTGCGCGGACTGCTGGAACCGCTTGTCAGCAAGAGGGGGTTGGATCTCGACGAGATCGCAGTGACCCCGGCCGGAAAGCGGCGCGTGCTGCGCGTCGTCGTGGACGCTGACGACGGGGTCCAGTTGGACACCTGCGCGGAGCTGAGCCGTGCCTTCTCCGAACTGCTCGACGAGAGCGACGCGATGGGCGGCGCCCCGTACGTGCTGGAGGTCACCTCGCCCGGGGCCGACCGCCCGCTGACCGAGCAGCGGCACTACCGCCGCGCCACCGGGCGGCTCGTCAAGGCGCAGCTGACCCCCGAGGCGGGCGGTGGCGAGGTGATCGCCCGGATCGTCGGTGTCGACGAGGAGGGCATCGACCTCCAGGTACCGGGGGTCAAGGGGCGCAAGCCGACATCCCGCCGCTTGGCGTTCGAGGAGATCGCCAAGGCGCGGGTCGAGATCGAGTTCAACCGCAAGGCCGCGGACGCCGTCGGCGCAGCGCGGTCCACGTCCGCGGCTGACGGCGCGGAAGCCGCCGAGGACGACGAGAAAGAGGAGGAGGCGTAGCCGTGGACATCGACATGAGTGCCCTGCGTGGGCTGGTCAGGGAGAAGGAGATCTCCCTCGATCTGCTGATCGAGGCGATCGAGTCGGCCCTCCTCATCGCGTACCACCGCACCGAGGGCAGCAGGCGCGACGCCCGCGTCGAGCTGAACCAGAAGAGCGGGCACGTGACGGTCTGGGCGAAGGAGAGCGCCGAGGAGCTCGAAGAGGGCGCCCAGCCGCGGGAGTTCGACGACACCCCCACCGGTTTCGGCCGCATCGCCGCGACGACGGCCAAGCAGGTCATCCTGCAGCGGCTGCGGGACGCCGAGGAGGAGGTCACCTTCGGCGAGTACGCGGGCCGCGAGGGCGATGTCGTGGCGGGCGTCGTGCAGCAGGGCAAGGACCCCAAGAGCGTGCTGGTGGACATCGGCAAGCTGGAGGCGATCCTGCCGCCGCAGGAGCAGGTGCCCGGCGAGGACTACGCGCACGGCACGCGGCTGCGCACCTACGTGGTGCGGGTGGCGAAGGGCGTGCGCGGCCCCTCCGTGACGCTGTCGCGCACCCACCCCAACCTCGTGAAGAAGCTCTTCGAGCTGGAGGTTCCGGAGATCGCGGACGGTTCGGTGGAGATCTCCGCCATCGCCCGCGAGGCCGGCCACCGCACCAAGATCGCCGTGCGGTCGACGCGCTCGGGGCTCAACGCCAAGGGCGCCTGCATCGGCCCGATGGGCGGCCGGGTGCGCAACGTCATGGCGGAGCTGCACGGTGAGAAGATCGACATCGTGGACTGGTCGGAGGAGCCGGCGGATCTGGTGGCCAACGCGCTCTCTCCCGCGCGGGTCAGCAAGGTGGAGATCATCGACCTGGCCGCCAGGTCGGCGCGCGTGACCGTGCCGGACTACCAGCTGTCGCTGGCCATCGGCAAGGAGGGGCAGAACGCCCGGCTCGCCGCCCGGCTCACCGGCTGGCGCATCGACATCCGTCCGGACACGGCGGACGCCGCCGGCGCGGCTGACGGCGCCAGCCAGGTGGCCGACCAGGGCTGAGATCCGCCGCCTGTGCGCGATCCGGCCACGGAGTGTGGTCGGCTACGTGCGTTCCGGCTGCGAAAGGGTAACGACGTCCGCACCCCCCACGGGGTTACGGGGCTTCGGGGAGGTAGACTTAATCAGTGTCTGGCCGGACGCGCGGTCGGTCGCGCCCTCAGCGCACCTGCGTGGGCTGCCGGGAGTGCACCGACAAGGGCGCTCTGCTGCGAGTGGTGCTGACCGGGGGCAGCGTGATCCCCGATCTTCGCGGTAGGCTGCCCGGTCGGGGTGCGTATCTGCACCCCGTTCCCTCCTGTCTTGAGCAGGCCGTCCGGCGCCGGGCGTTCAACCGGGCCTTCCGGGGTCCGGGACCGTTCGACGTCGCACAGCTGCGCGAGCAGGTGGAGCGCACCGCACAAGCACCGAAAGAGACCCGTACGGAGCGTCCGTACCGGGAGAGGTACCTCGCGAGTGGGAAGTAGGTCGAGATTGCGATGAGCACTCGATGAGTACGCGATGAGTACGCCCATGCATCAGTAGCGAAGGTCCGGCGGACGATCTCCCCCGGGCCGTAAGGAGCGAAGTGGCTAAGGTCCGGGTATACGAACTCGCCAAGGAACTTGGAGTCGAGAGCAAGGTCGTCATGGCCAAGCTCCAGGAACTCGGCGAATTCGTCCGTTCGGCGTCCTCGACCATCGAGGCGCCGGTTGTCCGAAAACTGACTGACGCGTTCGACGCGAGCGGTGGCGCGAAGAAGTCCGCCGCGAAGCCCGCGGCGCCCAAGAAGGCCGCCCCCGGGTCGGCCGCGCCCAAGCCGGGTGCGAGCGCACCCAAGCCGGGCGCGCCCAAGCCGGGCCCCAAGCCGGCCCAGCCGGCCCCCGAGGCCCCGGTCACCCCCGCGCCGAGCCCCGCCCAGGGCGAGGCCGCCCCCGCCGAGACCCCGAAGCCGGGCCAGGGCCCCAAGCCCGGGCCCAAGCCGGGTCCGCAGCCCGCCGCACCGGCCAAGCCGGACTTCCAGGCACCGCCGGCCCCGAGCGGGCCGAAGCCGGGCGGCCAGGGCCGTCCGCAGGGCGGAAACCAGGGCCCCAAGCCGGGCCAGGCGCCGAGGCCGGGCGGCCAGGGCCGTCCGCAGGGCGGCGGCCAGGGCGCCAAGCCGGGCCAGGCCCCCAAGCCGGGCGGTCGTCCGGCGGGTCCGCGCCCGGGCAACAACCCCTTCACCTCCGGTGGCTCCACCGGCATGGCGCGCCCGCAGGCGCCCCGGCCGGGTGGCGCGCCCAAGCCGGGCCAGCCCCCGAAGCCGGGTGCGCCCAAGCCGGGCCCCGGTGGCGGCGGCGGTGCCCAGGGCGGTCCGCGTCCGCAGGCCCCGGGTGGTCAGCGTCCTTCGCCGGGCAACATGCCGCGGCCGCAGGCCCCGCAGGGCGGCGGCCCGCGCCCCGGCGGTAACCGTCCGAACCCCGGCATGATGCCGCAGCGTCCGGCCGCGGGTCCGCGCCCCGGCCCGGGCCGTGGCGGTCCGGGCGGCGGTGGCCGTCCGGGCGGCGGCGGCGGTGGCCGTCCCGGCTTCGGCGGTCGCCCCGGTGGCGGCGGCGGTGGCCGTCCGGGTGGCGGCGGCGGTTTCGCCGGTCGTCCGGGTGGCGGTGGCCGTCCCGGCTTCGGCGGTCGTCCGGGTGGTCCCGGTGGCCGTGGCGGCACGCAGGGTGCCTTCGGCCGTCCCGGCGGTCCGGCGCGTCGCGGTCGCAAGTCGAAGCGGCAGAGGCGCCAGGAGTACGAGCAGATGCAGGCGCCGTCCGTCGGCGGTGTGATGCTGCCGCGCGGCAAGGGCGAGACCGTCCGGCTGTCGCGTGGTGCCTCGCTCACGGACTTCGCGGAGAAGATCAACGCCAACCCGGCGTCGCTGGTCCAGGTGATGTTCAACCTGGGCGAGATGGTCACCGCGACCCAGTCCGTCTCCGACGAGACGCTGCACCTGCTCGGCGACGAGATGAACTACGTCGTCCAGATCGTCAGCCCGGAGGAGGAGGACCGCGAGCTGCTCGAGTCCTTCGACATCGAGTTCGGCGAGGACGAGGGCGGCGAGACGGCGCTCATGCCGCGTCCGCCGGTGGTGACCGTCATGGGTCACGTCGACCACGGTAAGACGCGCCTGCTGGACGCGATCCGCAAGACCAACGTCATCGCGGGCGAGGCCGGCGGCATCACCCAGCACATCGGTGCCTACCAGGCGGCGACGGAGGTGAACGGCGAGGAGCGCCGGATCACCTTCATCGACACCCCGGGTCACGAGGCGTTCACCGCCATGCGTGCCCGTGGTGCCAAGTCGACGGACATCGCGATCCTCGTGGTCGCGGCGAACGACGGCGTGATGCCGCAGACCGTCGAGGCGCTGAACCACGCCAAGGCGGCCGAGGTCCCGATCGTCGTCGCGGTCAACAAGATCGACGTCGAGGGTGCCGACCCGACCAAGGTCCGCGGCCAGCTGACCGAGTACGGGCTGGTGGCCGAGGAGTACGGCGGCGACACGATGTTCGTGGACATCTCCGCGCGCGAGGGTCTGAACATCGAGGAGCTGCTGGAGGCGGTCGTCCTCACGGCTGACGCCTCGCTCGACCTGCGGGCCAACCCCGACCAGGACGCGCAGGGCCTCGCGATCGAGGCCCACCTCGACCGCGGCCGCGGCGCCGTGGCCACCGTGCTGGTGCAGCGCGGCACGCTCAAGGTCGGCGAGACGATGGTGGTGGGCGACGCCTACGGCCGCGTCCGCGCGATGCTCGACGACAAGGGCGAGAACATCAAGGAAGCGGGTCCCTCGACCCCTGTCCTGGTGCTGGGTCTGACCAACGTCCCGGGCGCCGGCGACAACTTCCTGGTGGTGGACGAGGACCGCACGGCACGGCAGATCGCCGAGAAGCGCGCGGCGCGCGAGCGCAACGCCGCCTTCGCCAAGCGGACCCGCCGCGTCTCCCTGGAGGACCTGGACAAGGTGCTCAAGGCGGGCGAGGTGCAGCAGCTCAACCTCATCATCAAGGGCGACGCGTCCGGTTCGGTGGAGGCCCTGGAGTCCTCCCTGCTCCAGCTCGACGTCGGCGAAGAGGTCGACCTGCGCATCCTGCACCGCGGTGTGGGTGCGGTCACCGAGACCGACATCGACCTGGCGACCGGCTCCGACGCCATCGTCATCGGCTTCAACGTCCGCGCCGAGGGGCGTGCGACGCAGATGGCCGAGCGCGAGGGCGTGGACGTCCGCTACTACTCGGTCATCTACCAGGTGATCGAGGAGATCGAGGCGGCCCTCAAGGGCATGCTCAAGCCGGAGTACGAAGAGGTCGAGCTGGGTACGGCGGAGATCCGCGAGATCTTCCGCTCGTCCAAGCTGGGCAACATCGCCGGTGTCCTCATCCGCTCCGGCGAGGTGCGCAGGAACACCAAGGCCCGCGTCGTGCGCGACGGCAAGGTCGTGGCGGAGAACCTCAACATCGAGGGCCTGCGCCGCTTCAAGGACGACGTCACCGAGATCCGCGAAGGGTTCGAGGGCGGTATCAACCTCGGCAACTTCAACGACATCAAGATCGACGACATGATCGCCACCTACGAGATGAGGGAGAAGCCCCGCGGCTGACGGTTCCCTGCCGCTCGGACCACCACCCTGAGAGGTGGTGGTCGGGCGACGGGCGGGCGAGGGAGAGGCCGCGCGGCTGATCGCGTCTCGTGATCCGGGGTCGACCGGCGGAAGTAATTCCGTCGATCGGCCCCGGCCGGTGCGTGTACGGTGCGAGTGACGCGTACGCCACCGGCTGCCGCCGGCGGCGCCCCAAGTGCCCCACGGGTGGCATGACCCGCACTGTATGTACGTAGGGACGCTGTCCTTCGATCTGCTTCTCGGCGACGTGCACTCGCTCAAGGAGAAGCGCTCCGTCGTCCGCCCCGTCCTCGCCGAGCTGCAGCGCAAGTACGCGGTGAGCGTGGCGGAGACGGGTGAGCAAGGTCTCTACCGCAGGACCCGTATCGGTCTGGCGGCGGTCTCCGGGGACGCGGGGCATCTGACCGACGTGCTCGACCGCTGCGAGCGGCTGGTCGCGGCACGCCCCGAAGTGGAGTTGCTGTCCGTCCGGCGGCGGTTCCACGGCGAAGACGACGAGTAGGCAAGCCGGAAGCGAGACACCCGGGCTTCCGGAATCGGGAGCGGGCCGGCACCGGGCCGAACCCGCAGACGGACGAACATCGGGAACCCACCCCCGTACGGGCCCCCGGGCCCACCGAGTGGGAAAGATACGCGGGAACGCGAACAGAGGCAGGAAGCCGCCGCGCGTGCGAGCGGGCGGCGCGGAGCAAGGAGACGGACCAGTGGCCGACAACGCACGGGCCCAGAGGCTGGCGGACCTCATCCGTGAGGTGGTCGCGGAGAAGCTGCACCGGGGGATCAAGGACCCGCGGCTCGGCACACATGTGACCGTCACGGACACCCGGGTCACCGGGGATCTGCGGGAAGCGACGGTCTTCTACACCGTTTACGGTGACGACGAGGACCGCAAGGCGGCCGCGGCCGGGCTGGAGAGCGCCAAGGGTGTGCTCCGCACGGCGGTGGGCCAGGCGGCGGGCATCAAGCACACGCCGAGCCTGGCGTTCGTGGCGGACGCGCTGCCGGAGAACGCCAAGACGATCGACGACGCGCTCGCCCGCGCCCGGGCCGCCGACGAGGAGGTGCGCAAGGCCTCCTCGGGCGCCTCGTACGCCGGGGAGGCGGACCCGTACCGCAAGCCGGGCGAGTTCGACGCCGACGGCCCCCAAGACGGTGGAGACGGCGAGGACGAGAGCGCCTGAACCGTGGCACGCAAGAGAGACAACGGCCCCGGCGGGCTGATCGTCGTCGACAAGCCCGCCGGGTTCACCTCGCACGACGTCGTGGCCAAGCTGCGCGGTATGGCGCGCACCCGGCGCGTCGGTCACGCGGGCACGCTCGACCCGATGGCGACGGGCGTGCTCGTCCTCGGCACCGAGCGGGCGACCCGGCTGCTGGGACACCTCGCCCTCACCGAGAAGGAGTACGTGGCCACCGTCCGGCTCGGTCAGGAGACGGTGACCGAGGACGCCGAGGGCGAGATCACCGGCGTCCAGGGCGCCAAGGGGCTGGAGCGGGCACGCGTGGACGCCGCCGTGGCCGCGCTGACGGGACGGATCGAGCAGGTCCCCTCCGCGGTCAGCGCCGTCAAGGTCGACGGCAAGCGTGCCTACGCGCGGGTGCGTGAGGGCGAGGAGGTGGAACTGGCCGCACGGCCCGTCACCGTCTCCTCGTTCCTGGTGCACGACGTGCGCGAGGAGGCGGCCGAGGACGGCACCCCGGTCACCGACCTGCTGGTCTCGGTGGTCTGCTCGTCCGGCACGTATGTGCGGGCGCTCGCCCGAGACCTGGGATCGGCCCTCGGTACGGGCGGCCATCTGACGGCACTGCGGCGCACACGCGTCGGACCTTACGGACTGGACGGCGCGCACACGCTGGCACAGCTCCAAGAGCGGGTGGACGCGGAGCAGCCGCTGCCTGTCGTCCCGCTGGGGCAGGCCGCGGCGGCGGCGTTCGCACGCTGGGACGTCGACGAGGACCAGGCGCGCCGCATCGGGAACGGCGTGCAACTGCGCATGCCGGCGGGGCAGTTCGGTCCCGGCCCTGTCGCGGTGTTCGCTCCCCGGAAGCGGTTCGTCGCTCTGGTGGAGCAGCGGGACGGCAAGGCCAGGAGCCTGGCCGTCTTCGTGTGAGGGACGCCTGCGGCCGCCGTCGCCCCGCGCGGCGTCGGCCCCTGCGGCCACCACCGTCTTCGTCTCCGTCGTCATCCCGGATTTCGCATGGGTGACGGCGCTGCTCCAGTCGGCCGTGCCTTGGCCTTCGTCTCCGTGTGGGTGACGGCGCTGCCCGAGTCGGCCCTGCTCTCGGCTCCGTTCCCGTCTTCGTGTGGGTGAGCGCCTCGCTCCAGTCGGATGCGCCCTCGTCTTCGTGTGGGGGACATCGCTTCACCCGGGCGGGCGGGCGCTCGGTGTGAAGCGCGGGCGCGCACGGGGGCGCTTTCGTGCAGAACCTGTCGCCGCTGATCAGCACCGCTCTACGGTCGAGTCTGCGAGGTGGGCGGGGTCAGCGCGGAGGTGCACGGATGGCGGTGGTGTGCGGCAGACCCACGCTGGTGCGCGTGTGCGACCTGGCGGGCAGGGAGCGCGGGGTCGGCTTCCTCGCCGACGAGTCGGGCACCGTCGTCACCAGTCACGAAGCCGTGGACGGCCTGGCCAAGGTCGTCCTCCACGCGGGCACCGGCACCTGCCTGGCAGCGGACGGCGACATCACCCAGCTGCCCGAGTGGGACCTGGCGCTCGTCCGCACCCAGGGGCTTGACCTCGCGCCGCTGGTGATCGGACGCGAGCGTCCGCACGCGGGCGGCCAGGTCGGCCTGCTCACCCCCGACGGCACCGTCTCCGCCACCCTGAGCGGACCCGCGGGTGCCGTCTACACCTCCACAGTCCGCTACCACCGGCTGGAGCGCCTGCTCAGGCTCGATCTGCCCGAGGCGGACCGCACCCGTCTGCACCTGTCCAGCAGGGCGACAGGCACTCCCGTCGTGGACTCGGCCACCAGCGCCGTCCTCGGCGTCCTGGGCACCGCGCTGCACGCCTCCCCGGAGGCGCCCCACGCCCTCGCGGTGCCGCTGCACGCCGCCGCTGAACTTACGCCCGACGGGCCGCTCGGCCTGCTGCTGCGGCGCAACGCCGCCTGCGCGCCCGGATTCGGACCCGATCTGAACCTGGCCGGGGTGCTGCGGCTGGCGGCGGCCTCGGTGAGCCGGGCGACGGAGCGCTGCGCGCACGCGGTCGCCCGACCCCTGGTGGCCGAGACACTCGACCGGTTCACGCGCAGCTCGGCCACCGTCGTCGCCCTGACCGGCGATCCCGGCGCGGGACGCACCACGGAGCTGGCGGCTCTCGCCGCCCGCCGTGCGCACGGCACCGTCCCGGCTCCCAGCGTGTGGCTGCGCGGCGCCGATCTGCGGCCGGACGACGGCGGTCTGCGGGACGCCGTCGGCCGCGCACTCGCGGTGGCAGGCCGGGACCTCGCCGCTCCTTCCCCCTGCGCCCGGGCGGGAGCGGGAGACGGTGCGCCCGTCACCGGCGATCCCCCCGACACGGACCCCGACGTGGCGGCCCGCCTGGCACGTGCGGCGGGCCGTCCGCTGCTGGTCCTCCTGGACGCGCCGGAAGAGATGCCGCCCTCCCTCGCGTCGAGGCTGCGCCAGTGGGTTCTTCGCACTGCCGGCTGGCTGCGCACGGCCGGCGTGCGGCTCGCCGTGGCCTGCCGCCCCGCACACTGGGAGCAGACGGGTGCGCTGTTCCCTCCGGACATGCTGTTCACCGCGCGGGGGACTGCCGGGTGCGTACGGTTGGGCGCGCTGCCACCGCGGCAGGCCGCCCGCGTCCGCGCCGCGTACGGTCTGCCCGACGCGGCCCTGGCTCCTCGCGACGCGGGGCACCCTCTCGCCATCCGGATGCTCGCCCAGGTACGTGCCGCACAGGGCCTCCGAGGCGGCGAGAGCGCCGAGCGGCAGGGGGCGCGAGACGAGTCCGCGTCCGCCCGTGGTGCGTCCCTGCCGCCGTCCGCGGGAGGTGCCTGCGAGTCGTCTGCGGGCAGCGCGTGCGCGTCGCTGTCGGCCGGTGGAGCGCCCCGGCCGGCGCGGCACGAGATCCTCTCCGCCTTCTTCGACCTGCTCTGTCTGCGCGTCGCACACCGTCTCGCCGCACGCGAGGGAAGCGACGCGACGACGGCCGACGCCGACCGCACCCGCACGGCGGAACGGGCCCCTGCGACGCCGCGCCGAGCGGCACCACTCTCCGCGGCACCACTCTCCGCGACACCATGTCCTGCGACCGTCCTCAGACTGGCCGCGCGGGTGTCGGGCCAGCTGCACGACGCCGCACGGCGCTGCCTGGAAGACGGAGGCGGAGAGTTGAGCCGTGCGCTCTTCGACACGCTCTTCCCCTGGAGCGGTGGATGGGCCTCCGCCGTGCTCGCGGAGGGCGCCCTCGCGCCGGCGGGCGACGGATACCGCTTCGTGGACGAGGAACTCGCCGACTGGCTCCAGGGCGGCCATGTGCAGCTCGACGCGGCGTTGGAGACGCTCGTGCACAAGAGGAGCGGTGCTGTCGCGGCGCCGGTGCCGCGACACCGCATCGGGCCCGTTGTCCAGGCGCTCCTGTGGTGTGACCGCAGGGAGGGTCCGGAAGGCCTCGTGCCGCGGCTGCGGCTGCTGGTGGACGTCCTCGCAGCGGGAGGCACGGACACCGACGCGGCATGGTGGGCCGCGCACCTGCTGGGGCAGGCACTGCCGCGGGTGCCGGACGCGTATCCCTACGCGCGGGTGCTCAGGAGCCTGGCCGAGTACGTGGCCGAACGGGAGTCCGACGAGCCGTCCGACGAGCCGTCCGACGCCGCGACGGAGGACGCGTTCGGGCCCGGCTTCTGGCGTGCGCTGCCGTTGAGGACCGACCACAAGGCGGAGCTGCTGCGTCTGCTGCTGCCCGCCGACCCGCCCGCCGACGCTCTGGGACGGGGCCAGGGGCGCCGCCGGGACCGGTACGTGGACGTACTGGGCGAACTGCTGGCAGCCGAGCCCCGCGCCCTCCAGCCACTGCTGTGCGAGTGGTTCAGCGACCTGCGGCCGCTGCGAAGACGAGCCGACATGCGGATCGAGCCCCCGCCCACCGTCGCAGGAGCCGCACAGGCGCTCCTCCACACCCACCGTGGGCGCGCCGTGGACGACCTGTGCGACGCGCTCGCGGCGGCCGCGCACTCCCGCGCGGACGATCTGCTCGCCGAGCTGGCCGACGACGAGCCCTCCGCGCTGTGCCGAGCGGTGCACCGGTGGGCACGGGACCCGCGCGGCCAACGGGCGGTGACGTCCGCCACCTACGCGCTACGGCTCGCCCGCCGCAACGGCACGCAGAGCGACCGCGAGTCGCTGCGCCGGGCTGCCCGCGCGCTGCTCAGTCGCGCGGAGGTCCGCGATTCCCACGAGATCGCGCTCACCGTCCTCGTCCGTGATCCGCACAGCCGTCCCCGCCACCTGGGAGCCGCGCTGCGGCGTTTCGCCGAGTCGGGAGGCAGCGAACTGGCCGCCGCGCTCAGCAACGCGTGCACGACCCACCCGGAGCAGGTGTTCGCCGCCTTCCACGCGCTCCTGACCGATTCCGCCTCCGCCACGGCACGCTCCCAGGCCGTACGATCCCTTGCCTGCCTGCGCACCCCTGCCCTCGCCCGGAGGGCGGCGACGCTCGTACGGCAGCACGCCGCGGTGAGCCCCGGGCTCGCCCGCGAGGACGTGGCCGCCTACGTGGCGATCAGGCTTCGCCACGGCCCCGCCGCCCGCGCGGTGCTGCGCCCCTTGGTGGGAGAGCTGCTGCGCGACCAGGGGCCCGCGTTCCGGACGCGGCTGGCTCGTGCGCTCGGTGCCGGCCGCGGCCGCCTCCGCGACGAACTGCTCGACCTGCTGGTGACCGGCGAGTCCGAAACCTCCGTCCTGCAGGCCGCGCTGGAGGCGGCGATGCGGGGCAAGACGCTGCCGGCCCCTCGACAGGGGGACGAGAACCCGGAGGATCAGCTGCTACGGCGGATCGGGCTCCGTATGGGCACCACCGCGCAGGGGGCCGCCGCCTTCGACCGTACGCGTGCCCTGCTCACCCCTGAACGGCCCGAGTGAACCGACGGCGGAACGACCGTCCGACGAGCGGCCCCTGCGGGCCGCTGACATCCGCCGCTCCGGTTTCCCCGCCCGGCCTGGAGGTGGGTCCGTGCGGGGCCCAGGCGCACGGCATGGCACCCTTGGACCGGCGAGACCCATCGTCATCACCATCGGCTGAAGACACTGGCGAACCAGGTAGCGACGAGGAGCAGACGTGCAGCGCTGGCGTGGCTTGGAGGACATCCCCGAGGGCTGGGGGCGCAGCGTCGTCACCATCGGCTCGTACGACGGGGTGCACCGGGGGCACCAGCTCATCCTCGGGAAGGCGGTGCAGCGCGCCAGGGAGCTGGGGGTACCCGCTGTCGCCGTCACCTTCGACCCGCATCCCAGCGAAGTGGTGCGGGCGGGCAGCCACCCCCCGCTGCTGGCGCCGCACCACCGGCGTGCGGAACTCATGGGCGAACTGGGCGTGGACGCCGTCCTCGTGCTGCCCTTCACCGCCGAGTTCTCCCAGCTCTCGCCCGCCGACTTCGTGGTGAAGGTCCTCGTGGACAAGCTCCATGCGCGCAGCGTCGTGGAGGGGCCCAACTTCCGGTTCGGCCACAAGGCGGCAGGCACCGTGGCGTCCCTCACCGAGCTGGGGGAGACCTACGACTACGAGGTGATCGTCGTCGACCTCTTCGAGCGTGACCGCAGTGGTGAGGCGTTCTCCTCCACCATGGCGCGTCGGCTGGTCGCCGAGGGCGATGTGCGCGGTGCCGCCGAAGTGCTGGGCCGTCCGCACCGGGTCGAGGGGATCGTGGTGCGTGGAGCGCAGCGCGGCCGGGACCTGGGCTACCCCACGGCGAACCTCGACACGCTTCCGCACACCGCCGTTCCGGCCGACGGCGTGTACGCCGGCTGGCTCACGGTCGAGGGCGAGGCCATGCCCGCGGCGATCTCCGTCGGAACGAACCCGCAGTTCGAGGGCACCGAGCGCACCGTCGAGGCGTACGCGATCGACCGCGTCGACCTAGACCTGTACGGCATGCACGTGGGGGTCGACTTCCTCGACTACATCCGCGGTCAGGAGAGGTTCGACACGCTCGACGCGCTCACGGCACGGATGGCGCAGGACGTGGACGAGGCACGGGCGAAGGTCGCGGCGGCCGACGAGAGCTGAATCCGCCTGCACGGAGGGGGACGGGAGCGGAACTTTCCTGCACGAAGGGGCCTGCGGAGTCATCCGCAGGCCCCTTCGTGCGAGGTGGCCCCCCGGGCCCGGCCCGCTCTCAGTCGCGACCGGGCCGGGCCGAGCCGGTGGCTACTGCTGCCAGCCGCTGCCGGGTTGGGGCTGCCCGGGCCGGCCCGTGCCACCGGGCGGACCGGGATATCCGTAGCCCGGGCCCCCACCGTAGGGGGGCTGCTGCTGAGCGGCCGGCTGACCACCGGGCGCGGGAACGCCCGGCTGTCCCATCGGGGCCTGCCCCGGCACACCGCCCTGGCCGGGCATCGGCGGGGCGAGTTGCGGCGGCGGATTGCCGTCCGCCGTCCACAGCCCCTGCTCGCGCTGAGCACGCACGAAGTCCTCGGCGATCATCGCGGACAGGTTGAAGTACGCCTCCCTCGTGCGCGGCCGCATCATGTTCAGGTCGAGCTCGGCACCGGCCGACAGGTGCTCGTCGAACGGGACGGTCACCACGCCGCGGCAGCGCGTCTCGAAGTGGGAGACGATGTCCTCGACCCTGATCATCTTTCCGGTCTCGCGCACCCCGGAGATCACGGTGATGCTCCGCTGCACGAGGTCCGAATAGCCGTGCGCGGCCAGCCAGTCCAGCGTGGTGCTCGCGCTGCTCGCCCCGTCCACGGACGGGGTGGAGATGATGATCAACTGGTCGGCCAGGTCGAGCACTCCCCGCATGGCCGAGTACAGCAGGCCCGTGCCCGAGTCCGTCAGGATGATCGGGTACTGCTTGCCCAGGATGTCGATGACGCGCCGGTAGTCGTCGTCGTTGAACGTCGTCGAGATCGCCGGGTCGACGTCGTTCGCCAGGATCTCCAGGCCGGAGGGTGCCTGCGAGGTGAACCTGCGGATGTCCATGTAGCTGTTGATGTACGGGATCGCCGTCACCAGGTCGCGGATCGTCGCGCCCGTCTCACGGCGGACCCGGCGGCCCAGCGTGCCCGCGTCCGGATTCGCGTCGATGGCGATGACCTTGTCCTGGCGCTCGGTGGCGAGCGTGGATCCCAGAGCCGTTGTCGTCGTCGTCTTGCCGACACCGCCCTTGAGGCTGATCACGGCGATCCGATAGCACGACAGCACCGGCGTGCGGATCAACTCCAGCTTCCGCTGTCGCTCCGCCTCCTCCTTCTTGGCGCCGAACTTGAAGCGCCCGCCCTTGTTGCCCGACTGCGGACGCGGCTTCTTCTTGCTGTTGATCAGCCGGTCCGAGGACAACTCGACCGCTGCCGTGTACCCCAGCGGTGACCCCGACTGGTCCGTCCGCCGCGGGTCGACAGCGCCCGGATACGGCTGGACCGGAGCCTGCGGCTGAGCCGGTACCTGTCCCTGCGGCTGAGCCGGGAGAGCCGGGTGCTGCGGGTGGGGCGGTGACTCGGGCAGTGCTTGAGGGTTCGGCACCGGATATGCCGGCGAGGCAGGCGGCTGGTCCTGTTGCTGGTCCTGGCCCTGCCCCGGCAGGTGGGACTGTTGCTGTTGCTGTTGCTGTTGCTGCGGCAGCGGTGGCTGCTGCTGGGGCGGAACCGGCTGTCCGGGGAGATGGCTCTGTCCCGGGGCCGGATACTGCCCGGGCTGGCCCTGCTGCCCCTGCGGAGGTGCGGGCGGCTGCTGCTGCCCGTACGCCGCCTGACCCGGCTGCACCTGCTGCGGCGGTGACGGGTAGCCCGGCTGTCCCTGCGGTTGACCAGCCGGCTGCGCGGGCGGCACCACGACACCGCCGTGGGGCTGCTGCTGTGCCGCCGGGCCCTGCGGATAGCCGTAGCGGCTCTCTTGACCGTACTGAGGCCCCTGCTGGCCCTGTTGTTGGCCCGGTTGCTGCTCCGGGAGACCGGGCTGCGGCAGTTGTTGCGGCTGTTGCGGTGCGTGAGGGGAGGCAGGGGCGTCGTGCCGCGCCGCGTCAGCGGCCGGCGCGGGTGCCGCGGGCTGGAAGTCGGGCGGCAGCGGCGGAAGTGGCTGTGCGCCACCGGCCCCGCCGCCCGCCGTACCGCCAGGGCCGGCAGCGGGCGAGCTGTCGGCGACGGGAGAGGCGGACCAGGGGGCCGCCCCCTGCGGCGGGGCTGCGGGCGAGAGGGGATGGGGCGGCACCGCGTCCTGCGGTTCCGCGTCCCGCGGCTCGGCGGGCGCCGGCGCGGGCGGAGCGTCGTACCGGCGCTCCGCGGAGGGGGCCGCCAGGTCGAAGTCGTAGGAGGAGGGGGCCGCGTCCTGCGGCTCCCGCCCGCCGTCCGTACGCTCCTCACCCTCAGGGGTGGCCGCCTCCGGGAAGTCGTCGGCTGCCACGGAGGTCCCGTCCTGGGCGGCCTCGTCCTGCCTGCGTTCCTCCTGCTCCGCATAGGCGGCGATCTCCCGGCGCAGCTCGGATGCGGAGAACCGCATGGTCGCGCCGTCCTCGCCCTGCACCCGTGCGGGGGTCTCCTGGCGCTCTTCCGGCGCCTCCTGACGCTCCTGTCCCTCCTCGGGGCTCGCGGCGGACGAAGCGCGCCAACTCGGCGCGACGTCGTCCCCCTGGGAGGTGTCGGCCGCCTCGCCCTCCTGCGCCGCCTCCGTCTTATCCTGCTCCCGCTGCGCCGCGTACTCGTGTGCCTCGTCGGAGCCGGACGGCAGCGCGACGTCGTCCGGGACAGCGAGGTCCGTGTCGTTGGCGCGCTCGCCTGCCCCTGGTACGGACGCGGAAATCGACTGCGCCGACATGCCGGGCGAGTCCGCGCCGAAGGAGTCGGGCCCCAGCCCGTCGTCTGCCTCGTCCGCCCGCTCGCCCGTCTGAGCCGTCCGCGGTGCGACGGCATCGCTCTCCTCGGCGGTGTCGGCGAACGTCCCGGGCACGTCGGTGAATCCGCCGGCGGCGTCGGCGAACCCGCCGGAGGGAGCCGGGGCGGAGTTCAGTCCGTCCGCCTCGTCGCCACTCGTCCCCGCCGCCTCTTCTCCGCTGCCCCGCACAGAGGTGTCACTGTCACGTACGGAAGCGTCGGGGTCCTGCACGGAAGCGCCGCTGTCCCGCGCTGGGGCCTCGCTGTCCGCTTCCGGAGCGTTCTGCTCACCGAACGGCTGCAGCGAGGGAAAAGCGGGGAGTTCGGAGCCGGGAGCCGCGCCGGCGGTTGGGCCCGCGCCAGGGGCCGTGTCGGGGGCGGGCGGCGCGGCAGGCGGGGGCGGTGTTGGCGAACTCGCCCACCAGTCGCCCTGTTCGGCACGCGCACCGGCGGCCTCCGCGCCGCCCGATGAGGCGTCCGCGCTGTCCGTCCCGGCCGCGCTCCCCGAGGGCGCCTCGGGCTCCGGTCGGCCGCCACCCGCGTCCTGCGTGTACCAGGCGGGCGGTGTGTAGTCGATGGTGAACTGGCCCGTCGACTCCACCTCGCTCTCGGCATCCGCTTCCGCGTCGAGCTGATCCGAGCCGGGCATGGTCCCGCGGACGCGGATCTCGTCCCGGTCGCTGCTCACAATGCCTCCTGCTGTGGTCATTCACCCCGGTTTGCCGCGCGCCCGCCCACGCGCGTCCATCCAGCCTAATCATCACAACTACCGCTACGGGAGTGCGGTCCGCGGTCGGACGCTCAGTCGAGCCGCCGCGCCGTCCCCAGGAGCCCCGACTCGGCGTCCGTCGGCTGCGTCAGCGCGTAGCTCCGCTCGCGGCGCGTGCACCACAGCGTGACGCCGTCGCCCAGCGTGGACAGCGCGTCCACGTCCTGCTGCGGAAGCTGCATGATGCGGCCGATCTGCTGGGCCTCGTCCGGCGAGACCCGCTGGATCCCGGCCAGCCCCGCGCCCCGGAGCAGGCGAGGGG
The DNA here is from genome assembly GCF_003323715.1 of Streptomyces diacarni. Classification (GTDB taxonomy): domain Bacteria; phylum Actinomycetota; class Actinomycetes; order Streptomycetales; family Streptomycetaceae; genus Streptomyces; species Streptomyces diacarni. Next base: position 733,684 of record NZ_QOIN01000048.1, read on the forward strand.
CCACCGGGCTGAGATACGGCAGCAGGGTCAGTACCGACTGCCACGGCATGGAGGCGACCCGGCCGCGCGGTGGCCGCATCCCGCAGTCGCGCACGACCAGCACCGGGCTGCTGACCGTGGGCCCCATCGGCGGTACGCGGCCGACGTCGTAGAGCGTGATGCACTCCTGCCCCGCGCCCGCCGCCTGCACCAGGTTCGTCCACACATGGGCGCGGCCGGTCTCCACAGCGATCCGGGCGCCTGTGCCGGCGAGCCGCAGCGCCAGCACCTGTGCCGTCCACAGTCCGCCCACCAGCACCACGTCGTACGACGTCGGATGGTGGAAGCCGACCACCTGGGGGCGGCCCTCCGCATCGTTGCCGACGACCACGCCGTCGTCCCCGATCGGCAGTGACAGCGCGGCCAGATGGTCCCCGGGAACCGCGTGTTCGGTGCGGCGCGGGCCGAGCAGGCCCTGGCCGTAACGGCTCGCCATCAGCGCACCCCTCCCAGCGGAAGCGTCGCGAGGGCGCCGGGAAGCTGTTCGCGGTCCAGGCGCAGCAGGCCCAGGCGGGCCGAACGCGCCGACCGCTCCAGTTGGCGGCGGGCCGCGGCCAACTCGTCGTCCGAACGGCCCGTCAGACGCACGTAACCGCTGAGGGTGACGGCGCTGCGCCGTGCCGAGCGGCCCAGCGTCAGGCTGAACGTCGTCGTCAGCGTCGGCACGGACGTCAGCAGCGCCACCAGGCGAGGCAGCGGGGTGGCCGCCCGCCCCAACTCGGGCCACCGGCCCACCGCGTAGGAGGTGTGCCAGCGATCGTCGCACCGCCAGGCGCGGGCCGTCTCGGCCGTGCGCCGCGCCGGCGCCGCGTCCGGCCGGCTCGCGCGGGCCGTCGCCACCGGGTTGACGCACGCCGAGGTCGACAGCGCGGCTATCAGCTCCTGCTCGTTGAGCACCGTCGCCACGAAACCCGCGCCCGTGACGCGGCTCGCCAGGTGGTCGGCCGCACGCACCAGGCAGCGCTGCGCCCCCTCCAGTCCGCCGCCGCGCGCCTCGACCGCCTCCGGCGACAGCTCCGGGTCGAACTTGAGCGCCACCCAGGTCAGCCGCAGGGCGGGCGACCCGGTCTGCTCCTGCAGCGGCCCGTAGCTGCGCCGCGCCACTGACTGGTCCGGCAGATGGGGCGCGGGGGCCGGCTGGACGTGCTGGACGATCTGCACCGATTCCAGTGCGATCCCGTCGACGTCGAGCGCGTCGTGCATCAGGCCCAGGGGGAGGACACGTGCGCCGAACGCCGGACGCAGCGCGCTGGGCGCCGCCTCGATCCGCACGAGCGCCGTCAGGAACGTGCCGTCCCCCAGCATGCCTATGGTGCGCCGCTTCTTGTCGAGATACGCGTACGTGCGCAGCCCCGGCGCCGTCTCCACCAAGGGCAGGAAACCGGCGTCGACGCGCTCGCCCTCCTCGTCCAGCACCATCGCCGCCGTCAACGGCTGGGCCGCAGCCCGCCGTCGAGCGCGCAACGCCAGGACCGTGCTGCCCCAGTCGCGCAGCGAACGCCGGTGGCGGCGGATGACGGCCAGCGCCACGAGAGCGGCGGCGACCACGACGGCGGGCACGAGCAGCAGCCGGTCGACGGCGGCCGCGATCAGCAGCACGGCGGCGGCGAGCTCCAGCAGCACGAGCTGTTGCAACTGGAAGGGGCCCAGACGGCTCGTCCGCGACTCGGTACGCGGTGTCGTCGAGGCCGGGACCCGGGGCCGGGGCTGGGCTGCCCGCGTGGCGGACGCGTCGGCCCCCGGGTGCCGGGAAGCCCCCGGCCCAGGGCGCCCCGCGGTGCTCGCCGCACCCCGCGCCCGCGTCGCAGATCCCATCCCGGAAGGCCCCCTAAAGTCCGAATCGGCCCCACTCGTCGGGGGCGTTGGGCGGGCGATCACGATACCGGAGCGGCACGAGTCGATCCCCAACGGGCATAGTAGGGGCCCGGTCCGACAATCGGCAGCGCCGCCGGGCGCTGCCGGGCTCGTGCATCCGCGCGGCGTGGGGCGAGCGGGGTCGCTTGTGCGTGGAGCGACCGTGCGGGGAACGTGTCCCGTGAGCGGACGGGCGCGATCCGTCGTCCGCGGTTCACGATCCGAGGTCCGCGATCTGTGGCTGTGGCTGTGGTTCGCGGTTCGTGCGCGGGCGCTGGCGCGTGCGCGTGCGCGGCGGGATGGGCCGGGAACGGACCGGTTGCGGACCGGATACGGTCCGGCGAGCGGGATGGTTCCGGACCGTCCTGGGCCCTTCAGGGCCTCGGCGGTGCGGGGGACAGCAGGGACTTCCAGGGAGCGTCTTTCACTCATGGCATCACGGCGCGACGAGCTCAACGCCTACACCTTCGCGAAGAAGCGGCTGGTGGCGGCGTTCCTCCAGCCGTCACCGACAGGCACGGAGGAGGGCGCGCCCCGCCCCCTGCGCGGCATCCTGCCCGGCTTCGTCGTCGGCGCCCTCATCCTCGCCGGATTCGGGGCGTGGGGCATGTTCAAACCGAAGGCGCCCGAGGGCTGGGACAAGCCGAAGGAGAAAGTCATCATCGGCTCCGAGTCGACCACCCGTTACGTCGTCCTGGAGACCGACGGCAAAGCACAACTCCACCCGGTGCTCAACCTCGCCTCCGCCAAGCTGCTCCTCGACCCCGGCAAGGGAGAAGTCGTCAAAGTCGACGAGAAAGTGCTCGACAACGGCGACATCCCGCACGGCGCCACCCTGGGCATCCCCTACGCCCCCGACCGGCTCCCGGAAGCCAAGGAAGCGGGCCAGAAGAAACGCTGGGCCGTCTGCGAGCGTCCCGGCGAGGGCGGGCGTGCCGTACAGAAGGCGGCCTTCGTCCTGGCCGACCGCGACAGCGGCAAGGTGGAGGGCGGCAACCGTCTGCGCGCAGGGGAGCTCATCTACGTGCAGGGCCCCGACGACCGGCTCTACGTCGTCGACAAGAGGGGCACCAAATACCGCGTCCCCGACGACGAGACCCTGCTGCGCGTCCTGGCGGACAACCGCGCACCCCAGCGGGTCTCCCGCCAGTGGCTGGCCACCCTGCACACGGGCGACGACATCGCCTTCCCGCAGATCAGCGGAACCGTCGGAGCGGACGCAGGCGTCCAGGGGCTCGGCTCCCGCACCAACCGCGTCGGCACCGTCATCCAGGCGCCCTCGGGCAACCACTGGCAGCACTACGTCGTGCTCCAGGGCAAGGTCATGCCGATCAGCGACTTCATGGCCCAGCTCCTGCTGTCCTCCAAACAGCTGCTGCCCCTCCAGCAGAACAGCCAGGCCCTCAAGGTGAACGCCAGCGCCTTCTCCCCGACCAAGAAGAAGTACGGCGAGTCCCTGACGTGGCCCGCCCAGAAGGCACACGCCGTCAACTCCGCCAACCCCCAGTCCGACAGCCGCAACGTCGCCTGCAACGTCCTGCGCAAGGTGGACGGCAAGACCGGCAAGACCACTCTGAGCACCTGGTCGGGCACGGAGTTTCCCGCCCAGCTGCCCGCGGGCACCTCCAGCGCCTACGTCACGCCGGGAACCGGCCAGCTCTTCCGCCAGATCAAGGGGCGCAGCACCCGCTCCGGCGGCATGTTCCTGGTCACCGACACCGGACTGCGGTACGCCATGCAGGCCAACGCCGACAGTGCGCACGACGACTCCGGCATCGGCGAGGACAAGAAGAAGAAATCCAAGAAGGAACAGCAGCAGCAAGAGGACCAGAACGCGCAGCGCAGGCTCGGCTACGAGAAGGTGAAGCCCGCCCTCGTCCCGGCGGAGTGGGCCTCCTTCCTGCCCACCGGGCCCCGCCTGTCCACCGGCGACGCGCTCCAGCCGCAGGGTTCCTGAGGAGAGTAGGACGATGCGCAGCTCCATCCGGGCTCTCGCGGCCCTCCGCCGCCTGGCGGCAGCGACCGCGGCCACCGCCCTCACCACCTCGGGCCTCACCCTCGCGGCAGCCCCACCCGCCGCCGCGGACACCAGCGCACAGTGCGGCTTCCCCGCCAAGCCGTACAAGGGCCGCCCCTGGTCGCTCCAAAGGGTCCTCCTCAACGAGCTGTGGCAGGACACCGACCAGGGCGCAGGTGTCCGCGTCGCCGTCATCGACACGGGCGTCGACATCAAGAACGAACAGCTGACAGACGCGGTCGACGCGGGAGCCGGCAAGAACTTCCTCCCCAAGAAGCGCAAGAAGGACGAAACAGGCCGCACCACGCCGCGCGGAAAACCCACCACAGACGAGGTCGGACACGGCACGAAGGTCGCCGGCATCATCGCCGCCCGCCCCGCCGACGGCACCGGCTTCGTCGGGCTGGCCCCCAAGGCGACGATCATCCCCGTCAAGCAGAACGACGCCAACGGCAGCGGCACAGCAGGAAGCCTCGCCAGGTCCATCGACTACGCCGTCGACGCGGACGCCGACATCATCAACATCTCGCAGGACACGGCCGAAGCCCTCCAGGCGGACTCGTCCCTCGAAAGATCCGTCCAGCGCGCACTGGCCGCCGACGTCGTCGTCGTCGCCTCCGCCGGCAACGACGGCCTCGGCGGCAACGTCAAGAAGACCTACCCCGCCTCCTACCCAGGCGTCCTCGCCGTCGCCTCCTCCGACCGCAACAACGAACGCGCCCCCTTCTCGCAGTCGGGAGAGTTCGTGGACGTGGCGGCGCCCGGCGTCGACATCATCTCCACCGTCCCCAAGGGCGGCCACTGCGCCGACAACGGCACCAGCTTCTCCGCCCCCTACGTGGCGGGCGTGGCGGCACTCCTGCGCGCCAAACACGGCAAGGGCCCCGACCGCTGGACCCAGGAGAACATCGTCGCCCAGATCGAGCAGACCGCCGAGCGCTCCATCCCCGGCCACGACCGCCTCGTCGGCTGGGGCGTCGTCGACCCCGTGGCCGCCCTCACCGAGGACGGCAAGCGCATCGACCACCCCGTCGCCGAAGAAGGCGTCGAAACCGACGAGAAACCGGCCCCCGCCGCACTCGAACTCGGCGAAACCGAACAGGAACGCAACGAGCGCCTCGGCACCTACGTCCTCCTCGGCGGCGGCACCCTCGTCGCGATCGTCGCGGGGTCCTCCCTCGTCTACCGCGACTGGCGCCGCCGCAGGCACCCCACGGGCAGCCGCTGAGGACCTCCTCACACGGGGGCCGACGCCATGTCGGATGTCGGTGCCCGCTGGTATCAAGAGAGATGTGTCACGCACAAGCAACAGCACTGCTACGACAACTGCCCCGCTTCGGATTCGCAGTTGGGCCCCACCTAGGGTGTGGCTACAGTGACACACAGCGCACAGTGGGCAACGGCAGCCGCCACAGCAGAGCCCGCGACGGGTGGACGCGCACGGGGAGGGCGAGATGAGCGAGCCGAAGGGCACGCCCAAAAGTGAACCGAAGGGCAAGAAGCCTGACCTTCTGCGGGGCGAGGAAGTCCTCAAGAAGTTCAAGAAGAAGATCGACGACGCCCTGAGGGAACTACAGGACTCCGCAGGCGGCCGGCTCGCACTGGAAGCCCAACGGCTCACCCCGACCTCGGTCCACGGAGAAGTCGCCTTCCCCGAGGCGACAGGCGTGCTCGCGCAGTACAACAAGGTCCACAACCACCTGACCGAGCTGTCCAGAAAGCTCGACGACCAGATCTTCATGTTCGGCATCGCCGTCTCCGACGCCGACAAGGGCTTCGACCAGATGGACGAGGACGAGAAACGGCGCTTCTGGGCGATCCAGGCGGAGTTGGAAGAAGAGAAGCGGAAGGCCGAGGCGGCCAAGCACGACAAGCATGAGACGAAGAAAGCCGACGCCCCTCGAAACGAACAGTCCCAATCCAAGTACTGAGCATCAGACGTCGGCGACTTTGACGGAGGCATTCCCGTGGGTGGAACAGACGGCGGCGGCGCGCCAAAGCCCGGGGCGCCCGACCTGGACAACCCCAGCGCCGGTGCGAACATCGCCATGCGCGACCTGGCACGATACGGGCTGTTCACGTCCCCGTTCGCGATGCTCTACCTTCCGGGGGCGACGACCGATTTCGAGAAGAAGCCCCTCGGTGAGCTGCTCGACATGGTCAGGACCGCGAAGCCATCCGACCTGGAGACGGTGGCCAACGCTCTCTACAACGCGTCCAAGGCCATCAAGTCGGCCGGCTCGTGGCTGCAGACGGAAGCCGAGCGCGCCGAATGGGAGGGCGAGGCGGAGCGGGCCTGCAAGAAGTGGGCCGTCCAACTGGGCAAGAACACCCAGCACATGGGTGGCTACGCGGAAACGGTCAGCACCGAGCTGTCCGTGATGAGCCTCGGGCTCGCCGGGACCCAGGGCTCGATGCCCAAGGACGAAGAGGTCGAGATCCGCGATGTCGAGGAGATCCCGAAGGACAAGCGGAACGAGGACAATCCCAAGTACAAGCAGTACAAGAAGAACCACAACGCCGCACTGATCCAGATGAACCGGATCGCGTCGTACTACGACGTCTCGGGCCGGAACATGGCAGCGGCGGAGGGGATGATTCCGCACTTCGAGCAGATGCCGAACATCGGTGTGCCGCCGCCCCGCAATGAGGTGTCGGGTCCGGGAGGTGGTCCGGCTGTTCCGCATGAGGCGATGCAGGCGCGTAACAGTGCGGGAGCTGTCGTGCCCGGGTCCGTCCTCACCCCCGCGGAGACGGGAGGCGGTGAAGGAGATGGAGGGATTTCGGCCGTGCCGCACGGCAGTATGGCTCCCCCCGCACACGTCGTCCGCCCTGACGCAGGCGTTTCTACAGCCATCGACACGGTGTCGACGCCTCCTGCGCCGGTTGACCCCGTCCAAACGCACTCGACTCCGCCCGGCCCCGGGCCGACGACCACAGGCGGCCCTAGCCAGCCGCCCACGCTTCCGGGTCCGCTGCCACAGACAGGGAGGATTACCGGGCCGGGCATGACCAAGACGACGGGTCCGATGCGGCCTTCGCCCGCCCCCATGCGGCCCGGACCAGTACCTCCGCCCCCGACGGGGCGGCAGCCGACAGGGCCAACCGGACGCTCGCCAGTGACCGGACTGCCCACGAACGCTGCTTCCAAGGACCAGCAGGCCGCCGGAGGTCGCACCAGCCCGATGGGGCGGCCCGGAATGATGCATCCGGGCATGACGCAACCCAACAACAGCACCAACAATGCCGGCCGTGGAAGTGGCTCGGGAACGGCACGTGCCTCTCAGCCCGGCGGGATTGTGGGAGGCACCCCCAGCCGTTCCAGTCCGCGTCCGAGTTCCCCTGGCATCCCGCGCGGAACGGTTGTCGGCACCGAGGGGGGCACCTCTGCCAGGCGCGCCCCGATGGGAGTACCGCCAATCGGCAGCCGCACGGGTGAAACGAAGTCGAAGAAGGACTCCCAGGGCCGGAGAGTGGCGTCCGCTCCCGGAGGCATCGTCGGCACGCCCCGCAAGCAGGAGTCGGACCGGAGGCGTGGCGGCCGTGGGTTCACCTCGGGAGGCTCCGGACTCGTTCGGGAGGACGGAGAAGACACGTCGTCGACGGATGGCATATCCAACCCTCCGGAGGACCGTCACGCGGAGGGTTCGGACGACCCGGCAGTGCGTGCGGCTCCGCCCGTGGGCCGGCCCAACTCCGTGCCCCCGGTGATCGAGTAACAGAATGAGTGATTCCATGACGCTCGGCGGCGAGCGACCCGCCCGGTCCGTGTTGCAGCGCTCTATATCCGGAGCGATGGCAGTTGGCGCCCTCGTCGCCCTGCAATGGGATGCGGCCTCGTCTGTCGCCGCGCAGGATGTGCGCTCACAGCAGTGGTACCTGGGCGCCATGCAGGCCGAGAAGATGTGGAAGGTCAGCACGGGCAAGGGCATCACCGTCGCAGTCGTGGACACCGGAGTTGACCCGTCGACGCGGGCCTTGCAGGGGCAGGTCCTGCCGGGGAAGGATTTCGCCAGCGCGCCTGGCGACGAGACGAAGGACGACACTGGTCATGGCACGACTATGGCCGAGTTGATCGCGGGAACGGGGAAAGACGGTACCCTGAAAGGCCTTGCGCCCGACGCCAAGATTATCCCCTACCGAGCAGGCCTCGAAGGGGTCGAGGGGCGCAAGAAAGGGGCGCTTTCCCATGTACCCCAGGCTATCCGGGCCGCAGCGAACAGCGATGCAGAGATCATCAACATGTCCTTCGGCGGTCCGCCAGGCACCGATGTCGCAAAAGCCATCGAATACGCCGCCAAGAAGGGAAAGCTGATGTTCTCGTCTGCCGGGAACGAGGCGGACGAAGGAAACCTGCAGTCCTATCCTGCGGGCTACCCTGATGTCGCCGGAGTTGCCGGAACTGCGAGCGACGGCAAGGTGAGCAAGTTCTCTTCCTACGGTGACGAGGTGACCCTGGCAGCACCAGGCGAAGGACTGCCCGGCTGGTGTGGAGCGAAGCGAGAAAGTTACTGCAAGGTTAAAGGCACAAGCATGGCAAGCGCGATCGCTTCCGCTTCCGCTGCCCTGATCTGGTCCAAGCACCCGGACTGGACTGGGAACCAGGTTCTTCGCGTACTGACGAAGACGGCCGGTCTCGCAGGCAACGAGAAGACTCAGAGTAAATACCTCGGCTACGGCGCCGTCCGCCCCCGCCTCAACCTTTTGGAGGGAAAGGGCGACCCGGGTGATCCGGAGATCAGTCCTCTCACCAACGAAAGGACGGGTCCTTCGGCCGCGAGTGCCGAGCCCAAGTCGTCCGACGGGAAGAACTCGGGGAAAGACGATGCCCCTGACAAGGTCGAGGTGGCAGACTCGAAGTCGCAGGAAGAGGACAGTGGTTGGCTACTCCCCGCAGGCGGCATCGCGGCGGGGGTCATCGTCCTCGCGGGGTGCGGCTTCGCCGTCGTACGCCTGAGGCGGAACTGACGCTGCGCCAGTCGGCGTCTCCAACGGAGCGAGAGAGCTTCATGACAGACAGGCGAAGAGGAAGGGAAGGCGATGGCAGACCAGAAACTCGATGATGCGTCACTCAAGAAGAAGGAAGAGTGGCTCGTCGCCAAGATCGAGAACATCAATGGTCAGGTCCGGGGACTGCAGGGCGTCATCGATGCGATCGAGGGCCAGTGGGAGGGCATCGGCGCCCACGCCTTCGATGTGAAGCAGAACGAGATCAACAACCGGATGAAGCAGCTGAACCGGCTTCTGGCCTATTTCCTGGAAGGAATCGAGGCGGCTCGGAAGCTCTCCGGTGGCAACGAAGACGACATTGCGCAGGCTCTTCGCGGTGTCGATGTCGTCGACAGCGGCTACGGTGTGAACCCCGATGGGCAGCCCGCCTCCAAGCTGGACATGTATTCGCCGCCGGCTCCGAGGTGAACGAGCAGCGCAGCTGAGAACGCTCGTTGGGTGAGAGTCGCGTAGGGGCGGATCTCACAAAGAATAACGTCCTGTCACGGAGGGGAAGTAATGCCTAAGTCCTACAAAGAAGGGCTGACAGTAACCTATGCCAGCTTGGAGGAGGCGGCCAAGGCGATCGAGAAGCTCGGCGGCGACCTGAACGAGGATCTCGGCGAGATCCGTAAGCAGGTCGAAGGGATTTCCTCGGTCTGGGACGGCGAGGCGAAGACCGCCTACCAGGAGACCATGCGGAAGTGGGACCACCAGACGAGCGAGGTCCACCAGGCCCTCCAGCAGATCGCCAAGGTCATTCGCCTGGGTAAGGACGGCTACCAGGCCACGGACCTGAAAGCGGCGAAGTGGTTCCACCCGGCCGGCTGATGAGCCGCTGACCGACGGGCGTCGAGTGAGCCACCAAGGGGAGGGCGGTGTTGCGAACACCGCCCTCCCCTTACGCGTGGGGCCCGCCAGTGGGCTGGGAGGTTCGCCCCCGCCTCCTCATTCCGCCACGCCCCCATTGCGTACCGTCGGCTCCAGGTCGAATTCGCCGTCGCGTGCGCCGAGGACGAAGGCGTGCCATTCGGCGGCGGTGTAGCGCAGGACGACGTCGGGTTCCTTGGAGTTGCGCATGGCGACGGCGCCGCCGGCGATGTGGGCGATCTCGACGCGTTCGTCCTCGGGGCTGCCTGGGGCGCTTTCCCAGACGGCGTCGGAGATGTCCAACGCGTACAGCTCTTCCTTTTCCTGCTGAGTACCCACCGGTGGCTCTCCCTTCGCGCGCTTCGTGCGGGTCAAGACTACGTGGCGTGGTGGGTGGCGCACAGGCCGTCCGCCCGAGAGGGCACCTTTCCGCGCCTACACCTGTTGTCGGGTCGTGGGGCGCCCGCCCGAAGGTGCTCTTCACGCGACGGGCGCCCCCTTCCTACTGCTCGTCTGGCAGCCATCCCAGCTGGACCAGCGGGGTTCCGCGCTTGCGGGAGACGAAGAAGCCGCGGCCTGGGGGCATGGGGCGGGGGCGGACGTTGCCGAGGAGGTCGCCCTCGTTGGGGTCGCCGGACAGGAGGACGCCTTGGGCGCCGAGTTCCTTGATGCGGGTCATGAAGGACTCGAACATGGAGCGTGAGGCGCCGGCCGAGCTGCGGGCGATGAGGAAGCGTACGCCGACGTCGCGGGAGAAGGGCAGGTGCTCGGTGAGGACGGACAGCGGGTTGCCGCTGGAGGTGGCGACGAGTTCGTAGTCGTCGACGACGATGAAGATCTGCGGCCCGGTCCACCAGCTGCGGTCTCTGAGCTGCTGCGGGGTCACGTCGGGGGAGGGCGCGCGCCGGTCCATCAGGTCGCGGAGCGCGTTCATGTGCGTTTCCATGGTGTTGGACATGGGCGCGTATTCGAGCAGGTGGGTGTCGGGGATGGCGCCGAGGAGCGAGCGGCGGTAGTCGCCGACGACGATTTTCGCCTCGTCGCCGGAGTAGCGCTGGGTGATCTGTTGGACGAGGAGCCGCAGCAGCGCGGTCTTGCCGGATTCGCTCTCGCCGAAGACGAGGAAGAACGGGTCGGTTTCGAAGTCGACGAAGACGGGTTCGAGGTTGTTCTCGTCGATGGCGAAGGCGATGCCGCGTTCGGGGTGTTCTCCGCCGCCGGGGAGCCGTCCCGCGGGGAGTTCGCGGGGCAGGAGCCGGACGCGGGGGGCCGGGTCGCCCTGCCAGTGTGCGACCACGGAGCGGCACATTTCGGCGCTGGCGTCGGCGAGGTCGTCGTCGGAGCCGACGCCGTCGATGCGGGGGACGGCCGTCATGAAGTGCAGGGCTTCCATGGTCTGGCCGCGTCCGGGGACGCCGGCGGGCACGTTGGCGGCGACCTTGCGGTTGAACTCGGAGTCCATGGTGTCGCCGAGCCGCATTTCGAGGCGGTTCATCAGCAGGTCTTTGAGGGCGGCCCGTACCTCCATGTTGCGGGAGGCGGTGATGACCAGGTGGATGCCGTAGCCCAGGCCTCGGGCCGCGATGTCACCGATGACGTCGGTGAGGCCTTCGTAGTCGTTGCGGAAGTTGCCCCAGCCGTCGATGACGAGGAAGACGTCGCCCCAGGCCTGGTCGGTGATCTGGCCGCGGGAGCGGCGCCTGCGGTAGGTGGCGATGGAGTCGATGCTGTGGGCGCGGAAGTACTCCTCGCGGCGGTTGAGGATGCCGTAGACCTCGGCGATCGTGCGGCGGACCCGTTCGGGGTCGAGGCGGGAGGCGGTGCCGCCGACGTGGGGGAGGTCGGCGACCGCGGACATGCCGCCGCCACCGAAGTCGAGCCCGTAGAACTGGACCTCTGCGGGGGTGTGGGTGAGGGCGAACGACGAGATGAGGGTCCGTACGAGGGTGGACTTGCCGGACTGGGGGCCGCCGACGACGAGCATGTGGCCCGCGGCGCCGGAGAAGTCGAGGTACAGCGGGTCGCGGCGCTGTTCGAAGGGCTTGTCGACGAGGCCGACGGGGACGACGAGCTGGCCGAGGCGGGGGTAGTCGGGGACGGTGAGGCCGCGGCCTTCGACGGGGGCGAGCCCGGGGAGGAGGTCGTCGAGGGGGGAGGCGCTGTCGAGCGGGGGCAGCCACACCTGGTGGGCGGGTGTGCCCTGGCCTTCGAGGCGCCGTACGACGACGTCGAGGACGGTGTCGGCCAGCGCGTCGTCGTCGGCGCCGCCGGCGGGCTGGGCGGGCACGGGGGCGACGGTGTCGGGGTCGGGGCGCTGTACCGGCACCTCGGCGGCGGTGAACAGCACGGGGCGCCGGTTCCCGGCGACGGGTCCGACGAGGGCTTCGCCGTCGCTGCCCGCGCGGTAGACGCCGGAGACGTAGGCGGCCTTGAAGCGGGTCATCTCGTCGGTGCCGAACTTCAGGTAGCCGGACCCGGGTACGGACGGCAGGTGGTAGGCGTCGGGGACGCCGAGTGCGGCGCGGGACTCGGCGGCGGAGAAGGTGCGCAGGCCGACCCGGTAGGACAGGTAGGTCTCCAGGCCGCGCAGCCTGCCTTCCTCCAGGCGCTGCGAGGCGAGCAGCAGGTGGACACCCAGGGAGCGGCCGATGCGGCCGATCTGGATGAACATGTCGATGAAGTCGGGTTTGGCGGTGAGCAGCTCGCTGAACTCGTCGATGACGAGGACGAGTGAGGGGACGGGGGAGAGGGGTGCGCCGGCGGCGCGGGCCTTCTCGTAGTCGTGGATGTTGGCGTAGTTGCCGGCGTCGCGGAGCATCTCCTGGCGCCGGTTGAGCTCGCCGCGGATGGAGTCGCCCATGCGGTCGACGAGGGTGAGGTCGTCGGCGAGGTTGGTGATGACGGCGGCGACGTGGGGCATGTGTGCCATGCCGGCGAACGTGGCGCCGCCCTTGAAGTCCGCGAGGACGAAGTTCAGGGTCTCGGAGGAGTGGGTGACCGCGAGGCCGAGCACGAGGGTGCGCAGGAGCTCCGATTTTCCCGAGCCGGTGGCGCCGACGCACAGGCCGTGCGGGCCCATGCCGTCCTGCGCGGCCTCCTTGAGGTCGAGCATGACCGGCTGCCCGTCCTCGCCGACGCCGATGGGCACGCGGAGCCGCTCGGCCTGGGAGCGGGGCCGCCAGGTGCGGGAGACGTCGACGGAGGCGGCGTCGCCGAGGGACAGCAGGTCGGTGAACTCCAGCTTGGCCAGCAGCGGTTCGTCGCCGTCGTCGCCGGAGCCGGCGCGCAGCGGGGCGAGCTGCCGGGCCACCGCCTCGGCGGCAGGGTAGGAGAGCGTGTCGGGGGTGCCGTCGTAGACGAGTCCGTGGCCGGATTCCAGGCGCAGGGTGCGCGGCTGGACGACGACGGAGAGCCCGCCGCGTGCCACGTCGATGTCGCCGGGGACGATCTCGACGATGGTGACGCCCTGGAGGCCTTCGGGCGCGGCCAGCAGCGAGTTGGGCAGGACGGCGGTCCCGTCCAGTACGACGACGAGGTGCGGCGCTTCGAGTACGGGGTCGGCGGCGCCGTTGAACCGGGGCCGTCCCTCCAGGCGTGCGGCCAGCAGCTCCTCCAACTGGAGGGTGTCGGAGACGATCAGCCGGCGGGTGCCGGCGCCGTCGGCGGTGTCCTTGGCCTGGGCGTGCGGCAGCCACTTGGCCCAGTCCCAGGAGGCGTAGGACTCGCGTCCTGCGGCGACCGCGATCACGAGTTCCTCGGGGGAGTGCAGGGCGGCCAGCGAGCAGAGCATGGCGCGCGCGGCCCCGTAGAGGGTGTCGGGGTCTCCGCTGAGCGTCACGTGGTAGAAGGCCCGCAGCGAGACGGCCATGGGCAGGTTTTCGAGGGTGGCGTGGGTGTTGAGGAACTGGTGCATGGCGCCGACGGTCAGCGGCTCCAGTTCGTCCACGGGTGCGGTTTCGGGGGCGGCGAGGGGGGTGGCCAGCTGCTGGGCGCCGAGGCCGACGCGTACCTGGCCGAAGTCGCCGTCGGAGGGGCGCCGCTCCCACACCCTGCTGCCCTCGGCCACCAGCGACCACAGCTGGTCGGGCTCGGGGTGCAGGTAGAACTGGGCGTCGCGCTGTTTGAGTGCCGTCTTGCGCACGGTGCGGCGGGTCTGCGCCAGGTACTTGAGGTAGTCGCGGCGGGACTGCGCCATCTCGCCCTGGGTGCCGCGGCGCATCCTGATGACCATGGCGATGACCATGGCGAGCGTCGAGAACAGCATCAGGACACCCATGATCTTCATCATGGGGTGGGAGTTCATGCCGGGCATGAGGAAGTAGACGCTGGACCCGCCCATGCCGAGCATCGGCAGGAGCTGCAGCCACATGCCCTCCTGCTGGCCGCGCGGCAGTTCGGGCGGCGGCTGCAACTCCAGCTGCTCGCCCGGTACTTCCGGAGGCAGTGCCCGAGGCGGACGCTTGACGACGATCTGGGTCACTCGCGCACCAATTTCCCTTGCGTTCCTGGGTGTCCCTGGTGGCGGAAGGGACTTTCCCGGTGCGGCGCCCCCCGGCGATGGTCCCCCCTCCGCGCCTGGCGATCCTAATGGCAGAGTGAGTTGACCGGGACCGGTAGGGTGGCGCGCGCTGCCGCCGCGACCGCAGCAGTCGCTCGCACAGGCGTTCGCAGCCCGACACACCCGCACACGCAGGTGCGTCAGCCGCCCACGCAGGTGCTCAGCAGCGCGGGCAGGTGCCCAGCAGGCTTTCGAGGGGGACACACAGGTGAGTACGACGGCTTCCGCCGCCGCCACCGGGCCCGGCGGGCAGCCGGGCGCCGGGGGTGCCAGGGGAGCGGCAGGACCGCAGGGGCGGGCAGCCGGAGCAGGCCTGGACACCGGCTTTTGCAGGGTGACCATCGTCGCGCCCGACAGCCGGATCGACGTCGCGCTCCCCGAGGACATCGCGGTCGCCGACCTCTACCCCGAGATCCTCAGGCTGTCGGGGCAGAGCCCGGCCGGGGGCGCGCCCGTCGGGTACCACCTGGTGCGCCGCGACGGCACCGTGCTGGACAGCTCCCGCTCGCTGACGGCCCAGCGCATCCTCGACGGCGAGGTCCTCAGCCTGCGCCCGTTCGCCGAGTCGCTGCCGCCCGCCGTCTTCGACGACGTCTCCGACGCCGTCGCCTCCGCGGTCACCAAGGACCGCAAGCTGTGGGGCGACGGGATGATGCGCGCGGCCGGGCTGATCGGCGGCGGTGTGCTGCTGGCACTGACGGCGGTGGTGCTGTGGTTCTCCGACCCGGTGCGCCACGACATGCACGGCCTCGCGGGGATCCTCGCGGCCGTCGCGGGTGTGCTGCTGCTGGCGCTGTCCGCCGTGCGGGCCCGGGTCTACGACGACCGGCCCACCGCCGTCACCCTGGGGCTCGGCGCGATGCCGCACCTGATGGTGGCAGGCAGCGGTCTGCTGCCCCTGGACGAGGGGCACGGGGTGGGCAGGCTCCAGTTCCTGCTCGGCTGCGTGAGCGTCCTGCTGGCGGCCGCCGTCCTGGTCGCACTGACACCCAACGGCGACGGGCCGTTCGTCGCCGCCGCCTTCACCGCGACCCTCGGCACCGTGATCACCTTCATCGCGATCGTGACCGACATCCGTCCGGTGGAGACCGCCGCCGTCTGCGCCCCGGTGGCCGTCGGCGTGCTGGCGTTCCTGCCGGGCCTCTCGACCCGTTTCGCCCGCCTGCCCATCGGCTACGAGACCACCCGCACCGAGATGAGCGACTACGACGCCGACCCGGACGCGGCGCCGCAGACCCAGGGCCCGATCGACGCCGAGCGCATCGCGGCCCAGGCGCGGCGCGGCCACGAGCTGCTGGTCGGCCTGGTCGGCGGCTGCGCGGCCGTCGTCACCGTCTCCTGCGCGGTGCTCGGATTCTCCGACTCGGGGTGGGGGCAGCTGCTCGTCCTGGCGACGGGCATCGCGATGCTGCTGCGGGCCCGGCTCTTCCGCTACACCTCGCAGGTCGCCAGCTCGCTGGTGGCGGGTCTCGCCGCGCTGGTGCTGCTGGGCGTGGGGCTGGCGGGCGACTTCCCCGCGGGCGGCGACGCCCTGCGCACCGTGTGGCTGAGCGCCGCGCTGGCCGCGGGCGCCGTACTGGTGATCGCCATCGGGCTGACCGTCCCGAACAAGGGTGTGACCCCCTTCTGGGGGCGGTTCGTGGAGATACTGGAGACCTTCGTCCTGCTCACGCTGCTGCCGCTGTGCCTGGCGGTGATGGACGTCTACTCGGCCGCCCGGAGTCTCACCAGCTAGCCACTGGTACCCTGTACCGGCCTGTCGAGTATCGAAGAATTCCCTGTGACACAGACCAGGGGCGCTCGGCGGCCACGACCCCTAGGAGTACGAGTGTCGTCTCTCGACGCCGCGACGAAGAAGCAGATCATCTCCGAGTTCGCCACCAAGGAGGGTGACACCGGCTCCCCCGAGGTCCAGGTGGCGCTGCTCTCCCGTCGTATCAGCGACCTGACGGAGCACCTGAAGACCCACAAGCACGACCACCACTCGCGCCGTGGTCTGCTGCTGCTGGTCGGCCAGCGCCGCCGCCTGCTGCAGTACCTGGCCAAGAAGGACATCCAGCGGTTCCGTGCGCTGGTCGAGCGCCTCGGCATCCGCCGCGGCGCGGCGGGCGCCCGCTAGCAGCTGAGGAAGGGAGCGGTTCCCGTTCGGGGGCCGCTCCCTTCGACGTATCGGAGCACAGCCGTCTCTCATGGGACGGTGAGGCTTTGTAGTCTTGTCACGCGAGACATCGCACAACGACAGTACGAAACAGTACGAGGCAGGAGCGCGCCCCGACGCCGGTCCTCGGTAGTGGCCCCCGGACCCGTGGAGACCCACGGCGGCTCCGGGAGCTTCGATCGAAGACCGGCCCGCACCGGGAGCGCTCCGTCGAGCACACATGGTCCGCTGCGAGACGTGCGGCGGACGACGACGAGGAGATATTCCTGGTGGAGAACGAGACCCACTACGCCGAGGCCGTGATCGACAACGGCGCCTTCGGCACCCGCACCATCCGCTTCGAGACGGGCCGCCTGGCCAAGCAGGCCGCGGGTTCCGCCGTCGCCTACCTGGACGACGACACCATGGTGCTGTCGGCCACCACGGCCTCGAAGCAGCCCAAGGACCAGCTGGACTTCTTCCCCCTGACGGTCGACGTCGAGGAGCGGATGTACTCGGCCGGCAAGATCCCCGGCTCCTTCTTCCGCCGAGAGGGCCGGCCCTCCGAGGACGCCATCCTCACCTGCCGGCTGATCGACCGCCCGCTGCGCCCCTCCTTCAAGAAGGGCCTGCGCAACGAGATCCAGATCGTCGAGACGGTCATGGCGCTCAACCCCGACCACGCCTACGACGTGGTCGCCATCAACGCCGCCTCCTGCTCCACGCAGCTGTCCGGCCTGCCCTTCTCGGGACCGATCGGCGGCACCCGCGTCGCGCTGATCCGCGGCCAGTGGGTCGCCTTCCCGACCCACTCCGAGCTGGAGGAGGCCGTCTTCGACATGGTCGTCGCCGGCCGTGTGCTGCCCGACGGCGACGTCGCGGTGATGATGGTCGAGGCCGAGGCCACCGACAAGACCGTCGAGCTGGTCAAGGGCGGCGCCGAGGCGCCGACCGAGGAGGTCGTCGCCTCGGGTCTGGAGGCCGCCAAGCCCTTCATCAAGGTGCTGTGCCGCGCCCAGTCCGACCTCGCCGCGAAGGCCGCCAAGCCGGTCGCCGAGTTCCCGATCTTCCTGGACTACCAGGACGACGTCCTGGAGGCGCTGACCGCCGCCGTCCGTGACGAGCTGGCCCAGGCGCTGACCATCGGCGGCAAGCAGGAGCGCGAGAGCGAGCTGGACCGCGTCAAGGCGGTGGCCGCCGAGAAGCTGCTCCCGCAGTTCGAGGGGCGCGAGAAGGAGATCTCGGCCGCCTACCGCGCGCTGACCAAGACCCTGGTGCGCGAGCGCGTCATCAAGGAGAAGAAGCGCATCGACGGCCGCGGTGTCACCGACATCCGCACCCTGGCCGCCGAGGTCGAGGCCATCCCGCGGGTGCACGGCTCGGCGCTGTTCGAGCGCGGCGAGACGCAGATCCTGGGCGTCACCACGCTGAACATGCTGCGCATGGAGCAGCAGCTGGACACCCTCTCGCCGGTGACCCGCAAGCGCTACATGCACAACTACAACTTCCCGCCCTACTCCACCGGTGAGACGGGCCGCGTCGGCTCGCCGAAGCGCCGCGAGATCGGCCACGGCGCGCTCGCCGAGCGGGCGCTGGTGCCGGTGCTGCCGACCCGCGAGGAGTTCCCCTACGCGATCCGCCAGGTGTCCGAGGCGCTGGGCTCCAACGGTTCGACGTCCATGGGCTCGGTCTGCGCCTCCACCATGTCGCTGCTGAACGCCGGTGTGCCGCTCAAGGCCCCCGTCGCCGGTATCGCCATGGGCCTGATCTCGCAGGACATCGAGGGCGAGACCCACTACGTGACGCTGACCGACATCCTCGGTGCCGAGGACGCCTTCGGCGACATGGACTTCAAGGTCGCCGGCACCAAGCAGTTCGTCACCGCGCTGCAGCTCGACACCAAGCTGGACGGCATCCCCGCGTCCGTGCTGGCCGCCGCCCTCAAGCAGGCCCGCGACGCGCGGCTGCACATCCTCGACGTGATGAACGAGGCCATCGACGTTCCGGACGAGATGTCCCCGAACGCCCCGCGGATCATCACCGTCAAGATCCCGGTGGACAAGATCGGTGAGGTCATCGGCCCGAAGGGCAAGATGATCAACCAGATCCAGGAGGACACCGGCGCCGACATCACCATCGAGGACGACGGCACCATCTACATCGGTGCCGCCGACGGCCCGGCCGCCGAGGCGGCGCGCTCCACCATCAACGGCATCGCCAACCCGACGATGCCCGAGGTCGGCGAGCGCTACCTGGGCACGGTCGTCAAGACGACCACCTTCGGGGCCTTCGTCTCGCTGCTGCCCGGCAAGGACGGTCTGCTGCACATCTCGCAGATCCGCAAGCTGGCCGGTGGCAAGCGCGTGGAGAACGTCGAGGACGTCCTCGGCGTGGGCCAGAAGGTCCAGGTCGAGATCGCCGAGATCGACCAGCGCGGCAAGCTCTCCCTCATCCCCGTCCTGGACGAGGCCGAGTCCGAGAGCGGCTCCGCTTCGGGGGACGCGGAGAAGTCCGAGGACGAGTCCGCGAAGTGACCCGTACGTCCCGCACGACGGCCCGCCCCGCCTCCGAGGCAGGGCGGGCCGTCGCCCGTACCACCACCCTGATCAAGGGCGAGAACGGCGCGGGCACCGTCCGCAAGACCGTGCTGCCCGGCGGGCTCCGTGTGATCACCGAGTCCGTGCCGACCGTGCGCTCCGTCACCCTCGGCATTTGGGCGCACGTCGGCTCCCGCGACGAGACCCCGGCGCTGGGTGGCGCCACGCACTACCTGGAGCACCTGCTCTTCAAGGGCACCGAGCGGCGCAGCGCGCTGGAGATCTCCGCGGCACTCGACGCGGTAGGCGGTGAGATGAACGCCTTCACCTCGAAGGAGTTCACCTGCTACTACGCGCGGGTCCTGGATGCCGACCTGCCGCTGGCCGTCGACGTCCTCTCCGACATGCTGACCTCCTCCGTCATCGACCCTGCCGAGGTCGAATCGGAGCGCGGCGTGATCCTCGAGGAGATCGCCATGACGGAGGACGACGCCGGGGACTGCGTCCACGACCTGTTCGCCCACACCATGTTCGGCGACACCCCGCTGGGGCGCCCCGTGCTGGGCACCGTGGACACCGTCAACGCGCTGACCCGCGACCAGGTGACGCGCTTCTACAAGAAGCACTACGACCCGACGCGGCTGGTCGTCGCCGCGGCGGGCAACCTCGACCACGCGCAGGTCGTCAAGCGGGTGCGCGCCGCGTTCGAGCGCGCGGGCGCGCTCGCACGCACGCAGGGCGAGCAGCCGGTCGGGCCCCGCTCGGGCAGCCGCTCCCTGCGCGGCGGGGGGCGGGTCGACTTCGTCGACCGGGCCACCGAGCAGGCTCACGTGGTGCTCGGGATGCCCGGCGTCTCGCGGCACGACGAGCGCCGCTGGCCCCTCGCGGTACTGAGCACCGCGCTGGGCGGAGGCATGAGCTCCCGGCTCTTCCAGGAGATCCGCGAGAAGCGCGGCCTGGCCTACAGCACCTACGCCTACACGTCCGGCTACGCGGACTGCGGCCTGTTCGGCGTCTACGCGGGCTGCCGTCCTGGGCAGGTGTCCGACGTGCTGAAGATCTGCCGCGACGAGCTCGACCAGGTCGCGCGCGACGGGCTGACCGACGAGGAGCTGCGGCGCGCCATCGGGCAGCTGTCGGGCTCCACGGTGCTCGGCCTGGAGGACACCGGCGCGCTGATGCACCGCCTGGGCAAGAGCGAGCTGTGCTGGGGCGAGCAGATGTCCGTGGACGGCATGCTCGCGAAGATCGACGCCGTCACGCCCGACGACGTCCGCGAGGTCGCCCGCGAGGTGCTGAGCCGGCGCCCCTCGCTGTCGGTCATCGGGCAGCTCACCGACCGCCAGGCCGCCCGCCTGGACGAGACCGTCGCCTGACGCCCGCCCCACCTCTCCCACCCACCACGTAAGGAACGAGCACAATGAGCAAGCTGCGCGTAGCCGTCCTCGGCGCAGGCGGCCGGATGGGCTCCGAGGCCGTGCGAGCGGTCGAGAGCGCCGACGACATGGAGCTGGTGGCGGCCCTGGGCAGCGGGGACGCGCGCAGCGCGCTGACCGACGCGGGCACGCAGGTGGCCGTGGACCTCACCCGCCCGGACGCCGTCATGGGCAACGTGGAGTACTGCCTGGACCATGGCATCCACGCCGTCGTCGGCACCACGGGGTGGACGGACGAGCGGCTGACGGCGGTGCGTGCCCAGCTCGCCGACTCTCCCGGCACCGGCGTGCTCATCGCCCCGAACTTCGGCATCGGTGCCGTGCTGACGATGCGCTTCGCCCAGCAGGCGGCCCGCTTCTTCGAGTCCGTCGAGGTCGTCGAGCTGCACCATCCGGGGAAGGCCGACGCGCCCAGCGGCACGGCCGTGCGGACCGCACAGCTGATCGGGCAGGCCCGCGAGTCCGCCGGGCTGCCGGCCCAGCCCGACGCCACCACCCAGTCGCTGGAGGGTGCGCGGGGCGCCGACGTGGACGGCGTACCTGTGCACGCGGTGCGGCTGCGCGGTCTGGTCGCCCACCAGGAGGTCCTCCTCGGTGACGAGGCGGAGACGCTCACCATCCGCCACGACTCCCTGCACCGCAGCTCGTTCATGCCCGGTGTTCTGCTCGGCATCCGCAAGGTGCCCGCCAGCCCGGGGCTGACCTTCGGCCTCGAACACTTCCTCGACCTGGACTGACGGGGTACGGCACCGTGCGCGCGAAGCTCACCTATTTCCTGCTGGCCGCCGTCCTGGTCGTCTACTTCGTCCTGGTCGGCAGCCGGGGCGTCCTGCTGATCGAGCAGGGCACCCCCGTCACCGTGCCGTTCGGCATCGCGGTGCTGGTACTGCCGTTCATCGGTGCGTGGTTCCTGTGGCACACCACGCGCTTCGCCCGCCGCGCCGGACAGCTCGCACGGGAGCTCGAAGCCGAGGGCGGACTCCCGGTCGACGAGCTGGAGCGCACGCCGTCCGGCCGCATCGACCGGGCCTCGGCCGACGCGGTCTTCACCCGCCGCCGGGCCGAGACGGAAGAGCACCCGGGGGACTGGCGCTCGTGGTTCCGGCTGGCCGTCGCCTACCACGATGCCCGGGACACCCCCAGGGCCAGGAAAGCCATGCAGCACGCCATCACCCTGCACGAGGCCAAGCCCCGCAACTGACGGGGCCCCGCGCCGACGCCTCAGCCGCGGGACTCCGCCGCCCAGCTCTCTATGACGTCCGCGGCCCGTTCGAAGCCGGGGCGGCGCGGGAGGAAGTCGGCGTTGTGGTCGGTCAGCAGTATCCGCCGGTTCTCGGCATCCGATCCCGCGCCGCCGTCGCCGGGCGTGGCCCTGGGGTACAGCACCAGGGCCTGACCCTGCACCGTCCGCGGCATCCCCAGCCATCTGACGGGCCGCTGCACCGTGCGCACCACACCGACCTCGGGCCAGCGCAGGGTCGTCGTCCGCAGGAGCCCCGCCTGGCGCAGGCCGAGGGAACTGACCCACACGCCCGCCCGGAGCAGCCGGACGGCCAGCACGATCACCAGCACGCCGCAGCCCGCGCAGACCGCCGCGCTGGGCAGCGAACCGGCGAGGGCGATGACCAGTGCCGAGAAGAGGACGTACGAAGCGAGCAGCAGGAGCAGCGCTCCACCGCCCACCCGCCACGGGCCGGGGCGGTAGGGCCGCCGCCACAGGTCGCGGTCGGCCTCGGCGAGCGTCACCGACTGCGCCGCCTGGACGCGGTCCTCACGGTCGGCCGTCACAAAGGGCAGGGGCACGGCAGGGTCCTCGCTCGCTCACGACAGGGGGCGGCTCCGGGCCGTCCCACGGCTGGGCTGCCGCCGCGGGCGGGCACGGCGGTGTGAGCGGTGACATTAGCGAGGGCGGGCGCGGGCGGCCACCCCCGGGTGCCGTTGCCGAGGGTGGCCGTGAGGTCAGCGGCCTTCGGCCGCCGCCGGGTGGTCCCGGTCGGGGACCTGGTTGTCGGTGAGCGCGGGTCCGCCGAGCAGGACGGAGCCCACGAGGCCGGCGACGATCGTCACTCCGACCAGGGCGCTGCCGGCGACCTGGCGGAAGCTGCGGCGGGCACGGGGCGGCGGGGTGACGTTGCTGCGGAACCGGTCGGCCTGAGCTATGAAGGCGAACGGGACTGTCTCTCCGCGGCGGGACATGACGGGGCGCTCCTGCATGATCGTTCTGGGCGGTTGGTTGCTTGTAGAGGGGTAACGTCCGGGGCGGCTTCCGAGTGCCCGCTGCCGCCGGACCCATGTGAAAAATATCAACCGCGGGGCGAAGGATTGTCACCGGGGGTGCCGTTTCTTGGTCCCGAGTCTCGTTTGTCCGGTTAAGGGTCGTCATAACGGCCTATCGGGCCGGGGCGGCCGAGGCTGTCCGCCCGTCCCCGTAGGCTGTTTCCCGCCCCGGAAGACGCACGTGGAAGGACCCCGCAGGTGACCGACACCTCCGCCCCGCTCGCCCCGAGTTTCCGCAGCGACATGACGGTCGAGCTGGTCAAACACAGCGCCGCCGACACCGACGTGCTGTGGGCCGCCCGGGTCTCCACCGCAGGGGAGCAGTCCCTGGACGAGCTGAACAAGGACCCGGGGCGCTCCAAGGGCCTGATCAACTTCCTGATGCGCGACCGGCACGGCAGCCCCTTCGAGCACAACTCGATGACCTTCTTCATCAGTGCCCCCCTCTTCGTCTTCCGCGAGTTCCACCGGCACCGTGTCGGCTGGTCCTACAACGAGGAGTCGGGCCGCTACCGGCAGCTCCAGCCCGTCTTCTACGTGCCCGGCGCCTCCCGCAAGCTCGTCCAGCAGGGCCGCCCGGGTAAGTACGAGTTCGTCGAGGGCACGCCCGAGCAGCACGCGCTGACGGGCCACGCCATGGAGGGCGTGTACCGCACCGCCTACGAGACGTACCTGGAGATGCTGGAGGCCGGCGTCGCCCGCGAGGTCGCCCGCGCCGTCCTGCCTGTGGGCCTCTACTCGTCCATGTACGCGACCTGCAACGCCCGCTCGCTGATGCACTTCCTCGGACTCCGCACCCAGCACGAACAGGCCAAGGTGCCCAGCTTCCCGCAGCGGGAGATCGAGATGGTGGGAGAGGCGATGGAGGAGCAGTGGTCCAAGCTGATGCCGCTGACCCACGCCGCCTTCAACGCCAACGGACGCGTCGCTCCCTGAGCGGGCCGCCGCACACCGGCCGGGTTTCCCGGCGGTGGTCACCCGCCCGCGCCTCCCGTCGGTACAGCCACCCGACAACACCTCTCGCCGGCACAGCCGCCCGGCCGCCCAGACGCCGGGGCGGTCACCCGGCTGCGCTCCCCGCCCTCCGGACGGAGGCTCCCGAGGAGGTGTCCGTATTGCGGCGGTTCGAGATGTTCATCTAGGGTGATTGTGCGGTCCCGGCACTGCCTGAACCCCCGAGCAGGCAGTGCCGGGGCCCTCTTTCCCGGCGGATCGGACGCCCCGAGGCGGCGCGGCGGGGCCCGCTGCGAGTAGCGTGGAGCCCATGGCTCCGACCTCCACACCGCAGACGCCCTTCGGGCGGGTCCTGACCGCGATGGTCACGCCGTTCACCGCGGACGGTGCGCTCGACCTCGACGGCGCGCAGCAGCTCGCTGCTCACCTGGTGGACGCCGGCAACGACGGTCTCGTCGTCAGCGGCACCACCGGTGAATCCCCGACCACCTCCGATGCGGAGAAAGCCCAGCTCGTCAAGGCGGTCGTGGAGGCCGTGGGCGACCGCGCCCACGTGGTCGCGGGAGCCGGCACGAACGACACGGCGCACAGCATCGAGCTGGCCACCGCCGCGGAGAAGGCAGGCGCCCACGGGCTCCTCGCGGTGACGCCCTACTACAGCAAGCCCCCGCAGGAGGGTCTGTACCGGCACTTCACCGCCATCGCCGACGCGACGGAGCTTCCGGTGATGCTCTACGACATCCCCGGCCGCAGCGGCGTTCCGATCAACACCGAGACGCTCGTCCGGCTCGCCGAGCACCCCCGCATCGTCGCCAACAAGGACGCCAAGGGTGACCTCGGCCGTGCCAGCTGGGCCATCGCCACCAGCGGCCTCGCCTGGTACAGCGGCGACGACATGCTCAACCTCCCGCTGCTGTCCGTCGGTGCCATCGGCTTCGTCTCCGTCGTCGGCCACGTCGTCACCCCGGAGCTGCGCGCACTGCTCGATGCGCACCTGAGCGGCGACGTCGCCAAGGCCACCGAAATCCACCAGAAGCTGCTCCCGGTCTTCACGGGCATGTTCCGCACCCAGGGCGTCATCACGACCAAGGCCGCGCTCGCCCGTCTGGGCCATCCGGCCGGACCGCTGCGCCTCCCGCTGGTCGAACTCGCCCCGGAGGAGCTGGACCAGCTCACGCACGATCTCGCCCACAGCGGGGTACACCTGTAGTCCTCGAACTTCCCACAACTGCATACCGCCGGACACCGGCACAGTGCACGACCCAACGGAACACGCACGTCACGTACGCACGCCTCGCGTGCCCGTACGCATCATGAATACCGCGCGCCACGTACCCAGGCGGGTGCGTGGCGCGCGTGGTAAGGAGAGTCTTTTGAGTCATCCGCATCCTGAGCTCGGTCCGCCTCCGCAGCTCCCCAAGGGCGGCCTCCGCGTCACCCCCCTGGGCGGTCTCGGCGAGATCGGCCGCAACATGACCGTCTTCGAATACGGCGGCAGACTCCTGATCGTCGACTGCGGCGTCCTCTTCCCCGAGGAGGAGCAGCCCGGCATCGACCTGATCCTTCCCGACTTCACCACGATCAGGGACCGCCTCGACGACATCGACGGCATCGTCCTCACCCACGGTCACGAGGACCACATCGGCGGTGTTCCCTATCTCCTCCGCGAGAAGCCGGACATCCCCCTGATCGGCTCCAAGCTCACCCTCGCCCTCATCGAGGCCAAGCTCCAAGAGCACCGCATCCGGCCCTACACGCTGGAAGTGGAGGAAGGCCACCGCGAACGCATCGGCCCCTTCGACTGCGAGTTCCTCGCCGTCAACCACTCCATTCCCGACGCCCTCGCCGTCGCCGTGCGCACCCCGGCCGGCATGGTCGTGCACACCGGCGACTTCAAGATGGACCAGCTCCCGCTGGACGGCCGCCTCACCGACCTGCGCGCCTTCGCGCGCCTCGGCGAAGAGGGCATCGACCTGCTGCTCAGCGACTCGACCAACGCCGAGGTCCCCGGCTTCGTCCCGCCCGAGCGCGAGATCTCCTCGGTACTGCGCCAGGTCTTCTCCAGCGCGCAGAAGCGCATCATCGTGGCGAGCTTCGCCAGCCACGTGCACCGCATCCAGCAGATCCTGGACGCCGCACACGAACACGGCCGCCGCGTCGCCTTCGTGGGCCGCTCCATGGTCCGCAACATGGGCATCGCCCGCGACCTGGGCTACCTCAACGTCCCCGCCGGACTCGTCGTGGACGTCAAGACCCTCGACGACCTGCCGGACGACGAGGTCGTCCTGGTCTGCACCGGCTCCCAGGGCGAGCCCATGGCGGCCCTCTCCCGGATGGCCAACCGCGATCACCAGATCCGCATCGTCCAGGGCGACACCGTGATCCTCGCGTCGTCCCTCATCCCGGGCAACGAGAACGCCGTCTACCGCGTCATCAACGGCCTCACCCGCTGGGGAGCCAACGTCGTCCACAAGGGCAACGCCAAGGTCCACGTCTCGGGCCACGCCTCCGCGGGCGAGCTGCTGTACTTCTTCAACATCTGCCGGCCGCGGAACCTGATGCCCGTCCACGGCGAGTGGCGGCACCTGCGCGCCAGCGCCGAGCTGGGCGCGGCCACCGGCGTCCCCCAGGACCGCATCGTGATCGCCGAGGACGGCGTCGTGGTGGACCTGGTCGACGGCAAGGCCAAGATCACCGGCAAGGTCCAGGCCGGCTACGTGTACGTCGACGGCCTCTCGGTCGGTGACGTCACCGAGTCCTCTCTCAAGGACCGCCGCATCCTCGGAGACGAAGGCATCATCTCCATCTTCGTCGTGGTCGACAGCACCACGGGGAAGATCGTCGGAGGCCCCCACATCCAGTCCCGGGGCTCCGGGATCGACGACACCGACTTCGCCGCCGTCATGCCGAAGATCGACGAGGCCCTCGCCAAGTCCGCCCAGGACGGCATCGCGGAGACCCACCAGCTCCAGCAGCTGGTGCGCCGCACGGTGGGCAAGTGGGTCTCGGACAGCTACCGCCGGCGCCCGATGATCCTGCCCGTGGTCGTCGAGGTCTGACCCTCGCAGGGGCTCCGCGAGAGCCTCGACGGGAGCGGGGCGCCCTCGATTTGCCTCCGGGCGCTCCGCTCCAGTACGTTTACGGCTCCACCGCACCGGGAACCCGGGGCCGCCAACGGTCCCCAGGCGACTGGTACCCCGGAATCGGAAAACGGCCCGGAAAACGAGCCGGAAAGATTCTGGTAAGGTTGGAGACACCGAAAGGGCAAACGTCCGGAGAAACCCGTGAGACGGTTTTGAAGGAAGCGTCCGTTCCTTGAGAACTCAACAGCGTGCCAAAAGTCAACGCCAGATATGTTGATACCCCGACCTGCCGGGTTGTTCCGGTGGGTTGAGGTTCCTTTGAATTACACAACAGC
>NZ_QOIN01000071.1 GCF_003323715.1 Streptomyces diacarni
AAGCCCTCCTCTGCCTCGCCCGCCGCAGAGCCGACGTGCTCTACGCCATGCTCCGCGACGGCACCTTCTACCAGCCCCAACCCGCCCCAGCCCCTTGACCAAACAGATAGGGGCACCCCCCCCGGCGGCGGGGGGCGTCCTCGTGTGCGGGGGCGTCCTCGCATGGGTGGTGCGGGGAGGGCGTCAGCGGGGGGAGGCGGCGAGGTAGTGCAGTACGGCCTGGACGCGGCGGTGGACGGCGGTGGTGCGGGGGATGTCGAGCTTCTCGAAGAGCGCGGCGGTGTGCTTCTCCACCGCGCGCTGCGAGATGCCCAGGCGCGCGGCGATGGCCGCGTTGGTCAGGCCCGCGGCCATGTGTCCGAGCACCTCGTCCTCGCGGGGCGTGAGCGCGTCGCGTCCGGGCCCGGCCCGCAGGAGGCGGGAGATGACGTCGGGGTCCAGGGCGGTGCCGCCGGCGACGACGCGGTGCAGCGCGTCGACGAACTCGTCGACATCGAGCACCCGGTCCTTGAGCAGGTAGCCGATGCCGGCGGGCCCGTCGGCGAGGAGGCTGTGGGCGTAGCTGGTCTCGATGTACTGGGAGAACAGCAGGATCCCGAGCCCGGGGTGGCGCCCGCGCAGCGCGACGGCGGCGCGCAGCCCCTCGTCGCGGTGTGTGGGCGGCATCCGGATGTCGGCCACGACGGCGTCGGGCCGGGTCCGCTCGACGGCCTCGTACAGCGCCTCCGGGTCGCCGACGGCGGCGCTCACCTCCAGGCCGCGGTCGGTGAGGAGTCCGACCAGCCCTTCCCGCAGGACGGCGGCGTCCTCGGCGACGACCAGGCGCAGTGGCGGTCCTTCCGTCCTTCCGGTCACGTCGTCTCCCCCTGGGGTGCGAGCGGCAGGCGGACCGTCGCCGTGGTCGGTCCGCCTGCCGGGCTGTCGAGGGACAGTGTGCCGTCCACGGTGCGTACCCGCTCGGCGAGGCCGCGCAGCCCCGAGGAGGTGCCGGTTCCCGCGGGGCGCACGGCGGCTCCGCCGCGTCCGTCGTCCTCGACGACGAGGACGAGCATCCGGCCGTCCTCCTCGGTGCGGGCGCTGACGGCGATGTGTCCCGCGCCGGCGTGGCGGGCGGCGTTGGCCAGGAGTTCGGCCGCGCAGAAGTAGGCGATGGTCTCGACGGCCTCGGGCGGGCGCGGCGTCTTGGGCAGCGCGGTGCGCAGGTCGACGCGGAGGGCGGGGGTCTCGATGTCGGAGCTGAGAGAGGCCAGGGCGGGGGCGAGCCCGTTGTCGAGGACGGGCGGATGGATGCCGCGCACGAGGTCGCGCAGTTCGGCCAGCGCCGTGCGGGCGTTGCCGAGTGACTGGTCGAGGAGGTGACGGGCCTTGTCGGCCTCGGCAGGGGAGGGTTCGGGCGCGCTCAGCGCCGCGCGGGCGCGGGTGAGCGCCATGGCGAGGGCGACGATGCGCACCTGGGCACCGTCGTGCAGGTCGCGTTCGATGCGGCGCAGGGTGGCGGCGGCGTCGCGTACGGCAAGGGCGCGCGTCTCCTCCAGGTCGTGGACGCGTTCGGCGAGGCGGAGCGGGGCCAGCAGGGTGCGGGCCAGCAGCCGGACGGCAGCGGTCAGCCTGCGCGCGGCCCACTCGGCGAGCACCAGCACGAGGAGCCCGGCGGCGGCGACAGCCCAGACGCGCGGCCAGGTGTCGAGGGGTGTGGCGCCGGTGAGTTCGAGCCCGTCGTGCCCGTTCTGGTGCACGGCGCGGAACCACAGCGGGTAGGACAGCAGCGCCAGCCCGTAGAGCCGCACGGGTAGGTGCACGGCGAACAGCAGCGCGCCGAGCGGCGCGTTGAGGACGGCGAACGCCGCGCACCGCCACGTCGCGCCGTCGTGTGCGGCGCGCAGCGGCCCGGGGCGCGGGGGTGACGGGACGTCCTCACCGAGCAGGCCGCGCACGAGCAGGCGTTGCAGGTCGGTGAGGGCGCGGACCGCCGTCAGGGCGAGGGAGAGGACGGGGATCCCCGCCCTGGTCACACAGAGCACGGCGCCGAGCGCGACCAGCGCGAGCGCGGGCAGACCCAGCAGCGCGGGCACGAGCCCCGCCGCCGCGTACGCGGCGGCGCGCAGCGCCTTCCGCGTCGCGGGGGCGGGGGGCGTGTCGTCAGAGGCGGTCGCAGTCACGGGACTCGTCTTCGTGGGTGGGGTAGTCGCGAGCCATCCTGGTGCACGGCTCGTTGGTGCACCGCCGGGGCACCCGGCCGCGCGGGCCCTCGTGCACCGTACGGTCAACGCGCACGCCCGCCTGCACCGTACGGTCAACGCGCACGCCCGCCTGCACCGTACGGTCAACGGGGCAGCGCTCGCCGCAGATGCCCCGGTACCGGTGCCAGGGTCGCCAGGAGTGCGAGGGCCAGCACGCCGCCACCGAGGCCCGCCCACGCGGTGGCCGGCAGGGCGGCGAGGGAGGCGTCCGCGGCCTCGCCCAGGGGCAGGGTCACCGCGAGGGCCACGGCGGTGCCCGCGCCGAAGCCCGCGCAGGCGATCGTCACCGCCTCCACGGCCCGCACCCGCACGACCTGCCAGGACGCGGCTCCCACCGAGCGCAGCAGGGCGACCTCGCGGCGGCGTTCGGCGCTGAGCATCACCAGCGTGTTGACGGCGGCGAGGGCGGCGAAAGCGGCGTAGAGGACGGTCGCGAACAGGTCGACCCACGACGGTTCCGCCGCGTGCGCGAGCGCCGCCAGCTTGACCAGCGTGAAGGCGACGACCAGCGCCACGGGGGTGACGGCGGAGGACAATCGCCTCGCCTGCGCTGCGAGTTGCGCGAAGGCCAGCTGTGTCGCGGCTCCCCCGCCCAGCGCGCGCGGCGCCGTGACCACGCGCAGGGGCCAGGACAGCAGCAGCGCCGCCGCCCGCGTCAGGACCGGGCCCGCGCACCCGACGGCGACCAGGTGGGCGAGCAGGACGAGCGGCAGGTGCTCGCCGACGTCCTCGCGCGGGCCCGCCGCGGTGACCGCCGTCAACAGCGCGGCACCGCACAGCGCGACGAGCGCCAAGGCGCCCCGCACCACGCCCGTCACCGTCAGCCCGCGCCGCGCCCCCGCCGTCTCGGACAGGGCGTCGGAGGGGCGGGCGCGTGCGGCCCGGTGCGCGGCGAGCAGTCCGCCGAGCTGCGAGGTGACGACCAGCACGCCGCAGGCCGCCAGCGCGGGCGGCCAGCCGACGAGGAGCGGCACGCCGTCCGGTACCAGCCCGTGCGCGGCCATCCCCGTCAGCCAGCCGCGCGCCAGCAGCCCGCCCAGTGCGTAGCCGAGGGGCAGCGCGGGCAGGGCGGTGCACAGCGCCTCGACGGCGACCGCGCGCCGGATCTGCCACGGCACCGCGCCCACCGCCCGCAGCAGGGCGTGCTCGCGGGCCCGCTGGGCCACCGCGAGCGCCATCACCAGCGCGATGACGAAGAGCGAGAGGTAGACGGTCACCACCGTGAACCCCGCCCCCATGGCGGTCAGCTGCTCGCGGACGGCGGCCCGGCGCACCCCGGAGGCCGTCCGCAGCATCGCCACGGAGGCGGTCACGACGGTGGCGGACAGCACCAGCACGGAGAACACCCCGGCGAACGCGACGGGCCGCGCCCGCACCGAGGCCCGCGCGAGTCCGTTCGTCATACGGCCACCTCCGACGCGTACGCCCCGGCCGCGCCCGCCGGCGCCCCCGGCCCCACACCGGCGGGGCCCGCAGCGACCGGGCCCGCACCCCGCCCGGCACCCGCCCCCGCCCGTCCCGCCAGTGACCGCATACGTGCGGCGATCCGCGCGGCGGCGGCCGCACCGGGCTCCCACCCCCCGGTCTCGGCCAGCTCCTCCACCACCCGGCCCTCGGCCAGGAACAGCACGCGGTCGGCGTAGGTGGCGGCCACCGGGTCGTGGGTGACCATCAGCACCGTCGCGCCCGAGGTGTCCACCGACGTGCGCAGCAGGGCGAGCACGTGCTCGGCGGTGGCCGGGTCGAGGGCGCCCGTCGGCTCGTCGGCGCAGATCAGCTCGGGTTTCGTGATCAGGGCGCGGGCGAGGGCGACGCGCTGCTGCTGGCCTCCGGAGAGTTCGGCGGGGCGGCTGCGGGCGCGGTCGCCGAGGCCGACGCGGGAGAGCGCGTCCACGGCGCGGGCCCGGTCCGCGCGCCCCGCGCCGCCCCCGGCCAGCCGCAGGGGCAGCCGTACGTTCTGCTCGGCCGTGAGGGCGGGGAGCAGGTTGAACGACTGGAAGACGAAGCCGACCCGCTCGCGGCGCAGCCTGGTCAGGGCGCGCCCGCCCATCCTGGTCAGCTCGTCCCCGCCGAGCCGCACACTGCCCCCGCTCGGCCGGTCCAGGCCGACCGCGCACTGGAGCAGGGTGCTCTTGCCGGAGCCCGAGGGGCCCATCACGGCGGTGAAGCTGCCCCGTGGCAGCGTCACGTCCACGCCGTCCAGCGCCCGCACCCGCTGCCGCCGCCGCCCGTAGCTGCGGGTGACCCCCGTCATGACGAGGGCGGGCGCACCGCCGTGGCCGCCGTCGTTGTCTCGCCTGTTCCTCATGGGCACGACGCTACGAACGCGCGGGCCGCGCCACGAGGGAGCCGCCACCCGTATCGGGGGTTCGGAATCACCGAACCCCCGCACCGAACCCCCGCCCCTTACGCCTGGAGCAGTTCCGCCAGCGCGAGCAGGCCCGTGACGCGCAGATCGGGGGCCGGCGTGTCCCACGCGGCCCACAGGTGGCCCCACGGGCCCCTGACGAGGTGGCAGGTGCGCAGTCCCGCGGCGCGGGCCGGGCCCACGTCGCGGGAGGGGTGGTCGCCGACGTAGAGGGTGGCGGCCGGCGCGCTGCCGGTGGTGGAAAGGACGCGGGCGAAGAAGGCGGGGTCCGGCTTGGCGCAGCCCCACTCCTCGGAGGTGGAGACCGTGGCGGCGGGCAGGTCCATCGCGCGCAGCAGGGCGCCCGCGCGGGCCGTCTGGTTGCCCGCGACGTGCACGGCGACGCCGGCCGCCGCCAGCGCGGTGAGGGCCGGGCGCACGTCCTCGTACAGGTCGGACTCGTCCAGGTGTTCGCCGCGCCCGGCAGCCTCCCGCGCGGCGCGCTCGGCGTCCACGTCGATCCCGGGTCTGGCCAGGCGCAGCGCCTCCTGGTTGTCCCGCCCCTGCGCGACGACCGCGCCGACGAGCGCGGACAGCGTGTGCCGGGGCACGCCCAGCCAGTCCGCCCACGACCCCCAGTAGCGGTCGTCGCGCACGAGCGTCTCGCCGACGTCGAGGACGACGGTGGTGATGCCGGTCAGGTCGGGTTTCACAGCCAGCCGTTTCTGCGGAACGCGCGGTGCATGGCCACGCAGGCCACGGCGATGACGACGAGGACCAGCGGATAGCCGAACACCCAGTCGAGTTCCGGCATGTGGTCGAAGTTCATGCCGTAGATCCCGCACACCATCGTCGGCACGGCGACGATGGCGACCCACGCGCTGATCTTGCGCATGCCCTCGTTCTGCGCCGTGGACACCTGCGCCAGGTGCGCCTGGAGGATGGAGTCGAGGAGGGCGTCGAAGGACGCGATCTGATCTGTGACGCGCACCAGGTGGTCGGCGACGTCCCGGAAGTACTTGCGTATCTCCGCGTCGATCAGCCGGTTCGGGCGGGAGGAGAGCAGCTCCAGCGGGCGGGCGAGCGGCTGCGTGGCGCGCTTGAGTTCGAGCAGCTCCCGCTTCAGCTGGTGGATGCGGCCCGTCTCGAAGGCGCCGCCGCCCCGCGCGGAAGGGGCCTGCGGCGCGAACACGGCGCTCTCCAGGTCGTCGATGTCGGTCTGCACCTCGTCGGCGACCAGCAGATAGTCGTCGACGACCTGGTCGGCGACCGCGTGCAGCACCGCGGCGGGGCCCTGCGCCAGCCGCTCCGGATCGGCCTCCAACGCCTCCCGCACCGGGCCGAGCGAACCGTGCCTGCCGTGCCGCACGGTGATCACGAAGTCGGCGCCGGCGAAGACGACGATCTCGCCGGTGTCCACCACCTCGCTGGTCGTCGTCAGCTCCTCGTGCTCCGCGTAGCTGACCGTCTTGAAGACCGCGAACATCATCTCGCCGCCGCTGCCCGACTGCGAGGCGAACCACTCGGCCTTCGGCCGCTGGTGCGGCTCGATCGCGTTCTCCACCGCCAGCGGATGCAGCCCGAACAGTTCGGTGACGCCCTCGAACTCCGCCTCCGACGGCTCGTGCAGCCCGATCCACACGAAACCGCCCCCGCCCGCACCGCCCGTGCCCGCACCTGCGGCGGCGGCGCGGCCCTTGCGGACGCAGGCCAGCGCCTCCTCGACGCCGCACTCGGCCATCAGCCGCGTGCCCTCGCTGTCGTAGGCGACACAGCTGACCACCGAGGTGCCCAGCGGCGAGCGCACCGGGTGGGAGAGGTCCACCGAGGGACGCGGCAGGCGGGGCCGCACCACCCGGCGCAGGCTGCGCACCACCGGGACCGTGGGCATGTGGGGGCTCCTCGGCTTCCTCGTCGTCGTCGGTCTCCCCCAACTGTGCCCGCAAATCGCGCCCGAATGCGCGGGCCTCGCCCGTACTCCCCCGGGGGTACCGGCGGGTAGGGGGCGTGCGCCCGGCGGAGTAACCCGCGCTCGTCCTTCCGCCCGACGCGCGCGAGTGCCGCGGGGTCCACCCTGGGGGACGCGGGCCACGCCTGCGCGCGAGCGCGCACCCACGGGGCAGTCCACGCGCGAAGAAGGGAGGGGTTCGGATGGCCGCGACCACGACACCCACGGTCTCCCGCGACCTGACGACGTTCGGGGCCCGCTGGGCGGACGCCGAACTGCACGGCGACGTCCCCGGCTTGGAGGCCCTGCTGACCGACGACTTCGTGGCCGTCGGGCCGCGCGGCTTCCTGCTGGACAAACGAGGCTGGCTGGCACGGTACGAGACGGGGGCGCTGGTGCACGACCTGTTCACCTGGCGCACCGAACACCTGCGCCGCCACGGCGACGGCGCCGTCCTCCTCGGCGTCCAGAGCCAGCAGTCCGTCTACGAGGGCCGCGACGTCGACGGCCACTTCCGCGCCACCCACCACCTCACCACGGCGGCCTCCGCGGTCCCCTCCGCAGGAACGTCCGCCACCGTGCGCCCCGCCTGGCGCCTGGCCGCGCTCCACCTCTCACCGATCGAGGGAACCCCACCCGAGTCGCTGGCGGGCACACCCGGGCCCGTCACCGGCCGCCGCGACTGAACGCGCGGACGACCTCCCGGATGACGGCGCCGAGCACCGTGCGGAAGAACCACCTCACGCCGTCAGTTCCCGAGCGCGCTCCTGGGTGAGATAGGCGTCGGTGGCCTCCATGTCCTGGAGAGTGGCGGGACGGCGGGAGAGGAACCCGGTGCGCAGGAAGTCGTCACCGGTCAGCGCGTTGAGGTTCCAGTTGGCCACCGTGCGCGCCTTGGCCGTGAAGGTCGGCAGGGCCATCAGGTGGTAGCCGCGCGCGATGACCTGGGCGGGGAAGCCCGAGACCTCGTAACCCAGCGGCCTGGCGACCGCGTCGGTGCCCCCGAGATCGACGACCAGCCCCAGGTCCCTGTGCCGGTAGGGCGTCATCGGCTCCCCGCGCAGGGTGGCGAGCAGATTGCGCGCCATGTGCTTGCCCTGGCGGCTGGCGTGCTGCGCCGTCGGCGGGCAGACCGCGCCGCCGACCTTCGTCAGGTCCGGTACGGCCGCCGCGTCGCCGAGCGCGTACAGCCCCCGGTGCCCCGGCACGGTGAAGTCGGCGTTCACCACCAGGCGGCCCTTCATCGTCTCCGCGTCGAGCATGCCGATGAGCGGGCTCGCGGCGACACCGGCCGTCCAGATGAGCGTCCGCGACGGCAGCACCCGGTTGTCGGTGAGCGTGATCCGCCGCTCCTCCGCCTTGGCGACGGAGACACCCAGCGACACGTCCGTACCCCGCTCCCGCAGGATCTGCTGCGCGCGCCGGCCCAGCCGCGCCCCCAGCTCCGGCATCAGCTTCGGCGCGATGTCGAGCAGATGCCATCTGATCAGGTCGGGGTCGAGCCGTGGATAGCGGCGGGCGGCGGAGTTGGTGAGCCGCTGGAGGCACGCCACCGTCTCCGTGCCCGCGTAACCGCCGCCGACGACCACGAACTGCAGCCGCTCGGCCTTCTCCTGCTCGTTGGTGCTGGCCGCGGCCAGGTCGAGCTGGGCGATGACGTGGTCGCGCACGTACGCGGCCTCGGCGAGCGTCTTCATGCCGCGGGCCTGCTGGGTGAGGCCCGGGATGTCGAAGCTGCGGGTGACGCTGCCGGGGGTGAGGACCAGGTGGTCGTAGCGGTAGTTCTGCGTCTCCCCGCTGATCAGCCGCACGACGCACACCTTGTCGTGGGTGTCGACGCCGATGACCATGCCGGGGATGATCGAGGTGCGGTGCAGCAGCCTGCGCAGCGGCGGTGCGACGGACTGCGGGGTGAGCACCCCGGCGGCCACCTGGGGCAGCAGCGGCAGGTACAGCTGGTAGCTGGCAGGGGTGACGAGGGCGATCTCCGCCTCTTCGGGCCGCAGACCACTCTCCAGCCCGCGTGCGCACTCGACTCCGGCGAAGCCGCCGCCGACGATCAGAATTCTGGTTCGCTCCATGGCTGCACCCGCAACGGTTGGCGTGCGTATGGGCGTACTTGCCCTTTTCGTCCTCCCGGACAGCCTGGCACGGGGCGGCGGGGGTCGCCACCGCTGCCGGCACCGCACAGGGCGCGGGCCGACGCAACCCCGCCCCCACGCCGACCCTCACCCTGTGCGACCGGCCGTCACACGGACGGCCCCGTC
This sequence comes from Streptomyces diacarni, assembly GCF_003323715.1. Lineage (GTDB taxonomy): Bacteria > Actinomycetota > Actinomycetes > Streptomycetales > Streptomycetaceae > Streptomyces > Streptomyces diacarni. The sequence continues at coordinate 8,803 of NZ_QOIN01000071.1, forward strand.
ACCGTCCGACGTCGGAGCCGTCCTCGGGCCACACCGCGACGACCGAGGGCCGCACGTACTTGCCAGGACCGTCGGGCCAGCTGGAGGCGGGCTTCTCGACGGAAGCGCCGTCCACCTCGCCCGGGTGCTGGACCGCGACGAGGACGCGCCGGTCCTGCACCAGCGGCCCGCACGTCTCCGCGCCCGTCGGTACCGTCAGGAACTGCCGCACCTGGCCGCGCCGCCGACCGGCGGTGGCGACACCGAACAGCCCGTCGTGTGAACCCAGCTCGTTGCCGTCCGTGGACAGCCACAGGTTGCCGTAGCCGTCGAAGGTGACGTTGTCCGGGCAGGAGATCGGGCTCACCTCGTCCTTGGGGAAGCCACCGAAGTACGTGCCCGGGTCCTCGGGGTCGCCGCACACCAGGAAGAGGCGCCACGAGAAGCGCAGCGACTGGGGATCGTCCCCGCGCTCGGCGAACTCCAGCACCTGCCCGTGCTTGTTGGCCCGGCGCGGGTTCGCCTCGTCGGGGCCCGCCTTGCCCGCCGCGCCCCGGTCGGTGTTGTTGGTCAGCGCCACGTACACCCGCCCCGTACGCGGGGAGGGCTCGATGTCCTCGGGGCGGTCCATCTTGGTGGCGCCCGCCTTGTCGGCCGCCAGCCGCGTGAAGACGTACACCTCCTCCGCGCTCATGCCCTCCACGAACGACCTGTCGCCCGCTGCCAGCGGAATCCACCGGCCGGTGCCGTCGAACTCGCCGTCCTCGGGCAGGGTGCCCCTCCCGTCGATCTCGTCGGCGGGGCTGTTCCCCGAGAGCCTGGCCACGTAGAGGGTGCCCTCGTCCAGCAGGGACAGGTTGTGGCGGCGGTCCTCGGCGCTCCGGCCGCGGCGCATCGTCTTCTTCGAGACGAACTTGTAGAAGTAGTCGAAGCGCTCGTCGTCGCCCATGTAGACGACCGCGTGCCCGTCCCGGGTCAGCCGCGGCTGCGCCGCCTCGTGCTTGAAGCGGCCGAGCGCGGTGTGCTTGCGGGGCGTGGAGTCGGGGTCGTACGGGTCGACCTCGACGACCCAGCCGAAACGGTGGACCTCGTTGGGCTCCTTCGTCAGGTCGAACCGGTCGTCGAACCGCTCCCAGCGCCGCTGGCTCGCCCCGCCGACGACGCCGTACCGCTTGAGCGCGGCCGCCCGCTGAGGGTTCGTGACCTGCTCGGCGTGGGCGAAGTACTGGTTGAAGTTCTCCTCACCTGAGAGCACCGTGCCCCACGGGGTGGTGCCGCCCGAACAGTTGTTGAGGGTGCCCAGCACCCGGCGCCCGCGCGGGTCAGCGGAGGTGCGCAGCAGCCGGCTGCCCGCCGCGGGGCCCGTCACCTCGAACGGCGTGGTGGCGGTGATCCGCCGGTTGAGCGGGTGGCGCGGCACGGCCCGCAGCGCGCCGGTACGGTGCTGTCCCGCGACGGCGACCACGGACAGGCCGTGCGCCGCCCAGGCGATCTCCACCTGCTCCCTGGTGGGCTTCTCCGGGTCGTACCCCGCGAACATCAACTCCTCGTTCGTGTACTCGTGGTTGGCCACCAGCAGCTGGTCGGCGCCGCCCCTGTGCCCGGCGCCACCACGGGTGCCGCCCCGGGAGTGCAGGGGCAGCAGCGTGAGGAAGTCGTTGTTGTAGCCGAACTGGCCGGCTTGCGCCTCGGCGCTCTGCCGCGTCGGATCGAAGGCGGGGGCCCCGCGCAGAATCGGTTCTCCCCACCGGATCACCACGTTCTGCCCGTACCCCTCGGGAACGGTCACCGCGTCGGCCGTGTTCGGCGCCACGGGTGTGAAGCGCAGCCCCTTGGCGGCCTTGCCGTGGTGGGGTTCGCCGTGCCGCGGGGCCTCACCGTGCCTGCCGCCCTCGCCCGTCGGGGCAGCCGCGGAGGCCGGTGCCGCGCCGGGGCCCGCCAGCGCGCCGGCGCCCACCGCTGTCGCGGTCCCCACCACGGCACCGGCGCGCAGCACCGAACGGCGCGAGAGGGCGCGGGCGATGACATCCCCCGCGTACTCGTTCGCACTGGTGTTGGGCACCTCGTGGAAGCAGGCGTCACCGCAGCGGTAGCGGCAGGTCATCGCTGATCTGCCACCCGGGTGCGAGGTGAGCAGCGGCAACGGCTTTCGCATCGTCATCCTCCGGTCTGTGCGTCGTACGCCGCCGCGACGCTAGGCCCGCGGGCACTCCCGCGTATGACGCCGGAGTGAACCCCGGCTGAACAGGCCACCGGCTGCGCCCCGAAGCAGCGCGGGGAACCGCGCGACCAGCCACGATCCACCCGCCGACCGCCCACCGCGGACAGTCGCGTCCCGTGCCGGAAGACGATCCGCGGGCGGCGATCAGCAGGCACTGATCAGCAGGCACTGATCAGCAGACAGTGATCAGCAGGCAGATGTCTTCCCGGCACGGTGGAGGACAGGGAGCGGAGGTCTACAGCGGCGGCGCGGCGTCGCCGTCGCCCTCCTCGTCCCAGGCCAGCCGCACGGCCTCCGTGTGGGCGATCGTCTCGCCGATCCAGTCGGGTGCGAGCGCGGTCTTCGCATAATCGCGGGCGCACGGCAGACACGCGTACGCGCTGCCGCCGGGCCCCGAGCCCGTCTCGATGATCGCGATCAGCGCCCGGTGCCGCACCGGCAGATCGCAGCGGCAACACGTGCCCGGGTTGGGCCCTTCGGCCTGCATCCCGCCACCTCCTTCACCGTCACTGGCGTCGCTTCGTCGCCACATTGCACACGACGCACCCGGCGTTTCACCGTGCGTCACGTCGCGGCGCGGCGGCCTCCGCGGCGGCCAGCCTCCCCCTTACGGGGCCAACGCTCCCCGCAGGCCACATCGTGCCCGCGTCGCACCGGTTTTTGTGCGTTGTCGTCGTCTTCGTGCCGACGCGTAGCCGTTTGATGACCGTTGTTCTTCCTCCGCGACGCCCCCCGTCGCGGGTGACACCCGCCGCCCCGCCTTGACGCGGGCCGCGGGGTGCGGGGCGGGAAAAGGGGTGGCGGGCGGCCGATAGGATTCGGGTATGGCGGCCACTGGATCAGAGCAGGCGGGGCCGAAGGCGTACTACGTCTCGACCCCCATTTACTACGTGAACGACGCTCCCCACCTGGGCCACGCCTATACGACCGTCGCGGGCGACGTGCTCACCCGCTGGCACCGCCAGCGCGGCGAGAAGGTGTGGTACCTCACCGGCACGGACGAGCACGGTCAGAAGATCATGCGCACCGCGGAGGCCAACGGGGTCAGCCCGCAGGAGTGGTGCGACAGGCTCGTCGAGGAGTCCTGGAAACCCCTGTGGGAGCACCTCAGGATCGCGAACGACGACTTCATCCGCACGACGGAGAAACGCCACACCGACCGCGTCCGGGAGTTCGTCCAGGACCTCTACGACCGGGGTGAGATCTACCAGGGCGGCTACGAGGGCCCGTACTGCGTGCCCTGCGAGGAGTACAAGACCTACGGGGAACTCCTCGACGGTGAGGGCGAGTACGAGGGGCTCCAGCTGTGCCCCATCCACAAGAAGCCCGTGGAGATGCTGAAGGAGGAGAACTACTTCTTCAAGCTCTCCGCCTACGGCGAGCGGCTGCTGGCCCACTACGAGGCGCACCCGGAGTTCATCCAGCCCGAGTCGGCACGCAACGAGGTCGTGCAGTTCGTGCGCCAGGGCCTGGAGGACCTGTCGATCTCGCGCTCCACGTTCGACTGGGGCGTCAAGATCCCCTGGGACGACAAGCACGTCATCTACGTGTGGATCGACGCGCTCCTCAACTACGCCACCGCCGTCGGCTACGGAAGCGACCAGAAGAAGTTCGAGGAGACCTTCCCCGCCGACGTGCACCTGGTCGGCAAGGACATCCTCCGCTTCCACGCCGTGATCTGGCCCGCCATGCTGATGGCGAACGGCCTGCCGCTGCCCAAGCGCATCGCCGCCAACGGCTGGCTGATGGTCGGCGGCGAGAAGATGTCCAAGTCGAACCTGACGGGCATCTCCCCGCACGAGCTGACCGACCACTTCGGCGTCGACGCCTACCGCTGGTACTTCCTGCGGGCCATCGTCTTCGGCCAGGACGGCTCCTTCTCCTGGGAGGACTTCTCCGCGCGCTACACCAGCGAGCTGGCCAACGACTACGGCAACCTCGCCTCGCGCGTGGCCGCCATGGTCGGCAAGTACTTCGACGGAACGCTGCCGGAGCCGGCCGCGCACGGCGAGGCCGAGCAGGCCATCGCCGACGGCCTGACCACGGCCGTACGGGACGCGGACGAGAAGCTCGGGGAGCACCTCGACTTCGCGGGCGGCATCGCCGCGGTCTTCGACTTCATCAAGCAGGTCAACGGCTACCTGACCGAGCAGGCGCCGTGGAAGGTCGCCAAGGACACCTCCGCGGAGGCGCAGGAGCGGCTGGCCACCATCCTCTACACCGCCGCCGAGTCGCTGCGCGCCTGCACGGTGCTGCTCAACGCGGTGATGCCGGAGTCCAGCGCCAAGCTGTGGGAGTCCCTCGGCGCCGAGCCCGCCCTGGGCGCCCTCGCCGACCAGCCCCTCGCCGACGCGGGCCGCTGGGGCCAGCTCCCCGCCGGCACGAAGGTCACCAAGGGCGCGGCCCTCTTCCCGCGGTTGGAAGAGACGAAGTAGAGCTCGCAGGCCGCGCGGGAAGAACCGGGGGTCTGGGGGCCGCCCCCAGAAAACGCAGCCCGCGGCTGGAGGAGACGAAGCAGCGGCGCCGCGTCGTGAGCCGAAGCCGTCGCGTCCCCGCGGACGCGACGGCTTCGCTCGTCCAGGGTCGAAGCGCGGGACTCTCAGCCAGGCACCCGGCCAAGGCTCGTGACGACGATCCTGATGACCGTCTCCTCGATCACGTAGAGGACGCGGTAGTCACCACTGTGCAGGCGGCGGACGTCCGTCGAGCCGAAGGCGAAGGAGCCCCGGGGGCGCGGGTTCTCGCCGAGTGCGTCAACCGCCTCGTAGACCGCGGCCAGACCCTGGGGGTCCTCCTTGAGGAACCGCACGGCCGCGTTGGTGGCCCGCGGCTCCCAGATGATCTCGTACGCCACTACCGGAGCCCCAGCATCCTTCCCACTTCCTCGTGTGGGGTGCCGCTCTCCGGCGTCCCCTCGGCCTTCCGACGCTCGTATTCGGCCAGCGCCAGCGCGTCTTCGAAGTCCTCTATCACCTGCGGTGACACGAGCAGCGCGGCCACGTGTCCGTGATCGGTGAGGGCGATGGTCTCCCGCGCGTGCGCCGCGCGGCGCACGAGGTCACCGAGTTGGGACCGGGCGGCGCTGATGGCGATCTCCGTCATGAGTCACATGATTCCCCAACATTCATCTTGTGGTCAATCGGGAAAGCGATGAGCCCCGTCCGAACCGGTGCCTCTTCCGCCGATCGGACAGCACGTCGTGGACCCGGACGCGCGTCAGTCCCCGTAGACCGGCAGGCACGCCGTGTCGACGGGTTGCGTGAAGGGAGCGGGAAGCAGCAGTTCGTCGCCGTACTTGCCGCGCAACCGGCCCTGGTACTCGCCGTCCCGCGGGTGGGTGAAGAGCGCCCAGTCGCCGCCGCGCGGGTCGAGGACCAGCAGGGTGCGCACGCCCGCCGCCGCGTACCAGCCGTTCTTGGCGCTGACGTCTTTCGCCTTCTCCGACTTGGAGATCACCTCGACGGCCAGTTCGACGTCACCGGGGTCGACGAGCCATTCGTCGTCCTCCTTGCACTCGATGGGCAGGACGACGAGGTCGGGGGTGCAGTAGTCCTCCGGGTCGCCGGGCAGGGCGATGGAGGACATCTCATAGGCGTCGAGTCCTTCCGGGAGCTGTGATGAGAGCTGCCGGATAAGCCTCTTGACCGTTCCCGCGTGCTTGCCGCGCGAGGTCGGGGACATCACGAGTTTCCCTCCCAGGATCTCCACGCGCAGACCGGTCGCCCTCTCGATCTCCTCCGCGACCTCGCGCAGATTGCCGGGACGGGGGCTCAGGGCGGGCACCGTCATGGCTGTTCGCCTCCACGTGGTGGCAGGACGGGCTGCGTACGGGCCCACAGTAGCGGGCACACCACCAGCCCGGGTCCCTCTTCGGTCGAGGGGCCCGGGCCCGTGGGGCGTCCGCGGCGGCGGAAGGCCGCGCGCTACTGCGCGGGCTTCGCCTGCGGGGGCTTGCGCACCGACAGGTGCAGCTCGCGCAGCCGCTTGTCGTCGACCTCGCTGGGGGCGCCCATCATCAGGTCGAGGGCGTTGTTGTTGAGGGGGAAGGCGATGGTCTCGCGGATGTTGGGCTCGTCGGCGAGCAGCATCACGATGCGGTCGACGCCGGGGGCGATGCCGCCGTGCGGCGGGGCGCCGAACTGGAAGGCGCGGAGCATGCCGCCGAAGTCGCGCTCGACGTCCTCCTTGGAGTAGCCGGCGATCCCGAACGCCTCGAACATGATCTCCGGCTCGTGGTTCCTGATCGCGCCGGACGACAGCTCGACGCCGTTGCAGACGATGTCGTACTGCCAGGCGAGGATGTCCAGCGGGTCCTTGGTGCGCAGCGCCTCCAGGCCGCCCTGCGGCATGGAGAACGGGTTGTGCGAGAACTCGATCTCGCCGGTCTCCTCGTCCTTCTCGAACATCGGGAAGTCGACGATCCAGCAGAAGCGGAAGACGTTCTCCTCGAAGTGTCCGGCGCGCCGGGCGGCCTCGACGCGGACCGCGCCCATGATCGTGGAGACCTCGTCGAACTCCCCGGCCCCGAAGAAGACCGCGTGCCCCGGTGCCAGGCCGAGCGCCTCCGTCAGCGCCTTGACGTCGTCCTCGGTGAGGAACTTCGCGATCGGGCCAGACAGCGAGCCGTCCTCGGCGACCCGCACCCAGGCCAGGCCCTTGGCGCCCTGCTCGACGGCGAAGTCGCCGAGGGAGTCGAAGAACTTGCGCGGCTGGGACGCCGTGTCCGGCACCGGGAGCGCACGCACGTGCTTGTCGGCGAACGCCTTGAAGCCGGATCCCGCGAACAGGTCGGAGACGTCGGCCAGCTCCAGCCGGGCGCGCAGGTCCGGCTTGTCGGAGCCGTACTTGACCATGGCCTCGCGGAACGGGATCCGCGGGAAGGGGGAGGTGACCTCGCGGCCCTCGCCCAGCTCCTGGAACAGCTCGGTCATCAGCGTCTCGATGACGGCGAAGACGTCCTCCTGCTCGACGAAGCTCATCTCCATGTCGAGCTGGTAGAACTCGCCGGGCGAGCGGTCGGCGCGGGCGTCCTCGTCGCGGAAGCAGGGCGCGATCTGGAAGTAGCGGTCGAACCCGGCGATCATCAGCAGCTGCTTGAACTGCTGCGGCGCCTGCGGCAGCGCGTAGAACCTGCCCGGGTGGATGCGGGAGGGCACCAGGAAGTCGCGGGCGCCCTCGGGCGAGGTGGCCGACAGGATCGGGGTGGCCAGCTCGTTGAATCCCTGGGCCACCATCTTCTCGCGGATCTTCGCGATGACCTGCGAGCGCAGCATGATGTTGCGGTGCATGCGCTCGCGGCGCAGGTCGAGGAAGCGGTACTCCAGACGCCGCTCCTCGTTGACGCCGTCCTCGGCGTTGATGGTGAAGGGGATCTGCTCGGCGCCGCCCAGCACCTCCACCTGGGAGACCTCGACCTCGATCTCGCCGGTGGGCAGCTCGGGGTTGACGTTCTCGGCGCCGCGCGCGGTGACCGTGCCGTCCACCCGCACGACGGTCTCCTTGGACAGCGAGCTGAGCTTGGCGTCCACCTCACTGGACTCGTCACGGACGACGAGCTGCACGATGCCGTAGTGGTCGCGCAGATCGATGAAGAGGATGCCGCCCAGGTTCCGACGATTGTGCAGCCAGCCGCTGAGGCGGACGTCAGTGCCGACGTCCGTGGCGCGAAGCTGGCCGCAGGTGTGGGACCGGTACCGATGCATCATTCATCCAAGTCGTTCGGCGCAGGGGTCACAGTGGAATACCCCTCAGAGTACCGCCCTGGGCTACCCTGCCTCGCCCCCGTTTCCGCAACCAGACGGACTCTGCATAAAGTGGTGCAATGCGCACCGACGACGCCCTGGCAGCCCTGGGCGCGGGCCTGTGGACCTGGGACGAAGCCACAGGTCTGGTGACGCTCGACAACCGCGCGGCGCGGCTGCTGGGAGTCGACGACTCCGCGGTCGCGGGACCGGGGGGCCCGGCGGTACCTTCCGGCCCGGCCGGACCCGCCGATCCGTCGGGCCCCGCCGACTCGGCGGGACCGACCGTAGCGCCCTCGCCGCCCGGGACTCCGCCCGGGGACGGGCGCCCTGCGGCGGGTCCCGCGCCCCGCACCGAGACCCACCTCACGCTCCCGGGCAGCGCCGTCCGCTCCCACCTGCACGCCGTCGACTACGTGGGCTTCCAGGGCATCGTCACGCTCGCGCTCGCCGAGGAGACCACCGCCGAGGCGCTGCTGCGGGTGGTGGACGCGGACGGTGCGGTCGTCGGCACCGTGCGCACCGTCGTACGCCCCGCGCCGCGCGCGCCCGCCGGCACCGGGCAGCGGGAAGAGGGCGCGCCAGGGCTCGTCGGCCTCGTGTACGCGGTGCCGGAACCGGAGGAGCGCCCCGAACAGCAGGCGGCGGGTCCGCTGACCCGCGCGGCCCCCAGCGGCGACCCGGGCGGCTACAGCGGCCATGGCGGCCACGGGCGGGACGTGGACGGGCCGCAGGGGCGCGGCACCGCGGCCGCGTGGGACTGGCGCCGCAACCGCGAGGCGTTCCTGCTGGACGCGGGGCGGGCGCTGGCCGAGGCGTACACCACAGCGGACGTGCTGCGGGTCGCCGCGTCGCTGGCCATGCCCGGCTTCTCGCCCGACGCGCTCGCCGTCTTCTGCGTCAGCGGCGACCAGCTCACCGTCTACGGCGCCTCACCCGGCGCCCCGGCGCGGCCCGGCTACCCCTACGGACCAGGGCACCCGTACGGGCCCGGGGGCGGCCTCGGCCCGCCCGGCAGCGGGGCCCGCCTGCGGCTGACGGACGACGACCCGGCCGCCGAGGCCGTGCGCACCGGCCGCGCCCTCTACCTGCTCGACCCGCGGGAGTACGCGGACCGGTTCCCCGCCGCGCGCCCCGCCGAGACCCAGCCAGGGCGCACCGCCTGGGCCTTCCTGCCGCTGACCGTCGCGGGCCGCACCATCGGCGCCTGGATGGCGGCCTTCGCCCAGCCCGTCGCCTTCACCCCGGACGAGCGCGCCGTGCTGACCACCGTCGCCCGGATGCTCGCCCAGTCGCTGTCGCGAGCGCTGCTGAACGAATCGGAGCGCGAGCTGTCCGCCCGGCTCCAGCGGGCGATGCGGCCCGCCCACAGCCCGGCCGTCCCCGGCATGGACCTTGCGGCTCGCTACGTGCCCACCGGCGGCGGCCTCCAGATCGGCGGCGACTGGTACGACGTGATCCCCCTGCCCTCGGGCAGAACCGCCCTGGTCATCGGCGACGTGCAGGGCCACGACGTGCGGGCCGCGGGCATCATGGGCCAGCTGCGGGTGGCCGTGCGGGCCTACGCCTCGGAGGGCCACCACCCCGACGCGGTACTCTCCCGCGCCTCCCGCTTCCTGCACGGCATGGGCGCCGGCGAACGCGTCAACGCGCCCCCGCCCTCGGCCCCCGCCGAAGAGGCGGCCGGATTCCCGCCCGAGGCCGGAACGGGCCAGGAGGAACCGGAGACCGCAGACCCGCGCTTCGCCACCTGCCTCTACGTGGAGGTCGACCCCGCCACCGGCACCCTGGACGTCGCCCGCGCGGGACACCCCGACCCGGCCGTCCAGCTCCCCGACGGGCCGATGATGGTGCGCCCCACCGCGGGCGGCCTCCCGCTCGGCATCGAACCCGACACCGACTATCCGGTCACCCGGCTCGTCCTGGAGCCCGGTGAACGGCTGCTGATGTGCACCGACGGGCTGCTGGAGGCCGGCGGGCACGACCAGGAGGCCGGCTGGGAGCGGATCAACGAGGTCGTCGAGGGGCTGCGCACGCGGCCGGACGACGGCGAGGCGGAGACCGGCCCCGAACCCGGCCTCGAACAGGTGGCCGACGCGCTGCTCCGCGCGGCGCACGGCGACGAGTGCGGCACACCGGCGCGTACGGCGGCTCCCCCGCTCACCCCCCGGCGCGAGGACGACATCGCGCTGCTGCTCCTGGCGCGCGGCGCCCGCGCCGGAAGCCTGACGGGCGGCGGGACGCCCGTCTCGGCGCGGCGCACCGTGATGCAGGTCGCGCAGGCCCAGCCCGACCGGATCGCCACCGCCCGGCACCAGCTGCGCGACCTGCTGCACGACTGGGCCGACCCGGAGCAGGTGGACGGCGCGGTGCTGATGCTGTCCGAGATGCTGACCAACGTGCTCGTGCACACGGACGGGGACGCGACGCTGGTCGCCCAGATCACCGCACCGCGCGCCAGGACCACGACCGGCACCGGGACCACGGCCGGCACCGGGGGCACGGCCGGCACCGGGGGCACGGAGAGTGGCGCGGAGCGCGGTGAGGGGGGCGGTACCCAGGAGCGCACGCTGCGGGTCAACGTCTCCGATGCCAGCGACGAGCTGCCGCACCGCCGCAGCCCCGGCGAGCTGGCGTCCTCGGGGCGGGGTCTGATGCTGCTGGGCATGCTCGCCGACCGGTGGGGCGTGGACCCGCGGGGCGAGGGCAAGTGCATCTGGTTCGAGATGCAGGAGGCCGACCCGGCGGCGAAGGACGTCGAGGAGGCGGCGGAGCCGTCCCTGGACCAGTGGGAGGCCTGGGACCTCTCGGCCCTCGACGAGGACTGACCCGGGGTCGGGTCGGGTCGGGTCGGGTCGGGTCGGGGGCGCTCTAGCCGTACATGCGCCGCATCGCGAAGTCCACCATCTCCTCCACCGCCTTGGCGTCGAAGACCACGCGGTGCTCCCCCTCCATGTCGAGCACGAAGCCGTACCCCGACGGCAGCAGGTCGAGGACCTCGGCGCCGGTGATGACGAAGTACTTCGACTCCTTGCCCGCGTAGGCGCGCAGCTCCTTGAGGGTGGTGAACATCGGGATGACCGGCTGCTGGGTGTTGTGCAGGGCGAGGAAGCCGGGGGTGTCGCCGCGCGGGCAGTACACCTTGGAGGAGGAGAAGACGCCCTGGAAGTCCTCCGCGCTCAGCGACCCGGTGGTGAAACCGCGGACCGCCTCCTGGAGGGAGGGCGGGGAGGGCTCGGGGTAGAACGGCTGCTGCTGCTGCGGTCCCGGCTGGCCGTAGGGAGGAGGCGCCCCCTGCTGCGCGCCGTAGGGGGGCGGGGCCTGCTGGTATCCGTGCCCGCTGTGTCCGCCGTGCCCACTGTGCCCACCATGGCCGCCGTGCCCTTGCCCGGGCGGGGCACCGGTCTGGTCGTAGCCGTACATACCGAAAGAGTATCCAGTCACAGATGGACGGCGAGGGGTTGCTTCTTATTACCGACGGGTAGCATCATCGAAGGAGCTACCGACAAGTACGAGCGAGTCATTACGGAGCCGTCGCCATGGGGCATTACAAGTCGAATCTCCGCGACATCGAGTTCAACCTCTTCGAGGTGCTCGGGCGCGATGCGGTGTACGGCACCGGACCGTTCGCGGAGATGGACGTCGAGACCGCCAAGAGTGTCCTCGCCGAGATCGCCCGCCTCGCCGAGAACGAGCTGGCCGCGTCCTACGAGGAGGGCGACCGCACGCCGCCCGTCTTCGACCCGGAGACCAACACCGCGCCGGTCCCGGCCGCCTTCAAGAAGAGCTACCAGGCCTACATGGACGCCGAGTGGTGGCGCCTGGGCATCCCCGAGGAGATCGGCGGCACCACCGCGCCCCGCTCCCTGCTGTGGGGCTTCGCCGAGACCATCCTGGGCGCCAACCCGGCCGTGTGGATGTACGCCTCCGGCCCGGCGTTCGCCGGCGTGCTCCACGAGGAGGGCACCGAGGAGCAGCACAAGGTCGCCGCGCTGATGGCCGAGAGGCAGTGGGGCTCCACCATGGTGCTCACCGAGCCGGACGCCGGCTCGGACGTGGGCGCGGGCCGCACCAAGGCCGTCCAGCAGGACGACGGCACCTGGCACATCGAGGGCGTCAAGCGCTTCATCACCTCCGGTGAGCACGACATGTCCGAGAACATCGTGCACTTCGTCCTCGCCCGCCCCGAGGGCCACGGCCCCGGCACCAAGGGCCTGTCGCTGTTCATCGTGCCCAAGTACGACTTCGACTGGGAGACCGGCGAGCTGGGCGAGCGCAACGGCGTCCACGCCACCAACGTCGAGCACAAGATGGGCCTGAAGGTCTCCAACACCTGCGAGATGACCTTCGGCGCCAACGCTCCGGCCAAGGGCTGGCTGCTGGGCGAGAAGCACGACGGCATCCGCCAGATGTTCAAGATCATCGAGTTCGCGCGGATGATGGTCGGCACCAAGGCGATCGCCACCCTGTCCACCGGCTACCTCAACGCCCTGGAGTACGCCAAGGAGCGCGTCCAGGGCGCCGACCTGGCGCAGTTCACCGACAAGACCGCCCCCCGGGTCACCATCACCCACCACCCGGACGTGCGGCGCTCGCTGCTGACGCAGAAGGCGTACGCGGAGGGCATGCGCGCTCTCGTCCTCTACACCGCCACCGTGCAGGACGAGATCATCGTCAAGGAGGCCGCCGGCGAGGACGCCTCCGCCGCGCACCGCCTCAACGACCTGCTGCTGCCCATCGTCAAGGGCTACGGCTCGGAGAAGTCCTACGAGCAGCTCGCGCAGTCCCTGCAGACGCTCGGCGGCTCCGGGTACCTGCAGGAGTACCCGATCGAGCAGTACATCCGCGACGCCAAGATCGACACCCTCTACGAGGGCACCACCGCGATCCAGGGCCAGGACTTCTTCTTCCGCAAGGTCGTCCGCGACCAGGGCCAGGCCCTCACCGCGCTCTCCGAGGAGATCAAGAAGTTCCTCGCCGAGGCCGAGGGCGGCGAGGAGCTCGCCGGGGCCCGCGACCAGCTCGCCAAGGCCGCCGGTGACCTGGAGGCCATCGTCGGCACCATGCTGACCGACCTGGCCGCCACCGAGAAGGACGTCAAGTCGATCTACAAGGTCGGCCTGAACACCACCCGCTTCCTGCTGGCCGCCGGCGACGTCGTCATCGGCTACCTGCTGCTGCGCGGCGCGGCCGTCGCCGCCGGGAAGTTGTCCGGCGGCGACGCCAAGACCCTGCCCTCCAAGGACGTGCCCTTCTACCAGGGCAAGATCGCCGCGGCGAAGTTCTTCGCGGCGAACGTGCTGCCGCAGATCGCCGTCCAGCGCGAGCTGGCCGACGCGGTGGACCTGTCGGTCATGGAGCTGGACGAGAACGCCTTCTGAGCCGTCCGGCACCCGTCGAAGCCGTACGCCCCGCTCCCACCCCCACGGGAGCGGGGCGTCCGCATCGTGAAAGGCGCCGTTAAGGTGGGGGTATGAGCGATGCCATGCCGTTCGACCGTGCCCACACCGACGGTCTGCTGTCCTTCCTCGCCGCGAGCCCCTCGCCCTACCACGCGGTGGCGAACGCGGCCGCCGAACTGGAGAAGGCCGGCTTCCGACAGGTACGGGAGACCGAGGCGTGGGACGCGAGCACCGGCGGCAAGTACGTGCTGCGCGGCGGCGCGCTGATCGCCTGGTACGTGCCCGAGGGGGCGACACCCGCCACCCCGTTCCGCATCGTCGGCGCCCACACCGACTCGCCCAACCTGCGGGTCAAGCCCGTGCCCGACACCGGGGCGGCCGGCTGGCGCCAGGTCGCCGTCGAGGTCTACGGCGGTGCCCTCCTCAACACCTGGCTCGACCGCGACCTCGGCCTCAGCGGCCGGATCACCCTGCGCGACGGCGCCAGCCACCTGGTGAACGTCGACCGTCCCCTGCTGCGCGTGCCGCAGCTGGCCATCCACCTCGACCGCCAGGTCAACGAGGGCCTCAAGCTGGAACGCCAGCGCCACATGACGCCGATCTGGGGCCTCGGGCAGGCCCGTGAAGGCGACCTGGTGCGCTTCGTCGCCCAGGAGAGCGGCCTCGACGCGGACGCCGTCGCCGGCTGGGACCTGATGGCCCACAGCGTCGAGGCCCCCGCCTACCTGGGCCGCGAGGGGGAACTCGCCGCGGGCCCCCGGATGGACAACCTGCTGTCCGTGCACGCCGGCGTCGCCGCGCTCACCGCCGCCGCCACGGGCGAAGGGCCGCAGCCCACCGCCATCCCCGTACTAGCCGCCTTCGACCACGAGGAGAACGGCAGCCAGTCCGACACCGGCGCCCAAGGGCCCCTGCTGGGCTCGGTGCTGGAGCGCTCCGTCTTCGCCCGCGGCGGCGTCTACGAGGACCGGGCCCGCGCCTGGGCCGGCACCGTGTGCCTGTCCTCCGACACCGGGCACGCCGTACACCCCAACTATGCCGAGCGGCACGAGCCCGGCCACCACCCGATGCCCAACGGCGGCCCGATCCTCAAGATCAACGTCAACCAGCGCTACTCCACCGACGGCAGCGGCCGCGCCCTGTTCGCCGCCGCCTGCGAACGCGCGGGGGTGCCGTGGCAGAGCTTCGTCTCCCACAACGACATGCCGTGCGGCACCACCATCGGGCCCATCACCGCGGCCCGGCACGGCATCACCACCGTCGACATCGGCGTCGCCATCCTGTCCATGCACTCGGCCCGCGAACTGTGCGGCACCCAGGACCCCTACCTGCTGGCCAACTGCCTGACGGCGTTCTTGGCCGAGTGAGGCGCCCAAGTCGGTCTTTTGTCAGGGCAGTTCGGTGTAGGGGCGTATGGAGCGCGTCTCGTTCTGCAGCCGTATGCGGTTGTCTCCCGGCGAGGCGGGCAGCTCCAGCGCTCGGTCCAGCAGCGGGCCCAGGCGCCCGCAGTGTGAGGTGCGGGGCGCCGCGAACCTACGGTCCTCCATAGCGGGGAGACGTCCCGGCTCGGGAGCACTCACCCCTGTGAGCGTCAGCTGAACCGGTGCGTCCGCACTGCCTATGGCACAGCCGCGTGGCAGCCGAACGGGGGCGTGCCCACTGTCCAGGCCCAAAATCAGGGCCAGTTCACCGACACGTTCGTCATCCGAGTGGAAGTCGAACGACCCTCCGTAGCGCAGGTCGACGCGGAGTGGCGTGCCCGGGGCCCGCGCCGGAGCGGCCGCCAGGCCGCCGAAGACCTGGTGGAACTCGCCGTCGATGCGCCCTTCCGCATGGGTGATGGTGAGCGGGGCGTCCAGCGGGACCTTCAGGCGCCCGACCTTCAGGCTTCCCGTCGCGGTCGCCACCTCGCACCTCCACTGCGCCGGATCGGCCCCCTCGGGCAAGTGCGCGCGGGTAGGGCATGCGGCAAACGTCCCCTCGTCCTGCACCCGTTCCGGTGCTGCCCGGCCCGGCACAGCGGTCGCGGGGGCGGTGGCGAGTCCCGCGACGGCCAGGCCCGCCAGCGCCACACCGACCACGGCTCTCGCTACTCGACGTGCGCTACACACACTGGACACCGC
The DNA here is from genome assembly GCF_003323715.1 of Streptomyces diacarni. Taxonomy (GTDB): domain Bacteria; phylum Actinomycetota; class Actinomycetes; order Streptomycetales; family Streptomycetaceae; genus Streptomyces; species Streptomyces diacarni. The sequence continues at coordinate 24,269 of NZ_QOIN01000071.1, forward strand.
ATCCCCCTCGACTTCGACCGCACACCCTTCGCGCCGGTCTTGTTCCACCAGGATGGCAGACCTTTCTCTGCAGAGGAAGGTCTGCAGAGGAAATTCTGCAGAAATGCCCGTGCGCGACTAGCCTGGGTGCCATGACGGGGCACGACGAGGACCACCGAACCGAGAACGAACGGACCCGGAGCGACCGGGCTGAGAACGAGGAGCGGGGCGATGTGGAGCGGCGCGTGCACACCCAGGAGCAGACCGCTGAGGGCCGGCAGGCAGCCCCGGACGAGGGAGGGCAGAGCACCGGAGGCGGCGGACCACGCCGCACCGTCGGGACCCCCGCGTCTCTCAAGGCGCTCGCCCACCCGCTGCGTCTGAGAATCCTGCGCCGACTGAGCGTTTCGGGCCCGGCGACAGCAACCACGCTCGCCGCCGCGCTCGGCGAGAACACGGGAACCCTCAGCTACCACCTCCGTCAGCTGGAGCGGGCCGGCTTCATCGAGGACGACCCCGACCACTCGCCCGGTGGGCGCGAACGCTGGTGGCGCGGGGTGCGCGGGCTGGACATACGCCGTCCCGAGAAGACGGATCTGACCGCGGCCGAGGCGGCCGTCATCGGCGAGCTCGACCGGCTGCGGATGGCCGAGGACATCGAGCTGGCCCGGCGCTACACCGAAGAGGCCGTCGACGCCGAGGGGTGGATGCGCGGCTCACGCGGTCTCCTGCACCTCAACAGGGAGGAGTTGGACCAGTTCCACGACGCCTACCTCGACCTGGTGCAGCGGTTCGCACCCGGCCGGGATGTGGCCACCCACGGCACCCGGCCCATCGCGCTGCGCTGGTTCGGGGTCCCGGTCGACGACGCCGCCGTCGACGACACCACACGCAGCGCCGACGGCCAGACGTGACCGGAAACCCGAAGGTGCGTCAACTACCGTCGCGCGTCCCGCGTATGCCTCCCGCCAACCCGGGTACTCGGCGCCGGTAAGCGCGGAGCCGCGGCAAGCGTGGCTCGTCGACCGAGCTGGGAGGCATGACTCATGGGCATCGTCGTCTGCATCGGCATGATGGCGGTGGGGGCGATCCTGGCCCTGGCCGTCGACCTGGACGTCAGCGGCGTCAACGTCCAACTGGTGGGCGTCGTCCTGCTGATCGTCGGCGTCATCGGACTGTGCACCTACATCAGCATCCTCAAGCGGCGCCGCGTCGAACCGCCGTCCCCCGGGGCGCCGGTGATCGAGGAAGTCAACAAGCACCACTGGGAATGACGACGGGGCGGACAGGCCCCGGAGGGGCCCCCGCGGGGCCCCTCTCGTGGTTCAGACCCCGTCGCCCTCGGCGCTCTCGGCGTCCTCGGCACCTTCGTCCAGACCGGCCAGCACCAGCGGCAGCCGGTCGGCGCCGCCCGCGGTGAGGCGGACCGGCACACCCCAGTCCTGCTGGTGCATGTGGCAGGCCGGGTACTCCCCCTCCTCGTCGCAGGAGGCGGCCATCGCCGAGACGTGCAGCACCCCTTCCGTGCCCTCGGCGCCGGCCAGCCGGACCTCCCGCAGCAGTGCGGTGTCCGCTCCCTCGCCCTCCGCGAGCAGCTCGGGCGGGGTGGCGCTCACCAGCAGCCGCGTCGAGGGCCCGTAACGGGTGTCGAGCTTCTGTCCGGGCGGCGCCTGGAAGACGACGTCCAGCCGGAGCGTCCCGGGCGCCACCTCGGTGGCGGCGCGCCGCGTGCGGTGCGCCGCGCCCTCGACCCGTACGGCGTCCTCGGGCAGCCGCAGCCGCGTCAGCCGGTGCCGGGCCGACTCGACGACCACGACCTCGCCACCGGTCGCCAGTACGGCGTCCGACGGCTCGCGCAGGTCGGTCGCCAGCGTGCCGACCTCGCCGGTGGCCGGATCGTAGTGGCGCAGCGCGTGGTTGTAGGTGTCGCAGACCGCGACCGAACCTCCCCCTGGGACTCCGTCCCGGGAGGTGCCCCCAGGCAGCGCGGTGACCCCCAGCGGGTGCTGGAGCAGGGCCTGGCCGGCCGGGCCGTCGCGGTGACCGAAGTCGAAGAGTCCGGTGCCGACGGCCGTACGGACGGCGAAGGCGCCGGCGCCGTCCGCCTCCACCCAGCGCAGCGCGCTGGTCTCGGAGTCGGCCACCCACAGCCGCGTCCCGTCGGGGGAGACGGCCAGCCCGGACGGCTGGGCGAACCACGCCTGGTCCGCGGGCCCGTCCACCAGCCCCTCGTTCGTCGTCCCCGCCGCGACACCCACGGCGCCGCTTTCCGGGTCGTACGTCCACAGCTGGTGCACCCCGGCCATGGCGATCCACACGCGGTCGGCGAAGTACGCCAGGTCCCAGGGGGAGGAGAGCGCGATCTCGCGGGCCGCGCCCTCGGTGGGTGCGCCCTGCCACCACTGCTCACCGGTGCCGGCGACGGTCTCGACAGCCCCCGAGGCCAGGTCCAGGCGGCGCAGCGCGTGGTTGACGGTGTCGGCCACGAGGACGGCGCCGTCGGGCAGCAGCGCCATGCCCTGCGGCTCGTTGAACCGCGCCGTCCCGGGCCCGCCGTCGCTCAGTCCCCGCTCGCCGTCCCCGATGCGCCGCACGACGCTCTCCCCGTCGGCCGCCAGCTCCACCAGCTGGTGCCGCGTGGTGTCCGAGACGAGGAAGCCGCCGTCGGGCAGCGCCAGGATCTTCCCCGGAAAACGCAGATCCGTGGCGACCGGCTCAGGCGGCACTCCCCCAGCTACCGCCGGGGGTGCCCCCAGGCCCTCACCGCGCCGCAGCGTCCCCTTCGCCCCGTGTTCGGCCTCCAGCTGCTCCACCAGGCGTTCGATCGCGTGCACGTGCCCCTCGCCGGCGTGCTGCGCGACGACGTATCCCTCCGGGTCGACGACCACGAGCGTCGGCCACGCCCGCACGGCGTACTGCTTCCATGTGGCCAGCTCCGGGTCGTCCAGCACCGGGTGCTCCACCCCGTACCGCTCCACGGCGTCCACCACGGCCGCGTGCTCCGCCTCGTGGACGAACTTCGGCGAGTGCACCCCCACCACGACGACCGTCTCGGCGTGCCGCTCCTCCAGCTCCCGCAGCTCGTCGAGCACGTGCAGGCAGTTGATGCAGCAGAACGTCCAGAAATCGACGATCACGATTTTCCCGCGCAGCTCCGTCAGGCTCAGCTGCTCACCGCCGGTGTTCAGCCAGCCGCCCTTGCCGGTCAGCTCCGGCGCCCGGACCCGGGGGCGGCGGGCGGCGGGAGCGGGCGTCGAGCCGGGTTCGGCGGCGGCCGACGTGCCTGCGGGGGCGGGAGTGGCGGGTGTGGCGGGTGTGGCGGCCTGGTCGTTCATCCCTCCAGCGTGCCACCTCGCGACACGGGCGCGCAGCGCGCGGCTCCGGGCGCGGGCCTCTCGGAGTTCTTTGGGGTTCCGTGAAGTCCTTGCGGCTCCTGTCGGCTACAGCACCCGGTCCTTGAGGACGGGGAAGGACTCGCGGACCTTGCCGATCTGGGTGAGGTCGAGATCGGCGGTCAGCACCGTCTCCGCTGTGCTGTCCGTCTCGGCGACGACCTCGCCCCACGGGTCGATGACGGCGCTGCGTCCCGCCTGGGCGACGCCCGCGTGGGTGCCCGCGGTGCCGCAGGCCAGGACGAAGCACTGGTTCTCGACGGCACGGGTGCGGGCGAAGAGGCTCCAGTGGTCGGCGCGCTTGGCGGGCCAGCCCGCGGGGACGACCAGCACCTGGGCGCCGGCGTCGACCAGGGCACGGAACAACTCGGGGAAGCGGAGGTCGTAGCAGGTGGCCAGGCCGAGCGTGGCCTGCGGGTGGGCGACGGTGACGGGCGTGCTGCCCGCCGTCATCAGCGCCGCCTCGCCCTGGTCGAACCCGAAGCGGTGGATCTTGCGGTAGGTGGCCGCGAGCTCGCCGGAGGGGGAGAAGACCAGGGAGGTGTTGTACAGGGCGCCCGCCTCCTCGCCCTTCTCCACGATCGAGCCCGCGTGCAGCCACACCCCCGCGTCCCGCGCCGCCGCGGACATGGCCAGCGCGGTCGGGCCCTTGGCCGGGTCCGCCTCCTCCGCCTCGGCGGCGAAACGGTCGTGGGCGAAGGCGCCGACGGGCCACAGCTCCGGCAGCACCACCACGTCGGCGCCCGCTTGGGCGCGGACGAGGGAAGCGACCCGTTCCCGCCGGGATTCGACCGACTCGTCCGGGTCCACCTGAATCTGCAGAATCGAAGCGCGCACCGTACCACCGTCCATGCGATCGAGGGGGGCGATTGGGCCTAGCATCGTCCCAAAAGCCCTGCCGGGGCTCTCGTCCGCAGCGTAACTTGAGAGCACCCAGCACGAGCACCTGCCCTGTCCAGTGCCAGCCCAGTGTCCAGCCCAGTGTCCAGTCCAGTGCGCGGACTTGTTCGTATGCCGAACGAGCCGCAAGCTCGAACGAGCCAGCCAGCGAACCGCAAGCCGAGGGGTCCCGTGACCGACCACCCAAGCCTTCAGCCCTACGTTGACGCGTGGACGCAGTCCATGGAAGCGATATCCGAGCTGGTCACTCCGCTCGTGGAAGGGGAGTGGAACGGGCGGACCGACTGTCCGGGCTGGTCGGTACGCGATGTGGTCTCCCACATCATCGGCGTCGAGTGCGAACTCCTGGGCGATCCGCGACCGATCCACGCCCTGCCCCGCGACATCCGCCACGTCGTCGACGAGACGAGCCGTCACATGGAGGTCCAGGTCGATGTGCGGCGGCACCACACGGGCCCGGAGATGACCAGCGAGTTCGAGTACACGCTCATCCGCCGCTCGCGGCAGCTGCGGAACGAGAAGCGCGGGCCGGAGGCGGAGATCAACAGCGTCGTGCCGTTCGGGCCCCGCAAACTGCCGCTGGAGCGCCAGCTGATGCTGCGCGCCTTCGACGTGTGGGTGCACGAACAGGATCTGCGCCGCGCCCTGGACAAGCCCGGCAACCTGGACTCGCCCGGCGCCCACGTGACCAGGGACGTGATGCTCGCCGGGCTGCCCAAGGTCGTCGCCAAGGACGCCGGAGCCCCGCTGAACTCCGCGGTCGTCTTCGATGTGAGCGGCCCCGTCGAGTTCATGCGGACGGTACGCGTGGACAAGGAGGGCCGGGGCACCGTCGACGGCAGCGTCTCGCTGGGCCCCGCCGCCACCCTCGCCATGGACTGGGAGACCTACTCCCGGCTGGCCGCGGGCCGGGTACGGCCGGACGCCGTCGCGGACCGCGTCAAGATCGACGGCGACGCGGAGCTGGCCGCCGCGATCCTGCGCCACTTCTCGGTGACGCCGTGACGCCGTGACGCTGCGACGTGTGACGGTGTGATGCCGTGAACCGGTGACGCCGTGCCGGTGTGGCGTTGCGCAGTCGTCACCCCCTCAGGGGGTGACGGTCGGACGCAGGCCCCCGGAGAGGCCGCGGCGAAGTGGCGCGTGGTGGGTGCGGGGCACGTGGCGCGTAGTGGGTGCGGGGCACGTGGCGCGTGGCCGCGACGCGTGAGCTCCGCCGCGCCGCCGTCACACCGGGACGTGCACCGCCTCCACGCGGCTGGCCACCACGCGCTCGCGCTCACGCCGCACCGCGCGCCCCCGCAGCCGGGCGAACTGCACCAGGCCCAGCACCTGGAGGACGAAGACGCTCGCGAAGGCGATCCGGTAGTTGTCCCCCGTCAGGTCGAGCAGGACCCCGACGGCGAACAACGTCGTCATCGAGGCGGTGAACCCGCCCATGTTGACGATGCCGGACGCGGTGCCGTGCCGCTCGGGCGGGTTGGCGGGGCGGGAGAAGTCGAAGCCGATCATCGAGCCCGGACCGCACGCGCCGAGCACCACGCACAGCACCACCAGCAGCCACATGGGGTCCTTGCCCGGCCAGGCGATGGCCGCGGCCCACACGAGGGCGGTCGCGCCGACGGTGCCCAGCACCAGCGGGGTGCGCGCGGCGTGGTGTCGGGAGATGACCTGCCCGTAGACCAGTCCGCAGCACATGTTGGAGACCACCACGAGAGTCAGCAGCTCACCAGCCGTGCCCTTGTCGAGCCCCTGCGCCTCGACCAGGAACGGCATGCCCCACAGCAGCAGGAAGACCATGCCGGGAAACTGGCAGGTGAAGTGCACCCACATCCCGGCGCGGGTGCCCGGCTCCCGCCAGGCCGCACCGATCTGCCGGCGGATGAAGCCCGAACCCGTGGCCTCGGCCTGGGGGACGGCCGGCGGCTCGTGGCCCTCCGGATGGTCCCGCAGGAAGAAGACGACGAGCGCCAGGATGACCAGGCCGCCCGCCGCGCTGCCCGCGAACGTCGCCGTCCAGCCGAGACTTGCCAGGACGCGGGCGAGGACCAGTGTCGTCACCAGGTTGCCCGCCATCCCTATCAGCGCCGCCACCTGGGCGATCACCGGCCCGCGACGGGCCGGGAACCAGCGCGCCCCCAGGCGCAGGACGGCGATGAACGTCATCGCGTCCCCGCAGCCCAGCAGCGCCCGGGAGGCCAGCGCGGTGCCGTACGAGGCCGACAGCGCGAAGCCGAACTGGCCCGCGGTGAACAGCAGGATGCCCAGCAGCAGGATGCGGCGGGTGCCCCAGCGGTCCACCAGCAGGCCCACGGGTATCTGCATCCCCGCGTAGACGAGGAGCTGCAGGATCGAGAAGCTGGAGAGCGCGGAGGCGTTGATGTCGAAGCGGTGCGCCGCGTCGAGACCCGCCACGCCGAGGCTGGTGCGGAAGGTGACGGCGACGAAGTAGACGGCGACGCCGATACCCCACACCCACCAGGCGCGGGGGCCGCCAGGCGGGTCGCCGGGCAGCCGGACGGCGTGGGGAGAGGCGGTGGTGCTCATCGGCCGTCCCCCCGGTCGTCACCCTGGCCGCTCCCCCGGAGGTCGCTCTGGCCACCGGTGCGCTCGTCGCCGCGCACCAGGTGGCGGACCCGGCTGACGTGCTGGTGGACGGCGCGCGCCGCGGCGTCCGTGTCGCCCTCGCGCAGCGTGCGCAGGATGTCGGCGTGCTCGGCGATGTTCTTCGCGACCCGGTCGGGGTGCGCGTGCATCACGGCGACGCCCATCCGCAGCTGGCGGTCGCGCAGCTGGTCGTAGAGGCGGGTGAGGATCTGGTTGCCCGTCGCCTGGACGAGGGTGGCGTGGAAGCCGCGGTCGGCGGCGGAGAAGGCGGGAAGGTCACCGGAGGCCGCATGCGTCCGCTGCTCCTGAAGCAGCTCTTCGAGCCGGGCCACCAGCGCGTCCGAGACGGGCACGGCACGGCGGACCGCGTGCTGCTCGACCAGCAGGCGGGTCTCGACGACGTCCTCGACCTCCTGCACCGAGACGGGCAGCACCAGCGCGCCCTTCTTCGGATACAGCCGGATCAGGCCCTCCACCTCCAGGCGGAGCAGGCCCTCGCGGACGGGGGTGCGCGAGACGCCGACAGCCTCGGCGAGCTCGCCCTCCGTCAGAAGCATGCCCCCCTCGTAGCGCCGCTCCAGCACCGCCTGCTTCACGTGCGCGTACACGCGCTGTGCGGCGGGCGGTTGCTTCTCCTGACCGAGCTGCTGTTTCGGGGTGCCGGTGTGGGTGGTGGCGCGGTGGGTGGGGGGCGCGGCGGAAGGCATGCACGCATCATAGATACAAGACGGATGCGACGGTTTCCGCTTCCGCGATGTGGGACGGGGCCCCGCGTACCGCCCTGGGCGACGAAGAGGGGGCGAGGGCTGCTGCGCCCCCGCCCCCTCTTCCCGTGTCCTGTGTCCTGTGTCCGCGCGCCCCTCGGCCGGGGGGGCGGCTCAGGCCAGGCGCCGCCTGGTTACTGCCACAGCATCAGCCGCTTGGGCTGCTCCAGGACGGCGGCGATGTCGGCGAGGACCTTGGAGCCGAGTTCGCCGTCGACGAGGCGGTGGTCGAAGGAGAGCGCCAGCGTGGTGACGTGCCGCGGCTTCACCTTGCCCTTGTGCACCCAGGGCTGTTCGCGCACCTGGCCGAAGGCCAGGATGGCGGACTCGCCGGGGTTGAGGATCGGCGTGCCGGTGTCCACACCGAAGACCCCGACGTTGGTGATCGTCACCGTGCCGCCGCTCATCGCGGCGGGACTGGTCCTGCCCTCGCGGGCGGTGGCGACCAGCTCACCGAGCGCGGACGCCAGTTCGGGCAGGGTCTTGTCGTGCGCGTCCTTGATGTTGGGGACGATCAGCCCGCGCGGGGTGGCCGCCGCGATGCCGAGGTTGACGTAGTGCTTGCGGACGATCTCCTGGCGCTCCTCGTCCCAGGAGGCGTTGACCTCCGGGTGGCGGCGGATGGCCACCAGGAACGCCTTGGCGACCAGCAGCAGCGGGTTGATCCGCACGCCCGCCATGTCGGGGTCCTGCTTGAGATCGGCGACGAGCTTCATCGTTCTGGTGACGTCCACGGTCACGAACTCGGTCACGTGCGGCGCCGTGAACGCGCTGTCGACCATGGCTTGCGCGGTGGCCTTGCGCACGCCCTTGACCGGAACGCGCGTCTCGCGTGCGGCGCCCGCCGAGGCGGACGGCTCCGCGGCAAAGGCGGCGGGCTCGGCGGGCTCCCGCGCCGCCGCGGGTGCCGCGGGCGCGGCGGCCCGGGCGGCAGCGGCGTGCACGTCGTCGCGGGTGACGATCCCGTCGGGGCCGCTCGGGACGACCGTCGCCAGGTCGATGCCGAGATCCTTGGCCAGCTTGCGGACGGGCGGCTTGGCCAGCGGCCGCGAGCTGGCGACCGCGGAGGGCTCCCCCTGACCGTTCACGCCCGAGGCGCCGTTCACCTCCCCAGCGCCGTCGTCACCCGGAGCGGGCTCGGCCGCCGCCGCGGGCTCGGCAACCGGCGCCGGAGAGGCGGCCGGTGCCGCGGAAGCGACTGGTGCCGGAGAGGCGGCCGGTGCCGTCCCGGCTCCGCCCGCCACCGCGTCCCGCGCGGCCGCGGGCTTGCGCGGACGGCGCTTGGTGGAACCGGTGGCCACGCCGTAGCCGACCAGCACGGGCTGCCGGCCCTCCGGCTCGGCCTCCTCCCCGGTGGCGGCCTCCTCCGTACCGGCGGCCTCCTCGGCCACCTCGGCCGCGGCACCGGCACCCGTCTCCAGCGCGGCCTGCGCCGCTGACGAGTCGCCGCCGCCCGAACCGGCCGCGGGGCCGCCCGTGTCGACGGTGATGATGGGGGTGCCGACGTCCACCGTGGTGCCCTCGTCGAAGCGCAGGTCGTGCACCACGCCGTCGAAGGGGATGGGCAGTTCGACGGCGGCCTTGGCCGTCTCCACCTCGCAGACGACCTGGCCGTCGGTGACGGTGTCCCCGGGCTGGACGTACCACTTGAGGATCTCCGCCTCCGTCAGCCCCTCGCCCACGTCGGGCATCTTGAACTCACGGACGCCGGCGGCCGGCTGCGCGGCCTGTGCGCTGTTGGTCATCGTCACGGCTCTCCTCAGTACGCCAGCGCGCGGTCGACGGCATCGAGCACCCGGTCCAGGTTCGGCAGGTACTCGTCCTCCAGCCGCGCCGGTGGGTACGGCGCGTGGAACCCGCCGACGCGCAGCACCGGTGCTTCAAGATGGTAGAAGCACCGCTCGGTGATGCGGGCGGCGATCTCGGCACCGGTGCCCAGGAAGACCGGCGCCTCGTGGACGAGCACGAGGCGGCCCGTCCGCTCGACGGAACGCTGCACGGTGTCGAAGTCGATCGGCGACATGGAGCGCAGGTCCACGACCTCCAGCGAGTTGCCCTCCTCCTCGGCGGCGGCCGCCGCCTCCATGCAGACCTTCACCATCGGGCCGTAGGCGGCCAGGGTGAGCGCGGTGCCCTGGCGGGCGATCTTCGCGGAGTGCAGCGGGGCCGGGATGGCGGAGGGGTCGACCTCGCCCTTGTCCCAGTAGCGCCGCTTGGGCTCGAAGAAGATGACCGGGTCGTCGCTCTCGATGGCCTGCTGCAGCATCCAGTAGGCGTCGGAGGAGTTGGAGGGCGAGACGCACTTGAGGCCCGCGACGTGCGCGAACAGCGTCTCCGGCGACTCGCTGTGGTGCTCGACGGCGCCGATGCCGCCACCGTAGGGAATCCGGATGACGACGGGCAGCTTGATCTTGCCCAGGGCCCGCGCGTGCATCTTGGCGAGCTGGGTGACGATCTGGTCGTAGGCGGGGAAGACGAAGCCGTCGAACTGGATCTCGACGACGGGCCGGTAGCCGCGCAAGGCCAGGCCGATCGCGGTGCCGACGATGCCGGACTCGGCCAGCGGCGTGTCCACGACCCGGTCCTCGCCGAAGTCCTTCTGCAGCCCGTCGGTGACGCGGAAGACGCCACCGAGCTTGCCGACGTCCTCGCCCATGACGAGGACCTTCGGATCGTTCTCCAGCGCGGTGCGCAGCGAGGCGTTGATCGCCTTGGCGAGGGGGAGCTTCTGAACGGCCATGGTCACTTACCTTCCCCCACGCCGGAGACACTCTCGGGCTCGAACGACGCCTGGTAGGCGGCGAACTGTGCGCGCTCCTCGTCCACGAGCGCGTGCCCGTCCGCGTAGACGTTCTCGAACATCGCCATGGTGTCGGGATCGGGCATCGTACGGATGGCGTCACGCACGTGCCGGCCCATCTCCTCGCTCTCCTCGTCGATCGAGGCGAAGAAGGCGGAGTCGGCCAGCTCCTCGCGCTCCAGGTAGCCTCGCAGCCGCTGGATCGGGTCCTTCGCCTCCCAGGCGGCGCGCTCGTCGTCCGCCCGGTAGCGGGTCGGGTCGTCGGAGGTGGTGTGGGCGCCCATGCGGTAGGTGAACGCCTCGATGAGCATCGGACCCTCACCCCTGCGCGCACGCTCCACGGCCGCCTTGGTCACCGCCAGGCAGGCCAGCACGTCGTTGCCGTCGACGCGGACGCCGGGGAAACCGAAGCCCTGGGCGCGCTGGTAGATCGGCACCCGGGACTGGCGCTCGGTGGGCTCGGAGATCGCCCACTGGTTGTTCTGGCAGAAGAAGACGACCGGGGCGTTGTAGACCGCGGCGAACGTGAACGCCTCGGCCACGTCTCCCTGGCTGGAGGCACCGTCACCGAAGTAGGCGACGACGGCCGAGTCCGCGCCGTCCTTGGCCACACCCATCGCGTACCCGGCCGCGTGCAGGACCTGGGAGCCGATCACGATCGTGTAGAGGTGGAAGTTGTTGCTGTTCGGATCCCAGCCGCCGTTGTTCACACCGCGGAACATGCCCAGCAGCATCGTCGGATCCACGTCGCGGCACCAGGCGACGCCGTGCTCGCGGTAGGTGGGAAAGACGTAGTCGTCCGGGCGCAGAGCCCTGCCGGAGCCGATCTGCGCAGCCTCCTGGCCGAGCAGGGACGCCCACAGGCCGAGCTCGCCCTGCCGCTGGAGCGCGGTGGCCTCCGCGTCGAAACGGCGCGTGAGCACCATGTCACGGTAGAGGCCCTGGAGCTCCTCCGCACTCAGATCGACGTCGTACTCCGAATGGGTGACGCGCTCGCCCTCCGGGGTGAGCAGCTGCACCAGCTCGGGCTCGACGGGCGCGGCGCCGATGCCGGTGCCGCGCGCGGAGCCGCCGCTGCGGGCCGGGCGGGCGGCGGCGGTGCGCGAGGAGGTGGCCTGCGCCTTCGTGGAGCGCTTCGCCGGGGCCTTCGACCCGTTCTTCGCCGTGCTACTCGCCGTGCTCCTGGACGCGGCCTTCGACCCGTTCTTCGCGGCGGCGTTCGAGGCCGTCTTGGAAGACGCCTTCGGAGCGGGCTTCGAGGGGGCCTTCGAAGACGTCTTCGAGGCGGTCTTCGGCGTGCTCCCCGACGAGGTCTTCGCGGCGCTTCCGGCCGCCTTCTTCGCCGGCGCCTTGGCAGAAGCCTTCGCCGAGGCCTTCGCAGAAGCGTTCGAAGCCTTCGCTGCGGGCTTGCGGGACTTGCGGGGCTCGCCGGTGGCGGTGGCCTCGCCGGCCTCCGCCCTGCCGTTCGCGGCGTCGCCGCCGGGAGCGGCCTGGGTGGCGCCCTTTCCTCCGGTGCCGCTGCGGCGCGCGGTGCTCCGCGCGGCAGTGCTCTCCACGGTCACGTGTGCTCCTCCGTCTGTCCGGCCCCCGGGATTGCCGGTGACCTGGGGCTCCCCCACCCACTGGCGGGGGGAGGCTCGCCCGGTCCCGTGCGGCGCACGGGGTGGGAGCGTCGCGGTCGGCACCGGGTGGTGACTGCATGTCCCGGTCGCGGCCCGCTGTACCGACCCCGTCGGGGCGCCCCAGCCATGGCTGGCATCTCCATAGACGCACGAGGCGGCCCTGACCTGCAACTTTGCTCGGATATCCAAGTAAGAACCCGGAAGTCCAAGTATGTGTGCGATGAGTCGGGACATCACTGGTCACGGCCTCGCGAGCCGCGGACACCCGCACGGTAACCCGGGGTGCGGGGACCCGGGAAGAGTGAAGAGCCGATCAGTATGTGAGACTGAGAATGTGCCCGAAAACGGACGAACCCGGGTATTCCTGGTAGACGACCATGAGGTCGTCCGCAGAGGCGTACGCGACATGCTCGCCGCCGACCCCGCCCTCGAAATCGCCGGAGAGGCCGGCACGGCGGCCGACGCGCTCGACGGCATCGCCGCCACCCGCCCCGACGTGGCCATCCTGGACGTGCGGCTGCCCGACGGCAGCGGCATCGAGGTCTGCCGCGAGGTCCGCTCCCGCGACGAGTCCGTCCACTGCCTGATGCTCACCTCCTACACCGACGACGAGGCACTCCTGGCCTCCGTGATGGCCGGCGCCTCCGGATACGTCCTCAAGGAACTCAGCCGCGGCGAACTCCTCCGCTCGGTGCACGAGGTCGCGACGGGCGCCTCACTGCTCGACCCCGCCGACACCCGGCGCCTGCTGGACCGGCTGCACGGCTCAGCCACGGGCGCCACCACCGATTCCGGGGCGGAGGCCAATCCCGATGCCGGCACCGATTCCGGTGCGGGCTCCGACTCCGGCGGCGGCCACGCCGCGCGACGGGACGAGAGGCTGGCCACCCTCACCCCCCAGGAGCGCACCATCCTCGGACTGATCGGCGAGGGGCTGACCAACCGGGTGATCGGCGAACGGCTGCACCTGGCCGAGAAGACGGTCAAGAACTACGTGTCCGGGCTCCTGGCCAAGCTCGGCATGGAACGGCGCACCCAGGCCGCCGCCTACATCGCCAGACTCCGCGCCTCCGACGGCCACGACGACCCGCACCACGGGTGACACCGTCCCCACCGCGCCTGGCCGGGGCCACTTCTAGTCGCAGAAGGCGGCGCGCACCGCCTCGTAGTGCGCCGTCCACCACACCACGAGCGCCGCCGCGGCCGGGAACTGCACATCCACCCGGCCGTCGCGGCGCTCGTAGCGCCAGCGCAGCATCCAGAAATCGTTCAACCGCTCCCACCACACCCGGTGCACGGCGGCCGCCAGCTCCTCGCGGGGAGCGCGCGCGCCGCCCCGGTAGGCCCGCGCGAAGGCCCGCACCCTGCGCAGGTCCAAGGTGCCGCCAGGCCGCAGGAAGAAGATCGCCGCGCCCCGCACGGCCTCCTCGGCACGCGGCTGCACACTCAGCCGGTCCCAGTCGAGGATCGCCACCACACGCGCCGTGGCGCCGCCCGGCGCGTACAGCAGGTTCAGCGGATGGAAGTCCCCGTGCACCCAGCCGTAGAACCGGTCCTGCACGGCGTCGGGCCGCTGGCGCGCGTGGCGCCGCAGCAGCGCCCTGCGCTCGGTCAGCCGGTGCTCGGCCAGCTCATCGAAACTGTCCCGACACCGCCGCGCCCGCACCCGCTCCAACAGCGCACCGATCGTCTCGTACGTCGCCGCCGGATCGGCGCTCCCCTGCGCACCGCGCGGAGCCTTCGGCACGCCGGCCCCCGCCAGCCGGGTGTGCACCCGCCCCAGCAGGGTGCCCAGCCCGGCGCACTGTGCCAGAGACAGCTCGCTGCCGTGCCGGTGCCCGCCCTCGATCCAGGGGTGCAGCGCGAAGCAGCGGCCGTCCGCCGCCACCACCACCGACCTGCCCTCCGCGTCCGGCACCACGGGCACCACGGGCAGCCCCAGCTCACCGAGGCGCGCCGCCGCCCGGTGCCGGCGCTCGATACGGGAGCGCGCGGACTGGCCGTCCAGATGGTGTTTGAGGAAGTAGCGCCCCCGGGTCGTCGTCACCCGGTACCCCCTGTTGAGCAGCCCGTGCGAGACGGGCTCGCACGCCACGGGATCCCCCACGTCCGCGTACCGCCCCAACAGGACGTCGAGCGTGCCCTGAGTCAGGGTCCGGGAAAGGGAAGACGGCTGCACGGCGGCATCGTAGGGCCGCACACCGGACCACACCCCGCAGCCGTCAACAGCCCGCACCCCACCCACTACGGACGTGTGTGCTCACTGCCTGTCTACGGGTGCGGGCAGGCCCTGCCGACGGGTCGGCCCTTCCGACGGGTCGGCGCCGCCGCCGGATCACTCGTCGCCGGCACCCTGATTGCTGCCGATGAGACCGCCGTCGCCGCTGTCCCCGTTGTCGCCGCCGTTCTCGTTGCCGCCCCCGGGAGGAGGCGAGTCCGGGTTGGACGGCTTATCACCGCTGTCGCCACCGTCACTCGGACCGCCGCCCTCGTTGCCGCCGTTGTGCGTCTGCGAGGGGTCACCGGTCTCCGACGGCTGCGTCGGGCTCGGGTCGGTATCGCTCGGCCCCGTCTCCGAAGGCCGGTCGCTGGGCGTCCAGTCGCCCGTGCCGCCGTCGCTGGTGCCCGGCTGGTCCTGCTCCGTCTCCGACGGGGTGGGGTCCGGATCGTCGCTGGACTTCTTGTCCTTCGGCTCCGTCTTGGTGGTATCCGGCTTGTCCGGCTTGTTGTCCTTGCCGTCGTTGTCCTGCCCGAGCGCGAAGAAGATGCCACCCGCGATCGCGATGACCGCCAAGAACGCCACCAGCGCGTACCTGAACCCCTTGCCGCCACCACCGCCGCGGCCCCCACGGCCGCCACCACGGGCCCCACCGTCGAAGCCACCGTCGTCGTCCCGCGGGCCCGCCAGCAGCGGAGCACCCATCTGCGACGTGTCGGAATGCGAGGGGTGGGCGCGCGCACCGGCGCCGGGCACGCCCATGGCCGGGGTCGAGCCGCCGTAGTGCGCGGTCGGACCCGTGTCCCACAGGCCGCCGGTGTGGCCGCCCTGCTCGTGCAGCATCTGCAGCGCGTACTGGGTGAGCCCGCGCATCTCCTCAGCCGTCTGGAACCGGTCGTCCGGCTCCTTGGCCAGCGCGCGCATCGTCAGACCGTCCAGCTCCGGCGGAACCGCGTCCGACACCTCGGACGGGAGCACCGGATCATCCTGCACGTGCTGGTAGACCACCGACAGCGGGGTCTCACCCGTGAACGGAGGGCGCCGCGTCAGCAGCTCGTAGAGCAGACACCCCGTGGCGTACAGGTCCGAGCGCGCGTCCACCGTCTTACCGAGCGCCTGCTCGGGGGAGAGGTACTGCGGAGTACCCATCACCATGCCGGTCTGCGTCATGGTGTTCGACGCACCGTGCAGGGCGCGGGCGATGCCGAAGTCCATCACCTTCACCGCGCCGCCCCGCGTGATGATCACGTTCGCGGGCTTGATGTCACGGTGCACGATGCCGTGCTGATGGCTGTAGGCCAGCGCCTCCAGCACCCCGGACGCGATGATCAGCGCCTGGTCCGGCGGCGGCGCGTCAGCGGTCAGCAGCAGATCACGGATCGTGCTGCCCTCGACGAGCTCCATCACGATGTACGGCGTGATGTTGCCGCCGATCACCTCCTCGCCGGAGTCGTAGACCGCGACGACGGAGTGGTGGTTGAGTCCCGCGACGGACTGGGCCTCACGCGTGAAGCGCGCCTTGGAGACGGGGTCCTCGGCCAGGTCGGCGCGGAGCAGCTTGACCGCGACCGTACGTCCGAGACGCAGGTCCTCGGCACCGAAGACCTCTGCCATGCCACCGCGCCCGAGGCGGTGCGTCAGGCGGTACCTGCCGTCACCGACCAGGCCGTTGTTGCCCCACAACTCCGGCGAATCGGGCAGGGAGCCGCCGCCCGTCGCGTCGGGGTCCGAAGGGCCCCCGGCGGCTTGCGTCTGTGCCATCAGTCCTCGCCGTCGATTCGAATCCGCGGACTTCGCGCGGTGGATACTCCCCCCAAGGAGGCTACAGGCACGCGGGGGGGTGGATGGATGGGACGGAATACCGAGCTACGCCAGTCGCATCCAACAAGCTGACGTACCGGCCCCGCAAGTTGGCTTCGGCACCCCGCGCCCGCGCCCCTCCCCCCGGGGGCGGCGACCCAGCGCACGGCCTGTGAACCGCACCCTCTAGGCTCGGTGAACCGCTCGGAGCCGCGTCCTTGTGAGCGTGTGACGCCGCCCGGCCGGCGTGTGACACATCGCTCGCGAAGGGCGTATGCGCATTCGGTCACGGAACGGGCAACGAGCTTGACGTGACCGAGGCCCCGGGCAAACTTGGGCCAGTATCACGGTCAAAAGGATCACTCAACGTACCTGCACGGGGGCAGCGCCGCCGAGGGGGAAGCAGTCAGATGAGCGACGACGGCGCACAGGCGGCCGGCAACTACTTGGGCCGCATGGTCGGCGGAGGAAGATTCCAGCTTCGCTCACTGCTGGGCGCCGGTGGGATGGCCTCCGTCTACCTCGCCTACGACTCCGTGCTCGACCGGCAGGTCGCGGTCAAGACCCTCCACACCGAACTGGGCCGCGAACAGTCCTTCCGCGAGCGGTTCCGCCGCGAGGCCCAGTCCGTGGCCAAGCTGACCCACACCAACATCGTCTCCGTCTTCGACTCCGGCGAGGACGAGATCGACGGCGCGCTGGTGCCGTACATCGTCATGGAGTACGTCGAGGGCAAGCCGCTGCGCACCGTCCTCGACGAGGACATCGCCCAGCATGGCGCGATGCCCGCCGAAAAGGCGCTGAAGATCACCGGCGACGTGCTCGCCGCCCTCGAGGTCAGCCACGAGATGGGCCTCGTCCACCGGGACATCAAGCCCGGCAACGTGATGCTCACCAAGCGTGGCGTGGTCAAGGTCATGGACTTCGGCATCGCGCGCGCCATGCAGTCCGGCGTGACCTCCATGACCCAGACCGGCATGGTCGTCGGCACCCCCCAGTACCTCTCCCCCGAGCAGGCGCTGGGCCGCGGCGTGGACGCCCGCTCCGACCTGTACTCCGTCGGCATCATGCTCTTCGAGCTGCTGACCGGACGGCTCCCCTTCGACGCCGACTCCCCGCTCGCCATCGCCTACGCGCACGTGCAGGAAGAGCCGGTCTCGCCGTCCTCCATCAACCAGTCCATCCCGGCGGCCGTGGACGCGCTCGTCGCCCGGACGCTGAAGAAGAACCCCAACGAGCGCTTCCCCTCCGCCGACTCGATGCACGACGAGGTCACCCGCATCGGCGGCTCAGGACTCGCCTCGGGCGCCTCGCCGCTCATCATCAGCGGCGGCCCACCCGCCAGCGGCGCCGGCGTCGGACAGGCCGTCTTCCCGCCCGTGGACGCCAACTCCCAGCCGCAACAGGGTGGCGCGGGCGTCCAGATGCCGTACCAGCCGCCGCAGGGGCACGGCCAAATGCCGGGCCCGGGGCAGGTGCCAGGGCAGGGGCAGCCGGGGCCGTACAACAGCGGGGGCTTCGGGCCCTCCACCCCGCCGCCGCACGCCCAGAACACCGCACCCGCCGGTTACGGCTACCCTCAGTCCTCGTACGGCACCGGCGGCCCCTCCACGCCGCCGCCCTACACCATCAACGCCGCCGGCGGCTCCGGCCAGGGCAACGGTGGCGGGCCCGGCAAGAAGATGTCCTCCGGCGCCATGGCCGCGTACGGTCTCGCCGCCGTCGCCGTCATCGTCGCCCTCGTCTTCGTGATCATCAACCTGACCGGGGACAGCGGCGACGACCCCGAAGCCAAGCCCACCGCCAAGGACAAGCCCACCGCCTCCGCCGACCCCGGTGGCAGCGAGGGCGGGGACAGCGGCGACAGCGGCTCCAACTCGGGCGGCTTCAAGGGACCGGACAAGAGCCGGACCATCGACAAGGAGAAGTGCACCGGCGCCACCGAGACGTACGAGCACAACGGCAACGTCATGATGCCCGACATGACCTACAAGGACCTCACCTCCGTGAAGGCCTGCCTGCGCGCCGCGGGCTGGAAGCTCGGCGACGTGACGATGGAGGACGAGAACGTCTTCGGCAAGAACCAGGTCCTCGACCAGAACCCGGGCTCCCTCGACGACTTCAACCCGAAGAAGGACGAGGTCGACCTGACGGTTTCCACGGGGCAGCCGGGGAGCTGAGGGACAGCCGGATAGCCGGGTGGCTGAGGGCAGCCGGGTAGCCGGGTAGCCGGGTAGCCGAGCGGACCACTTCCGCGGTGGGGGCCGCCCCTTGGGGGAGGCCCCCTTTCCGCTCCCCGGGGCGTGTTCCGCCTGGGTACAGGGACTCTCTGTTGAGTTTTGTGGCAGGGGAGAGAGGCGTAGGGCTCGCCGCGATGGGGCGCTGGGTGCACCGCAGTGGGCCGCCGGGTGCACCGCGGTAAGGGCGGTAAGGGCGGGGCCCTACGGGATCGTCACTGCGCCATCCGCCTCACCTCCACCACGCGGAAGCGGCCGGATACGAAGTCGCCGTCGCACAGGGTGCAGTTGGCCGCCGGGTTGCCGCCTGAGCCGTGGAAGTCGCTGAAGCCGGCCGTCTGGTTGACATAGACACCGCCCGTGAGGTTGAGCGAGAGCTGGGCGGGCTCGGAGAAGCAGACCTCTTCCACCTGGCGGGCCACCTCGGGCGAGGTGGTGTACGCCGAGACCGTCATGGCGCCCCTGGCCAACAGGGTGTGCCCGAGCAGCTCCAACGCCTCCTCGGTGGAGCCGACAGCCACCGCGAAGGAGACAGGCCCGAAGCACTCCTCCAGATAGGGCGCGTCCTCTTCCTGCTTGGTGCCGTCGAGCTTGACGATCACCGGGGTGCGCACCGTGGCTCCGGGGAACTCCGGGTGCTCCACCACGCGGGAGGGCAGGGCGACCTCACCGAGTGCGGAGGCCGTCTCCACGCGTCCGCGCACCTGCTCGTTGACCAGCGCGCCCAGCAGAGCGTTGGCCCGTGCGTCGTCGCCCAGCAGCTTCCCGACGGCCGCGCCGAGATCCGCCACCACCTCGTCGTAGCCCTTGTGCCCCGACTCGGTGCTGATGCCGGCGGCGGGGATCAACAGGTTCTGCGGGGTGGTGCACATCTGGCCGCTGTAGAGGGACAGGGAGAAGGCCAGGTTGGCGAGCATGCCGGCGTAGTCGTCCGTGGAATCGATGACGACGGTGTTGACGCCCGCCTTCTCCGTGTGGACCCGGGCCTGGCGGGCGTTGGTCTCCAGCCACTCGCCGAAGGCGGAGCTTCCGGTGTAGTCGATCACCCGGACCTCGGGCCGGGTCGCCAGGTCCTTGGCGATGCCGTCGCCCTCCGCCTCGGCGGCCAGCGCCACCAGGTCGGCGGCGAACCCCGCCTCGATCAGGACCTCGCGGGCGATCCGCACCGTCAGGGCGAGGGGCAGGACCGCCCGAGGGTGCGGCTTGACCAGCACGGCGTTGCCGGTCGCGAGGGAGGCGAAGAAACCTGGGAAGCCGTTCCAGGTGGGGAAGGTGTTGCACCCGATCAGCAGCGCGATGCCACGGCCGACGGCGGTGAATTCCTTCACGACACGGAGCGGTTCGCGCTTGCCCTGCGGTTTTTCCCAGTCGGCCCGCTCGGGTGTGCGCACCTGCTCGGCGTAGGCGTACGCCACCGCTTCCATGCCCCGGTCCTGCGCATGCGGCCCACCTGCCTGGAACGCCATCATGGACGCCTGACCGCTGGTGTGCATCACGGCCTGGGCGAACTCATGGGTACGGGCGCTGATCCGCGCCAGGATCTCCAGGCAGACCGCCGCGCGCCCCTCCGGCCCCGCTTTCCGCCAGGCCGGCAGACCGCCCCGCATGACGGGCAGCAGGGCATCGATGGCGCCCTCGTCAGTGCGTGGGTAGGAGATGTCCATCTCCAGCCCGTACGGCGACACTTCGGTGGCCACCCAAGCGCCGGACACCGGCTGGCCCGGGAGCTCGAACCGGCCGCCCCTCAGCGCGTCGAACGCCGCCTTGCCCTCCTCGGCCGCGCCTTCGCCGTACGCCTTGGGATGCTCGGGGTGCGGAGTCCAGAACTCGCGGGTGCGAATCGCCTCCAGCGCGCGGTCCAGGGTGGGGCGGTGCTTGTCGATGAGCTGGGCAGTGGTCGTTCCGGTACCGGTGGTCACGCGGACCAACTCCTCGCTGAGCTGGGACGGGATGCGGGTGGCGACGGTGGTGCAGGCTTGCTCGGGCACGCGGCGTTGCCGGTGCCGTTCACGTGAGAGATACTGCTACCGAACGATCGGTCGGTGCAAGGGGGTCCCCGAACCTGTGGATAACTTCCCCCGACCCCCTGAACAGGACGCTGACCAGACCGTCCGCACCTCCAGCGAGCGGGCGGCCCCCGGCAGGGCACCCGGTCAGGCCCCTCTCGACGCCCCGGCCGGCGTCGGCGACGCCCCGGCTAGCATCGGCCGCATGCCCACGGTCAAGCGCGACACCTACACGCCCGACTCACTGCTCTCCGTCGCCGTGCGGGTGTTCAACGAGCGGGGCTACGACGGCACCTCGATGGAGCACCTGTCCAAGGCGGCCGGCATCTCCAAGTCCTCGATCTACCACCACGTACGGGGCAAGGAAGAGCTGCTGCACCGGGCGATAAGCCGCGCGCTCGACAGCCTGTTCGCGGTGCTGGACGAGCCCGCGGCGGGCGAGGGGCGCGCGCTGGCACGGCTGGAGCACGTCACGCGCCGCACGGTCGAGGTCCTGATGTCCGAGTTGCCGTACGTGACGCTGCTGCTGCGGGTCCGGGGCAACACGGACACCGAGGTGTGGGCGATGGGCCGGCGCCGCGAGTTCGACCAGCGGGTGGCCGAGCTGGTCAAGCGGGCCGCAGCCGACGGCGATCTGCGTGCGGACGTGGACGCGCGGCTGGCGACCCGGCTGCTGTTCGGAATGATCAACTCCATCGCCGAGTGGTACCGCCCCGATCGCGCCGCCTCCGGCCACGGCACGGGTGGCGGCGACACCAGCGCCGAGGTCGCCGAGGCCGTGGTCCGCACCGCCTTCGCGGGCCTGCGCACCCACTGACACCCTTGCCGGGCATCGCCCGGCCCTGCCTCGCGGCGTCCGCCCTGCCTCGCGGCGCCCGCCTTACCTGACGGGTCCGGCCCCGCCGGGCAACGTCCGCGCCGCTAGGGTCCCGGCTCCAGATCGGTCTCCTCGAACACCAGCAGGGTGCGGGTGCTCAGCACCTCGGGGAAGGACTGGATGCGGGTGAGTACCAGGTCACGCAACGCCCTGGTGTCCGGGGTGTGCACCAGCAGCAGCACGTCGAAATCACCGCTGACCAGCGCCATGTGCGCGGCACCCGGCAGTTCTTGGAGTTTCTCGCGGACGCTGCGCCAGGAGTTCTGAACGATCTTGAGCGTGATGTAGGCGGAGGCACCGTGTCCGGCTCGCTCCTGGTCGATGCGCGCGCTGAAACCGCGGATGACACCGTCGTCGAGCAGCCGGTTGATGCGCGCGTAGGCGTTGGCACGGGACACGTGCACGCGTTCGGCGACCGACCGTATGGAAGCTCTGCCGTCCGCCCGGAGCAGCCGCAGCAGGTCCCGGTCGATCGCGTCGAGCGGCCTGGCCGGAGGACGGGCGTCCGCGCGTGGTTCGGGACGGACTTCCGCTCGGGGCTCGGGACGGGCGTCGGGGCGCGCTTCCGCTCGGGGCTCGGGACGGGCTTCCGGACGGGACTCGGGGCGGTCGCCCGTCTGGCGGGGCTGCCCGGTCCCCTCGTCCGGCGGTCCGTGGACCGCTGCCCGCGGCCCCCGAGCCGCTTCCTCCGGCCCGTGTGCCATCTGTTCATCCGGCACGGTCCCCCACCTCCCCTGTGTGGACACCCTGCGGTCATCGAACGGCTCTGCGAGCCGTTTGTCCACAGGCTGGGGCCACCCGTAGCCAAAATGTGCCGACGACCGAACAATCGGTAGGGGTGGCCCACGCGGTCACCGTCCCGGCCTGTCGATGGTTCGGCCATCGGCAGGCCGGCGCGCCAGGCGTGCGGAGGGTGGTGTACCGGCCCGCGGCACGCGATAGCCCGCCGCACGAGGAGGTGCTCGTCATGACGGTCCTAGAGCAGCCAGGTACCCACGCCCCCGCGCATGCCCCCTCCTGGCGGCCCCGCGCCGACGCGGCCCCTCTCCTGCCGGATGCCGAGCCCTACCGGGTACTGGGAGCCCGACCGGATGCGCCGACGGGGACGAAAACGAAGGCGACGCGCGCCCGGTCCACCCGGACGGGGACGACGCGCGCCGGGTCCGCGCGGACAGGCGCGACACGGACAGGGACACCGCGGGCAGGGACGGCGGGAAGGGACACGGGAACGTCCGGACTGGCGGGCGAGCAGGTGGCCGCGGCCCCCGATGCCGAACTGCTGCGCCGGCTGTACGCCGCGGTCGTCCACGGACGCCGGTTCAACGAGCAGGCCACCGCGCTGACCCGCCAGGGCCGGCTGGCCGTCTACCCCTCGTCCCGGGGACAGGAGGCGTGCCAGGTGGCCGCCGCACTTTCCCTGGCGGAGCACGACTGGCTCTTCCCCAGCTACCGCGACACCCTGGCGGCCGTTGCCCGCGGCCTCGACCCGATGGAGGTGCTGTCGCTGCTGCGCGGTGACTGGCACCACGGGTACGACACGCGGCGCACGCGGGTCGCTCCCCTGTGCACCCCGCTGGCCACCCAGCTGCCGCACGCGGTGGGGCTGGCGCACGCCGCGCGGCTGAAGGGGGATGAGGTGGCGGCCCTCGCCCTGGTGGGGGACGGGGGTACGAGTGAGGGCGATTTCCACGAGGCCTTGAACTTCGCCGCCGTCTGGCAGGCCCCGGTCGTCTTCCTCGTGCAGAACAACGGCTTCGCGATCTCCGTTCCGCTGGCCAAGCAGACGGCCGCGCCCTCCCTGGCGCACAAGGCGGTGGGATACGGCGTGCCGGGCCGTCTGGTGGACGGCAACGACGCGGTGGCGGTGCACGAGGTGCTCACGGAGGCGCTGGAGCGCGCCCGTGCCGGGGGTGGTCCCACGCTGGTGGAGGCGGTCACCTACCGCCTGGAGGCGCACACGAACGCCGATGACGCGACGCGGTACCGCGCCGACGCCGAGGTCGAGGCCTGGCGCGCGCACGACCCGGTGGCGCTGCTGGAGCGTGAACTGCGGCAGCGGGATCTGTGGGACGAGGAGGCAGCCCGTCAGGTCGAGGAGGCGGCCGAGGAACAGGCGGCCGCCCTGCGGTCGCGGATGAACCAGGACCCGGCTCTCGACCCCCTGGAGTTGTTCGCCCACGTGTACGCCGAACCGACTCCGCAGCTGCGCGAGCAGGCCGGACGGCTGCGAGCCGAACTGGCAGCCGAGGCGACGGCCGGACAGACGAACGAGTACGAGGCCGGACAGACCGACGCCCACGGGGCCGGACAGACGGACGAAAACGCGGCGGGACAGACGAACGAAAACGCGGACGGGCAGACGGACGACGCCGCGCGCCGGCAGTCGGTGACGGGCGAGCCCGCCGCCGGTGGCGCCGGTGGGAGGACGGGGGAGGAGACCCGATGAGCACAGCAGTGCGGCAGCCCCCCAAGGCAGGCGGCGCCGACGGACGCAAGCCCGCCACCCTGGGTCAGGCACTGGGCCGTGCCCTGCGTGACGCCATGGCCGACGATCCGGACGTGCACGTCCTCGGTGAGGACGTCGGCACGCTGGGCGGCGTCTTCCGGGTGACGGACGGGCTGGCGGCCGAGTTCGGCCCTCAGCGGTGCGCCGACACCCCGCTGGCGGAGGCGGGCATCCTGGGCACGGCGGTCGGGATGGCGATGTACGGGCTGCGTCCTGTCGTGGAGATGCAGTTCGACGCGTTCGCCTTCCCCGGTTTCGAACAGCTGGTCTCGCATGTCTCCCGGATGCGCAACCGCACCCGGGGCCGGATGCCCATGCCGCTGACCGTACGCATCCCGTACGGCGGAGGCATCGGTGGTGTCGAGCACCACAGCGACTCCTCCGAGGCGTACTACATGGCCACTCCGGGCCTGCATGTGGTCACACCGGCCACGGTCGCGGACGCGTACGGGCTGCTGCGCGCGGCCATCGCGTCCGACGATCCGGTGGTCTTCCTCGAACCCAAGCGGCTGTACTGGTCCAAGGCCGACTGGAGCCCCGAGGAGCCCGAACAGGTGCCCGGCCTCGGCAGGGCCGCCGTCCGCCGCCGGGGCACCTCCGCCACTTTGATCACCTACGGGCCCTCTGTTCCGCTGTGCCTGGAGGCCGCCGAGGCCGCACGGGAGGAGGGCGCCGAGGGCTGGGATCTGGAAGTGGTCGATCTGCGTTCCCTCGTGCCGTTCGACGAGGAGACGGTGGTCGCCTCCGTACGGCGCACGGGACGGGCCGTCGTCGTCCACGAGTCGCCCGGGTTCGCGGGACCCGGCGGGGAGATCGCCGCTCGTGTCACGGAGCGTTGTTTCCACTACCTGGAGGCGCCGGTGCTGCGCGTCGCCGGTTTCGACATTCCCTACCCGCCGCCGATGCTGGAGCGGCACCACCTGCCCGGTGTGGACCGCATCCTGGACGCCGTCGCACGTCTCCAGTGGGAGAGCGGCTGGACCCGTCAGCAGGGTGAAGCGGAACGGGGCGGGGGTGCGGGCTGATGGGCGAGGTGCGCGAGTTCCGCCTCCCGGACCTCGGCGAGGGGCTGACCGAGGCGACGGTCGTCAGGTGGCTGGTCGCGGTCGGCGAGACGGTACGGGTGGACCAGCCCGTCGTCGAGGTGGAGACGGCCAAGGCGCTCGTCGAGGTCCCCTGCCCCTACGCCGGCATGGTCACCTCGCACGCCGCCGAGGAGGGCGGCGAGGTGGAGGTCGGCGCGCCGCTGGTCACCGTCGCGGTGAGCCCGTCGGACAGTGCCCCGCGCGGGGACGCCCGCGGGGACGCCGCCGGGTCAGCGCGCGGAAGGGGCGACAGGCGCGAAGAGGAGGAACGGACGGGGACAGGAAACGGACGCGGCGGAGGAGAGGGGACGGGTGACGGCCCGAAGCCGGAGCACGTCGGCGGTTCGGGCAACGTCCTGGTGGGCTACGGGACGGCTCCCGCGCCCGGTCGGCGCCCCCGGGTCACCTCGCACGCTCCCGAGCCCGCCGCGGTGCGGGCCCCGGATCCGGATGCGGGGGTGAACGGCGCGGGACGGCCCCTCGGCGCGAACGGCACCGGACAGCACCACGGCACGAAAGGTACCGCCCGCACGCCCGTGCCCGTCATCTCCCCTCTCGTACGTCGCCTGGCCCGCGAACACGCCGTGGACCTGCGAGAGATGCGCGGAAGCGGTCCCGACGGGCTCATCCTGCGCGCGGACGTGGAACGCGCCGTACGGGCATCCGAGACGCACGTCGCGCGCACGGCGCGGGGCCGCGACGAGCAGGAGGGGTACGGGGGGCAACGAGACGGCTACGAGCGTGGTGGTCACGAGCGCCACACGGCCGAGCGGGCCGGTGGGGCAGAGCGGGCTGAGCGCCGGATCCCGCTGCGCGGAATGCGCGGCACGGCCGCCGACCGGCTCTCCCGAAGCCGCAGCGAAATCCCCGACGCCTCCTGCTGGGTGGACGCCGACGCGACGGAACTCCTCGCGGCGCGTCGGCAGATGAACGCCGCCTCCTCCGCGCTCGGCGAGCCTGCCGCGCCGGTCTCCCTGCTGGCGCTGCTGGGCCGCATCTGCACGGCGGCGCTGACCCGCTTCCCGGAGTTGAACGCGAGAGTGGACACCGTGGCGCGCGAGATCGTCGTGCTTCCCGAGGTGCACCTCGGGTTCGCCGCGCAGACGGACAGAGGACTCGTCGTTCCGGTCGTACGGGACGCGCACACGCTGTCCGCCGAGCGGCTCACCGACCGGATGTCCCGGCTGACGGAGACGGCACGCGCGGGCACGCTCTCCCCGACGGAGCTGACGGGCGGCACGTTCACGCTGAACAACTACGGCGTCTTCGGGGTGGACGGCTCGACTCCGATCATCAACTATCCGGAGGCGGCGATGCTCGGTGTGGGCCGGATCGCGCGCAAGCCGTGGGTGGTCGGTGAGGAACTGGCGGTACGCAGCGTGGTGCAGCTCTCCCTCACGTTCGACCACCGAGTGTGCGACGGCGGCACGGCGGGCGGTTTTCTGCGCTTGGTCGCGGACTGCGTGGAGCAACCCGCACGGCTCCTCCGTACGCTCTGATGCGTGACGCACGTTCCAGGACGACCCCCCGCAGCAGGACCGCCCGACCGCCCCGGCGCCCCGCCCGGACTCCCGAGCGATCCGTCCGGGCGCACGGGCGATCCGTCCGGGCGCACGGGCGGGGGCGACGACGGCCGCCCGTACGCCGCGCTCGTCCTCGCGGGCGGCGGGGCGAGCCGGCTGGGGGGTGCGGACAAACCCGCTGTCACGGTGGGCGGCAGGACGCTCCTCGACCGGGTTCTGGCGGCGTGCGCCGACGCGGCGGCCACGGTCGTGGTGGGGCCGCGGCGCGCCACCTACCGCCCGGTCGACTGGGTGCGCGAGGACCCGCCGGGCGGCGGGCCGCTCGCCGCCCTGGACGCGGGTGTGCGCGCGCTGCACGCGAAGCCCGGTGTCCCCGTGCTCGTCGTCTCGGCCGACCTGCCCTTCCTGACCCGCGAGACGGTGCACACGCTGGTGGCGCTGGACGGCGGAGCCGAGGCCGCCGTCGCGCACGACGGGCGGGACCAACCGCTTACCGCGGCGTACCGTTTGGAGCCGCTGCGGCGTGAACTGGCGCTCCTGCGCACCGAGTACGGTCATCTGTCGGGCCTGCCGTTGCGTCTCGTACTGGAGGGGCTGAGGCTGCGCCGTGTGAGCACCTCGTCCGCGCCCTGGGTCGCCGCCGCCGCGCTGGACTGCGACACCTGGGACGACATCGCCACAGCACGGGCCCGGATCAGGGAGCATGACACCGTGCTGGATGAATGGATGGGTGCAGTCAAGGCGGAACTGGGCATCGACATCGACGTGGACACCTCCGCGCTGCTCGACCTCGCCCGGGACGCCGCGCACGGTGTCGCGCGTCCGGCCGCGCCGCTCACCACTTTCCTGGTGGGCTACGCGTCGGCGCGCGCCGACGGTTCGCCCGAGGACGTCGCCCGGGCGGCGGCCCGCGCGGCGCAACTGGCCAGGCGCTGGGCCGACGAGGCCGTCGACTCACCGACAGGTGCCTCGACAGGCGCCTCGACAGGCGCACCGACAAGCGCACCGACAAGCGCACCGACAAGCGGTGACGCGACAGACGCCGACGCGGCGAGCGACCGCACGGCGACCGACGACACAGCGGCCGGCAACGCGGAAAACGCAGACGAACGATGAGCGGAGCCGACGAACTCGACGAGGCCATCGCGCTGGCCAACAGCGGTCGGACCCGTCCGGACCCGCCCCCCGCGCCGCGCCTCAAGCGCATCCGGCGTATCCAGTGGAGCGAGCACGGCGAGGACGCCATGGAGCCCGTGGGCCCGGCAGGGCAGGCCGAGGACGGTCAGGGCCGCTCCGCACAGGAGGGCCACACCGGCCGCGGTGAGCACGCGGACGGTGCCTCACGCCCGGCTCCGCAGCACCCGGTGGACGCTTCCGGAGCCTCCGGGGAGACCGAGCGGCCGGGCGACGGAGAGGGGCGCAAGGGACACGCAGCGCACGAGACGGCACCCTCCTGGTCCGATGCGGTCGGTCTGGCGGCCTCCGCGGCCGCACCGCCACCGCCGACCTCGCTCGGCCTGAATCGGGCGCTGGGCCACACCCTGGCCGCACCGGTGCGGGCCCTCACGGACCTGCCGCCGTTCGACACCTCGGCGATGGACGGCTGGGCCGTCTCAGGCCCTGGGCCGTGGGAGCTCGCCCGTACGGACGACGGCGAGGAGCGCCCCGGGATCCTGGCGGGCGACCGTTTCGACCCGCCGCGCTTGGCCGACGGGGAGGCTGTTCGCATCGCGACCGGTGCGCGTGTCCCGGCAGGTACGAGCGCCGTGCTGCGCTGGGAGGCGGCCGAGCGGACCGGCGCGGCGCGGCTGCGTACCGCGACACCACCGCAGCCCGGAGCCGACATCCGCCCGCGCGGTCAGGAGTGCCGTACGGGGGACGCGCTGCTGGGCGCCGGTTCGCCCGTCACCCCCGCCGTGCTCGGGCTGGCGGCGGCCGCCGGGTACGACGAGTTGGAGGTCGTCGCGCGCCCGCGCGCCGAGGTGCTGGTACTGGGCGACGAACTGCTGCACAGAGGCCTGCCGCACGACGGCCGGATCCGGGACGCGCTCGGTCCGATGGTCGAGCCGTGGCTGACGGCGCTGGGTGCCGACGTGACGGCCACCCGGCTGCTGGGGGACGACGCCGAGGCCCTCTACGAGGCGGTGTCGGGGACGACGGCCGACGTGCTGGTCACGACCGGCGGTACGGCCGCTGGGCCCGTCGACCACCTGCAGCCGACGCTGCGCCGGGTGGGCGCCCGGCTGCTCGTGCACGGGGTGCGCGTGCGGCCGGGGCATCCGATGCTGCTGGCCGTGCTCGATCCCGACGACCCCGACGACGGGGCGGGGGCGACGCCGGGCGCACGGACGCGGGCCGGTGCCGCCGGAGCGGAGACGGGAGCGCGAGCGGGAGCGCGCCCCCGGTATCTGGTCGGTCTGCCGGGCAACCCGCTGGCCGCGCTGTCCGGCCTTGTGACGCTGGCCGGGCCACTGCTGCGGGCCCTCGCGGGACGGGCGGAACCGAAGCCGCGCACCGCGACGCTGGGCGCCGAGGTGCCGGGCCATCCGCGCGACACCCGTCTCGTGCCGGTACGGCGCGAGGGTTCCGGTGTCCGCTCGCGCGTGCGCCCGCTGCGCTACGCGGGCCCCGCGATGCTGCGCGGGGTCGCCTCCTGTGACGCGCTGGCCGTCGTGCCGCCCGGTGGCGCGGCGCCGGGGGAGGACGTGACGGTATTGGAGCTCCCGTGGTGAGACGGCTGAGCAGCTCACGCGAGGACGGCGACACCGAGCGGCAGGGTTCGGTGCTGCTGCCGCGCCTTTCCGTCTCACCCTTGCGGCAGGTCATGCGGCGGCTGCTGGCGGCGCTCCTGGTCCTGTGGGTGACGGTGCTGCTGGTGTACGTGGACCGGGACGGCTACGTGGACGACGTCGACGACCACATGACGTTCCTGGACTGCCTGTACTACACGACCGTCACGCTCTCGACGACCGGTTACGGTGACATCGCCCCGGGCTCGGACAGTGCGCGCCTGGTCAACACTCTCGTCATCACGCCGTTGCGCGTGATCTTCCTGATCATTCTCATCGGCACCACGCTCGAGGCGCTGACGGACCGCACCCGTCAGCAGTGGCGCCTGAACCGCTGGAGGTCCGCGTTGCGCGACCACACCGTCGTCGTCGGGTTCGGCACCAAGGGCCGCTCGGCCATCCAGACCCTGCTGTCCACGGGGCTGGGGCGCGACCAGGTCGTCGTCATCGACGCCTACCCGCAGTCGGTCAAGGCGGCCAACGCGGAGGGCTTCGCGGGTGTGGAGGGTGACGCCACCCGCAGCCAGGTGCTCGTCCGTGCCGAGGTGCAGCGGGCGCGGCAGATCGTGATCGCACCGCAGCGGGACGACACCTCGGTGCTGGTCACACTGACGGCGCGGCAGCTCAACCCGCGCATCAAGATCGTCGCGGCGGTGCGGGAGGAGGAGAACGCGCCGCTGCTGCGGCAGTCGGGCGCCGACCAGGTCATCACGAGCGCCAGCGCGGCGGGCCGGCTCCTCGGTCTGGCCATGCTCAGCCCGAACGCCAGCTCGGTCCTGGAGGACCTCATCCAGCGGGGCACCGGACTCGACCTCAAGGAGCGCCCCGTCACCAAGGCGGAGGCGGGCCGCTCCCCGCGCGAGTGCGACGACCTGGTCGTCTCCGTCGTCCGCGGCCACCGGATACTCGCCTACGACGATCCGGAGGCCGCCAGCCTGGCGCTGACCGACCGGCTGGTCGTCATCCACCGGGCGTCACGAGCCCTCCCCCAACCGGACGAGCGCAGGGGCGAGCCGAGGTGACCGGCACGGCGGTGAGCCCCCGTCGCCGCCCTCACCCCTTCAGGTGACTGTGGTGCGCCCGGCGGTCCGCGCCGTGGCGTCAGGCGTGACGATGACGCGATGGATCCGCCGCCCACCTGCCCCAACTGCCCCGAACGCCTGCTGTGGAAGGACACCCGCGAGACGGGGCCCGGCAAGGAGGACTCCTGGTTCTGGTTCTGCGCCGGATGCCGGCAGGCGTACGTACCGACCCCCGACCAGAAGCTGCGCTTCACCTACGCGGGAGGCTGCCACCGGAAGCCCGGAGGGGCGGCCCGCGCGTGCGCCGGGGGCCGGCCCGCACGCCCGTGGGACTGACTCGACCGGCCACGGGCCTGACCCGCGCGGGCTCGTGCGCCGCCCGGTAGCGTCGGCGTATGCATGCGATCACGATTCCCGAACCCGGCGGCCCCGAGGCGCTGGTCTGGGCCGAGGTCCCGGACCCGGAACCCGGCGAGGGCGAGGTCCTCGTCGACGTGGTGGCCGGCGCCGTCAACCGCGCCGACGTCCTCCAGCGGCAGGGCTTCTACGATCCGCCGCCCGGCGCGAGCCCGTACCCGGGCCTGGAGTGCGCCGGCCGGATCTCCGCTCTCGGACCCGGCGTGTCCGGCTGGTCGGTCGGCGACGAGGTGTGCGCGCTGCTCGGCGGCGGCGGTTACGCGGAGAAGGTCGCGGTGCCCAGCGGTCAGCTGCTGCCCGTCCCCGCGGGCGTGGAGGTGGCGACGACGGCCGGGCTGCCGGAGGTGGCCTGCACCGTCTGGTCGAACGTGTTCATGGTGGCTCACCTGCGTCCCGGCGAGACCCTGCTGGTGCACGGCGGATCCAGCGGCATCGGCACCATGGCCATCCAGCTCGCCAAGGCGGTGGGGGCCCGGGTGGCGGTGACAGCGGGCACGGCCGCCAAGCTGGAACGATGTGCCGAGCTGGGCGCCGACATCCTGATCAACTACCGCGAGCAGGACTTCGTGGAGGAGCTGCGCGCCGCGACCGACGGGACGGGCGCCGACGTCATCCTCGACAACATGGGCGCCAAGTACCTGGAACGGAACGTCAAGGCGCTCGCGGTCAACGGCCGACTGGCCGTCATCGGTATGCAGGGCGGTGCGAAGGGAGAGCTGAACCTGGGCGCCCTACTGGCCAAGCGCGGCGCCGTGACGGCTACCTCGCTGCGCGCCCGGCCCCCGGAGGAGAAGGCCGCCATCGTCGCCGCCGTGCGCGAGCACGTGTGGCCGCTGATCGAGGACGGCCGCGTACGTCCCGTCGTCGACAGCAGCTTCCCGATGTCCGACGCGGCCGGCGCGCACCGGACCCTGGACGAGAGCACCCACATCGGCAAGCTCCTGCTGACGACGGAGTGACCCCGCATACGGAGTGACCCGGCGTGCCGGGAGGGGGGCCTGCCGCGCGGACGGCGGGCCCCCTTCCGGCCGTCCGGACCGCATCGTCTCCACCGTCCGGACCGCGACATCTCGGCCGTCCGGGCCTGATCCTCACTGACATCGGCTTGCCCGAAATGCCGTATTAGTCCCTTTATGTGACGCTGGACTGGTCTGCGGACCATCCAGGTCGGAAGGGTCACGGTCGTGGGGCACTCTCAGCGGAACAGGGCACTCACCCTGTTGACCTGCTTTTTTCTTGCCCTGCCCGCGCCTGCCGCCCTCGCGGAGGACAGCGCGGGACCCGGTGTCTCCGGTCCGCCCGGCACCACGTCGCCCGGCGGATCTCCGCGAAACGTCACCCTCAGCGCGTCCCCTGGCGTGCTGACCACAAGCCCGACGTCCGACAGCGCGCCTCCCGCCGTCGGAGCAGAGCTCGCCCCCTTCGTCACCGCCCGCCCCACACAGCCGGCACTGCCGTCCCGCGCGCAGGCCCAAGCGGCGGGCTTGCACGCCAGGCAGCTGAGCGCGACGGCGCAAGGGACAGCAGAAACGGAGGCGGCGGCCGAGATCGCGAAGGCGGTGGCCGACGTCAGGGCCGCAGTGGAAGCGGCAACGGAGGCGAGGGAAACGACTCACCTCTCGGGCGCCCCTTCTCACGACCGCGATGGCGCGGAGGGCACCCGTGAATCCGGTCCGGGAGGAGGCCCGGAATCCCCTCGACCGAGGGACTTCGGACAGCCCCTGGAGCAACCCGGCGAAGACGGCCACGGTGACAGCGGCCGACCGCTTCCGCACCGCTCCCACGGAGCCCCGCACGACGACGACGCTCAGCACGGAAAACCACAGCGGCAGCCGGTGCAGCCTCCCGGCCCCCCGGACGAGGAGCAGCGGCCACAGCCCCACCAGGACAACAAGAAGCAGCAGGAACGACAGGATCAGCGCCGACAGCACCAGCGCGACGAACGGCACGAGGCCAAGGAACGCGAACAGCAGCGCAAACGTGAACAGGACCGGGAGCGCGAACAGGACGAGAAGCGGGACCGGGAGCGGGGACAGCAGCACAAACCCAAGCGGGAACAGAAGCGTGAGCACGAACGGCGGCAGGAGCCGCACGGGCGCAAGGGCAACGGCGAGGCTCCCGACCGGCCCGGCCGCCCGGAGGACCGGCCGTCCTCGTCCGGCAATCGCACCGCACCGCACCGCTCCGACGAGGCGATCGGGAAGCACGACCTGTACGCCTCCGAGGGGCCCGTCCCCGAGCGGACCGACGCGCGCGGCAACCGCGTCGCCGCTCAACCGTCCGGGCAGGTGCTGCCCGTCCTGCCGCTCGGCGCGGGGATGGCACTGATGGGGCTGGGGCTCGCCTTTCTGGCCCTGCGGTTGCGGCGCGGGTGACCCCTCCCTCGCTCGGCGCCGGACCCAGGGCACATGCAGAATGGGGGCATGACGCAGCCGAGCAACGAACAGTCGCAGGAGAGCCCCCAGGTCCTGGTCGTGGGCCCGGACGGAATGGCTCTGGCGGGTACCGGCGCCAAGGGCGACGGTGAGGGCGATGAGCAGGCTGAGGTCCCCGTGACGGAAATGGTCGAGCAGCCGGCGAAGGTCATGCGGATCGGCAGCATGATCAAGCAGCTGCTGGAGGAGGTGAAGGCGGCGCCGCTGGACGAGGCCAGCCGGGCCCGCCTCAAGGAGATCCACACCAGCTCGATCAAGGAGCTGGAGGACGGGCTCGCGCCCGAGCTGATCGAGGAGCTGGAGCGGCTCTCGCTGCCCTTCGCCGACGACTCCACTCCGACCGACGCCGAACTGCGCATCGCGCAGGCCCAGCTCGTCGGCTGGCTCGAGGGGCTCTTCCACGGCATCCAGACCGCACTGTTCGCCCAGCAGATGGCGGCGCGCTCCCAGCTGGAGCAGATGCGCAGGGCTCTGCCGGCGGGTGCCGTACCGCCGGAGGACGCCGCGCAGGCCAACGAGGAGAACCGCCGCACCGGCGGCCCCTACCTGTAGGCACCCGCGCCGGTACGCGCCCCGTACCGGCAGGGAAGACATCGGGCGACGACATCGGCCCGGCCTTCCCGACCGACCGAGCTGATCGAAGCGGTCGGGCCGGAGGGCCGGGCCGGTGTCATCCAGTGGTCCGGTCGGTGTCGCCGGCGTTCCGGGCCGGTGTCATCCAGTGGTACAGCGCCATCGCGACGCTCGTGGCGAGGTTGTAGCTGGAGACCTGCGGTCGCATGGGGAGCGCGACCAGGTGGTCGGCGCGTGAGCGCAGCGCGTCGGACAGACCGTGCCGCTCCGAGCCGAAGGCGAGCATCGCGCCGACCGGCAGCGTCACGGACCGCAGATCGGTGCCCTCCGGGTCGAAGGCGAACAGCGGCAGGTCCGGCAGCTGGTTGACCTGCCGCCGTGCGACGGGCACGGCGAAGTGCAGTCCCGCGCCGGCGCGGACGGCCGCGGGATGCCAGGGGTCGGCATCTCCTGTGGTGAGCACACCTGCGGCGCCCGCACCCGCTGCCAGCCGCACGACGGCTCCGACGTTGCCCAGGTTGCGCGGGTTGTCGAGCACGACGAGCGGCGCCCCACCACCTGGGCCCGCGCTCGCTGCCCCGTCTCCCTCCCTGCCGTTCTTCTCATTGCTCTTCTCGCCGCACCCGTCGAACGCATCGGCAGCGCTCTCCCGCAGGGCGAGCGCCGCCACACCTGTGGGGTGCGGGCGGGGCACGAGGCCGCGCAGCGTTTCAACGGACACCTCGCGCAGCAGCGCTTCCAGCGTGCCGGTCAGGTCGGGGGCGAGCTGCTCGGCCAGCGCGAGGGCGGCGCGGCGGTCCGTGGCCAGCGCGAGGGGCACCCGCGCGCCGAAGCGCAGCGCGTGCTTCAGCGCGTGGAACCCGTCCAGCAGCACGCCGTCTTCGGCGTACCGCGCCCACTGGGTCTCAGCCGGTCCTGTCACCCGGCCACCCTACGGGCGCCGATGCCGGGACCGCCGGGTCCTCGGAGCCGGCCGTCCGCGGTGAAGGGGGCGCCACCGGTTGCCGGCGGACGTCCCCTCCCGGCAGCCGTCCCCGCACGCGGGTTCTGAGGACGGTGACGCGTCGGCCGAGCCAGACGAGGAAGACGGTCGGCAGGAAGACCGCGTCCGCCGCGATCATCGCCATCGAGAAGAACGGCAGTCCCAGCAGGACGGCGATGCCGACATGCTCCATGATCATCATGGCGAGGAGCACGTTTTTCACCCGCCTGTTGAACAGGGTGAAGGGGAAAGCGACCTGGGTGATGACCGTCCCGTAGGTGACCAGGAAAACCATGAGGCCGTTTCCGGCCAGCAGGTGGCTCAGCTCGGGCCACGGCGTGAAGTAGTCCAGATTCATCGGGTAGTAGACGGCTGTGCCGTCCTGCCACCGGCTGCCCTGGATCTTGTACCAGCCTGCCGTCGAGTAGATCAGGCAGACCTCGACCATGATGATGAGCAGCACACCGTTGTGTGCCAGATTGGCGAGGATGTCGCAGACGGTGCGCAACTCGCGCAGTCCGCTGCCGCCCCTGACGGCGACCGCCTTGTTCACACACCACCACGCCGCGTTGGCCACCCACAGCGCCCAGAAGAAGAGCGTCCAGCCGGTGGTCATCGCCCCGGCGATCGTGCCGCCCACCAGGATCGCGCCGAGCACCGCCCACAGCACGACGCCGCCGGTGCCCGCCACCGGATCGCCGACCCCGGAAGCGGTGCTCCTTCCGGCGCTTGCCGGAGCGCTGTTCCCTCCGGCGTGTGGCGGAGCGCTGTTCCCTCCGGCGTGTGGCGGAGCGTTTCCTCCTCTTCCGTGCGCGCCTGCGGACGCGTCTGTGCGGGCGGCTTCCGTGCGGGTTTCGGCACGGGAGCGTGAACGGTGGGCCCGCCGTGCGTCCAGTGACCACACCTGCGAACAACGGGTCAGGATCAGGTACAGCGACATCAGGTGGATGACGTTGTCCCCGCCGTCGCCCATGAAGACGCTGCGGTTCTGCAGCGAGAGAACCCCCACCATGAACAGCACGGTGGCGGCACGCGTGTGCCACCCCAGCAGCATCGCCGCCGCGGCCGCCATGGCGACCAGGTAGACGAGTTCGAACCAGCTGCCGCTGCTCGCCCACATCAGCACGGTGAAGGCGTGGTTGCTGTCGATCAGCTGCTTGCCGAGCCCGAAGCTCCAGGGGCCGTCGGGACCGTAGAGCTCGTGCCGGTGCGGCCACTCCCGCAACAGGAAGAACAGCCAGGCCGCGCCGAACCCGATGCGCACGATCGCCGTCTGATACGGACCCAGCGCGTACCCGGTCACCTTGCCCAGCCCGCGCGAAACACAACGCTCGACCCGCACCCGGGGCCCCTGGAACCGCGTCCCCGGGCCCCGTCTCGAGCCCGAACCCGGGTCCGCTCGCGAGCCCGATCCCGGGCTCGCGCCCGGCTCCGTACCGGAGACGGACGACGGCACGTCTGCGCCGGAGGCCGCGTACCGCCCCTCTCCCGTGACGTCCTCCGTCACTTGGCACCTCCCGGCAGGTCGGCGCTGGTGACCTGCCACCAGGGCTGCACCGAGTACTCGGTCTTGCTGTCGGTCTTCTCGTCGCCCCACTCGGGCGGTGCGACGGGAGTGACCACGGCGCGCACCTGGATGCGCTCGACGCTGCCGCCGTTCAGTTCCGTACCGAAACGCAGCATCACGATCCGCTTGATGTACTGCTCGGAGAGCCGGCCGCGCAGCCCGTAGGACTTGCCCTTCTCGTCATGGTTGTCGGCGTAGAACTCCCAGGCGCGGCGCAACTCGTTCTGCTGGGTGTGGCTGGGCGCCGGGTTTCCGTTGATGGCCGCACCGTCCATGGCGCTGAGGTCGACCCAGCCCGTGGTCTTCGTGCTGCCGCCGGGCGCAGCGATGCGCGCCCGCGCGTGCACGGCGACGTTCTGCTGGAGGGGGTTGGGTGCGAAGAGTTTCCAGTTGCGTTCGAACTCCGGATAGACGTAGGAGTCCACGACCTCCGCGTGCCGCTTGCTGACCGTGTTGTCCGGTGCCGTCTGCAAAAAGACCATCGCCACGTGGAACGCGACTCCGACGGTGACGACGGCCACGGCTATCGAGACGAAGATCCGCGCGGGCAACGAGAGCGCGGCGATGCCCCGCATGCCGCCTCTTTCCCCCGCGTCCCCCGTTTCCCCCGCGCTGTCCGCCCCGGGCACCTGGTGCGCTGCTGGCTCCATGCCCTCCCTGCTCCCCATTCCTTCAATGCCATGCCCATGCCTGGACCGGTCCGCCTCGAAGACTCTCAGAGACTACTGGTGCGGGGGAGCCCCGCCCGAGGGTCCGTGCCATTCGCTGTCCACAGGCGTCCCGGGCTGCTCTTGACAGCTTGGTGAGCCGCGCTCATTCTTGAACCGAACGATCGGTCGGTCGGTAGCCTGCGGCCGCCTGATCAGCGGGCTCGCCGGCTGGTCAGGCGGTCGGCCTGCTGACCAGCCGGCCGACCGACCGGGATCGTGCCGGGAAACACCGACGCCGAGATATCAGGGGGCTCGCATGTCATCGGTGACAACGCCGCCGCTCAGCCGGCGGGCCGGGGAGGGGAAGGGCCCTGCGGGGTCAGCGCCGGGTGGCGCCTCGCCCGAGGAGGAGGCCGCGCTCCAAGCCGCCTTCGACGCGGCCGTCGCCGCCGAGGAACGCATCGAGCCGCGCGATTGGATGCCGGACGCCTACCGCGCCACGCTCGTCCGGCAGATCGCCCAGCACGCCCACTCCGAGATCATCGGGATGCAGCCGGAGGCCAACTGGATCACGCGCGCGCCGTCACTGCGCCGCAAGGCGATCCTGATGGCCAAGGTGCAGGACGAGGCGGGCCACGGCCTCTACCTCTACGGCGCGGCCGAGACGCTGGGCACGGGACGCGAGCAGCTGCTCGACAAGCTGCACGCCGGCCGCCAGAAATACTCCTCCATCTTCAACTACCCCACCCTCACCTGGGCCGACGTCGGCGCGATCGGCTGGCTGGTGGACGGCGCGGCGATCACCAACCAGGTGCCGCTGTGCCGCTGTTCCTACGGCCCCTACGCCCGCGCCATGGTGCGTATCTGCAAGGAGGAGTCCTTCCATCAGCGTCAGGGGTACGAGCTGTTGCTGGCCCTCTCCCGCGGCACCGAGGCACAGCACGCGATGGCGCAGGACGCGGTGGATCGCTGGTGGTGGCCCTCGCTGATGATGTTCGGCCCGCCCGACGAGGAGTCCGCACACAGCGCCCGGTCCATGGAGTGGAAGATCAAGCGGCACTCCAACGACGAGCTGCGGCAGCGTTTCGTCGACATCTGCGTCCCCCAGGCCGAGGCTCTCGGCCTCACCCTCCCCGACCCCGAGCTGCGCTGGAACGAGCAGCGCGAGCACTGGGACTTCGGCGCGATCGACTGGCAGGAGTTCCGCGACGTCCTCGCGGGCAACGGACCGTGCAACGACCAGCGGCTGCACCGGCGCCGCGCGGCGCACGAGGACGGCGCCTGGGTCCGCGAGGCGGCGGCCGCCCACGCCGCCAAGCAGGCGGCCCGAAGGGCGGCCCCTCATCCCGCGCCCCCGACCGCCGGCACCGAGCCACCGACCCGCCCGGCCGAGCAGAGCCGGCAGCCCCACACGCCCGAGCACGCTCCGCAGCCCCACCCGGACGAACCCGCCCCGCAGGCCCGGGCAGACGAACCCGCACAGCGAGGAGTTGAGCACAGCTCATGAGCGCCGACTGGCCTCTGTGGGAGGTCTTCGTACGCAGCAGGCGCGGCCTCTCGCACACCCACGCGGGAAGCCTGCACGCCCCGGACGCCCAGATGGCTCTCCGCAACGCGCGGGACCTGTTCACCCGCCGCTCCGAAGGTGTCTCCCTGTGGGTGGTCCCCTCCGGCGAGATCACCGCTTCCTCGCCCGACGAGAAGGACCCCTTCTTCGCCCCCGCGGCCGACAAGCCCTACCGCCACCCGACGTTCTACGAGGTCCCGGAAGGAGTGCGGAACCTGTGAGTGCCACCACGCCCCCTGCCACCCTCGCCGCTCTCCCCCTCGGGGACGACGCGCTGATCCTCTCCCACCGCCTCGGCGAATGGGCGGGCCACGCCCCCGTGTTGGAGGAGGAGGTGGCGCTGGCCAACATCGCGCTGGACCTGCTGGGCCAGGCCCGTGCGCTGTACACCGAACTGGCCGACGTGCTCGGCAGTGAGGACGAGATCGCCTACCTACGGGAGGAACGGGCCTTCCTCAACTGCCAGCTGGTGGAGCAGCCCAACGGGGATTTCGCGCACACCCTCGTCCGCCAGCTGTTCTTCTCCACCTACCAGCAGCCGCTCTACGCCCAGCTGGCCACCTCACTCCCGCTGGCCGCCAAGGCGGTGCGGGAGGTCGCCTACCACCGTGACCACGCCGAGCAGTGGACGCTGCGCCTGGGTGACGGCACGGAGGAGAGCCACGCCCGCACCCAACGCTCCGTCGACGCGCTGTGGAGGTACACGGGTGAGCTGTTCCAGCCGGTCGAGGGGCTGGACGTCCGCTGGGCGGATCTGGAGGAGGAGTGGGACGCCGGCATCCGCGAGGTGCTCGGGCAGGCGGGGCTGGCGGTGCCCGACAGTCCGCGCCACGGCGCCTGGTCGGCCGGGGCGGGCCGCCAAGGAGTGCACACCGAGCCGTTCGGCCGGATGCTCGCCGAGATGCAGCACCTGCACCGCAGCCACCCGGGGGCGACATGGTGACGGCACACCCCACCCACGACCCGACCGCCGGCTCCCCCTGGCCCTCGCCCTCACCCTCCCACTCTCGCGCCCTCTCCTTCGCCGAGCTGGCGGGTGCGGTGCCCGATCCCGAGCTGCCGGTGGTCACGCTCGCCGAACTGGGCGTGCTGCGGCGGGTGACCGAGCCTGAGCCCGGTCACGTCCTCGTCGAGCTGACTCCGACCTACACCGGGTGCCCCGCGATCGAGGCGATGAGCGCCGATATCGAGGGGACGCTCCGGGAGGCCGGGGCCGAGCGGGTCGAGGTCCGCACCGTGCTCACCCCGCCCTGGTCGAGCGACGACCTCACCGAGGAGGGCCGCCGCAAGCTCGCCGCGTACGGCGTCGCGCCGCCCCGGGAGGGCGCCCGCACCCGCGGCCCCGTCCTGGTGGGTCTCTCCCCCACCCACCGCATCCGGCCCGGCGCCCCGGAAGAGCGGGGGCACGCGTCCGCCCCAGGCCCCGACCCCGGCCCCGTCCACTGCCCGCACTGCGGCTCTGCCGAGACGACGGAACTGAGCCGGTTCTCCTCCACCGCCTGCAAGGCCCTGCGCCGCTGCGAGAGCTGCCGGGAGCCGTTCGACCACTTCAAGGAGGTGTGAGGGGTGCCGGTCTTCCACCCGCTGCGCGTCCAGTCGATCGAACGTCTCACCGACGACGCGGCAGCCCTCACCCTCGCCGTCCCACCCGAGCTGCGCGAGACCTACGGCTACGCCGCGGGCCAGCACATCGCGCTGCGGCGGGTGAACGAGTACGGAGAGGAGATCCGCCGCACCTACTCGCTGTGCGCCCCCGCCCGCTCCCGGCCCGACACGCTGCGCGTCGGTATCCGGCTGGTGGAAGGCGGCGAGTTCTCCACCTACGCCCTCAAGGAGTTGGCCGAGGGCGGCACGGTCGAGGCACTGCCGCCGACGGGACGTTTCGTCCTCGCGCCCCGACCGGGACGGTTCGCCGCTGTCGTCGGCGGCAGCGGTATCACACCCGTTCTCTCCATCGCGGCCACGGTGCTGGAGAGCGAGAGAGAGGCCCGGTTCTGCCTGATACGCAGCGACCGGACAGCGGACTCGACGATGTTCCTGGAAGAGGTGGCCGACCTCAAGGACCGCTATCCCGACCGCTTCCACCTGGTCACGGCCCTCTCCCGCGAGGAGCAGCACAGCGGGCTGCCCTCCGGTCGCCTCGACCGCGACCGACTGACCGCGCTGCTGCCCGCGCTCCTGTCACCTCCCGGCGTGCGCGACATGGACGGCTGGTACCTGTGCGGTCCCCTGGGCCTGGTCGATGGCGCGGCCAAGGCGCTGCGCACACTGGGGGTCCCGCGCACGCGCGTCCACCAGGAGATCTTCCACGCGGACGAAGCGAATGAAGCGGACGCAGCGGGCGACACGGTCGGCGCGAACGGCGTGGTCGCCGGCTCCGCGCCCCGATCCACGGGGGGCACGGCCGCGGCGGTCGCCGGCTCCGCCACCGTGAACGCCACTCTCGGCGGCCGGGGTGGCAGGTGGTCCGCCCGCGAGGGGGAGACCCTGCTGGAGACGGTCCTGCGCAACCGCACCGACGCGCCCTACGCCTGCAAGGGCGGCGTGTGCGGCACCTGCCGGGCCCGGCTCGTCGACGGCCAGGTCACGATGGACCGCAACTTTGCCCTGGAAGAGGAGGAGATAGAGGCGGGCTACGTCCTGGCCTGCCAGTCCCACCCGACCACTCTGGAGGTGGCCCTCGACTTCGACGGGTGACGGCCAAGGGCAGCAACCTCTTGCCGCCGGCCTGGCCCCCCTTGGTTCTCCCTGGCCGCAGTTCTCCTGGTTCCACTCGGTCCACTCGGTCCACTCGGTCCACTCGGTCCACTCGATCCGCCCTGTTTCCGCCTTGGTCCCG
Organism: Streptomyces diacarni; assembly: GCF_003323715.1. Classification (GTDB taxonomy): domain Bacteria; phylum Actinomycetota; class Actinomycetes; order Streptomycetales; family Streptomycetaceae; genus Streptomyces; species Streptomyces diacarni. Next base: position 65,426 of record NZ_QOIN01000071.1, read on the forward strand.
CCTTGGTCCCTCTGGCTTACGGCGCGCGTCCGACGTAACCTGACGACCCATCAGCTACGGGCGTCGGCCCAGAGGGCGGTGCGGCATGGACTTCGGGTTCAGTGAGGAGCAGGAGGCGGCTCGCGAGGCAGCGAAGGGAGCGTTCGCGCACGTGGCGGTCGACGCCGTGCCGAGTCCGGCGCTGTCGCCCGGAAAGGTCGCCGATGACTTCGACCGCGACCTGTGGGGCCGGCTCACCCAGGCCGACCTCCTCGGTCTCACCGTGCCGGCGCGGCACGGCGGCGCGGGGCTGGACGCGGTGGCGCTGTGCCTGGTGCTGCGCGAGGCGGGCCGGGTGCTGGCCCGGGTTCCCCTGGTGGAGACCGGCGCGGCGGCACTCACCCTGGCCGAGTACGGCAGCGACGAGCTGTGCGCCAGGCTGCTCCCCCGCATCGCACGCGGCGAACTGGCCCTGACCGTCGCCGGGCAGGGGGCGAGCGGACACGAACGACCGGAACTCGCCGTCTCGGCGCGGCCCTCCTCCGAGGGGAACGGAGACGGGAACGGAAACGGAGGCGGCGACTGGGTGCTGGAAGGCGTGCAGACGGCCGTGCCCTGGGGACGGACGGCTGACCTGATCGTCGTCCCCGCGCACACGGCGGACGGCCGACCGCTGCTGGCCGTCCTCGCCCCGGGCGCCACCTCGGGCGGCGTCACCCTGGACGAGCAGGCGTCCACCAACGGCGAGCCCTACGCCAGGTTGCGGCTGGACGCCGTACGGGTACCGGCCGGTGACGTGATCGAGGACGCCGCAGCACCGGCCCACCTCCAGCGCCTGCTGACCACGGGCACCTGCGCGCTGGCGCTCGGGCTGGGCAGCAAGGTGCTGGAGATGACCAGCGCGTACGTCAGCGGACGCGAGCAGTTCGGGTTCCCCGTCGCCACGTTCCAGGCGGTGGCCGTACAGTCCGCCGACCGCTACATCGACCTGCGCGCGATGGAAGCGACGCTGTGGCAGGCGGCGTGGCGGCTCGATCCGGCGGAGGTGGCGGTCGCCAAGATGTGGGCGTCGGACGGGGTACGTCGCGTCGTGCAGACGGCACAGCACCTGCACGGCGGGATGGGCGCCGACACCGACTATCCGCTGCACCGCTTCCACGCCTGGGCCAAGCAGTGGGAGCTGTCCTACGGTTCGGCGGCGGCCCACGAGGGGGCACTGGGCGAGCTGTTGGCCGCCCGGGAGCCGGCCTGAACCACCCCGGTCCGCCCCCGGTCCGCCCCTGAGCCGCCCCTGAGCCGTCCGAAGCCGACCCTGACCGACGAGGGGTCGTCAGGCGACGAAGGCGGGGTCGTTGTCACCCACCAGGGGGCGTCCGGCGCTTTCCCAGGCGAGCATGCCGCCGTCCACGTTGACGGCGGTCACACCCTGCTGGGCGAGGTAGGCGGCGACCTGGGCCGAGCGTCCGCCGACCCGGCAGACGACGTACACGTGCTCGCTCTCCCCCAGCCGTTCGGTCAGCTCGCCCTGGCGGGCGACGAATTCGCTCATCGGAATGTGCAACGCGCCCTCGGCGCGTCCGGCTGCCCACTCGTCGTCCTCACGGACGTCGAGCAGCAGCGCCTCGGACGGCACGGAGGCGGCGTCGATCTGCGGTACCTGTCCGGGAAGGGCGTTCATCCCTGGTCTCCCTGTTCTCCCTGGCCCGGGTCTTCGGGCGTTCCTTGTGGTTCGTCAGCGTTCACGGGGGCCGGTGGGCGCGCTGATCAGCGTTTTGCCGCACGGGCCGAGCCGACCGAGCCGACCGAGTCGGCAGACCCGGTGGACCCGACAGACCTGGTGCACGCGGCAGACCCGGCAGACCTGGTGGACGCGGCAGAACCGGCCGGGAGAGCGCGCTCGCTGCCGGGCGTGGACGGCACGTTCACGCCTCCCGCAGCCGGGCGAGTTCGCTCTCGCGTTCCGCCACCTGTCCGAGCAGTTGCTCGGCGATCTCTTCCAGCAGCGTGTCGGGGTCGTCGGGGGCCAGCTTCAGCATGGCGCCGATCGCGCTCTCCTCCAGTTCGGCGGCCATCTGCGCGAGCACCTCCTTGCGCTGGGCCAGCCACTCCAGGCGGGCGTACAGCTCTTCGCTGCGCAGCAGTTCGGCCAGCGGCTCAGGGAGCGGACCCGCCTCCCATTCCTCGGCGAGCGCGGCGAGCGCGGTCGCGTCACCGTCCGCGTACGCCTTGTTCACCCGTACGAGGAAGGCTTCGCGGCGCTCGCGTTCGGCGTCGTCCTGGGTGAGGTCGGGGTGCGCCTTGCGGACGAGGTCGCGGTAGGCCTTGCGGGCCTCCTCGCTGGGCCGCACCCGGCTGGGCGGGCTGACGGGCTGCTCGTTGAGCATCGCCTGGGCCTCGGGGAGCATGCCGCTGGAGTCGATCCAGCCGAAGAAGAGCTCCTCGACCTGGGGCATGGGCAGCACGGCGCCGCGCTTCTCGTCGGCCTTGCGGATGTCGTCCGGGTCGCCGGTGCGGGCGGCGATCGCCTCGGCGATCTGCGCGTCCAGTTCGTCGAGGCGGGCGTAGACGGGGCCCAGCCGCTGGTGGTGCAGCCGGGAGAAGTTCTCGACCTCCACCCGGAAGGTCTCGACGGCGATCTCGTACTCGATCAGCGCGTGCTCCGCGGCGCGGACGGCTTTCTCGAGCCGCTCGGTTCCCGGCTCCTCACGAGCGGGTTCTTCACGAGCGGGGCCCTCACCCGCGGGTTCTTCATGAGCTTCACCTGCGGGTTCTTCACGTGCGTGTGCGGGTTCTCCGCTCACCTCGTCGGTCGTCGCACCGGCACGCGCGGATCCCTCGCCCGCATAGTCGCTCACCGCCGTCGCGCGCGAGGACTCCTCACCCGCCTGCTCGGTGCCGGCGTCCGCACGCATCGGGTCTGCGCCCGTACGCGGCGCATCCGCACCCGTACGGGGCGCGTCCCCGCCCGTACGCGACGCATCCGCTCCGGTACGCGACGCATCCGCGTCCATACGCACCGGGTCCGGGTTCACCTGTGAGGTGTCCTCGCTCGAGTGCGGAGGGTCCTCGTTCGCCTGCGCGGGGGAGTTGGCGTTCATCGCCTCCACCCTACGACCGCCGCACGCGGCCTCACTCGCGGAACGCCTCCGGGCAGCGGTTCCCCGTTCCCGTCAGGTGGGAGTCGGCCCAGCGGGTGAGCTCGACCATGGCGGGCCGCAGGGCGTGGCCGGAGTCGGTGAGGCTGTAGCTGACCCGCAGCGGCGGACCCTCCTGGACGGCGCGGGAGACGAGACCGAGCGCCGCGAGTTCGGTCAGCCGGTCGGAGAGCATGCGCTCACTGATGCCGGGCACGGCGCGGCGCAGTTCGGCGAAGTGTCCCGGGCCGCTCATCAGCGCGGCCAGGATCAGCCCTGTCCAGCGCTTGCCGAGCAGGTGGAAGACGCGCGTGATGGCGCTCTCCGGCTCGGTGCAGGCGGACGCGGCCGAGCGGTCCAGGGGCGGGTCCGGGTCCGGAGGCGGGGGCGGGGGCGGAAGATCGAGCTTTCCAGGCTCTGACATGGCTCCATCGTACTGCGTCCACACAAGGTGATGCAGAAAAGTAAGTAACTGTGCTATACATAGTTACGTCGGAAACTTACCTCAGCTTACGAAGCACTAGGAGCTCTCCATGGTCACCCTCCTCCACATCGACTCGTCCGTGCACCCGCACGAAGCCTCGGTCTCCCGTGACGTCGCCGCCTCCTTCCGCAAGGCCTGGGAGGCCGAGCACCCGGACGGGAAGGTGATCTACCGCGACCTGGGCACCGACCCGGTTCCGCACCTGGAGGGTCCGGCCGCCGTGGCGGGCTTCATAGCCCCCGCGGAGCACACCCCCGAGCAGGCCGAGGCCTTCAAGCTCCGTGACGAGCTGACGAGCGAGTTCGAGCAGGCGGACGCGGTGCTGATCGGCGCCCCGATGTACAACTACACGATCCCCTCCACGCTGAAGGCGTGGCTGGACCACGTGATCGTCATGGGCCGCACCACCGGTTCGCCCACCAGGACCGCGGCGGGCAAGCCGGCGACCGTCGTGGCCAGCCGCGGCGGCGGCTACGGTCCGGGCACCCCCCGCGAGAGCTTCGAGTTCGTGCTGACCTACCTGGACAAGGTTCTGGGGGAGTCGGGCTTCGGCCTGGACGCGGAGTACATCGTCCCGGAGCTCACGCTGGCCGAGGGCAACCCGGCCATGGCGGACCTGGTGGACATGGCGAAGGCCTCCCGCGCCCAGGCCCACGAGGCGGCGGAGCTGCGCGGCAAGGCGCTGGCGGCCCGGTTCGCCAACTGAGCGGTCGGCCGGCCCGCATTCACCCCACCGAACGGTCGGCTGCCCCTCCGCCCCCAGGTCCCTGGGGGCGGGCCCCTGGCCCCAGGCGAGCAGCCGGCCGACCGGCACCCCGGCCCGTCAGCACGGAGCGCGCAACCGCACACGCGGACCGCGCGCTCCGTTCGCGCACGCCCACCCCGCCCCGCCCCACCCTGCAAAGCATGTGACCGACCCGACGCGGGCCGACTCCGACAGGCATGGCCCGCTCGTCAGGCGCGACCCACTCGAGGGGCATGACCCGCTCGACGGAAACGACCGGTTCGACGGAAACGACCGCCTCGGTCGGGCACGGGGCCCATACGACGAAGGCCCCATCGGGATCCGATGGGGCCTTCGTCTCTGTGTGCGCGAGGGGGGAGTTGAACCCCCACGTCCTTTCGGACACTGGAACCTGAATCCAGCGCGTCTGCCTATTCCGCCACTCGCGCATTGGGTGTTGTCGGCTCGTCCGGAGCGGGCGCCTTCCGACATCCAGAAGATTAGCACGTCGAGCGGGGTGGATTCACATCCGTATTCGGGCCCCCTCCCGACCCGTCCCCCGCCTCTCCCCGCACGCTCCCTGCCCTGACGGGGCACGCTCCCAGCCGTGGTGCGGCACGCTCCCAGCCCTGGACGACGCCGCCAGGCCCAACCAGGCCCGCGCCCTGGCGCGGGCCTGGCGCGGGCCTGGCGCGGGCCTGGCGCGGCGGTGCGGGACTCAGTACGAGAACCCCGCGATCCATGCGACGCTGTAGGGCGGTACGGACGACTGTGGGCGGGGGCCGCGCGCGAACCACTGTGAGGGGCAACACTTGAGCAGCGTGCCCCACTGGGGAACCAGTCGATTTCCCCGCGCGTGGATACGATCAGTAAGCAGTACCGCAGGAGCACTGTGCCCGTACTCGGGGGGACACTGGGAAGCGGACTGGAGGCCGACCCGGTCGGCTAGGTCCGAGAGCATCTGGGAAGGAGGTGCGTCGTGGGAGTTCTGAAGCGGTTCGAGCAGCGGCTCGAAGGCCTCGTCAACGGCACCTTCGCGAAGGTGTTCAAGTCCGAAGTGCAACCCGTCGAGATCGCGGGCGCCCTCCAGCGCGAGTGCGACAACAACGCCACGATCTGGAACCGAGAGCGCACGGTCGTCCCCAACGACTTCATCGTCGAGCTGAGCCCGCCCGACTACGAGCGGCTCAGCCCCTACTCGGGCCAGCTCGGGGACGAACTCGCCAGCATGGTGCGGGACTACGCCAAACAGCAGCGCTACACGTTCATGGGGCCGATCAAGGTCCATCTGGAGAAGGCCGACGATCTGGACACCGGCCTGTACCGGGTGCGCAGCCGCACCCTGGCCTCCAGCACCTCCCAGCCGCAGGCCGCGCAGGCCCAGCGGGCTCCGGACCGGCCCGGTGCCGCGGGGAACGGCGGCTACGGCTACCCGCCCCGCCCCTCCTCGGCACCGCCGTCCGCGCCGTCAGCGCCCCCCGCGCCCTCTTCCCCGCCGCCGTACGCGCCGGGTCCCGCCGGTGCGGCCGGACCGCTGCCGGGCACCGAGACGCGGCGCTGGGTCGAGATCAACGGCAACCGCCACCAGATCTCGGGTCCGACGCTGGTGCTGGGCCGCAGCACGGAGGCCGACGTGCGGATCGACGACCCCGGGGTCTCGCGCCGGCACTGCGAGATCCGCGCGGGAAGCCCCTCCTCCATCCAGGATCTGGGCTCCACGAACGGCATCGTGGTGGACGGACAGCACACACAGCGCGCTACGCTCCGCGACGGCTCACGCATCGTGGTGGGCAGTACGACGATCATTTACCGGCAAGCCGAAGGGTGAAGCGGGGGCAATGTCAGAGCTGACCCTCACGGTCATGCGGTTGGGGTTTCTCGCCGTACTGTGGCTGTTCGTCATCGTGTCCATCCAGGTCATCAGGAGTGACCTGTTCGGCACCAGGGTGACGCAGCGCACCACCCGTCGCGCCGACCAGCGTCCCGCTCAGCGGGCACAGCCGCAGCAGCCACCGCAGCAGGGTGGCGGCCGGCGCGGGCGCGGCGCGGGCCGCAACGCCCCCAGCAAGCTCGTGGTGTCCGAGGGGTCGCTGACGGGTACGACGGTGGCGCTCCAGGGGCAGACGATCACCCTGGGCCGCGCGCACGACTCCACGATCGTGCTGGACGACGACTACGCGTCCTCGCGGCATGCCAGGATCTACCCGGACCGTGACGGCAGGTGGATCGTCGAGGATCTCGGGTCGACCAACGGCACGTATCTCGACCGCACCCGGCTCACCACACCGACGCCGATCCCGCTCGAAGCGCCGATCCGCATCGGCAAGACGGTCATCGAGCTGCGGAAGTAGTACCGACATGACGACCGGAGGGTGGGCACCGTGCGGATGTACCCGGAGCCGACGGGCGAGGTGCGCATGAGCCTGTCACTGCGCTTTGCCGCCGGATCACACGACGGCATGATCCGTGAGCACAACGAGGACTCCGGCTATGCCGGTCCCCGGCTGCTCGCGGTCGCCGACGGCATGGGCGGCCAGGCCGCCGGCGAGGTCGCCTCCTCCGAGGTGATCTCCGCCATGGTCCAGCTCGACGAGGACATTCCCGGCTCGGACATCCTCACCTCGCTCGGGACCACGGTGCAGCGTGCCAACGATCAGCTGCGGCTGATGGTCGAGGAGGACCCGCAGCTGGAGGGCATGGGCACGACGCTCACGGCCCTGCTGTGGACGGGGCAGCGCCTCGGGCTGGTCCACGTCGGCGACTCGCGGGCCTATCTGCTGCGCGAGGGGCAGCTCACCCAGATCACGCAGGACCACACCTGGGTGCAGCGGCTGGTGGACGAGGGCCGCATCACCGAGGAGGAGGCCACCACGCACCCGCAGCGCTCGCTGCTGATGCGCGCGCTGGGCAGCGGTGACCACGTCGAGCCCGATCTGTCGATCCGCGAGGTGCGCGCGGGGGACCGCTACCTGCTGTGCTCCGACGGGCTGTCGGCCGTCGTCTCGCACCAGACGATCGAGGAGACGCTGGCCGGCTACCACGGCGCGCAGGACACCGTGCAGGAGCTGATCCAGCTCGCGCTGCGCGGCGGTGGCCCCGACAACATCACGTGCATCGTCGCCGATGTCCTGGACGTCGACCACGAGGACACGCTGCACACCCAGCTCAACGACACCCCCGTCATCGTCGGCGCCGTCGCCGAGACGCAGCAGCAGTTGACGGGCGGCGCGCTGGGCAGCACTCCGGCGGCCCGCGCCGCCGAGCTGGGCCGCGGCCAGGGCGTGCCTCCGCAGGGGCAGCCGGGCACCCCGGAGGGGTTCGGGCCGCCGAGCGGCGATCCGGCGGCGCCCGCGGGCGCGTTCGGTCCGTTCGCCGACGAGGACTTCACCAAGCCGGGCAAGGGCGGCAAGGGCAGGTGGATCAAGCGTTCGCTGTGGATCGCCCTGGCGCTGGCCGTGGTGGGCGGCGGTCTGTACGGCGGCTACCGCTGGACGCAGACGCAGTACTACGTGGGCGCCAACGGTGACCACGTCGCGCTCTACCGCGGCATCAATCAGGAGCTGGCCGGCGTCTCGCTGCACAAGGTCGACGAGGACCGCCCCGACGTCGAACTCAAGTACCTGGCGGGCTTCCAGCGCAACCAGGTCAAGGAGACCATCGCGCTGAACGACCGGGGCGAGGCCAAGGACAAGCTCACCGAGCTGAGCGAGCAGGCCGAGGTCTGCCGGATCGTCGCCGAGCAGAAGAAGCAGCCCAAGAACTCCGACAAGGGGGACAAGGAGGACAAGGGCGGCAAGGGTTCCGAGAAGTCCGAGAAGCAGCGCAAGGACGAGCAGAACCGGCCCGGTGACGCCACCACAGGCGGCGGGGTCGGCAACGGGACCGGCACCGCCGGCGCGGACGCGGGGAACGCCGGCGTCGGCGCGGCCACCCGCACCGCCTTCACCTCCGGCTCCACCCACGACACCACTGGCGCCGCCTCCGACACTCCGTCGCCGAGCCCCAAGCTCACGAAGGAGCAGCAGGATCTGGCCAAGCAGTGCACCGCGCCGTAGGGGGCGGCACAGGCATGAGCAACCTCACCACCACCACGGGCAGCAACACCACCGTGTCCTCCGGCGGACTGCCGAGCCGCCGCAACACGGAGCTGGCGATGCTCGTCTTCGCCGTGCTGATCCCGGTCTTCGCGTACGCCAACGTGGGTCTGGCGATCAACGACAAGCTGCCCTCGGGCATGCTCGGCTACGGCTTCGGGATGGTGCTGCTGGCCGGTGTGGGGCACCTCGTGGTACGCCGCTACGCGCCCTACGCCGATCCGCTGCTGCTGCCGCTGGCCACGCTGCTCAACGGCCTGGGTCTGGTGCTGATCTGGCGTCTCGACCAGTCCGAGCGGCTGCACCAGCGCGCCGAGAACCTCTTCGGCTCGTTCACCCCCGACGCCCCCAAGCAGCTGCTGTACTCGGCTATCGGGCTGGCGCTGTTCGTGGCGATCCTGCTGTTCCTCAAGGATCACCGGGTGCTGCAGCGCTACACGTACATCTCCATGGCCGTCGGCCTGGTGCTGCTGGTGCTGCCGGTGTTCTTCAAGCCGGTCAACGGCGCGCGGATCTGGGTCAGTATCGGCCCGATCAATCTCCAGCCGGGTGAGTTCGTCAAGATCATCATCGCGATCTTCTTCGCGGGCTATCTGATGGTGAAACGGGACGCCCTGGCGCTGGCCTCCCGCCGCTTCATGGGTCTGTACCTGCCGCGCGGGCGCGACCTGGGGCCGATCCTGGTGATCTGGGGCCTCAGCCTGATGATCCTGGTCTTCGAGACCGACCTGGGCACCTCGCTGCTGTTCTTCGGCCTCTTCGTGATCATGCTGTACGTCGCCACCGAGCGGACCAGTTGGATCGTCTTCGGCCTGCTCCTGTCAGCCGGCGGCGCCTCCCTCGTGGCCACGTTCGAACCGCACGTGCAAGACCGCGTCCAGGCCTGGCTGCACCCCTTCTCGCAGGAGGTCATCCAGGCCACCGGCAGCGACCAGATCGCCCAGGCGCTGTGGGCGTTCGGCTCGGGCGGAGTGCTCGGCACCGGCTGGGGCCAGGGCAACTCCGACCTGATCGGCTTCGCCGCGAACTCCGACTTCATCCTCGCCACGGTCGGCGAGGAGCTCGGCCTCACCGGCATGATGGCCGTCCTGCTGCTGTACGGACTGATCGTCGAGCGCGGCGTCCGTACGGCGCTCGCCGCCCGCGACCCGTTCGGCAAGCTGCTGGCCGTCGGCCTGTCCGGCGCCTTCGGGCTCCAGGTCTTCGTCGTCGCCGGCGGCGTCATGGGCCTGATCCCGCTGACCGGTATGACCATGCCGTTCCTGGCCTCCGGCGGCTCCTCCGTGATCGCCAACTGGGCCCTGATCGGCATTCTGCTGCGCATCAGCGACACCGCCCGCCGCCCCGCGCCGGCCCCCGCGCCCTCACCCGACGCCGAGATGACTCAGGTGGTCCGCCCGTGAACAAGCCCCTGCGCCGGATCGCGATCTTCTGCGGTCTGCTCGTGATGGCCCTGCTCGTGCGGACGAACTGGCTGCAGTTCGTCCAGGCCGACGAGCTGAAGACCGACCCGGACAACAGACGCGTCTCCATCGCCCGGTACGCGCAGCCGCGCGGCAACATCATCGTGGACGGCAAGTCGGTCACCGGGTCCGCGGCCACCGACGGCACCGACTTCAAGTACAAGCGCACCTACAAGGACGGCAAGATGTGGGCGCCGGTCACCGGTTACGCCTCGCAGGCGTTCGGTGCCAACCAGCTGGAGAAGCTGTACGACCCCATCCTCACCGGCGACGACGACCGGCTGTTCTTCAACCGCACCATCGACATGGTCACCGGCAAGCCGCAGAAGGGCGGCAACGTCGTCACGACGCTGAGCGCCAAGGCGCAGAAGGCGGCCTACGACGGACTGGGTGACAAGAAGGGCGCGGTCGCCGCGATCGACCCGTCGACGGGTGCCATCCTGGCGCTGGCCAACAAGCCCTCCTACGACGCGTCCGCCTTCGCCGGCAACGGCGACAAGGACAGCAAGGCGTGGACCGCCCTGCAGAAGAAGAACAACCCCGACGACCCGATGCTGAACCGGGCGCTGCGCCAGACCTACCCGCCGGGCTCGACCTTCAAGGTCGTCACCGCGGCGGCGGGGCTGGAGAGCGGCGACTACGACATCGACTCCAAGACGGACTCGCCCGACCCCTACAGGCTGCCGAACACCAGCAAGGACCTGGGCAACGAGGGCAACATCCCGCAGTGCGAGGACGCCAGCATCCGCGTGGCTCTGCAGTGGTCCTGCAACACCGTCTTCGCCAAGATGTCCGACGAGCTCGGCAACGACGAGATGATCGAGACGGCCGAGAAGTTCGGCTTCGAGAAGGACGTCGAGGGCGGCACGCTCGACCCGGACCTGGACACCCCGGTGCGGCCCGCCAAGAGCATCTACCCCAAGGACACCCGCCCGCAGAACGCCCAGGCGGGTATCGGCCAGGCCTCCAACCGCGCCACCCCGCTCCAGATGGCCATGGTCGCCTCGGCGGTCGCCAACGACGGCAAGCTGATGAAGCCGTACATGGTCGACAAGCTCGTCGCGCCCAACCTCAACACCGTCGAGCAGACCAAGCCGGAGGAGCTGAGCCAGCCGGTCTCCGCTCAGAACGCCCAGAAGCTCCAGTCGGCCATGGAGACGGTCGTGGAGAAGGGCACGGGAACCGCGGGCAAGATCCCGAACGTCACTGTCGGCGGCAAGACCGGTACCGCGCAGCACGGCGAGAACAACAAGGACAATCCGTACGCCTGGTTCATTTCGTACGCGAAGACGAGTGACGGATCTCCTGTGGCCGTCGCTGTAGTGGTGGAGAGTTCCGACACACTCCGCGACGACATCGCGGGTGGCAAGCTGGCGGCGCCGATCGCGAAGGACGTGATGGAGGCCGTCCTCGACGAGAAGCGGTGACATCGACCGGCGGCCTCGGGTGATGCCGGTCACCACGACCACACCAGGCACGCAACCAGTGGCGGGTACCGTATGCCGAGCAGCACACCGCCGTGTCGCAAGCCTGGGGGTGTCACCCGGCCGGAAGCCGGGGGAGACCCACGCGCAGCGGCACGGAAGACCGGAGAGGGCTGGAGACTATGGAAGAGCCGCGTCGCCTAGGCGGCCGGTACGAGCTGGGCTCGGTGCTCGGCCGCGGAGGCATGGCCGAGGTCTACCTCGCCCAGGACACCCGGCTGGGCCGCACGGTCGCGGTCAAGACGCTCCGCGTCGATCTCGCCCGCGATCCGTCGTTCCAGGCCCGCTTCCGCCGTGAGGCCCAGTCGGCCGCCTCGCTCAACCACCCGGCGATCGTCGCCGTCTACGACACCGGCGAGGACTACGTCGACGGGGTCTCCATCCCCTACATCGTCATGGAGTACGTCGACGGCTCCACCCTGCGGGAGCTCCTGCACTCCGGGCGCAAGCTGCTGCCCGAACGCTCCATGGAGATGACCACCGGCATCCTCCAGGCGCTGGAGTACAGCCACCGCAACGGCATCGTCCACCGCGACATCAAGCCCGCCAACGTCATGCTGACCCGCACCGGGCAGGTGAAGGTCATGGACTTCGGCATCGCCCGCGCCATGGGCGACTCCGGCATGACGATGACGCAGACGGCCGCCGTCATCGGCACCGCCCAGTACCTCTCCCCCGAGCAGGCCAAGGGCGAGTCCGTCGACGCCCGCTCCGACCTGTACTCCACCGGCTGCCTGCTCTACGAGCTGCTGACCGTGCGGCCCCCGTTCGTCGGCGACTCGCCCGTCGCCGTCGCCTACCAGCACGTTCGGGAAGAGCCGCAGCCGCCCAGCGCCTTCGACCCCGAGATCTCGCCCGCCACGGACGCGATCGTCATGAAGGCCCTGGTCAAGGACCCGGACTACCGCTATCAGAGCGCCGATGAGATGCGCGCCGACATCGAGGCCTGCCTCGACGGGCAGCCCGTCGCCGCCACCGCCATGGGCGCCGGCTACCCCGGCTACCCCGAGGACCAGCCGACCACGGCGCTCCACGCCCAGGAGCAGCAGACCTCCATGCTGCCGCCGATGCGCGCGGACGACGGCGGCTACTACGACGAGCAGCGCGGCCGCCGCAAGGGCAAGAACCCGCTCTCGACGATCCTGCTGGCGCTCGCCGTCATCCTGGTCCTCGTCGGAGCCATCTTCATCGGACGGGCGCTGTTCGCCTCCCCCGACAACCAGGCCGAGGTACCCAATGTCGCGGGCCTCTCCCAGTCCGAGGCCACCCAGCAGCTGGAGAACACCGGTCTGAAGGCCACCAAAGGCCAGAGCGAGTTCTGCGACGAGAAGAAGGGCACCGTCTGCAAGACGGACCCGGGCATGGGCGAGAGCGTCGACGCCGACTCCACCGTCAGCCTCATCATGTCCAAGGGCCCCCGCGACCAGGCGCCCCGCGAGGTGCCCGACGTCAAGGGCGAGGTCTTCGCCGACGCCAAGCAGAAGCTCAACGAAGCCGGCTTCAAGGTCGGCAAGAAGCAGCAGGAGTCCGAGCAGCAGGCCGGCACCGTCCTCTCCCAGGACCCGTCCGGGGGTGAACAGCGCAAGAAGGGCACCAAGGTGACCCTGACCGTCGCCACCGAGTCCCGGCCGACCGTGCCCAACGTCGTCGACCAGCCCTTCGACAAGGCCAAGCAGCAGCTCGAGTCGCTCGGCTTCAAGGTCTCCAAGTCCGAGGAGGAGAACGAGACCAAGGCCGCCGGCACCGTCATCCGCCAGGACCCCGGCCAGGGCAAGCAGCCCGAGGGCACGACGATCACCCTGACCGTCGCCAAGGCCCCCGACGACCAGCCCGCCACGGTGCCCGACGTCACCAACCAGAAGCTCGGTGACGCGAAGTCCGCCCTCCAGGACGCCGGCTTCTCCGTCGACAAGGTGGCAGGGCCCCAGGACGACAACGCGATCGTGATGGGCACCAACCCGCCGGCCAACACGCAGGGCAAGAAGGGCGACAAGATCACCATCATGACGCGCCCGGGCGGGCCCGACGAGGGTGACGACGGCGGCGGCATCTTCGGCGACTTCGGCCGCCGCCACCACTGACCCGGTGCTCTGGGCTGGTGCCCTTGGCTGGTGCCCTGGGCTGATGCCGAACGCGTCGGTGCCGGCCGTCGGCTGATCCGCCGGGCCCTCGCCGCTGTGGTGACCCGCCGTCGCGGCGGTCAAGGGTGTGGGGGCTCGCGCCCCCACACCCCCCGCGACTGCCACTCCACCGCGGCGAGGGCCCGGCGGAAGAGCGGGCAGCCGCAGCCCCCACCCACGGTCAGCGGAGCTCGGCGGGGGCCGTGCGGTCCTCGTCGACGTCCTGGGTGCGCACGAGCTCGCCCCAGACGATGTAGCGGTACTTCGAGGTGTAGACGGGCGTGCAGGTCGTCAGGGTGATGTAGCGGCCGCGCGCCTTCTTGCCCGAGCCCTTCGGGACGGCGTCGAGCACGTCGACGTTGTACTTCGAGGTCTGCGGCAGCGTCTCGAACACCTTGTAGACGTACCAGGTGTTCTTCGTCTCGAAGACGATCGCGTCGCCCTTGTCTATCTTGTCGATGTCGTGGAACTTCGCCCCGTGCCCGTCGCGGTGCGCGGCGAGGGAGAAGTTGCCCGACTGGTCCTGGGGGAGGGCCGACTTGACGGGCTTGGTGTAGTAGCCCGCGATGCCCTGGTTGAGCTCCTTGGGGTCGGTGCCCTTCTTGACCAGGATGTCCTTCTCCGACATCGACGGTACGTGCAGGAAACCGATACCGTCCCTGGTGTCGAGGTCACCGGGCCCGCGGTCGGCGGCCCAGTGCTCCCGCACCCGGTCGCTCTCCTTCTTGGCCTGCCGGTCGGCGAGGACGTTGGTCCACCACAGCGAGTAGACGACGAACAGGGCGAGCACGAGCCCCGCGGTGATGAGGAGTTCACCGAAGACACCGACGGCGACGGCCACCCGCCCCCGCCGGACCGACCCACCGTCCGCCCCCTCACCCGACGCCGCTGGGTCCTTCTGCTCGTCCGGCCCCGCGGAATCCCTGAGCTCACCCGGCCCCTCGGAAGTTTCGAGCTCATCCGGCGTCTCGGGGTCCTCCTGAGGCGCCTCAGCGGGCTCCCCCCGGTCCACGGCCTTGTCCGCGGACTCCCGCTCGCGCTCGCTCACTGTGCCGCCTCCACCGCTCCGCCGCCTCGTTGCCCATCGTTCCGCCGGGCCCCACCCGCCGGTGTCAGTCGACGAGCGCGTCCGGCTTGCCCTTGCTGCGCGGACGCTCGTCCACCATTTTGCCCCAGACGATCAGACGGTACTTCGAGGTGAACTCCGGGGTGCAGGTGGTCAGCGTGACGTACCGACCGGGCTCCGCGAAGCCCGACTTGGGCGGAACCGGGTCGATCACGCCCGTGTCGGACGGGGACGTGGAGGGGAGTTGCCGCGTGACCTTGTAGGTGTAGTACTTCGACTGCGTCTCGACCACGACCACGTCGCCGGGCTCCAGCCGGTTGATGTAACGGAACGGCTCGCCATGGGTGTTGCGGTGCCCGGCGAGCGCGAAGTTGCCCTTGCGGTCCCACGGCATGGCCGTCTTCAGCGGCTCGGTGGCGTAGTGGCCGACCATGCCCTTGTCGAGCACCTTCGTCTTGGAGACGCCCTGCGCGATGGGGGCGGTGACGTCGATCCGCGGGATGTGGATGACGGCGAAGCCCTCACCGGGTTCGAAGGCGCCCGGCTTCCGCTCGGGATCGACGCCCTTGCCCGGCTGGTGCCTGTCCCACTGCTCGTGCAGCTTGTCGGTCGCGCCGCCCGCCTGCTGGTTGGCGCGGATGTTGCTCCACCACACCTGGTACACCACGAAGAGCATCATCAGCACGCCGCAGGTGATGAAGGCCTCGCCGATGGCGCGGCTGGCGATGATCCCGGGCCCCGGCTTGAGCGCCCGCGCCGCCCTGCGGGCCTCCAACCGCGAGGGCCCCGGCGGGCGTTCGGTACGGGATGGACCGCCGGCCTCGCGCCGGGGCGCCCGCAGCCCGAGCGTGCTGGGCCCCTCCTCCCGTGCCTCCACCCGTCTCTCCCCCGGCACACCCGACCTGCGCGGCACGGACCGCTCGCGGTCCGCAGGCGCAACCGGCGCCGCAGGGGCGGAAGGCGGGGCGGAAGCCGCGTCCGGCGCGGGTGCGCCGTGGAGGGCGCCGCCGTGGGGCGCGTGGGCGTACGTGCCGGGCGGCGGCGCGGGCGGCCCGCCGTGCCCCGCGGGGCCGTAGGCATCCGGCTGCGGCGGCGCGGGCCGCGGCTGCCGGGAGGGCGGCCCGGGCTGGGAGGGCGGCTGCGGCCGCAGCGGCGGCTGTCCGCCGCCGAGATACGGGTCAGCGCCGGGCTCGCCCGGCTCCGGGGCGAACCACCACGACGCCTCGTCCCGGCCCCTCTCCGCGCCGTACGGCCCCCCCTCGGCCCCCGCCACGGGCTCGGGCGCGGGCTGTTCCGCCACCGGCTCCGGGGCGGGCTCGGGCGCGTGGCCCTCCGCCGGGGGTCTCGGGGCAGGCAGCGGGTCGTTGAGCGGGTCGGCGAGGGCGTCGATGGCCGCACGGTACGGGTCGTACGACGCACCGTGCCCTCCCCCGGCGTCCTGGGTGCCCTCGGCGCTCCCCGCGCCTCGCGCACCCTCGCCGTGGCCGGTCGTCACCCGGTGACCGTCCCCAGGCCGACGGCACGGGACCCCCGGTCGCCCGGACTTCGGCCGGGAGGTGCCCCCAGCCGCTCCGAGCGCTCCACGGCGTCGGTGTCGCCGCACCGCACCAGCCAGTTGGCGAGCATGCGGTGGCCCCATTCGGTGAGGACCGACTCGGGGTGGAACTGGACGCCTTCGACGGGCAGTTCGCGGTGGCGCAGCCCCATCACCAGTCCGGCTCCGTCGACGGCTTCGCCGCCGGGGGCCGTCCACGCGGTGACGTCGAGCGCGTCGGGCACCGTGCCGGGGCGTACGGCCAGCGAGTGGTAGCGGGTGGCGGTGAAGGGGGAGGGGAGGCCGGTGAAGACGCCCGTGTCCGCGTGGGAGACCGCGGAGGTCTTGCCGTGCAGGAGTTCGGGGGCCCTCTCGACGACGCCGCCGTAGGCGACGGCCATCGCCTGCATGCCCAGGCAGACGCCGAAGACGGGCAGGCCGCGTTCGGCGCAGTGCCGGACCATGCCGATGCAGACGCCGGCGTCCTCGGGCGCGCCGGGGCCGGGGGAGAGGAGGACGCCGTCGAAGCCGCCCTCCTCGCCGCCCCGGGCGGCGGAGGGGCCCACGGCGTGCCGGGGCTCGATCTCGTCGTTGCGGACGACCTCGCAGGTGGCTCCGAGTTGGTAGAGGTACTGCACGAGGTTGAAGACGAAGCTGTCGTAGTTGTCGACGACGAGGATGCGGGCGCTCACGCGGCACCTCCGGCGCGCGGGGTTCCCAGCGGCTCGGCGGCGCCGTCGACGGTCACGTCGTTGAACGGCAGCATCGGTTCCGCCCACGGGAAGACGTACTGGAAGAGCAGGAAGACGACGCCGACCACCAGCACGGTCGAAATGAGTATGCGCACGTACACGTTGCCGGGCAGATGCCGCCAGATCCAGCCGTACATCCCGCGATGCCGTCCTCTCTCCTCCCGCGCCGCCTCGGGCACGCGTGCCTTCCGGCCCACCCCAGAGTAACGGCGCCAGGGTACGGCTTCAGCGGCCTTCGCGGGTGAGCGCGTCCGGCTTCCCCTCGGCGGTGGGCCGGGTGGCGTCCAGCCGTCCCCAGGCGATCAGCCGGTGGCTGCTGCCCCATTCCGGGTCGCAGGTGGTGAGGGTGAGGTAGCGGCCGGACCGCCGGAAGGGGGTGGCGGCCTCGTCGACGGGTTCCGGCACGGCCTTCAGGACGCCGGTGTCGCCGGGCAGCGTGCGGTAGGGCCGCGCGGTGATCGTGTACGTGTACCAGGTGTCGCCGTCGTTGACGACGACGGGATCGCCGGGGCGCAGCCGGGGGAAGTCCTTGAAGGGGTCGCCGTAGGTGCGGCGGTGTCCGGCGACGGCGAAGTTGCCCTTGTCTCCGGGGTCGGCGGTGCCGGTGTAGTGGCCCAGGCCCCTGCGCAGGGTGGCCGTTGCGGTGTTCTCCAGCACGGGCTTGGACCAGTCGCCGCCGAAGCGGGGGATGTACATGACGGCGAAGGACTCGCCGGCGCGGTGGCCCGGGGCCGTGGAGTCGGCGTCGCCGGCGCCGCCGTCGCCCGCCAGTTCGTCGGCGCCGCCCGTGGTGCCGCCGTCGTGGCCGCTGTCCCGGGTGCCGCCCGCGGTGCCCTCGTGCGCCGGGGCGCTGCCGGTGGGGCCCTGGGCCCACTGCTTGTGGAGCCGGGCGATCTCGTCGTCGGAGGCGTGTGCGGCGCGCAGCCCCGTCCAGTAGAGGAGGTAGACGACGAAGAGCACGATCACGAGGCCGATGGTGATGCATGTCTCACTCAGGGTCCGTACGAGGGCTCGTAACGCCATCCCGCCTCACTCCCCACCGGTCGGCGTGGTCAGTCCACGGGCCGGGCCTGCTGGAGATCCACTGTGCCGGAGTAGCCCGGAAGAGTCATCGCCTTGTGCTCGTCGACTTTCCAGCCGAGGCCGTAGGCGTCGACGTATTCGAGGTAGTTCTGGATGGCGGGCGCGGAGCGGAGGGCCTGCTGCAGCGCGTCGCGGTCGCCGACGGCGCTGATGGTGTAGGGCGGGGAGTAGACGCGCCCCTGGAGGATGAGGGTGTTGCCGACGCAGCGCACGGCGCTGGTGGAGATCAGCCGCTGGTCCATCACCTTGATGCCCTTGGCGCCGCCCTTCCACAGGGCGTTGACGACGGCCTGGAGGTCCTGCTGGTGGATGACGAGGTCGTTGGGCTCGGGGTCCGGAAGCCCCGGGACCTTGGCGGTGGCGTTGGTGGGGGCGTCGTCGAGGGTGACGGTCAGCCCTTCGCCCTTCTGCTTCGTCAGGCCCGCGCCCTTCTCCAGGTCCGACAGCTCGCGGTCCTGACCCGCGGTGCTGCCGTCGTCACGGCGGGCGAGGTTGTCGACCTGGCGGCGCAGCGAGGCGGCCTGGCTGTCGAGTTCGGTGTTCTGCCTGCTGCGTTCCTGGATGAGGTCGCTGAGACGTAGCATCGAGGAGTCGCTGCGCAGGTTGGTGCCTTGCGCGGTGTTGAAACTGACCCAGAAGATGAGGCCTGCGAGGGCGAAGACGCCTATGGCGGCCAGCCGGGCAGGTCGGAGATGCATTCTGGTCACCGTACCCTTGTCTCCCTCCGCCCTGGGAAAGCACTACGCTAACGGACCACCGTCCCCGTGGGCCGTGCGGCGGTCAGCAGCGCATCGACAGGAGAGTCTCTCGTGCCGAAGTCACGTATCCGAAAGAAAGCGGACTTCACGCCCCCGCCGGAGAAGAAGGCCACCAGCATCGATTTGCGCGGTGGTGGGCGCCGTTGGGTGGCTCCGCTGATGCTGGCGATGTTCGGGATCGGACTCGCCTGGATCGTCGTGTTCTATGTCACGAGCAGTTCGCTGCCCATCGAGGCGCTCGGGAACTGGAACATCGTGGTCGGCTTCGGCTTCATCGCGACGGGCTTCGTCGTCTCCACCCAGTGGAAATGAAAGTTATCCACAAGCTGATCCACAGCCTTGGATAACTCACAAGATCTGTGGATAACTTTCAGGACGTTGACGCCGATGTGACCGGACGCGTGACGCCCGAAGGCCCGTTCGGCCAGTAACCCCAAGGGAAACGTACGCCTGAGCGAATCTCGGGCGCGCGCACCACACCGTGCACAAGATCCCGTACACGCTGTGGAAAACCCGGGCTCAGCTGAGCTGGAGCGTACGCACCACGAGCAGCACCACGATCGCCGCGAGCACCAGCGCCGCCGTCCCGTACTGCACCAGTGCCCGCTTCTCGCGCGGTGCGTGCACCATCGCGTAGGCCAGCACCAGGCCCGTCACCAGGCCGCCGACGTGCGCCTCCCAGGCGATGTTGTGCCACGTGAAGGTGAAGACCAGGTTGATCGCCAGCAGGATCAGGATGGGCCGCATGTCGTAGCGCAGCCGCCGCATCAGCACGGCCGTCGCCCCGAACAGGCCGAAGATCGCACCGGAGGCGCCCAGCGACGCCTGCTGCGGTGACGCGAGCAGGAAGGTGACCGCGCCGCCGCCGAGCCCGGAGAGCACGTACAGACCCGCGAGCCGCACCCGGCCCAGCGCCGCCTCCAGCGGCGGGCCCAGGAACCACAGGCCCAGCATGTTCATGAGGATGTGCCAGATCTCCTGGTGCAGGAACATCGAGGTCAGCAGCCGCCACCACTGGCCCTCGGCCACGCCCTCCAGCGGCCCGTACGGCTCCGTGACCGCCTGCCCGAACAGCAGCAGCCGGTCCAGCAGCCGGTTGCCGACCGCCTGCACGGCGATGAAGACCGCCACGTTGAGGCCGAGGAGGACCTTGGTGACCAGCCGGGGATCCGCCGTCACCCGGCCGCCCGCCACCGTCCGCGGCCGGTTCGCGCCCGGCGCGTGCCCGGTGCCCGAACCCGATCTGACGCACTCGGGGCACTGGAACCCCACGGAGGCCGGCACCATGCACTCGGGGCAGATCGGCCGCTCGCAGCGCGTGCACGAGATACCGGTCTCCCGATCGGTGTGCCGGTAACAGTGCCTGGGGCCCTGCTGCCCGCCCTGACCGCCGGAATCTCCGTCCCGCTCGGCCCCGCCCCCGGGCTGTCCTTCCTGCGCCACGCTCACCCCTCCAAGTCTCCCCCACGCACGACCCCACCCGCCCTGAATACGGACGGGTGGGGCGTACGGTTCCTGCGCTCGCGTCTGCTCGCGTCCGCCGGCGCGCCTACTGGCGCTCGATCACGACCGACTCGATCACCATGTCGTTGACGGGGCGGTCGGTGCGCGGGTTGGTCTGGGCGCCGCCGATGGCGTCGACGACCTTCTTGCTCGCCTCGTCGCTGACCTCACCGAAGATGGTGTGCTTGCCCGTCAGCCACGTGGTGGGCGCGAGGGTGACGAAGAACTGCGAGCCGTTGGTGCCGGGGCCCGCGTTGGCCATCGCCAGCAGGTAGGGCTTGGTGAAGGCCAGGTCCGGGTGGATCTCGTCCCCGAACTCGTAGCCAGGCCCGCCGGTGCCGTTGCCCAGCGGGTCACCGCCCTGGATCATGAAGCCGCTGATGACACGGTGGAAGACCGTGCCGTCGTACAGCCGGTCGGTGCTCTTGGCACCCGTCGCGGGGTGCGTCCACTCGCGGGAGCCCTCGGCGAGCTCGACGAAGTTCTTGACCGTCTTGGGGGCGTGGTCCGGGAAGAGCTGGATCCGGATGTCGCCTTGGTTGGTCTTCAGGGTGGCGTGGAGCTGCTCGGCCACGATCTACCTTCCATCTGTCTGCGTTGACTCCCCCGATCCTCCCACGGACGCTGGAGAAGGTCGGCTGACCCGGATGCCCGCTCGGGGGTACCCGGTAGCGGTCTGCCAGGCATGATCTTCGAAAGGGGTGGAAAAACGACTTCCTGTCCTCCGTTTTCGGAGAGACTGCCCCACGTCATGAGCCACCGAAGAGGAGGAACCGTGACCACCAAGGAAAGCGTGCGCGCCGCGACCGGCACCGCCAAGGAGAACGTGCGCCACGCAGCGGAGGTGGTGAAGCCCCACGCCGACCAGGCCAAGGACACCGCCGCACGTTACGCACAGGAGGCGAGCGCGCGGCTGGGGCCCAAGGTCGCCAAGGCCGCCGAACAGGCACGCCACACCGCACGCGAAGGCTACGAGAGCTACGTGGGACCCCGGGTCGCGCAGGCGTGGGACGCCCTCCCCGCCGACGTCGACAAGGCCGCGGGCCGGGCCGCCAAGCGCACCAGGAAGGCGGCCCGCCAGGCGGCCGACTACGCGGGCCCGCGCATCGAGAGCGCCGTGGCGGACGTGCGCACCGCCACCGCGCCGGCCCGCGAGGAGGCGGCGGCGCGCGGCGCCGCCGCGGTGGCCGCGCTGCGCGGCCAGGTGACGGCCGAGGAGATCGAGAAGCTCTCGCGCCGGCGCCGCCGCAGGTCCCGCACCGGCCGCTTCGTCTGGCGCGCGGGGCTGGTCGGCCTGGTGGCGGGCGGCGCGTACGCGGCCTGGCGCTGGTGGGACCGGCAGGCGAACCCGGACTGGCTGGTCGAGCCGCCGGCCGCCACCGAGGTCAGCGACCGGGCGCCGCTCACCAGCGTGAACGGCTCGGGGCCCGCCGGCGGTGACGCCGACCTGGACCCCGAGGTGCGCGCCAAGCAGGACGACGCCGAGGCCGAGGAGCGCAAGGAGAAGTAGCCGCGATGCCGGCCCGCGAGGGTGGCTGCCCAGCGGAAGGGGCGGGAGACCTGGTCAGGTCTCCCGCCCCTGGGCGTGTGGGGCGCTGTCCGCCCCCTCGTCGGCCAGGGCGCCGCGCTCCTCCTGGCGCGGGGATCGGGCGCGGTCGGCCGCCGCCTGTGGGGGTACGCCGTCGGCCCCCGCGGCCCCGGGTACGCCGTCGGCCGTCTCGTCCGGGAGCGTGGGCAGGGGTGCCAGGACGTCGGCCAGCCCGGTGATGCGCAGCAGCCGCAGCACGCGGGTGTCCGCGCACACGAGGGTGAAGGTGCCGCCGCCCGCGAGCACCCGGGAGCGGATGTCCACCAGAAGGGCGAGCCCGCTGCAGTCGATGAACGTCACGGGCCGCAGGTCGGCGACGAGGCGGCGTGCGGGCGCCGCGGTGAGCGCGTAGAGCTGCGGCGTGGTGGCCAGGACGACGGCCAGGTCGATCTCCCCGCTCAGCTCCACCACGGTCCGGTCCGCGCCGGCACGGGAGCGCACGGTGCCGCCGGGGGGCTCTTCCCCCGCCGCGGATGTCAGCGTGCGGGCGCTCTCGTCCCTGTGCGGTGCCATCGGTGCCCTCGCGTATGACCTTGTGACCGTAGGAGTCCGGGAAATCTGACCGTAGGAGTCCGGGAAATCGGCCCGTAAGCATAGGCAGCGTCCCTGGGGGTGGCGCTGCGCCACCCCCACACCATCACCCGATCGAGTGGAATAAGCGTAAACCGCTTGCAAGTTGGCCGCAGAGCACTTCAGCAAGTCCGTGCGGTGCGGTGGTTCACCCCCGGAAAACCGCGAAGTGGCCGCCAGGACCGCGCATCGGGGGAACACTTGAAGCTGTGCGGAAGAACATCCCTGAGGAGACAACGTCGTTCGTCGGCAGGGTGGACGAACTGGCGCGGGTGCGCGACGCGCTCGGGCGGCGGCGGCTGGTGACCCTGGTGGGCGGCGCCGGGGTCGGCAAGTCCCGGCTGGCCCTGCGGGCGGCCTCGGCACGCACCCCCGAGGCGGACGGCGGCACCTACTGGGCCGACCTGTGGCCGCTGCCCGGGGACGAACTGCTCGCCGCCACCGTCGCCGACGCGCTCGGCCTCTCGGACCACACCTCGCGGATGCCGCTGGACGCGCTGTGCGCCTGGGTGGCGGAGCGGCCCGTGCTGCTGGTCCTCGACTCGTGTGAACACCTCGTCCCCCAGTGCCGTCACCTGATCGAGCGGTTGCTGGCGGACTGCCCCCGGATGCGGGTGCTGGCCACCAGCAGGGAGACGCTGGGTGCGGCCGGCGAGACGGTCCTCACCGTGCCGCCGCTGGAGACCGCGACCGACGCGGTGACGCTGTTCGCCCAGCGCGCCGAAGCGGTCGGCGCCCCCGTACGGGACGGCGCCCAACAGCGGCTCGCGGCACGCCTGTGCGCCCGCCTGGAGGGCGTTCCGCTGGCCCTGGAGCTGGCCGCGGCCCAACTGCGCCACCACGGCCTCGCCGAAACCACCGCCCGGGTCCGCTCCGGCCTCGACCTCCCCCACACCCCGCACACCGCCGCCGAACCCCGCACCCCGCCCCCTGGCGACGTCCCCGCGCCGGGCCGACCCGCGCGGCACGGCGCCGTGCGCACCGCCGTCGGCTGGAGCCACGAGCTGTGCCGCCCCACCGAACGCCTGCTGTGGGCCCGGCTGGCCGCCTTCCCCGGCGGCTTCGACGCGGCCTTCGCCGAGCAGGTGTGCGCCGGCGGGCCGCTGCACCCCGGGGAGCTGCGCTCCTGCCTGGCGGGGCTGGTCAACAAGTCCGTCGTCACCCGGAGCAGTGACGGCCGCTACCGGCTGCTGGACACCATCCGCGAGTACGGCCGCATGTGGCTGCGGGAGCTGGGCGAGGAGGAACACGTCACCGCCCGGCACGCCCGGGTGGTGCTGGAGCTGTCCCGGCTGGCCCGCGACGAGTGGCTCGGCCCCCGCCAGCAGAGCTGGTACGCGCGGCTGGAGAGCCTCTACCACGACGTCCGCGAGGCTCTGCGGTACCTGCTGGGCGCCGACCCGGACGCGGCCCTGGAGCTGGCCGGGAACGTGGCGTTCTTCTGGGTGTGCTGCGGCCACCTGTACGAGACCGACCACTTCCTGCAGCTCGCGCTCGCCGCCACCGGCCGCCCGGGGCACCGGCGGACACGGGGCCTGTGGTCGCTCGGGCTGGCGCACGTCCTCCAGGGCGATCACGCGACGGGACGGAAGTACGCCGCCCTCAGCAGGGAGTCGGCCCGCGCGGGCGACGACGCCGAGGGCGTACGTCAGGCCGCCTACCTGAACGGACTCGCCGCCCTGCTGACCGGACACCCCCTGGCCGCCCTCGCGGGGGCCGACGAGGCGCTGCGCGGCGCCCCGGGACGCGAAGCGTCCGGTTTCGGCACCACCCTCTGCCGCCTGGTGCGGGTCTTCGCGCTCACCGGCGCGGGACAGCTGAAGGAGGCGCGCGAGACGGCCGAGACGCTGCGCCGCGCGTGCGTGCGCACGGGGGAGTACTGGACCCGCTCCTACACCGACTACCAACTGGCACTGGTCGCCCTGTTCGAGGGCAGGGCGGACGAGGCGACGACGCACGCACGGGACATGCTGGACTCCAAGCGCCGCCTCGGCGACCGCTTCGGCATCGCGCTCGGCCTGGAGCTGCTGGCCGCCTCCTGGGCGCAACGCGGCGCCCCGCGGCACGCGGCCCTCGCCTACGGCGCCAGCGCACAGCACTGGGAGATCGTCGGCCAC
The DNA here is from genome assembly GCF_003323715.1 of Streptomyces diacarni. Classification (GTDB taxonomy): domain Bacteria; phylum Actinomycetota; class Actinomycetes; order Streptomycetales; family Streptomycetaceae; genus Streptomyces; species Streptomyces diacarni. The sequence goes on from NZ_QOIN01000071.1 coordinate 89,879, forward strand.
CACCAGCGCGGCACCCCCGAGGTCGCGCCGCTGCGGGAGCGGGGGCAGGAGGCGGCCCGCACCCGCCTGGGCCCGACGGAGTACGCCGCGCTGTTCGAGCACGCACTGCGGGCCGACCGCGACCACGTGGTGACCTGGGCGACCACGCCGGATCCCGCACCGCACCTGTGACGGGCCGCACCGCCCGTCCCCCGCGTCGGAAGGCACCGGGGCGCAACCCCGGAAAAAAGCTCCCCCGACCGCGTTGCCGCAGGTCGGGGGAGCTTGTCGACGTGGAGCCAAGGGGAGTCGAACCCCTGACATCTGCCATGCAAAGACAGCGCTCTACCAACTGAGCTATGGCCCCGTCCGCACCAGGATACGCGCTCCCGCGCACTCCTTCCGACCGGGTATCGCCCGCACCCGTCGCCGTCCGTAGGATGCACGGCAAGTTCGCGCGAGCGAAGTGACACAGGGGAGCCCAGGGGAGACCTCATGGACGCAGCAGCACAAGACGCGACGGCCAAGGCGCGCGAGCTCCAGAGTCAGTGGTACGGCGAGCCGTTGGGGACTCTCTTCCGCCGGCTGATCGACGACCTCGGCCTCAACCAGGCACGCCTCGCGACGGTGCTCGGACTGTCCGCGCCTATGCTTTCGCAGCTCATGAGCGGGCAGCGCGCAAAGATCGGCAACCCGGCCGTCGTCCAGCGCGTGCAGGCCCTCCAGGAACTGGCCGCCGAGGTCGCGCGCGGCGACGTGAGCGCCGCCGATGCGACGGGGCGGATGGACGAGATCCGGCGTACGGCGGGCGGCAGCGTGCTGCACAACGCCTCACAGGCGGCCCCCTCCGGCGGCTCGCAGACCCCCGTCAAGCGCGTCGTGCGGGAGATCCAGGCCCTGCTGCGCTCGGTCTCCGACGCCGCCGACATCATCGACGCCTCGAACGCGCTGGCCCCCTCGCATCCGGAACTGGCCGAGTTCCTGCGCGTGTACGGCGCGGGCCGCACCTCGGACGCGGTCAAGCACTACGAGGCGCACCAGAACTGAGCGGCTCCGCGCGCCTCCCCGCCTCCCCTGGGCTCGCCTCGCGGGGCGGCCACGACGAAGGCCCTGACCGCTCGGGGCGGTCAGGGCCTACTGAAACTCGTCTGGCGTTCGCTGTCGGCCGGGCTCACACACCCGAACCCGCGGGCACGGAGTCGGTCGCCTCCGTCCACAGGTCCTGCTCGGCGCGGTCCGCCTGGATCTGGCGGTACACGAGGAGACCGCCGACTGCGGCCAGTGCGACCAGGATCAGCTTCTTCACCGCGCTACCTCGTCCTTCATAGACATTCGACTTCCTGGCGGCCGATGATACCCAACGGTCCCGACGGACAAAGGGGTCGGCCCGGCCGGGTCCCGGCGCGCCTTCAGGCCGTGCGCGAACGCTTCTTCCGTTTGGTGCGGGAACGCTCCTGGAGCTGGAGCTCCCGCTCGGCGCCCGGCACGCCCTCGGCGAGCTGCCTGCCACGTTCCCGCTCCGCGTTGAACTCCGCTCCCAGCAGGATGGCCAGGTTGGTCAGCCACAGCCACACCAGGAAGACGACGATCCCGCCGAGCGCCCCGTAGGTCTTGTTGTAGGACCCGAAGTTGGCCACGTAGAAGGCGAAGCCCACGGACGCGACCAGCCAGACGACCAGCGCCAGCACGGCGCCGGGCAGCACCGAGGTGAAGCCGCGCAGCTTGGCGTTGGGCGAGGCGTAGTGCAGCACGGCGATGATCAGGATGACGACCAGCACCATCACTGGCCATTTGGCCCAGTTCCACGCCGTGACCGCCGTGTCCCCGACCCCCAGCGCGTCCCCGGCCTTCTTCGCCAGCGGCCCGCTGACCACCAGGGCGACCAGGACGGCCGCCTGGAGCAGCACCGCGATCAGCGTCACCACCAGTTGGACGGGGCGCAGCGTGAAGAAGGAGCGCCCCTCCTCGACCTCGTAGATGACGTTGGAGGCGCGGATGAAGGCCCCCACGTATCCGGAGGCCGTCCACAGTGCGCCCAGGGCGCCGACGATCAGCAGGATGGTCGGGGTTCCCGAGCCGGACGCCATGGACTCGATCGGCTTCTTGAAGGTGTCCACGGCCGAGGCCGGGCCGATCGAGCTGACCAGGTCGGTCAGCGCGCTGACGATCTTCTTCGGGCTCATCACGAGGCTGACCAGCGAGATCAGCGCGATCAGCGCGGGGAAGATCGACAGGACCGCGTAGTAGGTGAGGGCGGCGGCCGAGTCGGAGAGGTTGTCCTCCTTGAACTCGGCCAGCGTCCGCTTCAGCGTCGGTCCCAGCCCGCCGCGCCGCTGGTGGGCGGGGCCCTCGGGGCGCCGCCCCAAGGTCTTCTCCCGCCGCGCCTCCTCCCCGGGGCGGGACCCGGCCCCGGGCCCGGTCTGGGGCCCGGTCTCAGGCTCGGCCCCTGACGCGCGCCTGGGCTCGTCCACGGGCTCACGTCCGCCCTCAGGCACGCGTTCCGCGCCACCCCCAGCGGCCGGACCGGTCTCCGGCCGGCCTCTCGAGCCGTTCACCGGCCCGTTCACCGGCCCGTTCACCGGCCCGTTCACCGGCCCACCCTCCGGCCCGTTCTTCGGTGGGTTGTGCGGCTCGGGCTCCGGCTCGGGTCCGGGACTGGTCATCACAGCACTCCGCTCGCCGAGGAGACGTCGGTGCCCCGACGTCCAGGACGGGCTACCGGTACCAGGCCGGGCGGCGGGGCAAACGTCACCGCGCGGCGCGCTGCCCGCCCGGCGAGGAATCCGTCCAGGGCCCGCTGTGGCGGGAGACCGCGTCGGCTGCCAGGGCACCCAGGGGCCCGCCGAAGGAGCCTTCGGTGACGGACGTGGTGTCGTTGTCGGACACGCTCCCAGCCGAGGCTCCGCCCGGGTGCGCGCCCGGCACGTCGGCGACGACGGCGCCGGCCGTCCCGAGGGCGAGGGCGAGGGCGGCGGCCGCTCCCGCGGCGCTCACAACGGTCGGCATGCGCATGGCTTCTCCTGGTCGGGCGGGACGGCTACGTGGAGGAAGGCTGACCGAAGCGGGCGCCGCATACTCCGCCGCCCGCGCCTTCCACCCGATGAGCGCACGGCAGGGGCGGCGCCCACGCGGCGGAGGAGACGCACACACGCCGAAGGCCCGGCCCCCGCGGAGGGGACCGGGCCTTCGGCTGCGTCGGTGCGGCTACCAGGACTTGAACCTGGGGCCTCTTCCTTATCAGGGAAGCGCTCTAACCGTCTGAGCTATAGCCGCTCGCTGCACCGAAAGATTAGCGCACTCGGGGCCGTGGTCCCAAATCGGTTTCCCGGCCGTCCCGACGAGGGACTACTCGTCCTCCGCGAGGGTCAGCTCGACACCGCCGACGAACCCCGCGGAGAGGTTGTAGATGAAGGAACCGAGGGTGGCCAGGGCCGTGGCCAGCACGACGTTGATCAGCGCGATGAGCGAGGTGAAGACCAGGACGCGGGGCAGCGAGAGGAAGGTCTCCAGATCGAAGCCGCTGCTGCCGTCGGCACTGGTGGCCTCGCTGACGGTGCCGCCGAGGGTGGAGAAGACACCCATCGCGTCCATCACCATCCACAGCACGGCCACCGCCACCACGGTGCACAGCCCCAGCGCCACGGCCAGCAGGAAGCTGACCTTCATCACCGACCACGGGTCGGCCTTGGCCACCCGCAGCCGCGCCTTGCGCGTCCGCGGCACCGTGCGGGCCCCCGTACGGGGCTTGCGCACGGTGCCGGACTGCCCGGTTGCCTTGTCCTCCTGCGGGGAGGGGTAGGCCTGGGGCGGCCGGTGCGGCTGCTGCTCGGGCTGCGTCGGGGACGGTGGCTTGGCCTGCGGCTGAGGCTGCGGTTGCGCCTTCGGCTGAGGCTGAGCACCACTCACGCCCTGCTCCTCGTCCTCGTGGTCCTGGTCGTCCTAGTCGGTACTAGTCTTCCTCGGAGCCGGGCGCGTCCTGCGGCTCCCCCTCCTCGGGGTCGCCCACCGCGGCCTCCACTTCCTCGGCCTCACGACCGGCCTCGGCGTTGCGTGCGACGCCGACGACCGCGTCCTTCTTGCCCAGGTTGATCAGTTGGACGCCCATGGTGTCACGGCCCGTCTCCCGCACCTCGCTGACCCGCGTGCGGATCACACCGCCGCCGAGGGTGATGGCGAGGATCTCGTCGCTCTCCTCGACCACCAGCGCCCCCACGAGCTCGCCACGGTCCTCCACGATCTTCGCGGCCTTGATGCCGAGACCGCCGCGGCCCTGGACCCGGTAGTCGTCCACGTTCGTCCGCTTCGCGTACCCCCCATCGGTGGCCGTGAAGACGAACGTACCCGCCCGCACGACATTCATCGAGAGCAGTTCGTCCTCCTCGCGGAAACTCATCCCCTTCACGCCGGAGGTGGCGCGGCCCATCGGGCGCAGCGACTCGTCGGTCGCGGTGAAGCGGATGGACTGCGCCTTCTTGCTGACCAGCAGCAGGTCGTCGTCGGCCGAGACCAGTTCGGCGCCGATCAGCTCGTCGTCCCTGCCGTCGTCCATCTGCCGGAGGTTGATGGCGATGACGCCGCCGGAGCGGGGCGAGTCGTAGTCCTTGAGCGGGGTCTTCTTCACCAGCCCCGACTTGGTGGCCAGCACCAGGTAGGGGACGGCCTCGTAGTCGCGGATGGCCAGGATCTCGGCGATCTGCTCGTCGGGCTGGAAGGCCAGCAGGTTGGCCACGTGCTGGCCGCGCGCCTCGCGTCCCGCGTCCGGCAGCTCGTAGGCCTTGGCCCGGTAGACGCGGCCCTTGTTGGTGAAGAACAGCAGCCAGTGGTGGGTGGTGGAGACGAAGAAGTGGTCGACGATGTCGTCCTCCTTCAGCTTCGTGCCCCGCACGCCCTTGCCGCCGCGCTTCTGGGCGCGGTAGTCGTCGGTCTTGGTGCGCTTGACGTAGCCGCCACGGGTGATCGTGACGACGATGTCCTCCTCGGCGATCAGGTCCTCGATGGACATGTCGCCCTCGAAGGGGATCAGCTGGCTGCGCCGGTCGTCGCCGAACTTGTCGACGATCTGGCGCAGCTCCTCGCCGATGATCTGCCGCTGCCGCTCGGGCGAGGCCAGGATCGCCTTGTACTCGTTGATCTTCGCCTGGAGCTCGTCGTGCTCTGCGGTGATCTTCTGCCGTTCCAGGGCCGCGAGCCGGCGCAGCTGCATCTCCAGGATCGCGTTGGCCTGGATCTCGTCGATCGTCAGCAGGTCCATCAGGCCGCCGCGGGCGTCCTCGACGGTCTGGCTGCGCCGGATCAGCGCGATGACCTCGTCGATGGCGTCCAGCGCCTTGAGCAGGCCGCGCAGGATGTGGGCCCGCTCCTCGGCCTTGCGCAGCCGGAAGCGGGTGCGGCGCACGATGACGTCGATCTGGTGGGCGACCCAGTGCCGGATGAAGGCGTCCAGCGACAGCGTGCGCGGCACGCCCTCGACCAGGGCCAGCATGTTGGCGCCGAAGTTGGTCTGCAGATCGGTGTGCTTGTAGAGGTTGTTGAGGACGACCTTGGCGACCGCGTCCCGCTTGAGGACGATGACGAGGCGCTGCCCGGTGCGCGAGGAGGTCTCGTCGCGCACGTCGGCGATGCCGCCGATCCGGCCGTCCTTGACCAGGTCGGCGATCTTCAGCGCCAGGTTGTCCGGGTTGACCTGGTAGGGCAGCTCGGTGACGACCAGGCACTGGCGGCCCTGGATCTCCTCGACCTCCACCACGGCCCGCATGGTGATCGAGCCGCGCCCGGTGCGGTACGCCTCCTCGATGCCCCTGCGGCCGACCACGAGCGCGCCGCTGGGGAAGTCGGGGCCCTTGATCCGCTCGATGAGGGCTTCCAGCAGCTCCTCGTTGGAGGCTTCCGGGTGGTCCAGATACCACTGGGCGCCGGCGGCGACCTCGCGCAGGTTGTGCGGCGGGATGTTGGTCGCCATGCCGACCGCGATCCCGGCGGAGCCGTTGACCAGCAGGTTGGGGAAGCGCGCCGGCAGGACCGTCGGCTCCTGGTTGCGGCCATCGTAGTTGTCCTGGAAGTCGACGGTCTCCTCGTCGATGTCCCGGAGCATCTCCATGGCCAGCGGCGCCATCTTGCACTCGGTGTACCGCATGGCCGCGGCCGGGTCGTTGCCCGGCGAGCCGAAGTTGCCGTTGGAGTCCACCAGCGGCATCCGCATCGACCACGGCTGCGCGAGGCGCACCAGCGCGTCGTAGATCGAGGTGTCGCCGTGCGGGTGGTAGGTGCCCATGACGTCGCCGACGACGCGGGCGCACTTGTAGAAGCCCTTCTCGGGGCGGTACCCGCCGTCGTACATCGCGTACAGCACCCGGCGGTGCACCGGCTTGAGGCCGTCGCGGATGTCGGGCAGCGCACGGCTCACGATCACGCTCATCGCGTAGTCGAGGTAGGAGCGCTGCATCTCCGTCTCGAGGGCGACGGGCTCGACGCGGGCGCCCGCCTCGGTGTCCACGAGCGCGCTGTCGGGCGCGGGCGCGTTCTCGGGCGTGGGCTCGTCAGGGGTGGTGGGGGTCTCGTCGGCCATGTCTGAAGATCAAGTCCTTCTCTGTGTGCGGCGCGCTTCGGGCACCCCGGCGCGCGTGGGGCCGGGGTGGGCCGACGTCAGATGTCCAGGAAACGGACGTCCTTGGCGTTTCGCTGGATGAACGAGCGGCGGGCCTCGACGTCCTCGCCCATGAGGATGGAGAACAGGTCGTCGGCGGCGGCCGCGTCGTCCAGCGTGACCTGGCGCAGGACGCGGTGCTCGATGTCCATGGTCGTGACGCGGAGCTCGTCCGCGTTCATCTCGCCCAGACCCTTGAAGCGCTGCACCGAGTCGTCCTTGATGCGCTTGCCCTGCTCGCGGCCGAGCTGGATGAGGCTGTCGCGCTCGGGGTCGGAGTAGGCGTACTGGTACTCGTCCCGGCTCCACTTGATCTTGTAGAGCGGCGGCTGGGACAAGAACACGTGCCCGGACTCCACCAGCGGCCGCATGAAGCGGAAGAGCAGGGTCAGCAGCAGGGTGTTGATGTGCTGGCCGTCGACGTCGGCGTCCGCCATCAGAATGATCTTGTGGTAGCGGAGCTTCTCGATGTCGAAGTCCTCGTGCACGCCCGTGCCGAACGCCGAGATCAGCGCCTGCACCTCGGCGTTCTGCAGGACCTTGTCGATCCTGGCCTTCTCCACGTTCAGGATCTTGCCGCGGATCGGCAGGATCGCCTGGTACTCCGGGTCGCGGCCCGACTTGGCCGAGCCGCCCGCCGAATCGCCCTCGACGATGAAGATCTCGCACTTGGCCGGGTCGTTGGACTGGCAGTCCGAGAGCTTGCCCGGCAGCGACGCCGTCTCCAGCAGCCCCTTGCGCCGCGTCAGGTCGCGCGCCTTGCGGGCCGCGACCCGGGCCGTGGCCGCCTGGATGCCCTTGCGGATGATGTCCGCGGCCTCGTTCGGGTTCCGGTCCAGCCAGTCCGTCAGGTACTCGTGGACGATCCGCTGGACGAAGGTCTTGGCCTCCGTGTTGCCCAGCTTCGTCTTCGTCTGGCCCTCGAACTGGGGCTCGCCCAGCTTGACGGAGATGATCGCGGTCAGACCCTCGCGGATGTCCTCACCCGTGAGGTTGTCGTCCTTCTCGCGCAGCAGCTTGCGGTCGCGCGCGTACCGGTTGATCAGGCCCGTCAGCGCGGCGCGGAAACCCTCCTCGTGGGTGCCGCCCTCGTGCGTGTGGATCGTGTTGGCGAAGGAGTAGACCCCCTCGCTGTACTGGTTGTTCCACTGCATGGCGACCTCGACCGACAGCATCCGCTCGCTGTCCTCGGCCTCGAAGTCGATCACCGTGTCGTGGACCAGCTCCCCCTTGCGGGAGTTGAGGTAGCGCACGAAGTCCGCGATGCCGCCCTCGTAGTGGTAGCGGACCGCGTTCGGGCTGCCCTCCTCGTCGACGTGGCCCTCGCGCTCGTCGGTCAGGGTGATGGTCAGGCCCTTGTTGAGGAAGGCCATCTCCTGGAAACGGCGGGCCAGCGTCTCGAACGAGTACTCGGTGGTGTCGAAGATGTCACCGTCCGCCCAGAACGTGACGACCGTGCCGGTCTCGTCCGTGGCCTCGTTCTTCGACAGCGGCGCCGTGGGCGTGCCCAGCTTGTAGTCCTGCGTCCAGCGGAACCCCTCGGTCCGCACCTCGACGGCCACCTTCGTCGACAGCGCGTTGACGACGGAGACACCCACACCGTGCAGACCGCCGGAGACCGCGTACCCGCCGCCGCCGAACTTGCCGCCCGCGTGCAGCACCGTCATCACGACCTCGACGGCCGGCTTCCCCTCCGAGGGGACGATGCCCACCGGGATACCGCGCCCGTTGTCGGTCACCCGGACCCCGCCGTCGGCCAGCAGCACCACGTCGATGGTGTCCGCGTGGCCGGCCAGCGCCTCGTCCACGGAGTTGTCGACCACCTCCTGCACGAGGTGATGAAGACCACGCTCACCCGTCGACCCGATGTACATACCGGGGCGCTTGCGGACCGCGTCCAGGCCCTCCAGGACGGTGATCGCGCTCGCGTCGTACGCCGCCGGGTCAGCCGTGCCGACCGGCGGCGCCGCGGGGTCCGGTGCGGGGTCACCGCCGTGCTCGGGGGATACCTCCGCGGGCTGCGGCGGAGTCGTCTGCTCGTTCTCGTTGAGATCGCCGGAATCGGCCACGAAGCGCCCTTTCTGGCACAGCACAGGCCGTCTCCAGGGCAATGCGGAGCGGCTGCGTCGTTCGACATGTTCCGCAACGGTGCGGTAGTCCCCCAGTGTACCGGTGACTCAGATGTGAGTGGGGGTTTGCCGGTGCCTGAGTTGGCATGTGCCGCCCTGAACTGGCGTCCGTCGACTCCCCATATCTGGAGAGGGGGGCGAAGAGCTTCACAGTGGCGCTGAGCGCTTCGACCCGTCTCCGGCTGTCCCGAAGCGCGCACACACCGCGACGAGCCCGCGGAAAACCCCCACGAACCCACCCGAAACCCCCTCGGTCAGGGGTCCGAAAACCCGCAGGCGTCACCCGGACCCCACCCGCAGTCCCCGCCCGCGGTGCCACCGGCCGACCTCACCCGTAGGTGTCTCCCGGCCCCCTGCTGCCCGGAGCCCGCAGCGGCCCGTACCCCCTGCGCGGCGCCTCCGGACCCCGCACCTTGATCATTCTCACGGTGCCCTGCCCCAGATCCTCGTTCAGCCGCGCCACCAGCCGCGGCGCCAACAGCCGCAGCTGCGTCGCCCACGCCGTCGAATCGCACCGCACCGACAAGGTCCGCTCCTCCTCGTCATACCGCTGCGGCTCACAGTGCTGCGCCACCTGCGGCCCCACCAGCTGCGGCCAGCGCCCCATCACCCCACCGACCGCCGCCGGAGTCTCCCACCCCCGCTCCGCGATCAACCTGCTGACAGCCGCACCCAACGGCAACGGATCACGCCCGTCCCGACGCGCCCCCGACCGCAGACCGCCACCCCGCCTGGCCTGCCGACGCTGCTGCGCCTCCGCCCCCCGCGCCCGCGCCTGCTCCTTGGCGGCCCGCAACGCCACCCGCGCCAGATCCACACCACTGCTCGACTGCGGCTCCCTCCCCTCAGCAGGCCCCTCGGACCCACCCGAAGGACCTGACCCGCCACCCGGCGTCGCCGCACCGAAGCTCACAGCGCGTTCACCTCCCCATCCGCCACCGCGAACCGCGCCCCCCGCAAAACCTCCGGAACGTCCTCGGGCACCGCGGCCGTCACCAGCACCTGCTCGGCCGGGGCCACCAACCGGGCCAACCGCTCACGGCGCCGCGCGTCCAGCTCGGCGAAGACGTCGTCCAAGACCAGCACCGGCTCGTGCCCCTCGCTCTTGAGCAGCTCATAGGCGGCCAGCCGCAGCGCCAACGCGTACGACCACGACTCGCCATGGCTCGCGTACCCCTTCGCCGGCAGCTCACCCAGCCGCAACAGCACCTCATCCCGGTGCGGGCCCACCAGCGTCACCCCGCGCTCGATCTCCTGCTTGCGCGCCTCACCCAGCGCCCCCAGCAGCGCCCCGTACAGCTCCTCGGCCCGCCCACCGGACGCCGCACCGCCACCGTCCGAAAACGCCTCCGCCTCGGACACCCCCTCCGCCGCGGGACCCCGGTACGCGAACGCCACAGGACCGCCCCCGGGAGCCAGCGCCTCGTACGCCTTGTCCGCCAGCGGACCCAGCACCGCCAGCAGATCCAGCCGCTGCGCCAGCAACTGCGCCCCCGCCCGCGCCAAATGCTGATCCCACACATCCAGCGTCGACAGATCCACCCCGCGGCCCCCGTGCCGCCGCGCCATCGCCGCCGACTTCAACAGACTGTTGCGCTGCTTGAGCACCCGCTCGTAGTCCGAACGCACCCCCGCCATCCGCGGCGCCCGCGCCACCACCAACTCGTCCACGAACCGGCGCCGCTCACCCGGATCGCCCTTGACCAGCGCCAGATCCTCCGGCGCGAACAGCACCGTCCGCAAAACCCCCAGCACATCGCGGGGCCGCACCTGCGAGGAGCGGTTGATCCGCGCCCGGTTCGCCCGGCCCGGATTCAGCTCCAGCTCGACCAGCTGCTCCCGCTCGCCCTGCCGCACCTGGGCCCGCACGACCGCACGCTCGGCCCCCTGCCTCACCAGCGGCGCATCCGAGGAGACCCGGTGACTGCCCAGCGTGGCCAGATAGCCGACCGCCTCCACGAGATTCGTCTTCCCCTGGCCGTTCGGCCCGAGGAACGCGGTCACGCCCGGCCCCAGAGAGACCTCGGCCCGGGCGTACGACCGGAAATCGGCCAGCGAGAGATGCCTGACGTGCATCGGTGCGCCGTCAGCCCCCCGTGGGCGGCGTGACGTCGGCACCCGGGGAGTCGGCGCCCATCTCCCCCACCTTGTCGGCCGCGGTCACCGCGTGCCCACCGAACTGGTTGCGCAGCGCGGCGATCATCTTCATCTGCGGGGAGTCGTCCTGGCGGGAGGAGAAACGGGCGAACAGCGACGCGGTGATCGCCGGCAGCGGCACCGCGTTGTCGATCGCCGCCTCCACCGTCCAGCGGCCCTCGCCCGAGTCGGCCGCGTAGCCGCGCAGCGCCTCCAAGTGCTCGTCGCTGTCCAGCGCCTTGACCGCCAGGTCCAGCAGCCAGGAGCGGATGACCGTGCCCTCCTGCCAGGACCGGAAGACCTCACGCACGTCGGTCACCGAATCGGCGGACTCCAGCAGCTCCCAGCCCTCGGCGAAGGACTGCATCATCGCGTACTCGATACCGTTGTGGACCATCTTCGCGAAGTGGCCCGCACCCACCTTGCCCGCGTGGACAGAGCCGAACTCCCCCTCGGGCTTGAGCGCGTCGAAGACCGGCTGCGCCTTCGCCACGTCCTCGGCGGAGCCGCCGTACATCAGCGCGTAGCCGTTCTCCAGGCCCCACACGCCGCCCGAGACGCCGCAGTCGACGAAGCCGATGCCCTTGGCCCTCAGCTCCTCGGCGTGCTTCTCGTCGTCGGTCCAGCGCGAGTTCCCGCCGTCGACCACCAGATCACCGGGGGAGAGCAGCTCGGCCAGCTCGTCGACGGTCGACTGGGTGGCCGCGCCCGACGGCACCATCACCCACACCACACGCGGCCCGCTGAGCGCCCCCACCAGCTCCTTGAGGCTGCCGACGTCCGCGATGTCCGGATTCCGGTCGTACCCGATGACCGTGTGGCCTCCACGGCGGATGCGCTCACGCATGTTCCCGCCCATCTTCCCGAGACCGACCAGACCGAGCTCCATCACTGCCCCTTAGCTGTGTTTCCCGCGTATCTCGCGTTACCGCAGTTTCGTGCGCATTCGACCCTACGCCTCCACAGGCTGCGGACAGGGCGGCGCCGGGGACGGCCCGCCGGACATCCGGCGGAAGCCGGCGGTCCCCGACAACGGCGCCGGTGCCGGGGACCGTACGAGACCGCCGGGCACGTGCCGCGCAGCAGCGGACGGGACCGGCGCCGGGCGCCGGGGCGGAGCACCGGCCCGACAGCGGCGGAGGCGTCAGCCCGACAGCCGCACCGGCATGATCAGGTACTTGTACGCCTCGTCGGCCTCCGCGTCCTTGGCGGGACGGCCGCTCAGCAGCGCCGGCTTGGTCGAGGTGGTGAACGACAGCTGCGCCACCGGCGAGTCGATCGCGCTCAGGCCCTCCAGCAGGAAACCGGGGTTGAAGGCGATCGAGATGTCGTCACCGTCCAGATCGGCGTCGACGCGCTCCACAGCCTGTGCGTCGTCGCTCGACCCCGCCTCCAGCGTCAGCACACCCTGCTCGAAGCTCAGCCGCACCGGAGTGTTGCGCTCCGCGACCAGCGCCACGCGCTTGACGGCCTCCACGAACGGCGCCGTCTCGATCACGGCCACCGAGTTGAACTCGGTCGGGAACAGCGTGCGGTACTTGGGCAGGTCGCCCTCCAGCAGCCGCGTCGTCGTCCGCCGCCCGGCGCCCTCGAAACCGATGAGGCCCTCGCCCGAACCCGAGCCCGAGAGCGCCAGCGTGACGCTGTCACCGCCGCTGAGCGACTTCGCCGTGTCCAGCAGCGTCTTGGCCGGCACCAGCGCCACCGCGGAGGCCTCCGGCGTCTCCGGCTTCCACAGGAACTCGCGGACCGCGAAGCGGTAGCGGTCGGTGGAGGCCAGCGTGACCGTGTCGCCCTCGATCTCGATGCGCACACCGGTGAGCACCGGCAGCGTGTCGTCCCGCCCCGCCGCGATGGCCACCTGCTGGGCAGCGGCGGCGAAGACCTCACCGGGGACGGTGCCGGTGGCCGACGGCATCTCCGGCAGCGCCGGATACTCCTCCACGGGCAGGGTGTGGAGGGTGAACCGGGAGGAGCCGCAGACCACGGTCGCCCGTACACCGTCTGTGGAGATCTCCACCGGGCGGTTGGGCAGCGCGCGGCAGATGTCGGCCAGCAGCCGGCCCGACACCAGGACCGTGCCCTCCTCCTCGACCTCGGCCTCGACGGAGACCCGCGCCGACACCTCGTAGTCGAAGCCGGAGAGGCTCAGCGCGCCGTCGTCCGCCTTCAACAGCAGGCCCGCGAGCACCGGCACCGGCGGTCGGGCGGGGAGGCTCTTGGCCGTCCATGCCACCGCCTCCGCGAGGACATCCCGTTCAACCCGGATCTTCACCTTCAGCCGCCTCCCGCGCTGCCTGCTTACGTGCTGTTGCCGGGGACCAGTCTGACGCACGGGACCGACAGCGGGAGCGGGTGCGGGTCAAGTCGAGCCGAACCGGCCCGAGGCGCGAGGCGCCGAGTTGTGCACAGCCCCCACTTCGAAGCGAATCCGGGGCTCTCTAGGTGTCGTCGTAGTAGTAGGGGCTGTGGAAACCGTGGAAAAGCCCGTCTTCGCAGCTCAGAGCCGGAATTTTGTCCACCGCGCCTGTGGGTGGACCCGTGGATGAAGGGGCCTTCGCTGTGGACGGCGAAAAGTTCCCCACAACCCGCCCACAGGCAGAGGGGGTTTCCCCACAGCGGCGCCCACAGATTTACCCACCTTTCCCACAGCCCAATCCTCGGCCTCGATGTGACCGCTTTCACTCGGACCGGTGAGTGGGCGCGTTGCGTTGCCGAACAGTGGACAGTTCTGTGGAGAAGTGGCTGTTCACTGGGGAAAAGCGGCCTCATCCTGTGGGCGGGCGGTGGACAAGTCGCCGGGCCGCCGACGACCGCTTCGGCCCTCCACAGCTGTGGACAACGGCCGCCCACAAATACACAGGGGGATGACCTCGGCGAACACTCTCCCACGGGTCCGCTTGTGGACGCCCTTGGGACAACGGCGAGGGTCCCCAGGGTGTGGACGCGGTGAACCGGCCACAGCTGTGGACCGAGCCGCTCAACACCCTGCGAATCGAACAGCGAAGGGCCCCCGGGGAGAACTCCCCGGGGGCCCTGGGTGCCCGCAGGCCGCTCGTCGGCTGTTCGTCGGCCGCCGTCAGTCGCTCGTCGGCTGTTCGTCAGCGGGTGGGCGTCGAGCCGCGCGTCGAGCCGCGTCAGCCGTTCTTGATGCGGTTGGTCAGCTCCGTGACCTGGTTGTAGATGGACCGCCGCTCCGCCATCAGCGCGCGGATCTTCCGGTCGGCGTGCATCACCGTGGTGTGGTCGCGGCCGCCGAACTGTCCCCCGATCTTCGGCAGCGACAGATCCGTCAGCTCCCTGCACAGGTACATGGCGATCTGGCGCGCCGTCACCAGCACGCGGCTGCGCGAGGAACCGCACAGGTCGTCCACCGTCAGCCCGAAGTAGTCGGCGGTGGCCGCCATGATGGCCGGCGCGGTGATCTCCGGAGTGGCGTCCTCGCCGCCGGGGATCAGGTCCTTGAGGACGATCTCCGTCAGCCCGAGGTCGACCGGCTGCCGGTTCAGGCTCGCGAAGGCCGTCACCCGGATCAGCGCGCCCTCCAGCTCGCGGATGTTGCGCGAGATGCGGGAGGCGATGAACTCCAGCACCTCGGGCGGTGCGTTGAGCTGCTCCTGTACCGCCTTCTTGCGGAGGATCGCGATGCGCGTCTCCAGCTCGGGCGGCTGGACGTCGGTGATCAGCCCCCACTCGAAGCGGTTGCGCAGCCGGTCCTCCAGCGTCTCCAGCGCCTTGGGCGGCCGGTCGCTGGAGAGCACGATCTGCTTGTTGGCGTTGTGCAGGGTGTTGAAGGTGTGGAAGAACTCCTCCTGCGTCGACTCCTTGTCCGCCAGGAACTGGACGTCGTCGACGAGCAGGATGTCCATGTCGCGGTAGCGCTTGCGGAACGCGTCCGCCTTGCCGTCGCGGATGGAGTTGATGAACTCGTTGGTGAACTCCTCCGAGCTGACGTACCGCACGCGCGTACCCGGGTACAGGCTGCGCGCGTAGTGCCCGATCGCGTGCAGCAGGTGCGTCTTGCCCAGGCCTGACTCGCCGTAGATGAACAGCGGGTTGTAGGCCTTGGCCGGAGCCTCCGCCACGGCGACGGCCGCGGCGTGCGCGAAGCGGTTCGAGGCCCCGATCACGAAGGTGTCGAAGAGGTACTTCGGGTTCAGCCGTGCCGTCGGCTCCCCCGGCCCGGTCGCGGGCGCGGGCTGCGCGGCCAGCGGCCCCGGCGCGCCGCTGGGCGCGGGCAGCTGGGACGGGCTGTCGTAATGCGGGGCGGGCGGCCGCCCCTGCGGCGGCACCTGCGGCCGGGGCCGCTGCTGGTGCTGCGGCTGTTGCGGCGGCTGGTGCTGGTGCTGCGGTTCGTAGGCGTCGTACGACTGCTGGTCATAGCTCGGCTGGTCATAGCTCGGCTGGTCGTAGGACTGCTGCTCGTACGGCTGCGGCTCGTAGCCCTGTTGCTCGTACCCCTGCTGCCGGTGGTCGTAGTGCTGGGGCCGCTGGCGCTGCGGGGGGTAGGGGTCGCGCCGCTGCTGCTGCCACGAGGACGGTCCGGGCGCGTGCCCCGGGCCGTGCGGATACTCGGGGTAGGCGGAGCGGGCCCCCGGGATCTCCCGGCTCTCGTACTGCTCGCGGCCCTCGTACTGCTCGTAGCGCTCCGGCTGGTCGAACCGGTCCTGCTGGTCGTAGCGGTCCTGCGGCTCGAAGCGGTCCTGCGGGGCCTGCGGCTGATCCTGGTGATCGGGGGCGGCCGGCGCGGACGGGGGCCCTGGCTGCGGGCCGCCGTATGGGGGCCCGCCCTGCTGGGGGCCGCGGTCGTCGCGCTGGTCGTAGCCCTCGTACGTCTCGCGCGGTGGGTAGCTCTCGTACGCCGGTTCGTAGGCGGACTCCCGCTGCGCGTGCTGGGGCTGCTGCTCGGGGGCCGGTGTGGGCGACGGGATCGAGGCGGCGGCCGGCGGCGCAGGGGGTGCGGGCGAGGCGGCCTGCGGCATCGGCCCCGTCACGGTGATCGCCAGGCGGATCGGCTGCCGGCACTCACGGCTCAGCGCTTCGGTGATCGCCGGGGCGAGCCGGCCCTCCAGGACCTGCTTCGCGTACTCGTTCGGTACGCCCAGCAGTGCGGTGCCCGAGACCAGCACGAGGGGCTGGCAGTCCTGCAGCCACCGCTGGTCCTTCGCCTCGACGCTGCTCCCCTCGCGCCCCTCGCGCAGAAGCTGTTCCAGCACCCGTGGCCACACTGCGGCAAGATCGGCAGGTAGGTCAGCCACAGGGCACGCTCTCTCACTCGCTGGGTGACGGGTCACTCGCTGGGTGACGGTCGTCGTCCGGTGACCGACCAGGTCCCTCGCATGTGTGGTTCCGGGGACGGTCGGGAAGAAAAGGAAGTTCGGCCACGGTAGTCACGCGGACCTGCCCCGTTCAAGTCGTTGTCCACAGGCTGTGCACGAGTGCTGTACGGGTGCCGTACGGGTGCGGTAGTGGGCGCGGGCGGGGCGCGGTGCGGTGCGGAGGGGGTGCGGCCGGGCCGCAGGACCCGTGGGCGGGTCCCGGGTGCCCCGTCGGCGCGGGTTTGACCGGATGGCGTAGGCGCGCGTACCGTAACCAGGTCGAGTGTCGACGGCTGCTGCCGCCTGCCTCCGATGGGCAAGATCGCAGGGTTCGCCCGACCGATCATGAAGCGGTGCACACTCGGGCGTTGCGAGCTACTCGTGGGCGCACGGTGACAGCCAGTCGACTCCCCACACCCTGTCCTGCGGTGTTCCGTGGGACACGAAGCATCCCTGGAGCCCCCGAGTGAGCAAGCGCACCTTCCAGCCGAACAACCGCCGCCGCGCGAAGACCCACGGCTTCCGGCTGCGCATGCGGACCCGCGCCGGCCGCGCGATCGTCGCGAACCGCCGCAGCAAGGGTCGCGCCCGCCTGTCGGCCTGAGCGGCCTGACCACAGGTCCATGACGTGCTGCCTACCGAGAACCGGCTGAGGCGGCGCGAGGACTTCGCGACCGCGGTACGCCGAGGACGCCGGGCCGGACGCCCGCTCCTCGTCGTGCATCTACGCAGTCAAACGGACCCGCACGTGTCGGAGGGGGAGGTCCCTCCGACACGTGCGGGTTTCGTCGTGAGCAAGGCCGTCGGCAACGCCGTCGTCCGTAACCGTGTGAAGCGGCGTCTGCGCCCTCTGATGCGCGAACGTCTGTGCAAGCTGCCCGCAGGTAGCCTGGTTGTCGTACGGGCGCTGCCCGGCGCGGGAGAGGCGGACCACGCTCAGCTGGTCCGTGATCTGGACGCCGCGCTGCGGAAGCTGCTCAAAGGGTCCCCTCGCTCTGCCGACTCGGGGGACAGCCCCCGCGATCCCGGCCGTGAACCGGGAGGGAGAGCGCCGTGAAGTACCCGCTGCTGTGGTTGATCAAGCTGTACCAGTGGACGATCAGTCCGATGCTCGGCCCCGTGTGCCGGTACTACCCGTCGTGCTCCCACTACGGCTACACGGCCATCCACCGCCATGGCGCCGTGAAGGGGACGGCACTGACGGCCTGGCGCATCCTGCGCTGCAACCCGTGGTCGCCCGGTGGCGTCGACCATGTCCCCGCCCGGAAGCACCCGGTATGGCACCAGCGGATCCGCTCCCGCTGGCAGCAGCACCGGACCCAGTCCAACGCCCAAGGAGCCTGATTCGTGGACACGATCCTGAGTCCTCTCTATACCGCTGTCTCCTGGATCATTGTCCAGTTCCATTCGCTGTTCGGCCTGGTCTTCGACCCGGACGGCGGCTGGGCCTGGGGTCTGTCCATCTTCTTCCTGGTGGTTTTGATCCGGATCTGTCTGATCCCGCTCTTCGTGAAGCAGATCAAGTCGACCCGGAACATGCAGGCGCTCCAGCCGAAGATGAAGGCGATCCAGGAGCGCTACAAGAGCGACAAGCAGCGCCAGAGCGAAGAGATGATGAAGCTCTACAAGGAGACGGGCACCAACCCGCTCTCCAGCTGCCTGCCGATCCTCGCGCAGTCGCCGTTCTTCATCGCCCTCTTCCGGGTGCTCAGCCACATCGCGGACAACAAGCCGGTGGGCGTGCTCAACGCCGAGCAGGTCGACAGCGCCCGTAGCGCGAAGATCTTCGGTGCCCCGCTCGCCGCGAAGTTCATGGACGGTGCCGAGCAGGTCAGGGACCTGTCCGCGTCCCTCGTCGACGTCCGCGTCGTCACGGTCATCATGATCGTCCTGATGTCGGCGTCGCAGTTCTACACGCAGCGCCAGCTGATGACCAAGAACGTCGACCTGACGGTGAAGACGCCGTTCATGCAGCAGCAGAAGATGCTGATGTACGTCTTCCCCGTGATGTTCGCCGTCTTCGGTATCAACTTCCCCGTCGGTGTCCTCATCTACTGGCTGACCACCAACGTGTGGACGATGTGCCAGCAGCTCTTCGTGATCAAGCGCAACCCCACGCCCGGCTCCCGCGCCTACACGGAGCGCCAGGAGCGGCTGCGGGCCGCCGGCAAGCTGAAGGAGGACCCGAAGGAGGTCGAGGCCCGCGAGGCCGCAGAGGCCGCCAGGTCCCGCCGTCAGCAGCCCAAGCGCCAGACGAAGGCACAGCGGCAGGGCGGCCCCCTCGCCGCGGGTTCCAAGCAGGGTGGCGCCTCCTCGGCCACCGCGTCGCTGGAGAAGGACGAGTCCGACTCCGCCGAGAAGGCCGACTCCGCCCAGAAGTCCGGCACCACCGGCGGCTCGGCCACCGGCAAGGGCGGCCAGAAGAGCGCGGGCCAGAAGAGCTCGGGGCAGAAGGCGTCGGGTAAGCAGCAGGGCGGCGCCAAGCAGAGCGGTCAGAAGCAGGGCGGTGGCCAGGCCAAGTCGGGTCAGAAGAAGACCGGGCAGCAGCGCAAGGGCCCCCAGCGTCCCAAGCACCCCTCCAAGAAGTGAGCACCGAAGGAGTCCCCGCCGTGACGGACACGACCGCCCCCGAGAGCACGGAAGCTCCCGAGAGCACGGACGCGACCGGCCTTGAGAACACCGAGGCCGAGACCGACAGCCTGACCCGTCTGGAACAGGAGGGTGAGATCGCGGCCGACTACCTCGAGGGCGTCCTCGACATCGCCGATCTGGACGGCGACATCGACATGGACGTCGAGGCCGACCGCGCCGTCGTCTCGATCGTCGGCGAGGGCTCCTCGCGCGACCTGCAGAAGCTGGTCGGCAAGGACGGTGAGGTGCTGGAGGCTCTGCAGGAGCTGACGCGCCTGGCCGTGCACCGTGAGACGGGCAACCGCAGCAGGCTGATGCTGGATGTCGCCGGTTTCCGCGCCCGCAAGCGCGAGGAGCTGGCCGAGCTGGGCGAGCAGGCGGCCAAGGAGGCCAAGGGCTCGGGCGAGCCGGTGAAGCTGCGTCCGATGACCCCGTTCGAGCGCAAGGTCGTCCATGACGCGGTGAAGGCCGCCGGGCTGCGCAGCGAGTCCGAGGGCGAGGAGCCGCAGCGCTGCGTGGTCGTCCTCCCGTGACCGGGTACGCGGGGGAGCCGCAGGAGCACACGGCGGAATTGCCGCCCGCTCCCCAGGCGGCACACAAGGCGTTCGGGGACAGCCTGCCCGCCGTGCGGCGGTACGCCGAACTGCTGGCGGACGCCGGGGTGCGGCGGGGCCTGCTCGGTCCGCGCGAGGTGCCGCGGCTGTGGGAACGGCACCTGCTGAACTGCGTGGTGCTCTCCGAGGCGGTGCCCGAGGGCGTCTCCGTGTGCGATGTCGGCTCGGGCGCCGGGCTGCCGGGGATTCCGCTGGCGCTCGTGCGCCCGGACCTGGAGATCACGCTGCTGGAGCCGCTGCTGCGGCGGACGACCTTCCTGCAGGAGGTCGTCGAACTGCTGGGGCTCGACCACGTGACGGTGCGGCGTGGACGGGCCGAGGAGATGCTGGGCACGCTGACGCCGGTGCACGTGGTGACCGCCCGCGCGGTCGCACCGCTGGACCGGCTGGCCGGCTGGGGCGTGCCGCTGCTGCGCCCCTACGGCGAGATGGTGGCCCTCAAGGGCGACACCGCCGAGGATGAGGTCCGCACGGCGCGCGACGCGCTGCACAAGCTGGGGGTCGTGGAGACCACGGTGGAGCAGATCGGCCGCGGTGTGGTGGACCCCCTCTCCACGGTGGTGCGGGCCCGGGTCGGCGAGAGCCCGGGCGGTGTCCGCTTCGCCGCCAGGCGGGCCAAGGCCGAGAAGGCGGCCCGCCGCGCGGCGCGCGGCGGACGCCGCGGCCGCTGAGCCCCCGGCCGGGCCGCACGACGGCCCGGCCGCACATCGGCCGCGCCGTCGTGGTCCGGCCACTGCGGCCCGACCACTACGGTCCGGTTACCGCAGTCCGCCCGTCGTGACGGGCTCTGAGTCGCCACAGCCGTGTGCATCCCGCTGCGGCCCCGAGCACGCACTGCGGTCCCCTGAACTCCCTGCGGTCCGGGGAGTCCTGCGGGGCCACGGGAGCCACCGCGGTCGCGGTCGGCGCTGAAACGCTGATTCGGTTACGCGGTTACTCCATAAAAACGCTTACGGCACCGTGGCGCGGAGTGTCGCGGCGGCACCCGTCACGGCCGCGTGCATCGTGTTTCACGTGAAACGCCGCTCTCTGTTGCACGGAATCATCAACCGAGGCCGCGCCGCCGCCGGTGCGCGCGGCCGGACCGCACCCACTCCTCAGCTCCGCTCCGACGTGGATTCGTCCACAACTGAGTGGGGCTCGCTGGTTCGCGACACCGAAAGCATGGGAGGCTCTGTCCATAGCGAGCCTGATGGTGAGGAGAGTGAACCGTTGCGGTCCGACGCCAACATCGCGGGACCGATGGCCGACCCGGTCCCCGGTCCCCGGACAGAGTCAGGGGATACCAGCGCGGGCGGGGGCGCTCCCCGCGGTGACGCGGCACGTGAAACGCCACCGCCCATGGACGACACCCCCATTGGCCGTGCCGCCCAGCAGGCGGTCGAGGCGATGAACAGAGCCGGGGAGGGTCTGCCGCGGCCGGCTCAGACCCGGGTCATGGTGGTCGCCAACCAGAAGGGCGGGGTCGGCAAGACCACGACGACCGTGAACCTCGCCGCCTCGCTGGCCCTGCACGGGGCCCGCGTTCTGGTGGTCGATCTCGACCCGCAGGGCAATGCGTCGACAGCGCTGGGTGTGGATCACCACGCCGAAGTGCCCTCGATCTACGACGTGTTGGTGGAGAGCAAGCCGCTCTCCGAGGTCGTCCAGCCGGTACCGGACGTGGAGGGGCTCTTCTGCGCGCCGGCGACCATCGATCTCGCCGGTGCGGAGATCGAGCTCGTGTCGCTGGTCGCGCGGGAGAGCCGCCTTCAGCGGGCCATCGAGGCGTACGAGCAGCCGCTCGACTACGTCCTCATCGACTGCCCGCCCTCCCTCGGTCTGCTGACGGTCAACGCCCTCGTGGCCGGTGCGGAGGTGCTGATCCCCATCCAGTGCGAGTACTACGCGCTGGAGGGGCTGGGCCAACTGCTGCGCAACGTGGAGTTGGTGAGGGGGCATCTGAACCCGCGGCTGCACATCTCCACGATCATTCTGACGATGTACGACGGCCGTACCCGGCTGGCGTCCCAGGTGGCGGAGGAGGTGCGCGGGCACTTCGGTAAGGAGGTGCTGCGTACCAACATTCCGCGCTCGGTGCGTATTTCGGAGGCCCCGAGCTACGGCCAGACGGTACTGACCTACGATCCGGGCTCCAGCGGTTCGCTCTCCTACCTGGAGGCGGCGCGGGAGATCGCGCTGCGGGACCCGCACGTCGAGCAGGCCCAGCAGGCGCAGGAAGCGCAGCAGGCGCAGGAAGCCCAGCAGGCCTACCAGGGTCCACCGGCGCAGCCTGCGGTGCCGTTCCAGACGCCACAGCAGCAACCACTCGGGCAGCCACCAGCACAACCACACCAGGCACAGCAGCACGGCAGCATGGCGGAGGGGCAGTGAGCGAGCGACGTAGGGGCCTGGGGCGGGGGCTCGGTGCGCTGATTCCGGCGGCTCCGACGAGCACGGAGACCGCCGAGTCGTCGGAACCCGGTTCCGAGCGGCAGTCGCCGAGCGTCACGGGGGGCTCCACCTCTCCGACCGCGGTTCCGCTGCTCTCTGCGGAGCAGGGATCGCGCGGGGTGGCGGCCGCGAAGGTCGCCGCGCTCTCCCAGCGGGAGAGCGACGAGTGGGTTTCACGTGAAACGCCGCCCGCTGGTTTCGCCGAGGACGGCGCCGCCACCGAGGAGGAAGCCTCCGCGGAGGCGCAGGCGGCGGCCGGAGCGGTGGACGGCGCGTTCTTCGCCGAGGTGCCGCTCGACGCGATCACCCCCAACCCGCGGCAGCCCCGTGAGGTCTTCGACGAGGACGCCCTCGCCGAACTCGTCACCTCCATCAAGGAGGTGGGTCTCCTCCAGCCGGTGGTGGTGCGTGAGCTGGAGGCCGGCAGCTTCGAGCTCATCATGGGTGAGCGCCGCTGGCGGGCCTGCCGTGAGGCGGGGCTGGAGCAGATTCCGGCCATCGTCCGTGCCACTGAGGACGAGAAGCTCCTCCTGGACGCGCTGCTGGAGAATCTGCACAGGGCGCAGCTGAATCCGCTGGAAGAGGCGGCCGCCTACGACCAGCTCCTCAAGGACTTCGAGTGCACCCATGACGAGCTCGCCGGGCGGATCGGCCGCTCCCGCTCGCAGGTGACCAACACGCTGCGGCTGTTGCGGCTCTCCCCGGCGGTGCAGCGCCGAGTGGCGGCGGGCGTGCTGTCCGCCGGGCACGCGCGCGCACTGCTGTCGGTGGAGGACGGTGAGGATCAGGACAAGCTCGCTCACCGCATCGTGGCCGAGGGCCTGTCGGTGCGAGCCGTCGAGGAGATCGTCACGCTGATGAGTGGCGCGCCCAAGGGGCGGGCCAAGCCGAAGGGGCCCCGGGCCGGTGCCCGGGTGTCCCCCGCGCTGAACCAGCTGGCGGGCCGCCTCTCCGACCGCTTCGAGACCAGGGTGAAGGTCGATCTGGGGCAGAAGAAGGGCAAGATCGTCGTGGAGTTCGCCTCCATGGAGGACCTGGACCGCATCCTGGGGCAGTTCGCTCCCGGGGAGGGCGGGGTACTCCAGCAGAAGCTCGCGGAGGGCGACGGCGGCCAGGGCGACGAGGAGCCCGAGGACGGCGAGCAGGCCGACGGGGATTCCGTGTAGGCACCGCACCGGTCAGCGCCGGTCGGTTTCGGGCCGACCATCGCACCAGTCACAACAGCAGAAACCTGCCGACGAGCTGTCGCCCCATGGCTACGATGTCTGCC
The DNA here is from genome assembly GCF_003323715.1 of Streptomyces diacarni. Classification (GTDB taxonomy): domain Bacteria; phylum Actinomycetota; class Actinomycetes; order Streptomycetales; family Streptomycetaceae; genus Streptomyces; species Streptomyces diacarni. The sequence goes on from NZ_QOIN01000071.1 coordinate 113,032, forward strand.
ATGGGGCGACAGCTCGTTCCGCTCACGCTGGACAATCTCGCGGACCTGCCGGAGCGCTGCCGTGCCTGCGCCTTCTGGGAGCTGGGCCCGGTCAGTGACGAGGAGACGGTCGGCTCTGGCCGCCCGGACCGGGAGAAGGAGGCCTGGATCTCGGCGGTGCTGCTGGAGTGGGGCTCCTGCGGCCGGGTCGTCTACGTCGACGACGCGCCGGTCGGCTACGTGCTCTACGCGCCGCCCGCTTACGTGCCGCGCTCCTTCGCCTTCCCCACGAGTCCGGTCTCCCCCGACGCCGTGCAGCTGATGACGGCATATCTGCGTCCCGGGTTCCAGGGGCAGGGCATCGGCCGGGTGATCGTGCAGACGGTGGCGAAGGATCTGCTGCGGCGCGGCTTCAAGGCGATAGAGGCGTTCGGGGACACGCAGTGGAGGGAGCCGGCCTGTCTGCTACCTGCCGACCATCTGCTGGCCGTCGGCTTCAAGACCGTCCGGACGCATCCGCGCTTTCCCCGGCTGCGGCTGGAGCTTCGCTCGACGGTCTCCTGGCGGCAGGACATGGAAAGGGCGCTGGACCAGCTGTTGGGCAAGGTGCACAGCAAGGAGCCGGCGCTCCGGCCGCTGTAGGGAGTGAGCCGGAAACGAGCAGGGGCGCGGTTTCACGTGAAACCGCGCCCCTGCTGCGTCGCGTCCGGAGGCGAGTGGGCTCGGCCGACGAAGCGCGTCGCTCTCAGCCGAGGGAGTCGGACTCTCAGCCGATGAAGTCGGAGAGGTCCTTCTCGATGGCGGCCTTCGGCTTGGCACCGACGATGGTCTTGACGACCTCGCCGCCCTTGTAGACGTTCATGGTCGGGATCGACATGATGCCGTACTTCGCGGCGACGCCCGGGTTCTCGTCGATGTTCAGCTTGACGACGGTGAGCTTGTCGGCGTGCTCGGAGGCGATGGCCTCCAGCGACGGGGCGATCTGACGGCACGGACCGCACCAAGCCGCCCAGAAGTCGACCAGCACGGGCTTGTCGCTCTTGAGGACGACATCGTCGAAGTCTGCGTCGGTCGCGGTCACGGTGGCACCGGCCATGGTGCTTCTCCTCGGGGTGTGGGGACTGCTGGTGGGGTTGGGGCTGACGGAAGGGGGCGGCTGGGAGCCGACACGGTCAGACGGCGGCGGCTGTCTTCTCCGGCTCGGCGGTCTCCTCGGCGTCCACGTCGGTGAGCGCCGCCAGGAAGCGCTCGGCGTCCAGGGCGGCCGAGCAGCCGGTGCCCGCCGCGGTGATGGCCTGCCGGTAGGTGTGGTCCACCACGTCGCCCGCCGCGAAGACGCCGGGCACGTTCGTGCGGGTGGAGGGGGCGTCCACCTTGAGGTAGCCGTCCTCGTCCAGGATGAGTACGTCCGTGAACAGCTCCACACGCGGGTCGTGGCCGATGGCGACGAACAGGCCCGTCACGCCCAGCTCGCGGGTCTCGCCGTTCTCGGTGTCGCGCAGGGTCAGCCCGGACAGCTTGCCGTCCTTGCTGTGGATCTCGGCCACCTCGCTGTTCCAGGCGAAGGAGATCTTCGGGTCGGCGAAGGCGCGCTCCTGCATCGCCTTCGAGGCCCGGAGGGTGTCCCGGCGGTGGACGATGGTGACGGACGCCGCGAAGCGGGAAAGGAAGGTCGCCTCCTCCATGGCCGTGTCGCCGCCGCCGACCACGACGATGTGCTGCTCACGGAAGAAGAAGCCGTCGCAGGTGGCGCAGTAGGAGACGCCGCGGCCTGACAGCTCCTCCTCCAGCGGGAGACCCAGCGTGCGGTGCTGCGAACCGGTGGAGACGATCACCGTACGGGCGCGGTGGACGGTGCCGGTGGAGTCCGTGACGGTCTTGACCGGCCCCGACAGGTCGACGGCCGTGACATCGTCCGGGACCAGCTCGGCGCCGAAACGCTCCGCCTGTGCCCGCATGTTGTCCATGAGCTCCGGGCCCACGATGCCTTCCTGGAAGCCGGGAAAGTTCTCGACCTCGGTGGTGTTCATCAGGGCGCCGCCAGCCGTGACGGAGCCCTCGAACACCAGCGGCTTCAGCGACGCGCGGGCGGTGTAGAGCGCTGCCGTGTATCCGGCCGGGCCCGAGCCGATGATGATGACGTTACGGACGTCGCTCACGGGAGTCTTCCTTGTCTGCCGACTGCTATCCGGGATCTTGCGCCGAGGCTTTCACCCCGTCCAACGGATCCTACGGGGCAGACATTCCCGGGCTCGCGACCCCGTGTCACCCGCGCGGGTAGGTCCCCTTGAACAGCACCTCGCCGGGCTGCGGCGGATCGGCGCTGATGCAGGAGGGGTCCACCAGGTAGGCGTCCACCTGTTCCGTGTCACCACCCTGGTGCGGGAGGACGACCAGGTAGCCGGAGCGGTTCGCGAAGGTGGCCTCCGGGTCGACGGCCAGCGGGGTCTCCGTACGGCCGAGGGCCTCCCGCACGCAGGAGGGGACGGTGGTGCCGCCGCCTCCCAGGTCGTCCCGCAGCGTGTTCTCACCGGTGCTGGGGCTCTTCTTGGTGTCGAGCGAGGGGGAGTCGCTCGGCTCCGAGGGGGACGGGGCGCTCTCGGTGGGGGAGGACGTCGGCTGGTCGGACAGCAGCCGCTGGACGCGCTTGCGCAACTGATGGTCGTCGCCGGTGCCGCCGGTCTCGGTCTCGGGGGTGAGGGAGCCGGTGGGGCTCGGGGGCACGCTCGGCGCCCGGCCCTCGGTGAGCGACTTGGCACCGTCCGAGGTGGCCTTGGTGCCGGACGAGTCGGAGAGCGCCTGGAGGGTGACCGCGCCGAGGGCCAGCACGGCGGCGGAGGCCGCGACCACCAGCACGGCCCTGCGCCGGCGGCGGGCACGCCGGGTGCCGGCCGCGGCCGCCTCGCGTCCGGGCCCGGCGGCTTTGGGGGCGTGTCCGGGGGGACGGTCGTCTCCCGAGCGACGGGCGGACGTCGTTTCACGTGAAACCGGAGACTTCACGGTACGGGGCAGCGGGGTCGGCTCGTCCGGCGCTGTGTCACGTGAACCCGGCACCGTTTCACGTGAAACAGCGTCTTCCTCCGTGGCCCTTTCCTCCGCAGCGCTTTCTCCTGGCGCGTCGGCTTCGCTCTCGTTCTCTTCGGCCCTGTCGGGTTCCGCCCTCGTGCGGGCCTCTGCCGCCAGTGCCGCGTCGATGCGGACGGCCACACCCTCGGGCATCCGGACGGGGCCGGGGAGCGTACCCAGTGAGGCGCGGATCTCCTCCAGGGAGTCCCGCACCTCGGCGCACAGGTCGCACTCCCGCAGATGGGCGCGGAGATCGGGTTCACGGTCGAGTGGCAGGACGCCCTCGCTGAGTGCGGAGATCTCGGCGACGTCCGGGTGCCCGTCGTACGGGAAAGGAGTGGATGTCATGCCTGTCCTCCTCCCTTCGCTGCCCCGGGTCCCGTGGTGCCGTGTGTGGTGGTCCGCGGTGGGTTCCGCGGCCCTTCTCTCGGTGCTGGGACGGATGCCCCGCTCGTCGGGTTCCCTCCCTTGGTGCCGTTCGTACCCTCCGTGCTCTGCGCACCCTGTGCGCCGTCCCCGGTCCCGTCGGCGCTCGGGCGCAGGTGCGAGACGAGGGGGAGGAGACGGGCGCGGCCACGGGCGCAGCGGCTCTTGACGGTTCCGACGGCCACCTCGAGCACCTCGGCGGCCTCCGCGACGGGATAGCCCTGCATGTCCACCAGGACGAGGGCGGCGCGCTGCTCGGCGGGCAGCTGCGAGAGGGCCGATACCAGCTCCCGGTGCACAGCGTCACGCTCGACCGGACCGGCCGCCGACTCCTCGGGCTCCAGCAGCTGCTCCAGCCGCTCGGTGTCGTCGGTGGGCGCCGCGCGGCGCGAGGCCGCCTTGCGGGCGCGGTCCAGGCAGGCGTTGACGGTGATGCGGTGCAGCCAGGTCGTGACGGCGGACCGGCCGCGGAACGTGTGCGCGGCGCGGTAGGCGGAGATCAGCGCGTCCTGCACGGCGTCGGCCGCCTCCTCCCGGTCACCGAGCGTCCGCAGCGCCACGGCCCACAGGCGGTCCCGATGCCGGCGGACGAGCTCACCGAACGCGTCGGGATCCCCTGCGACGTGCCGGTCGAGAAGATCCTTGTCGGCTGCCTTGTCGGCTGCCTTGTCGGGTTTCTCGCCCGTTGTCTCGTCCGCTGCCTCGTACCGCTGCCCGGCGTCGGGCGGCGCGGCGCCGCCCCGCCCGACGCCGCCCGTGCGCGGTGGACGGCGCGTCGCGTCGTCGCTCGCCATCGGCCCTCCCCTCACCCGTCGCCCTCCCCGGGAAGGCGGCACCGGCGGCCTCGGCCGCACCCGTCTCACCCACGGCGGACCGGCCTTCAGCTGAGGACCTGGACCTCCGTGACGCGACCACGGTAGTTGCCGTCGTCGGAGAGCGGGAGCTTGGTGAGCCACACCAGTACGTAGCGGGTCTTGATCGGCTTCTTCGCCTTCAGGGTGAGGTGCTCCCCCGAACCGCTGGAGACCTTGCTGAAGCTGCCCAGCGACGACGGCATGGCGGAGACGCTGCTCGGCGCGGCCAGGAAGCTCGCCGAGGTCTTGCCGGCGAAGTCGACCTTGAGCCGGCTGACCTGACGCACCTTGCCCAGGTCGAGCACGAGCCCGGCACCGGACTTGAGATTGCCGAAGTCGGGGCGGCCGATGTAGTGGCTGGTCACCCAGGAGGTCCCGGGGTCGCCGTCGATCGCGTTCGGCGCCTTCTCCGGGTTCTCCGAGCCGTCGCCCTGCGGGTCGAAGTCCTTGACGTCCTCGACCTTGACGGGCTTGCCGGTCTGCGCGGAGGTGTCGTGCGCGTGTACCTGCTTGGTGGGCTTCTTCGGCGGCGGCTCGCCCTCCAGCAGCGCGTCCGCGACCTGCCAGCTGCCCAGGCCGAGCGCGGCGATCAACAGCGCCGAGACGCCCCACTTGAGGACCTTGCCGGTACGGCCGGGAAGCGCGGGCGGAGCCGGCGGCTCGGCGCCCGGCCCGTGCGGCGGAACGCGCACCGCGGCCGACCTCACGGCACCGGAAGCCGCGTACGCGCCCTGCTGGTAGGTGGTGCGCTGGTACGGAGGAGGCGGGGTGAAGCTCTGCTCCGGCGGGCGGATGCGGGGCAGCGCCGAGACGGCCTTGGCCAGCTCCTCGGGGGTGGCGCAGGGCTGCTCTTGGCGCGAGGCGGTCGCGCCGTCGTTGACCAGCGCCCGCATGGCCAGCGTCGACAGCCCCCGGTGCACGCCCGCGCGCACCTGCTCGGGCGCGACGAGGGTGCTCAGATCGAGCGAGCCGACACCGGGCAGCCCGTGCGCGTCGTCCTCGTACGGCCAGCGCTGGGTGAGCGCCGCGTACAGCAGCGCGCCGATGGCCTCGGTGTCGTCACGCTGCGGGTGGTCGCTGGTGACCCCGCGCAGCGCGGCGTTCACGGCCAGCCCCCGGACGCGGTACTGACCCATGCCGGTGCGCAGCACACAGGTGGGGTTCAGCCGCAGGTGCGCGAGCCCCTCGCGGTGCGCGGCCGACAGCCCTTGGGCGAGCTGGCCGACGAGCTGGTACGCCTCGTACGCCTCCAGAGGACCGCTGCTGAGGAGCTCGCTGAGCGGCACGGCGTCGGGCAGCCACTCGTGGACGACGTAGACGAGATCGTCCTCCTCGACCGCGTCGAGGACCTGCACGAAGCGCGGGTCGCCCAACAGCGCGGCCGAGCGTGCGGCGGCGAGCACCTGGCGGGCCCGGGAGTGACCGGCCGGCAGCGCGTGCACGCCCACGGCGCGGCGCAGCTTCTCGTCCACGGCGCGCCAGCTGCTGAACCCGTCGAGGCGGGTGACGCACTCCTCCAGGCGGTAGCGGCGGGCGAGCTTGTGGCCACTGTGCAGGTCGGGTCCGCGCGTCTCCGCGGACCCTTCGGGGGCCCCGGCCCCCGCCCCGGCTCCGACCTCGGCCTCGGCCCCGGCCCCGGGCCCGGGCCCGGCCTCGCTCCCGGCCTCGGCGTCAGCCCCGTCTCCGGCCTCGACCCCGGTCCCGGCACCGGCTTCGGTCCTGGCCTCGGCGTCGGTCTCGGCCCCGGCCTCGGCGTCAGCCCCGGCTCCGGATCCGGCCTCGGTCCCGGACGTGATCCCGGCGTCGGCCTCCGCTCCCGCGTCGGCCTCCGAGCCGGCTGGGGCCTCCGAGCCGGCTGGGGTGTCCGAGCCGGCTTCGGCTTCGGCTTCCGTTCCGGCGTCCGGGCCGGTTCCCGCTTCCGTTCCGGGGCGGGGGCCCGCTGTGGGGCTCTGCTCACCGACGTCCGGGGCGGAGCCCTCGGCTCGGGTGTGGGGCGTGTCCTCGGAGTCGGAGCGGTCCACGGACGGGCCTTCCGCCGCGTCGTCGGGTGTCACGCCGCCGGCGGAGGCAACCTCCGGTGCGTGGTCGGCGTCCTCTTCGGGGGTGTCGCCCTTCTCCGGGGACTCCGCGCCCTGTGTGAGTCTTTCGGGTGGCGTGGTGTCGGAGGCTTCCGCCTCCGGAGCCGGGTCGGCGGCCGAGGTGCCCGTGAGAGGGGAAGCCACGGCGTCGCGGCTGTGTCCGTTCGTCGCGTCCGTCGCACCGTCGCCCGTGGCCCCGTCCTGCCGGGCGGTCAGCGGCTTGCCGTTCTCGCCGCTGGTCTCGGCCACGTCGACAGCGGCTGTGCTCCGTTCCGCCACCGTCGTTCCTGCCTCCCCATCCGTAGCGCCGTTTTGCTGGAAACGGCCAAAAACAATTGTGCCTACACCTCGCCGCTATGCACGACACGCGGGGGCGAAAGATGGTTGTATACGCCGGTTTCCCCGTCCGGATTTCATCGGCCGAGTCTGGCGCGCACCATCCCGAGCATCGCCGTCATTTCCTCGATGCGCATGCGCTTCGCCGCTAGGACGAAGACCGCGCCCAAAACGATCCCTCCGCCGGCCAGCGCGGCGATCGAACCGAGGGTGCCGCTGCCCAGGACGCGCATGATGCCCCAGGCCGCGGCGCCGGCGGCGAGCGTCGCGGGGATGCTGGCGCCGCCGAGCCGCGTGTACGTACGCACCACGCGCCGCCCGTCCAGGTCGCCGCCCAGCCGGTCGCGCAGCCGGCGCCAGGCGATACCGACACCGGTGAGGTAGGCGAGCCCGTAGGAGGCGGCCATGCCGACGACGGCCCAGCGGGCGGGCAGCAGCAGGAAGCACAGCGCGGAGGCGGCGGCGTTGACGGCGGCCACTATGACCGTGTTGAAGAAGGGGGTGCGGGTGTCCTCGTACGCGTAGAAGGCGCGGAGCACGACGTACTGGACCGAGTAGGGGATCAGGCCGATTCCGAACGCCATCAGCATGTAGCCCATGGAACGGGCGGCGTCCACGCCCGCCGAGCCGTAGATCATGGTGCACATGGGGATGCCGAGCGCCAGGAATCCGAAGGCGATGGGCACGATGGCGACGGCCGAGTTGCGCAGGCCCTGGGAGATGTCGTCCCGCACCGCCCCGGGGTCGCCGTCGGCTGCCGCCCGGGAGAGCCGGGGCAGCAGCGCCGCCATCACGGAGACGGTGATGATGGACTGCGGCATCGTCCAGATGAGCTGGGCGTTGGAGTAGGCGATGTAGCCGGTTCCGGAGTCGCCGCCCTTGGCGGCGGTGTCACCTGCCCAGGTGGACAGCTGGGAGACGACCAGCACACCGGCCTGGTTGGCGAGCACGAACAGGATCGTCCACTTGGCCAGCTTGGCGGCCTTGCCCAGACCGTGGCCGCGCCAGTCGAAGCGGGGCCGGATGCGGAAGCCCGCGGCGCGCAGGTAGGGGATCATCGACAGCGCCTGGACGACCAGTCCCAGCAGGGTGCCGATGCCCAGCAGCCGCACGCCCTCGGGCGGGATGCTGGCGACGGTCAGCTTCGAGGTCGAGGCGGTCCCGTAGACCCACAGGAACAGGCTGATGGTGGAGATGATGACGACGTTGTTGAGGACCGGCGTCCACATCATCGCGCCGAAGCGGCCGCGCGCGTTGAGCACCTGGCCCATCACCACGTGGATGCCCATGAAGAAGATCGAGGGCAGGCAGTAGCGCACGAAGGTGACGGTGACCTCGTTGGCCGCCGGGTCCCCCGCCAGCTTGACGGACATCAGCCGCACCAGCAGCGGCGCGGCGAAGACGGCCACGACCGCCAGGATGCCCAGCAGTACGGCGACCAGCGTCAGCAGCCGGTTCGCGTACGCCTGGCCGCCGTCGTCGTCCTCCTTCATCGCGCGCACGAGCTGCGGCACGAAGACCGAGTTCAGGCCGCCGCCGACGCTGAGGATGTAGAGCATCGTCGGAAGGGTGATGGCCAGCTGGTAGCTGTCACCGAGGGCGGAGGCGCCGAGCGCCGCGACGATCATCGCGGAGCGGATGAAGCCCGTCAGCCTCGAGACCATCGTGCCGGCGGCCATGATGGCGCTGGACTTGAGGAGGCCACCGCCGCCGCCCTTGCCCCCTGAGGGCGCGGGAGCTTCTTCCTTGGGGGCGACGGCGTTGAGGTTGACGGTCTGCGCCGACGGTTCCTCGGCGGCTCCCGGCGCTCCGGGCTCCGGCGGATACGGCTGCGGCGGCTGGGTGGGCTGGGCCCGTCCGGGGTCCTGCTGGGCGGAGCGCACCTGGTTCGCCTGGGGGCTCTGCTGCGCCTGGCGGGTGTGGTGCGGGTGCTGCCCGTGCTGTCCGTGCTGTCCGTGCTGTGGCTGAGGGTGGCCCTGGTCGCGGTAGAGGTGGGCGAAGGCGTCGCCGGACTGCGGGGCGCCCTGTCCTGTGGACCGGGGCGCCTGGGGCTGCTCGCCCTGGTAGGCCTGCGCCGCGTACGGCTGCTGGGGCGGCTGCTGTCCGTGTGACTGCTGGTGGGGCCGCTGCCCGTAAGGCTGCTGGTACGGCGGTTGCCCGTGGGGCTGCTGTCCGTGCGGCTGCTGTCCGTAGGGCGACGGATGGTGCGGCTGCTGCTCGTGCTGCGGCCGGCCGTGCGGCTGCCCTTCGTAGGGCTGCGTCGCGTACGGGTCCTGGGGCTGCTGCTCCTGGTAGCGCTGCCACGCCTGCGGGTCCGGGTCCTGCGCCGAGGGGTCCGCGGGCGCGAACGGATCACGGGCGTACGCGTCCTGTGCGTACGGGTCCTCCGGCTGGCCAGAGCCGTCACCGGGCGTCCGGCCCCGGTCACCGCCATACGGCGCGTTCATCGTCGCTACCTACCCCTGCCCCTGCTCGCCCGGATGAGTCAACGGTCCACTTTCTCACCCGTGGCCGGGGGGTTGTCGTTTTCCCGGACGGTGTCGTTCCCGTCCCCGTCCGGGGCGCCGGAGTCCCTGCCGGCGTCTGTCGAGTCGCCTGTCGAGGCACCCGACGAGTCGTCTGCCGGGCCGCCCGGCGGGCCGTCCGCAGCGTCTCCCGACGCGTCCCCCGACGAGCCACCCGGCGCGTCGCCGTCCCCCGCGCCATCTGACGCGTCGCCGCCGCCGTCACCGCCGTCGCCCGGGTCCTTCAGCGGGGCGTCCGGGTCCGGGGCCGGGCCCGACCGCTTGCGCTGGGTGTACATCCTGATGCCGGCCAGCACGATCAGCAGCACGCCGATCGCGATGACCAGCAGCACGGTGGACGTGATGGAGGTCACGTTCACCTGGAACTTCATGACCTTGCCGTAGCGCTCGCCGTCCTCCGTGTAGAGCTGGGCGTACACGTAGGCGCGGCCGTTGTTCTTGGCGGTGGTGTCGAACTTGAGGGACTGGGTGTGTTCGCCGTCGACCTTGACCCGCTTGGCGTCCCCGACGTCCAGGCCGACGCGGCTCGACCGCAGCTCCAGCACGAGCCCGTCGACGCCCTGCGCCAGGTTGTTCTGCACGGTCACGGGGATGGTGGCCTCGCGGCCCGAGAGCGTGATGCCGGACTTCTTGATGAGCTTGACCGCGCCGCGCAGCTCCAGCAGGTAGTCCTCCACCGCGTTGCGGTAGCTCTTGCCGGCGGACGCCCGGCCGCGCCACGCGTTGGAGACCTCACGGTCTATGGCCGTGCTGAACGGCGGCATCACACGTTCGGGGTCGCTGAGGATCTCCTTGAAGTCCTCCAGGCCGTCCTTGGTCTTGCGGACCTGCTCGAAGGCGGCGGTGGGCAGCTCGCTCTTGCGGAGCGTCGAAGGGTAGGAGGAGGGCGCGGGCATCCGGCGCTGGGCGCCCCGGTCCGGCTTCGCCTTCGCGGCGTCGGCCAGGCTGCCGGGCGCGGCCCAGCCGCTGTCGCTGAGCGCCTCGACGCCCTCGGCCATCGCCTGGGCCTGGGAGACGCTCGGCATCCGCTGGGGGGCGACGACGACGCTGCGGGTGCGGGAGGGCACCTGGCCCGCCAGCGCGAGGGACTGGGCGGTGAACTGCTGCACGGCGCGCGAGGCGGCCCCGGCCCGGGACAGGTCGCCCTCGAAGGCGGTGGACAGCCGCTCGTCGGCGACCAGCGCGGTGTTGCCGCTGCCGATCGGGCGGGCCGCCGTCGGGCTGTAGGAGAGGCCGGCGTCCCGGACGCTGTCGCTGCGGGCGATCACGTTGTGGGCGCCCGCCGAGGTGGCCACGTCCACGAGGGAGGAGTCGACGGCGCCCTCGTAGGGCCAGGCGAAGTCGGTGCTCGGTTTCACGTGGAGCACCGTCTCGACCGTGTCCTTGGCGAGCCTGGTGGCCTGCCCCAGGGAGCTGAGCGCGCCGGGCACCTTCTGGCCGCGGTGCGCCAGCGACGCCAGGTCGGGATCGGCGAACGGGAGGGCGACGACCTCTTTGCCGCGGACGGCCTTCTGCAGCTCGTCCAGCCAGCGCTTGGCGTCCTCCTGGCCCTTCCCCGCGACGGTGTCGTCCGGGTCGCCGCCGGGCTTGTGCACCCGGTAGCGGCCCGCCATCATGTCGACGCTGGCCAGCAGGTCGGGGTCGATGACCCAGGTGACGTCGAGGTCCTTGCCGAGTTCGAGCATCTGCTGGAGCCGCCCGCCGGGGGCCAGCTCCTCGGCCAGTTTGTCGTCGCGGAAGACCGGGGTCTGCTGTTCGTCGGACTCGGTGCGCGCGGTCACGTGCGGGGTGGAGATCAGCGGCCACAGGTAGGCGACCCGGGTGGTCGGGCTGCCGGCCTTCTCCTGCCAGGGCAGGAAGGTGCGGCCGATGCCCAGGATCTGCTCGTAGGGGCGGGAGCGGGTCTGTCCGGTGAGGGAGACGCCGAGCTGGTAGACGCCGTCGGAGCCCAGGTGGAGATCGCTGACGGGGATCTTCAGCGTGAACGACCGGGTGATGCCGGAGGCGAGCCCCGACAGCCGGGCGCCGTGCCCGCCGGGGACCTCGGTGCCGTCCGCGCCCGACAGGTACCCCTGGCGGCGGGACGCCTGCTCGATCGCGCTGCGCGAGCCGAGGCTGGGGCCGATGCGGGGGACGACCTCCAGGCCGCTCAGCGTGGCGCTGCTGGTGTTGGTGACGGTGCCGCTGACGGTGAGGGTGTCGTCGGCGTCGGGGACGGCGGGCGTGACCTCGTTCACGGAGACGCGGGCGCTGCGGGAGCCGCTTCCTTGGGGCGCTTGGGGCGCTTGGGGCGCTGAGGCTGCCGCGGGGGTGGCCGTCCCGGCCGCGTGCCCCGCGGTGGCCGTCGTCACGGCGGGCGCGTGGGTGCCGCTCGCCGGGGACGCCTGGGGCGCTGCGGCGGCGGTGCCCGCGGGCAGGAGGAGGGGCCCCGCCAGAACGGGGAGGGCGGCGAGGAGCGCTGCCGTCCGGTGCCGCCAGCGGTTCGTCCCCCTACGGGCAGGGGGAGCCTGACTCTCAGCCGCCTCGGCCACGCGCTCGTCCATCCCGTCGTCCGTCGTCGTCGCTTGCTGCTGGGTGCTGCTGGGTGCTGCTGGGCGATGAAGCTGCAGTACTGGGTCGTGCGTTCTGGATCCCTGATGGTAACGATGTCTCACGGACGGAAGTGCCGCGCCGTCCACCACAAGATCACCACGGTGTCCGCCGGGTGTCTGCAGGGTGCCCGCAGGGCGTGGACGCCGCCGCCGGGCGGGCACCCGGTGCGGCAACGTACCCTGTGCTGCTGTGCCGAACGCCATGAGTGACAGCCCCGACCAGCCCCCCGCCACGCCCCTGGCCGCCCCGGAGGACGGCCCGGCAGCCGAGCACCTGAGCGAGGTGCAGCGGCGCGCCGTCAGCGAGCTGCTGCGCGTCTCGCCGGTGGCGGACGAGCTCGCGCGCCGCTTCCGTGAGGCCGGCTTCCGGCTCGCTCTCGTCGGCGGTTCGGTGCGCGACGCGCTGCTGGGACGGCTCGGCAACGATCTGGACTTCACCACGGACGCCCGGCCCGAGGACGTGCTGCGGCTGGTGCGGCCGTGGGCGGACGCGGTGTGGGAGGTGGGCATCGCCTTCGGCACGGTGGGGATCAAGAAGTCGGACTTCGTGCTCGAAGTGACGACGTATCGGTCGGAGATCTACGACCGCGCCTCCCGCAAGCCGGAGGTCTCCTACGGCGACACCATCGAGGACGATCTGGTCCGCCGGGACTTCACGGTGAACGCCATGGCGGTCGCGCTGCCCGAGAAGGAGTTCGTCGACCCGCACGGCGGTCTGGAGGACCTGGCGGCCCGCAGGCTGCGGACTCCGGGGACGCCGCAGGCCTCCTTCTCCGACGACCCGCTGCGCATGATGCGCGCGGCGCGCTTCGCCGCCCAGCTCGACTTCGAGGTGGCGCCCGAGGTCGTGGACGCCATGACGGGGATGGCGGACCGCATCGAGATCGTCTCCGCGGAGCGGGTGCGGGACGAGTTGAACAAGCTGCTGCTCGGCCGCTGGCCGCGTAAGGGGCTGCGGCTCCTGGTGGAGACCGGACTGGCCGCGCGGGTGCTGCCGGAGCTGCCGGCGCTGCGCCTGGAGCGGGACGAGCACCACCGGCACAAGGACGTCTACGAGCACTCGCTGACCGTGCTGGACCAGGCGATCGACCTGGAGGAGGAGGGGCCCGACCTCACGCTGCGGCTGGCGGCGCTGCTGCACGACATCGGCAAGCCGAAGACGCGCAGGTTCGAGAAGGACGGCCGGGTCTCCTTCCACCACCACGAGGTGGTGGGCGCGAAGATGACGAAGAAGCGGATGACCGCGCTCAAGTACTCCGGCGAGCTGGTCAAGGACGTCTCACGACTGGTGGAGCTGCATCTGCGCTTCCACGGCTACGGCACAGGGGAGTGGACGGACTCGGCGGTGCGCCGCTACGTGCGGGACGCCGGGCCGTTGCTGAGCCGGCTGCACAAGCTGACGCGCTCGGACTGCACGACCCGCAACAAGCGCAAGGCCCAGGCGCTCTCGCGCGCGTACGACGGTCTGGAGGAGCGGATCGCGCGTCTCCAGGAACAGGAGGAGCTGGACGCGATCCGGCCCGACCTCGACGGCAACGAGATCATGCGCGAGCTCGGCGTGGAGCCGGGGCCCGTGGTGGGGAAGGCGTACAAGTACTTGCTGGAGCTGCGCCTGGAGCACGGTCCGCTGGGCTACGACGACGCTGTGGCGGAGCTCAGGAAGTGGTGGGCCCGGCAGGAGGGCTGACCTGCCGGCCCCCCGGGCCCTGATCCCGTTCCCCGCCCTGGTGCGGTCGGCCGGGCGCCGGTGTTTCACGTGAAACCTGCGAGACGGCCAGCGCGAGGGCCGCGTACAGCACGGCCACCCCGAGGACGACGACGGCGGAGCGCCCGTCGGGCGGCAGCAGTACAGCGGCCACCGCGGCAGCGCCGACGTAGGCGACGTTGTAGAGCATGTCGTAGAGGGAGAAGACCCGGCCGCGGAAGGCATCGTCCACCGAGGTCTGTACCGCGGTGTCGGTGGCGATCTTGGCGGCCTGGGTGACGAGGCCCAGCAGGAAGGCGGCGGCCAGTACCGGCCCCGGCGTGAACGTCAGCCCCAGCGCGGGCTCCAGCACCGCGGCGGCTCCCGCGCACAGCGCCATCCAGCCGAAGATCCCCCACCGGCCCACGGCCGTCGGCGTGATCACGGCGGCGACGAAGAAGCCGAGCCCGGACAGGCCGAGCGCGAGCCCCAGCAGGCCCAGACCGCCGTCCGCCGAGCCGTCACCGCTCCACGCGTACCGGCACAGCATCAGCACCGTCACCGTCAGCGCGCCGTAGCAGAACCGCATCAGCGTCGCGACGGTGAGGGCGTAGGCCGCCGTCCGGCGCGCGGCGAGGTGGCGGAGCCCGGCCAGCAGACCGCGGGCCGTACTGGCGACGGCGGCCAGGACGCGGGGCTGCACGGCGGTCGGGTCGGGACCGAGCAGGTCTCTGGCCATCCGCAGCGAGGCCAGGGCGCCCAGCAGATAGAGGGCGGCCGCGGTCAGCAGTACGAGGCTGTCGGCCTCCCGCCCGGTGCCGGGGGCGAGAGAGCGCACCACGAAGGCGACCCCGCCGCCCAGGGTGGCGGCGAGCGTGCCGGCGGTCGGGGAGAGGGAGTTGGCGATCACGAGGCGTTCGCCGTCCACGACGCGGGGCAGCGCGGCGGACAGCCCGGCCAGGACGAAGCGGTTGACGGCGGTGACGGTGAGCGCGGAGAGGAAGACCAGCCAGTCCGGTACGGCTCCCAGGACGAACGCCGCCGTGAGAGCCGCCAGGGCGGTGCGCAGCATGTTGCCGAAGAGAAGCACCTGGCGACGCCGCCAGCGGTCCAGCAGGACACCGGCGAAGGGGCCCAGGAGCGAGTACGGCAGCAGCAGCACCGCCATGGCGGAGGCGATCGCCGCCGGCGAAGTCTCCTTCTCGGGGGAGAAGACCACGTACGCCGCCAGCGCGATCTGGTAGACGCCGTCGGCGAGCTGGGAGAGCAGCCGTACCGTCAACAGCCTACGGAAGTCGGGAAAGCGGAGCAGCGTACGCAGGTCGCGGGCGACGGACATGGGGACAGCCTCACACAGCAACGCCGGAGTGCGACGGTTTCACGTGAAACACGGCGCCGGACGCGGCGTCCTCACTCCCGCCTCCTCACTCCCACCTCGCCGTGCCCCACCGCACGGTGCGCCGTTGCCGCGCGGCAGTGGCAGTGGCAGTGGCGGAGGAGGGCGTGACGGTGGCGGTGGTGGAGGGGCCTGCGAAAGCGGCGTGGCGGCGGGAGGGGGCGGGGGCGAGCGGGCCGAGGGTGAAGACGTCGGGTGCCCGGTCCAGTACGCCGCCGCCGGGGTCGTCGGATCCGTCGTCCCTGCGTACGGGGTCCACCTCGGGCCGCAGGGCGTCGCGGACGATCATCACGCACAGGTAGAGCGTCCCCAACAGGTGGGCCAGGATGACGAGTTGGTAGCCGTCCTCGGGGAGCCCCTGGCGTTTGTCGCCGCTGGAGGTGTAGGCGAGGTACATCCAGATGCCCAGGAAGTAGACGACCTCGCAGCCCTGCCAGACGAGGAAGTCCCGCCACTTGGGGCGGGCGAGGGCGGCCAGCGGGATCAGCCACAGGACGTACTGCGGGGAGTAGACCTTGTTGGTGAGGACGAAGAGGGCGATCACCAGGAAGGAGAGCTGCGCGAACCGGGGCCGCCTGGGGGCGCACAGGGCCAGCGCGGCGATCGCGGCGCAGCCCAGCACCATCAGGACGATGGCGTAGAGGTTGGCTTCTTCGAACTCCCGTCCGGTTCGCTGCTGGAGGATCAGCCACAGCGAGCCGAAGTCGACGGGGCGCTCCTGACTGAAGGTGTAGAACTTCGCCCAGCCGGCCGGGGACGCCACCATCACCGGCACGTTCACCACCAGCCACGAGAGGGCCGCACCAGCCGTCACCCGCCCGAAGGCGCCCCAGCGCCCCGCACGCCAGCACAGCACCAGCAGCGGGCCCAGCAGCAGCGCCGGATAGAGCTTGGCCGCCGTCGCCAGGCCGATCAGCACGCCGGCGGCCAGCGGACGCGAGCGTGCCCACAGCAGCATCCCCGCGGCCGTCATGGCGACGGCCAGCAGGTCCCAGTTGACCGTGGCGGTCAGCGCGAGCCCCGGCGCGAGAGCCACGAGCATGCCGTCCCAGGGGCGGTTGCGGTGGGTGCGCACCACGCAGGTGACCAGCGCGGCCGCACAGACCGCGAGCATCCCCGCGTTGATCAGCCAGTAGGTCTTCTCGTCCTGCACCAGCGCGTCCCCGCCGGGGGTCAGCACGCTTGCGAACTGCATGAACGCCCCGGTGAGCACGGGGTACTCCAGGTACTCCATGCCGCCGGAGATCCGTTCGGGGATGCGGTCCAGATAGGGGACGAGTCCCTCGGCGAAGCCGCGCCCGTTGTACAGGTGCGGGATGTCGGAGTAGCAGGCGTGCACGTACTGCGCGGCCTGCCCGGAGAACCAGCCGCCGCCGAAGCAGGGCGCCTTCTGGAGCATCCCGAGCACGAACATCCCCAGCGTGACGACGATCACCGTGCGCAGCGGCGTCCACCAGCTCGTGCCGTGAACGGCGCGCCGTCCTGCGCGCCCCCCGGCCACTTCGCTCGCCGCCGTCGCCACCTCGTCCTGGTCCGTGGGGCGGACGGACGTCTCCTCGGCGGGGCGGGCGGCGTGCTGTGGGGGTGGTTTCGGAGCGGGGGTCCGGTCGGTGGGGGCGCTCGTCATGGGCCACATCCTCCCGCACCCGCCTCGCCGTGAGGGCAACCCATCCCTCGTGCGGTCCTGTGCCCGGTGCACGGGAGTTTCCCGCGCCACGGGGAAGGCCCCGGCTCGGTGTCCGAGCCGGGGCCTTCCCCGTCACTGTCCGGCGGCTATGGAGGGGGGAGCGGCGTTCACTCCCTGCGGCCGTTGGGGCCCGCGATCCAGTTTCCGGGATCTCCCGTATCTCCCGTGTCGCCGGAGTCCCCGCCCGGGTCTCCGCCGGGCCCTCCGTTGTCGTTGCCCCCGTCGGGATCGCCGCCGCCTCCGTCCTGGCCGTTGTCGTCGTCGCACGTGGGGTCGAGTGGCGGGCAGCTGGTGCTGGACTCCGTCGGCGACTTGGAAGGCGACTCGGACGGCGGTTCGGACGGGCTCTTGCTGGGGTCCTTCGTCGGCGACGGAGGCGGTGACGTCTGTGTGGGGGTCGGGTCGGGGCTGGCACCCGGCCCGTAGACCTTCTCACCGATGGGCTCCGCCTTGGGGAAATTCTGCACGCTCGTGCCCTTGAGCGCGTCCTTCATGTACGCGGTCCAGATCTCGGCGGGGAAGGACGCACCGTGGATCTTCTTCTGACCGCCGGTGCCGAACATCTCCAGGAACTTGCGGTTCTTGACCGAGGCGTCGTCGTTGAGGCGCCACATGCCCACCGCTGTCGACAGCTGCGGGGTGTAGCCGACGAACCACGCCGACTTGTTGCCGTCCGTCGTACCCGTCTTGCCGGCCGAGGGACGGCCCAGGCCCTGGGCGACGCTGCCGGTACCGCCCGGCGCGGTGACGTCGGTGAGCACGTCGGTGACGTTGTTGGCCACCTGCGGGGTGAACGCCTGCTCCTTTTTGTGCGTCGGCAGGGAGAGCTTCTCGCCCTTCTGGCCGATGACCTTCTTGACCGAGTACAGGTCGTTGCGCTTGCCCTCGGCGGCGAAGGTGCCGTAGGCGCCCGCCATGCGGATCGCGCTGGGGGTGGAGATACCGAGGGAGAAGGAGGGGCTGTTCGACTGGTTGAGGCTGGAGTCGAGCAGCCCCGCTTCCTCGGCGCTCGAGCGCACGGTGGGAATGCCGATGTCCATACCGAGCTGCACGTACGGCGAGTTCACCGAGTGCTTCATGGCCTCGCGCAGGTTGATCCGGTAGCCGTCGTCCGCGTCGCCGTAGTCGTGGCCGCCGTCGTTGGTCTGGCGCCAGTACTCGCCTTCCTTGTTCTTCCAGATCTCCCCGTCGTAGTCGCGGATCAGCAGCTTGTTGCGACCGTCGTAATAGCTGGTGTCCGGATTGACCAGGTGGCGCATGTCCGCCGACTGCGTCTCGGGACCGTCGCGGTCCCGTACGCCCTCGCTCATGGCCGAGGCCAGCACGAACGGCTTGAACGTCGAGCCGACGGGCACACCGGTGTCGTCGGCGTTGTTGGTGAAGTGCTCGATGTAGTCCTTGCCGCCGTAGATCGCCACGATCTGTCCGTCCGACGGGCTGACGGAGGCGCCGCCGAACTGGACGTGCGAGTCCAGGTCGGGCCGCTTCTTCGGGTCGATGTTCTCCTTGTAGACCTTGTTGACCGAGTCCCGCAGCGCGAGCGTCTTCTTCTTGTTGAAGGTCGTGGTGATCTGGTAGCCGCCGCGGTTGAGCTCCTCGCGGGTGAGGACGTCGTTGTTGACCAGGTACCTGTTGGCCAGGTCGATCATGTAGCCCTTCTGGCCCCGCTTGTCCATCGCCTTCTTCGGCGGCTTGATGGTCGGCAGGCCGTCGGCGAGGACCTTCTTCGCGTCGGACTTCTTCATCTTGCCGATCTCCACCTCGCGGTGGATGACCGAGCGCCACTTCTTGAGCGAACGGGCCCTGTTCGCCTCCTGGTCGCCCTCGTAGGGGTCGTACAGGGCCGCGCCGTTCAGCAGCGTCGTCAGGTAGGCGCCCTCGGCGGCGTCGATCTTGTCCACGTCCTTGCCGAAGTACGCCTGGGAGGCCGCCTGGACACCGAAAGCGCCGCGGCCGAAGTAGGCGGTGTTGAGGTAGCCCTCCAGGATCTCGCCCTTGTCCATCGTGGCGCCGGCCTTGATGGAGATGAACAGCTCCGTGACCTTGCGCTTGATGGTCTGGTCCTGGGTCAGGTAGTTGTTCTTGACGAACTGCTGGGTGATCGTCGAGCCGCCCTGGGTGTCACCGCCGGTCGCCATGTTGAAGGCCGCGCGCGCGATGCCCATCGGGTCGACGCCCGAGTCCTCCCAGAACGTCTCGTTCTCCGAGGCGACCACCGCCTGCTGGAGAGGCTTGGGCATCTGGCTCAGCGAGACGTTCTGCCGGTTCTTCTCGCCCTCGGCGCCCGCCACGGCCATCCGGTCGCCGTTGGACCAGTAGTAGACGTTCGTCTGCGAGCGGGCGTCGGCCTTGGCCTGGTCGGGGACCTCCACCATCCACAGCCCGATGGCGAAGGCGACGATGAGGAACCCGATGAAGCCGAGGGAGGAGCCGGTCACCAGCTTCCAGGACGGCAGCCAGCGCCGTACGCCCGACTTGTTCGCCCGCGGGTAGTCAATGAAGCGCTTGCGCTCGGGGCCCCCGCGCCCCCGCCCACCGCCGGCCCGGCGGCCGCTTTGGGCGCCGACCGCGGCCGAGGCGGCGCGCCGCCGTCCGCCGCCCTGGGCGGCCTTGCGGGCCGCCGCGCGACCTTGGTACGCCTGCGGCTCGCTTTGGTCGCCGTACGCGTCACCAGGGGCGGAGGCCGACCCTCCGCCGTGGCCGCGCGGAGCCGCCCGGCGTCCGGAGGACGGTGGCGGCTGGGCCGCGCGACGGCCGCGCCCCTGCGGCGGCTTTCGACGGTTTCCGCTCATTGGAACAGCTACTCCTCGGGCAGGCGGCCGTAGCGCCTGAAGGTGGCAGTTGGCTTCTGGTCCCCCCGAGTGCACCGGGCGGACGGTTCCGCCTCACCCGCGCGCACTGCACCCAGGACGAGGACGCGTTCGTACGCCGCACGGTTCCCGGTGGTCTGCACACGCGACAGACTACGCAGCTCCAAAACCTCCCTTACGGCGTATTCGCCTTATTCGACGCAAAGCAGCTGCGGCGAATCGTGATGTGAGTCCCTTCACGGACCCCCCTCTTGTCGCACCCGAAGGGCCGTTCTATCGTCGTGATGTATCGAGTCGATACATCAGAGCGAGACACGTGCCGCGACAAGCGCGGGACGGCCGGAGACCGGACGGAGGTGGCGGCCTGTGAGCAGACGCTCGGGCGTCCTCGAGTTCGCCGTCCTCGGCCTGCTCCGCGAGTCCCCCATGCACGGATACGAGCTGCGCAAGCGGCTCAACACCTCGCTCGGCGTCTTCCGCGCCTTCAGCTACGGCTCGCTCTACCCCTGCCTCAAGGCGCTGGTACAGCGCGGATGGCTGGTGGAGGAGCCGAGCGCCCAGCCCGAGGAGCAGCTGACCCCCCGCGCGCAGGCGGGCTCGCTCGCCGGGCGGCGGGCGAAGATCGTTTACCGGCTGACGGCCGAAGGCAAGGAGCACTTCGAGGACCTGCTCTCCCAGACGGGTCCCGATACCTGGGAGGACGAGCACTTCGGCGTCCGCTTCGCCTTCTTCGGCCAGACGTCGCGCGACGTGCGCATGCGCGTACTGGAAGGACGCCGCAGCCGGCTGGAGGAGAGGCTCGCGAAGATGCGCGCCTCTTTGGCCCGTACGCGCGAGCGCCTCGACGACTACACGCTCGAACTCCAGCGTCACGGCATGGAATCCGTGGAGCGGGAGGTCCGCTGGCTCACCGAGCTCATCGAGAGCGAACGCAAGGGGAGCGAGCGGGCGGGGGACGAGCGCACGAGGCGCCCGGCGCGCGAGACCGGTTCGGACCGTCCCTCGTCGGGTCCGTCCGACAACACCGACAGATGAGGTCCGCGCACCACCGCGGCCTCAGCGAGAACACACAGGGAGCAACCGGAATGGGTTCGGTTCGCGTAGCCATCGCCGGCGTGGGCAACTGCGCCGCATCGCTGGTGCAGGGCGTCGAGTACTACAAGGACGCCGACCCGGACAGCAAGGTCCCGGGTCTGATGCACGTCCAGTTCGGCGACTACCACGTGCGCGACATCGAGTTCGTCGCCGCCTTCGACGTCGACGGCAAGAAGGTCGGGCTCGACCTCGCCGAGGCGATCGGCGCCAGCGAGAACAACACGATCAAGATCTGCGACGTGCCGCCGGCCGGCGTGCCCGTGCAGCGCGGTCACACCTACGACGGCCTGGGCAAGTACTACCGCGAGACCATCGAGGAGTCCGACGCCGAGCCCGTCGACGTCGTCAAGGCGCTCAAGGACGCGCAGGCCGACGTCCTGGTCTGCTACCTGCCCGTCGGCTCGCAGTCCGCCGTCGAGTTCTACGCGCAGTGCGCCCTCGACGCGGGCGTCGCCTTCGTCAACGCGCTGCCCGTCTTCATCGCCGGCACCAAGGAGTGGGCGGACAAGTTCACCGCCGCCGGTGTGCCGATCGTCGGTGACGACATCAAGTCCCAGGTCGGCGCCACCATCACGCACCGCGTGATGGCCAAGCTGTTCGAGGACCGCGGCGTCATCCTGGACCGCACGATGCAGCTGAACGTCGGCGGCAACATGGACTTCAAGAACATGCTGGAGCGGGAGCGGCTGGAGTCGAAGAAGATCTCCAAGACGCAGGCCGTCACCTCCCAGATCCCCGACCGCGACCTGGGCGCCGACAACGTGCACATCGGCCCCTCCGACTTCGTGGCCTGGCTGGACGACCGCAAGTGGGCCTACGTCCGCCTGGAGGGCCGCGCCTTCGGCGACGTGCCGCTGAACCTGGAGTACAAGCTCGAGGTGTGGGACTCCCCCAACTCGGCGGGTGTCATCATCGACGCGCTGCGCGCCGCGAAGATCGCCAAGGACCGCGGTATCGGCGGCCCGATCCTCTCGGCGTCCTCGTACTTCATGAAGTCGCCGCCGGTCCAGTACTTCGACGACCAGGCCCGCCAGAACGTGCAGGACTTCATCGAGGGCAGGTCCGAGCGCTGACGCTCGCCGCTGCGGCCTGACCGAACGCGGGTGAGGGGCTGCCCCTGGCTGTCCGTCGCCGCCTGCACCGCCGTCGTGGCTCGTCGCGCCGTTCCCCGCGCCCCTCCGGGGGCGCGGGGAACGGCGCGGGTGAGCACAACGCACCCGCAGTCTGCGACGAGACGCACAGGGGCAGTCCCTTTCCAGCAGGGGCAGCCTTGAGACGACCGCGTCAGCGGTCCATCGTGCGGTCGACCGTTGTGGTGGTGTGGCGGAGGATCGCCGTCAGTTCCTCGCCGACGTGCGGCTCGGGGGCGTCGGCGGGCACGAAGAGGATGGAGACCTGCATGTGCGGGGGCTCCGCGAACCAGCGCTGCTTGCCCGCCCACACGAACGGGGACAGGTTGCGGTTCACGGTCGCCAGCCCCGCGCGGGCCACGCCCTTGGCGCGTGAGGTCATGCCGTGCAGCGCCTTGGGGGACTCCAGGCCCACCCCGTGCGAGGTGCCGCCGGCGACGACGACCAGCCAGCCGTCCCCCGGCGCCTTGGCCTGCCGGTAGCCGAACCTGTCGGTCTTGGTCACCTGCGTGACGTCCAGGATCGCGCCCCGGTACTCCGTGGCGTCGTGGTCGCCCAGCCACAGCCGGGTGCCGATCCGGGCGCGGAAGCGGGTCTGCGGGAACTGCTGCTGGAGGAGGGCGAACTCCTGCGGCTTGAGGTGGCTGACGAACATCGTCTCCAGCGGCAGGCGGGCGGCCCGCAGCCGGTCCATCCAGCCGATGACCTCCTCCACCGCGTCCGAGCCGTCGGCCCGGTCCAGCGGCAGGTGGATGGCGAAGCCCTCCAGGCGCACCTCGTCGATCGCGGCGTGCAGCCGGGGCAGGTCCTGCTCGGTGACGCCGTGCCGCTTCATGCTGCTCATCACCTCGATGACGACCCGCGCCCCGCGCATGAGGCCCACGCCCTCCACCGAGGAGACCGAGCGGATGGCGCGGTCGGGCAGCGGTACCGGCTCCTCGTTCTTGCGGAACGGGGTGAGCACCAGCAGGTCCCCGCCGAACAGGTCCTTCGTGCGGGCCGCCTCGTAGGTCGTGCCGACGGCCAGGATGTCGGCGCCGAACTTGGTGGCCTCGTCGGCCAGCCGTTCGTGGCCGAAGCCGTAGCCGTTGCCCTTGCAGACCGGAACGATCCCCGGGAACTGCTGGATCATCGACTGCTGGTGCGCCCGCCAGCGATCGGTGTCGACGTAGAGGGAGAGCGCCATGGCCGGTAGGGAACCTTTCTCGATCGGGTCGTCGGTCGGGCCCGTCGTCGACGGGGCGGGGCGGCGGGGCCGTCAGCGTCGCGACATGTACATGTCCAGCGCCTTGTGCAGCAGCTTGTTGAGCGGGAAGTCCCACTCGCCGAGGTACTCCGCCGCCTGCCCACCCGTGCCGACCTTGAACTGGATCAGGCCGAACAGGTGGTCGTCCTCGTCGAGGGAGTCGCTGATGCCGCGCAGGTCGTAGACGCTCGCCCCCAGCGCGTAGGCGTCCTGGAGCATCCGCCACTGCATCGCGTTCGACGGCCGCACCTCACGCTTGTGGTTGGCCGAGGCACCGTAGCTGTACCACACGTGACCACCGACGACGAGCATCGTGGCCGCCGAGATCCGCTCGCCCTCGTGCTCGGCGAAGTACAGCCGCATCCGGTGCGGGTCCTCCGCGTTCAGCGCGTTCCACATGCGCTGGAAGTACGCCTTGGGACGGGGCCGGAACCTGTCGCGCTCCGCGGTGATCTCGTACAGGCGCTGCCACTCGTCCAGGTCGTACGGGTTGGCCATGTTGCCCTGGACCACCTGCACACCGGCCTTGTCGGCCTTCTTGATGTTGCGGCGCCACAGCTGGTTGAAGCTCTTGTGGACGTCCTCCAGCGAACGGCCCTGAAGCGGCACCTGAAAGACGTAACGCGGCTGGACGTCGCCGAACCCCGCGCCGCCGTCCTCGCCCTGCTGCCAGCCCATCCTGCGCAGCTTGTCGGACACCTCGAAGGCGCGCGGCTCGATGTGCGTCGCCTCGATGTCGCGCAGCCGCTTGACGTCCTGGTCCTGGATGCCCTTCTTGATCGCGGCCGCGTCCCAGCGCCGGATCACCACCGGCGGGCCCATCTTCACCGAGAACGCGCCCTGCCCCTTGAGATGGTCCAGCATGGGGCGCAGCCACTCGTCCAGGTTGGGCGCGTACCAGTTGATGACCGGGCCCTCTGGCAGGTACGCCAGATAGCGCTTGACCTTCGGCAGCTGGCGGTAGAGCACCAGGCCCGCGCCCACCATCTGCCCCGTACGCTCGTCGAACCAGCCCAGGTTCTCCGCCCGCCACTCGTTCTTCACGTCCGCCCACGCGGGCACCTGACAGTGGCTTGCCGACGCCAGGCTCTGGACATACGCCAGATGCTGCTCTCGGCTGATGGTCCTCAGGGTCAGGCTCATGGCGCGACGCTCCTCCGGCGAACTGAGTGATGCTCGCCGGGAAGCCTACTGTGCGCCCGGGCGCCCCGTTCGGCCCAGGGCCGCGCCGGACCGGGCGTCTCGCGCCGCCGACGGTGCCCCGCTCGCGCCCCGGCGCCCACCCGCGAGGGCGCGGGAATCCCCGCCCCGGCGCGGGGGCCCCGCGCCCCCGGCGCCGGAACCCCACGTCACGGTGCGGCTACGCCAGGAAACCGCCGTGCATCATGTTGATGTAGAAGCCGACCGCCGCGGCCCCCAGCCCGATGATGGTGACGAACCGTTCACCCGTCGTCGCCGAGATGTACTGGCCCCACGCCCCGGTCAGCACGCCGACGATCCCCACCCAGGTGCCCGGCACGTGCAGCCCGGGCCACCAGGCGCAGACCACCGCGACGACGCCCAGCACCAGGGTGGCGGTCGCCAGGGAGTTCTCCTTCGGGTGACGTCTGCCGTCGGAGTTCAGGTAGGAGAGCGGATGGGTCCACCGGACTGCCTGTGCCATACGGCACCTCCTAAGGCGAGCTCCTGCTCCTGCGGCGCGCGGCGCGGACTGTAACGCCGCTCACACCTGTGGTGTCCAGATTGCTCCGGGTTGCCCCCGGATTTCAACCGGAAGGGCGCGGGAAGGTACGCTGGCCCGTCTGTGCCGCTTCCGGAATCCCTTTCCGGCGGGTGGCACGGCACAACGCATCACGACCCTCCTGCCACGGAACGACCGTGGCCGCTGAGTCCAGAGGAGGTGGGTTCCACATGCGTCACTACGAGGTGATGGTGATCCTCGACCCCGACCTGGAGGAGCGCGCTGTCGCCCCCCAGATCGAGAGCTTCCTTTCCGTCGTCCGCGAGGGCAACGGCAAGGTCGAGAAGGTCGACACCTGGGGCCGTCGTCGTCTCTCCTACGAGATCAACAAGAAGCCCGAGGGCATCTACTCGGTCATCGACCTCCAGGCCGAGCCTGCTGTGGTCAAGGAGCTCGACCGGCAGATGAACCTGAACGAGTCCGTCCTGCGGACCAAGGTCCTGCGCCCGTCGACCCACTGAGGCCGACCCCCGAGTAACCGAGCAGCACCTCCACCACGCGGCAGCACCACCGCCGCGTGCCCAGCACCACAGCAGCCAGCAGCACGCCGAGAGGTTCCCCCATGGCAGGCGAGACCGTCATCACGGTCGTCGGCAATCTCGTCGACGACCCCGAGCTGCGCTTCACCCCCTCAGGTGCGGCGGTCGCGAAGTTCCGCGTCGCGTCCACCCCCCGCACCTTCGACCGCCAGACGAATGAGTGGAAGGACGGCGAGAGCCTCTTTCTGACCTGCTCGGTCTGGCGGCAGGCGGCGGAGAACGTCGCCGAGTCCCTCACCAAGGGCACCCGCGTCGTCGTGCAGGGCCGCCTCAGGCAGCGCTCGTACGAGGACCGGGAGGGCATCAAGCGCACGGTCTACGAGCTGGACGTCGACGAGGTCGGCGCCAGCCTCCGCAACGCCACGGCCAAGGTCACCAAGACCAGCGGCCGCGGCGGTCAGGGCGGCGGCTTCGGCGGCGGTGGCGGCGGCGGTCAGGGCGGCGGCTGGGGCGGTGCCTCCGGCGGACCGGGCGGTCCGCAGGGCGGCGGCGCCCCCGCGGGCGACCCGTGGGCCACGAGCGCCCCGGCCGGCGGCGGCCAGGGCGGTGGCGGCGGCTGGGGCGGCGGCCCCGGCGGCAACGGTGGCGGCTACTCGGACGAGCCACCCTTCTGAGCGAACTCATAGGAGTAGACAATGGCGAAGCCGCCTGCTCGCAAGCCGAAGAAGAAGGTTTGCGTGTTCTGCAAGGAGAAGATCTCCTACGTCGACTACAAGGACACGAACCTGCTGCGGAAGTTCATCTCCGACCGCGGCAAGATCCGTGCCCGCCGGGTCACCGGCAACTGCACCCAGCACCAGCGTGACGTCGCCACGGCCGTGAAGAACAGCCGTGAGATGGCGCTGCTGCCCTACACCTCGACCGCGCGCTAAGGAAAGGGTGACCCCAGCATGAAGATCATCCTGACCAACGAGGTCTCCGGCCTCGGTGCCGCAGGCGACGTCGTCGAGGTGCGCGACGGATACGCCCGCAACTTCCTCGTCCCCCGCGGTTACGCCCTCCGCTGGACCAAGGGCGGCGAGAAGGACGTCGAGCAGATCCGCCGTGCCCGCAAGATCCGCGAGATCGCGACGATCGAGCAGGCCAACGAGATCAAGGGCCAGTTGGAGGGCCTGCGCGTCGCCCTGCAGGTGCGCGCCGGCGACCAGGGCCGCCTGTTCGGTTCCGTGACCCCGGCCGACATCGCCGACGCGATCCGGACGTCGGGCGGGCCCGACGTCGACAAGCGCCGCATCGAGGTGGGCTCGCCCATCAAGTCGCTCGGCGCCCACCAGGTGTCCATCCGGCTGCACGCCGACGTGGCCGCCACGGTGAACGTGGACGTCGCCGCGTCCTGAGAGCCCAGCTCATCGAGAGCCCAGCTCTTCGCGAAAGGGCCGCACCCCCCGGGGTGCGGCCCTTTCGTCCGTCGTGCTCCGCGCTCCGGCGGTTCAGGCCGTGCGGACGGCGCCTGTGACCAGCCAGCGGCCCGAGCGGGCGCGCAGGGCGAGGGTGACCAGGCGGGTGCCCATCATCAGCCCCGCGACGGTCCACCACAGCGCGGTCAGGCCACCGCCGAGGGTGGGGACGAGGAGCGCGATGGGGGCGAAGACGGCGAGGGTCACCAGCATCGCGCCGGCGAGGTAGGGGCCGTCGCCCGCCCCCATGAGGACGCCGTCGAGGACGAAGACGACGCCGGCGACGGGCTGGGTGACGGCGACGACGAGGAGGACCGGCGTCAGCTGGTCGATGACGGAGCCGTCGGTCGTGAACAGCGGCATGAACAGGGGCCGCACGAGGGCGACCAGCGCGCCGAGCACCACGCCGGAGACGGCGCCCCACAGGATCATGCGGCGGCAGGCGGCCCGGGCACCCTCGGCGTCGGAGGCCCCGAGGTAGCGCCCGATGATGGCCTGTCCCGCGATGGCGATGGCGTCCAGCGCGAAGGCCAGCAGCGACCACAGGGTGAGGGTGATCTGGTGGGCGGCGATGTCGGCGTCGCCCAGCCGGGCCGCGACGGCGGTCGCGATCATCAGGACGGCCCGCAGCGAGAGCGTACGGATCAGCAGGGGGACACCGGCGCGGCCGCTGGCGCGGATGCCGGCGAGGTCGGGGCGGAGGGAGGCGCCGTGCCGCCGGGCGCCGCGTACGACCACGGTGAGGTAGACGAGGGCCATGCCCCACTGGGCGATCACGGTGCCCCAGGCGGAGCCCGCGATGCCGAGCCCGGCGCCGTAGACCAGCAGCGCGTTGAGGGCGGCGTTGGCGCCGAAGCCGCCGACGGCGACGTACAGCGGGGTCCTGGTGTCCTGGAGGCCGCGCAGCACGCCCGTCGCGGCGAGGACGATGAGCATGGCGGGGATGCCGAGGGCGCTGATGCGCAGGTAGGTGGTGCCGTAGGGGGCGGCGGTGGCCGAGGCGCCGAAGGCGTCGATGAGCCAGGGGGCTGTGGGCACGACGGCGGCGATCACCAGCGCGCCGAGCAGCAGGGCGAGCCAGATGCCGTCCATGCCCTGGCGCAGCGCGGCGGGGAGGTCGTCTGCGCCCAGGCGGCGGGCGACGGCCGCGGTGGTGGCGTAGGCGAGGAAGACGAAGATGTTGACGCCGGTCTGCAGCAGCGCCGCCGCGACGCCGAGGCCGGCGAGTTGCGGGGTGCCGAGGTGGCCGACGATGGCGCTGTCGACCATGACGAAGAGGGGCTCCGCGACGAGCGCGCCGAAGGCGGGGAGGGCGAGCGCGATGATCTCACGGTCGTGGCGTCGCACGTCGGTGCGCGTGGTCGGGGAAGCGGGGCTCATGGGTTCGATCCAAACATCCACAGGTAATGAGCACAAGGGGCAACTGACGCTTACCGGGTGGTGTACAGGACAGGCTTGTGCACCCTCCGTGACGCTCCCGTGTGCGCAGGGCCGAAGTTTTTTCCCCGCACAGTCGGTGGACGGCAAAACCGCAGGTCATGCGGGGCTTTTGGAGGGATCGTACGAGTAATCCACAGCGCTGTCCCCCGACTCGTGCACAGCTTTCGGGGACTTCTCCACAGCTTGGCCCCGACTGTCCACACCACCCTGTGGATAAGGTGATTGGCTGAACCGCGCGGGCCGCCTACGGTGTACCAGCGCGCGCCCGCCGTTCCCCGTTTCTTCACCGGCCGACCGACGTGCCGTAACCCGGGATGAGGCGCCTCGACTGCCAGCCTTTGTCAGTGCTGTGCCGTAAGACTGTGCCGTACGACGGAGCCGTGGGAGGAGGCGAGGCGGGTGACGCAGCAACCCGAGCAGGTGGAGGACCCCTGGGCCGCCGACCTCGCGGTCCAGGAGGGCTTCCCCGTCGTCCGGTCGGGCGGCCGAGGCGGCGATGGGTACGGCTACGCGGGCGGTAACGGCTCCCGCGGCTCCCGCCGCGGGGACGACCGGTCCGGCGGCGGCCTGCCCGAGCAGCACGAGCGCGGCCCCGAGGGCCCACCCGGCGGCTTCGAGCGGGTACCTCCGCAGGATCTGGAGGCGGAGAAGTCCGTCCTCGGCGGCATGCTGCTGTCCAAGGACGCCATCGCCGATGTCGTCGAGACCCTCAAGGGCCAGGACTTCTACCGGCCCGCGCACGAGACGGTCTACCAGGCCGTCCTCGACCTCTACGCCAAGGGCGAGCCCGCCGACCCCATCACCGTCACCGCCGAGCTGACCCGCCGCGGCGAGATCGGCCGCGTCGGCGGCCCCGGCTACGTCCAGTCGCTCGTCCAGGCGGTGCCCACCGCGGCCAACGCGCTCTACTACGCGGAGATCGTCCGCGAACGCGCGGTGCTGCGCCGCCTCGTGGAGGCCGGCACGCGCATCACCCAGATGGGTTACGCGGCCGACGGCGACGTCGACGACATCGTCAACGGCGCCCAGGCCGAGATCTACGCCGTCACCGAGCAGCGCACCTCTGAGGACTACCTCCCCCTCGCCGACATCATGGAGGGCGCTCTCGACGAGATCGAGGCCATCGGCTCCCGCAGCGGCCAGATGACCGGTGTGCCCACCGGCTTCACCGACCTGGACTCCCTCACCAACGGCCTCCACCCGGGCCAGATGATCGTCATCGCGGCCCGCCCCGCCATGGGCAAGTCCACCCTCGCCCTGGATTTCGCCCGCGCCTGTTCCATCAAGCACGCCATGCCCAGCGTGATCTTCTCCCTGGAGATGGGGCGCAACGAGATCGCGATGCGGCTGCTGTCCGCGGAGGCGCGGGTGGCGCTGCACCACATGCGGTCCGGGTCGATGACGGACGAGGACTGGACGCGGCTGGCCCGGCAGATGCCCGGCGTCACCGACGCGCCGCTCTACATCGACGACTCGCCGAACCTGTCGATGATGGAGATCCGCGCCAAGTGCCGCCGGCTCAAGCAGCGCAACGACCTCCAGCTGATCGTCATCGACTACCTCCAGCTGATGCAGACGGGCGGCTCCCGCCGCCCCGAATCCCGCCAGCAGGAGGTCTCGGAGATGTCCCGGAACCTCAAGCTGCTGGCCAAGGAGCTGGAGGTGCCGGTCATCGCCCTCTCCCAGCTCAACCGAGGCCCCGAGCAGCGCACGGACAAGAAACCGATGGTCTCCGATCTGCGCGAGTCGGGCTCCATCGAACAGGATGCCGACATGGTCATCCTCCTCCACCGCGAGGACGCCTACGAGAAGGAGTCCCCCCGCGCCGGCGAGGCGGACCTGATCGTCGCCAAGCACCGCAACGGCCCGACGGCGACGATCACCGTCGCCTTCCAGGGCCACTACTCCCGCTTCGTGGACATGGCCCAGACCTGATCGGGGACGCGGTGCAGGATCTGTCGCGATCACGCACCACGCCCCTACCGAGGCTGCTGACGGCCTTATGCAACCGGCGCCTTCGGGACGACGCGCACTCCGCGTCCCAGGCCGAGCACACTTACTCCGCTTCGGCCTCCTGGAAGCCCACCACCGCCGCGCCGTGCTCGTGGGCCCACTCGGTCAGCACGGCGATCGGCTCCACCAGCGTTCGGCCCAGGTCTGTCAGTACGTACTCGACCTTGCCGGCCTCGGCATGGCGGTCGACCAGGCCGTATCCCTGCAACCGCCGCAGCGTCTGGGTCAGCACTTTCCGCGAGATGCCGCCGATCAGGCCGACCAGCTCGCCGTGTCTGCACGGTGCCCGGCTCAACGCGAACAGCACGACCACCGCCCACTTGTCGGCGATGATCTCGATCGCCAGCCGAGCCGGGCAGTCGGCGAGGAAGACGCTGCCGGGGTACTCACGCATGCCGCGACGGTAGCCCGCTGCCGGGAACCCGGAGGTACCCACCGCCTCACTAGCGTCTAGGCGGGAAGCTACCGAGCAGGGGGAACGCATGGGGGCAGAGACCGGCCGGCCGGGCGAGCGGAAGGTCGTCGTACTGGTCACCGTCGCGTTGGAGCTGTGGTCACCAGGGCACTGGCCCGCCTACGCGCCGATGGCCGCGGCGTGGCCGCTGTCCGGCATCGACGACACGCACAGCACCTCCTGGGCGGACTACGGTGTCACCACCGGCATCTGGCGGCTGCTCGACATCGTCGGTGACCTGCCCGCCACCGTCGGCGTCAGTGGGCTGGTGGCTGAGCGGCATCCCGAGACCGTCGCGGCCGTGCACGAGGCGGGTCACGAGATCGCCGCGCACTCCTGGGCCCAGGACGTGGTGCCCGCGCTGCTCGACGTGGATGCCGAGCGGACCAATATCGCTCGCTGCACCGAAACCCTTCGCCAGCTCACCGGCGTTCGCCCGAGGGGGTGGATGAGCCCGCGTGCCACCGGTTCGCGGCATACCGACGGCCTGCTCGCCGAGGCCGGCTACCGCTGGACCGGCGACCACGGTGACCACCACCTCCCGCAGGTCCTGCCCACTGCTCACGGTCCGCTGGTGTCCCTCATGCACAGCGACCACTCCGACGTCCGCGACGCTGCGGCCGGCCCGTACGCCTACCGCGACCTGCACCGTGAGCTGCTGGACCAGCTGCGCGCCGCTCCCGGCCCGGGCGTCTTCCGCCTGACCCTCCACGCCCACGTCGGAGGCCGACCGCTCCTCTCGGGCATGGTCGGCCAGATCCTCGACCACATCCGTGAGTCGGCGACGTCTGGGTTGCCACCCACGCCCAGCTGGCCGAACACGTGCTGACACGCACCGCTGACACGCACCGCTGACACGCACCGTTGACACACCAGGGAAGTACGCCATGACCCACGTCCTCGTCGTCGGCGGCACCGGTGCCATGGGCAGCCGCGTGGTCCGGCACCTGCTTGCCACCACCGACGCCACCCTCACCGTCCCCACCCGCCGCCCGGAGTCCGCCCACGCCACCGCACTCGCCGCGATCGCACCCGGCCGCGTGCGACTGGTCCGCTCCGACTCGGCGGCCCCGGAGGTCCTGATCGGGCGGGCCGACCGCGTGTTCGCCAACACCGACTTCTTCGCGACGGGCAGCGTCGTGGGTGAGTACCGTCAAGGGCTGCACTGGCTGGCGGCCGCGGAGCGGGCCGGCGTGGAGCGTTTCATCTGGTCCTCGCTGGACAGCGCGGTGTCCCTGACCGGCCGCCCCGTCCCGCACTTCGACAGCAAAGCCGCCGTCGCCGCCCACATCCGTCTGATGCGGTCACAGGAAATGCTCCGCAAGGAGACCGACGGCTGGTACACGGACCACGTCTCGGTACTGACCACCGCGCCGTACTTCGAGAACCTGCGGGACCGACTCACGCCCCGACCGGACGGCCAAGGCGGCCTGACCTTCCACCTCCCCCTCGGCACCGCCCCCTATCCGCTCGTCGCCCTGGACGACATCGCCTGGTTCGCCGGCCACATGTTCGACAACTGGCAGTCCTGGGGCGCCCGCGACCTCGCGGTGATCGGCGACAGCCTCACCGGCGACGAGATCGCCGCCACCTTCGCGCGGGTCACGGGCACCCCCAGCACCTACCTGCCGATGCCGCACGACGACCTGCACGCCGCCGTCCCCGACTTCAGCCACGACTACGCAGCGATGTTCCAGTTCTTCGCCGACCGTGATCTCTACGCCCGAGACCGGGACATCGACCTCCTGCGCCGCCTGCACCCCGACTTGATGACCTTCGAGAACTGGCTGCACCGCACCGGATGGAAGGGATGACCACCCACCGTGTCACGTGGCGAACGCGGGCACGCACGACGGGACCCGCCGCTCCGGGCCGCTCCAGACCGTTCGGTGCGGCCTAGGGGGTGTCTTCAATGGATCTTGGGTAGTGGATCATGGTCGGGTGATACGTCGCCATGAGCTGTCCGATGCCGAGTGGGAGTTCGTCCGACCGCTGCTGCCCGCTTCGCTGCGGGGCCGGAAACGGTTGGACGACCGAAGGGTGCTCAACGGAATTGTGTGGAAGTTCCGCACCGGCACCGCGTGGCGGGACGTGCCCGAGCGGTATGGGCCGTGGCAAACGCTGC
>NZ_QOIN01000019.1 GCF_003323715.1 Streptomyces diacarni
AAGGGGGACACATCCGGCCGCGCTCCCGGGGCTCGGTGCCCGGTCTCGTCGCGACCTGGGCCCACCCTGCGGACCGGCTCCCCGCCCCGACAACTATGTGACGTACTATCCCGCTTCGTCCCCTTCACTCGTCGCTGCGAGCCGCTCCACCCCCACCCCCGATCCCGGCAAAGCGGACATGCGAAGGTGCTTCGTATGTGATCTGGCCCCTATGGGTGCCCTCACATCCGGCCCCCGCCGCCCTCACCCACAGCACACCGACCCCACACCCACCGTCGGCACTTCGGGCGGAGAGGCGGCTCGTGGTCAGCGGGGAAGGGGGAGGCGTGTCTTCGAGGCCGCCACCAGTTCGGGAACGGTGGCGAGCTTGCTGCGCGGCCTGCCGTTGCGGCTGCCCCGGGCCTGCTCGGCACGGTCGATGGCGGCCATCCCGCGCGCGTCCACCACGTGGCGGTTGCGGCGGCGTACCAGGCGCCGGAACGCCTTGGCCGAGTGCGCGGGCTGCGCAAGTGCACCGCTCGCGGCGTCGTCGAGGAGGGTGGTCACGGTCTCGGCCGCGCAGGCACGATTGGCGCCTATGCCGCCGCTGGGGCCGCGCTTGATCCATCCGACCACGTAGGTACCGGGCCGGCCGGCGACCCGGCCCTTCTCGTGCGGAACCGTCCCGGCACTCTCGTCGAACGGCAGCCCGGGCACGGGCGCTCCCCGGTAGCCGATGGCCCGCAGCAGCATGCCCGCGCCGATGTCCACCTGACCCGCGCTCCCCGTGACCCGCACCCCCGCGACGCCGGGTGCGGCCCGGCCCTCGCCGTCGGAGTGCTCCCCGGCGGGGGCCGAGGGGTGCACCTCGACGGGGGCCGAGTGGAAGCGGAAGACCAGGCGCCGCCTGTCATCGCGCGGTGGCTCCGTGTAGTCGACCTGCTCGCGGTCGATTCCCCGCAGCAGCACCGCCTTGTCCTCGGGGTCTGCGGCGTCGAGTGCGGGACCGATGCGGGCGTCGTGGTCGTCGACGACGAGGTGGACGCCGGGCAGGTGGGTCAGGGCGAGGAGCTCGGGCCGGGTGCAGGCGGCGTCCTCGGGGCCGCGGCGCCCCAGCAGCACGACTTCGCGCACCGCGCTGGCCCGCAGCGCCTCCAGTGCGTGGTCGGCGATGTCGGTGCCGGCCAGTTCCTCCGGGTCGGTGAGGAGGATGCGCGCCACGTCGAGGGCGACGTTCCCTGTACCGACCACGACGACACGCGGAGCGGACAGATCAATCGTGTCCGCGGGGATGTCGGGGTGGGCGTTGTACCAGGCGACGAACGAGGTGGCGGAGATGCTGCCGACCGCCTCCTCGCCGGGTATCTCCAGCCGCCGGTCGCCGGGGGCGCCCACCGCGTAGACGACGGCGTCGTGGTGGGCGGCCAGCTCCTGCGCCGTGAGGTGCTCGCCGATCTCCACGCCCAGCAGCATCCGGACCCGCGGGTGCTGGTGGAACCTGGCGAAGGTCTCACCGATCTTCTTCGTCGCCGGATGGTCGGGTGCCACGCCGTACCGCACGAGTCCGCCGGCCACCGGCAGCCGGTCCAGGAGGGTGACCTCGGCCGCCGTGTGCAGCAGCAGGTCCTCGGCCGCGTACATGCCGGCCGGACCCGTCCCCACGATCGCGACCCGGGGTGCGGCGAAGTCGGCGGGCAGGGTCCGGGTGAAGGCCGGTTCGCTCCAGCTGTGGAAGTTGGGGCTGTCGGCGGCCGGTTGGGGTGTCGGTGCGTCCGCGTAGTAGTCGGCGTTCATCCGGGCGTAGGTGCGCTGCGGTCCTGTGAGGCTCTCCACGGGAAAGACCGCGTCCACGGGGCAGGCGTCGGCGCAGGCACCGCAGTCGATGCACGCGGCGGGGTCGATGTACAGCGTCTCGGTGCTGCCGAAGTCCCGCTCCCCGGGGGCCGGATGGATGCAGTTGACCGGGCAGACGGACACGCAGGTCGCGTCGTTGCAGCAGTTCTGACTGATGGCGTAGGTCATGGGGCCAGTTCTGTCGGCGCCTGCGTCGGCGGAGGGGGTCAGATCAGGTGGGCGCGCTTGTAGAAGACGAGCGCCGGTTTGGTCAGCAGCCGGGCCGAGGCGAGGAACTCCATCAGCCCCGCGCAGCTGGAGCGCATCATCGACTTGTGGTGCTCGTTCGCGGCAGCCTCGGCGAGCGCGCGCTCCTCGTCGAGCCCGGCGGTGGCGTACACCTTCTTGTTCACCATGCTGGTGACGATGACGTAGGAGGCGATGGAGATGACGAAGGCGTTGATCTGCCGGCGCACCCATCCCGCCTTCGCCAGCCGCTTGCGCGTCTCGTCGCGGGCGAACTTCATGTGCCGCGACTCCTCCACGACGTGGATGTTGTTGATGGTGCGGACGAACGGGACGACCCGCTCGTCCCGCATCCAGTCCCGCTGCATGACGTCGAGGACCTCCTCGGCGACGAGGATCGCCGCGTAGGCGGCCTCGCCGAACGCCAGGGTCTTGAAGGCGCGGCCCAGTTCACGGGCGAGGAAACGCGGCTGGTAGGCGGGGGCCCGCAACTTCTTGGCACCGCGGGCGAACATGATCGAGTGCCGGCACTCGTCGGCGATCTCGGTCAGGGCCCACTGGACCTTCTCCTGCGAGGGGTCCTTGGCGTAGACGTCGCGCAGGATCATCTGCTGGAGGATGATCTCGAACCAGATGCCGGTGCCCGCCACCGAGGCGGCTTCCTGGCGGGTCAGCTCCTTGCGCTGCGCCTCGGTCATCTCCCGCCAGTAGGCGGTTCCGTACAGCGTGCTCCACTCCGGGCTCGCGCCGTGGTAGCTCTCGTCGAGCGGCGTGTCCCAGTCGACCTCTGTCCGGGGGTCGTACGACAGCTTGGCGGAGGAGTCCAACAGGCGGCGGGCGACGTCGTGTTCGTCGTTTGCGGGGTGCCGGTCCGTGCTCGCGGGGTCGGCGCTCGCGGGAGTGTCCGGCCGGGTGGTGCTGCTTGCCATGCTGCGACTCCTCGGATCGGATCTCGGGCCTTCCCGGTCGGCCGCCGGCGCGTGCTGGCCGATGCCGGCCGTCGGTCGGCCGCCCTGCGCCGGACCTCGCGGTGTGAGGACCGGCCGCTGGCAGGCATCTCGTGAGGCGTCCCCGGAGGTGCCCCACGCCTCTTGTTAGACGGACTGTATAACAAGCGCCAGGCCGTGCCTACCCTCCAGTAGAAACCGCCTCGTGGCCCCACGTACGCGCGTCCTCGCGGACAAACCGGCGGACGAACCGGCGGACGACCCCGCCGAGCTGTTCGCGGGCGTGGTGAATGTGGCGGTGTCGGTGTTGTGGCCGCTCAGGGGCCGGATAGGCTGCGTACCGTCCAGGCGGGGCATGTGCCCGGCGCGTGGCGGGAGTTGGAGCGAGCGGCGGAGGAAGAATGACGCACACCGGCAACATGCACGACGAGACCGCCCCGGGAGCGGCGGAGGGCGCCGCGGGTGCCCAGGAGTCGAGCGGAGCCAGCCTGCGGATCGGGGAGGCGCACTCGGCCCGCATGTACGACTACCTCCTCGGAGGCAAGGACAACTACCCCGCCGACCAGAGCGCCGCGGAGAAGGCGGTGTCGGCCTTCCCGACGCTGCGCACCGCGGCCAGGGAGAACCGCAAGTTCCTCGGCCGGGCCGTGCGGTACCTCGTCGAGGAAGCCGGCATACGCCAGTTCCTCGACATCGGATCCGGCCTGCCCACCGCGCACAACGTCCACCAGGTCGCCCAGGCCCACGACCCCTCCGCGCGCGTCGTCTACGTCGACAACGACCCCATCGTCCTCGCCCACGGCAGGGCACTGCTGAGCACCGACGAGCGCACCACCGTCATCCAGACCGACATCCGCGACCCCCGCGGGATCATCGAGCACCCCGAGACCCAGGCCCTCCTCGACTTCACCCAGCCGGTGGCGGTGCTCGCGGTGGCGATCCTGCACTTCCTGTCCGACGAGGAGAACCCCGGCGGCGTCGTCGAGCAGCTCCGAGGGGCGCTCGCCCCCGGCAGCATGCTCGTCCTCTCGCACGCCACCGCCGAGATCTCCCCCAGCACGGCGCTCGGCGTCCAGACCGCCTACCGCGCCCAGGGCGTCCCCCTCACCCTGCGCGACCGCTCGGCGCTGACAGACCTCTTCGACGGCTTCGAACTCGTCGACCCCGGTATCCAGGTGGTCTCCGACTGGCGCTCCACCGTGCCGGAAGCCGAACGCCCCTCCCACGCCGAGGT
Source organism: Streptomyces diacarni (assembly GCF_003323715.1). GTDB lineage: Bacteria > Actinomycetota > Actinomycetes > Streptomycetales > Streptomycetaceae > Streptomyces > Streptomyces diacarni. The sequence continues at coordinate 4,240 of NZ_QOIN01000019.1, forward strand.
CTCCTGGTACGGCGGGATCGGCCGCCTCGCCTGACGGGCCGCCTGGCCCGACCGGCCACCTGGCTGGCGGGCCGCCTCCGGCGCACGCGGTGTCGCGGGCACTGACGAGCTGTCAGCGCCCGCCGACCGCACTCACCTCCCGCTCACCCCGCGCGCGGGTCCGGCGGCGCGCGGCAGCAGCCCGACGAGCAGTACCGAGACGGCCGTGAGCGCGGCCGCCGCCAGGTAGGCGGCCGCGTAGCCGTCGGCGAGTTCGCCCGGTGAAGGACGAGCGCCGTGCGAGGCCGTGGCGGCGACGACGGCGCCCAGGACAGCCAGCCCGAGCGCGCCGCCGATCTGCCGTGAGGTGTTGACCAGCCCGGCCACCACCCCCGCCTCGCGGGCAGCGGCCCCGGTCGTCGCCGCGTCCGTCAGCGGTGTCATCAACAGGCCGATGCCGCCCGCCATCAGGACACCGGGACCCAGGAGGGCGCCCCAGAACGTGCCGTCGGCCGTCAGGACGAGCCCCTGCCAGCCGAATCCCGCCGTCGCCACCACGCCGCCCGCGGCCACCATCAGGCGGGTGCCGAACCGGTGCATCAGCCAGGGTGCGGCCTTGGACCCGACGATGACCGCCGCGGTGTGCGGCAGAAAGCACAGCCCGGCCCGGATCGCGGAGTAGCCGAGCACGTTCTGCATGTACAGCGAGAGGAAGTACCACATCGCGAAGGCGCCGGTCATCGCGACGAGAGTCACCACGTTCCCCGCCGCCACGGCACGCAGCCGCACCAGCCGCAGCGGCACGAGCGGCGCGGCGGAGCGTGCCTCCACCGCGACGAAGGCGGCCAGCGCGAGAAGCCCGACCACCAGCGGCGCCACCACGTCGGCAGCCGCCCACGAGTGCGACTCCGTCTGCCCGACACCATAGGCGAGGGTCGCGACCCCCACCGTCACCAGAGCGGCACCCGGCAGGTCAAGCCCCCGTCGGCCGGCCCGCTCGCCCCGCTCCCGCAACCCGAACACGACGACCGCGACGACCAAGACCCCGACCGGCGCGTTGACCAGTAGTACCCAACGCCACGACAGCAGATCCGTCAGCACCCCGCCGACCAGACCACCTGCCGCGCCGCCTGCCGTCCCCACCGCTGTCCAGGTGGCGATCGCCCGCGTGCGCGCCGGCCCCTTTGGGAAGGTGGAGGTCAGCAGCGAGAGGGTCACGGGCGCGAGGACGGCGGCGCCGATCCCCTGCGCGGCACGCGCCGCGACGAGCATCTCCGCGTTCTGTGCCAGGCCGCCCACCAGGCTCGCCGCGGTGAACAGGCCCAGCCCCACGAGGTAGACGGGCTTGCGCCCGAACAGATCGGCGGCCCGCCCGCCCAGCAGCAGGAAGCCCGCGAAGGTCAGCGCGTAGGCGTTGACGACCCACTGCAGCGCCGCGCCGCTCAGCGCCAGCCCCTCGCGCATGCTCGGCAGCGCGACGTTGACGACGGAGACGTCCAGCACGACGAGGAACTGACCGATGCTGGAGGCCAGCACGACGGCCCAGATGTGCGAGGCGGGCGGCCCGGGCCGAGGCACCGTGCCGAGACCAGTCGGGTGCCCTGGACCGTGCGGGGCGTCGGCCCCGACAGCGCCGGGCGCGCTCCCGCTCCCGGTTCCGGAGCCGCTGCCGGTCCCGGGCACTGAGGGTGAGGGTATGGAAGACATGGTGGCCATCGTGCGGGCCCGCGCCGCGCCCGGGCATCGGCACAAAGCCGCGGCTCGCCCCGCTCCTTCGACCTAGGGCTTTCCGTGCAGCCCACTGCCGGCTGTGTGGCCGTCGCTGTCGGGGATCTGTCGAGAAGATGTCGGTGGCCGCTGCCACCGTGTGGGCACAGGTCGCTCCGAGCTTTCGGGGCGGCCGGGAATGTGGTTCGTTCGCTCGGGTCCGGGGAGTCGCCGCCATGCCGTCCGCGTCCAATGTCCCGCCGTGGGACGTCCACCGGCTGCCCCGCGCCGAGGGCCGCACCGTCCTGGTCACCGGTGGCAACGCCGGCATCGGCTACTTCGTCGCGGAGCAGCTGGCCGGGACGGGCGCCGTCGTCGTGCTGGGCAGCCGGAACCCGGTCAGGGCCGAGGCCGCCGTGCGAGCCGTCCGGAGCCGGGTTCCCGACGCGCGCCTGCGGACTGTGCGGCTCGACCTGGCCGATCCCTCGTCCCTGCGTGCCTCGGTGGAGGCCCTCGGACTGGAGCGGCTCGACGCGGTCGTGCACAACGCCGGGGTCGCGCTCGACCGGCCCCCGCGGCAGGAGACCCGGGCCGGCGACGAGTTGATGTTCGGGGCCGCCTGCCGAAGAGCCGCGTCCGTGTTCGTGTCCGCAGTCCGTTCCATGACCGAGCGGCCGCGGGCCTGCTGGGGACAGTCGGCGTGCGCCGGATCCGCCGGGGCAGCGGCCGCGGCCGCTGCCCCGGAGTGCCTGTGCCGCCACGACGAGGGCAGGGACAGCCGGGCGGGGGAGCGGAGACGAAACTGAGCCAAGCCCCGCATCCTGGTCACGGCACGCGGGCCGAGGGGTGGCAAGGGGTCACGTTCCCCCGTTCCGGTATGTCCCTCCCTCCGGGGGATGACGGGTCCTGCTGCCCGCAGCGGACGGTTGCTCCGGGGCCGGTCGCCGGCCCGGCCCCGGTACGCGGGCGGGCTCCGTCTCGACGAGCAGCCGTACTTCCTGTGTGCGGTCGGACGAGGGGCCCGTCTCCAGGGCGAGTTCGCCGGGTTCGACGGCCGATTCGAGGTCGCGGTCGAGCGAAGCCAGCGTCTCGTGGCCGATCTCGAAGACCGCTTCCGCCGCCTGCCCGGGGGCCAGGGTGAGCCGGGTGAAGCCGCGCAGTTCGCGGGCGCGCGGCCACGACGAGCCGCCCCACACGCGCCGTACGTACAGCTGCACCGTCTCGCGCACGGGCCGCTCACCGGTGTTGTGCACGGTGACGCGGCACGTCAGGGACGGGTGGTCGGAGGTGACGCGTGAGCGGGACAGCCGGGGCGGTGCGTAGCCGACCGTGGTGTAGGACAGGCCGTGGCCGAAGGCGTGGCGGGCGCGGGCGCTCTGGTCGGCGTAGCCGCGGTAGCCGTGGTCCTTGCCGTTGTAGTAGGCGGGGAGTTGGGCCGACGAGCGGGGCACGGAGACCGGGAGGCGCCCTTCGGGATCGGCCGCGCCGAACAGGACGTCGGCGACGGCGCGTCCGCCCCAGGGGCCCGGGTACCAGGCGCTCAGCAGGGCGCCCACCGTGCCGGACAGTTCGGGCAGCGCGTGCGGCCGGCCCTGGACGAGGACCACGACGACGGGTACCCCGGTGGCTGCCACGGCCCGCAGCAGTTCCCGCTGGCCCGCGGGCAGCCGCAGGTCCGCGAGGTCGACGCCTTCGCCCGCGGTGGTGCTCGACAGGTCGCCCCCCGGCGGCAGCGCGGCGCCGTTGGCGGCGAAGGCGGTGTCCTCGCCTCGGGCGCTGGATCCGCCCAGGACGAGGACGGCGGCGTCCGCGTCCGCCGCCAGTGCCACGGCGCGGGGGACGCCGTCGAGGTCGGCGCCGACCAGCCGGCAACCGGGCGCGTGGGTGACGTCGGTGCCGGGCGGCGCGGCGGCGCGGACGCCGTCCAGGATCGTGTGGCCGACTCCGGGCCGCTGCGGTGCGGTGTAGTCGCCGAGCTGCTGGGGGAGGGAGTCGGCGCCGGGGCCGAGGACGGCGATCCGGCGCGCCCGCTCGGTGAGCGGCAGGGTCCGCCCGTCGTGGGCCAGCAGCGTGATCGAGGCGCGGGCGAGGCGCTCGCTCAGCTCCCGCAGCGGCGGGTGCGGGGGCGGCACGGGTTGCGGCGGCGCGCCGTGGGCGGGGGATTGCTCGAACAGGCCCAGGCGGAACTTCAGCGTCAGCACGCGGGCCACGGCACCGTCCAGGGTCTCCTCGGCGACCAGCCCGCGGGTGACGGCCTCGGCGAGACGGGGAAAGCAGGCGTCCCACAGGCTCAGGTCGCAGCCCGCGTCCAGCGCCAGCGCGCCCGCGGCGACGGGGTCGCCCGTAAGCCTGACCAGGCGGTCGATGGCGGTACCGTCCGCCATGACGAGGCCGTCGAAGCCCCACCGCCGCCGCAGCAGGTCTCTCAGCAGCCCGCGGTGGGCGACGCAGGGCAGCCCTTCGAACTCGTTGTAGGCCGCCATCACCCCCGCCGCGCCCGCCCGGACACCGGCCCTGGCCGCCGCCAGATGGATCTCGTGGAGTTCGCGTGCGCCGAGTTCGGTCGCCGCGCTGTTGCGGCCGCCGAGCGTCGCGCCCTGGCCCGCGAAGTGTTTGAGCACGACGGCCGCACCCGCGGCGCGCATGCCGCGTACGAGGGCCTCGGTGAACCGCGCGGCCAGGTACGGGTCCTCGCCGAAGCACTCCTCCGTGCGGCCCCAGCGCGGGTCGCGGACGAGGTCGAGGGCGGAGACGAGGGCCACGTGGCCGCCGCGCCCGCGCAGTTCGGCCCCGGCTCCGGCGGCCGCCGCCTCGTAGAGCTCGGGGTCCCAGGTGGCGCCCACGGCCAGGTTGACGGGCAGGACCGTGCCGTCCAGCGCCTGGTGGCCGTGGGGCACTTCCTCCACCAGGAGCACCGGGATGCCCAGGCGGGTGTTGTCCACGACGTGCCGCTGGACCGCGTTCGCCACGCCCGCCGCGTCCGCGGCCGTGATGCCGTCCGCGTAGCCGACGCCGGACCAGGCGTCCGCGCGCTGGAGTCCGTAGAGGGCGCCCATGCCGTCGTAGGCGGCGACCTCGGCGCGGAAGGCGTCGCTGATCCGGTGCCCTTCGGGCGTGCGGGTGTAGGCGTGCCAGCCGTACATGCGCTGGTTGACCTGGCCGACCTTCTCCCTGAGCGTCATGCGCGCGAGCAGGTCGCGCACCCGCTCGGGCACCGGAGCGGACGGGTCGCGGTAGCGGGGCCCGCTCACCTCAGCTCCAGCACCCGCACGCCCCAGGGGGCGAGCGTCACGACGGGCTCCGGGGCGCCGGTGCGCAGCTCGTGCAGTGTGCCGTCGGTGGCCGGACGGACGGTGCGCTCCTCGTCGCACTGGCTGATCAGCCACACGAAGCGCCGCCCGTCCTCGTGGACGAGGACGTCGACGCCGACGTACGGGTCGTCGACCGTCACGGCGCGGTGGACCCCCGCGACGTGCGCGAGCGCCGCGTACAGCCGGTGCGTGTCCTCGGGGTTGACGCGTGCGGTGCGGGCGGCCATGTGCTCCAGCGGATAGGTGGCCAGGACGGTCCGCCCGGCGCCGGTCTCGTGGACCAGCAGCGCGGGGCGGCCGTGTGCGTCGACGGCCACCACGCGGGCTCCGCGCTCCACGACGGGCAGGTACGCCCGGCTGTCCTCGTTGCCGGCGACGGGGAAGCGCAGCACGTCCCCGGCGGCCAGGGGACCGAAGTCCTGGGTGAACGTCATCTCCAGTTCGTCGTCCTCGATGGGTTCGGCGACCCCGTAGGACAGCTGGAGCTCCACCCCGAAGAGGCCGTCGAGGTCGTCGAACCAGGGGCCGCGGGTGCCCGGGTGCTCACCGGAGCAGAACGACAGGTAGACCGTCGCTCCCTCCTCGGCCCTGCGCTGGAGCGTCCGCCGGGTGCGGGTGGTGAACTGCCGGGTCGCGGGCAGCAGGTACAGGGCGGCGTCTCCGGGCAGCCCGTCGGCCTCCCTGGTGAGGCCCACGGGCAGGTCGGCGGCGCGAGCCGTCACGTAGCTCTGGTGCAGCGAGGTGAAGATCAGCGGGCGGTCGGCGGGGCGGCTGTAGGGGTAGTCGCGCTCCAGGAAGGCGGGCACGACCAAGGCGGCGTCCGCGTCCGTGCGGCGGCAGCGGGCGAAGTCGACCGCTTCCAGGGTGTCGGCGAACGCGGCGAGTTCCCGCAGCGGCGCCTTGGGGGCTCCGGTGCGGTCGGTGATGCCGAAGTGCATCTCGAAGGGGTGGTGGTCGTAGGGGGCGCGGTCCCACAGGTCGTCGTAGTCGGTGTTGTTCCACGCCATCCAGCCGGTGGCGCCGCCCAGCAGCGAGGTGTGCAGCGTCTGCCGGTAGTAGACGCCCGCGTTGCGGGCGGAGACGGTGTCCGTCGAGACGCCGAACTCCTCCAGGACGACGGGCTGTCCGGTGACGGCGGCCAGTTCGCACTCGAAGGCCGCGCGGTGGTGCTGGCGGGCGCGGTCGGTGTCGGAGCGGTAGACGTGCGGGCCGACGAAGTCGACGTACTCGGCGGTCTCCCGCAGGGAGAAGCCGTTGTCCCGTCCGGTGACCTCGATGCCCCACGCGCCGTCCCCGAGGGAGACCGGCTGGGTGCCGCCCGCCGCCCGCACCGCGTTGCACATGGCCTGCGCCCAGGCGGTGACGACGTCGCATGAGGGCGGGTCGACCTGGTACACGCGGCCGTACCCCGGCATCTCGTTGGTGATCAGCCAGCCGGTCACCGCGGGGTGGTCCTTGAAGCGGCGGGTCATCTCGGAGACGAACCAGGCCTGCCTGCCCACCATCCACACGTCCTCGTACAGGTCGCGGCCGCCGCGCCAGGCCGGGTCCCAGTTCTCGCCGGACATGTGGCCGACGATGAAGGTGGGCACCGTTGCCATGCCCGCCTCGGTGTGCGCGTCGAGGAAGTCGGTGAAGCGCGCGCACAGTGCCTCGTCGACGCGGTGCGGTTCGGGGTGGAAGTCGGGCCAGTAGAAGAACGAGCGGGTCATGTTCAGCCCGTGCTCGCGCAGGACCCGCAGCTCCTCGCGGACCGTCTTGGGGCAGTAGTCGCGCCACATGAGCGGCCCGCCGGTGCGCGACCAGAAGTTGGCGCCGAGCCAGGGCAGGACGGCGGGGTCGTGGGTGAGTCGGGCGCTGTGGCGTCGCATGGTCCTTCTCGTCCTCGTGGTGCGGTGGGTGGTTCCGGTGGCTCGGTGGTCGGTAGGCGGTCAGCCGGGTGCGGGCCCTGTGGACTCGCGGACGACCAGCCGTGGCCGGTCCTCCAGTACCGGTGCGGCGACGTCCTCGCCGCACCGGGCGAGCAGGGCGCGGGCGGCCGCGCCACCGACCCGCTGCACCTGCTGGTCGACCGTGGTCAGCCGGGGGTGCAGCCAGCGGCCGAGCGGCAGGTTGTCGTAGCCGACGACGGACAGGTCGTCCGGCACGCGCAGGCCGGCGCGCTGTGCGGCGCCGGCGCCGCACACGGCCATGGAGTCGTTGGCGTAGACGATCGCGGTGGGCCGGTCGGGGGCGGCCAGCAGCGCCTCGGTCGTGGCCGTGGCCGACACCTCGGTGAAGTCGGTGTGCAGCACGGCCCACGGCCGCAGCCCGGCCGCTTTGAGAGCCGTCTCGAAGGCGTCGCGCCGCAGCCGTGTGTGGTGCAGCTCGGCAGGCCCTGCCACGTAGGCGATGCGGCGGTGCCCGAGCCCGGACAGGTGCGCCACCACCTCCTCGACGCCCGCGCCCTGGTGGCCCAGGCCGACGCTCGGCACGGGTCCGGTTCCGTCGGGCGGTCCCAGCACCACGGCGGGCAGCCGCAGGCGGGCCACCAGCGCGGGGCGGGGGTCGTCGGCGCGGGCGTCGGTGAGGAGGGCGCCGTCGACCCGCCCCTCGGCGGCGAACCGCTGGTAGAGGGCGGTCTCCTCGCGCACTCCGGCGACCAGGTGGAGGAGGAGCCCGTAGCCGCGGGGCGACAGCTCGCCCTCGATGCCGGTGATCAGTTCGCTGAAGTGCGGGTCGGCGCCCAGCACGTCGGTGGGGCGCCGCACGACGAGCGCGAGGGTGCGGGTGCGGGCGCTGCGCAGCGCGGCGGCGGGCGCGTTGGGCGACCAGCCCAGCTCGACGGCGGTGGCCAAAATGCGCTGCCGGGTCGCTTCGGCCAGGCGGCCCTTGTCGTTGAAGGCCTGCGAGACGGCTGCGGTCGACACTCCGGCCGCGGCCGCCACCGCCTTGATGGTGGGGCGCTTGGCGGGAGGCTGTCCGGTGGAGGCGCTCACATCTTCACCGCCCCGCTGACGAGGGCCTGCTGCATGCGTCGCTGGAGCACCGTGTAGACGATCCAGACGGGGACGAGGGTGAGCACCGTTCCCGCGGTGAGGACGCCGTAGTCGGTGCCGGTGATGGCCTTGAGTGTCGGCAGGGCGACCTGGACGGTGCGCTGGGCGGGATCGGGACCGATGATCACCAGGGAGTACAGGTACTCGTTCCAGAAGGTGAGGAAGTTCAGCAGCAGGACCGTCGCGATGCCCGGCAGGCACATCGGCGCGTAGACGTGGCGCAGCACCGCGTACGTGGAGGCCCCGTCCATCCTGGCGGCCTCCTCCATCTCCTTGGGTACGGTCCGCATGAACTGGACCAGGATGACGACCGAGAGGGGCATCGCCGTCGCGGGCAGGAACAGCACCATGAACGTACGGGTGTGGAAGAGGCCACTCGCCGCGGCCAGCAGGAAGGTGGGGAAGAGGGCGGCGAAGGTCGGGATGAGGAACCCCAGCGAGAAGACCTTCTCCACCACCGAGGCCAGGCGGCCCGTCGAGCGGGCGAGGGCGAAGGCGGCGGGCAGCGCCAGCGCCAGCGTCAGCACCAGCGCGACGCTGGTGACCAGAGCCGAGTTGACGACGGCGAGCCCGAGGTCGGCGCTGGTGAAGGCCGTGGAGAAGTTGCCGAGGCCGAAGGATTCCGGCAGCGCGAACGGGTGCGCGAAGATCTCCTCGTTGCTCTTGAACGCCGACGCGAGGAAGTAGTACAGCGGCACGAGCAGCAGCACCGCGTAGCTCCACACCAGCAGGTGTGCGGGTATCCAGCGTTTGCCGAACTTCATGGTGCGTCCGATCAGTAGGTCTGCCGGAAGAGGCGGCGGATGGTCAGCAGTCCGGCGAGCCCGGCCAGGAAGAGGAGGACACCGACGGTCTGGCTGTAGCCAAGGTCGGCCGCGATGAACGCCTTCTGGTAGACGAGGAACGACAGCGTGGTGGAGGAGCTGCCGGGGCCGCCCTGGGTGAGCAGCAGCACGTGCTGCGCCGACCCGAAGAGCGTCCACAGGAACTGCAGCATGGTGACCACGCCCACGTAGTCGCGGATGACGGGGAAGTGGACCCGCCACATCGTCCGCCAGTGCCCGGCGCCGTCCAACTGCGCGGCCTCTCCCAGCTCGTCCGGCACACTGCCAAGACGCGCGGCGAACAGCACCGCGGTGAAACCGATCCCGGCCCAGACGTCCAGCGCGATCAGGCAGGCCAGCGCGGTGGAAGGGGAGGCGAGCCAGGCGTCGGTGAGCGAGGAGAGCCCCGCGGATTCGAGCGCGCCGTTGAGCAGCCCGTCGGGGGAGAGCGCGGCGTAGAAGACCATGGCCTTCGCCGGGGTGGAGATCAGCCCGGGTACGAACAGCAGGTAGCGGATGACGCGGTGCCCCGGCGGCCGCTGCGCCACGTAGTAGCCCACCATGTAGGCGCACACGATCATGATCGGCAGGGCCACGGCGAGTTGGACGGCGGTGTTGCGCACGGCGGCCCAGAAGACCGGGTCGTCGAGCACCGCACGGAGGTTGCCGAGCCCCGCGAAGGAGACCGGCTGGAGCATGCCGGGCCAGCGCAGTGCGGCGATCACGAAGATGGCCACCATCGGGCCGACCATGAAGACCAGGTACCACACCAGTGCGGGCACGGCGAGGATCGTTCCGCCCTGCTTGCGCGGGCGCGGCCGTGGGCGGCGCCCGGCGGTGCGGGGCGGCGTACCGGTCAGGCCGGGCTCTGCCGCGCCGGGTGTCGGCGTCAGCGTCGTCATGAGGTGACTCCCGTGGGCTGGGGCTCGGGACGTGGGGGAGGGGAGGCGGGGCGCGGGCTCATGCTCAGCGGTACGCGGCCTCGAGCGCCGCACGTACCCGGGCCGCGCTCACACCGCGGGTGAAGGACGTGCTGGTCGCGGTGATCAGCGGCTGGTTGGCTGTGGGCGGTACGTACACGTCGGGCAGCAGCACCTGGCCCACGTCGGAACCCAGCCGCTGCGCCGCGGCCACGAGGGGGAAGTCGGTGCTCAGCGCGTCGGAGCGCACGGCCATGTCGCGGCCGCTCTCGGTGATGAACGCCGAGACGGTGTCGGCCCTGTACATGAAGCGGAGGAACTTCTCGACGGCGTCGATCTTCTTGGTGCCGTTGGGGCTGATCCAGAACCCGATGAGGGTGTAGGAGCGCAGGATGGTGGGCTTGTCGTGGACGGCCCCGTCCGCCAGGGGCCAGCCGCCGACGTCCGTGTGGCGCGCCACCCGCTCGGGCACTTCGGCGAGCGCCGAGGACATCGCCGACTCGATCGCCGCTGACTGGGTGTTGAACTGCGTCATCATCGAGTCCGAGGTGAGGCCCTGCGGTTTGTCGGTGAAGACGCCCGAGTCGCGCAGTTCGACGAAGTAGTCGATGCCCTGCCGCGCGCCCCTGGCCCCGAAGTCCCCCGTCGCGTAGGCGTGCCGGGCCTCGTCCTCGGTGAGGAAGGTCTGGATGATCTGGGCGAGGAGCTTCTGCCCCGTCCAGTCGTTGCCGCCGACGGTCACGGGCGCGGTCCCTTTCGCGCGCAGCTTGCGCGCGGCGCGGATGAGCTCGTCGCCCGTGGTCGGTATCTCCGCCACACCTGCCCGGTCCAGCAGCGCCCTGTTGTAGGCCACGGGCCAGTTGGTGGCGAAGTACGGGAAGGCGCGCAGCCTGCCCTTGCCGTCGGTCCACGCCGCGAGTGCCTGGGGCATCACCCGCTCGCGCAGCCCCCAGTCGTCCAGGTAGTCCTTGACGTCGACGGTGGCGCCGACGTCCGTCCACGCCAGCGTCTTGTCGTAGAGGTTGACCATGACGACGTCCGGCTCCTTGCGGGCCAGGCGCGCGGTCTCGTAGACCTGCGCGAGGTCGTCGCCGTTGACCAGGTTCTTGACCTTCAGCCCCGGGTTCTCCTCCCGGAAGCGGTCGAGCGCCCGCAGGTAGGTGGCGGAGCCCGGAGCCGTGGTGCCCAGCTGGCTGTGCACCACGAGCGTGTCGGGGTCGTCTTCCGCGGCGGCCAGCGCGGAGCAGCCGGACAGGGCGGGGAGGGTGGTCGCGGCGAGGCCGCAGCCTGCGGCGAGGAGGCCGCGTCGGGTCAGCGGGGACGAGCGCACAGCGGGAGGTCTCCAACCAGGCGGTTAACGAGTGGTTAATCGATGTACCTCTGGAGGTGCGAGGAACCTAGACCTCCGCGGGGCTGTGGTCAAGACCCTCCCGGGAGGAGCGGTCACACACGTCGAGGGTGGCCCCACCGGGTGGGGCCACCCTCATACGTGTGTGGCCTTTCCGTGCCCGCCGGGAGGGCGGGCACGGACGCTCAGCGCCGTACGGCCGCCAGCACCGCCTGCGACATGGCCTGGTGACCCGCGGCGTTGGGGTGGAAGCCCGCGGCGTCCACGGCCTGGAGCGGTTCCGCCCAGCGGGTGCCCACGGGCTTGCACAGGTCGTGTCCGACCGAGCCGGTGTAGGTGTCGACGTACTCGGCCCCTGACGCCTCGGCGCGCTCGGCGAGCATGGAGTTCAGTCTCTTCTCCGTGTCCCTGAGCCAGGGGGCGTCGCCCGAGGCGAGCGAGACGGTCCGCGGGCAGTTGCTGCCGTCCTCGGGCAGCAGCGCGGGGTAGCCGACGACCAGCACGCGCGCGCCGGGTGACCTGTCCTGGATGCCGCGCAGCACCTCGTCGATCTTCGTGGCCGTGGCCTCGATGCGGGCGGCCAGCTCATCGCTGCCACCGAGAGAGTAACTGGCCTTGCACGGCGCTCCGTTCGGCACGAGAGCGCCGAGCAGGACGCAGCGCGCGACGATGCCCCCGAACCCGATGTCGTTGCCGCCGATGCCGACGGTGACCAGGTCGGTGGACTCGTTCAGCGCGTCGAACTGCGGGGGCGCTGTGCCCTGCGGTGCCGTCATCTCGGCTGTCGTCGCGCCACCGCAACTGGCGTCGGCGAACGTCCCGGGAGCCAGCGCGGCCGTCACCAGCGTCGGATAGTTGTGGTCGGAACGGCCGCAGTTCTCATCCGTCTGCTCCGGGATGCCGGGACCCGAGGTGTAGGAGTCGCCCAGGGCAACGTAGCGGGCGACGGCCTCCGCCTTGCCGTGGGCCCCCGCTTCGCCGTGGGCCCCCGCTTTGCCGTGCGCCCCCACCGAGGAGGCGGTGGGGGCGCCGGCGAGGACGAGTGCGGCGGCCACCGGGAGCGACACGCCGGCCGACAGCGCGGCGCGCACGCGCCTCACGGCCGGGTGGCGGGCCGGTGAGGGCCGTCTGGGTGCGGTGCGCGCGAACGAAGAAGGGGATGCGGACATGACCACCTCGCAGACCAACTGGACGACGGAATCGACGGGATGAGACGCGGTCGTGGTGGAGCCGAGGGGCGGAAAGGCGGCGGAACCGGTTCTTCTGGGGAGAAGACCGGTTCTACCGAGCAGTAAGAGTGGCCATCGCTCCCCCGCCGTCAAGGCCCCGGGAGGCGCGCCGCGGGAGGGGCCCTCTTGCGCGCCGGAAAGATGTGTAGTCGGCTGACCTCCATGGGGAAGAGGAGTGTTGCCGCACTGATCGCAGCCCTGGTCGCGGGGACCCTGCTGACGGGCACGCCGAATCCGCGCGCGGAGGCGGCCGACACCGCGACGGGTGAGGCGCCCACCACGGCCGACGCGCTGGGATTCGACCTCGACACGGTCACCATTCCGCAGCTCCAGCACCGCATGGCGAAGGGCTCGTTGACCTCTTCCGCCCTGACCCGGGCCTACCTGCGGCGGATCGAACGCATCGACCCCACGATCAACGCGGTGCTCCGGACCGACCCGACGGCCCTGCGGCAGGCGGCGGCCAGCGACGCGCGGCACCGGCACGGCAGGGCCCGCGGCCCGCTGGACGGTATCCCCGTCCTGCTCAAGGACAACGTGAACACCCGCGGCCTGGCGAGCACCGCGGGATCGCTGGCACTGGCGAAGCACCCGCCGAGGACCGACGCCGCGCTGGTGACCCGCCTGCGGAAGGCCGGGGCGGTGATCCTCGGCAAGACCAACCTGTCCGAGTGGGCCAACTTCCGGGCCGAGAAGCCGACCTCGGGCTGGTCGGCCGTCGGCGGCCAGACCCACAACCCGTACGTACTGGACAGGAACCCGTGCGGCTCCTCCGCGGGGTCGGCCGCCGCGCTCGCCGCGTCGCTCTCCCAGGTGGCGATCGGGACCGAGACGGACGGATCCATTGTCTGCCCGGCGGGGATGAACGGCGTCGTCGGGCACAAGCCCAGCCTCGGGCTGGTCAGCGGGTCCGGCGTGGTGCCGATCTCCGCCGAGCAGGACACCGCCGGGCCCATGGCCCGCAACGTGACCGACACGGCGCTCACGCTGGCGGTACTCAGCGGCGAGGGGAGCAACGGAGACGTAAGGAGCGGCGGGAGCACCGACAGCTCGGGCCACGCGTCGGGCGGCGTGCTCGGCGACCGCGCGGCGGAGCTGACGCACCCCGATGGGTTGCGCGGCAAGCGGATCGGCCTGTGGCGGCTGCCGTCGCTGGGCCCCGAGGTGGACGCCGTGATGAGCCGCACGGCCGAGAAGCTGCGCGCCGCCGGGGCGCAGGTCGTCGAGGTGACCCCGCCCTACCAGGACCGGCTGGCCGAGCTGGAGTTCCCGGCGCTGCTCAGCGAGTTCCACCGGGACATCAACGCCTATCTCGCCACCCGCGACGGGCCTGACGACCTCGCCGAGCTGATCGAGTTCAACCGCGCCCACCCGGCGGAGCGCAGCTGCTTCGCGGGGCAGGAGCTGTTCGAGCGGGCGCTGGCCGCACCGCCCACCACCGACCCGGAGTACCGGGCGACGCGCGCCGAGCTCAAGGACCTCTCCCGGCGCTCCATCGACGAGACCCTGGCGGCCCACGACCTGGACGCCCTCGCTTCTCCGACGAACCCGCCCGCCTGGACGACCGATTGCGCGCGGGGCGACGACGACGTGATCCCGTCCTCCACCCCCGCGGCCGTCGCCGGGTACCCGTCGCTGTCGGTGCCCGCGGGATCCGTGGGCGAACTGCCCGTGGGCCTGCTCCTGATGGCCGGTGACCACCAGGACGCGAGGCTCCTGTCGCTGGGCGCGTCGGTGGAGCGCAGGCTGGACGCCTGGCGCGCACCCCGCTATCTGCCGTCAGTGGGGTCCGGCGCCGCTCGCTGACCGAGTGCCGCGCGCTGATCGAGTGCCGCCGGCTGACCGGGCGCGACGCGCCGGAGACCGGTCCCCGACGCGTCGGGGACCGGCGCTGTTCGCCGTCAGCGGTTTCCGGTCCCGCTCGTCGGCTCGGCGCCGTCTGCCGTCCCGTCCGATGCCGGGCCGCCCAGCACGCGTCCGGCGAAGTCGGCCAGCTGCGCCCGTAGTCGCTCGCGGGACAGGTTCCGCCGGCCGGTCAGGTGATCGACGAGGTCGGCGCGCACGGCGGCGAGCAGCGCGTGTGCGGCGAAATCGCTTCCCGTGAAGCCGGGAAGCCGCTCCAGTACGCCGCTGAGCGTCCCGTGCCACCAGTCGTAGTGTGCGGCGCCGTAGGGGCTGTCGGACCCGGCCTCCTCCAGCGCCAGTGACAGGTGCCGGTGGTCGAGCTTGAAGCACAGGAGGGCGTCCAGCAGAGCCAGGGCCCTCTCCCTGGGCGGGGTGGCGGGTCCGAGCGGGTGCGGCCCCTCGGTGACGGCCTGGCGCACCGGTTCGAGCCGGGCCTCGAAGAGGGCGTGGATCAGGCCGGTGCGGTCCCCGAAGCCGCGGAAGAGGGTGCCCTTGCCGACGCCGGCCGCTGCCGCGATGTCGGCCATGGTGACCTGCGCGGGTCTGTCGCGGTTCGCGATGAGCCGGTCGGCGGCCTCGAGTACGGCTTCCCGGTTGCGGGCGGCGTCGGCGCGGGGCTTGCGCTCGGGCACGGGTCTCCTCCAGTTGCTTAAGCGGACCCTCGGTCCGTATAGTCGTCGACAGAAACGGACCCAGGGTCCGCATTCTATCCCGGAGGGAACACCCATGCCCACGCATCCGCGCCCTGCGGACCTCTTCCGCCACGGCCTGCGACTTCTGCTGGAGAAGAACATCCCCGCCTGGGTCGACCTGTGGGACGACGACGGCGTCTTCGAGTTCCCCTTCGCGCCCGAAGGGTGGCCCGAGCGGTTGGAAGGCAAGGCCGCCGTGGCCGACTACATGCGCCACTACCCCGACCACATCGACCTCCACGCCTTCCCCCGCGTACGCATCCACGAGACCGGCGAGCCGGACACCGTCGTCGTCGAGATGCGCGGAGTGGGACGGCTGGTGAGCAGTGGCGCCCCGTTCGACATGACCTACATCGCCGTGGTCACGGCCGTGGACGGCCGCATCACGCACTACCGTGACTACTGGAATCCGCTGGCCCTCCCGCGGGACGGCGGAGCCGACTTCACCCGGAGGACCCGATGACCTCGCGCGACACCCACTCCGACGCGCCGCCCGCCGTCCTCGTCATCGGGGCCACCGGCACCACCGGCAGCCGCGTGGCCGCCCGCCTCGCGGCGGACGGACACCACGTCAAGGCGGCAGGCCGCCGCGCCGCCCCGGTGCACGGCGCACGAGCCGTCCGCTTCGACTGGTACGAACCCGGCACCTACCCAGAGGCCCTGCGCGGAGCCGACCGCCTCTACCTGGTGCCGCCCGTCGGATCCACCGGACCGGCCGCCGTGATGCGCCCGTTCCTGGAGCAGGCGCGCGCGAGCGGAGTACGCCGGGCCGTGCTGCTCAGCGCCTCGGCGGTCGACGCCGGTGGGCCGGCGGTCGGACAGGTCCACGAGATGCTGCCCTCCTTCTTCGACGAGTGGGCGGTCCTGCGGCCTTCGTGGTTCATGCAGAACTTCACCGGCGACCATCTCCACGCCGCCACCCTCCGCGCGGAGGGCGTGATCCGGACCGCCACGGGCGAGGGGCGCGTCGGCTTCGTCGACGCCGAGGACATCGCGGCCGTCGCCGTCCGCGCGCTGACCGACGCCCGCAGCCCGGACACCGACCTGGTGCTCACAGGCCCCGAGGCGCTCAGCTACACCGACGTCGCGCACCTGCTCACCGAGGTGACAGGGCGTGCCGTCACCCACAGCGCGTTGACGTACGAGCAGATGCGGGACCACCTGTCGACCCAGGTGCCGGCCGACTTCGCCGCCGTGCTCGCCGGCATGGACCTGGCCATCGCCGGGGGTGCCGAGGACCGCACCACCGACACCGTCACCCGCGTCACGGGACGTCATGCCCGCAGTATGCGCACGCACCTTGCGGAGGCAGTGACACCCGGGAACAAGGAAGTTAGGCTCACCTAAGTCGTAAGCCCGGGGGAGCGGACGCCGCCCCCGCGGGCCCGAGGGGAGGGGGCGGGCGGCGCCCCGCGCCGGACGGGCAACCCGGCGCGCCGAGGCGGCCGCCCGGCCGCACCCCCACCGGCCCGCAACCAACTCCCAAGGAAGCGAGGCACTGTGGTCGCAAGCGATCTGTGGACCTTCCGCGACGACCGGGGGCAGGAGGTGACAGCCGCACGCACGCCCCGGCGCCTCGTCGCCTACGCGCAGGCGGCGGCCGTGCTGGCCGAGCACGGGGTGCCCGTTGCCGCGGTCTTCGGCTCACCGCACGACGAGCCGGGCACCGACCCCGTCGAACGGGAGACCCCCGGCCTCCGGGACGTCGCCTACCTGGGCGCCGGAGCGGAACTGACCGCGCAGGACATCGCGAGGGCCGAGCCGGAGTTGCTGGTCACCGTCACCTACGACGGCGAACGGCTCTACGGCATAGGGCCCGACCTGCACAAGGCGCTCGAACCGTCCTTACCCCTGGTCGCCCTCCACGTCGGCCCTGGCACGCACCTGGCGGACGTACGGCATCGCTTCGCAGCACTGGCCGGCACGCTGGGCCCGGCCCACCAGGACGCCACGGCGCCGCCCGCGACGGGACAGGGGCGGGAAAAGGGACGGGGACAGGAACAGGAGCAGGAACAGGAGCAGGAACAGGAGCAGGAACAGGAACAGGAACAGGAACAGGAACAGCGTCAAGGGCTGGACGGCAGCGTGGGACGGCTCGGCGGCGCGGCGCAGGCGGCCCCGCACGTGGGGGTGTTGGCGCTCTCGCCCGCCGGCACCGGCCAGGCGCACGTGGCACGCCCGGCCGGCTGGCCACTGCTGGAAGAGCTCACCCGGGCGGGCGTGCGGATGCTCGACCGGCCCGCTGCGGGCGCCAGTTGGGCGACGTGCGGCTGGGAGGAGCTGGCCGGTCTCGAGCCCGACGTCATCCTGCGCGACATCCGGGCGAACGCGACCCCCGACGCGCAGTTGGCGGACGTGGCCGCCTGGCGGCGGATGAGTCGCCGCGCCCAGGTGCTGTCCTGGAACCCCGAACTGCCCTTCACCGCCGACGCGGTCGCCTCCTTCCTGGACGCGGTGGCCGACGCGCTGCACAGGGCCGCGACGCCGTAGCCCGCCCCGTCGCAGCCGCGCTCAGGCGGGGTCAGCACGGCCTCCCTCGCCCTTCGCCGGTACCCGGCCGTCGTCGCTGAGCGTCCGCCACAGGAAGGTGTGCACCACGGCATCGACGTAGGCGGCCTGCTCGGGGTCGGCGGCCCCGGCGTGGCCGCCGCCGGTGTTCTCGTAGTAATGGACGGGCAGCCCGAGTTCCCGCATGCGCGCGGCCATCTTGCGGGCGTGGCCCGGATGGACGCGGTCGTCGCGGGTGGAGGTGGTCAGCAGCAGCGGCGGGCAGGTGCCGCCCGCTTCCCGGCCCATCCCGGGGCGCAGATTGTGATACGGCGACCAGCGCAGCAGATGGGCGCGGTCGCGGGGGTCCTCCGGGTCGCCGTACTCGGCGACCCAGGACGCCCCGGCCAGGAGCCGGTGGAAGCGCAGCATGTCCAGCAGCGGCACCTTGGCGACGACCGCGCCGAAGAGTTCGGGGTGGCGGGTGAGCATGACGCCCGTCAGCAGTCCGCCGTTGCTGCCGCCGCAGATGCCGATCCTGCTGGACGTGGTGACGCCCCGCAGGACCAGGTCGCGGGCCACCGCCGCGAAGTCGTCGAACGCCCGGTCGCGGTCGGCTCCGAGCGCGGCCTGGTGCCAGGCGGGCCCGTACTCGCCGCCGCCGCGGATGTTGGCGATCACGTAGGTGCCGCCGCGCTCCAGCCACGCCCGGCCCGTCACGGCCGAGTGGAAGGGCGTCAGGGAGACCTCGAAGCCGCCGTAGCCGTACAGCAGGACGGGCCGGGGACCCTCCTGTCCTGCGGCCCCGACCACGAAGTAGGGCACCCTCGTCCCGTCAGCCGAGACGGCGAAGTGCTGCCGCACCAGCAGCCCCTCGGTGGAGAAGCGGGACGGTGCCCGCTTCAGCGTCTCCACTTCCGAAACGCCCGCCAGGGTGCGGCACAGGGTGGCGGGCTGCGTGAATCCGGAGACCGCGAAGAAGACCTCCTCCGCGCTGTCACCGTCCTCGTCGGGCGAGGTCGCCGTCACCCCGGCCGACGACAGCGCGGGCACCTCACCCAGTGGGCGACGCGACCAGGTGCCCGAGCCCGAGGGGGTCAACAGGTGCAGATGGGAGGAGACATCGGTCAGTGTCTCCAGGACCAGGTGGTGGCGGGTGGTGGCGTACCCCTCCAGGACGGTGCGCTCGTCGGGCGTGAACAGCACCTCGTGGGAGCGCTCGCCCCGCAGGAAGCCGTCGAAGTCGAACGCCAGCAGCGCCCCGGCGGGCCGCTCCAGCCACGGCGAGCGCAACGTGATCAGCAGCCACTGCCGGTGCACGCCGACCAGCGCGTCCTCGGGCGCCTCGATGCGCACCGCGGGACCGTCCTGGCTGAGGAGGAAGCGCTCGCTGTGCCAGAAGTCGCGGTTTCTCACGGCCAGATCGCGCTCGAAGCCGGGCGTGGGGTCGTGCCGTGCCCTGACGGACACGTCCTCGTGGTCCCCCTCGAAAACGACAGGAGCAGCCGCGAGCGGGGTGCCGCGGCGCCAGCGCCGCACCGTGCGCGGATAGCCGGAGGCCGTGAGGTCGCCAGGGCCCGCGTCGGTGCCGACGAAGAGGTGGTCCTCGTCGATCCAGCTGACAGAGGTCTTGGCCTCGGGCAGCCGGAACCCGTCCGCCACGAACGCGGCGGCGTCCATGTCGTACTCCCGCACGACGGTCGCGTCCGCGCCGTCCCTGGAGAGCTTCACCAGCGCCCGCCTGTGCTCAGGCCGCAGGACGGCGGCGCCCGCCCACGTCCACGGCACGCCCTCCTCGTCCGCCAGCGCGTCCACGTCCAGCACCGTCTCCCAGTGCGGATCGGGCGTGCGGTACTCCTCCAGGGTGGTGCGCCGCCACACCCCGCGCAGGCGGGTGGTGTCGCGCCAGAAGTTGTACAGGTGCGGGCCGCGTCGCACCACATACGGGATGCGCGCGGAGTCGCCGAGGACCTCGCGCACCTCCTGGCGCAGCGCCTCGAACCCCGGGTCGGCGGTCAGCTCCGCCACGGTTTCGGCGTTCCGCTCGCGCACCCAGTCGAGCGCGGCGTCGCCTTCGATCTCTTCGAGCCACAGATACGGGTCGTCATCCTCCATCACCCCGCCATTGTCGGCCCCGCAGCGGTGAGCCCCCGCCACGCGCCCCGCACGGGGCACGTGGCGGGGGCCCACTCCGGCGTTTCGGAGCGCCGCGTCAGGCGCCGGCGCGCGCGGACGGGGGCCGCGCCTGATCGCGGGGCGCGGGACCCTCGTCGACGAGATGGTCGGCGGGTCCCTCCGGGTCGAGCAGCCTGCCGAGGCGGCCCGGCACGTCGAAGCCGACGAGCAGGACCACGATCATCGTCCCGGCGAAGGTGAGGAGGGCCAGGGACTGGCCGAGGTCCATGCCGGAGGCGAGTTTGGCCCCCAGCACGGGGGCCACGGCGCCGCCGAGTGCCCCCACGTTGTAGGTGAAGCCCAGCGCGGCGGCCCGGCTGCGGGTGGGGAAGTGGCCGCCGATGTAGCGGGGCAGCAGCCCCGAGATGCCGAAGCTGGTGGCCTGCAGGAAGAACAGCAGGACGCCGAGCAGCAGCAGGTTGCCCTCGACCGCGAAGACGGGGAAGACGAAGACCAGCGAGGCCACCAGGGTGAACGCGTAGGCCTTCTTGGTGCCGATCCAGTCGCCCACGAAACCGGCCAGCCAGCAGCCGACCATCGTGCCGAAGCCCGCGTAGTACAGCGCGTTGGTGACCTGGTCGGGGCTGTAGCCGAGGTCCGATTTGAGATAGGTCGGCAGCAGCGCCTGGATGGGCCAGGAGTACAGGAAGGCGAAGAAGATCGTGACGATCATCGACACGTAGAGCAGCCAGCCGCGCCGGCCGCCCAGTTGCACGGCGAAGGCCACCAGGGCGAGTCCGGCGATCACCGACAGCACCGGAACCAGGCCCTCGCCCAGCGGTGTGAAGACGGCGAAGAGCGAGACGGTGGCCGCCACGGCCAGTACCACGTTGGCCGTCCCCCTGGCCCGGGTGGCGAACAGCGGACGGAACGGGTTGGGGCGCTCCTCCCGCTCGCCCACCTCCGCCTTCCAGTCCGCCGCCTCGGGCAGCGCACGCCGCATCCACAGCGCGATGACGATGGGGATCAGCCCCACGTAGAACATCCAGCGCCAGCCCAGCGTGGGCACCACCCACTTGTAGACCTCCGCGGCCAGGACGGTGCCCACCGAGTAACCGGAGATCAGGAAGCCGCTGGCCCGGTTGCGCATCCGCACCGGCCAGCTCTCCATGACGTAGGTGGCGCTGGCGGAGTACTCGCCGGCCATGCCCATGCCGATGGCGAGCCGGGCGACGAACAGGCTGGTGTAGTCCCAGGCGAACCCGCAGGCGAAGGTGCCCAGCGAGTACAGCAGAATACTGACCACCATCGACAGCTTCCGCCCGAAGCGGTCGCCGAGGGCACCCAGCAGGGCGCCGCCGAGCCAGCGGGTGATGAAAGCGGCCGAGACGAGGCTCGCGGCCTGGACGGTGTCGAGGCCGAAGTCGTCGCTGATCTCGGTCAGTACGAGCGTGATCAGGACGAAGTCGAAGCCGTCGAGGAGGTAACCGATCCAGGCGGCGAAGAAGGCCTTCCACTGGCTGCGGCCCACCTGGCGGTACCAGGGCGGCTGAGCGGGGGCGGTGTGGTGCACGGTGACTCCATGATGCCGGACGGACTCGTCGTCGAGCGCCGTCGGGAACGAGCGGCTTGCGGCGCGGCTGCGTCAGGGGCGGGCGAGGCGCTCCACGAAACGGCCCGTCAGCGCCGTGGGTGCGGTGATGGCGGTGCCGACCACGACGCTGTGAGCGCCCAGGGCCAGGGCCTCGGCCGCCTCGTCGGGGGTGTTGATCCGGCCCTCGGCGACGACGGGCACGTCGAGCGCTTCGGCGAGGGCGGCGACCAGCCGCAGGTCGGGGCCGGCCTGCCGGGGCGTTCCCGGCACGTAGCCGGACAGGGTGGAGGAGACCAGGTCGGCGCCGTCGCGGGCCGCGGTGACGCCCTCCTCGAAAGTCGAGACGTCCGCCATGACCAGGGCGCCGGCCTGGTGGACCGCCGTGACGAGCTGGGCGAACGTGCTGCCGTCTGGGCGGGGCCTGTCCGTGGCGTCGGCGGCGACGACGTGGGCCCCGGCGTCCGCGACGGCCACGGCGTGGCGCACCGTCGGCGTGATGTAGACGCCGGTGTCGCCGTCCTTCCACAGGCCGATCACGGGCAGGGAGACGGCGGCGGTGACGGCGGCGACCACCTCGGGCTCGTTGACCCTGATACCCGCGGCCCCGCCGGCCGCCGCGGAGTGGGCGAGCCGCACGAGGGTGCCGGTCTCCCGCATCGGGTCGCCGGGCGGCGCCTGGCAGGAGACGATCAACCGGCCCTTGACGGCGTCTGCGACGGATGAGGTCATCGTGTTTCTCCCGGGTGGTGGAGGGTGACGGTGCGGGTGAGCAGCGCGGCGCCGAGGACGGCAGCGTCCGGGCCGAAGCGGGGGCGCACGGGGCGCAGATCGCGCAGCGGCGGCATCAGCTCGGCGCGGAAGGCGTCGGTGAGCGCGGACCAGTAGCGGTCGCCGACGCGCGGGACACCGCCGCCGACGACGACCCGGTGCGGGCCCACGACGTTCGCGAGCCCGCCCAGGGCCCGGCCGGTGGCGCGGGCCCCGGTGGCGAGGGCGCGCTCCGCGGCGGTGTCGCCCGCCGAGGCGTGCGCGGCCACCGTCTCCAGGCGGTCGGCGCGGCGACCGCTCAGCCGCTCGTACAGCGCCGTCATGGCGGGCCCCGAGGCGATCACCTCGAGATGCCCCGTGCCGCCGCAGGTGCACGGCAGACCGGCGGCCTCCGGGCTCGGCAGGTGGCCCAGGTGCCCGGCGATGCCCGCGCTGCCGTGCAGCATCCGGCCGTCCACGGCCACCGCGCCCCCGATGCCGGTGCCGATCGCGGCGTAGACGAAGGAGTCCTGCGTATCATCCGGCGCCGGCAGCTCGGTGGCGGCGGTGGCGCGCACGTCGTTGTCGCAGGCGACCGGCAGTCCCGTGCGGCGGCTGAGGCCCGCCGCCAGCGCCGTACCGGCCCATCCCGTCAGGGAGTCGGTGGCGCTGGTGACGGTGCCGGTGCGCGGATCGATCACGCCGGCGGCGGCGACGCCGATCGCCGCCGCGCCGTCGTCGACCTCGCGCGCCGCGGCGGCCAGCGCGTCGAGGACCGCCTCGGCCCCCTCGCGGGCGGGGGTCGGCCGGTGGTGGTGCCGCAGTACCGCACCGTCGGGACCGACGAGCGCAGCGGCGATCTTGGTGCCGCCCAGGTCGAGGCCGATCACCGCCGTGGCGCGGGCGGCGGGCTGCGAGGTGCGGGCCGTGGTCATCGGACGGTGGTCAGACCGGCGTCGCGCAGCCGCGCGCCGACCTCGGCGATCGCCGTGGCGTCCAACGGGATCTGCGGGAAGGCGGTGTCGCCGCACTCGATGACGCCCAGCAGCCGCAGGGCGGCCTTGAAGGCGCCGAGCGCGGAGGAGCTGCGCCCCATGTCCGCCTCGGGGCCTGCCTCCACCAGGGCGAACAGGGAGGTGAGCCGCTCCTGCTCCTTGGCCGCCAGCAGCCAGTCGCCCGACCTGGCCGCCTCCCACAGGCGCACGTAGCCGGCCGGGTCGACGTTGCCGAGGCCGGGGACCACGCCGTCGGCGCCGGCCAGCAGCGCCGCGTCCACGGTCAGTTCGGAGCCGGTGAGCACGGAGAAGCCGGGGGCGCATCCGGTGGCCCGCCCCTCGCGGCCGCCGAGCTCCACCAGCAGGCGGCGCAGCGACCCCTCGTCACCGCTGCTGTCCTTGAGCCCTGCCAGGGTGCCGTCCGCCGCGAGCTCGCGCACCAGGGCGGGGGAGAGCTTGCTGTGCACGGAGACGGGCAGGTCGTAGGCGAACAGCGGCAGGTCGACGCGGTCGCGGACGCGGCGGAAGTGTCCGGCGGTCTCGCGCAGGTGCGTGCGCGTGTAGAAGGGGGCGGTCGCCACGAGGCCGTCAGCGCCGAGCTTCTCCGCTTCGCGTGCGTGGTCGAGCACCCGGTGGGTCGTGGTGTCGATGACGCCGGCCAGCACCGGTACCCGGCCGCCGACGGTCTCCACCACGGTCTTGAGGGCGGTGCCGCGCTGGCGGTCGGTGAGGTAGGCGACCTCGCTGGTCGAGCCGAGGGTGAAGAGCCCGTGCACTCCGCCGCCCAGCAGGTGCTCGACCAGCCGGGAGAGGGATGCGGTGTCGACCTCTCCGGCGCTGTCGAGCGGGGTGCACACGGGCGGGACGATCCCGCTCAGGGGCGCGGTCACAGGCATGGTGGTACTCCACAAGTCGCTGAAGCGGGCGGCCGGTTGCCCGACGGGGCACCCGCGAACATAGGATGTAAGACGTCTTATGTCTGTACTCTAGGTGGCCCCGACACGTGTCATCAAGAGGTAATGGGTCACAATCCACAGCGGGCCGTCGGAGAACGGGTCACCGCAGCCGGGTCACCCGAGAAAGGAACGCACGCGTGCCACGCACCACGGTGTCTGAGGATCTGCAGGCGCGGATCCGGCAGCTGATCCTGGACCGCGGTCTGGGCCCGGGCTCGCCGATGCCCACGGAGACCGAGCTCGTGGAGCTCTTCGACGTCAGCAGGGTCTCGGTGCGCGAAGCGCTCAAGGCCCTTCAGGCCCTGCGCGTGGTCGAGATCCGGCGCGGCTCGGGCACGGTCGTCGGCTCGCTCTCCATGGCGCCCTTCGCCGAGGGGCTCGCGTTCCGCGCGGCGGTGCGCCACCGCCACGGCGAGGCGGGGCTGTACGAACTGATGCGGGTGCGCGAGGCGCTGGAAGCCGGCCTCATCGTCGGTGTGGCCGCCTCCGTGCCCGCCGAGGACCTCGACGTCCTCCGGGGGATCGTCGCCGCCATGGAGCGCGAGGCTCGCGACGAGGGCGGCATCGCCAGGGCCACCGACCGCGCCTTCCACCTGGCCCTCTACAGGTCGCTCGACAACCACCTGCTGAGCGAGGTGCTCGACGCCTTCTGGGCGGCCATGGAAAAGGTGCGCGGCGACTTCGACGGAGGCCATCAGGACCCGCTGATCACCTGCGCCCACCACCGGGAGATCGTGGACGCGGTCGCGGCCGGGGACGGCCCGCGCGCCGAACGCGCGATGCGCACCCACTTCGACGGCATCCGCGAACGGCTCCTCGCGGGCTAGGGCGTCTCGTTCGGATCTTGCTGGGCTCGCGGGCCCCGGCACGCACTCTCGCGGCCGGGGGGACCCCCATCCTCCGCCTTGCGAGACGGTGAGCGAACACTCTGCCCCACCGTGGCAGTTGGCCGCCAGCCGGCCTTCCAGGGGGGAGCGCGCGGGCGGAGCCACCGGCTCCCGATACCCGTGTCCGAGGTATTGACCGGTCATTTGAGCCACTACTACGGTCCTTTCATGTCAGCGCCGTTGTACCTCCGGATCCGCAGCGAGTGGGAAGCCCGCATCAGATCCGGCGAACTGCCCCCCGGCTCCCGGCTCCCCACCGAGGCCGAGTTGCAGGAGCAGTACGGGATCGGCCGCGCCACCGCGCAGCGGGTCCTGCACGAACTGGCCCAGGCAGGGCTCGTCGAACGGCACCGCCGCCGCGGCACCTTCGTGGCGGACAGCGCCCGCAAGGAGAATCTGCTCAGATTCGTGAACCCCCGGCTGACAGGACCGGAGATCCCGGGACGGCACGAGGTCCGCAGCGCCGCCGTCGTCCGCGCCGCGGAGGTGACACCGCCGGTGGCGGGACTGGCGGACGACACGCCGGTCAACCACCTGGTGCGCCGCAAGTTCGACGTCGAGGAGACCCCTCTCGCCCTGGAGTACACCACCGTCCCCTTCGCGCTCGCCCCGCACCTGCTCGACGAGGACCTGGCCCACCTGACCCTCCTCTCCTACTTCCGCGCACACCGCGTCCCCGTGGCGACCTCGCGGATGTACCTCGACCCCGTACTGCTCGACGAGCGGGACGCCGGGCTGCTCGCCTGCGACCCCGGCATCCCCGTGCTGCGGCAACGCAGGCTGACCTGGCTGGCGAACGGGGAGCTCGCCGAGGCGGCGGCGTACCTGCTGCGGCCCGGCCTCATGGAGTTCTACATCGAGCAGTCGGTCAGCGGTGACTGACCACCCCACCCGTACCGCGTGCTCACGCGATCCTCCGTAAGGAGCTTGCTCATGACGGCTTCCGCACCTCGTGTGGCGATCGTCGGAACCGGCGTCATCGGCGCCATGACGGCCTGGCAGCTGGCCATGCGGGGCGCCGACGTCCTCGCGTTCGACGCTTACGGGCGCGGACACGACCGGGGAGCTTCGGCCGGCGAGTCCCGCATCTTCCGCACCGTCTACAAGGAGGGCGCCTCCTACGTCCCGCTGCTGCGCCGATCCCACCGGCTGTGGCGTGCCCTGGAGGCGGACTGCGGCCGCTCACTGCTGACCCTGTGCGGCGGCCTGACCATCGGAGCGCCCGACGAGCCCGACGTGGCGGCGGTGCGGCGCTGCGCCGAAGAGGCCGGGCTCCCGCACGAGGTCCTCGACGCGGCGGCCGCCGCCGAGCGCTACCCGCAACACCGGCTCGACCCGGGCGAGATCGCCGTCCGCGACCCCGACGCGGGCGTCCTGCGCCCCGAACCCTCGGTCCAGGGCGCGCTCGACGCGGCCGAGCGCCACGGCGCGCGGGTCCTCTCCTACCACCGCGTGGAGGAGTGCGCCGAAACGGCGGCCGGCTGGCGGGTCACGGCCGAGGGGCAGACCCACGAGGTCGACCACCTCGTGCTCACGCCGGGACCGTGGTCACCGCACCTCGCGCCCACGAGCGGCATCCCCGTGCGGGCGCGGCTGATCACCGCGTGCTGGTTCGCCGCCCGTGACGTGCCCGCCCACCAGCCGGAGCGCCTGCCCATCGCCATTCGCCGCCACCCGGACGCGGGCTTCTCCTGCTTCCCCGTCCTCGACGGCGTGGCCGTCAAGATCGTGCCGCACCACCTCGGCTGGCCCGGACTCGACGACCCCGCGGCACTCCCGCGCAGCGCCGCCCCCGACCTCGCCCGCGCGGCCTCCGCCGCCGTCCGGCGCCTGCTGCCGGGACTGGCACCCGACCCCGTCCGCATCAGCACGTACGCGGAAGGGTTCACCCCCGACGAGCACCCCGTCGTCGGCCCGCTCCCCGGCGCGGCGAACGCCACCGTGGCGACCGGCTTCTCCGGGCACGGGTTCAAGCTCGCGCCGGTCTTCGGCCAGATCGCCGCCGATCTCGCCCTGAACGGCAGCACGGAGCACGACATCACACCGCTCGACCCGCGGCGGTTCGCCCCGGCGGCCGCGCGGCGGTAACCACCGCCGCTGCCGGGCGCCGCGGTACCCCGCCCCTTCGTCCCGCGGCAACCGTCCCTGTTCAGCCCGCATCCCGCTCGCCCCGGTTCCCCACGCCCGTCCCGCCCTCGGCCGCACCACCGCCGCCGCGCACCCGGTCCGCGCCGCAGCGCTGGGACCTCCCACTCCCGAGCGTCTGCGCGCAGGCGCACCACCCCCGCCAGACCGTGCCCCTCCCGCTCACCGGGCACCGTCACCGATCCGCCGCACCCACCGTCCCCGCCCCCTGAGCGCCCTCCCCGCACCGCCCGTGTGCCCGTCCGGGTCCGGGTGGTGGTCCCGCCATGTCCCTGGAGGCATGCCATGCCCGGAAACTCCACCGGCCAGATCGTCGCCATCGTCCTCGCGAGCCTGCTCATCATCGCGCTCGGCGCCCTGCTGTCCCTGTACTTCGGCAAGCGGGCGAAGAACTCGGACGACTGGCTCGCCGCACCCGAGTCGCTCCCGCTCGGCGTCGTCGTGATCACACAGTTCGCCACCGCTGTCGGCGGCGGGGTGCTGATCGCCCACGTCGGCATCGCCTACGCGGCGGGCTGGTCCGTCTTCGCCTACGAGGGCTGCGTCCTGCTGGGCTTCCTGGGGCTCACCCTGATCGCCCGCTGGCTGCGCGAACAGCGGTTCACCACCGTGCCCGACATCGTCAGCAGACTGTTCGGCGCCAGCAGGCCGGTCACCGCGATGGCCGGAGTCGCGGCGCTCATCGTGCCGTTCGGCTGGCTGGCCACCCAGTTCGTGGCCTTCGCCAAGCTGTTCGGCGAACTGACCGGCATCTCCTCGACGGTGCTCATCCTCACCATCACGGCGGGCTCGCTCGTCTTCGTCCTGCCGGGCGGACTGACCTCCGTGGTGTGGACGGACTTCGTCTTCGGCATCTTCAAGATCGTCATGTCGCTGGTGGTGGCCGGCTACGCGATCCACCTCGCGGGCGGCTGGAGCGGAGTGACCGGCAGCGTTCCCGCACGCCTGTGGCAGCCCAGCGGGCTGACCGCGGCCGGCGGTGAACAGATCTGGCTGTGGGTGGCGGCCATCGTCCCCGGAACGCTGACCAACCAGCTCTACTTCCAGCGGGTGTTCGCCACCAAGAAGGTCTCCGACGCCCGCCGTGGCCTGGTGCTGTCCGGAGTGACGATCCTCGTCGGCGGCCTGTACGCCGGGTGCATCGGCCTGGCCGTGCGCGCCATGAACCCCGGCCTCGACAACCCGGAGGACGCGGCGGGCTGGCTCATCACCCGGCTGCCCGCGGTACTGCTCGTCGTCTACGGAGCCTTCCTGGTCGCCACGATCATCTCCACCACGGGCGCCGCGCTGCAGTCCGTCGTCGCCAACGTGATCCGCGACCTCTACCAGAACGTCTTCGGCCGGGGCCGCGGAGACCGCGAGACCGTGTCGCTCTCCCGGATCGTCACGGTGCTCGTGGCCGCGCTCGCCGCCACCCTGGCCATCCTCTTCCCGAGCGCGCTGGACTGGTTGGTCGCCAGCTACGCGTACTCGGCCGCCACCCTCGCCGCACCCGTCTTCGGCGGATATCTGCTGCGCCGGAGGTTCCCTCTGCGGCCGGCCGCCGCCCTGGCGAGCATGCTCGCCGGAATCGCCGGATGCGCGAGCGCCCAACTCCTCGACACGACCGTGCCGTACGCGGTCTACGGCATCGCCGCGTCGGTGCTCGCGCTGCTGGCCTTGCTGGTGCCGGGCGCGCGCGGCCGTTCCACCGGGCCACGCGCCTCGGACTCCGCCGAGCCGCTGTCCGTCCAGAAGGGGTGACGGAGGGGGCGTCGTCGACCGGTCGGGCAGAGCCGGCCGCTCGGCAGGAGACGCCCGGTCGACATGCCCCCGCCCGGCCGGCCGAAGCCGAGTGGCCGGCCGAAGCCACAAGGCGGGCAGGAGCCGCAAAGGCCGGAAAGACGCGAAAGGAAGACATCAGTGCGTATCGCTGTCGTGGGACTGGGAGTCATCGGGGCCGCCGCCGCGAGGTCGTTGGCGCTGGCCGGGGCGGAGGTGACGGTCTTCGAGCGCACCGCGCCCGCGGCCGGCACCACCGGCACCACGTTCGCCTGGATCAACTCCCACCAGAAGAACCCGCTGCCCTACCACGAGCTCAACGTCGCCGGGATCGCCGAGCACGAGGCTCTCCAGGGACCCGGCGGCCAGTGGTTCTTCCGTGGCGGCAACCTGGAGTGGGCGCACCCGAGCGGCCAGGCGCACCTCGCCGCGGCGCTCGCGGAACTGCGCCGCCGCGACTACCCCGCGGAGTGGATCACGCCCGCGCAGGCCAGGAGACTGGTCCCGGACCTGCGCGTACCCGACGAGGTGAGCGACATCGCCTGGTATCCGCTGGAGGGTCACGTGCTGCCGGCCGCGCTGCTGGGCCGGCTGTGGGGGGAGGCGCGCGACCACGGTGCCGTACTGCGCTGCCCCGAGGAGGTCGTCGCCGTCACCGACGAGGGCGGGCGTGCCCGCCTGACCTCGGCGTCCGGCGAGAGCGAGTGCCACGACGTGGCCGTTCTCGCGGCGGGCCGCTGGAGCGAGGGCCTGGCGGGCGAGTCCGGGTTCGCCCTGCCGATGGCCGACCCGCAGGCCGCCGGATCGGCCACCGTCGGCCTGCTCGGCTACACGGCGCCGCTGGCCACCCGCCTGGGGCGGGTGCTCACCACTCCGGAGCTGAACGTGCGTCCCGAGGGAGGCGGCCGCCTGGTCGTGCAGGGCCTCGACCTCGACGCGGACGCCGACCCCGCCGCCCCACCGCCGCCCGACGGCGCGCACGCCCGTGAGCTGGTCGCGCGGCTGCGCGTGCTGCTGGCGGGCGCAGAGGGGGCCCGCCTGGAGTCCCTCCGCGTGGGGCAGAGGGCGATGCCCGCCGACGGCAGGACGGCCGCCGGGTTCAACGACGGTGGCTCCGTGTACGCGATCGCCACGCACAGCGGGATCACCCTCGGTCCGCTCCTGGGCCGGCTGGCCGCGGAGGAGATCGTGAGGGGCAGGGAGAGCCCGCTGCTCACGGAGTTCCGGCCCGGCCGGTTCGCGGGTGTCGACAAGGGCGCCTTCGCCCCGCTCGCTCCGGCGCGGTTCGCGGGCCAGCAGTAGTGGCCGGCGCCGCCACGGGAGGCGCACCTCCTCCCGTGGCGGCGCGGGGGCCGGCAGCCGAGACGCCGACGAACTTGTTCGTGACGAACATGTTCGTTATCGTCTCGAGTATGACACCCCGCCCCACCCACGAGAGCCGCCGGGAGCGCCCGGCGAAACCCGCGCTCAGCCACGACCGCATCGTCGCCGCGGCCGTCCGCGTCATGCGGACCGAAGGGCTGCGGCGCGTCACCATGAGGCGCCTGGCCACGGAGCTGGACACGGGTCCCGCCTCGCTGTACGTCTACGTCGCGAACACGGCCGCACTGCACGCCGCCGTCCTGGAGGAACTCCTGGGCGAGGTGGACCTCGGCCCCGTGGCGGCTCCGGGGGAGTGGCGCGAGCGGCTCGCCGCCGTGCTCGTCTCCTACACCCGCGTGCTCTTCGCCCACCCCGAGCTCGCGCACTCGGCCCTCGTGGCCCGCCCTGCGGGGCCCCACTACCTGGCCCTGGTCGAGGGGGTGCTGGCGCTGCTCCACGAGGGAGGCGTCCCCGGGGGGCAGGCGGCGTGGGGCGTGGACGTGCTCCTCCAGGTGGCCACCGCCACCGCGGCCGAACAGTCCGCACGCCAGGACGACGACGCGGCCAAAGAGGAGCACCACGCACTGGTGCGGGCGCTTGCCGAGGCGCCGCCCGGCACCCACCCCCGGATCGCCGCGCTCGGCGACGACCTCACCTCCGGCACCCCGCACCAGCGCCTGCGCTGGATCTTCCAGGCGGTCGTCAACGGCACGTCGGCCACACCACGGGAGGCGACCTGACCCGCGCCCCGGCGGAACGAGCACCGACCTGAATCCCCGTACCGAACGCACCGCCCCAGAAAGGTCCAGCACATGACCCCTCATTTCCCCATCGCCGTCGTCGGAGGCGGGCTCGGCGGCCTGACGCTCGCCCGCGTGCTGCACGTCCACGGCATCGACGTGCCCGTCTTCGACCTCGACGCCTCCCCGCGCGCCCGCACCCAGGGCGGCATGCTCGACATCCACGAGGACACCGGACAGGCGGCGCTGCGTGCGGCGCGTCTGCACGAGGACTTCCTGGCGAAGGTGCACCCCGGAGGCCAGGAGCTGCGCGTCATGGACAAACACGGCCGCGTCCTGCGCGAGGACGGCGACGACACGGGAGGACGGCCCGAGATCGACCGGGGCGACCTGCGCGACCTGCTGCTGTCCTCACTGCCCGGGGACACCGTGCGCTGGAAGGCCAGGGTGCTCTCCTGCCGCGCACTGGGGGAGGGCCGGCACGAGGTGACGCTGGCCGACGGCACGGCGTTCACCACGGATCTGCTCGTCGGCGCCGACGGGGCCTGGTCCCGGGTCCGCCCCCTCGTCAGCGGGGCGACGCCTGCCTACACCGGGGTCTCCTTCGTCGAACTCGACCTGCTGGACGCGGACGCGCGCCACCCCGCGTGCGCCGAGACGATCGGCCGCGGCATGCTCTTCGCGCTCGGTGAGGAGAAGGGGCTGCTCGCCCACCGCGAGACCGACGGCTGCCTGCACATCTACGTGGCCCTCCGGGCGGACGAGGCCTGGCTGGCGGCCCTCGACCGCACCGACGGCGGCGACACGGTGAAGACCACCCTCCTGCGGTACTTCGAGGGCTGGGACCCCGCCCTGCGCCGGCTCGTCGCCGAGGCGGACGGCCGTCCCGTGCCGCGCGCCATCCACGCGCTGCCCGTCGGGCACCGGTGGGCCCGCGTCCCGGGGGTGACCCTTCTCGGTGACGCGGCCCACCTGATGTCCCCGTTCGCCGGGGAAGGCGCCAACCTCGCACTCATCGACGGCGCCGACCTCGGCCGCTGCCTGGCCGGTCATCCGGGGGACGTCGAGGCGGCGCTGGCGGCGTACGAGGAGACGCTCTTCTCGCGCGCGGCGCACGCGGCCGGGGAATCCGCGCGGGGCCTGGAGATCCTCTTCTCCCCCGACGCGCCCCGGCCGCTGCTGGAGATGTTCGACGGCCTCGACGCGGAACCGCGCAGGCCCTGAAGCGGACCGCCGGGGCCTTCGCCGCGGGCATCCCGCGGTCCGCTCAGGACCGGCCGCCGCCTTCGGTGAGAGGCGCCCCACGGCCTACGGTGAGAGGCGCCCCACGTCCCGACGGAGCGAGGTGCTCTAGGACCAGACCTCGCCGACCCACTCCGGGTGGTCGACGAAGGGGTTGCGGTTGTGCTGGAACTGGTCGTATATGACGTCGTTGCGCCGCTTCTCGAAGTCGTCCGGCGGGTCCTGCTCGCTCCACTGCTTCAGCACGGACAGGCGTCCCAGGTTGGGCGCTGAGCCGTTGTCCACCTTGTCGTTGGGCTCCAGGTCGGGGTGCGAGTCGTCGCCCTCGTAGCGGACGGCCATGTACAGCACCATGCGGGCCACGTCGCCCTTGACCTCGTCACGGGGCTCGAACGAGTCGTCGTCGGTGAAGTTGCCCGGCGCCTCGCCGACTTCCTCGCCTCCCTCGTCGAAGTCCTTGTTGCCGCGCTGGCTGTTCACGCTGACGTCCGTGGGGCGCAGGTGGTGGACGTCCGTGCCGGGCCCTGGCGAGGTCCCGAAGTCGCCGTGGGACTTGGCCCACACGTGCTCACGGTTCCACTGGTCGGCGCCTCCTCCGTTGTCGTCGGCGCTCTGCGAGCGGCCGGAGTAGAGGAGGACGACTTTCGAGGAGTCTGCCGGGTCCTGGTCGGTGGCCTTGAGCGCGTCCCACACCTGGTCGTAGGAGAGCGTCTCGGACTCCTTGATGATCCCGTGCAGCGCCGTCTTGAGCTCGGGGCCCGTCTTGCCGTCGGCGTCGTTGTAGTAGTCGTCGGGCGCGGCGTAGGGGGAGGCCGCGGGGGAGTGGGGGGAGTCGGGGCTGAGTGGCATCGCCGCCACCGGCGCCTGGGCCAGCGCTAGCAGCGTCGCGGTACCGAGGGTGACAGCCAGAGGAGCGCGAAGAGCACGCATGGGGGGTCCTCTCGACGGTGCGGTTCCGCCTCCGGGGCGTCAACGGCTCCGGGAGCGGCCCGCATTGGGCATGTGACCGGGCAGCCTGCCACACTTTCGAACACGTGCAAGAGGGGGCACGTGTTCGCAGTGGGGTCTCGCGCGTGCCCCGGCGGCGCCTGCGGTGCGCGTCGGCCCGGGTCCGCACGGGTCCGCACGGGGTGCGCTCACTGGTCGTCGGCGCGTTCAAATGCGGTCACTGAGTGGTCAGTTCCGAAAGTGTGCCGGTCATTTTGCGCGCATCCCTGGCATGTTCCCGTGGAATTTGCCGGAACGGGCGACCCCTGGCATGCAAATGCGTAGCGTCAGCCTCACCGTCCGTGTCCGGGCGGTATCAACCGTCGTCCGCGTGGCGTGGCGTGGCAGGGCAGGGCGCTGCCGTGCTGTGCCGTTCTGTTCCGTGCCGTTCCGGGGAGGGGGTACAGCGTGTCCGGAATCGACGCATGCCTGCTCGAGGTGATGCGCTTACCCGGTGCGCGCAGTGCCGCCGTCGTCGACTGGATCAGCGGGCTGGCACTGGGGGTCGCGGGGGACGCGCCAGGAGGCGACCACGAGGCGGCCGCCTGCGAGACGGCCGAACTGGCCCGCATGGTCGCCGAGAACCGCTCGTTCGGACCGCTCGCCGCACCGACGCCGCAGGAGTTCGACACCGCACCGTCCGTCGAGGACGTCATCGCGACGAACAGCGACAGCTACCACCTGCTGCGGTTCGTCACCGGCGCGCTCGAAGGCACCCTCTTCCTCCACCTGTGGCTCGCCCGCGACGAGGGGAACCTCGCACTGGCGCGCATCCGGCTCGGTGAGATAGCGGATCGGATGGTGCTGTGATGCGCTACGCCGTCCCACTGCCCGTCCCCGTCCTCGGGCCCGCGGCCGCACCACTGCTGAGAATGCCGCCCGAGTCCGGCCGGCAGCGCCCCTCCCGTCCCCAGCCGCAGGCCCGCCGTGCGGGCGGCGTCCCCTCCCCCGAGGAGCAACGGGCCCCGGCGGGACCCGCTCACGGCGTCCCTCCGCGCGACGCCGTACCCCGCACCAGCGCCCCCTCGATGCTGCACCGGCTCGCTCACGAGCGTGCCACCGGCGCCTTCACGCGGGCAGGAGGCACCCTCTTCCTCGTCGAAGGGCGGATCGCACACGCGGAAAGCCCGGCGGCGCCCGCGCTCGAACTCCTGCTGACGGGCGCCGGGTGTCCCTCCCGCACAGGCCGGCGCCACCCCGCGGCCCCACCGGATGTCGCCCCCTCGGCTTCCGCCCCACCGGCTGAGATGGACACGCACGCGATGCGGAGCCTCGTCGAGGCGGGACGCGTGCCGGGCGGGACGCTGGAGCTGTGCGCGCGCCTCGCCCTGTACGACGCGGCGTTCTTCGTGCTGGAGTCCGCAGGCGGTCCCGGACGCTTCCGCAAAGGGGTGCGGCACTGGCTCGGGGGCACCCCAGGCGCCGCCGGTGCCGTGACACTCGCGGCAGCGGAACGGGAGACGGCGCGCCGCCGGGCGCTTCTCGACCGCATCTGGCCCGACGCCCGCCTGGACGTCCTGCCGCCCGTACCGACCGCGGCGGTGGCCCGCACCGACACGCCGCCGGCTGCGTCCGGGGCCCCGGCGCGCACGGCGGCGGGCGGCGGCGCCGGGCTGGTGCCCGCACGCCGCCTCGCGGTGCTGGAACTGGCCGACGGCGTGCGCAACGCCACCGACTTGGCGCGGGCCCTGGGCCGACCCGCCTTCCACACCCTCGTGGACCTGCGCAGACTGGCGGCCGCGGGACTGGTCGTAGCGCAGGGCGCCGGAGCCCGCACGGACACCGGGGGCCGGCCCGTTGACCTCGTGCCCGTCCGGACGCCGGAGGCCACCCCGCGGCCGACCTCGGCGATCGCTCCGCCCTCGGACCCGAGGCTCGCCCCGCCGCGGGCCGCGGCGGCTGAACCGTCGCAGACCACGATGGCTGAACCCCCCGCGGGCGCTCCGGGGGAGGGGGCCGCTGTGGCGCCGCCCGCCGTGTTCCCCGACCCGGACGTCGCGCTGCTGCGCAGGCTCAGGGACGCACTGGAGGCCCTGTGATCAGCAGGTTCAGGCAGCGTGCCGAAAGGAGAGTGCTCGTGGTGGCGGAGCCGGGCGTGAGCGAGGAACTGCACGGACTGCTGGCCAGGGCTCCGCAGATCGGCGGGGCGCTGGCGGCCACCGTCGACGGCTTCGTCCTCGCCGAGGCCCTCGGCCCCGCGCGGCCCGCACAGACCGGCCGGCCCGCACAGACCGGCCGGCCCGCGCAGGCCGCTCAGACCGCGCAGCGACCAGACGCGGAACCGCTGGCCGCTCTCACCGCCGCCGCGCTGGGGCTGGCTTTCCGGATGAACGAGGCGACCGGGCGCGGCGCCTTCCGCGAGCTGCTGATCCACGGGGAGCTGGGGTATGTCGCCACCTACGCGGCGGGCCCTTCCGCCGTGCTCACACTCCTGGCGGACGACCGCGCCAACGTCGGCCGTCTGCATCTGGAGGGGCGGCGCACCGCGGGGCGCATCGGAGAAGCCCTCGCCGCCTCCCGGCACTCACCGCCCCCGCCGCCCACCTCGCCCCCGGCTCCCGCCGGCGGCTGGGGCGAGGCCGGCGGCGCCCGCACCCCTCCCGAGGACGAGCCCCGCAGGCCACCGCTCGAGAGGCGCAGACGGAATCCGCCGTCACCGATGTGACGTGCGGGCGCACCGCACCACCACCCGCGAACCGCACCACCCACCCGACGAAAGGCAGCACAGCGTCATGGCCAACACCGAAGCCTCCCTCAAGGAAGCGATGGGCAGCATCGACGGCGCGATCGGGGTGGCCCTGGTCGACTACACCAGCGGCATGGCCCTGGGGACCGTCGGCGGTGGCAAGAACTTCGACCTGGAGGTCGCCGCCGCCGGGAACACGGACGTCGTGCGCGCCAAGCTGCGCACGATGGAACACCTCGGACTCCAGGACGAGATCGAGGACATCCTGATCACCCTCGGCACGCAGTACCACCTGATCCGCCTGCTGAGAGCCAAGAGCGGCAACGGGCTGTTCCTCTACATCGCCCTGGACGCGGGCAAGTCCAACCTCGCCATGGCGCGGCACCAGTTGCGCCGGATCGAGGCGCACCTGGAGGTGTGAGAGACCGGCGGAACCCACCGCGCCTCCCCTTCCGCCGGGGTAGGGGAGGCGCGGTGCGGTGTGGCGGGCGGGCTCAGGAGCGCCGCACCGGCTTCGCCGAGCGGGACCTCTTCCCGGTGTCGCCGGTGAGTGTCACTGCCAGGGGCGTGGCGGTGAAGACGGACGACCAGGTGCCGACCACGATCCCGATGAGCAGCGCCAGGGCGAAGTCGGTGAGGGAGTCGCCGCCCAGGACGGCCAGCGCGGAGAGGATGAACACCGCGCCGAGACCGGTGTTGACGGTGCGGGGCAGCGTCTGGAGCACCGCTCGGTTCGCCAGTTCGGGGAAGGGCGCGGTGCGGCGGCCCCGGCTCAGCTCCCTGAGCCGGTCGAAGACGACGATGGAGTCGTTGACGGAGTAACCGATGACGGTGAGGAGCGCGGCCAGGAACACGCCGTCGAGTGGTTTGCCGAGCCAGGCGAAGACCCCGACGAGCACGAGGACATCGTGCGCCATGGCGACCACCGCGGCCGAACCGAGCAGCCAGCGGAAACGCGCCGCGAGGTAGAGGAGTTGCGAGCCCAGGGCCACCGCCAGGGCGATGAGCGCTCCTTGGCGCAGTTCCTCGCCGATGCTGGGCCCGACCACCTCGTCGCGCAGTTTCTCCGCCTCCCCGGCCAGGCCGCTCACCGTCGCGGTGACCTCTTCCTCGTCGGCGTTGGACAACTCGTCCGTGCGCACCGTGAGGTTGTCGTCCCCGGAGGACTGCACGACCGCGCGCGGGAAGCCGGCGTCGGCGAGGGCGGCCCGCGCCTTGTCCGGGTCGACGGACTCGGTGGTGGTGTACTCGATGAGCCGGCCGCCGGTGAACTCGACGCCCAGGTCCAGGCCGCGGACGGCGATGCCCGCGGTGGCCAGGAGGACGGCGGCCGCCGAGGCGGCCAGCCACCGCCGCGGATGGCGCATCAGGTGCGGGTCGCGGCGCAGCAGCCGGGCCCGCACCGCTCCCGCCCCCGCGATACCCGACAGCCGGGGACGCTGCCGCACCGCGCGCCGGGAGGCGGCGAACTCGGCGAGCACCCGCGTGATCACCAGGGCGCTGAACATGGACGCGATGACGCCGATGCCCAGGGTGACTCCGAAGCCGCGCACCGGCCCGGAGGCCAGGAAGAACAGCAGCGCCGCGGCGATGAGCGTGGTGATGTTGGAGTCGGCGATCGCGCTGAACGCGTTGCGGAAGCCGGCCGCGAGTGAGGTGCGGGTACTGGGCCTGCTGCGGGCCGCGTACTCCTCCCTGGCTCGTTCGAACACCAGGACGTTGGCGTCCACGGCCATGCCGATCGCCAGGACGAATCCGGCCAGACCCGGCAGGGTCAAGGTGGCGCCGAGAGCGGCCAGCGCCGCGTAGGACAGCAGGCCATAGCAGGCCAGTGCGACGACGGCGAGCGCCCCCATGAGGCGGTAGACGGTGACGATGAACAGCGCGGTCAGCCCGGTGCCGACGACGGCGGCCCACGCGCTGGCTTCGATGGCCTCCGCGCCCAATGTGGGACCGACGGTGCGCTGTTCGACGGTCTCGACCGGCACGGGCAGGGCCCCGCCGTTGATGAGGAGCGCCAACTCGCGTGCCTCCTCGTGGCTGAACCGTCCCGTGATCTCGGTGGAGCCCCCCGTGATGCCGGTACGGCAGGTGACCGACGGGTCGACCTGGGGCGAGGAGATGACCTTGTCGTCGAGGACGATCGCCACCCGGCGCGCGGGATCGCCGGGCGGTTGGCAGGCTGCCTGACCGGTCAGCCCGGCCCACCCGGCACGCCCCTTGCCTTCGAAGTCGACGGTGACGTGCCAGCCCGTACCGCGCTGCTGGTCGATGCGGGCGTCGGCGCTCTTGACGTCCTCTCCGGTCAGTGAGGCAGCCGCCAGGCGCAGGGGATCGCCGGAGTCGTCCTTGAGCACCCGCTCGCGGTGCGGGCCGCGGTCCTTGCCCTTCTGTGCGCTCTTGTCGGGCTTCTCGGCGGCGCCGAGGACCTCGTGGAAGGTCAGCTGCGCGGTACGGCCCAGCACCTCGGTCGCCTTCTCGGGGTCCTGCACCCCGGGCAGTTCGACGATGATCCGGTTGTCCCCGGACCGGGTGAGCGTGGGTTCGGTGACGCCGAGGGCGTCGATGCGGCCCCGCAGTACCTCCACGGTGCGGTCGGTCGCCTCGCTGTCGGCGGCCGCCGTGGGGGTGGAGCGGGTTTCCAGGACGATCTGGGTGCCGCCCCGCAGGTCGAGTCCGAGGCGGACCGGCACGGTGGCGGCGATGAAAACGGAGAGAGCGAGCACGGCGAGTGCGCACAACGCCCTCACGCGCAGGGAACGCGTCACAGGGATCTCCAACAGGCATGCCGCGGCCACGGCAGGGCGCAGCGGCAGAAGGAAGAAAGGGGAAAGTGGGGTAAGAGCGAAAGGTTCAGCTGCCTGGAGGAGGGGGAGGGCTGCGGCCCCGGTGCGTGGGCTGCTGTTCTCCGTCCGGCACGTCACGGGCGCAGGACGTCGGCCACGGGCTCGGGGGTGCGGGACGGATGAGAGGCGCGGAGGGGAGCGCGGCCGCCGGATGGGGCGGGGAGTGCGGTCGCTCCCTGCCGCCGGCGGAGTGGGCCCACGCCGCGGCGGCGCGCGGGGCCGCGCACTCCTCGTCCGGCTGCGTGCACGCCTCCTCGACGGGCGAGGCCGAGGGGACGGAGAAGGCCGAGGCGGCTGGAGAGGCCGAAGGGGCGGACGAGGCGGAGGCGGCAGCGAAGGCCGAGGTGGCGGAGACGGGTGCGGCAGGGGTGGGCCGCGGCCCGTTCCCCGTACCCGCGTCGCCGGCCAGGCCCGCCCAGAGCGCCAGGAAAGCCGCGAACAGGGCGAGAAGCGCCCTCACCCGGCAGGCGCGGCCACGCGGTGGCGCGGGGCGCGACGTTCGGCTCATTCCCCGCCCCCTCCCTCGCAGCGGACTCGCACGGTGATGTCGGATCGTGTGCCGCACGCCGCGGCCCGTGGGGCGTACGCGGCGGGGCACCGGCGGCTCAGGGCTCGATCAGGCCGCACCGGATGGCGTAGCGGGTGAGCTCCAGACGGTCGCGCAGACCGAGCTTGTGCAGCAGGTTCGCCCGGTGCCGCTGCACCGTCTTGACGCTGATGAACAGCAGCGCGGCGATCTCCTTGGAGGAGTGCCCCTCCGCGACGAGCTTGAGGACCTCCTCCTCCCGCGCCGTGAGCACCTGGTCGGGCGATTCGTCGCCGCGGCGGACGTGTTCGAGGTAGGTGCGGATGAGCGCGGTCACGGCGCCCGGGTAGACGAACGGTTCGTCGCGCATCGCGGCACGGCAGGCGGCGACCAGGTCGCGGTCGGCGACCGACTTGAGGACGTAGCCCGAGGCTCCGGCCTTCAGCGCCTGGAAGAAGTACTGCTCGTTGTCGTGCATCGTCAGCATCAGCGTCCGCACGCCCGGCTTGAGCGCCGACAGCTCCCGCGCCGCCTGCAGCCCGGTCATCCGGGGCATGGCGACGTCGAGCACCGCGAGGTCGAACTCCTCGGTGCGCGCCAGAGCGAGGGCCTCGGCCCCGTCACCCGCCTCGGCCACGACCTTCAGGTCCGGCTCGCCGTCCAGGATCAGGCGCACGCCGCGGCGGACGAGGGTGTGGTCGTCGGCGAGGAGGATCCGGACCTGGTTGTCAGACATGGGCGGGGCGCTTTCCTGTGGTGGGGACGGTCAGCCGGATCCGGGTCCCGCCGCCAGGGGCGGGGGTGATGTCCAGGTGAGAGCCGATGAGCAGGGCACGCTCGCGCATTCCGCGGATGCCGGCGCCTTCCGTGGCCACGCCCATACCGCGGCCGTTGTCGGTGACGGAGAGGACGACCGTCTCGCCCGTGCGGTCCACGGCCACCTCGGCGCGGTCGGCTCCGGAGTGGCGGGCCACGTTGGTCAGACCCTCCTGGGCGATGCGGTAGAGGACCAGTTCCGTCTCCCAGTCCAGCGGCGGCAGGTCGGTGGCCAGACGGCGCTGTACGCCCAGCCCGGTGTGGGTGGCGAAGTCGCCGGCGAGAGAGGTCAGGGCGCTGACCAGACCGAGGTCCTCGAGGACCCCGGGGCGCAGCCTGCGTGCCAGCCGGCGGACCTCGTCCAGGCTGTCCCTCGTGGTCTCCTGGGCCAGCAGGAGGTCCTCGCGCAGCGGTTCGGGCGCGCGGTCCGCCGCCCGCTTGAGCTCCAGCAGCACGGCGGTCATGCTCTGGCCGACCTCGTCGTGGAGTTCCTGGGCGATCCGGCGCCGTTCGCTCTCCTGCGCCACGAGGGCGCGGGCGCTGCTGGTCGCACGCTCGCTCTCCAGCCGGTCGAGCATCGCGTTGAAGGTGCGGATCAGCTCGGCGATCCCGCCGGGTCCCGGAACGGGCAGCCGCTGTCCCGGCCGCAGCAGGTCGACGGTCGTCATCAGCCGCGTCAGCCGGTCCAGCGGGGCGAGTCCGACGCGCAGCAGCGCCGCGTTGGCGACCAGCATCACGGCCAGGCCGCCCAGCAGGATCAGCGCCTCGGTCAGCACCACGGGGACGGAGACGGTCACGGGGGCCCACAGCAGCAATGCCGTGGCGGTGCCGAGCACCACGGCATTGAGGGCGAAGATCCGCCAGAACAGGGACACCGGGCTCACGCCTCCTTCTTCGCGGGTACGGCACCCACTATCCGTCATCGCCGTGCGGGCACGGCGCACGCCCACCCGCCCGGAGTGCTCGACCGTTCGCCCCCGAAGCCCGCCGGACCTGCGCCGATGGCCCCGGCTCAGGGCCGCCGACGCGCCTGCCCTTCGACCCGGGCCGGTGCAGATGGGTCCTGATCCGCGGCGGATATGGGTGCCGCGCCCCATGGGACTTTCCGCCCGCATCGGTCACGGTGGAATGGCGGCACAGCAGTGCCGCAGCACCGACCGGGCGCCACGCCCCACCCGCAGACAAGGAACCGCCATGTCGTTCGAGACAGCCCGGCCCGCCGCTGCCGCACGGCTCACCACACAGGAGGCCGGCCAGCGCCTCGAACACGAGCGCAACGCACGCCTCACCCAGCTGAAGGCTCTCGACGCGGCCGGCTCCGACGCGGACGCCCACCTCGGCTCCGTGCAGAAGGAGGCCATCGAGCGCGTACTGGCGGAGATCGAAGCCGCTTTCGGAAGGGTGCACGCCGGCACCTACGGAACCTGCATGTCCTGCGCGAAGACCATTCCGGCTGAGCGTCTTGAGATCCTTCCCTACGTCCGTTTCTGCGTCGGCTGCCAGGGCCGTGTGAACTGACCGCTTCCCGGCCCTCCGCGCTCTGTCCTCCAGATGACTCTCCCGCCTTCCGATGACTCTCCCGCCCTGTCCAAGGGGTGACGTGGTGCACAACACATCCATCGACGACCGCAGGACCGCCCTGGGAGCGGACGACCTGGCGACGCTCGCCGCGAACCTGCGCGAGCAGCGGCTCTTCCGCCGCGAGCAGCTGCGCCGGCTCGCGGCGGCCCCCGCTCCCTGGAGAGGCCCGCGGCCCGGACGGCAGGTGGCGGCACAGGCCGAGGTCCGCCGCCAGCTCGCCGCCTGCGCCCGGATGGTTCTCGTCGACGTGGAGGCGGCGCTGCACCGGATGGAAGAGGGCTGCTACGGCACCTGCCACCTGTGCCGGCGTGCCATCGCGCTGGAACGCCTGATGATCGTGCCGCAGGCCCGTTACTGCGGCCGCTGCCAGCAGGTGAGGGGAGGGGACCGATGACCGCCTCGCACCGGGTACCGCCCACGGGACCCGGCAGTGTCTGGCCGCTGTGCCTGCGGTGCTCGGGTGTCGCCCTCGATCTGGGCAGCGCCCGTACCCGCGCGCTGGTGGCGGGACGCCAGCGCGTTCTCGACGTGCCCACGGTCGCTTTCCCCGGGACCTCGGCCAGCCGGCCCATCCAGCGGGGCACCATCGTGGACACGGCGGGAACGGCCCGGCTGCTCGACCGTATGCTCAGTCGCCGACTGCCCCGGTTCGGCCGGCCCCTGGTCGTGCTGACCGCTCCGGTGCTGGACGGGGTGGCCTACCGGAACGACGCGCGCACCGCGGTCGAGGTCCTGCGGCCGCGCACCGTGCTGACCATCCCCACCGCACGGGCCGTCGCGCTGGCCGCCGGAGCCGACCTGAGCCGCCCCCTGCTCGTCGTGGACATCGGTGCCCATCTCACCGAAGCGGTGCTGCTGGCCCGGGGAGCGGTGTTCGACGCCCGCCGCGCCGCGCTGGGCACCGGCGACCTCGACGGGACGACCACCGCGACCCAGTTGATCGACGCGGTGGCCACCATGGTCGGGGCGATGCGCGAGCAGGACGGCACCTCGAACGCCGCGGACGCGCTCGAGCGGGGTGTCGTGCTGGCCGGGGGCGGCGCACTGTCCCCCGGCATCACCCCGCGCCTTGCCGAGGGGCTGGGTGCCCGCGTCACGGCGGTCCCCGCACCGCACACCGCGGCCGTCCGCGGCGCCGCCACCCTGCTGCGCTCCGCCCGCAACCACCCCTCCCTCAGGGGCACCGCACCGCCGGCCACACCGGCGAACTGACGCCCGGCCGCGGGGCCGCGACGCCACGAGACCGCCGAGCCACCGCGGGCTCCCCGAGACCGTGAGCCGCAACGGCATCGGATCGCCGCGGCCCGGGGCGCGGGGCCGCCGACGCCGTGGCGGCCCCGCCCCGTCTCAGCGGAGCCCGTCGAGAAAGCACGCGCCGGTGACCAGCGCGCCGCCCAGCAGCAGCGCGAGCGTCGCGCGGGCCAGGACCCGGCGCCGGAGCTGGAGGTAGCGGGCGGTGTACTCCTCGCGCAGTTCGGCGCAGCGCTCGGTGAGGCCGTGCAGCACGCGGCGGGTGAGGGCCATCCGGTCCGCGGTGTAGAGGCGTACGACCTCCTCCCGCTGTCCGGCGGTGAGCCAGGGCATGCGCGCGGCGAAGGCCTCGGCCTGTGCCTCGGCTTCGCCGCGTTCGGCCTGGAGCAGCAGGTATCCCTCGATCCGGTTGATGTCCGCCGCGGTCTGCCGCGCGGTGGGGGCGGTGGCGCGCACCGGTCTCAGTCCCGGTCCTGGTCGCGGCCGAGCGGTGGTGCGACACCCGCGCCGGGTTCGACGGCGTCGCGGCGGCCTGCCCACTCCGCCTGGTCGAGTTGGGAGACCTCGGGGTGGTGGAAGTCGAAGGCGGGCGACTCGGAGC
The DNA here is from genome assembly GCF_003323715.1 of Streptomyces diacarni. Taxonomy (GTDB): domain Bacteria; phylum Actinomycetota; class Actinomycetes; order Streptomycetales; family Streptomycetaceae; genus Streptomyces; species Streptomyces diacarni. The sequence continues at coordinate 47,518 of NZ_QOIN01000019.1, forward strand.
GTACGCGTGGCAGCGCCAGGAAGTTGTGGCGCGGGGGCGGACAGGAGGTGGCCCATTCGAGGGAGCGGCCGTAGCCCCACGGATCGTCGTGGTCCACGACGGGGGCGGTCCTGGCGGTCTTCCACACGTTGAACAGGAACGGCAGCGTCGAGGCGCCGAGCAGGAAGGCGCCGATGCTGGAGAGGGTGTTGAGCGCGGTGAACCCGTCGGCGTCCAGGTAGTCGGCGTACCGGCGGGGCATGCCTTCCGCGCCGAGCCAGTGCTGGACCAGGAAGGTCAGGTGGAATCCGACGAACAGAAGCCAGAAGTGGACCTTCCCCCAGTACTCGTCGAGCATTTTGCCCGTGAACTTCGGCCACCAGAAGTAGAAGCCGGCGAACATGGCGAAGACGACCGTGCCGAAGACGACGTAGTGGAAGTGCGCGACGACGAAGTAGGAGTCGGAGACGTGGAAGTCCATCGGCGGGGAGGCCAGCAGCACGCCCGTCAGCCCGCCGAACAGGAACGTCACCAGGAAGCCCGTGGTCCACAGCATGGGCGTCTCGAAGGACAGCGAACCCTTCCACATGGTGCCGATCCAGTTGAAGAACTTCACACCGGTCGGTACCGCGATGAGGAACGAGAGGAAGGAGAAGAACGGCAGTAGTACGCCCCCGGTGACGAACATGTGGTGGGCCCACACCGTCACCGACAGCCCGGCGATGGCGATGGTGGCCCCGATCAGTCCGACGTATCCGAACATCGGCTTGCGGGCGAAGACGGGGATGATCTCGGAGACGATGCCGAAGAAGGGCAGCGCGATGATGTAGACCTCGGGGTGCCCGAAGAACCAGAAGAGGTGCTGCCACAGCAGCGGCCCGCCGTTCTCGGCGCTGTAGACGTTCGCGCCGAACTTGCGGTCGGCCTCCAGCGCGAACAGCGCGGCGGCCAGCACGGGGAAGGCCATGAGCACCAGGACGCTGGTGAGCAGGACGTTCCAGGTGAAGATCGACATCCGGAACATGGTCAGCCCCGGGGCACGCATGCAGATGATGGTGGTCGCGAAGTTGACGGCGCCCAGGATCGTGCCGAAGCCGGAGAGCGCCAGGCCCATCACCCACAGATCGGCGCCCAAACCGGGGGAGCGGATGGCGTCGGAGAGCGGGGTGTAGGCGAACCAGCCGAAGTCGGCGGCGCCCTGCGGGGTGAGGAACCCGGCGATGGCGATGAGCCCGCCGAACAGGTACAGCCAGTAGGAGAGCATGTTCAGCCGGGGGAAGGCCACGTCGGGGGAGCCGATCTGCAACGGCATGATGGCGTTGGCGAATCCGGCGAACAGGGGCGTGGCGAAGAAGAGCATCATCACGGTGCCGTGCATCGTGAAAGCCTGGTTGTACTGCTCGTTGGAGAGCACCTGCGTGCCGGGGCGTGCGAGCTCCGCCCGCATCAACAGCGCCATCAACCCGCCCAGCAGGAAGAAGACGAACGCGCTGATCATGTACAGCGAGCCGATCTTCTTGTGGTCCGTCGTGGTGAGCCACGCGACCACGACGTTTCCGGGCTTCCGCTGCCGAGGCTCCCGAGGCGTGTGTGCCTCCGTCGCCTCCGTGTGTACTGCCACCTTCCGCCCTCTTCCCGTGTCCTGATGCCCGTTGCGGACTGTTCGCCGGGCGCGGCCGGAAGCGGGGGATTGAAGCGCGGCGCGTCGCCCTCGCACGTGGGGCGCGCCCAGCAGTGCTCGCGGGCAACTACAGCGTGTCCCGGCCTCCCGCGCGCTCATTCGGCCATTCGTGGGCGCGCAGGAGGCCGGGGGCGGATCAGCCGTCCACCGTGTGGCGGTCGGCCACGGTGAGCGCCTTGTCCAGGGCCTCCAGGCCCTCTCGCGCCTCGTCGGCGCTGATGGTGCACGGCGGTACGACGTGCAGACGGTGGTAGTTGGTCATCGGGATCATCCCGCCGGCCTTGCAGGCGGCGACGAGCTCCGTCATGGCGGCGCTCGTGCCCCCGTACGGGGCCAGCGGCTCCTTCGTCGCCCGGTCGCCGACCAGGTCCAGGGCCCAGAAGACGCCCATGCCCCGCACCTCGCCGACGCAGGGGTGGCGCTCAGCCAGCTCGCGCAGCCCCGGGCCCAGCACGGTCTCGCCGATCAGGTCCGCGTTCTCCACCACGCCCTCGTCCTTCATGACGTTGATCGTGGCGACGGCCGCCGCGGTGGCCAGCGGGTGGCCCGAGTACGTGAGCCCGCCGGGGAAGGGCCGTTCGGCGAAGGTGTCGGCGATCCGGTCGCCCAGCGCGACGCCGCCCAGCGGCACGTAGCCGGAGTTGACGCCCTTGGCGAAGGTCATCAGGTCGGGGACGACGCCGTCGCGTTCGATGGCGAACCACCGTCCTGTGCGCCCGAAACCGGCCATGACCTCGTCCGCGACGAAGACGATGCCGTACCGGTCGGCCAGCGCCCGCACGCCTGCCAGGTAGCCGGGCGGCGGCGGCATGATGCCCGCCGTACCCGGCACGGACTCCAGCACGATCGCGGCGAAGGAGTCGGGCCCCTCGAAGGCGATGACCTCTTCCAGGTGCCGCAGCGCCCGCTCGGTCTCCTCCTCGGGGCTGCTGGAGTGGAAGGGGGAGCGGTAGGGGAAGGGACCGAAGAAGTGGACGGTGCCGGCGGCCCCGTAGTCGTTGGGCCAGCGGCGCGGGTCCCCGGTGAGGTTGATGGCCGTGCTCGTGCCGCCGTGGTACGAGCGGTAGCCCGAGAGCACCTTGTAGCGCCCGGTGTGCAGGCGGGCCATGCGCACGGCGTGCTCGATGGCGTCGGCGCCGCCGTTGGTGAAGAACACCTTGTCGAGCGCGCCGGGGGTCAGCTCGCAGATCAGCCGGGCGGCCTCCGAGCGCTGGTCGTTGACGTGTTGCGGGGCGATGGTGCACAGCCGGTCGGCCTGCGCCTTGATGGCCTCGACCACCCGGGGGTGCTGGTGTCCGATGTTGGTGTTGACCAGCTGGCTGGAGAAGTCCAGATACCTGGTGCCCTCGCCGTCCCAGACATAGCTGCCGCGTGCCGCGGAGACGACCATGGGGTCGATCCGGGCCTGGGCCGACCAGGAGTGGAAGACGTGGGCGCGGTCGAGCTCGTACGCGCGTGCCGCGGCGGCGGTGTCGATGAGGGGTTCGGTCATGCGGGTGCTCTCTTTCCGCGGGTGCTCTCTTCCGCGAGAGGTGTCAGACGTTCTGCGGGAAGCCGAGGTCGATGCCGCCGTGGCTCGGGTCGAGCCAGCGCGAGGTGACGACCTTGCCGCGCGTGTAGAAGTGCACGCCCTCGGCACCGTGCGCGTGGGTGTCACCGAACAGGGAGCTCTTCCAGCCGCCGAAGGAGTAGTAGGCCATGGGCACCGGCACCGGCACGTTGATGCCCACCATGCCGACCTCGACCTCGTTTTGGAACCTGCGGGCCGCGCCGCCGTCGTTGGTGAAGATGGCGGTGCCGTTGCCGTACGGGTTGGCGTTGACCAGCTCCAGCGCCTCGTCGTAGGACTCGACGCGCAGCACCGAGAGCACCGGGCCGAAGATCTCGTCCGTGTAGACGGACATGTCCGGTGTCACGTGGTCGACGAGGGTCGGCCCGAGCCAGAAGCCCTCGGTGCCGCCGTCGGCCGTCACCTCGCGGCCGTCCACGACGAGGGTGGCGCCCTGCTCGGCACCGGCCTGGACGTAGGAGGCGACCTTGTCGCGGTGGGCGCCCGTGACGAGTGGGCCCATGTCGCAGCCCCGCCGCCCGTCGCCGGTCCGCAGCGCCGTGGCGCGCGCGGCGATCTTCGCCACCAGCTCGTCGGCGATGTTCCCGACGGCGACGAGGGCGCTGACGGCCATGCAGCGTTCACCGGCCGAGCCGAAGCCCGCGTTGACGGCGGCGTCGGCGGCCACGTCCAGGTCCGCGTCGGGCAGGACGACCATGTGGTTCTTCGCGCCGCCCAGCGCCTGGGCGCGCTTGCCCGCCGCGGTGCCGCGCTCGTAGACGTACCGGGCGATCGGGGTGGAGCCGACGAAGGAGACCGCCTTGATGTCCGGGTGGTCGCACAGCGCGTCCACGGCCGTCTTGTCGCCGTGGACGACGTTGAAGACGCCGTCGGGCAGCCCCGCCTCGGCCCACAGCGCCGCGAGCCAGTTGGCGGCAGACGGGTCCTTCTCGGACGGCTTGAGGATCACCGTGTTGCCCGTCGCGACGGCCACGGGGAAGAACCACATCGGGACCATGGCGGGGAAGTTGAACGGGCTGATGACCGCGACCGGGCCCAGCGGCTGCCGGATGGAGGCCACATCCACCTTCGTGGAGGCGTTCTCCGTCATCCCGCCCTTCATCAGGTGCGCGATGCCGCAGGCGAACTCCACGACCTCCAGACCGCGGGTGACCTCGCCCAGCGCGTCGTCGAGCACCTTGCCGTGCTCGGCGGTGATGATCCGGGCCAGCTCCCCCTTGCGGGCGTTGAGCAGCTCACGGAACGCGAAGAGCACCTGGGTGCGCTTCGCCAGCGAGGTGTCGCGCCAGGCCGGGAACGCCGCACGGGCCGCGGCGACCGCCGTCGCGACGTCGTCCTCGGTGGCCAGCGCCACGTTCTTGGTGGCCTCACCGGTCGCCGGGTCGAAGACCTCGCTCGTGCGGGTGGCGGCGGGCAGGAACTCCTCGCCGCCGACCCAGTGCGGAATCGTCGTGACAGTCGTGCTCATCCAGGACCTCCCAAGCCCGTGCGGCCGGGACTCTCCGCGGGCCGCACGGGCCACTATGGGCGCCGAGAGGGCTGCCGTTCTCCTGCACAGCGTAAGAAAGTGCGGACGTTCTTTTACACTGTGGCAATGCCTCTCTTCGTCCGTGACGTCCTCGCGCTGGAGCCGCTGCGCGCGGGCTTCCCGCAGGTCATCGCCGGTGCCGAGCACCTCTCTCGGCCGGTGCGGTGGGTGCACGTGAGCCAGCTCACCGATTTGACGGGGCTGCTGCGCGGTGGCGAGCTCGTGCTCACCACCGCGGAGGGACCCGCCGGGGCCCGGGACGAGCCGGGCCTGGCCGCCTACCTCGCCCGGCTGGACGCGGCGGGGGCGGCAGGAGTGGTGATCGAGGCCGTGGGCGCGGCGGGCGGCCACCTGGCCGGGTCGAGTGAGCGGCCGGAAAGCGGCGCGGGTCCCTCGCCGGGCGGCGGGAGCGGCGCGGACGGGGACGGCGGAGGCGGCGGGGACGGAGAGGACCGGGCGGCGGCCCTCGCGCGGGCCGCCGAAGGGCTGCGGTTCCCCGTGATCCTCCTGCGCCATGAGGTGCGCTTCGTGGACGTGACCGAGGCCGTGCACAGCCAGATCGTCAACGAGCACTACGAAGAGCTCAAGTTCGCCCAGCGGACGCACGAGGCGTTCACCACGCTGAGCCTCGAACACGCCGCGCTGGAGACGGTCGTGGGACGCGCCGCCGCGCTCTCGGGCACGGCCGTCGTCTTCGAGGACGTCGCCCACCGCGTGCTCGCCTCCACCCCGGGCCCCGGCGGCTCCACCGTCGATCTGCTGACGGGCTGGGAGAGGCGGTCCCGGCTGGTGCCCGAGCTGGACCGCACCGGTATCGGCGGCGGCGAGGACTGGCTGCACACACCCGTCGTCGTGCACCAGCGGGTGTGGGGCCGGCTCGTGATGCCGGACGCCCGGGGGACGGACGGCGGCCGGGCGCCCCGGGTGCGGATGGTCCTCGAACGGGCGGCCCAGGCGCTGTCGCTGCGCCTGATGGCCGAGCAGGACCAGGCCGACGTCGAGCGGAGGGCCCAGGGCGGGCTCCTCAACGACCTCGCCGAGGGCCGCGTCCCGGGAGAGCCGGAGGCACTGGCCCGCGCCGAGGCGGTCGGACTGCGCCCTGGCGCCCGCTACCTTCCGCTGGCGCTGCGCTTCGCCCACCCGCCGGCCGCCGACCCGCTCGACGTCCAGCGCCGCGACCGGCGCCATCTGGAGGCCGTCATCCGCGCCGCCAAGGCCGCCGGTATCTCCGCCCTGGTCACCGCGAACCACACCGGCGAGATCCGCGTGCTGTTCTCCTGCGCGGCACCGACACAGGAGGACCGGCTGCTGGAGCGCTTCGCCGGGCTACTGGACCAGCAGCTCCCCGGCTCGGGGCAGCACGGGGACGGACAGCACCGGCGCATCGGCGTGGGACACGGCGCCTCCTCGCTCGTGGCCGCCGCACGGCGGCTGCCGGAGGCCGCCCACATCGCGGAGGTCGCCGCCGGGATGGACGGCGCGGAGCGGCCCTTCCACCGCAGCGCGGACCTGCGGCTGCGGGGGCTGCTGTCCCTGCTGCGGGACAACCGGCACCTCCAGGCGTTCGCGGAGACGGAGCTGTACCGGATCCTGGAGGACGAGGCGCGCAACGGTCCGGGACTGCTCGGCCTGTTGCGCGACTACCTCGCGGTGAACGGCAACAAGAACGCCCTGGCGCGGCGCACCCGGCTCAGCAGGCCGACGCTGTACACCCGGATCGCCGCGATCGAGCGCCTGCTCGGCGTGGATCTGGAGGACCCCGAGTCGCGTGCCTGCCTTTACGTGGCCCTCCTCACCCGCGACCTGGTCGCTCCGCACACCCGCACGCCGTGAGCGGCACAAGGCCTGGCGAGGCCTTCGTACGGGCGTACGGGAGCTGTCGGAGCGCGGGCCGCGGGCAAGGAGGGTGTGGGCCGGCGGGGAGGGGAGGCGCGTGCCGGCGGGGTGCGAGGGTCAGACGCCGGCGACCGACCGTATCCAGGAGCGGTACTGGGTCACGTTGGTGTACGCCGTGGTGGTCTGCCGGTCGCTGGTGGAGGCGACACCGACCTGGGCGCCGCCCGCCATCATGGGGCCGCCCGAGTCGCCGCCCGCGGTGATGCCGTCACCGCGGCGGGCGCAGATCGCCGAGCCGTTGTAGGCGTCCCTGCATCCCCCGGTCACCACCACGTTCGCCACCTTGAGGTAGCGGGACTGGCAGTTGATCTCCTGACCGCACCGCGAGGTCGCACCCCAGCCGTAGACCTGCACCGTCTGGCCGACCGAGACGGTGCCCGGGTCGCCGAGCGTCGCGTAGGTCGTCGAGACGGACCGGTCGAGGCGGACCAGCGCCAGGTCGGCCGACGGGTGGGTGCTCACCTGCGTACCGTTCGCCGTGGTGCCGCCGCTCGTCTGGTCGAGGCTGCCGACGCGGAAGGACAGCGCGCCGCCGCTGACGCAGTGCTTGGCGGTGAGGATCCAGGTGGGGGCGATGATCGTCGAACTGCACGTCTGCCTGCCGCCCGAGAACAACCGCGCCGCCCACGGTCCGCTCTGTGCGTAGCCGCCGCCGATGATCGGCTGCTGCCCGTCCTGGAGATCGTGGGCCTTCGTCGCGACGGCGGCCCGCGCCCCCTCGTCGGCAGAGCGGTCCTCGGCCGCCGCGGCGGTTTGGAGGGTGAGAGCCGCGAGTAAGGCGGCTATGAGTGTGGGGAGTAGCCTGGTGATCCGCAAGATTCCTCGTTTCCGAAGACGCGCCTGTGTCCGGCGCGTGGAGGCCAGGGGAATACGGGCCCAGGATTCCGGAAACCGAGGGGACGCGGGTAATACCGTTTTCTCATAACGCCGCGTTATGGGCCGGGGCTTGGGTGCCGCGGCCACAGCGGTGCTTCCGGCCTCCGTCAGCGGGAGACGGGGCCATCGACGCAGGCGCGGATGAGGAGCACGGCACATGACCAGCCAGACCCGTACAGGACCGCCCCGTTTCGGAAGCGAACGCGCCATGCTGCGGGCTTTCCTCGACTACCACCGCGCGACCCTCGCCATGAAGTGCGAGGGGCTGACCGACGAGGAGCTGCGGCAGCGGTCGATGCCGCCGTCCACGCTGTCGCTGCTCGGTCTGGTGCGGCACATGGCCGAGGTGGAGCGTGCGTGGTTCCGCCGGGTGTTCGAGGACAACGGCGCGCCCATGGTCTGGTCCGAGGACACCGACTTCCAGGCGGCGTACGACGCGAGCGCGTCGACCAGAAGCGAGGCGTTGGCTGCCTGGGACGCGGAGGTGGCCGCCTCGCGCCGTATCGAGCGGGAGGCGCGGTCCCTGGATCAGTCCGGGTATCAGCCCAGATGGAGCGAGGAGGTGTGGCTGCGGATGGTGATGGTGCACGTGCTCTTGGAGTACGGCCGCCACAACGGACACGCGGACCTTCTGCGTGAGGGTGTCGACGGGACCGTCGGCGCCTGAGCCGCGGGGGAGGAGCCGGAGAGGTCAGTCGTCCGGCTCCCCGTACGCCTGCTCCTGGGCCTCACGGTCGGGGCGCAACGCGTCCCCCGCCTCGCCGGTGTGCTCGTCTTCCTCCTCGACGTGGGTCAGCGCTTCCCACACTTCCTCCTCCGTCTCCTCCACCGCGGTGCGCGTGGGCTTGTCGTGCTCGTTCACCTGCGTACTCCTTTCCGCGGCGATTCCGCCTCACGTCTCGCCGTCCGTTCCACCGCACGTCGCCTCGTACGGCGGACACCGGGTGCCCTGGCACGGGAGCGCGCATGCGTGTGCCCGGAGCGCGACTGCCGGCCTCGCCGCGCCACCCCTTCACCGTCGCCCTCGTGGACACGGCGCGGCACCCGGCCGGACACGGCGCGGCACCCGGCCGCCGCCGGGACCGTCCGCGAGATCACCTGACCTCGGCGGCCGTGCTCACTCCCGCCCGGAACCCTCCCCGGGTTCCGCCGCCACCTGGCCGGACGGCTGTCCGCGCCGGTGTCCGCCCGAGGCCCCCGCACGGGGCCGGTTGGCCGCCCAGTGCCGCAGGTCGCCGAGGCCGTAGAGCAGCGCGTTGCCGCGCTTGCCCGACGCGGAGGGGAAGGCGGGATCGTTGGCGCGCGCCCAGCGCAGTGCCGCCAGCGTGGTCTCGGGCAGGTGCGCGGGGACCTGGCGCAGACCCACCAGATCCCCGTCGTCGCGGGCGTCGGCGGCCGGCGCGTCGGAGGAAGGGGCCGGCTCCCTGCGCGGGGCGGGCGGCGACGCGGCCGCGGCCGGCGGGGCGGCCGCCGTGCCGGGCCGGTGCGGCGGCTGGGTGGTCGCCTCTCCGGCGGGCGTCATGCCGTCGCGGAGGCGGCCGAGGAGCCGGTTCAGGAGGCGGGAGACGTGCATCTGGGTGACCCCGAGGCGTTCGCCGATCTCGGTCTGGGTGAGCTCGTCGACGAAGCGGTAGTGGAGGAGCTTCCGGTCGCGTTCGTCGAGGGCGGAGATGAGAGGGGCGAGGGCGTGGAAGTCCTCGACCAGTGCGAGTGCCGGGTCGGGGGAGCCGATGCGGTGGGCGAGGGCGGTGTCGTCGTCACCGGTCGAGGTGGTGTCGAGGGAGGAGGTGGTGTAGCCGTTGGAGGCCTTCTGCGCTTCGACGACCTCGCTTTCCGCCAGTGACATGAGCGCGGCCAGTTCGGCGACCGTCGGTTCGCGATCGAGTCGGGAGCGCAGTTCCTCGGCGGCGCGCACGAGTTGGGCGCGGGCTTCCTGGAGGCGGCGGGGGACGTGGACGGCCCAGGTGGTGTCGCGGAAGAAGCGCTTGATCTCTCCGACGATGTAGGGCACCGCGAAGGTGGTGAAGGCCAGTTCGCGGGAGACCTGGAAGCGGTCGATGGCCTTGATGAGTCCGATGGTGCCGACCTGGACGATGTCGTCCATCTCCTCGCCGCTGGAGCGGAACCTGGAGGCGGCGTAGCGCACCAGGGACAGGTTCATCTCGATCAGCGTGTCGCGGACGTAGCTGTACTCGCGGGTGCCCTCCTCCAGCGCGTCCAGACGGGCGAGGAACTCCTGCGTCAGCGTGCGCGCGTCCCGGGGAGAGACCTGGGCCGGATTCCCGAGCGGGAAGGAAGGACCGGCTTCCCCGGCCTCGATGCTCCCGCTGTCCGTAAGATCGGTCACCCTCATGGCTTCGCCTCCATACGCGTTCCGGCTGGCCCAGGTCACGACTGTGTCACGACACCTGCCCACCGCGCGCCGTTGCATGTCACCCATCGGCGCGCCATCTTCCCGGCCCGTCCGGATCCGGCCACCCGGCCACTCACGGGTGAACCCTCTCGTACGCGCGCGCGTCGTCGCCCACGTGTTCCCCTCTGACCGCGGTGGCCCGGGCCGGTGAGCCGTCCGCGCGCCTCTCGTGCGGCACCCCGCCTTCCGGATCGCCCGCGAGGGCGGGCTCTGAGCCCTCGAGATGTTCCAGGAGTACGCCTTCGCGCAGCGCCCACGGACAGATGAGCAGCTGCTCCAGGCCGAGGAGTCCCATCGCGGCGTGGGCGGTCACGGCGCCCGCCAGGATCTGTCCCGCGCGGGCCGGTGAGACCCCCGGAAGGCGGGCGCGTTCGGCCGCGGGCAGCTCGGCCAGCGTCCCGATCTGCCGCCCGAGCCGGCCGCGGTCCAACCAGCGCGGCACGAAGGGGCCCTTGCGTCCCGGCGCGGCCCCGCACAGCCGGGCCAGTTGCTGGAAGGTGCGGGAGGTGGCGACGGCCGTGTGCGGTTCCTCCCAGCGGATCCGGGCGGCCACGTCCCGGAGTTGGTGCCTGACCTGGCGGCGCAGCGCCTTGACCGCGTCGCGCGCGGGCGGGTCCGCCGCACCGAAGTGCTCGCGCGTCAGGTGACGGGCTCCCAGCGGCAGGGACACGGCGAAGTCCGGGAGCCCGGCGCGGCCGAAGGCCACCTCGGCGGAGCCGCCGCCGATGTCGATGAGGACGAGGGAACCGGCGCGCCAGCCCATCCAGCGGCGGGCCGCCAGGAACGTCAGTTCGGCCTCCCGGTCACCGGACATCACCTTCAGGTCGATCCCCGCCTCCTCGCGCACGGCTCGCAGCACCTGTTCGCGGTTGGGCGCGTGGCGCACGATGGCGGTGGCGAACGCCATCAGCCGGCGCACTCCCCACCTGCGGGCCTCGTCCCGCGCCGCCGCCGCGGCTTCGACCAGCCGGGCGACCGCGTCACCTGGCAGCCGGCCGTCCTCGGCCACGTCGTCGGCCAGCCGCAGCGGGTACTTGGCCGTGTGGAGGGGGAGGGGCGCCGCGCCGTCCGCGTCCGCGATCTCCAGCCGTACGGTGTTCGACCCCACGTCCAGCACACCCAGCCGCACGCCTGCCATCGCCTCGAGCCTCCTTGTCGGCACCCACCGCGAAGGCTCGCGCGGATGACCGCGAAGGCAGTGGCCTGCCTTCCGGTACTCCTCCTCGTCCCGCCGGCCTCCCGGCCGCATCCCGCCGCCCGTCACCGCGAAGTACGCACTACGCGCCCGTCACCGCAGGGTACTCGCTGACCACCGGTACCCGTCCGCGCGGCCGCCATGCCGCCCAGGAGGCGTTTCGGTCCGATCCGGAAGCCGCGACGGACCGCAGCACGAGGGACACGAGGGAGGGGTACCGGCCCTGCCGGTACCCCTCCGCTGCCGGGCCGCCCTTCGGGTCCCGCCGCCTCAGCTCACCGGTGTGCGGGGAACTGCACCACCTGCTGGTAGGTCGGGCGGTTCTGCCAGTTGGTCAGATCGTCGGTGATGCCGCCCAGCGGACGCTGCTGGATGGAGTCGGCGCACCACTGATCGCCCGCCTCGCACACGTCGTCACCCGGGTACGTCGTCTCCGCCGGGGTCTTCGCGGCCTCGGCAAGCGTGCTCAGCAGGGTCGCACGGCACTGTGCCACGTCACCCGCGCCGCAGAACTTCCGCGGTGCCGCGCCCGGTACCTTCTCGCCCAGGACGTTGCGCAGGTCCTTGTGCACGTAGGACCACCATCCGTGCTGGAAGGCCGAGCCCTTGTGGGCCACGCCGTCGCCTGGGGTGGAGGGCGTCTCGTCGACCTGCAGCGCGTTCGTCAGCGCGTCGTAGAGTTCCCCTCCCAGGGCGGGACGGAACGCGCCCTCGACCAGCAGCGGCCACCAGGCGTCCATCAGCCGGATGGCGTCGGAGTGGGCATAGGTCTTGCTGCCGGGGCCGGTCTCCTTGCGCTCCGCACCGTCCTCGAGCCAGCTGCGGAGGCCGTCGACGGCCTCCTTCTGGCCGGGGTCCGTGATCTTCTCGGTGTCGATGACCTTCAGCAGTTCGGGCAGTAGCGCCTCGCCGCGCAGGTCGGTGACGGCCGCGTCCTCCATGGCGCGGGTCAGGGAGGCGCGCGAGACCTTCTTGCCGTCGCTGATCAGATCCTTGATCCGGTTGTCGAGGAGATCGCTGCGGTAGACGGGCCCGTCGCCGAAGCCGGCCACGGTGTATCCCTTGGCGATCTTGTTGTTCCAGGACTCGTAGTAGTCCTGGTCGATGTCGTTGGGATGCTCGCCGAAGGGCGTGTTCGGGACCGTGTTGGTCTCCGGGTCCCAGTCCCGCCACTCGGTCTTCTCGCTCGCCCTGATGGGCAGGTTCGGATCCACCCCAGGACTGCGCGTCGGGTTGAGGCCGGAGTTGTAGTAGGCCGTGTGCTCGGCGTCGGCGTAGAACCAGTTGAAGGTGTAGCCGATCTTCGAGGCGGCTTTCTGGAAACTCTCGGGCCCCTTCACCGCTTCGGGGTCGTTGAACATCTGGAAGCCGATCAGCGTGTCGACCTCGTGCCGGTAGGTGGAGCGCAGCGTGGTGTACGCGACCGGCTTGCCGTCGACGGTGGCCCGGTAGCGGACCACCCCGTACTTCGTCCGGTGCGCGACCAGCTTGTACGAGCCCTTCTCGGTGCCGTCGGCGATGGTCGGGCTCCAGGCGTTCTCGCGGACGAGCTTCTCCATCGGCGTGCAGGTTCCGTGGAACATGTACGCGGTCGAGTTCTTCGTCGCGGGGCTGCCGTCGGTGTTGCACAGGTCGACGGCGTAGGTGTCGGTCATGTTCTGGTTGGCCGAGGTGGCGCTCCAGGCGTAGTCCTGGCCGCGCCCGAGCTGCACGTACAGGTTGAGTCCGGCGAAGGCGGCGCCACGGGCGCTGAGACCGGGGCCCTGGATCTCCTGGAGCATCAGCAACTGCGGTGCGAAGTAGCCGGTCTGCGGGCCGAAGACGGCCACGGGGTTGCCGGTGTCGGTGTGCTTGCCGGAGACCACGAGGGCGTTGGACATGCCGTGCTTGCGCGAGAAGAGGTCCTTGGGAAGGACGCCGTCGGACAGTGTCCCCTTGGCCTTCGCCAGCTTCGGCTTGTGGCGGAGGTTGGCCTTCGCGGTGTCCGAGCGGTCCCGCGCCTCGTCGGCGGCGGCACCGCCCTCCTCACCGCCGGTTCCCCCGTCGGCCTTCCGCTTCCCCTTCCCCTTCCCCTTCGCCTTGGCCTTCGCACCGTCCGCGGCTGATCCCGTGGGGTCGTAGACGACCTGCTGCTTGCTCACCGAGCCCGGGTCGGGCATGGCGACCCCGTGCGGGTTCTCGGGGCTGGCCGCGTAGTCGAACCGCTGGCCGTCGTGGAGGGTGAGGTCGGCCTCCGGGTCGTTCTGCATCCGGAAGGCCTGGTAGACCTTCTCGCCCTTTTCCTTGCCGTACTTGTGCTGGGCGGCCTGCTTGACGAGGGCGGCGGCGACCTGCTCACCACCGCCCGCGCCGAACAGGGCGCTGATGACGGTGCCGATGGCGACCAGGTCGGTGGGCTCGAACGGCTCGATCCCCTCGCCGGTGAGGATGTTGGCGTTGCCGGTCAGGTCGTACTCGCCGGGGAAGTACAGTCCCTTCTTCGCCTCGTCGATGTACCGGTTGAGCCCCTTCAGGTAGGCGGTGACGTCCTCGTAGGCCTGCCGTCCCCGCGGCCCGGAGTCGCGTACCCGGTCGACCTGTGCCTTCAGCTCGCTCTCCTTGTAGGCGCCGCCCAGGTAGAACTGCTGCTCCAACTGCCGGTTGCCCTCGGCGCCGCCCGCGAAGGAGGTCAGTTGGCCGCGGCCGATGTGCCGGAAGACGTCCATCATCCACAGCCGGTCCTGGCCGGCCGCGTACCCGGCCCCGTACTCCGTGCCGGCGCGGGTCGTCCCCTTGATGTGCGGAATCCCGGTCGTGTCCCGGGTGATGGTGACGTCCTTGCGTCCGCCCGGGTTCTTCCGGCTCTCCACCTGGTCGTCGGGGACACCGAAGGAGGCGTCGTTGAAGAAGGTGCTGAGCTTGCCGTTGGTCAGGCCCGCGTAGTTGTCCACCAGGTCGGCGTACTTGCCCAACTGGTCGTCGGTGTGCTTGGGCTTGGCGCCGGTGATCTTGTTGAGGATGATCTGCGCCGCGGTGGCCGAGCCGTTCTGCCCTGGCGGCAGGATGTCGTGGCACTGCCCCTCGCAGTAGTCCGTCACCTCAGAGGGCGTCGCGCCGCTACGCTCCGGCGCGGCGCGCGCGGTGGGAGCGGCGACCGCGAGCGAGGGTGCCGCGGTCACCACCAGACAGGCTGCCGTGACCAGGCCGGTCCATCGTTTCCGCATCTGGCGCTCCTCCAGACGATCGCTGCTCGACGGGGCGCGCCGCGAGGCCGGCCTGCCGCGTCCTGTGACCGGCACAGAATGCGGGCGCCGGATGACCAGGTCAACCGTCCCGGACGCTTGACCTGCCCAGGTGCCCTGACGGACCCTCAAGCTGCTCTCTGCCCGTATCCACCGCGCACAAATCGGGCCCCAGTCGCCCAAACCCAGGCAGCCCGCGTCCCGTTGAAGCCCGCCGTACGAGACCGCCCCCGGCTCCCCGCACGGCCTCCACGCAACTTTCACCGTCGCCGTCCGCGGCGAGCCGGCCCGGACCCGAGGAGGAAGCCGACCATGGAACGGCTGCCGTCGACGCAACGGCGCAGACAACTGGTGGAAGCGGCCATCCGCGTGATGACCCGCGACGGTGTCGCACGGGCGACGACCCGCTCCATCTGCGCCGAGGCCGGCGTCTCGCTCAGCGTCTTCCACTACTGCTTCGACTCCAAGCAGGCGTTGATCGAGGACGTCATGGAGACGATCACCGCGCACTCGGTGACGCCCGTCGCCGCACGCATCCAGCCCACCGACGACATGCGCCAGAGCGTCAGGGCCGCGCTCGACACCTACTGGGGCCATGTGCTCGCCCACCCCGACGAGCACATGCTCACCTACGAACTCACCCAGTACGCCCTGCGCCAGCCCGGCTTCGAGTACCTGGCCAGGCGCCAGTACGAGCAGTACGCTGCCGCCAACCGCGACCTCATCGAGCACCTGTGCGCGGACCTCGGCCTGCGGCTCCTCGTTCCGCCCGAGACCCTGGTGCGCTACCTCGCCTCGATGATCGACGGCCTCACTCTCAACTACCTCGTCCTCGGTGACGGCGAGGGCGCCGCCGCCGTCCTCGACGCGCTCGCCGCACACGTCGTCTCTCTCCTGGCGCACCGGGACGCCCCCGAGCGATGAGCCGCGTGTCACGGACGCCTACGCCCCACCGCGGTCGGCGACGGTGGTGTGACACACCCGAAGACAGGAGCGAACCGGTGACCTCCACCCAGGACGACCAGCCGACCGGCGTGCCGGCACCCGCCCCCGTCGGCCCTTTGCGCGACCTGATGTACGGGCACATCCACGCCTCGGCCCTGCGCGCCGTCGTGGAGCACAAGATCGCCGACCTTCTCGCGGACGGGCCCCGCACCGCGGAAGAACTGGCCGATCGCTCGGGCACCCGGGCCGATCCGCTGCGCCGGGTGCTGCGGCTGCTGGCCGCGCGCGGTCTCTTCCACGAGGAGGACGGCGCCTTCACCCTCACCGACAGCGGGACGGCCCTGCGCACGGACGTCCCCGGCTCGCAGCACGCCCCCGTCCTGATGTTCACGGACGAGATGTTCCGCCTGGCCGCGGCCGGTATCCCCGGCGCCGTGCGCAGCGGAGAGCCCGGCTTCGACGCGGCCTACGGCTGTTCCTTCTTCGATCACCTGGCCGCGGCGCCCGACAAGAGCCGGCTCTTCGACGCCGCGATGACCTCGCGTCCCGGCACCGTCAACGCACACATCACCGACGGCTACCCGTTCCCGGACAGCGGCAAGGTCGTCGACGTCGGCGGCGGCAGGGGCGGGCTTCTGCGCGACCTCCTCACCCGCTTCCCCGGCCTGACCGGCGTGCTCTACGACCGGCCGGGGACCGTCGCCGAACACCTGCTGGACGCACCGGAGCTGGAGGGGCGCTGGAGCACCGAGGGCGGCGACTTCTTCACCGCGGTGCCCGCGGGCGGTGACCTCTACCTCCTCAAGAACGTCCTCCACGACTGGGCCGACGAGGACTGCCTGCGCATTCTCGGAGCCGTGCGGGCGGCGATGACGCCGGGCGCCCGCCTGCTGGTGATCGACGCGGTGCTGCCGGACGACGGCACCCCGCACCCCGCACTCGACCTGGACATCGTCATGCTCATGGTCCTCAGGGGCCGGGAGCGCACCGCCGCGGACTTCCGGATGCTGCTGGACAGTTCCGGGTTCCGGCTCAACCGCATCGCCGAGACCCCGTCCCTCTCTTCGCTCATCGAGGCGGAGGCGGTCTGAGCCGCGCAGGCGCCCGCCCTGTGAGATGAATCTCGGAGAATTCACCGGACAGCTGGGCAACTGGCCATGCTTGCGTCTTTTGCCGGGTCGATTCGCATGCCGGGTTTTTCTTCGCTTCACTCAAACCGGACCGAAAAGCCACCCGCAGTGCTTACGCTGCTGCCGTGCAATTCTCGCCCGTTGTCCTTGACCAGGCTGCCGGGTTCCGCGTGCACTCACTCCTTTCCGCCTTTCCGAGTTCACCGCGAATTCACCAACCGTTCGTCGTGCGGCTCTTTTCTCCGTTATTCCGCCCTGCCCCCTGGATTGCCCATGCCAAAGCTCACCGTCATCGTGCCGTGCTACAACGTGCAGGAATTCGCGGAGGACACTCTGCGGAGCCTCGCCAACAACGCGGACGCCGGCACGGAGTTCCTCCTCGTCGACGACTGCTCCACGGACGCCACCCCGGAGATCCTCGACGGGTGGACACACCGGCTGCCCGGCGCCACCGTTCTGCGGCACGAGGTGAACAAGGGCATCGCCCAGAGCCGCAACAGCGGAATCGACGCCGCGCGCGGCGACTACATCACCTTCCTCGACGGAGACGACTGGTACGGCCCAGGGCACCTCGCCGCGCTCGTGCGCGCCATCGAGGAGTTGGGCTGCGACTTCGTCCGCACGGACCACGTACGCAGCACCGGCACCGAGCGCGTCGTGCGCCGCGCTCCGGCACCGGTGCGCGAGACCGTGCTGCACCCCCGGGACGTGATCGCCCCGCCGCAGTCCGAGACGATGGTGGACTACCCGTTCGTGTGGGCGGGCGTCTACCGGCGCGAACTGTTCGCCGACGGCGCGCTGCGCTTCGACACCGGCCTGCGCACCGCGGAGGACCGGCTGTGGACATGGCGGCTGCACCTGAAGGCCCGCTCCTTCGCGGCGAGTGGCCTGCTCGGCGTCTTCTACCGGCGGGGGGTGGCCACTTCCCTCACCCAGATCCGCGACGCCCGGCAACTCGACTTCATCCCCGCCCACGACGCCCTGCTCGCCGACCTCGCCGCCGACCCCGAGGGCGAGCGCTTCCTGCCCAAGGCGGTACGGACCTACTGCGCGCTGCTCGCCTTCCACCTGGCCGCCATCCGGCGCTATCACGCCCCGGTCGCCAGGCGTTTGAAGAAGATGGTGACCACCGCCATGCAGGGCATGCCCCAGGACGTGCTGGAGGAGACCCTGGCCGGCATGGACCACGCACGCGCCGACATGCTGCGACGCCACCGTTCCGCGCGAAAGGCGGCCTGAGCCGTGGGCATGCCTCCTCGCCACACCCGGGACAACCGGGCCGTTCGCCCCGTACAGATCTTCGAGGTCTCCACGCTCTACGGAGCGGCGACCCTGGCCGCCTCCCTGGACGCGGGGCAGTTCGGGCCGCGGGAAGCCGCCCGCAGGATTCTCCTGGTGACCACCAACGCCCCCACTCCGGAGGCGGCGACCGGGCTCACCGCCATGACCGGCTTCGACCGCCTCGCCGAGCGGTTCGACGAGACCATCGACTGGAACGAGGCCATCCGCCCCTTCCACCCGAGCACCTGGGCTCCGCTGCGCGACGAATCCCCCGTGTGGGAGCGGATGTTCCGCCACACGTGGCGGCTCGGCGACGCGCCGGTCGAGCTGGTCGTGGAATCGGTCCACGTCAGCCCCGCGAAAGCGCTGGCCACGATCTTCAGCGGCAGCGCCGTCCACGTCTACGCCGACGGGCTGATGAGCTACGGCCCCACCAGGGAGCGGCTGCCCCAGTGGCTCGGCTGCCGGATTCAGCGGTTGCTGCACCTGGACCTGGTGCCGGGGCTGCGTCCGCTGCTGCTGGCGGAGCACGCCGTGCGGCCCGAGATCGTGCCGACCGACGCCTTCAGGGCGGTCCTCGGCGAACTGGGCGAGGCGGCCGCGGGGCTGCCGGAGCTCGCCGGCGTCGCTGGGGAGGGGCCGAGCGCCGTGCTGCTCGGGCAGTACCTCGCGGCGCTGGGCATCCTCAGCCCGGAAGAGGAGGAGGAACTCCACGTGCGCATGTTGCGCGGGGCGGTCGCGGCGGGACACGAGTGCCTGGTGTTCAAGCCGCATCCCACCGCTCCGGCCCGCTACTCGCACGTCCTGGAGAAGACCGCGGCGCAGGCGGGGGTGCGGCTGCACGTCCTGGACAGCCCGGTGCTGGCCGAGACCGTCTACGAACGGTGCCGGCCGAGCCTGGTGGTGGGCTGCTTCTCGACCGCCATGCTGACCGCGGCCACCTGTTACGGCATCGACATCGCCCGAGTGGGCACGACACCGCTGCTCGACCGGCTGACGCCGTACCAGAACAGCAACCGTGTGCCGGTGACCCTCGTCGACTTCCTCGTCCCCGACCTGGAAGGCGGCGCGACCGCCGACGCGGGGCACACGCCCGTCACGGGGCACACGCCCGTCACGGGGCAGCGGACGTACGCGCCCGACCCCTGCGAGCGGACCGAAGAACTCGCCGCTCTCCTGCGGACTGTCGGCTACTGCATGCAGGCCAAGCTCCACCCGCTGCTGCGCGAGGAGGCCATCGCCTGGCTCGACGCCCGCCTCGAGGAGAACACCGAGCGCTACTTCAAGCGCCGCCGCCTCACCGCGCTGGCGCTCCCCGGAGGCGGAACATCGGTCCGCGCCCGGCTGCTGCGCAGCAGCCCGTCCGCGCGCTGGGCGGCGCGCCGGATCCGCACCGCGCAGCGCGCACTGCGATGACGCGGGCCGGCAGGCCGGGCACGTCCCCGGCCTGCCGGCCTGACTATCCGAGGTAGCGCCGCAACGCGAACCGTCCCCACAGCATGCTCAGCGCGAAGGAGGGGACCAGCGTCACGACGGCCAGCGCCGCCGCGGCTCCGGCGGCGCCGAGCCCTCCGCGTCCTGCGGAGACGAACCAGGGCGCGACCGCGTTCAGGATGAGCACGTGGAACATGAAAGCGCCCAGCCCCGCGTCCGTCAGCTTGCCCAACAGGGGACGGAACCGCTCGGGGATCCGCACCCCGTTGACGGCGAACAGCACGCACACGCTCAGCGCCGCCACGAGCACGCTGGCGTTCGGGATGACGAAGTGGATGCGGTCCTGGGACCACAGCACCGCGGCCAGCGCCGCCACCGCGCCCGCCGCCCACCAGCCGCGGTGCTTGCGCGGGGTGGCCGGCAGGCTGAGGAGCAGGGCGCCGACCACGGCGTAGACCAGCGCGTAGCTCCCGGGCTGCCAGCCGAAGCGCGGCACGTCCCACCCGGTGAGCCGGGCCAGGTCGCTGACCGCGGTGGGCCCCGCCGAGATGACCACCAAAGCCGCGACCACTCCCCATGGCCGCTGTCCGGCCTTGAGCAGCATCACCAGGCCCAGGATCAGGATGAGCGGGACGTGGGCGTAGAAGTACCACAGGTGGTAGGCGGGCTGGACGGTGCCGAACACGGCCTCCAGCGCGAGTTTCGACGTCGGTCCCTCGTTGGTGTCCCGCAGCCGGCCCCAGGCGAGATAGACCGCCGACCAGATACCCACGGGCACGAGCATGCGCAGGGAGCGCCGGCGCAGGGTCCGGCCGCTGCGCGGGGGAGCGCCCACCAGCACGGCCCAGCCAGCGATGGCGAAGTACATCGGGACGGCCCAGCTGGTGACCGAGTCGAGGAAGAGGCCCGTCCAGTAGACCGCACGTCCGTTGTCCGCGCTCCTGTCGACCGCCTCCATGCACGCGCCACCGACGTGTCCGACGACGACCGAGCAGGCGCACACAACGCGCAGCAGGTCGATGTCGTACCGGTGGCCCTGGCGGGCCCCTGAGCCCGTCTTCTCGGGCCTGGTAGCACCCGGACTCGTATTCCCGGGGCTCGCCTTTCCGGAAGCCGACTCGTCGGAAGCCGACTCGTCGGAAGCCGACTCGTCGGAAGCCGACTCGCCGGAGAGCGGCCGGGGTTCGGGTACGGCGGTTTCCGTTACCGCCGGACTCGGGGAGACGTTCTCAAGCGACATGGACCAGCCCTGTGCGTGCGAGGAATGTGCGCTACCTCGCCCGTCACAGGCGAGCAGACCAGCGCATCCTGCCACTCGTATACGCCCGGGAACCTGTACGGGAGGGGAACAAAAGCCGAACTCCTACGCCTCAGGGAGTCCGGCCGAGAGCCCGCACGGGCGGCCGCGGGGGGCCGGTCACCGTCCCCGTGCTCAGCGGCGGGGCGCCTGCCGTTCCTCGTCGCGAGCGGCGGCGTTCTTCGCCTTGATGCGTGCCGCTTCCTTGCGGACCTCGGCCTGGGTGGCGCGCTCCTTGCGCAGCCACTCGGGGTTCTCCGCCTTGAGCGCGTCGATCTTCTCCGTGGTCAGCGCCTCGGTGACGCCGCCCCGGGCGAGGCCCGAGATGGACACGCCCAGCTTCGCGGCGACCACGGGGCGCGGGTGGGGGCCGTTGCGGCGCAGTTCCAGCAGCCACTCGGGCGGCTCGGCCTGGAGGGCGTTCAGCTCGTCGCGCGAGACCACGCCCTCCTGGAACTCGGCGGGGGTGGCTTCGAGGTACACACCCAGTTTCTTCGCCGCGGTCGCGGGCTTCATGGTCTGGGTGGTCTTGTGCGACGTCATGGGGTCAAGGGTATCGATCGTCTGCGGTGCCTTTCACCACGCCCGGTAGCCTGGCGGCGTGACAGGCTCGGAATCCTCCCCTTCGTTCACGGTCGCGTTCGTCCCCGGTGTGACGCCCACGAAGTGGGCGCGGATCTGGGAGGAGCGGCTGCCGGACGTGCCGCTGCACCTCGCCCCCGTGACCGGCGCCGAGGCGCCGGGGCTGCTGCGGGACGGCGGTGCCGACGCGGGGTTCGTGCGGCTCCCCGTCGACCGCGAGTACTTCAGCGCGATTCCCCTCTACACGGAGAAGACCGTGGTCGTGGTCCCCAAGGACCACCTGGTGACCGCGGCGGACGAGGTGACCACCGGCGACCTGGCCGAGGACATCCTGCTGCACCCCCTCGACGACGTCCTCGGCTGGGAGGACCTGCCCGGCCTGGCAGCCAGGGAACGACCCGCCACGACCGCCGACGCCGTCGAGCTGGTGGCCGCCGGGGTGGGGCTCCTCGTCGTCCCCCAGTCCCTGGCCCGCCTCCACCACCGCAGGGATCTGACGTACCGCACCGTCACGGACGCCCCCACCTCCCAGGTGGCGCTCGCGTGGCCCCAGGAGCGGACCACGGACGGGGTGGAGGACTTCATCGGCATCGTCCGCGGCCGCACCGTCAACAGCACCCGGGGCCGCAAGGCCCCCGAGGCCCAGCCGAAGCAGAAGCGCCCGGACAAGCCCGCACCGCGCCGCAAGCCCACGGCCGGCAGGGCGGGGGGCCGAAGCGCCCGCGGCGGAGGCGGCGGCAGGGGTGCGCAGGGCGGCAGCTCACGCCGCGGCAAGCCCCGCCGCCCGTGACCCCTCCCGCCCACGGCGGGCCTCTCGCCTCACCCGCCGAAGCCGGTCCGCGGGGTCTCAGTCTTGGTGGCGGCCTTCCGGTATGGCCGGGACGCCGATGCGGTCCTTGGCCTCGCCGGTGGCGAGGCCGACAGGACCGTGCCACTCCGCGAGCAGGATCGTCGCGTCGTCGTCGAGCCGCCCCTGGTGGTATTCCAGGTGGTGGCGGATCAGCCGGCGCAGTGTTTCGGGGACGGGCAGGCCGTCCGCCTGGTGGCGGAGGAGGAAGTCGAGGAAGCGGCCCAGGCCGAACTCCTCCCCCGCGGGGCTGCGGGCTTCGGTGATGCCGTCGGTGTAGAGCAGCAGACGGTCACCGGGTTCGAGTTCCGTGCTGCAGAAGTCCTCCGGCGCGCCGAAACCGGCCCCGATGGGAGGCGCCGGGGGGCGGTCCAGGTGGAAGGTGCGGCGTCCGCGGACGACGACCGGAGGCGGGTGCCCGCAGCAGACCCAGCGCAGCGCACCGGTGGTCACGTCCAACTGAGCCAGGATGCCCGTGACGAACTGCTCCCCGGAGAACTGCTCCAACAGGACGTCCTCCACGGCCGCGGCCGTCTGCGGAAGATCGGCTCCCTCGCGGCGGGCGTTGCGGGCCGTGGACAGCGCGAGATTACCGGTCAGTCCGGCGGCGGTGTCGTGGCCCATCGCGTCGAACAGGGCGAAGTGCGCGATGCGCCCGTCGAAGGCGTAGTCGTAGACGTCTCCGCTCACCTCGTACGCGGGCTCCATCAGCGCGCTGATCATCAGGCTTTCGGTGGCGAAGCTCCTGGAAGGCATCAGACGCCATTCCATCTCGGTCGCCACATCCATGCGCCGGCGGCGGACCAGCCGGCTGTAGGAATCACTGAGCCCGCGCTTGCTGACCACCATCAGGGCCACCAGGCCGGCCAGCCGGCGCATGTCCAGCTGAGCCGCCTCGTCGGCGTCCGGTGCGGTGATGCGCAGCACACCGAGCCGGTCCGTACCGTTCACGAGCGGCACCCACCAGTGGTCGCGGTCGCCCGGCGACGCCGGAAGGACCTCTCCGTGCTGGAACGCCCGTCCGGCCACGGTTCCCTCCACGCTGATCTCCTCCGGGCGCAGGCCCTCCCCACCGGCGGGCGGGGGGTGGGCGGTCAGCGGGGTCAGCAGGTCCTGTTGCAGATCGACCAGGTAGATCTTCACGTCGGTCAGTCCGACGCGGGCCGCTTGTTCGGACAGGTGGTGCGGAAGCCTCTCCAGCGTGGACAGATGGCTGGCGGTGATGAGCGCGCCGAGCATCGCGGACCGCTCGGTCGCGCTCTCCGGAAAGCGCTCTTCCGGCTGCGTACCTCCGCCGCGGTCCATGCCGTCGTCGCGGTCCGTACCTCCGCCGCGGTCCTGACCGTCGTCGGAGCGGTGACCACGGGCCGGGCTGTCGTCGAAGCGGTCACCGCGGTCCTGACCGTCGTCGAAGCCGTCACCGCGGCCCGTGCCGCCATCGAAGCTCATGCGACCTCCCGTGGGGAGAGGGCTGGGCAGCGTCGCTGCCGGGTCTTCGCCCGCCCGCCGCGCGTCACCGGCAGCCGACCGACCGCGACGCCGCGCAGCGCCCGGTAAGCAGCGCCCGGGAAGTGGTCGAAAGCGTGCCGCCACGCGCTGGGGCCCGGACCGGAGCAGCACCCGGCCCACGCGGTGCCCCTGGCGACAGGCCGCTAAACCCGCCCGTGCGGCGCCACCCGGCCCCGGGCGGCGCCGCACGGCGGATCCGGCACCTCGTCTCAGCCCAGGTGGACCGGCAGCTTCTGGTACCCGTTGATACCCAGGGACGGCACCCGGGGGGCCGGTGTGGCGGCCAGTCGCAGGTGCGGGAAGGCGTCGAACAGCCGGCTCAGGGCGATCTCCGCCTCGAGCCGGGCGAGGGACGCGCCGGGGCAGCGGTGCGGGCCGACCCCGAAGGCGATGTGGCGGGAGGCGTCGGCGCGGCCGGGGGCGAACACGTCGGGCGACGGGTCGGGGAAGGCGTGCGGGCAGCGCTGGATGGCCGGCAGCGGCACCAGCACCGCCTCTCCCTCGCGGACGACGTCATCGCCGATGGCCACGTCCTCGGTGGCGTAGCGGAACATCACGTTGCGGCTGGGGGACTCCCAGCGCAGCGCCTCCTCGACGACCTCCGGCCAGGGGTTGTCCCCGTCATTGCCCGCGTCCTGCCGCTTCCTGGCCGCCGCGAGCGTGTCGGGGTGGGTCAGCAGCCCTGTGACGGCGTGGCAGATGAGGTTGGCCGTGGTCTCGTGCCCACCGATGATGGTCACCACCAGGTTCCCGATGACCTCCGCCTCCGAGAGCTCGCCCTCGTCCATGGCCGTGGCCAGGTCCATGGTCAGGTCGTCACGGTCGCCGCGTGCCCGCTTCTGTTCGATCAGCGCCAGCAGGGTCGCGGGGAAGCGCTGCCCGACGGTGTCCTGCACCTCCTCGACGGAGGCCTCGGAGTTCATCGCGGCGGCCGACAGCTCACGCAGCTCCTCGCGCAGTGCCCCCTCCTCCGGGACGCCGAGGAGCGAGCAGATGACCTCCAACGGCAGCGGCAGCGCGAAGCCACTCAGAAGGTCGGTCTCCTGGCCCGCGGGGACGGCGGCGAGCCCGGTCAGCAGGCGGTCGGTGACGGCCTCGATACGGGGCCGCAGGGCCTGTACGCGCCGCGGTGAGATGGCCCGCTGCACGGGAAGCCGCAGCCGGCGGTGGGTCTGACCGTCGGTGGTGAGCAGCCCCTTGCCCTCGACGATGAACAGCAGCGGCCAGTCCGCCGGTATCTCGCCGCGCGCGTGGGCGCCCCAGTTCCCGATGTCCTTGGAGAAGCGGGCGTCGCTCATCACGAGGGCGCCCGCCTCCCGCGTCGTCACCGCTTTGGCCACCACGCCACCAGGGAGCGCCACAGTGGCAACCGGCCCTGCTGCGCGGAGGGCTGCTCCTTCGCCTCCGTGGAGATCGGCTGGGGCGGGTTCGAGATGAAGCTGTGCTGTGCGGTCCACTGCTGTCCGTTCGTCGAGGCCGTCGGCGGGAGGGGGAAGATGACGGGTAGCGCGGTGGGGGACCGCGCGATGTACGGCAGGTCCCAGTTCAGCTGTTCCTTCGCCACGGACATCCGCAGGCCCGGCAGCCGGCTCCACAGCACCTCGAGCCCGGTGCGCACGATGAGCGTGCCGATGTCGTGGGCCGGGCAGGCGTGCGCCCCCGCGCCCCACGCCAGGTGCGACCTGTTGACCCGGGAGACGTCCCAGCCCGCCGAGAGCATCGTCGGATCGGCGCCTGTCGCACCGAGGCAGATGATGGCCATGTCACCGCAGTTGACGGGGTATCCGCCCAGCGTGGTGTCCTGGGTGGCCCACCGGCCGATGAGGTTCTGGATGGGGGCGTTGACCCACATCACGCGGTTCATCGCCTCCTCCATCTGGCAGCGCCCGGCGATGACGTCGGCGTGGAGCTCGGGGTTGGTCAGCATTTCCAGCACGGTGTTGCAGATCCAGGTCGTGCTGGCGCCGCGCCCCGCGACGATCTGGAGCCACACGTCCTCGCTCAACTCGTGCGTGTCCATGCCCAGGCTCAGCTCGCGGTTGTAGTGGTGCATCCACGAGACCAGGTCGGGCCCCGGGGCGCGCTGCTTGCCGGTGACCAGGGCACGCATCTGCGCGTCGAGCTCGGCGGCGGCACGCTGGGCACCGGCGCCGCCGCTGAGCAGGTCGTGGATGGCGTTGCCCGTGGCCAGCGCGCCGCTCTCGTCCATGCCCATCAGCCGCATCACGACCAGCAGTGGCAGCGGCAGCGCGTACTGGGCCAGGATGTCGACCTCGTTCCACTCCCGCGGCCCGCCTTCCGGGAAGAACGCGGTGATGAGCTGGTGTGCGAGGTCCTCGATCAGGTCGCGGGTGCGCAGCAGGTCGAGTTCTGCCAGCGCCTTGTTGCCCGGCTCGGCCAGCCGCGCGTGCTCCGCGCCCTCCGCGTACAGGCGGCTGCGCCGGTAGGCGAACTGGGGGATCATCGGATGCCCTGCGGGAAGGGTGCCCTGTGCCAGGTCGCGGTACCAGCGGGAGTCCCGCGTCCACAGCACGTGGCCGCGGTTTTGCAGGATGTCCAACTGGTCGGCGTGGTCGAGGACCAGGTACCCGCGCAAGGCCCCCGTCTCCTCGAGCGTCACCGGGGCGACAGGACCGAAGGTTCTGCGCAGGCTCGCGTAGTAGGAGAACGGGTCGCGTGCGAAGTCCTGACCGTAGAGTGGGGCGCTGCGCTCGGGCCACGGCGCCGAGACACGGGGCCAGGCGCCGCCAAGGGGATTGACTGCGGGGTGAGTTGACACGGCGATCATCCTGTACGGCATCGATCACCGGATCAAGCCGCGGGCGGCCCCGAACCGGCGGACGCGGCTCTTGGGGCCTGACGTCGAGCGGGTGCCTCGCCGGTCGGGGCTGCGCCGTGCCGGTCACAGCGGAGCCCGGCCCCGCCGGTGCGGGCCGCCGTTGTGCGCTGCCGGGCCCGGCCGGGCGGTTCCCAGGCCCGCTACCCGGACACCCCGTCGACGAAGAGAAGCCGCCGCTCCAGTGCGGACTGCCGCAGCTTCAGCGCGGGCGCGTACGCGGCGGACGCGTACCACTCCCTGGCCCGCTCGGCGTCCGGGAACTCGAGGACGACGAGGCGCTCGGAGGCGGGCCAGGCGCCCTCCACGGCGTCGGGCAGGGCACCGCGAACGAGGTAGCGGCCGCCGTGCCGACGAATGGAGTCCTCCGCCAACTGCCGGTAGGTGTCGGCGAGTTCCTCGTCCAACACCTCGACCTCGGAGATCACGTAAACAGACATGGCGGTCATGCTGCCAGGCACGTCAAGCGGCGCCCCCCCCCGCGACAGGTGGGGAGCGCCGCTAGGAGACCTGTTCTCTCACCCCGCCGCGTGCCCGGCGGGAGCGGTGACGTCCACGGCGACGTGGTCGACGAGGAGCGAGCCCCCGGACGCGGTGGCGGCCGTCGGGGTGTCCTGGCCCGCGTCGCCGTTGGGGAAGGCGCCGCCCATGGCCAGGTTGAGCAGGACGAAGTGGCCGTGGTCCGTGGCGTTCTGCCACGTGGCGGCGTCCATGTCGGACTCCCGCACGGTGTGGAAGAGCCGGCCGTCCTGGTACCAGCGCAGCTCCTCGGTGGCGCCGCTGCGGTCGAGTTCGAGCGCGTACTCGTGGAAGCCGCCCTGGCAGCTGCCGTCGCACGTCGCACTGTTGCCGATGCCGGTGGTCTCGTTGCAGGGGCCGCCGGGATTGACACCGCAGTGGAGTACGCCGTGTGCCGCGCTCTGGCCGTTGACGTTCTCCATGATGTCGAACTCGCCCACGCCCGGCCAGTTCTGGTAGTTGCCACGGTAGTCGGCGCCCAGGGTCCAGAAGGCGGGCCAGTAGCCCAGCGCCTGGTCGCCGGAGACCTCGGGCAGTTTCAGGCTCGCCGAGACGCGCATCGTGCCGCCCTCGGGCGCCGCGAAGTCCGTGCGCCGGGTCTCGATGCGGGCCGAGGTCCAGGCGTCGCCGTCCTTGAGGGCGGTGATCTTCAGGTGGCCCTCGCCGTCGAGTTGCAGGTTCTCCGGCCTGTCGGTGTACGTCTGCACCTCGCCCGTGCCCCAGTTGGGCGGGCCGCCGGGGTAGCTGGTGCCGGTGTCGACGATCCAGTCGTCGCCGGAGGGCGGGGACCCGGCCGACCCGTCGAAGTCGGTGCGCCACGCCTCCTGGGCGACCTGTCCGACCTGTGCGTGCTCGGCGGCCTGCGGGGGCTGCCCGGACGTCCCGTCGGCCTGGGCGCTCGGCAGCGCCATCGTGCCGAGTGCCGTCACCATCGCGGCCATCACCGCCGGACGGTACCCGCGGCGTCTTCTGCCAGTACGGACCATGACGATGCGCTCCTTCACGGTGGGGGGATGAGCGCTCTCTCGGCACAGCACCGTGCCCAAGGTCTGGACCAACGTCAAGGCCTCGGGTGCGATCGGGCCGACACGGGCACGCACACCCCCGTTCGGTCCACCCCAGCTCCGCGCCGTCCGGCGGGCGCCGGTCTCACCCCTCCAGGACCGTACGGAGGAAGTCGTTGCGGAACTTCCCGCCCGCGTCCCAGCGCGACGCCACGCGGGCGAAGTCGGTGAGGCGCGGGTGGACGTCCCGCAGCCACCGGTGCGAGACGGTGAAGACCTTCCCCCAGTGCGGGCGCGCCGCGAACGGCGCCAGAGCCTCCTCGACGGCCGCCACCGCTTCCCCCGCCAGGGGGAGCTCCGGTGTCCAGGTGAAGTGGACGGCCAGCGAGTCGCGGCCGTACGCCGGGCTCAGCCACTGGTCGTCGCCCGCGACCGTCCGCACCTCGCACACCTGGAGCGCCGCCGCGACGGTCTGTCCGGCCTCGGCCAGCGCGGCGAGCGCGGGCCGGGCCTCCGTCCGCGGCACCAGGTACTCGGACTGCAACTCCGCACCGCTGCTGGGGGTGAACTGCGGCCTGAAGTGGGGCAGCCGCTCGTGCCAGGGGCCGGGAAGGCCGCCCTGCGCGGTGCAGTTGGCCCCCGCTCGGCCCAGCACCGGATGGCGCTGCTCCGTGACGGGCGCCGACCAGGGGAAGCGGACCTCGGGTCCGTCGCAGCGCCGCTTGAGCCACACCTGTGTCCACCTCGGTGTGCGCCAGTCGGTGAACAGGCTGACGCTGGAGGCCGACCCCGTCACCGCGGCCACGGCGCCGTCCGTGTCCAGGTCCGCCATCGGGAACCCGTCGAACACGTGGCTCTCCACCTCGTAGGCCGGCTCCAGGTCCAGCGTCAGCGCCGTGACCACGCCCAGCGCGCCCAGCGAGACCACGGCGGCTGCGAAGTCGGGCTCGCCTCGCCGCACCACGGCCGGCGAGCCGTCCGCGGTCACGAGCTCCACCTCCCGCACCGCGGCCGACAGCGGCGGCGTCGTGTCGCCGGAGCCGTGGCTGCCCGTCGCCACAGCGCCCGCGACCGAGATGTGCGGCAGCGACGCCATCGCCGCCAGAGCGAGGCCGTGGCGGTGCACGTGTGCGGCGAGCTCCGCGTAGCGCACCCCGCCGCCCACCCGTACGGTACGGGCCGCGGTGTCCACCTCCGTCACATGTGGCAGCCCGGCCAGTGAGACCAGCGCGCCCCGCGTGGTGTCGGTGTCGGCGAGCCGGTTGAAAGTGTGCCCGCTGCCCAGCACCCGCACCTGGCGGCTTCCGGCCACGAGCGTTCGTAGCGCGTCCGGCGAAGCGGGGCGGTGCACGTGCTCGGCCGTGTACCGGATGTTCCCCGCCCAGTTGACCGGCCGGGAGGACTCCCCCTGCGCTTCCTTCGCCATCGACGCCTCTCCCGTCACTCCCGCCGGCACCGTCGTGCGGGCTCGGCCCCCCACGTGATCACGCCGGGCGGTGAGCAGACAACGCCCGTGGCACACCGCTGGAGCGGTCGACAGTGCCGCGCGTCCGCGGGGTTACCGTCCCCCCGCTTCCGTCGGCGCCGCCCAGCGCGGTCGCAGCACGGTGCCGTCGAGAAAGCGGACGAGGAGCGTGTCGCCGCTGACCTCGGCGGTCACCGACGCACGCAGCGCGCGCGGATCCACGGCGTCCCGGGAGAGCACGATCAAAGAGGCGTGCAGACCGCCGGCCGCCCCGGCGTCCTCCGGGCGGCCGGTCAGCGTCACGGAGGGCGTCGCCGAGTGCGGTCCGTACGCGTTGGCGTGCGTCTCCAGAGCGACCGAGGCCCCGTCCTCGTCCCAGCCGTGCAGCGCGATCACGGCACTCGTCAGCCCGTCCGCCGTACGCGCGAGGGCCCACCCGGGGCCGGTCGCCGTGTGCACGGGCTGCCGGTGGGCGACCGCGTAACCGCTCTCACGGACCGACGCGCCCGGCGGAGCCTGGGCGCGGTGGACCCGGACCTCCCACGGCCCGTGCGGCAGCGAGACCGTCTCGATGCGGAACGCGCCCGGATGCCCGGGGAGTTCGGCCTCGTGCCAGGACGACGCCTGGCCGTCCGCACAGCTGAGGGGATGGATGCGGCGGCGCGAAGAGGGGATGCCGTCGGGGCTGAGCAGCGCGAGGTGGTTGTCGCGGGTGCGCTGCCGGGCGTGCGGGGCGCTGGTGGGCGCCGTGGCCGTCGAGTAGGCGAAGGCGGCGTAGTGCGGATCGTCCGGGCCGACGCCGCGCGGCGGCTGGTGGTCGCTTCCGTGGTTGACGAGCCGGACGAGGCCGTCGTGCCGGGTGCTGTGCAGCAGCCAGCCGGGGGCCGGGAGCGCGACGCACTGGTCGGTCTCCTCCACGGGCAGCGGGCTTTCGGTCTCCGTCCACACCGGGTGGTTCGGGGGCAGCAGCAGCCCGAGGAACCCCTTGCTCGCCCAGTACGGCGACGCGGGGCCCGAGTAGGGCTGCGACGCGGGCAGGAACGTGTCGTACCAGCCGAGCGGCAGCAGCCCACGTTCGTCGGGGACGCCGCGCTCCACGAAGTGCCGCAGCGTTCCCGAGGCGAGGCGGCGGGTGAGGCCGGGCGCCAGCGGGGTGCAGTCCGCCAGCGCGCCCATCCACGCCGGTGCCAGGACGGCGAACCGGTAGGAGAGGGAGCGCCCCTGGTGGACGGGCGCGCCGTCGCCGCCGAAGAAGTGCGGATAGGTGGCGAGGTAGGCGCTCAGCCGCTGCCGGTAGACCTCGCCCCGGCCGCCGTCGGTGCCCTCGGTTGCCGCTGCCATCCTGGACCAGAGCAGCGGATACAGGTGCAGGGCCCAGCCGCCGTAGTAGTCGAAGTTGCGGCCGTCCCCGTCGGTGTACCAGCCGTCCGCCACGTACCAGTCCTCGATCCGGTCCAGGCCGCTCTCGATGTCGGCCCTGCGGTGGGGAGCGCCCACCGAGGCGAGGAACTGCTCGGAGACCACCTGGAAAAGCCGCCAGTTGTTGTCCCAGGTACGTGCGCCGGCGAAGCCGGAGAACCAGTCGACGATCCGCTCCTGCACCCGGGTATCCAGCCGGTCCCACAGCCAGGGCCTGGTCTCGTGCAGGGCGACGGCGATCGAGGCGGCCTCGACCATCTGCTGCGAGCAGTCGGTCAGCGCGGGCCAGGCCTCACCGCCGTCCCTGTCGGTTCCCGAGGCGAGCCCGGCGGCGTACCGCTCGACCAGCGCCGCGTCGACGTCGCCGCCCGCGCCCGCGATGCGGCAGGCGGCGAGCAGGAAGGAGCGGGCGAAGCCTTCCAGACCGTCGAGGACGACCCCCGACCAACTGCCCCGGCCCGGCAGCCGGTACTGGGCGAGCCCTGGAGTGGCGTACGGCAGGAAGGCGTCCAGGAGCCGGTCGGCGACCGCCTCCCAGTGGGCGCGCGTCCACCCGGTGCGGGGAGAGCGGACGCGGTCGGTCGGCGGCAGCGGCAGGTGGGGCGGGACGGACATGGGGAAGGACCCTCCGGATGCGGGCGGTGTCACGTCAGGCGGGCGTGGTGGGTGTGGCCGCGCGAGCCGCCCACCGCGACGGTCAGCAGCGGGCGGCGCCCAGGGGTGAGGGCCACGGTGTCGTCGCTGCTGAGAACGGACCGTACGGGGAAGGGCAGGCGGACGGTGACCCGGTCAGCGGTGCGTGACGGGTCGGCGACGGAGACGGCCGCCTCACCGTGGCCGCGGCGTACCACAACCGAGGCGGTCCCGTCGGTGGCCAGGCCCGCGGCGGTGCCGGCCTGCCAGAAGTGGGCCGCCGTCAGGCCGTCCCGGCGCGACTCGACCGCCTGCACCGTCGGCGAGTTGGCAGCCACCCGTACGGGCCGCGAGACCCGCCACCGGGCGGTCGCCGCCGCTGAGGCGCCCGGCAGCACCGCGTAGGCGTAGCCCGCGTCGGCGGGGGAGGTGCCGTGGTCGAACCAGAGGGTGAGGTAGCGCCGCGTCAGCGGCGTGGAGCTGCCGGCGGTGTCCGCGCCGGTGTTGATGTCCCGCCACGCTCCGGTGCGCTCCTCGCGCAGCGCGCGCAGTGCGGCGCCCGCGGGGAAGACGTAGCCGCCTACGCCCTCCAGGTGCGCCCAGCCGGCCCGGTCGAAGGCCTGCGACCACCCCTGGGTGCCGGGCATGCGGACGCCGTCGACGCGGAGGGCCGAGGTGCCGTGCGCGTGCAGGTTGCGGTTCTCCACGACGGTCTCGACCCTGCGGCCTTCCCCGGAGCGGATGCCGGCCCCGAGGGCGACGAGCGCGTTGTCGAGGAAGAACCAGGCCTTCTTGGCCCGCGGACTGCCTTCGACGCCGATCAGCTCCATGGCGGACACCCCGAACCGGCCCTCCAGCGCGGCGCCGCCCGCGGCGCGGTTCGAGGGCAGGTAGAGGCCGGTCCCGGCACCGGTGCCCGCGTCCTCGCGGTGCCGGACCTCGACCGTGGTGCCCGGCAGCCGGTACGGGTCGACGGTCGGCCAGAAACCGTCACCGAACTGGCCGAGGTCGTCCTCGGTGTAGAGGTACGTCATGCCGTCGCCGGTGTACCAACCGTGCAGGTTCTCCCCGTTGCCCGCCTCGTACCCGGCGATGCGCCGGGAGGAGAGCGAGAGCGCGAGCGCCCAGCGGGGCCGGCGGTGCACCACCCGGTCCATGTCGGCGAAGACCACGTGCAGGGCGGGGCGCTCGGCGGGACGCACGTGGCCGTCGGCCAGCAACGCCTTGGCGCGCACCACCTGGGGGACGTCCGCCTCATCGACGTAGGGGTAGCTGCGGTTGCGCCCGATCCAGCCCTTGACCAGGGCCCGCCACCTCTTCGCGCGGGCGGCGGGGGCGCTCTCGGCGAGCAGCAGGACGGTGGAGATCAGCGCCGCGCCGGCGGTGTGGTCGCTGTGCTGTTCGCGGGAGACGGCGCGCCCGCGTACGGCGTCCGCCATCAGCCCGTCGAAGACCAGCGGTGCGAAGGACTTCTCGACCGCCTCGTACACCGCCTCCACGTGCGTGTCGGTGACGGCCCAGGGGGAGTCCGCGAGCAGCGCGAGGGCCTGGGCGACTCCGGTGAGCAGCACGTTCCCGTACGAGCCCGTGTAGGCCACGGCCTCGTGCTGGACGAAGGAGCCGTCCTCGTAGAAGCCGTCGCCCGAGGTGACGTACCCGAAGAGGGTGTTGCGCCCGGAGTCGCGGCTGTCGGACAGGCCGTCGCGGGCGGAGGCGAGTTTCCCCTCGTCCCGTCCGAGCAGGCCGCGCAGGGCGACGATCAGGCACTTGTCGGCTCTGTTGGCGCCGGTCTCGGACAGGGAAGGGGAGTTGGTGCGGCGGTCGGGGTCGGGGCAGAAGCGGTCGACCGCGGCCAGGTACCGGCTCAGGTCGTCGGCCGGTAGGTGCGCGCGCACGAGCACGCAGCTGTCCAGCAGCGCGCGGGGTGCGCCGATCTCCCAGAACCACCAGTTGCCGCTCTCGTGGGCCTGCGCGTGGTACGCCTCGTCGTGCAGGAAGCGAAGCGCCCCGACCAGCGCCTCCGCCACCTCTTCCGAAGCGGTCAGGCGGGTGCCCTGGGTGGCCCATGCGAGGGCGAGGGTACGCAGGCGGGTGTAGCTCTGTCCGAAGTTGCCCGGCTCGGTGGCGGGGGACAGGTCGCTCCACAGCGCGGTCCTGGAAGGGGAGCGGTCCAGCCGCTGCCACAGGTCGGTCGCCGCGGTCTCCAGCCGGGCGAGGGCGGCGGCGACGTCGGTGTCGCCGGGATCGGCGGCGCGCCCGGTGAGGAGCTGGGCGGCGCGGGTGAGCAGGGTCTCGAACACGTCGGCCTCCCTGGCCGGCCTCCCGGGCTGTGCCGCGCGGGCCTGAACGGCGCGGGGGAGCAGGGCGGCGGCCGGTGCGGCCAGGAGGGCGCGGCGGCCGGTCACCATGCGGGTGTGGGAAGAGCGCATCCTTGGCTCCTTCGGACGGTGAGTGCGTCGGAGTGAGCGGTCACGTGCGGCCGCGGTGTGTGCCCCGCGGCGCCACGGAGTCCCGCACCACGATGTGCGTGCCCAGCCGGATCACGCCGGTGGTGGGCTCGCGCCAGGGGTCCTCGTCCTCGTCGCGCAGGGCGACGCGCACGGCCTGCCGCCCCATCTCCTCGAGCGGCACGTGCACGGTCGTCAGCCGGGGGCGCATCTCCTGCGCCACCGGCACGTCGTCGTACCCGACCAGGGACACGTCCTGCGGCACCCGCAGCCCTGCCTCCTCCAGCGCCTGGGCCGCTCCGGCTGCCACGATGTCGTTGGCCGCGAACACCGCCGTGAACCGGATGTCCTGCCTGAGTACCTCGGCCATCCGCCGGGCGCCGAAGGCACGGCTGAAGGCGCCGGGCTGCTCCAGCGCGGGATCCGCCTCGGCGCCGCGCAGTTCCAGCGCGCGCCGGTGGCCCGCGAGCCGGTCGCGGGTGGTGGACAGGCCGGGCGGCCCGCCCAGGTAGAGGACGCGCTCGTGTCCCTGCGTCAGCAGGTGGTCGGTGAGTGCGAACGCACCGCCCTCGTTGTCGTACTCGACCGACGCGGTGGGCACGCGCTCACCCAGCGGCGGCCTCCCGCACAGCACGAGCTTGGCGCCGTCCGCGTCCAACTCTGTTGCGCGCCGGGCGAGTTCGCCCGTGTACGCGCGGTCGGCGACGCTTCCGCCCACCACGATCACCGCGTCGGCGCGGCGCTCGTGCATCAGCTCGACGAAGGCCAGCTCCCGCTGCGGATCACCCTGGGTGCAGCAGACCAGGCACAGCCGGCCGCCACGGGACGCCTCCCGTTCCACACCGCGTGCGATGTAGGCGTAGAACGGGTCCACGACGTCGTTGACGATGATGCCCACGGTCCGCCCCGACACCCCCGCCAGCGCCCGCGCGTGGGCGTTGACGACGTAGCCCAGCTCCTGGATCGCCTTCTCGACGCGTTCCCGCGTGGCCGCTGCGACCGGGTAGTTGCGGTTCAGCACGCGCGAGACGGTCGCGGTGGAGACCCCCGCGCGCCGCGCCACATCGGTGACCGTCGAGCGGCGCTGTCCGTCCGCGTCCGTGCCGCTCTGGCGCCCCATACGGCCCATCCCCTCCGTGACGTCATGTGGTGGCGCGAAGCCTATGGCCCGGGGCGAGCGGTACGTCATGCGAGG
Source organism: Streptomyces diacarni (assembly GCF_003323715.1). Lineage (GTDB taxonomy): Bacteria > Actinomycetota > Actinomycetes > Streptomycetales > Streptomycetaceae > Streptomyces > Streptomyces diacarni. The sequence continues at coordinate 82,420 of NZ_QOIN01000019.1, forward strand.
CGCTCCAACTCGGCCGCCAGCACCGGGTGGGCGAACGGCTCGCCGCGCGCGAAACGGGCCAGCTCCTCGACGGCCTGGGTGCCGAGCCTGGCGGTCTCGTTGCCCTGGGCGCCGGCCAGGTGCGGGGTGATCAGGACGTTCGGCAGGTCCCACAGCGGGTGGTGGGCCGGGAGCGGTTCGGGCTCTGTGACGTCGAGTACGGCGTCGATCCGTCCGCGCACCAGGTGCTCGGTCAGTGCCTCGGTGTCGACGAGGGCGCCGCGTGCGGTGTTGACGAGCAGCGTGCCGGGACGCATGAGTCCGATGCGGCGGGCGTCCAGCAGGTGGCGGGTGGCCGGGGTCTGCGGAGCGTGCACCGTCACCGCGTCACTGGTGGCCAGCAGCGCGTCCAGCTCGAGGCGGGTCGCCCCCAGCGCGCGGGCCTCGGCGTCCGTCACGTAGGGGTCGTAGAGGGTGATGTCCACATCGAGGGCGCCCAGCAGCTCGATGACGCGGCGTCCGGTCCTGGAGCCTCCGACGACGCCGACCCGCAGCCCGTTGGTGCCGAGCCAGTGCTGGCGGCCCAGGTCGGAGGCTGTGCGGTGGGTGCGGCGCTCGCGGAAGAGGCGGGCGAGCGGGAAGGCGCGCTTGGCGCCCATGATGATGGCGGCCAGCGTGAACTCGGCCACGGGCACCGAGTTCGCCGCGGCGGCGGACGAGACGACGATGCCGCGCTCGAAGACGTCGGGCGCGAGGAAGGTCTTGACGGTTCCGGCGGCGTGGACGACCGCCCGCAGCGCCGGGGCGCGCTCCAGCACGGACGCGTCCACCGGCGGGCAGCCCCAGCCGGTGAGCAGCACCTCGCAGCGCGCCAGCGCCTCGCGGGCCCCGGGCGAGGTGAACTCGTCGGCGGGCGCGGGCGTTTGGATGTCCGCGATCTCCTCCAGAAGGGCCCTTGCGGGGGGCGGGAAGAGCTGGTCGAGGAGGCCCGACGTCATGGCCAGCAGGGTGCGCGGCCGACGGGAGGGCTGTGCCGTGGTGTCCGTACCGGTGTGAGCCGGCGCCTCGTCGGTAGTGCGCACCTTGCCTCCGGACAGTAAACGCATTCTATGGGCTGCTGGAAAAGCTAGGGAGTCACTGAGCCCTCGTCAAGCGGATTCCCCCTCCACGGCGCAGAGCACACTGACACATCTCTTGACGCTGTACGTAAGCGGTTACTACGTTGCGGGCGCAGTAGGCCCCGTGGCATCGCCCCAGCCCGACAGGACCGCATCATGGCTGACACAGCTCCACCCGCACCGCTGGACACACCACGCCGAAGCACCCGAAGACCGCCTGCCCCGCACCGGTTCGCCGCCTGACCCTCTGGCAGCGCATCAAGCGCGACAAGGTGATGCTGCTGCTGGCCCTGCCCGGGCTCGCCTACTTCGTGGTCTTCCACTACGTGCCGCTGCTCGGCTATATGGTGGCCTTCCAGGACTACCAGCCCTACCTCGGCTACATGCACAGCGTCTGGGTCGGCTTCACCAACTTCACCACGGCGTTCGCCCAGCCGGCCTTCTGGTCCGCGGTCGGCAACACCCTGCAGATCGCCGTGATCCAGCTGGTCTTCTTCTTCCCCGTCCCCATCGGTCTCGCCCTGCTGCTCAACAGCGTCGTCAGCGAGCGTCTCCGCCGCTTCGTGCAGAGCGTGGTCTACCTCCCGCACTTCATCGGCTGGGTCATCATCGTCTCGATCTTCCAGCAGATCCTCGGTGGCGCCGGGCTGCTCCCCGACGTCCTCGGGAGCCTCGGGCTGCCCCGCTACGACATGATGAGCGACCCGGAGGCCTTCCCCTGGCTGCTCACCCTCCAGATGGTGTGGAAGGACGCGGGCTGGGGGACCATCATCATCCTCGCCGCGCTGCTCACCATCGACCGCCAGAGTTACGAGGCCGCCGCCATCGACGGGGCAGGACCCGCCCGCCGGCTGTGGCACGTCACCCTGCCGGGGCTCGCCCCGGTGATCATCCTGCTGCTGATCCTCAACCTCGGCCAGGTCCTGTCCGTGGGCTTCGAGCAGATCCTGCTCCAGCGCGACGCGGTCGGCCCCGGCGCGGGAGAGGTCCTCGACACCTACGTCTACTACCACGGCATCAAGGACAACGACTGGGGCGTCGCCGCCGCCGTGGGCCTGATCAAGGCGGTCATCGGCACCGCCCTCGTCCTGGGGGCCAACAAGGTCGCCCACCGCCTCGGCCACGAAGGGGTGTACCGCGGTGCTGACCGCTGAGCAGACCACGGCGGAGACGGGCCCGGGACCGGACACCGGAGCCCGGACCATCCCCCGCCCTCCCTCCCGACGTCTGGCCACGGGGCGAGGCGGTGCGCAGGCCCGCCCACCGTGGATGGAGAAACCGAGGAAGGCCACGCTGGTGGCGAAGGCCGCGGTCCTCTCCGTGGTCGTCCTCGCGGTCGCCTACCCGCTGCTGGGCGTGATCGGGACGAGCTTCGCCTCCCAGACCGACATCGTCGAAAGCACCGGACTCGTCCTGTGGCCCGACCACCCCACACTGGAGGCGTACCGCACCCTCTTCACCGGCGGAGTCGTCCTGCGCGCCCTGCTGGTGAGCATCGGCATCACCGTAGTGGGCACCGTGGCCAGCCTGCTGATCACCATAGGCATGGCCTACGGGCTCTCCCGGCGGGACGTCACAGGATCGCGCTTCATGCTGATGACGGCCCTGTTCACGATGCTGTTCAATCCCGGCATCATCCCCAACTTCCTGCTCGTCAACGAGCTGGGGCTGTACGACACCTACGCCGCGCTCGTGCTGCCCACCCTGGTCAGCGCGTTCAACCTGGTGGTGCTCCGCTCGTTCTTCATGAACCTGCCCGGTGAACTCTTCGACGCCGCACGCGTGGACGGCGCCGGGGACCTGCGCATCCTGGTACGCCTCGTCCTGCCGCTGTCCAAGGCGGTCCTCGCCGTCATCAGCCTGTTCTACGCCGTCACCTACTGGAACGCGTTCTTCAACGCGCTGCTGTACCTCGACGACTCCGAGAAGTGGCCGATCCCGCTGGTGCTGCGCACCTTCGTCCTCCAGGGACAGAGCCTGGGCGGTACCGCCCTGGGCGAGAGCACCGCGCCTCACCAGTCCGTGCAGATGGCCGTCCTGGTCGTCGCCGTCGTCCCGATCCTGCTCGTCTACCCCTTCCTGCAGCGCTACTTCACCAAGGGCGTCCTAACCGGAGCCGTCAAGGGCTGAACCCTTGACGTCCGCGCCGCTCCGCCGCCCCCCGCCCTCCCCGTCCCACGCAAGGAGACCGCAAGGTGCCCTCCTCCGCCCGCATCGACCGAAGAGCGCTCCTGCGTACCGGAGCCGGGCTCTGCCTCACCCTGGCCGCCACCCCGCTCATGACCGCGTGCGGAGACGGGGGCACGAAAGCCAGGCCCGGCACCAGGAGCCCCAAGCTGCTGCCCCACACCGCGGTGCGCGACATCGGCGTCAAGCCCGACCTGCCCGGCACCGCCGAGGGCGTGCCGCAGGCGTTCTTCCGCTACCCGGCCACGCCGCTGCCGGCCGTGAAGGGCCGTCCCCTCAAGGGCGCAGAGCCGGTCTCGGCGGCCATGGAGACCTTCGCCCCACCGCCGGCCGGACGCGAGAGGAACGCCGCCTGGCGGGCGATCGAGAAGAAGCTGGGCGGCACCGTCGACCTGACCGCCGTACCGGCCGACGACTATCCGAGCAAGTTCTCCACCATGGTGGCCGGCAACAACCTGCCCGACCTGTTCATGTACCCGGAGACGGGCGGGCTCGACAACAAGGCCGGGTTCCTCGCGGCCACCTGCGCCGACCTCACCCCCTTCCTCGCCGGGGACGGGATCGAGGCGTACCCCAACCTCGCCGCCATTCCGAAGGGCGCCTGGCAGAAAGCGATCTACGACGGGAAGCTCTACGGTGTCCCGATCTCCCGGGCGGTCACGGGCGGCGCCGGCTTCTACCGGCACGATCTCTTCGCCAGAGCTGGTGTCTCGGACCTCGACGAGATCACCGGCCTCGACCGGTTCACGGAGCTGTGCAAGGAGCTGACCCGCCCCGGGCACGACCAGTACGCGATCATGGCGGACGTCACCAATCTGCTCGCCATGTCGGCCGGAGCGCCCTACCACTGGCGGATGGACGCCAAGAGCGGCCGGTTCACCGCCGACCTGGAGACCGACGAGTACCGGCTCGCCGTCGAGACGGCCCGCAAGCTGCACGAGGCAGGCTGCTTCTACCCCGGCTCGCTGGGCATGTCCGGCGCCCAGAAGGCCCAGTACACGGACCTGTTCAAGAACGGCAAGGCCGCCTACGTCTACGACGGCATGCCGCCCTATCTGACGCCCAGCACCGGATACGTCGCCGCCATGGCGGCGGTCGACAAGACCTACGACCCCCGCCCCATGACGCCCTTCGGTTCCGGGGCCGTCTCCTGGACGGACAACCTCAGCCTCTCCACCACCTTCGTCAGGAAGGCGCCGGCCGCACGCGTCAAGCAGTTGCTCGCTCTCGCCGACTTCGTCGCGGCCCCCTTCGGCAGTGAGGAGTACACGCTCATCAACTACGGCGTCGAGGGCACCGACTTCACCCGCGACACCCACGGCAACCCGGTGCTCACCAAACGCGGCACCCAGGACGTGGCCGCACCGTGGAAGATGCTCGCCTCCGCCGTGCCCGCCGTCTTCAGCCCGACCTCGAAGGACGCGGTCCGGTACGCCCACGCCGCCTACTCGAAGATGATCCCGATGCTGGCCCCCGACCCCACCCTCGCGGTCTTCTCGCCGACCTGGGAGGCCAAGGGCACCGGCAGCCTCCACACGCTCAAGCAGGACGGCCTCAAGGACATCATCTCGGGCCGCAAACCGATGTCCGCCTACGACGGTCTCGTCAAGGACTATCTCGACAAGGGAGCGGAGAAGGCCCGCGGCGAGTTCGAGGAAGCCCTCCAGAAGGGGAAGAAATGAGCCACCCACCCTCCAGCAGACGTGCCGCCCTGCGGCTGGGCGGCACGGCGGTGGCCGCCGCGCTCGCCGTACCCGCCCTCAGCTCACCCGCCCGGGCCGCCGAGTCCGCAGGTGGTGCCGGTCTCGACCCGCGGCCCGGCTCCGACGGCCTCGGCGACCCGCTCTTCCCGACCCTCGGCAACGGCGGCTACCAGGTCGGCCACTACGACCTGACCTTCGACTTCACCCCGGCGACCTACGACTTCACCGGCCGCGTGACCCTGCGCGCCACGGCGACCCAGGACCTGTCCGCCTTCAACCTGGACACCGACGGGCACACGATCGACTCCGTCACCGTGGACGGCCGGGCGGCGGCATGGCGACTGTCCGAAGGGGACAGCGGCCAGGAGCTCACCGTCACCCCCCGGCGCCCGCTGCGCCGCTCCACCGCCTTCGCACTCGACATCCGCTACCACGGCAACGGCAAGGCTCCCCGCACGGGCCTGACCGGCTGGCGGTTCGGCTCCGACGGCGGATTCGCCTGCGCCGCCCAGTCCTCCCGGGCCGACACCTTCTTCCCCTGCAACGACCACCCCTCCGACAAGGCCACCTGGACGTTCCACATCGGCGCACCGCAGGATTACGTCGCCACCGCCAACGGCGAACTGCTGCACAAGACGCCGCGCCCCGACGGCTCCGCCGTCTGGCACTTCGCCCTGCGCGAGCGCATGGCCACCGAACTCGTGGGCATCGCGGTGGTCAAGGGCACCTACCTGTACGGCAGTGGACCTCGCGGCCTGCCGTTGCGGCACGTCGTCCCCCAGGGCGAGGAGGAGAAATACCGTCCGATCGTCGACCGCACCGCCGACCATCTCGCCTGGCTGGAGGCCAGATTCGGACGCTACCCGTTCTCCGTCTACGGCTGCCACATCTACGACGGCTACTCCGACGCACTGGAGAACCAGACCCTCAGCCTCTTGTCCACCGACTGGTTCGAACCCGACGAGGAGGGACGCCCCGTCTGGGAGACCACGATGGTGCACGAGTTGGTGCACCAGTGGTACGGCGACTCCGTCACGCCCGCCGACTGGCAGCAGGCGTGGCTGAACGAGGGACCAGCCGTCTACTACGCCGCGCTCTACGGCGAGGAGCGGGGGTGGTCGGTCCTGGAGGAGAAGATGAAGGCCACCTACGCCGAGCTCGACGAGGTCCGCGCCGAGCACGGCCCGCCGGGGCTTCCCCGGGAGCTGGGCGGCACCAACATCTACGACGGCGGTGCCCTGGTCCTGTACGCGCTGCGCCTGCGCCTCGGCGAGCGGCGATTCGCCCGCGTCATGCGGCTGTGGCCCGAGCGCTTCAAGGACCGGAACGTCACCAGCGAGGACTTCATCCGGCACACCGTGCGCGTCACCGGCGACCGCTCCCTCGACCGCTTCCTGCGCGACTGGCTGTTCGGCGCGGTCAACCCGCCGATGCCGGGCCACCCCGACTGGAAGGCAGACACGTGAACCGCTTCACCGCAGCAGCACGGCCCGCGGTCACCGCACTCCTGGCCGCGGCACTCCTCCTCACCCTCTTCGCCGGCCCGCCCCTCGCGCACGCCGACAGCGGCCCCCGCACCCTGTACGCGGCCCCGCACGGGCAGGGCGACACCTGCACCCGCGCACGGCCGTGCTCCCTGGAGGGCGCACGGGACGAGGCACGCACGGTGACCGGCCGCGACACCCGCGTGCTTCTCCGCTCGGGCACCTACGCCCGCACCGAGCCGCTGCGCCTGGACGCGCGGGACTCAGGACGCGAAGGGCACACCGTCACCTGGGCAGCGGCCCCGGGAGCCCGCCCCGTCCTGTCCGGCGGCCGTGCACTGACCGGCTGGTCCCGTAACGGGGACGGCACCTGGACGGCCGACGTGCCGGACGGGGTCGCCCCGCGCCAGCTGTTCGTGGACGGCGAGCGCGCGGTCCGGGCACGCGGCGCGGCGTGTGCGGCCGACGTCTGCGACGCGACCAAGGAGGGCATGAGCGGCGCCCGCGCCACCGGCATCGCGGACTGGCGCAGGCCCACCGACGCGGAAGCCGTCATCAGGGTCCGCTGGCGCAACTACCACTGCCGCGTCACCGGCTTGAGCGGTGACGACCTGACCTTCGCCCAACCGTGCTGGACCAACTCCTCCAGCGGCACCGACCGCACGGGCCCCTCCTGGGACAGCACCACCGTCGACTCCGACCGGTACGCGGGTGTCGCCTTCTTCGAGAACGCCGTGGAGCTCCTGGACAAGCCAGGGGAGTTCGTGTGGGACTCGGGAGCACGCACGGTCACCTATCTGCCGCGCAAGGGCGAGGACATGCGCCGGGCGCGGGCCGTCACCCCGCACACCGAGCAGCTGCTCGTGATCGACGGCGCCCACGACCTCACCCTCGCGGGCCTCGGGTTCGCCCACGCCGCCTACCGGCAGCCCGGCACCGACGAGGGCTACGCGGGCACCCAGGCGGGTCTCACCCTCACGGGTGCCGACGGCCCCGTCGACCACGCCGGCCGCCACTACACCAAGCCGTCGGCGGCCCTGACCGTGCGCGGCGGGCGGCATATCACCGTCGAGCGCGCACACTTCACCCACCTCGGGGGCGCGGGTGCGATCCTGGAAGCCGGCACGAAGGACTCGTCCGTCACCCGCTCCTCCTTCACCGACCTCTCCTCCGGCGCCCTGTACGTGGGGGACACCGAGCCACGGCCCGAAGAAGCCCTCGCGGGTGAGCGCAACACCGTCTCCCACAACACCGTCCGTGAGGCGGGAGTCGAGTACACCGACGCTGTCGGCATCTGGGCCGGTTACGAGGCGGAGCTGACCGTCGACCACAACACGCTCGACCACCTGCCGTACTCGGGAGTCTCGGTCGGCTGGGGCTGGAACCAGCCGGAGGCCAGGCGGTCCGTCCTCCGCGACAACAAGGTCACCAACAACCGCCTCACGCACGTCATGGAGGTCTCCCACGGCCAGCACGACGGGGGTGCCGTCTACACCCAGGGCTCCCAGCCGGGCACGGTGATCTCCGGCAACTACATCAACCGCTCCGGTTACGGCAACACCGAACGCGACGGCAACGGCATCTACCTCGACGAGCAGAGCAGCCACCTGCGCGTTGAACGCAACGTGATCACCCGCGTCGGCTACAAATGGGTCTCCAACTGGGCCGACTACGGGATCGAGAACACCGTGAGCGGCAACTGGACCGACACCGCGGCCCCCGACCTCGGCGGCCGGGGCTCCGTCATGACCGGCAACCACACAGGCCTGGACGAACTGCCCGCCCAGGCCCTGCGCACGGCCGTCTCCGCGGGAGCCGGCAGCGCCCCGGCCGAGCACCTGCGGCGCGACCTGGCGCGCACCGGTACGCCGAGCCAGTCCTCGGACGACGGCTCGGCCGCGGCGAGCCGCGCGATCGACGGTGACACCACGACCGACACCCGAACGCTCCGCGAGGAGGGGGCCTGGTGGCGCGTGGACCTGGGCCGCCCCCGGCACGTCAGCCGGATCGAGGTCTGGAACGACGCCTCGATGACCACCGCGGACTTCGACGTGACCACGGACACGGGAACCGTCCACGTGACGGGCGAGGCCCTGCGCCCCACCCTGGTCGAGCTGGCCGGCACCACCCGCCACGTGACGATCAAGGCGACCGGCACAGGCCGGGTGGCGCTCGCCCAGGTCCTCGTCCACCCGTGATCCCCGAGGTCAGCCGCCCAGCAGGTCGAGCAGGTCGTCGGCGTGGTCCTCCTCCTCTTCGAGGATGCTCTCCATGACCCGCCGCGTCGTGGGGTCCTTGTCCCCCAGCCAGCGGATGATCTCCTGGTAGACGCCGATGACGATCCGCTCCGCCTCCAGGTTGTCCCGCAGCATCTGCTTCAGCTCGCCGTCGGGGGTGGCGGTGTAGTCGGTGTGGGAGCGCTGGGCCACGGTGGCCGGGTCGAAATCGGGCTCGCCGCCCAACTGGGAGATGCGCTCGGCGGCGCGCAGCGCGTGATCCCACTCCTCCTTGGCGTGCTCGGTGAACTCGGCCGAGACCTGCGCCCTGTCGATGCCGGTCGCGGAGATGGCGTGCCGGGTGTAGCGCATCCAGCACACGACCTCGGTGGCGACCACGTCGTTGAGAACAGCCACCACACGGTCCCGATCGGCTTCGTAGGTGCCCGTCACAGGACCGCTTTCCATCTTCGCCCGGGCGTCGGCGCGGATGCGGCTCACGTCGACAACGAAATCGTCCGTCATGGCTCACTGTCCTTCGAGGGCTCGGGGAGGGGTTCGGTCGACAAGTAGAAGTCCCCGAGCCGACAGCACCCGGCAAACGCGCTCCAGCACGCCCGCACGTCACCCCAGCGGAGGCTGCGGACGGCCGCTGCCCGCGCACGGCCGCCGTCCGCGCACGGGCCCGTGGCCGTCCGCGCAACGACGAGGCGTGAGCCGCCTCACCGCGAGGAGTCGGCCACCTCGGCCACCTCGCCCGCCGCGCCCGCACGACGCGCCGCCGGCGCCACCGGCTCCGCCGTCTTCCCGCGAGCGCCGGGCGTCTCCGCGCGGGCGCCCGCCGCCCGCGGGCGACGCCCCTTCAGGACGAGGACGAGGCCCGCCGTCACCGCCGTACCAGCGGCGATCGCGAGCAGGTACGGCAGCGGGTTCCCGATCAGCGGCACCACGAACGCTCCTCCGTGCGGGGCCCGCAGCGTGGAGCCGAAGGCCATCGACAGCGCGCCGGTGACCGCGCCGCCCGCCATCGCGGAAGGGATGACCCGCAGCGGGTCCGCCGCCGCGAAGGGGATCGCGCCCTCGGTGATGAAGGAGGCTCCCAGCACCCACGCGGCCTTTCCGTTCTCCCGCTCGGTCTCGGTGAACAGCTTCCCCCGTACGGTGGTGGCCAGCGCCATCGCCAGCGGGGGAACCATGCCGGCCGCCATCACCGCGGCCATCACCTTCAGGCTGCCGTCGTTCGGGTCGGCCAGACCGCCCACGGCGAAGGCGTACGCGACCTTGTTCAGCGGGCCGCCGAGGTCGAAGCACATCATCAGGCCGAGCACCACGCCGAGGACGACGGCGTTGGATCCGGACAGACCGCCGAGCCAGTCGGTCAGCGCCTTTTGCAGGGCCGCGATCGGCTCACCGATCACCACGAACATCAAGAAGCCAACGAGGGCGGAGGCCACGAGGGGTATCACCAGCACCGGCATGATGCCGCGCAGCGTCGGCGGAATGCGCACGCGCTGGATCGCCGTCACGACCGCGCCGGCGAGCAGGCCCGCGACCAGACCGCCCAGAAAGCCCGCGTCGATGGTCACCGCGATCGACCCGCCCACGAAGCCGGGGACGAGGCCGGGCCGGTCGGCCATGCCGTAGGCGATGTAGCCGGCCAGCACCGGTACCAGGAAGGCGAAGGCGGCGCTGCCGACCTGGTTGAGCAGGGCGGCCCAGCTGTGGACCTCGGTCCACACGAAGTGGTCGGCGACCGACTTCGCGTCGGAGATCTCGTAGCCGCCCAGGGCGAAGGAGAGCGCGATCAGCAGGCCGCCCGCGGCGACGAACGGCACCATGTAGCTGACGCCGCTCATCAGGTAGCGGCGGAGCCGCGAGCCGAAGCCCTCGCCCGCCCCCGGCTCCTCGACTGCTTCCGGCTCCTGGCCGGCAGGCCCGCTCGTCTCGCCGCGCGCGGCCTTGGCGCGCACCTCGGCGATCAGCTCCGCGGGGCGGTTGATCCCGGCCTTCACGCTGACGTCGACGGTGGGTTTGCCGGCGAACCTGGCCTTGTCCCGCACCTCCACGTCGTGCGCGAGGATCACGGCGTCGGCGCCGGCGACGACGCCGGGCTCGACCTTGCTGAACCCCCCTGACCCCTGGGTCTCCACGGTCACTTCGACCCCGGCCTCCTGCCCGGCCCGCTCCAGGGCCTCGGCGGCCATGTAGGTGTGCGCGATGCCCGTCGGACAGGACGTGACGGCGACGATCCGGAACGGGGTCTCGTCCGCCCCCGTACCCGCCGCCCCGGCGGCCGGCGCTGTGGAGGACCCGTCACGCGCGGACACCGCATCCGGCTCCGCGTCGTCCGCCGGCTCTGCTTCGTCCTCGTGCGCGGTCGTCGGCCCGTCGCCCCGGATCATGGCAGCCGCCGCGCCCGGGTCTTGTTCCGCGCGGAGCGCCGCCGCGAACTCCTGGTCCGCCAGCCGCCGCGCCAGCGCGGAGAGGATGGCCAGATGCTCGCTGTCGGCCCCGTCGGGCGCGGCGATCAGGAAGACCAGGTCGGCGGGTCCGTCCGGCGCGCCGAAGTCGATACCGCGCGCACTGCGGCCGAACGCCAGCGTCGGCTCGGTGACGTGTGCGCTGCGGCAGTGCGGGATGCCGATACCGCCGTCGAGGCCGGTTTCCATCCGGGCCTCGCGGGCGGCGACATCGGCGAGGAATCCCTCGATGTCGGTGACCCTGCCGGCCGCCGCCATCCGCGTGGCGAGCGTCCTGGCGGCCGCTTCCTTGGTGTCGGCGGACAGGTCGAGATCGACCAGATCCGGGGTGATCAGCTCGCTCATCGCGGCTCCTTGGTGACCGGCCGCCCGCACGGGCGGCTGGGGGAGGGGAGGGGGAACCCGGTCTTCATCACGTCGGTTGGCCCAAGGCGCGGTCGACGGGGATGTCCGTGGTCGTGGTGACCAGCGCCGGGTCGAGGTCCGCGGGGCCCGGCATCGCGCTGCCCGGCAGTTGCACGGCGGCGGTTCCGTTGGCGACGGCCGCGGCGAGCGCCGCAGGGCCCTGGCCGCCGGCGGCCAGGAAACCGGCCAGCGACGCGTCACCCGCACCGACGTCGCTGCGCGCGACCACCTGAGCCGCTGTACCGAAGTACGTACCGGTCTCGTCGAGGAGCAGTTGCCCGTCGGCGCCCAGGCTGGCCAGGACGGCACGGGCACCGCGCCCGCGTAGTTCCTCCGCGGCCTTCACCGCGTCACCGACCGTGGCCAGGGGGCGCCCGACGGCCTCGGACAGCTCCGCGGCGTTCGGCTTGACCACGTCGGGCCGCTTCCCGAGCGCGGCGGTCAGGGCCGCACCTGAGGTGTCCAGGGCGATCCTGCCGCCGCCCCGGTGGGTGCGGTCCACCACCTCGGCGTACCACTCGGGTCCTGGGCCGCGCGGCAGGCTGCCGCAGCAGGCGATCCACTCCGCGTCCGCCGACCGTGCGCGGACGGCCTCCAGCATCGCCTCGGCGGCTGCCCGCTCGATCTGCGGACCCGCCGCGTTGACCTTGGTGAGCGTGCCGTCCGGCTCGACGAGCGTGACGTTGACGCGGGTCGATTCCGCGACGGGGACCCCGGCCACCTCGATGCCGTGCTCTTCGAGCAGCCGGGCCAGCAGCGCGCCCTCAGGGCCACCGAGCGGAACCACCGCCACCGTACGGCCGCCGGCGGCGGCGACGGCGCGGGAGACGTTCACGCCCTTGCCGCCGGGGTCCACCCTGTCGCCGGCCGAGCGCAGCACCGCGCCGCGCTCCAGGTCCGGCAGTTCGTAGGTGCGATCCAGGCTGGGGTTCGGGGTCAGGGTGAGGATCACGCGCGCACCACCGCCGTGCCCCCACGCTCGATCGTCTGCGCGTCCTCGGGGGCCAGGCCCGTGTCGGTGATCAGCAGATCGACATCGCCGAGGGCCCCGAAGCGGGCGAGGTGCTCCTGACCGAACTTCGCGGAGTCGCAGAGCAGTACGACCCTGCGGGCAGCCGCGAGTGCGGCACGCTTGACGGCGGCCTCCGCGAGGTCGGGGGTGGTCAGCCCGCCGGTGTGGGAGAAGCCGTTGGTGGCGACGAAGGCGACGTCGGCCCGGATCTCGCCGTAGGCCCGCAGCGCCCAGGCGTCGACGGCGGCCCGGGTGCGGTGCCGTACGCGGCCGCCGACCAGGTGCAGGGCGATGCCGGGGTGGTCGGCGAGCCGGGCCGCGGCGGGAAGCGCGTGGGTCACCACGGTGAGGGTGGAGTCGAGGGGGAGGAGGGCGGCCAGCCGGGCGGCGGTGGTGCCCGCGTCGAGGATGACGCTGCCCTCGGCGGGCAGCTCGGCCAGCGCGGCCTGCGCGATCCGGTCCTTCTCGTCGGCGGCCACCGCGTCCCGCTCGGCGAGGTCGGGTTCGAAGTCGAGCCGGCCTGCGGGGATGGCGCCACCGTGGACGCGGCGGATGAGCCCCGCCCGGTCCAGCACCTTCAGATCGCGCCGTACGGTCTCCGCGGTGACCTCGAACTCCTCGGCCAGGGACAGTACGTCCACCCGCCCGCTCTCACGGGCCAGGCGCAGGATCTCCTGCTGGCGCTCCGGTGCGTACATGTTGTTCTGCGTCCGTTTCATGACCGTCTCGGTTGGTGCGCGGCCATGCTACGAGTGCGGAACCGGGAAGTAAATGTATTCGGACATGAGGCGGTCATGATCGGACGCGTCGGCGTCGGACGGTCCGCGGAGGCCGCCAACGCCGCCAATGCCGCCAACCAGGGGGCGCGGGGCGCGGGGGGATGGTTGGCTGTCGGGCATGACCGCACCGGATCCGAAGAAGGACCTCCACCGCTACCTGCAGACCGCCCGTGACGTGCTGCTGTGGAAGCTTGAAGGGCTGTCGGAATACGACATCAGGCGCCCGCTGACGCCCACAGGCACCAATCTGCTGGGGCTCGTCAAGCACGTGTCGTACTGCGAACTGGGCTACTTCGGCGACACCTTCGGGCGCCCCGCCGACCACCTGCTGCCCCGCCTCACCCAGGACGCCGAGACCAACGCGGACATGTGGGCGAGGGCGGACGAGTCGCGCGAGGACGTCGTGGGGCGGTACCGCCGGGTGTGCGCGCACGCGGACGCGACGATCGAGAGCCTGGCGCTGGACGCCGCGGGCTGGGTGCCGCACTGGCCGGCCGACCGAAGCGAGGTGACACTCCACCGGATCCTGGTGCACATGCTCGCCGAGACCCAACGGCACGCGGGGCACGCCGACATCGTGCGGGAGCTCCTCGATGGCGCCACCGGGTTGCGGGACGGGAACGACAACATGCCGCCGGCCGGTCTCGCCTGGTGGGAGGACTACCGCCACCGTCTGGAGCGGGTGGCGCGCGGGGTGGGGGCCGACCGGCCTTGAGAGCCTTGGCAGGCCGGTGGCAGGCCCGGCCGACGGTCGGCCGGGCGCGGCCTGGCAGTGGCGCAGGGTGCGGCCTCGCCCGGCTCAGCGGATGGCGACCGGGCTGACGGGGATCAACCACTTCGCGACCAAGGACGAGGCGTTCCTGGCCTGGGACGCCTCCGACGACGCGTACCTCGCCGGCCTCATCGTGGACAGGCCCAGGGCGGAGAGCGCCGTACGGGCCGCACTGTGGGCCATGACGACCACCGCCTTCGCCTCCGAGCCCGGCAGCCGCGCCACCGTCGTGCGGGAGGTCATGGCCCACAGTCCCGGCGTGGCCGCGCAGGCCACCCAGCTCACCCGCAAGGTCGTCCGCGCCGTCGAGGCGGGCATCGCCGCGCGTCTCGGCCTGCCGGCGGACTCCCACGTCGTGCGCCTCGGCGCCGTCACCGCCGTCGCCGCGCTCACGGTGACGATGCGTACCGCGGAAGTCGGCGCGGCCGAGCGGGAGCGGCTGCTGGAGGAGACCTGCCGCGTACTGGACGCGGGCTTCCTGGCCGTCCAGCCCTCCGAAGGCCCCTGAGCTCGTCGGCTTCCCCCGCTGGCGGGCTCTCAGGCGGTGTGCGCCGAACGAGTGCGCCAATGCGGTGAGGTCTGTGGGACCGCCGCCCGAACGGGTACCCCTGTTCACCCGAGTTCTCCTCCGCGGCGCGGACCGAGCGCCGTCGCGTGCCGAAGGGACCCAAGAGCAGTGACAGACGTAGCCAGCCAGGGATCCGCGCCCGATGACGACCGCCCGGTGCTCACCAACCGGCAGGGTCACAAGGTCTACGACAACCAGAACCAGCGGACGGTCGGCGCACGCGGCCCTGCCACGCTGGAGAACTACCAGTTCCTGGAAAAGATCAGCCACTTCGACAGGGAACGCATTCCCGAGCGGGTGGTCCACGCCCGCGGCGCGACCGCCTACGGGTATTTCGAGAGCTACGGCGGCTGGGGCGAGGAGCCCGTCAGCCGCTACACCCGGGCGAAGCTCTTCCAGGAGCGCGGCAAGCGCACCGATGTGGCCGTGCGGTTCTCCACCGTGATCGGTGGCCGGGATTCCTCGGAGGCGGCCCGCGACCCGCGCGGCTTCGCGGTGAAGTTCTACACCGAGGAGGGCAACTGGGACCTCGTCGGAAACAACCTGGGTGTCTTCTTCATCCGGGACGCCATCAAGTTCCCCGACGTCATCCACGCGCTCAAGCCCGACCCGGTCTCGCACGAGCAGAAGCCGGCCCGGATCTTCGACTTCATGTCGCAGACCCCGGAGTCGATGCACATGCTCGTCAATCTCTTCAGCCCGCGCGGTATCCCCGCCGACTACCGGCACATGCAGGGCTTCGGCGTGAACACCTACAAATGGGTGAACGGCGAGGGGAGAACCGTCCTGGTCAAATACCACTGGATGCCCAAGCAGGGTGTGCGCAGCATGACCGAGGACGACGCGGCCGCCGTCCAGGCCGCAGAACTGGGCCACGCGACGAAGGACCTGTACGAGGCGATCCGCCGCGGCGACCATCCCGAATGGGAACTGCTCGTCCAGATCATGGACGACCACGACCATCCGGAGCTGGACTTCGATCCCCTGGACGACACGAAGACCTGGCCGGAGCAGGACTTCCCGCCCAAGCCGGTGGGCCGTATGGTTCTCGACCGCACCGTCGAGGACTATTACGCGGAGAACGAGCAGATCTCCTTCGGCACGGGCGTCCTCGTCGACGGCCTGGATTTCTCCGACGACAAGATGCTCGTGGGGCGGACCTTCTCCTACAGCGACACGCAGCGCTACCGCGTCGGCCCGAACTACCTGCAGCTCCCGGTCAACCGCGCCAAGAACGCCACCGTGCACACCAACCAGCGCGACGGAATGATGGCCTTCGAACAGGATCCGCACGCGGGGAATCCGGAGGTCAACTACGAGCCGTCGGTCATGGGCGGACTGCGCGAAAGCCGGTATCCGACCACCGACGACGAAGGGCCCGAAATCCAGGGCCGGGTCACCCGCAAACGCATTCCGCGCACCAACGACTACCTTCAGGCGGGCCAGCGGTACCGCCTGCTGGAGGACTGGGAGCGGGACGACCTGGTGAAGAACTTCGTCGACCTGATCTCCCAGGCCGACCGCAGGGTCCAAGAACGGATGGTCTGGCATTTCCTGCTCGTGGAGAACGAACTCGGCCTCCGCGTCGGCGAGGGCCTGGGCATCGGTCCCGATGACGTCTCCGGCCTCGAGCCGCTGGCCGGCCAGAACCTGACAGAGGAGGACCGCGAGCGGCTGGCGCACCTGGGCAGCAACCCTGCGCGGGACGTCTCGGGCCTCACCATGACCCACTGCGTCCCGGACGAGCGGCACGTCGTCACCCGCTGACGCGTCAGGGGAAGCCCACGGGGAACCGGAGAAGGGGAGAACGCGCAGGGGATCAGCACGTCGGGAGGCACGAGCGGGAATGGCAGCGACGAAGCGGTACGCGGTCGCCGCGTCGGGGCAGTGGGTGGACGACGAAGACGGCCGCCGGCTGCCCGCGGGCGAGGCGCACGCCTGGGAACAGGGCCTGAACCAGACCGTGTGCGGCCTCTCGCTCAGCCGGTCGCGGCTGACGCGGTTCGCCCACGTCGCCTGGCCCGACATCCTCCCCGACTCCGGGGGAGCGGCGGACCGCGTGCAGCGGGTGTGCCCCCGCTGCGCGTCCGTCGCAGGACGCCGCGGCGGTGAGGCACGCCCCCGCTGGCACCGCACCAACCCCCGGCCGTGAACGCGCGCCTGGGCAGGTGGCCGGCCACGGCGCGGTGACAGCGGGGTGAGAGGGTCGTGAGGGAGCTGTGACGCCGGGGCGCGGCCACGGCGTGTCCACCGCGTCGAGGGTGGCGCGCGCACATCCGGAGTGGACCTCGCTTGTTCCGTGGTGATCCATTCCGGTTATGCTGCCTGCGACTCGGCATGACGGTGCGTCACCGGATCTCCGGTCACGTCCAGTTCTGCACGGGTCCCAAAACGGTGGGGCGAGCCCGTCGGCGGGCCGGAGGTGCACTCGCTGCTGCCCACATCGCCTCTTTGCCCAGTCCGTCGAACGATTTGAGGACGCTGATGATGCGCACGGGTTCGTCGCCCGGAGGTCAACGGTCCGCGCCGCCCTGGATGTGGTGGCTCCCCGCGCTCGCCATGGCCGCCGCCACGGCCGTCGCGGCCACCCAGGTCCCCGGCGACGCGCGCTCCGCGGTCATCTGGTGCGGGGTCGTGGGGACCGCCGCCGTCGCACTCACCACCGGTGAACTGTCCCGCAGGGGACGGGCGCTGGAGACGCTGCGGAGCCAGTACGCGGAGCACCAGGCGGCCCTCCAGCGGCACCTGCACGAGCAGGAGGCCGCGACCGTGCGGTTGGCCAAGGAGCGGCTACCCGAAGCGGTCGAAGCGCTGCGCCGGGGCGAGTTCGCCGAGAACGTGGTGCGCTCGGCCGCTTCCGCGGGCCCCGCCACCGGGCTCGGGACCGAGTTCGAGGCGGCGCACCACGAGCTGGTGCGCTCCGTGGTCGAGGCGGTGCGGGCCGAGGAGTCGCTGCGTGACTCCGCGCAGCGCGGCGTGGTCAACATCGCCCGCCGCGTCCAGGCCATCGTGCACCGCCAGGCGACCGACCTGCGGGAGATGGAGGAGCGGCACGGACAGAGCCGCGAGTTCTTCGCCGACCTGCTGCGCCTGGAC
The DNA here is from genome assembly GCF_003323715.1 of Streptomyces diacarni. GTDB lineage: Bacteria > Actinomycetota > Actinomycetes > Streptomycetales > Streptomycetaceae > Streptomyces > Streptomyces diacarni. The sequence goes on from NZ_QOIN01000019.1 coordinate 100,219, forward strand.
CACAGCAACGCCCTGATCAGCCGGCTCGCCGACACCATCGCGGTACTCGGCGGTGCCCGGCCCGGGCGGCAGTGGAGCCAGCCCGTGCCGCTCTACAGCGTGCTGCGTGGCGCGATGTCGCGGATCGCCGACTACCAGCGGGTCTCGCTGCACTCGGTCGCCGAGGTCGCCGTCATGGGACGCGCGGTGGAGCCGCTGATCCACGCGCTGGCCGAACTGTTGGACAACGCCACCTGCTACTCGCCGCCGCAGACCCGCGTCCACCTGACGGCGGGCGAGGTGCACGCCGGCATCGCCGTCGAGATCGAGGACGGCGGATTCGGGCTGAGCGAGGAGGCGCGGAGCCGCGCCGAGCACATGCTGGAGACCGCGCGAGAGGGCATCGACCTCAACGACCTCGGTGAGGCGCCGCGCCTCGGCCTGACCGTGGTCGGGCGCCTGGCGCAGGAGTACGACTTCCAGGTGTCGCTGGCACCGTCCGCCTACGGGGGCGTGCGCGCCGTTCTCGTCGTCCCCCACGAACTGATCACCACGGCGCCCGCGAGCGGGCGCGCCCACGGCATCGGCGCCACATCGGGGCAGCGGCCGGCGGACCGGCCCGCGGCGTCCGTGTCGCCGGCCAGGAAGGACACACCGTCGACCTCCGGCCGCGGGGAGCAGGAGCTGATGGACGAGGAGACGCCGCAGGTCGCCGAGCGCACCGCCAGTGGGCTGCCGCAGCGGCGCAGCCGCCGGGGCGGCCGGTCCACCGCCCGCACGAGGGCCGGTGCTCCCGCGGTGGAGGAGAGCGAGCGGGAGGAGACGACGTCTGACGAGCCCGCGCCCGGGATGTGGATGGGCGCCTTCCAGGAGGGCCTGTCAGGCAAGCGATCGGCAACGACTGCCGCCCAGGAACACAGCGACAAGTCGTCGGATGAAGGTGAGTGATCGATGGTTCGGCAGCCCGACATGGACTGGATGCTCAAGGACTTGGCGGACAGCATCCCGCAGACCCGCCATGTCGTCCTTCTGTCGTCGGACGGCTTGTGCATGGCTCAATGCCCGCTGGACAAGGACACCTCCGACCGGCTGGCGGCGATCGGAGCAGGCCTGCAGAGCCTGGCCAGAGCGGCTGCCGAGGAGTTCCCGCACAGCAACGGCAGCATGCGCATGGTCGTCATCGAACTGGACGGCGGCTTCCTGCACCTGATGGCGGCGGGTGAGGGGGCGCACCTGGTCGTCCTGGTCGACGAGGGGGTCGACATGGGCCTCGTCGGGCAGCACATGCGCGGCCTGGTCACCCGGATCGGCGCCCACCTCACCAGCCCCCCGCGTGGCGACCGGCTGGCGCGATGACGCAGGTGGGCGAGGACTGGGACGAGGGCGGTCCGGAGCGGTTGTACGTCCTGACGGGCGGGCGCAGCGGCTTCGACGAGACCGGCCTCGACCTGGTCACGTTAATCGTCTCCCGTACCCCGCCGCAGATCGGCATGCAGCCCGAGCACGAGTCGATCCTGCGGGTGTGCGCGTCCCCGCTGAGTGTCGTGGAGATCTCGGCACACCTGAAACTCCCGGTGAGCATCGTCAGTGTGCTGCTCGCCGACCTCTTGGCCGAAGAACGTGTGGAAGCCAGGGCGCCTGCCCCTGCCCTTCCCGACATCGACATCATCAAGGCGGTGATCCATGGCCTCCAGAACCTTTGAGACGGCAGCGGGGCCTCGGAGCGAGGACGCGCTGCCGGCGTCGGCCACCTCCGCGGTCAAGATCGTCATCGTGGGCGGCTTCGGCGTCGGCAAGACGACCCTGGTGCGCTCCGTGAGCGAGATCAGGCCGCTGACGACCGAGGAGACGATGACGGAGGCCAGCGCCGGCGTCGACGATCTCGCCGGCGTCGAGCGCAAGTCGATGACGACCGTCGCCATGGACTTCGGCCGCATCAGCCTCAACGACGAGCTGGTCCTGTACCTGTTCGGCACACCGGGGCAGCAGCGCTTCTGGTTCCTGTGGAACGGCCTGTTCGAGGGGGCGCTGGGTGCCGTGGTGCTCGTCGACACCCGGCGGCTGGAGGCCAGCTTCGACGTGCTCGGCCGCCTGGAGGAGTCGCAGACGCCCTTCGTGGTGGCCGTCAACGCGTTCGACGAGGCGCCGTCCTACACCGACGGGGAGTTGCGTGAGGCGCTGGACCTGACGGACGAGGTGCCGCTCATGGCGTGTGACGCCCGGAACCGGGAGTCCAGCAAGGGCGTCCTCCTGGCGCTGATGCAGTACCTGCACTCCCTCGCCATGACTTCGGAGGCGACGTGACCCCGCAACCCCCCAACCCCTCGGACGAGCGGCATCAGACGTATGTGCCGTCCCCGCGGCCCGAGCCCGGCGCCGGAACGGCGGCCGCCCCGCCGCCCGGCTGCCCCGCGCACGCCGCGGGCGCCGGGCCGGGCGGCGGCGCGGACGGGCTGCGCCGCCTCTTCGGCCCCGAGGCCGACACCGACCCCATGAGGCTGTACGAGAAGCTGCGGTCCGAGCACGGCCCGGTGGCCCCGGTGCTGCTGCCCGGCGACGTACGTGTCTGGCTGGTGCTCGGCCACCGTGAGAACCTCGAAGTGGCCCGCACGCCCTCGCTCTTCTCCCGGGACTCGCGCCACTGGCACGCCATGCGCGAGGGCAGGATCCCCCCTGACCATCCGCTCGCTCCGCTGACCACGTGGCAGCCGCTGTGCGTGTTCGCCGACGGCATGGAGCACCAGCGGCTGCGCCAGGCGCTCACCGACAGTCTGTCGCGCTTCGAGTCGCGCGGCATCCGCCGGTACGTGATCCGCTTCACGCACCAGCTGATCGACGGTTTCGAGAACGCCGGACAGGCCGACCTGGTCGAGCAGTTCGCCGACCAGCTGCCGCTGCGGGTCATCACGCAGCTGTTCGGCATGGAGGAGGAGTACGGGCCCCAGCTGGTCAAGGCCGCCAAGGACATGATCCAGGGCACCGAGACCGCAGTCGAGAGCAACGACTTCATCACCGACACCCTCCAGCGGCTGGTGGAGCGCAAGCGGGTGGAGCCGGCGCACGACGTGGCCTCCAAGCTGATCGAGCACCCGGCGGGGCTGTCCGACGACGAGGTCCGCGAGCACCTGCGCGTCACCCTGGTCTCCGCCAACGAGCCGACGGTCAACCTGATCGCGAACACGCTGCGGATGCTGCTCACCGACCGCCGTTTCCGGGCGACCCTGGCCGGGGGGCACATGACCCTGCCGGACGCCCTGGAACAGGTGCTGTGGGACGAGCCGCCGATGACGACGAACATCGGCAGGTGGGCGACGGGCGACACCCAGCTCGCCGGCCGGCAGATCAAGGCCGGCGACATGCTGGTCCTCGGGCTCGCGGCGGGCAACGTCGACCCCGCGGTCCGGCCCGACCTGTCGGTGCCGCTGCACGGCAACCGCTCCCATCTGGCCTTCAGCGCCGGGCCGCACGAGTGCCCGGGCCGGGACCTGGGCCGGGCCATCGCGGACACGGGACTCGACACGCTGCTCTCGCGCCTTCCCGACCTGCGGCTCGCGGTGCCGCAGGAGGAGCTGCGCTGGGACTCGGCCCTGATGTCCCGTCGGCTCGTGGCGCTGCCCACCTCGTTCACGTCGCCGCGTCGGACGGGGCGGCCGAGGCCCGGCGAGACGTCCGCGTCGGCCCGGCAGCCCCTGCCGCCGCCCGAGCCCCCAGCTGGCGCGGCTGTCGGAACCCAGGTGCGGCCGTCGCCGCCGCCCGGGGCCCCGGCGGCGGCCGGGGCCGTACCGTCGTCCGAGCCGGAGCGCGGGACGGGCTGGGCGGCCGTCAGGCGCCGACTGCGCGGCCGTGGCCGGTGATTGCCTGACTGTTCCGACTCGCCTCGTTCATCCGGTTCTTCTGCCTTCCTGCGGGGTGCGCGTCCGTGCGCGCTCCCGCAGGATGACGCCCGAGTTCTCTCGGTCCGCGGCGGAATCGCCCCAGTTGCCGTGCCGAATATGCCAAGCGCGCCCCACTGAGTCACCTGTGGCGTGAATGGTTGCTTGTGGCAATGGATACACATGAGCAAAGAGGGTCACGCCGCGTCATCCGCTCCGTGCCACGTGTCGGCCCGTCCCCGCCAGGGGGCGGGCCTCGGCATGGCGCCTGGCGTGCGCGGCGGCGCGTCCGGAACCCCGGCGCGCCGCCGGCAGACCCTCGACGAGTGTTCGGGCAAGGAAGCGGCGCGGCCGCAGGAGTGACTGAGGTGATCGATAGTGGAGCACGGGGTACTGGTTCCGCCCGTCTATTCTCCGATTCCCCCGGCGATACACCCCCGCCACGAGCGGATCGACCAACAGACCGCCGCTTGGGCCAAGAGCTTCGACATCGGCTCACGTGAACTGCGCGAAAAGCTCATCGGCCACGACATAGGCACCTTCGCCGCCCGCATCCTCCCGGACGGCGACGAAGAGGTCATCTCGCTGCTCGCCGACTTCGTCCTGTGGCTCTTCGGCGTCGACGACGGCCACTGCGAAGAGGGAGAACTCGGAGCCGACCCCAAGGAACTCGTCCCCGAACTCTCCCGGCTGCTGCGCATAGCCCAGAACCCGGAAGCCCCCATGCTCACCGGCGACTCCCTGGCCGCCGGGCTGCGGGACCTGCGGTACCGGATGAACCTGCACGCGACACCGGGGCAGGTCGCCCGCTGGGTCGACGCGCTGCGGGAGTACTTCCTGTCCGTCGTGTGGGAGGCCTCGCACCGCAACAAGGGCACCGTCCCCGACCTCAACGACTACACCCTCATGCGGCTCTACGACGGCGCCACGTCCGTCGTGATGCCGCTGCTGGAGATGGGCTACGGCTATGAACTCCAGCCGCACGAGAGGGACAGCACGTCCGTGCGGGCCGCCGCCGAGATGGCCTACTTCATCATCACGTGGGACAACGACCTCTTCTCCTACCACAAGGAGTCCCGGGGCCAGCAGTACTACCTCAACGTGCTGCGCGTGCTGGAACACCACCACGCGATGAGACCCGCGGACGCCCTCCAGACCGCCGTCGCCCAACGCGACCGCGTCATGTGCCTGTTCCTGAGGCTGAGCGCCCACCTCGCCGCCTCCGGCAGCCCGCAACTGCGCCAGTACCTGACAAGCCTCACCTCCTTCATCCGGGCCGCCCAGGACTGGGGCATCTCCTCGCGCCGGTACACCACCCCCGAGGACCCCGCCGACCTGCCCACCACGTTCCGCGACACACCGACGGACGACAGCACCGAACCTCTCGACATCCCGGCCGTCTCCTGGTGGTGGGACCTCCTCCCGGAAGGAACCGAAGGACCGGAAGGCCCCGACGGCTCCCGAGGCTCCAACGGGCCGGTCCCGGCGGCGCTCCCCACCCCGCGCCGCAGGCAGCCGGCCGGCGGGGACGCGGCCGTCCCCGTCGCCCAGCGCCCCGCGAAGGACCGCGTGGCGATGGCCGGACACCACCACTGCTCCCGCGCCTGAGCACAAGACCGCCGAGAGCGTCACGAAGAGGAGCACCCAAGTGAACACCGCCCTGCGCGCGATACCCCGGGCCCCGGGAAGACTTCCCCTGCTCGGCCACGTCGTCCCCCTGCTGCGGCGACCGCTGGACTTCATGCAGTCCCTCAGGTCGACCGGCGACCTGGTCCGGGTGGACGTCGGCACCCTCCCGATCTACTTCGTCACCAGCGCCGACCTCACCCACGAACTTCTGGTGACCAAGGCCCGAAACGTCGACAAGGGCCGCTTCTTCGTCAGGGCGCGGGTCCTGGTCGGCGACTCCCTGCCGACCGCGCCCTCGCACATCCACCGTCCGCACCGCAGGCTGATGCAGCCGGCCTTCCACCGGGAGCGCATCGCCGAGTACGCGCGCGTGATGGCGGACCGGGCCACGGCCATGGCCGAGGGCTGGTCCGCCCGCCAGACGATCGCCGTCGACGAGGAGTTGGCGGAGTTCTCGGTCGGCACCCTCGCCGAGACGATGTTCTCCACCGACATCAGCCGCCCCGCCGCCGTGGCCGTCCGCCGCGACGTGCCGATCCTGCTGAAGACCGCACTGCTGCGCGCCGTGACGCCGAGGCTGCTGGACCGGCTGCCGATCCCGGCCAACCGGAAGTTCGACGCGGCCGCCACCCGCCTGCGCAAGGTCATCGACGACGTCGTGGCGGCCTCCCGCGAGCACGAGGACCCCGAGGCCAACGACCTGCTCTCCATGCTGCTCGCCGCCCGCGACAGCGACACCGGAGAGGCGCTCAGCGACCGTGAGGTGCGTGACGAACTGGTCGCCATCATGTTCGCCGGCACGGAGACGACCGCCTCGACGCTGTCGTGGACCTTCCACGAACTGGCCACCCACCCCGAGGTCGAGGACCGCCTGCTGGCCGAGATCGAATCCGTGGTCGGTGACCGGCCCGTCACCTTCGAGGACGTGCCCAAGCTGGAGTACATGGACCAGGTGCTGCGCGAGGTGTCGCGCATGCACTCGGTTCCGCTGCTGATGCGCCGGGTCACCACACCCGTCGAACTCGGCGGCGCGGAACTGCCGGTCGGCACCGAGATCGCCTTCAGCCTCTACGCGCTGCACCGCGACGGGCGCCTCTACGAGGACCCCGAGCGGTTCGACCCGGACCGGTGGCTGCCCGAGCGCCGCCAGGGCCGACCGCGCGAGGACTACATCCCGTTCGGTTCCGGCAACCGCAAGTGCATCGGTGACGGCTTCGCCTGGGCGGAAATCGTCATCACGCTGGCCACCGTGCTGGCGCGCTGGCGGCTGGAACCCCTGCCCGAACACTCCGTGAAGGAGGTGGCTTCGGCGGTGGCGCACCCGGACCGGTTGCCGATGCGGGTGATGCCGCGGACGGCGAGGGTGTGACCGCCCGAGCGCGGTAGCCGCTCTCCCTCGTGCCTTCGCCCCCGGCCACCGGACCGGGGGCGTCGCGTCGGCCCGGAGCCTGGTGAAGCACCGGCTGGTGCGGACGGGGTTCAGGTCGGCGGTCCGCCGCGGCGCCCCGAAGCCGAAGCCGAAGCTGAAGTCGAGCGCCGCGTCGCGTCGTCTTCGGGCGAGCGCTTCCTCGCCCGGGTGGGCGCCGCCCGCCACCACCCCAACGGCCCGCGTCAGCCCGGCGCCGTGCCGCACGCGCGGCCTCGCGGCGGTCGGCCGTCGAAACTTAGGGGCTAAGATTTCCTCGCTGTCACGGACACGAGGCGAGGGGGCGGTATGGCGGCGGGCAAGGCCGCGGGGCGGCGCGACGCGGTGGCGGGGATCGTCGAGGACTGGGCGCGGGAGCGGCCCGACCTGGACACCGCTCCGCTCGAGGTGCTCGCCCGGCTGCATCGTTCCTTCCTCCACTACAGTGCCCGGATGCAGGGCCCCATCGAGCGGCACGGCCTCTCGGTGGCCGGGTTCGACGTACTGACGGCGCTGCGCAGGGCCGGCGCGCCCTACCGGCTGACGGCGGGGCAACTGGCCGACTCCGGGCTGGTCTCCTCGGCGGGCGTGACGCTGCGGATCGACCGGCTGGAGAAGGACGGACTGCTGGTGCGCGAGCGGGACGCCGAGGACCGGCGGATCGTCTACTCGCGGCTCACGGACGCGGGGCTGGCCACGGTGGACGAGGTGTTCGCCGAGCATCTGGACAACGAGCGCCGGATGCTCGGCGGTCTCTCACCCGCCGAGCGGCGTCAGTTGGCCCGGCTGCTGTCCAAGCTGGAGCGCTCCTTGTTGGACGCGGAGGTTCCCGAAGGCGCCGAGGAGACCTGAGCCCCGTTCCCCGCGGACCGCTCCCCCGCCCGGCCCGCCTGTTCCCTGGCGTGGCCCTGGTAGAGCCGGCGCAGCCGGACGACGCCGAGGTCGTGCTGGTAGAGGTTCTCGCGCTGGTCGGCGTCGCGCGGCATCGCCTCCAGCATCGCGCGGTCCTGTTCGAGCACCTGCCAGTGCCGCTCCTCGATCAGGGTGCGGTACAGGAACCGCCAGGTGTCGCGCTGCCAGCCGGTGACGCGGCGGTAGCGCCAGAAGAAGACCCCGGTGCGCCCGGCGTCGACGGGGCAGGCCATCCCGACGATGCCGAACGGGCCGCCGGGTCCTGCCGAGGGCGGGTAGGGAATCGACAGGTCGACCCAGTCGACGCCTGTGCGGCACAGTTCGACCCAGTCGAAGTTGACGCCGCGCTGGTCGGTCTTCTCGAAGAAGTAGCCCCGCTCGGTCTCCCTGATGCGGAACTTCGCCGTGGTGTCGCCGTCGTACATGGTGTGCGACTCGTGGTGCAGGAAGGCGCCGTGCATCGGGTCCAGCAGGTTCTCCATGGCGTACCGCCAGGGGACCTCCCACTCGGCGTAGCACAGGAACGAGGAGACCTCGGGGTCGGTCAGCGGCTCGGGCAGGGTGAGCTGAACCGGCTCGGGGTGCTCCTCGTCCCCGAAGTAGGCGAGGATCGCTCCGCCGATCTCCCGCACCGGAAGCGAGGTCACCAGCGTGCGGCCCTCCAGCGCGCAGCCCGGCAGCCCGGGGACGGAGGTGACGGTGCCGCCCCCGTCGACCTCGACACCGTGGTACCAGCAGGCGATACGGTCGCCCAGGTGCCGGCCCAGGGAGAGCGGGGCCCCGCGGTGGGGGCAGCGGTCGGCGAGCATGGCGAGGGTGCCGTCGGCGCGGCGGAACAGCAGCCAGTTCTCGCCGAGGGCCGTGACCTTGCGCAGTCCGCCGGGGCGTACGAAGTGGGAGGGCACGACCGGGTGCCACTGGTTGCGCAGCCCGTTGGCGTAGATGTGCTCGGCGTCCGCGGCGGTGGACAGCGGGGTGTACTTCATGGTCAGGCTCCCAGGCGGTGCATCTCGGCGGTGAAGGTCTCCTCGGTCCACGGCTGCCCGTCGGGGGTGCGGACCTGGCGGGCGTTGAGCCCGGCGACGACGTCGGCCAGTTCGTGCCCGTCCTGGGTGAAGACCTCCTCCAGGGTGCGGGCGAGCTTCCTCTCGTAGGGGGTGGGCTCGTGGTTGCGGGACTGGTGGACGTCCAGGGAGGGCCAGGTGTGCTCTGCGGTACTCATGGGCTGTTCTCCAGCGGGTCGAGGTGGCGGGCGGTCACATGTCGAGAACGAGCCGGTCCGAGGCGCACCGCGAGACGCAGATCATCATCGTGGTGTTCGCGGCCTGTTCGGCTTCGCTCAGGAGGAAGTCGCGGTGGTCGGGCGTGCCGTCGAGGACCCTGGTCTCGCAGGTGCCGCAGATGCCGTCGCGGCAGGAGCTGGCGACGGGCAGCCCCGCGGCCTCCGCGGCGTCGAGGATGGAGGTGTCCGGTGCGACGTCGAGGGTGATCCCGGAGGTGCGGCACTCGACCTCGAAGGCCGCCTCGTCGCCGTCCCGGGCCCCGGCTTGTCCACCGGCGGGTGCCGCGAACCTTTCCGTGCGCAGCTGTCCCGGGGGGCAGGCCTCCTCGGCGGCGGCCAGCAGCCCCTCGGGGCCGCAGCAGTAGACGAGCGTGCCCTCGCAGAGGTGTCCGAGTGCTGCCCGAAGGTCGAGGTGGCCCTGCTCGTCCTGCGGTACGCGCCGTACGGTGCCGCCGCGCAGGGCCTCCAGCTCTGCGCCGAACGCCATCGAGGTCCGGGTGCGGCCACCGTGCACGAGGGTGTACGGCACGCCGCCGCGGTCGGCTTCGCGGGCCATGGCGAGGATCGGGGTGATGCCGATGCCGCCGGCGAGGAAGACGTAGGCCTCGGCGTCCTCCAGCGCGAAGTGGTTGCGCGGGCCGTGCACGGCCACCGTGTGGCCGGGGCGCAGCGCGGTGTGGATGTGCCGCGAACCGCCGCGCGAGCCGGGCTCGTCCAGGACGCCGATCCGGTAGCGGTCGGTGTCGCGGGGGTCTCCGCACAGCGAGTACTGGCGCGTGTGTCCCCCGGCCGACACGTCCAGGTGGGCGCCGGGTGTCCAGGCGGGCAGCGGTTTGCCGTCGGGGTGGACGAGTTCGAGGGAGAGGACGCCGTCGGCCTCCCAGGTCATGCGGTGGACGAGCAGTTCGAGCGGGACGGCGTCGCCGCCCTCGGCCGGGTCGGGCCCGGTGGCATCGGTCATGGCCGGCCTCCTCACGCACCTGTGGCGGGGATCTTGACGGGCGGGGTGAACGGGGTCTTCATGGGGCCGAGCGCCATCAGGTCGACTTCCACGAGCGTGGGTCCGTGCGCCGCGACGGCCTCGCCGATGACCGGTGCGGCCTCCTCGGGTGCGGCGACGCGTGCGTACGGCAGGCCGCAGGCGGCGGCGAGCCCGGCGAAGTCGGGGGTGCACAGGTCGACGCCGCTGCGGCGCTCGGCGTACGCGTCCTGCATGTTGCGCAGCACTCCGTAGCCGCCGTCGTTGAAGACGAGGAGCGTCAGGCGCGGGCGTTCCTGGGCGAGGGTGAGCAGTTCGCCCAGGTGCACGGCGAGGCCTCCGTCCCCGGCGACCACCACGGTCGGCTCGTGCGGGCGGGCCAGTGCGGCGCCGATGCCCATGCCCAGGCCCTGGCCGATGCCGCCGCCGCGCGGGAAGACGTTGTCGCGCGGGTCGTAGAGCTCCAGCAGCCGGTTGCCCCAGCTGGAGGAGGGGATGGTGACGTCCCGTGCGACCACGGCCCGGCGCGGCAGTGCGGTGCGCAGCGCGTCGCAGACGGCGGCCTGGGGCCCCAGGGAGTCGTGCAGCGCGGCGCGCACGTCGGCGCGTACGCCGCGTACGCGGGCGCCCCAGCTCTCCTGCGGGTGCGCGCCGTCGGGCAGTGTGCCTGGCAGTGCGTCGGTCAGCGCGGTCAGGACGCGGGCCGCGTCGCCGTGCAGCGGGTGCGTCACCGGGTAGACGCGGCCCAGCGCGGCGGCGTCCGCGTCGATCTGGAGGTGCGTGTCGGGCAGGGCGAGGGCGTAGTCGGCGGTTTCGTTGGAGCGGAAGTGGGTGCCGACGCTGAGCAGCACGTCCGCGTCGGACAGCAGGGCGCGGGCCGCGGGAGCGGTGGCGAAGTTGCCGATGACCTGCGGATGGTCCTCGGGCACGGCGCCGCGCCCGGAGTTGGAGGTCAGCAGCCCGGCGCCGGTCGCCTCCAGCAGGGTGCGCAGCTGCCGTCCCGCGCGGGCCGCGCCGCCGCCCGCCCACACCAGGGGGCGGGCGGCGCCGGCCAGCGCCTCGGCCGCGGACCGCAGCCCGCTGCCGGCGGGGTGGGGGAGCGCCGCTCGCGCGGGCGGCTCGCTCCGGTCGGTCTGCCGGGCGTACTGGAGGTCGACGGGCCACTCGACGCTGGCCGGCCCGCCGGGGGTGGCCAGCGCGGCGGCCGCCGCGGCGCGCAGTACCCGCCCCGCGTCGCCGGCCGACCCGACGGTGGCGGCGTGGGCACAGACGGCCCGCAACATGCCGAGCTGGTCCCTGGTCTCGTGGATGAAGCCCCGGCCGCCGCCCAGGTAGCGGCTTTCGATCTGCCCGGTGACGTGCAGCACGGACGCGCCCGCACTGAGGGACTCGATGAGGGATCCGGCGGCGTTGCCCGCGCCGGTCCCCGTGGAGGTGAGGGCGCAGCCGATGCCGCCGCGGGCGCGGCCGTAGGCGTCGGCCGCGTTGACGGCGCTCGCCTCGTGCCGTACGGGCACGAACCGCAGTTCCCGGTCGACGGCCTCGACCAGCGGCAGGTTGTGCACGCTGACGATTCCGAAGACCACCTCGACGCCGAGTTCTCGCAGGACGGCGACCAGCAGCTCGCCTCCGTTGTCGTAACGCATGCAGGGTGCTCCTCGGGGGGTCACAGGACGCCGCGGCCGACTCCGCCGCAGACGTCGAGGCTGGTGCCGGTGATGTAGGAGGCGCGGGGGGACAGCAGCGCGACGACGGCGTAGGCGACCTCCTCCGCGCTGCCGAGGCGGCCGAGTGCGACGCCCCGGTCGGCGGCGAGTTCGGCCTGCCAGTCCGCGTAGCTCAGGCCGGAGTCCGCCGCGGCGTGTCGTCTCGTCCACTGTCCTGTGTCGATCAGTCCCAAACACACCGAGTTGACCCGGATTCCTTCGCCGGCCAGCTCGCTGGACAGGGACTTGGAGAGGTTGAGGATGCCGGCGCGGGCCGCGCTGGTGGTGATCAGCCGGGGCTCGGGCTGCTTGGCGAGGACGGCGTTGACGTTGACGATACTGCCCGCGTCCGAGGCCCGCAGATGCGGCCGGGCCGCGCGCAGGGGATGGAGTATCCCGGCGAACTTCAGCTCCAGCTCGTCCCGCCAGTCCTGCGCGCTCGTCTCGTCCAGCGTCTTCATGCGGGACCCGCCCGCGTTGTTGACGAGGCCGTCGAGACCGCCGAGTGCGGCGGCGGCACGGTCGGTGAAGGCGGCCACCGCGTCCGCGTCCCGTACGTCGCACACGTCGCTGAACAGGGCGGCGGGCTCGGCGTGCAGCCGGTCGGTGGCTGCGGCCAGCCGGGCGGCGTCACGGGCGCAGGTGGCGACCCGCGCGCCTTCCGCCAGCAGGGCGCGGACCGTGGCCAGGCCGACGCCCGAACTACCGCCGGTGACCAGGTAGGCGCGGTCGGCAAGGCCGAGATCCATGGGTGTACTCCAAAGGGGAAGGGGCGGGGGAGTGGTGCGGGTGGCCTGGTCAGTGCCGTCAGTGCCGTCAGTGCATGGTGAAGCCGCCGTTGACGGCGAGGAGTTGACCCGTGACATACCGGGACTCCTCGCTCAGCAGGAAGGAGAGGAGCCCGGTCAGGTCCTCGGGCTGCTGGGCACGGGAGATGGCGCGGTTCGCGCGGTAGAGCCCGTGCCGTTCCCCGGGCACGGAGGCGGTCGCCTCGCACTCGGTGAGGCCGGGCGCCAGCGCGTTGACGGTGACGCCGTGGTCGCCGAGCTCTCGTGCCATGCCCCGGGTGAGGGCGATCACGGCGCCCTTGGTGGCGAGGTAGTGGGCCAGCCGGGGCGACCCGTACAAGGCGGCGTCGCTGGCGATGTTGACGATGCGTCCGGGCCCGCCGTGCGCGGTGAGCGGCCCGTACAGCGCCTTGGCGACGAGCCAGGGGCCGCGCGCGTTGACCGCCCACAGCCGGTCGAAGTCCGCGACGTCGATCTCCTGGAACTCCCTGCCGCCCACGCCGTTGGCCAGGGCCGCGTTGTTGACCACCGCGTACAGCGGGCCGAGGGCGGTGACGCGGTCGGCCATGGCGGCGACGGAGGCCGGGTCGGCGACGTCGCACGGGGTCGCGTGCGCCTCCAGCCCCTCCTCGCGCAGCCGTGCGGCACTCGCCTCGCCGCGCGCGGCGTCCACCTCCGCGACCACGACGCGGAATCCGTCGCGGGCCGCCCGGCGGGCCATGGTCTCCCCCAGACCACGGCCCGCACCGGTCACCACGACCGTCCGGGCTGCCGCCGGTGGCTCAGTCACGGGTGACGCCGTACAGCGGGGAGTATTCGGGGTAGGAGGGCACCTGCGGCTTTTGGGTGCCGATGATGACGCAGAACAGCGCGTCGGTCTCGCCCTCGTTCTTGAGGGAGCGCGTCACCCCTGCGGGCACGACGATCATGTCCCGGTATCCCAGGGTGCGGTACTCGGTCTCGTCGGGGCCGCGGTGCACGCCGACGCGGACCTCGCCCTCCAGGACGAAGAACGCCTCCTCGACGTCGTGGTGGGTGTGCGCGGGGCCCTCGGCGCCGGGCGGCAGCAGCATGTTGGAGAAGGTGAACCCGCCCGAGGCCAGTATGTGGTTGTCGCCCTCGTGGTTGCCGGTGGCACCGGAGCCCACGTAGCGGATCTGGGCGCGGCGGAACTGCGGCCCGGCCTTCTCCTGGAAGGCGAGGGTGTCCCAGTCGGGCTCGCGGGAGGCGCGGGTGGCGATGAGCGAGTCGGTGTAGGCGGCGAGGTCGCCGTTGCCGTCGTAGGCGGTGGTGGTCAGCGGCACGGTGGTGTCCTTTCGGTCGGTGTCTGGCGGTGACCCGGTCGGTGTCACGCGGTGACGATGTGCAGGTGGGAGAGCACCCAGGCGTTGAAGCGCGCGGGCTGCTCCTGGTTGGCGAGGTGACCGGCGTCCTTGACGATCACGTAGGCGGCGCGGTGGATGCCGCCGGCCAGGATCTGGGAGGCCTCGGGCCCTGTGACGCGGTCCTGGTCGCCGCAGAGCACGAGCGCGGGCGCCGCCAGCGCGGGCAGGTCGGCCCGCAGGTCGGTGGCGGCCATGGACTCGGCCGCGTAGCCGTACCCGGGCAGCCGGACGGCCGCGGCCATGGTGTCGGCGACCCGGCGGACCAGGTCCTCGGGCGCGGCGGCCGAGACCAGCCGCGGGGCCCGCTCCCGGGCGAAGGCCCGGGCCCCGAGTTCCCGCAACTGAGCCGCGCGGGCCCGCATGGCTTCGGCCTTGCCCGGGTCGCCGCCCGATCCGGCGGTGGAGTCGGCCAGCACGAGGGACGCGACGAGAGAGGGGTGGCGCAGAGCGAGCCGCTGGGCGACGACCCCGCCCCAGGAGACGCCGAGCACGTGGGCGCGGGAGCCCGGCTCCTCGCGGGCGCCGCGCGAGCGCAGCAGCGCCGCGGCCACGTCCGCGAAGTCGTCCAGGCCCAACGGCGCCTCGGGGTCGGCCGAGTCGGCGTAGCCGGGAGCATCCCAGGCGAGCACCCGGGCGTGCCCGCCGAGTTCGGCCAGCTGCGGTCCGAAGGAGGCGGAGGAGGAGCCGATGCCGTGCAGGCACAGCAGCAGCGGCCCCTCGGCGCCCGCCTCGACCACGTGCAAGCCGCGCAGGTCGTAGGCCGGCCGGGCCCGTGCGCCGGCGGCGGCGTGCCGGGGCGCGGCGGTCACAGGATCCGCCCCGGGCTGTGGGCCAGCGCGGCCAGCCCGCGCAGCACGGCGTGCGGCACCACCTGGCTGGTGGCCGGATTGCCGGGATCGGGCAGGTGGTTGACCTCGAAGCGGTAGGAGCCGAACGGGCCGTGTGCCTCGATGACGTGCCGGGTGCGGGTGGCGGCCGGGTCGGCGACGACGCGCACCCGGACGGCGTCCAGGTCGCCGACGGCCAGCGCCACGGAGGCGGCCACATTCGTGGACCTGGGGAAGTGCGCGGGCACGTCACGGGCCGTGCCCGCCATCACCTCGACGGGCGCTGTCGCGGTACGCAGCCGGTCCAGCAGCCCCTCGTCCATCCACGGCTGTTCGAGGGTGGCGGGCAGCTTCGTGGTCGTCAGCGACACCTCGGTGAGCGGGCCCATGGAGCGGGCGGCCTGGAGCAGGTCGAGCCCGCCGACGGCGCCACCGGTGAAGTGCACCCGGCCGGGGGTGGCGGCCAGCAGCCGCTTGGCGAGCTCGTCGTCGGTCAGTGCCCCGGTGGAGGCGACCAGCAGGTCGGTACCGGCGCACAGAACCCGCTCGCCCCACTCGCGGACGAACCCCGCACCCGCCGCCTCCACGAGTACGTCGCAGTGGGCCAGCGCCTCCTCGACGGAGGTCTGCGGGGCGGCCACGGCGTCGCCGAGGGGGCGGTTGTCGACGACGCGGACCAGCGCGGCGCCGGGAACCCGGCCCGCGGCGAGCGCTGTTCCGACGGTGCGGCCGATGGCTCCCCAGCCGACGAGCCCCACGGCGAGCCGGGTCATGCAGCCACCTCCTGCCCCGCGCTTCGCGAAGGTCGCGCGGCGGCGGGCGGGACGACGGGGCTGCCGTCCGCGGTGCCCGCCATGTGGCGGCGGATCAGGGCAGACGGCGGACCCGCTGTGCCCCACAGGTCGGAGAGTTCGGGGGTGCGGCGCCACACCTTGGCGATCCAGCGGTCCTCCTCGACCTGTGCGACCTCCGAGGTGTACTCGCACACCAGCCCGGCGGGGTCGGTGAAGTAGGAGAACGTGTTGTTCCCCGGCCCGTGCCGTCCAGGGCCCCACTGCGGGACGATGCCGTGGTGCCGCAGCCGGCCGAGGCCGCGCATGAAGTGGTCCACGGACGGCATCTCGTAGGCCACGTGGTTGAGTGACGCCCAGTCGGCCTGGTTGAAGGCCACGCAGTGGTGGTCGGCGTTGCACCGCAGGAAGGCCATCTGGTGTTCGGACCAGTCCGAGACGCGCAGGCCCAGCACCTCGCGGTAGAAGCCGACCGAGGCGTCGATGTCGGTGGTGTTGAGGACCGTGTGCGTCACGCCCACCGGCACGGCCTCCTCCTGCCCACGCGGCGGAACGGCCCAGGTCTCGGCCGACAGTTCGATCTGCCGTCCCTCGTGGTCGGAAAAGCGCAGCCCGTACCCGCCGCCCACCTGGCCGAGCGGCCCGGGGCCCGCGTCGGGGACGATCCCGCGCGCCTGGAGCCGCCGCGCCGCCTCGTCCACCTCGGCGGGGGTGCCGACGGCGAAGGAGAGCCGCCCCAGACCGGTGCGGTCCGACCGGGTCAGCTGGAGCGCGTGGTGCTCCTCGCCGGTGCCGCGCAGCCACCGCGCGCCCCGCTCGGTCTCGACGGTCTGGAGGCCCCACACCTCCTCGTAGAAGCCGGCGGCCTCCGTGAGGGCCGGGGTCAGCAGTTCGACGGAGCGCAGCGCGCGCAGGCGTGCGATGGGCGCGGAGGGCGCCGGGGGGTGTGGCATGCCGTTCTCCTCAGGTACGGGTGAGCGGTGCGGGTCCTGGCGGAACTCAGGAGGCCCAGGGGAGGGGGGCTGGTGAGGTGCCCCAGTAGACGGACTTCTGGCGCTGGTAGGCGCGGATGGCGTCGCGGCCCTTCTCGGTGCCCAGGCCGCTGTCCTTCGTCCCGCCGAACGGGGTGGAGATGCTGAACTGCTTGTAGGTGTTGATCCAGACGGTTCCGGCCTCCACCCGCCGGGCCAGCCGCCAGGCGGCCAGCGGGTCCCGGGTCCAGATGCCGCAGGCGAGGCCGTAGACGGTGCCGTTGGCCTGGCGGACCAGATCGTCCTCGTCGTCGTAGGGGAAGGCCACCAGGACGGGGCCGAAGATCTCCTCCTGGCACACCCGCGCGGTGGGGGGCAGCCCGTCGATGACGGTGGGCAGGTAGTAGGCGCCGCGGTCGTAGGGCTCACCTGCGGGGGCGCTGCCGCCGCACAGGACGCGTCCGCCCTCCTGCCGCGCGAGCCGCACCCAGGCCGCGACGGTGTCCCGGTGCTCGCGGTGGACCAGCGGCGCCACCTGGCTGTCCGGGGCGGTGCCGGGGCCGACGCGCAGCGCCCGCACCCGTTCCACGAGCGTGCCGAGGAACTCCTCGTACAGCTCCCGGGCGACGAACAGCCGCGACCCGGCGACGCAGGACTGGCCGCTGGAGGAGAAGACGCCGAACATCACCCCGGCGAGGGCCGACTCGAGGTCCGCGTCGGCCCGGACGATGGTCGGCGACTTGCCGCCCAGTTCCAACGACGCCGGAACCAGCTTCCGCGCGGCCACCTCGGCGAGTTCGCGCCCCGTGCGCGTGCCCCCGGTGAAACCGATCCTGCCGACCAGCGGGTGCTGTGCGAGCGCCGCACCGATGGTGCGCCCCGAGCCGGGCAGCACCGAGAGCAGGGCCGCGGGCAGGCCGCGCTCGGCGAGCGCCGTGCTGACCAGCCGGCCGAGGGCGAGGGAGACCAGGGGCGTCCACTGGGCGGGCTTGAGCAGCACGGCGTTGCCCGCGGCCAGCGCCGGGGCGAGCTTTTGCGCGTCGCTGGCGACGGGCGAGTTCCAGGGGTTGATGGCGGCGACCACCCCGATGGGCTCATGGACGCTCAGCGACAGATACGGGCCGCGCGAGGGCGTGAGCGAGTCCTCGGCCGTCTCCAGCGCGGCCGCCGTGTAGCGGAAGGTGCCGGCCGCGCTGTGGGCGAGGGCGCGGGTCTCGGCGAGGGTCTTGCCGGTGTCGGCTGTCTGGAGTGCGGCCAGTTCCTCGGCCGCCTCCTCGACCAGGTCCCCGATCCGGTGGAGCAGCCTCGCCCGCTCGTGCGGCAGCAGGTCCCGCCAGGCGGGGTCGGCCGCCGCGCCGGCCGCCGCGCGCGCCGCCTCGTCCACGTCGCGCTCGGAGGCCGCGTGGAGGGTGGCGAGGACGGTGCCGTCGGCGGGGTCGGTGGTCTCGGTCAACTCGCCCTCTCCGCGCCGCCACTGTCCCGCGATGAGGATCTCGTCGGCTGGGATGCGCGGCATCTGGGACCTCCAAGAGGTGGGGGCGTGGGCTGTGTTGCTCAAGCGCTAGAAATCTAAGGGCTTAACTATTCACTCGCAAGAGGCGAGCCGGATCGATTTTCCCCAGCACGACGTCTTGACGCTCGCCGCCGGGGGAGCTGTAGAACTTAAGCCCTAAGAGGCTTTGTGCTTACCCAGTAGCCAGCTCGGGGCCAGGCCGCCGACCGGCCCTGCCCGCCCCCGCACCCCGCATGCCGCGCCCCTCCTGACGGGGCCCGATCCGCTCCCCTCGGTCACCACGGACGGCGGCGGAGCCGGAGGACTCCTCCATGACGCTCGACGCACACGACGCACACCCGTTCCCGCCGAAACCGCCCCCGCCCCGCACCGTGCCCGCCGACGTGGCCGCCAGGTTCGAGCGTCTGCCGCTCTCCCGCTGGCACGTCACCGTGCGGCTGATCGTCGGAGTGGTCACCTTCTTCGAGGCCTTCGACCAGCTGCTGATCGCCTACGCGCTGCCGCAACTGCGCCAGGAATGGCACCTGGACACGGCGCACTCCACGATGCTGCTGACCGTCGGCTCGGTCGGCATGCTGGTCGGCGCCGTGGTCTCCGGGCGCCTGGCCGACCGGTACGGCCGCGTACGGGTCATCGCCGCCTGCATCGGCGTCTCAGGGGCGTGCAACCTGCTGCTGACGCTGTGCACCGCGCCGGAACCCTTCATGGCGGCCCGCTTCGTCCAGGGCCTCGCCATCGGCGGAGAGGTGCCCGTCGCCGCCACCTTCATCGCGGAGATCACCCGCAGCCATCGCCGCGGCCGCTTCGTCCTGCTGTACGAACTCGTCTTCCCCGCGGGCCTCACCGTCGGCGCCCTGCTCGCCGCCTGGCTGGTTCCCCTGCTGGGCTGGCGCTGGATGTTCGGCATCGCGGCACTGCCCGGGCTCCTGTGCCTCCTCGTCCGGCACCGGGTCCCCGAGTCCCCCCGCTGGCTGGCCGACCACGGCCGCCCCGACGAGGCGCTGCGCGTGATGGCCCGGATCGAGACCGAGGTGGAGAAGACCACAGGCTCCCCGCTGCCGCCTCCCGCCGTGCCGCACCCGGTCACGGCGCCGGCGCCTGCGCCTGCGCCGGCGCCGACGCCGACGCAGGACGGCGACCGGCCCCGGGGCGGACTGCGTGAACTGCTGTCCGGGCCCTACCGGCGCCGCACCGTGGTCGTCGGGATGCTGTGGTTCGCCGGATACTTCGTCAACTACGGCATCACCTCGTGGCTCCCGACCATCTACGAGACCCGCTACGACCTCCCCCTTTCCGACGCGCTCCGCTACTCGACCGTCACCTCGTGCGCGGGACTCCTCGGCTGCGCACTGGTCGCCCTCACGGTCGACGCCGTCGGCCGCCGCCGCACTGTCACCGGCTGCCTGGGACTCGCCGCCGCCGCACTGCTCGCCCTCGGCCTGTTCGGCGGCGACTCGCCGGTGCACGTCCTGGTGTGGACGTCGCTGGCCGCCGTCTTCTTCTTCGGCTCCAACATCTGCCTCTACCTCTACACACCAGAGCTGTTCCCCACCCGCATGCGCGCCCTGGGCAGCAGCGTCGGCGGCGCCCTCAACCGGGTCGGTGTCATCTCGGGCCCGATCGTCGTCGGCGCCGTCTACGCGGGAGGGCGGCTCGGAGCCGTCTTCCTCGGCCTGGCCGCCGTCGCCGCCGTCGGGGCGCTCACCGCGGGACTCGGCGCGGAAGAGACCGCTGGACGCCGGTTGGAGGACATCGCACCGTGATGGGACAGCGCGCCACGCCGGGTTCGAGCGACCTCTCGGCCGTTCGCGATCGTTTCTCTCTGGTGATGACCGGTATCTCCGTGTAGCGTCTGGGGCAGATGTCGTGGTTCGCCGTACCTGCCCGCGCTCCGGCGTGGGCTTTGTGTTGTGCAGCGCGGGGCCAGGGCGATCACCTCCGGGTCCGCGCGGTGCGGACCCGATATCGACTGAGAGGCACCAGCATGGCCAGCGGAACCGTCAAGTGGTTCAACGCCGAAAAGGGCTTCGGCTTCATCGCCCAGGAAGGCGGGGGCCCCGACGTCTTCGCGCACTACTCGAACATCAACGCCACCGGTTTCCGCGAGCTCCAGGAGGGTCAGGCCGTCACCTTCGACGTAACGCAGGGCAAGAAGGGCCCTCAGGCCGAGAACATCACCGTGGCCTGATCAGGGCCATGGGCGAGCGCGCACGCCACACGTGACGCGCTCGAACCGCGCACAGCAGGGGCCGGCCGTACGCAGACCGCGGCGGCCGGCCCGCATCTCCCGCGTGACGGCGAAGGCCGCCACCGCGCCCTCCCGGGGCGGTGCTCCCACGCGGTGCACCGCGTCACACGCACTTGCCGGACAGCCAGGCCTTGAAGTCCTCGGTCCACGAGGTGGCCATCCTGACCGAACGCGTGGGAGAGCCGAGCTGCGACAGGTTGTCCTGCCACGACGCGTAGTTGCCGGAGGCCGCCGGAGGCGGCTCCTCCCAGCCGATCCCGTCGACCCACGCCGGGTGTGCCGTGAGCGCGGCGCCGAGCCCGGCTGCCTCGAGGCGCTTGACGAGCTCGGGTTCGAGCGCGGTGTCGTGGGTGAACATCATGATCTCCTGGGAGGGCATCCGCTCCGCCATCGGCGCGATGATCTCGTTCCAGGCCCTGTCGCGAATGGCCGCGTCACTGTGGAGCAGCGACTGCCGCGCCTCACCCTTGAGCTCCACCAGCGGCACCAGACCCTTGGCCTTGGCGTCATCGAGCCACTCGCGGAAGGTGTACACGGTCTCTCCGCTGTACGGGCCGCGCGTGATCGTACGGCCCTTGAGCTGATCCGCGCCCGTCGCCCACCACAGCTCAGTGATGGGCGTTCGGGTGCCGGTCAGCCCGTTGGTCGTGGTGTTGTGCCACATCACGCCCTTGGTGCCGTTCCTGGTGAGCTGCAGGTCGGCCTCCACGCCACCGGCGCCCCAGCTCTTCTGCTGGGCGAGGGCCTCGGGGTTGTTCGGCTGGCGTATCCGATCGCGGTCCCAGGGGTCGGCCCCGGTCGGGTAACCGCCGTGACCGAAGATCGTCGGACAGACCGGATCCGCCGGATCCGCCGCGGCCCCGGCGGGGCCCGCCTGTGCCGTCCCGAGCAACAGCGCCGCGCCCATGGCGGCGGCGCCCCATCTCCCCAGCTTCATCGCGGTCCCCCTCGGCCCAGCTTCATCGCGGACCCTCGGCTCTGTCCCCCGCACACCGGGGGAGCGCTGCCGCAGCATAGGGGCGCCAGGGGCGGTGCGTAACCCATCGGGCTTTACCAACTGACGTACGCAGGTGACTGGTTGGGCGCTCCCTGGTGCGTTGTACAGGCCGCGCGAGTGACCGGTGTGTCAGGTCAGCCTTCACTGTCCTCGCCAAGGCCACGACCGACGCCACGGCGAGTGGCGTGCGTCAGCGGCGTGTCATCGATGGCCCAGCACGTTGACCACCCGACCGTTGGGATCGCGGACGAAGAATCGCCGCACCCCCCACTCCTCGTCCTGCAGGGGGTGCACGATCTCCGCGCCGCTGCCACGCACCGCCGCGTAGACCGCTTCCACATCGTCCACCTCGACGCTCATGTCCGGCACGACGGGCGCGGTCTCGTCGCGGCTCATGAAGGTGACCTGCGCGGTGGGGTTGGTAGGAGAGGCGAGCGTCATGACCCAGCCGAGGTTCATGACCTCCTCGAACCCGAGAAGCCCGTAGAAGTCACGGCTCTCCTCCATGGCCTCTGACCTGATGTCGGGCATGGCCCGGCGGATCGACATGAACAACTCCTTCTGGCAGGCGGACGCGCATGTGTCGGTGAGCCGCGTGTGTCGGTGAACCGCGAGTGTCAGGTGTCGAAGCGTCGGCGCGAGACCTCGATGTCACCGAGATACCGGTGGGTCCAGTCACACATACCGTCGACGGTCGCCCGAAGGGCCTGCCCCGGCTCGGTGAGCGTGTACTCGACGCGCGGGGGCACGGTGGGGTGCACGTTCCGCTCGACCAGACCGTTGCGCTCCAGCATGCGCAGGTTCTGGGTGAGCATCTTGTGGCTGATGCCCTCGACCGCGTTCCGCAACGCGCTGAAGCGCAGCGTGCCCTCACCGAGGGACTCGATGATCAGGAACGCCCACTTGTTGGCGATGTCGGAGAAGATCTCCCGCGCCAGGGAGTCCGCGCGCGTCAAATCTGCTTCGTCGGGCGCACCCTTGTGCTGCTTGGCCACCACCATGCGCCTCCCCAGCCACCGAAATCAGCGGTCTTCCCTGTCGAAGAGCACTCTCTTACAGAACTCCAGTCACCACAAGAGACCGCCGCGCAGCTGCCGTCCAGTCGCCGTCTCCGCCGGGGCAGCCCGCGACGACCGCGCGCCGCGCACGTGTGCGACCCCGTGGGGGCGAGGCTGCGAGACTGCTGGGATGTCTCTTCATATGGTCTCGGTCATCGGCAGCAGCCCCGGCGTCGGCAAATCCACGCTGTGCCGTGCGGTCGCGGAATGGCTGGCCGAAACCGGCGCGTCCGTCGACCATTTCGAGGAGGCCGACATCCTCACCCGGGCGGCGTTCCGGCCGGTGGCCGAGGAGTTCGCCGGCGGTGAAGCCGCAGTCCGCCCTGAAACTTTGATCGAGTGCACGCGCGCCTACGTCGCCGAGATGGACGCGCGAGGCATGGACTACGCGGTGACGGACGCCCTCGTACCGTTCATCCCCTCTCTCGTGGCGTGGGGCCACGAGGAGCGGACTCTCTCGCGCGTGACGAGCGAGCTGGTCCGGGTCTTGGAACCGGCGGTCCAGGTAACCGTCGTGTACGTCCACGACGATCCGACGCGGGCACTGCGCCGCGCGGTGCAGCGCGAGGGGGAGCCCTGGGCGGACTGGTACGTACGCAAACTCGCCGGTTCCCCCGGCACCAGGACAGTCCACGACCTCCCCTCGGCCGCCGCACACCTGCGTTTCGAGGCCGGCCTGACCCGCCGTCTCCTCGCCCGGACCCCGTGGCAGGTCCTGACGGTGGACGCGGGCACCCGCGACGCCCGCGAGGCCTTCGCCTACGTACGAGACCACCTGACGAAGTAGCCGCCCCCAACACCGGCCGGCCCCGGGCCGCGGCATCCGCTGAGCTGCGCTGAGCACCACGCAGGCGCCTCGCATGCTGTGGCACGACGCGAGGTGTTCGCCAGGTGGGGGTGGGTGACTCAGGAGGGGAGGGGGGCGCCGTTGCCGCGTAGTACGTCTCTCAGGTCGAGGATCAGGGGGAACACCTCGTGGTTCCGGTCCTCTCCTTGCTCGTCCCATGCGCGCTGCTCCGCCTCCACCGCCGTCCGGTCCTGTGCGAAGACCCGCTCGGTGAAGCGGCGGATGAACGGCCAGGCGAGAGGGAGCGCGCCCGGAACCGGCGGCTTGGCGATCATGAGCAGTCCGTACGCGCGAGTGACGCGCTGCTCCGCGTCTTCGGGTACGTAGGCCGCCCACAGGGAGAAGGCGGGGAGTTCCGTGTTCGTGGGAGCCAGACGGAGGGTTTGATACGGGTACTCGGTACGGATGGTGATGACGTCCGAACCCTTGCTGCCTCGGGGGCCCTTCGCGGACAGCAGTCCGGCGCCGAAGTCCTTCTTCCCCTTGCCGGAGGTGAACAGGTAGCGCGCCTCCACCGACTGCGGCCCCGCATCGTAGCCGAGCAGCTTGGGCTGGATGCGGCCGATGACGCCCCGGTGCAGGAACTGATGGTTCATGTCGAGCAGGTTCTCGTGCATGAAGGAGTAGTGGCAGTGCACGGCACGGGAGAACGTCATCGTCCTGTGCCGGGGCGAGGCGAACTCCGGCAGGTCGGGCAGTGGCGTCGCGGCCGCCTTCTCCGGTTCGCCGGGGAACACGAACACCAGGCCGTAGGCCTCCCGCACCGGGTAGGCACGCACTCCCCGCGGCGGTCGTTCCCCGCCCTTGGGCAGGTAGGGGATCTGACAGATGCGGCCGTTCCCCCGGTACGCCCACGCGTGGTAGCAGCAGCGGAGGGTCTCACCTTCCACCACGCCCATGCTCAGCGGAACCTGTCGGTGAGCGCAGCGATCCTCCAGGGCGTACACCGCTCCCTGCGCGCCCCGGTACAGCGCGAGGCGCTCACCTGCGAACGCGGCGGCGCGGGTCTCGCCTTTCGGCACCTCGCGGGAGAGGGCGACCGGATACCAGAAGTCCGGGCTGATTCCTACGCGCCGCAGATCCGTCACCGGCCGGGGCAGGGGATCATCCGCAGCGGAAGAGCGTTCGTCCAGCCGTGGTGCGACCGGGGCACTGTCTGCGGCTGTCTCCTGAGTCACGAGATGTTCCCTCACCTGTAGGTCGCCGGTACGGGGGATCGCCGGTGCGTGGGGAGCGTCGCGCTCAGGGGGAGTGCGAGTTCGAGCCGGTCTCCCCGGCCACGTTGTCCTTCCCCGGTACCGTGCCGATGAGGCTCGCCCCGGCGAGTGACACAGGGGACCGACGCGACCCGAAGGCGCGTGCCCGGCAGTGCGTCAGGGTGTGTGCGGCCGGTCCCGGCGCCGGCCGGCACCCCGCTCATCGGCCGCCTCGTACTCGGCGGCGGCGTCCGCGTGGTCGTCGGGGAGTCCAGCGGTCTCCGTGTCGCTCGTGAACCCGGTGGCGAGGACGTAGTCGACGTCGACGTCGCGGTACTCGACGCCCGTGCTCACACGTTCGGGCAGGTTCCTTCGTACGCTGCGGGAGGTGGAGCGGCGACCCGGGGAACCGTGAAACGTCACGCGGGTCTGCGGCTCTTCGGGGAAGCGCAGGCCGACTGCCCGCACCGAGGAGGTGAGCGAGATGTCGGGCGCCTGCTCACGCTGGTGCATGTCTGGCGCGTGCGCTGTTCATGGCGGCTCTCGCCTGCGTCCGCCGTCGCCGCGCTCGGCCGTACGCTTCGAGGCAGTGCGCTTGGCGCGACGCTCAGTTCGCCTGCCGGAGTCCTCCTTGCCGTCGGACGCGGAACCGGTGGAGGCGCCCCGCCGACGTGCGGTCTCCTCCCCGCCTCGCGCCGCCTCGCTGCCTCGCGCCGCCTCGCCGGCCGCGTCCCCTGCCGTCGCCTTCCCGACCGCGTCGCCACCCTCCTCGCCCACGACCTCCGCGGTCTCGCGTGCGCCCCGGCCCACGTCCTGGACGGCTTCGCCGGCGCCCGCTCCGGCATCCTGGACGGTTTCGCCGGCGCCCTCACCCACGTCCTGAACGGCTTCGCCGGCACCCTCACCCACATCCCGCACAGCTTCGCCGGCGCCGCCGCCAACGTCCCGCACAGCGTTGCCGGCGCCGCCGCCCACGTCCTGAACGGCGCTGCCGGCGCCCGCACCGACGCTCTTGGTGGCTTCGCCCGCACCGTGTCCCAACTCGCCGACCGCCTGCCGGGCCCCGCCGCCGATTTCCTGAGCCGCGGCCCCCACACCCTGGGTGACCGCCTCCAGGATCTGCGGGTTCTTGTCGATGCTGCGCAGCACCCGGTCGATGATCCGTGCGACGTTGTCCAGCCGTACCTTCAGCAGCGCCTGTGCCTCGACGCCCTTGATCTCGAGCTGGACGCGGCCGAGGTCGACGTCGGCGCCGACGTTGAGTTTGAGCAGGTCGAGAACCTCCGCCTGGAGCGAGACGCGGGCGCGCAGATCCTCGACGTCGAGGTGGATCTCGTCGACCTCGAGCTGAGGGACGTCGAGGAGGACGTCCGGGCCCTGGTCGGCGTCCTCACCGGCGGGAAGGAGTTCCCCCTCCTGCGGTTCCTGATCTCCCGCGTCCCTCTCGTCTCCCTCGTCCCGGAATCGGTCGTCCTCGTCGTCGACGTACCCGGCGTCGTCGTCACGCTGCTCTTCGTTCATCACGCGGCCTCGCTGTCCCTGGGGCGGGCGTCAGCAACAAGAAGGGCATACCAGCTGCTTTGCACTCGAATCCACTGTAAAGCGGACTGTCCGCCCTGTCGTGGTGGAGCGTGCGCCTCCCGACGGGCGCCGCGGTCGAGCGCTGTGTGGGCCGCCCGGCGAGGCAGTCACCCGTTCGACGTCGACCCGGAGCGCGCGAGGCGGAAGCTGACATCGTCGATGCGGAAGGTCGGGTGACTGCGGCGCCGTACCGAGGCACGGCAGCTCCACTGCTCGTCGGACCAGCCGCCGCCACGGAGCACCCGGTAGCTGCCGTACACCTCGGCGTCGTAGACGTCCCAGCACCAGTCCCACGCGTTGCCCAGCATGTCGTACAGGCCCCACGGATTCGCCTGCTTGCCGCCGACGGGGTGAATGCGTTCTTTCGAGGTCACGCGGTACCAGGCGATGTCGTCCAGCCGGCCGTAGCGCGGGCCCGTGGTGCCCGCACGACAGGCGTGCTCCCACTCGGCCTCCGTCGGCAGTCGGTACCCGTCGGCGGAGGCGTCCCACTCGGCCACGTCGTCGTCGGCACCGAGGTGGTACGCCGGCGTCAGGCCCTCCCGCCGGGACAACGCGTTGCAGAAGCGGACCGCGTCCCACCACGAGACGCCCTCGACGGGCAGCCGGTCGCCCTGGCCCGTGCTCGGCCGCCGACCGGTGACCTGTACGTACAACAACTGGGTGACCGGGAACACCGACATCCGAAACGGCGCGACCTCGACCGGCCAACTGCGCTGCGTCCGCCGATCCGACAGCATCACCCGCCCCGGCGGAACGTCGACCATCTCATTTCCCGACCCCGTGTCCACAGCAGGTCACTCTAACGGTGTATGCGCACCGCTCCCCGAGGTGCCGCCGGCTCCGTGCCGGCACTACGGATCACGCGTCCGTGACGGCTTCTTGCGTCGTGGCGCCTGCGGAGCGGAGTGGTGGGTGGAAGCCGTCACCGAATCTGCCGACCCGCTCGATCGCGGCGGGGCGAAACCGCCGAACAGCACTTCGGGGCCGTCGGGCGTCGCGTGCTCGGGGCCGATCGGCCCCGACTCGTCGCCGTACGGCGCTCCGGCCACGTCCTGCGCAGCGCGTCCATCTGCCCCTCGAGTCGGCGGCCTCGGCGGCGGATGTCATGTGCCGCCCCTCCGTGGCTCCGCGCGTCCTGCGCGGGCCCGCTCCCGTTCCGCGGCGTTGTTCCAAGAGGTTCCAAGAGAGCGCCTTGTGCGGAGTGCGGTGGCCGTGGCGCGGGCGGCCGGCCGGTCCCGGACAACGCCGCTTCGGCGCGGGCCAGTTGCTCGGCACCGCGGCGGCGCGGGCGAGGTGCCCTCGCGTCGAGCCGCCGTCCTCGGGGTCGAGTAGCCCTCTGACCTCGCACAGTAAAGTTTTCTATGCCGTGGCCCAATCTATTGTGGTGGTACTCAAACTCGGTTAGCTTCTCCGCCGTGAGCACAGACCCCGTCACGGCCCGGACTCCGGGCGAGCGCCTGCGCAGTCGACGACGCGCCCTGCAACTCACCCTCAGCGACGTCGCTGCCCGAGCCGAGGTCACCGAGGGCCACCTCTCCTCCATCGAGCGCGGCCGTTCGAACGCGAGTGTGCTGACCCTGCAGCGGATCTGCGCGGTGCTCCGGCTCAACGTCGGAGACCTCTTCGCGCAGACCGAGTCCTCGGTCCAGCCCGTCCTGCGGTTCCGCGACGCCAAGGGCGTGGCGTTCGGCGAGGGCGCCTCGAAGATCAAGCTGACGCCCGCACACTTCGACCACCTCGAACTCCTCCTCGGTCACTTCGGGCCGGGCGGGTCGACGGGCGTCGAGCCCTACACGCACGGCGATTCCGAGGAGGTCCTCCTCGTCATCGCCGGCGAGGTCGAGGTCACGATCGACGGCGAGACCCACGCTCTGTCGACCTTCGACTCGATCCACTACCGCAGCAGCCAACCGCACCGCGTCGTGGAGAGCACGGGCGCCGAGGACGCGCGTGTCCTCTGGGCGATGTCCCCTCCGACCTACTGACCCGCTCTTCCCTCCGCCCCCGCCGTCGAGGCGCGACGTCTCCGACGCGCAAGACGCCGCCATGGCCCGGCACCGTCCGACCGTGTCGCCTCGGCCCGGCACCGCCCGCGCCGCCGCGGCCCGTCCGGCCGGGACACCAGTAATCCGGCAACCGTCGAGGAGACAGGTAATGACCACGTATCGCAACGGCGAGGTCTCGCACTGGATGCGGAACTCCGACCGCCCGGGCTCTTCCGCACGAAGCGAAGCCGCAGCCGCCGTAGACGCCGCAGCCGCCGCGAACGCCGGAGAGGCCGCAGACGCTGCAGAGGCACCCAGAGCAGCGGAAGCTCCGCAGGCCTCTCGAACCGCCGCCGGCGGCGGCGACGACGCGAGCACCACGCCGCCCGCGCTGCCGACCGGGAACCAGGACCTCGTCATCATCGGCGGCGGACTGACCGGGCTGTGGGCGGCGTACTACGCCTCACTCGAACACCCCGACTGGGCGATCACCGTTCTCGAAGCCGAAGAGGTCGGCTACGGCGCGAGCGGCCGGAACGGAGGCTGGCTCTCGACTCTCATCCCCGGTAACAGGGCCGTCTACGCCAAGTCCGTCACCGCTGCCCGAGGCAGCGGACTCGAAGCCGTGCGCGCCTTCCAGCAGGCCATGTTCACAGCGATCGACGAGACCCTGGCCGTGCTCGACGCCGAGGGCATCGACGCCCACCAGGCGCAGGGCGGCAACCTCAAGGTCGCGCAGACACCGGCAGGGATGGAGCGCATCCGCGCGACCTATCAGGGCGACCTCACCTACGGGTACTCGACGGACGACGTGCGGCTGCTGTCCGCCGCCGAGACGCGGGCCCGCGTCAACGTCGACAACGCGGTCGGCGGCATCTTCTACGAGCGCACGACCGCGGTCGATCCCGCACTGCTCACCCGGGGACTCGCCGCTGTGGTCGCCGCCCGCGGTGTGCGGATCTGCGAGAACGCGCGGGTCAGCCGCATCGGCGCGGGCTGCGCCGTGACGAACCGGGGTGCGGTGCGCGGCACGACCATCCTGTCCTGCCTCGAGGCGTACTCGGGCACGATCGGCGGGGACGCGCCCGGCCTCGGCGCCCGCCAGGTGATCCCGGTGAACTCGTCGATCATCGTCACGGAACAGCTGCCCGAGGAGACGTGGGCGCGGATCGGCTGGGAGGGCCGGGAGTGCCTCAGCGATTCCGCGCACACCTTCGTCTACGCCCAGCGCACCGCCGACGGGCGGATCGCGATCGGCGGCCGCGGGTCCCCCTACGCTTTCAACTCGGGCACGCCGGGCAGCGGCGCCGTCGACGAGCGGACCGTCGCGCAGCTGCGGCACAAGCTGGGGGCGCTCTTCCCGGGGTTCGACATGCCGATCGCCCACGCCTGGCGCGGAGTCATCGGCGTCACCCGCGACTGGTGCGCGGGCATCTACTTCGACCCGCACCAGCGCATCGGCGTCGCCCGCGGCTATGCCGGGCACGGGGTGACGGCGACCCAGCTGGCCGCCCGCACGCTCCTCGACCGTGCCGAGGGCAGGACGACCTCCCGTACCGAACTTCCGTGGAACGACCACGACTCCGGGCTCTGGGAGCCCGAGCCGGTGCGCTGGCTCGGCGTCCACGCGATGTACCGGCTGTTCGAGGCCGCCGACGGCTGGGAGCACTCGCGTCGCGCGGAGCGGACCTCGCTCATCGCCCGCTTCGGCTCACGGCTGGCAGGACTCCACGAGTAACCCGACTTCCAGGACGACACCATGACAGTGACACCACCGCGACCGCGGCTCGCCGCCCCGAACGCGTCCCGTGCCGTGCCCCGCGCGATCTGGAGCATGGCGTTCACGGAACTCTGGGAGCGCTTCTCCTTCTACGGCCTCCAGGGCATCCTCTCGTTCTATCTCCTCTACTCGCTCGACAAGGGCGGACTCGACCTCGGGGCCTCCGCTTCGGCGGGCATCGTCGGTGCCTACGGCGGCGCCGTCTACCTCGCGCAGCTCGTCGGCGCCTGGATCGGTGACCGGCTCGTCAGCCCCAAGTGGGTGGTGCTGTGGGGTGGCGTGATCATCGCCTGCGGGCACGTTCTGCTCGCGGCCTGGCCCGGGTTGACCGGTCTCGGCGTCGGCCTGGTCCTCATCATCCTCGGCACGGGAGCCCTCAAGACCAACATCACCTCGATCGTCGGGTTCCTGCTCGACGGCCAGTCCGACGCCAAGCGTGACGCCGGGTTCTCCTACTTCTACATGGCGATCAACGTCGGCGCCGTCGTCGGGCCGCTGAGCACCGGTTTCGCACAGAACCAGTGGGGTTTCCACTACGGCTTCGGGCTCGCCGCCATCGGCATGCTCGCCGCCATCGTCCAGTACGCGCTCTCGCTGAAGAACCTGCCCGAGCGGGCGGGACAGGTGAACAACCCGCTGCCCTCAGGCAAGCTCCTCGCCCCGATCGGCTACACGCTCGCCGCGCCCGCCGTCATCGTGGTGAGCGCGCTGGCCGGATGGCTCACGGCGGAGAACCTGTCGAGCGTCGTCACGATCGTCGCCCTCGTCGCCGCGGCCGGATACTTCGCCGTCATCCTCTCCTCGTCCAAGGTGACCAGTGACGAGAAGAAGCGGGTGAGCGCCTACCTGCCGCTGTTCCTGCTCTCCGGCATCTACTTCGGTTTCCTCTTCCAGAAGTTCACGGCGATCTCGATCCTCATCACCGACCGGGTCGACCTCGACATCGGTGGGTGGTCGTTCCCCGTCGCCTGGATCACGACGGTCAGTCCGCTCTCGGCCGTGCTCATCACGCCGCTCGTCGCACGCCTGTGAGGGAGTCTCGGGCGACGACAGCCGGGCCCTGCGGCGAAGTTCGCGATCGGGCTCATACAGATCGGCGTCGCCTACTTCTTCCTCCTCGCCGTGTCGACCATCACGGGGAACGGGACGATCCCGCTGTTCCTCATCCTGGCGTTCATGGCGCTCGCCGGGTCGTCCGAGGTCTTCGTCGGGCCGATCGGGCTGGCGTTGGCGACGAAGATCGGGCCGGCGAAGTTCGGGGCGCAGATGGTCGGGCTGAACTTCCTCACCCTGGCGCTCGGGTCGTCGCTGTCCGGCCTGCTCGGCCAGCTGTTCGCCGCGATCCCGAGCAGCGCCTACTTCTCGATCGTCGCAACGTCCGCGGTGGTCCTGGGCGGAGCACTGCTGCTCGCCCGAAAGCCGTTGAACACGTGGCTCCACGCGGGCGTGAGCGCTCCGTAGCGGACGTCCCGCGGCAGCCGCCCGTCGGGGAGCGAGGAGGGTGCTGATCGAGGAGCGAGGAGGGGCCCGGGCCGTGACGGGCGGCCCGGGCCGTGACCCTTCGTCCATGGTTGTACGATCATGCCCGCGACGACCGGCATGCGGTGGTCGGGGGCTGAGGCGGGGAGAGCGGCGTGGGCAGGGGCGACGAGCACGACGGGGCGTCCATATCGGACGAGGAGTGGGAGCAGTTCCTCCGGGACGCGGAGTCCGGCGAGAAGAACGCGCCCAAGGAGCCGTCGGCGCGGGCGAGGATGGTCGCCAGGCGGCTGCGCGAGGAGCCCGACAGGCCGACGGGCTGGCGGACGTTCGAGCCGTCCGCCCAGGGCGGGAACACCCGCAGGGGCACGGGCCGCGGCGCGAAGCGGCTGCTGTACGGGGCGGGACTCCTGCTCGCGCTCGGGCTGCTGGTGCTGGCGCTGAAGCCCACCGGGGTGCTCGGGTGGCTCCCCGGCCAGAGCGACGAGCAGACACCGCCGCTCGCCGCGGACTCGGCGGCCGCGCGACAGCCCACCCTGCGGGAGCCCTTCAGGGGATCGCCCGCACGCGAGTGGAGCGAGGGTCTGGCCGGCATCACCTTCCCCGCGCCCGACGCGACCGGTTGGATGTCCAAGGCGCAGGTCGCCCAGGCGCTGGAGAGCACACGTGACTTCCTTGCGGCGTCGAGCCTGGAAGCGGGGGTGCTGAGCGGAGAGCGCCCGGAGAAGGCCATCGCGCTGATCAACCCGCGGCAGCGGGACGTGCAGGACTTCCTGGACACCGCTTTCGACAGTCCGAGCAGGAAGAACAACCCGCTCATGCTGTTCAGCCGGTTCGACCCGGCGAAGGTGAGGCTCGCCGGGGACGTGGTGAAGACCCGAGGCCGGGTGACCTTCGAGAGAGGTGAGGACGGCGCGCTCGAAGTCACCGCGGACGTCACCTATGTGTACCCGGTGGTGGCCGCCGAGGAGGGAAGCGACCAGGTCGCACGGACGATCGTGCGGCGCGAGACCGTGATGAGCTGGGACGACCCGGCGAAGGTGCACACCAAAGCGGGTACTTTCTCCCTCGTGTCGTACAGGGTGGACACCACCAACGGTGGCTGCGACGGCGTCAACGGCTACCTGAACCCGAAGTTCGGTGCGCAGACGGACGGGGAAGCGGCGACAGGGCCCGAAGTCGATCCGTACGACCGCGACACGTCGATGGACGAGCGGATGCGGGAGGCCGGGGACGAGGACTGCGGGAGGGCGACCCGGACGTGAGCAGTCGGCAGGCCCCGGTCCGGGCGGGGGCCTGCCCGCCGTGGCCGGTACCGGCCGAGCCGACGCGCTTGTCCGTCACTTCGGTACGGCACTACCTTGCCGAGGTGGATCTCTTCTCACGCTCGTGGGCGGCGCTGCGCACGGCGGTCGCCGAGCTTCCCGCCGACGGTTTCCAGCGGCCGTCCGGCTGCACCGGCTGGCTCGTGCGGGACCTCGTGTGCCACCTGATCATCGACGCGCAGGACGTCCTGATCACCCTGGTGACCCCCGCCGACACCGCACCGACCGTCGACGCGGCGGGGTACTGGAGCGTCGAGGACCGGCTGCCCACCGGTGAGGACCCGCTCGACGCGCTGACCGTCCGACTCGCCGCCGCGTACGAGGACCCGCACCTGCTCACGTTCCATCTCGACGATGTCGGATCCGCCGCCGGACGCGCCGCGGAACTCGCCGACCCGGACTCTCGGGTGCGCACCCAGGACATGGTCCTGACCGTGGGCGATTACCTCGCCGCCTACGTCCTGGAGTGGACGCTGCACCACCTCGACCTGACCGCACACCTGCCGCACGCGGCGGATCCGCCCGCCGAGGGGCTGGCCCGCTCCCGGACGATGCTGGAGCAGATCTCCGGCTCCGCGTTCCCCGCGTCGTTCACCGACAAGGACGTGCTGTTGGTCGGCACCGGCCGCCGGGCACCGACGCAGGCGGAGAGGAGCGCTCTCGGCGAACTGGCGGCGCGAGTGCCGTTCGTCCTCGGCTGACGCGCTCGCCGTCGCCACCCACCTCGCAGTTCGTTCAGCAGACCGAGCAGCCGAGCAGACCACGCAGGCACCGCACCTGGGAGTGCGACATCCCGGTGACAAGCTCCCCGCGGCCCGTGCGGTTCATTCCGGACGGGCTGGGGACCCCGGGGTGTGAGCGGAGCCCGGACGCCGTGCGCCGCGCGTCGTCAGGGCAGACCCCGAGGGAAAGTGATCATGACTGTTCCGGAAGAAAGCCGTCCGAAGACCGAGACCACGGACCAGGTGGTCGAGGAAGCCACGCCCCCCGAAGAGCAGCCGAGGACCCACTCCGGCGCCACACTGAGGGAGGCGTTCGAGGAAGCGGATGTCAGCCCGGAGGACTTCGAGGAGAACCCCTCCGAGGGATGAGCCGTGCCCGGGCTCCGTAAGGGGCCCGGGCCGGCCGCACCCCCTGGGAGCGCGGTCTCCTCCGTGCCGGGCGCGCCAGGACGGGCGGCGGTCCTGGAAGACACCACTCGTCCGCATGCTGCATGGCGCGGGCCACCCACCCGCCGCAGGGGGTCGCAGTCGCGGGGTCTCGAACGGCCGGAGCGGGCACACGTGGTCCATGAACCGCACACCGCACCCCTCGGCGAACCGTTCCTCCCCACTGCGCCAGACGCTCAGCACCACGCTCCTGTACTTCTTCATCCTCGGGGACATCCTGGGCGCCGGGGTGTATGTGCTGGTGGGCCAGGTGGCCGCGGAATCCGGTCCCGCGGTGTGGCTGCCACTGGCCGCCGCCCTGTGCCTCGCCCTGCTCACGGCGGCGTCCTACGCGGAGCTGGCCACCCGCTATCCGCGTGCCGGCGGAGCCTCCCACTACGCCACCCTGGCCTACGGTCCGTTCGTCGGCTTTCTCGCCGGTTTCTGCATGCTGGCTGCCGGAGTGGTGTCCGTGGCGGCGCTGGCGCGGGGGTTCGCGGGCGACTATCTGGCCGAGTTCGTCTCGCTGCCAGTCGCACTGGTGGCCCTGGTGTTCCTGGCCGCGCTCGCGCTGCTCAACCTGCGCGGCATCAGCGAGTCCACCCGGGCCAACGCCGTCGCAACCGTCGTCGAGGTGGGCGGGCTGGTCCTGGTCATCGGACTCGGCGGATGGGTTCTCGCGCGCGGCGACGGCGATCTCGGCCGGCTCGTCGACGTCGGCACGCCGGGGACGGGATCCGCCGCGGCGGTGCTCAGCGGCGCCGTGCTGGCCTACTACTCCTTCGTCGGCTTCGAGACGTCCGTCAATGTCGCCGAGGAGACCAGGGACCCGCGGCGCTCCTACCCGCGCGCCCTGTTCGGTGCGCTGCTCACGGCCGGGCTCGTCTACGTGCTCGTCGGCTGCGTCGCTGCGGCGGCGGTGCCGACGCATCAGCTGGTCAACAGCAGCGGCCCCCTCCTCGAGGTGGTCAGGGAAGCCGGTGGGGTGCCGCCGCGGGTCTTCAGCGTGGTGGCGCTGGTCGCCGTGGCGAACGGCGCGCTGCTCACCGGCATCATGTCCTCCCGCCTCACCTTCGGCATGGCGCGCGACGGTCTGCTTCCCGGTGTCCTGACCCGGGTGCTGCCCGTGCGCCGCACGCCGTGGGCCGCGATCGCGGCCACCACCGTGCTCTCGCTGCTCCTCGCGTTGACCGGCAGCGTCGCGTCGCTCGCCTCCACGCTGGTGCTCCTGCTGCTGGTCGTCTTCTTCCTCGTGAACACCGCCGCGCTCGTACTGCGGCGTACGCCTGCCGAGCGGGACCACTTCCGCTCTCCCGCCCTCGTGCCCGCGCTCGGCGCGGTGTCCTGCGTGGTGCTGGCGACGCAGGTCGAGGGCGAGGTGTGGCTGCGTGGGCTGGTCGTCCTCGCCGTGGGGATCGTCCTGGGTGCCGTCGCCGCCCTGCGGCGCCGGGGCGGGCACGCGCAGCCGATGGGCGACGCCACCGGCGAAGCGCGGTGACCCGCCCGCGCCGCTGTCGCCCGACGCGGCTCAGGAGGTACGGGTGTGGTGGTCGAGCAAGCGGGTGGTCAGCTGTACGAACTGGTCGCGCTCGGCCGGGCTCAGCGGCGCCAGCAGCTCGTCGTGGAGATCGTCGAGCACCTTGTCGAGACGGCGCAGCCGACGGCGGCCCCGGTCCGAGATCGTGATGACGTTGCGACGCCGGTCCTCGGGGTCCGGCCCCCGCTCGACCAGGTCGCGCTCGGCCAGTTCGTTGAGCACACCGACCATGTCGCTGCGGTAGATGCCGGAGCGCCTGCTCAGCTCCGCCTGGCTGCCGGGGCCATGTTCCTGGAGCGAGGCGAGCACGGCGTAGTGCCACTTACGGGCGTCGACCCGGGCCAGACCCTCGTTGACCAGGCGGTCGGATCGCATGGTCAGCTGCGACAACAGCCGACTCGCCCGCCGACGCAGCCTGTCGGGCGTCCTGCGCGCGCCGTCGTCGGGCACGTCCACAGCATCGGCTCTGCTCATGCCCCCACCCTACCGTTGCGTTAGTCCGACTAACGGGATACGTTCACTCGCGCCATGGTCGTTAGTGCCACTAACGCTGCCGCTGCCGACGCCGGTGTCGCCGACGTCCGCGACGCCGAGCCGGTAACCCCCCGAGGAAGGAAGACAGTGCCCACCAAGACTGTGCGGATCCCCACCACGGACGGCGAGGCCGACGGGTTCGTCGCCTTCCCCGACGCCGGAGGACGGCACCCGGGCGTGCTGATGTACGCGGACGCCTTCGGCATCAGACCCGTGCTGCGCACGATGGCACACGAACTGGCCGAGCACGGCTACTACGTGCTCGTTCCGCACTTCTTCTACCGGCAGGGCCCCGCACCCGTCGTCGAACTCCCCGAGCACATCGGCGAGGACGTGCGGCCCGCGCTCGTCGCTCAGCTGATGCCGCTCATCGAGGCACACACCGACGACCGCGTGCTGAGTGACGCCGACGCCTACCTCAGCTACCTCACCACCAGGCCCGAGGTCTGCGCGGGCCCGGTCGCGGTGACCGGCTACTGCATCGGCGGCCTCCTGGCGATGCGCACCGCCGCGGCCCATCCGGAGCAGGTGGCCGCCGTCGCGAACTTCCACGGCCCCGTGGCCGACGGACCCGAGAGCCTGGACCGCCTGCTGGCGCAACTCACCGCACGGGTCCACCTCGGCCACGCCGAGACCGACATGACCCCCGGCGCCCTCGATGAGCTCAACGCGGCCCTGGACGCCGCGGGTGTCGACCACACGTCCGAGATCTACCCCGGCACCGTCCACGGCTTCACCATGTCCGACACCGACGCCTTCGACCCCGCAGCACTGCGGCGCCACTGGGACCGTCTGCTTCCACTTCTTCGCCGCACCCTGGTGGCGGGCTGACACGCGTCTCCCCGCGCAGAGGACGAACCGCTCCGCGGCGTCAGGACGTCTCGGTGCCGGCGTCGGTGTCGGCCGTGACGTCGGCGTGGGTGTCAGCGGTGGCCGGCTCCGACAGGTCACGGGGTCCGGGCCCGCGGGCGATACCCGCCCCCAGTGCTGCGAAGGGGACGAGCGCCAGGATCGTGCTCAGCAGCACTCCACCGCCGGTGACCAGCGTGAAGTTGGTCAGCACGAGCCACATGGCGACCAACAGGCCCAGTACGGCGAGTGCGGGAGCGATGCGGGTCTGCCACAGTTTCCCCCGGGCGAGCTGGGGGCGGCGAACGAAGTGGGCCAGCACCGCGACGGAGGTGACCAGCATCAGGATCACCATGCCGACCGTGGAGACGCCCGCCATGGAGCCGAACACCCCCGCCAGCGGATCCAGTCGGCAGGCGGCGCAGACCGCGACCAGTACGCACGCGGTGATGCTCTGGGCCACGGAGGAGGCGGAAGGCGACTGGTGGCGCGGGTGGACGGCGCCCAGCCGCGCGGGCATCAGGCCTTGCCGAGAGAGGGCGAAGGTGTAGCGGGCGATGACGTTGTGGAACGAGAGCACACATGCGAACAGGCTGCTGAGCAGCAGGACCTGCATCAGATCGCGCAGCGTGGTGCCGACGTATGCCTGCGCGGTGTCCATCAGCATGTCACCCCGGCCGTCCACCGTGCGTTGCGCGACCGCCGAGGCGTCCGTCGTGCCGGCAGCCAGGATGAGTGCCCAGCAGGAGACGGTGTAGAAGCCGCCTATGATCAGCACCGCCAGATAGGTCGCGCGGGGGATGGTCCGCTCGGGGTCACGTGCCTCGTCCCGGAAGACGGCCGTGGCCTCGAAACCGATGAAGCCGGTGAGCGCGAAGAGCACCGCGATGCCGAGCGGGCCTGAGACGGCCGCGTGCGGAGTGAACGATTCCCCGCTGATCCCGTGGGCACCGCCGCGCGCGAAGACCACCGCGTCGAGAACGACCACGACAGCGATCTCCAGCACCAGCGCCACGCCGAGCACCTTGGAGCTGAGCTCGATGTGCCGGTAGCCGAGGAACGCCACCGCACCGAGGGCCAGCAGCGACCAGACCCACCACGGTGTCGACGTGGGGCCGCCGAAGAGGGAGAGCGCGTCGTTCACCGCCCCGCCCAGGTAGCCGTACACGCCGACCTGGATCGCTGTGTAGGTGACGAGCGCGACCGCGGCCGTACCGACCCCCATACGGCCGCCGAGGCCGCGCGTGGCGTAGGCGTAGAAGGCGCCCGCTTGCGGCACGTGGGGCGTCATGGCGACGAAGCCGACGGCGAAGACGAGCAGCAGCAAGGAGGCCAGGGCGAAGCCGACGGGCGCACCGGCGCCCGGGCCGCCGGCCACCGCGAGGGGGACGTTGCCGCCCACGACCGTCAGGGGAGCGGCCGCGGCGATCACCATGAACACGATGGACCCTGTACCCAGCCGCCCGCTGAGGTCGGGGGAGCTGGACGCGGCGCCCTCTGCGGGTGCGCGGCCGGAGTCGGTCAGCATGGGGAGTCCTTGGCGTCGCGGGTGGCGTGCGGAGCGCGGTGTTCGACGGGGCCCTCGGTGTAGAGGTCCACGCGGCGGTCGGCGAGGTAGGGGTTGGCGTCGCGGGCCCGCGCGACGACGCGTGGGTCGATGGTCGCGCTGAGCAGCCCGTCACCGTGCTCCACGCGGTCCAGCACCTCGCCGGAGGGCGCGACGAGGCAGCTGCGGCCGACGTACCGCAAGGCCCCCTCCGCGCCGGCGTGGTTGGCGTAGGCGACGTAGACCTGGTTCTCCCAGGCGCGGACGCGCAGCAGGTGGTCGGCCACGAACGCGTACGGCTCCATCTGGGCCGTCGGCACGGCCACCAGGTCGGCCCCTGCCGCGGCCGCGGCCCGTACCGTTTCGGGGAACTCCACGTCGTAGCAGATCAGCAGGGCGATGCGGACGCCCTCGAAGTCGACGACGGAGACCAGTCGGTCACCCGCGGTGAAGGAGGTGCGGTCCAGTTCGCCGAAGAGGTGGGTCTTGCGGTGACGGCCGCGCACCTGTCCGTCGGGGTCGATGAAGACGGCGGAGTTGTAGCAGGCGCCGTGCTCGCTCTCGGGCAGGCCCACGACGAGGGCGAGTTGGTGTCTCCGGGCGATCTCCCGCACCGGGGAGAGCAGGTCGGTGGCCGCCAGTCCGTGCACGCGCTCCCCGATGTTGTACCCGGTGAGGAACATCTCCGGGGTGATGAGCAGGCGGCTCCCTCGGCTCACGGCGCGGGAGCAGGCGGCGTCGAGTTCGCCGCAGTTGGCGGGTACGTCGCCCGGCGTTCCGGCGGTCTGGAGCGCGGAGATCTTCATCGGCACCTTCGAATCGGGGGGAGGGGTACGGCGGTGCAGGACAGCCGCGAGGCGCGTGTGGCGGAAGCGGGCGGTGGGCCCGGAAGAGGGCCCGGATGGCGGGGTGGATCGCGGCCCGGCCGTCATATAAACATGCTCACTTTGACCACGTAAAGGGTTCACGGAGCGGCCATCGCCCGGCAGCCGGGCAGGGCGCGAGCCCGGCAAGGTCGAAGCGAGAGGCTTTAGGCTGTGCCGATGGCATCCGAGCTTGGTGACAGCGCCGCAGGGGCGCTGAGTCGTGGCCCGCTGACCGCGATCCGCCGCACCAGCGCTCTCGACACCGTCAGAGCCCGCATCTCGCTCGCCGTGGACCTGGGGCTGCTGGCGCCGGGGGAGCGGCTGCCGAACGTCCGCGCGACCGCGGCCGCGCTGGGCGTCGGCGAGATCACCGTGCGCCGGGCGTTCAGCGCGCTGGAGCGGGAAGGCATCGTCCGGCGGCGCCCGGGGCGCAGCGGGGGGACGTTCATCGCCGAACAGCCGCGCCTGCACGCGGTGGCCGAGAGCGCCGCCTACCGTCAGGACGCCGCGCGCGTCCGGCGCCTGATCGACGAGCGGGTCGTCATGGAGGCCGGGTTCGCGCACCTGGCCACCGCGCGCATCGACGCGGAGACGCTCGGCCTGCTGGACGCGGCGATCGCCGAGATGGACGCGGCGACCACCTGGGCGGACTTCCATACGTCGGACAAGCGCTTCCACTCGCTCATCGCGACCGCCGCGGGGTTGCCCAGCGCGCTCGCGATGTACACGCGTGTCACCGGCGAGCTGTACTGCTATTTCCTGCCCTACGCCATGAGCTATCTGCGTACCAGCAATGAGCAGCACAAGCAGATCAGGGCCGCGCTGGACGGCCGGGACGCGGCGCTCGCCGCCCGCCTGCTCTCCGCACACGCCGCCGAACTGCACCGCACCATGTACGTGGGCCTCACCGCGACCGGCACATCGGACGAGCACCCCGCACCGGCCCCCGAGCACGCCCGAGAGGGGTAGCGAGGAGCGCGCGCCGCCGTCTCAGCCCGCGCCTGGCCGCGCGCGCATCCGACGCCCGCTCCGCCGTGCGAACCACCGACCGCCTGCCGCCCCGTCCGCTCCCTTCTGCCGGGGGCTCGTCGGTGCGGTGTTCCCCGTGAGGCAGTCGAGCCGCCACGGCGTCAGCTCTTGACAACCTCTTTGGTCTGGACCAACTTGGCCATGGTTCGCTCCCCAACGAGCGCCCCCCTGGAGGCAGTTGTGGCACGCTCCCCCTCCGGCCCCCGCCAGGGCCGACGCACACTCTCCCGGCTCCGCACCGCGGGCGCGGCCTTCCTCCTCGTGGGGGCCGGCCTGCTCACCGCTCCGGCCGCCGCGGCCGGAGCCGCCGGCACCCACCACCCGCCCGCCGAGGCGCCCGCGGCCTCGTCCGCCGTCCAGCCCCGCGGCGCGGCGCTGCCCGAGCACGCCCTGATCGGGTACCTGCACGCAAGCTTCGCCAACGGCTCCGGCTACACCCGTCTCGCCGACGTCCCCGACAGCTGGGACGTCATCGACCTCGCCTTCGGCGAACCGACCACGGCGACGTCCGGTGACATCCGCTTCGACCTCTGCCCGCAGAGCGAGTGTCCGAACGTGGAGACGAAGGAGGAGTTCAAAGCCGCGATCAAGGCCAAGCAGGCGCAGGGCAAGAAGGTCCTCATCTCCATCGGAGGCCAGAACGGGCAGGTACGGCTGACCACTCAGCAGGCCCGCGACACCTTCGTCTCGTCCGTCTCGGCAATCATCGACGAGTACGGCCTCGACGGCCTCGACATCGACTTCGAAGGCCACTCGCTCTCACTCGACGAGGGCGACACCGACTTCGAGAACCCCACCACACCCGTCATCGTGAACCTGATCTCCGCCGTCAAGTCACTCAAGGCCGAGTACGGCGCGGACTTCACCCTCACCATGGCCCCGGAGACCTTCTTCGTCCAGCTCGGCTACCAGCGCTACGGCTCCGGGCAGTGGGGCGGCGACCCGCGCGCCGGCGCCTACCTGCCGGTGATCCACGCGCTGCGCGACGAACTGACGCTGCTCCACGTACAGAACTACAACTCGGGCCCGATCATGGGGCTGGACGACGCCTACCACCAGATGGGCAGCGCCGACTTCCCCATCGCGATGACCGACATGCTGCTCGCGGGCTTCCCCGTCCAGGGTGACGCCGGCAAGGTCTTCCCCGGTCTGCCTCCGAGCAAGGTGGCGATCGGCTTGCCCGCCTCGTCGCAGGCCGGCAACGGACACATCGCGCCGGGCGAGGTCGACAAGACCCTCGACTGCCTCACCAAGGGAACCGAGTGCGGCTCGTACGAGCCACACGGCAGCCAACCCGCTCTGCGCGGGCTGATGACCTGGTCGATCAACTGGGACGGGTTCAACGGCTCGGAGTTCTCGCAAAACTTCGACCGCTACTACGGCTGACACCAGCTGAGGACACCGGTCACCGCGCCCGCACGGCACACACGCCGTCGGCGCGGGCACCGATGTCAGGACTCGTGCGTCGCGAAGAGCTCCAGGTGCCCGCACTTGGGGCAACGGTAGGCCTCGATCTGCCGGGACTGCCGGCCCATGCGCTTGGCACCGCCGAAGATGCCACGCTCCA
Source organism: Streptomyces diacarni (assembly GCF_003323715.1). Taxonomy (GTDB): domain Bacteria; phylum Actinomycetota; class Actinomycetes; order Streptomycetales; family Streptomycetaceae; genus Streptomyces; species Streptomyces diacarni. The sequence goes on from NZ_QOIN01000019.1 coordinate 141,833, forward strand.
AGTGCCCCGCTATCCAGCGGGCGTAACCGCGCGTGTTCTGGCCGGTGTCCTCGACGAAGCCGGGCTCGAGTCCGGGCGTATCGCACTGGGTGCACGTCATGTTCTCCATCCGGTGATGGTAGTGAGGAACCGGACGACATCGCAGCCGGAGTCGCGCGATGGCGCGCTCGACCAGCGTCGTCTCGCTGAACGAGACGCGCGCTTGCGTCTCTTGACTCACGCCCGCCCTCCCGAAAAAGTGCGCCTGTGAGCCAGCGAGCAGGACAAGCGAAAATGGGATCCCCCGAGCCGCAGAGCGGCGATGGCACGCCGGAGGACGGCATCCCCGGCGCTCTCCGGAAGACCAGTGCCCCGGACGCCCCCGGCAGCACCCCGGAGACCGACGCGGCCCTGACGGACACCGGCACGCCCGGGGACGCGGAGAACGGTGAAGGGAAAGACGGTGGCGGGGAGAGCATGCGCCGGGTGGCCGTCGCGAGCTTCATCGGCACGGCCATCGAGTTCTACGACTTCTACGCCTACGGCACGGCTGCGGCCCTCGTCCTCGACGACGCCTTCTTCCCCAACCTCAGCTCTCTCAACGCCACCCTGGCGGCCTTCTCCACCTACGCGGTGGCCTTCGTGGCCCGGCCCCTCGGCTCGCTGGTCTTCGGACACTTCGGCGACCGGGTCGGGCGCAAGTCCGTACTGGTGGCCTCCCTGCTGCTGATGGGGCTCTCCACCGCGTTCGTCGGACTGCTGCCCGGCTACGCCACCCTCGGCGTGTGGGCGCCGCTGCTGCTCGTCCTGCTCCGGTTCCTCCAGGGCATCGGACTCGGCGGCGAATGGGGCGGTGCCGCGCTGCTCGCCGTGGAACACGCGCCCGAGAAACGCCGCGGCATGTTCGCGGCCTTCCCGCAGCTCGGCCCCTCCGTCGGGTTCTTCGCGGCGACCGGGATCTTCTGGGCCCTGTCCGCCGGGCTCGACGACGACGCGTTCCGCTCGTGGGGCTGGCGGGTCCCCTTCCTGCTGTCGTTCGCGCTGGTCGCGGTGGGACTGTTCGTACGGCTGCGGATCAGCGAGACGCCCGTCTTCCAGCGCGTGATGGACGCGCAGGAGAAGAGCAAGGCGCCGGCCATGGAGGTCTTCAGGACCCACTGGCGCGAGATGCTGCTGGGCGCGGGCGGCATGATCGTCGCCTACGGGCTCTTCTACACGGCCACCACCTACTGCCTCAACTACGCGACGGACGGCCTCGGTGTCCCGCGCAGCACCATGCTGGCCCTGTCGATGGTGGCCTGCCTCTTCCTCGCCGTCGGCACCTGGATCGCCGCCACCCGCTCCGACGCCCGCGGTCGCCGCCGACTCGTCCTCATCGGCTGCGGTCTCGCCGTCGTCTGGGGTCTGGTCCTCTTCCCGCTGCTGGACACCGGACAACCGCTGCTGATCACCCTCGCGCTGGGCGGCACACTGTTTTGCATGGGCGTCGTGTACGGGCCCATGGGCGCCTACCTGCCGGAGCTGTTCAGCGCCCGGGTGCGCTACTCGGGTGCCTCGTTCGCCTACAACCTCGGCGGAGTGCTGGGCGGCGCGGTGGCGCCGCTGGTGGCCACCGACCTCCAGTCCTCCTACGGTTCCAGCGCGGTGGGCTGGTACGTCTCCGCGATGGCCGTGGTCTCCCTGGTGTGTGTGCTGGCACTGCCGGAGACCCGGTCGCGGGAGCTGGGCTGAGGCGGACACCGACTCGCGCCGGCGTTGCACGTGTGACAGCGCGGCGGCCGGCGCGCTCGCCCCGCACGAGGATGCCCTGCTGGGCGAGGGGCGAGCGGCACTTCGGCACTCACGGGTGAACCCCGCAGCCTCTCGCCCCAGTTGACCGGGCGCCTCGGTTCCCCGCCGTACCCCTAAGCTCTGGGTCCGTGAACCAGCGGCAGCGCAAGAAGCTCTCCCGGCGTCTCTTCGACGCGATCGTGACGGGTGACGCCACTGGCGTGCAGACCCTGCTCCGGGCCGGTGCCGATCCTCAGCGGGCGGACGCGGAGGGCGCCACTCCCTTGTATCGGGCGTCCGTGAGCGGCAAGGCGGACATGGCCCGCCTGCTCCTGCAAGCAGGGGCCGCGCCTGACGCCGAGAGCGGTGGGCCGGGTTCGGAGGGCACACCGCTGTGCGCGGCCGCCTGCTGGGGGCACACCGAGACGGTGCGCGCGCTGTTGGCGTACGGAGCCGATCCGCGGCTGCGTGAAGACCAGGGCGCCGGCCGCACGCCTCTCGAATGGGCGGTCGACGCCGGCCCTCACACCGAAACCGCCGACCTTCTGATCGCTGCGCAAGCGAAGTCCGACACGGCGACGTGACGCCGCGGTCGGGCGCTCGGGGCCGCAGCGGGTCCGAGGAGTTCGGTCACCTGCCTGGTGGGTAGCGCGCTGTGGTTCACCTCCTGCACGAGCCCGGTATCGCCGCGTGGCGAGCCGGGCTCGACCTTCGCTGTCCGCGAGTCGGGGGTCGTGTCTCGTCTCCGCGGGCGCGTGGCGCTCCGCGAGCCGTTCGCACCGCTCGTCCATGCAGGCAGGTTCCGGGCCGGTGCCCGCGCCACCGGCCGCCCGTCGTGGCCGCCACCCCTGAAACGGGGAGTGCTCCCCGTCCAGTGCTACAGTGCGCTCCTAAGTGGGGAGCACTCCCCGATAAGGGGGTGTGGACGGCCGGTCCGGCCGGAAGCGGAGGGGCGCAGTTGAGCATGTCGAAGAGCAGGAAAGCACCTGCGCGGTCCGCGAACGCTCCAGCGGGGGAGCGGGTCGCCGACTGGGCCGATGGGCGGCTGGGGATCTACAGCCTCGCCAAGGCCAACATGCGCAAGATCTTCCCGGACCACTGGTCGTTCATGCTGGGTGAGGTCGCGCTCT
>NZ_QOIN01000025.1 GCF_003323715.1 Streptomyces diacarni
ACGCCCACACCACCGGCACCACACCCACCTGGACCACCCCCCACCCCCCCCCCCACCCCCCCCCCCCCCCCCACCCCTTCCAACACCACCACTACTGGCTGAAATCGAACCCGGCAGGCGCCCGCAGCCCTGCCCCCACGGTCGGGGCCGCAGCGGAAGAGGGCGACGCCGCGCCCGTGCCCCGGGACCGTTTCTCCGGGCTCTTCGGAGACGAGCTCTTCGACGCGTTGCTGGCCCTCGTGCGCACGCACGCCGCCGTAGCGCTCGGGCACGACTCGCCGGAGCCGATCGTGTCCGACCGCACCTTCCAGGAGCTGGGGTTCGAGTCGCTGACGGCGGTCGACCTGCGCCGTCGGCTGGTCGCGGAGACGGGTCTTGAGCTGCCGGTCAGCGTGGCCTTCGACCACCCGACGCCCACGCTGCTGGCGGAGCACCTGGCCGAGCTGTTCGGCGAGGGCGAGAGCGAGGCCGGCTCGGAGCTGGCCGATGCGACGGACGACGAACTGTTCGCGCTGATCGACGCCGGCAACTCCGACGACGCGGAGGCAGCCCGGTGAGCGGCGAGTCAAAGCTGCGGGAGTACCTGCGCAAGGCCACCGCCGCGCTGGAGGAGGAGCGCCGGAAGGTCGGCGAACTCGGCGCACGGCTCGCCGAGGCGGAGCGTTCGTCGAGGAACGATCCGGTGGCGGTGATCGGCATGGGCTGCCGCTGGCCCGGTGGCATCGACACCCCGGACGAGCTGTGGCGGGCGCTGGCGGAGGAGCGGGACTGCCTGTCCCCGTTCCCCGCAGACCGGGGCTGGGACGCGGCCGGTCTGTACGACCCGGAGCCCGGTGTCACGGGCCGGTGCAGTGTGCAGGAGGGCGGCTTCCTCGCGGGCGCCGCGTCGTTCGACGCGGAGTTCTTCGGATACACGCCCGAGGAGGCCGCCGGTACCGACCCGCAGCAGCGGTTGCTCCTGGAGACGGCGTGGGAGGCCGTGGAGAGCGCCGGGATCGATCCGTCGACGCTGGCCGGGTCGCCGACGGGCGTCTTCGTCGGGCTCACGCCGCAGGGGTACGCGGGGACCGCCGGCGGGCGGGAGCGGCCCGAGGAGGGCACGGACCATCTGGCCGTCGGCACCCTGCCCAGCGCCGCGTCCGGGCGCATCGCCTACGTCCTGGGGCTGCACGGCCAGGCGTTCACCGTCGACACCGCCTGTTCCTCCTCCCTGTCCGCGCTGCACCTGGCCCGCCGGGCGCTGCTGTCCGGCGAGTGCACGCTGGCGTTCGCGGCGGGCGCCACCGTGATGGCCGTGCCCGATGTGTTCCTGGAGCACAGCCGGTTCAGCGCCCTCGCGCGGGACGGTCGTACGAAGCCGTTCTCTGCGCGGGCCGACGGCGGCAACTGGGCAGAGGGGGCAGGGGTACTGCTGCTGGAGCGGCTGTCGGACGCCGAACGGCACGGGCACCCCGTGCTCGCACTGGTGCGCGGTTCGGCGGTGGACCAGAACGGCAGCAGCAACGGTCTCGCCGTGCCCAACGGCCCGGGGCAGCGCCGGGTGATGGCACGGGCGTTGGCGGACGCCGGGCTCTCGGGCGCCGACGTCGACTACGTCGAGGCGCACGGCACGGGCACCCCTCTGGGGGATGCGATGGAGGCGGAGGCGCTCCTCGCCGTCTACGGGCGGGAGCGGCGGCCCGAGGCACCACTGCTGTTCGGCTCGGTCAAGTCCAACCTGGGGCATACGCAGTCGGCGGCCGGCATGGCGGGCGTGATGAAGGCGGTGCTCGCGCTCGGGCACGGCAGGGTGCCCGCGACCCTGAACTGCCTGCCGCCGCTGGAGACCGTGGAGCGGGCCGGCGGTGTCCTGAAACCCGTGCCGGCCGGGCGGCCGTGGCCGAGTACGGGCCGCCCCGAGCGGGCTGCCGTGACGGCGCTCGGCGCGGGCGGCACCAATGGGCACGTCGTCCTGGAGCGGCCCGCGCATCCTCCCTGGGAACGGCCGGCGCCCGCCCGGAATGTGCGGCCGCTGCCGTGGCTGCTGTCCGCGAAGGATCCCGCCGCCCTGCGCGGTCAGGCCCGGAAGCTCCTCGCCCACCTCGAGGCGCACTCGGCCCAGTGGCCCACCGCGGACATCGCGTACTCCCTGGCCGTGACGCGGACGGCGTTCGCGCACCGGGCGGCCGTGTGCGGCGCCGACCGGGGGCAGTACCTGGCGGGGCTGCGGGCGCTGGCCGGCGGGGAGGCGTCGCCGTGGGTGAGGTCAGGGCACGCGGGCACCGGCCGCACCGCGCTGGTCTGCGCGGTGCCCTCCGCCGCCGCACTGCCCTGGCATGACAGCCTCCCCTGGGAATGGACCGCGTTCAGGGACGCCGTCGCGGACCTCGACGAGGTGCTGATCCCGTACGCGGGCGGGCGGTCCCTGGCGGAGCTGCTCGGCCCGGCGGGAGCACCGGTCGCGGCCGAGGACGCGGAGCTGGCCGGGTTCGTCGTGATCGTGGCGCACGCCTGGCTGTGGCAGGCGTGCGGAGTCCGGCCCACGACGGTGCTCGGCGAGGGCCCAGCCGGGTGCTGGGCCGCCGCCCTGCTGCGAGGCGAGCGCACCCTGGAGGCGGCGCTCGCCGGGCTCGCGGACGGCGCCGAACCGCCGGCCGCGCCCTCCCTGGCGGGATCGGGCCGCGCGACGATCGCGCTGCCGGCCGTGCCCGAGGCACAGTCCGCCCGGTCCTCCCCGTCCGCCGGGCCCCCCTCCTTCGCCTGCCGGCTGGGCGACGCCTTCGTCTCCGGTGTCCGGCTGGACCGGGAGGCGGCCTTCGGCGGGCCGGACGTGCGGCGCGTCCCCCTGCCGACCTACGCGTTCGCGGGAGCACACCACTGGTGGCTCCCGGCATCTTCCCCCGCCCCCGCCGAACAGAGGTGAGCAGCATGTCCTTGACCGATGCCGTGCTGTCCGGGGCCGCCCCGGACGAACTGGCCCGCGCCCCGCTGCCCGACTCCTTCACCGCGGCGCATCTGCGCGTCGAGGACGAGAACATCTTCGCGGGCACCGAATCCGCAGACAAGGACGTACGCCGCAGCCTGCACGTCGGCCAGGTCCCGACGCCCGAACTCGCCCCGGACGAGGTACTGGTCGCCGTGATGGCCAGCTCCGTCAACTACAACACCGTCTGGTCCGCGAAGTTCGAACCGCTCTCCACCTTCCGCTTCCTGCGCTCCTACGCCCGCCACGGCGGCTGGGCCGCCCGGCACGACCAGCCCTTCCACGTCCTCGGCTCCGACGGCTCCGGCGTCGTCGTCCGGGTCGGCACAGGCGTGCGGCACTGGCGGATCGGCGACCACGTACTGATCAACGCGGCCCGTGTCGACGACCAGGAACCGGCCAACCAGGCGGACGGCATGCTGGGCGAGCACCAGCTGGCCTGGGGGTACGAGACGAACTACGGCGGGCTCGCCCACTACGCGGTGGCGCGGGCCAGCCAGCTCATCCCGAAGCCGCCGCACCTGACGTGGGAAGAGGCCGCGACGGTCCCTGCCTGTGCGGGGACCGCGTACCGCATGCTCGTCAGCGACCGCGGCGCCCGGATGAAGCAGGGCGACGTCGTGCTGATCTGGGGCGCCTCCGGCGGCCTCGGCGCCTACGCCGCCCAACTGGTCAGGAACGGCGGCGGAATCGCCGTCGGCGTGGTCAGCTCGGAGGAGAAGGCCGAGGCGGCCCGGAAGCTGGGCTGCGACGCCGTCGTCAACCGGCGGGAGATCGGTATCGAGGACGCAGGTGGTGACCCGGAGCTGACGCTGAAGGCGGGCAAGCGGCTCGGGCGGCTGGTCCGGGACGCGGTGGGGGCGGATCCCGACATCGTGTTCGAGCACGTGGGCCAGTCGACGTTCGGCATCTCGGTGTTCGTGGTCAAGCGCGGCGGCACCGTCGTCACCTGCGGCTCCAGCACCGGCTACCACCACACCTTCGACAACCGCTACCTGTGGATGCGGCTCAAGCGCGTCGTCGGCAGCCATGTCGCCAACCTCCAGGAGCAGGTGGAGTGTGCCCGGCTGTTCACCCTCGGCGGCATCGTGCCGGCCCTGTCCTCCCTGTTCCCCCTGGCCGAGGTCGGCGAGGCGACGCGGCTGGTGCAGCTCAACCGGCACATCGGCAAGGTCGGCGTGCTCTGCCTCGCCCCCGCGCCCGGCCTCGGCGTCACCGCGCCCGACCTGCGCGCCCGCATCGGCGAGGACGCTCTGAATCCGCTACGCCAGTTCGCGACCGGCCCGGCCACCGCGGTCGGCTGACCCCGTTTCACCGTCCGCACCCATCGAGAGGAAGATCCACATGACCGACTCCGCACAGACCCTCCCCGAGCCGGAGGCCGTCGGGGCGCTGTACGACCGGCTCACGCGCACCGCGCTGAACGACGGCACCTTCAACCCCAACATCCACATCGGTTTCTGGGAGACCCCGGACTCCGAGGCCACTCTCGAAGAGGCCGTCGACACGCTGACCGATGTGCTCATCGAACGGCTGCTGGTGGACGGCTCCCACCACGTCCTCGACCTGGGCTGCGGGGTCGGCGGCCCGGCACTGCGGGTGACGCGGCAGACGGGGGCCCGGGTCACCGGCGTCAGCATCAGCCAGGAGCAGGTGAAGACGGCCAACCGGCTGGCCGAGGAGGCCGGGCTCGCCGACCGGGCCGTGTTCGAACACGGCGACGCCATGCACCTCCCCTTCGAGGACGGCTCGTTCGACGCCGTGATGGCCCTGGAGTCGATCATCCACATGCCGGACCGGCAGCAGGTGCTCACCGAGGCGGCACGGGTACTGAAGCCGGGTGGGCGGCTGGTGCTGACCGACATCTTCGAGCGGGCGCCCCGCAAGGAAGTGCCGCACCCGTCGATCCAGAAGTTCTGCCGCAACTTCATGGTGACGCTCGCCGACGCCGACGACTACGTGGCCCTGCTGCACCGCTCGGGTCTGCGCCTGCGCGGCCTGCTGGACATCACCGAGCACACCCAGCAGCGCACCTTCCGGGAACTGGCCCGCCCCACAGCCGAAGAGGACCGCCCCGAGGCCCTGGGCCAGACCAATCTGCCGGACCTGTTCCGACCGGCCGATATGCTGGGAGTGGAAGAGTTCGGCTGCCTCCTGGCAGCGGCAGTACGCCCCTGATCCCTTGCGGGGTCGCCACGTTGTGACCGGCAGGCAGGCGACGAGGACCGGGGCGCCGGCCGGCTCCCTCACTCGTCCCGGGACGTCTCCTGCATCGGCTCCTGGGCGTCCGGAGCGCTCGGAGCCTCTTCGGCGTTCTCGGACGCGCGCAGTTGGCTGTTACGGGACTTCACCGCGGCCGTCGCCCCCGCCGCCGCGGCGGCGAGGGCCGCGGGCACCATCCAGACGCGGTTCAGGTGATGGCCGCACGCGTGGTCCAGGGAGATCCTGCCAGGACCCGCCACCGCGATGCTCGCGCCGACCAGGCCGTACAGGGCGGGCAGTTCGTAGCCGCCCGAGGTGTTGAAGAAGCCGTTGGGGGCGTGGACCGCGGCCGCTCCTGCCATGCCGCCGACCACCGCCGCGCCCCCCGCGGGGGTGGCGAGCCCGAGGGCGAGCAGCGCGCCGCCTCCGGCCTCCGCGAGGCCGGAGGCCACCGCGCTGGCTTTGCCCGGCTTGTAGCCGAGTGACTCCATGAACTGGGCGGTGCCCTCCAGGCCGTGGCCGGAGAACCAGCCGAAGAGTTTCTGGGCGCCGTGGGCGAACAGCACGCCGCCCGCGCCGAGGCGCAAGGTCAGCAGTCCGAGATCGCGTCGGTCGAAGCATGTCACGGCAGTACCTCCTGGAGTCTGATGGCTGAGGGGGCCGGGGAACAGCGGTCGGGTACCCGCGTACAGCGGCCGGGTACCCGCACGCTCAGCGGCGCTCGTCCCAGCGGTCCGGGTCGGTTTCGAGAGCCGGTCTGTCCCAGCCCCCGTTGTCGGCGGCTGCCTCGTAGGTGCTCTGCAGGAAGGACATCAGTGCCGCATCAGGGTTCTCGGCGGTGCGCACCGCCTCGTAGGGCAGCAGGTACTGCCCGTTCTGCGGGCTGTAGTGGGCGTCGGCGGGTGCGACGGGGTGGGAGCGGAAGCCGTCGGGTTCGGGGTAGGCGTACGCGTAGAAGGCGCCCTCCTCTCCCCCGCCGGGCCAGAATCCGCAGCTGCTCAGTTCCCGTGAGTAGCCCTCGACCATGACCCAGTCCCCGCAGTTGGGAGCACCGCCCGGGTGGGTGGGGGCGGAACGTCCGGAGAAGCGGGTGCAGGCCAGGTCCATGGCGCCCCAGAAGAAGTGCACCGGGCTGACCTTGCCCGCGTAGCGGGCTCTGAAGGCACCCATGACGCGGTCTGCCTGCAGCAGTTGGCGCCAGAACAGGTGCGCCGCTTGTGCGTCGTAGGAGGCGTGCCGGAGGTCCTCGGTGAAGGGGATCGCCGGTTCGACCTCGTTCGGGTGGTCCTGGATCGGGGCTTCGATGCCCAGTTCGTCCAGGGCCCGCATCGTCTCGTGGTGGAACCGGGCGACCGGCTTGGGCGCCAGGGGAACGTGCCGGGTGCCGCCGTCGCTGGTGCGGATGTGCAGCCCGTGGTCGACGAAGTCGAACTCGATCTCGAAGGCTCCGGTGCCGTACGGGATGCTCGACGTGGTCAGTCCTCGCGCGCTGACGTAGAAGGTGACCTGCCACCAGTGGTTGACCAGCGGCGCGTGTGCGAGCCGTACCTTGCCGACGATCTGCGTCCACATGTGCAGGGTGTCCCTGGTCTCGGACCAGTCCGCCACCTGCAGGCGGGGCCACGCCTGCCCTGTGCGAGGTGTCTGGGTCATCGTTGCGCCTCCCGGCTCGGCGTCACGAGCGCGCCGCCCCCGCGGCTCTCCCAGGTTCGGGCCCGCGCGGGGCGGGGGCAACTCGGGCGCGTTGCCGGTGACGGTGGGTCGCCTCCTTCTCGGCGGTGCGTGACGGTGGCGCGGGGCGGGGCGGGGCGGGGCGGGCCGGGGCGCACGGGACGGGTCCCTTCGCCGTCCACTCGCCCGAACGCGTCGGCCCGATCTACGCTGTTAACAGCAGCTTTGGACGGTAGGTGCCGACATGCCGGAAATTCTGATAACTGTCATCGTGATCGTCGCCGCGCTCGCGCTCCTGGGTGTCCTGTCGTCGGTGCGCGTGATCAAGCAGTACGAACGCGGGGTCGTACTGCGCCTCGGACGGCTGCTCGGAGAGGTGCGACGACCGGGGGTGACGCTCGTCGTTCCCTTCGTCGACCGGCTGCGCAAGGTGAACATGCAGATCATCACCATGCCCGTCCCCGCCCAGGAGGGCATCACGCGGGACAACGTGACGGTCCGCGTCGACGCGGTCGTCTACTTCAAGGTGGTGAAACCGGCGGACGCGGTGATCCGGGTCGAGGACTACCAGTTCGCCGTCTCGCAGATGGCCCAGACCTCGCTGCGGTCGATCATCGGAAAGAGCGACCTGGACGATCTCCTCTCGGACCGGGAGAAGCTCAACCAGGGCCTGGAGCTGATGATCGACAGCCCGGCCGTCGACTGGGGAGTGCAGATCGACCGTGTGGAGATCAAGGACGTGTCGCTGCCGGACACCATGAAACGGTCCATGGCCCGGCAGGCGGAGGCGCACCGTGAACGCCGGGCCCGGGTCATCAACGCGGACGCGGAGCTCCAGGCCTCGAAGCGGCTCGCGGAGGCGGCCGAGCAGATGTCGGTGCAGCCGGCGGCGCTGCAGCTGAGGCTGCTGCAGACCATCACGGCTGTCGCCGCCGAGAAGAACTCCACTCTCGTCCTCCCCTTCCCGGTCGAACTCCTGCGCTTCCTGGAGCGCGCGCAGCAACCCGACACGGAGGGCCCGGATTCGTCCGCGCAGGGCGCCGCCCCCTCAGCGTCGCGGAAGCAGCCGGCCGCAGCGGAAGCGGGGGCAGGCGCGGCGGAGGAGGACGCACGGGGACGTGCGGTCGGGCGCGGCCCGCAGCAGGAGGTCGCCCGCACTTTCCGTTCCGCTCCGCAGGGGCGAAGGTCGCGCACTGAGGCGGCCGCGCCGGATATCACGGGCCTCCTCGCCGGGTCCCTGCCGTCCGACCCCGCCGCGGCGCCGCGTGATGCGGCCATGGCGCTCCCGGAGTTGCAGGTGACCGGGCTTCCCACGGCGGCGGACGCCGTCGAGCGCGGCGCGGGAGACCGGGGCCGGGAGCCCACCGCCGAGGACGACGAGGAGATCACGGAGGAGCGGCCTTCGGAACCGGAGCGCTCAGGACACGGCCGTCACCACCGTCACCGCCGCGGCAAACGCGCGGCCTGAGTTCTCCGTCCGCCCCCGGGGCCTCGTCGCCCGGGGGGTTCACGGCTCTCGTGCGCGAAGAAACCTTCCACTCCGTGGAGGGGCTACGATCGTTACCTGGATCACACGACGATCACACGGCCTGGCAGGTCGTCGGCGCGTCGGGCACGTCAACCATGCCAGGCACGCCGGCCGTGCCGGGCCTGTCTGCAGGGAGTCAGCATGGACCCGATCGGACCCGCTCGCGGACGGTCAGGCATACGCACGGCCCTAGGGTCTGTCGTTTGGATCTGGCTGGATCAGGGAGCGGGGTCCGGTGCGTGCTCTCGCAAGGCGGAGGAGGAAGTCCCTGCGGAGCAGCGGCGACCGACGACAACGCCGCGAGAGCGCGTGCCGGGGCCCGCGAGCCCAGCAAGATCCAAACGAGAGGCCCCAAGCCGCCGGGTGGACTCGCCTGCCTGGGGCGACCCGGCAGCCGAGCCGCTCGCGTAGGGCCCGGAGGCGACCGGTGTTCTACTACGTGCTCAAGTACGTGTTGCTGGGGCCGCTGTTGCGGCTGGCCTTCCGGCCCCGGATCGAGGGTCTGGAGAACGTGCCGTCGGAGGGCGCGGCGATCGTGGCGGGGAACCATCTGTCCTTCTCCGACCACTTCGTGATGCCCGCCATCCTCAAGCGCCGCATCACCTTCCTCGCCAAGGCCGAGTACTTCACGGGTCCTGGTCTCAAAGGACGGCTGACGGCAGCCTTCTTCCACAGCGCGGGGCAGATTCCCGTCGACCGTTCGGGCAAGGGGGCGGGCCAGGCCGCCATCGACGAGGGGCTGCGGGTGCTGCGCAGGGGAGAGTTGCTCGGCATCTACCCGGAGGGCACCCGTTCGCACGACGGCCGCCTCTACAAGGGCCGGGTCGGCGTGGCGGCGATGGCGCTCGGCGCGGGGGTGAAGGTGGTGCCGTGCGCGATGGTCGGCACGTTCGAACTCCAGCCTCCGGGGAGGAGGCTGCCGCGCATGGGACGGGTCACCATCAGGTTCGGTGAGCCGCTGGACTTCTCCCGCTTCGCGGGTATGGAGAACGAGCGGACGGTGCTGCGGGCGGCCACCGACGAGATCATCCACGAGATCCTGCGGCTGTCGGGACAGGAGTACGTGGACATGTACGCCCCCGACGCGAAGGCGGCGCAGGACGAGGAGCGCGCCCGGGGCAGGCGTCCGAAGGGACGCTCGCGGGGACCGGCGGGCGGGGCAGGCGCCGACGGGCGGCACGGCGCGGGACGTTGAGGGGCCGCGGCGCCGCGGAGGATGCGCCGTCGGCGTAATCGTCGAGGGCGAAACCCTGCTGACCGCCGGGCCGCCGCAGGCCTAGCGTGCCTTCATGGCAAACGGATCACGAGCCCTGGTACTGGGCGCGACGGGTCAGATCGGGCGCGCGGCGGTGCGTGCGCTGGCCGGGGACGGGTGGGAGGTGACGGCCGCGTCCCGTGGCGGCGGGCGGGACGCGCGATGGCCGTCGCAGGTGCGCGCCGTCGCGGTGGACCGGGATGAGCCCGGTGCGCTGGAGGCGGCCGTGGGCGACGGCTTCGGCCTGCTGCTCGACGTGACGGCCATGACGGCTGTGCACGCCCGGCAGATCGCGGGCCTCGCCGGCCGGATCGGCTCGGCGGTCGTCCTGTCCACCGCCGCCGTCTACGAGGACGAGGAGGGCCGCAGTTTCGTCACCCAGGACGAGCCGGACGGCTGGCCGCGCTACCGGGTGCCCCTCGCGGAGACGGACCGCGCCATGCGGCCGGACGAGAAGGTGTACGGCGCGCGCAAGGTGGTCGTCGAGAACGCGCTGACGGCGCTGGGCGACCGGTTGCCCGTCACGATGCTGCGGGCGAGCGCCGTGTACGGCCCGTACTGCCGCACCCCGCGCGAGGCGTACTTCGTCAAGCGGTGGCTGGACGGGCGCCGGGTGCGGGTGCTGGCGTACAACGGGGAGAGCCGTTTCCACCCCGTCCATGTCGACAACATCGCGGAGCTGGTGCGTCTCGCCGGGCGCCGTCCCGGGTCGCGGGTGCTGAACGCCGCCGATCCGCAGGCGCCGACGGTCGCCCAGATCGCGGAACTGCACGACGAGGCACTCGGCTGGGAGTGCGAGACGGTGCTGATGGACGGCGCGCCGCCCGCCGACGCGCCGTCGGTGGGCCTCACCCCGTGGTCGCTGCCGCATCCGCTGGTGCTGGACATGTCGGCCGCCGAGCGGGAGTTGGGCTACCGGCCGGTGACCACGTACGAGCAGGCGCTGCCCGAGACGGTGGAGTGGCTGGCAGACCACATACGGGGCCGGGACGTAGCCGAGGCGCTGCCGAGGCTGGCCGCGGCGTACGAGCCGCTGGAGCGCCTGTTCGACTACGCGGCCGAGGACCGCTGGCTGGCGTCACACGGGCGGTGAGAGACGGCTGAGGGGCGGACCGGAACGCATCCGGTCCGCCCCTCGCGGCTGCCTGCCCTCAGTGCGCGTCCCTCGCGGACGGTGTCACGGAGTGCGGGCGGGCACGGCCGCGGCCTTGGCCTTCGCCGACGCCTTGGCCGCGGACTTGACCGGCTGCGGCTCGGCGTGCGGCGAGCAGGTCACGTCCTTGGCGTCGACGGTGCCCTTGAGCAGGTAGGCGTCGACACGCTTGTTGATGCAGTCGTTCTTCAGGTTGGTGATGCCGTGCGAGCCCGCGCCCTTCTCGGTGATCAGACGGGAGCCCTTGAGCCGCTTGTGCAGCTCGACGCCACCGGGGTAAGGAGTGGCCGCGTCGCGGGTGGCCTGGATCATCAGCACCGGGTGCGAGGTCTTGGCGTGGATGTTCAGCGGCTTGTGCTGCTTGAGGGGCCACACGCCGCACGGGTAGTTCATCCAGGCGTTGGACCAGGTCAGGAACGGGTACTTCTCGTGCAGCCGGGTGCTGTCGCGGTCCCAGGTCTTCCAGTCGCGCGGCCACTGCGCGTCGTTGCACTCGACGGCGGTGTAGACGGCGTTGCTGTTCTCGCCGGCCTTGTTGCCCTCCACGTCCGACATGTCGGGGGCCGCGGCCTCGATCAGCGGCTTCTCGTCACCGCCCAGGTAGGCGGCCCACACCGAGGCGACCTCGGCCCAGGCGGAGTCGTAGTACGGGGCGCTCTGGAAGAAGCCCAGCAGCTCGGAGGGGCCGACGACGCCGCCGATGGGGTCCTTCTTCGCGGTGGAGCGCAGCTCGCGCCACTTGGCCTCGATCTTCTCGGGCGTCGAGCCGATGCCGTAGACGTCGTCGTGCTTGGCCACCCACTTCTTCCAGTCTTCCCAGCGGGTCTGGAAGGCGATGTCCTGGTCGAGGTTGACGTCGTACCAGATCTTCTTCGGCGAGGGGTTGACGATGCTGTCGGTGATCATCCGGCGGATGTGTCCCGGGAACAGCTCCGCGTAGACCGCGCCCAGGTACGTGCCGTAGGAGACGCCGAGGTAGTTGAGCTTCTTGTCGCCGAGCGCGGCACGGATGACGTCGAGGTCGCGGGCCGTGTTGGGCGTGGTCATCTGCGGCAGGAGGTCGCCGCCGCGCTCCTTGCAGCCGTCCGCGTACTCCTTGGCGAGCTTGCGCTGGGCGCGCTTGTCAGCCTCGCTGTCGGGCACCGGGTCGTCCTTGGGTGCCTTGACCCACTCCTGGGGGTCGGCGCAGGAGATGGGCGCGGAGTGGCCGACGCCGCGCGGGTCGAAGCCGACGAAGTCGTAGGCGGTGGCGGCCTTGGCCCACAGCGGGTTCTTGTCGGGGATGCGGTTGGGGAAGGCCATCCCGGAGCCGCCGGGACCGCCCGGGTTGTAGACGAGGGAGCCCTGCCGCTTGCCCTTGCCGCCGGTGCTGCGGGCCCGGTCGACGGCGAGTTTGATCTTCTTGCCGTCGGGCTTGGCGTAGTCGAGCGGCACGGTCACCCAGCCGCACTCGACGCCGTCCTTCAGGCCCCAGTCCGCGGGGCAGTCCTTCCAGTCGACACCGGTGCGGGCGGCGCGGGCGGCCGCCTTGTGGACGCCGCGGGCCTCGGCGGAGCCGTGCCGCCCGGTGTGCTGCGCGTGGGTGCCGGTACCGTCGGCGAACGCGTTCGGTACGGATATGAGGCCGGCCGTGAGGGCTCCGGCGGCGAGGGTGCCGGCGGCGGCTATGGCCGCCTTCCGTCTGGTCACGTGTACTTGTCCCCCTTCGGGTGCTGCCGCATGTGTGACGGCGGTGGTCGGTGACCACGGTGGTGGTGTCAGGGGGATCCTTCTCCCTCACGGGCGGTAAGGGACAGGGCAGAGGTTGGTTCTTTACCAAGACGTATCTTTGTGCCGCGCCTCACCAAGAAGTGAAGGTCAGCGCCTCGTCGAGCACCCGCCGCAGCCGCAGCGCGTCCTGCGCCACAGCCGTCACCAGCACCCCGGGACCCGCCAGCGGGGTGACGGCGGCCGTCTCCCCCAGCAGCCGCGACTGCTCCGGCTCGTCGCCCAGACCGGGGTCCACGACGAGGAGTTGGCCCACCGCCCGGTGCCCTCCCAGTACCGCGCCGTCGTCCCAACCGGGCGCGCCGGGGCCGAAGTCGAGCTGCTGGTCGAGCAGCGGACGCCCGGCGTACCGCACCGTCAGGCGGCTGGTGAGCCGCCCAGGGCCCTCCCCCGCGCGGCCGAGCACCTGCTCGTCCCGCAGCACGAGGCGGGCGCCGGGAGCCAGCTCGGCACGGATGCGCTGGCGCAGTTCGCTGCCGCACACCGAGATCAGCGGCTCGGGCAGCCAGTGCAGCAGGCCGCCCTCACCGACCTGAAGCCATACGTCCCAGTGGGCGGGGTCCGCGGTGCGGCCCGGCAGGGCCAGGGTGGCGGCGCTGCCGTCCACCCGCAGCGCCGCGCCGGCGCGGACGCGGGTCTCGATGGCCAGCCGGTCACCGCCCAGGGGCGCGCTCATCGCCCCCACCAGGGTGACCCGCGCCCGCGAGGGGTCGGCCGAGCGGGTACGGCGCACGGCGAACGGCCCCTCGCCGCTGCGCAGCGGCAGCGCCGTGCCGCCGCGCCCGTCGGGCGCCGCGGTGATCCGGGCGTGGGCCCGCACGCCGGTTACGGGCAGCGCTGTCGCCGTCGTCATGCCTGGTGACCGGCGTGGGCCGCCGCCCGCTCAGGCTCCGGCCGAGGCGCGTCCGCCGCGCCCGTCCAGTCCGCGAGGCGGGCGCGCACCCAGTCGGCCACCGGTTCCACACCGGGCTCGCCCCGCAACGACTGGAAGGAGACGGGGAGTTCGCCGCGCTGCTGCCTGGCGTCCCGCGCCATGCCCTCCAGGTCGGAGCCCACGAAGGGGGCCAGGTCGGTCTTGTTGACGATGAGCAGGTCGGCCGTGGAGACGCCGGGGCCGCCCTTGCGGGGGATGTCGTCGCCGCCCGCCACGTCGATGACGAAGATCTGCTCGTCCACCAGGCCCTTGGAGAACGTCGCCGTCAGGTTGTCGCCGCCGGACTCGACCAGGACCAGGTCGAGCGGGCCGACCTCGTCCTCCAGGTCCTCGACCGCTTCGAGGTTGGCGGAGATGTCGTCCCGGATCGCGGTGTGCGGGCAGGCCCCCGTCTCCACCGCGGTGATCCGCTCGGGCGGCAGCACGGCCTCGCGGAGCAGGAAGGCGGCGTCCTCGCGGGTGTAGATGTCGTTGGTGACGACGGCGAGCGAGAGCCGGTCGCGCAGCGCGCGGCACAGCGCCGCCACGGTCGCGGTCTTGCCGGAGCCGACGGGGCCGCCCAGTCCGACGCGCAGCGCCCTGCGGCTGCCGTCGGCCCGGACGGCCGAGGCGCTGTGCCGCTCGGGGTAGGTGGTGGAGTGGTCGAGATGCACGGGGTCCTCCGGGAAGTGCGGGCGGGGGTAGGGGTCGGGGATGGCGGGGGGTGAGGGGTGAGGGGGTGACGGCCGGCCCCGGGAGACGGGGCGCTGCGCCGTGCGGCGGCGAGCGGGCGGGCCGACCGTCCCCAGGAGGCGAAGCGGGCGGGCCGTGCTCAGGAGGCGAAGAGGCGTACGGGCCAGGCCGCGTGCTGCTCAGCGGTGATCTCCAACAGCGGTGCCGAGGCGGCGGGCAGGTCCTCGACGGGGCCGCGGGCCGCCTCCTCGGCCCGTCTCGCCACCTCCTCCATGTCGGGGGCGAGACGCGCCAGGACGGCGGTGGCGTCGAACGGGTCGAGGCCGAGCAGGCGGACGACCGCCGTGGCGGGGCCGCTCACGTTCTCGTACGCGGCGGCGTGCGCGGCGTCCAGCGGGGTGAGGCCCGCGGAGCGCGCCGCCAGGCCCAGCACCACCGGCTGGTGCGCGCCCTTGGGCCGGGCGGCGGCCAGCGCGTCGAGGCCGGGTCCCGGCCAGGTGGCCCGGGCCGCGCGCATCATCTGCCGGCCCAGCCTGCGTGCCGTGCGCCGCAGCGCGGGCGAGGACGTCCGCGCGTCGGCCGCCTCGTCCAGGGCGAGCGGGTCGGTCCCCGCGGCGGCGGCCGCCGCGAGGGCCGCCGCCGTCAGGCCGGCTGTGTGGAGCCGGCCCGCGCAGAAGCGGTGCAGGCTCGCCGCGTCCCGGATCCGGCCCGCCTTCACGGCGGCCTCGGCACCTGAGGAGTGGGCGTGCCCTCCGGCGGGGAACCTGCCGTCGGCGAGCACCAGCAAGGTGGCGGCGCCAGCGCGCATGGTGTGAACCTCCAGTCGTCTCCCGGCGCTCGGCCGCGGGGAGAGGGTGTCGCTCAGAACAGGAAGTACCGCTGCGCCATCGGCAGGGTCTTCGCCGGGGACGGGTCGACAGGGTCGCCGTCGATGGTGACGGTGAAGGTGTCGGGGTCGACGCGTACGTCGGGGCGGGCGTCGTTCTGGCGCATGTCGGCCTTGGTGACAGGGCGGGTGTCGCGGATGGCGACGAACCGCTTGGTCAGGGCCAGCCGTTCGGGCAGGTTGTCGTCGAACGCGGTCCGGGTCACGAAGTTGACGGAGTTGGCGCCCGGGGCCCGCCCGGTGGCGCCGAACATCCGCCGCGGCAGCACCGGCTGCGGGGTGGGGATGGACGCGTTGGCGTCGCCGATCTGCGCGTAGGCGACCTGTCCGCCCTTGATGACGAGCTGTGGCTTGACGCCGAAGAAGGCGGGGTCCCACAGCACCAGGTCGGCGAGCTTGCCGGCTTCCACGGAGCCGATCTCGTCGTCCATGCCCTGCGCGACCGCCGGGTTGATGGTGTATTTGGCGACATAGCGACGTGCCCGGAGGTTGTCGGCTCGCCCGTCGCCGGCCAGGGCCCCGTACCGCTCCTTCATCACGTGCGCGGTCTGCCACGTGCGCAGCACGACCTCGCCGATGCGGCCCATGGCCTGGGAGTCGGACGAGATGATCGAGATGGCGCCGAGGTCGTGCAGGGTGTCCTCGGCGGCGATGGTGCTGGGCCTGATGCGGGACTCGGCGAAGGCGAGGTCCTCGGGCACGGCCGGGTTCAGGTGGTGGCAGACCATCAGCATGTCGAGGTGTTCCTCGATGGTGTTGACGGTGTGCGGCCGCGTCGGGTTGGTGGACGAGGGCAGGACGTTGGCCTCGCCGACGACGGTGATGATGTCGGGCGCGTGCCCGCCGCCCGCCCCCTCGGTGTGGTACGCGTGGATGCCGCGCCCGGCGATCGCGGCGAGGGTGTCGCCGACGAACCCGGCCTCGTTGAGGGTGTCGGTGTGGATGGCGACCTGGGCACCGGTCTCGTCGCAGACGGACAGGCAGGCGTCGATGGCGGCCGGGGTGGCGCCCCAGTCCTCATGGATCTTGAACCCGACGGCGCCGCCGCGCAGTTGGCTCATCATGGCCGGACGGGAGACGGTGTTGCCCTTGCCGAGCAGGCCGACGTTGACCGGCAGCCCGTCCATGCCCTCCAGTGTGCGGGCCGTGTGCCAGGCACCGGGGGTGACCGTGGTGGCCTTGGAGCCCTCGGCGGGCCCGGTGCCGCCGCCCACCAGCGTGGTGATGCCGGAGGCCAGCGCCTCGTCGATGAGCTGCGGGCAGATGAAGTGCACGTGCGCGTCGATCGCCCCGGCCGTGAGGATCTTGCCGTTGCCCGCGATGATCTCGGTTTCCGGGCCGATGACCAGGTCCGGGTGGACACCGTCCATGGTGTCCGGGTTGCCTGCCTTGCCGAGCGCGACGATCCGCCCGTCACGGATGCCGACGTCCGCCTTGACGACGCCCCAGTGGTCGAGGACGAGCGCTCCGGTGACCACGGTGTCCGGGGTTCCCTCGGCGCGGGTGACCAGCGACTGCCCCATGGACTCGCGAATGACCTTGCCGCCGCCGAAGACGGCTTCGTCGCCCGAGCGCCCGGGGCCGCCGGACAGATCGTCCTCGATCTCGACGACGAGCGCGGTGTCGGCCAGCCGTACGCGGTCGCCGGTGGTGGGGCCGAAGAGGTCGGCGTAGGCGGCGCGGGACAGCTCAAGCATCGAGGGGGCCTCCAGTGGCGGAACGCAATCCGGCGACGACGCGCCGGCCGCCGATGGGTACGAGGGCGACGTCGACGGGGATGCCGGGCTCGAAGCGGACGGCGGTTCCGGCCGCGATGTCCAGGCGCGTGCCCCGCGCGGCCTCGCGGTCGAAGTCGAGTCCGGGGTTGGCCTCGGCGAAGTGGTAGTGGGAGCCGACCTGGACGGGCCGGTCGGCGGAGTTGAGCACGGTCAGCCGGGTCACGTCGGCGCCCTCGTTGACCGGCACCGGCTCTGCGGCGTAGAGGATCTCTCCGGGAATCATGGTGTGCGGCTCCTCGTCGGCGCGGTCAGGCGATCGGCTCGTGGACGGTCACGAGCTTGGTGCCGTCGGGGAACGTCGCCTCGACCTGCACGTCGTGGAGCATTTCGGGGATCCCCTCCATGACGTCGTCGCGCGTGAGGACCGTGCGTCCCGACTCCATCAACTGCGCGACGGTGCGCCCGTCCCTGGCGCCCTCCAGCACGTGCACGGTGATCAGCGCGGTCGCCTCGGGGTGGTTCAGGCGCACTCCGCGGTCCTTGCGCCGCTGTGCCACGTCGGCGGCGACATGTATGAGCAGCCGCTCCTGCTCGTGCGGGGTCAATTGCATACTCTCCACCTCACCGTCGTCACCGCGCCCGGGAACGCCCAGGTCACTGCGGCGACGACACACGCCGGTAGATGTATCACACACGCGACACCACGGCCGCAACTGCCCCTGAGGTTACGACGCCACTGTTTCGGTGCCGTAAACACCTCTCTCCGCAGCTATCGGCGGCCGCCCGCACGGCACACAGGGCTCGTCGGGCGCCCTGGACTCACAGGGCACAGAGGGCACCCGGCGAGCACCGCGCGCTCCTGACGCTCAGGCCGCCGGGGCGCCACCCGGATGCTGCGGCGCCGACATGGACACCAGGGCGCGCAGCCCCCTCGCGAACTCCTCGGGCGCGATCCCGCCCCACAGCGCCTGCTGGACGAAATACCCCTGCACCGCGCCGATCAGGGTGCGGGCCACGTGCACGGTGTTGGCCTGGGGATCGACCCAGCCCCACGCCTGGTACTCCTCGACGAGGCGCGCCCACTGCACCGAGAGCCGGGCGTACGCCTCGTTCAACGCGTCGGCCAGTTCGGGGTTGCGCAGCCCCTCGCCCCACACCTGGACGAGCAGGCGGGGCAGCTCCCGCTGATCCTTTCCCGCGCCCATGTCCTCCTCGAGCCTGCCGAAGACCTCACGGAAGAGCTCGTCCGGCGTCGGCGGCACCTCGGCGGCCGCCACCCGCTCGAACGAGGCGCGGATCGTGGCCAGCGCTTCTTGCGCCACGCCCACGACGATCTCGTCCTTGCCGCGGAAGTACCGGTAGACCGCGCCGGCGGACAGCCCGCTCTCCCGCAGCACGTCCTGCATGGAGGCGGCGTGGAAGCCGTCCCGCAGGAAGCAGCGGCGGGCGCCGTCGAGGATCTGGCGACGGCGGGCTTCGAGGTGTTCAGGGGAGACGCGAGCCATGACGCCAGCCTAAAACGAACGTTCTTTCTTGACAATCACCCCGGACGGCGACACGGTGTCCCCGCCATTAAAAACGAACGCTCATTCTCTCTCGGTGACGCCTGCACCCCGACGCGCCGCCCCGGCCGACGAAAGGTCGCCCCATGACCACACCGGAAGCACCCACCTCCGCGCCCAGGCCAGGACGCGCCCGCAAGCTGCCTGGCCCCCTCGTGGTCCTGGTCGCCGTCCCCCTGCTCGTCTCCTTCGCGCTGTGGGCCTTCGCCTGGCCCGCGGCCCGCACCGCACCCCGCGACCTGCCACTCGGCGTCGCCGGACCCGCCGCGGCCACCGCACGCGTGGAGGCCCGGCTGGAGCAGCACCCGGACGCCTTCGCGCTGCACCGCTACGCGGACGAGGCCGCTGCCCGCGAGGCCATACGCGACAGGGACGTCTACGGCGCCCTCGTCGCCACCCCCGGGGGGCCGAAGCTGCTGACCGCGAGCGCGGCCGGTCCCGCCGTCGCCCAACTGCTGACCCGGGCGGCAGCCGAGGCCGCGCCCGACGGCACCCGGCTGCGCACCGAGGACGTCGTCCCCCCGCCGCCGGGCGACCCGCGCGGCTCCGCGCTCAGCGCGAGCGTGCTGCCGCTGGCCCTGGCGGGGGTGGCGACCGGGGCGCTGGTGACCCTGATGCGGCTGCGCGGGACGCGAGGCATGCTCGCGCTGCTCGCGGCGGCCGCGCTGGTCGGGCTCGCCGCGACCGCCCTCACCGACAGCTGGCTGGGCGTGCTGGCCGGCAACTGGTGGGCGGAGGTCGGCGCGTTCGGTCTCACGGTGCTGGCGGTCAGCTCCGCCGTCGCCGGGCTCGGCGTCCTGCTGGGGCCCAAAGGCATCGGCGTGGGCGCGACGCTGACGGTACTGCTGGGCAATCCGTGGTCCGGGGTGCCGTCCGCGCCCGAGCTCCTGCCCGACCCTGTCGGCACGCTGGGCCAGTGGCTGCCGCCGGGGGCCGGGGGCACGCTGCTGCGCGGGGTCGGATTCTTCGACGGGCGTGCCGTGGACACCCCCGTGCTGGTGCTGACCGTCTGGGCGGTGCTCGGTCTGACCGCGCTCGCGCTCGGCGGGCTGCGCGGCGGCCGGCAGCGCGCCGCGCAGCCCCTCTCCGCCGGCCGCGACACCCCGTCCGCTATGCGCTCTTGACGGGAACAGCGCCGCGCCAGCAGTCTCATGTCCGCGTCAATCGCCTCGCCGCTCCGGGCGACGGCCGCCGTCATCGGCGCACCCCCCCCCACATCCCCCCACGACAGCATCGGAGCCCAGCAGTGACACGCGGACAGATACGCGGTAGCTCCACCGGCACCCCGCGCAGACAGCCCCGCCGCACCGCACTCGCCGCCGCCTCCAGCGCGGCGCTCGCCCTCACCCTCCTCGGCGCCGCCGGGGCACAGGCCAGCCCCGGTGGCGGCGAGAAGGGGCCGCACACCGCCGAGGCGCCGGACATCTCCGTCGCCGCCGTCCAACAGGACCTCGAGGACCTTCAGTCGGTCGCGGAGGCCAACGGCGGCAACCGTGCGCACGGCCGGCCCGGCTACAAGGCCTCCCTCGACTACATCAAGGAGAAACTGGACGCCGCCGGCTACAAGACCACCATCCAGGAGTTCGACAACAACGGCAGCACCGGATACAACCTCGTCGCCGACTGGCCCGGCGGAGCCACGGATTCCACCGTCATGACCGGAGCCCACCTCGACTCGGTCTCCTCCGGCCCCGGCATCAACGACAACGGCTCGGGCTCCGCCGGGATCCTGGAGACGGCCCTGGCCGTCGCCAAGGCCGACCTGAAGCCCTCCAAGCACCTGCGGTTCGCCTGGTGGGACGCCGAGGAGGAAGGCCTGGTCGGCTCGCGCCAGTACGTCGAGCGCCTCAGCCAGGACGAGATCGGCGCCATCGACACCTACCTCAACTTCGACATGATCGGCTCCCCCAACGCGGGCCACTTCGTCTACGAGGACGACCCCTCCGTCGAGGCCGTCTTCACCGAGTGGTTCCAGTCCAAGGGCATCGAGACGGAGGCGTCCGAGGAGGTCAACGGGCGCAGTGACCACGCCTCGTTCAAGGACGCGGGGGTCACCGTGGGCGGCAGCTTCACCGGCGCCGGCGAGACCATGACGCAAGCTCAGGCCGACAAGTGGGGCGGCACGGCGGGCGAGCCGTACGACGCGTGCTACCACTCGGTGTGCGACGACCTCTCGAACATCAACGAGGAGGCGCTCGACCTGCACAGCGACGCCATCGCGCACGCGGTGTGGGAACTCAGTTCCTGAGCGCCGCGCACGCGGTGCGGGAAAGCAGCCCCTGAGCGCCGCGAATGCGCGTGGCGTTCAGCTCCCCTGGCCCGGTCGCCGGTCTCCGGCGGCCGGGCCGCGGTGTTCGGCGGCGATACCGAACCTTTGGGGCTCGGCGGCCGCGGCACCCCCGCCGGCCTCGCGGAACCCCGAGACGGTGCTGATGATCTCTTCCGCCTCCTGTTCGCCGGCCTGCCCGTCCGTCGCCTCCAGCCGCTCCAGGTCCGCGGCCGGAACCAGCCCCACGAGCGGTTTTCCGTGCCGGGTGACGACCACGCGCTCGTTCCCGTAGACGACCCGGTTGATCAGATCCGCCAGCTCGGCCCGGGCCTGCGTCACCGGAATCTCGTAAGCCATCCCCCCATTCTAGGGGGCGATGAAACCCCAGCTCAGCGCATGTTCACGGGCCTCCTCACGCCTGGTCGGCGGGCCGGGCGCTGCTTCGCCCGCAGCGGAATCGGGCCCGGAGCAGGGGACGTTGGCCGCTGTTCGTGGTGAGATGCTCGACGTACGTTCTGTACAGTCCGTACGTTTCTCACGCGACGACAGTGGAGTGCGACGCCATGCGGAACCAGCCGACGGCCCGGTACGTCCTGCCCGAGTACACAGAGCGCACCAGCAGCGGAACGCGGAGGATGGATCCGTACGCGAAGCTGATGGAGGAGCGGATCGTCTTCCTCGGAACCCAGATCGACGACACCTCGGCCAACGACGTGATGGCCCAGTTCGTGCACCTCGAACACACCGCGCCCGACCAGGACATCTCGCTCTACATCAATTCGCCGGGCGGCTCGTTCACGGCGATGGCCGCGATCTACGACACGATGCGGTTCGTCACCTGCGACATCGAGACCGTCTGCCTGGGGCAGGCCGCGTCGGCGGCCTCCGTCCTGCTGGCCGCCGGCACCCCGGGCAAGCGGCTCGCGCTGCCGGGCGCCCGCGTCCTCATCCACCAGCCGGCCCTCGCCGAACCCGCGCAGGGCCAGATCGCCGACCTGGAGATCCAGGCCCGGGAGATGCTCAGGACCCGGGAGAAGCTGGAGGAGCTGTACGAACGCCACACAGGCCGGCCCCGCAACCGGATCAGCACGGACCTCGAACGCGACAAGATCTTCACCGCCGAGGAGGCCGTCGAGTACGGGATCATCGACCGGCTCACGGCCAGCCGCAAGACCTCCCCCGCGCACCCCGTGCGGAGGTGAGCCGGCCATGGGGAGCCACCCGTGTCCTTCCGACCTGCCGCCGCTGCCCGCGCTGACGCGCGCCGAATGCGACGTGGTGGACACCTACCTGGAAGCCCTCGACCTGATGGGCAGGATCAATCCGGCGCGCGGCAGCGACACCTACCGGAGCCTGCGTGCCGCACAAGGGCTGGTCAGCAAGGCGGTCCGGCTGCGGGACGCGCTGACGCTGATGCACGAACGAGGCGAGAGCGAGCTGCACGCGGAGACGCTGGAGCGGGCACTGCGCGTGCTCGACGGGGAGCGGCGTGCGGGACTGGTCGGGCCGCCACGGCGTGGCTAGAGCGCGGACCATGACGTCGGCAACCGCGCCGCTCTCGCCGGGACGGCCCGGAGCGGTGAGCGGCGCAGTTGCCGGGCGCGGTCGCGACGGCCGCCACCACGGGCTGCGCCCGTACCTGCGACGCATGTCAAGTCGTCACCTCCTCAACCGGTGACGTCTTCACCGGAGCAGGAGCCCGGAGGGGGGTAGGTGCACCAGGGGCGGAGGGGTAGGCACCTGGCGGGCCGGGGGGCCCGCACCAGTGCGTCGTCGTGCGGAAGGCGTGAGGCTGAACTCGCCTTTGATCAGCGACGTCTGGAGGAACTCGTGTCCAACTCCGCCTCACCGTTCCCCCGCAGGCCCCCCCGACGGGGCCGATGGCGGCGGCGCTGCGCACGACCGACGCCCTATGCACCGACTGGGCCCCCCGCGCACCGGTCCGGCTCTACATGGCGACGGGGGACGAGCAGGCCGTCACCGCCAACACGGAGCGCTGCCAGGAGGCTCTGCGCGCCAGCGGCGTGGAGGCCCCGGTGGTTGACCTCGGCGCTGTCGACCACCAGGGATCCCGTCACCTGGGGTCCAACGTGGCGGCCACGTCGGCGATCGTGCGCTGGTTCGGTGAACTGCGCCGACGGTGACTCCCGCGGCGCCCCGGGGAAGCCGACTGGTGCCCGCCGGCCCTCAGGCCGTCGCCATGGGCATCCAGGGGAGGTCGACCCAGACGGTCTTGCCGCCCCGTCCCGCGGGGGCGACGGTCATCCGGCCGCCCGACTCCGCTGTCAGGGCACGGATGATGGCCAGGCCGCGCCCGTTGTCCTGCTGCACGGCGGCGGGGAGGCGGCGCGGCCTTCTCGGGTGGGAGTCGCTCACGCCGAGGCGCAGCCACTCGGCGCCCTCCAGCCGCAGGTCCACGGTGAAGACCGGCGACTGCCCGCAGGTGTGCTGGACGGCGTTGGTGGCGAGTTCGGAGACGATCAGGCGCAGCGACTCCATGACGTCGGTGGACTCGCCCAGGCCCCAGGAGAGCAGGACGTCCGTGACGTGTCTGCGTGCCGCGGTGACGGAGGCGGGGGCGCTCGGCAGCGTGAGCGTCGCTTCCTGGTTGTCTGCCATGGCGAGGGCGTCCCTTTCCCGGGGGCCGTGGGCTGCCGCGTCGTGCGGCGGCGGGCGCCGGTGTGAGGAGAGCGGGAGACGGAGCGGCCCGGTCGACCGCTGCGCGACAGAGTGCCACTCCGCCGGGGACTGTGCGGCCGAACCTGCTGGTTGCACCGTCAACTGTCGCTCGAAGCGGTGAACTTGTCGGCGAGGGCTCACCTCTGTCCGCCTTGGGACGTAACGCGGCGTACCCGCCGGTCCGGCTCCGTCAGCCGCCGCTCGGGGCGGTCGCGATCACGGCGTCCACGGCCCGCGTGAGAGCGGCCCCGTCCAGGTCACCGCGTGCGGTCAGCCGCAGCCGGGAGACGCCGTCGGGGACGGACGGCGGGCGGAAACAACCGACCTGGACGCCCACGGCCCGCAGCGCGGCGGCCCACGCGAGAGCGGCCCGCGCGGACGGCGCGCGGACGGCGACGACCGCGGCGTCGGGGCGGGTGGCGTCGAGACCCGCGGCGGTGAGCCGGCTGTGCACGGCGGCAGCCGCCGCGCGGGTGCGGGCCGCCCGCTCGGGTTCGCGGCGCAGCAGCCGCAGCGCGCCGAGGGCGGCTCCGGCCGCCGCTGGGGCGAGGCCGGTGTCGAAGATGACCGTGCGGGCGGTGTTGACCAGGTGGGCGATGACGTGCGCGGGGCCGAGGACCGCGCCGCCCTGGCTGCCCAGCGCCTTGGAGAGGGTGACGGTGGCGACCGTGCCCTGAGCGCCCGCGAGCCCGGCCGCGCACAGTGCTCCTCGCCCGCCCTCGCCCACGACGCCGAGACCGTGCGCGTCGTCGACGAGCAGTCTGCGCCGGCGTCGGCACAGACGGCGGCCAGCGCGCCCAGTGGTGCCGCGTTGCCGTCGACGGAGAAGACCGAGTCGGTGACGACGAGCGCGCTCTCCCCCGGGGCGCGGGCCGCGAGTTCCCTGGCGACGGCCTCCGGGTCGGCGTGCGCGGCGACGGCCGTACGGGCGCGGGAGAGGCGGCAGCCGTCGATGAGCGAGGCGTGGTTGCGGGCGTCGGAGACGAGGAGCCCCGGGCCCGCGGGGTCGGCGGTGCAGGCGGTGACGGCGGCGAGGTTCGCCGCGTACCCGGAGGAGAGGACCAGCGCCGCCTCGAAACCGCAGAAACCTGCCAGTTCCGCTTCCAGTTCGGCGTGCAGCTCGGTGGTTCCCGTGACCAGCCGGGATCCGCCGGCGCCCGCACCCCAACGGCGGGCGGCCCGGGCGGCCGCCGAGGTCACCTCGGGGTGGCGGGAGAGCCCGAGGTAGTCGTTGCCCGCCAGGTCGAGCAGCGCGGAGTCTGCGGCCCGCGGCGTCAAAGTGCGCAGCAGTCCGGCCGTGCGGCGCGATCGCAGGACGTCGGCCGTCCAGGCGAAGGGGTCGGCGAAGGGGGTCACTGCCGTGTACCGGGCAGCGTCGTGGGCCGGGTCCGTGGGCATGGCGCTCTCTTCGTCCGGGCGTCGTCGTACCCCGGCCAACAACCGGGGCGTTTGTATATAGTCAATAGAACGTAACCTGTCATGCCGGACGTCGAGGTGTGACAACGTCCACAGCTCGGACGAGCAGTCTTGTGGACTTCCTCCATACCCCGGTGCGGTGCCGTCGGCCAGGATCATGCTCATGGACGACCTGCTGAACGCACTGGCGGACAAGGGCGTGCGGGGCGAGACGCCCACGCGTGACGAGGCACTGGCGGTGCTGCGGACAAGCGATGACGACCTGCTCGACGTGGTCGCGGCGGCCGGGAAGGTGCGCCGCCGGTGGTTCGGGCGGCGAGTGAAACTCAACTACCTGGTGAACCTGAAGTCGGGGCTGTGCCCCGAGGACTGCTCCTACTGCTCACAGCGGCTGGGTTCGCGAACGGGCATCCTCAAGTACTCCTGGCTGCAGCCCGACGAGGCCGCCGAGGCCGCGGCGGCGGGCGTGCGCGGCGGAGCCAAGCGGGTCTGCGTCGTGGCGAGCGGACGCGGGCCGTCCGACCGCGACGTCTCCCGGGTCTCGGAGACGATCGAGGCCATCAAGGAGCGCAACGCGCAGGTGGAGGTGTGCGCCTGCCTCGGGCTGCTGGCCGACGGACAGGCCGAGCGGCTTCGCCGGGCGGGCGCCGACGCCTACAACCACAACCTCAACACCTCCGAGGCCACCTACGGGGACATCTGCACCACGCACACCTACGAGGACCGGGTCTCCACCGTCGAACGGGCGCGGGGCGCGGGACTCTCGCCGTGCTCGGGGCTGATCGCGGGCATGGGCGAGTCGGACGAGGACCTCGTCGACGTGGTCTTCTCGCTGCGGGACCTGGACGCGGACTCGGTGCCCGTCAACTTCCTGCTGCCGTTCGAGGGCACGCCGCTGGCCGACGAGTGGAACATGACACCGCAGCGGGCGCTGCGCATTCTGGCCATGGTGCGTTTCGTCTGCCCCGACGTGGAGGTACGCCTCGCGGCCGGGCGCGAGGTGCACCTGCGGTCGCTCCAGCCGCTGGCGCTGTACCTGGCCAACTCCCTCTTCCTGGGCGACTACCTCACCAGCGAGGGGCAGGCCGGGAAGGCCGACCTGGAGATGATCCGGGACGCGGGATTCGTGGTGGAGGACGCCGCGACGACGACACTGCCAGGGCACAGGCGCGGGCAGCGTGCGGACGACGGAGGCGGTGCGGACGGTCCGGACGGGGTGAACGAGGCGGACGGCGCGGGCGCGGTGTCGGCCGGGAGCCGCGCGGGCGGGGCGGACGCGGTGGCCGACCGGCCCGCACGCCCGCACGAGCGGGTGGCGGTGCGGCGGCGCGGCGCGGGGACGGAGCTGCCGCCCAATGCCTGAGCGGGCCACCACGGCAGCGCGCGGCGACAGGCGCGCCCCCGCACCCCTGGCGCCCACCGAGCTGCTGGCGCTCGACCGGCGGCACGTGTGGCACCCCTACGCCCCGATGCCCGGCACCGCCGAGCCGCTCGTCGTGGAGTCGGCCTCCGGCGTGCGACTGCGGCTGGCGCGGGAGGCGTACGGGCGGCGGGAGCTGATCGACGGCATGTCGTCCTGGTGGTCGGCCGTCCACGGCTACAACCACCCGGTGCTGAACGAGGCGGCCCGCGGGCAACTCGGCCGGATGAGCCATGTGATGTTCGGCGGTCTCACGCACGAGCCCGCCGTGCGGCTGGCGGAGCGGCTGGCCCGCCTCACCCCCGGCGACCTGGAACACGTGTTCCTGTCCGATTCCGGATCGGTCGCCGTCGAGGTCGCGGTCAAGATGTGCCTCCAGCACTGGCGCTCCCTGGGCATGCCGGGCAAGCGGCGGCTGATGACGTGGCGCGGCGGCTACCACGGCGACACCTGGCAGCCGATGTCGGTGTGCGACCCGGAGGGCGGGATGCACCACCTGTGGTCGGGCGCGCTGCCCGTTCAGGTGTTCGCCGAAGCACCGCCCCCCGGCTTCGACGCCGCACCCGACGAGGAATACCTCGCGCGGCTGCGGGAGTTGGTGGGACGGCACGCGCACGAACTGGCCGCCGTCATCGTCGAGCCGGTCGTCCAGGGCGCCGGCGGCATGCGCTTCCACTCCCCCGCCTACGTCCGCGCGCTGCGCGAGGCCTGCGACGAGCACGACGTCCTGCTCGTACTCGACGAGATCGCCACGGGCTTCGGCCGCACGGGCGCGCTGTTCGCGGCCGAACACGCCGGGGTGGTGCCGGACGTGATGTGCGTCGGCAAGGCGTTGACCGGCGGCTACCTGTCCATGGCGGCGACCGTGTGCACCCCGCGTGTGGCGGAGGGGATCGCACGCGGCTCGGTGCCGGTGCTGGCACACGGCCCGACGTTCATGGGCAATCCCCTGGCGTCCGCCATCGCAGGGGCCTCCCTCGACCTGCTGCTGTCGCAGGACTGGCGGGCCCGGGTGCGCCGGGTCGGCGACGGGCTGCGTACCGGGCTCGCGGAGGCGGCCGGGGTGCCGGGCGTGCGGGAGGTGAGCGTGCTGGGGGCCATCGGTGTCGTCCGGCTCGACCACGAGGTGGACCTCGCCGCCGCCACCCGCGCCGCCGTACGGGCCGGGGTGTGGCTGCGGCCGTTCCGCGACATGGTGTACGCCATGCCGCCGTACGTCACCGCTGACGAGGACGTCGCACGGATCGCCGCCGCCATGTGCGCGGTGGCGCGCGAAGCGTGAGAGCGGAGAACAGAAGGGCTGGACGGACGATGCGTGGTGTGCTCTGTGTCTCGGGGGCAGGGACGGAGATCGGCAAGACGGTGACCACCGCGGCGGTGGCGGCGTGCGCCCTGCGCGCGGGACGGTCGGTGGCCGTGCTCAAACCCGCGCAGACCGGGGTGGCACCCGAAGAGCCCGGGGACGTGGCCGAGGTCGGGCGCCTCGTGGGAGACAACCGGATCACCGGAGTCGAGTTGGCGCGCTATCCGGACCCGTTGGCCCCGCAGACCGCCGCCCGGCGTGCGGGCATGGCGTGCCTGTCCGCGCGCCAGGTCGCGGACGCGGCGGAGAAACTGGCCGCCTCACACGATCTCGTGCTGGTGGAGGGCGCGGGCGGGCTGCTGGTGCGGTTCGACGAGGAGGGTTCGACGCTGGCGGACGTGGCCCGGCTGCTGGCCGCCCCGGTGCTCGTCGTCGTCCAGGCGGGGCTCGGCACGCTCAACACGGCCGCGCTGACGGCCGAGGCGCTGCGGACCCGGCAGGTGGCGGGGGCCGGCATGGTGATCGGCTCCCTGCCCGCCGACCCCGGGCCCGCCGAGCGCTGCAACGTGGCCGACCTCCCCCGCTACGCCGGCCTTCCGCTGGTGGGCGCCGTTCCCGAAGGGGCGGGCCGGCTGGCTCCCGAGCCCTTCCGCGCCGCCGCCCCCGGCTGGCTCGCCCCCTCGCTCGGAGGCTGCGGCCACCCGAGCTGAGCCGCCACCCTCGAACCGCCCCATCGCCCCACCACGCCGCCGTCCCACCAGGCAGAACGGCGTGGCGGTCGGCCGGCGGGCGTGGTGGTATCCGCCGCATGAGTGAACTGAGCATCCGCCCCGCGGGCGAGGGGGACATCGACCAGGTGCTGGCCTTCTGGCGCGAGGCGGCCGAGGGCACCAGCGTCAGCGACGACCGGGACGGCGTCACCCGGCTGATCGCCCGCGATCCCGAAGCCCTGCTGCTGGCGGAGCACGACGGACAACTCGTGGGCACGGTGATCGCCGGGTGTGGGGGCACCTCCCGGCCGGAGGCTGGGGGAGGTTGGCGGTGTTCCCTCTATCGGCTGGCCGTTCTGCCCTCCCACCGCCGCCGGGGCGTCTCCCGGGGGCTGCTGACGGCCGCGGAGGAACGGTTCGCCGCGCTCGGCGGCCGGCGCGGCGATGCCATGGTGTTGGACGACAACGAGCGGGCACACCGCGCCTGGGAGGCCGCGGGTTACGCTCCGCAACCCCTCTGGAGCCGCTGGGTGAAACCCCTCACCGGCTGACGAGCCCCGGGAAACGCCCCGGTCAGCGGGGGGAACCCGCGAGCCGTCCGGTCCGTTTACGATGGAAACACCGCCGGGCCCGCACGTGCGCAGGCCCGGCGCCGTCATCACAAGTGAAAGGTGTGAGCGTCCGCCCATGGGCGACCCTCCTAGTTGCATCCCCCCACATCTCGTGCGGCGGATGGCCTCACGACACCGCGCGTGCCCGCGCCTCCTGGCCCACCATGGGAAGGAGGTGAAGGAGCGTTGATGGAAGTCCTTCTGCTGCTCGTGGCGCTGCTGCTGGCGCTGGCCTGCGGTGGTTTCGTCGCGGCGGAGTTCTCCCTCACGACCGTCGAGCGCAGCGAACTGGAGCGAGCGGAGCAGCGTGGTGAGCGCGGCGCCAAGAGCGCGCTTGCGGCCGTGCGCTCCCTCACCTTCCAGCTCTCCGGCGCCCAGCTGGGCATCACCGTCACCAACCTGGTGGTCGGCATGCTCTCCGAGCCGTCCATCGCGGCGCTGATCTCCGGGCCGCTGCGTTCTCTGGGCGTGCCCTCCTCGGCGTCCTCGTCCGTCGCCCTGGTGCTCGGCACCGCCCTGTCCACCGTCGTGCTGATGGTGATCGGTGAGCTGGTGCCCAAGAACTGGGCGATCTCCAAACCGCTGCCGGTGGCCAAGCGGGTGGCGACGCCGCAGCGCGTCTTCTCCGCCGCGTTCCGCCCGCTGATCCGGCATCTGAACAACACCGCCAACCGCATCCTGCGGCGGATGGGCCTGGAGCCCACCGAGGAGCTGGCCTCGGCCCGCTCGCCGCAGGAGCTGGTGGCGCTGGCGCGGCACTCCGCGAAGGAGGGCGCGCTGGAGGAGGACACGGCCGATCTGTTCGTGCGCACCCTGCACCTGGCGGAGCTGACGGCGGAGAACGTCATGACGCCCCGCGTGCAGGTCACCTCGCTGGAGGTGGCCGCGACGGTGGAGGACGTCGCCAATGCGACCCGTGCCACCGGGCTGTCCCGCTTCCCCGTCTACCGGGGCAACCTGGACACCGTCGTCGGCATCGTCCGGATCAAGGACGTGCTGGCGGTGCCCGCCGAGCAGCGGCCGCGGCGCCCGGTGACCGAGCTGATGCGCGAGGCGCTGCTGGTGCCCGAGTCGCTGACGGTCGACCGGCTGCTGGACCAGCTCTCCGGCGGCGACCGCAGCATCGCGGTCGTCATCGACGAGTACGGCGGCACGGCAGGTGTCGTCACCCTGGAGGACATCATCGAGGAGGTCGTCGGCGAGGTCCGCGACGAGCACGACCCGCTGGAGACACCCGACCTGGCCCCGGCGGGAGAGGACGCCGAGGGCCGGCGGATCTACGACGCGGACGGCGCGGCCCGCACCGACCAGCTGGAGGCCATCGGGCTCCGCGCTCCGGAGGGCCCCTTCGAGACGCTGGCCGGCCTGATAGCCACCGAGCTGGGCCGGATCCCGGCCGCGGGCGACACGGCGACGGTCGCCGGCTGGCGGATCGAGGTGACGGACGCGTCGGGGCGGCGAGCGGCCCAGGTGCGGCTGCACAGCCCCAGGCCGGGTGAGGACCCCGCGCATGCGGACGACGACAAGCGGGCGGAGGCACGGCGATGACGGCGATCCAGCTCATCATCGGACTGCTGACGCTGGTGGTCAACGCGTTCTTCGTCGGCGCGGAGTTCGCCATGATCTCGGTGCGCCGCGCCCAGATCGAACCCTTGGCCGAGGACGGTGACAAGAAGGCACGCAAGGTGCTGTGGGGCCTGGAGCACGTGGCGCAGATGCTGGCCGCGGCCCAGCTCGGCATCACCTTGTGCACGCTGGTGCTGGGCGTGGTCGCCGAGCCCGCGATCGCACACCTGCTGGAGCCGGTGTTCCACGCGATGGGCGTGCCGGACGGGGTGGCGCACGGCGTCTCGTTCGTGATCGCCCTGTCGCTGGCGACGTACCTGCACATGCTGCTGGGCGAGATGGTGCCGAAGAACATCGCGCTGGCGGGGCCGGAGCGGGCCGCGCTGCTGCTGGGGCCGCCTCTGGTGGCGCTCTCGCGTGCGCTGCGCCCGGTGATCTTCGCGGTGAACTCGTTCGCGAACGGGCTGCTCAAGCTGATCCACGTGGAGCCCAAAAGCGAGGTCGAGGCGGCGTTCTCGGACGACGACCTGGCGCAGATGGTCGCCGACTCCAGCGAGGCCGGGCTGTTGGACGACCGCTCGACCGAGCGGCTGCGCGATGCCCTGGAGCTGGGCAGGCGGCCGGTCCGCGACGTGGCGCAACCGCTGCCGAAGGTGGTCATCGCGGGCCGGGGCGTGACGCCCGAGGGCCTGGAGCGGCTGTCGACCGAGTCCGGGTTCTCCCGCTTCCCCGTGGTCGACGACGACGGACGCGTGCTGGGCTATCTGCACGTCAAGGACGCGCTGGACGCCTCGCCGCGCGAGGCACCGTTCCCGCTGACCGCGATGCGGCCGATCGCCCGGGTGCGTGCCTCGCTGCCGCTGGACGACGTGCTGGGCGCGATGCGGTCCAGCGGTACGCACCTGGCGGCGGTGACGGGCCCGGACGGGCGCGCCACCGGCGTGGTGACGATGGAGGACGTCCTGCGGGAACTGGTCGGCCAGCCGTAGCCACCGCGAGGTGGTGCCCGTTGCCACCGCGAGGTGGTGCCCGTTGCCCCGAGGGCGAGAGTCGTTGCTCGGGGCAACGGGTTACCATGGGCGACCGTGACCAGCACAGCTCCCTCCCCTGCGGCGTCCTCGCAACCCGCCTCCCGCATCCGCTCGTTCGTGGCCCTGGGCGACTCGTTCACCGAGGGCATGTCGGACGTGCTGCCCGGCGGCGCCTACCGCGGCTGGGCCGACCTGCTGGCGGCCAGGCTGGCCGCCCTGGAGCCCGACTTCCGCTACGCCAACCTGGCCGTGCGCGGCAAGCTCATCGGCCAGATCACCGAGGACCAGGTCGACCCCGCGGTGGCCATGGGCGCCGATCTGGTGACGCTGGTGGGCGGGCTCAACGACGTGCTGCGGCCCCGCTGCGACACGGCACGGGTGTGTGCGCTGCTGGAGGAGGCCGTCGGCAAGCTGGCCCCGTCCTGCGGCACCCTGGTCCTGATGCGCAGCCCCGGCCGCAGCGGTCCCGTGCTGGAGCGGTACCGGGGCCGGATGGAGGAGCTGTTCGCCTTCATCGACGAGCTGGCAGAGCGGCACGGCGCCGTGGTCGTCGACCTGTTCGGGTCCCGGACGCTGTCCGACCCCCGGCTGTGGGCCGACGACCGGCTGCACCTGAGCGCCGAGGGGCACCGACGCGTCGCCGAGGCCGTCTGGCAGCGGCTCGGGCTGCCCGCCGAGGCGGACTGGGACGCGCCGCTGCCGCCCTCCCGGCCGCCGTCCTGGCCCACCCGCCGCCTGGCGGACCTGCGCTTCGCCCGCGTCCATCTGCTGCCCTGGATAGGCCGCCGGCTGACCGGCCGTTCCTCCGGCGACGGGCGCACCCCCAAGCGCCCCGATCTGCACCCCCTCTGAGCGGACAGGCGCCCCGCGGGGGCGCGGGGAACTGCGCGGCCGGCCACAGCGCACCGGCAGGCTGCGAGGCACGGACAGGGGCAGCGCAGCCCCCAGCCGGGCCCAGTCCCCAGCCAACCCCAGCCCTTAACCGGGCCCAGCCCCCAGCCTGCCCAGCTCCCAGCAGGTCAGCGGCAGGGCACCGCGCAGCGGCCCGTAGACTCGGGCGACGTGAGTGACAAGCCGCGCATCCCGAACGTCCTGGCATCCCGCTACGCCTCCCCCGAGCTGGTCCGCATCTGGTCCCCCGAGTCGAAGATCGTGCTGGAGCGGCGGCTGTGGCTCGCCGTGCTGAAGGCCCAGCGGGACCTGGGTGTCGCCGTGCCCGAGGAGGCCCTCGCCGACTACGAGCGGGTGCTGGAGACCGTGGACCTGGCCTCGATCGCGGAGCGCGAGAAGGTCACCCGGCACGACGTGAAGGCCCGCATCGAGGAGTTCAACGCGCTGGCCGGGCACGAGCACGTGCACAAGGGCATGACCTCCCGTGACCTGACGGAGAACGTCGAGCAGCTGCAGATCCGCCTCTCCCTCCAGCTGGTGCGGGACCGCACGGTGGCGGCGCTGAGCCGGCTCGGCGCGCTCGCGGGTGAGCACGCGGCGCTCGTGATGGCGGGCCGCTCGCACAACGTCGCCGCGCAGGCCACGACGCTGGGCAAGCGGTTCGCGACGTCCGCCGACGAGCTGCTGGTCGCCTTCGAACGGCTGGAGGAGCTGCTGCGCCGCTACCCGCTGCGCGGCATCAAGGGCCCGGTCGGTACCGCGCAGGACATGCTGGACCTGATGGGCGGCGGCGAAGAGGGCGCCGCGAAACTGGCCGACCTGGAGCGCAGGACCGCCGAGCACCTCGGCTTCGGGCGGGTCCTGACCTCCGTCGGCCAGGTGTACCCGCGTTCCCTGGACCACGAGGTGGTCAGCACCCTGGTGCAGCTGGGCGGCGCCCCCTCGTCGCTGGCCAAGACGATCCGGCTGATGGCGGGCCAGGAGCTGGTGACCGAGGGCTTCAAGGAGGGTCAGGTCGGCTCGTCGGCGATGCCGCACAAGATGAACACCCGTTCGTGTGAACGTGTGAACGGCCTGATGGTGATTCTGCGCGGCTACGCCTCCATGGCGGCCGAACTGGCGGGCGACCAGTGGAACGAGGGCGACGTCTCCTGCTCGGTGGTACGGCGCGTGGCACTGCCGGACGCGTTCTTCGCCTTCGACGGCATGGTGGAGACGTGTCTGACGGTGCTGGAGGAGTTCGGCGCCTTCCCCGCCGTGGTGGCGCGGGAGCTGGACCGCTACCTGCCGTTCCTGGCGACGACCAAGGTGCTGATGGGCGCCGTACGCGCCGGAGTGGGCCGCGAGGTCGCACACGAGGCCATCAAGGAGCACGCGGTGGCCTCCGCGCTGGCGATGCGCGAGGGCGCCGAGCACAACGAACTGCTGGAGAGGCTGGCGGCCGACGCCCGCATCCCGCTGGACCGCGCCGCGCTGGACGCGCTGATGGCCGACCGGCTCTCCTTCACCGGCGCAGCGGCGGCACAGACGGCCGAGGTCGTCGCGCGCGTCCAGGAGGTCGCCGCGCTGCACCCGGAGGCGGCCGCCTACCGGCCGGGGGCGATCCTCTGAGCCCGCGCTTCACCCAGGAGGAGCTGGAGGCCGCCCGCGGCACTCCCCCGGACTCCGTCCGGGAGGTGCCCCCAGTGCCCGACGTGGCGGCCGAAGGGCTGCGGGTGCTGTTCTGCGGCATCAACCCGGGGCTGCTCTCCGCGGCGACGGGGCACCACTTCGCCCGTCCTGGCAACAGGTTCTGGCCCGCGCTGCACGCCTCCGGCTTCACTCCGCGCCGGCTGCGCCCCCACGAGGAGCACGAGCTGCTCACCTACGGCCTGGGCATCACCAACGTGGTGGCCCGGGCCACGGCGCGCGCCGACGAGCTCTCCCCGGAGGAGTTCACCGAGGGCGGCAGGATGCTGGAGGAGAAGGTCGCCCGGCTGCGGCCCCACTGGCTGGCCGTCCTCGGCGTGACCGCCTACCGGGCCGCCTTCGACGAGCGCAAGGCCGCGATGGGCCCGCAGGAGCGGCTGATCGGCGGGGTGCCGGTGTGGGTGCTGCCCAATCCCAGCGGTCTGAACGCGCACTACACCCCTCCGGCGCTGGCCGCGGAGTTCGGCAGGCTGCGCCTGGTGGCCTCACCCGAGGACTGACACCCGGCGAACCGTCGGGCAGCGCGCCCGCGAACCGTCGTCGGGCAGCGCACCGGGAACGGTCCCCGGTGGCCGCGCGGCGCCGCGTTGGGGGGTCAGGTGGGCCGACGGGCGCTCCAGCGGTCCAGGTAGGCCGCCGGCGACCGGTGGTCGAGCTCCGGTACGCGCAGCGCGAGGTGCCCGTCGGGGCGGACGAGGAGCACGGTCCCCTCGGGGAGCGGGGCGTCAGGCTCCGCACGGAGGCTGACGCTGCGGTGCCGCAGCGGCAGCGCGTATGGGCGCGTCAGCTCACGCAGCCGCTCGGTGTGCCTCGCGTGGTGCTCAGCGCCGCCGATGTGCAGCAACGACCAGTGCTGGTAGGACAGCAGTCCGTGGAGGCCGCCGCCCTGGCCGCCGGCGAGCGGAAAGTCGGGGAGCCGGTCGCCGGGCCGGAGGCCGGTGCGGGCTCCCCTGCGGCCGGAGAGCCCGCTGTCGCGGTAGTGGCGGCCGAAGTCGCTCAGCAGCAGCGCTCCCCGCCGCGCCGCGCGCCGGTTGCGCAGTGCGGTCGGCAGGAACAGGCGAAGCGCCGTGAGCATGGCGCGCCCTGGGGGAAGTTCGAGCACGTTGCGCCGCATGGCGCGCATGACGTCGAGCGCGGTGCGGCGCTGCTCGCTGGTGTAGGTGTCGAGGAGGGCGTCGGGACACCAGCCGTGGTGGACGGCGGCGAGTTTCCAGCCCAGGTTGTGGGCGCCCAGCAGCCCGGTGTTGAGGCCGCGCCCCCCGATGGGCGCCCACAGGTGCGCGCTGTCCCCGGCGAGCAGAGCGCGCCCGCCGCGCAGCGTGGGCGCGATGCGGTCGTGGAACCTGGCGCGGTTGGCCCACCCGGGTTCGGTGGGCTCCAGGCGCACGGTCTCCTCTCCGGTGGCGGAGGCGACCAGCCTCGTCATTTCGGCCACGTCGGGCGGGCCCTCGACGGTGGGGTCGGGGTCGGGGCGGAAGGCGTAGAAGCGCGTGGCCCCGCCGGGCACCGGGTCGGTGATCAGCGTGATGCGGTGGTTGACGAAGATCCTGGTGCGGTGCGGGGTGCCCGGGTGGCTCCAGTCGGGGCGGGCGTTGAGTTGGAGGCACTGGAGTCCGGTCCGCTGCGTGCCGTCGAAGGTGAGGCCCAGGCTGCGGCGCACGAGGCTGTGGGAGCCCTCGCAGCCGACCACCCATCGCGCCTCCACCGTGCGGACGCGTCCGCCGGGGCCGCGCAGGTCGACGCCGACGCTGTCGTGTCCCGGGCGCAGCGCCACGGCTTCGCTGGACCACCGTACGTCGGGCCCGAGGTCCCGCAGGCGGGCGCGGAGCAGCCGTTCGATGTCGTCCTGCTCGATGGACACGGGGCAGGGGAACGCCGTGTGCGGCATGCTCAGCTCCTGCACTCCGGCCGGGCTTCCGCACACGTGGAACTCGCCGCACTCCAGGGGAAGTCCACGGTGTAGGAAGGCTTCCGCGCAGCCGAGGTCGCGCAGCGCTTCGAGGCCGCGTTGCCATACGACGCTGGCCCGTGCCTCGCGTTTGGTGCCGGGCGCCTTGTCGACGATCAGGACGTCGAGGGCGTACTGGCGCAGCGCGATCGCCAACGCGAGCCCGGTCGGCCCCGCGCCGACCACGACAGCGTCCCGGAGGTCGTGGCGCTCGCCGGCGCTCCCCTTGCGGTGCGGCACGGTCTCGTCCTGTGGCTCCCGGTGCGGCACAGCCCTGCTCCCGGAGGCGTTCACGCCGCCCCGCTTTCGCGGAGGAACTCGATCAGGCGGGCGAAGCTGTCCTCGCCGTGTCCCTCTGCGATGGCACGGTCGGTGAGGCGCCCGACCAGTTCGGGCAGTCCGGAGGTGACACCGCGCAGTGCGTCGGCGTGCTGGAGGATGCCCAGAGTCCGCTGGTGGAGCCGGAGGGTGAAGTCACCACCGGGGTAGCTGCCGCTGTCCACCTGTCCGGCGTAGGTGCGCAGGAACGCGTGGACGGTCGGCAGCCACTGCCCGGCCACGTCGGTGAAAGCGGTGGCCGCGACGTTGCCTCCGGGCCCGTCGGCACCGATGAGCGCGGCCCCGTGGAGCCACCCGGTGAGGGCGCCCCACAGCATGCTCAGGAGTGCGGTGTCGTAGACGGACGGGAGCGCGGGTTCGGTGCCCAGGTGCAGGGGTGTGCCGAGGGCGGAGAGCGGGTGGCGCACCGTGTCGAAGGTGGCGTGTGATCCGGCGTAGAGCTGGAGGGCTTCCGGCCTGCCGAGACCGGAGGTCGTGGTCATCAGCACTCCGTCCAGATAGGCGCTGCCGTGCCGGTCGGCCCAGGCGGCCGTTTCCCGGGCGTCCATGGGCGAGCCGGAGGTGAGGTTGACCAGGGTGCGGCCGCCCGCTGCCTCGGCCGCCCGGTCCAGGACCGCGCGTACCGCGTCGTGTCCGGCGAGGCAGAGCACGGTCAACGGGCTGGCTGCGACCGCCTCGGCCGCTGTGCAGGCCTCGGTTGCCCCCTTGGCGGTCAGTGCCTCGGCACGGCCGGGCGTACGGTTCCACACGGTCGTACGGTGCCCCCGGTCCAAGAACGCGTGCGCGAGCGTCGTGCCCATCGGCCCCAGGCCGAGGACCGTGACTGTGGCGCTCATGAATTCCCTCCCCAACTCCGGCTGCCCGGGCGGTGGCGCGTGTGATCGGCCCGTCGCATGCGGTCGCGTTCACGGGTGCCGTCGTCTCGCGTGCGATCGCCTTTCGGTGAGCGGCCGCATTCCCGTATGCGGTCGCATTCTCACGTGCGGTCGCATTCCCGTGTGCGGCCGCACATATCTGCGCCGACGCGTTCGTCGCCGACCCTTTCGCTTCCTGCCCAGGAACGGATTGCCGGCAGCCTTCGACCACTCTTCGAAAACATATCGGAGAAAGCAGTGCCGTTTTCTCTTTTCCAGTGCACCACGCGCACTGAGCCCTGAGCACCGCTCCTGACGTTCAGCCGGGCGCCGGTGCGGCTCCGGAGCATGAGGGGAGTGCGCCGACTGCGCCGGATCCAACGGCTTCACCCGAACGCCTGGTTTGCGCTCGCACACCGCAAGAGCCCGGGAATAGTGCGGAAAGTCGGATCACTCCGCACCAACGCAGCCGCCCCGATACCGGGGGCGGAAATCGGGAGCGACGAACAATGTGCGCATCAAGCGCGTCACCCAGTGAGCGCGCCCGCGGGCCGAGGAACACGGGAAGAAGGCCGGGAAAGTCGGCTGCGGCCGACGGCGGCCCGCGCGTCCTCGTGCTGGGCGCCGGAATCGCCGGCCTCGTGGTGGCCTACGAGTTGGAGCGCCTCGGATTCCGGGTGGAGGTACTCGAAGGCGCTCCGCACGTCGGCGGACGGATACGCACCCACCGCTTCGGCGCCGGGCCTGGTGCGCCTGCCGTGGAGCTCGGCGCCATGCGCATACCCGCAGACCACACGCACACGCTGACGTACGTACGGCTGCTCGGTCTGGAGGGAGAACTGCGCCCGTTCGCCACCCTGTTGTCCGAGGAGCGCGCGAAGCTGCGGACGGCCGGCGGATTCGTCCGCGTACAGGACGCCGCCCCGCACCTGTGCGCGGACTTCCGGGCGAAGGTGGGCCTTCCCCGCCCGCATCGCGCCGAAGACCGGCGAGCCGTGCTCTTCGGCGCCTGGCTGACGGCCGTGGTTGACGCCATCGCCCCCGCCGACCTGCGAGAGGAACTGAGCCGGGACATGGGACGGCGTCTCGTGGACATGGTGGCGCGCACCGATCTTGAGCCGTTTCTGCGCGGCCCCGACGCCGACCGGCTGGACCTGCAGGGGGTGTTCGCCGCGCACCCCCGACTGCGCGCGGCGTGCGGCGTCCGGCTCAACAGCTTCCTGGACGACGTACTGACCGAGACCAGCCCGCACCTGCTGCGCCTGTGCGGCGGAATGGACCGGCTGCCCAGGGCACTGGCACGCCGTCTGCGCGGGCCGGTGCGGTGCGGGCACCGGGCGGTGGCGCTCACCCTGGAGCGCGACGAGGTGCGGGTCCTGGTGCGCGCGGGCCGCCGGACCCGCACGCACAGGGCGGAACTCGCCGTGTGCACCCTTCCCTTTCCGGCGTTGCGCGGGATGCGGCTCGGTGGGCTCGACGAGGACAAGCTGGCGGTGCTCGACGAGGTGGTCTACTGCCCGGCCACCAAGGTCGCCTTCCACTGCCGCGAACCGTTCTGGCCGCACGACTCCGGTATCAGGGGTGGCGCGTCGTTCACCGGCGGACGCATCCGGCAGACCTACTACCCGCCCGTGGCGGATGCCACCGATGACGGCGCCGCGCTGGTGGCGAGCTACACCATCGGCCCGGAGGCGGCCTGGCTCGGCCGCCTGCCCCAGCGCCGACGCCACAGGCTGGTGCTCGACGAGTTGAGCACACTCCACCCCCAGTTGCGGCGGCCCGGCATGGTGCGGGCCGCGGTCAGCGTGGCCTGGGGCAGCGGTTCGCCCCTCGACGCCGGCTGCACCACGCGCTGGGGCATGGGCGCGCGGGAGGTCGAGGCCGAACGGGTCCGGGCCGCCCGGCCGGTGCACCGGCTGTTCTTCGCCGGTGAGCACTGCTCGACGGCCCC
Source organism: Streptomyces diacarni (assembly GCF_003323715.1). Lineage (GTDB taxonomy): Bacteria > Actinomycetota > Actinomycetes > Streptomycetales > Streptomycetaceae > Streptomyces > Streptomyces diacarni. The sequence continues at coordinate 38,988 of NZ_QOIN01000025.1, forward strand.
CGCGTGGATCGAGGGTGCCATCGAGTCGGCGCTGCGGGCGGTGGCCGGCGTGGCGCACTCCCCCGTCGTCCGGCGGCACGGCGCGCCTCCGGCGGGCAACGACGACACCGAAGGAGTCACGCGATGAGCGTGTTCGACCTGCCCCGGCTGCACTTCGCGGGCGTCGCGACGACCCGCCTGCCCACCGGGCCGCGCAGCGGACTGGTGGATCTGGCGACCCACCGGGTGCTGACGGAGGAGGGGCCGTTCCCCGCGGAGAGGCCCGCCGACGAGTACCACGCCTTCCTGGACGCGCGCGGCCCCCACTTCGACGAGCAGGGGCGCCCGGACCCGCACGGCGCGTTCAGCGCCGCCAAGGGCTGCGACTTCGAAGGCAACGGGCACTTCTCACTGGACGCGCAGGTGCTCTCGGTGGAGACCGCGCCGGGCGCGGGCGGCGGCCGCACCGAGGAGGACCCGTTGGTCGGCAGCAGTGTCGACGTCTGGGGGCACTACAACCCGTATCTGCGCACCACCGTCAACCGCGCGCGGATCTTCGACCTCGATCCCGCCTCCCGGTGGACGACGGCGCTGATGGCCGGACGGTTCGGTCTCGGGCGGCGCGGCCGCTCGCACGACGGCGCCTACGCGTTCACGGGCGGAGTGAAGGGCGTGCATCCGCCGCGCTGGGTGCACCTGGACCACATCGAGGAGGTCGGGGACCACCTTCTCGCGCCCGACCTGCGCTACAGCGCCGTCCACCAGTTCGCGATGGAGGCGGCGGAACTGGACTGGCTGCCCGGGGCCGCGGGCTCACCCGCCGCCGAGGCGCTGCGGGGCGCCGTACTGCACGGCGCCGATGGTGTCGTCGTCCAGTTCGCGCTGGACAACAGGGCCACACCGCGCAGCCCGAACGCGCCTGCCAGGTGGCGGGTGCGGGGAACCGTCGCCCCCTGGTACAGCGAAGAACTGCGCACCTGTCCTGCGGGGCGGCTGCTGGTCCCTGTGGCCGGCTCTCCGCTCCGCCACATGACGGTCCGGGTGGCGCGGCAAGAGGTGGGCCTGAACATGGTCTCCGCCGTGCGGTTCGCCTCCCGGCAGCAGCGGTGCGCGGACGGGGCGCTGCACCGGCTTGGGCCGCCCCTCGGCGCGGGAGATCTCGAACTGCGCACCGTCGCCACGGACCGGCTGGTCGCCCGCGTCCCCCAGGCGGCGTACCTGGAAGGCGCCGAGGCGACCTCGGGCCTGGTCACCGTGGACGCCGAGCCCGGCTGGTGCGTGGCGGAGGAGGAGGGGCTGCGGCTGGTCGGAGCGGCGTCGTGCGGTGAGCGCCGCACGTTGCTCACGGAGCGGGAGACCACCATCGAGTCGGACCAGGCCCTGGTGGTGCTGCAGCATCGTTCCCCCGAAAGCGACCATGCCGTGCGGGTGCCGCTGCGCAGTTTCGTCAGGGGCAGGCCCGCGCCGGTGGGCGCCGTGCGGGTGCGCCAGTACCACAATCCGCGCGCTCTGCCGGGCGACCCGGTCGCCGGTGGTCCTGCGGCCCGCGTCGGTGACGCCGAACCGCTCGGCCTGTGCCACGACGGGGCCGCTTACGCGTCCCAGTGCACGGTCCGCACCGATGAACGGGGCAACGGCGCGGTGACCCTGCGCGGGGAGCGGGCCGGCACCTGCCGCGTGCTGCTCACCGCCGAACCGCACACGGAGCCCTCCGTCGATCCCCACGCGCCGGGTTCCGCCTGGACCGCGTACGACGACGGGGACGCGCTGGGTTTCTGGGCCGGGGCAGGGGCTCTGGCGGTGCGCGTGCTTCCGGACGACCGGCACCTGGACGAGGTGCCGCGCGGTGAGGTCGACTTCGCCCTGGTACAGCGGGAGGTGTTCGCGTACTACGAGTACACGTCGTCCTTCATGCGTGCGGAGGTCTTCAGCCTCGCGGACCGCTGCAAGGTCGAGACGTACGCCGCCCTCATCGCGCAGATGTGCGATCCGGTCAACGCGTCGAAGACGTACTACATGCCGCCCAGCCGCGACCTCTCCGAGGCCAAGACCCGACTGCTGGTGGCCTACCTGCGCAATCTCCAGGCGCGCGATCGGCCGCCTGTGACCCTGCCGGCCCGTGCGGCGACCGAGTCGGCGATCACCACCCGGGGCGAGCTGTGGCACACCCTCAAGCAGGCCGCGACGCTGGAGTTGGCCGTGATGCTCCAGTACCTGTACGCCGCCTACTCGCTGCCCACCTACGGCGCGGGACTGACCCACGTACGGCGCGGCACCTGGACGCCGCGGCAGCTCGAACTCGTCTGCGGCCAGGGTGGGACGACGCTGGACGACGGGGTACGCGGCAGCCTGCTCGGCGTCGCCCGCGAGGAGATGATCCACTTCCTGCTCGTCAACAACATCATCATGGCGATGGGCGAACCCTTCCACCTTCCGGTGATCGACTTCGCCACCCTCAACACCGAACTGCCCGTTCCGCTCGACCTCGCTCTCGAACCGCTGAGCATCGGCAGCCTGCAGCGCTACATCGCCCTCGAACAGCCGGCCGCCTCGGTGCCCGTCCTGCACGGGGCCTCGGCGCCCACCGGCACGCCTGAACGCCGCCGCTTCACCTGGAGCACCATCAGCGAGCTCTACGCGGGCATCCGGGAAGGGCTGAGCCGGGTTCCCGACCTGTTCCTCGTCGAGCGGGGGCGCGGCGGCGGAGAACACCACCTCTTCCTGCGCGAGACGATCGATACCGAAAACCCCGACTACCAGTTGGAGGTGGACGACCTGCCCAGCGCGCTGTTCGCGATCGACGTGATCACGGAACAGGGCGAGGGAGGAGCGGCCGTCACCGCCCCGCTCCGCCGCGCGGGCGGGCGGACACCGGCCCGGCGGCGCCTGCGAGGGAGGTCTCCCACTTCCACACCTTCACACGGATCGGCGAACTGCTGGCCGAGGAGCGCGTGCCCGGCCCGCACGGACGACGGGTCCTGTGGAACCCCGCCTACCCGGTGCTGCGCAACCCGTCGCTGCACCCCGGCGAAGGCAACCGCACACAGGTGACGCACCCCACCGCGCGCACGGTGGCCCAGCTGTTCAACCGCTCGTACCACCTGGCGCTCCAGCTCATGGCACAGCACTTCGGGCAGCAGCCAGACGCCAGCCTGCGCAGGTCGCAGTTGATGAACGCCTCCATCGACGTGATGACGGGCATGATGCGACCGCTCGCCGAGCTGCTGGTCACCATGGACTCAGGGCACCGCGGCCGGACGGCAGGACCCACCTTCGAACTCGACGCCGTACCCGCCGGCCCAGCGCGCCCGGACGTGGCACGCCGCGCCATCGGCCTGCGGTTCGCGCACCTGGCCGCCGCCGCACGCGCATGTCCTGCCGTCCCCGAGCAGGTCATCGGCATGATGCACTTCTACGCCGACCTCTTCCGGCACGAGGCGACATGACACCTCCCCTCCCGGGGTTCGACGTGCGGACCGTGCCCCTCGCCGACCCCTACCCGCACTACCGGCGGTACCGCGAACACGACCCGGTCCACCAGGCCCCGGACGGCTCCTGGTACCTCTTCCGCCACCGCGACGTGACCCGGGTGCTGACCGACCGCCGCTATCTGCGCGGCCCGCGCCCGGCACGCGTTCCGGCCGGCCTACCCCACCTGATGCGCAACACGGCACACTGGATGGTCTTCATGGACCCGCCGCGCCACACCCGGGTACGTGCCCTGGTCGCCGACGCCTTCACCCCGGCCGCGACAGCCGCGCTGCGCCCCCGCATCGCACAGTTGGCACACACCCTGGTGGCCGAGCTCGCCACCCGGCGGCAGGCCGACCTGGTGGCGGAACTGGCCGCCCCGCTGCCGCTGCTGGTCATCGGCGAACTGCTCGGCGTACCGGCCCAGGACCAGGGCTGGTTCCGGGAGCGCGCCCTCCGCCTCCAGCAGGCCACCAGGGCCCGCGCCGCCCATCGCGCCGACGCCTGGTCGGTGGCGGAGGCCGCAGCCCGCGACCTGGACGCCTACTTCCGCGCCGAACTCACCCGGCGCAGGCGCCGACCGCGCCCCGGCACGGACCTCATCGGCACGATGGTGGCGCGCGCGGCCTCCTCGGGCCTCGGCGACGACGTCCTCGTCGGCACGTGCGTACACCTGCTGACAGCAGGGCACGAGACGACCACCAACCTGCTGTGCAAGGGCCTGCTCGCCCTGCTCGCCCACCCGGACCAGCTCGCCACGCTGCGCGCCCGCCCTGAGCTGATGCCCGCCGCCGTCACAGAACTGGTCCGCTACGACGCTCCGGTGCAGATGGTCACCCGGCACTCCCCAGACCGCGCCCGGCTGGCCGGCCGTACCCTCCCCCGGGGAAGCCGCGTCGTCCTCGTACTCGGCTCGGCCAACCGCGACCCCGCACGCTTCGACGAACCCGACCGGCTGGACCTCTTCCGCGACGCCCGCCGCCACACCGGCTTCGGCCTGGGCATCCACTACTGCCTCGGAGCGCTGCTGGCCCGTGCCGAAGCGGAGATCGCCCTCGCCGAGCTGCTCCGTACGCTGCCCCGCCTGGCGCTGGCCGACGCCCCTGTCCGCTACGCCGACGACCTCGTCTTCCACGGTCCTGAACGCCTGCTCGTTCGCCCTGACTGACCTTCCCCGCCACGCGCCGGGGCGGTGGAGGTCATCCGGGCTCGTGGGGTACCGGCCTGCCGTACTCGGCGACGGCCGCGAGCAGCCGGTGCGGCGCCTCGGGACTTCGACGGGCCACGCCCACGCCGCACCAGCGCCCGCGCACCGTCCAGACAGCCAGCTCGGCGACGTGCCAGCACAGCTCGCGCTCCGGTGCGGGCAGCTCGGCGCCGTCGGCCGCCGCCAGCAGGTGCGGCCCCAGGTCGAGGGTCCGGGCAGCTCCCCACCTCGCGGACAGCAGCGCGACCAGGGACTCGCGCTCGGCACGGATCTCCCGCTCGGCCTCCAGGGACTCCACGGCGTCGCCTTCGGGATCGACGGCAGCCGTACGCAAAGTGATCAGGTGGGCGCCGGGGACCAGATGCAGACGCTCCACGGCTGCGAGATGGTGCGCGAGGTGCATGCGACCAGTCAACCTTCCGGTACCGACAGCCGGTTGGGCGGCGCTTCCGCTCGCGGCTACGCGGCCCCCGCGGGCGGGGTACCCGCGCCACTCGCCGTGATCGCCGGGAGCGGTTACGATCCGCCCCACGCGCACAGGCAGGGAGGCGGAGCGTGAGCGGTCTGAGCGGACGGGATCCGTCCCTGCTGCGGCGGATCAATTCCACGGTCGTGCTGCGGGCGCTGCGCGGACCGGCGACGCCGACGGCGCTGACCCTCACCGAACTGGTGCACGCGAGCGGGCTGTCGCGCCCCACGGTCGAGGGCGTGGTGGAAGACCTCATCGCGGCGGGCCTGGTGGCCGAGGCCGAGGACGACCCGGACCAGCCGCGCGGCACGGCGCGGCGCGGCCGCCCCGCGCGGCGGTTCCGCTTCCGTGCCGAGGCCGGCCACCTGCTGGGGCTGGAGATCGGCCCGCACCGGGTGGCCGCCGTCCTCTCGGACCTGACAGGCCGCATCCTGGGGTCTCTGACCCGGGAGATCGCCGAGACGGCACCGGCCGACGTACGGCTGGAGAAGTGCCGCGCCACCCTCGGCGAGCTGCTGCGCCGCACCGGCACCGCGCGGGACACGCTGCGCGCGGTCGGGGTCGGCACCCCGGGCATCGTGGAGGCCGACGGGACGGTGCACCTGGGCACGGCGCTGCCCGGCTGGACGGGCCTGGCACTCGGTGAGCGGCTGCGGCGCTCGTTCAGCTGCCCCGTGCTGGTGGAGAACGACGCGAACGCCGCGGCGCTGGCCGAGCACTGGAAGGGCGCCGCGCGGGGCGTGGACGACGTGGTGATGGTGCTCGCCGGGCTGAGCCCCGGCGCGGGGTCGCTGATCGGCGGGAGGCTGCACCGGGGCTTCGGCGGCGCGGCCGGGGAGATCGGCGCGCTGCACCTGCTGGGCAGGGAGGCGACGCCGGAGCGGCTGCTGTCCACCACGGACGAGCCGCTGCACCCGCTCGACGAGGCGGCCGTGGCGCGGGTGTTCGCGCAGGCCAAGCGGGGCGACGACCAGGCGCGGCGCGCCATGGACCGCTTCCTCGCCCGCCTGGTCCACGACGTGGCGGCGCTCGTGCTGGCACTCGATCCCGAGCTGCTGGTGGTGGGGGGCTGGGCCTCGGGCCTGGACGGCGTGCTGGACCCGCTGCGTGCCGAGTTGGCGCGCTACTGCCTGCGGCCCCCGCGCGTGGCCCTCTCGCGCCTGGGGGAGACGGCCGTGGCGACGGGGGCGCTGCGGGTCGCCCTGGACCGCGCGGAGAACGAACTGTTCACACTGGACGAGGGCGAAGGAGCCCTCTAGCCGGAGCCGTCGGCGGGAGGGTGCGGGTCAGCTCGCCATCAGGGAGATCGCGTCGCCGTCGCTGAACGACAGCCGGCAGGTGTCGGCCCGGTAGGTGGCGAGGGAGACCGCCGCCGTGCGGCCGTCGACGAGGTAGCGGGTGGTGACGAGGAGCACCGGCGCGCCGGGCAGCCGGTCCAGACGGCGCGCGTCGTCGGCGCGTGCCGAACCGAGCTCGACGGTACGGTCCTGCCCGCCCAGCTCGCACTCGTGGAGTGCGCGCAGGACGGTGCGCGCGCGGGCCGTGGGGTGCGGTGTCCCGCCCGCGGCCTCGGCGCCTTCCGCGTCCGCGGGGACGGCGGGCACCGTGTCGGCGGGGACGTAGAGGATCTCGGACGCCACCTGCTGGCCGCCGGTCATCCGGCTGCGCCGCACCGCGTGCACGGGCGCTTCGGTGTCCACGTCGAGCAGCTGCGCCACGGTCGAGGGGGCCGCCACGTAGGCGTGGTCCTCGGTGTGCCAGGCGTCGCCCGGGGCGCCCGGCCAGGTGTGGGGGCCGCTTTCCGAGCCGACGTCCACGCCGACCCGGGGCGGTGCGACCGTCGTGCCGACGCCGCGGCGGCGCTGGAGGCGGCCCTCCAGTTCGAGCTGCTCCAGCGCCTGCCGGAGCGTCGCGCGGGCGACGCCGAAGCGGGCTGCCAGCTCGCGCTCGTTCGGCAGGATCTCGCCGACCGCGAACTCGGAGTCGAGCGCTTCGGACAGCACCGTCTTCAGGTGCCAGTACTTGGGCTCCGGCACCGTCTCCAGCTGCGTGGTCCCCACCCTTGCCTCCGCAATCCCCGTTCGCCCAGCGGGCGGTGTGGCGGTGTTTCTGTGTCCTTGTTTTTTAAAGGCCCTTGCGTATGTCCCTGACGATAGGACGGCCCCCACCCTTGGTCAAGACCAATCGACGCGGTGCGCCGGAGGCGGTGTCCGCGCCGCCCGGCAGGCTCTTGCGGAGCCACCCGGGTGCTGAAATGATCGATCATCGATCAGACGTCTCGTCTCGCCCCGCCCCGGAGGAGCCCATGCCCCGCCCCGACCACTCCTCCTCCCTCCAGCACGTCACCGTCGTCACGGGCGGAAGCCGGGGCATCGGCGCCGCGACGGCGCTGCGGCTCGCACGCGCCGGGCACCACGTGGGCATCGGCTACGTCCACGACGAGGAGGCCGCCGCCCGCACGGCGGAGGCGGTACGGGCGGCCGGCGGCGACGCGGTCACCGCACGGGTGGACACCAGCGACGCCGAGGCGGTCGACGGCCTCTTCGACACGGTGCGCTCCGCACTCGGACCGGTCACGGGACTGGTCAACAACGCGGGGATCACCGGACCGCTGGGCCGCTTCACCGAGACGGCACCCGAGGTGATGCGCCGGGTGGTGGACGTCAACGTGACGGGTGCGCTGCTGTGCGCCCGCCGCGCGCTGCGCGAGATGTCGACCGCGCACGGCGGGCAGGGCGGCGCCCTCGTGAACGTCTCCTCCTGCGCCGCCACACTCGGCTCTCCCGGCGAGTACGTGCACTACGCCGCCTCGAAGGCGGCGGTCGACGCGATGACGGTGGGCCTGGCCAAGGAGTTCACCGGCGAGGGCGTACGGGTCAACTGCGTGCAGCCGGGCTCCGTGCTGACCGGGATGCACGCCGCGATGGGGGACCCGGACCGTGCCTGGAAGAAGGCGGAGATCACACCGGCGGGACGCCCCGGCGAACCCGAGGAGATCGCCGACGCCGTCGCCTGGCTGCTGTCCCCCGAGGCGTCCTACACCTCGGGGGCCGTGCTGCGGGTCGCGGGCGGCCTGTGACCCGCGGCGGCCGCCGCGACCGTCCCGGCACGCGGTCGCCGCGCCCTCACCGACATCGTCACGCGCCGCTCGCGGTCGCCGCCGCGCACCGAGGCTGCGCCCTCGCGGCTCCCCTCCCGCCGCGCTCGCCGGTCAGCCCGCAGCGCGTGCTCGGCGCCGTCCTGGTGCGTGACGCGGACGAGTAGTCGCACGCGGTTCGCACACCTGTGCACGGTCGGCCGCCGACCAGCGCAGCCACGCCTCCCGTACGGCATCCTCAGTGCCCTCGGCGTCCTCGGCGTCCTCGGCGTCGGCTACGCGCCCGAGCGTGCGATAGACCACGCCGAAGAGTGCGGGGCGGTGTTTCTGGCAGACCTCGGTCGTGTCCGCGCTCACCTGGTCCTCATGCCATCGGCGGCGCGACCGCGGCGCTGCGCGGGGCTTCCGTGCCGGGGCCCTTGCTGACATCGTGTCAACCTGCCGCAGCGCCCCGCGCCACAGGAACCAGGAGTGGTCATGCCCGCCGTCTTCACACCTCAGACACCCGCCCGCGTCTCCGCCTCCACTCTCCAGGTCTCCCCGCCCGGTCTCCCCGCCTTCGAGGTCGCATACGAGCGGCGCGGACAGGGCGAACCGATGCTCCTGCTGCACGGCATCGGGCACCACTGGCAGGCGTGGGAACCCGTGCTCACCGTCCTCGCGGGAAGCTACGACGTGATCGCTCTCGACCTGCCGGGGTTCGGCGCCTCTCCCGGACTGCCCGAAGGCCTCTCCTACGGGATCGACGACATCGTGCCGCTGCTGGCCCTCACGTGTGCGGCGTTGGGCGTCGAACGCCCGCACGTGGTGGGCAACTCGCTGGGCGGGCTGCTGGCGCTGGAGCTGGGCCTGCACGGCCACGCACGGTCGGTGACCGCGCTGTCCCCCGCCGGCTTCTACACCACGCCGGAGCGGCTGTACGCCTTCTCGGTGCTGCGCGGCATGCGCGCGGGGGCGCGGGCGCTGCCGGACGCGCTGCTCGGTCCCGTGGCCCGTTCCGCCGCGGGACGTGCCGCGCTCACCAGCACCATCTACGCCCGCCCCGGCCGGCGTTCGCCCGACTCCGTGGTGGCCGAGACCCGCGCGCTGCGCCAGGGCAGCGGCTTCGCTCCGGTCCTCGCGGAAGGGCGGCGCCCCGGTTCGCGCTTCGCTCACGACATCGCGGACATACCGGTGGCCATCGGCTGGGGCGACCGCGACAGGCTGCTGCTGCGCCGCCAGGGCGTGCGGGCCAAGCACACGATCCCGGGCGCCCGCCTTGTGCGGCTGCGCGGCTGCGGACACGTGCCGATGAACGACGACCCGGCGGCCGTCGCCCGCGTCGTGACGGACACGGCCCGCGCGGCCGGCCCCGGCCTGCCCGAGGGGCCGTGACCGGCGGCCGCGCCCCGCGACCCGACCCGGCGGCGGGCCCGGTCGCGGGGTGCGGCGGTCACCGTGTCGTCACTGCGGCGGTGTCGGGGTGTCGTGCGTGCGGTACATGGCCTGCACGTCCATCTCCAGTTGGACCGTGGGGCCGACGATGGCGATACCGCGAGCCAGCATGTTCCGCCAGTTGAGGGTGTAGTCCTCGCGGTGGAGTTCGGCGGTGGCGCGCGCGGCGCACCGCAGTTCCTCGCCGTATCCGCCGTTGACCGCGCCCAGGTAGTCGGTGTCCAGGCTCACGGTGCGGCTGACGCCGTGCAGCGTGAGCGTGCCCTGCACCGTCCACTTGGAGCCCGACCGGTGGATGAACCGGTTGCTCGCGAAGTGCAGGTAGGGGTGGCGCTCGACGTCCAGGAAGTCGGCTGAGCGCAGATGGTCGTCCCGGGACCTGTTGCCCGTGGCGATGCTCGCCGCCTCCATGCTGATCTCCAGGTAGCTGTCCTCGACCTGTTCGGCGACGCGTATCCCGCCCTCGAAGCGGGTGAATCTGCCGTGCACGTTGGCCATGCCGACGTGCCGCGCGACGAAGCGGATCGCCGTGTGCGGCGGGTCGATGAGCCAGACTCCGGGCTGCGGCAGCTCCGGCGTCTGGCCCGACAGCAGCTGGATGCTCTGCGGTGCGGGCCGGGTGCCCGCGATGACGTCGAGGGTGCGGTGGGCAGGCTGCAAACCCTCCAGCGTGGCCATGACAGCGTACGTACCGTGTGGCAGTGCGGCCGTGACGAGGCCGTAGGGGTCGCTGGTCGTTCTGACCATGCGGCGACCCGTCTCGCTGGACGTCAGAGTGATCTCGGCATTCGGCAGCGGCTCACCGACCGGGTCGGTGATCTGCAGCACGGCGAACCCGGCGTCGGCCGGGAGCCCGGCCATCCACCCACCTCGGTCGGCCTGCTTCGGCCCTCTCCGTAGAAGGGTTCCGAGGCCCATACTGATCGTCCTTCTTTCTTGGCTGTGCTCGTGACGCTCGTTCATCGTGGGGGGTGGGGCTCCTCGGGAGCCGCGGACGATCGTACGGATGTGCCTGCGGCTGCCATGCACCCGGTCGTTGAAACTTGTCCCAACCCATGGAAGAAACGGCGTCCACCGCCGCCAGGCGCCTGCCACGCGCCGCGCCGCGCCCCATGAGGGGCGTGCCCGGGCGTCAGCTCAGCGCGTTCTCGATCCGCACCTCCAGCGCGCCCGCCTCGCTCATGCGCTCGGTGACGGTGCCGTGCGGATCGGGCGTGCCCTCCGGGTAGGTGGCGCGTACCCGGGTGAGCCGGACGACGGCCGCCTCGTAGCGGCCCAGATCGGCTTCGAGTCCGGCCGCCCGCAGCTCCGCGCTGGTCGCCTCGTGCAACCCCGCCTCGCCGCAGGCGTGGAACGCCTCCACCGCACGGTCGGCGTACGCGATGCCCTGCTCGTAGCACGCCAGCGCCGCCTCCCCCTGCTCGCCGGAGAGCGGAAACGGGAGCGGAACCGGCTCGATGAGCAACTCGGCCGTCTGCCGGAAGGTGTGGCCGACCTCCAGCCGCAGGCGGAGCCGCTGCTCCTCGTCGAGCTCCGCCTCCTCGCGGCGCAGCACCGCGGCGATCTCCTCCTGCGCCGCGTCCATGCGGCGCAGCGATCCCCCCACCTCCGCTCCCGACTCCCTCGCGAGCCAGGCGCGGGCGTGGAGCGTACGGATGACCGCGTGGTGGTCCCCCAGCGCGCGCCACAGCTCCTCGGCGCCCGCGTACAGCTCCTCCGCCTCCGCGAATCTGTGCCCGGCCCTGTGGGTGTCGGCGGCCAGATGGGTGACGACGGCGCGCCCGTGCCGGTCCTGCCACGGCTGCGGCCCGAGAGCCGCCCGGCGCAGCAACCCGGCGGCTTCCCGCAGCTGTTCGGGCCTGCCGCTGGCGTGGCCGAGCCAGACGCACGCCTGGACGATGCCCGTCTCGTCGGCGGCTTCCAGCAGCCCGTCCAAGGCGCCGACCAGCACGGCAGCGGCCTCGTCCGTCTCCTCCAGCGCGAGCAGGCAGCCGCCGAGACGCAGCATGGCGCGGGGCACGTCCCCCTCCCCCGCCGCCCTGAACTCGTGCACCGCGCACCGCAGGGACGCGGCCTCGTCGGTCAGGAGCCCCTGTGCGGCGTGCACGTCGGCGTGCAGCAGGTGGAGGCGGGCGCGGTCGTGCGCGGTACGGGCCGCGCGGCCCTCGGCGCGGTCCTCCTCCAGGGCGCCGGACAGCACCTCGTCGGCGCGCTTGTGGTCCCCCATGTCCATGAGCAGGCGGGCGAGCGCGAGTTCGGGCCCCGTGGCGGCCCAGGGGCGCCCGTCCTCGTGGAAGAGCTCGGCCGCCGCCGTGAGCAGTTCCGCCGCCCTGGCGGGCGCGCCGCGCTGTGCGGCCAGACGGCCGCGGGTCTCGGTGGCCTCGGCGACCCGGGCACGCACTCCCGGCGCCGCGCGGTCGGGTTCCGCCAGGGCGATCAGGTCGGCCAGCTCGGCGTCGAGCGCGTCCGCCGCCGGGCCGAGGGCGTCGGGCGCGCCCCGCGCGGCGTCGAAGGGTGTGCCGTCCTCCTCGTCGCCGTCCGCCCACGGGCTCAGTTCGCGCGCCCGCATCCTTGCCCCCGTCAGCAGGACGGCGGTGGCGTGGCGGGTGCCGACGCTCCCTTCGGCGTGCAGCCGCCTGGCCTCCGAGCACAGCACGCCGATGGGCTCAGGCGGTACGCGCGTGCCCTCCGGCGCGAAGGAGGCGGAGAAGACGGCGCGGGCCCGGCAGGCGAGGGCTTCGCCGGGCAGGCCCGCACCGGCGAACAGGCGCGCCGCCTCGGTGAAGCGGGCCGCCCCCGCCGCCGGGTCCCTGCGGGCGAGCAGCATGGCGAGGTGGTCGAGGACTTCGGCCTGCTCCCCCTGGCCGAGTTCCACGCCGCCGCGGGTGACGGCGTCGTCGGCCGCCACCCACGCCGTCGCCGCCGCGGGGTGGCCGAGTGCACTCAGCCTGCGTGCCTCGGCCAGCATCCCGTGCGGGTCGGGCGCGGCCGGCTCAGCCGGCGCCGCCGGCGCCCCGGGCGGCAGCGCGCCGGGGCCTACTCCGAGCGGGAGACGGCGCACGCACGGCCGCAGCGCGAGCCGGGCGCGGACGGCCGCACGGTGGTGTTCCGAGGCGGCGCGCGCGTCGAAGCGCGCCGCGGCCTCCAAGGCCAGCGAGGCGGCTTCCTCTTCCAGCGCGGCGGCCGTCCGGGGGCGGCCCCCCGGGCCTGGCACGGGCAGGTCCCCGCGGCCGAGCTCCACCAGCCGCCGCGTCAGCTGCGCGACGGAGGCCATCCAGGCGCCCTTCCCCGCCTGGTCGCCATCCTGCCGCCGGTGCGCGCCTTGCTCCTCGGTGAGGATCTCCAGCCCGCGCGGCTCGTTCCCGGTGCGGGCGCAGAACTCCAGGTGCGGGGCGAGGGCAGCGCCGCCGGCTGCGGGCGCGTCCCGCACCAGGAGATACCCGGCGACGTGCCGGGAACGCGCCTCCTCGATCCGGCCGAGGCGCAGCAGCGGCGGAAGCGAGTCGGCCAGCAGCGTGGACCTGCGGCTCGCGCACGGGTAGTCGCCGCGCAGTACCGGTTCCCACAGCCGCAGCGCCGCCTCGTCGTCCGCCGCGCCCGCGCCCGCCCGTACGGCGTCGGCCCGCTGGGCGCGCGCGGCGTGGGCCTGTCCGCGCCAGGCGAGTTCGCAGCCCGCGCAGTCGGCGCTCTCGTCCCGTTCGGCCTCCAGCCAGGCGTCGTAGGCGCGGACGGCGCGGGGGCCGTCGCCGAGGTCCTGCGCCACCATGAACTCCCGCGCGTGCACGGCCCGCTGGGACAGGCACGCGCGCGCGTGGCGGCGGGACATCACCGACAGCCACTCCTCGACGTCCGCCGCCGGGACCGCGGGGTCGCCGAGCACGTCCTCGACGGCCCAGCGCAGCGACCACAGCAGTGCGAACCCGGCCTCCTCGCCGAAGGCGTCCGGGTGCGCGTCCTGAAGGTCCAGCGCGCGGGCCACCAGGGGGGCGCACACGCGCGCGCCGGTGCCCAACGCGCGGCTCGCGGCGAGATGCAGCAGCGCCTCCGCGAGCGCCGCGCGCCCCTCCCGCGTGTCAGGACCCGGCAGCTCCTCGGCCGCCGCGACCAGTTCCTCCGCCCGTGCGACGCGCTCGGGCCCGTGCGGGGCCAAGCCCTGCGCCCCCGTTTCCCCGCGCAGTTGTGCGGGCGTTCGGCTGGTGGTCATCGTGCCTCCCGTGCCGGGGAACGGCGTGCGTGTGGCGTGCGGTCTCAGTTGTCCGTGAAGCGGCATCCTAGGACGATCGGAACGGCCGGACGGTACGTACTCGGGACGGGCCCCTTCTGCCGAGTGTGACGGCGGGTGTTCACTGGGACGCCGGGTGCACGGCACCCGGGCGGGGTACAACCGGCACCGCACGCGCCGCCCGCACACCTGCTCCGACGTATCCGACCGGCACGAGAGACCGACGAGGCGGCAGCGACCGTCAGACATCTCACCGCATCGAGGAGTCCGTCCATGGCACAGGCCGATCCGACCACCGGCAGATCCCACGGGCGCCGCGCGGTACTGCGCGGCACGGCAGCCGCGGGAGCCGCGCTCTCGCTTCCCCTGGTGGGCGCGGCGGCGCCCGCGCAGGCCCGGCGCGGGCGCCCGTCGGCCGACTGGGGCGTCCAGGCCGGGGACGTGACCTCCTCCTCAGGTCTCGTGTGGGTGCGCTCGGACCGCCGGGCACGCATGCTGGTGGAGACGTCGGCGACCGAGACGTTCCGCAACCCGCGGCGGTGGCACGGACCGCTCGTCGGCCCGGACACGGACTTCACAGGGCGTACGGCGCTCCACGGACTGCCGGCGGGAGAACAAATCCACTATCGGGTGACCCTGGCCGACCCGGACGATCCGCGGCGCACCGGCGAGCCGGTGTACGGCACCTTCCGCACCGCACCCCACCGCAGGCGGGACGTGCGGTTCCTGTGGTCGGGCGACCTGGCGGGACAGGGCTGGGGCATCAACCCCGACCGCGGCGGCTACCCCATCTTCGCCGAGATGCGCGGGTTGAACCCGGACTTCTTCCTCAACAGCGGCGACGCCATCTACGCCGACTCCCCCATCCAGGAGCGCGTCGAGCTGCCGGACGGCGGTGTGTGGCGGAACGTCACCACCGAGGAGAAGTCGAAGGTCGCCGAGACACTGGCGGAGTTCCGCGGCAACTTCCGCTACAACCTGCTGGACCGCAAGCTGCGCGACTTCAACGCCCAGGTGCCGTGGATCGTGCAGTGGGACGACCACGAGGTGCTCAACAACTGGTATCCGGGGGAGATCCTCGACGACGACCGGTACACGGTCAAGGACGTCTCGACACTGGCGGCCCGCTCCCTGCGGGCGTTCAGCGAGTACTTCCCCCTCGGCACCCTGCGGCCGGGCGAGGACGGGCGCGTCCACCGCGTCGTGCGGCACGGTCCGCTCCTCGACGTGTTCGTCCTCGACATGCGCGCCTACCGCAACGCCAACTCGCCGGGACGGCAGCCGGACGACGCGCAGGGCATCCTGGGCGAGCGGCAGCTGGAATGGCTCAAGCGTGAACTCTCGCGCTCCCACGCCACCTGGAAGGTGATCGCCTCGGACATGCCGCTGGGCCTCGTCGTCCCGGACGGCAAGACGGACTACGAGGCGGTCGCGCAGGGCGACCCGGGCGCCCCACTGGGCCGCGAACTGCAGATCGCCGAGCTGCTGCGGCACATCAAGCACCGCCGGATCACCGGCACGGTCTGGTTCACCACCGACGTGCACTACACGTGCGCCCAGCGGTACGACCCCGACAAGGCCGCCTTCAAGGACTTCGCACCGTTCTGGGAATTCGTCTCAGGCCCGATGAACGCGGGCGGCTTCGCCGCGCTCGACCTGGACGGCACCTTCGGCCCCGACCAGAAGTTCGTCAAGGCACCGACACGGGCGAACACTCCGCCGACCGAGGGCGGGCAGTACTTCGGGCAGGTCGACATCGACGGCTCCACCGGCGAACTGACCGTGCGGCTGCGCGAGGAGGGCGGCGCCGTGCTGTTCACCAAGACTCTAGTTCCGCAGTGACCCCGACTTCGGGCGTGGGCGTGCTCGCCCCACAGAACGCGGGTGCTGATCAGACCCCGCCCATGTCCGAAGGAGAACCCCCGATGAAGGCCGTTGTCTTGCCGTTGTACGCCAGATGGCCCGCCATCGGTGGCCGCCCCGTCGTCCTCCTGGCCGCCCCTGGCCATGTCGGCACCCGGGGAGTACGCGCTGGCCGTGGAGGCCGGGTGGTCCCAGACGGTGGCGTGGCTCATGCCCGTGGTGGTGTCCGTGTACGCGGCCGTGGCGGCCGTGATCGCGGCCACCCGCCCCAAGGGATCCGCCGACGACACTCCGCCCTGGCTGGCGCACTGGCCGCGCTAACTCTGGCCTTGGCTGCCCAAGTCGTGGCCCACCTCATCGCGGCCGGGTTCATGGCCTCCGGCCCCCTCCTGGTGGCGGCCACGTCGGCCGTCCCTCCGGTCGTGGTCGCGCACCTGCTCCACCTGGCCGCTATGCTGGGCATTGTCGCTTGACCCCGGACCCACGAAGGGCCCACCTTCCGAGAACTGGAGGGTGGGCCCTTCGTCATGTCTGGGCGCGTTCACCGCGTCACGGGCACACCGTGCGCTTCACGACCTTCACCACCTGGCCCGCCTGGTCGTCGGTCAGCGACGGGACGGGCCCGCCCCTGAACCGTGCCTTGGCTTTGCCCTGGACGGTGGCGGCGTCCTTCTTCTGCTTCAGGTCCAGACACACGCTCCTCGCCCGACGTACGGCCCGGTCCCGGTCCTCCGCCAGACCCGCGTCCACCGCCCGGAGGCCGTTCAACAGCTCCTTCTGATGAGCGGCGTCCGGGGTGGACACCACCTGGGCAGGCGACGCCGGCGAGGCCGTCTTCGGGCTTTTTGTGGGCTCCTTGGCGTCGTCTCCGCCGCTTTCCCCACACGCCGCCAAGGTGAGCAACGCGGACGTCGCAATCACGGCTATCCCAATACGTTTCACGGTCTCTCCGTACGTAAGTAGCCATGTGGGGAGACATCGGATAGTACGCCATGTCAGTGACAGGTCACTCTGGGGGAAACAGGCGGCCACGGGGTGTACTTTCGGTTACGCCACCGATGCCCGAACGATGAGCGTCCCAATGTGCCCTTCGTACGGTGCCTCAAACACGCTGGCTGACGCGCTGGCGAATCCGGCCCAGGCCAGCATTCGCTCCCACACTGCGGGCCGGAAGCTGTAGCGGTAGGTGAACATGGCCTTTCCCCCGAAGCCGCCTTTGTACATGCCCTGTGGTCCGTAGGCCCCCGGGATGGCGGGAGGCTGAGAGAACACGAACACGCCACCGGGGTTGAGCCGGGCCCGTACGAGCGGGAAGAGGCGCCCGGGGTCAGCGAACCACGCCGCACCGAACATCGAGTACACGGCGTCATAGGTGTCTGTGTGCTCTGCCAGGTACTCCAGAACATCCCCGTGAGCGAACCTCGCTCCGGTCTCCCTCCACCGCTCCCGGGTCTTCTTGACCATGACTGGGGACAGGTCAACGCCGTGGGCCTTCACTCCTCGACTGTCGAGATACGCCAGCGCCCGGCCGGTGCCGCACCCGATTTCCAACACGGTCGAAGGGTCGCCCAGTAGCTCCGGCCCGGGGCCGTGCCCTACATACTGTGTCCAGTTGAACGTGGGTTCGGCGTCGTCCTTGAACGCAGACTCCGCGTAGGTGTCCCAGAGTTCGGTCTCTGCGACAAGGTCATGGGGTACGGGCATGGCGTCCTCTGTCGATGGTGGTACGGCATGGTGCCCCACCCTCACGGAGAGGGCAGGGGCACCGTAGCGGTTCAGTGAAGGGAACCGTAGCGGTTCAGTGACTGTCGGGTGACTTGTTGTCGCAGGGGGAGCAGTTCGCGCCGTCGATGGCCCACAGCTCCTCATCCACGTGCCAGCCGTCGGACCGGAGGAAGTCGGCCGTGCGGATACACAGACCGTCTCCCCTGCGCTCGATGAACGGCGCGTGATGCCGGTACGCCCCGCCGTTGTACAGGTCGCACAGGGCGAAGTAGACCGGGGTGTCCAGGATGAGCTGGTGAACACCGATGTCCACCAGCTTGCCCACGCCCAGGTGAACGTCCTTGTGCTCCATGGTCGCGACGGTGTATGCCACGGCCTGGCCCATGATCCGTTCGGCCATGTCGCGAACCATGGCGTTGTCCCGGAGGAGAAGCGCCACCTCCCGGTCCCAGATGGACATCCCACTGTCCAGGACGTTGACGGTCAGGTGCTTTAGGTGAGGCTCCACGGCACTGAGCAACACCTTCGGGTCTCGCGTGCGGGTGGTCACGGAACTTTCGAGGGTAAGCGTCATCGTTCCCTTTCTCGTTGGCTGTCGTTCCGGTGTTCCTGACAGCCGCCTCACGAATGA
Organism: Streptomyces diacarni; assembly: GCF_003323715.1. Classification (GTDB taxonomy): domain Bacteria; phylum Actinomycetota; class Actinomycetes; order Streptomycetales; family Streptomycetaceae; genus Streptomyces; species Streptomyces diacarni. The sequence continues at coordinate 57,086 of NZ_QOIN01000025.1, forward strand.
GGCGGACAGTGCCCCCACTGGGCCGTTCACAGGGGATGGATCACCCAGTGGGGGCCGTCCGCCGGCGCCGTTCGTCACGACGCGGGCGGAGCCTCTTGTCCCACGTCGACCTGGGGCCGGGTACGCCGGTACATCCGGTTCAGTAGGTCAGCCCGTTCCTGCGCCTGGGTCCGGGTGGCGGCGTCGCCCTTGGCGGAGATGCTGTTACCTCCGACGTTCCCGCGCGGCCTCCGTGGTTTCTGCACCGTCACCGACCCGCCTTCGCCAGGGCCTGGTGGCTCTCGTCCAAGTGCCGCTTCAGGAGGACCACGGCGTCCGTGTACTTCGACATGTCGAACTCCTCCTTCGCGGAGTCCTTCATGACCTGGAGTTGTCGGCACGTGTCGCACTCAGGCATGCCAGCGCTCACGACGTCCACCCGTCCGTGCTCCGCCGGTTCTTCCCCCAGAGCTTCGGTCGGAGGCTCTTTCGTTGCTCCAAGCACCGGGCGCACTGGCGCGGCGGGCACCCCAACGACCCTGGCGGGATGTCTGCCCCGTCCGCTCCATGAGCGGTGGCGGGTCGCGTACTCTCCTTCATGACTGCCTGGCTCCTTCAGGTGGTCCACGCCCCCGGCCGGTTCGCCCCGGTGCGGGGGTCTTACGTCACGTAGTCACCATGTAACGGTCCGCACCTCATGGCGATAGCCCTTCGGTATGCCTCCGGTAGGCCCCGAGTAGGCCACAATGGGAGCGTGGGGAGCACAGTTGGTGACAACATCCGGGCCCGTCGGGAGTCGCTGGGCTGGACCCAGCCGCAACTGGCCCGGGAAGCGTGTAGGGCGGCGGGCCTACCGCGGGACGCCCTGCCGAAACACGACATCTACCGGTACGAAACCGGCCGCCGGACGCCGCGTGAATGGCTGCCTGCCATCGCTTCGGCTCTGGGTGTTTCCATCGAATCCATGAGGACTCCCGCACGCCCGGAGCACGCATCGCTTGAACCGCTCCCAGCTCTCCACCAGGCCACGGGGGAGCAACTGGCCCCGACAATCCGGGAGTTGAACCGAAGGCTGGTCGCCCTGGACAACGAACTCCACGGGCTCCCCATCGCTGAGTCAGCCGCGCGTGCGTTCAAGACGGTTTACCGACGCCTGGGGCAGGGTGTCAGCGAAGCTCACGAACGAGAGGTCCAGTCGGCAGCCGCAGAGTTGGCGGAGATTTCCGGGTGGGCCCTGTTCAACGAGGGACGGCCCCGCGAGTCGAAGCGCTTCAGCCAGGAGGCCCTGTTCCTTGCCCAGATGTCGGGAGACCGGGGAATCGAACTCCTCACCCTCCAGAACCTGGCGCTACTCGCCGGCTGGACCGGCCGCCCCCGGGAGGAACTGTCCATCACCCGGTCCGTACTGGAACGTGGAGGCTTGGACCCCCGCGTGGAGGCCATGTTCCGATGCCGGGAGGGCCAAGGACTTGGGCGTGCCGGGGACACTCAACGGGCCGCCCAGTCTTTCGCGCGGGCCCGCTCCCTCCTCCAAGAGGCACCACCCGGTGACTCCCCGGCGTGGTCCTGGTGGGTGTCAGAACGGGAGGTGGACCGCCAACAGGGGCGGATCCTCAACATCACGGATCACTGGCGGGAGTCGATCCCGATTCTTCAGCGTGCGTCAGATGAGTCCACGGGCACACACGTGGGGTACGGACTGTCGTCCTACGTGTGGCTACTCGATTCGTTCGTGTCCATGCGCGCGTGGTCCGACGCCGAGGAGGCGGCCCACACACTGATTCCAGCCGTTCCCGAGGTGGCCTCTCGCGTCATGCTGGACCACCTGGAGCGGGTGGTGTCCCGCGACATCAGCGGTGCGCCAACGGACCTACGGGACGCCGTGGGCCACATCCGTTCAGGGCTGGAAGAGGACCCGTACGACTTCTGACACCCGACACGACGAAGAGCCCGCCCCTCCGAGGAGAGACGGGCCCCGCCGGCCGATGGCCAGTGCGCCCAGTCCGCTTCGGCCTGGTCCTTCTCCGTGGCCTCCCGCCACTGTGATTCGTGGGAGCTGATCAGCTTCCTGGCCTCCGCCTCCGGCATGTCGTGGTCGCCGACCCGTTCCATCCCCGCTCCGCCAGTTCCCGGACCATCGGGGAGCCGCTGATGTTCACTGTCCCGGGGAAGTCGAAGGGCGCCAACGCGTGCCCCAAGGCGTCGAACCGGACGCTGGGATACGACCCGGACGTGCCCCTCCTCTCCGGTTTCTCCTCCGCGTACTTCACGCACGTGGATACGACGGAGGTGGAGGGGACCATCTGCCCGTTCACCAAGGTGCTCCAGCCCGGAAGGGTGGGGCAGTAGGCGCCAGGACCCCCGGGGGGTGCCCGGGTGCGGGAGACTGGGCACATGGGCGTTCCCTTCACCTACTCCCCCGTCGGCCTCACCGCGCGGGGGGTGACTCCACCCGGCTTCAACGGCCTGCGCGTGCGCACCCTGCTGGGCGCAGGCGAGCCCGCCTTCGCAGCGGCCTCGCGTGCCCTGCTGGAGTGGCGGATGCACCGTGCGATGGGGGTGCGGGTGCGGGCGGACGCCGAGCGGGCGGCGCCCGGGGTAGAGGTCACGGTCGGGCTGGGCGTGGGACGGCTGCGGGTGCACGGGCCCTGCCGGGTGGTGTGGGCGCTCGATGAGGAGCGCCGCGCCGGGTGGGCGTACGGCACCCTTCCCGGGCACCCCGAGTGCGGCGAGGAGGCGTTCTGGGTCGAGCACGCGGCGGACGGACGCGTCTGGCTGACCGTACGGGCCTACAGCAGACCGGCGACCTGGTGGACGCGCGTGGGCGGACCGCTGGTGCCGGTGCTCCAGCGGCTCTACGCCCACCACTGCGGATGGGCCCTGCGGCGGCTGGCCCGGCGGGCGGCCACCACCGGTACGCGCACATGACGGGAAAAGGACGTTTACCGGCCGAGGGTCCTGTTACGCACTCGTCACGCACCGTTCGTGGCCAGGCAACACCCGTCCGCAAGGGTGAACGCATGGCTGACTCCGCCGCGAAGAAGACCGGGGACGCGAAGAAGACCGGGCACAAGGCCGCCCCTCCGCGCCCCTGGCACCGCCCGCTGCGGGCCGCCCGAGCGGCCCCCTGGCACCGCGCGCTGCGGGCCGCCCGAGCGGGGTGGCGGGCGTGGTGCGCCCCGGCGGCATCCGGGGTGTGCGACGAGGAGACCGCGGACGCGGCCGCCGCGCCGGGGCAGCACTCCGCGCCGGCCGGGAGTAGGACGCTGTGGCGGGTGCGGGCCACCGTGCGCGAGGAACCGGGATCCCTGGCGCGGCTGTGCGCGGCGCTGGCGGCGGGAAGCGTGGACGTTCTCGCGCTCCAGACCCACCCGTTGGGCGACCGCACGGTGGACGAGTTCCTGCTGCGGGCCCCCGCCTGCCTGCAGGCCCGGGATCTGGCGGCAGCGCTGACCGAGGCGGGCGGCACCGGCGTGCACACCGAGCGGGCCGACGCGCACGACCTGGTGGACACCCCCGCGCGCGTCCTCGGGCTGGCGACCCGCACCGCGCTCGACAGCGCCGAACTCCCGCTGTCACTGCGCGGGTTGCTGGGCCGCTGCCGTATCCGTTCGGTCCCCGGAGACACCCCGGCTCAGGGCACACTTGAGGGCACGTCACTACGCCTGCCCGACCCCGCCGGAGGAGAGATCGTCGTGGAACGCCCCCACGTGCCCTTCACCCCCACCGAGTACGCCCGGGCGCACGCGCTGGTGGAGTTCGACGCCTCTCTGGGCCGACGGACCCCACGGCACACCGACGCGCTCGCCCTTCCCGAAGGCCTGTCCGTCACCGTCCGCCGCGCCGACGAGGGCGACCTGGAAGCGGCACTGGCGATGCACGCGCGCTGCTCGCACCACACCCTCGGCCGCCGATACCACGGACCCGTGCGCGACGCCGACAGCTACCTGCGCCACCTGCTCTCGCCCCGGTTCGGCCGCACACTGGCCGTGGAGTCGGCCGCGGGCGAGCTGGTCGCGCTCGGCCATCTGCTGTGGGACGGCGACGAGACGGAGGCCGCACTGCTGGTCGAGGACGCCTGGCAGCGCCGCGGCATCGGCTCCGCCCTCCTGCGCAGGCTCACGCACCTGGCGCGCGAGGGAGGCTGCCACAGCGTCTACGCCGTCACCCAGGCCTCCCACACCGGCATGGTCGCCACGATGCGCGGTCTGGGACTGCCACTCGACTACCAGGTCGAGGAGGGAACCGTGGTGGTGACCGCCGCACTGGAGCCCACCGCCGTCGCGCCGCGCTGAGCGTCGCCGGGCGCCCGCCCGGCCTCCATCCCGCGCGTTCGCGGCCCGCGTACCCGGGGAGCTGACGCGGTGGGCCCGCCCGTACGAGGATGGGCCCCATGTCCGATGCAAACGCCTCAGCGTCCGCCGCCCCCCTGCCGCGCCAGGTGGCCGACACCTACGTCGACGCGCTCGTCGACCTCGACCCGATCTCCGGTACCTACCTCGGGGTGCCGGAGAGCCACGGAAAACTGCCCGACTTCTCCCCCGCGGGCCAGGAGGCCATGGCCACCCTCTGCCGCGCCACACTGGACGAGCTGGCCGCGGCCGAGGCCCGCCCCGGCGGGGACAGCGACGAGGAGCGGCGCTGCGCACGGCTGCTGCGCGAACGCCTGACGGCCGAGCTGGCCGTCCACGAGGCAGGCGAGAGCCTGCGCGCGGTCAGCAACCTCAGCTCGCCCGTGCACTCGGTGCGCGGCATCTTCACCGTGATGCCGTCCGAGACGGAGGCGGACTGGCAGCAGGTCGCCGCGCGGATGCGGGCCATGCCCGTCGCGCTCGACGGCTACCGCGCCTCCCTGGCGGAAGGGCTCTCCCGGGACCTGTTGGCCGGGCCGCGCCAGGTCTCCACCGTGCTGGGCCAGTTGACGGAGTGGCTCGGCGAGGCGGAAGGGGGCGACAAGCGCGGCTGGTTCGCACAGTTCGCGGGCGAGGGGCCCGACGCCCTGCGGGCCGAACTGGACGGTGCGGCGGCCGAGGCGACCCGCGCCATCCGCGAGCTGCGGGACTGGCTGCGCGACGTCTACCAGCCGGGCGTCGCGGGCGCCGAGGAGACCGTCGGCCGCGAGCGCTACGCGCTCTGGTCCCGCTACTGGAACGGCGCCGACCTCGACCTGGAGGAGGCCTACCGGTACGGCTGGCAGGAGTTCCACCGGCTGCTGGCCGAGATGCGCACCGAGGCGGAGAAGATCCTTCCCGGCGCGGAGACCCCCTGGGAGGCGCTGCGCCATCTGGACACCCACGGCGAGGCCGTCGACGGCGTCGACGAGGTCCGCGAGTGGCTGCAGGGGCTGATGGACCAGGCCATCTCGGAGCTGGACGGCACCCACTTCGAACTGTCCGAGAAGGTACGGAGGGTCGAGTCGCGCATCGCCCCGCCCGGGAGCGCCGCCGCGCCCTACTACACCCAGCCCTCGCTGGACTTCTCCCGCCCGGGCCGCACCTGGCTGCCCACCATGGGCGAGACCAGGTTCCCGGTGTACGACCTGGTCACCACCTGGTACCACGAAGGCGTACCGGGACACCATCTGCAGCTGGCGCAGTGGACGTACGTCGCCGACCAGCTCTCCCGCTACCAGACGACCGTCGGCATGGTCAGCGCCAACGCCGAGGGCTGGGCCCTGTACGCGGAGCGGCTGATGGACGAGCTCGGCTTCCTGACCAACGCCGAGCAGCGGCTGGGGTACCTCGACGCCCAGATGATGCGGGCGACACGAGTGATCGTCGACATCGGCATGCACCTGGAGCTGGAGATCCCGGCCGACTCGCCCTTCCACCCCGGCGAGCGGTGGACCCCCGCGCTCGCGCAGGAGTTCTTCGGCATGCACAGCGGCCGCCCCGCCGAATTCGTGGAGAGCGAACTGGTCCGCTACCTGGGCATGCCAGGACAGGCCATCGGCTACAAGCTGGGCGAACGCGCCTGGCTCCAGGGCAGGGCCGCGGCGCAGCGGGCGCACGGCGACGCCTTCGACGCCAAGTCGTGGCACATGGCCGCTCTCTCGCTGGGCTCCCTGGGCCTCGACGACCTGGTCGCGGAGCTGTCCGCGCTCTGAGCCCGGGGCGCAGAGCGGGCCCCGGCCCGGTCGGGCCGCACGCATAGGCCTGCGCGCCCCTTCCCGGCCCCAGCGGCGGGAAGGGGCGTCAGCCCGGAGCTGGTGCCGTGTGGTGGCGCACGGCGGAACCCGCCCGCGACTTGACGACCTCCAGCTGGGCGGGGATGCGCTGCCGCAGGTCGGCGACGTGGCTGACGATGCCAACACAGCGGTCGCGTTCGCGCAGCGAGTCCAACACGTCCAGCACCTCGTCCAGCGTCTGCTCGTCGAGGCTGCCGAAACCCTCGTCGATGAAGAGCGTCTCCAGCCGGGAGCCGCCCGCCTCGTCGGTGACCACGTCGGCGAGGCCGAGGGCGAGCGCGAGCGACGCGAAGAACGTCTCCCCGCCGGAGAGGGTCGCGGTGTCGCGTTCGGCGCCCGTCCAGGCGTCGACCACGTGCAGTCCCAGCCCGGATCTGCCGCGCCCGCCGGTCCGCTCCCCCGAGTGCACCAGCGTGTAGCGGCCGTCCGACATCCGGTCGAGGCGGGCCGAGGCCGCCTCGGCGACCTGTTCGAGACGGGCGGCCAGCACGTACGACTCCAGCCGCATGCGCCGCTCGTTCTCGGCCGAGGTGCCCGCCGTCAGCCCCGCGAGCCGGGCGACCCGGTCGTAGGCCGCGCGCAGCGGCGCGACCCGCCGGGCGGTCGCCACCGCGCGTCCGCCCAACTCGTCCAGCGCCTCGACGCGGCCGGACGCCGCGTGGTGTGCGGCCTCGGCGGCGCGCAGCACTCCTTCCGCCTCCTCGGCCGCCGCGCGGGCCCTCTCGGGTTCGGCCGGGGGCTTGGCCGCCGCCCCGGCGAGCACCGGATCGGCCAGTTCCTCGCGCACGGCTGCCTCCTCGACCCGCCTGCGCTCCAGCCGCTCCCGCAGCCCGCGCTGCTCGGAGGCGGGCAGTACGGCCCGCGCCGCGTCGCCCGCGGTGGCGAAGCCGGCCTGACGGGCGGCCTCGGCCAGGTGTGCGCGGGCCTCGGCCAGGTGCGTGGCGGCGGCCTCCGCGGTCTGAGCCGCCTGAACGGCCCCGGACAGCAGCGCGGCCCGACGCTCCCACTGCGCGTAGCGCGCCGCCACGCTGGGAGCCTCACCCCGTGCCCGGTCCAGCCGCTCGATGAGGGAGGCGCGTTCGCGCTGGAGCGCGTCCCGGGTGGAGACGCGCCCCGCGGCGCGGCGCTCACCCTCCTGACGTGCGACGCTGCGCTCCTCGAACTCCCGCTCCGCAGCGGCCAACGCCTCACGCGCCTGGTGCGCGGTGCCTGCCTGCGTGTGCGCACGAGCGTGTGCGGTCTCCAACTCGGCGACCACGGCCGCCAGTGCCTCGACGCTGGGGGTGTCGAGGCCCGCAGCGTCGGTACCGGGGGCGCCGGTACCGGGGGCATCGGTGCCGGGAACGTCGGTGCTCGCGACCGTGACGCCCGGGCCTGGGCTTCCGGGGTCCGCGCTCGCCGCGCCGGCATCCTCACGACCGGCGCTCGCTCCGCCGGTCATCCCCCTGCCGGCGCTCCCGAAGCCTGCTCCCGCCGAACCGTCACCCCCCAGACCGGTGACCCCCGAACCGACATCCGCCGAACCGTCGCCCCCCGGACCGGTGCTCCACGAGTCGGCACGTGCCGGACCTGCGCTCCCCGACGCGGCCTCCTCTCTCACCGGCGCTCCGCCACCGTGCGCCCCGGAGTGAGCCGGCGGGGCAGGTGCCGCGGCGGCCTCGGTCGCCGCGGTGACGTGGCTGTCACGGAGGGCCGCGAGCCGCTGGCGGGCCGATTCGCGCGCCTCCCCCGCACGCTGGGAGGCGGCGAGCGCCTCTTCCTCGGAGGCGCGGTCCACGTGGTCCGCCGCCTCGCGGGCGGGGGCTGGGTGCTCGGAGGAACCGCACACCGCACAGGGCTCGCCTGCCGCCAGGTTCGCGGCGAGCTCCGCCGCGATACCGCGCAGCCGGCGTTCGCGGAGTGCCAGCCAGCGCTCCTTGGCTTCGGCGGCCTGTTCGCGGGCGCGTTGGAGAGCCTCCACGGCCGTCTCGATCTCCGCGGCGAACGCGTCGCGGCGGCGGGCCGCTTTCAGGCGGGCGCGCGCGGGGTGGAGCCGACCCGCGAGGCGTTCGGCCCGGGTGGCCGCCTCCTGGGCGTCGTCCACACGGCGTTGGAGGGCGTGCCGGCGTTCCTCCCAGCCCGCCAGCCACTCCTCCGCCTCGCCGAGCAGCTCCTCGTCGGCGTGGGACTCCGCGTCGAGCCTGCGCACCTCGGCTTCGATACCGGCGACCCGCGGTTCCTCCTCGCGGGCGGCACCGAGCGCGCCGAGTTCCTGGCCGGTCTCCCGCTCCAGCGCGGTCAGCCGCTCGCAGGGCGCGTCGGCCAGGGTCTCGGGGAGCAAGGACCGCGCGTCCTGTTCGGCCGCCTCGGCGCGGGCGTGTTCGTCACGCGCGGTGTCGTGGAGGCGGAGGGCGGGCGCGACCGCCTCGGCCGCGTGGGCGCTCTCCAGCCGCTGCCACAGCGCGTCGTGCTCGGCGCCCGCCGCGGCCAGCTCGTCGGCGCGCTGCCGGGCACGGGCGAACCGGTCCTGGGCGCGGGCGAGCTCGCGGGTCTCTTCCCACCGCTGTAGGGCGGTGCTGTGCCGTTCGCGGGCCGTCTCGGCGGCGAGGGCCGCCGAGGTGAGGCGTTCCCTGGCGTGGCAGCGGGCCTGCGCCGCCCAGGCCAGGACCGCGTCGGCGAGCCCCGCGTCGCCGGGCGCGAGCGCCGTGCGCTCCGCGTGCTCGGCTCCGCTGCCGGTCGTCCGCGCCCCGCGTCCGGCGGTCTTCGCGCCCCGCCCGGTGGACTTCGCACCGCGTGCGGCTTTGGCGTCCGCGTGGGTGCGGCCGACGTCTGGGGACCGGGACGTGAGGGCCGACGTACCGGCTCGCTGGCCGGGCAGCGCCGCGCTGCCGCGCACGGAGGCGGGGTCGGTGGGGGCTGCCGTGGCGCCGGGCCCCTCGCTCAGCTCCACCGGGTCGCCGACGGCCTGCCGCATGCGGTGGGCGAGGGCGAGCAGTTCCTCGTCGGCCGTGACGACGTCGTGCTGTGCGGCCTTGCGTCGTTGGGCCAGCTGCTCCTCGACGGCGGCGAAGCGGCCGGTGTCGAAGAGGCGTCCCAGCAGCTTGGCCCGGTCCTCGGCGCCCGCGCGCAGGAACCGCGCGAAGTCGCCCTGCGGCAACAGGACGACCTGGCAGAACTGGTCCTTGCTCATGCCGAGGGCCTGCCCGATCTCCTCACCGATCTCCTGGTGGGAGCGGCTGAGACCCCGCCACCGTTCCGTGCCCGTGTCCCAGGCGCGCAGCTCGGAGCGGGCACGCTCGCGCGTGAGCCCGCTACCCCGGGCCTTGGGCCGCAGCTGTTCCGGCGCGCGGGTGATCTCCAGTCGGCGCCCTGCGACGGTCAGTTCGAGTACGACCTCGGTGAGGGTGTGGCGGGGAGCGTGGTCACTGCGCAGGGTGCCGCCCGGCTGCTGCCGGGCGCCGGGAACGCTGCCGTAGAGGGCGAAGCAGACGGCGTCCAGCACGGAGGTCTTGCCCGCGCCGGTGGCCCCGTGCAGCAGGAAGAGCCCGGCGGCGGAGAGGGCGTTGAAGTCGACGGTGTGGGTGCCGCCGAACGGGCCGAACGCCGTGAGAGTGAGCCGGTGCAGCCTCATCGGGCCTCCTCGGCGCCGGTGCGGTGGCCGGAGGCGGCGGACCGCGCCGCGGGGGCCGTTCGGGAGGGGGCCGCCGGCGCGTCCTGTTCGCTCTCCGCCACGCGGACGGCCTCCAGCGCCTGGCCCAGCATCGCGCGCTCCTCGGGCGCCGCGGCACGGCCGGGGCGTACGTGGCCGACGAAGTCCTCGGCGATCTGCCGGTCGGTGCGGCCCTTGAGGCGTACGGCGTAGGAGCGTGTGTCGTCGGTCTCTTCCCGCTCGGGAGCGAAGACCAGGCTGACGGTGTGCGGGAAGCGCTCGGCCAGGCGTGCCATCGGTTCGTGCGGGCGGGCGGCGTCGGTGAGCGTGGCCTCCACCCAGGAGTCGGTGTGCCGTTCGTGTGCCGGGTCCTCCAGCAGCTCCTCCAGGCTGCCGCGCAGCCGGGCGAGGGGGCGCGGCACGGGGCAGTGCAGCCGCTCGGCCGTCACCTCGCCGCCCGGCCCCAGGTCGATGAGCCACATGGATTTGGGGTGTCCGGCCTCGGAGAAGGAGTAGGCGATGGGCGTGCCGCAGTAGCGCACCCGTTCGGTGAGGGTCTGGCAGTTGTGCAGGTGTCCGAGCGCCACGTAATCGACCCCGTCGAAGACGGAGGCGGGCGCGGAGGCGACGCCGCCGACGGTGATGTCCCGCTCGCTGTCGCTGACTTCGCCACCGGTCACGAAGGCGTGCGCCAGGACCACCGAACGGGTCCCCGGGGGCCTGGTGGCCAGGTCGGCCCGCACCCGGTCCATGGCGGCGCCGAGCACGGCGGTGTGGCTGCCCGTCCCGGCGCCGAGCGCGTGCCGCACCAGGGAGGGTTCGAGGTAGGGCACGCCGTAGACGGCGACCTCGCCGTGCCCCTCACCGTCCGGCAGCAGGACCGGGGTGCCGCACTCCTCGGGGTCCGTGCGCAGGTGCACACCGGCGCGGCCCATCAGCTTCGAGCCGACTCCCAGGCGCCGGGCCGAGTCGTGGTTGCCGGAGATCATCACGGTGGTGATGCCGCCTTCGGCGAGGCGGTGCAGGGCGTGGTCGAACATCTCGACGGCGGCCAGTGAGGGCACGGCGCGGTCGTAGATGTCGCCGGCGACGAGGACGGCGTCCACCGCGCGCTCCTGGGCGGTGGCGACCAGATGGTCGAGAAAGGCGCGCTGGGCGTCGAGAAGGCTCGCGCGGTGGAAGCTCCGGCCCAGGTGCCAGTCCGAGGTGTGCAGCAGACGCATGGTCAACGACCCTAGAACCCGCCACTGACAACGCGCGCCGCCACCCCGCGGACGGGCCGCGTGCAGCGCGTCCGCGGGCATGGGCCACCAGCCCAACGCGCCGTGGGTCATGCGCCCTCGATCACGCGCCGCAGGCTGTCTGCCGCGGCGCGTGCGCCGTGGGCCGTGGGCCGTGGGCCGTGCGGCTCATACCGTGCCGAACGCCTCGCCGCCCAGTCGGATCCCGGCGCTCCCCGCGGTGGCGTCGGCGAGCCAGCCGCGGAAGGCGTCGACCTCGCGCTCGGGCAGTCCGAGTTCGATGGTGACCTCGGCGCCGTACCGCACGTCGCGCACCTGGCGCCCGGTGGCGCGCAGGTCGTTCTCGAGCCGGCCCGCCCGCTCGTGTCCCACGGTGACGGTCACCAGCCGGAAGCGGCGCCGGGTGACGGTACCCACGGCGTCCAGTGCCTCGCCGACGGCGCCACCGTAGGCGCGGATCAGACCGCCGGCGCCGAGCTTGACGCCGCCGAAATAGCGGGTGACGACGGCGGCCGCGTAGCGGACCTCCCGGCGCAGCAGCATCTGGAGCATGGGCACGCCCGCGGTGCCGCCGGGCTCGCCGTCGTCGTTCGCCTTCTGGATGCCCGCGTCGGCGCCGATGACGTAGGCGGAGCAGTTGTGGTTGGCTCCGGGGTGCTCCTTGCGGACGCGGGCGATGAACTCCTGCGCCTCGCTCTCGGTGGCGGCGGGCGCGAGGGCGCACAGGAAGCGGGAGCGGTTGACCTCGGTCTCGTGCACGCCCTCGGCGGCGACGGTCACGTACTCCTCGGGCCCGGCGGGCTGCTCCTGCTGCATACGGGCAGCCTATGGCCCGCCGGACGGGAATCCGCGCGGGGCTGCCGCCGTTGCCACGGCAGCGCACCCGAGGCGGCACCCGACGAGCCCGATCGACACCATGAGCGCACAGAACCCGGCGAACCCGATGAAGGAGACGAGAACATGTACGGCGATTCCGCGACGGTACGGAGCATCCTGGCGGAGCTGGGCGACACCTGGGCGGTCGTGGGGCTGTCGGGCAACACCGCACGGCCCGCCCACGGGGTGGCCGAGGTGCTACAGCGCTACGGCAAGCGGATCGTGCCCGTCCATCCGAAGGCGGAGACGGTGCACGGGGAGCGGGGTTACGCCAGTCTGAGCGAGATCCCCTTCCCCGTGGACGTGGTCGACGTCTTCGTCAACTCCGGACAGGCCGGGCAGGTGGCCGACGAGGCGGTGGCGGTCGGCGCCCGGGCGGTCTGGTTCCAGCTGGGTGTGGTGGACGAGGCGGCCTACGAGCGCACCCGGGCGGCGGGGCCGCTGATGGTGATGGACCGCTGTCCGGCGATCGAGATTCCCCGGCTCGGCTGACCGGGCGTGTGCTGGAATCCCGGCATGATCACCACACGCAGGGCGGTACCGGACGACGCGAGGGAGATCGTGCGGCTGCGCCGCCTGATGTTCGCCGAGATGCACGGCAAGGACGAGCCGGGCCCCTGGGAGGAGGAGGCCGTACGGGTGGCACGGCGGCAGCTCGCCCAGGAGCCCTCCCCGCTGCTGGCGTTCGTGGTGGACGGCGACGCCCCCGGTGAACCGGCCCACCTGGCGGCGTGCGCGGTGGGCCGGGTCGAGGAGCGGCTGCCCGCCCCGGTGAGCCCGCTGGGGCTGTTCGGCTTCGTCTTCAACGTGTGCACGGACGCGCGTTACCGGGGGCGCGGCTGTGCGCGGGCGGCGACGGAGGCGATGCTGGCGGAGTTCGCCCGCCGCGGGGTGACCCGTGTGGACCTGCACGCGTCGCCGGAAGCCGAACGGCTGTACCGGTCCCTGGGCTTCGCCGAGCACTCGGTTCCGCTCTCGCTGGACGTGAGCACGCGCCACGCGACCGACACCTGACCCGGGCGCAGGCGACCGAAGCGCCGGGCGCGGCGTGCGGGCCGCAACCCGCGGGTACACGCGCGGGCCGCAGGGTCTCAGCCGCGCTGCCCCAGCCCCTCGACGACCTCGGCGCCGGTGAGGGCGGCCAGTGCCTTGCCCGGCACGATCAGCTTGCCCCTGCGGCTGCCGCTGCCGATCAGCACCCAGGGCAACGCGGCGACCTCGGCGTCCACCAGGAGCGGCCAGTCGGCGGGCAGCCCGAGGGGGGTGATGCCGCCGTACTCCATGCCCGTCTCGCCGACGGCGGTCTCGTGCGGCGCGAAGGACACCTTGCGGGCGCCGAGGCCGCGCCGGGCCGCGCCGTTGACGTCCACGCGGGCCGAGGAGCCGACGAGGCAGGCGGCCAGGGCCCGTTCGCCACCGCGTTTGGCCGCCACGACGACGCAGTTGGCCGAGGCCGCCAAGAGGTCTTTCCCGTACGTCTCGACGAACACGGCGGTGTCGGCCTTGGCCGGATCGGTGTCCACGTACAGCAGTTGGCCGGCGGGTACCGGGCCCGACCAGCCGCGGACGGCCGCGGCCACGGGCGCGGTGAGCCGGTCCAGTGCGTCGGGGGCGGGCACTGCGTTGTCGAAGTCTCCGATGGGGGCTCGCATGGCAGGCACCCTAGCGAGAGCGGGCGGGGTGTCAGCGCGGTTCGGGCACGGAGACGGCCATCGTCATCTCCACGGGTTCGGTGCCGTCGTTGCGGTAGCCGTGCGGGACGTGGGACTCGAAGCAGGCGGAGGTCCCGGTGGGCAGCGCGTGCCCGGTGCCGTCCACGTCGAGGGTGAGGGTCCCGGCGGTGACGTGGACGAGTTCGGTGGTGCCGTGCGGATGCGGGTCGGAGGTGCTGGCGTCGCCGGGCATCAGTCTCCAGTGCCACAGCTCCAGCGGTCCCGGTGCCTCGGTGCCCGCCAGCAGGGTGCTGTGGCTGCCGGTGTCGGTGGTCCACAGGCGGATGGCCTGCTCGGGCGGTACGAGCCGGACCTGCGGTTCCTGGTCGGAGTCCAGCAGCGAGGTGATGCTCACGCCGAGGGCGTCGCCGATCTTGACGACGGTGCCGACGCTCGGGTTGGTGCGCGCCTGTTCGATCTGGATGAGCATGCCGCGGCTGACGCCGGCGCGTGCGGCGAGGGCGTCGAGGGTGAAACCGCGCTCGGTCCGCAGGCTCTTCAGGTTGCGGGCGAGGGCTTGCGTGAGCTGGTCGAGGTCCGTCACGGTGTTCCGCACCATCCAAAATAATCAATGACAGAGTGCACTGTGTTGAACTACGGTGTGCTGGACTTGAGTGTTCACCACAGTGTACTGCGAGGGATTCCGCCATGACCGCTGTCTTCGCCCTGGCCACCAGCCTGCTGTTGGGGCTGGCCGACTTCGGCGGGGGCCTGCTCAGCAAACGGCTGCGTGAGCTGACGGTGGTCGTCGTCTCGCAGGGTGCCGCCTGCGCGGTGCTCGCGGTCGTCGTGCTGGCCACGGGCGCCTGGAGCGAGCTGGACGCCCGGCTGCTGTGGTGCGCGGTGGCGGCGGGAGCCATCGGACCCACCGCCATGCTGTGCTTCTACCGCGCCCTGGCCATCGGCCCGATGGGCGTGGTCTCCCCCGTGGCCACCCTGGGCAGCGTGGCGGTCCCGGTGGCGGTCGGCATGGTGCTGCACGGCGAGCGTCCAGGCCCGGTGCAGGCGATCGGGACCCTCATAGCCGTCGCCGGCGTGGTGCTGGCGGGCGGTGTGGGCGGCGGCGGAGCACCCGTGCAGCAGCGGACGATCCTGCTGGCCCTGGTCGCTGCCTTCGGCTTCGGCGCGACGATGAGCCTGGTCGCCGAGGCCTCGCCGACCGTCACCGGGCTCTTCCTGACGCTGTTCGTCCAGCGGTTCGTGAACGTGGCCGTGGGCGGCGGAGTCCTCTACGCCTCGGTGCGGAAGGGCACGCCCGCGCTGCCGGAGAACGGCATACGGGCGGTGTGGACATCACTGCCCGCGCTGGCCTTCGTCGGGCTCGCGGACGTCGCCGCCAACGGCACTTACGCGGTCGCCGCGCGGCACGGGCCCGTCACCGTCGCCGCCGTGCTGGCCTCGCTCTATCCGGTGGTCACCGCGCTGGCGGCACGGGGCGTGCTCCAGGAGAGACTGCGCGCCGCACAGACCGCGGGTGCCGGACTGGCGCTGCTGGGCACCGTGCTGCTCGCCTCCGGCTGACGGGGCGGGCCCCCACCGCCCGGCCCCCTCCGCCTCAGCCCCCGTCTCCGGAGCACCCGGACTCAGCTCCCGTCCCCCGCTGCTCCGGCAGATCGGCCAGCGCCGCCAACTGCTCGGGGGTGACGCCCTCGGGGACGGGCACAGGCGGCGGGGTGCGCAGCGGCGGCTGCCAGCCGGCCTCCGGGTCCAGTCGGCGCACCACCTTCGCCGGGGCGCCGGCCACCACGGCGTGATCGGGCACCTCGCCCCGTACGACGGCGCCCGCCGCCACCACGACGTTCCGTCCCAGCGTGGCGCCGGGCAGGATGACGGCTCCGGCACCGATCCAGCTGCCGGAGCCGATCTCCACCGGAGCCGTGCGCGGCCACTGCTTGCCGACGGGGCGTGCCGGGTCGTCGTAGGAGTGGTTCGTGGAGGTGATGTAGACGTACGGGCCGCAGAACACGTCGTCCCCCACGCTCACACGGGTGTCCGCGATGATGTGGCTGCCCCGGCCCAGGACCACGCCGTTGCCGAGTCGCAGCACGGTGTCGGGCCCGAGGTCGAGGTCCGGCATCATCCCCGCGGTCAGGGTCACGTCCCGGCCGACGACGCAGTGGTCGCCCAGCTCGATCCACGGCGTGCCGAAGAGAGTGCCCTGGGGGAAGGCGAGCCGGGTGCCGGTCCCGATCCGGCGGAACGCGTAGGGGCCGGGTCGCCGGGCCGTGACGGCTCCGGCCTGCTGGACGCGCCGCCAGGCCCCGTGCAGCGCACGGGAGGTGAGGAACGAGAACGTGTTCTGGATCGAGGGCACGCCGTCACGGTAGCGCCCACGCGGGCGGCCGCCGCCGGTGAGGTTCCTCACGGGTAACCCCGGGTGCGGCTCAGGTGCTCGCGGGACCCTCGTCGAGGGTGGCCTCGCGGTGCTGCTTGGCGAGCTCGACGTAGGCGGCCGCGTTGAACCTGATGCCCTCGCGCTCCTCGTCGGTCAGCTCCCTGCGCACCTTGCCCGGCACGCCCGCCACCAGGGACCCGGCCGGGACGACCATGCCCTGCGGCACCAGGGTCTGGGCGGCGACGAGGGAGCCGGCCTCGATCCGGGCGCCGTTGAGGACGGTGGCGCCCATGCCGATGAGCACGTCGTCCTCGATCGTGCAGCCGTGCAGCACGGCGTTGTGCCCGACGGTGACGCCCGTACCGATGGTGACGGGGAAACCGGGGTCGCCGTGGACGGTGCAGTTGTCCTGCACGTTGCTGCCCTCGCCCAGCACGATCGGCCCCGCGTCGGCGCGCAGCACGGCTCCGTACCAGACGCTCGATCCGGCGGCCATGGTGACCTCACCGGCGACCACGGAGGTGGGCGCCTGGAACGCGTCGGCGTCCCGTCGGGGCGTGTGCCCTGCGACGTTCACTGTCAGCCCTCGCTCTGCCACACCGCTCTCCGCTCCGCGTCCTGTTCCACTCGCTGCCGCCGTACCCTGCCGACGCTCACGCGCCCGGGTCTCAGTCCCCGGCCGGAGCCGGAGCGGGGGCCGCCTTCCCGGCCGCGTCCGCGGCGGGCCCGCTGCCCACGCCGCTCGTGGCCCCGTCCGCCTCCGCGGCCCCGCCCGCCTCCGTGGTCTCGCCCGCTGCGGCCGGAACGTCGCCCTGCGAGGCGTCGGCCGGGTCCTCCTCGGTCGAGGCGGCCATCTTCGCCGAGCGGCGCTTGACGATGACCATGGAAGCGACGCCGATGAGCACGGCAACCACCAGCCCCAGCCAGGAGAAGCGCTTGAGCCACGCCTCGGCGACGATACCGACGTAGTAGATGACGGCCGTGGTGCCGCCCGCCCACACCGCGCCGCCCAGCACGTTGGCCGTCAGGAACTTCCAGTACGGCATCTTCAGCACACCCGCCAGGGGCCCGGCGAAGATGCGCAGCAGCGCGATGAACCGGCCGAAGAAGACCGCCCACATGCCCCAGCGCTGGAAGGACCGCTCGGCCGTGGCCACGTGGGCGGGCCCGAAGTGCTTGGGGAACTTGCGGCCCAGCCACTCCAGCAGCGGCTTGCCGCCCTTGCGGCCGATGGCGTAGCCGATCGAGTCACCGACGATGGCGCCCGCGGTCGCGCTCACGCCCAGGACGACCGGGTCGATGTGCCCCTGCTGCGAGGCCAGCAGCGCGGAGCTGACCAGGACGATCTCGCCGGGGAGCGGGATACCCAGGCTCTCCAGGCCGATGACGACCCCCACCAGGAGGTACACGCTGACGGCCGGGATGTGCTCCAGCCACTCCTGGATGTGCAACTACGGCTTCCTTCCACGGCATTCGGGCTCGAGTTCGGAAGCCTACTCGACGTGCGGCGGGCGTGCGCCGACGGGATCGCGCCGAGCTGCGCACGCTCGCGACGGGGGCCGCGGCGGGTCAGCCGTTCGGCCGCAGTGTCCACACGATGGTCATCTCGCTGGTGACGGCGCCGTCGGCCCGGGTGAGGGCTACCTTCACCGGGAACTCGGGACGCTCACCGCGGTCCAGCTCGGCGACCACGTCGGCGACCGGGCGGCCGAGCTCGGCGGTGGCGGTGAGGACGCCCTTGGCGAGCTTCTTGAAGTCCATCTCGACGTGTACGGGCAGCGGCACCGCCCGGGAGAGCTGGTCCGCGAAGGCGGCCAGGGTCACCGCGCCGCTCGCGGACTCGGCGAGGGTGAACATCGCTCCCGCGTGGGGGCCGCCCACGTGGTTGTGGTACTCGCTCTGGTCGGGCAGCGAGACGATGACGCGTTCGGGCGAGGTCTCGAGGTACTCCAGCTTCAGGGTGCGGGCCATCGGCACGGATGCCGTCATCAATGCGCCTATGTCCGGCTGGGACTCTGTCGTCATGCCCGCACGTTACCACTGAGTAACCGTCGCGCGGTGCCGTCGCCCGTCGCGCTCCGGCCCCTGTCGTGTAGCGGGTCGGTACCGATCCGAGGGCGACCGTGGCCGGGGCGGTTGTCGCACCATAGGCTTGTCGGCCATGTGGCCAGGACAGCAGCAGCCCGGGGGCGAGCAGAACCCGGGGGAGTCGAACCCGTACCAGCAGCCGGGTTATCAACAGCCGAACCCCTATCAGCAGCCCGGGTACGGGCAGCAGCCGACGGGCCAGCCCGGCTACGGACAACAGCCGACAGGTCAGCCGGGCTACGGACAACAGCCCGCGGAGCAGCCGGGCTACGGGCAGCACGGCCAGCCGGGGCAGCCCCCGTACCCGTACGGCCAGCAGCCCGGCGCGGCCGGCTCGGGACAGTGGGGTCCGGCCGGCGTCCCGGGCGCCCCCCAGGCGCCCAAGGGCGGCGGAGGCGGTGACCGGAAGAAGACGGTCATCATCTCGGCCGTCGTCGCGGTGGCGGTCGCCGCGGCCGCGGTGACGGGCTTCATGGTCTTCGGCGGGGACGACGACGGCAAGAAGGACGAGGCCGACAAGTCCGCCTCCCCCACCGCCGAGAAGCCGAAGAAGACCGAGAAGGCCGACCCCGGCGGCGGTGGCGGTGGCGGCGAGGACGACGCGAAGGATCCCTCCGAGCCCGTCGTCGCCGGCTGGCAGACCGTCATCAACCCCAAGTGGTACTCCGCCTTCGACGTCCCCGACACCGACGACTGGACCGTCGAGAGCCAGGGCACCATCACCGGCTTCGAGGACGACAAGGGCAAGGTCCTGGTCGCCATGTCGGCGCCCGCCTACTACAAGGACAACTGGTGCAAGGAGTCCAGCCGCGCCGCCGTGGGCACCAAGGGCGGGCAGGGCTCGAAGAACACCAAGGAGGCCGCGAAGATCGCCGCGGGCAACTTCGTGATCGCGGGCTACGACCAGAAGCAGAAGGGCACCCTCAAGGTCTCCAAGCCCAAGGCTTTCAAGAACGAGCACGGCATCAAGGGCCACACCGCCACCGCGACCGTTACAGGAGCGCCCAAGGAGGACAAGTGCTCCACGAGCGCGGGCAAGGCCGTCACGGTCTCCTGGATCAACACCAACGGTGACCTGGCCATCTTCGTCCTCTACACCGACGCGGGCGTCAAGGACGAGCTCTCGGAGGCCACCATCAAGAAGATCACCGGCAGCCTCCGCAATTACGAGGCGCCCGGCGGCGGCGAGGAGCCGCGCGGCTGATCCGCTCCGCCTCCGGCGCCGCCGCGGCGTCCAGGCCCGCCCGGGACGGCGCCCTCAGCCGATACTGAAGGCGCCGTCCGGCGGTTGCGGGGAGGGCACGGCGTCGCCGTCCTCGACGGGGCGCGCGCCCTCGGTGAGCGGCCGCAGCGCCGTCCCGTGCAGCACCCGCGCGGGAAAGGGATCGCCCGCGCAGCGCCGGGCCAGTTCCTCGCAGGGCTGCTCGTGATGCGAGGCGAGCAGCACGACGTTGCCGAACCGGCGCCCGCGCAGCACCGAGGGCTCCGCGATGAGCGCCAGCCAGGGGAAGACGGCCGCGAAGGTCGCCAGCTGGGAGCCCAGGAAGCGGAACGGCGCCGCGTCGGCGAGGTTGGCCACGTAACTGCCGCCGGGGCGCAGTACCCGCTCCGCCTGCCGGGCGTAGGAGAGGGTGGTCAGGTGGGCCGGCATCGTCGACCCTCCGTAGACGTCGGAGATCACCACGTCGGCGCAGGCGTCGGGGGCGTCTTCGAGCATCGCCCGCCCGTCGGCGGTTTCCACGCGGACGTCCGCGTCGGCGGGCAGCGGCAGGTGCGCGGCGACGAAGGCGGCCAGCTCCGCGTCCGGCTCGGCCACCCGCTGCCGGGATCCCGGCCGGGTCGCGGCCAGGTAGCGCGGCAGCGTGAGGGCGCCGCCGCCGAGGTGCAGCACGTCCAGCGGTCCGGCGGGATCCGCCGCCAGGTCGAGCAGGTGGCCTACGCGGCGCGCGTACTCGAACTCCAGGTGCTCGGGGGCGTCGAGGTCCACGTAGGACTGCGGGGCGCCGTCCACGGTCAGCAGCCAGCCCTCGGGCCGGTCGATGTCCGGCATCAGCTTGGCCGCGCCTGAGGCGACGGTTCGGGTGCGGGGTACGCGTTCGTCGGGCTGGATCTCCACCGTCCCATTGTGCGGGTGGCGCACGGTCACCCGACCGTGCGGGGGTCGCAGGGGCCGCGCCTTCCTTCCCCGCCTCGGCCTCCCCCGCCTTGGCCTTCCCCGCCTCGACCTCCCCCGCTCCCGGTCAGCGGGACGCCTTCCCCGCCACCGGGCAGCGGGACGTAGGTGTCGACGGCGTCGAGCAGGGCTTCGGTGGCGCCTCGCCAGCGCGGGTCGCCCGCCAGCGAGCCGAGGGCCGAGACCCGGACGGCGGGGAGCGTCTCCCCCGCGTGACCGTGCGCCGTCAACAGCGCCCGTACGTCGGCCTCCACCAGATCGGTCAGCTCGTCGCTGCCCTGGTCCGCTTTGGTGAGGGCGACGACGAGCGGAAGGAGACCCGTCCTGCGGACGCGTGCCAGATGAGCGGCGGTACCGGTCCTGGCGCCCTCCAGGACGGAGACGACCAGGAGAGCGCCGTCGAGACGGTCGGGGTCGTCGGCCGGGTCGAGCACGGTGTAGCGCCGGGTGTCGGTGGCGTAGCCGAACCGCCGGCGGTCGAGGTCGGGTCCCGTACAGCAGGGACAGGGCCCCGCGGCCGAGAGCGCCCTGGCGAGCGTGGTCTTGCCGTGCCCTCGGGGGCCGAGCGTGCCGATGGTCAGGTGCGGAAGCGGGTGCGGACGGGTGTACGCGGACACAGGTGCCCTCCTGGGCCGTGGCGGGGTGGCGAGCGGGACCCCGGGGAGGACCGACCCTTCCCCGTGGGGTCCTCGGTGCGGTCCGGGAAGGGTCAGCGTCGGCGGCCGTCGGCGCCGCACGGCAGGGGGCAGGCGCACACGCCCCGCGTCAGGAAGGCGGCAGCCCGCGAGCCGGCCGCGACCGCGGCCGGCGTCGGGATGTCGAGCTGCCGGAACACCGCCCGATCATCCCCGAGCCGTCCTGTGCCCGTCGAACGCTTTTCGCCAGGCTCGCCTCCGGCCCGCCCCGGTCACCTTCCGCACAGGTGGAAGCGGGGGTGGACGGGGGGCGAACACCATTCCGTGAGGGAATCTTTCGGACTTTCCGCACGCCTTCGAACGGCGGAAGGACCGGTTCGTCGGTTACGCTCCCCACGTGCCCGTCCCCGCCACGCAGCCAGACGGACTCCCCGGCCGTCTCGCTCAGACGCTGCTCTCTCCCTGGACCCGCCTCGCCCTCCTCGCCGTCCTCCTGTGCGGCGCGGCCACGGCGATGCTGCTGTACGAGCCCCAGCGCCTGCTCTCGCACGGCTGGCCGCCCGAGGTCGCCGGCGGGGCCGCAGTCGCCCTCTTCGGCGCCGCCTACGGGCTGTGCACGGCGGCGTTCGTGCCACGTCCGGTGCTCAACGTCGCCGCGGGCGTCCTCTTCGGCGCACAGGCGGGCACGTTCTCGGCCACGGCCGGGACGGTGATCGGCGCGGGCATCGCTTTCGGGCTCGGGAGACTGCTGGGCCAAGACGCCCTGCGCACCCTGCTGCGCGGGCGCTGGATCACGGCCGCCGACCGGCAGTTGAGCAAGCACGGCTTCCGCTCCATGCTGGTGATCAGGCTGCTGCCCGGTGTGCCGTTCGCGGCCTCCAACTACGGCGCCGCCGTCTCGCGCATGCGCTGGGTCGCCTTCCTGAGCGCGACAGCCGTGGGCTCCGTACCCAACACGGCGGCGTACGTGATCGCCGGCTCCAGCGCGGCCACACCGACCTCACCCGTCTTCCTCGCCTCCTTCGGCTTCATCGCGCTCTCCGGGCTGGCCGGGGCCGTCTTCGCCTGGCGCAAACGGGCCCAGCTGCGCCGCAGGGCAGGCGCCCGGGACGGAGCGCGGGGCGATGCGCGGCCCTCCCACGAAGCACAGCCCTCCCACGCGACGCGGTCCTCCCGCGTCACACGGTCCTCCCACGCGGCGACGGACGGACCGTGCACGGAGGCGGCGGACGGACCGTGCCAGGAGGCGGCGGACCTGCCCGGCACGGCGGCCGAGGACACCTCGGAGACGGCCGCCGCCGCGGCTGCCGGGACGACCGGCGCCGCGTACGCGACGGAGCCCGGGGCCGCCCGCGACCGCGCGGCGGCGAGGACGTCCGCCCACCACCGCTGACACCGACGACCACAGGGACGAGCCCCAGCGCAGATGTCTTGGTTTGAATCCTTCGTCCTCGGACTCGTCCAGGGACTGACCGAGTTCCTCCCGATCTCCTCCAGCGCCCACCTGCGCCTCGTGGCGGCCTTCGCCGGCTGGCAGGACCCGGGCGCCGCGTTCACCGCCGTCACCCAGATCGGCACCGAGACGGCGGTGATCATCTTCTTCCGCAAGGACATCGGCCGGATCCTGGCCGCCTGGTTCCGCTCGCTGACCAGCCGGGAGGCGCGGCGGGACCACCACGCGCGGATGGGCTGGCTGGTCATCGTCGGCTCGATCCCCATCGGCGTACTCGGGCTGGCCTTCAAGGACCAGATCGAGGGCCCGTTCCGCGATCTGCGGCTCATCGCCACGACGCTGGTCGTGGTCGGCGTCGTCCTCGGTGTCGCCGACCGGATGGCGGCCCGCGACGCGCGCGGCGGCCGCCACCGGGCGCGGCGGGAGCGCAAGTCGCTGGAACAGCTCAACGTGCGCGACGGACTCCTCTACGGCTGCGCGCAGGCGCTGGCGCTGGTGCCCGGCGTCTCCCGTTCGGGGGCCACGATCAGCGGCGGCCTGTTCATGGGGTACCGGCGTGAGGCGGCGGCCCGTTACTCGTTCCTGCTGGCCGTGCCGGCCGTGCTGGCCTCGGGCCTGTTCGAGCTGGCGGACATCGGCGAGGGCCACGTCTCCTGGGGACCGACACTGTTCGCGACAGCGCTGGCGTTCGTGGTGGCATACGCGGTCATCGCATGGTTCATGCGGTGGATCTCCTCCCGCAGCTTCATGCCGTTCGTCATCTACCGCGTCGTGCTGGGACTGGTCCTGTTCGCGCTGATCGCGGCGGGCGTGGTGGGCCCGCACGCGGGCGAGTCCGTGGGCTGAGCCGCACCGCGGGCCGGTCGGTGCCCGCCGGCCGGGGCCCGCCGGGTCAGCGGCCGGCGCGCTCCTGCCGCCGGCGGCGGCGCAGCACGAGCAGGTCGACGACCGCGGCCAGGGTCAGCACCCCGCACAGCGCCGCCAGCACGCTCAGCACGCGGTCGCTCGGTGAACTGTGCGGCCCCGAGGAGGCCGCCCACCAGGCGAGGAGGGCGGTCGCCGCCGCGAAGACGGGGATGCCGACGGACGACAGCAGCGTGCGCAGCCGCAGGTCGCTGCGCGCGGTCACCGGCTCGGTACCCGCGCGGGCCCCGCGGGAGCGGGGGGCGTCTCGTCGGTGACGGCCGGAGTGCGGTGGCTGTGACACGTCAGTCGCCTTTCGCCGGTTGGCTTCGGGCACCATGATCACCACTCCCCCTCGGGAAGGTGCGGGGGCGCGCCCGGCGTTTCCTCCCCCCGCCCGGCGCGGGCCGCGGCTCACAGCCCCGGCAGCGTCTCCTGTGCGACCTCGTGTGCGGGCGGTACGGGCGCGGTCCGCACGGCGAGCTTGTGGCGGCAGGCGGGCCCCAGCCCCCACAGGCGGGAGGCACGGTCGCGCAACGGCTGGCCGCACATACGGCACACGACGTTTTTCGGGCTGTTGCCCTGGGTGCTCTCCGACTCCTCGACGGGCTCGCTCCCGGGAAGCGGCGCGGTGTCGGCCCACTCGCCCTGTCCGACCTCGGCCCTGCGGCTCTCTCCGCCGCCGGCGTCCGGCTCCCGCTGCGCCGCGCTCCGTGCGGACCGGCTCTCCCCGCTCATGCGCGCCCCCTTCATGCGCCTCCGTTCAGGCACGGTACCAGCGCGGACACACGCCCGGAGTAGTCCGAAATGCGCGCTACTTACCCATACCTCCACGGTGGACATGGAGACAACAGCTACCTCTCATGGGAGCGAACATGCGTATTCGTACCGCTATCGCAGCCAGCCTGCTCAGCGCCGTCGCCGTGCTCGGCGGGACCGCCGGCACCGCGGCGGCCGCCAGCAGCGACCCGCACCCCGGCCAGTACAACGACCCGGACGTCCTGGACCTCGGTGCGAACGTCTGCGGCAACCCGATCGTCGCGCTGCTGAGCCCCGCCTCGCAGAACGCCTGCAAGGCGAACTGACCCACAGCGCACGTCGGCTCGTCGGCCCTCGGACCCCGCCGCCCGCCACCGCGGGCGGCGGGGCTCCGTCGGTTACGGAACCGACCGGACGGGAACCGACCGGACGCCGGCGACGGCAGTGCCGGGTCGGGCGCCCACTGCCACACTGGATACATGGACAACTTCTACCGTGGCCCGGCGACCCTGCTGACCGGAGCCGCCGAGGTGCCCGTCGACGCGGCGCTGTTCACGGAGGCGACCGACGCCGACAGCACCTGGTTCGGCACCATCAGACCGGAAGGCAGCCAGCCGCTGTGGACCGAACTGGAAGGGGACACGGCCCGGCTGCGGCTCATCGACGGGCGGGAGGGCCGCATCGCCATCCGCGGCAGCGGCTTCGGCCCGGTCGAGGTCTCCGGCGAGGGGCCGCTGCCCGCGCCCCGGCCGTAGGACCCGCGCCCGGCGGAGGCTGTGACTTCCGGCCCACGACCACGTCACCTGGCAGGGGGACATCGAGCGGTGACGTACTCCGCTGGCTGTACGCCAAGACGCTCCCGACAGGTGACGACAGATCCGCGCGCACACGGGATCGTGGTGACATGAACGCGAAGCCCAACCAGGACCGGACGGGACGGACATGAGCGCGCTGACGGCCGCGGCGCTGCTGTCCCTGGTCTCCGCGATCAGCTACGCGCTGGCCGCGATCGTGCAGGAGCGGATCGCCGCGACGACCTCTCCCAGCCGCTGGGGACTCCTGCGCTCGGGCACATGGTGGACGGCGGCGGGACTCCAGGGCACGGGGGCGCTGTTGCACGTGGTGGCGCTCGGCCTCGGGCCGCTGACGGTCGTTCAGCCGCTCGGCGTGCTCACCCTCGTCCTGGCCGCGCCCATGGCCGCGGTGGTGGGCCGGCGCCGGGTGGCCGCCGCCACCTGGCGCGGCATCCTGCTGGTGTCCGCCGGACTGGCCGGCGTCCTGCTGCTCACCGGTGACGCGGGCGCCGACTCGCTGCGCGGGAGCGGCCAACTGTCACTCGCCACCAGCGTGCTGGCAACCCTCGCACTGCTGGTCGGCACGGCCGCCGTGCTCGGACGCCGGAAACACGCGCGACCGGGCAGCCGCGCCCTGGCGCTGCGGAGCTTGTGTCTGGCCCTGGCAGCGGGGGTGGCCTACGGCGCGGCGTCCGTCTTCGTCAAGACGCTCGCCGACAGGTGGATGTCCGCTCCCCTGCTCATCTCCGTGCCGCTGGCCGTGCTGACGGTCGCGCTGGCCGCCGCCGGGCTCGCCACCTCCCAGGCGTCCTACCGGGGCGGCGGGCTGGCGACGCCGCTGGCGACGGCCACCGTCGCCAACCCCGTGGTCGCGGCTGCCGCCGGCATCGTCCTGCTGGACGAGGGCTTCCGGTACGGCGCGACAGGCGCCGTACTGGTGCTGGTGGCCGGCGCGGTCGCCACCTGGGGGCTGGTCGCACTGACGGTCGACAGCGCCCGCAGGACGCACGGTGCGCCGCCGGGGCACACCTCGCCCGACGAGCCGGGCCGCACCCTGCCCCCGCCCCGCGACGGGGGCCCGCAGGTCCAGCACGGCGGCGAGACGGGGCACACCGCCGACGCGGAGTTCGCCCACCGGAAGAGGCCCGCCGACGACACGCGCGCCGAGGTGCCACGAGCGGGCGGCCGCGGCAAGCCTGTCGGCCGCCGACCGGTCGCGGCGCGGTAACGCCACCGGGGGCTCGCCCGAGCTGGGCGAGCCCCCTGTGCCCACCCCCGGCCGTTCCGCCCTCCCCGACCGTTCGCCACCGCGGGCGGGTGGACACGTGGGCGCGCGGCAGGCGGACTCGCGCGGACGCCTGCCACGCCGAGCGCCGCCTACCCGAACGCCGGGCGCCAGCGCGCCGGGCGCGGAGGCGCCGAACGCGAGGGGACGAGGCGCGGAGGCGCCGAACGCGGGGTGCCGGGGGCGATCATCTGCCGCGCCGACCTCGTCATCTCCTGTCCCCTCCCTCACACTGGTGAGTGAGCGTCGGACGAAGGAGGCGGGGCATGCGTGCCACCCCGGCCGTGCGTGCCGCCACGGCCGCCCGCTGGGCGCGCCGGGCACTGCCGCTGCCGGCGGGGGCCGTCCCCGCGCTGGCGTTTCCCGAGCCCGCGCTGTGGTGGCTGGCGTACGCCGCGCTCGTGCCCTGGCTGCTGCTGGTGCGGGCCGCGCCCACTCCCCGGGCCGCCGCACGGGCGGGCTGGCTCGGCGGTACGGGTTTCATGCTGGCGATGCACCACTGGCTGATGCCGAGCCTGCACGTGTTCATCGTCCTTCTCGCCGCGCTGTTGGGGCTGTTGTGGCTGCCGTGGGGCTGGCTCGTCCACCGGCTGCTGGCCGGCGCGCCCACCGGAGGCCGGTTCGCCGCCGCGGTGGTGCTGGTGCCGTCGGGCTGGCTGCTGGCCGAACTGGTCCGCTCCTGGGAGTACCTGGGCGGCCCCTGGGGGCTGCTGGGCGCGAGCCAGTGGCAGGTGACGCCCGCGCTGCGGCTGGCGTCGGTGGGTGGCGTGTGGCTGGTGAGCTTCGTGGTGGTGGCGGTCAACACCGCCCTCGCCGCGCTGCTCGCGGTCCCCCGCGCCCGCCGGGCCGCGGCCATCGCCGTACTGGCCACCGCCGTGTCCACGTGCGCGGTCTGGATGTGGGCGCCGCGCCCGCATCCCGCGGGCGCCACACGTGTCGCCGTGGTGCAGATCGGCGAGACGTCCTCGCGCGCGGAACGGTTCGCGCGCGGCGAGGAACTGACCCGGCGCCTGGCCGGCCGCCGGCCCGACCTGGTGGTGTGGGGCGAGAGCAGCGTCGGATACGACCTGCGCGGCCACCCGTCCCTGGTGCGTCGGCTCGCCGCGCTCTCCCGGGCCACGCACGCGCCGCTGCTGGTGAACGTGGACGCCCAGCGCAGCGACCGGCCCGGCATCTTCAAGAGCGCGGTCCTCGTGGACGAACGCGGGCTGACCGGGCAGCGCTACGACAAGATGCGGCTGGTGCCCTTCGGCGAGTACGTCCCCTTCCGTTCGGTGCTGGGCTGGGCCACCTCGGTCGGGCGGGCGGCGGGCGAGGACCGGCAGCGGGGTCAAGAGCCCGTGGTGATGCGGTCGGGAGGGGCGCGGTTCGGGCCGCTGATCTGCTTCGAGACGGCGTTCCCCGACATGAGCGGGCACCTGGCCGCCGAGGGCGCGCGGGTGCTGGTGGCCCAGTCCTCGACCTCCACCTTCCAGCACAGCTGGGCACCCGAGCAGCACGCGTCTCTCGCGGCGCTGCGGGCCGCCGAGACGGGCCGTCCCATGGTGCACGCGACGCTCACCGGGGTCAGCGCGGCCTTCGGGCCCGAGGGCGAACAGGTCGGGCGCCGCATGGACACGGCCACCAGTGCGGCCACGCTGACCGAGGTGCCGCTGGCGCGCGGCACGACGCTGTACGTGCGCTTCGGCGACTGGACCGGGCGACTGGCGGTGACCGCGTTGGCGGCGTACCTCGTGCTCGAGGCCACCCGCGCGGTGCGGTCACGGCGGGACCGGCAGCGGGACCGGGACGAGGACGGGAGCCCCGGCCTGACCGTGCCCGCCCGCCGCTGACCCTCCGCTCGCACCCACCGCGCCGTGCGGGGGCTTGCCACGCGTGGCGGGGCTCGTCAGGGCCTGCGGGTGGCTCGCGTTTTCCTCACCGTTCGGGTGACCGTGTCCCGTCGGCGGTCGTGGGCTCCGGCGGGCGCCAGTCGGCGATCCCCGCGAGTGCGCGCAGCGTCAGTGCGGGCGCCAGACGGCTGACGGCGGCGAGCGCTCCGTTGCGCAGGGCGCAGGCGGGCGCGCTGGTGAGGGTCGTCATCCGGGCGGCGCGTGCCGACCGCCGCACGACCTCGGCCGTGCGGGGCAGCCGCTGCCCGGTGTAGGCCGCCAGGATTCTGCCGACTGGTGCGGCCGGATCGGCGAGCCGGCCGAGCACGATGGCGTCCTCGACGGCCTGGTTGCCCCCCTGGCCCAGGCTGGGGGCCATCGCGTGCGCGGCGTCACCGAGCAGGACGGTGCGACCCGCGTGGTGGGCGGGGAGCGGTTCGGTCATGTGGTGGACGTCGTTGCGCAGCACCGCCTGTTCGGACACGGACTCGATGAGCTGGGGCAGCGGCCTGTGCCAGTCCGCGAACATCCGCCGCAGCGCCTCTCGTTCGCCGTCGGGGGTGCTCCACGAGGCGGGGACGGCGGCGGCCGCGTAGGCGTAGATCCTGCCGTCCGGCAGTGACTGGGTGCCCCACATGCGGCCCCGTCCCCAGGTCTCGTGCGGCTCGACCCCGCCCTCGGGGGTTTCGGTGAGGAACCGCCAGGTGGTGAAGCCTGCGTAGCGGGGCCCCGGGTGCGTGGGGAAGAGCGCTCGGCGGGCCGCGGAGTGGATGCCGTCGGCGGCGACCACGAGGTCCGCCTCCATGGTGTGCCCGTCGCCCGTGGTGACGGCGGCGGGCCGGCTCTCGGCTCCCGGGTCGGTCAGGCTCGCGGCCGTGCCGGTGCGCAGGGTGACGGTGTCGGGCAACCTGGCGCGCAGCAGGTCGACGAGGGCCGCGCGGGTCATCAGCACGAGGGGGTCGCCGAAGCGTGCGGCCGTGCGGTCCCCGGTCGTGGGCACCAGCCAGCGGCCGGAGGGCGAGCGCAGACCGCCGCGTCCGCTCCAGGTGCGCAGGGCGCGTACGTCGTCTCCCACGCCGACGACGTCGAGGGCGCGTAGCGCGTTGGGGGCGAGCGCGATGCCCGCGCCGACGGGTTCGAGGGCTCCGGCGCGTTCGAGGACGGTGACGGTCCAGCCGCGGTCGGCGAGCGCGACGGCCGCGGTGAGGCCGCCGACGCCGGCTCCGGCGACGAGGGCGCGCGGGGTGTGCACGGGTACCTCCCATGAGGCCAGAACACTACAGATGTAGTGTCTTCCGGTTCCGAGGATACTACTCCTGTAGTGTGCGGGTAGATTGCCTCCATGCCCTCTCGCGACACCGCTGTTCCCCGCTCGGAGCTGATCGCCGACACCGCGATCGGATTGCTGGCCGAACGCGGGCTGCGGGGCCTGACCCACCGCGCCGTCGACGAGGCGGCCGGGCTGCCGCAGGGCTCCACCTCCAACCTCGCCCGCACACGGGCAGCACTGCTGCAGACGGTGGTGGAACGGCTGACCGTCCTGGAAGGCGCGGCCCTCCTCGCACAGGAGAGAACACCGGCCGAAGACCCTTCGGGGCCCGGCCCGCTCGCGGACCTCGTCGCGGCGGCGCTCCACCGCCATCTGACCCGGCACCGCACCCTGCTGGTGGCCCGTTACGAACTGGCGCTCGAAGCCACCCGGCGCCCCGAGCTGCGGGCCCACTACAACAGCACCGGAAGAAGCGACTTCGCCCAACCGCTGCGGCGCCTGCTCTCGGCCGCCGGATCCACCGCACCCGAGCGGCACACGCTCTCCCTGCTGGCCTGGTGCGACGGCATCATGTTCACCTGCACCGCGGGCTCGTACAACGCCGCCGTTCCCAGCGAGGAGGAGCTGCGGACCGGCCTGCGCGAGATCCTGGCCGGCATGCTCGCCCCCGCGGCGACCGCCCCTGGCACCGGCACGTCCACCGCCACGGCCGAGGCGGCTGCCGGCGCCCCCCGCACGCCCTCCTCCGAGGGCTGACAGAAGTCGAAAGGATGCGCGCATGACGAGCCAGGACGAGGCAGCACCCGAAGGGCCGCCGACCACCCTCAGCGGAGTCCCACTCCCCGAGGGCACCGGATCCGAACGGCAGATCCTCCAGCAATGGCTCGACCTCCAGCGCGCCACACTCGCCGCCAAGTGCGAGGGGCTGAGCGACGAGGAGCTGCGGAGGGCCGCGGCGCCGCCGTCCGCACTGACACTGCTCGGCCTGGTACGGCACATGACCGACGTGGAACGCCACTGGTTCTGCCGGATGTGGCGGGAGGAGGACTCCGCACCGCTCTACCGCACCCCGCAGGCGCCGAACGACGACTTCTCCGTCGCCGAGGCCGGTACAGGTGAGGAGACGCTGGCCGCCTGGCGCCGCGAGATCGACCGGGCCCGTGCGTCCGCCGCCGGGCGGTCCCTCGACGAGGTCGCCACCCACCCCCGCCGCACGGGCTGGCGGACGTCGCTGCGGTGGATGTACACGCACATGATCCAGGAGTACGCGCGGCACAACGGCCACGCCGACCTGCTCCGTGAGCGCATCGACGGGAAGACCGGGTTCTGAAACCGGTGGCCGGAACCCTTTGAACCGAAAGCCAGGAAGGCTTCTGATCGGCCCGCGATCAACCCGGGCCGGCCGCGATCACCCCTGGGAGGGCTTCCGGCCGAGGCGAGACGGCGGAAGAGTTGCGTGGATGTCACGTATCACGAAAGCCATGGCCGTCGCGGGGATGGCGCTCTCGACCGCGACCGGGTGCATGACCGTCTCGGGCGACCCCGGCCCGCCCGGCGGCGGCTCCGCCTCCCACCACTCCCCCACGTCCGGCCACCGGGACACCTCCCCGCGTGTGGCGCGGTCCCCCGCGAAGGAGGCGCTCTCCCACAACGAGCACCAGGAGAAGGCCTCAGGACGGCGCGGCACCGCCGGCGCACGCGGCGACACCGCGCCGCGCTCCGGTGCGGGGGCACCGGTCGGGGGCGCCTCCACGGTCCACTCCCCCGACCGGCCCGCACCCGGCCCCGCTCCACTCCCCGGCGCCGGCGGCCGGGGGCACGACGGCGGGGGCCGCGCGCAGGCAGGCGCCCCCGGGCGGGACGCGGACTCGGGAGCACACGAACGCCACGGGCACGGCACGGGGCAGCGCCACACCCGGCCCGGCTCGGGCCTGTGCGACCTGGGAGAGGCGTACGGGCGGTGGGACGCGGACAGCGCCCAGGCCCGCATCTGCCGTGACACCTACGGCAGGTGAGCCCGGGCGGCAGGGTGAGCCCAACCGCGGGTGAGCCCCTACGGCAGGTGATCCCCGCTGCCGCCCGGCCCGTCCGCGGAGCCGCCGGGTGAGCCGGCGCCGTCGGCGAGCCGCTTCTCCAGACGCTCGATCGCCGCACGGATGCCCTCTCCGTACGCGTCGGCGGGCAGCGCGTCCAGCTTGTCCCTGGCCCGCTCCAGCGCGCTTCGGGCCGCGCTCTCGTCACCGAGCTTGGCGTGGCCCGCGGCGATGTTGAGGTGCAGGGACGGATAGAGGGAGCGGACGGCCAGCTGGTGTTCGCCCCAGCTGACCTCGTCCCCCTTCAGCGCGTCGGCGGCGGCGAGCGCGCGCAGGTCCCACACCAGCTCGTCGGCCGGCTCGTCCTGGGTGTCGGCCATGTAGTGCGCGATGGTGCAGCGGTGGAAGAGGTCCGCCTCTGGGTCCGTCTCCGCCCACAGGGCGGCGAAGCGGTTCCTCGCCTCCTCCCGGTCTCCGCCGCGGTGCAGCATGATGGCCTGGCCGATTCTGACCATGGTCGCGTCCTCCGCGCCCTGGGGCGCGTCCTGCTGGGGCTCCGCCACGGGGGGCTCCTCCCGTTCGCCGTCTGCCGTACGCCGTCTGCCGTACGCCGCCTCGCACGACCGCTTCGCCGGTCGTTCTCCGACGCTAACGGCCACCTCTGACAATGGCGCACACCACGGGCGCGGCCCCGGCGCGGCTCAGCCCAGATCGGGGATGCGCCAGTCGATGGGCGTGTGGCCCTGGGCGGCGACGGCCTCGTTGATCCGGGTGAAGGGCCGGGAGCCGAAGAAGCGCCTGGCCGAGAGCGGCGAGGGGTGGGCGCCCTCCACCACGGCGTGTCGCCCGGTGTCGATGAGCGGGAGCTTCTTCTTCGCGTAGTTGCCCCAGAGCACGAAGACGGCCGGATCGGGGCGCGCGGCGACGGCACGGATCACGGCGTCGGTGAACTTCTCCCAACCCTTGCCCTTGTGCGAGTTGGCCTCGCCCCCGCGCACGGTCAGCACCGCGTTCAACAGCAGCACCCCCTGCTCGGCCCACGGCAGCAGAAACCCGTTGTCCGGCACGGGGTGGCCGAGCTCGTCCCGCATCTCCTTGTAGATGTTCCGCAGCGAGGGGGGTGTCCTGACCCCGGGGCGGACCGAGAAGCACAGGCCGTGGCCCTGACCTGGACCGTGGTAGGGGTCCTGGCCCAGGACGAGGACCTTCACCTGCTCGTACGGCGTGGCGTCGAGCGCGGCGAACACCTCCTCGCGAGGCGGATACACCGGTCCCCGCTCCCGCTCCTCCTCGACGAAGGCCGCCAGCTCCTTGAAGTAGGGCCGTTCGGTCTCCTCACCGAGAACCCCCTGCCAGGCTGGGGGGAGCATCTCCTTCACGCGCTGTACCTCCTGCGGTGCGGCTGGCCGGGCCCCGTGCCCGACGACCGCACCGAAGGTACCGCCCGCCACCGACAGTCCCGGACGGGAGCCGGGCGGCTACCAGCTCGACTTCTTGTACAGCTCCCACATCCGCATGATCACCGAGGAATCGATCGCCCATTCGACGCCCGCGACGTCCTTCTCCGAGGCGATGTAGACCTTGCCCTGCCACAGCGGCAGCAGCCGCACGTCCCGTGCCATCAGCTTCTGGGCCTTCGCGAAGGCCTGCCCGGCCGCTCCCCGGTCGCTCTGCTTGCGCGAGGACGGCAGCAGCTCCTCGGTCAGCTCCCGGTTCCGGTAGGGGGTGCCCATCGCGTTGTCCTCGCCGACGAAGGGCGTGATGTAGTTGTCCGCGTCGGGGAAGTCGGCCGACCAGCCGCGGCCGAAGACCGGGTAGTCGCCCTTGAGGTAGCCCTGCTGGAAGTCGTCCCAGGCGCGCGACTTGACCGTGATGTCGAAGAGCCCCGAGTCCTCCAGCTGCTGCTCCAGCTCCGCGAACTCGCGCCGTGTCGAGTCCCCGTACCTGTCCTCGGCGTACCACAGGGTCAGTTCGACCTTGTCGGTGATGCCCGCGTCGCGGAGGGTGTGGCGGGCCTTCTTCTCGTCCGGGTGCCCGTAGCGGTCGAGGAAGGCGTTGGTGTGCCCGGTGACGCCGGTGGGGACCATGGAGTACAGCGGGTCTGCCGTCCTGTCGTAGACGTCACGCACCAGTTCGGTGCGGTCGACGAGCTGGGCGATCGCGCGGCGCACCGCCGGCTTGGCGGCCTGCTCGTCCTGCGGGTTGAAGACCAGGAAGTGCACCTCGGAGCCGGTCATCTCACTGAGGTCGACGGAGTTGTCGCCGGAGGAGCTCGCCTCCTGGAACGCGGAGACCTGCCCGGGGGTCAGTCCGCGGTAGGTGAGGTCTATTCGCCCGGCTTTCAGGTCGCTGACCATCCGCGCCGAGCGCGAGTAGTACCGGATGGTGACGGAGTCGTTGCGCAGCTCCGCCGGGCCCTTGTAGTCCGGGTTCTTGACCAGTTCGGCCCGCTTGCCCTGCTGGTAGCTCTCCAGCGTGTAAGGACCCGACCCGATGGCGGTGTCACCGGGGTGCAGGCTGGCGGTGGGGTACTCGTCCGGGTCGACGAGGGAGGTGGCGGGGGTGGAGAGGATATACGGGAAGGTCGCGTCCGACTTCTTCAGGCGGAAGACCACCGTGCGGTCGCCCTTCGTGACGACCTCGTCCAGGTTGGCCAGCAGCGCCGAGGGGCCCGAGGGCGACTCGATGGACGTGGTGCGGTCGAAGGAGTGCTTGACCGCCTCGGCGTCCAGCGGTTTGCCGCTGGAGAAGGTGAGTCCCTTGCGCAGGACGCAGCGGTAGACCTTGCTGGCCGCGTCGGTGAAGCCGCACCTCTTGGCGGCGTCGGCCTCGGGCGAGGTGCCGGAGTTCGGGACGGTCATCAGCGTCTGGTAGATGTTCCTGTACAGCTCCCAGGAGCCGTCCCAGGCGGCGGCCGGATCCAGGGAGCTGGGAGCGCTGGTGGTGCCGACCACGATGCTGTGTTCCTCTTCGCCGCCCCCGGGCAGCGCACTGCACCCGGTCACGAGGGCGAGGGGAAGGATGGTCGCTGCGGCTCTCAGCAGCCCGTTCCGGTCGAACAACGTGCGCTCCTCAGTCGGCGGTGCCTGTCTGGCTGGTGCGGTGCCCAGGACCGCGCCGCACGAGGGCGCTGTCCAAGACGGAGAAAGCGCCATGACATTACCCCAGCCACAGCCGTATCGGAGCCCCAAAAAGCGTCCGGGCGCCGGTACTTGAGGTTCCGGCACCCGGACGGCTTCGCGACGCCCCGTTATGCGCAGCGCCCCGTTATGCGCAGCGCCCGTTACTCGCAGCGCCCCGTTACTCGACGCCGGCGTTGAGGAACAGCCCCCCGTCCACGGTCAGCGTCTGACCGGTGATCCAGCCCGCCTCGGAGGAGGTCAGGAACGCGACGGCGCCCGCCACGTCCTCGGGGGCGCCCAGCCGTCCCATCGGGTAGCGGGCCGCCGCCTGCTCCTCACGGCCGTCGTACAGGGCGACGGCGAACCTGGTCTTCACCACGGCGGGCGCGACCGCGTTGACCCGGGCCCTGGGCGCGAACTCGTGCGCGAGCTGGAGGGTCAGGTTGACCATCGCGGCCTTGCTCATGCCGTAGGCGCCGATGAACGGGGAGGCCGAGGTTCCGGCGATGGAGGCGATGTTGACGATGCTGCCGCCGTGCTCGCTCTGCCAGGCCGCCCAGGTGCGCTGCGCGAAGCCGAGCGCCGAGATCACGTTCGTCTCGAACACCTTGCGCGCGATGTTCAGGTCCAGCTCGGCCATCGGCCCGAACACCGGGTTCGTGCCCGCGTTGTTGACCAGGTGATCGATGCGCCCGTAGGTCTCCATCACCCGCTCGACGACGGCCGCCTGGTGTTCGAGGTCGTGTGCCTTGCCCGCGACGCCCATCGCCCGGTCGGAGCCGAGCCGCTCGACCGCCTCCCTGAGCGCGTCCTCGTTCCGCCCGGTGATGCACACCCGGTCACCGCGCGCCACCAGCGCCTCGGCGATGCCGTAGCCGATGCCGCGGCTGGCGCCGGTGATGAGGGCGACCTTCCCGCTGTCGGGGCTCCCGCCGCCCGCTGTCTGCTGTGTCATCTCGCTGTTCCCGCCTCTTGTCGCTTCTCGTCCGCCGTCAGTCGAGCGGCCCGCCGGCGATGTACAGCACCTGACCCGAGACGAACCCGGCCTTCTCGTCGGCGAAGAAGGCGACCGCGT
This sequence comes from Streptomyces diacarni, assembly GCF_003323715.1. GTDB lineage: Bacteria > Actinomycetota > Actinomycetes > Streptomycetales > Streptomycetaceae > Streptomyces > Streptomyces diacarni. The sequence continues at coordinate 92,505 of NZ_QOIN01000025.1, forward strand.
TGGCGATGTCCGCGGGCTCGCCCACGCGCTGGACGGGGATCTGGGTGGCGGCCGCGGCCTGGAAGTCGTCGAAGCCCATACCGACGCGCTCGGCGGTGGCCGCGGTCATGTCGGTGGCGATGAAGCCGGGGGCCACCGCGTTGGCGGTGATCCCGAACTTGCCCAGCTCCTTGGCGAGCGTCTTGGTGAAGCCCTGCATACCGGCCTTGGCCGCCGAGTAGTTGACCTGGCCGCGGTTGCCCAGCGCCGAGGACGAGGACAGGTTGACGACCCGGCCGAACCCGGCGTCCACCATGTGCTTCTGGCAGGCGCGGGACATCAGGAAGGCACCGCGCAGGTGCACGTTCATGACCGTGTCCCAGTCGTCGTCGCTCATCTTGAACAGCAGGTTGTCGCGCAGCACCCCGGCGTTGTTCACCAGCACGACGGGCGCCCCCAGCTCGGCGTCGACGCGCGCGACGGCAGCCTCGACCTGGGCCGAGTCGGAGACGTCGCAGCCGACGGCGAGCGCCTTGCCGCCCTGCGCCGTGATCTCCTCGACGGTCTGTGCGCAGGCGCCCTCGTCGAGGTCGAGGACGGCGACGGCGTGCCCCTCGGCCGCCAGGCGGACGGCGGTGGCCGCGCCGATCCCTCGGGCTGCGCCCGTGACGATGGCGACTCGCTGCTCGGTGCTGGACATGCTGGTCTCTCCTCGGCCTGAGTGGATGAGCGGGTGAGCTGGGTGAGCAACCGCTTAGTACCTACGGCAGACGTGACGCTATGAGGCGGGCACCGCCCTGTCAACGCCGGGCCCGGGGGCCACCGGGGACACCCCTGCCGCCCCGGCCACCCCTGAGGCGGCTCACCGCACCAGGAGGTCCAGCAGGCGCTCGCTCTCGGCCCGCGGGTCGGCCGTCAGCCCGGTGTGCACGGGCCCCGGCTGCACGACGGTGCTGCGCGGCGCCACCAGCCACCGGAAGCGCCGCCCCGCGTCGTCACCGGCCGCCTGTCCGGCCCGCGCGCCCCCGTCGCACACACTCTCCACGGCGCGCAGCGCGGCCCGCACCCCCCGGACGTCGGCACACGGGTCGAGGGCGAACAACCGGTCCTCGTCGAGATGGGTGCGGGCGGCGAGGAAGGAACGGGCCCGGCAGTAGACGAGAAGGCCCGCGTTGATGAACTCACCGCGTTCGATGTGGGGAACGACACGCAGCAGCGCGTACTCGAACACGTCGAGGTCACCGCGCGCCCCCACCGGGGTCCCCGGTGTCGTCGTGCGTGTCACTTGATCTCGCCGTCCTTCCCGGTCAGCCACCCCGGCGCCTGGGAGGGCCGGTCCTCGCTCGGCTCGCCGACCGTGATCCGCTCATGGATCGTACGGGCGCGCGCCGCCAGTACCCGGACGTACGCGGCGCGTACCTCGTCCGGGTTCTCGAAACCCGGTTCGTCCTCCAGCCACACGTCGGGAACGTCCGCGGCACACTCGGCCAGCAGATCGGCCGTGACCCGCGGCGCGAGCTCGGCGGCCGCCTCCTCGACGAGCGGACCGGCCGAGGCCAGCGCATGGTCGGAGGCGTCGTAGGGGCGGTCGGCGGCGGCCTGCGCGGTGGGCCAGTTGTGGTGGAAGATCAGCGTCGCGCCGTGGTCGATCAGCCACAGGTCGCCGTGCCACACCAGCATGTTGGGGTTGCGCCAGGAGCGGTCGACGTTGTTCACCAGCGCGTCGAACCACACCACGCGGCCCGCCTCGGCGGGGTCGGCCCGGTAGGCGAGCGGGTCGAAGCCGAGCGAACCCGGCAGGAAGTCCATGCCGAGGTTGAGCCCACCGCTCGCCTTCAGCAGCTCCTGCACCTCCTCGTCGGGCTCCGTCAGGCCGATCACCGGGTCGAGCCAGAGGCCCACCAGGTCGGGCACGCGGAGCCCGAGCCGCCGGGCCAGCCCTCCGCACAGCACCTCGGCCACCAGCGTCTTGCGGCCCTGCCCGGCTCCGGTGAACTTCATGACGTAAGTGCCCAGGTCATCGGCCTCGACGAGCCCGGGGAGGGAGCCACCCTCCCGCAAGGGTGTGACATAGCGGGTGGCTGTGACTTCTGGAAGCATTCCATCAGGCTATACGGCTGCGTGGTCTTGAAATCCACGCAGACTGGTACGGCCCGACCTCGACGATCCGCCCCGACCGGCTCTGGGGAGAATCTGGGGAGTTTCGGCCGCCGGCCACAGGCACCTGCTCCGCGCCCTCGAACAGCGTGTCGATGGCACGGCGGCCCCTGTGACCGGCCTCCGGCATGAAGTGCGCGTAATGGTCCAACGTGATCGTCGGCGACGAGTGCCCCAGCCACCGGGCGAGGGTGACCACGGACTCCCCCGCTTCCAGCATGGTCGAGGCACAGGTGTGCCGGAGCACGTGGAAGCCGTCCTGGGGAGCCGCGACCCACTGCCAGGGCTTCGCCCCTTGCCCCTCGGCGGAATGACCCCGGCCTTCGCCAGCGCCGGCTTCCACGTGTAGGTGTTCCACGTGTTCGCGGCGGTCGCGTTACCGAAGCGGGTCGCGAGCAAGAGAGGGAAACGTCTTGCGCGGCCTGTCCGCCCCCGGAGCCCCCACGGGAGCTCGACCTCTCAAGTACAAGGAGACCGCGCGCGGCGAGCTCGCGGTGAACGTCGGGCATGAGGTCGAAGGTGGAGGCCCATCGGGGCGATGCCGGGCGTGAAGCGTTGCCGAGGGACGACCAGGCGTTGGTGAGGAGCGGAGCGGTTGCCGTGCCGGGTCAGGGGGTGAGGGCGTACTCGGTGAAGTGGCCGCAGGCGGTGAACCCGAGGCGGCGGTAGACGGGTTCTCCGTCGGCGGATGCCTGCAGCACCGCGGTCTCGTAGCCCGCGTCCCGGGCGGTGTGCAGGGTGGCCGCGGTGATGGCGCCGCCATAGCCGCGGCGGCGGTCGGTGGCGAGTGTGGCGATGTTGTAGATGCCGGCGACACCCGCGTGCAGGAACACCTCGGCCGAGCAGACGGGGCGGCCATCGAGGTAGCCGACCAGGTAGCGGGCGGGGCAGTCGGCGGTGAGGGCCGAATCGGCGGCGTCGGCGAAGAACTGTCGCACCGTTGCGGCGGGCGGGTTCCAGTTCGCGGCGAGGACCGTGGCGTAGTCGGCGAGCTGTTCCGGGGTGGTGGCCGGGCGGATCTCCAGGCCGTCGACGTGCGCGTCGGGTAGGGGGTCGCTCAGGTCCTTCCACATGCCCGCCTCCGTTTCCGACGCCTCCAGGCCGGCGGACTGAAGATGCTCGGCGAGATTCTCCGGCGTGGAAGCGGGGCCCACCCACCAGGAGAAGGGGCGGCCGGTGGCGGCCAGGGTCCGGGCCGTCTCCGCGGCGCGGGCCGGGGCGGTGCCCGGGGTGAAGCGGGCCGTGGCGACGATGTTGAAGGTGTCGTCGTCGAGACCGCTGTCGGCGATCAGCAGGTCGCCGGTCTCGGTGACGGACGCGCCCTTCAGGGTTCGGTGCAGGTGGCAGGCGTGCTCGGCGAGATTCTGCTCCATCACGAGCGGAAGGTCGGATTCATTGGCGGACCGGATGTGCATGGGCTTCATGATGATCCATCCCAGCATGCCCTCTGGGGTGCTCACAGGTCCTTTTTCCGTACCTGTGAACGGGCCGTCGTCGCGCGGTCAGTGCGCGAGCCTCGTGGCTCACGCCTCGGACGCAGCCCTCACCCAGGACGCCACCGTGATGACACGACCCCGGGAGCAGGTACGGCGGACAGCGTCGTCCCGTTCTTTCCGCCACGCCACCGGCGATGCCCACGATGGCGACATTCATAGGTGTCGCTCTCCTTGATTGGTGCCGGCCGGAGCCGGCGGTGGAAGGGTGCGGGGTTTCTCGTCTCCGGTGGCAGTGAACGGGCTACTGCCGCTGGTGCCGGCCGTGTGCCCCGCGGGCCTCGGGCTCGTCCCGGTGGGCCCGCGGGGTAAGTGGTTGGTGTGCGGGGTGGTGTCGGTTGGGATATGGGTTATACGCGGGCTTCGTCGACCTGGTTGACCAGGGTGAGGAGGGTGAGGAGGGCGTCGGCGGCGGGGCCGGAGGAGGCGGGGCTCTGGCCAGTGATGAGGAGGCCGTCGATGACGACGTAGGGCTGCCAGTTGTCGGTCTTGGAGTAGTCGGCGCCGAGCTTGTTGAGTTCGTCCTCGACGAGGAAGGGGACGATGTCGGTGAGGCCGGCGTCGGCTTCCTCGCCGTTGGTGAAGCCGGTGACCTTGCGGCCGCGGACGAGGGGGGTGCCGTCGGGGTTGGTGACGTGGCGCAGGGTGCCGGGGGCGTGGCAGACCAGGGCGAGGGGCTTACCCGCGCGCAGGACGGTTTCGATGAGTTGGACGGAGGTGGGGTCTTCGGCCAGGTCCCACAGGGGGCCGTGGCCGCCGGGGTAGAAGACGGTGTCGAAGTCGTCGGCGGAGACGGTGTCGAGCCGCACGGTGTGGGCGAGGTCGGCCATGGCTGCGGGGTCGGCCTCGAAGCGGCGGGTCTCGTCGGTCTGGAAGGCGGGTTCGTTGCTCTTGGGGTCCAATGGGGGCCTGCCGCCCTGGGGAGAGGCGAGTACGACTTCGGCGCCGGCTTCCTTGAAGCGGTAGTAGGGGGCGGCGAGTTCCTCCAGCCAGAATCCGGTCTTGCGGCCGGTGGTGCCGAGCTCGTCGTGCGAGGTGAGAACGATGAGGATCTTCATGGTGCACACTTCCCTCTGAGTAGACCGGTCGACTCTGGTGAGACACGCAAGAAGACCGGTGTGACCGGATACTGGCGTTCTTCGTTCTACAGGTGCAGGAGTTGACGGGTGACCGTCATAGTGGTGTCCAGTGGGCCGAGGTGGCGGTGAATCTTGACCAACACGCTTGCCCCGAGCCACATGTCGTAGAGGGCCTGAGCGGTGTCGCGGGCGGAGGCGTCGGTCGTGAGCGATCCGTCCTCGAGGCCGGCCGCGATCGTCCGCTCCAGACGGTCGATGACGGCGGTGGTGCCTTCCTTCAGGGCGATCCGCATCACCTCCGAGAGGTCGGAGACCTCCGCGCCGAGCTTGACGACCAGGCACTTGCCCTGGCATTCGTCGACGCTCTGCGTCTCGTACCAGTTCTGCCAGTAGTTCGTCAGCCGCTGCGCCGAGGTCAGGTCGGGCTCGGCGAGGGTGCGGTCCATGTCCGCCAGGTAGTCGGTGAAGTAGGCCCGAATCATGGCCTCGCCGAAGGCGTCCTTGGAGCCGAAGAAGTGATAGAACGACCCCTTCGGCACTCCGGCCGCGGAGAGGACTTCGTTGATGCCCACCGCGGAGAATCCCTTGCGAGCCATGATCCGCTGGGCGGCGTTGAGGATGCTGCGGCGAGTGTCGCCCTGGACGCGAGGCATGGATCCCACTCTATCACCCATTAGACCGGTCGACTAGTTGGCAGCTGTCGCACACTCCGGTGCGTCAGCGGGCCAGGAAGTCCAGGAGGATCTCGTTGACCTCGGCGGTGTGGGTGGTGAGCAGCCCGTGCGGCGCGCCGTCGATCTCGGTGTACTGAGCGGTGGGCAGGGCCTTGGCGAAGCGTCGTCCGGTGGCGTCGACGGGCAGGGTGCGGTCGCCCGTGCCGTGCACGATCAGGGCCGGTACGTCGATCCGGGGAATGTCGGCGCGGAAGTCGGTGGGCCAGGTCAGCGGTGCGGCGGCCGAGGCGATCGGGCCCGCGCCGGCCGCCACGGTCCAGACGTTGCGCACTGATTCCTCGCTCACCCGGGTACCCAGATTCTCGTCGAGGTTGAAGAAGTCGGCGTAGAAGTTGGTGAAGAAGGCGTAGCGGTCCTTCTTCACCGCCTCGGAGACGCCTTCGAAGAAGGAGTACGGGGCGGCGCCGTCGGGATTGTCGTCGGTGATCGCCAGATACGGCTCCAGCGACGCGAGGAAAGCCGCCTTGGCGACCCGGCCGGAGCCGTAGGTGGACAGGTAGCGGGCGACCTCGCCGGTACCCATCGAGAAGCCGACCAGTACCGCGTCGCGCAGGTCGAGGGTCTCCATGACGGTGTGCAGGTCGGCGGCGAACGTGTCGTAGTCGTACCCGGTGGACGGCTGGCTGGACTTGCCGAAGCCGCGCCGGTCGTAGGTGACGACCCGGTGGCCGGCGGCCAGCAGGGCGGGGATCTGCCCTTCCCAGGAATTGCCGTCCAGCGGGTAACCGTGGATCAGGACGACCGGCTGCCCCGTCCCCTTGTCCTCGTAGTGCAGTTCGATGTCGGTGCTGTTCTCCGTGCCGACCTTGATGCGTCCCATGATGCCTTCCCCTTCCGGGAATCCGGTGCCTGTCGTGCTCCGACACCCAGGACTATACGACCGGTCTACTCGGCTCGCAACCCCCACCGCCGAAGTTGCTCGAAGGGTCTCCGCAGGGCTGCCGGGTTGTCGGCGCCTCGGGAAACGGTGCGACGCGATGGGCCGGACGGGGCCCGTGAGAGATCGCGGCCATGGAGGCGGGCAGGCCTCCCACGTCCAGCCCGGGACTGGGTTGGTATCCGCGCCTCCACACCCCCACCTCCACTCACGGGCGTGTGGACCGGGCGGTTCGGCAAGCTCATCACAGCGCGCGGCGCAAGGGTGCGGACCCGGAGCACCGACCGCATCGATGATCGTCTCGATACGCCGAGCAGTCGAAGAACCGCCGACACGCCACCGACCACAGGTCGTCATCGACGCCGACACCGTGATGATCGTCGACGGTGGCTACCGCGGCGCCGACCCGGCCATCGCTACGCCGGCCAGGCGCGGGTCGCGTACCGGGCCGCGTCCAGGAGTCGGGTGCGGTCGGCGCCCTCGCGGGCTCGGGCGGCCATGCCGGTCAGTACGGTGTCGATGAACGCGGCGATCTGGTCGGCCTCGGCGACGGACGTGAGTTCTCCCTCGGCGGCGGCCCGGCGCAGACGTGCCCGGATCATGCCGCGGGTCTTGTCGCGCCGCTCGGTGAGCCGCGGCTCTCCCATGACGAGGCAGCCGGGGGGCTGTCCGGGCGCCGTGAAGTGCTCGGCCGACGACCGCAGCAGGCGTTCGACCGCCTGCCGTGCCGTGGGTGCCGACAGGTCGCGCTCCAGATCCTCGTCCAGGTGCTCGGTGTAGAGCGCACACGCCTTCTCGAACAGGGCGTTCTTGTCGCCGAAGGCCGCGTACAGGCTCGGTGCGGCGATCCCCGCCTCCGCGCAGACCTGCGCGACGCTCACACCGTCGTATCCCCGCTCCCAGAACGCGCGCATCGCCATCCGGAGCACCGCGTCCTTGTCGAACGTCCTCGGTCTTCCTGTCATACGCCAACCGTAACGCACGCTAAAGAACGTGCTACGGTTCTTCTGTAATGGCCCTTAAACAAGGGTGGTCGGACGGCGCCCCCGCGCCTTGCCCGAAGGAGCACAGCGATGAGCTACAGCGGATACAAGTCCTTGCTGGTCCGTACGCAGGACCGGATCGCCTGGGTGACCATCGACAACCCGCCGGTGAACACCGTCGACGCCACGCTGGCCGGCGACCTCAAGGCGTTCGCCGGCCAGGTGGCCGCCGACGAGGACATCGCCGTGATCGTCCTCCAGTCGGCCAACCCCGAGTTCTTCTCCGCCCACGCGGACTTCGAGTGGTCCTTCGACCCGAGCACCCTCATGGCCCTGGCCGACCCCGAAGCCGACCCCGCCCTCAACCCACTCCAACAGCTCAACGAGCGGCTGCGCACCCTGCCTCAGGTGACCATCGCGAAGCTGCGCGGTCACGCCCGCGCGGGCGGCGCCGAACTGGCGATGACCGCGGACATGCGCTTCGCCGCCGCGGACCACACCTGGCTGTCCCAACCGGAGTCGCTGATGGGCATCTTCCCCGGCGCAGGCGGCACCCAGTACCTCAACCGGCTGGTCGGCCGGGCCCGCGCCCTGGAGATCGTGCTGGGAGCCGAACCGCTCGACACCTCCACCGCCGAGCGCTACGGGTGGATCAACCGCGCGCTGCCGGACGCACACCTCGACGCGTTCGTCGACGCCCTCGCGCGCCGCATCGCCGCCCTGCCCCGGGGCGTGGCCGCCGCCGCGAAGGAGGCACTGGACGCCGCCGAGGCGAGCGGCCCCGTGCCCCACCTGCCGGAAGAGGCCGCCGCCCATGCGAAGGTCTACCCCTCCCCGGACGACGTCGTCCACCGGCTCCGCGTGCTGATGGACCACGGCGGGCAGACACGCAACGGCGAACTACGCCTGGAGCGCCTGCTCGAATCCATTCCCTGGGCCCACCACTCCTGAACGCCCCATCGACCATGCCCACCAGGCACCTCGGTGCCGGAGGCCCCGTGTCTCCGGCACCCGCGACCCGCGCCGCCGCTTGGAGCCGTCGTCCGGGGCGAGACGTGAGCCTAGGCCAACGGTTCCCAGGCGAAGGCGTCCCCGGCACGCCGTACCCGGCCGAAGGGGACGTCGGCGAAGTGGACGCCGAACCCGACGATGCCCTCGTCGGCGAGCCGGCCGAGCACCTCGCGCCGGAGTCCGGCCGATGCGTCGGGGGCCGGTTCTCCCACCATTGCCCAGTCCGGGTGCGCGACCTGCACCGGGGAGTGCAGGACGTCGGCGAACGCGAGCAGGCGGTCGTCACCGGACGTCACCTCGTACCCCATTTGCCCGCCCGTGTGACCACCCGCCGCATGTGAAAGGAACTTCAGCCGTGCCCACTCAGTTCTCCCGCATCATCGCCGGTGAGCTGCCCGGACGCTTTGTCTGGCAGGACCCCGAGGTCACCGCGTTTCTCACCGTCGCGCCCTTGCGGCCCGGCCACACCCTCGTTGTCCCCCGGCACGAGATCGATCGATGGACGGATGCCGACGGTGCACTTCTGGGGCGGTGCATGGAGGTCGCCCAGGCCGTTGGGCAAGGGGTGCAGCGGGCTTGGGACGCTCCGCGGGCCGGCCTCGTCATCGCGGGCTTCGAGGTGCCGCACCTGCACATCCATGTCGCTCCTGTCTGGGACATGTCCGACTTCGATTTCACCAAGGCCAAGCCGGAGAGGAACCAGTCCGCTCTGGACGACGCCGCGGAAAAGCTGCGTGCCGCCCTGCTGGAACTCGGTTATGAACAGGGCCGGGACACCGACCGCCGTTGATACTCCAAGGAGACGCTGATCATGAGTAGCCACCCGGACGTGCCGACGCCGCCGCGCCCCCGATCCCGGCCGCGCGCACCCATTGGCTCGCACTCGCCGACCACCTGAACGACGGTGCCACCTTCGACTACATCGTGTGCGGCGCCGGTACGTCCGGTTCCGTCCTGGCCGGCCGGCTCGCGGCGGATCCGGCCGTCACGGTACTGCTCGTCGAGAGCGGCGGCGACGACGATGACGAGCATGTCCGCGATCCTGACCTGTGGCCGGCCAACCTCGGCAGCGAGCGGACCTGGGACCACGTCACGGAGCCTAACCCGCACCTGAACGGGCGCCGGCTCGCTTACGCCACCGGCCGCGGGCTGGGTGGGGGCAGCGCCGTCAACGCGGGTGTGTGGGCCCGTGGCCACCGCACCGACTGGGACTCCTACGCCGCGGCCACGGGTGATCCCGCATGGGGCTACGCGCATGTACTGGAGCACTACCGAAACATCGAGGACTGGCAGGGCGTGCCCGACCCCGAACGCCGGGGTGCCGGCGGGCCGATGCGGATACGGCCGTCGCAGGACGTGCACCCGCTGTTCACCGCCTTCCTCGACGGCGCCGAGGCCACCGGCATCCCCCGTTTCGACAGCGCCAACGGCGTCTTGATGGAGGCGGACTCCGGTTGCGCCGTGCGGGACGAGAATATCCACGACGGCGAGCGGCAGACCCCCTTCCGCCGCTACGTCGCCGACCGTGTCGGGCAGCCGAACCTCACGGTACTGCCGCACACGACGGTCTCCCGCGTCCTGCTCTCTGCAGGCCGGGCCCGCGGCGTCGACATCGTGCGCGACGGCCGGCCGCTGCGCGTCAACGCCTCACACGAGGTGGTGCTGTCGCTGGGCGCACTCGGCACCCCGGCCGTACTCATGCGATCCGGGATCGGGGACGAGAACGAACTGCGCAACCTGGGCACCCCGGTGCTCCAGCACCTGCCCGGCGTCGGCCGCAACCTCGACGACCACATACGCCTGCCCTGCATGTGGGAGGCGACAGACCTGCCGCTGCCAGTGCCCACACGCAGCCAGGCCGTCTGCTTCTGGCAGGACGAAACACGACCGGGCGCACCGGAGTTCGTCATGTACCTCTCGCCGGCGCCGTCCGTCTCCACCGAGAGCGCGGCCCAGTACCCGCCGCCGGAGCGGTGTTTCACCCTGATGCCTGCCATGCGCTCGCGGGGCGGCAGCCGAGGCCGGGTCCGCCTGGCGAGCACGGACCCGATGGCCGGACCGCGCATCGAGACGAACTTCCTCGCCGACCCCGACGACGTGCGCTCGGCCCTGTCCGCCGTGGCCATGGCCCGGGAGATCGGCAACTCCGCGGCACTGCGCCCGTTCGTCGAGCGGGAGGTGTCCCCGGCGTCGTCGGTGACGGACACGGGGGAGAAGTTCCTGCGCAACGCTGCGGAAACCTTCTGGCACCAAAGCGGTACGTCCCGGATGGGACGGGATGAGGGAGCCGTCGTGGACGCGAGGCTCAAGGTGTACGGCATCGAGGGCCTGCGCATCGCCGACGCCTCGGTGCTGCCCCATGTGACGGTCGCCAACACCATGGCCCCTTCCATGGTGGTCGGCCAGCGGGCGGCCGAGATCCTCGCGGCCGAACAGGGCTGATGGAAAGCCGGTCCCGAGGGCGGACTGATCAGGTGGCGGCGACGCGGGCGGTGGCGGTGGGCCCGTCCTGCCGGACTGCGAGGCCGTCCTGATCGGCGGCCGCGCCCCGGGCCGCGGCCCGGGGCGCGGCCCGGGGCGCGGCCCGCGCGCATTCCAGCCCCGGGCCGCGCGATGCGCCGGCGATGAACATCGAGGGAACCGACTGGGCCACCTTCCCGCCGTCGAGTCCTCAACGACTGGGCGACCCTGGGCAGGTGGGCCGTGAGCACCCCGACAGCCCAATGGACCGGTACCGGCGGCGTCACAGCGCGAGCCCCCGGAGTCCACGACTGACACAGTGATGCGACTCCACGACATACCCGGATTCTTCCCCCGTCAACCAAGAGGGAACTTCATGTCCATATACGTGCTCGTTCATGGCGCTTGGCACAGTGGCGCCTGCTGGGACCGGACAGTTCTGCGGCTGGAGTCCGCGGGGCATCAGGTGTACGCCCCTTCCCTGACCGGCCACGGGGACCGTGCACACCGGCTCGGCCCCGACGTGGGGCTCGACACGCATGTCGAAGATGTCGTCAGCCTCATCCTCGCCGAAGACCTCACCGAGGTGATCCTCGTGGGGCACAGCTACGCGGGGATGCTCGTGTCGGCGGTAATCGACCTTGTCCCCGAGCGCATCTCCCATGCGGTCTACGTCGAAGCGCTGGTACCTGCGGACGGCGAGAGTGCGGCCGACGTTCTCCCGGCCCACCAGGTCGAATTCATGATCCAACTCGCCGAAGGGGCCGGTGACGGCTGGCGGATCCCACCGCTCCCCGAACTCCCCTATCCCGCAGGTTTGTTCGGGGTCACCGACCCGGATGACGTGGCGTGGTTGCGCGGCACTCTGTCCGACCAGTCACTGCGAACCCTTCAGCAACCCGTCCGCCTGGTGAACCCGGCGGCCGACAGCGTCCCGCGCACACACATCCACTGTGTCGGAGGGGAACGGCGGGCCGTTCCCCCGCTCCAGCCCAACGGAGAACCCGCGGTGGTGTGGGAGCTGGACACCGGCCACGACTGCATGATCACCGCTCCGGACGGCCTCACCGCACTGCTGCTCAAGATCCCGTGACGGACGGGCAGGGCTCGGGCGAGGTCGGCGGCGCGGTAGCAGGCTCCGTCGTCCGTGACGATCCGCTGGATGCGGTTGATGCCGTGGGCGGCGAAGAAGGCCCGGGCCCGGTGGAGGGCGGAAGCGCACGCCGGTCCGTCGGTTGCCGGACTGCGAGAAAGTGCAGCAGCGCCGGCTCCGGTTCCGGTTCCGGTTCCCCGCCCGGGAACCGTCCTGCCGCGTGTCGCTCTCGCCGACCGCGTCGGGCAGGCCGCCGTGCGAAGGAGAGGGCCTCTTGGGGTGTGGAAGCGGAAGGACAGAGGGCGACCACGCCGGCGGCCCACCGTGACCCCCTCTGGGGAGAGTCCGAGGGATGCGGGCCCCGTGGGCTCTTCCGTTTCCCACGTCGCGGATGACGCATTTCCCACGTCGCGGGTGACGTGGCTTCCGCGTCGCGGGTGACGAACGTGTCGAGCGGAGAGGATCCTGACCGCGTGAAGAAATCCGCGCAGGACCGTCAGGAGCCCCACGGCCGTGGTGACACCCCGCCCTTCACGTGCCCTGTCCAGCGAGTGCGGGGCGGCTCGTCCGGGCACACCAGTTACCTCGTTACCGGATACGCGGAGGCCAGGCAGGCGCTCGGCGACCCGCGCTTGTCGAAGGACACCGCCGCCTTCTTCGCCGACAAGCAGTCCAGTCGCCGGCTGCACCCCGCGGTGGCGCGGAGCATGCTGGCCGGCGACCCTCCGCGCCACACCCGCCTGCGCAAGCTGGTGACCAAGGCGTTCACCACGGGCGCGGTCGACGCGCTGCGCCCGTTCATCGCGCAGGTGACCGCCGCCCTCCTGGACCAGTGGCCCGCCCCTGGCCGGGTCGACGTGATCGCGGACCTGGCCATGCCTCTTCCCGTCACGGTGATCTGCGAGCTGCTCGGCGTGCCCGAGGCCGACCGGCCGCAGGTCCGGCGCTGGTCCGCCGACCTCTTCGCTGCTGGCCGCCCCGAGCGGATCGACGCGGCCTCGCACGAGATCGCCGCGTACATGACGAACCTCATCGCCGAGAAGCGGGACCGCCCTGGCGACGCGCTCCTCGACCACCTCATCCTGGTCCGGGACGGTGCAGAGCAGCTGAGCGAGGAGGAATTGGTCTCCCTCGCCGTCCTCCTCCTCGTCGCCGGCCACGAAACCACGACCAACTTCCTGGGTTCCGCCCTACTCGCGCTCCTTCAGCAACCCGCCGACCTGGAACGCTTGCGCAGGGACCCGGATCTCGTGCCTGGCGCGCTGGACGAACTGCTGCGCCACAGCTCCCCCGTCAGCACCGCCACGTTCCGGTACACGACAGAGCCCCTCGCGCTGGGCGGTGTCGAGATCCCCGCCGGCGCCCCGGTCCAGGTGGCCATCGGATCCGCCAACCGCGACCCCGAGCGCTTCGCCTCCCCCGACCGGATCGACCTCGGCCGCAACGCCGGCGGCCACCTCGCCTTCGGCCACGGGATCCACCGATGCGTCGGGGCGCCACTGGCCCGCGCGGAGGCGGAACTCGCCCTGCGAGCGGTCTTCGCCCGTTTCCCCGAGATCCGACTCGCCGTGCCTCCGGAGCAAGTGGCCTGGCGGCCGACCCGCTTGGTCCACGGGCCGGCGGCCCTTCCCGTCCTCGTCCAGACGGCGACCTGAGGATTTTTGATGCGCCCACTGCTCGTCGCCCGAAGAGAATCCGCACCTCGTGCCGCACTCCGTGCCCGGTGGGGGCACACATGCGTGGGTCAGAGGAGTGAATCCGACGTCTGTAGTGACCATTGGCGATCAGGGAGCGTTGACGTGTGCTCCGGTCGTCCAGTTGCGCCAGATCGTGGCTGCGCAGGCAAGGAGTCGTTGCCCGACGCGGGCGAAGACTCCGGCCGGGGGCCGGCCGCCACGACCTGACCGCCGCCCGCACCCACCGCATCGTCCGGAACTGCGAACGCCAGGGAATCCCTATCCTGGCCGACCGCGCCTCTACAGGTGCCGGCCCCTGGGTCACCACCGGACGCAGACGCCCGCCCCGCGGGCAGCTGACGCCGACAGAACGGACCGTCAACCGGGCACTGGCCACATCCAGCCACCGTTCGAACGCGGCATGGCGCGACTCAAGTCCTGGCGGACCTTCCGAAGACCGCGATGCAGCCCGAACCACATAGCGTCAATCGCCAAGGCGGTCCTCACCCTGGAGAGGCAACGCCGAAAACGCTCACTCATCTAGGGGCGCGCGCACGGGCGTCACCTGTCAGGGTGGTGACGCCGAACTCTATGTCCTCGTCCCGCCCGTGTCGCCGAGCTCTCGGGAGGTCGTCGCATCTTGTGGCGGCCCCTTTCGCTATTCCGACCGCCCGCAGGACAAGACGCTTGCGCGACCCGACATCCACGCGCCGCGGCATCGCGTTGCGCGACACAAGAGAGGAAACCACCCCTCCTCATGACCGAGAACTCCCGGGCCCGGTGCGGCGGGGAAAGCAACGGCGTCATCGTCATCTCGGGCATCTCCGCGGCGGGCAAGTCCACCGTCGCGCAGGCTCTGGCCGAGCGGCTGGACCGGTCGGCCCACGTGCGCGGCGACTTCTTCCGCCGCATGATCGTGGGCGGCCTGGTGAACATGACCGCGGAGCCGGACCCGGAGGCGCTCGCCCAACTCCGGCTCCGGTACCGGCTGGCTGCGGCGTCCGCCGACGCGTACTGCGCGGCGGGCTTCACCGCGATCGTCCAGGACATCGTGCTGGGCGAGCACCTGGCGGAGATGACCGAGCTCATCACGAGCCGGCCGCTGGCCGTGGTCGTGCTGGCACCCGACCCCGACGCGGTGCTGGAGCGGGAGCAGCAGCGTGCCAAAACCGGGTACGGCCCGCACTGGCAGCCCCGGGAGCTGGACGCGGTGCTGCGCCAGAGCACCGCGCGGATCGGGCTGTGGCTGGACACCTCGCACCAGACGGTGGACCAGACCGTGGACGAGATCCTCAAGCGCGCCTGGACGGAGGGCGCCGTCTCCTGAAGTTCCGGGCCGCACCCCGGAGTCGCCCCGCGCACAGGAGACATGAGCTGCGCACCACAGCCATCGGACCGCACGGAGACCGGGTCGGCGTCGTAGGCCTCGAATGCATGGGCATGGCCTACGCCTACGACCCGCACGAACGTGACGTGACGAGACGGCCTCGGTCGCCACCATCCACCGCGCACTCGGCCTGGGCGTCGACCTCGTCGGCACGGCGGACGTCTACGGCCGTCACCCCGACGGGGAACTGGTCGGACGACGTGTCCGCAGCCGACAGGCCCTCACCGCGTAAGGGGCTGCTCGTTCTCACGGCCACCGTACGCAAGCGGCCCTGGCTCTTCGGCGCGGCGCTCGCGGCCGGCGCTCTGTCCGGCCAATCGTGTTCGCCGTAGCCCATGCCGGCGGTCAGGAGCTTCGGGGAGGCGCCAGCGGGGGGCCGAGCGGCATCTCGCGGACGAGAACCGCGGACACCACCGCGATGATGCCGGCGACCACGCCGGCGAGCGCCACCACGTGGAGGCCGTCGGTCACCGCGCTCGCCCACGCCTCCTGCGCCCGCGCCGGGATCCGGCCGAGCGACTCCACCTGGTCGTCACTGCCGGACGCGACCAGTGAGGACGCGTCCTGCGCACCGATCCTGCCGGTCAGGCTGCCGCTCAACCGGCCTGCGTACAGTGCCCCGAAGAGCGCCACCCCCATGCCCGTGCCGAGTGTCCGGGTCAGCGAACCCACTCCCATGGCAGCCCCCATGTCGCGCGGTTCGACGGCCGTACGGGAGATCAGCACCGTGTTCTGGATGAGGCAGCCGAGCCCGACGCCGATCGGCACGACGTACAGGGCGCTGAGCAGTGTGTGCGTCCCGGGTCTGAGCAGGAGCAGCAGGGCCATGCCGACCGTGAGGGCCGCGCTGCCGATGATCGGGAGGATGCGGAAGCGTCCGGTGCGGCGGATCCACGCCGACCCCCTCCTCATCATCGACACCATCCCGGCCATCATCGGGAGCAGCAGGAGGCCGCTGCCGATCGAGCTGACGCCTTTGGCGTTGTGGGCGTACAACGGCAGGAAGGTGACCGGCACGACCATGGCCGCGCCGAAGACGAAGCCTAGGATCTGCGCGAGGGTGAAGTTGCGGTGCCGGAACAGCCGCAGCGGCAGCACGGGTTCGGCCACACGCTGTTGCACCCACATCAGCGCGGCCAGTGCGAGCACTCCGGCGGCGGCGAGGCCGATGATCCGCCAGGACCCCCACGCGTAGCTGTTTCCCGCCCAGGTCGTCACGAGCGTCAGGCACACGACGCCCGCGGTCAGCAGGAGCATGCCGAGGTAGTCGATCCGCACCTTCTTCTTCGGCTTCGGCGCGGCGGGCAGGCGGACGCCGACGAGCGTCGCGAGAACGCAGAGGCCGCCGAACGGCACGTTGATGTAGAAGATCCAGTGCCAGCTCCACGCGTCGGTGACCAGGCCACCGATCAGAGGTCCGCCGACGAGTGAGGCCCCCATCAGCAGCCCGGTCCACGACCCGGCCTTCGCCGACTCCTGCGGGGTCAGCATCACGCTGGTGATCGACAGGGCGCCGACCACCAGCCCGCCGGCTCCGCACCCCTGCAGGGCGCGGAACACGATCAGTTGGGTCATGTCCTGCGCCAGGCCGCACAGCATCGACCCGGCCAGGAAGAGCACCACCGACAACAGGTAGATCACCTTGCGGTCGTACAGGTCGCTCAGCTTGCCCCAGATCTGCGTGGACGCCGCGATGGCCAGCGAGTACGCCGTGATCACCCAGGCCAGGGACGTCAGCCCGTCCAGGTCCGCCACGATCTTCGGCAGTGCGGTGCTCACAACGAAGTTGTCCATCATGCCGAGGAACATGCCGAGCAGGAGGCCGCCGATGCCCAGCTTGAGGTGGCGGTCGCTGCCCGCCGCGGACAGCGTCGGTCCGGCCTCGGCCTCCCCTTCGGTGGTCGTGTCCGACATGGTGGCTCGTCTCCTCCCGACGGGCTCGGAATCGCCCACGCGGCCTGATGCGTCGGTCAGCCGGCGCGCTGCCCGCCCCGTGGGGCGGCCGCTGCCGGTCACCGCTCGGGCGGCGGCAGCCCTTCCGAGATGTGGGTGAGCACCTCGCGGAGCAGGTCGGGGACGTTCACCGGCTCGTCCGTGTGCACATAGCGGTCCGTCACGGCGTTCACCGCGGTGACGGTCACGCGCGCGACGAGTCGCGGATACAGGTCGTTGCGCGCGTCGGTGCCCGTGCGCGCGGCGATCGCGTCGACGAGATCGTCGATCGACGCCCGCGCCATGGCCTCCTGCATCTGAGGCGTCAGGTTCAACTCGCGCAACTCGACGAGTTGCTCACGTGTCGGCCGCCCGAACGGCGCTCCGTCCGCCCGCAGCGGCTCGACCACGGCCTCGGCGATCGCCGTCCACAGCGGCTCGTCCGCGGGGCGGGCCCGCAGCAGCTCGGCGCTGCGGCGCATGCGGTCACCCAGCCGGTAGGCCAAGGCCTCGTACTTGCTGGCGAAGTAGTTGCCGAACGTGCGCGGTGACACGCCGACCCGGGCCGCGATCTCCTCCCGCACGAGGTTCTTCAGGCCGCGTTCGTACATCAACTCCACGGCGGCGTCGCTCAGCGCCTTCCGAGTGTCGATCTTCTTGCGCTCACGCAGGCCCAGCACCGGCTCATCGGACATGACGCCACGATAGAGCCGAAGGTGCCCACTCGGCAACTTTGCCGCCCCAGCATTTTTGCTCGACAGGCACCCCGTCTTCCGCCGCCCGCACACCGGGATCTCGCCACAGGACACGTCTGAACCGTGCGCCGCGCGCGGGCTGTCGGCGCACACACAAGCGACTGGGACATGTCGACCGTTCCACGACAGCAGCGGCGGCAGGGCGCCCGCACACCGTCAACGGCCGCGCGGCGCGTACATGATGAGAGCCATGCCCACGAGGCAGACAAGAGCGCCGATGACGTCGAAGCGGTCGGGCCGGTATCCGTCGGCGACCATGCCCCAGGCGAGCGATCCGGCTACGAAGATCCCGCCGTAGGCGGCGAGGATGCGCCCGAAGTGGGCGTCGGGCTGGAGGGTCGCCACGAAGCCGTAGAGGCCGAGCGCGACGACGCCGGCGCCGATCCACACCCAGCCCTTGTGCTCGCGGACGCCCTGCCACACCAGCCAGGCACCCCCGATCTCGAACAGGGCGGCCACGACGAACAGGGCGACTGAGCGAGCGACGAGCACGGCGAGGGGGTTCCTTCCGGGGAGACGCGGTGGGAGGCGGTGTCCGCCAGGCGGTGGACGGTCGAGAGCACGTGGAAGATCCGACCCCGGCGCCTTGGACCCGCACCCGACAAGAGGACGACGACCTGCGCTCTCGCGGGGCAGCGCGCGGTATCCACGTACGCCGGGTAGCGCACGGTGATCACTGCGGCGGCGGCCTGGGCCGACGTGGGGCGGCGGCCCATACGCGAGCGCGAAGCGGAAAACGACTCTACCGATACGTAGGAGTGCGCTGTACGGCTGCACGCCGGGGCCGGCCACACGCCCCGGCTCCGCAGCCTCACGCCCAGATGGCGTGGGCGAGCGCGGCTCCGGTGAAGGCCGCTCCGAGACCGGCCGCGACGCCGGCCGCGACGTTGGCGGCGGCGAAGAACCGGTCGCCGTTCTCCGCGAGGCGCAGCGTCTCGTAGGAGAAGGTGGAGTAGGTGGTGAGGGCTCCGCACAGGCCGGTGCCCAGGAGCAGTTGGGTGTGCGTGGAGGCCGCCCCGGCGGTGGCGGCGCCGGTGATCAGGCCCAGGAGCAGGCTTCCCGCGACGTTGACGGTGAAGGTGCCCCAGGGGAAGACGGTGTCGTGCCGGGACTGCACCGCGCGGTCCGTCAGATAGCGCAGAGGTGCGCCGACCATCGCCCCGGCGATCACGAGCAGCCAGTTCATCGCGGACCTCCCGGTCGTGGCGGACCTCCCGGTCGTGGTCGGGCGACCGGCCCGCGGGTGGCGCGCCTCACCGCTGCCTCCAGGCGAGGGCCCGTCGCGTCAGCGACGCCGCCGTCCACACGGCCGCCACGGCGCCGGCCACCGTGAGGCCGAGGTAGACCAGGGCCGTGCGGGGGCTGCCTTCCTCGATGAGGCGCTGGATGTCGGTGGCGTAGGTGGAGAACGTCGTGAAGCCGCCGAGAACGCCGGTGCCGAAGAAGGGCCGCAGGAGCCGGTGGGCCGAATCGAGCTCCGTGAGGACGACCATGAACAGGCCGATGAGCGCGCAGCCGGTGACGTTGACCAGCAGTGTGGTCCACGGGAAGGTCCCGGCCTGTGTCGGCCACAGCAGGGAGGCTCCGTAGCGGGCGGCGGCCCCGATGCCGCCGCCGAGGGAGACGGCGGCCACGACGGGAGCGTGTCGCCTGCGCAGTTCGTCGCGCTGGGCGGGGATGTGCAGGTCGACGTCGGGGTCGACGGGTTCGTTCGGCACGGGGTCCGGGCCTCGGCCGTGTCCGGCCATGTGTCGTCTCCTACTCGTCGGGCACGCCCGGGCGGGCAGGCGTGCGCGTGCACAAGTAGGGACCGTTGGCGGCGCCCTCGCCGCGGTTCGGTTACGGCGGGCCCCACCGCCGTCGCGGCGGTCGGGGACCACCGCTGGGGCCAGGATACCGTCCCGGCCCGGCGCTCTCTCCTCCGGCCGGGGGCACCGGGGTGATCACAGCGGCGGGGCGGTGACGCGGGTGGACGCGGGGTCCCAGCAGGCGCGGACCGCGTCCGCCGTGGTGACCGTCGCGACGAGGGCGAGGGTGTGCCGGACCATGGCGGGCGTGTAGTCGGCGGGTACGCCCGCGATGGCGTCGGCGGGGACCACGGCGGTGTAGCCGAGGTTGACGGCGTCGAAGACCGCGTTGGGCACGGCCACGTTCGCCGAGACGCCGGTGACGACGAGTGTGCGGATCCCCAGGTTCCGCAGCAGTGCGTCGACGTCCGTGCCCGCGAGGGGCGAGAGGCCGTGCAGCCGCCGTACCACCAGGTCACGCTCGGTGACGGGTATGGGTTCTGCGACCTGGACGGCGGGCGAACCGGGCTCCTGCCGTACGGGGAGCCGCTCGGCGGCGCGGAACAGCCGTGCGTTGCGGCCGGAGCCCCGCCCGTCCGGGCGCCGCTCGGCGATCGCGTGCAGCACCTGCACGCCGGCGCCGTGCGCGGCGCCGGCGAGCTGTGCGACGCGCAGCAGCGCCCCTGATTCCCGTGCGGCCTGGGCGAGTTCGGGTAGTGCGCTGTCCTCGCCGACGACGCCGCGCTGGCATTCGACGGTCAGCAGGGCGGTGGTGGCGGGGGCGAGTTGGGCGGCGAGCCGTGCGTGCGGGGGCATGCGGGAGCTCCCCTCTCCGGGTGGAAGTGGAGGCAGGGTAGGAAGCATTGCGCCGGACGGGAAGAGCCCGCATGCTTTTCCTGACAGGTTGTCAGTTCTCTCGGGCCACGAGCCGGGCGTACGGAAGGCGGAACCGCATGGCCGTCACCAAGCAGCGGCGGGGGCGCCGGATCATGATGACGCCCGGTGAACTCGACGCCTTCCTGAGGGACCGGCGCACCTGCCGGGCGGCGACGGTGGGTACGGACGGCGCCCCGCATGTGAGCGCACTGTGGTTCGTGTGGGACGGCACCTCGCTGTGGCTCTATTCGCTCACCCGCAGCCGCCGCTGGGCGCAGTTGCTGCGGGACCCGCGGATCGCGGTGGTGGTGGACGACGGTGAGGAGTACGGCGAGCTGCGCGGAGCCGAGCTGACGGGGCGGGTGGAGTGCGTCGGAGAGGCGCCCCGCACCGGCGAGCACTGTCCGCAACTGGCCGAGGTGGAGCTCCTGTTCCCCGCCAAGTACTTCGGTCTGGCCGAGATGCCGCACGACGGACGGCACGCCTGGCTGAGGCTCACCCCCGAGAAGGTCGCCTCCTGGGACTTCCGCAAGCTCGCGCCCGCTCAGCCGTAGCGCCCCGCCCGCTCAGCGTGGTGTCCCGCCCGGTCAGTCGTAGCGCCCCGCCCGGTCGGTGCGCAGGGCGGCGGCCATGTCGTCGGCGAGGCGGTCGATGGCGGGCAGGGTCAGCGGCGAGACGGTCAGCCGCACGCCCGGCGGGGACGCCAGCCGGAAGCGTGCGCCGGGCGCTGCCGCCCAGCCCGCCTGGAGCAGCCGCGCCACGGTGCCCGTCTCGTCCCGCACGGGCACCCAGACGTTCATGCCGCTGCGCCCCCGTGCCGCCACGCCCCGCGCCGCGAGCGCGTCGAGCAGGGCCGTACGCCGCGCGCCGTACGAGCCGGCCACCCGGGACGCGTCGACGGCCCCGGACTGCCACAGGTGAGCGACGGCGCGCTGGAGGAGGTGACTGACCCAGCCGGGGCCGAGCCGCTGCCTGCCGCGCACCCGGTCGACGGTGAGCCGGTCTCCGGTCAGGACGGCCAGCCGCAGGTCGGGGCCGTAGGCCTTGGCGACGGAGCGGACCAGGGCCCAGTGCCGGGTGGCGCAGGACAGCGGATGCAGCGGCAGGTCGACGATGCCGTGCCCGTGGTCGTCCTCGATCAGCAGCGTGCTCTCCCGTGCCGCCAGTACGGCGCGCAGTTCGCGGGCGCGGGCGGCGGTCACGGCGGCGCCCGTCGGATTCTGCGCGCGGGAGGTGACGACGACCGCGCGCGCCCCCTGTTCCAGGGCTCGTTCCAGCTCGTCGGGGAGCGGTCCCTCGTCGTCCAGCGCGACGGCCAGCGGGCGCAGCCCGAGGGCGGGGATGAGGTCGAGGAGGCTGCCCCAGCCGGGGTCCTCCACGGCGACGGGGTCGCCGGGGCGCAGGTGCGCTCCGAGTACCCGCTCGATGGCGTCGAGGGAGCCCGAGGTCACCGCGAGCGGCCCGGCCGGGACGCCGTCGGCGTCGAGTGCGGCGCGGGCGAGTGCGGCGAGAGCGGGATCGGTGTCGGGGGCGCCGTAGAGGACGGGAGCGCGGGCGGCGGCGTCGGTGGAGGCCGCCGACGCGGGGCCCAGCGGGGGCAGGAGCGCCGGGTCGGGGTTGCCGGTGGAGATGTCGAGGCCGCCTTCGGGGGGTGCGACCCGGACGGATTCGCGGGGCGCGGTGGCGGGCCGTTCCCGCACGCGGCTCCCCCGCCGTCCCGCCGTCTCGATGACGCCGCGCTCGCGCAGCGTGCGGTACGCGGCGGCCACCGTGTTGGGGTTGACGCCCAGTTCGGCCGCCAGCTCGCGCATCGGCGGCAGCGGGTCACCGGGGGCGAGGGCTCCGCTGCCGACGCCGCTCTCGACGCTGGCCGCGATCTCCGCTGCGCCGCGACCTTCGATCCTGTAATCTCCTAGCACAAAAAACATTATGCACTAGTACAAAAGGAGATGCCATGGAGAGCCCGCAGCCCGACGAGACGACCACCCGCACGCCCTACGCGCGCACGTCCCGCACCACCGGCACCAGGGCGCGGGAGCGGATGTCCTACGACCGGGAGTCGGTGCACGGCATCCTCGACGCCGGCTACCTGTGCCACCTCGCCTTCGTCCGCGAGGGCCGGCCCGTCGTCCTGCCGACGCTGTACGCACGCCTGGGCGAGCACCTCTATGTCCACGGCTCCACCGGATCCCGGCCGCTGCGTGAGGCGGGGCGCTCCGCGTCGGGGATGCCGGTGTGCGTGACGGTCACCCACGTGGACGGGCTGGTGCTGGCCAAGTCGGCGTTCCACCACTCGCTCAACTACCGCTCGGTGGTGGCACACGGAGACGCCTACGAGGTCACCGACCACGAGGAGCGGCTGGCCGCGCTGGACGCGGTCGTGAACAACGTCGTGCACGGGCGCGCGGACGACTCCCGCAGGGCCGATGCCAAGGAGTTGGCGGCGACCGCCGTGATCCGGCTGGCTCTCGACGAGGTCTCGGCCAAGGTGCGCACGGGCGGCCCCAATGACGACCCGGAGGACCTGGACCTGCCGTACTGGACCGGCGTGGTGCCCGTCTCCCCCGCCTACGGCACCCCCATACCGGCGGACCACCTCAATCCGGGGACCCCCGTGCCCGGCTACCTCACCGCGCGCTGACGTCCCGGTCCGCCTCGGGGGTCCCGGTGGATGCCGCGACCGGAGCCTCCGCGACGGGAGCGCCCGGCTGCGGCCCAGGGGTGGAGCGCTGCGCGATGAACGCGCCCGCCAGCACCAGGGCACCGCCCGCGAGCTGGACGGCGCTCAGGTGTTCGCCCAGCAGCACCCAGGCCAGCACCGTCGCGATGACCGCCTCGAGACAGGCCACCACGCCCGCGACCGGCGGCGAGAGCAGCCGCACCGAGACCACCCCGGTGACGTAGGCGGTCGCGGTGGCCACCAGCACGATCCAGGCCAGCAGCACCAGCGCGTTCACGTCGGTGCCGTCCATCGCGGCGCTGCGGCCCAGGACCGCCCAGTCCGTGTTCCACGGCCGGGCGATCACCGTCAGCGCGAGCGCCCCGATGAGCAGGCCGTAGGCGATGACCCCCAGCGGGTCGGCGGGCCGCCGGGCGGCTTCCCCCTCCTCGGCGGTACTGCCGTGGTCGGAGAGGACGAAGTACCCGACCTGGCAGCACGCCGCCCCCAGCGCGAGCAGCAGCCCGAGCCCGTCGAGCCGCAGCCCCGCCCACACCTCGACGACGCAGCTGAGTCCGCCGACGGCCAGCACCATGCCCACGGCGGCGGCCCGCGTCACCCGGCGGCGCTGCACGAACCTGACCCACAGCAGCACGAGCGCGGGCGCCAGGTACTCGATCAGCAGCGCGACACCGACGGGGATGCGGGAGAGCGCCGTGAAGTAGAAGGCCTGCACCCCGGCGACGGCGAGCAGCCCGAAGCCCAGCAGCAGCCAGGGGCGCTCACGCACCAGCGACCTGTGCCGCCAGGCGAGCGGCAGCAGCACCACGGCCGCGCCCGCGGCCCGCAGCCAGGTGACTTGGAGCGGCTCGAGACCGGCCTCGATCAGCGGCTTGGCCGCGACGCCGGAGCTGCCGAAGGAGCAGGCGGAGACGAGCGCGAGAAGCAGTCCCGTGGTGCGGGCCCGCGAGGCGTCCAGGGACGCGGAGGTGGCGTGCATGAACACATCATGTCAACGCCCGTCAGGAGTGTCACCCCTGTCACTCCTGACGAGAGGCGACCCCCAGTCGCCTCGCCAGTCGCGGCACATCCACCCCGGCGCGGCGCAGCACCTCCACCCCGCGGCACTCCCGGTCGGCCACCACGCCGGCGAACAGGTCGATGCCCTCGGCCTCCTCCCGCCCCCGGCGCCGGGCACGCTCACCGGCGAGTTCCAGGGCCGCCCGCGCGCTGGGAGACCACCCCGGGACACCGCCGGGCTGCTCGGAGACGGCGGGAACGGCGCCCGAGTCCTCCAGGGCGCTCTGCCAGCGCAGTCCGTAGCCGATGCTGCGCTGGACGAGGTAGCCGAGGAGCTTGCCGACCTGGGGGCTACCGCCGTCCAGCAGATCCCAGGTGGAGCTGTCCGACTCCAGCAGGCTGTGCAGCAGGTGCGCCGTGTCGATCTGCCGGTCGCCGTCCCGCGCGGCCCGGCGGCGCGCGGTCGCCATCATGGCCGCCAACGCGTCGCTGACCTGCGGGTCGACGGCGTCGTCGGCCTCCGCTGCGGTCTGACGGCTGAACGGTGTAGGGCTGTGCACACGACCACCACATCACACACACCTGTGCCGTTTCATCGGCGCCCCGTGGCATATGCCCCTCCCCCGGTGGGTGGGCAGGACGTCGGACGCCTCCTCCTCGGGGAGGAGACGTCCGACGTTGCTCAGTCCTCTTCCGCCAGGATCAGGTAGAGGCTCTTCCTGGCGTCGTTGACGACGCGCAGCGCCTTCTCCCGCTGCTCGGGTGTGCCGGTCGCCCACACCTGCTGGAAGGCGGCCGTCAGTCCGCCCGCCGCCGTGCGGACCTCGTGCAGCGCCTCCCAGTCGGCCCCGCGGCCCGCGTCCTCCCAGGGCGCCTCCGCGCCGGCCTCGGCCTCGGAGGTGCCCGCCTCGGTGAGCGAGAAGTGCTTCTTGCCCCCCTCGCTCTCGCTGCTGATCAGACCCTCGTCCTCCAGCAGCTGGAGAGTCGGGTAGACGGAGCCCGGGCTGGGCTTCCAGGCGCCGCCGCTGCGCTCGGCGATCTCCTGGATCATCTCGTACCCGTGCATGGGGCGCTCCTTGAGCAGCGCGAGGATCGAGGCGCGCACGTCGCCGCGCCGGGCGCGGCCGCGGGGACCACCGCGGCCGCGCGGACCGCGCCCGCCGAAGGGGCCGCCCCCGCCGAACGGCGGGCCGAAGGGGCCGAAGGCCGCGCGCCCCTGGCCTCGCCGGTCCCCGCCGCCGTGCGGGCCGCAGGGGCGCCCCGCCTCGGGGCCCTCGACGCCGTACCCCGGCCCAGGGCCGTACCTCCTGGGGCCGTGCTCCATGCCGTGACGCTTGCCGCGCTCCTTGCCGTGTTCCATTCCGAAGGGATACATCGCTGACTCCTCTCAGATACGTCTCGAACTAGTTGCGATGCCTCAACGATATATCGGAAACCATCGGGCGACAAGTCTCACCGAACCACCTGCCGCCTATGGGCCGTGTGCCGGGCCCACGCGGTCCCCGTACCGTCGCGGCCATGAGAATCCGCACCGTCGACGCCTTCACCGCACGCGCCTACGCGGGCAACCCCGCCGCGGTCGTCCTGCTGGACGGCGAAGCACCCCACGCCTTCCCGGCCGACGCGAGCCTCCAGGCGCTCGCCGCCGAGATGAACCTGGCCGAGACCGCCTTCGCCCACCCGCTGGCCGACGACCCGGAAGCCGACTGGGCGCTGCGCTGGTTCACGCCGACGACGGAGGTGGACCTGTGCGGGCACGCCACGCTGGCGACCGCGCACCTGCTCGCGGAGGACGGCGCGCTGCCCGAGGGCGGGCGCGTCCGGTTCCGCACGCGCAGCGGGGTACTCAGCGCCTCCCTGGAACCGGACTCCACCCTCACCCTGGACTTCCCCACCGCCACGCTGACGGAGGTTTCGGTACCGGACGGTGCCGTGGAGGCTCTCGGCGCGCCCGTGCCGGCCGCGTGGGACACCGGCGGCCTGGGGATGCTCGTCCTGGAGATCGCCGACGAGGCGACGCTGCGCGGGCTGGCGCCCGACCTCGCGGCCGTGTCCGCGCTGCCCAGCCCCGCGGTGCTCCTGACGGCCGCCGCGGCGCCGCCCGCGCGCGAGGACGCACCCGAGCCCCCGTACGACTTCGTCTCGCGGTTGTTCGCCCCCGCGCAGGGCATCCCCGAGGACCCCGTCACCGGCAGCGCCCACACCGCGCTCGCGCCGCTGTGGTCACGGCGCCTCGGACGCGCGGAACTGACCGGCCTCCAAGTCTCCCGGCGTACCGGCTACGTGCGCACCACGCTGCGGGGCGCGCGCACACTGCTCGGCGGCAGCGCCGTCACCGTGCTGGACGCCACCCTGCACGCCCCGCTGTGACCCGGCGCGCCCACCGGGCCGCTCACGGGGTCGGCAGCCAGTCGACCCTCCCCGCCAGGAGCGCGTAGCCGATGAAGGCGACGATGTCGATCAGGGCGTGGGCGGCGACGAGCGGCCCCACCCGCCGCCACCTGAGGTAGAGAAGGCCGAAGACCACGCCCATCGCCAGGTTTCCGAGGAACCCTCCGATGCCCTGGTAGAGGTGGTACGAGCCGCGCAGCACCGCGCCGGCCGCGAGCGCTGCCACGGGCGACCAGCCCAACTGGCCCAGCCTGCGCAGCAGATAGCCGACGACGATGACCTCCTCCAGCACCGAGTTCTGCACGGCCGAGGCGATCAGCACCGGATACTTCCACCACACGTCGGGCAGCGACTCGGGCTCCACGGTGAGGTTGAAGCCGTTCGCCTGCGCCAGCAGGTAGAAGCCGATGCCGCAGCCGCCGATGCCGGCGGCCACCGCTGCGCCCCAGCCCAGATCGAACCCCGGCCTGCGCCGGTCGAGACCCAGCGCCCGCAGCCCGCCCGCCCCCTCCCGGGTGAGCAGGTGCGCCACCAGCGCCACCGGCACCAGCGCGGTGGCGATGCCGAACAGCTGCCACGCCAGGTCGAGCCAGGGCCGTCCGGGCGCCTGCGAGGAGTTGAGCCGCGCCGCCTGGTCGCCCAGCCCGCCCGGCTGCGTCAGCGCACCGACGAAGCTGATCAGCGAGGAGATGCCGCTGGCCCCCAGCGAGAGCGCCAGAACGAGCAGCACCTCCGTACGGAGTGTGCGCCGCCTGGCTCCCTCTTCGGGGAAGGCCGCCGCGGTGGGCGGCGGGTTGTCGGGCGCCTGTCCGCGCACACGAACCTCCTGTTGCATATGCCGTCTTGGCCTCGCTCGGGCGATCACGCCTCACCCGCCCCGTCACCACGCTAGGGTCACGGCAGCAGGTACAGGATCGTGCGCGGCAACCGGGGGGACGAGCGCCGACGGGGTGTGCCGCGCTCCCCCACCGGCGCCGGATGGCTTCCGGGAGGGCGATCACGCCATGCCACGACACAGCTTGCCCGACGACTCCGGTGCGCCCGGGTCGCGGGGGCCCCACGCCGGGCAGCGGTCCGGGCGCGGGGGCACCCGTACGCGGCACGGCACGCGCGGGCGCGCACGCCGGCGCACCGTGTCCCTCGCCGTGGGTCTGGTTATCGCGCTGGGGGCGGGAACCGTCGTCGCCACGCGCACCGGAGTGCTCCCCTTCGGCGGTGCGTGCGACGGGTCGACGGTCGAGCTGCGCGTGGCCGCCGCGCCCGCGATCGCCCCCGCCCTCCGGGCCGTCGCCGACCGGGCGCGCGAGGAGAACGCCAGATCGGACGGGCAGTGCCTGGACGTTCACGTCGGCGAGCGTACCGGCGCCGAGATGGCGGCCGCGCTCAGAAGAGGCGGCGGGAAAGCGACGGAGGACGTCGACGTCTGGCTGCCGGACTCGCGGATATGGACGGACCGCGCGTCCTCCTCCTCGGGCAGGGACACCGGTCTGCGCCCGCTGGGAAGCGTCGCCAGCTCACCGCTGACCCTGGCAGCCGTCCCCGCGGCGGCCGAGGAGCTGGGCTGGCCCGGAAAGACCTACTCGTGGGCGCAGCTCGCCGCCGCCGCGAACGGCGAGGGCGACCTGCGCGTCGGCACCGCCGACCCGGTCCGCAGCGCGACGGGCCTGCTGGCCCTCACCCGGATCCAGAGCGCGACGGCAGGAAAGGACGCGGACGTCTCCCGGACGGCGGCCGCCGCGGCCGCCAGACAGCTCGCCGAGCGCACCGCGCCCGGCGACTCTCAGGTCCTGGCGACCCTGCCGCACGACACTTCCCGCGCCGAGTTGGGCAATCCGCGGCGCAACCAGGCCCTTCTCCTGTCCGAGCAGGCCGCCTACGCGCACAACAGGAAGCGGGGCGGCGCGCCGGAGCTGCGGCTGTTCTACCCCGGCTCCACGAAGGACGGCTCCACGAACGACGGCTCCACCGTCCTGGACTATCCGTACACGCTGCTGGAGACCGGCGAGCGCGACACCGCGACCAGTCGGGCCGCCACCCGTTTCCAGACTCTCCTGGGCGGCGCCGCGGGCCGCCGGGAGCTGCGGCGGCACGGCTTCAGGACACCGGACGGCGAGGCCGCCGGGGGCGTGGCGCGCATCGCCGGGGCCCGCGCCCCCCAGCCCTACACGGCCACGCCGGGCGAGCCGCCCGCCACCGAGGACGTCCGCACGGCGCTGGGCATGTGGGCGATCACCGTGCAGAGCGCCCGCTTCACCCTGGTGGTCGACGCCTCGGCCTCGATGGCCGCGCCCGTGCCCGGCCGCCCCGGACAGTCCCGGATGGATGTCACCAAGGCCTCGTTGCTGCAGGGGCTGACCCAGTTCACGCCGCAGGACGAGGTGGGGCTGTGGGAGTTCTCCACCCGGCTGGCCCAGGGCAGGGACTACCGCGAGCTGGTGCCGCCGCGCCGGCTCGGCCACGAGGACGGCGACGGAGTGACCCAGCGGTCCCGGCTGACCAAGGCGTTCGCGGGCATGAAGCCCATCCCCGGCGGCGCGACGGGGCTCTACGACACGACCCTGGCCGCCTACGAGCAGGCACGGAAGCAGTACGCGAAGGGCAGGTTCAACGCACTCGTCGTCCTGACCGACGGCGCCAACGAGGACCCCGGCAGCATCTCGCGCGCCGAACTGGTGGCCGAGCTGGAACAGTTGAGCGAGCACAAGGCGCCGTTACCGCTCATCGCGATCGCCGTGGGACCCGACGCCGACGAGAAGGCCGCCGAAGAGCTCGCGAAGGCGACCGGCGGCTCCGCCCACCAGGTCAGCGACCCGGCCCAGATCCACCAGGTGATCCTCAAGGCGATCGTGGAGGCGGGCAGCCGCGGCTGACCCGCCCTGGCAGACCCCGCGTCAGAGTCCGTCGTCCCACGTGTGGACGGCCGCACCGTCGGCGGCCCGGTCGCAGTAGGCGCGGGTGACCGCGGCCAGCGCCTTGTCGCGGTCGAGCCCCGACTCCAGCGCGCCGCGGTAGGCGGACGCCTGCCAGGAGGCGCCGTTGACCCCGCGCCTGCACCGCTCCTCGATCACCGTCAGGCAGCGGTCGCGGTCCGCGGGCTCCACGCCCCATGCGTCGAGCCCGGCGGCGGCGAGCGGCAGCAGCTCCTCGCGCACCAACCGGGTGGCGGGCCGCCGCACGAGTCCCGAGCCCCGCCCCGAGCGCGGCCACCACAGCTCCGCTTCGATGCCGTGGCGGCAGGCGGCGTCGAAGTTGCGCTCCGCGTACGCGAACGGCATGCGGTTCCACACCGGCCGCGGGTCGTCGGCCAGCGCCCGCACCAGCCCGTAGTAGAACGCGGTGTTGGCCAGCACGTCTGTCACCGTCGGGCCCGCGGGCAGCACCCGGTTCTCCACCCGCAGGTGCGGCGCCCCGTCCATGACGCCGTAGACCGGGCGGTTCCAGCGGTAGACGGTGCCGTTGTGCAAGGTCAGCTCCGGCAGCGAGGGCACCCCGCCGGCGGCGAGCACCCGCTGCGGGTCCTCCTCGTCGCGCAGGGGCAGCAGGGCGGGGAAGTAGCGGGCGTTCTCGTCGAACAGGTCGTACGCCGAGGAGATCCAGCGCTCGCCGAACCAGGTGCGAGGGCGCACGCCCTGTGCCCGCAGCTCCGGCGACCGGGTGTCGGTCGCCTGGAGGAAGAGGGGGATCCGCGACTCGCGCCACAACTCGTGGCCGAACAGGAAGGGCGAGTTGGCCCCCATGGCGATCTGCGCCCCGGCGATGGCCTGGGCCGCGTTCCACACGTCGGCGAACCGTCCTGGCGTCACCTGCAGATGCAACTGCACCGAGGTGCAGGCGGACTCGGGCGCTATCGACTCGGACGTGGTCGTCAGGTGTTCGACCCCGTCGATGTCGAGAGTGATCTCCTCGCCTCTGGCCGCCATGATCTGGTCGTTGAGCAGCCGGTAGCGGTCCATGTCGGTGAGGTTGGCCACCGTCAGGTCCCGGGGCGTCAGCGTCGGCAGGGTTCCGATCATCACGATGCGCGCCTCGGCCTGGCGGGCCTGGCGATCCGCGTAGGCGAGGCCCGTCCGCAGTTCCTCGGCGAGCTGGTCGAGAACGCGGCCCGAGAGCGCGTGCGGCACGATATTCACTTCGAGGTTGAACTGTCCCAGTTCGGTCTGGAAATCGGAGCTCGCGATCCGCTGGAGAACCTCGGCATTCACCATGAGCGGCTGGCCCTGGGCGTCCGCGAGATTCAGCTCGATCTCCAATCCCATCAGGTTCCTGGGACGGTCGAACCTCTTCTCTTCCAGAAGCTGCCACAGCCCCTCCAGGCACTTGTGCAGCTTCTGCCGGTACCGCCGCCGGTCGGACAGGTCGAACCTGTCGGCGACGACCTTCTCTCCCATCGGGGGCTTCCTCCCTGCTCGTGGCTGGCGCCGGGATATCTTTGGGGCCTACGTGGCCGAGCGTGCACCGATAATGCCCTGCCTGGCCGTGGATAACGCCTGCCGGGGCTGACCGGGCGGGTAACTGCCGCTAGGCTGGCGCATGTCGGACGGCACATTCCTTCGGCATACGGCAGCGTCCCAGCCCAGCGGCATCTCCTTGTGAGAAACACCGACCACAACAGGCCGACCGCGTTTCCTCCCGCGCCCGAGGTCAAACCCGTTCACCCGTCGTCAGCGCAGGTGAAAGGCGCGGCGATTCGGCCGGTTATCCCCTTTCGGTAAACACCGGCGCACGTTAGCGGAAACCTCTCTCGAACACATCTCGTATAAACTGCACGAACGAGGCAGAGACTTGGCGACCCCACCCGCCGTCGACCCCTCCCGCCGCGCTCGCGGCCCTTCGCGCCGACACCGCAGTCGCGCCCCCGCCAGCACCGTGTGTCTCCCGAGAGAGGCGACCCGCCATGCCGCTGCACGTATCCGAGGCCCCCGCCCCAGCCCTGCGCAGTGTCCTGACCGCCCTCGGCTCGCCGACGGCCGTCAGAGGTACCCGCGCCCCCGCGACCCTGCGCGCGGCCCAGGGCCAGCTGCGTCCCGAACTCCCGCTGCCCGCCTACGAGATGGCCCGCGTGGCGCCGCGCACACAGGAGCGGGCGCACGCGCGCGACCACGCCGGTCAGGCGGCACCCGGCCCCCTCACCCGCCTGACCGGCTGGCGTTTCCTGCTGCGCGACGAGACGAGCGAGGCCGCAGGGCCGCACGGCGCGGCCCACGCCGGCACCGCCGAAGCCGTCCTGACCGCGGACGGCTGGGCCTTCGGCCAGTTCCGGCAGGGCCCCTACGTGCTGTCCACAGTGCGGGCGATGCACCAGGCCGAGGCGCTGCCGACGCCCTACCAGCCGCGGCTGCTGTCCGTCCCGGAGCTGTACATGCTCACCCTGTGGCTCCACCGGGACACCTCCGCCGACCCGGCCGAGGGCGAGCCCGAACCGGCCGACCTGCTGATCCCACTGGCCCCCGCGCCGCCCGGTATCGCCGCCCACACGGCGCACCGCGTCGACGCGCTGCTGCCCGTGCTGACCCGCCGGCTGGTCACGGCCACTGGCACGAGCACCCCTTCGGCTGCTTCCGGCACCCAGACGGCCCCGCTGCTGCGCACCTCCGCCTGACAGCCGTCCCCACCGGCGTGCCGCGGCACGCGCCGTGTACGCCGGTCTGCTCGTCGTAGACGGATCAACTGCCCACCGGCGCGCACGTCGTGACCACACGGCCCGCCGCTCCTGCCCCGGACGTACGGGTTCCTTTCGGCGGTCTCAACCCGCCGCGGACACCGAACCGTTGGACGCAACCGCCCGCACGGGTGACGCGTCTGAGCGGTTGGGTACATGCTGACGCGAAATCCCTGCGGATTCGGGCCGGCGGCGGAACACTGTGAGAGGGACCGAACGGACCACGGTTTACGGGGGAACGGCCATGCAGAGCAAGCGCCGCAGGACAGACGCCATCACACGACGGAAGACGACAGCGACAATGTGCCAGCACCAGCCACTGTGCCCGACAGCCGACTCCGCCGACAGGGAGGCCGCGCACCCCGTGGCCTACCACCCCGAGCAGGGCTGGAGCCTGCTCTGCAACGGGGTCCTCCTCTTCGAGGACACCGGCGAGTTGCTGCCGGACGGCCAGATCATCGCACCGCACCGGCCGCTCCGCACCCGGCATGTGACGGCCGCCTGAGGGCCGCGCCCGGCACCGGGCACGTGTCGGGCCCTGTGCGGCGCGCCCCGCACAGGGCCCGACACGTGAGCCCGCTCGCCGCCTCGTGGGCGGCGGCGGTGCCTGCTTACCCGGCCTCGTACTCCGCGACCGGCGGGCAGGAGCACACCAGGTTGCGGTCACCGAAGGCGCCGTCGATCCGGCGCACCGGCGGCCAGTACTTGTCGGAAGCCTTCACGCCCGCGGGGAAGACGGCTTCCTCGCGCCCGTACGCCTGCTGCCACTCGCCCGCGAGCATCGCGGCGGTGTGCGGGGCGTTGCGCAGCGGGTTGTCCTGCGCGTCCCACTCCCCCGTGCCGACCTTGTCGATCTCGGCACGGATGGCGATCATCGCCTCGCAGAAGCGGTCCAGCTCCGCCAGGTCCTCGCTCTCGGTGGGCTCGATCATCAGCGTGCCCGCGACGGGGAACGACATCGTCGGCGCGTGGAAGCCGTAGTCGATCAGCCGCTTGGCGACGTCGTCGATGCTCACACCGGTCTGCTTGGTCAGCGGCCGCACGTCGATGATGCACTCGTGCGCCACCAGCCCGTTCGGCCCCGTGTAGAGCACCGGGTAGTGCGGCTCCAGGCGCTTGGCGACGTAGTTGGCGCTGAGCACCGCCACCTGCGTCGCCCTGCGCAGTCCCTCGGCGCCCATCAGACGTACGTACGCCCACGAGATGGGCAGGATTCCGGCCGAGCCCCACGGGGCGCCGGAGACCGGTCCGATGCCCGTCTCGGGGCCCGCGGCGGGCTGCAGCGGGTGGTTGGGCAGGTAGGGCGCCAGGTGCTCCCGCACGCCGATCGGGCCGACGCCGGGACCGCCGCCGCCGTGCGGGATGCAGAAGGTCTTGTGCAGGTTCAGGTGCGAGACGTCGGCGCCGAAGCGGCCCGGCTTCGCCACGCCGAGCAGCGCGTTGAGGTTGGCGCCGTCCACGTACACCTGGCCGCCCGCCTCGTGCACGGCCGCGCACACGTCGCTGATGTGCTCCTCGAACACGCCGTGCGTCGAGGGGTAGGTGACCATCAGGACGGCCAGTTCGTCGCCGTGCTGCTCGATCTTCGCGTGCAGGTCGGCCACGTCCACGTCGCCGTTGTCGCTGGTCTTGACTACGACGACCTTCATGCCCGCCATCACCGCGCTGGCCGCGTTGGTGCCGTGGGCCGAGGAGGGGATGAGGCAGACGGTGCGCTGCTCATGGCCGTTCGCCCGGTGGTAGGCGCGGACGGCCAGCAGCCCGGCCAGCTCGCCCTGGGAGCCCGCGTTGGGCTGGAGGGAGACCCTGTCGTAGCCGGTGACCTCGGCGAGCCGCTCCTCCAGTTCGCGGATCAGCGTCAGGTAGCCCTCGGCCTGCTCGGCGGGGGCGAAGGGGTGCAGCGCGCCGAACTCGGGCCAGGTGACCGGCTCCATCTCGGTCGTGGCGTTCAGCTTCATCGTGCACGAGCCGAGCGGGATCATGCCGCGGTCGAGCGCGTAGTCGCGGTCGGCCAGCCGGCGCAGGTAGCGCAGCATGCCCGTCTCGGAGCGGTGCTCGTGGAAGACCGGGTGGGTCAGGTACTCGTCGGTGCGCAGCAGGGCCTCGGGCAGCGCGTCCCCGGTCGCGGCGTCCAGCGCCGCGAAGTCGCTCGTGGCGTCGTCACCGAGGACCCCGAACGCCCGCCACACGGCGCTCAGGTGGGCGCGCCCGGTGAGCTCGTCGCAGGCGATGCCGACGTGGTCGGCGTCGGTCAGGCGCAGGTCGACCCCGGCCAGGCTCGCCCGTTCGACGACCTCGGCCGCCCGTCCCGGCACCCGCGCGGTGACCGTGTCGAAGAAGGCGCCGTGGACGACCTGGACGCCGCCGTCCCGCAGTCCGGCCGCGAGCAGCGCGGCGTAGCGGTGCGTACGGCGCGCGATCGCGGCGAGCCCTTCGGGCCCGTGGTAGGTCGCGTACATCCCGGCCATCACGGCCAGCAGCACCTGCGCGGTGCAGATGTTGCTGGTGGCCTTCTCGCGGCGGATGTGCTGCTCGCGGGTCTGCAGGGCGAGACGGTAGGCCTGCTCGCCGTCGGCGTCCCTCGACACACCGACGAGGCGCCCCGGCAGGCTGCGGGCGAACGCGTCGCGCACCGCCATGTAGCCCGCGTGCGGGCCGCCGAAGCCCATCGGCACCCCGAAGCGCTGGCTGGAGCCGACGGCGATGTCGGCGCCCAAGTCGCCGGGCGACGCCAGCAGGGTGAGCGCGAGCAGATCGGCGGCGACGGTGACGACGGCGTCCAGCTCGTGGGCCCGCTCGATGACGGCCCGCTGGTCGCGTACGGCGCCGGAGACACCCGGGTACTGGAGCAGGACGCCGAACACGCCGCGGTCGGCGACCTCGTCGGGGATGCCCTCGCCCAGGTCGGCGACGACGACCTCGACCCCGGTGGGCTCCGCGCGGGTACGCAGCACGGCGACGGTCTGCGGCAGGCACTCGGCGTCGACCAGGAAGACGGTGGAACCGCGCTTGCCCGCCTTGCCGACGCGGCGGGAGAGCGCCATCGCCTCGGCGGCGGCCGTCGGCTCGTCCAGCAGCGAAGCGCCGGAGGTGGGCAGTCCGGTCAGGTCGGCCACGACGGTCTGGAAGTTGAGCAGCGCCTCGAGCCGCCCCTGGGAGATCTCCGGCTGGTACGGCGTGTAGGCGGTGTACCAGGCCGGGTTCTCCATCACGTTGCGCAGGATCACCGGCGGCGTGAAGGTGCCGTGGTACCCCAGGCCGATCATGGAGTGCTGTACCTGGTTGCGCTCCGCGAGCGAGCGCAGTTCGGCCAGCACCTCGGCCTCGCTGCGGGCCTCGGGGAGCGCCAGCCGCTCGGTGCTCTTGATCACGTCGGGCACCGCCGCCGCGGTGAGCTCGTCGAGCGATCCGTACCCGACCTGGGCGAGCATCTTCGCCTGCGCGGCCGCGTCGGGCCCGATGTGTCGGCTCTCGAACGGTGTGCCGCTCTCCAACTCGGTCAGCGGGATGCGGTGGGAAGTCATCTGCGGGGGCCTCCTGGTCTGTGCGACCTCGGGGGGCACCTTCCACGGGTGCCCGTTCGGCCTCCCCCTCTGTCATCCGGACCTGAGAGTTTCACCGATCCGCCCCACTGACCGGACGCTCGGCTTACACCGTCGGTGAGGAGGGGCATCGGCGCTGGTCCGGGGCCCGCCCTGCTTTCCAGAGTGACCTCGTCCGTGCGGTACGTGAGCCTGAGAGATTCCGGGGAGGAGTTGCTCCTTCGGCGCCTCCGGAAACTTCCCGGAGGACTCTCCCGCACGGGGTCGACAGCCGTTTACGAGCGTATCAGCGAGCCCCTCGGTGGTAACCCGGTGTGTGCTCAAGTGGCCAGTGGCCGAAAAGTACCGTTTCGTAGTGAGTACGAGCAGGAACAGCATGTCGCAACCCGTGGGAGGGAGATCCGTGCAGACCGACATAGACCCGCGGAGCCTGATCGGCCGCAAGGCGTTCGACAGCCGGGGAGACAAGATCGGCACCGTCGACGAGGTGTACCTGGACGACGCCACCGGCGAACCGGAGTGGGCGGCCCTGCGCACCGGGATCTTCAGCCGTGACGCCTTCGTACCGCTGGAACCCTCCCGGCTGGACGAGACGGGCCTGCGCGTGCCCTTCGCCCGCGATCTGATCAAGGGCGCACCCGACTTCGGCGTGGGCCGCCACCTCTCACCGCAACAGGAGCTCCAGCTCTACCGCCACTACGGTCTCGACACCCCACTGCCCCACGAGGCGCCCGCACCGCCTGACCGCGACTTCGGACGGATCGCCGGCGCCGGCGACTGACCGGCCCCGGCCCCCGGACCGCCCTCGGGAGCCGGCGCGGCCCGCCGCGCCAGCGCCTCGGCCACGCGCGCGTCCAGCATGACCGGCTCGGCGGGCTCCAGCTCCGGGTCGTCCACGGCGAAGGTGCGTACCCGGCCTGGCGGCGTGTCGGGCTCCTCGAAGCGGACGGTCACCTTCCCAACGCCGCTGCCCTGCACCCAGCCCCTGCCGTGCGCCGCGTGCCGCACGTCCCGGCCCGGAATCCACTGCCGGTCGGCGGGCACCGCGGCGTCCGGCTCCTCCACGACCGCGCTGTCCCGCTCGGCGTCCGCCTCCGCGGCCTGCCGCGCCGCCTCGGCCTCGGCCTCGCTCCGCGCGGCCTGGGCCTGCGCGAACAGGTCCTCCTGCGTGAAGTCCGCCAGGCCGCTGACGCCCACACCCAGCAGGCGCACCCCTGCCGTGGTGTCCACGCCGTCCAGCAGCCGCAGCGCCGCCTCCCTGACGACACCGGGGTCGTCCGTGGGCCCCCGCAGGGTCTCCGACCTGGTCAGAGTCGAGAAGTCGTAGCTGCGCACCTTGATGACCACCGTCCGCCCCGAACGGCCGGCGGCGCGCAGCCGCGTCACACAGCGCCGGGCGAGCCGCTCCACCTCCAGTCGCACCCGCGTGCGGTCGGTCAGATCGACGTCGTAGGTGTCCTCGACGGAGACCGACTTCGCGTCCCGCTCCGCCACCACCGGCCTCTCGTCGACGCCGTGGGCCATGGCGTGGACAGCCGTGCCGTGGGCCTTGCCCAGCAGCCGCAGCAACTCGTCAGCGCCCGCCTCCGCCACCTCGCCGATCGTGGTGATGCCCGCACGGCGCAGCACCTCACCCGTCGCGGGCCCCACCCCGGGCAGCGTCCGCACCGACATGGGCGCCAAGCGGTCCCGCTCGGTGCCCGGTTCTATCAGCACCAGGCCGTCCGGCTTCGCCTCCTCCGATGCGATCTTCGCGAGCATCTTGGAGCCGGCCAGCCCCACGGAGCCGCTGAGCCCCGTCGCCGCCCGGATGTCCCGCCGCAGCCGCTCACCGACCTGACGCGCCCCCTCGGCGCCGCCCTGCGTGCCCGCAGGCGCCTCGTGGGCCTCCAGGTCCACGAACGCCTCATCGAGGCTCAGGGGCTCCACCAGCGGCGAGAGCGCGTGCAGCAGCTCCATCACCACCTCGCTCACCGCCCGGTAGAGCCCGAAGCGGGTACCCAGGTAGGCCGCGTTCGGCGCCAGGCGCCTGGCCTGCGCGGTGGGCATCGCCGAGTGCACTCCGAAGCGCCTGGCCTCGTACGAGGCGGTGGAGACGACCCCGCGCGGGCCGAGCCCGCCGACCACCACGGGCTTCCCGCGCAGGCTCGGCTTGGACGCCTGCTCCACCGCGGCGAAGAAGGCATCCATGTCCAGATGCAGGATGGTCGGCTCGGTCCTCACACGTCCGATGCTGCCGCATGGCACCGACAACCGGCCCGGTCACCCCGCGCGCGGCGCCCGTCAGCCCGCGCGGTTGCGGCGGCGGGCCAGCTCGTCCTCCGGGTGGTCGCCCACCAGGGTCTCCCCCGTGTCGACGCGCTCCCCGTGCAGCTGCGAGAGGGCGCCCTCGACGTCCTTCCACACGACGCCCACGGCGATCCCGAAGACTCCCTGGCCGCCTTGGAGCAGATCGACCACCTCGTCGGGCGAGGAGCACTCGTAGACCGTCGCCCCGTCGCTCATCAGCGTCATCCGCGCCAGGTCGGTCCGGCCGCGTGAGCGCAGGTGCCGGACGGCGGCACGGATGTTCTGGAGGGAGACACCGGTGTCCAGCAGCCGCTTGACGATCTTGAGGACGACGATGTCGCGGAAGCCGTAGAGCCGCTGGGTGCCCGACCCGTAGGCGGACCGGATGCTGGGCTCCACCAGTCCGGTGCGGGCCCAGTAGTCGAGCTGGCGGTAGGTGATGCCGGCCGCCGAGCACGCGGTCGGTCCGCGGTAGCCGACCTGTTCGGCCGGGGAATCCGCCGGCTCGCCCGGGGCCCCGTCCGCCTGGGGGCCGACGGCGGACCGCCCCGGGGGCACTTCCCGCCCGTAGGCCGCCCGTGGACCGTCGATGAGGGACGAATCGCCAGCTGCCGTACCTTCGCCGCCGGTGCTTGCCACGCCGACCTCCGTCCTTCACATCCCGGGTTACCCCCGGAACCTGCCCACATGAAGGTAGGCAGTCACTCCGAGTGCGTCAACGATCGCCACACTCGGCACGGCGAGTGATAATGCCCCCAGGAGTGGTTTCGCGTGCCCTCGGCTGGGGAAAAGCTGGCCGGATGGCCACCGCTCCCGGCCGCTGACGCGCGCTCCCCCGCGCCGCGTCGGCGAACGCGGCGCACGGCGAGCAGGGGCGTCACTGGCTGCTGGTGCCGAAGTCCTCCGGGGAAATCTGGTCGAGGAACTCGCGGAACTTCTCCACCTCGTCCTCCTGCTCGTCCGGGATCGCGATACCCGCGTCGTCCAGCACATCGTCACTGCCGTAGATCGGCGTGCCGGTGCGCAGAGCGAGCGCTATGGCGTCGGACGGACGGGCACTGACTTCCACGCCACTGGCGAAAACCAGCTCCGCGTAGAACACGCCTTCTCGCAGATCCACGATGCGGACCGCGGTCAGCTCCTGACCCACTGCTTCCAGGACGTCCTTGAACAGGTCATGGGTGAGTGGGCGTGCGGGGGTCATGCCCTGCTGGGCGAAGGCAATCGCGGTCGCCTCCCCCGGGCCGATCCAGATAGGGAGGTAGCGGTCGCCTCCCACTTCTCGCAGGAGCACGATCGGTTGGTTGGTGGGCATTTCCACCCGGACACCCACGACGTCGAGCTCATTCACACAGCAACCCTAGGCCGTGCCGCGCCTGTTTGGGTAGTCGGGCAGCCGTCCGGCCACGGCACCAGTGTGCCGATTCAGTCACCCGAGGTGCCCGGCGCGGCCTGCACGAAGGCCGCGTAGAGCCGCGCGGACAGCCCGGCCAGCTCCTGGACCGTCCCCTGCGCCAGCTCCCTGGTACGGGCATCCGGGTGCCTTCTGAGGGACGCCACGGTCTGCTCGGCCAGATCGAGCTGGCGCTCGGCGCACAGCTTCAGCGCCCGCAGATGACGTGCCTCCAGCCCGTGCCGGCCCAGCTCCGCCACCAGACGCGCCACCGCCAGCTCGCCGTGCCCGTATCCGCCCTCCGCGTCGGCGCGGAGCAGCCCGTACTCCTCCCACGCCGCGAGCTCCTCCGGCGCCGCCGAGACGGCGGCCAGCAGCTCCTCCCGGCCCAGGCGCACGGCAGCGGGCGGCCCCGCGGCCTGCTGAGCCGCCTGGCGGCCCTCCGGCTCGGCTGACTCGTGCGACACCTCCGGCTCGGCTGACGAGGGCGGCACGGCGGACGGACAGGTGCCGTCCGCGGCGCCTTCCAGCTGCTCCCTGATCACCTTGAGCGGCAGATAATGGTCACGCTGCATGCGCAGCACGTGACTGAGCCGCTCGACGTCCTCGGCGTGGAACTTGCGGTAACCCGCCGGTGTCCGCGCCGGCTCGACGAGGCCCTCCGCCTCGAGGAAACGGATCTTGGAGACGGTGACCTCGGGAAACTCCTCGCGGAGCGCCTGCAGGACGGCGCCGATGCTCATCGGACCGCTCCCCTGCCCTGCGTCCCTGGCGGCGGTGCCCACCCGGGCACCGCCGGACGGCGTGTGCAGCACGAGCCTCCCTGCGGAATCTCAGACGGTGCGCGGGCTTCCGTAGAAGACCAGGCGGTACTTGCCGATCTGCACCTCGTCGCCGCTGGCCAGCGGCACTCCCGCCTCGATCCGCTCACGGTTGACGTAGGTGCCGTTCAGGCTGCCGACGTCGGAGACGGTGAAGGCGCCGTCGGCACCTCGCCGGAACTCCACGTGCCGACGCGAGACCGTCACGTCGTCGAGGAAGATGTCGCTCTCCGGGTGGCGGCCCGCGGTCGTCAGCTCGCCGTCGAGCAGGAAGCGGCTGCCGGAGTTGGGGCCACGCCGCACGATCAGCAGCGCCGAGCCCAGCGGCAGCGCCTCCACGGCGGCCTGCGCCTCGGGGGGCAGCACAGGAGAGACGTGCTGGCCCGTGGACTCCGAGTCGTAGGCCTCCAGCCCGGAGATGGAGATCGTCGACGTCGTCTCCGACGACCCCTCCGCGGGCACGCCGCCCCGCAGGGGGGCTCCGCAGTTGGAGCAGAACCGGCTCGCTTCGGCGACCTGGGCTCCACACCTGTTACACACCGGCAAGGCAGAACCTCCACCTGGATTTGAGGTTTGCGGTGCCTGGGAACCTATGCGCCCCTGCGTACCGGGGTCAACAGAAAACGCGCTGTGACCACCCGAATTGTCGCCCGCGGGCCCGGCCACCTCGTCGCGGAACAGCGGGCGCTCCCCGCCGCTCCCTGGGGCGGTGCCCGTCACCTCGGTGTCGTGGGACGCACGGTGCCGCGCGGTACCCGTGTCACCGCTCCGGCGGCCCTTGCCGAACAACTTCGCAAAAAAACTCACGGGCGATTCCCCTCGCACGAAACAGACCCGCCCGTGGGGCAGGACAGACCCTCGATGCTCTCATTGGTCACTCTCGACGCCCGTCTAACGTCCGTGACCTGTAGACAGTTTCCCTCACGCGGTGCCGGGCCGGCCCGCCGACCCCCCGCAACTCTTCTCACCATCTCACTGCGATGACGACCGAGCGTAGTCAGGCCGCTTCGCCTGTCGCAAGGCGTCCACCGTGACCTTCTCCGAGCGGGTCACATGCACTGTGGCCTGCTTGTTCTTCAGTGTCTGTACGACTCCGCCGGGGATGTTCAGCGCCGGTTCGAGATCCGCCGGCTTGCCGATGACCTCGAACCGGTACGGCGGGTCGATCTTATGCCCGTCCACGTTCACTCCGCCGCCACTGTCGGTGAAATAGGTACTCGCCACCACGCGCACCCCGTTGATCTGCATCGCCTCGGCCCCCGCGGCCCGCAGCTCCTGGACGGCGTCGAGCAGCGTGTCCGAATCGGTGGTGCCGGCCCGGTCGTTGATCGTCATACGGATACCGGGCCCCTCGGCCGCCACCGTACCGGCGAGGACACCCAGCTGGGCCGCCTTCTGCCTGGTCTGCTTCCGGGCCTCTTCCGCCTGGTCGGAGCTGTTCTCCAGCTCGGTGCGCTGCCCGGTCAGCTTCCGCTTCTCGTCCTCCAGCCGCTTGGTGCGGTCGTCGAGCTCGTCCAGGATGCGCACCAGGTCCTCCTGGCGGGCTCCGCGCAGCGCGCTGTTCTCGCTGGTGGAGCGCACCTGGATGGCCAGCCCCAGGCCGAGGACGAACAACAGAAGCGCCACGATGAGTTGGGCACGCGTCACCCGTGGGGGCCAGACGGCCTTTCCCAGCCGCTGCCGCCCGGTCAGCCGCGCGGCCCCCTGGTCATCGGGCACCGTCTCGCCCGCGGGTTCTTCCGCACGCTCCGGCCGCTCGGGCGGCAGTTCCTGCCGCGGCCTGCGCTCGTCGCTCATCGGCCTCACGCCCTGAAGACGTGCCGGCGGATGGCGGCCGCGTTGGAGAAGATCCGGATACCCAGGACGACGACCACCCCGGTGGAGAGCTGGGCACCGACCCCGAGCTTGTCTCCCAGGAAGACGATCAGCGCCGCCACCACCACATTCGACAGGAAGGAGACGACGAAGACCTTGTCGTCGAAGATGCCGTCCAGCATGGCCCGCAGCCCCCCGAACACCGCGTCCAGCGCGGCGACGACAGCGATGGGCAGGTAGGGCTCGACGGCCATCGGCACCACGGGCCGGACGACGAGTCCGGCCACCACTCCGACGACGAGGCCCAGTACGGCGATCACGATGTGCTGCCCTTCCCTGTTCGCACAGGCTTCGCTGTTCTCAGATTCAGACTCGGCGCGGCCGGCAGCCGGACCTCGTCCTGGACGGAGATGCTGGTCTTCGCCCCGTAGTCCTTGTGCAGGATGTACAGATACTGCCCGTCGACACTGTCCTGGAACGTCCTGCTGAACTTCTGTCCAGGGCCGACGGCAAGCAGCGTATAGGGCGGCACCAGCGGCTTGTTGTCGACCAGGACCGCGTCCCCCGCCGCGCGGATGGCCGAACGCGACGTCAGCCGCTGACCGTTGACCGAGACGGCCTCCGCACCCGCCGCCCACAGCCCGTTGACGACCCGCTGGAGATCGCGGTCCCGAATCCGCCCCGTGTCGGAGAAGCCGTCGCTCTTCCTGGGGCCGTCACCGT
This sequence comes from Streptomyces diacarni, assembly GCF_003323715.1. Lineage (GTDB taxonomy): Bacteria > Actinomycetota > Actinomycetes > Streptomycetales > Streptomycetaceae > Streptomyces > Streptomyces diacarni. Next base: position 135,096 of record NZ_QOIN01000025.1, read on the forward strand.
CACCGTCGCCGGAACCGGCGTCCTCCGCGTCGTCCACCACCAGCTTGAGACCGGGACCCTTGACGGGCGTCGCGCCGGCCAGCAGCGCCGCCGTGCGGCCCCGCTCGTCGCCGTGCTTCTCCAGCGCCTCACGCTGTTCGGCCTCCACGGAGGAGCGCAGCTTGTCCACGTCCTCACCCAGCGTGTCGGCTTCCTTGCCGCCCGACTCGATCCGCTGGATCAACTCCTGCTTCTCCTTGGCGATGCTCGGCGCGGAGATGCGCGCCTGCGCCGCACCGACGGTCACCACCAGCGCGGCCAGCACCAGCCCCACCGCGAGACCGAGCTTGGCCCGCAGGGTGCGCGGCATCCGCGAGCGGCCCACCTCGCCCCGGCGCGCGGCGGCCTCCGCGTACCCCTCGTCGAGGCTGTGCTCCATCACGTTGGTGAGCAGCGACATGGAGGCATCGGGCCGCGGGAACCGCGACAAGGTGCTCCGGCTGGGCTGCTGCGACATGCCGCACATCGTCGCACGTGACGACCCCTGCCACCGAACGCGCCCACCGCTACGCCGTGCGGCGGGACTTGCCCCTGGTACCGCCCACGAGGAAGGGCACGCCCCGCCGCGTACGGCGCGAAGCGGCAGGGCGCTACGGCGGACGCCGCAGGCCGCGGGCCCGGCCGCCGCCCTGCCCGCGGCTCAGTGCCCCGCGCTGTCGACCACAGCGGCCCACTCGTCCAGCAACGCCTGCGCCGAGGCCTCGTCGGGGCCCTCGGCCCACAGATGGGTGACGGCCTCCGCCGGGTCGGGCAGCACCATCACCCACCTGCCGTCGGACTCGACGACCCGCACCCCGTCGGTGGTGTCGACCGACCTGTCCCCGGCCGCCTCCACGACCGTACGCATCACGAGCCCCTTGACCGCCCACGGCGTCGGAAGGTCCCGCCGGCTCACGTGCGCCTGCGGAATCCGCGCGTCGATCTGGCTGAGGGTGAGCTGGGTACGGGCCACAAGGCCGATCAGCCGCACGAAAGCGGCCGCACCGTCGAAGACGGAACTGAACTCGGGAACGATGAACCCGCCGCGCCCGTCGCCGCCGAAGACCGTCGCGTCGTCCCGGCTGACCCGGGCCAGGTCGTCGGTCGAGGTCGTCGTCCACTCGACCTGGGTGCCGTGGTAGGCCGCGACCTGCTCCGCGATCCGCGTCGTGGTCACCGGCAGCGCCACCCGGCCGCTGCGCCGCTCGGCGGCCACCAGGTCCAGCATGACCAGCAGCGCGCGGTCGTCCTCGACGATCCTGCCGTGCTCGTCCACCAGGGAGATCCGCTCACCCACCGGGTCGAACCGCACCCCGAACGCCGCCCGCGCCGAGGCCACGATCTCCCCCAGCCGCACCAGACCGGCCCGCCGGCTCTCCGCCGTCTCCGTCGGACGCGCCTCGTCGAGCCCCGGATTGATCGTCAGCGAGTCCACACCGAGGCGTCCGAGCAGGCTCGGCAGCACCAGCCCCGCGCTGCCGTTGGACGCGTCCACGACCACCTTGAGCCCCGACTCCGCGATCCCCGTGGTGTCCACGGCACGCAGCAGAGATCCTGTGTAGGAGTCGTAGACGCTGGAGGGAAAGCTCAGGTCGCCGATCTCGCCCGGGAAGGCGCGGCGGTACTCCTGGCGCGCGTAGACGCGGTCCAGCTTGCGCTGCTTGGCCTGGGAGAGGTCCGCGCCACGCTCGTCGAAGAACATGATGTCGACCGAGTCCGGCACACCGGTCGTCGTACGGATCATGATGCCACCGGCGCTGCCCCGCGCCGTCTGCTCGCGGGCCACAGGGAGCGGCACGTTCTCCAGGTCGCGTACGTCGATGGCACTGGCCTGGAGCGCGGAGATGATGGCCCGCTTCAGCGCGCGCGCACCGCGGGAGTGGTCACGCGCGGTACAGACCGTGGAGCCCTTCTTCAACGTCGTCGCGTACGCGCCCGCCAGCCGTACCGCCAGCTCGGGAGTGATCTCCACGTTCAGAATGCCGGAGACCCCGCGTGCCCCGAACAGGTGCGCCTGCCCACGGGACTCCCAGATCACGGACGTGTTGACGAACGCGCCGGCTTCGATCGTCTTGAAGGGGTAGACGCGCACGTTCCCCTGGACGATCGATTCCTCACCGATGAAGCACTCGTCGCCGACGACAGCCCCGTCCTCGATGCGCGAGGCCCGCATGATGTCGGTGTTCTTGCCGATGACGCAGCCGCGCAGATTGCTCTGCGGACCCACGTACACGTTGTCGTGCACCACAGCGCGGTGCAGGAAGGCGCCGCTCTTGACCACGACGTTCGACCCGATGACGGACTGCTCGCGCACCTCTGCGCCCGACTCGACCTTCGCGTAGTCACCGATGTACAGAGGGCCCCGCAGCTCGGCGTCCGGATGGACCTCCGCGCCCTCCGCCACCCAGACGCCCGGCGAGATCTCGAACCCGTCCCGCTCGACGTCCACCTTGCCCTCGAGCACGTCGGCCTGCGCCTGCACATAGCTCTCGTGCGTGCCGACGTCCTCCCAGTAGCCCTCGGCGACATAGCCGTAGATCGGCTTGCCCTCCTCCATGAGCCGCGGGAAGACATCACCCGACCAGTCGACCGACGCGTCGGCCTCCACGTAGTCGAACACCTCCGGCTCCATCACGTAGATGCCGGTGTTCACCGTGTCGGAGAAGACCTGCCCCCACGTCGGCTTCTCCAGGAACCTGTCGACCTTCCCGTCGTCGTCCACGATGGTGATACCGAACTCCAGTGGATTCGGCACCCGGGTCAGACACACGGTGACCATCGCCCCGCGCTCCCTGTGGAACCGGATGAGATCGCTCAGATCGAAGTCCGTGAGCGCGTCGCCCGAGATGACGAGAAACGCGTCGTCCTTCAGCGCCTCTTCCGCGTTCTTGACGCTGCCCGCCGTGCCCAGAGGCTTCTCCTCATGGGCATAGCTGAGTTCCATGCCGAGCTCTTCACCGTCACCGAAGTAATTCTTCACCAGTGAGGCCAGGAATTGCACGGTCACCACGGTCTCGGTGAGCCCATGACGCTTGAGCAGCTTGAGCACATGCTCCATGATCGGCTTGTTCACCACTGGCAGGAGCGGCTTGGGCATGCTCGCGGTCATCGGGCGAAGGCGCGTGCCCTCGCCGCCAGCCATCACGACGGCCTTCATGTCGGAAGCGTCCTCCTCATACAGACGACGGTCATACCGACCCTCACCCCTCCAGGATGGCCCACAAAGCCGAATTCAGGGCAGTCGGCCTCCGAGCGGAGGCGGGTGTTCAGTCGGTTTCAGCATCCGCGCTGATCAGACGGCGGACCTGGACCACGTAAAGGATCCCTGCCCACCAGTAGAGCGCAGTACCCCAACCGGCGAAGGCCCATCCAAAGATCGCAGCGAGTGATGCCAGCCATCCACTTCCGTCACTGAGCAGCAGCAACGGGAAGGCGTACATGAGGTTGAAGGTGGCGGCCTTGCCGAGAAAGTTGACCTGGGGCGGCGCATAGCCATGGCGGTCCAGGACCCACACCATGACGAGAAGCAGCAGTTCGCGGGCCAACAACGCGATCGTCAGCCAGAGCGGGAGAATCTCGCGCCAGGTCAGACCCACCAGCGTCGAGAGGATGTACAGCCGGTCGGCGGCCGGATCGAGAATACGGCCCAGGCTGCTGATCTGATTCCACCGACGGGCCAGTTTCCCGTCGAGGTAATCGCTGACCCCGCTCGCGACGATCACGAGGAGTGCCCACAGGTCGCAGTTCGGCCCGCCGAACTCCGGCCAGAGAATCAGCCACAGGAACACCGGCACGCCGACCAGACGAGCCATGCTGAGGATGTTCGGGATGGTGAGGACCCGGTCCGTCTGGACCCGTGTCTCCTGGACCTCCACCCGTGGACCTCCTGTGTGAACGTGCCGACGATGCCCCCTGACCCTACCGGGCGCCGCTCACCCAGCGTGCACGGGGTGGCATGAAGGGTGGGCGGACCGCACGGCGCCGGCAGCGCTCTCGCCAGGCGGTAACGCGTGGGCGTCGCGCCCGGCGGTAACCCACGGCGTTACGCCCGGCGAGCCGGAGCCTCAGCACGCGCGGAGTGAACCGCTGGGCAGCGCCGACAGCACCGTCGAACGCGGAGGAAGAGCTCCGCCGGCGAGCACAAAAAGAAAGCCCCGTTGGCGTGTGCCAACGGGGCTTTCCTCACGAATAGTTCGGCGGCGTCCTACTCTCCCACACGCTCCCGCATGCAGTACCATCGGCGCTGAAAGGCTTAGCTTCCGGGTTCGAAATGTAACCGGGCGTTTCCCTCACGCTATGACCACCGAA
>NZ_QOIN01000073.1 GCF_003323715.1 Streptomyces diacarni
CCGGCAATAACGGCTCGATCTTCAGCCACTGCGCATCACTCAGCTCATGCCGTCGCACCATGCAGGACACCTGCCCAGCACCACACCGATCCATCACCAAGAGCCATCAGAAACGGCCTAGCCGTTGACGTCCAAGGCCGTCCCGTACAGCTGCTCGACCCTCAGCCGAATGACGAGCCTGCGCTCGGCGACCAGTTGCTTGAGGAACGCGTCCTCGTCCTCCGGCTTCGCGGGGGTGACCGTCAGCAGCTCCCGCCCCACCGCGTCGCCGGGAATCGTCGTGAGCTCGGAAGCCTCTGCGACACCCTCGGCGACGGCGAACGACCACACGTCGCCACCCGGCACGTGCAGCGCCGCGCGCGGGTCGCGCTGCACGTGTTTGACCTTGATGCGGTCGGCCGTGGTGGAGAGCCGCACGATGCGGGCTCGGGGATCCCAGCTGTAGAGCATGGTGGTCAAGTGGGGGTGACCACTTTTTTTGACCGTGGCGAGGGTCCCGAACCGCTGCTCGGCGAGTAGGCCGGAGAGCGCTTCGTCGGACAGGGATCGTGGTGCGGGCCCTTGAGTCATGCTGCGGTCAACTCCCCATGGAACGCGGACATTCCACAGCCCTCTCGCACCCTTTCCCCTCCTCCCTCCCCTGTGCTGTCGCCACAGGTGGTCGCAGCCGGGCGGGCCGTCGCCCGCCCGCCACCGCACCGGGCTGTTACACGGTGCGGACAGATTCCCGTGAACAATCCCCGTCGGGTCGTCATCACAGTGAATGTACCGACAAGCGAACCCGGCCGGGGACCCCCGCAAAAGTGGGCGGCCGTGCCGAATCGACACCTGTGGGGGAACCTCGTGAAGACCGCCCGTACGCGCCGTACCTTCCGATCCGCCGGCCTCGTCGCCGTCGCTGCCGCCGCCGCGTTCTCGCTGACCGCCTGCCAGGACGGGGGCGGCAAGGACGACGACGCCGGCTCGTCGTCCTCGTCGTCCTCCTCGTCGGTGGCCAAGGACTCGCAGGCCGGAAAGTCCGACTCGGGCGACTCCGGCTCGGCGGGTGACGGCAACCCGGACGACGGGAACGGGCACGGCGGCGACGGCAACGCCGTCAGCGGGCATGGGGGCGACCGGAACGCGCTGAGGGCCCAGGCGGATGCGGGGGGCGCGAAGGCCGCTTCGGGGGGCGTGAAGCGGTCGGCGTGCGACGTCGGCTCTGTCCAGGTCAGGCTCCAGCCGACCGGCGGCTCCGCACCGGTCATCCTGCTCAAGGCCACCAACAAGGGCGACGAGCGCTGCGACCTGTACGGCTACCCCTTCGTCGGCTACCCCGGCGCCCAGGCACCGATCAAGGTCGGCGGCGGACAGCCGCAAGCCGTGATCTCCCTGGAGCCGGGCACCTCCGCCTACGCGGCGCTCAGCCTGGAAGAAGGCGACGGCGCGAACATGCACCGCGAGAAGGAACTCACCGTCGAACTCGCCAACCGCGACCAGAACGGCACCGGCTCCACCGCCACCGTCAACGCACCCGAGGGCGCCGGTCTCGCGCTGAGCGACAACTCCACCGTCTCGTACTGGAACACCACCCCCGAACTGGCCCTGCAGTAAGCGAACCAACGCTGCACTAGGGCGATTCGGGGGAGCTCGCCGGATTTTTCCGGCGCCGCACGGTCATCGCTGCACCGCTGCTGTGGAAGACATACAGCGAGTGGCGGAGCGTCATCCACTTCTAGAGGTACGAGGAACGATGCACATCTCCTTCTTGATCTTCAGCGCGTACGGGATGGGAGGAACGGTCCGCACCACCTTCAACCTGGCGCAGGCACTCGCCGAGCAGCACGAGGTGGAGGTCGTCTCGGTCTTCCGCTACCGGGACAGGCCGTTCTTCGAACCGGACAACGGCGTACGGCTGTCGTCACTGGTCGACATGCGCCGGCACAGACCCACCTTCGACGGTGACGATCCCGAACACGCCCGCCCCGCCAAGGTGTTCCCCGCAGCCGACGGCCAGTACAAGCAGCACAGCGCGCTGACGGACCGCAAGATCGGTGAGTACCTGAGCAGCACCGAGGCGGACGTCGTCGTCGGCACACGGCCCGGGCTCAACGTGCACGTGGCCCGGCAGACGCGCCGCGGCCCCGTGCGCCTGGGACAGGAGCACCTCACGCTCGCCACGCACTCCGCGCGGATGAAGCGCCTGCTGCGCCGCACCTATCCCCGGCTGGACGCGGTCACGACGGTGACCGAGGCCGACGCCCGCGACTACCGCAGCACCCTGCGGCTGCCCGGCGTGCGCGTCGAGTCGCTGCCCAACAGCGTGCCCGAGCCGGACGTCGCCCCCGCGGACGGCAGCAGGAAGTGGGTCGTCGCCGCGGGCCGGCTCGCCCCGGCCAAGCGGTACGACGTGCTCATACGCGCCTTCGGCGAGGTCGTCCGCGAGCGCCCGGACTGGGGCCTGCGCATCTACGGTCACGGCCGCGAGGCGAACAAGCTGCGGAAGCTCATCGACGAACTCGGCCTCTACAACCACGTCTACCTGATGGGCTCGGCCAATCCCATCGAGGCCGAATGGGTGAAGGGTTCGATCTGCGCGGTCACCTCGAGCCTCGAGTCGTTCGGCATGACCATCGTCGAGGCGATGCGGTGCGGTCTGCCGGTCGTGGCCACGGACTGCCCGCACGGTCCCAAAGAGATCATCCGCGACGGTGTGGACGGGCTTTTGGTCCCGACGGGCGACGTGCAGGCGATCGCGGGCGGACTGCTCCGTCTCATCAACGACGAGGGGCTCCGCACGCGGATGGGCAAGGCGGCGCACAGCGCGTCGGCGCGGTTCGACCCCTCGCAGGTGGCCGCCCGGTACGAGGAGCTGATGACCTCGCTGGTCAACCGGCGGTCCGGCACGCTGCACCGGGCCCGCGGCACGCTCCTGGGCGGGGCGTACGCGGCCAGGGAAGCGGCTCGGCTGGGAGTGAAGTACGCCCTGGAAGGAGCACGGACATGACTCTCGCACTCTTCGGCACCTCTCCGAGCGGCGTGCCCCCGCGGGGCGTGTCCCCGCACGGCATGCCCCACGGCATGCCCCCACGCGGCGCAGCGGTGGCAGCTCCGCCGCTGGAGGTCACCTCTCCCTCCGGACCCGAACTCCCCGTATCGGAGATCTCCGTACCCGAGGCCCCCGTACGCGCGGTCCCGGCGCCGGAGACCCCCGTACCCGAGGTCCACCACCCGCGCGTCGACTGCACGGCCGACAGCACCGTGGGGCTCACCTTCACCGTGCGGCTCTTCGGCAAGGACGCCAAGGAGATCGCCGCCTCGCAGGTGCCGGAGTCGGCGGCCGTACTCCTGCGCCTGCGCCACCAGCACGGCCCGGACGCCTCCCTGCGGCTGCCGCTGAGCCCCGTCGCGGCGGACGGCAGGCTGCGCGCCACCCTGCCCAGCACCACACAGCTGCCCGAGGGACGCTGGGACGCCTACCTCTCCCTTGCCGACGAGGAGCCGCAGCGCCTGCTCCCCGGGGTGCACGATCTGCGTGCCCTCGTCGACGGCGGCTCGCCCTCCGACGCGCACGCGTGGCTCGGCGTACGTATTCCCTACACGACCAAGAACGGCAATCTCGCCGTCCGCGCGTGGCTGCGCAGACCGCACGCGGAGGCGGGGACGTTGCGCGTGGAGGACGGCACCATGGTGCTGCAAGGGAGGCTCTACGGTGCGCGGCTCACCGCCACCGCATCCCTGGAGGCGCTCCCCCGCGACGCAGCGGCGTCACCCGTGCGCCTACCGGTGCGCCCGGACAGCGGGGCGGACTCCGGCCCGGGGAGGGCCCCCGAAGGCCCGAAAACCTCCTCCAGGGCCCCGGAGAGGGCCCCCGAGGGCCTGGAGACCCCCGAGGGCCCGGAGGGGGAGCCCGGCGACGCCGACGCACGCCACGCGGCACGCGACTTCACCGTCGAGCTGCCCTTCACTTCCCTGCTGCCCGGACACCAGGCCTGGGATCTGTGGCTGCGGCCCTCCGCGGACGAGGAGCCCGTTCGTCTGGCACGGATCCTCGACGACATCCCCGACAAGAAGCGCATCTTCACCTATCCGTCGCGGCGCGTGGCCGACCGTGACGGTGCGCTCCATTCGGTGAAGCCGTACTACACGATCAACAACAACCTCTCGGTGCAGGTGAGCACCGTGGACACCCAGGCGGCGGGGTGACGGTCGCGGGAGACGGGGTGACCGGACAGAGGGCCGGACGGGCGGAAGCTCCCCGCCCCGCGAGGCCCCGCCCGTGCGGACTGCGAGGCGGGGCCGCCTGTCGTACGTTGAGAGGGCGACCGCTGGTCCCAGGGGGGAGCAGGGAGGCGCGGGCGGATGCGTGCTGTCGGTGTGCGGGAGCGGAACGGGCGGCCCGAGGTTCTGCAGGCGCGGCGGCCGGAGCCGGGCGAGGGCGAGGTCCTGGTGCGGATCGCGGCAGCCGGCCTCAACCCGCTGGACTGGAAGATCGCCGACGGCATGCTCGAGGACGTGGTGCCGTACGACTTCCCGCTGGTGATGGGCGTGGACTTCGCGGGGGTCGTCGAGGGGAGCGGCCCCCAGGCGCACCGGTTCGTCACGGGTGAGCAGGTGTTCGGACACGTGGTGAGCGAGCCCGTGGGGCGGGGCACGTACGCCGAGTACGTCGTCGTGAACGAGACGGGCAGCGTGGCGCCCACGCCTCTGACGCTGCCGCTGACCGCGGCAGCGGGAGCGCCCACGGCGGGGATGGCGGCGCTGGGGATCATGGGTTCGGCGGCGCTGCGTTCGTACCGGTCCCTGCTGATCATCGGCGCGGCAGGCGGCGTCGGTACGTTCCTCACCCAGCTCGCCGCGGCCGACGGCCTGCGGGTGGTCGCCGCCACGCACGGGCACGACCAGGCCCGTATGGCCTCGTTCGGCGCGGCCCTGACCGTCGATGCCAGGGAGCGTCCGCTGGAGGAGGCGGTACGGGAGGAGTATCCGGCGGGCGTGGACGCGCTGGTGGACCTCACCTCCCACGCCCGGGAGGACTTCGCGGCGCACGCGGGGCTCGTACGCGACGGGGGCGTGGCGGTCTCCACCGTGGACGCGGCGTCGCTCGACGCGCTCCACGGGCGCGGTATCGAGGGCATCAACTTCCACCTCGACCCCTCCGCCGAACTGCTGGAGGGGCTGGCCAGAGAGATCGACAGCGGCCGGGTGGCCGTCCCGATCGAGGCGGAGGTCCCGCTGGACGAGGCCCCTGGCGCGCTCGCCCGCAACCGGGCAGGCGGCGCCCGCGGCAAGACCGTCCTGCTGCCCTGAGGTCTTCCCCGCGGCCCTTGCTCCGGCTGGAGAGTGCCACTGCCCGCGGTGTGCAGTCTCGGGGTGGACGGGGGGCTGGTCGCGCCGTTCCCCGCGCCCCTTCGCGCCATTCCCCGCGCTCCTTCGGGCGCGTCCACGTCTTCCTGCCGCGCTGAGCCCACCCGCCGGCGTCTCGCACACCTCCCCATTCACGTCCTTCCCGCTACACTCGCCGCCGCACAGCCATACGGCGCACAGGCGGACGCAGAACAGACGTACTGGCGCACAAGAGTGCAAAAGACAGGACACGCAGGGGCGCAGGGTGTCGATGAGAGCACCCGGGGGAGGGACAGCGCGATGGCGCAGGCGAAGAAACTCGTGGGCTACCTTCTGGTCGTCTTCGTGCTGTACACGGTCATCACGTCCCCCGAACGCGCCGCCGATCTGGTCCAGATAGGTTTCGAAGGCATCTCCAGCGCCGCGCAGGGTGTCGGCCGGTTCATGACCTCGCTCGTGAACTGAGAGCCCCGCAGAGCCCCTCCAGCGCCCCGCAGAGCCCCGTCAGGACCCTCTTCTCCTGCACCCGCCGGGGGCTTCGGCATGCAACGGGCCAGCAACACGGAGTGATCTGGTGCTTGCGCACGGTGCACCTGTCTTGTGATGCTATGACCGCTTTTTGCAGGGCGAATCGCGACCGAAGTACGCGCGATCGATCACGACAGATCGGCACCGATCTGCACCGTAAAGGGGTGGTGGCTGAGTGGACGGGACCCGGACGCCCACCCAGACTCACTCCGGCGATGCCGCAACGGCATCCGACGCGCCCCCGGTGACCCCGGCCGCCGTCCCGCCCGCGGCCTCCCCGGCTGCCGCGTCTCCCACCGCCTCGTCTCCCACCGCCGCATCTCCCACCGCCGCATCTCCGTCCGCCGCGTCGGCTCAGCCCTCCCCCTCGACAGTCGCCACCTCGACGGCCGCCACCTCGACGTCTGCCACCTCCGCCGCCGGCTCTTCAGAGGCCCCCTCGGATGCCCCCTCGGAGACACCGCGCACGCCCGCCGAGGCGCAGCGGGAGCGGGCCGCGCGGACCCGGGCGTTGACGCAGTCCCTCTTCGAGCAGCTGTCCAGGCACGAGTCGGGCACGGCCGAGCACGAGCGCATCAGGGCCGCGCTGATCGAGGCCAACCTGCCGCTCGTGCGGTATGTCGCGGCGCGCTTCCGCAGCCGGAACGAGCCGATGGAGGACGTCGTCCAGGTCGGCACGATCGGGTTGATCAACGCGATCGACCGGTTCGACGCCGGCCGCGGGGTGCAGTTCCCCACGTTCGCGATGCCGACGATCGTGGGCGAGATCCGCCGCTACTTCCGCGACAACGTCCGCACCGTGCACGTGCCGCGGCGGCTGCACGAGATGTGGGTGCAGGTCAGCGGCGCCACCGAGGATCTGACGACGCTGCACGGGCGGTCGCCCACCACCGCGGAGATCGCCGAGCGGCTGAAGATCTCCGAGGAGGAGGTGCTCGCCTGCATCGAGGCCGGGCGGGCGTACCGGGCCACGTCGTTGGAGGCCGCTCAGGAGCGCGAGGACGGGATGCCGGGGCTGCTGGACCGGCTCGGCTACGAGGACCCGGAGCTCGACGGTGTCGAACACCGCGATCTCGTCCGCCACCTGCTCGTACAGCTGCCCGAACGCGAGCAGCGGATCCTGCTGTTGCGGTATTACCGGAACCTGACGCAGTCGCAGATCAGCGCGGAGCTGGGCGTCTCGCAGATGCACGTCTCGCGGCTGCTGTCGCGCAGCTTCGCCCGGCTGCGGGCCGCAAATCGAATCGACGCGTAACCGGTTCGAGCGACCTCAACTTCCGCCCCACCGCTCCCAGCTGTGCAGTTTTATCGACATGAGGCTACGTCGCGTTGCCTACTTGTGACATTCTGCAAGAGCTGCGTTTGCCGCGGCGGCGGTCCCGGTATGGAGGGGGAGGTGCCTCTTCCAGCCGAGGGCGCCGCAGCGACCCGTCCGCGACCTCAAGGGGGTGGCATGTCCGTAGAACTGGGCAGCTCGAAGGTGCTCACCGAGAACACGTCCCCGGCCCCGGGGGCACCTGACGGGCCGGGGGGGTACGTCCTCCCTCGCGCCCTCGTCGACGAGCCCGTCACAGAGCCGGGCGCCGAACTGGCAGAGGGCACAGGCCTGCCGGGTGGCGCCGAGCTGGCAGCCGACCTGACGAGTGACCTGGCCGGCGGAGCGGAAAGGGTGGAAGGGCCCGACGGGCCGGACAGCGCGGGCACGGCGGCCGGGGAGCTGGCGGGCGTCGCCGCGGCGTCCGGCGAAGGGCTCGACACGCGCACGCTCTCCCGCTCGCTCTTCCTGCGCCTGGCCGCGCTCGACAAGGCGGCGGCAGAGTCGCCCGGTACGGATCCGACCGCCGAGCGGATGTACGTGCGGGACACGCTCATCGAGCTGAACCTGCCGCTCGTGCGGTACGCGGCGGCGCGCTTCCGCAGTCGCAACGAGCCGATGGAGGACATCGTCCAGGTCGGCACCATCGGGTTGATCAAGGCGATCGACCGGTTCGACTGCGAACGGGGCGTGGAGTTCCCGACGTTCGCGATGCCGACCGTCGTCGGGGAGATCAAGCGCTTCTTCCGCGACACCTCGTGGTCGGTGCGGGTGCCGCGCCGCCTCCAGGAGCTGCGGCTGGCGCTGACGAAGGCGAGCGACGAGCTGTCGCAGACCCTCGATCGTTCTCCGACCGTCACGGAGCTGGCCACCTGCCTGGGCGTCTCGGAGGAGGACGTGGTCGACGGGCTGGCCGTCGGCAACGCCTACACCGCCTCCTCGCTCGACTCCCCCGCGCTGGAGGAGGACGGTGGCGAGGGCTCGCTGGCGGACCGGCTCGGCTACGAGGACACGGCGCTGGAGGGCGTGGAGTACCGCGAGTCCCTCAAGCCGCTGCTGGCCAAACTGCCGCCGCGCGAGCGCCAGATCATCATGCTGCGGTTCTTCGCGAACATGACGCAGTCCCAGATCGGTGAGGAGGTCGGCATCTCCCAGATGCACGTCTCCAGGCTGCTGACCCGCACACTCGCGCAGCTGCGCGAGGGACTGATCGCGGAAGACTGACATCGTCGAGGCGATCGGGGGGCCGAGTGCGGCGGGGGACACGCAGACGAGCAGGCATACGGAGCCGAGCTAGGACAAGGAGCCGAGCATGCGCACACGTACCGGCGTGCGAACGGATACGGGCAGACGGAGACTTCACATCTGACGGCACGTCAGTGACACTGGCGCCATGCGAGGGCAGAGGAGCCAGCGAAGCCACACGAGCCGGGCCGCCCGCGGAAGTCAGGGACGGCGGAAGAGCGGCGGCAGGACTCGGAGCCGCCGAGGTGGTCGGATAGCCGCCTCGGCGGCTCTCGTCTGTCTGGGCGCGCCCCTGCTCGGCGGGTGCGGCGGCAGCGGGGACGAGGGGTACGTGGCGGTCGGCGCCGGCGAGCCCTCCGGCGGGAGCGGGGACGGCTCCGACGCGGGAGAGGGGGGCGGCAAGGTCCGGCTGGTGCCGCTGCCGGGCGAGGGCGGGGAAGACGGCGGGGACAAAGGCGGCGACGCCCGGCGCGGCGACGGAGGCGGCGGGGGCGGGAGCGGCCGGGACGGCGAGCAGGACGGCCCCGCGGGCGCCGGAGAAGACCGGGAAGGCGACGGGGACGGCAGCGCAGCGGGCGGGGGGAGCGGTGGCGGCCGGCCGCCCGGCTCCCCGGCGTCAGGCTCCGGCGACACGTCGGCCGGCGGCGGGCCCGGGGCGGGCGGCGGAGGCGGCAGCCCCTCCCCCGGCGACTCCGGTGGCTCGGGCGGCTCGGGTGGGTCTTCGGGAGGCTCGGGCGGGCCGGATACGGAGCACGACGGTCCCGCGGTCCTCACCGCGGGCGAGCCGCAGCGGGCGAAGGCGGACAAGCGGTGGTGCGAGAAGGTGACCGTCCGTCTCGCCAACACCGGTGGCCGCCCGGTCACGGGCGGCAAGATCACTTTCTCCACCCACATCATCGGCGGTCTCGGCGTCGACTGGGCCACGCGCGAGAGCACGCGGGCGCTCCCCGTGCCGATCGACGCCGGGGAGAAGAAGGAGAAGACCTGGAAGGTGTGCGTGGACGCCTGGCGGGTGCCGCTGGGCATGCACGTCGAGACCCGCGAGGTGGAGCTCTCCGGCTGGAAGGAGAGGTGAGCCTCTCCGGCCGGAGGAAGAAAGGGGTGAGCCGGGCGGCCCGGTGACGCCGCGCACACCGTGTCAGGTGGCGTGACGCGGCGTGCACGCCGCCCGGGGAGCCGTCAGGAGAAGGCCAGCCAGGCGACGGCGCCGAGGACGACGACGGCTGCCACGATGCCGACGATCACGCCGACGCGCGGCCCCGCGGGGGCCGGTGCCGGAGCGGGTCGCCTGCCCTGCTGGGGGCCGCCCTCGTCGACGAAGGCGCGGAACATCTGGGTGTTGCCTGCCGGGTCGGGGTGTCCCTGTGCGTCCGGACCTTGGGGCGCGTGCGGGTTGTGAGCCATGCCCCAGGACCCTAGCGAACCGTCGCTCGGATGGCACAGCGCGGTCCTGACCGCCGGTGTGCGGTCCCTCACATCCGGCCCGGGGCCCTGCCGGCGGGGTGCCCCGCACCCACCTGGGATTCTCCCGGGCCCGCGGTCCGTGCTTGGCGGGTGCCACACCCCGACTTGGTCCAGTGTTTGCCTGGGTTGCCCGGAATCAACTTGCCTACAGCAACCAACCACTCGTATGGTTGCCTTAAGCAACAAGTTCATGGGGTGCAGATGGCCGAACGCAGTCAGTACGAGGAGCTGGCCCGGCAGATCAGCGCCATAGGCGCCGTCAAACGTGAGATGGCACGTGGTCTCCCCCCGGAGTGTCCGCCCGCGTCGGCGGCCGTACTGATGCTCCTGAACAAACACGGGGAGATGCGCACCAGCCAACTGGCCGAGCTGATGGCGATCGACATGTCGGTGACCAGCCGGCACGTCGCCCACGTCGCCGACCGCGGCTGGATCGAACGCCACCCTGACCCGCAGGACGGCCGCTCCCGGCTGCTGCGGATCAGTGACCGAGGTGAGCGGTTCCTGACGGACCTCTCGGCACACACGATCGAGTCGCTGGCCGCTCACCTGCACGACTGGAGCGACGAGGACGTCGCCCAGCTCAACGACCTGCTGAACCGGCTCCGCGCGAGCTTCGGGGACTGCCGCGCCCGCGGCGGACAACCCCACGAGACGAAAACCACCGCAACACACTGAGTGAGAAGGACGCCGAATGGCAACAACCCGACCCCAGCCACCGGTTGGGGGGCCCCGCGACACCGTGCAAGGGGCCGGCGGCGGGGCCCGACACGCGGCTCACGGACACGCAGTCGGCGGCCAGGCCCAGGCCCCGGCTCCGGGTGCGGGCACCCCTGCCGCACCGGCATCCGACGGCACACCGAAGATGACACACCGGCAGATCATGGAGGCGCTCTCCGGGCTGCTGCTCGGCATGTTCGTCGCCATCCTGTCGTCGACGATCGTCTCCACGGCCCTGCCGAAGATCATCGCCGACCTGAACGGCAGCCAGAGCTCCTACACCTGGGTGGTCACGGCATCGCTGCTGGCGATGACCGCCTCGACCCCGCTGTGGGGCAAGCTGGCCGACCTCACCAGCAAGAAGCTGCTGGTGCAGGTGGCACTGATCGTCTTCGTCCTGGCATCGGCGGGCGCGGGTCTCTCGCAGAACCCCGGCATGCTGATTACCTTCCGTGTGGTCCAGGGCATAGGCATGGGCGGTCTGTCCGCCCTGGCCCAGATCATCATGGCCGCGATGATCTCCCCGCGTGAGCGCGGGCGGTACAGCGGCTACCTCGGCGCCACGTTCGCCGTCGCCACCGTCGGCGGTCCGCTGCTCGGCGGCGTCATCACCGACACGAGCTGGCTCGGCTGGCGCTGGTGCTTCTACGTCGGCGTCCCGTTCGCGATCATCGCGCTGATCGTGCTGCAGAAGACGCTGAAGCTGCCCGTCGTCAAGCGGGAGGGCGTCAAGGTCGACTGGCTCGGCGCGTTCCTCGTCGCCGCCGCGGCCTGCACCCTGCTGCTGTGGGTCACCTTCGCGGGTGACAAGTACGACTGGGTCTCCTGGCAGACCTACGCCATGGTCGGTGGCGCCATCGTGCTGGCACTGCTGTTCGTGCTCGTCGAGTCGAAGGCCAAGGAGCCGATCATTCCGCTGCGGCTGTTCCGCAACGGCACGATCTCGCTGGCCGCCATCGGCTCGCTGTTCGTCGGTATCGCGATGTTCGGCGCGACGGTCTTCCTCAGCCAGTACTTCCAGCTGGCGCGCGGCGAGTCGCCGACGATGGCCGGTGTCATGACGATCCCGATGATCGCGGGACTCTTCGTCTCCACCACCATCTCCGGTCAGATCATCACCCGCACCGGTAAGTGGAAGCGGTTCCTGATCGCCGGCGGCGTGCTGATGACGGCGGGCATGGGCCTGCTGGGCACCATGCGCTACGACACCGAGTACTGGCACCTGGCGATCTTCATGGCGCTGCTCGGACTCGGCGTCGGCATGATGATGCAAAACCTCGTGCTCGCCACCCAGAACCAGGTCAAGGCAGCCGACCTGGGCGCGGCCAGCTCCACGGTGAACTTCTTCCGTTCCCTGGGCGGTGCGGTCGGCGTCTCGGCGCTCGGCGCCGTGCTCTCCACCCGGATCACCCACTACATGGAGGACGGCTTCGCCAAGCTGGGCATGAAGCCCGGCGGGACCGGCGGCTCCACCGGCGGGGGCGGCAGCGCGCTGCCCGAGGTCGACAAGCTGCCAGGCCCTGTGCGCACCGTCGTGGAGAGCTCCTACGGCCACGGCATCGGCGACATCTACCTGTACGCCGCGCCGATCGCGCTGCTGGCGCTGCTGAGCGTGCTGTTCATCCGCGAGGTCCCGCTGCGTACCACCTCGGCCAACGAGGCGGACGAGGACGACGCACGGCAGCCCGCCATGGCGACGGCTTCCGCGGGGGTCTCCGCACAGCCGGCCGACACACCGGCCGTCGAGCGCACGGCACCGCAGCCGCTGGCCGGCCCGCAGGGCGCACCGGCCGCCGTCGCCCAGCGGCAGTCCGCACAACCGGGGGGCGACACTCAGCAGTTCAGGGAGTACGCATCCATGGCCACAGCCCAGTCCCCGGCTCCGGTACCCACCAGCGGTTACGGGGTCTACGGCACCGTACGCAACGCCGACGGCATCGGTGTCGCCCGCGCGGCGGTCACGCTGATCTCGCTCAGCGGACGGCAGCTCGGTCGCTCCGTCGCCCACGCCGACGGCTCCTACGGGCTGGACGCGCCGGGGCCAGGCTCGTACGTCCTGATCGCGGCCGCCGACGGTCACCAGCCGCAGGCGTCCACGATCGTGATCGGCGAAGGTCCTCTCAGCCACGACCTGCTGCTGTCGGGCACCAGCGGCCTGGCGGGCCAGGTGCGCGGGCTGGCGGACGGCGCCCCGGTGTGCGGCGCGATGGTCGTCGTCACCGACGTGCGCGGCGAGGTGCTGGCCACCGGTGTGACCGGCGACTCCGGCGACTACCGCTTCGACGAGCTGGTCACCGGCACCTTCACGCTCGCCGTGAACGCCGGCGGCTACCGGCCCACCGCGGTCCCCGTCGAGGTCCAGGGCCAGGGCGTGACCCGGCTCGACATCGACCTGGCGTCCGGTGCCCGGGTGACCGGCACCGTGCGCGCGGGTGCGCACCGCACCCCGCTGCAGGACGCACGGGTCACGCTGGTGGACGCCGCCGGCAACGTCATCGCCACGTCCACCACCGGTGAGGACGGCGCCTACGCCTTCACCGACCTGGACGCCGGCGACTACTCGGTCATCGCCAGCGGGTACCCGCCCCAGGCGAACGCGCTGCGCGTGGCCGGACCCGGAGTGGACGCGTACGACATCGAACTGCACCACCCGGACGAGTGACCCCCCGGTCCGGACGGCGCGCGTCATCGAGCGGAGCGCGCGCCGTCGGGACCGGCCCGGGGAAGGGCCCCGGCCGCCCGGAGAACCGCACTGCGACCGCACAGCGAACCGCACGCGAGCGCGGGCAAGGGACGGCCCGCCGCCGAGGCGCCGGGGCCCGTCGTATGCGAGAAGGAGCAAGGAAGACATGACAGTCGGGGCAAGCGGAGCAGACGGCGCCCACGGCGCCGACCTCCCCGGGACAGGAGTCCCCGGGACAGGAGTCCCCGGGACGGGTGTCCCCGGGGCAGGCCCCCGAGGGGCGGGCGCCAGTGGTACGGGCGCCGGCGGGGGCGGCGTGCGCGCACGCGTGCGGACCCGGGACGGCTGGGCGGTGCAGCACGCCGTGCTGACCGTCACCGACATGACCGGTAACCAGATCCTGCGTGCAGAGGCCGACGACGAGGGGTTCGTGCGCAGCGCGGAGCCGCTGCCCGCGGGCCCGTACACGGTGATCGCCACGGCCGTCGGTTACGCACCGGCCGCCTCCACGGCGATGGTCACCGCCTCCGGGCGCGCGGACCTGGGCACCCTGGTACTCGCCCGGCAGGGCGGCGTCGAACTGCCGCCGCCCGGCGCCTGGACGATCGACCCGATGCATTCCACGGTCGCCGCCAGTGCCCAGCACCTGGGCATGACCAGCGTGCACGGCAGGTTCACCGAGTTCGGCGGCCGCATCGAGATCGCCCAGGACTCGGAGAAGTCGTCGGTGGAAGCCGTCATCAAGGCGGAGTCCATCAACACCGGCAACGACATGCGCGACCAGCACCTGCGCTCCGAGGACTTCCTCAACATCGAGACCTACCCCGACATCACCTACCGCAGCACGGGCGTCGACGTGGCAGGACCCGACCGGTGGACGGTGCACGGGCAGCTCGGCATGCACGGTGTCGTCCGCGACGTGGACCTGGACCTGACCTACCTGGGCACCGGGCCCGACCCGTGGGGCGGCGTGCGGGCCTCGTTCCGCGCCACCGCCGAGCTGCGGCGCTCGGACTTCGCGATGAACTACAACCAGGTGCTCCAGGCCGGTATCGCGGCCGTCGGCACCACCCTCAGGGTCGACCTGGACATCCAGGCCGTCCAGGGGGAGTCACTGCCGTTCTGACGGCAAGCGGCCGGCGTCGGGATCTCACGATCCCCGCCGGTCCACACCGGCCCCGGGACCCCCGCCCTCAACGGTCCTCGGGGGACGGTGGCTGAGGCGGAATCACGGGTGTGGCCCGGCCCTGCGGGGCCGGGCCACGCCCTCCTCGCGTTCCGGCCTCGATACCGGCGACCACGCACTCCAGCGCGACCCCGAAGTCCCGTTCCGCCACCGGATACACGGCCTCCGCACCGGCCGCGTACTCAGGACGCGCCCCCAGCGCCGTACGCAGCGCGTCGGAACAGTCCTGCGAACTGACCCCCGCCTCGCTGCACCGGCGGTTCCAGCTCTCCTCGACGGCCGCGTGCCCGTAGACGAACGAGAAGAGAGCCGCCAGCGCACCGTCCGCCTGCTGCTCGGGCAGCCCCGAACGCAGCAGCACCCGCCGCACCCCCAGCTGGAAACCCATCGCGCTCGGCCCGACGTTCAAGAAGCTGCCCAACGTGCCCGACGCCCACGGATGACGGCGCAGCAACCCGCGCAGCGCAAACGCCGCCTGCCGCAACTGCTCACGCCAGTCGGCGCCTTCGGCCAACGCGTCCGGCACCTCCAGCTCACCCTCGACCGCGTCCAGCGCCAGTTCGAGCAGATCGTCCTTGCGATCCACATACCAGTACACCGACATGGCCGTCACGCCCAGATCCGCGGCCAGCCGGCGCATCGAGAACCTCGCCAGCCCCTCGGTGTCCAACAACCGCACCGCCGCCGCCGTGATCTTCTCCCGGTCCAGCCCCTCCGTCTGCGACGCACCGGACGCCTTGCGGCGCACCTCGGGCCGCTCCTCCAGCCACACGCTGGTCCTGCGCATCCGGCTGGTGCGGCTGCCGTCGCTCATGGCACGCCCTCCTTCGTGGGCCGGCCCGGCTCCAGAGCCGGTCTCAGGGGCGGAACGGGGCGGCAACAGTCCGGGGGAACCCGGACCGTTACCCCCTCGATGCTAATCCGTATCCGCCCCCTCATCCGCCTTCGGCGACCCGAATACCGCTATTCCGGATCCGGGCAGGGCCGGATCCGGGCAGGGGCGAGGCCGGGTCCCGGGCCGACCCGGGACCGGGACCCCCAGGGGCCCGCCGCGTGCCGGGGCCGGCTACTCCACAGGGTGCGCGGGCTGCTCGGCGGGCTTGAGGACGTAGCCGGCGCCCCGCCGGGTGTGGATCATCCGCTCACGCCCCGCGTCCACCTTCCGCCGCAGGTAGGAGATGTAGAGCTCGACGAGGTTCGCTCGGTCGCCCGGCACACCGAACCCGTCGTTCCACACTCTGTCGAGGATCTGCGACTTGCTCAGCACCCGGCGCGGGTTGCGCATCAGGAAGCGCAGCAACTGGAACTCGGTCGCGGTCAGCTTGATCGCGTCGCCACCGCGCCAGGCCTCCCGCGTCTCCTCGTCCAGCGCCAGATCCCCGACGACGAGCAAGGGGCCGCCCGCACAGGCGCGTTCGCGCGCTCCGTGCGCCGTGCGCGCCGTGCGCGCGTCGCCCGCCCCGCCGGCCAGGGGCGCCCCGTGCGCCGCGTCCGTCCCGTACCCGTGTCGCTGTACGCGCGGCGCCGCGGCCGCGCTGCTTCCGCTCCGGCTCATCCCACCACCCTCGGGCAACAGCGTGAGAGGACTCTTGGCGGAATCTGTGATTCCGCTGAGAACGAGCGGGAGCGCCCCCGGTACGCGCACTCGTACCGGGCCCGGGCCCCCGTACCGGCGCCCAGGAAACCGGAAGGCACCGACGGCGCCGACGGCGTCGACGGCGCCGGGCCGCCGGGCCGCCTAGGGTCTCCCTGTGACAGCAGTCGTAGCAGCGATGATCACGGCCGTGGTCGGCGTTCTGGGCACCCTGTTCGCCCCCGTACTCACCCAGCGCATATCCGCACGACAGCGCGCGGAGGAACGGGCCGAGACCGAACGACTCCGCCGCTTCGAGGAGCGCCGCGCCGCCTACACGTCGATGAACCGCGCCTCCCGCCAGTTCAGCACCCTCCTCAAGGACGCCCTGCACCGCCTGCGCGACGGCGTCTACACCGACCACGAGCGCACGGCTTTGGAAGAGGCCCGCCTCGAGTACCGGGACCACTACGCGGAAGCCCAGATGATCGTCCCCGAACGCGTACTGGAGGCGTCCCGCGCCGCCAACCGCGTCCTGGCCGAGGCCGACGGAGCGGTCAAACGCATCGACCGGGGCCGCCCCCTCGATGGCGAGGACCCCGAGTCGGTCCGCCACACCCTCACCGCCGAGGGCGACCCCGAGCTGGCCGCCATGCGCCACCTCATGCGCAAGGACCTGGGCGTGACCGACTGAGCCCTGTGAGGTGCCTGCACGTCACTGCGGTTGCTGTACTTCTGTGCTGGACACCGGGCCCGAGGTGTGACCGTCCGCGGATGTCGAAGTGCCGGAACGCTTCAGGCCTTCGGCTGGGTGAAGCGGATGCGGTTGCCGAAGGGGTCGCGCAGACCGCAGTCGATCCCGTACGGGCGCTCGGTGGGCTCCTCGGTGAACTCCACCCCCTTCTCGAGCAGCGTCTCGTAGGTCTTGCGGCAGTCGTCCGTGGTGAAGACGAGCCAGCCACCCATGGCCCCCTTGGTCACCAGCTCGCGTACCTGCTCGGCCGTCTCTTCCGACATCGCCGGCGCACCCGGCTTCTCCAGAAGGATCTGTCGCTCGGGGTGACCCGGTACGCCGACGGTCAGCCAGCGCATGAAACCCATGTCGACGTCTGCGGTGATCTCCAGGCCGAGCGTGCCGACGTAGAAGTCGATGGCCTCGTCCTGGTCGAGGACGTATATCTGCGACTGCGTGATGGCGTTGAACATGACACTGACACTAGCGATCAGCCGGGACGAGAACTTATCCGAAACTGCTCAGCGAGTAAGACGTGCTGTCGTCCCGTCAGGCATGCGGTCGAGTCCACGCCATCGTGAAGCACGTCGGCACGCCCACGGCAACCGCTTCCTTGCGGTACGTCCGCGGCGTCCGGCCGACGATGCCGCGGAACGTCCGGCTGAAGGTGCCGGGGCTGTTGAAGCCGACCTCGAAACTGATGTCCGTCACGCTGCGGTCGGTCTCCCGTAGCAGGAACATCGCCCGTTCCACGCGCCGACGCTGCAGGTAGTGGTGCGGTGTCTCACCGAACGTAGCCCGGAAGGTACGCGTGAAGTGGGCCTGTAACACATGTGCGACGCGGGCCAGGGCGGGGATGTCCAGAGGCTGCGCGTAGTCGCGGTCCATCACGTCACGCGCTCGGAGCATACGGCGATTGGTCTCTTCTGCAGCGCGGCTCACGGCACCAGCCGCCCGCTGGGAATCGTGGTCACTGTTTTCCCCTTCGCTCGATCGCCTGCGCCGCACCATCTCACCTGCCTCTGGCACTCAGGCGGGGACGAGGACGATCGTCTGCAAGACCTGGGCGAACGGGCAGGAGAGATGAAGGTGCGAGTGGGGCAGGAGGTCGCTTGGGGCTGTGCCGTACCGATGCTTCAAGCGTGTAGTGAGCACCACGTGGGCTGCTCTACCGGAAGAGGCCCCTGTGCTCGGATGTGGTGATCTGGAGCCGTGCCAGTGAGGCGCGACCACCGACCCGGTTGCTGTACTTCGCTGCTGTACGGCACGAAAAATCCCCGCTCCGATGATCCGGAGCGGGGCTCTTACCTGGTGTGCGCGCTCGGCAGGATTCGAACCTGCAACCTTCTGATCCGTAGTCAGATGCTCTATCCGTTAAGCTACGAGCGCTTGCTGTCCGGCTGTTTTCTTGCCGGTCGGCGTTGCGGGAACAACATTACATGACCTGCGGCCGGAGGCGAAATCCGTTCAGGGGAACCGCTCTGACCTGCGGAAACGACGGATCCGGGCGGATAACGGTGCGGCGGTGGCGCGGCACGTGCGCCGCGCACGACGCACGCAGGGGCGCACACGACGAAAGCCCCGGCCTGGGGCCGGGGCTTCGGTGATCACGCTGCGGATCAGAAGCGGAGGCTCCGGGATTTGAACCCGGGATGGGGGATCACCCCAAACCGCATTAGCAGTGCGGCGCCATAGACCAGACTAGGCGAAGCCTCCACACACACTCGGCGCGCCCGAAGAGGCGGACGAGGTGTGTGCTGATGATGGCACAGCCTCGGGGGCTGTCTCCAATCGCCCCTACCGTACTCGGTCGGCGGACCCCTGGGCAAAGCGTGAGGCCGGTCCCCTTGCTCCGCCTCTACTCCGCCTCTGCTCCGTCTCCCCCGCGGCCTCCCGGCCGGCCCGGACGGCCACGTGCCCGGACGGCGCGCGCCCGGACGGGTTTCGGGGCGCAACGGGGCGGCCGGGGCGGCGTTAACCCACAGGGGGGCGTACTCGCGGCGCCCCCTTCTCTCTCACCCCAAAGGACTGCGCGCCCCGTCAGCAGTGGGGGCGCCCCTCACTCGCTGGAGTCGCCCCATGCCGTGTCGTACCGCTCTTGCGCCGGCCGCCCTGGTATCCACCGCGGCGCGTCTTCTGTTCCTCGTCGGTGCTCTCTCCGCTGCCCCGGCGGTGGTCCCAGAAGCGTCCGCCGCCGTCCGGCCCGCCGACGAGCTCGTCTTCACCGTGTCGGACAGCGGTACGTCGCACGACGGGTCGTACACGCTGCGGTGCCACCCCCCGGGTGGCAATCACCCTTCTCCGCGGCAGGCCTGCGCGGCACTCGACCGGGCGACCTCGCAGGGCGAGAACCCCTTCGAACCGGTGTCCGCCGACGCCATGTGCACGCTGGTCTACGGCGGTCCGGCGACCGCCCGGGTGACGGGCACCTGGCACGGTCGCGACATCGACGCCAGGTTCAAGCGGGCCAACGGCTGCGAGATCGCGCGGTGGAACAGCCTGGTGCCCGCCCTCCCGCGGACCGCCTGAGACCTCCCCTTCGCCGAAGACCATCCCCCTGCGGGCCGCCTGTGATCGTCCCCCGCGCAAAAACCCATCCCCCTGCGGGCCGCGCTGCCGTCCCCCTGCGCACCGCCTCCAGTCCCTCACTCGTAGGGAGCGTCCGAGGTCCCCTCGGCCCCCTCGTTCGGGCCGTCCCGAGACCGCCCCGCGCGGCCCGCGCAGGCGGCGGCCCGCCACGTCCACAGCCCGCCGTTGCGGCGGTTACGGGCGGGCCGGCCGTGGGGCCGTCGCGGCCGGTGCTTGTGCGGGACACGGGTGGGTCCCGTGCATCCGCCGCCGCGCTCATCACCGCGGCCCGTAGACTCCCCCCTAGTGACACGCCCGGGGCGAACGGCAGACTGGCAGCCGTGACCTGACCGGACCAACAGGGAAGAAACGGGCGGAAGGTCACGAGCACGTGAGGTCAGCAGGAGGGAATTGTCGCCGTGAGCAGCAGGCCATCCCGAGGCGCTGCTCGCCTCGCCGCCATACTCGACGCCCTGCCCGACGCGCTGCTCCTGGTGAACTGCAACGGCACGGTGGTGAACGCCAACGCCATCGCGCTGGAGGCCTTCGAGACGCCGGGGACGGCGCTCGTGGGGCGCGGACTACTCGATCTGTTGCCCGAGTTCGACTCGAAGCGTATTCCGGGCTCGATGCGCCGCCCCGACGAGGCCGAACAGGCGCAAGACCGCCAGAAGCCGACCCGGATGGTCGCGCGGCGCACGGACGGCACCGAGTTTCCGGTCGAGGTGACCAGCGCGAACCTTGAGGACGGGCGGACGCCCTACGCGTCCGCGATCGACGCGGCGTTCGCCGACCATCCGAGAGGCGTCGGGTACACGGGCGACGAGTTGCTGATGCTCGTCGTGCGGGACCTGACGGGCACCCTGGACACCGAGGCGGAACTGGCGCGCCAGCAGCGGCAGACCGAGATGATCCTGCGCGCCGCCTCCGAGGGCGTCGTGGGGGTGGACACCGCGGGCCGCGTGGTTCTCGTCAACCCCGCGGCCGCGCACATGCTCGGTTACCGCGCCAGCGATCTGGGCGGTCAGGAGCTGCACCCGTTGGTGCACCACTCCCGTCCGGACGGGGCGCCACTGCCGTTCGAGGAGACCCCGCTGGCCGACACCCTGCGCTCGGGCCGCAAGCACCGGGTGCGGGCGGGGCAGGTGTTGTGGGCGAAGGACGGCCGCGCGGTGGCGGTCGACATGACGACGGCTCCGGTACGGGACGGCGATCAGCTCGTCGGTGCGGTGCTGACGTTCGCGGACCGCCGTCCGTACGACGCGGTCACCGCGCGCCAGAAGCAGTTGCGCGCCGTACTGGAGGAATCGCTGCGCGGGCCGCTGGAACAGTTGCGCGAGGAGCTGGCGTCCCTGACGTCCGATCCGGCGGCGCAGCTGTGGCCCGAGGCGAACCAGGTCCTCCACCACCTTTCCGCCGGTTATGCCCGGATGACGACGCTCGTCGACAACGTCCTGGGCTATCAGCGGTTGGACGCAGGGCAGGAGCGGCTGAGGACCGAGCCGGTGCCCATGGACGCGGTCGTTTCCGCGGGCGTCGAGGGCGCCATCGAGCTGATCGGGCCCGGGCGCGCCCAGTTCGCCGTGCACGCGCCGCCGATCGAGGCCGAGGTCGATCCCGAGCGCCTCGCTGTCGCGCTGGCGCACCTGGTCGCGGACGTGGCCGGGGTGGACGCGACGGGGCGCGCGCAGTCCGCGCCGCCGCCCGGCGCCGACCCGACGATCGTGGTCGCGGCGGCCCAGCGCGGTGAGGTCGTCCGCATCGAGGTGCGCGGCCCGTACGGCGGCGGGAGTCCGGTGCACGAGCCGCTGGTGCGGGGCATCGTCACGCAGCACGGCGGTGTGCTGCAGACGCATGAGGTTCCCGGCTCGTCGGGCGGCAGCGCGTATGTGCTGGAGGTCCCGGTCAAGGCCGTCGGCAACACGGCGCGCCCCTCCGGCGCCCGCGCCCGCCGCGATGGCGGCGGCGGTGCGAACGGGACGGACGGTACGGGGAGCACGAGTACCGCGGGCAGGAGCGTGGGCGGTGCGACCGGTGCGGCCGGTGCGACCGGTTCGGGGGGATCGGACAGTACCGCCGGCGCCGGCCGGGGCGGCAGTCACGCCCGAGGGGGCCGACGTGTGCAGGGACAGGCGGGCGCCGGCGGCGGTGAGGGCGGTTTCGGGGTGCCCCGCGTCGTTCAGGGCAGCGAACACGGCGAAACGACGGTCATGCCCATGCCAGTCGCGCGGATGCGCGGAACGGACGGGCCCGAAGCGACCGAAGGGCCCGAGGGACGCGACGGACGCGACGGGCCCGAGGGGCGCGGCCAGAGCGTTCCGGCAACGCATCAGCACACGGACCGCGCACCGGGCGGTCCCCAGCAGCCGCGGCAGCCGTCGCGCCTCCCGGGCCCGGCGGCCGACGGCCCCGCTCCGGACACCGCGGGGGACGCCCGTGCGGGCAGGAAGCAGCAGGGTGGCCGGGCTCCGGCAGCCGCCCTGGAGCCGGTACGCGATTCTCGCCAGGGCACGAGCACGGGCGGCCACGTACCCGATCCGCGCCGGAGCCTCGAACTGGGGCCCGGTCCGTCCACGCCGCCCGGTGACGGCCCGCCGGTGCCAGGCGACGGCCCGCCGGTGTCCGGCGACGGCCCGCCGGCGCTTGGCGGGCCGTCCGCGCACGACCGCGTCGGCGCAAGCGCGCAGCCCGAGTTGAGTCCTGCCCGGGTACCGGGGCGCGAGCCGCAGCCCGGCCCGTCGGGCGCCCCCGCCTCGGGGCCCGGTGCGCCGGCCGATCCCCGCTCCGGCCTGGGGCCCGCCACGCCACCTGGCTGGGGCTCCGGGACGGGTGCCGGCGTCGCGGCCGGTCCGAGTGCGCCGACGGACCCGAACGCGTCGGTCGATACGGGAACACAGAGCGACCCGAACGCGTCCGCCGGGGCAGGCGCCGCGGCCGACCCGAGGGCCGTTTCCGTCGCCGCCCCTGGGACCCCTGGTGCCGCTGGGATCCCAGGGGCGCGCGTTCCCGCGCAGGAAGGTCCCTTCGAGGGGCCGTTCGACGGTCCGTACAACGACGCCGCGCCAAGCGTGCCCCGGCCCACGGGACGGCGGCGCGGCCGGCCGAGTCCGGACGAACAACTGCCCGACCAGTCCGCCGCCGGTACCGAGGGCGCGGCGGCCGGCGACGCCGCGGGCCCTCTCGCGCTGCCGCCCGTACCCGCCCAGAGCAGGGGACGGCGCGCCCGGCGCGCACTGGCCGAGCCCGCCGAGGGGGCGGCCGCCCCGGCCTCCGCAGGCAGCGAAGAGGTCCCGCATCCGGGTCCGATCCCGCCGCCCACCACGAGCGTCGCGGAGGAGTTCGCCGGCGAAGAGGTGGCGCACGGCTCCGAGGCGGGCGAGATGTCGGCTTCCGGTGGCGGGCGCAGGGAGCGGCGCATTGCCGCGGCTCGCGCGCGGGCGCAGGCGGAGGCCGAGGCGCAGCAGGGGCCTCGACACGCCCCGTTCGCGCTCCCACCCGCCCCCTCTCCGGACGCCTCTGTCCCCTCTGTTGAGGCTTCCGCACCGACCACGGCGCCCCTCGCCCCGGGTGCAACCACACCGGAGGTCACCGCCCCGGAGGCCACCGCACCGCAGCCCACCGCGTCGGACTCCGGCGGCCGGCAGGCACTGGACGCCGGCACGCGGCAGGCGGCGGAGGAGCCGACGGGCGCCGCCGCAGGGTGGGCCGAGAACGCTGTGGACGCCGCGGACGCTGTGGACGCTGTGGACGCCACCGACTCCGAGGGTGCGCAGGAGGCGGGTCGGGCCGAGCGGCCTGAGCACGCGGTGGTCGCCGCCAGCCCGATCCTGGGTGGCGGCCCGCCTCCGCAGCAGCCCCAGCCGTCCCAGCCGCCGCAGGAGACGCACGAGACGCGGCCCGGTGGGTACGGGGACGTGGAGCACGGGCCGCGCGTGCGGACGCTGGGCCAGGGTGTGCCGTTCACCGAACGCATGGCCGAGCAGGCGGCGCAGCAGTGGCCGGGCCCGCAGGCCTCGGCACCGTCGGCTTCCTCGGCCATACCGTCCACCCCTTCCACCCCCGCGCCCCCGCCCGGCTCGGGTCGCCGCCGGAAGCTCGCCACCCCGCAGGAGCGCTCGCACGGCGGGCCCGCCCAGCCGGGATCGGTGCCGTCGGGTTCGGAGTCGTCGGAGGCGGCGCGGCCGGAGGCAGCGCCGCCGCAACCCGCCGCCCATCCCGCACCACCCGAGGCCTGGACGCCAGGACCGGCGGCCGCGGGTCCCGAGCAGGGCGCCCCGTGGACGGCCGCCGGGGGCGGACCGCTCCCCGCGGAGGCCGGGCAGCACTCGGCCGCTCCAAGCACCGGAGCGCAGCCGCAGGGCCCGGGCTCCCAGCCGCAGGTCGCGGGTCCGCAGCCGCAGGTCACCGGGCCGGGCCAGGTCGGAGGCTCCGCGCCCGTTCCGGCACCGCCGCAGGCGGGCGCCGCGGCGCAGCACCAGCCGCTGCCCCAGCCTCGGCAGCAGCCGCAGCCGCCGTCTCTTCCCGGGCCGCTGCCGGGCGCGTACGAGCAGCCGCCGCACCGTCGGATGGGCGGCGAGGACGTGGCGGAGGGGCCTGAGCCGTTGGACGGTCCTGACAGTCCCGTCGCGGTGACGGACGGCCGTGGTCCCGGCGGTGCGCCGCAGGCCATGGACGACGAGTTGCCGCCCGAGCCGTTGGACAATCCGCGGCGGCTGCTGGTCTGGCCGGAACCGGACGTCTCCACGCAGCAGGCGCTGTCCGACCGTGGCTACCGTCCGGTTCTCGTGCGCTCGCGCGAGGAGGTGGACGCGCAGATAGCGGCCTATCCGGCGGCGCTGTTCGTCGATCCGCTGACGGGTCCGATCACCAGGACGGCGTTGCAGTCCCTCCGTACGGCTGCGGTGGCGGCCGAGGTTCCGGTGCTGGTGACGGCCGGGTTGGGGCAGGCGACGCGGGAGGCGGCGTTCGGCGCCGATCCCGCGGTGCTGCTCAAGGCGCTTACCCCGCGGGACAGCGAGCAGCACCCGCCCCGGGTGCTGCTGGTCGAGGAGCGGCAGGCCATCGCGGCGGCGTTCGCGGCGACGCTGGAGCGGCGGGGTATGCGGGTCGCGCACGCCCCGACGGACTCGGAGGCGGTCAGCATCGCAGCGCAGGTGCGTCCGAACCTCGTGGTGATGGATCTGATGCAGGTGCGGCGCCGCCGTGCGGGCATCATCGACTGGCTGCGGGTGAACGGGATGCTGAACCGCACCCCGTTCGTCGTCTACACCTCGGCCGACCTGGATCCGAGTGAGCTGCCGGGGCTGGCCTCCGGCGAGACGGTGCTGTTCCTGGCGGAGCGTTCCACCAACGCGGAGGTACAGGCGCGGATCGTCGATCTCCTGACGAAGATCGGCGCGAACTGAGCGGACGCCCTCCGGGTGTGCGGGGCCGGCCGCGCACACCCGGAGGGCGGGGCTCAGAGGGTGGTCACTTCCAGTTCCCCCGCCGCGTACTGTCCGCGCAGCACCTTCTTGTCGAACTTGCCGACGCTCGTCTTCGGTACGGACGGGAGGGTGACCCAGCGTTCGGGGAGCTGCCAGCGGGCGATCGTCTCCCCGAGGAAGGCGCGCAGCCGCTCGTACGGGACGGGTTCGGTGCCCTCCTTGAAGACGACCGCGGCCAGCGGGCGTTCGCCCCACCTCTCGTCGGTGACTGCGACGACGGCGGCCTCGAGAAGGGCCTCGTGCGCCATCAGCGCGTTCTCCAGGTCGACGGAGGAGATCCACTCGCCGCCGGACTTGATGACGTCCTTGGCGCGGTCGGTGAGGGTCAGGTAGCCGTCCGGGCTGATGACGCCGACATCGCCGGTGCGCAGCCAGCCGTCGGGGCTGAACTTCTCCGCGGGGCGCAGCGGCGGCTCGTCGACTCCCCCGAAGTAGGCGTCGGCGATCCACGGGCCGCGCACCTCCAGCTCACCTGGCGACGCGCCGTCCCAGGGCGCGAACCCGCCGCCGGGCGCGGCCAGCCGGGCCTCCACGCCCGCGGGGAACCGGCCCTGGGTGACCCGGTAGGGCCACTCGTCCTCCGGGCTGAGACCGCCGGGCGGGTGGGCCAGGCTGCCGAGCGGTGAGGTCTCGGTCATGCCCCAGGCGTGGCAGACGCGTACGCCGTGCAGCTCCTCGAACGCCCGCATCATGCTGGGCGGACAGGCGGAGCCGCCGATGGTGACCGTTTTGAGGGAGGAGATGTCGCGGGGAGTGGCGGCCAGCTCGCCCAGCAGACCCTGCCAGATGACGGGCACCGCGGCGGCGTGCGTGGGCCGCTCGGCCGCGATCATCTCGGCGATCGGCCCGGGTTGCAGGAACCGGTCGGGCAGCAGCAGGCCGACCCCGGTCATGAAGACGGCGTGCGGCAGGCCCCAGGCGTTCACGTGAAACATGGGCACCACAGGCAGCGTGGTGTCCGCCGTGGTCAGGCCCATGGAATCGGCCATGTTGACCTGCATGGAGTGCAGGTAGACCGAGCGGTGCGAGTAGACGACGCCCTTGGGGTCACCGGTCGTTCCCGAGGTGTAGCACATGGCGGCCGCCGTGCGCTCGTCGATGTCGGGCCACTCGTAGCTGGTGGGGCGTCCGGCCAGCAGTTGCTCGTAGTCGTGCACGCGGGGCGCGCAGCCCTCCAGTACGGACGTGTCGCCCGGCCCGACGACGACCAGATCTTCCACCGTCTCCAGCTGGGGGAGCAGCGGTGCGAGCAGGGGCAGCAGGGTGCCGTTGACCAGGATGACGCGGTCGGCCGCGTGGTTGGCGATGAAGACCAGCTGCTCGGGGGGCAGGCGCAGGTTGAGGGTGTGCAGCACCGCGGCCATGGAGGGGATGGCGAAGTAGGCCTCCACATGGGCGCTGTTGTTCCACATGAGCGTCGCGACCCGGTCTGCGGGGCGGACGCCCAGCTCGTCCCGCAGGGCGTGCGCGAGCTGGGCGGCGCGCTCGCCGGTCGCGCGGAAGGTCGTGCGGTGCGGTTCCGCGTCACCGGTCCAGGTGGTGATCCGCGCGTCACCGTGGACGGTCGTTCCGTGGCGCAGGATGCGCGAGATGGTCAGCGGTACGTCGTCCTGCATCGTGCTCAGCACCGGGGCCTCCCGAGGTACGGCGGTTACGCGGAGCGAGCGCATGCCGCGCACGACGGGCCGAGGGCGCTTACGTGCGAGTGATGCGCTGGTTCCGCGGAAGCCTGCCACCGACCGCGCGGTATGTCACGGGGTCGCGCTGCTCAGGCTGCCAGGGGTGCCTCTGCGAGCGCGCCGTCCGGCGGCAGGTGCGGCGCGCGGGCGTGCGGCACACCCGCGTGCGCCACCTCCGCCTCGCCGCGCGCCCCCGCGGGCTTCCTGCGTTCCGGGCGTTCCGGACGTTCCGCATGGCTCTCCGCGCGGATGTCCGCGACCAGCTGCGGGTCCTCCCTCAGCTTGGCCAGGGCACGGGAGACGGCGCTCTTGACCGTGCCGACGGAGACGCCGAGCACCTCGGCCGTCCGTATCTCGCTCAGGTCCTCGTAGTAGCGCAGCACCACCATGGCGCGCTGCCGGGCCGGCAGCTTGAGCACGGCCCGCCACATCGCGTCCCGTACGGCCTGCTGCTCGGCCGGGTCGGGCTGGGGCAGCGGATCGGGCTCGGGCAGCTCGTCGCAGGAGAACTCGTCCACCTTGCGCCTGCGCCACTGGGAGGTGCGCGTGTTGACCAGCGCCCTGCGGACGTAGCCGTCCAGCGCACGGTGGTCGGCTATGCGGTCCCAGGCCAGGTAGGTCTTGGCGAGCGCGGTCTGGAGCAGGTCCTCGGCGTCGCTGGGGTTGGCCGTCAGGGACCGGGCGGTGCGCAGCAGCACCGGGCCGCGGGCCCGCACGTACGAGGTGAAGGTGAGTGGTGATCCCCCGGAGCCTGGCGGCATCGCAGGGGACCCCGCGTGCGTCGTGGAGGTGGTCCGGGGAGTCCGAACTGTCCCAGGCGTGGTCATGGCATCCACGCTAGGAGCAGCCCGCCCTCCCCGGATCGCCCCAAGGTCCCGAAGCCGCGTCCGCCTCAGGGTGTAGGGGTGGTGGTATCTACACCTCCTGAAGGTGGAGAGCGTCCGCCGACGGGATCAGGGGCGCCTCGGGGACGCCCCCCGCACCCGGGTGCCGCCCCTCATCCGACGACGGCGACGGGCGCGTCCACCAGGTTGTGGTCGACGGTCACCGTGTGCCCTCCGTACGTGCGCTTCACGTTGCCCGTGTGCTGGTGGATGCGGCGGTGCGGCTGCCACGCCTTCGGGTTCAGATTGCGCTCCTTGTCGACCGAGGCGGGCACGTGCCACCGCGCGAACCACACGGCCGTGGGCAGCCCGCGCGCCCCCGCTGCGCGGGCCTTCTCCAGGTGCGCGATGCCGTAGTTGGCGCTGCTGTAGAAGCCGGCGACGTACCCCTGTGCGCGTACCGCGCTGTTCCAGCCCTGGATGAAGCGCAGGGTGGTGTCGGCACAGCCCTTCTTCTTGTAGCGGTAGGCCTCCATGTCGAGGTAGAGGGCGCTGTTCTTGGCCATGCCGAGCTGCTGCGCACTGCGCACCGCGTCCTGCCCCTCCTGCCGGCCCAGCCCGTAGGGGTCCTTGGTGTCCATGCGGAACTTCTGCTTGTTCTTCGCGATCACGCAGGGCGCCTGGGAACCGACGTAGACGGGCAGCAGTTTCCAGCCCTGCTTGTCGACCTCGGTGACCCACTCGGCGCTCAGGTGCTTCTGTTTCGGACAGGCACGGCCGCGTCCGCCGATGTAGACGCCGACGGCACCGAACGGGGAGGGCCCCTTCCACGCGCGCATGGTGGCGGCGGACGGTGCCTGGCAGGTGTCGAAGGCGTCTCCCCTGAAGATCTGCGCACCGAAGTCGCGCGGATCGCCCGTCACCAGCGACGGCTGGTCGGCCGGTACGCCGGGGGCGCCCGGCGCGTTCGGGTCGGCGGGTGCGTCGGGTGCGCCGGGGTCGGTCAGCCCCGTCCTGGGGTCGGCAGGGTCCGCGGGCGGCACGGCGGTCCCCTCCGTACGAGGCGGAGCGGGAGTCCCCTCCGTGCCAGGCGGCGCGGTGGGCGCCTCGGAGCCGGGGGGTGCGCCACCGGGATCGGGCGGCGGTGACACGGGTCGCCGGGTCGCGGTGGCGTTGGAGGGGGCGGGGTCGGTCGGGACGGGCTCCGCACCGGCGGCCGGGAGCACGCCGCTGGTCAGTGCGGCGGCGAGCCCGGCCGAAAGGAGAGCCACTCGTCGCATCATCGGATTTGTCGTCGCCATGGGGCGAGTGAACGAGTCCCGCCGCGGCGAGCCGCACAGGCGCGCCCACCGGCTGCGGGTTTTCAGCCGTCTGGATCCGTCCCGCCACCTACCGGGTCAGCACCAGCCCGGAGGTGGGGACGCCCGTGCCCGCCGTCACCAGCACCCGCGCACATCCGTCAACCTGGTTGACGGATGTGCCACGGAGCTGCCGCACGGCCTCGGCGATGCCGTTCATGCCGTGCAAATAGGCCTCGCCCAGTTGGCCGCCGTGCGTGTTGAGGGGCAGCCCTTCCTCGGCGACGAACGCGGCACCCTCCCCGCGCCCGCAGAAGCCGAACTCCTCCACCTGCATGAGCACGAACGGGGTGAAGTGGTCGTAGAGCACCGCCACATCCATCTCGGCGGGACCCAGCCCGCTGGTGCGCCACAGCTGGCGCGCCACGACGCCCATCTCGGGGAGCCCGGTCAGCTCGTCACGGTAGAAACTGGTCATCTGTTCCTGCCCGCGTCCCGCGCCCTGCGCCGCCGCCACGATCAGTGCGGGACGGTGCCGCAGCCCGCGCGCCCGTTCCGGTGAGGTGACCACCAGGGCCTGTCCGCCGTCCGTCTCCTGGCAGCAGTCCAGCAGCCGCAGCGGCTCGACGATCCAGCGCGAGGCGGCGTGCTGCGCCAGGGTGAGGGGCTTGCCGTGGAAGTAGGCGGCGGGGTTGGTGGCGGCGTACTTGCGGTCCACCACGGCGACGTGCCCGAAGGCCTCCGGAGTCAGCCCGTAGGTGTGCAGGTAGCGCTGCGCCGCCATGGCGACCCAGGAGGCGGGTGTCAGCAGCCCGAAGGGCAGCGACCAGCCCAGCACCGCCCCCTCGGCCGACGGTTCACGCTGCTGCACACCGGCGCCGAAACGCCGTCCGGAGCGCTCGTTGAACGCCCGGTAGCACACCACCGTCTCGGCCAGCCCGCAGGCGACCGCGAGCGCCGCCTGCTGAACCGTGGCGCACGCGGCGCCCCCGCCGTAGTGCACCCGTGAGAAGAACGACAGCTCTCCGATACCGGCCGCCTGTGCGACGGTGATCTCCGGGCTGGTGTCCATCGTGAAGGTGACCATGCCGTCGACGTCGCCCGGAGTCAGCCCCGCGTCGTCCAGCGCGGCGCGTACGGCCTCCACCGCGAGGGCGAGTTCGCTGCTCCCCGAGTCCTTGGTGAACGGGGTCGCGCCGATGCCGACGACGGCCGCTCGCCCACCGAGCGTGTCTGCCGCGTACAGGCTCATGAGGAAGCCCCCTTCCGGTCGGCGGGAGAGGCACTCTTCCGGTCAGCGGGAGAGCCGCCCCTCCGGTCGGCAGGGGAGGCTCCCGAGGCGCCCTCCTGGTCGGCCGCCATGCCGAGGGTGACGGTGACCGTGCCGGTGACGTGGTTGCCGAGCCGGCCTGCTCCCCGTACGGCGACCTCGACGGTGACCGACTCCGCGCCGGGAGCGTCCGGTGCCGGAGGGGTGACGGCGGTGACACGTCCGGACAGTGCGAGGGTGTCGCCCGGATAGGCCGGGACGCCCAGCCGGATGGCCACCTTGCGCAGGACGGCGTGCGGGCCTGCCCAGCCGGTGACGTAGCGGCCCACCAGACCGTTCGTGGTCAGGATGTTCATGAAGATGTCGGGAGAGCCCTTCTCCCTGGCGGCCTCGGCGTCGTGGTGGACGTCCTGGAAGTCGCGTGAGGCCAGCGCGCCGGACACGATGAGTGTGCGCGTCACGGGTATCTCCAGCGGCGGCAGCGGTTCGCCCTCGCGGGGGTTCACATCTCCTCCCTCCATTCGGCGTCCCTGGCGGGCACCGCCAGCGCCTCTCCGAGCGCGGCCAGCAGCGCCCCCGGGGAGCCGAGAAAGGCGTCCAGTTGGCGGCCCCACAGGAAGTGCCGGTGCACGGGATGGGTGACGTCCGCTCCGACGCCACCGTGCAGGTGCTGCCCCGTGTGGACGACCCTGCGGCCCGCCTCGGCGGCCCACCACGCGGCGGTCAGCGCCTGCGTGTGCGCGGGCAGACCTGCGTCGTACCGCCAGGCCGCCTCCAGACAGGTGACGCGGATCGCCTCGGTGTCCAGGTGTGCGTCGGCGGCCCGCAGTTGCACCGCCTGGTTGGTCGACAGGGGACGGCCGAACTGTTCGCGCTGCGCCGTGTGGGCCACCGCGTGCGCCAGGGACCCGGCGCACACGCCCACCTGGAGCGCCGCGAAGACCGTACGGGCGGCCCCGAGCGTCCCCTCGTACGCACCACCGTGCCGGACGCCCCGACCGCCCTCGATCGGCTCCCCTCGGGCCCCGGACAGCTCCAGGCGTCCCGCCGCCCACGGTGCCGTCGTCTCGACCGTCGCGACGTCGACCGCTCGCTGGTCCGTCGGTACGAGAAAGAGGCGGGGCGCGCCGCCGGAGGCCTGCCGTACGGGCACCAGCACGTGGGTGGCCGCCCGCAGCCAGGGAACCACCGGCATCACCCCCGACAGCCGCCCGTCCTGCTCGGCCCTCGGCGCGGGACTCCCTTTTGCGCTCCGCCCGACCGGCGTGCACGAGGCCCCCGCGGACGAGGCTTCCGCGAAAGAGGGAAGCGCGCCGGTCGCCACCGCCGTGCCGTCCCGCAGTCCGGGCAGCAGGCGGGCACGCTGTTCGTCCGTGCCGTACGCCGCGACAGGCAGCAGGCCGAACGCACAGGTCGCCGCCAGCGGGATCTGTGCCGTGCGCCTGCCCTGCTCCTCCAGGACGAGCGCCAGGCCCACCAAGCCGATCTCCTCCACCGCGGCGAGCAGGCCCGCGCCGCACAGCGTCTTCCACAGCACGGGGTCGGTGCCGGTACCGAGCGCGGTGAGGCGCTCGTGCGTGGCCAGGTCGTCGATGATGCCGGCCGCCAGGTCGCGTGCCGCCGTCTGCTCCTCGGTGGGCGTGAAGTCCATCAGGCGGCCGCCTGCTTGGGTGCCGACCGGAAGACGGGCAGTTCGAGCGCGTCGTCCACCCGCAGGAACTCCAGCTCGACCGGCATCCCGATGCGCACCTCGTCGCAGGGGACTCCGACGAGGTTGCTGACGATCCGGAACCCTTCGGCCAGTTCCACGAGCACCACCGCGTACGGCGGGTCGAACGCCGGGAAGGGCGGGTGGTGCATGACGACGTAGGAGTAGACGGTGCCGAGTCCGGCCGACTCGGCCGCCGACCACCGCGGCGAACCGCAGGCGTTGCAGCCGGGCAGCCACGGGAAGCGCGGTGCCGCGCAGGCGTCGCAGCGCTGGAAGAGCAGTTTGTGCGCGGCCACGCCCTCCCAGAAGCCGGCGCTGTCCCGGTTGACGACGGGACGCGGACGGCGGGGCGTCTCCGACGGGGACCTTTGCGACGGGGGCCTCTCGGAAGGTCCTGCGGGGGACCTCTCCGAAGGGGCTCTCACCGCACGAGGCGTGCCCGAGGGAGACGTGGCAGGGCGGTACTTGAGGATGCGGAAGCGGTGGGTGCCCGCCGTCACCCCGTCGACGCGTACGTCCATGCGGGTCGTCACGAAATAGCCGGTGCCCAGCTTGGTCGTCTTGCGCCCGGAGACCGACTCGATCAGCGCGTCGCACGTGACCTCGTCCCCCGGACGCAACGGCTGCGCGTACTCCTGTTCGCAGTCGGTCGCGACCACGGAGGTGAAGCCGGCGTCGTCCAGCGCGCCCAGCAACGCGTCGTACGCCCCCGTGCGGCCCTCGCGCCCCGCGAGCCCGGCCATCGTCCAGACCTGGAGCATCGTCGCCGGCGCGGAACCGTCGGGCGGCACCGGGTGGCCCAGCGCCTCGCACCAGTGCCGGATCATCGGGGTGTTCACGGGATCGCGGCCCCGCACCGACGCTCCGGCAGGGCGTCCCTCGTAGCCGCGCAGCAGGTCGTACAGCGCGTCAGGGTCCCCCGGGGCAGCGTGCCGCGCCTCCGCTGCGGAACCGGGCCCGGGCGCGGCCCCGGACGCGCCCCCCGACGTGGGCCCGGGCGTGGGCTCGGACACGGCCCGTGACGTGGGCCCGGACGTGGGCCCGTCTGTGCCGCTCATCGCCGCCTCCTGACCATCCCGAGCCGCATCGTCGCGACGATCTCCCGCTGGACCTCGCTCACTCCGCCGCCGAAGGTGTTGATCTGCGCGGCTCTGTTCATCCGTTCGACCTCGCCGTCCGCGAACGCGCCCGGCGAGCCGGCGCGCACCGTCCCGGCCTCGCCCAGCACCTCCTGGCACAGGGCGTGGACCGCGACGGTGCTCTCCGTGCCCGCGACCTTCACCCCGCTGGCGTCGCCGGGGGTGAGCGTGCCCGCGCCGACGTCCTGGACGAGCCGCCAGTTGAGCAAGCGGGTCGCCGCGAGACGGGCATGCGCCTCCGCGAGTCGCGCCCGCACCCAGGGTTCGCCGATCAGACCGGTCTCGCGTACGTGAGCGAGCACGGCGTGGTAGTGGTCCTCGGCCTGCATGCCGAGCGCGGCGAGCGCCACCCGTTCGTGGTTGAGCTGGTTGGCGATCAGGCTCCAGCCGCTGTTCTCCTCGCCGACCAGGGCACCGGGAGGCAGCCGGACGTCGTCGTAGTAGGTCGCCGTGGTCGTCAGTCCGCCGACCGTCTCGATGGGCGTCCACGAGAACCCGGGTGCGTCGGTGGGCACGAGGAGGATCGAGATGCCCTTGTGCTTGGGCGCGTCGGGATCCGTGCGGCAGGCCAGCCAGATCCAGTCGGCCTGCTGGGCGTTGCTGGTGAACGTCTTCGCCCCGTCGACGCGCCAGCCGCCGTCGGGGGCGCGCACCGCGCGGGTGCGCAGCGAGGCGAGGTCCGTGCCCGCCTCCGGCTCCGTGTAGCCGATGGCGAAGACGAGCTCGCCGCTGAGGATGCGGGGCAGGAAGAACGCCTTCTGCTCCGCGGTGCCGTACTTCATCAGCGTCGGGCCGACGGTGTTGAGGGTGACCATCGAGACGGGCGCCCCCGCGCGATAGGCCTCGTCGAAGAAGACGAACTGTTCGTCCGGGCCCCGCCCCTGGCCCCCGTACTCGACGGGCCAGCCGAGGCCGAGCAGCCCGTCGGCCCCGATCCGGCGCAGCAGCGCGCGCTGCGGGGCCTCGCCGCCGTCCGGCGGGCGTAACGCGCGGAAGTAGGCGCGCAACTCGGCACGGAGGGCGCGTTGGCGAGCGGTCGGAGCGAGTCGCATTTTCTGACTGTCCGTCAGAAACGCGCGCACTGTCAACCGTCCCTCCGCACACACGACCGCGCGCCCGCGAACGGATTCGCGGGCGCGCGGCCTCAGCCCATCCCCATGAACGCCCGGCCCGTCAGGCCGGCAGGGCGCTCAGTCGGTCACCACAGGTTGTGGAAGACGACGGTGGTGGTCTCGTTGTGCGTCACGTTGGTCTGGTCCACGTCCGCACCGTTTCCGTTGACGGTGGCGTTGTTGGCGTTGTTGGTGTTGTTGCCGTCGCCCACGGCGCCCTGCACCTGCGAGCTGGAGCTCGCGTTGGAATTCGATCCGTCGTCCGCGAGAGAGCCGTTGTCCGCGTACGCCACACCGGACATGACGGCGACGGCGAACGGAAGGGCGGCGGCGGCCGCGATGACGCGGGCGGTACGGATGCGTGCCATGTTCAATCCTCCAGGAACCGTGAGTGCGCCACGAGAGCGCTCTGCACCGTAAGTGCCTTTGCGCCGCCTGCAGTTGGCCGACTGCGAGGCGGTCTCGCTGTACGACGTCGCGGATCCAGAGTTGCCCACCGCACTCCGGGTGAACCCCTCCTGTCGGGTGGTTTCCCCCGCAAGTATGACGACGTGTCGATAAACCTCCTGTACGCCCCCGACTCCGGCCTTCCACCCCGCACTCCCCCGCACTCACCGCTCCGCGCACACGTGCCCGCCCGCGCCCCCGCACACCTCTCCGACACGTGTTCCGCCGGGGCCCGGGATGCGCACCGCTACGCCCCGCACGTTGTTCTCCCGCCCTTCCCCCAGCACGATCTCCCCCGGCGGCCACCAGACCTCCTCGCTCGCCGGAGATCCCCCACCCAGCGCGCGAGACCGGGACATCCTCTGTCTGGTGTCTCCACACGGCCCCGCTGTCGCGGCCCGCACACGGCGAAGGGGCACCACCGCGCGGGTGGTGCCCCTTCGGCGAACCGGGCCTCTACTCAGGCCGCGGATCCCCAGACTGCGGAGGCGGTGGGATTTGAACCCACGGAGGTGTCGCCACCTCTACGGTTTTCAAGACCGCTCCCTTCGGCCGCTCGGGCACGCCTCCCCGCACCGCCGGTACCGGCGGTGCGGGGGACAGCCTAGCGCGTGGTCACTTGTCGCCCTTGCGGGAGCCGAGGGTCAGCTCGACGGTGTGCTCCTTGCCGTCGCGCTCGTAGGTGACCTCGACCTTTTCGCCCGGCTTGTGGGACCAGATCGTGCCGATCAGGGTGGGGCCGCTGTCGATCACCGTGTCGTCCAGCTTGGTGATGACGTCGCCGGGCTTGAGGCCCGCCTTGTCGGCCGGGCCGTTCGGAGTGACGGGCTCGCTGCCGTTCTCCCCGTCGCGCGAGATGGTGGCGCCCTTGCCCTCGCCGCCCAGCTGCACCGTGGCGCCGATCATCGGGTAGACGGGTTCGCCGGTGTCGATGAGCTGTTCGGCCACACGCTTCGCCTGGTTGGACGGGATGGCGAAACCCAGACCCACACTGCCGGCCTGTCCCCCGCCCTCCATGCCGCCACCGCCGCCGCCCGACTGGATGGCGGAGTTGACGCCGATGACCGCGCCCTGCGAGTTCAGCAGGGGGCCACCGGAGTTTCCGGGGTTGATGGAGGCGTCCGTCTGGAGCGCGTTCATGTACGACGCCTGGCTGCCCTGGCCGTCGCTGGAGGCGACCGGACGGTTCTTCGCACTGACGATGCCCGTGGTGACCGTGCCCGACAGCCCGAAGGGAGCACCGATCGCGATGGTGGCATCGCCGACGGCCACCTCGCCCGAGTTGGCCACCGGCAGCGGATCCAGCTTGCGGTCACCGACACCGCTCAGTTTGAGGACGGCGATGTCGTACCCCTGCGCGTTGCCGACGACATGGGCGTCGTACTTCTTGCCGTCGGAGAACGTCGCGGTCAGCTTGCCGCCCTGGGTGGCGTTGGCCACCACGTGGTTGTTGGTGAGGATGTGGCCTTCCTTGTCGAAGACGAAGCCCGTACCCGTGCCCTCCTCACCACCGCCGGACGAACGGATGGTCACGACGCTCGGCAGCGCCTTGGCCGCTATCCCCGCGACCGACTTGGGCGAACGGTTGAGCTTCTCGGGGTCGGCGGAGGAGCTGATGGTGGTGCTGCCGCCGTCCGAGCGGTCGGCCGCCCAGAAGCCGATCCCTCCACCGATGCCGCCGGCGACGAGCGCGGCGACCACCACGCCGACGATCAGGCCGTTGCGGCGCTTCTTGCCGCCGGGCTCCGGGCCGCCGGGGCCTGAGCCCGGAGGCATCGCCCACGGGTCGTGCGGCGGCATCCCGCCACCGCCGGAACCGCCCGGGCCCACGGGACCGCCAGGGCCGCCACCGTACGGCGGCGCGGGTGGCGGGGTCGGGTGACCCGTGCTGCCGTGACCCCAGCCGCCCGCCTGTCCCGAGCCGCCGTCTCCCGCGGCTCCGTAACCACCCGACTCGCCGGGCCCTGTCGAACCCTCCGGCCGGTACGGGTGATCGGCCCCGCCGGGCTCGGACGCGCTCATGCCGGGGCCGCCGGACATCGCGGCGGCACCCGAGGCGGCCGCTGCCCCGGCGACGGGCGGAGCGGCGGGCGGCGGCGAAGGCTGCCGCGGCGGGGCGGCCGGGGCGGGGCTCATCGCCTCCGTTCCCGCTGCGGGAGCGGGCGCGTCCACGGGCGCGGGCGCTTCGCGTGAGCCGTCCTGCGGCGACTGCACCAGAGTGTCCGTGGACGCCGGTGCCGACATCGGCGCCGGCGCCTCGGCCGGACGGGCGACTGTGTCCTGGACGGAAGTGCCGTGCTGCGTACGGCCTTCGGCCTCCGGGGGCGCGCCGGGCGAGGTGTCGGACGGGGTGTCGGCGGGGGCGGCCGTGTCGGAAGAGTCAGGGGAGGGCAGCGAGAAGTCGCCGTCCTCGCGGCTCGTCGGGGCGCCGGCGGACGGGGCCTGGACCGGCGCCGGAGGCGTGGGACCCGCCCCCGCCGCAGGCGTCACGGCAGCGCCGTCGTTCTCGGTGCTCACAGCTCACTCCTCATCAGGTACACGACATCGCAGGGACGGATGCGTTCACGTATGCGGGTATCCATGGACAGCTTTTCCCATCACACGTCAGGCCGACGTAAGCCAACGCTGAGCCTCCGCACTTCCGTCTTTACATCGGGTCAACACGGACACACTTCCCTCCCCCGGGTGGTGGGGGACCGGCCCGGGCGAACCGGCGTCAGGGCGCTGCCGACCGCTCGTCACCCACACGCCCCAGTGATTCGCACGCACGTGCTCCGCAGTCACGGGACCCAGCGTAGGCGCGCTCCTCCCGCACCGCTTCCGGAGATCCGGGGAAGCCGGATCTCCGGCACCGAATCTCAGGGGTCGGGTTTCC
This sequence comes from Streptomyces diacarni, assembly GCF_003323715.1. Classification (GTDB taxonomy): domain Bacteria; phylum Actinomycetota; class Actinomycetes; order Streptomycetales; family Streptomycetaceae; genus Streptomyces; species Streptomyces diacarni. Next base: position 37,182 of record NZ_QOIN01000073.1, read on the forward strand.
GGGGGGGCGGACGGAGTCCCGGTGGGGGAGTCGGCGTGGTGTCCCGGGGAGGCGGCCGGGAGGGTGCGTGCCGGCGCCCCGCGGCGGAACGGCGCGCAGCACTCCGCGCGGCGGAACCATGCGCAGCTCCCTGCGCGGTGTGCCCGGCGGCTCCGGTGGGACGATGACCGCGTGAGCAACGAGTTCGCCGCCGGGTCGCGCCGCCTTCTCTCCCGCCCGCCGTCCGTCATCGCCCACCGAGGTGCCTCCATGGAGGCACCAGAGCACACCCTGGCCGCCTACCGCCGCGCCATCGAAGAGGGCGCGGACGGACTGGAGTGCGACGTACGGCTGACCGCTGACGGCCACCTCGTCTGCGTCCACGACCGGCGGATCAACCGCACCTCCAACGGGCGCGGCGCGGTCTCGGCGCTGGAGCTCGCGGACCTGGCGGCACTCGACTTCGGCTCCTGGAAGGGCAGGCACGCCGACCCGTACGAATCCCCCGACACCGCCCTCGACACCGACGTCACCGACGCGACCGACACGGCCTACCCGAGCGGAGCAACCGGCGCGGCCGACACCGCCCACCCGGCGGACGCGACCCGCGCGACCGACTCCCGCACCGATCCCGAACGGACCTCCGTTCTCACCCTGGACCGGCTGCTCGACCTGGTGGCCGAGGCGCCGCGCCCGGTGGAGCTGTCGATCGAGACCAAGCACCCGACCCGCTGGGCCGGACAGGTCGAAGCGCGCCTGCTCGAACTGCTGGACCGCCACCGCCTGAACACCCCCGTGCGGGTGATGAGCTTCTCCGCGCGCTCCCTCCAGCGCGTGCGCGCCGCGGCGCCCCACCTGCCGACGGTGTTCCTGACCCAGTTCCTGCTCCCCCGCCACCGCGACGGGCGGCTGCCGAACGGCGTGCGCATCGCGGGCCCCGGCATCCGCCTGCTGCGCTCGCATCCGGAGTACGTCGAACGTGCCCACCGCGCGGGCAACGAGGTGCACGTGTGGACGGTGGACGAACCCGAGGACGTCGAGTTGTGCGTGCGGCTCGGGGTCGACGCGATCATCACCAACCGGCCGCAGCAGGTCCGTGCCCAGCTCAGCGGCGGGCCGTACTGACGATCCGGGAGCGCACCGCGCCGGCGGGCGGGAGTGCACCGGCGCATTCGGTGCTTATTGCAGTCGCGCGAGTGCGTCAAGAGAAGGGGAGTGGCCGGTTTCCGCCGCACTCGGCTGGGGCATTCATCCCGATGGCGTGGGGCAAAGGAGGTCTCGGGGGTGGCGTTGGTGGTGGCACAGGAAGTGCCTACTTCGTCGACCATGGCCGTGCCCCATGGTCCGTCGGGTGTGCGGCTCGCACGGCGCAGGATGCGCGAGGAACTCCTCGCGTGCGGCGCTCCCGACACGGTCGTCGATGATGCGATTCTGATTCTTTCCGAGCTCCTCAGCAACGCGTGCCGCCACGCGCGGCCGCTGCACGAGGGGTCGTCGGTGACGCACGGAGCGGGGGGTGCCCATGGGGGCGACGGGCCCGAGGGAGGCCCAGGAGGCACGGCGGCCGACGCCGCGACGGTCAGGGCGTCGTGGTGCAGGGACGCGGGCGGCGAGGTGACCATCGCGGTCACGGACGGTGGCGGGCCGACCCGTCCACTTCCGGCCAAGCCCTCCGTCACCGCACGCGGCGGCAGAGGGCTCGCCATCATCACCGCCCTCGCCCGGGACTGGGGGGTGCGGTCCGAGCACCCGGACAGACCCCCGCGGACCAGGTTCGGGGCCCCGCGCACCGCTCCCGACGACACCGCTTCCGCCGACACTGCACACGGCCGGAGCGCACGCCGCGGCGGCGCCTCCCGCGCCCGTACGCCATCCGGAGGCTCCTCTGACACCGGTACGCGCGGCCCGTACGTGCCGGACGGCATCACGCCCGGCGCCCCGGCAGACGGGGAGCCCGCGGTGACGGTCTGGGCGGTGCTACGGCCGGACAACTCCTTCAGCGGACGGGTCGCCGCCAGCCTCGGCGGCCTCGGTGCGGGATCCGGCGGCCTCGGCGGCGAGCCCGGCGAGGAGTTCGACCTCGCCTCGGTGGAGGAGCTCTGAGCCTCCCGGGCCTACCTGCACCGCTCGGGACGGGGAATGCCGGCCCTCCCTGAGGAGCGTCGGCCCTTCCCGGGCGCATACCGACCCTGCCCGGACAGGGCACCGGTCCTCCCCGGACGAGGCACCGGCCCCTCCGGACAGGGCACCGGCCCTCCGGACGAGGCACCGGCCCCACCGGACAGGGCACCCCTCCGCTCGCAGCGCGGCCGGGCGTGCGGTCGGCCCCCGCTCCGCGTGCGGTGCGGCAGGGCGGTGCGGGCAGCGCGCTGTGCCCGGCAGCTACTAGGATCACGGCGCCCACAACGCCGCACCTCTGGAGAACCGCTCGCATGGCAAACAAGCGCCGACCCCAGAAAGCCGCCCCGGCCGCCACAGGGGCGGCAGACAGCGGGAACTACCCGGTGGTGGGGGCCCGCCAGCCGTGCCCCTGCGGTTCGGGACGCCGCTACAAGGCGTGCCACGGCAGGGCAGCCGCCCAGGCCGCGACGGAACTGGTGCGCCGCCCGTTCGAGGGGCTGCCCGGGGAGGCCGACTGGGTCGCCCTGCGCGAGCTGGTTCCGGCCGCCACCGCGCGTCTGACGCTCAAGGGAGGGCTCCCCGAGGGCGTCACGGCCGTCACGCTGGCGACGGTGCTGCCGATGGCGTTGCCCGCGCTGCACAGGGAGAGCGGTGAGATCCTGCTGGGCCTGCAGAACGACACGGCCTCGGGTGACCTGAGCCGGGACCTCGCGGACACGCTCCAGCGCGCGCTCGCCGCCAAGCCCGGCACCCCGGTCGACGCGGGCCGCGCCGACCCGCAGGGCCCGCGTCTGCAGGATCTGCTGGACCTCGACGCGCCGTTCGAGCCGGAGGTGCACTCCGGGTTCGAGTTCTGGCTGGAGGGCGAGGAGGAGCCGGCCGGTGAGGTCGCCGCCTCGTTGGAGAGCGCCAACTCCGCGGCCCTGCCCACCACCCGGCTGACGGGGGTCGAGGGGGCCTACTGGTGCGAGGCGCCGGGGAAGAACCACCTGCGGTGGGTGATGGCCAGGCCCGAGGAGGAGCTGCTGGACGCGCTGGCGCGCCTGCACGCCGCGGGTGCCTCGTCGCTGGACGAGCCGCAGGGTGCCGAGGGATCCCGGCTGGTGGGCTCTTTCCGGGCGCACGGGCTGACGGTCCCGGTATGGGACCTGCCCTCGAAGATGACGGCTCAGGACTGCGAGAAGCCCGCTGCGGCGTTCGCCGAACGCCTGGCCGAGGCGCTGGCGGCGACGGCTCCGCTGACGGCCGAGGAGCGCCGCGCGCGCAGCGGTCTCACCAACCGTCAGGTGACGCTCAACTGACGGCAGTCGGGAGATTCGGCGTGGGGTTCGCGAAGGTCCCGTGGGCGTGACACCGATCACACGCGCGGTCCAACTTGCCCTACTCACAGGTAAATCGGCGTCTCAATCGGAGCGATCGAATTTGCTAACCGCCGATCTCTTGTTACGGTTCTAGGAGCCCGGTCGCTGGTGCATCCCCCGTCGCCAGCGACCGGGTTTTTCTTGTGCCGTCGGCCCGCCCCTGACTCGCCGACTCGCCGGCGGACCGACCTTTCGTGGATGCCGCCGGGCAAGCGGACGTCAACTGCCGCTGTCGGCCCGTAGCAGACGCCGTCGCCCGTCGGCGGAGACGACCTCGGCCACCGCGGAGTAGGTCTCGTGCGCTTGGGCCTTGCCGCGCTCTTCCCCGTCGCCGCGTGGCGTCTCGCACACGCCCCGCCCGGCGGCCGCGGCCATGGTGCAGCGCACCCGGGTCGTACGCCCTTCGGGGCCTCGCAGGGTCAGGAGGGCGGGCAAGGCGCCCCGGGTGGTGTTGCGGTAGTAGGCGCGGGCCCAGGTCTCCTCGCCCTCGCTCACCACGCAGGCCCGCGCCTCCACCCCTTCGGGTGAGGTGATTTCCGGCCCGCAGGAGGACGAAGGCCGCCCCGGGTCGCCCACTCCCCGTCGCGCCGTCTCGCGCTCGGGCTCGGGCTCAGGCTCGCGCTCGGGCTCGCCGGCGGTCTCGTGCCGGGGCTGGGCCGCCTCGAACGCCTTGGCCGCGAGGCGGGCGTCCTCGCCCGCGACCGCCGCCGCGAGCGGTACCGCGGCGACGAGCGCGACCGTGCTGGCGAGGGTGACCACGCGGAGCCTGGACGCGCGCTGGTGCGGCTGGAGCATGAGGGAACCCACCTGAACGGGAGCGGAGCGACGAGGAGCGACGGGAGCGGGGCGGGGCGGGGCGGGCGAGCACGGGGCCGGGAACCGGACCGACCGGTGAGGTGAACATATCGGGGTCAAGGTGGCGTACACGCCCCAAAGACTCCCGTTTCCCCCTCAACTGCCCACGGCTCCAACCCGTACGAGTGAAGCCCCCGCTCTCCGAACCACACCTCGCACCGCGCAAAGCACCGTGCGTCGCACATCCGCGCCACCCGCGCCACCCGCGTCACACGCGCCACCGGCGCCGGCCACGAAACACACGTCACAGGCCACGTGAGCGACCGGCACACCGACCGCCCGCCCGCGCCCGCGCATCCCCGATCCGGACCCCGTCCCGGCCTGCGGCTCTCGGAGCCCCGAAGGCGCGGGCGCGCGAAAGCGCGGGCACCCGAAGGCCCCGGACGCCGGAACCCCGCCCCGACTCCGCCCCCGGTGCTCAGTACGCCAGTCGACTACCCGTGTCCGGGGTCGCGGCGCTCTCCTCGACGAGGACGTCCAGCAGCGTCTCCATCCGGGGCAGCCACGGCCGGCCGTCCGCGCCGGGTTCGGGCTCCCGCTCCCAGCGGGCCCTGCCGGCTCCGGTGAGGGCGCCGGGCAGCGCCACGTAGCCGCCACCGCCGTGGAACCGCAGGGAGCTGGGCACCCGGTCCTGGGCGTACAGCAGTTCGCCCAGCTCTTCGAGCGCGTAGGGCTCGACCAGTACGGAGAAGCGGGTGGGCGTCGCGATCACCGGGCCCACGCGGACACCCGCGGCGTCGAAGGTCGCCAGGGCGCGCGCCCCGGCGACCGCCGGCAGGCTCAACGCGCACGGCGCCGGGCCGCCGGTCGCGAGGATCACCGGGGCGTCGGGCCTGTTGGTCCACCACCAGCCGACCATGGCCTCGTCGGCCGTGGCCGCCAGCAGCACGGGGTCGAAGGGGTGTGCCCCCGGCACCACGCACTCCGGATCGCGGCACGCGCAGACGGCGGCCTCGCCCCGGCCCCCACTGGAGGCGAGGGCGGCTCCCGGGACGACGGGCCACTGCCACTCGGTGGCCGCTGTCAGCGCCGTGCTCCGCATCGGTGACCGGTGGGTACTCCGTCCGGACCGCGCCCGAAACCGTCGGCCCTGGAGCTGTCCCCAGGCCCTGAGGGAGCGTCGCCTTCCGAGGATCTCGCGCATGAGCGCTCGTTCCTTTCCGTGAACGCCGAACAACGCCTACAAAGCAAACAACGCCTGTTACGCAAACACAGTGAACAAACGGCGACCGGCCGAACGGGCGGGGCCGGCGGGACGACGGGAACGACTCGCCTGCCGAACGCCAATGACCGTGCCGACCGATCTCCCAGCTCAGTACGTGTCGTGAACTTTGGTGACCGTGCGTGTCTGGCAGTGCCTCGTGCTGCGGGCCCGGCGCGGAACGTGGCGAGGCGGCGGGCACACCGCGTGCGTACCGCGGACCGCCACCTGCGCCGATGCTGCTCGTACTTGCTTGTCACGCGCCGCGAACCTCCCCCGGCCCTCGGCCGGAAGGGACCCCGGCATCCGCTCGTACCGCGTCCGTGCTGCCTGTGCAATCCCGCGACTGGTGCCATCCCGCGAAGAGGGACGGGGCGGTGCCCGCTTCCCTCTAGGACGCCATGTCTCCCCACAGGGTTCCGTACCCGCAGCGGCGGTGCCAACGCGCTGCCGAATGGCCTCAGTCGACAGCAGTATGCACGCCAGGCGAGCGATTTTCCGCCAATCTTTCCACCGTACGGCCTGCCCCCGTGAGAGGCACCGTCTCTGCGGACATGCTCGGCACCGCAGCGCACGTACTGGACATGCCCCAACGGCATGTGTACATGTAGTGGCATTGATAGCGGAGCAACATGACATGGGGGTTTGCGATGCTATTGGACCAGTTTCTCCACCTTCCGGGTCGCTGCCCATGACCTCTCCGCACCTGCCGAAAGTGGCTGGAATCGAACCAGCTGTTTCCTCGAATTCCCCGACGTCCCCTGCTTCGTCGGAGCCCGCCGAATCCGCGGCCTCGGCCGCACCAGCCGCACCGCCCGCCTCCCCCGCCCCTCCCACAGCTGCCCGGGCCTCCGCCGCACCGGGCACGGACCCGCCGCCAGGGGACCCCCGCTCCCCCCAAGGCCGTCCACAGGACCACCCACCCGAGGTGAACCCCGGCTCGCCGGCGGACCGCAAACGGATCTGCGACCTGTCCTGCCTGCTCGACCTCACGACCCGGCTGGCGCGCACCGACCACTTCGACGCCGCACTCCGCGAGACGCTGCGGGCCGGCGGCACCCTCCTCGGCGCCCCGCGCGGCCTGGTCGTCCTCGAACCCGGTACGCACCCCGGCGCCGCCCACGGGCCGGTCCCCGAACAGACCCTCGGCATGGGCCTGGGCCGCGCCGAGCTGGGCGAGCTGGAGACCGTCCCCGCCCCCTCCCCGCCCGCCGGAACGCCCGACGCGGACCATGAACCCGGCGTCGCCTGCCCCGACCTCGCCGCCGCCCCCGGCCTGGGCGCGCACCACCGGCAGGTCGCCGCCCGCCTCGGCTACTCCGCCACCTACACCGTGCCGCTCACCACCGGCTCCGGCGTCCGTCTGGGCACGGCCGTCTGGCTCTACGACGAGCCGGGCGCGCCCACCGTGCGCCAGCGGGAGCTGCTGGGCGGCTATATGCGCTACGCCACCGAGCACTGCGCCCACCTGAGCGAACTCGCCCGCATCCGCGAGGAGTCGGCAGCCCTCGGCGCGGAACTGCTGCCCAGCACGCTGCCCCGGGTCCCCGGCGTCACCCTCGCGGTGCGGCACCGTACGAGCCCGTCCGGCGGCGGCGACTGGTTCGACGCGCTCGCGCTTCCCGACCGGGCGGTGGGGCTGGCCGTCGGGTCCGTCACCGGGAGCGGCCCCGCTGCGGTGGCCGCCATGGGGCGGCTGCGCGCCTCCCTGCGCGCGTACGCGGTGATGGAGGGCGAGGATCCGGTCGCCGTCCTGTCCGACCTGGAACTGCTGTTGCGGCTGACCGAGCCGGCCGCCTCGGCGACAGCTCTGTTCGCGTACGCCGAGCCGGCGGCGCGCAAGGTGCTGCTCGCCGGGGCCGGGCACTGCGCGCCCCTGATCGTGGGGCCCCGCCGCGTCGAGCCGGTGGAGACGGCGGTCTCGGCGCCGCTGGGGATGCTGGCCTGCTGGGAGGCGCCCAGCGCCGAGGTCGTGCTGGGAGAGGGCGAAACCCTCCTGTGCTACACCGACGGGCTGCTGCACCGCACGGGCCAGTCCATGGACCGCGCCTTCGCGCGGCTGCGGTCCGCCGCCGCCGGTGCGCCGCGCGCCACGCGTGAGGACCCCGAGGCGCTGGTCGACCACGTGCTGCGCACCGTTTTGCCCGCGCCGCTGGCCGACCTGCCCGACCACCCCGAGGACGTCGTCCTGCTGGCCGCCCGCTTCTGAGCGCCCGCACGCCGCACGCATCCCGCCCCCAGAGAAACCGCACGCCGTACGGACCTCGCTCACCCGCCCGCGCGGGCCCTCGCGGGCGGCGTGGTCCGCCGTCGCGGCCGGGGGAAGGTCACATCCGCACGGCTCTGGACCAGCCACGTGCCACCCATACGATGGAAGGTGGTTTCATCCGTCGAACAGGAGGCAGACGTGGCAGACGACGCCGCTGACGAGCAGCCGATCAAGCAGCGGAAGAACGGCCTGTACACGGGCGTCTCCGACGAGCTGGCCGAGAACATGAAGTCCGGCTGGGCGGACACCGAGCAGCACGGCCTGGAGCCGATCGCGCAGGCCGCCGAGCTGGCCGAGCGGCGCGAGAGGCTGTCGGCACGGTTCCCGGGCGAACGGCTGGTCGTCCCCGCGGGCAATCTCAAGACCCGCTCCAACGACACCGAGTACCCCTTCAGGTCGTCCGTTGAGTACGCGTACCTGACCGGCGATCTGACCGAGGACGGCGTGCTCGTCCTGGAGCCGACGGGTGCGCGCGGCCACACCGCCACGCTCTACCTCCTGCCGCGCTCCGACCGCGAGAACGGCGAGTTCTGGCTGGACGGCCAGGGCGAACTGTGGGTCGGCCGGCGGCACAGCCTCACCGAGAGCGAGAAGCTCTACGGTCTGCCGTGCGCCGACGTACGCACCGTCACCGACGCGCTGCGCCGGGCGAGCGGCCCGGTGCGCGCCGTACGGGGGTACGACGCCGGCGTCGAGGCGGCGCTGGCGGACAAGGTGACCGCCGAGCGGGACGAGGAGCTGCGCGGCTTCCTGTCCGAGATGCGGCTGGTCAAGGACGCGTTCGAGGTCGGCGAGCTGCAGAAGGCGGTCGACTCGACGGTGCGCGGTTTCGAGGACGTCGTCCGCGTGCTCGACAAGGCGCAGGCCACCTCCGAGCGCTACATCGAGGGAACGTTCTTCCTGCGCGCCCGCGTGGAGGGCAACGACGTCGGCTACGGCTCGATCTGCGCCGCGGGCCCGCACGCCACCACGCTGCACTGGATGCGCAACGACGGCCCCGTGCGCTCGGGCGAGCTGCTGCTCCTCGACGCCGGAGTGGAGACCCACACCCTCTACACCGCCGACGTGACCCGCACCCTGCCGATCGACGGCCGCTTCACCGACCTCCAGCGCACGATCTACGACGCGGTCTACGAGGCGCAGGAAGCGGGCATCGCCGCCGTCAAGCCGGGCGCCAAGTACCTGGACTTCCACCACGCGGCGCAGCGGGTGCTGGCCGCCAAGCTGGTCGAGTGGGGCCTGGTCGAGGGCCCGGTCGAGCGGGTGCTGGAGCTGGGTCTGCAGCGGCGCTGGACGCTGCACGGCACCGGGCACATGCTCGGCATGGACGTGCACGACTGCGCCGTCGCCCGGCGCGAGACCTACGCCGACGGCACCCTCGAGCCCGGCATGTGCCTGACCGTCGAGCCGGGGCTGTACTTCCAGGCCAACGACGAGACGGTGCCCGAGGAGTACCGGGGCATCGGCGTGCGCATCGAGGACGACATCCTGGTCACCGAGGACGGCAACCGCAACCTGTCCGCCGGGCTGCCCCGCAGCAGCTCCGCGGTGGAGAGCTGGATGGCGGAACTCAGGTCGTAACGCCCGTCGAAGTCCTAAAATCCGAGCACGGCGGCGAGGTCAGGAGACACGAGCGACGACAACGCGCCCGCTGAGCCTGTCACCGGCGAGCGGTCCCCCGGCGGCCCGGCACCCGGCACCCGGCGGGTGTCCCCGCACCGACGGGTGGCCCGCACCGACGAGTGGCCTGTCACCGACAAGGAAGAGAGCGCGCTTTGGTCTCCCGGATGAGGACCGGACTGCTGTCCGCGTTTCCCTTCCTCGCCATGGCCGTCGTCGGTGCCGCCGACATGACGGGCGGGCCCGGGATCGGGCTGCAGCCGATGATGGCGCTCGGTCCCGCGTTCGCCGGTCTGACCGGTGGCAAACGGCGCACGGCCGCCGTCGGCGCGCTGGCGCTGGTGCTGACCGTCGCGCTCAGCTTCTACAACGACCAGTTCGGGGAGCGGCGCGGCAACGCCACGCTGATCTCCGTCGCGGGCGTGTCGGTGGCGGCGCTGGTGGCCACCGCGATGCGGCAGCGGCGGGAGGCCGAGCTGGCCAACGTGCGCTCCATCGCGGAGGCCGCCCAGCGGGTGCTGCTGCGCCCGGTACCGCGCAGCGCCGGGCGGCTGCGGGTCGCCGTCTCCTACACGTCGGCCGTCGCCGAGGCCCGGATCGGCGGCGACCTGTACGAGGTGGTCACCTCGCCGCACGGCGTGCGCGTCATCATCGGGGACGTCCAGGGCAAGGGCCTGGAGGCCGTGGAGACCGCGGCCGTCGTACTCGGCGCCTTCCGGGAGGCCGCCTACGACGAGTCCGACCTGCCCGCCGTGGGCGAACGTCTGGAGCGGGCGTTGGACCGGCACCTGCTGGGCGAGAAATTCGTGACGGCGGTGCTGGTCGAAGTGGAACACAGCGAGCGGCCCCGGACGGCGACGCTGCTCAACTTCGGTCACCCGGCGCCGCTCGCGGTGCGCCACGACGGCAGCGTCCACTTCGCCGAGCCGCCCCGCCGGTGCCTGCCGCTGGGCCTGGGACTGCACGGCAGCGAACCGCCCTTCCCGCACCAGGTGCCCTTCGCCCCCGGCGACCAGCTGCTGCTCTACACCGACGGCGTCACCGAAGCCCGGGACGCCGACAACCACTTCTACCCCCTCGACCAACGCGCCCACCTGCTCAAGGACCCCGACCCCGAGGGAGCGCTGGAGGCCGTCCACCAGGACATCGAGGAACACGTGCGCTCCCCCCTCAACGACGACGCGGCGATGCTGCTGCTGCGCTACCGCAACTTCCGCGCCGGGCCCGAGCCCGCCACCACCGAGGACCAGCAGGTCGAGCCGACCTCGTGAACCGGCCGCTCAGAACGCGTGCACCCGTCGCTCAGAAAAACTCGTGCACCGGCCGCTCGGAAACCCACTCACCACTCGCTCAGAACGCGGGCAGCAGTGCTCCGTCGCGGCGGGCCAGCACCTTGTCGAAGCTGACGACCGCGCCGCCTCGCCCCGGCCGGTTGCAGAACCGCACGTGATCGGCGAGGCACTCGATCAGGTGGAGGCCGCGCCCGCTCTCCGCCTCGTTCCCGCACCGCACCGGGTCGTATCCGGCGGGAAAACCGGGCCCCGTGTCGGCCACCTCGATGCGGCAGCGGTCACCCTCCAGGTAGGCGGACACGCGGTAGGCACCCGCCAGGTCACCGGCCGCGCTGCCGTGCTCGACGGCGTTCGCGCACGCCTCGGACAGTGCGAGGCACATGTCGTAGGCCACGTCGGGGTCGACTCCGGCCGCTTCCATGGAGCTCAGCAGAAGGTGCCGCGCGAGCGGCACACTGGCGGCTTCGCGCCGTAGCCGGAGAGACCACCACAGGCTGCTCATGCTCACCCTCCACGCGGCTCGACACACGGGTTACCTATTGCCTGCGTGTCCGAGCACTACTCGGGCGCGTCGCGATGACCCCCGTACGGCGGAAACCGCCCGCCGTACCGACCGGCCGACCGTCTGCCCGGCCCGCACCCGCCGTACGCGCGGGGCCGCCGCCTGCGGTACACCGGGGCCTGTACCTGCCGTATACCGGAAGCGGACGCGGTGAGATGATGGCGCCGCCATGACTGCCGGAGCGGACCTGAGACTGCTGCGGGCCGCGGTGTTCGCTGCGGCCTGCGTCACCGTGTCCGCCGCCGGTCACATCCTCGCCGCGGGCACGATGGTCCCGCTGGTCCCGCTGGCGCTGGGGTTCGGCTGCGTGTTCACGCTCGCCGTGGCTCTCGCCGGACGGGAGCGCTCGCTGCCGGGCATCGCCGGGCTGCTCACGCTGGGCCAGTTCGCCCTGCACGTGCTCTTCTCCTTCGGCACGATGGGCGCCTCCGGCTCCGCACAGGCCGCCGCGGGCACGCGCCCCGGCTCCTCGGACGGCCCCGGCGGGGTGCGGGCGCTGGCCGGAAAGCTGCTGTGCAACCACAGCGCGGCGGGCATGAGCGAGGCCGACGCGCGCCGGATCGTCTCCCGCGCGGGGCTCGACCCGGACACCGCCGCCTCCGCCGCGGCGGGCGGCGGCTCGGCCGGGCACTCCGCACACCATGCCGCCCAAGCGGCCTCCTCGGTGCCGTTCCCCGACACCCCGCTCGACTGCCTGCGGGACGCGGCGCGCGCCGCCGTCGGCATGTTCGACGCACCGATGCTCCTCGGCCACCTGTGCGCGGCACTGCTGCTCGGCTGGCTGCTGCGGCGCGGCGAGGCGGCGCTGTGGCGCCTGGTGCGGCTGTCGGCCGACGCCGCCGACACGGCCGACGAACTGGTGGCCGCGCTGGCTCTGAGCCGGGCCCTGGCCTACGTACGGGCGCTGCACGCCGGACTGCTGCCCAAGACACCGGCACGGTCCGTCTTTCCCCGTCCACGTGACGAGCGGGCGCCGCGCTCCGTCACACTCGACCACACCGTCCACCGGCGCGGCCCGCCCGCACGCACGGCGGACGCCTTCGCGCTCGCGGCCTGACGGCCCCGCACACGGACGACGACCGCCCCGCGCCCCCTCTTCTCTCCGCTCCCCCACACCGGTGAGCCACGGCAACAGAGCCGTACGCCTTGTGTGCTTCGGTGAGCCGTACGCCCTGTGCGCTTCCCTGGGCCCTACGTGACCGACCGGAGCGCCGTGCGAGAGAGAGGCGCGCGCGGTCGGGCAGCTGCGCCGTGCGGGCCGTACCGCACGCCCGCGCGCACGCGTACCCCGCACGCATGCTGCCCGTCATTCGCCCTGTCCGTCAGGAGCACACTCGTGAAGAACTCCCACCGCCGCGCCGTGACCGTCGGCGCGCTCGCCGCCGGCACCCTCATGCTGGTCGCCGGACCCGCCTCGGCGCACGTCAGCGTCGACCCGCAGGAGGCGCCCAAGGGTGGTTACAGCACCGTCAACTTCAAGGTGCCCAACGAGAAGGACGACGCCTCCACCGTGAAGCTGGAGGTCACCTTCCCCACCGACCACCCGCTGGCGTCCGTGATGCCGCAGCCGGTGCCCGGCTGGGACATCAAGGTCGACAAGAAGAAGCTGGACAAGCCGATCGAGACCCACGGCGAAAAGATCACCGAAGCCGTCTCGAAGGTCACCTGGAGCGGCGGCAAGGTCGAGCCCGGCGAGTTCCAGCAGTTCCCCGTCTCCATGGGACAACTCCCCGAGGACGGGGACCAGCTCGTCTTCAAGGCCCTGCAGACCTACGACGATGACGACGTCGTACGGTGGATCGAGGAGCAGCAGAAGGGCGCGCCCGAGCCCGAGCACCCGGCGCCGGTGCTGAAGCTCGCCGCCGCCGAGGAGGACGGGAAGGCCGCGGGGTCCGCGTCGGGCGACGGCAAGGCCACGGAGCAGACGGCGGCCTCCTCCGGCACGGACGCCGACTCCGGCGACGGCTCCGACACCACCGCACGCGTCCTGGGCGTGGTGGGGATCGTCGTGGGCGTCGCCGGTATCGGCTTCGGCGTCCTGGCGGGCCGCCGCCGCACCTCCTGACCCCACCTGCCCCCTTCTGACCCCGCGGTCCGACGCGGGTGGTGCGGCCCGGCGCGTGAGCCGGGCCGCACCACCCGCGGGCCCCGTGTCCGCCCCTCTCGCGCCCCTCGCTCCTTCGCCCCCTCGCACTTTTCGACACCGGCCCCGTCACGGCCCCGACACCGATCCCCATACCGACACCGACACGCACACCCGACCCCGAACCAGCACGAAGCGGATCACCACCATGCGCACTACCAGAACGGTCCCGGCGGCAGCCGCCCTTGTCGCGGCCGCCGCCCTCGCCCTGACCGGCTGCGGCACCGACGGCGATGACGGCGGCAAGGCCGCCGACAAGCCGGCCACGGTCGAGAAGCAGGAGAAGGGCGGCACGGTCCTCGACCAGCCCTTCGACAAGCCCGACCTGACGCTCACCGACACCCACGGCGAGAAGTACGACTTCATCGAGGAGACCAAGGGCCACCCCACGCTCCTCTACTTCGGTTACACCAACTGTCCCGACGTCTGCCCGCTGACGATGAGCAACATCGCGGTGGCCAAGGCGAAGCTGCCCAAGGAAGAGCAGAAGAAGCTGCGGGTCGTCTTCGTCACGACCGACCCGGAGCGGGACACCCCCGAGGAGCTCGGCAAGTGGCTGCGCGGCCAGGACCCGTCGTTCACCGGGCTGACCGGTGACTTCGACACCATCCAGGCGGGCGCCCGCAGCCTGGGCGTGAGCGTCGAACCGTCGTACAAGAAGAAGAACGGCGACGTCGTCTCCACCCACGGCGCCCAGGTGCTCGCCTTCTCCCCCAAGGACGACAAGGCGCACGTCCTCTACACCGAGGGCAACACCGACCCGAAGATCCTCGACAGGGAACTGCCCAAGATCATCAAGGGGGAGAACCCGTGATCCCTCGTCCGCTCGGCGCCACGGCTCGCCGTTCACTCGCCGCCACCGCGCTCGGCGCCGCCTGTGTGCTCACCCTGGGTGCCTGCTCCTCATCCCCTTCGTCCTCTTCGTCCTCCTCGTCCGGAGACAAGGAAGGGAGCGCCGCGGCGACGGGGCGCCCCGAGTTGAAGGTCAGCGGCGCCTACGTGCCGCAGCCGCCCACCGACAAGATGGCCGGCGGTTTCCTGACCGTGCGCAACAGCGGCGGCAAGGCCGACAAACTCACCTCCGTCTCCAGTGACGTGGCGGGCGAGGTCGAGATGCACGAGACGGTCGAACAGCAGATGCGGCAGGTCGAGTCCCTGCCGGTCCCCGCGCACGGCACCCTGAAACTGGCGCGCGGGGGCAACCACCTGATGCTCATGGAACTCAAGCACAAGCCGGTCAAGGGCCAGACGGTGACCTTCGTCCTGCACTTCGCCAAGTCCGGCTCCGTCACGGTCAAGGCTCCCGTCGAGGCGACGAACTACACACCCGAGAAGTGAGGTTCGCAGGCGTGCCGTACACCACTGAGCCCCCTCCGTCCGCTGCCGCGGCCGGCCGGCGTCACCGCCCGGCCGGCCGGCCGGCGCTGCCCCGCGCCGCGACGGCGCCCCCTTCCCTCCGAGCGGCCACACAGTCGTCCCGTGCGCGGACGGTCGCCCCGTCGGCCCGTGGTGCGTGGAAAGCGCTCGTGATGGCTCTGCTGACCGGTGGGCTGGCGCTGCTGGGGATCCTGGCCACCGCCGGGCCCGCCGCCGCGCACGCGGCGCTGACCGGCAGCGACCCGGCGGACGGCTCGGTGGTGCGCGACGCGCCCCGCCAGGTGACGCTCGACTTCTCCGAGGGCGTGGCCATGTCCGACGACTCGATCCGCGTCCTCGACCCGCACGGCAAGCGGGCCGACACCGGGGCGATCCGCGACACCGGCACAGGCGGGAAGACGCAGCGCGCCGTGTCGCTCAAGTCCTCGCTCTCCAAGGGCACGTACACGGTCGCCTGGCAGGCCGTCTCCGCCGACAGCCACCCCGTCTCGGGCGCGTTCACCTTCTCCGTCAAGGAACCGTCCGAAACCAGCGCGACCGTCCCCCAGCAGGACGAGAACGCCGGCGGCGGTGCCGTGGGGACGCTCTACGGGATCGGCCGGTACGCCGCCTACGCGGGCTTCGTCCTGCTGGTCGGCGGAGCGGGCTTCGTCATGCTGTGCGCCCCGCGCGCGGCCTCCTCGCGGGCGGTACAGCGGCTGACCGTCACCGGATGGGTCACCCTGACCGCCGCCACGCTGGCCCTGTTGCTGCTGCGCACCCCCTACACCGGCTCGGGCAGGCTCGCCGACGTCCTCGACCTGGGCGGGCTCAAGGAGGTGGTCGCCACCAAACCGGGCACGGCCCTGGTGTCCAGGATGCTGCTGCTGGCCGCGGCGGCCCTGTTCGTCTCGGTGCTCTTCGGGGCGTACGCGCGGCGCCGCAAGGACGGTGCGGTGAGCACAGACGGTGCGGTGAGCACGGACGGCGTGGCGGACACGGACGGTGCGGTGAGCACGGACGGTGCGGCGGACACGGACGGTGCGGTGAGCACGGACGGTGCGGCGGACACGGACGGTGCGGCGGACTCGGACGAGCCGGTCGGCGCGCGGGAGCGGCACGACCTGCTGTACGGGCTCGCCATCGGCGGCACCGTCGTCGCGGCCGGGCTCGCGGCGACCTGGGCGATGGCCGAACACGCCTCCACCGGCATCCAGACGTCCCTCGCCATGCCGGTGGACATCCTGCACCTGCTGGCTGTCGCCCTGTGGCTCGGCGGACTGGCCGCGCTCTTCTGTCTGCTGCGCTGGGGTCCCTCGCCCTCGGGCACGGCAGTGCGGCGTTTCTCCGCGGTGGCCCTGACGAGTGTCACCGTGCTCGCCGCGACGGGGCTGTACCAGTCGTGGCGCCAGGTGGGGACTCTCGACGCGCTGACGAGCACGTCGTACGGACAGCTGCTGCTGGTGAAGGTCGCCCTGGTGGCCGTGCTGGTGGGGATCGGCTGGTTCTCCCGCCGATGGACAGCCAGGTTGTCGGAGGTCCCGACGGAGACGACGGCTGTCCAGGGGGAGGCGACGGAGGTTCCGAGGGAGGCGGAAAACGGCCGCACGGAGAGCGTCCGTACGGACATCCCCGCCCGGACAGCGTCCCTTCCGCACACGCGCTCTCCGCAGCCGCCGGTCCGCGCCTCCGCTCCGTCTTCCAGCCTCTCTTCCGACAGCGCCTCTGCCGAGGATCCTTCCGGCGACGGCACGGCCGACCCCGTACGCGCCGCGCAGCTCGCGCGGCAGCGGGACGCCGCCGACGCGGCACAGCAGCGCAAGCGGCGCGAGGCCGATCCCCAGCGCAGTGGACTGCGCCGCTCGGTACTGACGGAGGCCTCCATCGCCGTCGTCCTGCTGGCCGTCACCACGATCCTGACCAACACCGAGCCGGGCCGCACCGAGGCGCAGGCGCACGCGGCGGGGAACTCGGGAACGAGCGCCTCCGCCGGTCCCGTGGAGGCGAAGGTGCCGTTCGACACCGGCGGCCCCGGCGGCAAGGGCACCGCCGCGCTCACGCTCGACCCGGGCTCCCGCGGCCGCAACACCCTCCAGGTGCACACCACCGCCCCCGGCGGCCGACCGCTCGACGCACCGGAAGTGAAGGTCACCTTCACCCTCCCCGCGAAGGACCTCGGACCGCTGCCTGTCACCCTGAAACCGGTCGCGGGGAAGAAGGGCCACTGGAAGGCCACGGATGTCCGGCTCCCCATGGCCGGAGAATGGAAACTCGCACTCACCGTCCGCACCTCGGACATCGACCAGGTCACCACCTACAAGACCGCCACCATCGGCTGAGCCGGAACCGAACCACACCATGAGTACGCACAGCGACCACGAATCCGCGAACCACTCCACGGACGGCAGCCCCGAGCGGGGCGGCGAACCCGTCCGCGGTCCCCGCGCGACCGCCGTCAACGCCCCTCGTAAGCGGCGAGAACGCCGCCGGGGGTCCCCGTCCCGGGAATCTGTCCCTCCCCCGGCCGCGGCGGAAGACGAACGCGGTACGTCGTCGGGTGGCGATGCGTCGTCCGGTAGCGGGGCGTCGCCAGGTAGCGGTACGCCGTCCGGGAGCGGCGCGCCGCTGTCGCGGAGGCGGTTGCTGGGCACCGCCTCCGCCGCGGGCGCGGGCGGGCTGGTGCTGGGTGCCGCGGGCGGCGCGTGGGGGCACGCGACGGCGCAGGACGAGCCGCCCACGGCGCTGACGTCCCTGGGCTCGACCGGCGTGGCGTTCCACGGCACACACCAGGCGGGCATCGTCACACCGGCGCAGGCGCACGGCCACCTGGTGGCGTTCGATCTCGTGTCCGGTGCCGGGCGCAGGCAGGCGGCGGCGCTGCTGCGGCGCTGGTCGGACGCGGCGCGGCGGATGATGGCGGGCGAGCCGCCGTCAGGCGGCGAGCGGGACACCGGAATCGCGCTGGACGCGGGGCCCTCGTCGCTCACGGTGACGTTCGGATTCGGCCGTACGTTCTTCACCCGTACGGGTATGAAGAAGGAGCTGCCGCGGCAGCTGGCCCCGCTGCCGGACTTCTCCGCCGACGCGCTGGACAAGGAACGCTCCGACGGCGATCTGTGGGTGCAGATCGGCGCGGACGACGCGCTGGTCGCCTTCCACGCGCTGCGCGCGCTCCAGCGGGAGGCGGCGGGGGCGGCACGGGTGCGCTGGCAGATGTCCGGTTTCA
This sequence comes from Streptomyces diacarni, assembly GCF_003323715.1. Taxonomy (GTDB): domain Bacteria; phylum Actinomycetota; class Actinomycetes; order Streptomycetales; family Streptomycetaceae; genus Streptomyces; species Streptomyces diacarni. Next base: position 55,167 of record NZ_QOIN01000073.1, read on the forward strand.
ACCGTTCCCCCGGGGCCACGGACCGTCCCCGCACGGTGCGCAACCTGATGGGCCAGGTGGACGGCAGCAACAACCCGAAGACCACGGACGACGACTTCGCCGAGCGCGTCTTCGTGCCGTCCTCGGGTGAGCCGTCCTGGATGGCGGGCGGCTCGTTCGTGGTGCAGCGGCGCATCAGGATGCTGCTCGACAGCTGGGACGAGCACGCGCTCGGCGAGCAGGAGCGGGTCATCGGGCGGCGCAAGTCCGACGGCGCGCCGCTGTCCGGCGGGCACGAGCACACCGCCCCTGACCTCGACAAACGCGGCAAGGACGGGCTGCCGGTGATCGCCGCCGACGCGCACGTGCGGGTCGCGGCGCCGGAGACGAACGGGGGCGCGGCGATGCTGCGCCGCTCCTTCTCCTTCCACGACGGCTTCGGGGACGGGGGTGCGCCGGACGCGGGGCTGCTGTTCCTGGCCTGGCAGGCGGACCCGTTGCGCGGCTTCGTACCCGTGCAGCGCAAGCTCGACAGGGGGGACGCGCTCTCGGACTTCCTGCGGCACGAGGCGAGCGGGCTGTTCGCCGTTCCGGGCGGTCCCGCGCGGGGCGAGTACGTAGGCCAGCGGCTGCTCGAGGGCTGAGACCGGCACTCGGCGGGTGCCCGGCGCGGCTACCGTGGCGGCATGTCATCTGCGAGCCGCTACACCTACCTCGGTCCCGAGGGCACGTTCACCGAAGCCGCGCTGCACACGCTCCCCGAGTCCGCCACCCGCCAGCTCACCCCGATGGTGTCCGTCCCGGCGGCGCTGGACGCCGTGCGGAACGGGGAGGCGCAGGCGGCGTTCGTGCCGATCGAGAACTCGGTGGAGGGCGGGGTGACCGCCACGCTGGACGAGCTGGCGGGCGGCGGCCGGCTGATGATCTACCGCGAGGTGCTGTTGCCGATCGCGTTCGCGCTGCTGGTGCGGCCTGGGACGACGCTGGAGACGATCAAGACGGTGACGGGGCACCCGGTCGCCCAGCCGCAGGTGCGCAACTGGCTCGCGGCGCATCTGCCGGACGCCGTGTGGGAGTCGGCGGCCTCCAACGCGGACGGTGCCCGCCTGGTGCAGGAGGGCCGGTACGACGCGGCGTTCGCGGGCGAGTTCGCGGCGGCGAGGTACGGGCTCCAGCCGCTGGTCACCGACGTCCACGACGCGGAGAACGCGACGACGCGGTTCGTGCTGCTGGGCCGTCCCGCGCGCCCCGCGGCGCCGACGGGTGCGGACAAGACGTCGGTCGTCTTCTGGCTGCAGGGGGACCAGCCGGGTGCGCTGCTGGAGGTCATGCACGAGTACGCCTCGCGGGGGGTGAACATGATGCGGATCGAGTCGCGGCCGACGGGTGAGGGCATCGGGCAGTACTGCTTCTCGGTGGACTGCGAGGGGCACGTGGAGGACCGCCGGGTGGGGGACGTGCTCATGGGGCTGAAGCGCTCGTGCCGTGCCGTGCGCTTCCTGGGTTCGTATCCGCGCGCGGACGAGCAGCCGCCGACGCTGCGTCCCGGTATGGCGGACGAGGACTTCGTGGCGGCGGCGGACTGGCTGACGCGGTGCCTGGACGGGCGGGACTGAGGTCCGGGCGACGCTGTTCCCACTGTGCACAGCCGCGGCGAAGTTATCCACAGGGGTGAGTGGCGACCTGTGAACAAGTCGACAGGCGAAACGGACTCTGTCGACAAAACGGCATGGATACCGCATCGCCGTCCACAGCCGCCAGCACGCGCCTCGTCAGCACAATTCCCTCGATGAACCCTTCGGTGGGAGCTGATCCCCCTCAAAAGGGTGGGAATTTCGGGTTTACGGCGGGAATTCCCGGAGGACCGAGCAGGCGCCGGAAGGGATCTCTCCCATTTCCACAGCATCGCCTCCCCGCCTGTGGAAAAGTCGCTCCGCACCGGTGGCCGCTGTGGATAAACCCGGTGGACGCGACGCCCAACTGCCCTGACCGGCCCCGCGATCACCTTCACCACCACCCTCTGGAAAGAGAGACGGGATTCCCGGAAGGGGTCGGCAATGCGGGCCTCGCAAAACCGCAAATTCGGACAAATTACACGCAAAGGGATTTCGGATCGAGAGCCGTCGGAGGTCACCGGTACCCTGGCGGGGTGATTGACCTTCGCCTGCTCCGTGAGGACCCCGACCGTGCGCGCGCCTCGCAGCGTGCCCGTGGAGAGGACGTCGACCTCGTCGACGCGGTGCTCTCCGCCGACGAGCGGCGCAGGTCCTCCAGCGTCCGCTTCGACGAGCTGCGCGCCGAGCAGAAGCAGCTCGGCAAGCTCATCCCCAAGGCCGAGGGCGAGGAGAAGGCGGAGCTGCTGCGCCGCACCGGCGAGCTGGCGACCGCGGTCAAGGCCGCCGACGCCGAGAAGGACGAGGCCGCCGCCGAGACGCAGGAGCTGCTGCGCCGGCTGAGCAACCTGGTGCACCCGGATGTCCCGGTGGGCGGCGAGGAGGACTTCACCGTCCTGGAGACCCTCGGCACCCCCCGCGACTTCGGCGCCGAGGGCTTCGAGCCGAAGGACCACCTGGAGCTGGGCCAGCGGCTCGGCGCCATCGACGTCGAGCGCGGCGCGAAGGTGTCGGGCTCGCGCTTCTACTTCCTCACCGGCGTCGGCGCCCTGCTGGAGCTGGCGCTGGTCAACGCGGCCATCGCCCAGGCGACCGAGGCGGGCTTCACGCCGATGCTCACGCCCGCGCTGGTCAAGTCGCAGGCCATGGACGGCACTGGGTTCCTCGGCCAGGCGGCCCAGGACGTCTACCAGCTGGAGAAGGACGAGCTCTACCTCGTCGGCACCTCCGAGGTGGCCCTGGCCGGGTATCACATGGACGAGATCATCGAGGCGAACCGGCTGCCGCTGCGCTACGCCGCCTTCTCTCCGTGCTTCCGGCGGGAGGCCGGCTCGTACGGCAAGGACACCCGGGGCATCTTCCGCGTCCACCAATTCGACAAGGTGGAGATGTTCTCCTACGTCGACCCCGAGGACTCGCAGGCCGAGCACCGCAGGCTGCTGGAGTGGGAGAAGCAGTGGCTCTCCTCCCTGGAGCTGCCGTTCCAGGTGATCGACGTGGCCACCGGCGACCTGGGCGCCTCGGCCGCACGCAAGTACGACTGCGAGGCCTGGATCCCCACCCAGGGCAAGTACCGCGAGCTGACCTCCACCTCGGACTGCACCCAGTTCCAGTCGCGGCGCCTGTCCGTGCGCATGCGGGACGGCAAGCACGTGCAGCCGCTGGCCACGCTGAACGGCACCCTGTGCGCCGTACCCCGCACGATCGTCGCGCTGCTGGAGAACCACCAGCAGGAGGACGGTTCGGTGTGGGTGCCGCCGGTGCTGCGCCCCTACCTGGGCGGGCGTGAGGCGCTGGAGCCGATCGCCAAGTGAGCACCGCAGCAGACGCCAACGCCGCGGGCCCCCATGCCGCAGGGCCGCATGCCGCAGGCTCCAGTGCCGCGGACGCCGACGCCGCGGGCCCCGGTACTGCGGACGCGCCCGTGCCCGCGCCTCCGTTTCCCTACCGGCTGATCGCCACCGATCTCGACGGCACGCTCCTGCGCTCCGACGACACCATCTCCGCGCGCACCCGGGCCGCGCTGGACGCCGCCGCCGAGCGGGGTGCGGCACACATCGTGGTGACCGGGCGTGCGGTGCCGTGGACGAAGCGGATACTGGCCGACCTGGACTACCGGGGCCTGGCGGTGTGCGCACAGGGCTCGCAGGTCTACGACGCGGGAGCGGGCAAGCTGCTGACCTCCGTCACGCTCGACCGCCGGGTCGGCCGGCAGGCGCTCGACCTGCTGGAGAAGGAGGTCGGCACCGTCGCGGTCGCCGCCTCCTGCGACGGTCTCGACGGCCAGGTGCTGGCCGGGCCCGGCTACCGCGTGCACGACGGCCCGCTGCCCTACGTCCCCGTCGAAGACCGGGAGACGATCTGGCAGCAGCCGCTCAACAAGCTCTACATCCAGCACGACCAGTTGGACGACGACGGGCTGGCCAAGGCCGCGCGTGCCGCCGTCGGCGACCTGGTGGGCGTGGTGATGGCCGGCGAGGGCATCGTGGAGCTGCTGCCGCTGGGGCTCAGCAAGGCGAAGGGGCTGGCGCTGGCGGCCCGCCGCCTGAGGATCCGTGCGGCCGAGACCGTCGCGTTCGGTGACATGCCCAACGACGTTCCGATGTTCGCCTGGGCCGGGCACGGCGTCGCCATGGCCAACGCCCACGAGGAGCTGCTGGCCGTCGCCGACGAGGTGACCGCGGCCAACGACGAGGACGGTATCGCCGTGGTCCTGGAGCGGCTGCTGTCCCGCCCGTAGGGGCCGGATGCCCCCACGAGCCGGGGCTCTACCGGAGGGGGCCCTGCCAGAACGGTCCGGGGCCCTTGAGGCTGCGGACCATCGGGTACGTCTCCATGCCGCTCACCCCGGGCAGCTGGGAGAGCGGTCCTGTCAGGTAGGCGTACAGGGCCGCCGAGTTCTTGCACACGACCGTCAGGAACAGGTTGGCCGCGCCCGTGGTGGCGCACGCGAACGCCACCTGCGGGTGCGCGGCCACCGCCTGCCCGACGGCGTGCAGCCGGGCAGGCGGTACGGAAAGCCAGATGGTGGCCCGCAGCCCCTGGTCGAACAGGTAGGGGCCGTAGTCGAGGTCGAAGTAGAGCGCCCCGCTCGCCCGCAGCTCCGTCATGCGGCGCCGCACGGTGGACGGCGACCAACCCGTCGCGGCGGCGAGCTCCGGCACGGGCGCGCGGCCGTCGCGCGCGAGGCAGGCGAGGAGCTTGTGGTCGCCGGCGGTCAGCCTGACGGGCTCGTCGGGCAGCCGGGCCGGGGGCGGGGAGAGCGCTGCCACCTGCGCGGACGAGAGCGTCCCCGACTTGAGGATCAGCCCCTCCGCGCCACCGAAATACTGGTGCAGCTTGCAGTAGGCGCTGACCCCCAGCACGCGCGGCGTGCGCGGCAGCTCACGCAGCAGCAGCGCCTCGCCGCCCTCCCGCGCCCAGTCGCCGCTGGAGCGCGCGACCGCGCTGACCTCCGTGCCGCCCGCCATCAGCCCCACCCACGAGGTGTCCGTCCGGCGCGCGAGCGCCTCCGCGAGCGGCACGGCCGCATCAGGCGTGGTCGAGACCCGCACCAGCCAGACGGTCTCCCCCAGCGCCGCGGGTTCCGTCAGGCCCAGGACGCGCATGGCGCGCCCGCCGCGCAGTTTCGCCCAGCGGCGGGCGATCGTCTGGTCCGAGACGCCCAGGACCTCGGCGATCCGGGAGAACGCCACCCGCCCGTCGAGCTGGAGGGCGTGTCCGAGCTGCCGGTCGAGATCGTCCAGCGGCGGAGGCATGCGGAGGGCAGCGGTGTGGGTTTGCACCACAAAGACGGTAGTCGATGTCGGAATCCACCGTCCGGCGCCCACTGGTTCGGCCTGGCAGCCGATTTCTCCGAGCCTGGCGGCATGAGGAAAAGAACCGGAAGCGGCCCGGGCTGGTGGCCGCTCGTCGCCCTGTCACTGGGCGCCTTCATGCTGCTGATCGACGTGACGATCGTGAACACGGCGCTGCCGAGCATGGCGACCGCACTGGACGCCTCGTTCACCTCCCTGCAGTGGGTGGTGGACGTCTACGCGGTCGCGCTGGCCGCGCTGCTGCTGGCCGCCGGCTCGCTGGCCGACCTGCACGGAAAGCGGCGGGTCTTCTCCGCAGGCCTGGTGATCTTCGCGCTCGCCTCGCTGGCCTGCGGACTCGCCCCCGACGTCGGCTGGCTGATCGCGGCGCGCGCCGTGCAGGGTGTCGGTGCGGCAGCGATCTTCGCGGCGAACGCACCGTTGATCACCGCCACGTACCACGGGCGGGCACGGGGCGTCGCGTTCGGTGTGTGGGGCGCGGTCAACGGCGCCGCCGCCGGGTGCGGATTCGCGCTCGGCGGTGTGCTGACCGAGTACGTCGACTGGCGCGCGATCTTCTTCGTCAACGTACCGCTGACGGCGCTGGCCCTGTGGATCACCTACCGCACGGTGCCCGCTTCCCGCCCCCCGCGGGGCGCGGGGGCGCGCGTGGACTGGGCGGGTGCCGCGCTGTTCACCCTGGGTGTGGGCGCGCTGACGTACGGGCTGGTGCGGGGCGGCGACGCGGGCTGGGGCGACCGGCTGACGGTGGCGTCGCTGGTCGTCGCCGGGCTCGCCGCCGTGGGGTTCGCGCTGGTGGAGCGCGCCCTGGGCGGTGCGAGGGTGCGCCGGGACCGGGCCGCGGCGCCACTGCTGGACCTGTCACTGCTGCGGAACAGGGCGTTCACCGTGCTGATGGGGGCGGCGCTGCTTACCCAGGCCGCCGCTTTCGCACACTTCGTCTACAGCGCGCTGTGGGCCCAGTCGGTGCTGGGCATGAGCCCGCTGAGCGCGGGCCTCGCCCTGCTGCCGATGTCGGTGGTCTCCTTCCTCGTCGCCGCCCTGTTCGGTGGGCGGCTGCAACGGATGCGTCCCCAGTACCCGCTGGGCGTCGGCGTGCTCGTGATCGGCGTCGGCGTGCTCGCACAGACGCTGGTGGCGCCCGGCTCGTCCTGGACGGCGCTGCTGCCCGGATGCCTGCTCATCGGGGTCGGTGTGGGTCTCGCGCTCACCGTGCTGATCGCCGCCGCGCTCGGTGCCGTACCGCCCGAGCGAGCGGGGCTGGCGAGCGGCGCCGTGAACACCTTCCGGCAGTTGGGCTACGCGCTGGGGGTCGCCGTGCTCGGCACCCTGTTCGCCACCCGGATACGCGAGGTGCTGACCGGTTTGGGGGTGCCGCGTGCGGCCGCGGAGGCCGCGGGGAGTGGCCGTGCCCGCGAGGCGGGGGTGCCGATGGGGCTCGTCAGGGAGGCGTTCGCCGCCGGGCTCGACCGCGTCTTCGTGGTGTCCGGCGTCGCGGCACTCGCCGCGGGGGCCGCGGTGCTGCTCTTCGTCCGGGGGCGCGCGACGACGGCGCACGCGCCGGAGCGGGTTCCGGGGCCGGAGTCGGCCCCGGGTCCTGCGGGAGGTTCGGGGACGGCTCCCGAGCGCGCACGGGAGGAGGCTCATTCGCCGACGCCGTAGCCCCCGGCTGGGCCGTCTTCCGCGGGGGCGTCGCCGTCTTCCGTCGGGGTGGCGTGGTTGCTGTCCACGGGGGCGGTTTCGGCGGCGTACAGCCGTGTCACCTCTTGGGCCCGGCGGGCCAGTTCCGCGCGGGCCTCGGGTGGGTCGAGGACCTCCAGCCAGGGGCCGAACTGGAGGAGTTGGGTGACGGCGGCCAAGACGGGAAAGGCGAGACGGACGGTCACCCACGCGTCGTCCCCCTCGGCGTCGGGGTCCGCGGCGTCGGGGTCCGCGGCGTCGGGGTCCGCGGCGTCGGGGTCCGCGGGCGCCCGGGGCGGTTCCGGGACGGCGACCAGCACCGGGCCGACGATGCGGGCGAACATGTCGAAGCGGTCTCTGTGCACCAGGGCCGTCACCCGCACCGGCATGGGCCGCTCCTCCACGCGGCGGCGCAGCGGCTGCCAGACGTCGGCGAGTTCGACACCGGGCCTGCGCCGCACCGGCTCCCGGAGCACCTTCGCGGAGGCCATCCGGTCCACCCGGAAGAGCGCGGGGGAGCGCCGCCGGTCCGCGACCAGGTACCAGACGCCGGCCTTGCTGACGAGGCCGTAGGGATCGACGGTGTAGGTGCGCAGCTCCCGCTCGCCTCCGTGCCGGTAGCGGATGCGCAGCCTGCGGTCGGTGAAGACGGCGTCGTGCAGCGCGTCGAGTTCGATGTCCGCGCGGGGCCCGCTCCGCCACCGGTCGGGATCCACCAGGATGCGGCGGCTGGTCAGTTCGGCCACCGGACGGTGCGGTGCCGGCAGCGCGGCCATCACTTTGCGGAGCGCGGAGACCAGCGCGTTGTCGAGTCCGAGGGCCGCGTGCGCGTCCTGCGCGGCGAGCACGAACAGGGCGCGGGCCTCGTCACCGGTCAGACCGGTGACGTCTGTGCGGTACCCCGGCAGTAGCCGGATGCCGCCGTGCCGCCCCCGTTCGGCGTACACCGGCACTCCGGCGGCCGACAGCGCCTCCACGTCGCGGTAGATGGTGCGCGAAGAGACCTCCAACTCCGCTGCCAGCCGGTCGGCCGGCACGCGGCCACGTGTCTGGAGGAGCAGCAGAACGGACAGCAGACGATCGGATTTCACGCCCCCACAGTGCCGCAGAAAATGTTGACGGTCGATGGCAGGTTTTGACGGCAGACTCCTTCCCGGCCCCGCGCCCCGGAACGTCGCACACCGGCTGCGTCCCTGTTCCCGCGTGGCCGCCTTCCGATCCGACCGAGGAGCACATTTCCGTGAACAGCACCCCGCAGATCCCCGACCCCCGCCCCGTGTACGCCGCAGCCGCCGAGCAGCTGTTCCAGCTGATCTCGACCATCAAGCCCGGCCAGTTGGACCACCCCACCCCCTGCCACGAGTACGACGTGCGCGCACTGCTGGGACACGTCGTCTCCGGTGCGCGGCGGATCGCCACCGTTCCGGAGGGCGGCGACGGCGTCGGAAAAGACGTCCCCGAGTGGATCGACGAGGTGCCCGCCGAACGCTGGGCGGAGCTCTACGACGAGGGCCGCGCCCGGATGAACGCCGCCTGGTCGGATGACGCCGTCATGGACGCCGTCGTGACCGTCCCCTGGGGCAGCATGCCGGGCCGCATCGCGATGGCCGGCTCGGTGATGGAGACCGTCACGCACACCTGGGACCTGGCCCGCGCACTCGGCCGGGACGACACGCTGGAAGAGGGACCGGCCCACTTCGCCCTGGCGGCCGCTCAGCGGGCGCTGCCGGCCGAGGGCCGCGAGGGAGCCCCGTTCGGCGAGGCGCGACAGGTGCCCGAGGACGCCAACGTGTACGTACGCCTCGCGGCATGGCTGGGCCGCGACCCGGAGTGGAAGACGGCACCCGGCCGGCACTGACCCCCGGCTGCCAGGACGGCGGAGCGGACGCAGAGGGCGAGGAAAAGATGGTGCTCAGCGGATTGGCCGCACTGCGCAAGGCGGTGCACGGGAGCGTGTTCGTACGACAGGAGGCGGGCTACGACCTGGAGCGCACGGGTTTCCAGCGAGGGGACCGGCACGCCCCTGACGTGATCGTGGCGGCGCACTCGGCGGACGACGTACGAGAGGCCGTCGCCTTCGCCCGGCGCAACGGTCTTCCGGTGGCCGCACAGGCCACCGGGCACGGGCTGGGCGAGGCCGCGCGCGGCGGCGTCCTGGTGAGCACGCGCCACCTCCGCTCCATCCGGGTCGACCCCGCAGCCCGCACGGCCTGGGTGGAGGCGGGCGTGCGGGCGGGTGACCTGGTCGCGGAGGCGGCACGGTACGGACTCGCGCCGGTCAACGGTTCGGCGCCGGGCGTCGGCGTGGTCGCGTACACCCTGGGCGGCGGCGTGGGGCTGCTCGGCCGCAGGTTCGGATACGCGGCGGACTCCGTGCGGCGCGTCGACCTCGTCACCGGTGACGAGGGAACACCACTGCGGCAGGTGAGTGCGGACAGCGAGCCGGAACTGTTCCGTGGGCTGCGCGGCGGCGGGGGAGGCTTCGGCGTCGTCACCGGCATGGAGATCGAGCTGGTTGCGGTGCAGCGGATCTTCGGTGGGCGCCTGGTCTTCGACGGCGGCGAGGTCGCCGAGGACGTGCTGCGCAGCTGGCAGAAGTGGACCACGTCGGTACCCGACGAGCTGACCTCCGCCGTCACATTGCTGCCCGCGCCCGACCTCCCCGCTGTCCCCGCACCGCTGCGCGGCCGCTACCTCGCCCAGGTGCACGTCGCGTTCACCGGCACCCGCCAGGAAGGCGAACGCCTGATCGCACCCCTGCGGGCGATCGGCTCCCTGCTGGCGGACGAGGTGCGGGAGATGCCGTACACGGAGTGCGCCTCCGTCTTCAGCGAACCGGACACCCCGCACGGCTACCGCAGCGCCAACCTCATGCTGGGCCCCGACGGCCTCGACGACGAGGCGCGGCACTCGGTGCTGGCCGCCTCAGGACCCGAGGCGGAGACCATGTGCGTGCTGAGCATGCGTCACCTCGGCGGCGCCCTGTCCCGGCCACCCGCCGTGCCCGATGCCGTTCCGCACCGCGACGCCGGCTACCTGCTGTACGTGCTCTCCCCTGTGGCCATCCCCGACATCCGCGAAGAGAGCAGGGGAGCCGATCCCGACGCCGTACGGGCACTGCACGAGCGTGTCCTGGCCCCAGCCGCCGACGCGGCCCTCGGCCGCAACGCCAACTTCCTCTACGGGCCGCAGAGCCGCGATGTCGCCCGGTCGGTGTACGCGGGTGAGACGCCGGCCTTCCTGGAGCGGCTGGCGCGGCGGTACGACCCCGAGGGGATGTTCCGGTTCCACCTGTGGAGGGCCGGCCGGGAGGCGTGAGACCGGGACACGTGAGAGAGGCTCCGGCCCGGGAGGGAATTCGAGCGAAAATCCTCCCATCGCGTAACCGTACGAAAGACGCCTCGTTGCACAGGATGCGCGGAGGCGACTGGAGCAGTAGGCGACGAGAGTGCGTGAAGTGGTGGTGGCCGGTTGAGGCGCAGCCCGCAGGGGCCCCTTGCCGGTAGTGCGGTACGTGGGAAGACATGAGCTGATCTCCGCTCCTGGTTCCTGGATACGGACACCTGCCGACCCCCAGGCGATCGGGGTCTTCCGGACATGTCCGCAACCAAGACCCGAGGGGGTCATCCATGTACTCCGATTCCGTCCTCCTGGAGTCGCCCAGCGCGCGCTCCGGGCTCGCACACAAGGTCGAAGTCCTCGACAAAGTGAAGGCCCTGGCGTTTTCCACAGGCAGTGCACAGGCCACCACCCGGGATGTGGCCAACTACTTCGAAGTGCCTCCGAAAACTGTGGAAAAACTCGCCGAGCGGCACCGCGAAGAGCTCACACACAACGGGATGACCGTGCTGCGGGGCTCTGACCTGGAAGAATTTGTGACCGACAAGTTGTCGGTCACAAAATTCGAAGGGCCGAGTTATCCACAGCGCGTGCGGAGCCTGACCGTTTTCGACCGCCGTGCCGTCCTCAACGTGGCGATGCTGCTGCGGGACAGCGTCATCGCGCAGCGGGTCCGCACCTACCTTCTCAACGCCGAGGAGAGTGCCCCTACCCACACCGTCCATCCGGGCGTCGAAGCCGTGCAGCGGGCGACGGAAGAGCTGCGTCAGACGGTCCGCACGCTGGCGGCCGGGTACGGCTCGCTCGACCGCAGGGTCACCCGCCTGGAGACCTCAGGGGCCGAGCTGGGTGCCGTCCTGCAGGAGCTGGGCCCGGTGATCGGACGGATGTCCGCGCGGGTCGACCGGGTGGACCACCGGCTGGCGGAGACCGACCGGCGCACCGAGCGCACCGAGCAGGTGGTGTGCGCGATGAGTCAGCGCCTCGCCGACATGGGCGAGGAGATGCGCGAGATGCGCCAGGACCTGCGCTCGGTGATGCGGGCCGTCGACGCGAGGCCCGTACCGCCACAGCTGCTGCTGCCCCGGCAGACCTCGCCCCGTCCGCGCGACGAGAAGTGACCGGCACGACAGGCACGGCAGCCTGACGGGCACAGCAGCGTGACACGCAGGGCGCGCCCCCGGCCCGCGGCCCGCGACCTCCGGGGGCGCCGTCCCGTTGACACAACGCCCCTCGGACAGACGGCGCCACCGGCCCGCCACACCCGAACCCGTATCCCCCTATCGCCGTATTCCCTCAAACCCGTACCGCTCAAGCCTGTCCCGCTCAAGGAGCCCCCCCATGCGCACACGGAAACGCCGGACGGCTGGAGCCGCTGCCGCCGCCCTGGCGGCGACGACCCTGATGTGTGCTCCGGCCTCGGGAGCGACGCCCGGACACCCGGCGGAGGCGTTCGGGACCCCGCCCCCGCCGGCCCGCGGCGGGGCGCTCACCGCCGTCGCGAAGGTGTCCGCCGACCGTCTCGCGCTGGCGGACCTGGTGGCCGCGGCGAAGTACGGCACGGGCGAGCCGATCAGCGATCCGGCGCGCGAGCGGGTGGTACTCGACGACGTGGCCGAGCGATCCGCGGCTCGCGGGGTGGACCGGCGCCTGGCCACGGCCGTCTTCCGCGATCAGATCGAGGCGAGCAAGGATGTCCAGCGGGGACTGTTCGCCCGGTGGGACCGGTATCCGTCCGCGCGCCCGACACGGCTGCCGGACCTGGCCGGGGAGGTGCGTCCGCGGCTCGACCGGATCACCGTCCGGCTGCTGGACGGGCTCGCCGCCGCCGAGCGGCCGCGGGGCGAGCCCGCGTGTACGCCGCGGCTCAGGGCCGACGCGGTCCGCGAGGCGGGGGAGCGCCGTTTCGACGCGCTGCACGCACAGGCTCTGCTCAGAGCGCTGCCCTCTGTCTGCGGGGCGTGAGAGGAGTCTCCTCGCCCAGGTGTTCGGGACCGTACGAGCCAGTTGTAGGATGACTGGGCAACCGGGCGAATCGCGCGAGGCTCTCGCGGAAGTCCGGTTGCCCGGACATCGGGATCGCGGAACCGACAGGAGTCAGGACATGGCGTTGCGTGCCGCCGGACGGCAGTCGCTCGTCGACACGGTCGTCGGTGAGCTGCGGGCGCAGCTCACCGCGGGTGAGTGGGCGGTGGGTGAGCGCATCCCGACGGAACACGCGCTGGCCGAGCAGCTCCAGGTCGGCCGCAACACCGTGCGGGAGGCCGTGCGCGTCCTGGTGCACTCCGGGATGCTGCGCTCGCGGCAGGGCGAGGGCACGTTCGTCGTGGCCACGGCCGATCCGGGCGAGATCGTCCGGGGGGTGCAGCGCGCCGACGTACGCGACGTGCTGGAGCTGCGCATCGCGCTGGAGGCCGAGGGCGCCCGGCTGGCGGCCCTGCGGCACCAGCCCTCCGATCTGGAGCGGATGCGGGCCGCGCTGGCCGCGCAGGCGGCGTTCCGTGACAGCCGGGGGCAGCCGGCGGACGGCCAGTACGAGCTGTACGCGGAGCACGACATCGAGTTCCACGTCGCCGTCGTCGACGCGGCGCACAACGCCGCGCTGAGCGCGACGTACGCCTGGTTCAGCAGCTCGGTGCGGGACGCGCTGGTCGCCTCGCTGCACGACCGGCACATGCCCCGCATCCACGAGACCGATCACCACGACCTCGTGGACGCCATCGCGACCGGCGACCCCGAGGTCGCGGAGCGGGCCGCGAGGGAGCTGCTCGCCAAACCCAAGCAGGCCGTCGACACGCTCCTCGGCGCGGAGAGCGTGTCCGCTCCGGAGCGCGCGTCCGCTTCGGGGCGCGCGTCCGCTTCGGAGCGCGTGTCCGCTTCGGAGCGCGCGTCCGCTCCGGAGTGAGTGTCCGCTCCCCCTCGGCGTGAGGGCACGCCTGGCGGCGTCCCCCCGCGCGCCACCGTTCGTCAGAAAGGCACCACCGCATGTCCCCGTCCCCCAGGGAAGGACTCACACCGCCCGCGGAAGGGCTCACCACCGAGGAGCTCCTTTCGGCCGAACTGATCGACGCGGAGGAGGACCTGGCGCCGGCGCCACCGGTGGCGGCGGCCCGCAGGCGGCTGCGTGCGCATCCGCTGCTGCTGTTCGTCGGTATCGTCCTGGCGTCGCTCAACATGCGCGCCGCGCTCGCGGGGGTCTCTCCCGTGCTGAGCGAGATCAGCGACGACTTCCACATGACCTCGACGGTCAGCAGCCTGGTCACCACCATTCCGCTGATCTTCATGGGCGTGGTCTCGCCGCTGGCGCCGAAGCTGGCGCGGCGCTGGGGCACGGAGACGGTGCTCCTCGGTGCGCTCGTGCTGCTCGCGGGCGGCATAGTGCTGCGGATCGCGCCCGCGGCGGTCACTCTGTTCGGCGGGTGCGCGGTGGTCGGTTCGGGGATCGCGCTGCTGAACGTGCTGATGCCGGGTCTGATCAAGAGGGACTTCCCGGAGAAGGCCGCCGGCATGACGGCTCTGTACTCGACGGCGATGATCCTGGGCGCGACCGTCTCGGCCGCCGCCGCCGTTCCGCTGGAGCACGCGCTGGGCGGCTGGCGCGGTTCGCTGGTCTCCTGGGCGCTGCTCGCGGCGATCGCGGCGTGCGCGTGGCTGCCGCAGGCCGTCCTCGCGCGGCGCGGTACCCACCACGGGGAGGCCGCGGCCGTGCCGGCGCAGTCGTCGGGTTCCGCGGGGCCGGACGCGGACGGACAGCAGGACGGTCCGAAGCTGACCCGCTCGCCGCTGGCCTGGCAGATCACCCTGTTCATGGGTTCCCAGTCGCTGATCGCCTACGTGACGATCGCCTGGCTGCCGACGATCTTCACCGACCACGGTATGAGCAAGGCGAGCGCAGGGCTGGTTTTCGCATTCAGCACGCTGGTGCAGATGGGCGGCTCTTTCGTGGTGCCGACGCTGGCGGGGCGGATGCGTCGGCAGCGTCTGCTGTGCGCCGTGGTGGCGCTGTTCATGGCCATGGGCATCGCCGGTCTGCTGGTCGCTCCGGTGGGCGGCGCCTGGGTGTGGGCGACGCTGCTGGGCCTCGGCCAGGGCGGCGCGCTCGGTATCGCCCTGACGCTGATGGTGCTGCGCTCCGGCGACGCGCACACGGCCGCACGGCTGTCGGGCATGGCGCAGACGTGGGGCTATCTGCTGGCCGCCGCGGGCCCGCTCGTGCTCGGCGCCGTGCACCAGGTGACGGGCGGTTGGACGATTCCGATCGTGCTGCTGCTGTGCGTCTGCGGGGCGCTCGTGCTGCTCGGTCTGGGCGCGGGCCGCGACCGCAGGATCGGTACCTCGGCGGGCTGAACGAACGGCCTGGCAGGAGAGCAGGCGGGTGGGAGCGGAAATCACGCTCCCACCCGCCTTTTTCACCGTCCTGGAACGCCGGATGCTCCCCTTCGGACATGTACTGCCCCGGCTGCTCCCTCGCTCACTCCTCCCCCGCCAGCGTCAGGGTGCGCAGCTTCTGTCCGGCGAAGAGGGTGCCGCCCACGGTGACCACGACGAGGAGCACCACCGCCGTCGGCAGTCCGACGGCGGAGCTGATGTCGGCTCCGCTGCCCGCGACCTTCTCGGCCAGCGCCAGCGCCCACTGCTGCACGCTGAGGGTCTTGGCGCCTCCCACGAGGGAGCCGATGAGCGCCTCCCAGATGAGCGCGTAGGCCAGTCCGATCACAACGGCGTGCCTGCTGACCGTTCCCAGCAGCAGGAACAGCGCGCTGTAGGCGATCGAGGCGACCACGGCGGCGAGCGCGTAGGCGACGGCGATCTGCTGGCTGTTGCCGTTGAGGACGAACCCCGCGACCAGCACGGGGACGGCGGAGAACACCGCGGTCACGCCGGAGGCGACGAGGAACTTGGTGAGGATGACGGAGGGGCGCGGTACCGGCTTGGACAGCAGGTAGACGACCGAACCGTCGTCGATCTCGGGGCCGATGGCGCCGGTTCCGGCGATCACGCCGACCAGTGGCACCAGGGTGGCGAGGGCGAAGCCGCCCAGCAGTTGGCTGGCGACCGCGTCGTCCGCGCCGTTCATGGCGCGTACGGCGGCGGACACGACGAGCAGCAGGGCCGGCAGTACGCACAGGATGAGGGCGCGGCGGCGGCCCAGGAGCGCGCGGTAGGTGAGCCGCGCGACCGTCGGGTTGTACATCAGGTCAGCTCCTTTCCGCCGCTCAGGCCGCGACGAGGTACGAGAAGACGCTCTCCAGGGACTCGTCGGAGGGCGAGACGGTGTAGAGCCGGATTCCGTGCTCCTGTGCGACGCGGGGGAGCAGGGTGGTGAAGCGCGTGAAGTCGACGGCCTGGATGCGCAACGCGTCCTCTGTCCTGTCCAGTTCGATGCCTGCCGTGGAGGCGTCCGCGATGAGCGCGGCGGCGAGCCGCCTGTCGTCGCTGGAGCGCACCACGTAGCGGTGCGGACGGTCGGTCATCAGGCGGCGGATCTTGCGGAAGTCGCCGCTGGCCGCGTGCCGTCCGGCGACGATGACCTCGATGTGGGAGGCGAGTTGTTCGACCTCCTCCAGGATGTGCGAGGAGAACAGGACGGTGCGTCCCTCGTCGCCCATCCGACGCAGCAGTTCCATCAGCTGCATGCGCTGGCGCGGGTCCATCCCGTTGAACGGTTCGTCCAGCAGCAGCACGGAGGGGTGGTGCACCAGGGCGGACGCCATCTTCACGCGCTGCCGCATGCCCTTGGAGTAGGTGGAGATGCGGCGGTCTTGCGCGTACTCCATCTCGACGGTGGCCAGCGCCTGGGCGGCGGCCGCACGCGGGTCGGGCAGGCCGTGGAGTTCGGCGTTGGCCAGGACGAACTCGCGCCCTGTAAGAAAGTCGTACATTCCCTCCCGTTCGGGCACCAGGCCGATGTGCCGGTAGGAGTCCTCGTTGCGCCAGATCGGTGCGGCCGCGGTGCGGCTGCCGTCCGGGCCTGGGGTGGGCTCCAGGGTGACGCTGCCGTTCGAGGGGGCGAGGAATCCGCCCATCATGTGGATGAGCGTGGACTTTCCCGCGCCGTTGGGGCCGAGCAGCCCCGTGACACCGGGGCTGATGTCCATGGTGATGTCGTTGACCGCGACGACGTTGCCGAACCAGCGGGAGACACGGTCGATGTGGATCTCGGTCACAGTCCGGCCTTTCGGTAGCGGCGCTGCAGGAGGGCGTAGAAGCAGGCCAGGAGCGCGGCGAGGACGACGAGGTAGACGGCGCCCTGTGCGCCGGTGAGGTCCTGCCCGCCGGGGAACTGGGAGGTGCCGCCGAGGAACCTGCTTTGGATGCCGTCCAGCAGCGTGCCGGGCGAGGCGACCCCGAGCCAGCCGACGGCCTCCCTGCTGTCGGAGGTCCAGGCGATCCCCTGGAGCGCGGTGATGAGGAAGAACGGCACCGTGACGGCGACGATGATCGCCGCGATGCCGAAGCCGCGGCGCGGGGTCAGGGCCGCGATCCAGGCGGCGATCGCGGCGTGCAGCAGCGCGAACAGCACGCAGAAGACGAGGCCCTGGGCCGCCGCCCCGCTCTGGTCCGCGAAGCCGAGTTTCGCCAGCAGCGCTCCGGCGTACATGATCAGCACGGGCACGGCGGTGAAGACGAAGAGCGCCGCGGCCAGTGCCGCGAACTTGGCCGCCACGTAGTCGCCGCGTTCCATCGGACGCGAGAAGTACAGCGGTGTCGTCTTGAACCGCAGGTCGAGGGAGAACGCCTGGGGCGCTGCGGCGGCCAGGTAGATGCCGATGAGCGGCTGCATCATCAGCACGTACTCGGAGTAGCCGACCGGCAGGTCGTCGCTCTTGGCCACGACGCTGACGGCGACGACGATCGCGGCCGGCACGCTCACCGCGGCGAACAGCAGCATCGGCAAGACCTTCGACTTCGCCGAGCGGCCCAGCCCGTAGGCGCCGCGCAGCGTCTGGCTGAACAGCGCGCGCCGCGCGTAGGAGCGGCCGAGGCGGGGGCCCTCGTAGCCGCGGTAGCCGATGTTGTGGATGACGTCCTGGCCGCGCCCCGGCCTGCCGCCGCCCGCGGGGGCGGGGCCCGCGCTGCCGGGGGGTGCGGGGGCGGGGGCCTGTGCGGCGTGTGCGGGGGTGCGGTCAGGCGACATCGCCGGCGCTCCTTTCCGTGAAGACCTCGGAGATCTGGTGCCTGCGCTGTTCCATGCGGACCAGCCCGAGGCCGAGGTGGGCCGCGGTGTCCCGCACGGTGTCGTAGACCGACTCGTCGGCGAGGTCGAGGGTGACCAGGTGGCCCGCGCCGGGCGCCACGGCGCCGGCGGGACCCGGGTCGTGCGGTGTGCATCCCGCCTGCCGCAGTGCCTCGCGCAGCGCCGCGGTGCCGTCGGGGTGCGCGTCGGTGTCGGTGACCTCGACGGCGAGGACGGCGGTGCGCTGGGTGAAGTCGGCGGTGGTCGAGGAGCGCAGCAGCTTGCCGCCGTCGATGACGACGATGTGGTCGCTGGTGCGCTCCAACTCGCCCAGCAGGTGGGAGGTGACCAGCACGGAGATGCCGAAGTCGGTGTGGACGCGGCGGATGAGGCCGAGCATCTCGTCACGGCCGACGGGGTCGAGGCCGTTGGTGGGCTCGTCCAGGAGGACGAGGCGCGGGTCGTGGACGAGGGCCTGGGCGAGTTTGACCCGCTGCTTCATGCCCGTCGAGTACCCGCCCATGGGTCGGTAGCGCTCCTCGTACAGGCCGACGTGGCGCAGCGTGTCCGCGGTGCGCTCGCGGGCCGCCGTCGTGGGCAGCCCCGACATCCGCGCCATGTGGACGACGAACTCGGTCGCGGACACGTCCGGTGGCAGGCAGTCGTGCTCGGGCATGTAGCCGACGCGCTCCCGGATCGCGCCGCCCTGGGTGGCCACGTCCATGCCGAGTACGGAGGCCGTGCCCTCCGTGGCGGGGGCCAGCCCAAGCAGAATCTTGATCAGGGTGGACTTTCCGGCCCCGTTGGCGCCGACCAGGCCGGTGACCCCCGGCTCGACGCCGACGGTCAGCCGGTCCAGTGCGGTCACCCTGGGGTACCGCTTGCTGAGGCTTTCGATCGCGATCACAGTCACCCTTCGACGGTACGAACGGCTCGTCGCGTCCGCGTCAGACGCGGTGTCGGTTTCCCGGCCGCCGCCCGTCCTTCTCAGGTGCGTGGGGCCGTACGCCTCAGGTCGGAGAGGCCCGTAGGGGCCACTGCACCAAGGTCATGGTCCGGGCTCCGGCGGGGCGCGCGGGAAGTTATCCACAGGCTGGGAGGCGTCCTTGACCACGCCATGGGCCGATGTCACATTCATTGGTGTCAACGAGGCCTCGCCGGTAGGGCCCGGC
Organism: Streptomyces diacarni; assembly: GCF_003323715.1. Taxonomy (GTDB): domain Bacteria; phylum Actinomycetota; class Actinomycetes; order Streptomycetales; family Streptomycetaceae; genus Streptomyces; species Streptomyces diacarni. Next base: position 73,945 of record NZ_QOIN01000073.1, read on the forward strand.
ACGGACGAAAGGTTGGCGATGCACCCGGCAACGCGCGAATACGCCGCAGCTGACCTGCGGGGATATCGAGAAGTGCAGCAACTGGCCTACGCCTGCGCGGAGTCGGTGGCCGCCCGGCTGAAGCCGGGGGTGACCGAGCGGGAGGCCGCGCGGATGCAGCGTGAATGGCTGCGCGGGCGCGGGGTGCGCGACGGGTTCCACCTGCCTTTCGCCTGGTTCGGGGACCGCACCGCGTTCGCCGGCTTCGCCGTCCCCTTGCGGTTCCTCCCGACGGACCGGCGGCTGGAGCCCGGCATGCCCTTCATCCTCGACCTCGCCCCGGTCCGCGGCGGCCGGGCCGCCGCGGCCGGCTATTCCGGCTGCCTGGGCCCCCACCCCGTGCACGAACGGCTGACGGCGGACCTGCGCGCGCACCGCGAGCTGATTCTCGCCCGGGTGCGCGAGCGCCGCCCGCTGCGGGAGGTCTCCGCCGACGTGGACCGGCTCATGCGCACCCAGGGCTACGCAGGACGGCACCGCGCCCACCCGTTCGGCGTGCGCGCGCACCGGGTGGGCCGCGCCCCGCACCGCCGCTGGTCTCCCGCGCGCCGCGGCCGCGGCACCGGCGCCCTCCAGGGGGCGGCCCGAGGCGTCTTCCGCGGACACCGGGACGGCCGGCTGCCGCGGTGGAGCCCGTCCCGTTCCGCCGACCACCCACCGCGGACGGGGCTGTGGGCGGTCGAATCCCACCTGGGGTTCCGGGGCACGGGCGCGAAGTTCGAGGAGCTCTTGGTGGTGACCGACTCCCGGGATCCGCAGGAGAGCGCGTTCTGGCTGGACGACGATCTGCCGCATGTGCGGCGCTGGCAGGAGGAGGCACAGGCGGTATGAACGGTGGGAATCGCAACCGGTGGGGCGGCGGGCGCGCCCCTCGCCCCACGACGGCCCGGCAGCAGGGCGGCCTCTTGGAGGGGGCGAGGGAGCGCCGCGTGGCCACCGGAGGGATCGAACTGTGCGTCGCCGAGCTGGGGGACGCGCAACAGCCGACGGTGATGCTGGTGCACGGCTACCCGGACAGCAAAGAGGTCTGGTCGAAGGTGGCCGGGCTCCTCGCGGACCGCTTTCACGTGGTGCTCTACGACGTGCGGGGCCACGGCCGCTCGACGGCGCCCGTGCCGCTGCGCGGCGGCTTCACGCTGGAGAAGCTCACCGACGACTTCCTCGCGGTCGCGGACGCCGTCAGCCCGGACGCGCCGGTCCATCTGGTGGGGCACGACTGGGGCTCGGTGCAGGCCTGGGAGTTCGCCACGGTGCGCCGGACCGAGGGCAGGATCGCCTCCTTCACCTCGATCTCCGGCCCTTCGCTGGACCACTTCGGCCACTGGATCAAGCGGCGGATGACCCGGCCCACCCCGCGCCGTGCCGCCCACCTGCTCGGCCAGAGCGCCAAGTCCTGGTACGTGTACGCGCTGCACACCCCTCTCCTCCCCGAGCTGGCCTGGCGGGGCCCGTTGGGCAAGCGCTGGCCGCGCCTTCTGGAGGTGACCGAGAAGGTGCCGGGGGACGGCTACCCCACCGCGTCCCTTCCGCAGGACGCGGCACACGGCGCCTGGCTGTACCGCGACAACGTGCGCCCCCGGATGCGCCGCCCGCGCACCGACGCCTACGCCCACGTCCCGGTGCAGCTCATCACCCCGACCGGTGACGCCTTCCTCAGCGAGCACCTCTACGACGATCTGGACAGGTGGGCGCCGCAGCTCACCCGCCGCACCCTGCCCGCCAAGCACTGGGTCCCACGCACCCGGCCCGATCAACTCGCCGCCTGGATCAGCGGGTTCGTCAACCGGAACGAGTCGCCTGTGCCCACCGCGCAGCCCTCGCCCACGGGACCGTACGCCGACCGGTTCGCGGGGCGGCTCGTCCTGGTCACCGGCGCGGGCAGCGGCATCGGAAGGGCGACGGCCTTCTCGTTCGCCGAGGCGGGCGCCCGCGTGGTCGCCGTGGACCGCGACGCGGACGGCGCGGCCCGCACCGCGGAGCTGGCCCGCCTGGCGGGAGCCCCCGAGGCGTGGGCCGAGGAAGTCGACGTCGCGGACGAGGAGGCGATGGAGAAGCTGGCCGCGAAGGTCGCCACCGCGTACGGCACCGTGGACGTGCTGGTCAACAACGCGGGCATCGGCGTGGCCGGCGCCTTCCTCGACACCACCACGCAGGAGTGGAAGCGGACGCTGGATGTGAACCTGTGGGGCGTCCTGCACGGCTGCCGGCTCTTCGGACGGCAGATGGCCGAGCGGGGCCAGGGCGGCCACATCGTCAACCTCGCCTCCGCCGCCGCCTACCAGCCTTCCCGCGCCCTGCCCGCGTACTGCACCTCCAAGGCGGCCGTGCTCATGCTCAGCGAGTGCCTGCGCGCCGAGCTGGCCGGGCAGGACATCGGCGTGACGGCCGTCTGCCCCGGCTTCGTCAACACCGACATCGCCCGCACCGCACGGTTCGCGGGGATGGACGAGAGGGAGCTGCGGCGCTTCCGAAACCGCACCTCGCGGCTGTACGGCTTGCGGAACTACCCGCCGGAGAAGGTCGCCGAAGCCGTCCTGCGCGCGGTCGTCACCAACCGCGCCGTGGTGCCGGTGACGCCCGAGGCCCGGGGGATACGGCTGCTCTCCCGCCTCGCACCGCGCGCCCTGCGCGGCATAGCCCGCATCCAGCCCCCGTCATGACCCGCCAGGTTCCCGCAGCATTGAAGGAGTGAGCGCCATGGCTCCGTCCCCCCACCCGCCGGCACCGGCCCTGCCGGCCTCCGCGCAGCCGCCGCCTGCCGGCCCGGACACCCCGGTGGAGTACCGGATCGAGGATCTGGCGCACCGCAGTGGTGCCACGGTGCGCACGATCCGGGCCTACCAGGACAAGGGCCTGCTTCCCAAGCCGGAGCGGCGCGGCCGGGCCAACGTGTACGGCGACGCGCACCTGGCGCGGCTGCGGCAGATCGCCGACCTGCTGGAGCGCGGCTACACCCTCGCCTCGATAAAGGAGCTGCTCCAGGCCTGGGACGAGGGCCGGGGCCTCGGCGGGGTGCTGGGACTGGTGGCCGAGGTGGACGGGCCCTGGACGAGCGAGGAGTCGGGGCACATCTCGCGCAGGGAGCTGGCGGAGTTGTTCGGCGGCGGGCAGGAGGGGCCGGCGGTCGCCGCGTCGGCCGTGAACGAGGCGGCCGTCGACGAGGCGGTGGCGCTCGGGGTGCTGGAGCCGCTGCCCGGCGGGGAGGAGGGCTTCCGGGTACCGAGCCCACGGGAGCTGGCGGTGGCGGCGGAGCTGCACAAGGCGGGGGTGCCGCTGCCTGCCATCACCGGGCAGCTGCGGGAGCTGAGAGGCCAGGTCGAGCACATAGCCGCCCGCTTCCTGGACTTCACCGAGGAGCACGTCTTCGTCCGCTACGCCGGTGTGCGCCTCTGCGAGGAGGATGCCTCGGAGGCCGCCGCACTGGTACGCAGGCTGCGACCGCTGGCGCAGCAGACCATGGAGGCGGAGCTGGCACGGGCGATGCAGAAGCTGGCAGCCCGCAACCTGCGGGCACACCTGCGCTCGGCGGCGGCGAGCGCAGGCGTGAGCGCGGTCGCAAGCGCCGCCGAGGGAGAGGGAGGGGCCGGCACGGTCATGGCGGCGGACGAACCCACTCCGCACTCGTCGGCGCCCTCCCCCCAGGGCTCATCCCCCCAGGGCTCCCCGTTGCTCGGTGCCCCGCGGGGAGGTGCGGTGTCACTACGTACGGAGGCGGTCTCACTGCCTGCGCAGGCGGTGGCGCTGCCCGCGGAGACGGTGTCGCTGCCCGCGGAGGCGGTGGCGGCGGTGCGGGAGCTGGTCGGCGAGGCCCGGGTCCCGGAGTTCATCGCGGCGGCGGCGGAACGGGAGGTGAGAGCCCGGCGGATGGACGCCATTGCGGCCGAGGCGCAGTGAAGGCGCGGAGCGGTATGGGCGTGGAGCGGTGAAGGCGCGGGTCTCACGCGTGCATGCGGGCGCCCACGTCCTCCACGCAGTCCCGCAGGGCGGGCAGGTGCGAGCGCAGTTCCTCGGTGCTGGTGAGGACCACGGTCGCCCCCAGGGAGACGGCGAGCGAGGGGGTTTCCGAGGCGCGGGGGACGGTGATGGCGACGGAGCGGACGCCGATCTCGTTCTCCTCGTCCACCTCGGCCCAGCCCTGGTCGCGCACCCGGTGGAGTTCCTCGCGCAGCAGCCCGGGGTCGTTACGGGTTCGGGGGGTGACGGACGCGAGGGGGGCGGCGAGCAGTTCCTCGCGGCGCGCCTCCGGCAGGGCCGCCACCAGCGCCTTGCCGAGGGAGGTGGCGTGCCACGGATTGCGGGTGCCCTCGGCGCTGCGCAGCTGGAGGTGCTGGGTGCCTTGTGCGGTCAGGACGAGCAGGACGTCCGAGCCCTGGAGGACCCCGGCGATGGCGGGCAGGCCGGTGCGTGAGGCGAGCCGTTGGAGGGGGGCCGCGGCGACGGAGTAGCCGGCGGGTGAGCGCTGGAAGCCGCGGGACAGTTCCAGGACGCGAGGCCCGAGGGCGTAGCGGCGGGCGTCCTCGTCGTAGGAGACGAAGCGTTCGGCTGCCAGTCGGCCCAGCAGGCGGTGTGCGCTGCTGACCGGGAGTCCGGCGGCGCGTGCGGCGGCGCTGACGCCGAGCCCGGCGGGGTGGTCGGCGAGGACGGTCAGCAGCCGCAGCCCGCGGCTGAGCATGTCGTCCGACGGCGCGCTCGCGCTCATGACCCAGGCCTCCCGGCGCTCAGGATGTCCCTCACGACGCCGACCGTGCGGCGACGCTCACGATGTCGACCTGCCGACGCTCACGAGGCGGCCCCTCCGGTGGAGACGGTGCCCTCTCCGCGGGGGGCGCCGGCGGGGGAGTCCTCGGTCGGGCCGCTCTCCGGTGCGGTGCGGTCTGCGCTCACCGTACCGGTGGCGTCGCCCGCGTCGGGCCCCGGCCGGGGTTCGCGTACCAGCGCCATGAGCGCGGCGGACAGCAGGGCGCAGACCGCCATCAGGCCGAAGGCTCCGGCGTCGCCGAGCGGGGTGCCGCGGACCCAGCCGACGAGGTAGGTGCCGGCGAAGGAGCCCAGCGCGCCGAGGGAGTTGACGAAGGCGACGGCAGCCCCGGAGATCCCGGGCGGGGCGAGGGCGGAGACCAGCGCGAAGTAGGGGCCGTAGGGCGCGTACATGCACAGTCCGGCCACGACCAGCAGGGCGAAGGAGAGGGGGAAGGAGGAGTGTGCGGCGTACGAGGCGAAGAGGGCGAGTCCGCCGGCGGCCAGCCAGGGCCACACGGCTGCGGTGCGCCGGCCGCTGCGGTCGGAGAGCCGGGAGTTGAGCAGCATGGCCGCGGCGGCGAAGGCGTAGGGCACGGCGGTCAGCAATCCGGTGGCGCCGATGCCCTCGCCGGAGCCCTTCTTGACGATGGCGGGCAGCCAGAAGACGAACCCGTACATGCCGAACGACCAGGTGAAGTACTGGAGCGCCATGATCTGGACGGGGCGGGAGCGCAGTACGCGTCCGTAGTCGGTGCGCAGCGAGCCGCTGGGGGGTGAGGCGGCGAGTGCCGTGGTCCGTTCGGCGGCCAGGTCGTCGCGCAGGGCGCGGCCCTCGTCGGCGCCGAGCCAGCGTGCGTCCTGGGGCCGGTCCTTGATCAGCCGCAGGCAGCACAGTCCCCACAGGATGGAGGGCACGCCCTCGGCGACGAACATGACGCGCCAGTCGGAGACGGCGATCAGCCAGCCGGAGAGGGCGGAAAGCCACATCATGGTGATCGGGTTGCCGAGGATGAGCAGGGTGTTGGCGCGTCCGCGCTCGCGCTGGGTGAACCACCGGCCGAGCAGCATCACCATCGACGGCAGTACGGCTCCCTCGACGACGCCGAGGGCGAACCGGACGGCGATGAGCTGTCCTGGGCTGCTGAGCAGTCCCTGGACGACGGCGAGTGCGCCCCACGCGACGGTGGACCAGGCGACGAGTCGGCGGGCGCTGCGCTGCTCGGCGTAGATGGTGCCGGGGATCTGGAAGAAGAAGTAGCCGAGGAAGAAGGAGGCGGCGATCAGGGAGTCGGCGGCGGCGGAGAGGTGGAGTTCCTCGGCCATGCCGCCGGCGGAGGCGATCGCGTAGTTCGACTTGTCCAGATAGGCGAGCGAGTAGGTGAGGAACGCGACGGGGATGAGGTGCCGGGCCCGCGTCGAGCTCCAGAAGCCGGATGACGTCACTGTCGCCCAACCCCTTCTTTTTCCGTGAAATGGAAAGTGTTTCACTAGGCGGGAAGACGTTACGAGCGCACGTGGCCCCGGTCAATGGGTCGTGACCGGTCCGGCACGCGCCGCTCCAGTCCCCTCGTGAAGGGAGCACCATGAGTCCGACCGACGCACCGGCCGATGCCGCCGCTGACGCCCATGACACCGGTGTCGCCGATGTCCTCGTGCCCTACAGCGGTCTCGCCGAGCGGCACGGTCCGTGGCCGGCGGGCGTGACCGTCCACGTGTGGGACGGGGTGACCCCCGGTTCCCTTCCGCCACGGGAAGTGCTCGACACGGTCGGCTTCTGGGTGCTGCCCTACGCCGTACCGGACGCGGACCGTCTCCTGGCGCGGCTGCCTCACCTGCGCGCCGTGCAGTCGCTCAGCGCGGGCGTGGAGAAGCTCCAGCCGCTGCTGCCACCGGGTGTCGCTCTCCACAACGGCCGCGGCCTGCACGACGCGTCGACGGCCGAGCACGCGCTGGGCCTGATCCTCGCCGCCCAGCGCGAGCTGCCCCGGTGGGCGGCCGACCAGCTGGCCGGGCGCTGGGAACCGCACTTCACCCGGTCGCTGGCGGACAGCCGCGTCGCGCTCGTCGGTTACGGCTCGATCGGCAGGGCGCTGGAGGCCAGGCTGGTGGCCTGCGAGGCGGAGGTGGTCAGGGTGGCCAGCCGGGCCAGGCCCGACGAGCAGGTCCACGCGGTGGACGAGCTGCGGGACCTGCTGCCGCGGGTGGACGTCCTCGTCCTGGTCCTCCCCGAGACACCGGCGACGCGGGGCCTGCTCTCCACCGAGGAGCTGGCGGCTCTTCCGGACGGCGCCCTCGTGGTGAACGTGGGGCGCGGCCGGACGCTGGACACCGACGCGCTCCTCGCCGAGACGCGCGCGGGGCGGCTGCGCGCCGCGCTGGATGTGACGGATCCGGAACCGCTGCCCGCCGAGCATCCGTTGCGGCAGATGCCTGGTGTGCTGGTCACGCCGCACGTCGCGGGCGGTTCCGCGAGTTTCCGGCCGCGTGCGGAGCGGCTGATCGTGGAGCAGATACGGCGCTGGGGAGCGGGCGTCGAGCTGCTCAACCCGATACCGCAGCCGAGGGCGGAGACCGGAAAAGAGGCGGGGCAGGATCCTGGTGCGTGACGGGAGCGGGGCGGGGGCGGACCCACGGGCAGGGCCCGGCCAGGGTTTTGGGGTCTCGCTCCGGGCCCCGGGGCGCCGTACGCTCTGAGGTGTGAGTTTGCGTCTGAGTACCGTGATTCTGCCCGTGCGCCGTTGGCAGGAGGGCGGGCGCGGCCAGTGGGAACGCGCCGAGGAGCTGGGCTTCCACACCGCATACACCTATGACCATCTCTCGTGGCGGGTGCCCTTCAGGGACGGCCCCTGGTTCGGCGCGCTGCCCACCCTGACCGCCGCCGCGGCGGTGACCGGGCGGATGCGGCTCGGTACGCTGGTGACCTCGCCGAACTTCCGCCACCCCGTCACGCTCGCCAAGGAGCTGCTTACCCTCGACGACATCTCCGCGGGGCGCGTCACGCTGGGTATCGGCGCCGGGGGCAACGGTTTCGACGCCACCGTGCTGGGCCGTCAGGCGTGGACGGCGCGTGAGCGGGCGGATCGTTTCGCGGAGTTCGTGCCGCTCCTCGACCGGCTGCTCACCGAGGACGCGGTGACGTACGAGGGCACCTACTACTCCGCCCACGAGGCCCGCGGCATCCCCGGGTGCGTCCAGCGGCCCCGGCTTCCGTTCGCGGTGGCCGCGACCGGGCCGCGCGGGCTGCGGCTCGTGGCGCGGCACGGGCAGGCGTGGGTGACGACGGGTGACCCGCGGCTGTCCGCGACGGGGACGCCGGAGCAGTCGCGTGCGGCGCTTCGCGGGCAGCTCGCCGGGCTCGGCCGCGCGTGCGCCGAGGCAGGCCGGGACATGGCGGAGTTGGACAAGGTACTGCTCACCGGGTTCACGCCGGAGGGGGCCGGTCCGCTGGAGTCCGTCGACGCGTTCGTCGACTTCGCGGGCAGACACGCCGAGCTGGGCTTCACCGAGTTGGCCGTGCACGCCCCGATCGCGGGCTCGGTCTTCGCCGCCGACGAGACCGTGTTCGAGAAGATCGCGACGGAGGCCGCCGCCCAACTGGCCTGACCGGGCCGCCCGGCCGGCAGAGCCGGGCGTGACCGGCACCGGTCACCGGCAGGAGCGGGACCGGCCTCCGCCGGGGCGCGTCAGTGGCGGGGTGGGCGCTGCGCGGTGGCGGGCCGGCAGTCGGCGCACAGGCCCCACCAGGTGATCTCGGCTTCGTCGATGCTGAACCCCGCGTCGTCGCCCGGTTCGAGGCAGGGGGCCCGGCCGACGCTGCAGTCGACGTCCTTGATGCGGCCGCAGCTGCGGCAGACGAGGTGGTGGTGGTTGTCGCCGACACGCAGTTCGTACCGGGCGGGTGAGCCCGCCGGTTCGATGCAGCGGATCAGCGCGGCCCGCGACAGGTCCTCCAGCACGTTGTAGAGCCCCTGGCGGGAGAGGCGGGGGGAGGTGCCGGAGGTGCCGCTCCCGTCGTCCGCCGACTGGATCCGGTGCTCCAGCTCGGCGGCGGTGGAGTGCGCGTGCCCGTGCAGGGCGGTCAGGACGGCGCGGCGCTGTGCGGTGCTGCGCAGCCCTCTGGTCCTGAGCAGCTCACTCACCGGCTGATCCATGGCAGTCACGCCCCTTCTTGACTCCATCCAGTCTAGCCGCGCAGACGTCCTCCCGTCAGCTGCGACGCGGGGACACAGGTCCACCCAGCCTCCGGTCAAAATTGACTGTGTCAAAACTGCCCGGCTACTCTCGAACCCATGAAGTGCTACGACTGCGCCGTGACCGGCGACACCGCCACCGAGGACACGGTCGCCATCGGGGTCTGCCGCCGCTGCGGTCTCGTGGTGTGCGCGGACCACGGACGCGTCACCCAGGTCCTCGTCCACCGGCCCAACGGCGTGGGCAAGGCGACCAGCGACCGGCCCGCCCGGCGCGTGCTGTGCAGCCCCTGCCACAGCGCGGAACGCCCCCACTGACCCCGCCCGTCGCCGCGCCCCGGCCCGCTCCCCCGGCGACGAGCCTCCCCGCACGCACGGAGGCCCGCCCGCACGGAGCGGTCGGCGGGCATGGGGAGCGGTCGGCGGGCATGCTCGGTGGTATGGACCACGCGCCTCCCCCGCCACCCGACGGCCACCGAACGCCGCCACAGCCCCACCTGCCCCCGCTCCCCAGCACGGAGGCGGCGGTGGAGGTCCTGTCCGCGCTCGCGGAGCGCCGGGGCCTGCCGGTGGCGGTCGAGCACGCGATCGGCGCGGACGAGTCGTCGCGGCGTACGGCGGCCGGGGCGTTCGCCGTCACCGACGCGGACGGTTCCCTGCCGCACGAGGCGCTGGTGGAGATCCCGGCGACCGACGGGCCGGGCGGCGCACCCCGTACGCCGAGGATCGCCGTCCAGCTCTTCGAGGAGGGGGACGCGCACATCACCGTCGACGGCGTCACCTTCCACGACCTGCCCCGCGAGTCCGCCCCCGCCTTCCTTGAGGCGGTCTTCGACGGGCGGGCCCATCTGCGCACGACGTGGTATCCGCCGTTCTGCCGGCTCGTGGTGACGCTGGACGGCGAGCTGTCGTACAAGGAAGTCGTTCCCCTGGCGTACGGCGGGCTCTCCCGCTGGCTGAACAGCCTCCGTTCCTGAAAGCCCTCTCTGCGCCCGGCTCGCGGCCCCTGTTCGCGTGGCCTCTCTTCGCGTGGCCCCTGTCCGCGCGGACGCGCTCAGCGACGCAGGCCGAAGAGCCGGGCCGCGTTGTCGTGGCAGACCGCACGGAGCCAGGCGGGCCCCAGCCCGGTCCGCTCTTCCAGCGCTTCGAGTGCGTGGGCGTACGCGTACGGGATGTTGGGGAAATCGGTGCCCAGCAGAACGCGGTCGCCGAGGTCGGCGAGCCGGGGCAGTTCCGCCTGGGGGAAGGGAGCGGTGGCCTCCACGAAGCCGGTGAAGACCATCGTCGTGTCCAGCAGGACGCCCGGGTAGCGCTCCGCCAGGTCGAGGAAGTCGGCGTACTCGGGCATGCCCAGGTGGGCGACGACCAGGCGGAGACGGGGGTGGCGGGCGAGGACGGCGCCGATGGGTCCAGGCCCCGTATGGGTGGCGGGCACCGGGCCGGAGCCGCAGTGGGTGACCACGGGGACGCCGGCGTCGGCGAGTTGGCCCCACACCGGGTCCAGCAGCGGGTCGCGCGGGTCGTAGTCGCCGACCTGTACGTGGCTCTTGAAGACGCGGGCGCCCTGGTCGAGGGCGCGGCGCACGTCGTCGGCCGCGCCGGGTTCGGCGTGGAAGGTGGCGGTGTGCAGGCAGTCGGGTGTGCGGGCGGCGAAGTCGGCCGACCAGTCGTTGAGGGAGCGGGCCATGCCCGGCTTGTGGGGGTAGAGCATGGAGGTGAACGCGCGGACGCCGAATCCGCGCAGGAGGGCGAGGCGCCGTTCCTCGTCCTCCCGGTAGCCGATGGGCCAGGGGCGGCCGATCAGCGGCCCGGCCGTGTCGAAGTACGCCCACACCGCGGCGAGCAGGCGTTCCGGCATGAAGTGGGTGTGGACGTCGATCAGCGAGGTCACGCCGATGCGCGAGCGGAACGCCGCCACCCGCGCCCGCTCGGCCGGTTCCGCCGGTATGTCCGCGCCCGTGCCCGTATCCGCGCCCGCGCCGGCGTCCGTATCCGCGCCCGTGTCCGTCCCCATGCCGGACACCCTAAGGACTGCGCCACGAATGATCTACGACATGCCGACTGCCGCCCTGCCGATCATGACCTGCCGATCATGACCTGCCGGTCGGGACCTGCTCTTCCCAGCGGCGCCGAACCGGGGAGGGACCGGTAACGCGGTCTGGTATCGCGGAAGTTGCGGGCGGGGCGCTGGGCGGGGTGCCATGATCGAGGAGTTCTGGGCGCTGACGCGCAGGCGGATGCCGGGGAGGGCGCAGTGGAGGGCCAGCTTCTGGGAGGCCGGTACCGGTTGGTCCGGCGTATCGGCGAGGGCGGCATGGGCGAGGTCTGGGAGGCGCGGGACGAGACGCTGGACCGGCAGGTGGCCGTCAAGGTGATCTCCCTCCTCGCCGGCGGCGGAAGTCGCGGGGACGAGGCTCGCGCCCGGTTTCTGCGCGAAGCGCGGATCACGGCCAGGTTGCAGCATCCGTACGTCGTGACCGTCCACGATCTCGGGCAGAGCGACACCCAGGAAGGCACCGTGCCCTTCCTGGTCATGGAGTTGGTGCGCGGCGAAGGGCTCGATGCCAAGCTCCGCGACGGCTCCGTCGATCTTGCCGAGGCGGCACGGTGGGGTGCTCAGATCTGTGAGGCGCTGGGTGACGCGCACGCGCACGGCATCATGCACCGGGACATCAAACCGTCCAACATCCTGATCACGCCTGCCGGAAGGGCGAAGGTGCTCGACTTCGGTGTCGCACGCGCCGCCGATCCCTACGCGGCCGGGGACCGGCTCACCCGGACCGGGTTCATCGTGGGCACGCCCCCGTACATGGCGCCGGAGCAGGCGCGGGGCCACCCGGAACCGCGCAGCGATCTGTACGCGCTGGGCTGCCTGCTCTTCGAACTGGTCACCGGCAGACTGCCGTTCCAGGCGCCGGACAGCGTCAGCTACCTCACGGCGCATCTGAGCCGGCAGCCGCCCGCGCCCAGTTCCGTGGCCGCGGGTGTGCCACAGGCGTGGGACGCTCTCCTGCTCAGGCTGTTGCGCAAGGATCCGGCCGAGCGGTACGCGAGCGCCGCCGACGCCGCCCAGGCCCTGCGCGGGCTCGCGGACGCACCCGAGCACGTGCCGGCGGCCACTGCGCGGCTGCCGGAAGCCGCGCCGTCGCCGCCTGCGGCCGGCTCCTCTCCCGGCACGCCGGCGGTGGCGCGGTCCTGGATCGCGGTTGCGGTCTGGTTTTTCATCGCGCTGGTGGCCGCCACGGTGACGGCGGCCAACCTCGACGGAGACTCCGACGGCCGCGACGTAGCCGGCGGCGCCGGAGCGGTCACCGTCGCCACCGGCGGGCTGATCGTATGGTTCGCCGTGCAGGCACGGTCCCGTTGGCAGGCACGTCTGGCCCTGCCGCTCCGGTTCCTCCCCCCGACGTTCCTCTTCTGCCTCTACGCCCTGGTGGTCGCGGCCGCCGTCACCGACGAGGCTTCTTCGTCGGGCGGGATCGAATGGGGCTACTGGCTGCCCGCCGGTGGTGGCTCCGCGCTCATGTTGGGGGGTCTTCTGGCGATGGCCGCGGCCCTCACTCCGCGGACGGAACGCCGGACGCGCGGAATTGGCTACGCCCTCGTCGGTGTCAACGCCGTCGCGGTCGTCGGCACGTTCGCGCTGATGGCTTCGGGTGGGTTCTGGTTCCATTACGTCTGGTTCGTCGCGCCGCACTGGGTCCCCCCTGCCGTGGGCGTGGCGGCCATCGCGCTGTACTGCACGCGCGAGATCACGACGCGCCGGGCGGCTCCGGCATCGGGGACTGAAAGGCCGCCCGTCAGCGCTCCCTGACAGAGAGCACGACCTGCTTGGTGCTCCGTCACCCGGCAACGGCGGGGGGTTGCGCAGGCGGGCGCTGCCGCGCAGGGCCTGGTGGACGCCGTCGCCCTTCAGGCGGTCCGCGGACTCGCCGGCAGGGGCGGCGTCGACGACGAAGAGGAGCCCGGCGCGCCGGTGTCCGAGGGGACCGGTGCGCCGGGCTCGCGGCGTGGGTGCCGGAAAGGGATCAGCGCGGGGCGGGGGCACCCGGCTCCGCGTACGCGGGGGCGGAAGCGGGGACGGGGACGGAGGCGGAGGCGGAGGCTGGGGCAGCAGAGGCGGCCGGCGCGGGCGTCGAGCGGCTGACGGTCAGCAGGAACGCGGCCACGAGACCCATGAGGCCGACGACCAGGGCGAGCGTGACGGGCGTGTGGACGTCGAGCAGGATCATCGTCGTGTTCGCGGCGAAGTGGGTGACCATCGAGGCGACGACGCCGGCCCGCTCGTACGCGTAGGCGGTCAGCATGGCCATGGGGATGACGCTGACGGCGAAGAGCACGCCGCTCGGGGTGGCGAGTCCGAGCTCGTTCTGGACGGTGCCGTCGATGAAGAACAGCGGCAGGTGCCACACCGACCAGATGACGCCGAGCAGGAGGCCCACCTGGAGACGGCCCATCGACGCGCGCATCCTCGGGTAGGCGGTGCCCCGCCAGCCCGGCTCCTCCGAGAGCGGGCCCGAGACGATCATGCTGACGAGGAACGCGGCGGGACCGCCCGCGTCCGCCATCACGTCCCGGGCGCCGTCCAGGCTCAGCGCCGGCCCGCCCGCCGCCTGCGCCAGCAGGGCGGCGCCCAGCACCGTCGCCGAGGTGGCGACGAGGAACAGCGGCAGCCGGGCCAGTGCCCTGCTCCGGAAGCGCACCGCGTGCTCGGGGACGGGCTCGCCGCGCCGGCGGCGGCGTACGCGGACCACCAGGGCGGCGAGCAGCGGTCCGAAGGCACCGAAGAGGTAGGGCAGCGCGGTGGGCGGGGTCATCGCCGATCCGCCGAGCCCCATCGCCGCGCCCCACGACGCCCAGCTGATGCCGAAGGCCAGCCCCATGAAGAGGCCCAGGTCGCTCCGGTGCGTGCCGGTGGGGGCCCCGGCCAGCGGGGTCGACGTCGGTGACTTCGGGGCTGACACAGCCATGACATGTCCTTCTCTGTGAGTGTGAGCGTGACGAGCTGTTCCAGTGCGGTGCCGGGCGCGCCGCCCGCGGAGACTCCTCGGGGAGTCCTCGGGGCGTACCGCCCTCAGGGCCGGTCCGCGGTCTCAGGACCGGTCCGCGCGCGCCCCGGTCGGCGGCTCGGGCACCGTCGCGTCCAGTCGGGGGGCGAGCCAGGAGGTGACGAGGGTGAGGAGGTCGGGGTCGACCGGGTGGTTCAACAGGCGGCCGTAGGAACGGATGGTGTGGCGGCCCGGGTCCCGGCGCAGGAGGTGGGTGAGGTCGGGCACCCGGTGGGTCTCGGCGGCGCCGCCGGGGACGACGCGGCGCATCTCCTCCAGGTCACCGGGGTCGACCTGGATGTCCTTGGCGCCGGTGACGGCCAGCACGGGGACCTGGATGGCGGCGAGGTCCTCCCGGGTGTCGTGGGCGAGGTTCTCGCGCATCCAGCGGGCGTTGACCGGCATTCCGGCGATCCGCGCCACGTCCGTCCGCGTCCGGCGTATCCGGGCCAGGGCACGCTTGCCCAGTGCCCCCAGCGGGCGCCGGAGCAGGCGCACGGGCGCGGGCATGCCCCGCATGAGCGAGCGGGCCTGCCAGCGCACGGCGTCCTCCCCGGTACGGGCGTATCCGGCGAGGAGCACCGCGGCGCGCACCTCCCGGCGCGCGGCGAGGGCCATCGCGTGCAGCGCCCCCTCGCTGTGGCCGATGACGGCGACCGCGTCCGAGCGGACCGCGGGATGGGCCGCCAGGGCGCGCACGGCGGCGATCGCGTCGTCGCAGTTGTCGGTGAAGCCCCAGGCGCGCCAGTCGCCGGGGGTGGCGCCGGTGCCGCGCCGGTCGTAGCGCAGTGTGGCGACGCCCGCCGCCGCGAGCGCTTCGGCCACCGGCCGGCCGAGGTTCGTCTTCAGCTTCTTCGAGTTGCCCTCGCGGTCGAGGGGCCCCGAACCGTGCAGCAGCAGGACGGCGGGGTGCGGGCCGGGTCCCGACGGCAGGGTCAGCGATCCCGCCAGGTCGGTCCCGTCGTGCGCGGTGACCGTCATCGCGGTGTCGGGCATGGCTCCGCCTCTCCTCGTTTCCGTTCTCAACTACGAGAACGTTATCAAACATGAGAGCATGGGGTCATGGCAAATGCGAACGAGCTCATCCACCCCGTGCGGATGCGCATCCTGCAGACCCTGCTCGGCGCCGACGAACTGACCACAGCGCAACTGCGCGACCGGCTGCCCGACGTGGCGTCGGCCACCATGTACCGGCACGTCGCGGCCCTCGCGCAGGCCGGCGTCATCGAGGTGGTCAGCGAACGGCCCGTTCGCGGCACCGTCGAGCGCAGCTACCGGGTCCGCCAGGAGCAAGCCCTCGTCGACTCCGACACCCGCGACGCCATGGGCACGGAAGACCACCGGCGGGCCTTCACCGTCTTCTCCGCGGCCGTCATGGGCGACTTCGAGCGATACCTCTCCCGCGAGGACGCCGAACCCGCACAGGAGAACGTCCTCTACCGGCAGGGCGCCGTGTGGGTGACGGACGAGGAGTTCGCCTCGCTCGTCGACGAGATCGAAGCGGCCGTCGCCCGCCGCACGCACACCACCCCGGGCGACGGCCGCGCCCGCCACCTCCTCAGCCTCGTCTTCGTGCCGGACAAAGCCGCGGCACACCCGGACGAGCCCGGAACCGACTGACCGGCATGCGCGATGTCGCCGTGCGCGACGGCCGACGTGCGCGACGTGCGCGACGTGCGCGACGTGCGCGGTGCGCGGGCTCGCAGGCATCTCCACGGGTCCCGCGCGGGTCCACAGGGCCGGACGGGCCTGACGTGGATCGCGGGGCGGCGGCGCCTCGGTCCCCGGGCGCACCCCCGCCCCGGCTACTCCCGCCGGTGCTCAGGGCACTCGCACGGCGGGTAGGCGCCCGGGCTGAACCCGCCCGGCGGGCCGAGCCACGGCCCCTTCTCCAGCACAGTGACCGACCGAACGGGCGTACGCCGCCCGGTGTCCGCCGCCACCCGGTAGACGCGGAGCGTCATCCGGTGCGTCTCCCGCAGGGGAGCCGTCTCGTCGCTCACGCCCGCTCCCTGATCCAGCGCGCCAGAGCGAAGACCGCGTCGGCCGACGCCCCTCCCAGCTCCACATGCGCCCTCCCCATGACGGGGAACCCACCGCTGAGGGAGGGCAACTTGCACCCTGCCATCGCCAGCGCCTCCGCCAGCTCATCGGCCGCCTTGCGCCCGATGGCCAGCGCACTCTCAGGACTCGACTGTGCATCCATGCCCATACGGTGACCCCTCCCGAGCCACACGGGAAGTAGTCACCCACTCACAGAGAGCAGTTGTGAGGTTTCCCCGACACGAACGGAACGAACCTGCCAATCTGTCACGTAACCAAGCGTTCATCCCTCGCCTCGCCCCCCGGGACCGCACATGTCCGAATCCGACCTCTCTCCGGTCGAACCGTCCCCGCTTGTCGCCGGCTTCGGAAAGCAGCTGCGCAAGCTGCGGGAGTACCGGCAGATCTCCCGGGAAAGCGTCGGCAAGAGAGCCGGCTTCTCCGCCTCCACCATCGGCGCCTTCGAACGCGGCGAACGCATCCCGGACCAACGCAGCGCCTGCGCCCTCGACGCGGCCCTCAACGCCCACCAGATCTTCGCCTGCGTGGGCGAGGACCTGGAGAAGGAGCAGTACCCACGCAAGTTCGACCAGCTCTTCCGCTTGGAAGCCGAAGCCCTCAGCCTCAGCATCTACGACACGAACGTCGTCAACGGGCTTCTCCAAACCGAGGCGTACGCGCGGGCGCTATTCGAGACGCGCGTACCTCACCACGGCGAGGGCAAAGCGACGCAGCTGCTCGCTGAGCGGCTTGACCGCCAGAAGCTGCTCACCCGTGTTCCGACGCCGACTCTCGTCTTCATCCTGGACGAAGCCGTCGTGCGCCGCCGCACAGGCAGCAGAGCGATCATGCAGGCCCAGCTCGGGTGGCTACTGGAGCTGGGTCAGCTCAAGCACATCCATATTCTCGTGCTCCCATTCGACTGCGAGGAACCAGTCGGGGCGATTGGCCCTTTGACGCTGTTGGAGACTCCCGAGCGGCGCACGCTGGGGTATGTCGAGGTCCAGGAACAGGGCACTCTGCTGTCGGACAAGGAAACGGTCAGCGCCTTGCGGCAGCGTTTTGACATGATCCAGGTGAACGCTCTGCGGCCTGCGGACTCCGCATGCTTCATCAAACGCCGTCTGGAGGAACTGTGAGCAGCCCTCTCACCTGGTTCAAGTCGAGCCACAGCAGCGGTTCGGGCGGTCAGTGCCTCGAAGTCGCCCTCACCTGGCACAAGTCCACACACAGCGACGGTGGAGGCGGCCAATGCGTCGAGGTCGCCACCTGCCCCCATACCGTCCACATACGCGACTCCAAGGCAGGGACCACCGGCCCCGCCCTCACCGTCACGCCGGATGCATGGCAAGCCTTCCTCGCCAGCCACCGATAAGGAGGCCCTACGTGCCCCCTCTCACCTGGTTCAAGTCGAGCTACAGCGGCGGCGGGGGCGGTCAGTGCCTCGAAGTCGCCCTCACCTGGCGCAAGTCAACACACAGTGGTGGCGAGGGTGGCCAGTGCGTGGAGGTCGCCACCTGCCCGCACAGCGTCCACGTACGCGACTCCAAAGCAGGGGACACCGGTCCCACCCTCACCGTCACGCCGGAGGCGTGGAGGGTCCTTCTCGACGGGGTGCTGTAGGCGCCCCGCCCGTGGGCCCCTTCACAACCACCCGCTGTGAAGGGGTCACAGGACCTCGGAGGCGACGTCCGCCGGGCGCGCCAGGCGGGTGCCCTTCTCCGTGACGACGAAGGGCCGTTGGATGAGCGCCGGGTGCGCGACCATCGCGGCGATCAGTTCATCGTCGGTCACGTCGGGCCGGTCGAGGCCCAGCTCCTTGTACTCGGGCTCCTTCGTACGGACCGCGTCCCGCGCGGTGACCCCCGCGTCGGTGATCAGCGTGCGCAGCGTCCCCGCGTCGGGCGGGGTCTTGAGGTACTCGACGATCTCGGGTTCGTACCCGGCTTCCTCCAGCAGGGCCAGGACCGTGCGGGAGGTCCCGCAGCGGGTGTTGTGGTAGAGCGTCGCGGTCTTCGCCATGGGGGACATGGGAGTCATCGTAGGACCGCGCGGCCGGGACACAATCGACTGCATGAGGGATGAGTCGGAGGAGTCGAGAGGGACGGGGACGGGGGCCGCCCCCGTCGACGCGCTGCTCATCGTCGACATGCAGACGGCGTTCGTGACGGGCGCCGACGCCGTGCCGGACGCGGCTCGCGTCCTGTCCGCCACGCGGCGGCTGCTGGCCGCCGCCCGCGCGGCGGGCGCGCCCGTCGTGCACCTGCAGAACGATGGTGAGACGGGCGGCCCCGACGAGCCGGGAACGGCCGGCTGGGCGCTGTTCGTGCGGCCCGGGCCCGGTGAGCGCGTGGTCCGCAAGGAGGCGGACGACGGGTTCGAGGGGACCGGCCTGCGCGCCCACTTGCACGAGCAGCGGGCGCGCTCGCTCGCCGTGTGCGGGGTGCTGTCCGAGATGTGTGTGAGCGCCACCGCGCGCACCGCGCTGCGGCTGGGCCACCGTGTCGTGCTGCCGCACGATGCGCACGGCACGTACGACGTGCCGGCGGCGCCGGACATCAGCGAGGTCGTCCCGGCGGCGATGGCGGCGCGGGCGGCCGAGTGGGCGCTGGGGGACGAGATCGAGATCGTCCCGTTCGCCGCGGACGTCCGCTTCGCGGGGCCCGAGGGGGCGGCGGCGGACGGCGGCCCTCCGCATGGCTGAGGGGCCCCACGCGGGGTGGGGCCCCTCGGAAGTTGAGCCGTGTCAGCTGGTGGCGCGCCACTCCAGCGGCTTCTTGCTGTAGCCGCGGTTGATCTCGACGGCCTCCGCCTTCTGGCCCTCGGGGACGAGGAAGGCGGTGCAGATCTTCTCCGACTGGCCCGGGCTGAGCTTCTTGTCGCGGTCGATGGCCGGGCAGTTGGGCCACTTGGCCTCGCCCATGATGACGATGAGGGCGCGGGTGCGCTGGCCCTGGTCGGTCCGCACGACCAGGTCGTCGTCCATGTCGCCGAGCTCCATGGGCTTGCCGCTCTTGTGGTTGAGCGTCGACCACACGTAGACGGGGACCTTGGGCTCGTCCTTCTCGTCCTTCTTCAGGCCGGAGTTGGCCATGTCGGCCTTGGTGCCGGTCTGCACCTTCGTCGGCGTGATCGTGAACGTGGCGCCCTTGGTCTCGTCGTCGTCGCTCTTCTGGGCCGGGCTGGTCTGGCCGAGCCGGTAGGAGGTCTTCTCCTTGGAGGAGCCGGAACCGCCGGAGGAGGACGACGAGGACGACGAGTGGTCCGAGTCGGAGCCGGACTTGTGGCCCTTCTTGCCTCCGCCGTCACACCCGGTCAGTGCCAGGGCGAACACCAGCGCGCCTGCTGTGACCGGCACGGCGCGAGTCCACGTACGCATGACTTCCTCACTTTCCCCGTGAATCCCCGTGAATCCCCGTTGGATCCCGTCGGACCTACCGGATGAGCGGTTGCCACGCGCACGTCAAAGACGGGACACAGCGGCCCGGCGACCGGAGCTCATCAGGGCCAAGATATTGCCAGAGGCATGTCACGAGAGTGCGAGCAGGTGTCGCCAACGGCGTCACAGCCGCCCCACCTGTCACATTCTTCGGCGGACCTGCGGCCGTCACACCGGGCCCTGTCACAGTCCCCGGTACGTCCTGCACAGCGGCCCGGTCACAGCCCCGGCCCGGTCACAGACCCGGCGCGCCCCACACGGGGAACCAGCGGCCCAGGTCCTCCTCGACCGGCAGGTCGTCGCCGAGCAGCCCGCTCACCTGGAGTTCCAGCGCGTTGTCCCGCTTCTCCGCGCCACCGGGGACCGGGACGAACGGGTAGAAGGTGCCGCGCTTGTAGAGGTAGATCAGGGCGAGGGAGCGGGGCGGGGCCGCTGCCTGATCGCCCTCTTCCCGGAAGCCGACGGTCGAACACAGCAGTTGCGGGCCGAATCCGCCCTCGGCCAGCAGCGTGTTCACCGCGTGCAGGTCGTTGACGAGGGCCGCGAGGTCGTCGGCCGGGTGGCGCGCCGTGAGCCAGGTGTAGCCGTAGGAGTCCCGGGTGAACTCGACGGGGATGCCGCCGCGCCCGGTGTCGGCGTCCAGCAGTTGCCGTACGTCGCTCTGCAAGCGCGTGAACGCGGCGCCCTCCACGCTGGCGAAACACACCGCGCCGACGCCCGTCGGCGCGAACCCGGTCGCCGCCTTGAGGGTCAGCGCGGCGGAGGGGAGCGCGAAGAGCTGGTCGAGGTCCGGCCGCTTGGGCTTGCTGCGGCCCAGGAGCGCGTCGAGGAGGCCCACGGCGTCACCGTCCCAGCTGGGCGGAGAGGCCGCGGAGCTGTTCCAGCCGCTTGTCCAGCGACGGGTGCGAGGAGAACAGCGTCGCGAGGCTCTCGCCGGAGAAGGCGGGCACGAAGAAGAAGGCGTTGTACGGCTCGGCCCTGCGCAGGTCGCGGGTGGGGATGCGGGCCATGTCGCCGCTGATCTTGGTGAGGGCCGAGGCCAGCGTCGAGGGGCGCCCGGTGAGCAGGGCGCCGGCGCGGTCGGCCGACAGCTCGCGGTAGCGGGACAGCAGCCGGGTCAGCAGGAAGCTGACGATGTAGACGAGCGCGCTGACCAGCGGAACGACCAGCAGGAGCAGGCCCGCCGGATTGTTGTTGTTGCCGGCGCTGCGGCCGAGGTTGCTCCACAGGGCCACCCGGGTCATGATCCCGGCCAGCACCCCGAGGAACGAGGCGATCGTCATGACGGCGACGTCACGGTGCGCGACGTGCGACAGCTCGTGCGACAGGACCCCTTCCAGCTCTTCCGGCTCCAGCCGGCGCATCAGCCCCGTGGTCGCGCACACCATCGCGTTGCGCTGGTTGCGCCCTGTGGCGAACGCGTTGGGGACGTCACTGTCGGCGATGGCCACCCGCGGTTTGGGCATGTCGGCCAGCGCGCACAGCCGGTCGACGGCACCGTGCAGCGCGGGGGCCTGCTGCGGGGTGACCTCGCGGGCCCCCATGCTGAACGCGGCGATCTTGTCGCTGAACCAGAACTGGGCGATGAAGAGCGCCCCCGCGATCACCAGCACGAGGGGCCAGGCGTTCCCCAGCGCGACCACCAGCACGCCGACGAGGACGACGTAGAGCAGGCCGATGAAGAACATCGTGGTGACCATCCGGGTGGTCAGGCCACGGTCGGCGACATAGCGCGAGTGGCGGGCCATGACGACCGCTCCTTCCCGAAGCGCGGGGCCCCTCGGAGCCGGGCCGGAAGCACAGCGCTGCACTCCCGGCGTGTGAGGGCCCTCTCTTCGATTGTGCTCCGGTGCTCCGCCACGCGCCCCCTCGTGCGCCTGGTGTGCTTCCCCGCACGCTCGGTGTGCTCTCATGTGGGCGTCGCTTCGCACGCATGTTCAGGCATATGCGCGAAGATGGTGCCTGTGACTCATCCGCCTGAACACCCCGCCCCGACAAGCCCGCGCACCCCGTCCGAGGGGGCGCGCCCCGCCCCGCGCCTGATCGCCACCGACCTGGACGGCACCCTGCTGCGGAACGACAAGACCGTCTCGGACCGCACCGTCGCGGCACTCGCCGCCGCCGAGGCCGCCGGGATCGAGGTGTTCTTCGTCACCGGGCGCCCCGCCCGCTGGATGGGCGTCGTCAGCGACCACGTCCACGGCCACGGGCTCGCCATCTGCGCCAACGGCGCCGCCGTCGTCGACCTGCACGCGGGCCGCCGCGTCGTCCGCGTACGGGAACTGACCCGCACCGACGCCGTCGCCGTCGTCGAGGCCCTGCGCACCGCCACCCCCGGTCTCAGCTTCGCCGTCGAACGCACCGAGGGCATCCACTACGAGCCGCACTACCCCCACTTCCCCGGAGACCCCGGCGCCTCCTACGCGCCCGTCGAGGAACTGCTCACCGACAGCGACGAGGGCCACTTCGCCGAGCCCGTCGTCAAGTTGCTCGCCCACCACCCCACGATGGACCCCGACGAGTTCCTCGCGCTCGGCCGCAAGGCCGCCGGCGCCCACGCCGAGTTCACCCGCTCCAGCCCCAGCGCCCTGCTGGAGATCTCCGGGCACGGCGTGAGCAAGGCCAGCACCCTCGCCCTCGCCTGCCAGGAACGCGGCATCGCGCCCGAGCAGGTCGTCGCCTTCGGCGACATGCCCAACGACCTGGCCATGCTCAGCTGGGCCGGTACCTCCTACGCGATGGCCAACGCCCACCCCGACGTCCTGATGTGCACCACCCACACCACCGCCTCCAACGAGGACGACGGCGTCGCCAAGGTGATCGAAGGCCTGCTCTGAGGCACCGGTAGCGGGCCCGCTGCGCCGCGTCGGCACGGTCGTCACGGCCGGCACGGTCTTACTGCTTGCCGGTGCCGACGGGGTCGACCGTGACCTTCTGGTCGGCGCTCTCCTCCACCGGGAGGTTGATGCGGACCGGCAGGCTCGTGGAGTGCGTCTCGTTGGGCGGAGTGACGACCATGGTGTTCACGTCCACGCCGCTGCCGCCCGTGGTGTTCGGCGGGTAGTGCAGGGTGAAGCGGGTCTCGTCGCCGGACTGGAGATTGACGACCGGGGCCTCGACGTCGCTGCGCTTGGCGCTCAGCGGCCTGCCCGCTTCCTCGGACTTGAGGTCCACACCGGGGAAGCCCTTGAGCGTGCAGGCGTCGCCGCCGGTGTTCTTCATCGTGACGACGATGTCGCCCTCGCCCATGCCGTGCGAGGAGCGGAAGTCCAGGTTCGCCGTCTTGCAGGTGCCGGTGGTGATCTTCCCGCCGCCGCTGCCCGGGGCGTCGTCGGCGGACGCGGCGCTTCCGCCGGAGGTGCCGCCGTTGCCGCCACCGCTGTTCCCGCCGTTGCCGCCACCGCTGCCACCGGAGGTGCCGGACGAGGACGAGGAGGAGTCGGCCACGTTCGCGCTCGCGTTGGAGTCCTCGCCCTGCTGGCAGGCGGTCAGCGACAGACCCGCGGCGAGGGCCAGGGCGGCGAGAGTGAGCTTCTTGGCGCGCATCGTTTCTTCCTTCGCAGTCGGTGCCGCCGCGCGGCACGAGTGAGCGTTACTGATCACTTGGATCCGCCCGCGCCGGAAAATGTTCACGGCCGACCGCCCGTCTTACACGCCTGTTACATACGTTGCAGAACGAAACCCGATGCCCCAGAGCGCGGATCCCGGGTTCGGCCGGCCCGCCCTCCCGGTGGCGAACCGGGAGGTGTCAGCCCGTCGCCACGGGGGCGGCGCCCGTCGCCTCCCGCTCGCGCCGCAGCATGGCCGCGAACGGTCCTTCCGCCCGGGCCAGCCCGTCGTAGGAGCCGCGCTCGACGACGCGGCCGTGGTCGAGGACGACGATCTCGTCCACCCGGTCGAGCCCCTGGAGGCGGTGGGTGATCAGCACCGTCGTGCGGCCCTCCGTGGCCGCCAGCAGGTCCGCCGTCAGCGCGTCGGCCGTCGGCAGGTCGAGGTGTTCGGCGGGCTCGTCCAGGACGAGGACGGGGAAGTCGGCCAGCAGCGCGCGCGCCAGAGCCAGGCGTTGCCGCTGGCCGCCGGAGAGCTTCGCGCCCATCTCGCCGACGAGGGTGTCAAGGCCGTCGGGCAGCGTCGCCACCCAGTCGTCGAGCCGGGCGGCGGCCAGGGCCGCGTGCAGGGCCCCGTCCGCCGCCGACACGTCCTCGGCCACCGCTCGGTCCAGGGCCAGCAGCAGGTTCTCGCGCAACGAGCTGTCGAAGACGTGGGCGTCCTGGGCACACAGCCCGACCCGGCGGCGTACGGCGTCCGTCTCCGCGTCGTACGCCGACACCGCCGCTGACCCGAAGGTGTACGAGCCCGCCTCCGGATCCACGAACCGCAGCAGCGCGTTGGCCAGCGTCGTCTTGCCCGAACCCGAGACGCCCACGACCGCGACGCGGCGCCCGCGCGGCAACTCCAGCCCCACGTCGACGAGCGCGGGAGGCGCCCCGCCCGGCGCGTCCGGGTAGCGGACGGTCAGGCCCTGCACGCGCACCGGGAACGGCACTTCGGGCAGCGCGGCGGGCCGCTCGGGTTCCGCCACCGGCGCCGGCGCGTCCAGCACCTCCTGCACCCGCTGCGCCGAACGCCGCACCCGCTGCCGGAACTGCACCGCCTGCGGCAGCGGCGTGACCACCTCGAACGCGGCCAGCGGCGTGAGGACCACCGTCGCCAGGAGCAGACCGTCCAACGCGCCGCCCGTGGTCGCGTGCGCGCCCGCCCACGCCGCCGCCGTCACGGTCCACCCCGCCGCGAGCGTGCTCAGCCCCGCCGCCAGCGCCGTACGGGACGCCGAGCGCGCGGCGATCCGCGTCAGGGCCGCGTCCGCGTCCGCCACCTCGCGGTGCCGGGCCGCCAGGGCGCCCGAGACCGGAAGCTCACCGGAGGCCGTACCGCTCAACAGGTCGACCGTGCGCGTCGCCAGATCAGCCCGCGCCGGAGCGAGACGGCTCTCCGTACGGCGGGAGCGCACCGCGGTCAGCGCCGGCACGGCGACGCCCGCCACCGCCAGGCCGACGGCCAGGGCCACCCCCGCGGCCGGCAGGAGCCACGCGGTGAAGGCCACCGCCGCGAGGCCGACCACCCCGGCGACGGTCGCGGGCAGCAGCCAGCGCAGGAAGTAGTCCTGCACCGCGTCCACGTCCGCGACCAGGCGGGTGAGCAGGTCACCGCGGCGGCGGTGGCGCAGGCCCGCGGGGGCCAGGCGCTCCAGCCGCCGGTAGACGCTCACGCGGAGTGCCGCGAGGACGCGGAGCGCGGCGTCGTGCGAGACCAGGCGCTCCGCGTAGCGGAAGACGGCCCTTCCGATGCCGAACGCGCGCGTCGCCGTGACCGCCACCATCAGGTACAGGATCGGCGGCTGCTGGGCCGCCCGCGAGATCAGCCAGCCGGAGGTCGCCATGAGGCCGACCGCGCTGGCGAGCGCGAGCGCGCCCAAGGCGAGCGCCAGGGTGAACTTGCCGCCCAGCCCGCGGGCGGTTTCGCGTACGCGAGCCAGGGGGTTTCGTGTGGCCGCGCCGCCTGTCGCCTGCGGCGCTTGGGGGGCGCCCACGCAGTCCGCCCGGTGGCCGCCGGTGTGCGGGTGCGGGTCGCCTTGGCCCTCCCCCAACCTCCGCCCGTGGACGCCCCCACTGCCGCCCCCGGTGGCGGCCTGCCCCGGGGCTGCGGTGGCGGCCTGGCCCGGGGCGGGGGAGGGACCCGCGGGGGCGGGGGAGAGGTGGAGGACGCGGTCGGCTGTGGTCAGGAGGGCGGGGCGGTGGGTGACGAGGAGGACCGTGCGGGTCTCGGTGAGGCGGCGTACCGCCGCCAGGACCGCGGCCTCCGTCGCGGAGTCGAGCGCGGCGGTCGGCTCGTCCAGCAGGACGACGGGCCGGTCGGCGAGGAACGCACGGGCGAGGGCGACGCGGCGGCCCTGGCCCGCCGAGAGCCCGGCCCCGGCCTCGCCCAGTACGCGTGCCGGATCGAGATCCGGCGCGCCCGCGTCGGCGAGGGCCGAGGCCACCGCGGCGGCGTCCGCTTCGGGCCTGGCCAAGCGGACGTTGTCCGCCACGGTGCCCGCGAACAGGTAGGGGTGCTGGGGCACCCAGGCGATCTGCCGCCGCCAGGCGTCCAGGTCGAGGGAGGCCAGCGGGACGCCGCCGACGGTCACGCGGCCTTCACCCGGTGGGGTGAAGCCGAGGAGGACGGACAGCAGCGTGGTCTTGCCACCGCCGGAGGGTCCGGTCAGTGCGACGGTCTCGCCGGGGCGCACGGTCAGGTCGGTGGGCGGCAGCGCGTACCCGGCGCGCCCGGGGTGGCGGACGGCGACACCGTCCAGGACGAGGGAGGCGCCGCGCGCGTCGACCCGCCGGGTCCCACTGGCCGGCAGTGGGCTCTCCAGTACGTCGAAGACGGACTCGGCGGCGGCCAGGCCCTCGGCGGCGGCGTGGTAGTGGGTGCCGACCTGGCGCAGCGGCAGGTACGCCTCGGGCGCCAGAATGAGCACCATCAGGCCGGTGTGCAGGTCGAGGCCGCCGTGCACGAGCCGGGTGCCGATGCTGACGGCGACGATGGCGACCGAAAGCGTCGCCAGGAGTTCCAGCGCGAAGGAGGAGAGGAAGGCGAGCCGCAGGGTGCGCAGGGTGGCGCGGCGGTAGTCGCCGGTGATGGCGCGGATGTTGTCGGCCTGCGCCTTGGCGCGCCCGAACACCTTGAGGGTGGGCAGTCCGGCCACGACGTCGAGGAAGTGTCCCGACAGGCGGGCGAGCAGTTTCCACTGGCGGTCCATGCGCGCCTGGGTGGCCCAGCCGATGAGGGCCATGAACAGCGGGATGAGCGGCAGGGTGGCGACGATGATGGCGGCCGATATCCAGTCGGCGGTCACGATGCGGGCCAGGACGGCGACGGGGACGACGACGGCGAGGCCCAGTTGCGGCAGGTAGCGGGCGAAGTAGTCGTCGAGCGCGTCGATGCCGCGGGTGGCCAGCGTGGTCAGCTCGCCGGTGCGCTGCCCTGTCAGGTAGCCGGGGCCCAGCGCGGTGGCCCGCTGGAGCAGTCGGACGCGCAGCTGGGATTTGACCGCGGCGCCGCAGCGGTGCGCGGCCAGCTCCGTCAGCCAGGAGACGAGGCCCCGGGCGAGGGTGACGGCGGCGAGCAGCAGCAGCGCCTCGCGGGCGAACTCCTCGCGCCGGAAGGCGTCGACGACGATGTCGGCGAGGAGCACGGCCTGCGCGACGACGAGTGCGGCCCCGGCCCCTCCGAGCGTGACGGAGGCGAGGAGGAAGAGCCGCGTGGCGCGCGCGTACCGCAGCAGCCGCGGGTCGACGGGCTTCATCGGCTGTTCCTTCCTTCCTCAGTGTCCGCCGGAGGGGGCGAGGTGGTGGGTGCCGATGCGCTTGCGGAAGACCCAGTAGGTCCAGCCCTGGTAGAGGAGGACGATCGGGGTGGCGAAGGCCGCGCACCAGGTCATGATCTTGAGCGTGTAGGGGGTGGAGGACGCGTTGTCGACGGTCAGGCTCCAGTCGGCGTGCAGCGTCGAGGGCATGACGTCGGGGAAGAGGGAGAAGAAGAGCATCGCGACCGCGGCGACCACGGTCAGCCCCGAGAAGGTGAACGACCAGCCCTCGCGCCCGGCGAGGTTGGCGGCGAGGGCGGCCACCAGGGCCACCACGGCGACGACGAGGGCGACCAGGGAGGCGGTGCCGCCGCTGTCCGCCTGCGTCCACAGCAGGAATCCGGCCGCGAGCACGGCGGTGGCGATGCCGAGCCCGGTGGCCAGGCGCCGGGCCCGGGCGCGGATGTCGCCGAGGGTCTTGAGCGCGGTGAAGACGGCGCCGTGGAAGGTGAACAGCGCCAGGGTGACGAGGCCGCCGAGCAGCGCGTACGGGGAGAACAGGTCCGTCAGGTTCCCGACGTACTCCAGGTGGGAGTCGATCTTCACGCCGCGGACGATGTTCGCGAACACCAGGCCCCACAGGAACGCGGTGAGCAGCGAGGTGAGGAAGATCGCGTGTTCCCAGTTGCGCTGCCAGCGCTCCTCCTGGCGCTTGGCGCGGTACTCGAAGGCGACACCGCGCACGATCAGGCAGACGAGGATCAGCAGGAACGGCAGGTAGAAGCCGGAGAAGAGGGTGGCGTACCACTCGGGGAACGCGGCGAAGGTGGCGCCGCCCGCGCTCAGCAGCCAGACCTCGTTCCCGTCCCAGACGGGCCCGATGGTGTTGATCAGTACGCGCCGCTCGGCCCGGTCGCGGGCGAGCAGCCTGGTGAGGATGCCGACCCCGAAGTCGAAGCCCTCCAGGAAGAAGTAGCCGATCCACAGGATCGCGATGACGACGAACCAGACGTCGGTCAGTTGCACGGCTCAGCGCCCCTGTCTTTCGTTGCGAGCTCGGTACGCGTCAGTACGCGTCAGTACGAGAAGGCCATCGGCCGGTCTTCGGCCTCGGCATCGGCGTCGGTGCCGCCGCTGCCGCCGCCGATCCGGGTGGGCGGGTTGAGGTCGGCCTCGGTCAGTTCGGGCGGCCCGGCCTTGACGTACTTGGCCAGCAGCCTGACCTCGACGACGGCGAGGATCGCGTAGAGCGAGGTGAAGACGAGCAGCGAGGTGAGCACCTCGCCCTGGGAGACGCTGGGGGAGACGGCGGAGGCGGTGGGCAGCACGCCGTAGACGACCCAGGGCTGGCGGCCGGTCTCGGTGAAGATCCAGCCCCACGCGTTGGCGATCAGCGGGAAGCCGAGAGTGAGGACGGACAGCCGCCAGTACCAGGTGCCCAGCTTGGGGTGCAGCTCGCGGTGTTTGGTGAGGGCCAGGCGCGGGCGTTCGTCCTCGCCGGTGCGCAGCTTCTCGCTGAGCCAGAACCTGCGGCGGGTGAGGTAGAGGCCGGCGGCGCCGAGCGCGAAGGAGGACATCCCGAAGCCGATCATCCAGCGGAACGACCAGTAGGCGACGGGGATGTTGGGCCGGTAGTCGTCCAGGCCCACCGTGTCCTGGTACTTCTCCTTCAGCTGCGCGTTCGTGTCGTTGATGCCGGGGACGGCCTCGTAGAAGTTGTCGTGGGCGAGGAAGGAGAGGACGCCGGGTATCTCGATGGCGACCTTGTTGTGCCCCTTGTCGACGTCGCCGTAGGAGAAGACGGAGAACGGCGCGGGCGCCTGGGTCTCCCACAGGGCCTCGGCCGAGGCCATCTTCATCGGCTGCTGCTCGTACATGATCTTGCCGAGCCGGTCGCCGCTGACGACGGTGAGCATCCCGGCGGCCACGAGCGTGACCAGGCCGAGCCGCAGCGAGGTGCGCATCACGGGTATGTGCTTCTTGCGCAGCAGGTGGTACGCGGATATGCCGACCATGAAGGCGGCGCCGGTCAGGAACGCGGCGGTCATGGTGTGGAAGAACTGGGCCAGCGCGGTGTTCTGGAAGAGGATGCCGAAGAAATCGGTCATCTCCGCGCGGCCGCTCTCGTGGTTGATCCGGTAGCCGACGGGGTGCTGCATCCAGGAGTTCGCGGCCAGGATGAAGTAGGCCGAGGCGACGGTGCCGAACGCGACCAGCCAGATGGTGGCCAGGTGGAGCTTCTTCGGGAGCTTGTCGCGGCCGAAGATCCACAGGCCGATGAACGTCGACTCCATGAAGAAGGCGATCAGCGCCTCGAAGGCGAGTGGCGCGCCGAAGATGTCACCGACGAAGCGCGAGTAGGCGGACCAGTTCATGCCGAACTGGAACTCCTGCACGATGCCGGTGACCACGCCCATGGCGATGTTGATCAGGAAGAGCTTGCCCCAGAAGCGGGTGGCCTTGAGGTACTTCTCCTTGTTCGTCCGCACCCAGGCCGTCTGCAGGATCGCCGTGAGGGTGGCGAGCGAGATCGTGAGGGGGACGAAGAGGAAGTGGTAGACGGTCGTGATGCCGAACTGCCAGCGCGCCAGTGTCTCAGGCGCCAACGCGAGGTCCACGTCGCTCACTCCTTCAGGCAGCACCCGGTCGGGCGCGGCACCCGTTCGGGTTAGGGCTCGTGAATGCGTTCACATTCACAAGCACCACCGTACGGCACCCCCATTTCGGACATGTCAGGGGGGTACCGAACAGTGCGCGACCGCCACGGGCCACCTGCCGGGCGCGGGGCACCACCGCGGGGCGGCCGGGCACACACGCCGCGGGGCGTGGGGATCCTCCCCACGCCCCGCAGACCTTCCGCCCACCGCCGGCGAGGGCTAAAGCCCCTTCAGAAAATCGGCTGCGACCTGCAAAAAGATGTCATTGGCCGCGGTCTCGCCAATGGTCACGCGCACCCCCTCGCCCACGAAGGGACGCACCGTGACGCCCGCCTCCTCGGCCCGCGCCGCGAACGCGGAGGTCCGCTCGCCCAGCCGCAGCCACACGAAGTTGGCCTGCGACTCGGGCACCGTCCAGCCCTGGGAACGCAGCTCGCCCAGCACGCGTGTGCGCTCTTTCACAAGCGCCTCGACCCGCTCCAGCAGCGCGTCCTCACTGCGCAGCGAGGCGATGGCGGCCTCCTGTGCGAGCTCGCTCACACCGAAGGGCACCGCGGTCTTCCGCAGGGCCGCCGCCACCGGCTCGTGCGCGACGGCGAAACCGACCCGCAGCCCCGCCAACCCGTACGCCTTGGAGAAGGTGCGCAGCACGCACACGTTCGGCCGGTCGCGGTAGAGCTCCAGACCGTCGACCACCGCCTCGTCCCGCACGAACTCGCGGTAGGCCTCGTCCAGCACCACCAGCACGTCGCCGGGCACCCGGTCCAGGAAACGCTCCAGCTCCGCGCGGGTGAGCGCGGCGCCCGTGGGGTTGTTCGGGTTGCACACGAAGAGGAGCCGGGTGCGGTCGGTGACCGCGTCCGCCATCGCGTCCAGGTCGTGCGCCTCCCTCTCGGCGCCCCCGGTCAGCGGCACCCGCACCGAGGCGGCACCGGAGATCTGCGTGATGATCGGATAGGCCTCGAAGGAACGCCAGGCGTAGATCACCTCGTCGCCGGGGCCTGCCGTGGCCTGGAGGAGCTGCTGCGCGACACCGACCGAGCCCGTGCCGGCCGCCAGATGGGCGGCGGGCACACCGAACCGCTCCGACAGCTGTGCGTACAGCGCCGAGCAGCCCATGTCGGGGTAGCGGTTGAGCGATCCTGCCGCCTCGGTCACCGACTCCAGCACCCCCGGCAGCGGCGGATAGGGGTTCTCGTTGGAGGACAGCTTGTAGGACACCGGGCCGCCCGGGGCGGCCGGCCGCCCCGGCTTGTAGCTGGGAATCCCCTCGATCACACCGCGCAACCGCGGGCCTGGCACCTTCTGCTCACTCACCGCTGCTCCTCCTCCGTCGCGTGCCAATACTCTTCACCCTAAGAGGATTCACCCGCGCGGCGTAGACCCCCGAGCGCCGCCTCCGGCGAGCGCCCCGCGCTCCCGGTCCCGATCCGGCACCCGCCGCTCCCCACAACCGCCCCGGCGAGCGCCACCTTCGGCACCCTTCCCGGCACCGTGTCCCCGACGGTCACCGTTCGTCCCTCTACCGCCCCTCTTCGCGCCGCCTTTCCCGCTCTTTCCGCGCGCCCGGCGCGGGTACGCGCTCCCCCGCGCGCGCTGGGCGCGGGTGGCGGGCGCTGTGGCGCGCATCGCCCGTGACGGTGACGTGCGGGCGGCCCGCACCCTGGCCGACACTGCTGCCGCACATGCGCGACACGGCGGAGACCCCGGCCACATCCCCCCGTTGAGCTGCGCTTTCGCTGGCCGCGCTGGAGAAGCGGGCCCGCGGGGGCTGCCTCGCGGACGGGTTTTCCGGCCCCCCGCGCGTCAGCACCGTGCAGGCCTACGATCGGCTCGCCATGACAGCAGCAGAGAAGCATCAGGCAGGCCGCAACCCGGCCGCTGTCCCCCAGCCACCGGTCGGGAGGTGTCCTCAGCCCCGCGGCGGTGGACGGCTGAACGGGCGCGCCGGCATCCGGGATGTCGCCGCCGCAGCCGGTGTCTCCATCACGACTGTCTCCGACGCCCTCAACGGAAAGGGCCGTCTCCCCGACACGACGCGCAGCCACGTCCGGGAAGTCGCCGAGCGACTGGGCTACCGCCCCTCGGCCGCCGCCCGGACGCTGCGCACCGGCAAGTCCGGCCTCATCGGCCTGACGGTCACGACGTACGGCGAAGAACCGTTCACTTTCACCGAGTTCGCCTATTTCGCCGAGATGGCGAGAGCCGCCACCTCCGCCGCCCTCGCCCGCGGCTACGCCCTGGTCATCCTCCCCGCCCCCGCCCTACGCGGTCACACCACGCCGGCAGGCAACGCGGCCACGGGCGCCGGACCCGGTCCTTACGGGCCCGACGTGTGGGCGAACGTGGCCCTCGACGGCACCATCGTCGTCGACCCCTCCGACCAGGACCCGGTCGTCGGGGAACTCGTCCGCTCCGGGCTGCCGGTCGTCTCCGACGGGCGCCCCAGCCCGTCGCTGCCCGTCTCGGCCTGGGTGGACAACGACCACGAGGCCGCCGTCCGGTCCCTCCTCGACCACCTCGCCGACAACGGCGCCCGCCGCATCGGACTGCTGACCGGCACCAGCACCGACACCTACACCCGGGTCTCCACCACCGCCTACCTGCGCTGGTGCGAACGCGTCGGCCAGGAGCCCGTCTACGAGCGGTACCCGGCCCACGACCCCTGCGCGGGCGCCGTCGCCGCCGACCGGCTGCTCGCCCGCCCCGACAGACCCGACGCGGTCTACGGCCTCTTCGACCCGTGCGGCACCGACCTGCTGGCCGCCGCCCGCCGCTACGGGCTGCGGGTGCCCGAGGACCTGATGTTGGTCTGCTGCAGCGAGTCCGCGTCCTACGCCACGACCGCACCGCCGATCACCACGCTGTCGCTGAAGCCGGGGCGGATCGGCAACGCCGTCGCCCAGCTGCTCATCGACGCCATCGAGGGCAGCGGCCCCGCCCGCCCGGTACAGCGGGTGATGCCCACGGAGTTGATCGTACGAACGTCCTCGCAGCGCGCCGGAAGGAGCGCCACGGTCGGCCCGCCACGCGCCCCCGCCGCCGACTGAGCGGCCCGCTGGCGTGCCGTGCGGGTACCGTCCGCGGATTCCGTAAGGTACGTCAGCGGAGAATACGGGAGGAATGGACACCGGTTCGGGGCATCCGGCCACATGGGCGCCCCCAGGTGCGTCACAAGCCGCGACCAGCGTTCCTATGATTGGGGGCACTCCGGCCGCAGGCCGGGGGAGGACGACACCGCCGACCTGCTCCCGACCTGGGGCGGCACCCCGGCCGAGGACCACCGACCGGGCCCCCACGGGACAAGGACAGGGTCCTGCGGTGCACGGCGGCGGCGCGATGGTGGAGGGGTCGATGACTCAGGGGGCCGGTCAGGGACCCGACGTATGGCACGGCGGGGCGACAACACACGGCGCGGGCAGCGCACGCCCGCTGTCGAGTCCTGCCCCGGACTCACCGGTGCCTCCACAGGCGGCGGAACCGGCCGCGCGCGCTCCCGAGGGCGGCCGCCCGGCCCCCGCGGGGCCCACCACCCGCAGCGACCCGCGCACGGCCGCGACCCCGCGTCCGGCCGAGCCCCGGGGAACGGCCGAGCCCCAGGGGCCCGCCGAGGTGCGGCAGCCGGCCGACCCCCGCGCCGGTGCGGCCACCGCGCCGACAGCGCCCCCAGAACCGAGCACGACGGCGCCGAGCACGACGGCGCCGAGCACGGCGGCGGTGGGCACGGCGGCGGTGGGCGGCACCGAGGCCCGCGGTGCCGCCGAGGAGGGCGGGAGGCCCGAGGAGAGCGGGATGCCCCAGGAGTACACGCCGACCGCCCGGGACCTGCCGGTCGTCGGGGCGGCCGAGGCCGTGGACACGGGTCCCGAGCCGACCATGGTGGACGTGCCCGCCCCCGCCTCGTCCGAGAACGAGGGCGAGGGCCCGCTGTACGTCGTCGGCGACGTCCACGGGTACCTGGAGGAACTGCGCGCCGCGCTGCGCCAGTTCGGGATCATCGACACGGACAACCGGTGGATCGCCGGCAACGCGCGCCTGTGGTTCCTCGGCGACTTCACCGACCGCGGCCCCGACGGGATCGGCGTCATCGACCTCGTCATGCAGCTGTCCGCCGAGGCCGCCGCGGCGGGCGGCTACTGCAAGGCGCTGATGGGCAACCACGAACTGCTGCTGCTGGGCGCCAAACGGTTCGGCGACACACCGGTCAACTCCGGTGCGGGCACGGCCTCCTTCCAGGCGGCCTGGCTCCTCAACGGCGGCCAGCGCACCGACATGGAGCGCCTGGCGGACCACCACGTGCAGTGGATCTCCCGGCTGGACGCCATGGCGCTGGCGGACAACCACCTGCTGGTGCACTCGGACGCCTCCGGCTACCTGGACCACGGCGCGACGATCGAGGACGTCAACGACGCGATCACCGAGGCGCTCCAGCGCAACGACGCTGAGGAGACCTGGGACCTGTTCCGCAAGTTCACCAAGCGCTTCGCCTTCCGCGAGGAGACCGCGGGTCCCGCCGCCGTGCGCGAGCTGCTGGACACCTTCGGCGGCACCCGCATCGTGCACGGGCACAGCCCGATCCCCTACCTGCTGGGCGAGGTCGACAGCGAGGACGGGGAGAGCGCGCCGGCCGTAACGGGGCCGCACGTCTACGCGGACGGGCTGGCCATCGCGATGGACGGCGGCGTGACGATGGGGGCCAAGCTCCTCATCGCGCAGCTGCCCCTCGTGCGGTGAGCCGGGCCTCACGCGCCCTGGTCGCGTGCCGGGCGGGCTCGGCGCGGTGCCAAGGGGGCGTGGGGAGAGTGCGCGGTGGTGCGGCTGTGGACGCCAGGGGCGCACGGCACACGGTTCGACACCCCTGGTGATTCGCGCGCCGATTCCCGGGCAGGTGTTTCCCCGAAGTGATCGGCTGGGGGGCGTCACTGTAGCGGGTCAATTCCGGGAACTGCCTGTCACGGAGTGCGGCAACAGCTCTACCATCGGCGTGACACATCGAAAGAAGTTCTCCACTCGCTGACCAGACCTGCCCCGCCCCTCGACCGGCCACCTAGGCCCTACGCCCTACGGAGCATCGGGGGATGCACATGAACAGCGCTCCGCACCTGCTGCGTGAAGACCGGCCCGAGTTCGAGCGGGTCCTCGACGAAGCACTGCGCACCGCTCACCGCCGCCCCGACCTCGCGGCGCTCGGCCGGCGGCTCAACGCCGACCAACTGCGCACGATGGCGCTCAGCGCCGCCACGGCCATAGCCGCGTGCGCCGAAGCCGAATACCAGCAATTCGTACGCCTGCGCGAAGAACTGCGCCATTCCCACACCACGCCCGCCGTCCCCGACTCCCGCACCCCGCCCGCGTCCGGCTCGGGCGACGTCACCGAGGCGGGCGGCGGCACCGGCCCCGAACTCCGGGGGCCGGGAGCGGGCGGCGGCACGAGCGTCGGCGAGCGGCTGGTCGGCGCGATGGGCGGCGAGACCCTCGCGGAGGCGTCCGGCGCCGGCCTCGTGGCCATGGTCTCGGTGCTGGCCCCCGTCCTCGCGGCCACCGCAGCCGTCATCTTCCTGCTGCTGGGCTACTCGCTGCGCCTGCTCTCGCCCGAGCCCGCGGTCGCCGGGCCGATCCGCGGCGTCGGCTGGATCTTCGCCGCGCTCGCCGCGGCCGGGATCGTGCTCGCGCTGGCGGGCCTGCTGCTGATGGCCCTGCGCAACGGGGCGAGTCCGGCCCGTCACTCGTCGGGCGGCGCGGGCGGCGATTCCGGCGGCGAGCTGGCCCAGAAGGTGGCGCAGGCGCGTACCGCCTGGCACGAGGCGCTGCTCGAACACGGCATCCTGCCGTTCCTGCGGGACGCACTGGCCGATCCGGACGGTGCCGAACAGGCCCCCGCCGCGTTCGTGCCGCGCCCCAGCCGGCTCGGCTACTCGCACCCCGGGTTCTCCAGCCGCCCCGCGTCCGAGGCGCCGACCGCCGAGGAGACCGCCGCGCGACCGCGCTTCAGCAGCCCCGACTACTCCAGCCCGGAGTACGGCGGCCCCGACACCCCGCCCGCCTGACCCTCACACCGCCCCGCCGAGACCGTCCGCACCGGTCCCGGACTCGGGGGCCGCCGAGGCGTCCAGCGCGCGGCGGATGTCCCTGACCAGGTCCGCGCTGTCCTCCACACCCACCGACAGCCGCACGAAACCCTCCGGGACCGGGTCGCCGCCCCAGCGCCCGCGGCGCTCGGCCGTCGAGCGGACGCCGCCGAAGCTGGTGGCGTCGCCCACCAGCCGCAGCCGGGCGAGGAAACGGTTGGCGTGTGCCTGGTCCGGCAGGGTGAAGGAGACGACGCAGCCGTAGCGGCTCATCTGGTGGGAGGCCAGCGCGTGCGCCGGGTCGTCGGTCAGCCCCGGATGGCGGACGTCGCCGACCTCGGGGCGCGCCGCCAACGCCTCGGCGACCGCCAGCGCGTTGCCCGCCTGGCGCTGCGTGCGCACCTCCAGCGTCGCCAGCGAACGGTGCGCCAGCCACGCCTCCATCGGCCCCGGGATCGCGCCGACCGTCTTGCGCCAGGCCCGCACCGCCGCGGCGACCTCGGGCGAACGGGTGGCGACGTAGCCGAGCAGCACGTCGCCGTGGCCGGTGAGCGCCTTGGTGCCGCTGGCCACGGAGATGTCGGCGCCCAGCAGCAGCGGCCGCTGACCGAGCGGCGTGGCCAGCGTGTTGTCGACCGCCACCAGCGCGCCCTGCTCGTGCGCCGCGTGCGCGAGCCTGCGGATGTCGCACACGTCGAGACCGGGGTTGGACGGCGTCTCCAGCCACAGCAGGTTCGCGCCCTCCACCTCGGACAGCTGCGCGTCACCGCCCGTGGGGGCCGTCCGCACCCGGACGCCGAAGCCCTCCAGGCGCTCGCGGAGAGCGGCCAGCAGGTTGTAGCCGTCGCAGGGCAGCACCACCGTCTGCCCCGGCCGCGTCAGGGAGAGCAGCACCGCGGAGATCGCGCCCATGCCCGAGGAGAAGACGACCACCTCCGCCTCGGGGTCCTCGGGCGCCTCCAGCTCGGCGATGGCCCGCTCCAGCCGCGTCCAGGTCGGGTTGGCGTCCCGCCCGTAGGCGTACGGCGCGCCCTCGACCTCGCCCGGCAGGTGGTAGTGCGCGGCGAAGACGGGGCCCGGCAGCGGCGGCTCGTAGGGCTCCTCGCTCGGGAGTCCGGCGCGGACCACGCGGGTGCCGTCGCCGTCGCCGGCGGGCCCGTAGTCGAGGCCTGATCCGGTCAGGGGCCGTGTGTCGTCCGGTGGGGTCGGGGTCATCGTGGTGCCTCCTGGTGGCGCTCACCCGTT
Source organism: Streptomyces diacarni (assembly GCF_003323715.1). Lineage (GTDB taxonomy): Bacteria > Actinomycetota > Actinomycetes > Streptomycetales > Streptomycetaceae > Streptomyces > Streptomyces diacarni. Next base: position 110,765 of record NZ_QOIN01000073.1, read on the forward strand.
CGTCCGTGCCCGGCGCAGGACCCGCCTTCGCAGGTGGGCTCAGCCCAGGGCCGCGCGGGCCGCGGCGCCGCTCTGTGCACCGTATCCGCCGCCGAAGAGGACCGCGTGGACGAGGAGGTGCTGCAACTGGTGCAGCGGTACCCGCGCCTGGCGGCCGGGGAGCGGCCGTACCTCCTCGTAGGCGGCGAGGATGCGGGGCAGTTCGGGGCAGCCGAACAGCTGGAGCATCGCCAGGTCGGTCTCGGGGTGGCCGCCCTGGGCCGCGGGGTCGATGAGCCGGGCCTGGCCTTCCGCCGTCCAGTGGACGTTGCCCGACCACAGGTCGCCGTGGATGACGGCGGGCGGCTGCGGCGGCCCCGACACGGCCTCGTCCCCCAGCCGTTCGCACAGCCGCTCGACGTCCCGCGCGTCCGGCGGCGCGAGGTGGCCGCTGTCGACGGCGGCCCGCAGCAGGGGCTCCAGCCGCCTCTCGGCGTGGAAGCGGGGCCAGGCGTCCGGTTCCGCCACCGGCTCGCGCGGCGAGGTCAACGGCAGCGGGCCCAGGTAGCAGGGCTCCCCCGGTGTGCCCCACGAGGGCGCGGGGCTCGCGTGCAGCGCCGCCAGCCCCCGCCCCAGCCGCTCGGCCGCCGCGCGGTCCGGCGGGCCCGGCTCCAGCCACTCAAGGACGAGCACGTCCCGCGCGACGGCCACCACCTCGGGCACCGGGACGGTACCGGTCGCCCGCAGCCGGGCCAGCCCCGCCGCCTCGGCGGCGAAGAAGTCGGCGGGCGCGGCGTCCAGCGCCTTGGCGAAGACGGTGCGGGGGCCGGGCCCGGGCCCTCCTGGTCCGGGCGCACCCCCGCTTTCCTCGCCGAGTTCGACCCGGTAGGCGTCGCAGATCGAGCCGCCGCCCGTCGGGGTGGCGGCCGTCGCGGGCCGCCCGAGCAGTGCCGCCGTACGGGCGACGGGGCGCGGCGGCGGGACGGCGCCGGGGCTCCCGGCGAGGGGGCGCCCGGTGCCGGAGTCCCCGCCGCCGGCCGGGGCCATCAGCCTCCCTCCCGCGCCTCGAGGGCCGCACCGACCTCCGAGAGCAGCCCGGGTACCGCCGCCTCGACCATCTCCAGGCACGCCGTGAAGCCGCGCTCGCCGCCGTAGTAGGGGTCGGGGACGCTCAGGTCCTCCGGCTCGGCCTCGGGGTCGTAGGAGCGCAGCAGCCGTACCCGCGCGGCCTGGTCCGTGGTGCGGGCGAGGGCGCGCAGTTCGGCGGCGTGGCCCGCGTCGAGGGCGACGATCAGGTCGTACCGCTCGAACCACTCGGCCTCGAACTGACGTGCGGCGTGGCTGAGTGGATAGCCCGCCTCCCGCAGCACCGCCGTCGTACGGGAGTCCTCGGCCTCGCCCAGGTGCCAGCTGCCCGTCCCCGCGCTGCCGACCTCCACCAGCCCGTCCAGCCCCGCGTCCCGCACGTGCGCGCGGAAGACGGCCTCGGCCATGGGCGAGCGGCAGATGTTGCCCGTGCACACGAAACAGACGCGGTACATGCGCCTCAGTCCCGGTCCAGAACCATGTTCAGCGCCCAGGAGACGACCGAGATGATCAGGCCGCCGAGGAACGCCGTGCCGAACCCGTCCACGTGGAAGCTCACGTCCAGCTTGTCCGCCACCCAGGAGGTCAGCATCAGCATCAGCGCGTTGATCACCAGCGTGAACAGGCCCAGCGTCAGCACCAGCAGCGGCAGGGACAGCAGCTTGACCACCGGCTTGACCACGACGTTGACGACGCCGAAGATCAGGGCGACGACGATCAGCGTCAGCGCCTTCTCGCCCCCCGATCCGCCGGTCAGCTCGATGTCGCTGAGCAGCCAGGTCGCCACGGCGAGCGCCGCGGCGTTGGCCAGCGTCTTGATGAGGAAGTTCATACCCAGATCGTGGCAGAGATCGACGCCGGAGCGTACGGCCGGTGGCCGGTGGAAGCGGACCGGGCGGCGTACCGGCCCGGAGGAAGGGACGACGGTGAAGGCTTTCCGGCTGGATGACCTGGAAGCGGAGCGGGCCGCGCACGACGGCGCGTACCTGAGGTTCCTGCGGGAGAGGAACATGTCCGCCGGCCTCTACGCGCTCGACGCGGGCACCGCCGACCCGCAGCAGCCGCACGAACAGGACGAGATCTACTTCGTCGTCAGCGGCCGCGGCTCCCTCACCGTCGGCGCGGAGACGACGCAGGTCGCGCGGGGCAGCGTCGTCCACGTACCGGCGCGGACACCGCACAAGTTCCACCACATCACCGAGGACCTGCGCGTACTCGTGGTCTTCTCGCCCCCCGAGAGCTGAGCAGCCGCGTCCGGGGGCTTTCCGCCCTCGCGGGCCGCCGCCGATTCAGGGTTACGTCAGGGTCGGGTTCAGGGGAGGACCGGGGCACGAGCGGCCCCACCGTCTTGCGGACCCCTCTAGCATCGATGTCAGAGGGCACGCCGCCTTCACACACACCCAGAGACGGAGCACACAGTCATGGACACGAAAGGCAGCCTCGCCTCCCTCCCCTGGTGGGTCACCTGGATCGTCATACCGGTGATCGCGCTCGTCGTCTTCGGCGGCCTGATCGCCAGCCTGGTCGGCTTCCTGATCGGCCTGCTGTTCAAGATCCTGGTCTTCGTCGCCCTGGTCGGCGGTGTCGTCTACCTCGTCCGCCGCTTCAAGTCCGGCTCCTCCTCGTCCCGCAGCGACTGGTGACCGCCCGCCTTCCGCGGTGACGAGCGGCTCCGCGCGCTCGTCACCGGGAGCGGCGTCACTTCGGCTTGCGCCGGCGGCCACCCCGGCGGTTGGGAGCGGGGACGGACGCGGAGGCCGGGACGGCGGCCGACGCCGCCGACACCGCTGCGGGCGCCGGCACGGCCGCGGACGCGGCGCGCGAGCGGTCGGCGGAGACGACCAGGGCCGCCAGCAGCGTCGTCACCGGCACCGAGGCGACGAGACCGATGGAGCCGACCAGGGTCCGGACGATCTCCTCGGCGACCACCTCGCTCGTGGCGACCATCGTCACGTCACTGCGCGCGATGGAGAACAACAGCAGCAGCGGCAGCGCGGCACCCGCGTACGCCAGCACCAGCGTGTTGACGACGGACGCGATGTGGTCCCGCCCGATGCGCATGGCGGAGCGGTAGATCGTGCGCCGGCTCGCCCCCGGATCCGCCTCCCGCAGCTCCCACACCGCCGACGTCTGGGTGACCGTCACATCGTCCAGCACGCCGAGCGAGCCGATCAGCACCCCGGCCAGCAGCAGCCCCCGGATCTCGATGCCGGGATACAGCCCGTGCACCAGCCCCGTCTGGTCGTCGGTGTTGCCGGTCAACTGGGCCCAGTCGATGAACAGCGACCCCAGCACCCCGATCAGCAGCAGCGACACCAGCGTCCCCAGCACCGCCACCGAGGTGCGGGCCGACAGACCGTGGCACAGGTAGAGCGTCGACAGCATGATGGCGCTGCCCCCGATCACCGCCACCACCAGCGGATTCGATCCCTGGAGTATCGCCGGCAGGATGAACAGCGTCAGCACCGCGAAGCTGATGACCAGCCCCACCAGAGCCAACACCCCGCGCAGCCGCCCCACCAGCACCACCACGAGCGCGAACACACCGGCGAGCAACAGCATGGGCACGTCGCGATTGGTGTCGACGACGCTGTACTGCAACTCGCGCGGCGCCTTCTCCGAGTACCCGACCACGACCTTCTGACCGACCTCGTAGGTACGGGTGGCGTCCGGGGTGACGACCTCCGTGAACGTCCGCCCCGCGCCCTTGCCCTCGGTGACCTCCACCGTCGCCTTGCGGCACGGGCCGTGCGCACCCCCCGCCCCGCCGCCCGACTGCCCGGCGGAGCCGCCGGGCGAACCGGACGGCGGCTGGCGGACGTTGACGTCGGAGCAGTCGACCTCGACCAGCTTGGTCACCTTCGCGCCGAACGTCGGCCGGTCGAAGCCGACACCCGAGTGAGCGTCCTGGTGCCCCGGCGTCCCGCCCGGCCACAGCACCACCAGCCCCGCCAGCACCGCCACCGCGAACGGCACGAGCACGGCGGCGATCACCTTCCGCAGATGCCGGGAGACGGGCGCCGCAGGACCGTGGCTGTGCCCGTGCCCGTGCCCGTGCCCCTGCCCGCCCCCGTTTCCGTGGCTGTGGCCGCCGTGGATGCTTCCCCCGTGGGTGGGAGCGTGGCCTTGCGCGGCGGTGTGGCCGTACGCCTCCCCCTGCGCGGGAGGGTGGTTCTGCGCGGGGTGGTTCGGCACAGGTGGGTGGCCAGGGCCCGGGGGGTGGGCGGAGCCGGGCGCGGGGCCGCGGTGGGGCGTCGGTTGGTCCGGCGAGTGCGAGTCGGTCACCGACCGATCATCGCAAGAACGGCCATGCGGGGTGTTCAGTACGGGCGGTGTGCCGTTAGCGTAGAGACGCCTTTGCACATCGCGGGAGCTCCGAGCACGGGGCTGAGAGGGCGCTGACCTCCGTGGAGGGAACCACGGGAGCCGCTGTGCCGACCGCCGAACCTGTTACCGGGTAATGCCGGCGTAGGGAGTGGGTCTCATGACCACGCAGGATGCACACGCGCGCCCCGAGAACACCTCGGACACCGCCGAGCCCGCGCAGCACGCCACCGGCTCGCACAAGGGATATCTGCAAGGACCGCGCCCGGACATCCGGGTGCCCGTCCGACGCGTGCATCTCACCAACGGCAAGGACGTGACGCTCTACGACACCTCCGGGCCGTACACCGACCCCGCCATCGACACCGACGTACGCCGCGGCCTCGCACCGCTGCGCGAGAACTGGATCATCCAGAGGGGGGACACCGAGGAGTACGCGGGCCGCGCGCTGCGGCCCGAGGACGACGGCCTCAAGCACACCAGCCCACGCGGCGGACTGCTGCGGAGCGGATCGAGTGACCTGGCCGGCCTGGACGCCGTCTTCCCCGGCCGGCCACGCCAGCCGCGCCGGGGCCGCGACGGGGCAGCCGTCACCCAGCTCGCGTACGCCAAGCGGGGCGAGATCACGCCGGAGATGGAGTACGTCGCACTCCGCGAGAGCCTGACGCCCGAGTTCGTCAGGGACGAGATCGCCGGCGGCCGTGCCGTCCTCCCCGCCAACGTCAACCACCCCGAGACCGAACCGATGATCATCGGGAAGAACTTCCTGGTGAAGGTCAACGCCAACATCGGCAACTCCGCCGTCACCTCCTCCATCGAGGAGGAGGTCGAGAAGATGACGTGGGCGACCCGCTGGGGCACCGACACCGTCATGGACCTGTCCACGGGGCGCAACATCCACACCACCCGGGAATGGGTGCTGCGCAACTCCCCCGTCCCCATCGGCACCGTCCCGCTCTACCAGGCGCTGGAGAAGGTGGACGGCAAGGCCGAGGAACTCTCCTGGGACGTGTACAAGGACACCGTCCTCGAACAGTGCGAACAGGGCGTCGACTACATGACGGTCCACGCCGGCGTCCTGCTCCGGTACGTCCCCCTGACGGCACGCCGCAAGACCGGCATCGTCTCGCGCGGCGGCTCCATCATGGCCGCCTGGTGCCTCGCCCACCACAGGGAGAGCTTCCTGTACGAGCACTTCAGCGAACTGTGCGAGATCCTGCGCGCCTACGACGTGACGTTCTCCCTCGGCGACGGGCTGCGCCCCGGATCCATCGCCGACGCCAACGACACCGCGCAGATGGCCGAGTTGGACACCCTCGGCGAGCTCAACCGCATCGCCAAGGCGCACGACGTGCAGACCATGATCGAGGGCCCGGGCCACGTCCCCATGCACAAGATCAAGGAGAACGTCGACCGGCAGCAGGAGGTCTGCGAGGAGGCCCCCTTCTACACCCTGGGCCCCCTCACCACGGACATCGCGCCCGCCTACGACCACATCACCAGCGGCATCGGCGCCGCGATGATCGGCTGGTGGGGCACCGCGATGCTCTGCTACGTCACCCCCAAGGAACACCTGGGGCTGCCCGACAAGGACGACGTCAAGACAGGCGTCATCACCTACAAGATCGCCGCCCACGCCGCCGACCTCGCCAAGGGGCACCCCGGTGCGCAGGGCTGGGACGACGCCCTGTCCGACGCCCGCTTCGAGTTCCGCTGGGAGGACCAGTTCAACCTGGCCCTCGACCCCGACACCGCCCGCTACTTCCATGACGAGACCCTCCCCGCCGAACCCGCCAAGACCGCACACTTCTGCTCCATGTGCGGCCCCAAGTTCTGCTCCATGAAGATCTCCCAGGAGATCCGCGAGCGACACGGCGCCACCATGGACGAGGTCGAGGCCGGAATGGCCGAGAAGTCCCGCGAGTTCGCCGCCGCGGGCAACCGCGTGTACCTGCCGATGGCCGAATGACCACCCGGACACCCGGGACGGCTGTGTAGAGTCCCACCGGGGCCCGAAGCCGCACGTTGGAGGTGCGACTTCGGGCCCCACCCACGCGCGCCGGGCGCCGGCTCCAAGCGCGGGGCGCCGGGCGCCGGGCGCCGGGCGCCGGGCGCCGGGCGCCGGGCGCCGGGCGCCGGGCGCCGGGCGCCGGGAAGCATGCGCCCGTGCGCGTGGGCGGCTCCGCGCCGGGGAGCACGTACACAGGGGCGCGACGCTACGCGCCGGGAAGCACATACACATGCGCGCCCTCCGGGTCCACCCCCCGCTGCCGCACGCAGTTGTGGCGCAGCAGCAACCGCAGCGCCGCCAGCACCTTCTCCTGCGGCAGGCCCGTGCGGCCCACCACCTCCTCCATGCAGACCCGCGCCTCGCCGTGCACCGTCAGCATCCCCGCCATCAACGCGGCCACCGGCCACACGTCCTTGGTGATCGCCAACTGGTTCCGCTCCCAGAGCGACAGCAACGAGACGGCACCCGCGGAACGCTGCGGGGCGGGGGCCGGGGCGGAGTGCACCTCCCGGTGCCCCGGGTCCGTGTTCTCGACGAGCCGGCCCAGCAGGCCGATGATCTCCCGGTGCTGCGCGAGCATCTCCTGGTGCTGCGCCAGCATCTCCTGGTGCGCGGCCGTCACCCCGCTCTCGAACCTCCGCTCCTCGCGCCGCTGCGCCAGCCACTCCTCGTCCATGCGCAGGTTGTGCTCCTCCAGCCGCACGATGGCGTCCGCGACCGCCGCCGGCATCGCGTAGGCCGTCGGGCCGTCGGCTTCCCGCGGTTGGACTTCCGCCTTCTCCAGGGTGTAGGTGCCCTCGCGCTGTACTTTGACGACGACTTCGGTGATCCAGTTCTTGAACGGCTCGCACTCGCGTTTCACGCAGCCGTTGACGAGGCGGATGAGGCCGCCGAGACTCAACATCGTCATCGACTTCTTGAGTCCCTGACCTGGCGGAACAAGCCAACCCTCACGGGAAATGAGGGTTTCGAGAGGGGTTCGCATGTCCTCGGGCACGTGTCGTCGCAACGCCTCGCTGGCGTTCGTGTGTCCCAGTTCCCGGGCGACGTCGGCGGCCGGGAACCAGTGCCGGCCGTCCGGCAGCGTCAGTCTCCGTACGCGTGCTCCGGTGGCCGCGTACACGAAGTCGTTGATGTCGATGGCGTCTTGCCACTGCTCGTTCATGAGCATCACCTCCGATGCTCACACAAGCAGCTCATCCGTCGAACTCGGGCCCGGTTAGCGTTCGTTAACTCGAACGAGTGAAGTGGTGCGCACACAAAGGGCGGTTCGTGGCTCCCCCCTCTTGCCACGAACCGCCCGGCTCTACGCGCGAAGCTGCGCGGGGCCTCCACAATAGTTGACCCAGCGTCAGTGTCCAATCACTTATCGATATAGGCGTATCGAGAGATTTGCTCGCCCGGACACACACAGTTACCTAAGCGGAGGGTTTGACCTACGCCCACTTGGGCCAGACCTCCTGCATGTTCGTCGCACGCCCAGTGGTCAAGCGGACTGCCCGCGCCATCCTCCTCGCCCCCGGGGGCGAGCGAGGTCCTGAGGACCTGATCGTCATCAAGCGCACCAAGCCTGGTCGGGAGCCGTACTGGATCACACCGGGCGGCGGCGTCGAGCCGGACGTCGACCGCACGGTGGTGGACGCCCTGCACCGCGAGGTCCACGAGGAGTTGGGAGCGGAGATCACCGACGTGGTGCCCGCCTTCGTGGACACGGTGAGTGACCCCAAGGAGACTCCGGGTGGCGTAAAAATTCAGCACTTCTTCGTGTGCCGTCTCGTTTCGATGAACCCCGCGCTGCGCCACGGGCCCGAAGTCGACAACCCGTGCGGCCGGTACGAGATCACCCGGCTCCCCTTCACGCCCGAGGGCGTCACCTCCGTCGACGTGGTGCCCGCGGCGCTGCGCTCCTATCTGGCCGCCAACATCGAAGGGGTACGGGCCCTGCTCGCGCCCGACCTCGGATGAGCACCCCGAATCCGGCCGCGCGGCAGGATCCGCACGAGAGGCCTCAACCGAACCAACCCTGGAACGCGGAGTCGGGGTGGGGCTCCTCGGTCTCCGCGCCCCGGCGCTGTGCCTCGGCCAGCGCCCGCTCGGCCTCCTGGCGCCAGGCGGAGACGTCCCGCGCGTACTCGTCGTCGTCCGCCGAACCGGGCCCGGAACGCGCCGAGATGGCGGCGGAGACGCCGGACGGTGCGGACGGGACGGCAGGGGGCGTCGGCGCCGCGTGCCGCCGCCGCCTGGGCAGCGGGGCGGGCACGGACGGAGGCGTAATGGTGTAGTCGGTCTCCCCGACGGCGCCACCCCCGCCCCCGCCGTCCACGGACGGCGATGTGGCGGCGTACGCGTACGTGTGCGCGTCGGAGTACGTCGCCGGGCTCGTGCCGGGGTATGCCGCCGGGCTCGCGTCGGCGTGCGTCGCAGGGCTCACGTCCGCAGGGACGGGTGCCGGTGGTGGTGGCTGCGCAGGGCCTGTCGCGGGCGGGCCCGAGGGGGCGTCCGCCGTGTTGCCGGACACCGGGTGCCAGGCCGCCGGCTCCGGCACCGAAACGGGCCCCACCACGGGCGGTGTCGCCGGCATCCGGGGCACCTGCGGCACGTGCGGCGGCTGCGTCGGCGGTGCCGGATACCCGGCGGGCTGCCTCTGCCGGGCGGGGCCGTCGTCCGGCTGGCCGGCTGCGCCGGTGGGGCTGTGCGCAGTGTCGTCCGGCTGTCTCTTCTCGGTCTCGCCCATGCGCCGGGTGAGGACGGCCAAGCGCTGCGTGGCCTCGTCCGGTCGCTGGTCGGCGTCCGCCGGTGGCCGTGAGGCATCCGCAGAGCGTGCGTCGGCATCGGCCGGCCGCTCGTCGCCGTCGACCGACCGCTGGGCGGAATCGGCCGATCGCTGGGCGGGGACGACCGCTGGGGTGGACGGTCCGCGGGCGACGGTGTTCGGCCGGGTGGGCGGCCGCCCGCCGGGCGCCTCGGAGGGACCGTCGGTGAGGCTGTCGGGGAAGCCGTCGGAGGGGTGGGCGGCCGGGCCCGGTGCGTCCGTCAGGGGGTCGGCCGCCGGGTCGGTGCCCCCGCGCTCGGGGGACCGCTCCGCCGCGAGGGCGTGCGTCTCGTCACCGCCGGGGGCCGGCGTCCCCGCGTGAGCGGGCGCCTCGCGGTCCGGCTCGCCAGGTGCGCCGGGCACCGCGGACCCACGCGGCGCTTCGCCTGCCCGGGCCCGCGCCGCCGCCGGCTCTTCCGCCTCGTCCGCGCGGGCGGCGCGGGCCGCGCGGGCGTCCCGTGCCGCGCCGAAGAAGTCGCCGCCCTTGCGCTTGTAGTCGTCGGTGCCCCACTCGCGGGCCGGGCGGCGCGGTGCCCGCTGGAGGTGGGGGATGTGCTTCGCGCAGTGGATGTACGCCTCTTCGACGTCGACCCGCACCCACAGCACGGCGCGCCGCCCCGGTATGGGGTCCTCGGGCAGGTCGGGTATCCAGGGGCGCAGTTCGGCGTCGTCGAGGACCTCGGCACGCCCGTTGACGTGCAGTCCGATGCGGGCGCGGATGAAGTCGACGAGCAGGAGGCCCACATGGGGGTTCTCCTGGAGGTTGCCGAGGCTGGCGTGGACACCGTTGCCCCGGTACTCGGGGAAGATCAGCGTCCGCTCGTCGAGCACGCGCAGGAACCCGGGCGGACCCGCGCGGAAGCTGTTGTCGCACTCGCCGTCGCGGTCGGACGTGGCGAGGAAGAACATCTCCTGCTGGCGGACGAACTCGCGCATCCGCTCGTTGAGGTGGTCGAGCATCTGGTCGTCGTAGAAGCGGTTCGCGCGCTTCTGGGAGCCGATACGTTCCTGCAGCGCGTGTTCGCCCGCGCTGCCGGGGCGCCGCGCCGGGGCACCGGCGGCGTCGGCCGGGAAGCCGCCGGAAAAGCCCGCCGGGGCTCCCGCGGGCGCTTCGGTCCCCCCGCGCGCGGGGGAGCCGGCGTGCGCACCGACGTGCGCTTCGGTACGCGCTCCGGTGCGCGCGGCGGCAGGCGTCGTATGCCCGGCGGGCCCCTCCCCGCTTCCGTTCGCCTCACTCACCGCCGACACTCGTCCCCTCCCACAGCGTTGCACAGCGTCCTCGACGACCGGTCTCCCGTGTCACCGACGCAACACCTCATCACTTACGCCCCCTGCGCGACCAGTTCTTCGAGCGAATCGTGGCGTATGCGGTGGGTGGGGATACCGAGTCCCACCAGCGCCTCGACCCCGCTGCGGATCATTCCGGGCGGCCCGGAGAGGTAGCCGTCGTACGCGGCCCAGGGGCCGTAACGGCGTACGGCGTCGGGGATTTCACCGGCGAGTGCGTCGGGTACCGCCAGTGCTCCGCCCGCGGCGACGACGGGGCGTACGGACAGCCAGTCGTAGCGGTCCTGGAGCCCCAGCATGGTGTCCAGGTCGTAGAGGTCGTGGTCGGTGCGGGCGCCGTAGAACACCTCGACGGGTCGGATCGTGCCCCGCCCGGCCACGTCCTCGACCAGCGCCTTGATGGGGGCGATGCCGGTGCCGCCGCCCAGGCACAGCAGGCCGCTGTCGGCGCGGTGGTCGACGGTCATCGAGCCCGCCGGGGGCCCGAGCCGCAGCACGTCGCCGGGGCGGGCCCGCTGCACCAGCGAGGAGGAGACCCATCCCGCGGGTACGGACTTGACGTGGAAGGTGAGCAGTCCGTCGGTGCGGGGCGCCGAAGCGAAGGAGTAGTGCCGCCACACGCGGGGCCACCAGGGGGTTTCCAGGCTGGTGTACTGGCCGGCGCGGAAGGGGTAGGGCTGGTCGGGCCGCACGGTGATCACGGCGATCTGCGGGGTGCGGCGCTCGTGGGAGACGATCTCGGCGTCCCACCAGGCGGGGGAGTGGCGTTCGGCCTCGGCCGCCGCGTCGATCATCCGCTGGGAGATCGCGGTGTAGGCGCGCACCCAGGCCGCCTCCGTGCGCGGGCCCCAACTGTGGGGGGCGTAGCGGGCGAGCGCCGCCATGAGGCACTCGCCGACGGCAGGGTAGTGGGTGGGAAGCGTCCCGTACTTGCGGTGTCCGCGGCCCAGGTTGGCGAGGTAGTCGCCGAAGAGTCTGCCGTCGTCGAGGAGGCGTACGGCGGTCAGCAGCGCGCGGAAGAGCCGGTCGCGCTGGCCGTCCATGGCGGCGGGGAACATCTCGCGCAGGTGCGGGTACTGGACGAACAGCAGTGCGTAGAAGTACGCCGTCGCGGCGTCGGAGGAACGTTCCAGCTCCTCCATGCTCACGCGTATCAGCTCGGTGTCGCCCGGCTCGGTGCCCTCGGGCACGTCCCCGGCTGGCGCGTGCGGGTGCGCGGCTTCCGGGTGCGTTTGCATAGCTGCCGGGTGCGTTTGCGCAGTTGCCGGGTGCGTGCCCGCGGCTGCCGGGTGCGAGTCCGCTCGGGAGGCGGAGGCCGGGTGGATTTCCGCGTGTGCGGGGGCTTCCGCCGGGGCGGGGGCCGCCGCCTGGTGCACGGGGGCCGCCTGTCGCGCGGCGGGCGCCTGCTGGGCCGGGGCCCCCTGCCGGGCCGGGGGTTCCTGCTGGGCCGGAGCCGCCGGTGTGGTGCCGTTGCTGGTCGGCGCGGTGTGCTCCGCGGGTGCGGCATCGGACGGCGGGGGCGTGAACCAGCCCCGTCCGCCGCTGCCACCGGCGGACGCACCGTCGCTGCCCGACATGGTGGTCATGCTCGCCTCGCCTTGTACCTCTACCGGATGTGGCGTGCCCATCCGCGTTCCGAAAGTTTCGGCAATCCGCCCCCTGTGAACATCGCGCGTGGAAACCTTCGCAGTTCTCCAGCACGATGCGGGAGGGACCCGACCATACCGTGAAGGCTTCGCTCCACAACCCCCGTTCGCTGTTCCGGCGAATTCCGCCATTCGGAACACCGAAGTGAATTACCGTGGCGGCGGAACCAGCCCGTACGCCTCGCGCAGATCGCGTCCCGCATAGTGGTACGACGCGAGGGAACGCACATGCTCATCGGCGTTGACGGCGACCGAGACGGGCACGGTGGCGAACAGCTCGGCGTCGGAGAGGGAGTCGCCGTAGGCCACGCAGTCGCGTGACGCCACCCCGAATTGGGCACAGAGTTCCTGCGCGATCTTCACCTTCGAGGACGGAGAGAGAATCCCGGCGGGGTCCACCGGCCGCGTGGGATACCTCGCACTTCCGTTCGGCATTGCGCGGGGAACCTCCGGCCACCGTGAACCGTGTGTAGCGTCCGCCCCCCAATCCCGTAGTCGCCGCACAAAGAAATCCGGCGAGAGGGAAATCACCGCGCAGTGCTCCCCGTTCGCCCTGATCTGTTCCCACACCTCCCGGATGCCCGCCAGCCACGGCGCGCCGGTGAAGGCCGCCTCGACGATCTCGTCGGTCAGCTCCGCCCACAGCGCGCACGCCCGCGCGGCGAACTGCGGCGGGGTCAACTCGCGCTGCGCGAACGCGCGTTCCAGGGTGCGGATCTCCCGCTCGACGCCGAGTTGCTGCGCGATCTCGACGGCGGCAGCGGAGCCGTACAACAGGGTGCCGTCGAGGTCGAAGAGGTGCAGTCGGGGGCGCCGTCGTCCCGGCGCCTGCGGTGCGCTCACGTACTCAGCCGGGTCCATACCCGCGATCGTACGAGCCCGCGGACGGCAGCCGGCACCTGGCGGCCACACCCTGCCGTACTCGGCCGCGAGTAGCCGCGGATACTCCCGCCGTCAGACGCCGCCGGGGCCCGCCGGACACAGACTCGGCGGTATGCGGCGACTGACCCGACGTGCCCGCAAAGGCACCCTCGCGCTCCACGTCTGCGCCTCGGCCGGCTGGCTGGGCACGACGCTGTGCCTGCTGGCTCTCGGCCTCACCGCGGCGCTCACCGGCTCCGCGACGGTGGCGGAGGCCTCGTACCGCTCCATGAAGGTGTACGGCGACTGGCTCGTCGGCCCACTCGCCCTGCTCACCCTGGGCACCGGTCTCCTCCTCTCCCTGGGCACCCCGTGGGGGCTGGCGCGGCACTGGTGGGTGTGGGTCAAGTTCTGGCTCACCGCCGCCGCCGCGCTGGCGAGCGTGCTGGCCTTCCGCGTACGGATCGACAGCACGGTGGCCGACGTGGTGGCGGGCCGGCCCGTCCTGCCGTTCGAGCTGGTGATCCCGCCCGCCCTCTCCCTGAGCGCGTACGTCTTCATGACGGTGATCTCCGTCCTCAAGCCGTGGGGGCTGACGGCGCGGGGGCGGCGCCACCGGGCCGCCGCCCCCGCGCGGCGCGTGGCCCGCTCAGCCCCGGCGGGTACCGGCGGAGTGGCGCGCCGGGACAGCTGACCCCCGAAGTCCGCTCCGGGACACGCCCCGAGGTCCGTTCCACGGCACGCCCCGAGGTCCACTCCGGGGCGCCGGACCAGGCGCGGGGCGTCTGCACGGACGTCGGCGAGGAGGGGTGCGCCCTCCTCGAAGCCGCCCGCCCCGCCCACGACGCGGCGCTCGAGGAAACCCTCGGATCCGCCGCCGAGCGGCCCGAACTCGTCCCCTGGTCGCCGCCGTCCGCGAGTTCGCTCCGGCACCGGCGTAACCGGTCGGCCGGCGCCGCCCGGGGCGTAAAGTGCGGAGGATGACCACCGCATCCACCGGCTCGGCCGCGCCCGCCGAGTCACCCACCGAGTCGCCCGACGCGGGGTTCACCGTGCGCAGGGCCACCGCCGAGGACCTCCCCGCGATCGTCGCCATGCTCGCCGACGACCCGCTCGGGGCCGCCCGCGAGACGCCTGCCGACATGGCGCCCTACCGCGCCGCGTTCAGCCGCATCGACCCCGATCCGCAGCAGCACCTGGTCGTCGCCGAACGCGACGGCAAGCCGGTCGGCACGCTGCACCTGACCGTCATCCCCGGCCTGTCGCGCCGCGGGGCCGCCCGCGCGCTGATCGAGGCCGTACGCATCCATGCCGACGCCCGGGGCGAGGGACTCGGCACCTGGCTCATCGAGTGGGCGATCGCCGAGGCACGCCGGCAGGACTGCGTGCTGGTGCAGCTCACCTCCGACGCCACCCGCGTCGACGCGCACCGCTTCTACGAACGGCTCGGCTTCGAGGCCTCACACCTCGGCTTCAAGATGCCGCTGGCCTGAGTCCTCCCGTTCGCACCGGCCGCCCGAGGGCGCCCTCCGTCCCGCCGTCGCCGCCGCGTTCCCCCTGAAGGACGCGACCGAGGCCCACGCGCTCATCGAGAGCCGCCGCAACCTCGGCAAGGTCCCGCTGATCCCGTGAGCGGCCGGCGGGCGCGCCACTCGGCGAGGCACCGGCACGGCGCCTCGGGCCTACCCCACCGGGACCACCCACCGGGAACGGACCCACCCGGACGGAGCCGGCCAGTGGGCCAGCCGGCCCGCTCGCCCGCCGGGCGAGCGCGGCCGCTCCGCCGTCACCTGCCGAGCCGGGCCCGCACACGACCGCGCAACAGCGTGTACTCCGCCGCCCGGCGCAGCGGGCGACCCACCGGGCGGGGCACGGTGACGCCCTCCGTGACGACCTGACCGGCACGGAACTGATCCCGCGTGAGGTCTATCTCACGGCCGCCCGGCAGCCGGTTCCACCAGTGGAAACCCTGCTGCTCGCCGTTGACCGCGTACACCTCCCCGCACATCAGCTCGCCGCCCAGCAGATCGTGCACCACCAGGGCGGTGACATCGCACTGGCCCCAGGAGGGGTTGGCCGGGCTCCAGCCGGCACGGGCCAGGTCGTCCGGCGAGCACGTGTCCGCGCCCCAGGACTGACGCAGGGCCCACTCGAGCCGGCCCAGCCCGCCGTCTATCCGCCCCAACTCCCCCGCACCCACGCCCACACCGGCAACCTCGACCGCATCCACACTCATGCCCGCAAGCATGCCCCACACCACTGACAACGACCCCTGGAGAGTGCGACGGGAGGACACGATCCCGCCACACTGAGGGGAGCCCCCACCCCACAACGGGACACAAGCGAAGGAAACGTCCGGCTCACGGTGCGGCCTCCGGCCGGCCGCCCGGCCCGCGCTCCCCCTCGTCCGCCCCATGGGGAAGGAGGGGGAAGAGCCGAGTGATGAGGGCGACGGGGCGGGCGCCGTCCGGACGGGCCAGCGGACGCTGCTCGCGGTCCTGGTAGGGGGCCAGTGCCCGGCGCACGGCGTCCGCGACCCGGGTCATCTCCTCGGGGGTCAGGTAGGCGACGGCGCTGAAGGCCTCCTCGCGGCGCCACGCGTCCGGCGCCCGGTCCCGCTGGGCGAGCCACCGCTGCCAGCTCTCGTCCTCCAGACCCCGGGCCAGAGCACCGAACTCCGCGGGAGGAGCGCCGAACTCCCCGGAAGAGGCGCCGGACCCCGCGGGGGAAGCGCCGGGCTCCGCGGGGGAGGTGTCGGCGGGCTGCGGCTGTCGCCGCAGGCGCCAGGGCCGGGCACGGCCGCCCGTGTGCGGGGCGTCCTCGATGCGTCCGTGGCGCGCGAGCTGGCGCAGGTGGAACGAGCAGAGCCCGGAGCTGTAGCCCAGCCGCCCGGCTGCTTCGGTCGCGGTGACGGCGCCCACCTCGGCGAGGAGCTCGAGCAGGGCCGTGCGGACCTCGTGCTCGCGCAGTCCGTCGCCGGTGCCGGGCGCCTGCCGGGGTGCGGGGTCGAGGTCGTCTTCAGTCACTTTGCAAAGTCTGCTACTTTGCAAAGTGACTGGCAAGTGGTGGCACGTGGTGAGGGGGTGGCACGTGGTGAGGGGGTGGCACGTGACCGGCATGGGGTCCTTGCCGGGGACGTCGGGCGTGGCGAGGTCCGCCTGGCCCGTGGCGTGCGCGGCGCCGGTGGGGCGCACGCGGAAGGGGAGACAGCGATGCCTGATCGTCGTGAGCGGTCCCGGTACCTCGACCGGCGGGTCCATGTCCAGGGCGGCCCCGTCGCCTCGTACCCGGCACGCGCCCCCGAGGCGGAGCGGGGAGCGGTGCGCCGGGTCACCGAAGTGGGTGAGGAGGTCCTGCACCGCCCGTGCCGCGAGGTGACCGCCTTCGGGTCCGATGACCTCTCGACGCTGATCGACGACATGTTCCTGACGATGTACGTGTCCGACGGCGCGGGGCTCGCCGCCAACCAGGTGGGTGTCAGCCTGCGGCTGTTCGTCTACGACTGCCCCGACGACAACGGGGTGCGGCACGTCGGCCACCTCGTCAACCCCACTCTCGAACTGCCCGACGCGCCGGACCGCCGGCTCCTCGACGACTCCGAGGGCTGCCTGTCCGTGCCCGGCGCCTCCCTGACGGTGCCGCGCACCGACCGCGCCGTCGCTCGCGGGTTCGACAAGGACGGCAACCCCCTCGTCATCGAGGGGACGGGCTACTTCGCCCGGTGCCTGCAGCACGAGACCGACCACCTCTTCGGCCGCACGTACCTGGACAGGCTCTCCAAACGGGACCGCAAGGAGGCACTACGGCAGATGGAGGACCGCCGCGCAGCCGTCCACGCACACCGTGCGGCGAACTCGGCCCAGTTGCGCCACCCCTGAGGCCACACGCGGGGACCGGCCGAGACCGCGGGGTCCGGACCGCCCCGCGGCGCGGACCGTGCACGGCGGTCAGTCGGCCAGCCAGAGGCAGAAGGGGTGCGCCCCTCCCATGCCGCTGCGCCGCCTCCCTTGGCGACGCGACCACCGTGTCAGGCAACCGGGCCTTGTGTCAGGGCCCAGGGACCCAGCGAACCGCGGGCTGAGGTGGCTCAGGGGCCCCACCCGCAGGCGCCCGCACCGTGCTCGTCCGCCGGGAGTGCTCGTCCGTCGAGAATGCTCGTCCGCCAAGAGTGCTCGTCCGCCAAGAGTGAAAGGGCGGTCCGGACGGCTCGGCCCTCGCTAGGGTCCGCCTCATGACGACAGTCACCACGCGCACGGTCGCGTATCCGGCCGACGGGCTGACGATGGTCGGGCACCTCGCGCTCCCCGCCGGCACCGACCGTCGGCCCGCGGTGCTGGTCGGCCCCGAGGGCATGGGGCTCAGCGACGTCGAGCGCCGCCGGGCCGACGCGCTCGCCGCCTCGGGGTACGTGGCGCTGGCCTTCGACGTGCACGGCGGGCGCTACCTGAGCGACCCCCAGGAGATGCTGGCCCGTTGCACGCCGCTGCTCGCCGACCCCGACAGGATGCGGGACATCGGCCGTGCGGCGCTCGACGTACTGCGTGCCGAGCCGCGGGCCGACTCCGACCGGGTCGCCGCCCTCGGTTACGGCACCGGGGGCGCGATCGCACTGGAACTCGGACGCGCGGGCGTCGACCTGCGGGCTATCGGGACGGTCAACGCGCTGACCACGGGGCGGCCCGGCGAGGCGGCGCGCATCCGCTGCCCCGTGTGGGCCGGGGTCGGATCGCAGGACCCGATCATGTCCGCCGAGCAGCGGGCCGCGTTCGCCGCCGAGATGCAGGACGCGGGCGTCGACTGGCGCCTCGTCGTCTACGGCGGTGCCCTGCACGCCTTCCACCATCCGCCGGTCGACCACGACGCGGTCCCCGGCGTCGGTCACCACCCGCTCCACGCGCGGCGGGCCTGGCGCGACGTCCTCGACCTGCTCACCGAGTGCCTGCCCGTGACGGGTCCCTGCCCATAACCGAGCCCTGCCCGTGACGGGCGCCTGCCCATAACAGGGCGGCGGTGCGGTCGGAGCGCGCGGCTCGCGCGCTCGCTCGGGCGTGCACTCGCGCGCTCGCCCACGTGTCGTCTCACGCGTGCGGTGCCGTCGCCCGGATACCGGCGAGCACCACGCCGACGATGCGCTCCGCGTCCTTCCGGGTGAACGGACGCATGCCGCGGTTGACGATGAGGTGGACCGGGCCCGAGATCATCTCGCCGAGGAAGGGGCTGTCCACCGGGGGGAGTTCGCCCCGCTCCACGGCGGTGTCCACCCGCCGCCGCATCGCGGCCACGCGTTCGTCGAGGATCCTGGTCAGCGCCTGGACGGTGCGGCTCTGGCGCGCCGGCTGGACGGCCTGTTCGAGCGTCCGCCCGAACGGTGTCTCCAGACCGCCGGCGAGCGCCACCAAAAAGTCCACCAGGTCCCGGTGGATGTCGCCGGTGTCGGCGACCGAGGCGAGGTCCTCGACGTACCGCAGCAGGGCCTCGACCACCAGTTCCTCACGGTCGGGCCAGTTGCGGTAGACGCTGGTCTTGTGCACGCCGGCGGTCTCGGCGACCTCCTCGTAGCGGAAGTTCGCGATGCCGTCGCGCGCCACGAGTTCGACGGTCGCGGCGAGGATCTGCTCTCTCACCCGCGCGTTGCGGCCGCCCGGGCGTCGTGCGGGCGGCCGGTCAGCGGTCCGGTCGGCCATCGCCACACTCACCTCTCGCTCTTCGCTCGGGTGCCGATTGTCGCCAGGTGCGGCGTTGTAGTGCAAGCCGGTGGCGCGTAAGCTCTTTAAAAGCGACAGTCTGTTTCTTTAATGAGTCGGCTCGCCGCATCAGCAGCCTGCCCGCGAGCCGCACGCACGGCGGGACCGCCTGCCCGACCGGCTCGCGGCACCCGGTCCGTCCACGCACCCGCACCCACCTCCACACCCGCACGGGACCCACCTCAGCGAAACCTGGAGCACACACGTGAAGATCCTTGTCTCCGGAGCCGGTGTCGCCGGCCTCGCATGCGCCCGCGAACTCGGCACCCGCGGCCACGACGTCACCGTCGTCGAGTACGCCCGCCACCTCCGGCTCACCGGCACCCCCATCGACATCCGCGGTGACGCGATCGAGGCCGCGGACCGGATGGGACTGCTCGCGCAGATCAGGGAGCGGCGGGTGAGGATGTCCGAGCTCACCCAGTTCGTCGACGGCGCCGGCGAGCCGGTGGCCCGGATCCCGATGGCCGAGGTCAGCGACTCCGACGACGACATCGAACTCCTCCGCGAGGACCTCCTGCGGATCCTCGCCGACGCGCTCCCCGACACCGCGGCGATCCGCTTCGGCGACTCGATCGAGGCGCTGACCGACAGCGGCGACGAGGGCACCAAAAACGGCGGCGGAGGTGGCGAAGGTGGCGGAGGTGGCGAAGGTGCCGGAGACGGCCGCGGCGGGGTCGGCGTCCGGTTCGCGTCGGGCCGCACCGGGCGGTACGACCTGGTGATAGGCGCCGACGGCCAGCACTCCGCCGTTCGCAGACTGGTGTTCGGGCCCGAGGAGGACTACCTCAGACACCTCGGTGTCTACTTCGCCCTCGCGGACCACCCCGGCCCGACGCGGTCCGAGAGCACCAACGCGATATACAACGTGCCTCGCCGGATGGCAGGCGTCTTCCGGTACGGGGACAGGACCGTCGCGGTCTTCCAGTTCCGCTCGGAGGCGCTCGACTACGACCACCGCGACCTGGCGGCCCAGAAGAGGATCCTGGTCGACGCCTTCGCCGGCCACCGGTCGTGGCGGATCCCCGAACTGCTCGACGCGGCCCTCGCCGACCCCGGTTTCTTCTTCACCTCCGCGAGCCAGATCCACCTGCCCTGCTGGCACCGCGGCCGCGTCGTCCTCGTCGGGGACGCCGGGTACAGCCCGGCCTTCCTCTCCGGCCGTGGCACCTCACTCGCGCTCACCGGGGCCCGCTTCCTCGCCGAGGAACTCGAACGGTGCGGCGACGACCACACCGCCGCGTTCCCCCGCTACGAGACCCGGCAGCGCCCCTACGTCGCCTTCGCCCAGGACCGCGTCCACAGCGGTCGCGACCGCATGCTGCCGACCACCTGGGCCGCCATCGCCGCCCGCAACGAGGCGCTGCGGGCATCCGGCGCCGGCGCGCTGTGAACCGACACGACGTCACGGCCACGGCCATCACCACGACCACGACCGCCCCACAACGCGCACGACCCCACCTCGCAACGCCCTGGAGAGAACGCACCGTGAACGAGCACACCACGCTGGACAAGCCCGACCCGCGACCCGACCCCGCCCCCGGCGCCGCCGCCGCGCCCGGCGCCGCCGCCGGCCCCCAGGAGCACCACTGGAGCAAACGGCTCGTCCTGTGGGCGGCCGTTCTCACCCTCGCCAACGTCCTGGCCGACGTGGCCATCGGCTCACCCATGATGGTCCTGCCCCAGTTACTGGAACACTTCCACACCGACCAGGCCGCATGGCTGAACGCGAGCGCCATGCTGGCCGGGGCCATCTGGTCGCCGCTGCTCGCGAAGTGCTCCGACCTCTTCGGCAAGCGCCGCCTCCTCATCGGCACGCTGCTCCTCGCCTGCACCGGAGCGCTGATCTGCCTCACCGCGCCCAACGTCTGGATCTTCCTGCTGGGCCGCTTCGTGCAGGGCGCCGCCTTCGCCGCGGTCTTCCTCACCGTGGCCCTCGCACGCCAGATCTGCACCGCGCGGGTGGCGATGGCCCTGGTCGGGCTCGTCACGTCCGGGTCGTCGGTCGTCGGCATCATCGAACCGTTCCTGATGCAGCCGGTCATCGACGCGTTCGGCTACCGCAGCGTGTTCGTCGTGGCGGCACTGCTCGCGGCGGCGGCCGCGCTGTGCGTACGGTCCTTCATCCCGGAGTCGCCGATCCGCAGCACCGGCAGGGTCGACCTGGGCGGTGCGCTCCTGCTCGGCGTCGGCCTCGGCGCCGTACTCGCCTACATCAGTCTCGGCAGGGAACTCGGGTGGCTGTCCGGCGGCATGGTCACGCTGCTGGTGGCCGGTGCCGCCGCGTTGGCCGGGTGGGCGTTCCTCGCCCTGCGGGTCGACGACCCCGTCATCGACATCCGGGCCCTCACCCGCCCGATCCTGCTGACGCTGCTGGCCCTCATCCTGGCGGCCGGCTCCTTCCGCAGCATGCTGCAACTGACCAGCATCATCGCCCAGGTGGACCCCGGTCTCGGGCTCGGCTACGGGCTCGGCGACGGAGAAGCCGTCGCGGTGCTGCTGGCCACACCCAATCTCGGCATCGTCCTCGGCGGCACGTGCGCCGGCTGGATCGCGGGACGGTTCGGTCCCGCACCGCCCCTCCTCGGCGGCATCGCCCTCGGGATCGTTTCGACCTTCGCGATGCTGTCGGGCGTCTCTGTGCTCCCGCTGGCGATCGCCTGCGGCGCCATGGTCGGCATGGCCGCCGGCGCGATCGGCGCCTCCGGGTACAACCTGGCGACCGGCATCGAAACCCCCACGCAGCAGGGCACGATCGCCGGCGTGGTGTCGGTCGTGCTCGCCCTCGGCTCGGTCGTCTTCACCTTCGCCGGCGGCGAGGTGCTCAAAGCGACCCGCGTCCCCGACACCCTGGCCGACGGCGCCCCGGTGAGCACGGCGGCCGGCGTCTCTCTCTACGTCACGATGGCGGGCGTGCTCTTCGCCCTCGCGGCGGTGCCCGCGATCATGCTGGTGCGCAGCCGGTCCGCCCAGCCGAGTACGCCGAGTACGCCGCCGGGGTGACCGTGGACTGTGCCGGCCCCTCGGGACCCGCGGAGCCCCGGAATACCCCCGCTCGGTGCGGGGGTTGAGGGGGTGCCTCGTGCGCGGCGGCGTGCTCCCCGGATGGCGGCCCACCGCTGGGGGGACGAGGGCGAGTGAAAGACAGGTGAGAGAGGAAATCCGTCGTGCGGACGGCTGCCGGTGGCCCCGAGGTGCTGCGGCTCGCCGAGCGACCGGTCCCCGGGCCCGGCCCGGGCGAGGTGCGGGTCCGGGTGCACGTCTCGGGCCTCAACCCGACCGACTGGCGCAGTCGCAGACGCGCGCTGCCACCCGGCATGAGCGAGCAGGTGCCCCATCAGGACGGTGCCGGAGTGATCGACACCGTCGGCCCGCAGGTGGACCCGGCGCGGGTCGGGCAGCGGGTGTGGATCTGGGAGGCCGCCTGGGAGCGGCCCTGGGGCACGGCGCAGCAGTACACGCTCGTCCCCGACCGGCAAGCCGTCCCGCTGCCCGACCACGCCGCGTTCGCACTCGGCGCGGCCCTGGGCATCCCGGCCCTGACCGCCCACCGGGCACTGACCGTCCACGACGGCGGGCCCGCACGCCTCGCGCCCGGCACCCTGCACGGCGCGACCGTACTGGTGGCCGGCGGCGCCGGCGCGGTCGGCAACGCGGCCGTCCAGCTCGCCCGCTGGGCCGGGGCGCGCGTCGTCACCACGGTCAGCGGCCCCGCCAAGGCCGCGCTGGCGCGCGCGGCCGGTGCGCACGGCGTCTTCGACTACCGCGCCCAGGACGCGGTCGCGGAGGTCCTGGCCTTCGCGCCCGAGGGCGTCGACATCGTCGTGGAGGTCGCACCGGGCGCCAACGCCGCGCTCGACCTCGCGGTGACCGCGCCGGGAGCCGTGGTGGCCTCCTACTCGGCCGGCGAGGACGAACGCCTGTCCGTCCCCGTGCTCTCCTCGCTCCCGAAGAACCTGCGTTGGCAGAGCGTCTTCGTCTACACCGTGCCGCCCGCGGCCAAACAGCAGGCGCTCACCGACGTCGCGGCGGCCGTGGACGCGGGCGCGCTGCGCGTGGGCGAGGCGGCCGGACTGCCGCTGCACCGCTACCCGCTGGAGCACGTCGCCGACGCCCACACCGCGCTCGAACAGGGCGTCATCGGGAAGGTCCTGCTCGACATTCCGTGACCGTGCCGTCGGCGGCGGGCTCACCCCCGAGGCGTCGCAGCGTACGGGCTCACCCCCGAGGCGTCGCAGCGTGCGGGCCCGCCGCCGGGGCGCCCGGCACCCGGCGTCCCGCTCAGCCGAGGGCGGCGATCATGTCCTCGGCCATGCGGGCGCTGGAGGCCGGGTTCTGCCCGGTGAACAGGTTGCGGTCCCGCACGGTGAACCGCTCGTAGGCAGGCCCGCCCGCGTGCACGGCGCCCCGCTCCCTCAGCCGGGCCGCCAGCAGCCAGGGGGCGCCCTCGGCCGTGCCGAACAGCCGCTCCTCCTCGTCGGTGAACGCGGCCATCCGGCGGCCGGCGAACAGCCACGCCCCTTCCGCGTCCACCGCACTGAGCAGGGCGGCGGGACCGTGGCAGACAGCTCCGATGAGCTTCCCTGCCGCGTCCGCGGCGGTCAGCAGACGGCCGAGAGCAGCGTCCTGGTGGAGGTCCACGACCGGACCGTGGCCGCCGGGCAGCACCACCGCGGCGTAGGCGTCGACGCCGACCTCGTCCAGCTTCAGCAGGGGCCCGTACTCCCGCAGCACCTTCTCCGCGTACGCCACGTGACGGGCACAGTCCGCACCGGCGACCTCGGGGTCGGCGCTGTGCTGGTCGAGCGGCTGCAGCACCCCGCCAGGGGAAGCGAAATCGACCGTATGACCGGCCTCGACGAACCTCTCGTGCGGGGCGGCCACCTCCTCGGCCCAGTATCCGGTCGGATAGACCGAGCCGTCGGTACGCTCCCAGCCACTGGCGGCGGACATGACGATCAGGATCCTGCTCATGGGCACACGGTTCCTCTCGGAGACGGGACGGGACTGCCGCACGGAGAACCCGCTCGGCACCCCTCCACCCTGTGCCGCGCCCCACCCCGGCGGAGGCGCATACCACGCCCTGGGCGACCGCGGACCGCCGAACCCAGGACCGCTGGACCCAGGACGCACCGGGCCCGCCGCGAGCCGTCGCCGTCCGCGACACTGGAGGGTGTGGCCGACAAGAACCATGAACTCGCCGATTTCCTCAAACGCGCCCGCGGCCAGAGCGACCCGTCCAGGGCCGGCCTGCCGCCGGACAGCCGCGTACGGCGCGTCCCGGGCCTGCGCAGGGAAGAGGTGGCACGCCTGGCCGGAGTCTCGACCGACTACTACACCCGCCTCGAACAGGGCAGGAACATCACGCCCTCACCGGCCGTGATCGAGGCCATCGGCCGCGCCCTCGTCCTCGACGAGGCAGGCAGGGCCCACCTGTGGGACCTCCTCGGTGCGACCGCTGCCCCGGCCCGCCGGCACCCAGGACGCGCCCAGCGCGTACGCCAGGGCCTCCACCAGCTCCTCGACGCCCTCGACGGCGCGCCCGCCCTCGTCCTCGGCCGCCGCACCGACGTCCTCGCCGCCAACCGCATGGCGCGCGCCCTGTTCACCGACTTCGAGCAACTGCCGCACCGCGAGCGCAACTACGCCCGCTGGATGTTCCTCGACGACGACGCCCGCGCGCTGTTCACCGACTGGGAGGACCAGGCGCGCGCCGCGGTCGAGAGTCTGCGCCTCGACGCAGGGCGCGACCCCGACGACCAGGCCACCGCCGCCCTCATCGCCGACCTGCGCGCCCGCAGCCACGCGTTCGACGCCTGGTGGGAGCAGCACCGCGTCCATCAACGCACCCACGGCTCCAAGCGCCTGTGCCACCCCCTCGTCGGTGACCTCACCGTCGAGTACGAGACCCTCACACCCCCCGGGGACCCCGACACGACCCTGTACGTCTACACCGCCGAACCCGGCTCCCCCTCGAAACGCGCCCTCGACCTCCTCGCCGGCTGGACCTCCCCCTCCCCCCGGGCCACCACCCACTCGTCCTGAGCGGGCCCTGGACCCCCACACGCGCTCGCCCGCCCGCCGGGCCGGCCGCAGCTCGTCGACGCGGGGACCAAGGCCGGTGCTTCCCGGCCTCCGCTGCGGGTGAGTGGATCAGCGCAGGCCGGCGAAGAGGTCGTTCTCGGGAACGGCCGCGCCGGTGGTGTCCTGGACCCGTACGAAGGTCTCCATGCCCATGAACTCGCCGAACTTCTCCTTGCCCATTTTGAGGAAGAAGATGTTCTCGCCCTGACTGGCGTGCGCGGCGAGCGAGTCGAACTTCTGGTCGCTGAACGCGGTGGTGTCCACCCACGTGGTGATCTCGTCGTCGGGGAGGCCGAGCTCGGCCATCGCGGCGGCCTCGGCAGGATCCGGCTCCGGCATGTCCGGATGGAACTCGCGCATGACCTCGCCGAACCGCTGCATGCCCGAGCGGGGCATCGTGGTCCAGTACACCTTCGGTGTCAGCGCGGTCGTCTCCAGCGCCGCCATCGTGATGCGGTGGGCCTGGATGTGGTCGGGGTGGCCGTAGAAGCCGTTCTCGTCGTAGGTGACGACCACATCGGGTCGGTAGTGCCGCATCAGTTCCGCGAGCCGGGCCGCGCCTTCCTCCACGGGGGTCCGCCAGAAGGACCCGGGCGCGTCGTTGCTCGGCCAGCCCACCATTCCGGAGTCGGCATAGTCCAGCATCTCCAGATCGCTGACCTTGAGGGCTTCACAGCTCGCCTCGAGTTCTCGACGGCGCATCGAGGCGACGGCCGCCGGATCGTGCCCGGGATCGCCCGGTTTCACACCCCCCGGCCCGTCACCGCAACCACCGTCGGTACACGTCACGAGAACCGTGCGGACGCCTTCCGCCGCGTACCGAGCGAGGACCCCTCCGGTTGAGGTGGCCTCGTCGTCGGGGTGGGCGTGTACGGCCATGAGCGTCAAGGGCCGGTCGGTCTTCAAGCAGTCCTCCTGCGGAGATACGTCGTGATCCGAGTGTGCGGCGGGCGTACCGCGATTCCGGGACCCGGTTCCTGCCGAGGCAACTGACCTTGCGGTCTCCGAGTTCCCCGCCCGTGCGGCGCCGAGCGCTCGATCGATGCAACGCCGCCGGCCTGGCCCGCTGTTCCCGGCGCGGCCGCACGTCTCAGGAACGTGTCGTTTCCTCGCTCCCGAGGCCCTGCCAGATGTAGCTGCTCAAGCCCCATCTCGACACGGGCGACGGCCTGGGCCCTCTCCATCTGGGCGAAGCCGAGCGTGTCGGAAGGCATGTGGGCAGCGTCCCAGGAGCCACTGACAGTGGACGGCTTGGGACTTCGGCCCCGCTGCGTGAGGGGCGGAGGCGTGGTGCGAGCGTGTCGGTCATGACCACTGACACACCAGCGGATGTGCGCGTCACCCAGGCATGGAGCCGGATCGTGGAATGGCTGGCCGAGTACGCCCAGCCGTCGTACGCGGCCCTGAGACCCGGCGCCTGCGAGGACGAGATCACGGCTGCGGAAGAAGCCCTCGGCGTGAGCGTTCCGGAGGAGTTGAAGGCGCTGTGGCGGCTGTCCGCCGGGGAGGACGGCGTAGCCGGTTCGGGGCTCATGCTGGGCTCCTGGGCCCTGATGCCGCTCGACGCCGTGATCGAGGTCCATCGGACGCGGATGCGGTTGCAGGACGGCATGGACGACACCGCGGACGAGGACGCCCTGGCCCAGTGGAAGCCCTCCTGGATACCGTTCTGCTCCTTCGACCCCGACGACACCGACGACGGCCTCTACGTCGACGGCGTGACCGGTGAGGTGGCGCAGTGGACCAGGTTCGGTGAGTGCGAGCGGGAGTACGCGTCGCTGCCCGCCTACCTGGAGCTCATGGCGGTCAGCCTGGAAGCCCCCTTGACGGCGGCCGGCCCGGAGAAGCCCGGCATGGTGGGCGGCGCCCTGGTGTGGGGACCCCCTCGTGACGAGGAGCGCGAGGACCGGTGGAGGCGCCACCTCGGCGAGGCCCCGCCGCGCCACCCCGCCAAGACCCTCGGCGCGATCCGGGGAGCTCTGCCCGGCGAGGCGGGCGAGGAGTTCGACGAGCGGCGCGACGCCCTCGACCTGGCCGACCCCGAGGCCGTCGCCGCCTTCCTGGACCACTGGTGGGAGCGTGCCGTGCGGGCGCAGAAGGAGCTGGAGGACGACGTTGCCGCCGCGCTGGGCGGGAACATCATGGCGCAGCCCGGCCACAAGCTGGCGCCGGAGTACGAGGCCACGCTGCCGCCCGCCATCCGCCACCTCCCGCCGTCCCTGCACGACATCAGCGCCGCCCTGCGCCACGAGAGCGTCCGCGCACGCTTCAGCCAGGACCTGATGGACTCGATCCCGCCGCACTATCCGGCGCTGCTGCTGCGGTGGTGGGACATCGCCCGCCTGATGGCCGACCCGCGCGGCGATCGGGCCGTACGCGCCGTCGTCAACGGCCGCCGCACCGCGGGCTAGGAGTTGTCTTCAAATGTCACGCCCATATCAGGAGCGAGGCGAGGGTGACGGCTGCTTGGTAGGACTCGGCGGTCTTGTCGTAGCGGGTCGCGATGCCACGCCACTGCTTGAGTCGGTTGAAGCACCGTTCCACGACGTTGCGCCGCTTGTAGAGCC
>NZ_QOIN01000053.1 GCF_003323715.1 Streptomyces diacarni
CGGCAATAACGGCTCGATCTTCAGCCACTGCGCATCACTCAGCTCATGCCGTCGCACCATGCAGGACACCTGCCCAGCACCACACCGATCCATCACCAAGAGCCATCAGAAACGGCCTAGGGCGTTCCGTGGGGAATCGGCTGGGTCAGGTAGCGGGGTCCGGCGCGCGCTCTCGCGGCCGGGGCACCCCGGCCGCGAGAGCGCCTGGCCGGGGCCGCGAGCCCGGCAGGGGCCGAACGAGAGGCCCGTGAGGCCTGCTGGATCCCCGGTCGAAGACCGGCGGCCGCCGGCCTGTCCGCGCCGCACACGGCCGGCCTTCCGGCCCGCCACCCCCTCGTGGGAGAGAGGCTTCAGTTGGCGGTTTGTCGTCCGGTGGTGGGGCGGGTGGGCGTGCGAAGTGCCGCCGCCGTCGCGGCAAGCAGGACCAGGGTGAGGACGAGGGCCATGACGACCTGGCCGTGCACCCCGAGGACGAAGAGGGTTCGGGTGGAGAACTCCGGGTCGTAGGTGGCGGTGCCGGGGAACAGCAGTGCACCGATCATGCTGAGCCAGGGGGTGGCCAGGATCGCGGCGGCGCACAACAGCCGACCGCGGGGGTTGCGGCCCTGCCGGAGGGAGAGGGCCAGGCCGATGAGGCCGAGGAGCACCGTCATCAGCATGTACTGGGCGTCGTGGAACTTGGCGTGGGGCGGCCAGCCGGGGTTGAAGGCGTGCTGGGCCGCCAGGTCGGGGATGACGAGGTCGGCGAGCACGGCGCTGACCGTTGTGATCGCTCCGACAAGGGCGATCAGAAGGCGCGGGAGGGGCATGAAGGGGCCTCTTGAGGTTCGTTGTGTCCCGGGGATGAGGTGCCTTCGCGGAGCCGGGCGGAGGGACTCTTCCCGAAGGCGACTTGTCAGGGCGTCGGGGGCGGGGTGCGAGAGCGTCGGGGGTTGGCATCAGGGCGTCTGGGGGGAGGTCAGGGCGTCCAGGTGTAGGCGTCGGTGACCGCGCGGCTGAGGAGGGCACGGGGCAGGAGGGGGAGAGCCGCGTCGCGCAGGGCGGTCAGGGGCGGGGACCTCCAGTGCGCGGGAGCGCCGGCCTGCCGGGAGCGGCGGGCGATCGTCTGGGTGCGCGGTCTGCGGACGCGGTCGTATGCCCGCAGCCCCGCACCCACGTTCAGAGTGTCCACGGCCTCGGCGAGGGTGACCGCGTCCTCGAGCGCTTGGCAGGCGCCCTGCCCCAGGTTGGGGGTCATGGCGTGCGCGGCGTCTCCGAGTAGCGCCACCTTTCCGGCGACGTAGGCGGGCAATTCCGGCAGCTCGTACGTGTCGTGCTGCAACACCGCTTCCTCGTCCGCGCGGTGCAGAAGTCCGGGGATGGGGCCGTGCCAGTGCGCGAAGCGTTCGCGCAGCCGGTCCAGGTGGGTGCGGGAGCCGATGGGGGCGTTGGCCAGCGCGTAGCAGTAGACGCGGCCGTCCGGCATCGGTACGTGCCCGAATCGCTCACCTCGGCCCCACGTTTCCACGCTCCCCTCGAGGGGCTGGGGTGGCGTGAGGAAACGCCAGGTGGTGTATCCGACGTAGCGCGGGCCGGGGATGTGCGGCCAGAGGGATCGCCGGGTCGCGCTGTGCACGCCGTCAGCACCCACCACGAGATCCGCGCTGGAGGTGCCACCGCTGTGGCGGACCGTCCCATCCGTCCGCACTTCGCGCACCTCGGTGCCGGCTCGCAGTGCCTGTGCGGGCACGGCCGCGCGCAGGAGGTCGACCAGCGCGGCCCGGTGCACGGTCACCCACTGACCGAAGCGGCGTTTGAGGCCGTCGATGTCGTTGCGGATCAGCCAGCGCCCGTTCGCACAGCGGATGCCCGCCGGCGGATCGGCCGGCCCGCCGGAACGCAGGGGTGTACCGAGACCCAACGTGTCCAGCGCGCGCAGACCGTTGGGCTGGAGCGAGATGCCCGCCCCGATCTCGGTGAATGCGGGAGCGCGTTCGAGCACCTCCACCTGCCAGCCGCGCTGGTGGAAGGCGACGGCCGCGGTCAGTCCGCCTATGCCGCCCCCCACGATGACCACCTTCATCGCCGGGCCTCCCGTGTGGCCGTCGTGTCCTGGGGCCGGCGCGGACGGCGGCGGACGTGGGCGGATCTGGACAACCCCCACCACACGGCTGTGATGAGTGGCAACGCCACGAAAGGGACCCACAACCAGTGCTCCACACCCACTCCTTAGAGGCTCTAGACTGGCTTAGAGGCGATAAGGAACCATAGGCGTCATAGGATGTCAACAGGGCCGGCGGCCGGCAGGGCCCGAAGCCGACGGTCCACAGGGCCCGAGCCGACGGCCAACAGGCCCGAAGCCGGCGACCAGAAGTCAACGGAGCGACTGGAGGGGCGAGATGGCCGCAGAAGCCGGCAGCAGACGGCAGAGGCTGCGCCGGGCGACTCTCCAGGAGATCCACACGGCGGCGCGCAGCCTCCTGGTCGAGCAGGGATCGGCTGCGGTGACGATCAACGCCGTCGCCAGGCAGGTGGGCATGAGCGGCCCGGCCCTGTACCACTACTACGCCGGCCACGACGCGTTGGTCGGCGCGGTGACAGCGGACTTCTTCCACGAGTTGGCCACCGCCATGGAGCACGCCCGTGACGCCCACGCCGCCGCGCCGGTCGGCGAGCGCATCCTCGCGGTCTGCCGGGCCATGCGCGCCTGGGCGCGCACCCACCCCGCCGAGTTCGGCTGGATCTTCGCCAGTCCGATCGCCTCGCCCAACCGGCAGCCGGACTCGGACCGCCACCAGGCCGGGCAGCGTTTCGAACACGTCCTGCTGGATCTGACGGTCGAGCTGTGGAGGACGCGCCCCTTTCCGGTGCCCGAACCGGCCGATCTTCCCGAGTCACTGCGCGAGCAGCTGGTCGCGTACTCCGCCGGCATCGACGGGCGCCTGCCCCCCGGGGCCGCGCACGTCTTCCTGTCCTGCTGGACCAGGCTCTACGGGCTGCTGTGCATGGAGGTCCTGCACCAGTTGGACTTCGCCTACTCCGACCTGGAACCCGTCTTCGAAGAGTGCCTGCGCGACCTGGCCGACGTCCTCGACCTGTAGGGGGCGTCCGCGGGCCGCGGCTGAGACGTCCAAAACATGCCGTCGCCGGTCGAAGTCGTCACTGGTCGAGTACGGGGAGGGCCTCAACCGGCCCGAGCGCACCAGGGCACCCTGGTACCCGCACCCGCACCCGCACCCGCGCCCGCACCCAGGTGTCGCCTGCCGTCCGGCGATCCGGTGCGACCGCCGGTAACTTTCTCCCCGCCGCCCCCTACCCATGAGTATGCGGCTGCTCTACTCTCAGACCGTGCCAGTGATTACTGGCACGGTTCGCGGTGCGCGCCCCACTGCACAGCGCGCGCAGCAGACAGCACTTGACACGCAGCACGCGAGCACAAGGCACACAGCGCTCAGCGCACGGATGCGACAGACCTCGGGAGGCGGCGGCATGGCGGCCGAGCACGAGCAGGAGCACGTACGGGTGGCGGTGATCGGCACCGGATTCGGCGGCCTGGGAGCCGCCGTGCGGCTGCGCCGCGCAGGGGTGACGGACTTCGTCCTCCTGGAGCGCAGGGGGGCCGTCGGCGGCACCTGGCACGACAACACGTATCCCGGGTGTGCGTGCGACATCCCCTCGCACCTGTACTCGTTCTCCTTCGCGCCCAACCCGGAGTGGCCGCGCAGCTTCTCACCCCAGCCGGACATCCGCGCCTACCTGGAGCGCGTCACCGACACCTTCGGGCTGCGCCAGCACATCCGTTTCGACACCGAGGTCCAGCAGATGACCTGGGACGCGGAGGAGCTGCACTGGCGGGTGGAGACCTCCCGGGGCGCGCTGACCGCCGATGTCGTCGTCTCCGCGACGGGGCCGCTCTCCGAGCCCAAGCTGCCCGACATCCCTGGCCTCGACTCCTTCGAGGGCAAGGTCTTCCACTCGGCCACCTGGGACCACGGCTACGACCTGCGCGGCAAGCGCGTCGCGGTCATCGGCACCGGGGCCTCGGCCATCCAGATCATCCCCGCCATCCAGCCCGTGGTCGGCGAACTGACCGTCTTCCAGCGCACTCCCGCCTGGGTGGTGCCGCGCAACGACCGCCGCATCACCAAGGCCGAGCAGAAGCTGCACGCCCGCTTCCCGGCCACTCAGAAGCTGCGCCGCCTCGCCCTGTGGGGGGTGCACGAGCTGGAGACCCAGGTCTTCGCCAAGTACCCGAAGCTGCTGCCGGCCGTGGAGAAGCTCTGCACGCTGCACATGAAGCGCGCGGTCAAGGATCCCGAGCTGCGCAGGAAGCTGACGCCCGACTACCGCGTCGGCTGCAAGCGCACGCTCGTGTCCGACGACTACTACCCGGCGCTCGCGCAGCCCAACACGCACGTGATCGACTCCGGGCTCAAGGAGATCCGCGGCAACACGCTCGTCTCCGCCGACGGGCGTGAGGCGGAGGTCGACGCGATCGTCTTCTGCAGCGGCTTCTACGTCTCCGACATGCCGGTCGCCGATCTCGTCAAGGGCGCGGACGGGGAGACGCTGGCCGAGTCGTGGGCCGAGGACGGCATGAACGCGCTGCGCGGGACGACCACGACGGGCTTCCCCAACTTCCTGTTCGTCATCGGGCCGAACACGGGCCTGGGCACCAGTTCGATGATCCTGATCATCGAGGCCCAGCTCAACTACCTGGTCGACTACCTGCGCAAGCTCGACACCCTCGGCGGCGGCGACAAGGCGGCACTGGACGTGCGGCCCATCGCCCAGCACACCTACAACGCCAAGCTGCGCGAACGCATCAGCTCCAGCGTGTGGGAGACCGGCTGCACCAGCTGGTACCTGGACGCACAGGGCCGCCCGGTGGCTGTGTGGCCCGGCACCACGGCCGAGTTCCGCAAGGTCACGCGGGAGGTGTGGCTGGAGGAGTACGAGGTGCTGCGGCGGTCCGGCGCCGGAAGGACGGGCGCGCGCCGCAAGGCGCCGCTGCTCGCCGGAAGCGTCAGCAGGGGTGCGGTCGCCCACGCCTTCCACACGGCGGAGGACATGCCGGGCCACGCACGGGAGGACGCACGATGAGCCGCCTCACCACCACGACCGACGAACTCACGGGACGCTACGCGCCGCCCACGCCCGCGCGCGAGGTGACCGCGCGCTCCGGGGACGGCGTGACCTTCCCCGTCGAGATCCACGGCCGCGACAGCGACCCCGCGGTCGTCCTCTCCCACGGCTGGACCTGCTCGACCCTCTTCTGGGCTCCGGTCATCCGGGAACTGACCGCCACGGGGCACCGCGTCGTCGTCTACGACCAGCGCGGGCACGGCCGCAGCCCCGCCGCCGCGACCCCCGCGGTCTACAGCACCGCGATGCTCGCCGACGACCTGTGCGCCGTCCTCGACGCCGCGCTCGCACCGGGCGAGAAAGCCGTCATCGGCGGCCACTCCATGGGCGGTATGACGCTCATGGCGGCGGCGGGCCGCGCGCAACTGCGCTCGCACGCCGCCGCGCTCATGCTGTGCAGCACCGGCGCCCAGCACCTGACGGGACAGGCCCGCGTGATCCCGTTCCGCTCCGAGCGGCTGCGCCACCACGCCCACCGCGCACTGCTCGGCTCCAGCGCCCCTCTCGGCCCGGTCACCGCGCTGACGCGCAAGGCCCTCGCGTACGGCACGCTGGGCCCGCGGCCGGATCCCGCCACCGTCGAGGCGACCGCGCGCATCGTGCACGCCTGCCCGACGGGCGTACGGGCCGCGTGGGGAGGGGTGCTCGCCGGGCTCGACCTGTCGGCCAAGGTGCCGCACCTGGACGCGCCCACCGCCGTCGTCATCGGCACCCACGACCGGCTCACCCCGCTCCCGCACGCCCACCGGATGGCCGCGCTGCTGCCCGACTGCACGGGCGTCCACCGCCTGGAGCGGCGCGGTCACATGACGCCGCTGGAGGAGCCGGAGACCGTCGCCGAGGTGCTCGCCGGGCTCGTCAGCCACCACCTCACCGCCGTCGCCCCGCAAGCCGCCACAGACGCCGCCACGCGCACCGGTGCCGCCACGACGAAGGAGAAGAGCGCATGACCCGGGTCAGGCTCGAAGGACAGGTCGCCGTCATCACGGGTGCGGCACGGGGCGTGGGCGCGCTGCTGGCCCGCAAGATGGCCGCACGGGGCGCGAAGATCGCCCTCGTCGGTCTCGAGCCCGACGAGCTGAAGCGGGTCAGCGAGTCCCTGCACACCGAATCCGCCTACTGGCACGCCGACGTCACCGACCACGAGGCCATGGCCGAGGTCGCCCGCGAGGTCAAGGACCGCTTCGGCAAGGTGGACATCGCCGTCGCCAACGCGGGGGTCGCCATCGGCGGCCCCTTCATGGACTCCGACCCCGTCGCCTGGCGCCGCGTCATCGAGGTGAACCTCATCGGGGGCGCCGTCACCGGACGCGCCTTCCTGCCCGTCCTGGCGGAGTCGCGCGGCTACTTCCTCCAGATCGCCTCACTCGCGGCCCTCACGCCCGCGCCGATGATGACGGCCTACTGCGCCTCGAAGTCCGGCGTCGAGGCCTTCGCGCACAGCCTGCGCGCCGAGGTCGGCTACAAGGGCGTCGGCGTCGGCGTCGGCTATTTGAGCTGGACCGACACCGACATGGTGCGCGGGGCCGACGCCGACGACGTGATGCGCGACGTGCGGCAGCGGCTGCCGTGGCCCACCAACAAGACCTACCCGCTGGGTCCCGCCGTCGACCGCCTCGTCGACGGGATAGAGCGCCGCTCGCCCCACGTGTACGGCCAGTGGTGGCTGCGCGGCATGCAGGGCATACGCGGATATCTCGGGTCGCTCATCGGGGGTCCGCTGGGGCAGCGCGAGATGAAGGCGGTGGCGGGCCGGATCGAGGCGGCGGGCGGAGTGGCCACCGGCCTGGTCGGGGCGGGGGGAGAGGCGGACGAGAAGTCCCGCGCCTCCCGCTAGCGGTGGTGCCCTGAGCCGGCTCCGCCCTCTTCGACGGGGGCCGGGCCCCCGTGCCTGCCTGGCTCCGGGGGCCCGGCCGCACCCGTCGCGGAAGGGGTGCGGGGAAGCGGTGCGAGGGCTTACTGGTTGCCCTTGTCCCGCTTCTCCTGCCACTCCTGCGCGCGGTCCTGCGCCTTGTCCTTCATCTCCTCGCCCTTCTCGCGGACCTGCTGTCCGCGGTCGTCGGACGACTTCTCACCGGAGCTCTTCTCCTTGCCCTTGTGCTGGAGCTGCCCCATCTTGTCCTTGAACTGGTCTGCGAGGCCCATCGGTACTCCTTCGGTGTTGTCCTGAAGGGCTCCTTCCACCCTCGCACGCCGGTGCGAATAGTGCATTCCGCGCCAAAAGGGGCAGGATGTCGAGACGGCGGCCGCCTCAGGGGCGGGGCGGCAGCGGCGGCCGCGACCGGTCGGGAACGTCCCCGTAGCCGGGCGGCGTGCGGGCGGGATGCCGCTCCAGCAGGTCGAGCGCGGTGTTCACGGCGGTCCCCAGGACGGAACTGCGCCCCTCGGCCCAGTCGAGAGGCGTGCGCAGGACCTCGATGTCCGGGTCGACGCCGCGGTTCTCGACCGACCACCCGAAGCCCTCGAACCAGGCCGCGTTCATGGGCACGGTGATCACCGTGCCGTCGCCGAGCCGGTGCCGCCCCGTCATGCCGACGACGCCGCCCCAGGTGCGGGCGCCCACGACGGGGCCGAGACCGAGCTGCCGGAACGCGGCGATGATCATGTCGCCGTCGGAGGCGGTGGCCTCGTCGGCGACGGCGACCACGGGCCCGCGCGGCGCGTTGCTGGCGTAGGAGACGGGTTCGGCGTTGCGGGTGAGGTCCCAGCCGAGAATGGTGCGGGTCAGCTTCTCCAGGACGAGTTCGCTGATGTGGCCGCCCGCGTTGCCCCGCACGTCCACGATCAGCGCCGGCCGGGAGACCTCCAGGCGCAGGTCGCGGTTGAACTGTGCCCACCCTGAGCCGCCCATGTCGGGGATGTGCAGGTAGCCGCACTCCCCGCCGCTCAGCTCGCGGACCACCTCGCGGCGGCGGGCCACCCAGTCCTGGTAGCGCAGCGGGCGTTCGTCGATCAGCGGGACGACGGCGACCCGGCGCGGACCCGCCTGCTCCAAGGTCAGCTCGACAGTGGTGCCGCCCGCCGCGGCCAGCAGGGGCGCGGGACCGCTGTGGAGGTCGACGGGGCGGGCGTCGACGTGGGTGAGCAGCGCGCCCTCGCGCACGGGTGAGGCGGCCAGCGGGGAACGGGCGCGCGAGTCGGAGGAGTCGCCCGGCAGGATCCGGCCGATCCGCCAGTCGCCCTCCGGGGTGCGGATCAGGTCGGCGCCGAGGAAACCGATGGGCCGCTGGTAGTGCGGCGGGCCCTCGTCGCGCCGCGCCGGGGTGACGTAGGCGTGCGAGGTGCCGAGTTCGCCGAGGACCTCGCGCAGCAGGTCGGCGAACTCGTCGGGCGAGGCGACACGTTCGACCAGCGGGCGGTACTGGTCCAAGACGGCGTCCCAGTCGACCCCGCTCATGCCGGGATCCCAGAAGTACGCCCTGATCAGCCGCCCGGCCTCCGCGTAGGCCTGCCGCCACTCGGCGGCCGGGTCGACGTCGTGCAGCACGCGGCGCATGTCGATGTAGGTGGTGCTGTCGGAGTCGGCCTGCTGCTCGGCCGGGACGACGCGGAGTATCCCCTCGTCGGCCACGACCAGCCGGGTGCCGTCCCCGCTCAGCGCGAACCAGTCGATGTCGCTGGTCAACTCGGTGCGCTTGGCGGTGGTCAGGTCGAAATGCTCCAGCGTGGGCCGGCCCGAGGTGTCCGCCGGGTTGACGAACGTCTCGCCCAGGGCGCCCGAGATGGGGAAGCGCAGCCAGATCAGCCCGCCGCCCGCCACCGGACACAGCGCCGTGTACTTGGACGCGGTCACGGGGAAGGGCGTCACGCGGTTCGCCAGGCCCTCCGCCTCCACGAGCACCGTCACCTCCGGCCCGTCCTCGTCGCCGCCCGCACCCACCCGGTCCTGCGGGTCGAGTCCGCCGGCGGCGGGGCGGCCCTCCGGGGTGAGCGCGAAGGGCGAGAGCGTCGCCGACGCCAGCGGCACCAGATAGGGGCGGCAGCCCAGCGGGAAGGAGAGATCGCCCGTGTGCACGTCGTAGACCGGATCGAAACCGCGCCAGGACAGGAAGGCGAGATAACGCCCGTCCCGGGTGAAGACGGGCTGCTCGTCCTCGAACCGCCCGTCCGTCACGTCGAGGACCGTCCGCTCCGCCTCCAGCCCCTGCCAGTCGGCGACCTTCGCCAGCCTGATGCAGGACAGCGACCGCCCCACCCCGGGGTGCGCCCAGGCCAGCCACCGCGAGTCGGGGGAGAAGGCGGGGTCGTGCACGGGACCGTTGTGCGACCGTACGACCTCGGTGATCGCGGCCTCGGGCGCGGACGTGTCCTCGTCGAGGTCGGGGACGTCGACGATCAGCAGCCGCCCGTCGTGCGTGACGACGGCGAGCCGCTCCCCCGAGGGGGCGGCCACCAGTTCGAGCACCCGGCCGAGCTGCCCGCCGGCCACCCGGTAGGCGGGCCGCTGCCGGGAGGCGCGGGGGAGGTCGGCGATCTCGAGGGCGTCCTCGCCGTCCGCGTCCGTGACGTAGGCGATCCGCCCGGTGCCACCCAGCATCTCCGGCAACCGCGACCGCACCCCCGGGGCGTCGGCGATGGCCCGCGCAGGACCGTCGCGATGCGTGAGCCAGTACAGGCTGCCGCGCACCGCCACCGCGCTCGCCCGCCCCGTGTGATCGACGGCCAGCCCGTCCAGATGCGCGCTCGCCGGCACCTGGTAGGGGCGCCGCCCCGTGCGCTGCCCGCCCAGCCGCACGTCGAGCCGGCGCGGGCGAGCCGTCCGCGCGAAGTCGTCGACCAGCCACAGCTCGCCCGCGCACTGGTAGACGACCCGCCGCCCGTCGGTGGCGGCGTGCCGGGCGTAGAAGGTGTCGTGGTCGGTGTGGCGGCGCAGGTCCGAGCCGTCGGGAAGGCAGGAGTACAGGTTGCCGACGCCCTCGTGGTCGGAGAGGAAGGCGACCCGCCCGCCGACCAGCATCACCGCGTCCAGATGTCCCTCCACACCGGGCAGCAGCCGCTCACCCTGCAACCACATCCGCCCCGTGGCGCCGCCCCGGTACCGCTTCCAGCTCGCCGGCTCGTGCGGAGGCGTGCCGGTCAGCAGCAGCGTGCGCCGCTCGCCGTCCTGCTCGGCGACGGCGATGTCCGAGACCGGCCCCCACGGCAGCCTGCTGCCAGGGCAGGGGGCGTCCGGACGGTCGGCGGGCGGCCCGTCGGGGCCCTCGACGGGGATGCGGTAGGACCAGGCGCGGTGCGCGAACGGTTCGCCGTGCGAGGCCACGGCCAGCACGTCACCCTCCGGGGTCCAGCCGCACACCCGCGTGTCGGTGGCGCCCCAGTACGTCAGCTGCCGCGCGGGGCCGCCCCCCACCGGCACCAGATGGACCTCCGGGTCGAGACTGCGCCAGGTGGTGAAGGCGATGCGCCCGCCGTCGGGGGAGAAGCGGGGATGCCCGACGCGCGTGCGGTCGACGGTCAGCCGCCACGCCCGCTCCGACGGCTTCCCCGCCCCGGGCAGCGCGGCGAGCCACAGGTCGTCTTCGGCGACGAAGCAGAGATGGTTGCTGTGCAGGTGGGGGAAGCGGAGGTAGGCGGCGTCGTCGATCATCCCTCCTATGGTTCGGGCCACGGGGGCCATCGGCAAGTCGTGCCATGACGCCCTCACCCTCGCCAATGTCCCGGGGCCGCGCCCCCCTAGGAGCCCCCTGGAGGAGAGCTAGCTCCCTCTTACGTGAGTCGGCCCGGCACTGGGGTTCTGTGGTTCTCTCTTGTGTGGGGGTCCAGGGGGCGGAGCCCCTTGGCGGGGGTTCCTAGGGGGGCGGAGCCCCCGTAGCGGGGGGCATTTGGGGGGCGGAGCCGCCCCAAAGCCTCCCCGGCGAGGGGCCGGGGGTCTGGGGGGCGGAGCCCCTCAGGGAGAGAGCAGCCCTTCGGGGGTGGGCTGGCCCCACTGGTAAAGGGGGAGGTCTGGGGGGCCCGCCCCAGGAGGAGCGGAGGTATCACACTCCGCGGAGCAGAGAACGAAACCCCTCTTCCAGATCGAGAAAGGCACTCTCGCACCCAGCGGGAACAACCTCGTACGACCCCTGCAAGAACGCGGACAGGTCCG
Source organism: Streptomyces diacarni (assembly GCF_003323715.1). Lineage (GTDB taxonomy): Bacteria > Actinomycetota > Actinomycetes > Streptomycetales > Streptomycetaceae > Streptomyces > Streptomyces diacarni. The sequence goes on from NZ_QOIN01000053.1 coordinate 11,210, forward strand.
CGCTGGAGAACTCCAGGAGGGCCACCCCTTCCCCCGCGTGCAACTCGATCACGGTCCGTTCCTGTCCGAAGGGGCACACGTGGACGTCCCCTTCCCCCGCGGGTCCGCACGCGCCCTGGGCGAGGAGGTCGCGGGAGAAGGTCCAGGTGACCTCCTCGCCGTCGAGGGATATGTCGGCGGGGAAGACGAGGTGCACGGCGAGCGGGTCGCCCGAGTCGTAGCGAAGAGCGGGTGTCAGGGGACGGGTGGCGGGCGGCCGGGTGATCAGTTGGGCCGGCACGGTGCGGGTGATGACCTGTGACACGTCTGCTCCTCTGGGTCGGGGACTCCCGGTCCGCTCATCGCTCGGGCCGGGTTGCCCCTTCGCCCTGTCAGACGCGTGGGACGGCCGGTCAGTCACCCGGGGAGCCTGGTGAGCTCTGCCACAGCGTGCGGACTTCTTCTCTTTGCTTGTTCTCCCTCTTGCAACCTCTTTGCATGTGAGCGTTATTCTCAGGACGCTGAGCCGTCACCGGCTGTGCCGTCGTGAGAAGGGGTGCCTCCCCATGCACGTACCTGATGGATTCATCGACGCCCCCGTCTCGGCCGGTACGGGCGTGCTCGCTGCGGTGGCTGTCGCTGCCTCCCTGCGTGGCGCCCGGCGCGAACTCGGTGGCGGTCTCGGCGAGGCGGGGGAGCGGACGGCGCCGCTGGCCGGTCTGGTCGCGGCGTTCATCTTCGCCGTGCAGATGCTCAACTTCCCGGTGGCTGCCGGGACGAGTGGGCATCTGCTCGGTGGGGCTCTCGCCGCGATCCTCGTGGGCCCCTGTACGGGCGTGTTGTGTGTGTCCGTCGTGCTGCTGCTCCAGGGGGTGCTGTTCGCGGACGGTGGGCTGACGGCGCTGGGGACGAACATCACGGACATGGGCGTGGTGACCGTCCTGGTCGCCTACGGCCTCTTCCGTGCGCTGCTGCGGGTGCTGCCGCGCAGGCGTTCCGCGGTGACGGTCGCGTCGTTCGTCGCCGCTTTGGTTTCCGTACCGGCCGCGGCTGTGGCGTTCACCGCGCTGTACGCGCTGGGCGGGACGACCGACGTGTCGTTGGGCAAGGTGTTCGCCGCCATGGTGGGCGTGCACGTGCTCATCGGTGTCGGCGAGGCCGTGATCACGGCGGCGACGGTGGGCGCGGTGGTGGCCGTCCGTCCCGACCTGGTGTACGCCGCCCGTGACCGCCTGTCCGTCCGCCTGGAACTCCGCCCCTCCCCGCTCGCGCCCGCGGACGAACCCACAACCGCAGCTCCGCACGAACAAGAATCCGCATCCGCGAAGGCCCCGTCCCGCCGTTCCGCCCGCTCCCTCTGGCTCGCCGGCCTGGCGGTGACCGTCGTGTGCGCGGGCGGGCTGAGCTTCTACGCGTCGGCCAGCCCCGACGGGCTGGAGAAGGTCGCCGCCGACAACGGCATCGACGAGAAGGCGGAGGACCATGCCGCCGAGGACTCGCCGTTGGCCGACTACGGCGTCGGGGACATCGCCAACGCCCGTCTCTCGGGCGGCCTGGCGGGCGTCATCGGCGCCGGTGCCACCCTCGCGGTGGGCTCGGGCGTGTTCGTGGTGCTGCGCCGTCGGCGCCGAGGCGTCGACGGGAGCGCGTCGACGGAGGCGCAGCAGCCGGCCGACGTGTCCACCGAGCGCTGAGCAGCGAGGCCGCGGCGAGATGGGTGCGGGACACGCGCACAAGCTCTACAAGGACGTGCGCTCGCCCGTGCACGCGCTGCCGGCGCACTGCAAGCTGGCGGCGGTCTTCTGCTTCGTCGTCCTCGTGGTGGTCACGCCGCGCGAGGCGGTGTGGGCGTTCGGCGCGTACGCGGTGCTGCTCGCGGCCGTGGCCGCGGTCTCGCGGGTGCCGCCGCGGCATCTGCTGACGCGGATGGCGATCGAGGTGCCGTTCGTGGCGTTCGCGGTGCTGCTGCCACTCGTCGCCGAGGGGGAGCGGGTCACCGTGCTGGGGGTGTCGCTGTCCGAGTCGGGGCTGTGGGGCGCGTGGAACGTGCTCGCCAAGGGCACCCTGGGGGTGGCGGCGTCGGTGCTGCTCGCCTCGACGACCGGGCTGAACGCGCTGCTGCTGGGGTTGGCGCGGCTGCGGATGCCGCCGCTGCTGTGCCAGATCGCCACGTTCATGGTGCGCTACGCGGACGTCATCAGCGAGGAGATGCGCCGGATGCGCACCGCCCGCGTCTCGCGCGGTTTCGAGGCGCGCGGCCCACGGCACTGGGCGGTGCTCGCCAAGTCGGCCGGGTCGCTGTTCATCCGCTCCTACGAGCGGGGCGAGCGGGTGCACCTGGCGATGCTCAGCCGCGGCTACACCGGCACCATGCCGCCCGCTCTCGGCGACGGCCCCGCGGCCCGCGCGCAGTGGGCCCGTTCGGCGGCGCTGCCGCTCGCCGCTCTCGCGATCTGTGTGACGGGATGGACTCTGTGAACCGTGCTGCTTACCCCGCCGACGGCGCCGCTGTGCCCTCCCTGGAGGTGCGGGGACTGGCCTACGCCTATCCGGACGGCCATCAGGCGCTGTTCGGTGTCGATCTGACGGTGGAGCGCGGCCGGCGTGTCGCCCTGCTCGGCCCCAACGGCGCGGGCAAGACCACGCTGGTGCTGCACCTCAACGGGATCCTGACGCCGGGTGCCGGTTCGGTCACGGTCGCCGGGCTGCCGGCCACCCGAGCGAACCTGGCGGAGATCCGGCGTCGCGTGGGCATCGTCTTCCAGGACCCCGACGACCAGTTGTTCATGCCCACGGTGCGGGAGGACGTCGCTTTCGGCCCGGCCGCTGCCGGACTGCGGGGCGCACAGCTCCAGGAGCGGGTCGAGGAGGCGCTGGAGCGGGTGGGGATGGCGGAGCACGCTCACCGTGCGCCGCACCACCTCTCGTTCGGGCAGCGGCGGCGCGTCGCGGTCGCCACCGTGCTGGCCTCCCGCCCGGAGATCCTCGTCCTGGACGAGCCGTCCTCCAACCTGGATCCGGCGGCCCGCCGCGAGCTGGCCGATCTCCTCGGGGCGCTGGATGTGACGGTGCTGATGGTCACGCACGACCTGCCGTACGCGCTTCAGCTGTGTCCGCGTTCCGTCGTCCTCGGTGACGGCGTCCTGGTGGCCGACGGCACCACGCAGGAACTGCTGTCGGACGCGGAGCTGATGCGCGCGCACCGCCTGGAGCTGCCCTTCGGCTTCGACCCCCGTTCGGTGACAGCCCCCGTCGCATAGCGTCCGCGGGCGCGTAGGACCATGGGGGCGCGGCGCACGAAACCGTCCCAAGGCGACAGGCAACGCCCCAAGGCGACAGGCGCCCCCAAGGCGACAGGAGCGAATCAGACGTGGCGAAGGTCGTTCACTCAACGACGGCGGTGCCCGGTCCGCCGGCAGCGGCGGCGGGCACTGCGGTGACGGTGCACGGCACGGTGGCGAAGGGCTACGAGCCCGTCAGGGACGCCTTCGTACGCAACTTCGCCGAGCGCGGTGAGCGGGGCGCGGCCGTGGCCGTGCACCACGAGGGCCGCAAGGTCGTCGACCTGTGGGGCGGCAGCACCGATCCGGCCGACCCCGGCGCCGCGCCCTGGAGTCAGGAGACCGCCGTCGTCGTCCGCTCGGCCACCAAGGGGCTCGCCGCGGCGGTCCCGCATCTGCTGCACCAGCGTGGCCAGCTCGATCTGGACGCCCCCGTCGGCGCGTACTGGCCGCAGTTCAAGGCCGCCGGGAAGGAACGCGTCCTCGTCCGCCATCTGCTCGCCCACCGTGCGGGTCTGCCCGCTGTGGACGTCCCGCTGACCCCCGAGCAGCTGCTGGACCCGGCGGCCGGGCCGCGGGCGCTGGCCGCGCAGGCGCCCGAGTGGCGCCCCGAGGAGGGGCACGGTTACCACGCGCACACCTTCGGCTGGCTGCTGGCGGAGCTGGTGCGCCGGGCCAGCGGCGGCCGCAGCCTGGGCCGCTGGTTCGCGGACGAGATCGCAGGCCCCGCGGGGCTCGACCTGTGGATCGGGCTGCCCGCGGAGGTCGCCGCCTCCGGGCGGGTGGCCAGGGTCGCCGAGCTGACGGCGCCGGAGCCCGCCCCGGGGGCGCTGCGGACCCGGCCCAAGCGCGCGGTGACCGACGCCTACGCCGACCCGTCCTCGCTCACCCGCCGCGCCTTCGACGCCGTCGAGCCCCGGCCCGACGAGAACGCCCCCGCCTACCGCGCGGCCGAGCTCCCCGCCGCGAACGGCATCGCCACGGCCCGCTCCCTGTCCGCTTTCTACGCGGCGCTGATGGGCCCTGTGCCGGCCGAGTCCGCCGATTCGGCCGGCTCCCGGACGGACGCCGGATCCGGTGGGAGCGTGCGGGAGGGTGCCCGCCGGCTGTTCACGCCCGCGACGCTCACCCAGGCACGGTCGCAGGAGGCGGAGGGCCCCGACCGGGTCCTGATCGTGGGCACGCGTTTCGGGCTCGGCTACATGCTGCACGGTTCGGCCTGCCCGATGCTCGGCCCCGGCTCCTTCGGGCATCCGGGCCGCGGCGGTTCGCTGGGCTTCGCCGATCCGGAGTCCGCCCTCTCCTTCGGCTACGTCACCGGGACCCTGCACCGCTCGGTCACCAGTGATCCCCGCGCCCAGGCACTGGTGAGGGCACTGCGCACGGTGACCCCGACCTGACGGCAGCGCGCGGTCCTGACGGCGCCAGTGGATGGTGACGCCGTCGGGACGGCGGGCGCTCACACCACGGTCGCGCCCGGTGCGGGCCCCGAGGTCGGCCGGGCCGCGCGGCAGGTGCCCGAGGTGGTGAGGGCGTGGGCGGTGCGGGCGGCGGAGTCCGCGTCGGGCAGCAGGAAGGCGCAGGTCGGGCCCGAGCCGGAGACCAGCCCGGCCAGGGCGCCGGCCTCCAGGCCCGCCGTGAGGGTCTCGGCCAGCGCGGGCCGCAGGGACAAGGCGGCGGCCTGCAGATCGTTGTGCACGGTGGCGGCCAGCGCCTGCGGGTCGCCACCGCGCAGTGCCGCCAGCAGGGCCTCGGACGCGACGGGCTCGGGGACGTCGGTGTCGGCGGACCCGGTGCCCTCCGCCTCGCGCAGCCGGTCGCACTCGCGGTAGACGTCCGGCGTGGACAGTCCGCCGTCCGCGACGGCGAACACCCAGTGGAAGTCCCCGCCCACCTCGAGCGGCGTCAGCACCTCGCCGCGCCCTTGGCCGAGTGCGGCACCGCCCGCGAAGCTGAACGGCACGTCTGAGCCGAGTTCGGCGCACAGGGCGAGCAGTTCCTCGCGCGGTGTGTCCAGGCCCCACAGCCGGTCGCAGGCCAGCAGGGCGCCCGCCGCGTCGGCGCTGCCGCCCGCCATGCCGCCCGCGACGGGGATGTCCTTGGCGAGGTGGAGGTGGACGGCCGCCTCGATGCCGTGCCGCTGGGCCAGCAGCCGGGCGGCGCGCGCCGCCAGGTTGCTGCGGTCCTGCGGCACGAGCGCGGCGTCGGGTCCCGAGACGGTCAGCCGGGGCGTCTCGGCGCGGGTGGCGCTGACCGAGTCGTAGAGGCCGACGGCGAGGAAGACGTTGGCGAGCGGATGGAAGCCGTCGGCCCGCAGCCCGCCGACCGACAACTGGACGTTGACCTTGGCCGGGACGCGCACGGTGACCGTCCGGGCGGGTGCTGCGGCTGGCTGGGACACGGGCGGTGCTCCTCAGTTGCTGTCGGAAGGCCGGGACAGGGGGCGCTCGGCGGTGCGGGCACCGGGGCGGTGCTTCGCGATGGCGGCGAACTCCGCGACGGTCAGCGCCTCGCCGCGCGCCTGGGGGGACACCCCGGCGGCCCGCAGCGCCTCCTCGGCGGCGGCGCCGGAGCCCGCCCAGCCGGCGAGCGCGGCCCGCAGGGTCTTGCGGCGCTGGGCGAAGGCCGCGTCGACCACCGCGAACACCTCCTCGCGCCTGGCCGTGGTGTGCGGCGGGTGCGGGCGGCGCACGAGCGAGACGAGACCGGAGTCGACGTTGGGCGCGGGCCAAAAGACGTTCCGTCCGATGGCGCCGACCCGTTTCACCTCGCAGTACCAGGCGGCCTTCACCGACGGCACTCCGTACACCTTCGAGCCGGGGGCCGCGGCCAGCCGGTCGGCGACCTCGGACTGCACCATCACCAGCGTCCGCTCGATGCCGGGGAAGGCGGCCAGCAGGTGCAGCAGCACGGGCACGGCCACGTTGTAGGGCAGGTTGGCCACCAGGGCGGTCGGCGCGGGCCCTGGCAGCCGGGACACCCGCAGGGCGTCCTGGTGGACGAGGGAGAAGTGCGCGGCGCGCTCGGGCAGCCGGGCCTCGACGGTGGCGGGCAGGGCGGCGGCCAGTGCGTCGTCGATCTCGACGGCGGTCACGTGTGCCGCTGTCCGCAGCAGCGCCAGCGTCAGGGACCCGAGTCCGGGGCCGACCTCCAGGACGACGTCGTCGGCGCTCACCTGGGCGGTGCGCACGATGCGCCGCACCGTGTTCGGGTCGATGACGAAGTTCTGGCCGCGCTGCTTGGTGGGCCGCACACCCAGCGCACCGGCCAGCTCCCGCACGTCGGCGGGCCCGAGCAGCACACCGTTGCCGAGGGAGTCGGCGGGATGGTCGAAGGGATCCGCCTGGCCGGTGGCCCGTGGGGCGGCCGACGCGTCGGAGGGGGGCTCGGCCTGGCCCTCGGACGGGGCCGACGGCGGATCGGAAGGGGCTGCGCTCACTGCGACAGTCTAAGAGCCGGGCCGGACACCGGTGCGCTCAGTACCCGAAGGCCCGTGCCGTGTTCGCGGCCACATGGCGGGCCAGCGTCTCCTCGGGCATGTCCTTGGTCCGCGCCATCGCCCGCAGGGTGAGAGGAACGAGATACGGCGCGTTGGGGCGGCCGCGGTAGGGGGCGGGCGTGAGGAACGGGGCGTCCGTCTCCACCAGCAGCAGCTCGGGCGGCGCCGCGGCGAGCGCGTCGCGCAGCGGCTGCGCGTTCTTGAAGGTGACGTTCCCCGCGAACGACATGAAGTAGCCCCTGTCCGCGCACACGCGCGCCATCTCGGCGTCCCCCGAGTAGCAGTGGAAGACGGTCCGCTCGGGCGCGCCCTCCTCCTGGAGGATGCGCAGCACGTCCGCGTGGGCGTCACGGTCGTGGATGACCAGGGCCTTGTCCGTGCGCTTGGCCAGCTCGATGTGGGCGCGGAACGAGCGGTGCTGGGCGGCGACACCGTCCTCGCCGGTGCGGAAGTAGTCCAGGCCGCTCTCGCCGATCGCCAGCACCTGGGGCAGCGCGGCCAGTTCCTCGATGCCGTCCAGCGCCTCGTCCAGCAGCGCGTCCCCACCCTCGGCGGCGAGCCGTGGCGCCTCGTTGGGGTGGAGGGCGACGGCGGCCCAGACGGGCTCCCAGGCGGCGGCCGTCTCGGCGGCCCACCGGGAGCGCTCCAGGTCGCAGCCGACCTGGATGACCGTCGTCACACCGACGGCCGCCGCCGCCGCGAGGGCTTCGGCGACGGACGGCTCCTGCATGTCCAGGTGGGTGTGGGAGTCCGCGACCGGGTGGGTGAGCGGCTCGGGCGGCGGCGGGGGCGCCTGTGCGGCGCGGGCCTTCGCGGCGCTGTTCGCTGTGGTGCTCGGGGACGCGGAGGGGGACATACCGGCGATGATAAGGCGCCGGTATGTCACCGCTCCCAGTGGCCGGGGAGCGCCGCGTCCGCGGTCGAGACGCGCCCTGAGCGCATGATGCGCACCACGTGTCCGTCGCAGAACCGGCACGTGGGCCGGGTGAGCGGCGAGGGGACGCGTTCGCCGTCCGCGTAGTACACGATCAGGGGCCTGCCGTCGGCGTACTCGAGGTGCTGGATCTCGTAGTCCTGCTCCCAGCCGTGCCCGCACCGCATGCAGGCGAACGAGTAGGCCTCGCGCACCGTGTCGTGGCGGGTGGTGGCGGTGTCCTTGTCGATGCCGCTCTCGCGCTTCATGGCAGCTCCTTCCCGGGGCACCTCCCGGCCGAAGGCGGGGGAGGGTGAGTGGTACGCCCACACCCCAGTGCACTCCTCCTACGAGCACACCGGAAGGAAAGTCGGCGGAGCTTTCTGTCTGTTTGGAGAGATTTGAGGCAAGCGTCAAGGTGCGGGGGCCTCCATGGGGCTTCCCTTTGCCTGCACGTATGCCGGAACGCCCGGGCGTTTTACCCGCCGGGTCGCCGGGTCGCCGGGTCGCCGGGTCGCCGGGTCGCCGCGCCGCCGGGCCGCCGTGCCGCCAAGTAGACGGGCCACCGGCCGCCCGGGGGCCCCGCCGGGCTACCGGGGCCCTTCCGCCTTCTTGTGCGCGACCACCGCGTCCTTGTGCGCGACCACCGCGTCGAACACCTGCCGCTTGGGTACGCCCGCCTCGCGGGCCACCTCGGCGATGGCCTCCTTGCGCCGCTCGCCCGCCTCCTCGCGTACGGCGACCCGGCGCGCCAGCTCGGCGGCGTCGGGTTCGCCCGCCGCTGCCGCCTCGGCGCCCCGCACGACGAGGGTGATCTCGCCGCGGACGCCTTCGGCCGCCCACCGCGTCAGCTCTCCGAGCGGGCCGCGCCGCACCTGTTCGTAGGTCTTGGTCAGCTCCCGGCAGACCGCCGCCTCGCGCTCTTCGCCGAACACCTGTGCCATCGCGGCCAGCGATGCCGCCACCCGGTGCGGCGACTCGAAGTAGACCAGGGTGCGCCGCTCGTCGGCCGCCTCCCGCAGCCGGGCGAGCCGCTCGCCCTGCTTGCGGGGCAGAAACCCCTCGAAACAGAAGCGGTCCACCGGCAGCCCCGAGACGGCCAGCGCCGTGAGCACCGCGGAGGGCCCCGGCACGGCCGTCACCCGCACCCCCTGCTCCACCGCCGCGGCCACCAGCCGGTAGCCGGGATCGGAGACGGACGGCATGCCCGCGTCCGTCACCAGCACCACCCGCGCCCCGCCCGCCAGCGCCTCGGCCAGCTCGGGCGTACGCGCCGACTCGTTGCCCTCGAAATAGGAGACGATCCGCCCGCCCAACGTCACCTCCAGCGCCTGCGTGAGCCTGCGCAGCCGCCGGGTGTCCTCCGCGGCGACGATGTCGGCGGCGGCCAGCTCGGCGGCGAGTCGCGGCGGGGCGTCGGAAGGGTCGCCGATGGGGGTGCCGGCGAGCACGAGCGTTCCAGTCACCCGTCCATCCTCGCAGCGGCGGCCACGCGCCCGAGCACAGCGCCCCCGCGATCCCTACGATGGCCCGCGTGACGACCAGTGACACCGTGGGTGAGGCCGACCGCGAACAGGCGGGGCCCGGCGCCCCGGACAGCGGGGCGGGGCCCGGCGGGGAGCGCGCGGCGGGCACGCTGCCCAGGTGGCAGGCGCGACTGCGCAGGTTCGGCTACGCCGCCAGGCCGCGGCCCGACGTCGCCGACCGGCTGACCCCGCGCTTCCCCGCGCCCGACCCGCGCCTGGGTGCCGTGTTCGGGCTGGGCCCCGAGACGGCCGTGCGGCTGGCCCGCTGGGCGGCCTGGGGAGGGCCGCTGCTGGTCGCCCTGATCGCGGGGGCGCTGCGGTTCTGGGACCTCGGTTCCCCGCACGCCGTCATATTCGACGAGACCTACTACGCCAAGGACGCCTGGTCGCTCATCCACCTCGGATACGAGGGGACCTGGCCGGACAACGCCAACGACCGTATCCTGGCCCACCCGCAGGAGATCCCCCTCTCGTCGGAAGGCTCCTACGTCGTCCACCCGCCCGTCGGGAAGTGGATCATCGGCCTGGGCGAGGCACTGTTCGGACTCGACCCGTTCGGCTGGCGGTTCATGACGGCGGTGCTCGGCACCCTCTCGGTGTTCATGCTGTGCCGCATCGGGCGCCGCCTCTTCCGCTCCACGGTGCTGGGCTGCCTGGCCGGCGCCCTGATGGCCGTCGACGGACTGCACTTCGTGATGAGCCGCACCGCGCTGCTGGACCTCGTGGTGATGTTCTGGGTACTGGCCGCCTTCGGCTGCCTGCTCGTCGACCGCGACAAGTCCCGCGCGCTGCTGGCCGCCAGGCTGCCGCGCGGCGGCACCGACGAGGGCCCCGGCCAGGGCGCGCCGCTTCCCGACGCCTCCGTGGGCGACCGCACAGGGCTGGGCGCACGCCCCTGGCGCCTGCTGGCAGGACTCTGCCTCGGACTGGCCTTCGCCACCAAGTGGAACGGCCTGTACGTCCTGGCCGCGTTCGGCATCCTGACCGTGCTGTGGGACATGGGCGCACGCCGCACCGCAGGCGCCTCGCGGCCCTTCCTCGCGATGCTCCGCAAGGACGCGCTGCCCGCCTTCGTGTCGCTGCCCATGCTGGCGCTGGTCACCTACGCCGTCTCCTGGACGGGCTGGTTCGCCACCTCGGGCGGCTACTTCCGCGACTGGGCGGACAAGCAGGGCGCCGCGGGCCCGTGGGGGTGGCTGCCCGGACCGCTGCGCAGCCTGTGGCACTACGAGAGCGAGGTCTACTCCTTCCACGTCAACCTCACCTCTCACCACACCTACCAGTCCAACCCGTTCAGCTGGCTGGTGCTGGGCCGTCCCGTCTCCTACTTCTACGAGTCGCCCAAGGCGGGCACGGACGGCTGCACCGACAAGGGCGAGGGCTGCGCCCGCGAAGTCCTCGCGCTGGGCACCCCTGTGCTGTGGTGGGCGGCCTGCGTGGCGCTCGTCTACGTCCTCTACCGCTGGTTCTTCCGCCGCGACTGGCGCGCGGGCGCCCTGCTGTGTGGCGTCGCCGCGGGCTACCTGCCGTGGTTCGCCTACCAGGAGCGGACCATCTTCCTCTTCTACGCGGTGGTCTTCCTGCCGTTCCTCTGCCTCGCCCTGGCCATGGCGGCCGGGGCGCTGGCCGGACCGCCGGGCACGGACGAGAGACGGCGCACGATCGGCATCGTCGCCGTCGGCGTCATCGGCCTGCTCATCGTCTGGAACTTCATCTACTTCTGGCCCATCTACACAGGACAGACGATCCCGTTGGAGGAGTGGCGGCACCGGATGTGGCTGGACACGTGGATCTGACGAGGCGGCACCGGCCGGCGGGACGCCGCACCGGGAGGCGGGATGCGGCTCGGTGAGGCGGAGGCGCGGCGCAGGCTGAGCGTCGCGCGGGTGCTGCGGCTGGCGACCGCCGACCCCGAAGGGGTGCCGCATCTGGTGCCCGCCACCTTCGCCGTCGCCGGGGACACGCTGGTGACGGCCGTGGACCACAAGCCCAAGCGCCACCGCGACCTGCGCCGGCTGCGCAACATCGAGCGGAACCCCGCGGTGTGCGCGCTGGTGGACGAGTACGACGAGGACTGGACACGGCTGTGGTGGGTCCGTGCGGACGGCGTGGCCCGCCTCGTGGAAGGCGACGAGGGAGTGGCCCTGACCGACCGGCTGGTGGCCAAGTACCCGCAGTACGCGCGGCGTCGGCCCGAGGGGCCGCTCGTCGCCCTCACGCTGACGCGGCTGACGGGCTGGGCGTACGGTGGAGGACGTCCCCCGGTCAGGTAGGGGGGCGGCCCCGGTCCGCAAGAGCACGGAATCGGCAAGCGAAGATCGCGATTCGGACACGGTGCCGGGTACCGGAACCGATCGCCACGCGCCGCTCGTCTTTCCCATGGGCCACGGGAATTCGCGGCCGCCGTACGGCGGTTCCACTCCCGGGCCCGAAACCCCGGAACCGGTGAATCGCGCACCGCACATCTCCGGACGACGGGGCCAAACGGGCATACCAGGGCACGAGCTGTCATGAGCGTGCTCTAGGGTGCCTCGCGTCAGGACTTCGGCCGCACGGGCCAAGGCGGGGTGGAGGGGCAGAACTCGGATGCGCGACACACAGAAGATGGCCGTGATCGGCGGAGTCGCAGCCGCCGTCGTCGGACTCACCGGCGTCGGCGTCTACGCCTTGGTCGGCAGCGACGGCGACGGGGAGGACGGCAAGGGCACCGTCTCCGCCGCGGGTGACGGCAAGGCGCGCGAGGTCAAGAAGGGCCCTCTCAGCGCCGAGGAGGTGCGCACCGCCGCCAAGGAGTTCCTCGGCGCGTGGGCGCAGGGCGAGCCCAAGAAGGCCGCGGCCCTCACCGACGACTCCGGCGAGGCCGGCAAGGCACTGGCCGCCTACCGCAGCAAGGCCCAGGTCTCCAAGCTGGCCCTGACCCCGAAGGCGGCCGAGGGCGAGAAGGTGCCCTTCAGCGCCACCGCGCACCTCTCCTACGGCACCAAGAGCGGCTCCTGGTCCTACGACTCGGCGCTTGAGGTCGTCCGCGACACCTCCACGGGGAAGCCCGTCGTCGACTGGAAGCCGTCCGTGCTCCACCCGAAGCTCAAGGACGGCCAGTCCATCAGGACGGACGAGAAGGGCACGCCGCCCGTCGAGGCCGTCGACCGCAACGGCAAGCCGCTGGAGGCCTCCGCGCACCCCACGCTCGCCCGCGTCATCACCGACATCGGCAAGCGCTACGGCGACAAGACCGACGGCTCCCCGGGCCTGCAGGTGCGCATCGTCGACGCGAAGGGCAAGACGAAGCACGTCCTGCGTCAGCTCACCAAGCCCAGCCCCGGCAAGCTCAAGACGACGCTGGACGCGGGCGTCCAGAGCGCGGCGGAGAAGGCCGTCGACGGCAAGTCGAAGGCGGCCGTCGTCGCCATCAAGCCCAGCACGGGCGAGATCCTGGCCGTCGCCAACGCCCCGGCCAAGGCCTTCAACATCGCCCTGAGCGGCTCCCTGGCCCCCGGCTCCACCATGAAGGTCATCAGCAGCGCCATGCTGCTCGACAAGGGGCTCGCCTCGCCCGGCAAGGGACACCCCTGCCCCAAGTACTTCGAGTACGGCGGCTGGAAGTTCCACAACGACGACAAGTTCGAGATCAAGGGCGGCACCTTCGCGCAGAGCTTCGCCCGCTCCTGCAACACCGCCTTCATCTCGCAGGCGCCCAAGCTCAAGGACGACGACCTCACCAAGGAGGCACGGGACGTCTTCGGTATCGGCCTCAACTGGCAGACCGGCACCGGCACCTTCGACGGCAGCGTTCCCGTCCAGTCCGACGCCCAGATGGCGTCCTCGCTCATCGGCCAGGGCGGTGTCCGGATGAACCCGCTCAACATGGCCTCCGTCGCGGCCACGGCCCAGAGCGGCACCTTCCGGCAGCCCGTCATCGTGCCCGCCTCTGTCGACAACCGCACCCTCGCCAAGGCGTCGCGCACCATGAAGCCGGGCGTCCACAAGGACCTCAAGTCCCTGATGAAGCTCACCGCGCAGAGCGGCACGGCGGCCGAGGCGATGTCGGGGCTCAGCGGCGACATCGGGGCCAAGACGGGCTCGGCCGAGGTCGACGGGCAGAAGAAGCCCAACGCCTGGTTCACGGCCTACTCGGGTGACGTGGCCTCCGCCGCGGTCGTGCCCGCCTCCGGGCACGGCGGGGAGAACGCGGGGCCCATCGTGAAGAAGGTGCTCCAGGCCGCAGGCGGCTGAGGTACGGCTAGCCCGCACCGGCCCACCAGGTGAGCGCGGTCGGGGCCCCGGGGGAGTCCGGGGCTCCGCGCGGGGGAAGGGGCGCGGCGGGCGCGCGGGATGGTACCGGTAGCGTCCCGTACATGACGCAGTCCGCCACCGTTCACCCACGCTTCGCGCAAGCCCTGACCGCCCGCGGCCTCGACGACGTCGAGGTCCGCACGTTCCCCGACGGCACCCGCACGGCGGGCGACGCCGCGGCCGCCATCGGCTGCGAGCTCAGCCAGATCGTGAAGTCCCTCGTCTTCACGGCCGACGGGGCACCCGTCCTCGTCCTGATGGACGGCGCCTCCCGCGTCGACGTCGGCCTGGTCCGCGACGCTCTCGGCGGCGCCGCCGTGCAGCGCGCCGACGCGGACACCGTGCGCGCGGCCACCGGTTACGCGATCGGCGGGGTGCCGCCCTTCGGGCACGTCGCCGAGATGCGTGTCCTGGCCGACCGGGGCCTGCTGCGGCACACCGCCGTGTGGGCGGCGGCCGGCACCCCGCACAGCGTCTTCGCGCTCACGCCCACGACGCTGATCGAGCAGACGGGCGGCGCCCTCGTCGACGTGCGTGAAGGCGCCGCGTGACCCCGATAGTCGTCGCCGCGGTCCTGGCCGCGGCGCTCACCCACGCCAGTTGGAACGCGCTCGCGCACGGCATCAGGGACCAGCTCCTGGCCTTCACGCTGGTCGGCGCCGGCGGTGCGCTCTGCGGCGCCGTCCTCGCCGTCTTCGCACCCCTGCCCGCCGCGGACGCGTGGCCCGCGCTGCTCGTGTCGGCCGCCCTGCACGTCGTCTACCAGCTCCTGCTGATGCGCTCCTTCCAGATGGGGGAGTTCGGGCAGATGTATCCCATCGCGCGCGGGACGGCGCCGCTGGTGGTGACCGTGCTCGCCGCCGTGTTTGTGCACGAGATGCCGGGCCCCTGGCAGCTCGCCGGTGTGCTGCTGGCGTCCGCCGGGCTGGTCGGGGTCGCGCTGTGGGGGCTGCGTGGCAAGAAGGAGCGGGCGGGCGGTGCCCCGCAGTGGCCCGCCCTGACGGCGGCCGTCTGCACGGGTCTCGCCATCGCCTCGTACACCGTCGTGGACGGGGTCGGCGTGCGGGCCTCCGGGTCCGCGCTCGGCTACATCGCGTGGCTGATGCTGCTCGAAGGGATCGCCATTCCGCTGTGGGCGCTGGCCACCCGGCGCTCCGGGCTGGCGGCGCAGCTGAGACCGATCGCGCTGCGCGGCCTGCTGGGCGGCGCGCTGTCCGTGCTGGCGTACGGGCTGGTGCTCTGGGCGCAGACCCGGGCGCCGCTGGCCCCGGTGGCGGCGCTGCGCGAGTCCTCGATCATCGCCGGGGCGGCCATCGGCGCGCTCTTCTTCAAGGAGCGCTTCGGCTGGCCGCGGACGGCCGCGAGCGTGCTCATGGTCAGCGGCATAGCCCTGATGCTGCACGGCACGTAGGGTCCGCGAGCCCAGCGGGCCCCCGACGGGAGACCCCGGTCGCCGCGCGGCAAGTACTACCCTTGAGGGCTGGTCCCCAACAGGAGTGAGATGGCTGTCAATCTCGTCAACCTCGAAGCCGTCACCAAGGCGCACGGCACCCGCACCCTTCTCGATGCCGTCTCGCTGGGCGTCAACGAGACCGACAAGATCGGCGTCGTCGGCCGCAACGGCGACGGCAAGACGACGCTCGTCACGGTGCTGGCCCGCCAGGAGGAGCCGGACGCGGGCCGGGTCACCCACACGGGAGGCCTCCGCCTGGGCGTACTCACGCAGCACGATTCGCTCGACCCGCGGGCGACGGTCCGCCACGAGGTGGTGGGCGACATGGCCGACCACGAGTGGGCGGGAGACGCGAAGATCCGCGACGTGCTCACCGGCCTCTTCGGCGGCCTCGACCTGCCGGGCTTCCCGCAGGGCCTCGACACGGTGATCGGCCCGCTGTCCGGCGGCGAGCGCCGCCGTATCGCGCTCGCCCAGCTGCTGATCGCCGAGCAGGACCTGATCGTCCTGGACGAGCCGACCAACCACCTCGACGTCGAGGGGATCTCCTGGCTGGCAGGGCACCTGCGGGCGCGGCGCGCTGCGCTGGTGTGCGTCACTCACGACCGGTGGTTCCTCGACCAGGTCGCCACCCGCATGTGGGACGTGCAGCGGGGCGCCGTGCACGAGTACGAGGGCGGCTACTCCGACTACGTCTTCGCGCGCGCCGAGCGGGAGCGCATCGCGCAGCAGGAGGAGACCAAGCGGCAGAACCTGGTCCGCAAGGAGCTGGCCTGGCTGCGGCGCGGCGCCCCCGCGCGCACCAGCAAGCCCCGTTTCCGCATCGAGGCGGCGAACGCGCTGATCGAGGGCGAGCCGCCGCCGCGGGACAATCAGGAGCTGATGCGGTTCGCCGGCTCGCGCCTTGGCAAGACCGTCTTCGACATCGAGGACGTGACGGTGCAGGCCGGGCCGAAGGTGCTGCTCAAGCACCTGACCTGGCAGCTGGGCCCCGGTGACCGGATCAGCCTGGTCGGCGTCAACGGGGCGGGCAAGACCTCCTTGCTGCGGGCCCTCGCCGACACCGCCCGTACCCAGGGTGAGCACCCCTCGCCGTTGGTGACCGAGGGGCGGATCAAGGTCGGCAGGACGGTGAAGCTGGCCTACCTCTCCCAGGAGGTGGCCGAGCTGGACCCGGCCGTGCGCGTCCTGGAGGCCGTGGAGGCGGTCCGCTCCCGGGTGGACCTGGGCAAGGGCCGCGAGATGACGGCCTCGCAGCTGTGCGAGCGCTTCGGCTTCGCCAAGGAGAAGCAGTGGACGCCGGTGGGCGACCTGTCGGGCGGTGAGCGGCGGCGGTTGCAGATCCTGCGGCTGCTGATGGACGAGCCGAACGTCCTGTTCCTGGACGAGCCGACCAACGACCTGGACATCGAGACGCTCACGCAGCTGGAGGACCTGCTGGACGGCTGGCCCGGCTCGCTGGTGGTCATCTCGCACGACCGGTACTTCGTCGAGCGCACCACCGACCGCGTCCACGCGCTGCTCGGTGACGGGACGCTGCGGATGCTGCCGCGCGGCATCGACGAGTACCTGGAGCGCCGCGCGCGCATGGAGGCGCGGGTGGCGCCACCGGCCGGTGGCGCGGGCGGGCCCTCCGCGGCGCCGGCGGCGAAGCCCGCGGGGAAGCCGGCGGCGCTCTCCCGCGCCGCGCAGAAGGAGATGCAGCGCATCGAGCGGCAGCTGGAGAAGACCGAGCAGCGCGAGGCGGAGCTGCACGGCGAGATGGCCGAGCACGCCACCGACTTCGAGCGGGTGGCGCAGCTCGACGCTGAGCTGCGCGAGGTCAGGGACAAGCGGGAGGAACTGGAGATGCGCTGGCTGGAGCTGGCGGAGTCGGAGGGCGCATAGGGGTTCCCCTGCGGCTGCGTGCTCCGGCCAGGGGGTGCCACTGCCCGTCGCGTGCGGTCCGCGGGTGGGCGGTGGCGTCTCGCGCGGTTCCCCGCGCCCCTTCGGGGCGTACCGTCGCGCAGCGCTCTTATACGGGCAAAGAGGGCGGTGCGGGTTCCGGATCGGTCCCGAGGTTGTTGCGAGTCGGTGTCACGGTGAACGGGTGCCGGAACCGACCCCGTGGCCGGATCGTGTCCGATGGTAGAAAGAACTTCCGCTCCGAAGTCTGCCATTGGCAGGCCACATGTCCGATTCGCTCCGCCCTACGGGGGTTTGAGGGTCCGGCGTCGGTCTGCCCGTCACGAGGGAACAGTTCATGTCGCAGCCGCCTCCGCCGCCTAGTCAGCCGCCATCAGGAGGCTACGGCGCACCGCAGGACCCGCCACAGGACGCGCAAGGGCAGCCGTCGTACGGCTACCCGCAGCAGCCGGGCCAGCAGCCGTACGGCTATCCCCAGCAGCCGGGCCAGCAGCCGTACGGTGCGCCGCAGCAGCCTCCGCAGCCGCCGCAGGCGCCCGGTTCGTTCTCCAAGGAGCCGCCGACACCCGCGGCGCCCCCCGGCTACGGCTACCCCCAGGGTCAGGACCAGGGCCACGCGGCGCCCACCCAGGCGGCGTTCGGCGCCGTGCCCCCGCCGTCGGGTCCGCCCACCCCGCCGGGACCCCCGGCCCCGCCCGGGCCGCCGCCCGGCGGGTACGGCCAGCAGCAGATGCCCGGCGGGTACGGTCAGCAGCCGCCCGGTGGTTACCCGTACGCCAACACCCCCGGCGGCATGCCGGGCGGCGGGGGCGGCAGTAACAACTCCAAGGTCCTCATGATCGTGGCGGCCGTCGTCGCCGTCGTGCTCATAGCCGGCGGTGGCGTCTTCTTCCTGACCAAGGACGACGACGGCGGCGGTGGCGGGGGCGGCAAGGACGATCCGAGCCCGGCCGCGGAGAAGAACCCCAACTCCCCGCCGAAGAACACCCAGGCCCAGCAGATCGTCGATTTGAAGGCGCCCAGCGTCAACGACGTCACCGGCGTCGCCGGCGCGTGGGCCACCGACAAGGTCTTCGCCAAGTCCTCGGTCCACGAGATGATCGTCCAGGACCTGGAGACGAAGAAACAGACGAAGATCTCCCTCAAGGGCAACGTCTGCGCGGCCTCCAACGAGATGACCAAGGACCACAAGGTCGCCGTCGTCGTGCAGGCGACGATCTCCCCGGCGGCGGACTGCAACCGCATGGTCATCGTCGACCTGGACGCGAAGAAGATCGCCTGGGACAAGACGATGCCCAACGCCGACACCCGGTCGGTCGACAACGTCGCCATCAGCGGCGACACCGTCGCCTCCGCCTGGATCGGCGGCTCGGTCGGCTACAAGATCTCCGACAAGAAGAAGGTGTGGGAGGCCAAGCCGAGCAACTGCCGCGACAAGGGCTATCAGGGCGGCAAGTCGCTGGTCGCCGTCGTCGAGTGCGGCCGCGACTACGACAAGCCGCAGGTCTCCATCCAAAAGCTCGACCCGGACACCGGCAAGGCCAAGTGGAAGTACGAGCCGCCCAAGGGCGTCAAGGACGTGCGGGTGGCCTCCACCGACCCGCTGGTGCTGGTCGCCGGCGCCGGTGACGAGCTGACCAGCGACGTGCTGACCGTCGGCGAGGACAAGAAGCTCAAGGCGAAGATCTCGCTGGGCGAGCGCTACAACAAGCCCTGCGAACTAGAGGTCAACGGCTGCTACGCCATGGCGGTCGGACCCGACACCGTCTACCTGTCGACCACCGAGCACGACGGCTCCTCCGACCTGTCCGAGACCAACGAGGTCATGGCCTTCGACTTCGACACGGGCAAGGCCAAGTGGAAGTCGAGCGCGGGCGAGGACCGCACGATCATCCCGTTCAAGATGCAGGGCTCGAACGTCCTCGGCTACAAGACGCCCAGCTACGGGCACGGCGGTGAGATCGTCACCATCGAGCCGAAGAAGGGCAAGCAGACGCGGCTGTTGAAGATGCCGGCCTCCGACATCGGCCAGGGTGAGCAGGCCTTCTCGGTCGACGCCTACTCGGTCGACGCGCCGATCATCTTCGAGAACAACAGGCTCTTCCTCCAGGACGACCTGATCTCGGAGCGTCGCTCGTCCGACGACGAGACGCCGCGCCTGGCCGTCGGGTACGGACCCACCGGCGGCTGACGCGCCCCTCGCGAGAGGATTCCCGGCCCGCCACGGTGCTTCCGTGGCGGGCCGACGCGTGTGTGCGCGGGGTGCTCGTCGAGGAGCGCTGGGGCGCGGCGCCCAGGCCGGCTGCCCGAGGCGCAGCGTTCAAGCTCTCCCTTGGGGATTTCGCTTCGTAAGGGGAGCGGAACCGCGAGTGAGCGTGTAGCTTCCCGGAGACAGGAGGAGGGGCTGCGGAGGGGGCGCGGGGCCTTCGGCAGTGGCAGCAGTGTGTGGGGGAGCGAACTTTTATGAGCGTACGGCTCATGGTGGTCGACGATCATCGCCTGCTCGCGGAGGCCCTCGCCTCGGCGCTCAAGCTGCGCGGGCACCGGGTGCTCGCGGCGGCCGCGCCCAGCGCGGGCGCCGCCGAGCTGGTGATCAGCCGGGCGCCCGAAGTGTGCCTGCTGGGCACGGCGGCGCCCGCCGAACCGGGCGTCTTCGACCCCGTCGTGCGCATCAAGAGGGAGAAACCGCAGATAGCCCTCGTCGTGCTGGGCCCGGTGCCGAGCCCGCGCGGCATCGCCGCGGCCTTCGCGGCGGGCGCCTCGGGCTATGTGCGGCACGACGAGCGGATCGAGGGCGTCGAGCGGGCCATGGTCAAGGCCCGCGCCGGTGAGGCGGCCGTCGCACCGCAGTTGCTGGCGCAGTCGTTCGCCGAGCTCCTCAACCCCGCCGCCGAGCCCGACGACGAGGGGGCGCGGCTGTTGCAGCTGCTCACGCCGCGGGAGGTCGAGGTCCTGGTGCGGGTCGCGGAGGGTGAGGACACCCGGCTGATCGCGGCCGGCATGGGGATCGCGCCGTCGACGGCGCGCACGCACGTGCAGCGTGTGCTGATGAAGCTGGGCGTCGGCTCCCGGCTGGAGGCCGCCGCGCTCGCCGCCCGCACGGGCTTGCTGGAGCGGGCGGGCGGCAGCGCGGGCGCCTGAGCCGCGGGCGGCGCGGGCCGTGGCCCGGCGCCGGGGGCGCGGGCCCGTCGCCCGTGGTGGGCGAAGCGGGCCCGCGCCGGCCTCGAAGGGGGTCTCCTACTTCCCGGAGTCCCCGCCCTCGCCGCGTTCCGTACCTGCCGTCCCCTCGTTGCCGTCCGTACCTTCCGGGGCCCCCTTCTCCGCGTCCGGCGGCGGGATGGTCGGTGACAGGCGCAGCCACAGAAGGAAGGCCAGGCCGAGGATCAGCATGCCGATGCCGGTCCACAGGTTGATGTTGATGTCCTGGGCCTTCTTCAGGTCCTCGTCGGAGGCGAAGACGCCCGCGAGGGTGACGATCACGCCGTAGACCACGAAGAGGCCGCCGATGATGCGCCGTACGTCGAAGAGGCGGGCGGCGGTCTGGGAGCGCTGCTCCAGTTCCTCGACGTCCCTTGCCGCCTGCTGGGCGGCGGACTCGTTGCTCATGTCGCTCATTGCGCTTCAGTGTCCTTCGCGTCGCGGCTCAGAAGGAGAAGGGGATGTAGCAGAGGGCGGCGAGGATCATGGCGCCCCAGCCCAGCAGCGCGGGCTTGCGGTACCAGACGTCGTCGCCCTTCTCCGGCAGCTCGGGGGCGCCGGGCGAGCTGGTGCCGTAGACGAGCCCCGCGAGTTCCTCGGCCGGCTTGGACTTGGTGAACAGGGTGACGGCCACCATCACCACGGAGCCGACGACGAAGGCGACGATCGAGGAGACGAAGTTGGCGCCCTGGTCGGTGGGGATGTCGATGACGCCCTGCTTGTAGAACCAGAAGTAGTTCACCATCGCGGCGACGGTGCCGCTCAGCAACCCCCAGAACCCGGCGGCGGGCGTGGTCTTCTTCCAGAACATGCCGATGATGAAGACGACGAAGAGCGGCACGTTGAAGAAGGAGAACAGCGTCTGCAGGTAGTTCATGATGTTGCTGAACGAGGAGGCGATGAACGCGGTCCCCATGCCGATCAGCACACCGACGACCGTCACCCAGCGCGCTGTCTGCACGTAGTGCTCGTCGGGCCGGTCCTTCTTCAGGTAGGCCGCGTAGATGTCGTTGGTGAAGACGGTGTTGAACGACGAGATGTTCGCCGCCATGCCGGCCATGAACGCCGCCAGCAGACCGGTCACCGCGATGCCGAGCACGCCGTTGGGCAGCAGGTCGCGCATCAGTACGGGGATGGCGTCGTTGTACTGGAGCCCGTCCTTGGTCTTGCCGAGGGTGGGCTCCATGACGAGCGCGATCAGGCCGGGGATGACGACGACGGCCGGAATGAAGATCTTGGGGAACGCGGCGATCAGCGGGGTGCGCTTGGCCGCGGAGAGGTTCTTGGCCGACAGGGCGCGCTGCACCTCGGCGAAGTTCGTCGTCCAGTAGCCGAAGCTCATCACGAAGCCGAGGCCGAGCACGATGGTCAGCCAGTTGGCGCCCAGCGGGTTGCCCGAGCCGATGCCCGTGCCGTCCCAGGCGGTCATGAACGCGTCACCCTTCTCGCCCGAGAGGGTGTCGCTGATGCCGCCCCAGCCGCCGACCCGCTTGAGGCCCACGACGGTGAGCGGGATCAGCGCGGCGAGGATGACGAAGAACTGCAGGACCTCGGTGTAGATGGCCGAGGAGAGTCCGCCGAGCGTGATGTACGCGAGGACGAAGAAGCCCGCGATCACGATGGAGACCCACAGCTCCCAGCCCAGCAGCGCCTTGAGCACGAGGGCCAGCGCGTAGAGGTTCACGCCGGCGATCAGTACCGAGGAGACGGCGAAGATGATGGAGCTGAGCAGGTGGGACGAGGGCCCGAACCTGTGCAGCAGGAACTCCGGGACGGAGCGCACCTTCGAGCCGTAGTAGAAGGGCATCATCACCAGGCCGAGGAAGACCATGGCGGGGATGGCGCCCACCCAGTACCAGTGCACGGTGTAGACGCCGTACTGGGCGCCGTTGGCGGCCATGCCGAGGATCTCGGTGGCGCCGAGGTTGGCGGCAACGAAGGCCAGGCCGGTGATCCACGCGGGGAGCGACCGGCCGGAGAGGAAGAAGTCGAGGCTCGTCTTCACGCTGCGCCGGGCGGCGAAGCCGATCCCGAGCACGACGACGAAGTAGATGCCAAGAAGTGTGTAATCGAGTCCGTTGGTGGGGAGCCGTAGCCCTTCGGCCAGGTGCAACATCAGTCACTCGCTTCATCGCGCGATCGGAACGACCGCGAACGTACCGACAATGCTTCGACTTTTGAAGGGACGTGTTGCAGAGGTTTGTTTGATTGTGATGATTGTTAGGGTCCAACAACAGGGAAAAGTCCCCCTGTGTCCTGGTTGGTCCCTGCGCGGTACGGGAGAGTGCTCCGTGGCGGAGGGTGTGCTGCGTGACGGGGTCGGCGTTGAACATTCTGTTGGCTCGTGGTTCCTTGTGTGCGATTATGTTTGAGGTCACAGAACGAGGAGCCACCCGGTGAAGAAGACCTCAGGCCGCCTTGCCGACGGCCGCGAGATCGTTTACTACGACCTGCACGACGACACCGCCCGCACCGCGGCCGACCAGCGCCCCATGCCGCCCGTGGAGGCGCACTCCGAGATCCGGCACGACCCGCTGCTGGACGAGTGGGTCGGCGTCACGGCACACCGCAACGCGCGCACCTACCACCCGCCGGCCGACGAGTGCCCGCTGTGCCCCTCCCGCGAGGGACGGATGAGCGAGATCCCCGAGCCGACGTACGACGTCGCCGTCTTCGAGAACCGCTTCCCCTCCTTCCACGGCGCACCGGGCGCCGTGCGGCACGAGGACCCCGCCGCCCTCTTCCGCCACGCGCCGGGCGCCGGGCGCTGCGAGGTCGTCAGCTTCACCTCCGACCACAACGCCTCCTTCGCCGACCTCGACGAGGAGCAGGCCAGGCTCGTCCTCGACGTGTGGACCGACCGCACCGCCGCACTGTCCCGCACGCCCGGCGTCGAGCAGGTCTACTGCTTCGAGAACCGCGGCGAGGAGATCGGGGTGACCCTCTCCCACCCGCACGGACAGATCTACGCCTACCCCTTCACCACCCCGCGCACCGCGCGCATGCTGCACTCCGTCGCCGCGTACGGCGCCCGGCACCCGGGCGAAAACCTCTTCGACGACCTGCTCGCCGCCGAGCTCGCCTCGGGGGAGCGCGTCGTCATCGACGGCGAGCACTGGGTCGCGTTCGTGCCCTACGCGGCGCACTGGCCCTACGAGGTGCACCTCTACCCCAAGAGGCGGGTGCCCGACCTGCTCGCACTGCCCGAGGCGGCGCGAGCGGAGTTCCCCGGCATCTACCTGGAGTTGCTGCGCCGCTTCGACCGCCTCTTCGGCGAGAACGAACCGCGCACCCCCTACATCGCCGCCTGGCACCAGGCGCCCTTCGACGGCGGTGGCGGCGACACGGCCGACCCCGCGGGCGGCGCCGGTGCCGACTCGGGCGGTGGCGCTGTCGGCTCGGGCGGCGGGCCGCGGCGCGCGGCGCGCGAGGAGTTCGCCCTCCATCTGGAGCTTTTCACCATCCGACGGGCTCCCGGCAAACTGAAGTTCCTCGCGGGTTCCGAGTCCGGCATGAACGTGTTCATCAACGACGTGCCGCCGGAAGCTGCGGCGAAACGACTGCGGGAGGTGGCTTCTCGATGAAGTACTTGGTGACCGGCGGCGCCGGCTACGTCGGCGGTGTGGTGGCGGCACACCTGCTGGAGGCGGGACACACCGTCACCGTGCTCGACGACCTGGACACCGGCTTCCCGCAGGGGGTGCCGGAGGGGGCCACGTTCGTCAGCGGCCGCATCCAGGACGCCGCCCGCGTGCTCGACCCCTCCTACGACGGCGTGCTGCACTTCGCGGCGCACTCCAAGGTGGGCGAGTCCGTCGAGCACCCGGAGAAGTACTGGCGCAACAACGTCGGCGGCACCCTCGACCTGCTGGCCGCCATGCGCGACGCCGGAGTGCGCACACTCGTCTTCTCCTCCACCGCCGCCGTCTACGGCGAACCCGAACGCACCCCCATCACCGAGACCGACCCGGCCGCGCCCACCAGCCCGTACGGCGCCTCCAAGCTCGCCGTCGACCACATGATCAGCGGCGAGTGCCGGGCGCACGGGCTGGCGGCCGCCTCCCTGCGCTACTTCAACGTCGCCGGCGCCTACTTCGCCTCCGACGGCACCGCCTACGGCGAGCGCCACGACCCCGAGTCCCACCTGATCCCGCTGGTGCTCCAGGTCGCCCAGGGCAGGCGTGCGTCGATCTCCGTCTACGGCGACGACTACCCCACCCCTGACGGCACCTGCGTGCGCGACTACATCCACGTCGCCGACCTGGCCAGGGCCCATCTGATGGCGCTGGAGCAGGCCGCCGAGGGCGAGCACCTGATCTGCAACCTGGGCAACGGCAACGGCTTCTCCGTCCGCGAGGTCGTCGAGACGGTCCGCAAGGTCACCGGGCACGACGTGCCCGAGACGGTCGCGCCGCGCCGGGACGGTGACCCGGCCGTGCTCGTCGCCTCCGCCGAGCGCGCCCGCACCGCACTGGGCTGGCAGCCCGAGCGCAGCGGACTGGCCGAGATCGTGCAGGACGCCTGGCGGTTCGCCCAGCACGCCACGGCGGAGGCCAGGGGAGGAGCCCGCACGTGAGCGAGGGAACGCGCCAGGACGCCGCGGCAGGCGGCGGGGAAGGCGCCAGGGAAGACGTGCGGGAAGGCTTCAGGGCCGTCTACGGGCGCACGCCGGACGGCGTGTGGGCGGCCCCCGGGCGGGTCAACCTGATCGGCGAACACACCGACTACAACGACGGCTTCGTGATGCCGCTGGCGCTGCCGCACACCGTGCACCTGGCCGCGGCCCGCCGCGACGACGGCATCGTGCGGCTGCACTCGGGCGACGTGCCCGGCGCCGCCTACCAGGTGCCGCTCGACGCGCTCACTCCAGGCCGGGACGGCGGCTGGGCCGCGTACCCCTCGGGCGTCGCCTGGGCGCTGCGCGAGGCCTCTGCGCCCGTCGGCGGCGCGGACATCCACCTGGCCAGCACCGTGCCCACAGGCGCCGGACTGTCCTCGTCGGCCGCGCTGGAGGTCGCCACCGGCGCGGCACTGTCCGAGCTGTACGACCTGGGCCTCTCGCGCGAATCGCTGGCCCGCCTGTGCCAGCAGGCCGAGAACGACTTCGTCGGCATGCCCTGCGGCATCATGGACCAGATGGCCTCCGCGTGCTGCACCGCTGGGCACGTGCTGCACCTGGACACCCGCGACCTGGCGCAACGCCAGGTCCCCTTCGACCTGGCGGCCGAGGGGCTGCGGATGCTCGTCGTCGACACCCGCGTCAAGCACACCTTGGCCGACGGCGCCTACGCGGGACGCCGCCGGGCCTGCGAGGCGGGAGCAGCGGCGCTCGGCGTGCCCGCGCTGCGCGACGTCTCCCACGAGGAACTGGACACGGCACTGGCCCGCCTGGACGAGCGCCTCGACGATCCCGAGGTGCGCGGCTGCGTACGCCACGTCGTCACCGAGAACCGGCGGGTCGAGGAGACCATCGCGCTGCTCGACGCCGGCCGCACCCGCGAAGTCGGGCCCGTGCTCAGCGCGGGACACGCCTCCCTCAGGGACGACTTCCGGGTCTCCTGCCAGGAGCTGGACCTGGTCGTGGACACGGCGCTGGCCGCCGGCGCGCTCGGCGCCCGGATGACCGGCGGCGGCTTCGGCGGCTCGGCGCTCGTACTGGTGGAGGAGGCGGACACCGAGAGGGTCGGCGCGGCCGTCACCTCCACGTTCGCGTCGGCGGGCCACCTGGTGCCGCACCTGTTCGAGGCCGTACCGAGCGCGGGGGCGCGGCGGTTGTGAGCGCCCCCGTGAGCGCCCCGGCGAGCGCTGTGCGCGCTCCCGGCGTGCTGCGGTGAGCGGTCCCTGGGCTCACAAGATGCCCGCAAGTTTTGTGATTTGCCTTCCCATGCCAGAGCCCAGCCGTACCCTGAGTCGTATGCACAGCGCCGGTGGGGGCCGGCGCTGATCAGGGGGCGAGACAGCCGGGTACGACGCCCAGGGGCGGGGTAGACAGACGAACACGGCGGCGGCCGTGTCGCTGCGCGCTTCCCGCACATGGGCGCCGTGCCCGCACTGCCAGGGGGTGCCATGCAACGTATTCGCGTGCTGGTCGTCGACGACCACCGGATCTTCGCCGAGTCCTTGGCCGCCGCGCTCGCGGCCGAACAGGATGTCGAAGTGGGCGCGGCGGGCAGCGGAACGGCAGCGCTGCGCCATCTCGAGCGGGGCGCGGCGGAGGGCCGCAGGTTCGACGTCCTGCTGGTCGACGCCGACTTGGGCACACCCATGAACGGCACCTCGCCCCCGCCGCCTCCGCCGCCTCCGCCGTCACTGTCCGTCCGCACGAACGGCGAGCGGCCCGCCGCCCAGGCGCCGGGCCCGGCCTCGGCCGCCGTCCCGGCAGCCGCCGCCACGGCGACGCTCCCGGCCTCCGCCGCCCTCCACGCCCGGCACCTGGGCGCCGGGCCACTGGAGGAACAGCCCGCCGACGTGACGGCCACCGCCGCCTCCTCGGCCTCTCCCACCACCGCCGTGTCCGCGCCTGCGGGCGGCTTACCGCTGGTGGCGCGCGTACGCACCGAGTACCCGGCCGTGCGCACCGTCGTCCTCGCCGAGCGCGACGACCCCCGGCACGCCGCTGCGGCACTCCAGGCAGGGGCAGGCGGCTGGGTCGCCAAGGACTGCTCCCTCTCCCGGCTGCTCCAGGTCATCCGCGGGGTCCTCAAGGACGAGACGCACCTGCCGCCCGCCCTCCTCACCGGCGTGCTCAGGGAACTGACCGCCACCCGCAAGCACCGCACCGAGAGCGAACGCCTCGTCGAATCCCTCACCCCGCGCGAGCGGGAGGTGCTGCGCTGCATGGTCGCAGGACTGGGCCGCAAGGCCGTCGCCGAGCGGCTCTACCTCTCGCCGCACACGGTGCGCACCCACATGCAGAACGTCCTGGGCAAGCTGGGCGTCCACTCCACCCTGGCCGCGGTCGCCCTCGCCCGGCGCGCCGGCGTGGGCCCGGCCGAGCTGGAGCCCGCGGCGGCGCGCTGAGATCCCACCAGGCGCCGCACCCGGTGCCTATGCTGTGCCGCCTCTACCGGGACGAGCGTGGGAGCAGCGACGATGCAGCAGATGACCGAGGCCCAGTGGCGCGACTTCGTCCTCACCGGAACCCGCACGGGCAAGCTGGCCACCGTCCGCAAGGACGGCCGCCCCCACGTGACGCCCGTGTGGTTCCTGCTGGACGACGAGGGACGCCTGCTGTTCACCACCGGCAGTGACTCCCTCAAGTCCGCCTCCCTGCACCGCGACCCCCGCTTCGCCTTGTGCGTCGACGACCAGGAGCCCCCGTTCAGCTTCGTGATGCTCGAATGCGTCGTCGAGGAGTTCGTCGAGGACCTCGACCTCCTGCGCGACTGGGCCACCAGGATCGGCGGCCGCTACATGGGGCGCGAGCAGGCCGCCGCGTTCGGCGAGCGCAACGCCGTCCCCGGCGAGTACCTGGTGCGGGCACACGTGGCGCGGGCCATCGCCTACGCGGACCTCGCCGCCTGACCGAGCCGCCGGCCCCCGCACGGGCGAGCCGCCGGCCCGCCCCGGCCCGGGGGCGGGCCGGCATCACATGGCCAGACGGAGCGGCCTGACGGCCACGCGGCCTCGCGGGTTGGCCGCTTGGTGGCGTGACCGTTTCGTTCGGGGTTACACCGAGTGTTTGAAGACGCTCCAGCCGCCGTCCACGACCAGTCCGGCGCCCGTCACGAACGACGCGTCCTCGGACAGCAGGAAGGCGATGGCGGCGGCGACCTCGTCGGGGCGGCCGTGGCGGCCGACGACCGTCTCGTGCGCCGCCTGCCGCCGGTCCTCCTCCTCGACCCCGTCCCAGGCCGGTGTCATGACAGGACCCGGCAGCACGCAGTTGACCCGCACCTGTGGGCCGAAGTCGGCCGCCAGCTGGCGGCCGAGCCCGGTCAGACCCGCCTTGCTCGCGGCGTACGCGGGCCGCCCGTGCAGCCCGACCAGGGCGTGTACGGAGGACGTCAGCACGATCGCGCCGTTTTGCCGTCGCAGGTCCGCCACGCAGGCGCGCACCCCCAGGAACGCGCCTGTCAGGTTGGTCTGGAGCTGGCTCTCCCAGTCGGCGACGGAGATCTCGTCGGCGGCGCCGTGCCGCGCCATCGCCGCGTTGCACACCAGCCCGTCCACCGGCCCGAACCCCTCGTGCGCGGTCGCCACCGCGCGCGCCCACGCGGGTTCGTCCGTGACGTCTCCCAGGACGAAGGCGGCGCGTCCGCCCGACGCCGTGATCTCGCGGGCCGTGCGATGCGCCCCCGGCTCTTCCCTGTCGAGGAGGACGACGGCCGCCCCCTCGTCCGCCAGCCGGTGCGCTGTCGCGGCCCCGATCCCGGAGCCTCCACCGGAGATGACGACCGTACGTGATGCGAACCGCGCGCCCATGGCCATGCGCGTGATCGTAGGGGCACGGCGCCCGGTCCGGTAGGGCACGGCGCGGGTGGCGTCCGTGCGGGTGGCGGGAGGGCCGTCAGATGGGGATGTTGTCGAACGGAGCCGTCAGCCGGCGCAGCAGGGAGGCGAGTTCGTCGCGTTGCGGGGTGGAGAGTTCGGCGAGGAGGGCGCGCTCCTGGTCGAGCAGCCCGGCCAGGGCGCTGTCGGCGCGGTCCTGGCCCTCGGTGGTCAGCCGGACCAGCACGCCGCGCCGGTCGTTGGGATCGGGCAGCCGTTCGACCAGGCCCTTCTTTGCGAGGCGGTCGATGCGGTTGGTCATCGTCCCGGAGGTGACGAGCGTCTGCGTCAGCAACTGGCCCGGCGAGAGCTGGTAGGGGGTGCCCGCGCGGCGCAGCGCGGTCAGCACGTCGAACTCCCAGGGCTCCAGGTTGTGCTCGGCGAACGCGATCCGGCGGGCACGGTCCAGATGCCGGGCGAGCCTGCTGACCCGGCTGAGTACCTCCAGCGGCTCGACGTCGAGGTCAGGGCGCTCCCGGCGCCATGCTGCCACCAAACGGTCGACCTCGTCCTCCATGGGATCAGTGTAGAGGTTCTGTCGACGTGAAGTCTCTTGACGTCAAGAGAAGTCCGGTGCAGGCTGCTGCCATGTGGGATCCGAAGCAGTATCTCCGTCATGCCGGATACCGTCTACGCCCCCTCCGCGACCTCCTCGCCCGCGTGCCCGACGACCTGCCGGGGCACCCCGCCGCCCGCATCGCCGACCTCGGCTGCGGCCCCGGCGGGCCCAGCGAAGTCCTCGCCGCACGCTGGCCCGAGGCGCACATCACCGGATACGACAGCTCCCAGGACATGCTCAAGGAGGCCGCGGCCCACACCCGCCCCGGGCGCCTCGACTTCACCCACGCCGACCTCGCCGACTGGCGCCCCGCCCCCGACGAACACTTCGGGCTGCTCTTCTCCAACGCGGCCCTCCAGTGGGTGCCTGGGCACCAGCACGCCTTCCCCGACTGGATCGCCGCCCTCCCCTCCGGCGGCGTCCTCGCCTGCCAGATGCCCGGCAACTTCCGCGCCCCCAGCCACACGCTCCTCGCCGACCTGTGCGCCTCGCCCCGCTGGCGTGACCGCCTCGCCGACGTGGCGCGCCCCGACGCCCTCGACCCGGCGGGCTACGCGGACGTCCTCGCCCCCCTCGGCTGCGACATCGACACCTGGGAGACCACCTACCTCCACAGGCTCACCGGACCCGATCCCGTCCTCGACTGGACCAAGGGCACCACCCTCCGCCCCGCCCTCGCCCGCCTCGGTGACGACCAGGACGCCCGCGACGCCTTCCTCACCGCGTACGGCGCGGCCCTCCGCGCGGCGTACCCGCCCGGCCCCGACGGCACCACCGCGGTGCCGTTCCGCCGGATTTTCGTGGTGGCGGTCAAACGCTGAGCGGCCGGCGGCCCGCCTGGGCGTGGCGGGCACCGCAGCGGCGCGGGGGCGACCAGGTTCCGCGCACCCGCGCTCCCACGACGGGCCCCTCCGGCAACCGGCCGAAGCTCACGGAGCGTACCTGGGTGCGGTGGGCCGGGCCGCCGCCGCCCGCTTGGCCGCCCGCCACTCCGGGGCCAGCACCGACCAGAGCTCCATGTCGGTGCGCTTCCCCCGGTACAGCTGGCTCTCGCGCAGCACGCCGTCCCTCGTCATGCCCAGGCGGCGGGCCACCGCGATGCTGGGCTCGTTCGCCGCGGAGACGAGCCACTCCACCCGGTGGAAGCCCCGTTCCTCGATCACCCAGTCGACGACGACCCGGCACGCCCTGGTGATCAGCCCCCTGCCCACGGCGGCGGGCTCCAGCCAGCAGCCCGCCTCGGCGACGCCCTGCGCGGGGTTCATCGTGCGGAAGAGCACCCCGCCGACCAGCTTGCCGCCGCTGCCGCGCGTCCCCTCGGGGACCTCCGTCCAGATGCCGAAGATCCGCCCGGTGTCGGCTGCGGCCTTGTCCGCGTACGACCGCAGGCAGGCGCGGCTGGACTCCAGGTCGGTGGCCTGGTCGGGAAAGCCGATGTGGCGGCCGATGAACTCCCTGCCCCGCTCCATGTGGGCGAGGAACTCCTCGGCCTGCCAGGGTTCGAGCGGGCGCAGTTCGGCGCCGTCGTCACCCAGGGGTATCGCGAACATGTCCCGGCCTCCACGCCTCCGAACGGTCGACGACCGTCAACACCGCGCACGCTGCGCACGCACGCTGCGCACGCCCGCAACGCACGCGCCACGCGGGGGATCCTCGCACAGGTTTCCCCCGGTCGCGGCTGATTTTTCCGGCCTTCGAAGGCGCCGGCGGCACCTGCGACGGCCTCCGGCAGTGCGCCACCGTCGAAGGCGGGTTCCGCAGCCGTACCGAGCGTCGTCACACGGTCGGCCAGGTGTCGTCACGGAGGGGCCGCGGGGGCGAGGTCGCGGGCGAGGCCGTCCAGGACGGTTCGCGGGCCGCCCGGCCTCTCCCCGTTCCCGCGGGGCGCGGGGCCGGCCGGCTATGACCTGCGGTGCCCTATCAGGCGCGGTTTCTGCTCCAGGCCGTCCAGCCCGTGCCAGGCGAGGTTGACCAGGTGGGCGGCGACCTCGGACTTCTTCGGCTTGCGGACGTTGAGCCACCACTGTCCCGTGA
The DNA here is from genome assembly GCF_003323715.1 of Streptomyces diacarni. Taxonomy (GTDB): domain Bacteria; phylum Actinomycetota; class Actinomycetes; order Streptomycetales; family Streptomycetaceae; genus Streptomyces; species Streptomyces diacarni. The sequence continues at coordinate 42,340 of NZ_QOIN01000053.1, forward strand.
GGGCGACCATGCCGACGAGGGCCTGCGCGTACAGCGGGGAGAGTTTCGCGTCGAAGCCGCGGGACTTGAATTCGCGGCCGAGGATGTCCTCGACCTGGGTGGCGATGTCGGAGATGAGGGAGGCGAAGGTGCCGGTGGACTGCGGCAGCGGGGAGTCGCGCACCAGGATGCGGAACCCGTCCGTGTAGTGGTCGATGTAGTCGAGCAGGGCGAAGGCGGCCTGCTCGAGCAGCTCGCGGGGGTGCCCGCCGGTGAGCGCTCCGGTCACCATGTCCAGCAACCGCCGCATCTCGCGGTCCACGACGACGGCGTAGAGGCCTTCCTTGCCGCCGAAGTGCTCGTAGACGACGGGCTTGGACACCCCGGCCTTGTGGGCGATCTCCTCGACCGAGGTGCCCTCGAAGCCGCGCTCGGCGAAGAGGGTGCGGCCGATGTCCAGGAGCTGTTCGCGGCGCTCCTTGCCCGTCATCCGGCGGCGGGCGCGCTTGGGGGGCTTGGCACCCCTGGGTGCCTTGCCCCCCTTCGTGCCGTCGGGGATGCTCGGCCCGGGCGGCGCACCGGGGTGCGCCGTCGGCCTCGCACCGTCAGGTGCCGGTGGCGCACCGGTGTAGTGCTGCGGCGCGTCGCCGAACGGCTGCGGCGTCTCGTCGGTCGGCACGGGGTGGGGCCTTCCCTGTCGTGTGGCTGCGTGGGGTCCCGGGGCTGGCGCCCGGGGACCCAGGGGCGTCGCCCCTGGGTCAGCACAGCATCATGCCGCCCCGGCCACCCGCTCCTCACGCCGGGAGTCGGCGGCGGCCGCACCCCCGGAGTCGGCGGAGGCCGCCTCGCCTGCGCCGGCCGCGCCGGTCCTGCGGCCGGGCGAGCCGTCCTCGTTCCGCTTGGTCTCCAGCCGCTCGCGCTTGGGCCAGCGCACGTCGTACGCCCAGCCCGCCTTCTCGAACCAGCGGATGAGACGGGCGCTGGAGTCGATCTGTCCGCGCTCGACGCCGTGCCGTGCGCAGGTCGGGTCGGCGTGGTGCAGGTTGTGCCAGGACTCGCCGCAGGAGAGGACCGCCAGCCACCACACGTTGCCCGAGCGGTCCCGCGACTTGAAGGGGCGCTTGCCCACCGCGTGGCAGATGGAGTTGATCGACCAGGTGACGTGGTGGAGCAGCGCCACGCGCACCAGCGAGCCCCAGAAGAAGGCCGTCAGCGCGCCCTGCCACGACCAGGTGGCCAGGCCGCCCACCAGCGGCGGGATGAGCAGCGAGACCGCCGTCCACAGCACGAACTGGCGGGAGATGGCACGCAGCGCCGGGTCCTTGATCAGGTCGGGCGCGTACTTGTGCTGCGGCGTCTGCTCCTCGTCGAACATCCACGCCATGTGGGCCCACCACAGGCCCTTCATCAGCGCGGGGACCGTCTCCCCGTAGCGCCAGGGGGAGTGCGGGTCGCCCTCGGCGTCGGAGAACTTGTGGTGCTTGCGGTGGTCGGCGACCCAGCGCACCAGCGGGCCCTCGACGGCCAGGGAGCCCATGATGGCCAGCGCGATGCGCAGCGGCCGCTTGGCCTTGAACGAGCCGTGGGTGAAGTACCGGTGGAAGCCGATCGTGATGCCGTGGCAGCCGATGAAGTACATCGCGACCAGCAGCCCCAGATCCAGCCAGCTCACCCCCCATCCCCAGGCCAGCGGCACGGCTGCCACCAGCGCGATGAACGGAACGGTGATGAAGGCGAGCAGCGCGATCTGCTCCATCGAGCGGCGCTGCTCACCGCCCAACGTCGCGGAGGGAGCCGGGGCGGGGGAGGCGCCGGCCTCGGCTCCCGCGGCGGGGGCGGCCTCCGGCGAACTGTCGAGCACGTCCGGACTAGTCGTCATAGATGTCCCTCATTGGACCTCGGCTTGGCTACGGTTCCGTAACCTACGGCGTCGTAAGTATGGCAGCCGTAAGTCACGGGACAAGAGGGGTGCGCACCGGGCACGATCACGCCGCGCGGTGCCCACGCCTCGGACAGAGGTGCTGTACCACGCTGGGGCCGACCTATCCTTGTGCCGTCGGACAGCGCGGTCCGCCACCTGCCCGAAGCCACCCCGCAAGGGACGAGAACCCCCAAGGGAGCAGCACCTGTGAGCAGCGCCGACACCAATCCACCCACCTCGACCCCCTCGCGGAACGCGCCCGGATCGAGTGACCCCGCCCCGCTCGACGACACCTTCGGTGTGGACACCCTCGGCGGTGGCCACGGCGAGGGCGCCGACGCCGTCGAGGCCACCTCCGCCCTGCGCGCCGACATCCGCAGGCTCGGCGACCTGCTGGGCGAGACGCTCGTCCGCCAGGAAGGCGCGGAACTCCTCGACCTGGTCGAGCGTGTCCGCGCCCTCACCCGCAGCGACGGCGAAGCAGCCGCGGCACTCCTGGGCGAGACCGACATCGAGACCGCCACCAAGCTGGTCCGCGCCTTCTCCACCTACTTCCACCTGGCCAACGTCACCGAGCAGGTGCACCGCGGCCGCGAGCTGCGGGCCCGCCGCGCCGGCGACGGCGGCATGCTGGCCCGTACCGCCGACATGCTCAAGGACGCCGACCCCGCGCACCTGGCGGACACCGCGCGCAACCTGTCGGTACGCCCCGTCTTCACCGCGCACCCCACCGAGGCGGCCCGCCGCTCCGTCCTCACCAAGCTGCGCAAGATCGCGGAGCTGCTGGAGGAGTCCGAGAACGCCATCGGCGGAGCCGAGCGGCGCCGCAGCGACCTGCGGCTGGCCGAGAACGTCGACCTGGTCTGGCAGACCGACGAACTGCGCGTCGCCCGCCCCGAACCGGCCGACGAGGCCCGCAACGCCATCTACTACCTCGACGAGCTGCACCGCGGCGCCGTCGGCGACGTGCTGGAGGACCTGGCCGCCGAGCTGGAGCGGGCAGGCGCCCCGCTGCCGTCGGGCACCCGCCCGCTCACGTTCGGCACCTGGATCGGCGGCGACCGCGACGGCAACCCCAACGTCACCCCCCAGGTCACCTGGGACGTGCTGATCCTCCAGCACGAACACGGCATCACCGACGCGCTGACCCACGTCGACGAGCTGCGCGGGGCCCTGTCCAACTCCATCCGCAACTGCGGCGCCACCCAGCCCCTGCTGGACTCCCTGGAGACCGACCTGGCGCGGCTGCCGGAGATCAGCCCCCGCTACAAGCGGCTGAACGCGGAGGAGCCCTACCGGCTCAAGGCCACCTGCGTCCGCCAGAAGCTCCTCAACACCCGCACGCGGCTGGCCGAGAAGCTGCCCCACGCGCCCGGCTGGGACTACCTGGGCACCGGCGAACTCCTCGACGACCTGGAGCTCCTCCAGGAGTCGCTGCGCGAACACCGCGGCGGCCTGGTCGCCGACGGCCGCCTGGAGCGCGCCCTGCGCACCGTGGCCGCCTTCGGGCTGCAACTGGCCACGATGGACGTCCGCGAGCACGCCGAGGCCCACCACCACGCGCTCGGCCAGCTCTTCGACCGGCTCGGCGAGGAGTCGTGGCGGTACGCGGACATGCCGCGCGACTACCGCCAGCGCCTGCTCGCCAAGGAGCTGCGCTCCCGCCGCCCGCTCTCCCCGAGCCCCGCCCCGCTGGACGCGGAGGGCGCCAGGACGCTCGGCGTCTTCGAAACCGTCGCCAAGGCCCTGGACACCTTCGGGCCCGAGGTCATCGAGTCGTACATCCTGTCGATGTGCGCGGGCGCCGACGACGTGTTCGCCGCCGCCGTCCTCGCCCGCGAGGCCGGACTGATCGACCTGCACGGCGGCTGGGCCAAGATCGGCATCGTCCCGCTGCTGGAGACCACCGACGAGCTCAAGATCGCCGACGAGCTGCTCGACGCGATGCTCTCCGACCCCTCCTACCGCAAGCTGGTCTCCCTGCGCGGCGACCTCCAGGAGGTCATGCTCGGCTACAGCGACTCCTCCAAGTTCGGCGGCATCACCACCAGCCAGTGGGAGATCCACCGCGCCCAGCGCAGGCTGCGCGACGTCGCCCACCGGCACGGTGTGCGGCTGCGCCTCTTCCACGGCCGCGGCGGCACCGTGGGCCGCGGCGGCGGCCCCACCCACGACGCGATCCTCGCCCAGCCCTGGGGCACCCTGGAAGGCGAGATCAAGGTCACCGAGCAGGGCGAGGTCATCTCCGACAAGTACCTGGTGCCCTCCCTCGCCCGGGAGAACCTGGAGCTGACCGTCTCCGCCACCCTCCAGGCCTCGGCGCTGCACACCGCGCCCCGCCAGTCCGACGAGGCGCTCGCCCGCTGGGACGCGGCCATGGACACCGTCTCCGACGCCGCCCACCAGGCGTACCGGAAGCTGGTCGAGGACCCCGACCTGCCCGCCTACTTCTTCGCCTCCACCCCCGTGGACCAGCTCGCCGAACTCCACCTCGGCTCCCGTCCCTCCCGCCGCCCCGACACCGGCGCCGGGCTCGACGGGCTGCGCGCCATCCCGTGGGTGTTCGGCTGGACCCAGTCGCGGCAGATCGTCCCCGGCTGGTTCGGCGTCGGTACCGGCCTCAAGGCCGCCCGCGAAGCCGGACTCGACAGCGTGCTCGAAGAGGCCCACACCTACTGGCACTTCTTCCGCAACTTCCTGGCCAACGTCGAGATGACGCTCGCCAAGACCGACCTGCGGATCGCCCGCCACTACGTGGAGACCCTCGTCCCCGACGAACTGCGGCACGTCTTCGCCACCATCGAGGCCGAACACGCCCTCACCGTCGAAGAAGTCCTGCGTATAACAGGCGAGAGCGGGCTGCTGGAGTCCAACCCGGTCCTGAAGCAGACGCTCAAGATCCGCGACGCCTACCTCGACCCGATCTCCTACCTCCAGGTCTCCCTGCTGGACCGCCAGCGGCAGGCGGCGGCCGCGGGCAAGGAACCGGACGAGACCCTGGGCCGCGCCCTGCTGCTGACCGTCAACGGCGTGGCCGCGGGCCTGCGCAACACCGGCTGAGCCCTTGCCAAACGGGCCGACGGGGCCTGGGCGCTGCTGCTCCTTCTCCTCGCGGAGGACCCTCTCGCGAAGGACTCTCTCTCGCGGGGATCTCGCGGGGATCTCGCGGGTGACCCCTCTCGCGGGTGACTCAGAAGGTGAGCAGGGCCCAGGCCCCGCCCATGACCAGCGCCCCGCACACCCCGGTGGCCAGCGCCGTCTTCCGCATCCGCAGTCCGCCCGCGACCACGAGCGACGCCAGTAGCAGCGCGCCGCCCAGCGGCACCCAGGCGTACAGCACACCGGCCGGCCCCGTCCGCACGACCTGGTCCGAACCCGGCTTGCGCGCCACCTCCAGCGTCTCGCCCCGGCCGCCCGAGACGAACTGGGAGACCGTCACCTTCGCCGACGCGCCCGACCCGGCGGGGGAGAACGTCCCGCTGCACCTCTCGTCACCGCACGTGGTGACGGTGACCGTGCCGCGCTCGTCCCCCGTCATGGCGACCGAAGCGGTGTCCCACGAGGTCCACACCCCCGCCACCACCAGCACCAGCGCGATCAGCGCCATGAGTGCGGCCCGCGCCAGCAACAGCATCCCGAACGCGCTCTCCCCGAGCCGCCGCACGCGGCTCCGCTTGATCTTCGTCTGGGCGACTCGTGAAGACATGGCGGAGATCCTTGGGTACTTGACGGTTACCGGTCAACCTCGACCGACCGTCTTGTGCGCGCTTGCGCCACTATCGGAAGTCGACCCTCCGGTAACGACGTGGGCCGCACCCCGTCGCGAGCCCTCGCAACACGCACGCACAGGCGCGCCGCCACCACCCCCCTTTTCGCGCTCCCTCCGCGCGTTGAGCAGCGTTACCGGGGCCGACGCCACCACTGTGGGAGCGAGCGCCGAGAGGGAGGCCGCCCGCATGTGGCACGACATGATGACGATCGAGATCCCCGTCGTCGAGAAGATCCTGCGCACCGTGCTGGTCTACGCCGTCATCATCGTGCTCATCCGGCTCTCCGGGAAACGCGGACTCGCCTCGATGAACACCTTCGACTTCGTCGTCGTCTTCCTGCTCTCCAACGTCGTGCAGAACGCCATCATCGGCAGCGACTACAGCCTCCTGGGCGGCGTGGTCGGCGCCGCCACCCTCGTGGCCGTCAACGCGCTGATGAACCGGTGGCTGGCCGCCGACACGCGCGCGGCCAAGCTGCTGGAAGGCGACCCGACCACCGTCATCGAGGACGGCCGCGTCGTACGGCGGGCCATGCGCCGGCTCGGGCTGCGCTCCGGCGAGCTCCAGCAGGCCGTACGCCTGCAGACCGGCGGCAGCATCGACACCGTCGAACGCGGAAGCCTCGAACCGGACGGCCGCTTCGTCATCGTCCCCGACCCCCAGGCCGCACAGTCCACCCGGGCCGACATCGACCGCCTCGAGAAGCGTCTCGCCGCCATCGAGGAACTCCTGCGCGCGAACGGCCGCGAGCAGAGCGACAAGGGCTGAGGGCCGCGTCAGCTGTTGTACGTGCTCTGGGCCCTCTCCAGGCCCTCCAGCACCAGGGCCTCGCACGCGTCCGCCGCACGGTCGACGAAGTAGTCGAGCTCCTTGCGCTCCGTGGAGGAGAAGTTCTTCAGCACGTAGTCGGCCACCTGCATGCGGCCAGGAGGGCGGCCGACACCGAAACGGACGCGGTAGTAGTCGCGGCCCAGCAGCTTGGTGAGCGACTTGAGCCCGTTGTGGCCGTTGTCACCCCCGCCCAGCTTGAGCCGGAGAACGCCGTAGTCGATGTCCAGCTCGTCGTGGACGGCGACCAGGCGCGCGGCGGGCACCCCGTAGAAATCCAGCAACGCCTTGGTGGGGCCGCCCGAAACGTTCATGTACGACATGGGCTTGGCCAGAATCACGCGCGTACTGCTGACCCCCGGAACGCCGATGCGCCCCTCCAGCACCTGGGCGCGGGCACCCTTCGCCGACTTGAACGCGCCGCCCATCCGCCCGGCGAGCAGATCGGCGACCATGAAGCCCACGTTGTGGCGGTTGCCGGCGTAGTCGGGACCCGGATTGCCCAAGCCCGCGATGAGCCAGGGTTCGGTGGTGGCCGCCATGTGCGTGGTCCTTCGGTCGATCCGGTCAGGCGCGCGCCGGCCGGGGCGCTCAGCGTGCGGGGCAGGATGCGGGGCGCGGTACGCCCCGCACGGTGCACTGTGCGGCGCGGGCGCCGGACAGGGCCGTGAACAGCCCGTCCGGCGCCCGCGCACAGCACAGGTACAGCCAGGGTCCTTACTCGGCGGCCGGCGCGGCGGACTCCGCAGCGCCCTCCTCGCCCTCCGCACCCTCGGCGGCCGGCTCCTCCGCCTGGGCGCCGAGGACCTGGATGACGGTCTCGTCACCCTCGATGGCCAGCACGGTGTTGCCCGGCAGCTTGATGTCCTTGGCCAGGATGGAGTCGCCGACGTCCAGACCGTCGACGGAGACGGTGATGGTCTCCGGAATGTGGGTGGCCTCGGCCTCGACCGGCAGCGAGTTGTAGACGTGCTCCAGCAGGTTCTGGCCCGGCGCGAGCTCACCCTCGATGTGGATCGGGATGTCGACCTGGACCTTCTCGCCCTTCTTGACGACCAGCAGGTCGACGTGGACGAGGAACTGGCGGATCGCCTCGCGCTGGACGGCCTTCGGGATGACCAGCTGCTTCTTGCCCTCGATGTCCAGGTTGATCAGGACGTTCGGCGTCTTGAGGGCCATCATCATGTCGTAGCTCGGCAGCGCGATGTGCACCGGCTCGGAACCGTGGCCGTAGATGACCGCGGGGATCTTCTCCTCGCGGCGCAGGCGGCGCGCGGCGCCCTTGCCGAACTCATTGCGGGTGGTGGCGGTGAGATTCACATCAGCCATGCTGCGCTCCTCGTAGGCAACAAAAAGACGGACAGTGCGTTGCCACTCGGTCCCGACGGACCTGCTACGAAGAGCGCGCGTCGATAACGGAGCATCCGGCCTCCGGAAAACAACCGGACCGGCCTCCCTCGCCGAGCGACGTGCGAAGTCTACTCGGCGGGGGAGGCCGGTCGGAAATCGATCACAGGGCGGCCGGGAACCGATCGGCAGACCGGCCGGGAAATGGCTGGCAGGCCGGCCCCGGCAACCGAGGAGCAATGCCGGCCGGGAACCGATCGGCAGGCCCGTCGGAAGAACGCACAGCAGGCCGCTCGGAAATCGAGCGGCCTGCTGTGCCGAAATCGCTCAGCGCGAGAATCCGGCGGGCCCGCTCGGCCGCGCCGATCGCACAGGCCGGTCCGGGGCCCCTGCGGGACCGCTCACGCGTTCTCTTCGAAGAGGCTGGTCACCGAGCCGTCCTCGAACACCTCGCGCACCGCGCGCGCGATGGTCGGAGCCATCGACAGCACCGTGATCTTGTCGAGCTCCAGCTCACCCGGGGTCGGCAGCGTGTTCGTGAACACGAACTCGCTGACCTTCGAGTTCTTCAACCGGTCGGCCGCCGGACCCGACAGCACACCGTGCGTCGCCGTCACGATGACGTCCTCGGCACCGTTGGCGAACAGCGCGTCCGCCGCCGCACAGATCGTGCCGCCCGTGTCGATCATGTCGTCGACGAGGACACAGACCCGGCCCTCCACATCACCCACGACCTCGTGCACGGTGACCTGGTTGGCCACATCCGGGTCACGGCGCTTGTGGACGATCGCCAGCGGGGCACCCAGACGGTCGGCCCAGCGGTCGGCGACCCGGACCCGGCCCGCGTCCGGAGAGACCACGGTCAGCTTGCTGCGGTCGGTCTTGGCACCCACGTAGTCCGCCAGCAACGGCAGCGCGAACAGGTGGTCGACCGGACCGTCGAAGAAGCCCTGGATCTGATCCGTGTGCAGATCCACGGTCAGGATGCGGTCCGCACCCGCCGTACCGAACAGATCCGCCATCAACCGCGCGGAGATCGGCTCACGACCCCGGTGCTTCTTGTCCTGCCGGGCGTAGCCGTAGAACGGGACGATCACCGTGATGCTCCGCGCCGAAGCCCGCTTCAACGCGTCGATCATGATCAGCTGCTCGACGATCCACTTGTTGATGGGGGCCGTGTGGCTCTGCATCAGGAAGCAGTCGGCGCCGCGCGCGGACTCCTGGAAGCGAACGTAGATCTCACCGTTCGCGAAGTCGAAAGCCTTGGTCGGGACCACGCCGATGCCGAGCTGCTTGGCGACTTCCTCGGCGAGTTCGGGGTGGGCGCGGCCGGAGAAGAGCATGAGTTTCTTCTCGCCGGTCGTCTTGATCCCGGTCACTGCTGTTGTCTCCCTGTGTGGTGCGCCGCACGACGGCTCAGCGGGGGGCGGCGGCGTCGGTTTGGCGGGGGCGGCGGCGTCGGTTTTCGGCCGCGTGGCCAATCAGGCTCCCCATAACCGTACGCCCCACGTCATACAACCGGATACCCGGTCTTAACCCTCCTCTGCCGGAACCTGCCCGGCGGCACCCTGCGACGAACGGGCCGAACCAGCCGACCGCGCCACCCCGGACGCCTCCGCTACGCCCCCACCCGAAGCCGCGTCCCGGCCCGCCTCGATCGCCGCCTCCGCAGCCAGCGCAGCCGCACTACCAGGGCGCTTACGCGCAACCCAGCCCTCGATGTTGCGCTGCTGCCCCCGCGCCACCGCCAGCGACCCCGGCGGCACATCCTTCGTGATCACCGAACCGGCCGCGCTGTAAGCACCGTCGCCGACCGTGACAGGTGCCACATACATGTTGTCGGCACCCAGCCGGCAATGAGAACCCACCGTCGTCCTGTGCTTGTTCTCACCGTCGTAATTGACGAACACACTCGCCGCACCGATGTTGGTGTCCTCGCCGATCTCCGCATCACCCACATACGACAGATGCGGCACCTTCGTGCCGTCACCCACCACCGCGTTCTTCATCTCCACATAACTGCCGGCCTTCACCTTCCGGCCCAACCGCGTACCAGGACGCAGATACGTGTACGGGCCGACCGACGCCCCCTCACCGACCCGAGCACCCTCGGAGACCGTGTTGCTCACCGACGCACCCGCACCCACCCAGGTATCGGTCAACCGGCTGTTCGGCCCCACCTCACTGCCCGCCGCCACATGCGTGGCACCCAGCAACTGCGTCCCCGGATGCACCACCGCATCCGGCTCGTACGTCACCCCCACATCCAGCCACGTCGTGGCCGGATCGACCACCGTGACCCCCGCCAGCATGGCGTCCTCCACCAGCCGGCCGTTCAGCATCCGCCGCGCCTCGGCCAACTGCACCCGGTTGTTGATCCCCACGATCTCCCGATGGTCACCCGCCACCGACGCACCCACCCGGTGCCCCTCGCCACGCAGAATGCCGAGGACATCCGTCAGGTACTCCTCACCCTGACTGTTGTCCGTACGCACCTTGCCCAGCGCCTCCGACAGCAACCGCCCGTCGAACGCGAAAACACCCGAGTTGATCTCACGGACCGCCCGCTGCGCCTCCGTCGCGTCCTTGTGCTCCACGATCGCGGTGACCGCACCGTCCGCCGCGTCCCGCACGATGCGCCCGTACCCCGTCGCGTCCGGGACCTCGGCGGTCAGCACCGTGACCGCGTTGCCGTCCGCGACGTGCGTGTCCGCCAACTGCTGCAGCGTCGCGCCCGTCAACAGCGGAGTGTCACCACAGGTCACCAGGACAGTGCCCGTCAGATCGCCGTCGGCCAGCTCCGCCAGGGCCATACGCACCGCGTGCCCGGTGCCGTTCTGCTCGTACTGCACGGCCGTCCGCACCTGGGCGTCCAGCTCGCCCAGGTGCGCCGTCACCTTCTCGCGCGCATGCCCGACGACGACGACCAGCTCACGCGGGTCCAGCGCCCGCGCGGCGCTCACCACATGGCCGACCAGGGAACGGCCGCAGATCTCGTGCAGAACCTTCGGCGTCGCCGACTTCATGCGGGTGCCCTCACCCGCTGCGAGGACGACGACGGCTGCCGGGCGAGTGACGCTCACGGGGGTGCCCTTCGACTTCGGGGGTGGGTGCTGCCCCGCAGGATACCGGGGGGTCAGCCGAAGGAAGGGGATGGCCGCCGTCCGGCTGGGAGAGGGGCGGCCGCGGTGCTCCGCGGCCTGCGCGCCATGGGCTCCCCCGCCAGGACTCGAACCTGGAATAACTCATCCAAAGTGAGCAGTGTTGCCGATTACACCACGGGGGATAGCATACTGGTTAAATTCGGACACTCCTGTCTGGGTGCCGAACCGGCCTCACACACTATGCCGTACCACCAGCCCTCGATGCGACGGTACAGGTGTGCGCTCTGCCGCAGGCGGACGACCAGGCAGCCGCGGTAATCGTCCCCGACGTTCTTGCGCACCGTCTTCGGATTGTGCCGCTTGAGGACGGGCTTGAAGAAGTCGTCGGTGCACCTGCCCGCCAGGTCCGCCCAGAAGCGTTCGGCGGCCGCTACATCCGCCGACTCGTGGATCATCACGTGGAAACAGCGGTGTTCGCCCGCCACGCCGAGCAGATCCAACCACGCGAGGTAGAGGCGGATCATGGCCGGATCGCTGTTGCAGAAGGTCACTTGCTCGGTGCGTCGGTAGACCTTGCTCTTGGAGCCCTCGGCCCAGTACAGCCCCACCCCGATCAGGAACAACTCCCTGTCCGTCAGGGTGCCGATCTCGGCCGCGGCGGCGGCCTTGGTGCGCTGCCGTTCTTCCTCGCGGAGCTGGAGGGTGCGCTCCCACCCGCGCCGGGCGATGGCCGAGGCCTCTTCGCTGGTGCGGCGCGGCGGTCTGGGCAGGTCCCGTACCCACAGGGATACCGAGCTGCGCGAGACGCCCAGTTCCAGTTCGATCCGGTCGTACGTCCAGCCCTGGCGGCGCAGCTCGCGGGCGCGGGCGCGCAGGTCGTCCTTGGCGCGGGGGCGGCGGGTCCAGGCGGGTGGGGGTTCGCCCTTGACGAGGCGGTTGAGGAGGTCGTTGTTGGAGATCTTCAGGCGGTCGCGGATGTGGCGGCGGCTGAGGCCTTCGCGGCGCAGCGCGAGGGCTTGTTCGCGTAGGCGTTCGTACGTGTCGTGCGTCTGTGCCATACGGGTGAGTCTTGCGGGGGAATGGCGCTGTGCGCTGCGAAAAGACGTCCGCTTGCTTAGTTCGGGTGAATTCCTTTGTGTTCGATTGCCAAACCATCCGGTCACGGACAGATGCGCGGAAGGGGGTGTTCCGGGGCTCGGCCGGAAAGGGGGTGCTCTTCGGTCGTAGGCTGGTCGGTATGACCGAGACGGGGGAGAACCGTGCGCGGGGCGGGCCGTGGTGGTGGGAACGGCCACGGAGTGCGGTGCTCGATGTCGGCCTCGCGGCGGGTTCCGCCGCCGAGTGCGCGCTCCAGGGGCAGAGTTTCGCCCGCGAGACGGGCATTCCGGACGGGCTGGCGGTCGTGCTGGGTGTGGTCGCGGGGGCGACGATGGTGCTGCGGCGGCGCTGGCCCATCGCCGTCGTCCTGGTCGCCATCGCCGTCATACCCGCGGACATGGGCGCGACCCTGTGCGTGGTGGGCCTCTACACCCTGGCCGCGACCGAGGTGCCGCGGCGGATCACCGGGCTGCTGGCGTCGATGACCGCGCTGGGCACGCTGGCGATGACCACGTTCCGGCTGGAGCAGAGCGTCGGGCAGGATCCCGATTTCAACCCGTCGTCGTGGTTCGTGCCGTTGGCCGCTGTGCTGATGTCGATCGGTGTGACGGCCCCGCCCGTGCTGCTGGGCCTGTACGTGGGGGCGCGGCGGCGGCTCGTGGAGTCGCTGCGCGAGCGGGCCGACGGTCTGGAGCGGGAGCTGTCGCTGCTGGCCGACCGTGCGGAGGAGCGCGCCGAGTGGGCGCGCAATGAGGAGCGCACTCGGATCGCCCGTGAGATGCACGACGTGGTCGCTCACCGGGTGAGCCTGATGGTGGTGCACGCGGCGGCGTTGCAGGCGGTGACGCTGAAGGATCCGGAGAAGGCGTCCAGGAACGCCGCGCTGGTGGGCGACATGGGCCGTCAGGCTCTCAACGAGTTGCGGACGATGCTGGGTGTGCTGCGGTCCGGCGACGGGGAGAAGCCGGCGCAGGCCGAGCAAGCCCGCCACACCGACCAGCGGTCCGATCAGCCTGGTCGGGCAGGGCAGAAGGCGGAGCGGAGCGACAAGGACGGCAAGGACGGGAAGGCCGAGGAGCCGGTGCGGGCCGGTCGGTCCGGAGGCCGTGGGCCGGGCGCGCGGACCGGGGCGGCGGTGGCGGCCGAGGGCGCCGAAGGGCGGGCTGCGGGCGCCGGTGGGGCAGGGGACGCGGAGGTCGCCGAGCGGGGCGGGAAGCACGTGCGCGCCGGGACGGGCGAAACGGCGGCGGGGGAGGACGGAGCCGCGCCGGCGCGCGCGACCGCACCGGTGTCGTCCGTCGGGGCGCTGCCCGTATCGGACGCCTCGGACGTGTCGGACGCCTCGGACGCCTCGGGCGGTCCCTCGGAGGGGCCGTTTGTGGGTGTGCCCGGCGGGGACGGTGCCGGGCGGGCGCCCTCGAGCCCGCCGGAGCCGGGCTCGGAGTTCGCGTCGGGGTCCGTGTCGGCGACTGCCGGGGCAGCGGCTGCCGCGCGTCGGGAGGCCATCGTCCGCGCGGCTGGCGCGGGCCGGGAGAGGGCTCCGTACGCGCAGGTCCCGTCGCTCGCGCAGTTGGACGCGCTGGTCGGCCAGTCGCGCGCTGCCGGGATGGCGGTGGAGCTGAGTGTGGAGGGGAGCCCGGACGGTGCCTGTCCGTCCACGGTGGAGCAGACGGCCTACCGGGTGGTGCAGGAGGCGCTGACCAACGTGCACAAGCACGCCGCGGGTGCCGCGACCCGGGTGCGGGTGGCGCACCGGGAGGCGGAGGTCGCCTTGCAGGTGGAGAACGAGCCCGCGGTGGACGGTGCCGCCGACGCGGGGCTGCCCAGCGGGGGCAACGGGCTGGTGGGCATGCGGGAGCGGGTCACGGCGCTGGGTGGCGGCTTCGTGTCGGGGCCGACGGACTCCGGCGGGTTCCGGGTGTCGGCGATCATTCCGTACGCGCGGGCGTGAGCCCTTCGGGGAAGTTCCGTGCGCTGTCGGGCGCGCGCGTGTCGTCGCCCGTGGCCCAGGTGCCGCCCGTCGCCGTGCCCGCCTCGTCGCCGGAGCCGGAGCCGGAGCCGGAGTCAGGGCCGGGTTCGGGGGCGGGGGCCGTGTCGTCGGTCGGGTGGGGCGCGCCGTCGGCCGGGTGCGGGGCGGTCTCGGTCGCGTGGGCGGTCGCGTGGACGGCGGTGTCGTCGGGGGCCGTGCGCGGAGACGGCGGGGCGCCTGCGCTGAGCTTGGCCGGGACGAGGCCCATCAGCAGTGCGGAGAGCGCGGAGTCGAAGTCGGCGCCGACGTACCAGTCGCCTGTCGGGTCGAGGCTGTAGACGCGGCGCTGGGCGTCGATGACGAGCAGCGCGTCGGTGCCGCCGTACTCGCCTTCGGTGCCGATCGGGCAGATCTGTGTTCCCAGGGCGCGGCCGAGGTCGTTGAAGGTGCGGGCGGCGTGCAGTCCCGTGAGCGGGTCGATGTGGACGTGTGCGGGTGCCAGGTGCCGTCCCGGCCCTGTGGGGGCGATGTGCAGGCTTCCGAACTCGGCCCACACCTCGACGGCGGCGGGGAAGACGGCGTGCCGGTGGCCGCCGGGGGAGACGTGGGCGCGCAGGGTGTCGGCCCACTGTTCGGCCTGTCGGATGTCCCACCGTCCTGGTTCCCATCCGGCGTTGCGCAGGGGGTCGTCGACGGCGACGGGGAAGCGGGTGGTCACCGGTCGTGCTCCTGTGCCGGGTCGATGGCCCGTACCCCGAAGTGGGCCAGCAGGGGGGTGCAGGAGCGGCACGGCGGGATGTAGCTGCCGTGCAGGGGGTCGCCGTCCTCGCGGATGCGGCGTGCGGTGAGTTTGGCGTGCTTGAGGGCGCGCTTGGCTTCGCTCAGGGTCAGGGGTTTGGGCGGTTTCGTGGTGCGGGGTGCCCTGGTGGCCTTGGTGCCGCCCGACTTTGCGTTCTTGCCTTGTTTGCGGGCGCCGCGTTTGGCGGCCCGACTGGTCTCGGTGGCGGTGAGGTAGCGGGAGAGGAGGACGGCCTCGGGGCAGCGCCCTGTCGTGCGGGAGCGGCGTTCGGTGGTGAGGGTGTCGAGGAAGTCCTGCACGAGGGGGTGGTGGGCGGGTGGCCGTTCGCTCTTGCTGCCGGTGCAGGTGAGGGTCTCGCCGCGGATGGACAGGGCGGCGGCGACCGCGGGCAGGATGCCGTCCCTTCGGTGCCTGAGGGCCGGGGCGGTGGCGCTGAGGGAGTCGGCGGCGTTCGTCCAGCCGATGCGCGGGTCGCCCGCCCCGTGACTGTTGGCGGGTTGCGCCTGTTCGGCGGGGTGTGCCGGGGGCGCGGTCTGCGCCTGCGGTGTGTGCGCCTGTTGTGCGGTGTGCAATGGAGCTTCCTCCCCGAGTGTCCCCTTAAGTGCCGGGGCTCGCCCAAGTATGCAGTGTGGCGCATGAGTCGCTCATTCCCCCGTGGGCGTCACGGTGGTGCGGTCCGGAGGGAGACCGTTTTTCACGCCCTCTGGGTGAGTGGTCCGGTGCGGGATTGCTGGCGGCGGTCGTGCGGGATCGCTGCAGGCGGCTGGTGGGGGGAGTGCCGGGGGCGGTGTCTGGCGGTTGCCGTACCGCATAGGCTGTTGGGAACCAGCCAGCACCAGCAGGGGGCCAACGCCATGACGACAGGTCGGCTCGGACAAGCCGCCGCGCCACCGAACCGGGCGTACGCCGGGCAGGTCGTGAATTTCCCGGATCCGGTCAGGGCGGCCCGCCACCCCCAGGGGGTGCGGGTCGATGCGGCCGGGTTTCCCGACTTCTCCGCGTACGCCCGTGCGGCCGCCGAGATCGCCGAGCCCCCGGACGGCTTCGGTGGCGACGAACTGCGCCTGACCGACTACGTGTCGGCCAACGCCGCGCTGCACGCCGAGGGGCACGAGCTGTGGACGGATCTGCCGCCTGTGGCCACTCCGCACGGCTGGACGTGGCATCACGTGGCGCACAGCCGCCGTATGGAGCTGGTGCCCGTCGAGGTGAAGGCGCTGCTGCGGCACCACGGTGGTCTGGCGACGGCGTCCGTCGACCACGGCAAGACCGGTACGCGTCCGCTCCAGGAGACCCGCCCGGCGCACTTCGCCGTGCCGCACGGGCCGGAGCCCGCGGTGACCGAACGGCAGGTCGCCGACGTCGAGGAGCGGCTCGGCTACCGGCTGCCGGGTGCCTACCGCGGTTTCCTCAAGGCCGCGGGCGGCTGCGCCCCGGAGGGCGTGGCGCTCGACGCGGAGCTGGGTCTGCTGGTGGACCAGCCGTTCTTCACGGTGCGGGACGACGCGGCCGTCAACGACCTCGTCTACGTCAACAAGTGCCTGCGCGACCACCTGACCAAGGACTTCCTGGGCGTCGGCTTCGTCCAGGGCGGTCTGATCGCTTTGAAGGTGAAGGGCGAGGCGCTGGGGTCGGTGTGGTTTTGCGCGTACGACGACGCGCGGGACGCCGACGGCATGGGGGTGCAGGAGCGGGTGGAGCGGCTGCTGCGGCCGTGCGGTGCGGATTTCGACGCGTTCTTGTTGCGGCTCGCGGGTAACCCGCCGGAGTTGGAGACCGTGGCGAACCTGATGGTGGACGGCGGCTTCGCCCGCGCCGTCCCTGTGGAGAGGTGAGAGCGCGATGGTGACCTTCGCGCAGGCCCAGGAGCGCGCCGAGCGCTGGGTCAACGGCGACGTACCCGGATACCAGCACCGCGAGGTGTGCGTCCGCGAGTTCGACCTGGGCTTCGTGGCCTGGGCCGAGGACCGCGAGAGCGGGCCCGTCTCGGACGGCGGCAACCTGCGGCTGGTCATCGCCAGGGACAGCGGCGACACCACGCTGTGGCCCGCCCTTCCGGTGGGCGAGGTCATTCGGCGTTACGAGGAGGAGTACGGCGCCGAGGAGGCGGGCGCCCCGGCAGCGGCCCCGCAGCAGCGGCTCGACCTGGAGGCGACGTCCTTCCTGCTGACGCCGCCCGAGTGGCTGCAGGAGGCCGCCGACAAGATGGGCATTCCGGACCGGCGTGCCGACGCCTCCGGGCCCCCCTCGGCCTCCGGTGCGCCGCCCGCTCCCGCTCCTGGTGCGCCGCCCGCTCCCGCTCCTGGTGCTCCGTCGGCTCCTGGTGCGCCGTCCGCTCCCGTCGCCGGTGGATCGCAGGGGGGTTCCTCCGGCAGAGGTCTGTCCGGCGCCAGTCCGTGGGACGGGGCGGACACCGGTGGGGTCGGCAGCGGTGAGGCGCAGGCGCCGCCCGCGACGGTCTTCGCGCCGCCGCTGATGGGCAGCGACGAGGACGAGACGCCGCCTCCGCCGCCGGGCTCCAGGTCCGAGGCCAGGACCGAACTGCTGCCCGAGGGCAGTGTGCTGCCCAGGACGGCCGTCGCACCCGCACTCGACCTGCCGGGCGCCGGGGGCGGGCAGCCCGCTGAGGACCCGGCCACCGGCTCCGCCCCGAACCCGCAGCAGCCCCCGCAGGCGCCCGGACAGGCGGCGGCGCAGCACGGCGGCCCAGGAACCGCTGACACCGGAACCGCTGACACCGGCACCGGTGGTGGCGGCAGCGGCAGCGGTCAGGGAAGCGGCCCGGGCGACGGAACGGGTGAGGGTCCCGGCGACGGCACGGGCGGCTCGGGTCCTGGGACCGGTGGCGGAGTGCACCAGGCCGCGACCATGCTGGCCGACCCCTCCCAGGGCGGACTGTCGATGCCGGGCGCCCCGTCGGCGCCGGGCGCCCCGTCTGCTCCCGGTGCCCCGTCCGCTCCCGGAACCCCGGGGGCCGGTGACATCGCCGACGCCGCCACCAGCAAGGCCCCGAGCGGCTCCATCCCCCCGCGGTCCTCGCGCGGCAGCGGCCCGTCCGTCCCCCCGCCGCCCGGTGCTCCCGGCACCCCGGGCGCCCGCTCCGGCAGCCCGTCCACCCCGCCACCGGGCCGCTCGTCCACCCCGCCTCCGCCCTCGGCTCCGGGTGCTCCCGGAGCGCCGGGAGCACCCGGCGGCGGCTATGTGCCGACCCAGCTGGTCTCGGCCGACGACCTGGCCGAGCAGATCAGCCAGAGCGGCAGCCAGCCGAAGGCCGACGCACCCGGCACGCCCCCTCCCGCCGGTGCGGGAACACCGCCTCCCGGCGGCACCGGCACGTCGGGAGGCGGCGGTACGGGCGGTACCGGCGGTGCGGACGTCCACCACGCGGCGACGATGCTCGCCGGGCCCGGGGTGACCGGACCCGCCACGCCCCCGCCGCCCGGCGCCCCGCCCGCGGCACCCGGCACGCCGCCCCCCGGCGCCGCCGGGCCCGGCATGGTGCCCGGAGCAGGCACGCCGCCGCCCGGCGCCGCACCGCAGCCGCAGCCGGGGCAGCCCACCGTGGGCCCCGGCTACATGGCCGCCCTGCGCTACCGCGCGCCGGACGGCTCCGAGCAGCAGCTCATCCGCCGCTCGGCCCCCGGCACCCCGCACCCCGAGTGGCAGCTGCTGCACGAGCTGCGGGCCATGAACGTGCCTCCGCAGCAGGTGGTGGAGCTCCACACCGAGCTGGAGCCCTGCGATCTGCCCGGCGGCTACTGCGCCCGGATGATCCGCGAGACCTGGCCCCAGGTGCGGGTCAGCCACACCGCGTCGTACGGCACCGACCACGCTTCCCGGCAGCAGGGGATGCGGCACCTGATCGAGCACCAGGGCGAGCTGCACCAGGTCGCCGACGGGCCCGCGCGGCCCGCGCCCAATCCGGTGCCGCTGCCTGCGCCAGGACAGGTCCCGCCCGCTCCGCCCATTCCGCCCGACGCCATCGGGCAGGAGCTCATGCAGGCGTTCGGGCCCCAGGGGGTCTTCCGGTTCGACCAGCGGGCCGTCTCCCGCCAGGGTGTGCCCGACATCGTCGCGCAGACTCTCGTGTGGGCGGGCGTCCCTCTGGACCTGGGGCCCTTCTTCTGGGGGCAGGCCCAGCCGGGGCGTCCCATCCCGACGCTGGCGGAGCTCGCGCAGGAGCGTGGTGTCGCCGCCGCTTCCGATGCCGGCTCCTACCTGGTGGTGGGCAGCGACTTCGGGCGGCAGCTGTGCGTGCAGTACGGCACGGCGAACATCGTCGCCGTGCCGTTGGAGGCGGGGCCCGGTGGGCAGCCGGCACCTCCGCAGTTCGTCAACACGGGGCTGCCGGAGTTCGTGCGCTGTGTGGCCATGCTGGGGCGGATGTGGCGGCTGCGGTTCGGGCTGACGCCCGAGCAGGCCGGACGGTGGACCGTCGACTTCCAGGCCCAGCTCGCGGCGCTCGACGCCCCGGCCCTGGGGTCGCCAGAGAACTGGTGGTCCGTGCTGCTCGAACAGATGTGGGACGGACTGTTCTGATCCGGGAGTGACCCCAGAATGATCCGAGGGTGATCCAGGGGGCGTGCCGGTGCGGCGCGCCCCCCTCCGCCGGACGGACCACGGTGGCGCGCGGCACCGGCCGCCGCGCGGGACCCTCGGTTCATGTACGGGGAGAGCAGCACCGTCTATCGCGCGGCCCGTCCGCGTCGCAGGCGCCGGTGGCCGCGGGTCGTGATCGTAGTGGTGCTCGCCGTGGTCCTCATCGCGGCGGCGGCCGTCTCGGCGACGTACCTGTGGGCCGGTACCCGGTTGCAGCAGACGGAGGCCCTCACCGACTACCCGGACCGCCCGGCGCACGGCGAGGGCACCAACTGGCTGATCATCGGTTCGGACACCCGTGCGGATCTGACCCGCGAGGAACGCGAGGAACTGCACGTCGGCGGCGGGGGCCAGCGCAACACGGACACGGTGATGGTGCTGCACTACGGTGCGGCGGGACCGTATCTGGTGAGCATCCCGCGGGACAGTTACGTACCGATCCCCGGCCACGGAAAAGGCAAGGTCAACTCGGCGTACGCGCTGGGCGGCGCCGAGCTGCTGACGCGCACCGTCGAGGAGGCCACGGGGCTGCGGCTCGACCACTACGCGGAGATCGACTTCCTCGGCTTCACGCACGTCGTCGACGCCCTCGACGGTGTGCGGATCTGCCTCGGCGAGCCCCTGCGCGACGAGAAGGCGGGCGCCGACCTGGACGCCGGGTGCCAGACGCTGGACGGCAAGCAGGCGCTGGCGTTCGTCCGGGCGCGCTACAGCGATCCGGAGGGCGACCTGGGCCGGGTCAAGCGGCAGCGGAAACTGCTGAGCGCCCTCGTGCGGGAGGGCACGGGCGCCGACGTGGTGGCCGACCCGTTCCGGTTCTACCCCTTCCTCGGTTCGGCCCTCGACGCGGTGACCGTCGACCGGATGGACTCCGTCGGGTCACTCACACGGATGGGCTGGGAGATCAGGGGGCTGACGGCGGGCGAGGGCGGTACGACGACCGTTCCGGTGGCGAACCCCGGGCTCAGCGTGCCGGGCGTCGGAAGCGTCGTCGTGTGGCACCCATCCGGGTCACGCGCACTTTTTGATCAGTTGCGCCAGGATGTGCCGATTACGGCAACCACGGTGAAGTAGCGCATCCTGGGACAGGCCGGTCTCGCCGTGGTCGCCGGGACCGCATCAGGAGCCGGGAACCGAGATAAGCCGAGATAAGGGGCTCGAAATGAGTGCGTCGTCGCCGCACGGCTTCGTTGTCGTCAGGGGCCGCGGATACCGGCCCGAACAGGTCGACGCCCGGGTGACCGGTCTCAACGCGGAACGCGAGGCCGCCTGGGACCGCACCGCGCAGCTCACCCGGCTCGCGGAGGAGGCCGCGGAGGAAGCGCAGCGGCTGCACGACGTCGCCGCCGCCCTGCCCCCGCAGACTTACGAAGCGCTCGGCCCGCGCGCCCAGGGGCTCCTGGGCACCGCGGAGTCGGAGGCGGCGGACCTGCGGGCGGCGGCCGAGGCCGCGGCCCACGAGCTGACGGGGCGGGCCGAGGAAGAGGCCCGCTCCCTCCAGGACGGCGCCAGGGAAGCCGCGGCCCGCCGCCGCGCCGACGCGGAGGCCGCCGCGGCCCGCACCGTCGACGCCGCCCAGGACCACGCCGACGAGCTGCGCACCCACGCACGGGAGCACGCCGACAAGACCAGCCGCGAGGCCGGCGAGGCGCTCCGCGAGATGTCCCGCAGGTGTGCGGCGCTGCTGGCCGAACAGGAGAAGGAACAGGCGGCCGAGTCGGATGCCGCCGAGCGCGAGAGCGCGCAGAACGAGGCCGCGTTCGCGGCGCACGCCGCCGACCTCGAAGAGCGCGGAGCGCGGGCACTGGCCGACGCCAAGCGGCAGCACGCCCAGGCCGAGGAGTGGGCACGGCACCGGCACGAGGACGCGGTGGCGCAGGGCGAGGAGCTGCTGGCGCAGGCCCGCGTGCGCGAAGAGGGCATCGCGCGCGAGACCGAGCGGGTGCTGAGGGAGCACACCGAGCGGGCCGACGAGCTCCGGCAGCACATGGCGCACGTCCGCTCGTCGCTCGCCGCGCTGACCGGCCGCGCCCCCGAGGCGGCCCCCGACACCGCCACCGTCCCGCCCCAGTCGGCCCCCGCCCCCCAGGACTGACCCGGGGAAACCGCGCCCCACTCGCCCGGTGCGGGCAGGTGCCCTCGGTGCGGGCAGGCGTTCCGCGGGGCTGGGACCGCCGGTCGGAGGTTCCGGGGATCTCCCCCGGCCGGAGGCTGGGGGAGGGTGGGCACGACGAGAGCCGCACCCGGCGACGACGGCGAACCCCCGGCGGCCCCCGCGCGGAGCCGGGTTCGCGGCGGACGAGGGGAGGGTGTCCGCCGGGCGGCGTAGTCTGGAAGGGCCCGATCAGCTTGTGTCGGGCCCTTTGGCGTGCCCCAAGGACTCCCCCCGCACGCCCCCGCCACCGGACGGAAAGCCGAAAGCGAAGCCCATGAGCCTGCACGGTCTGCTCGACGCCGTCACCGAGGACCCCGCGCTTGAGGAGGCGGTCAGGGCCGCGGCGGACGGCAACCGCCACCATGTCGACATGGTGGGCCCCGCCGCGGCCCGCCCGTTCGCCGTCGCCGCGCTGGCACGCTCAGCGCAGCGTCCGGTGCTGGCGGTGACGGCCACGGGCCGCGAGGCGGAGGATCTGGCGGGGGCGCTGCGCTCGCTGCTGCCCCAGGAGGGCATCGTCGAGTTCCCCTCGTGGGAGACGCTGCCGCACGAGCGGCTCAGCCCCCGCTCGGACACGGTGGGCCGCAGGCTCGCGGTGCTGCGCAGGCTGGCGCACCCGGACCCGGACGATCCGGCCACCGGGCCGGTCTCCGTCGTCGTCGCGCCCATCCGCTCGGTGCTCCAGCCGCAGGTCAAGGGGTTGGGGGACCTGGTTCCCGTCGCCCTCAAGCAGGGGCAGACCACCGATCTGGAAGAGGTCGTGGACGCGCTGTCGGCTGCGGCGTACGCGCGGGTGGAGCTGGTGGAGAAGCGCGGCGACTTCGCCGTGCGCGGCGGCATCCTGGACGTGTTCCCGCCCACGGAGGAGCACCCGGTCCGGGTGGAGTTCTGGGGCGACGAGGTGGAGGAGATCCGCTGGTTCAAGGTCGCCGACCAGCGCTCCCTGGAGGTCGCCGAGCACGGGCTGTGGGCGCCGCCGTGCCGGGAGCTGCTGCTGACGCCCGAGGTGCGCGGGCGGGCGGCGGAGCTGATGGAGCTCCATCCGGAGCTGCACGAGCTGCTCGGCAAGATCGCCGAGGGGATCGCGGTGGAGGGCATGGAGTCCCTCGCGCCGGTCCTGGTGGACGACATGGAGCTGCTGTTGGACGTGCTGCCCGCGGGCAGCATGACGGTGGTGTGCGACCCGGAGCGGGTGCGGACGCGGGCCGCGGACCTGGTGGCGACGAGCCAGGAGTTCCTGCAGGCGTCGTGGGCGGCGGCGGCCGGCAGCGGCGACGGTGCGGGCGGCGCCGCCCCGATCGACGTGGGGGCCGCTTCGCTGCGCGGTATCGCCGAGGTGCGGGAGCACGCGCGCGAGCTGGGCATGATGTGGTGGTCGGTCAGCCAGTTCACCGCCGACGTCGAGGCGGCGGAGGACGGCGACGGGGACACGCTCACGTTGGGCCTGCAGGCGCCGGAGACGTACCGGGGCGACACGGCGCGCGCTTTGGCGGACACCAAGGGCTGGCTGGCCCAGGGGTGGCGTTGCGTGTACGTCACCGAGGGGCACGGTCCGGCGTCCCGTACGGCGGAGGTGCTGGGCGGCGAGGGGGTGCCGGCCCGGCTGGCAGGCTCCGAGCTGGCGCTGGACCCGAACCTGGTGCACGTGGCCTGCGGCTCTTTGGACAACGGGTTCCTCGCGCCGGGGCTGAAGCTGGCGGTGCTGACGGAGACGGATCTGTCGGGCCAGAAGGCGGCGGGCAAGGACGGCACGCGGATGCCGGCGCGGCGCCGCAAGCAGATCGATCCGCTGACGCTCCAGCCGGGCGACTTCATCGTGCACGAGCAGCACGGGGTGGGCCGCTACATCGAGATGGTGCAGCGCACGGTGCAGGGCGCGACCCGCGAGTATCTGCTGGTGGAGTACGCGCCGGCCAAGCGCGGGCAGCCCGGTGACCGGCTGTTCGTGCCGACGGACCAGCTGGAGCAGATCACCAAGTACGTCGGCGGCGAGCAGCCCACGCTGCACCGGCTGGGCGGCGCGGACTGGACGAAGACGAAGGCGCGGGCGAAGAAGGCGGTCAAGGAGATCGCCGCGGACCTGATCAAGCTCTACAGCGCCCGGATGGCCGCGCCGGGGCACGCGTTCGGCGCGGACACCCCCTGGCAGCGGGAGCTGGAGGACGCGTTCCCGTACGCGGAGACGCCCGATCAGCTCACCACGATCGGCGAGGTCAAGGAGGACATGGAGAAGTCGGTCCCGATGGACCGGCTGATCTGCGGTGACGTCGGCTACGGCAAAACGGAGATCGCGGTGCGGGCCGCGTTCAAGGCGGTGCAGGACGGCAAGCAGGTCGCTGTCCTCGTCCCGACGACGCTGCTGGTGCAGCAGCACTTCTCCACATTCTCCGAGCGGTACGGCCAGTTTCCCGTCAACGTGCGGGCGCTCTCGCGCTTCCAGACGGACACCGAGGCGCGGGCGACGCTGGACGGGCTGCGCGAGGGCACGGTGGACATCGTCATTGGGACGCACCGGCTGTTCTCGTCGGAGACGAAGTTCAAGGAGCTGGGCCTGGTCATCGTCGACGAGGAGCAGCGCTTCGGTGTCGAGCACAAGGAGCAGCTGAAGAAGCTGCGGGCCAACGTGGACGTGCTGACGATGTCGGCGACGCCGATCCCCAGGACGCTGGAGATGGCGGTGACCGGCATCCGCGAGATGTCGACGATCACCACGCCGCCGGAGGAGCGGCACCCGGTGCTCACCTTCGTCGGTCCCTTCGAGGAGAAGCAGATCGGCGCGGCGATCCGCCGCGAGCTGCTGCGCGAGGGGCAGGTCTTCTACATCCACAACCGGGTGGAGTCCATCGACCGCGCGGCGGCGCGGCTGCGGCAGATCGTGCCGGAGGCGCGGATCGCCACCGCGCACGGGCAGATGTCGGAGCAGGCGCTGGAGCAGGTGGTGGTCGACTTCTGGGAGAAGAAGTCGGACGTGCTGGTGGCCACGACGATCGTGGAGAACGGCATCGACATCTCCAACGCGAACACCCTCATCGTCGAGCGCGGCGACAACTTCGGCCTCAGCCAGCTCCACCAGCTGCGCGGCCGGGTGGGCCGCGGCCGGGATCGCGGCTACGCCTACTTCCTCTACCCGCCGGAGAAGCCGCTGACGGAGACGGCGCACGAGCGGCTGGCCACCATCGCCCAGCACACGGAGATGGGCGCCGGCATGTACGTGGCGATGAAGGACCTGGAGATCCGCGGCGCGGGCAATCTGCTCGGCGGCGAGCAGTCCGGGCACATCGCGGGCGTCGGATTCGACCTGTACGTGCGGATGGTCGGCGAGGCGGTGGCCGACTACCGGGCGGCGCTGGAGTCCGGTGAGGCGGGGCCCGTGGAGGAGACCCCGCCGGAGGTCAAGATCGAGCTGCCGGTCGACGCGCACGTCCCGCACGACTACGCGCCGGGTGAGCGGCTGCGTCTCCAGGCGTACCGGGCGCTGGCCTCGGCCACCACGGAGGAGGACATCGCCTCCGTGCGCGAGGAGCTGGCCGACCGGTACGGGCCGCTGCCGGAGCCGGTGGAGAACCTGCTGCTGGTCGCGGGGTTGCGGATGCTGGCCCGCACGGTCGGCGTCACCGACATCACCCTCCAGGGCAACAACATCCGCTTCAGCCCCGTCGAGCTGCGGGAGTCGCAGGAGCTGCGGCTCAAGCGGGTGTACCCGGGCTCGGTGATCAAGTCGGCCACCCATCAGGTCCTGGTGCCCCGCCCCAAGCCGGGCGGCATCGGCGGCAAACCCCTGACGGGCCGCGACCTGCTGGCCTGGGTGGGCGAGTTCCTGACGACGGTGCCGGGAGCCTGAGCCCCGGTTCGCCGGGGCGGTGGGGGGTCGCCCGGGCCGCGGTGGGGCGCGGCCCGGAGCCGGGCGGGGTGTTCAGCGCGTGGCGGCGGTCAGGGGGAGGACGGCGGCGGGCGGGGCGCCGCTGTTCAGCTCCTTGTCGATCTCGTTCGCCGCGTCGTCGAGCGCGGTGACGACGGTGATCAGGCCCCAGACGCCGAGGGCGAAGGACAGCAGGGACAGCAGGAGGCCCGTCAGCGCGGTCCTGCCGTTGGTGGCCAGTCCCTTCTTGGCGCGGGAGCGGCCGGCCAGGCCGAGGACCAGGCCGATGACACCGAGCGTGCCGGAGGCCCAGAACAGGATCGGGACCAGCCCGGACAGGGCGCCGAGGAGACCGAGGATCAGCGCGGTCAGTCCGAGTCCGTTGCGCGGCTCGCGGACCGGAAGCTGCACCGGCGCGGGCGCGGGGGCGGAGGCGAAGGGGCGGTCGTGCGGACTGTCGTGGTGCGGGACGTGCGACATGGTGGGTTCCCCCCTGTGAGCGGTTCGGATCGTGCGGTTGCGTGGCGGTGCGGTGCGTCCGGCGGGCGCGGCGGTCTCAGAGCGTGAGGCTCCACTGCGCGGGTTCGGTCTCGAAGTCGTTGAGGCTGACCTCGACGTCGAGCGTGCGGGCTCCGCGCCCCGCGTCGAAGCCGTAGGTGGCGGTGGCGCGCTTGCCGGGCAGCAGGTGGCCGGTGAAACCGCTTCCGACGGTCTCGCCGTCGAAGATCCCCTCGGTCGTCTCGCCGTCCTCACCCTGCCGGGCGTCGACGGTGACCAGCGTGGTGTCGATCCTGGCGTCGCCGGTGTTCTCCAGCGTCACGCGCAGCTTGTAGGCCGAGCGGCCGCTCTTGTGGCCCGCCGCGTACGCGGACGGGGTGAACGCGGAGGGCGCCGAGACGGTGACCTTGAGCCCCTTGTCGGCGTACACCGCGCTCTGGCCCGCGGAGTGCGGCCCCGCGGCCTTCCTGCCGCCCTTCGAGCCGTCGCCGTCCGCCGTGGTGTCGGCCGCCTTGCCCGACGGGGACTGCGCGCCCGTCGTGGCCTTCTCGGCGACGGGCTCCTCCAGCGAGCAGGCGCCGAGCGCGCCGAGGGACAGGAGCGCGGCGGCGGAAACGAGCAGCGGGCGCGTGCGGGGCAGCGGTACGCGTGTGGGCATGGCGGGACCTCCGGTCGGGGTGTGCGAGCGGCCCGGCTCCGACAGGTGTGAACCGGTGCGCCAATAAGAGCATTGCTTGTGAACCGAGTCAACACGTGAACACTTGAAGGGTGGACTTCACGTTGTGAACGAGATGGGGGGACGTGCGGTGGGTATGCTCGGGCGCATCGCCGAACCGGTGCGGTCGGCGAGACACACGGAAGGGGCGCGGTGCACGTGGGGTCGGACGGCACGGAAGTGACGGCAGCGGCCATTGCCCGGCTCGCCGGTGTGGGCAGGGCGGCCGTCAGCAACTGGCGACGCCGCTACGCCGACTTCCCCCGGCCCGTCGGCGGCACCGAGGCGAGCCCCGCCTTCTCCCTCGCCGAGGTCGAGCGGTGGCTGCGGGCCCAGGGCAAACTCGCCGAGGCGCCGCCGCGCGAGCGGGTGCGCCGTCGGCTGGAGGCCGACCCCGACGGGTACGGTCCCGCGCTCGTCCGCGCGGGCGAACACCTGGCCGGCCTCGGAGCGCCCGCGAAACCGGCCGCCCCGGGGCCGCTACCCGAGTCGGCCCCTGGCGGGACCGGCGCACCGGATGCGACGGGAGTGCCGGGCGGCGTGGTGGGTGGTGACGGGGTCGGGGACGAGCTCGGTCACGAACTCGACGCGATGGCACGGGAGTCGGGCGCCGAGGCCGCGTTCGAGCAGCTGCTCGCCGACTACCTCGACACCAACCCCCGCCAGTACGTGCTCACCCCGCCCGCCACCGCCGCCCTCATGGCGCGGCTCGCCGGGCCGGGGGACGCGGTACTCGACCCCGCCTGCGGTGCGGGCGCGCTGCTGGCCGCCGCCGGCGCTGCCGGTCCTGACACGCCGGCGGCCCTGTACGGACAGGACACCGACCCGCTCCTCGCCCGGCTCGCCGCGCTCCGCCTCACGCTGCGCGCCGCCGCAGCGGCCGCCGGGGCGGGGCAACCCGCGCCCGAGCCCGCCGCCGTCGACGTGCCCGCCGCCGTCGACGTGCCCGCCGCCGTCGACGTGCGCGCCCAGGACGCGCTGCGCACCGAGCCGGCGCCCGACGCGCCGTCGGTGGCGACCGTCCTTTGCCATCCGCCCTTCAACGAGCGGAACTGGGGCCACGACGACCTGGCGTACGACCCGCGGTGGACGTACGGCCTGCCCGCGCGCACCGAGTCCGAACTGGCCTGGATGCAGCACGCGCTGGCCCGGCTCAGGCCCGGCGGCACCGCCGTGCTCCTGCTCCCGCCCGCCGTCGCCGCACGCCGCACCGGCCGCCGGGTGCGCGCCGCACTGCTGCGCAAGGGAGCGCTCCGCGCGGTCCTCGCGCTCCCTCCGGGTGCCGCGGCTCCGCACAGCCTGCCCCTGCACCTGTGGATACTCCGCAAACCGGACGGCACCTCCGCCGACGCCCGGCTGCTGCTCATGGACGCGGCGGGCGGCCGCGCCGAGGGCGAGGAGCCGCCGCCCTGGCACGAGACGGCCGCCGCCGTGCTGGCCGCGTGGCGCGCCCACGACGCGGACGGCGCCGCCCCCGAGCAGCCCGGCGTGTGCGCGACGCTGCCCGTCATCGACCTGCTGGACGACGAGGTCGACCTCACCCCCGCCCGCCACCTGCCGCCGGGGAACGCCGGGACGGACGCCGCCTCCCTCGCGTCCGTACGGGGCGAGTTGGAACGCACCCTGCGCCGTACGCTCGACCTCGCCGGCGAGGAAGGGGCGGGTTCCGGCGCCGCGGAAGCGCCCGGACCCGAGGGGGCCGCGCTTCCGGAGGTCACTGTCGGCGAACTGGCCCGCAGCGGAGCGCTGGAGGTGCACCTGGCCTCCGCCGAACCGGTCACCACGGCGCCCGGCGACATCGTCCTCCCCGTCCAGGGGAGGGGCGCCGCCCACGTGGTGGCCGAGAGCGAGTCCGGGGCCCGGCTGGCCAAGCCGCTGTGCCTGCTGCGCGTGGACCCGGCCGCACTGGACGCCTGGTTCGTGGCAGGCTTCCTGCGCTCGACCGCCAACACCCGCCAGGCCAGCAGCTACGCCTCCAGCGCCTCCCGGATCGACGTCCGCAGGCTCCGGCTGCCGAGGCTGCCGCTGGAGCGGCAGCGCGCGTACGGTGCGCGCTTCCGCCGCCTCGCCGAGTTCGAGACCGCGTTGCGGCGCGTGTCGGAGCTGGGCGAGGAGTTCGTGCAGGGCATGTTCGACGGGCTCGCCGACAGCACGGTGCCCTTCCCCTGACCCCGCTACCCGCCCACCACGCGCCGCGCCGTGACCATGCGGCGCCGACTGCGCGCCGCAACCCCGCCCCGGCGACTTCGGGGTGCAACCCCGCCCCGGCGACTGCTGGTTGCAACGATTCCGCTTCGCGTGGCCTGTTTCTCGTCCGTCGCGTACCGGGCTGTCCGTCCCGCTGTATACGCTCACCTCCTGCCTTATCCGTTCCTGTCCCCCGGGAGGAAAGATGTACGGCCCGGCCGCGCCGACGGCGACCCGCACCCTCCTGCTGCGGATCGTCTTCGCGTCGTTCCCCCTGTGGTCGGTGGGCCTGCTGACGTGGGTGCCGTCGCTGCGGTTCGCGCTGCTGCGCCGCCGCCCGCGCGACTGGGCGGTGTTCGCGCTGGCGTGCGCGCTGACCGCCGTCTATGTCCTGCTGCTCGTCTTCGTGCCGGCGAGCGAGCCGGGGCAGGAGGGCAACGCGCAGTTCTTCGCCGGGCTCTACATCGTGCTGCTCGTCTGCGGGGCCGTCGTGCACGCCGTACTGGCGGATCGCTTCCCGCGGACGCCACGCGGGGCGGGAGCCCCGCCTCCGCCGTTTCCCGGCACCCCCTCGTCCCCGTACGGCACCCCCTCGTCCCCGTACGGCGCGTCGGCGCCCTACGCGCCGACGGCGGCGGCCGACCCGGCCCCGTTCCCCCCGCCGCCCCCCTTCGCCCGGTTCACCCCGCTCCTCCCGTGGCGCCCGCTCCGGCCGCCTCCCCGCGGATGCGGCAGGTCGCCTCCGAGCTCGACGAACTCGGCGCGCTGCTGCGCGGCGACCAGCAGGCACCGGGGGAGCGGCCGGGCGACGACCCCCGGCGGCAGCCGGGGCCGTGGGGCCGGGCGTGAGGCCGGGCCGGCTGATAGCGGGCCGGTACGAGCTGGCGGAGCCGCTCGGCAGGGGAGGCATGGGGCAGGTGTGGGGTGCCCTCGACGCCGGGCTGGGCGGCCGTCCCGTCGCCGTGAAACTGGCGCACTCCGAACGCATGGCCTCCCTGGCGCACAGCGCCGACCCCGAGGAGTTGCGCCGCCGTTTCGCCCGCGAGTGCCGGGTGACGGCCCAGCTGGACCATCCCGGCCTGGTCACCGTCTATGACGCGGGCCAGGACGGCGAGGAGCTGTATCTGGTGATGCAGCGCCTCGACGGCAGCGATCTGGCCGACCACCTCGCCGAGCACGAGCCCTACCCGTGGCAGTGGGCCGTGGCGGTCGCCGCGCAGCTGTGCTCCGCGCTCGCCGCCGTGCACGCCGTGGGCGTCGTCCACCGCGATCTGAAGCCCGGCAACGTCATGGTGCGGCCGGACGGACGGGTCGTCATCCTCGACCTGGGCATCGCCTCCGTCGGCGCCCCCGACGTCACCCGGCTGACCCGGACGGGCGCGCTGGTGGGCACGCCCGTCTACATGGCGCCCGAGCAAGCCACGGGCGGCAGCGCCGTCGGGCCGGCCGCCGATCTGTACGCGCTGGGCGTGGTGCTGTACGAACTCCTCGCGGGGCGCACCCCCTTCGAGGCGCCGGAGGCGGCCGGGCTGCTGTACAAGAAGCTGCACGAGGAGCCGCAGCCCCTCGACGTGGTGTGTCCGGGAGCCCCGGCGCCGCTGCCCGCGCTCGTGCGCCGGCTGCTGGACCGTGATCCGGCGCGGCGGCCCGCCGACGCGCATGAGGTGTACGCCGAACTCGCCCCGTTGCTGCCCGCCCCGGGTCTGCGCGCCCCCGGCCCGCCGCTGGACCCCACCCGCCCCTTCCTGGCGCCCGCGGCACCCTGGCCCCCGCGCCGTACCGCCGCGGGACCGTCCGGGCCCGACGGCGACCTGAACACGGTGCTCGACGAGGTCAGAAGACTGCTCGGCGCAGGGCGCTACGCCCAGGTGGCCGCGCTGCTCGGGCGGGCGCTGCCGATGGCGGTGGTCGCCTACGGCGAGGGCTCGCCCGTGGTGCGGACCCTGCGCAAGCAGTACGCCACCACTCTGGTGGACACCGGACAGTACGGGCAGGCGCTGCCGGAGCTCGCCGTCCTCATCCGCGATCTGATCCGTGAACGCGGCATGGCCGACCCGGCGCTCGCCCAGCTTCTTCAGGACGAGTCGCTGTGCCGCCACCAGCTGGCCCAGCCGGCGCCACGCGCCGGGTACTGACCGCGTAGTTCGTACTGCGGGTGGCCGTGCGCGGCTGCCCGCGGCGCCGCGCTACTGCTCCTCCTCCCACTCCAGTTCGCGTTCCTCGTCCTTCTCCTTGCGGCGGGAGCGCTCGCGGTGCCGGAACTGGCGCAGTCCCCGCAGGAGGGGGTTCTTCTCGCGCTTCTCGCGGGACTGGCGGTCGAGCTCCTCCCACAGGCGTTCGGAACGCTTCTCGACGTCCAGCTCGTCGAGGATGCGGTCGGCCTCGGCGAGCAGCGCTCCGTGCAGCTGCCACTGGCGCGGGTGGGAGCGGACGGTGTCCAGGAGCTGGAAGGCGACGGTGTCGCGGCGGGTGCGGCTGGCTTCCAGGGAGCGCACGAGCTGCGCCTCGGCCTCCTCCGCGTTGGAGCTGACGGGCGTGGTGATCAGCTCGGCGAAGGCCTCGACCGCGCGGGCCATCTCGACGAACAGCTCATGCATGCCCTCGGCGATGTCGTCGCGGAACAGCGGTTCGCTGGTGCGCTTCTTGGCCAGGTCGGTGACGGTGCGGCAGGTGGTGCGCAGCACGACGGCGCAGATCTCCAGGGTGTCGAGTCCTGTGCGCATCACGACGCGGGAGAGCAGCCCCTCCCGTACGCGCGGGTTCAGCCGGAGGCTGTCTTCCGCGCGCCGCAGCTCGACGTCGACCTCGACGATGTCGTGGTCGAGCCGCCGCGCCTGGTGCAGCCGTTCGGCGGCCCGGCTGACGGGGGTGTGGCCGCGGACGTCGTCGCCGAGTCCGGACAGCAGGTTCCGCATGCGGCCTGCGAGGTCGAGCACGGCGTCTCCGGCCGGCTGCACCCACACGGGGGGCACGAACAGCACGTTGAAAGCCAGCCCGACGATGGCGCCGATCAGTGTCTCCAGCACCCGGTCCCAGGCCATCGAGGCGACCTGGCTCTGTGTCACGCCCAGGACGAGCATGGCGCTGATGGCCGTCTCGGGCACGAACTCGCCGGCCTTCACGAACCGGCCGACGATCAGCGCGGCGAGGATGACCAGGCCCAGGCTCCACCAGGTCAGCCCGACCAGAGCGCTGAAGCCGCTGGAGAGCAGCACGCCCGCCACCACGGCGTTGACGCGGCGGACGCCGGTACGCAACGTCGTGAAGAGGGTGACCTGGGTGACCAGCAACGCGGTGAGTGGCGCGGTCAGCGGCGCCGGCTCGCTGCTGAGCTGCAGGGCGACGACGTAGCTGATCACGGCGGCGATGGTGGAGCGGGCCGTCTGGGCGACCACGGGCTCGTGGTGCGGGCGCCGCACCAGTTTCAGCAGAGGGTCGGTGACTTCGCGCACCCCACGTCCCTGCCCGCTTTGCCCTCTGTTGCCACAGACAGGGCGCCGTCGGGGTGACGCCCGCAGCGTCGCTCACCGGTGCGGCGGGCGCTCCCGGACCCGGGCTGACCCGTGCCGGGGCGCCGGCCGTGGTCGCCTCGCGAGGTGCCGTCGTCCCGCGGCTATGCTCAGCCGGTGATCGCCGACGCCGCCCAGCCCCGCCCCGCCCGCCCCCGCATATCCGGGCCCCGCGCAAGCGTCCCCCGGGCACGTGGGCGCCGCGCGGGGGCCGCCCTCACCGTCGTGTTCGCGGCCGTCACGCTCGTCACCGGGTGCGACGGGGCGGGGATGCCGGACGGACAGGACGCGAGCGCCTCACCGGGCGGTGGCGGGGGGACCGGCGGCCGGGCCGTCAGCCCGCTGAGCAACCCGGACGGCACCAGGCCGGGTCTGGCGCCCGTCACCTCCGACGCCGACCGGGCGAAGGCCCGCGGCCTCATAGCGGACTTGCGCACCAAGGGACGCGGGCCGAGGACCGGGTACGAGCGGGACGCGTTCGGCTACGCCTGGATGGACACCGCCGACGGTGTCCCCTTCGCCCGCAACGGCTGCGACACCCGCAACGACGTGCTGCGGCGCGACGGCGCGAAGGTGCGGCACCGCTCAGGTTCCGACTGCGTCGTGGAGTCGATGACGCTGGAGGACCCCTATACCGGACGGCGCGTCAACTGGACGAAGCGGCACGCCACGGACGTGCAGATCGACCACGTCATGCCGCTGTCCTACGACTGGCAGATGGGTGCCGCCCACTGGTCCGAGGACAAGCGCCGGCGCATCGCCAACGACCCGTTGAACCTGCTGCCCGTGGACGGACCCGCGAACTCCGCCAAACGGGACTCGGGCCCCGCATCCTGGCTGCCGCCTTCCCGAACGATCCGCTGCGCCTACGCGGTCCGCTTCGCCCAGGTCGCGCACAAGTACGAGCTGGCCGTCACCTCTCCCGACAAGCGCACGATGCTCGCGCAGTGCGGCGGCTGAGGGAGCGCGCGAGGCGCGCGCAGCGCGGGGCCCTGCGGGCGCTCGCGGGGGCCGGACTCGTCCGGGCACGGCAGGGCGCGGGCGTCTTCGTCGCCGCGGGACGCGCGCGTACGGCGTCCGAAAAGGGGTGTCGGGACGGGTGTCCGAACGGTGCTGCGGCCCGCGCCAGGCGCCCGAACCGGTGCCCCTGAGCGGGGTGGCGACCCGAACCGGTGTGCCGGAACACGGGGTGGTGATCCGAACCGGTGAACGGGGCAGCGACTCAACTGCCCCCGAATCGTTGGTCGATTTGGTGTCGAACCGGTGGTCATGGAGCCGTTCGACTCCCTACCATCGATCATCGCCAGGTCGTGCGCCGGAGCCCGACCCTCGCCGCCGCCGGGAGGCCCCATGGAAAGCCCACGCCGCAGGTCCGCGCTCACTCTCTCCGCCGTCGCGGCGCTCTTGGCCGCGACCCCGCTGCTCACGGCGTGCGGCAACGACGCGCATCCGGGTGCGGCGGCCCTGGTGAAGGGGGACCGGATCAGCATGGGGCAGCTCCAGTCGCGGGTGGGCGCCGTGCGGGACGCGCAGCGCGCGGAACCGCAGGGCGAACAGATGATCAAGCAGAGCGGCAAGCTGACGCGTGCCACGCTCGACGGGATGATCCGCGAGCGCGTCGTCGCGCAGGCGGCGAAGGACGCGGGGGCCGGTGTCAGCCGCCGCGAGGTTCAGCAGGTCCGCGGGGAGCTGGAGAAGCAGGCCGGCGGCAAGAAGCGGCTGGAGGCGGTGTGGCTGCGCCAGCACCACCTCGCGCCCGACGACATCGACGACTTCATCCGGATGCAGCTGCGCATCGAGAAGATCGCCGCCGCGAAGGGCATCGACCTGATGTCCCCGGAAGGGCCGCAGCGGATCAACGCGGAGCTGTCGCGTGCCGCGGACGACATGAAGATCAATGTGAACCCGCGCTACGGGGAGTGGAACACGCGCACCTCCTCGTTGGGCGGGGACGGCGGGGATGAGGCCCCGTGGCTGCGCGAGCTGTCCGGCGAGGCCGACCGCGCCCAGGGAGCGTGACGTCAAGCGCCTGTCGGCAGCGGGTGCCGGGTTGCCGGGTGACGGTGGCCTGCGGCCTGTGTCTGATGCCGGTGGCCCGGGGCTGTCGCTCCTCCCTCCGGGCCGCTGGGTCTCCGGGGCTCTGGTGCTCCGGGTCTCCGGGCCCTGGGTCTCCCGGGCCCGGCCGGGGCCGATCGGGTTAGGTTCGTGGGGTGAACGAAATCCCCGAGACCGGCCGCATCGTCCTGCTCACCACCACGCACCGGGTGGCGCCCGGGCTGCTGTCCTGGCCCGCGTGGGAGGCGCTCCGCGGGGCCGACCGCGTGCTGTGCGCCGACCCCTCGCATCCGCAGCTGCCGTATGTGCGCGACGCGGGCGTGAAGGTGGCGGCCGGGGTGGAGCTGGACGCGCGGGAGCTGGTGGAGGAGTGCGGGCGCGGTGGCGGCCGCTCGCTCGTGGTGCTGGCGACCGCCGAGGGCGAGCCGGCGCTCACCGACGGCCTCGCGCGCCTGGCGGGCTCCGGCCGTCAGACGATGCCCGCTCTCGAACTGCTGCCCGGATCCTACGATCTGCCCGGCGCCCGCCTGCTGGACGCCGTCCAGGTCATGGACCGTATCCGCCGCGAGTGTCCCTGGAGCGCGCTGCGCACCCACGAGGACCTGCTCAAGTACGGCGTCGAGGAGATCTACGAACTCATCGACGCCATCGAGCGCGGCGACCGCGCGGAACTGCGCGAGGAACTCGGCGACGTGCTGCTCCAGGTCGTCTTCCACGCCCGCATCGCCCAGGACCACCCGGACGAGGCCTTCGGCATCGACGACGTGGCGGGAACGCTGGTGGCGAAGCTGGTCCACCGCCACCCGCACGTCTTCGGTGACGACGTCGCCGAGTCCGCCGAGGACGTCGAGGCGCACTGGCAGCGGCGCAAGGCGCAGGAGAAGAACGAGCGGGTCTCGGTGACCGAGGGCGTGCCGCTGGGCCAGCCGGCGCTCTCCTTGGCCGCGAAGCTGGCGGGGCGGGCCCGTGCGGCCGGGCTCGACGTTCCCGTCGAGGGGGCGCGCGGGGACGTGGGTTACGCGCTCCTCGCCCTGGCCGTGGAGGCCGAGCGGCAGGGCATCGACCCGGAGACCGCCCTGCGGGCCGCCGCCCGCACCTACCGCGACACCATCCGCGCCGCGGAGCAGCGCGGCTGAGAGCGCGCCGGGTCGGCAGCCACGACGGCGTGAAAGCGGTGGCGACGGAGGAAGAGCGGTGGCGACGGGTTGACGGTGCCGTACCGGCCGGTAACACTCCCGTGATGGAGACCACCAAGGCCGGGACGGCACGGCGGTTCGGACAGGGGCGCCGCTCACGCCGCCCGGGTGGACCGCTCGCGGCGTTCGTCGCCCTGTCCGCCGCCGACCTGTACGCCACCGTCAAGGCACCCCGGGGCCCGGCGCGGGCCGGCAAGCCTCTTCTCATGCCCGCTCTCGCCGCCCACGCCCGCTACGGAGGCCCGGCGGCAAGGCGCCCCGACGGGGCCCTCCTCGCCGGCCTGGCCTGCGCCACCGCGGGCGACACCGCGCTGCTGTGGGACCGCCACGAGCGTGCGCTGCTCGCCGGGATGGCCGCCTTCCTGGGGACCCAGGTCAGCTACACGGCGGGGATGGCCGGCCGGCTCGGTGGCGTACGCGGTCTGCGGGCCAGGCCCAGGCGGGCGGTGGCCGCGTTCGCCGGGTGGGCAGCCGTCAACGCGGCGCTCGCGCCCGCACTGGAGCGCCGGCTGCGCCTCCCGGTCGCCGGCTACAGCCTGGCGCTCGCCACGATGGGGGCCGTCGCGCTCGGAGTGGGCGGCAAGGTGGCCGCGGGGGCGGTGTCCTTCGTCGCCTCCGACGCGCTGATCGGGCTCCAGCAGGCGGGGCGCTCCTTCCCCTCGCAGGAGACGCTGATCATGGCGGGCTATCTGCTGGGCCAGTACCTGCTCACCACGGGCTGGCTGGAGCGGCAGCGCGCGTAGCGAGCGCGTGGTGGCGGTATGCGGCGCCGGGCCGTGGCGTCTGGCGGCTGCCGTGGCGTCTCCCGGCCGGCGTGACCGGCGGCCAGGGAGCCGGGGAGCCGGGGCAGCGGTGGCCGCCGGTGCGGCCGGCGGTGGGTGCGTCTACGGTCGTGTGGGTGCACGACCAGAACCCCGCCTGCCCCGCCCCGCCCCCCTCCGACGCGTCCACGCCGGTCTCCTCGCCCTCCGACGCGTCCGTGCCCGAGATGCCGTCGCTCTTCGACTGGCGGTTCGCCGCCGACCCCTACCCCGCGTACGCGTGGCTGCGCGAGCACGCGCCCGTGCACAGGACGCGGGTGCCCAGTGGGGTGGAGGCCTGGCTGGTCACCCGGTACGCGGACGCCCGGCAGGCGCTCGCCGACCCGAGGCTGAGCAAGAGCCCGCACCACCACGGCGAACAGGGCGCGCACGGCAAGGGCAAGGTCGGCATCCCCGGAGAGCGCAGCGCCAACCTGATGACGCATCTGCTCAACATCGACCCGCCCGACCACACCCGGCTGCGCCGCCTGGTCTCCAAGGCCTTCACCCCGCGCCGGGTCGCCGCCTTCGCGCCCCGCGTACGGGAGCTGGCCGACACGCTCATCGACGGTTTCGCGGCGCGCGGTGCGGCGGACCTGATCCACGAGTACGCCTTCCCGCTGCCGATCTACGCCATTTGCGACATGCTCGGCGTCCCGCAACAGGACCAGGAGGACTTCCGCTCCTGGGCCGGAATGATGATCCATCAGCCCGGCAGCCCGCGCGGCGGTGTGGGCCGCGCGGTCAAGAGGATGCGCGGTTACCTGGCCGAGCTCATCCACCGCAAGAGGGCCGAGCTGGAGCGCAGGGGCGAGGGGGCCGACGACCTGATCTCCGGTCTCATCCGCGCCTCCGACCACGGCGAGCACCTGAGCGAGAACGAGGCGGCGGCGATGGCGTTCATCCTGCTGTTCGCCGGCTTCGAGACGACCGTCAACCTGATCGGCAACGGCACCTACGCGCTGCTGCGCCACCCCGGTCAGCGGGCCGTACTCCAGCGGGCGGTCGCGGACGGGGACACCGGGCTGCTGGCCACCGCCGTCGAGGAGTTGCTGCGGTACGACGGGCCGGTGGAACTGGCGACCTGGCGCTTCGCCACCCGCGAGCTGACGCTGGGCGGGCAGCGGGTACGGGAGGGGGACCCGGTGCTGGTCGTCCTCGCGGCCGCGGACCGCGATCCGGACAAGTTCGACGCACCCGACACCCTGGACCTGACGCGGAGCGACAACCAGCACCTCGGGTACGGGCACGGCATCCACTACTGCCTGGGTGCGCCGCTGGCCCGTCTGGAGGGGCGCACCGCGCTCGCCACGCTCCTGCACAGGCTGCCCGACCTGCGACTTGCCGCAGACCCTGAGGAGTTGAGGTGGCGCGGCGGGCTGATCATGCGCGGCCTGCGGACGCTGCCCGTGGAGTTCACCGCCCGCGGGTGACGCACGTGTGAGGGGCCGTCACCCGTGTGACCGCGGCGTGATGTCCGTGACATTCGCTTGTGACGCCCGGCGTTCGCGGTTACGTTCGGTCGCCGACTTCGGTTGCCCTTTCCGGTGTCCTCCGTCGTCGTCCCGCTTGTCCCTTACGAGAGGTCCTCCATGCGCTCCGGGAACGGTCGGCACCGCCGCCCCCGCCAGGCACCCGCCCTGTTCGTCGCGGCCGGGGTCACCGGCGCGGGCATCGCGCTGCCGCTGCTGGGCGCGACCGGCGCGCACGCCGCCGACGCCTCGCCCTGGGACCGGGTCGCTGACTGCGAGAGCGGCGGCGTGTGGAGCGCCAACAACGGACACGGGTACTACGGCGGGCTCCAGTTGGACCTGGACACCTGGAAGTACTACGGCGGCACGGTGTACGCCGACCGGCCCGACCTGGCCAGCCGCAGCCAGCAGATCGCCGTCGGGGAGAAGATCCTGGAGGCGGAGGGCCCGCGGTCCTTCCCGCACTGCGGGTCCGTTCTCGCGGGCGAGGTCGGCCCGGACGTCGATCTGGGCACGCCCGACGGCACGGACCCGGGCGCCGACGAGGGTGCGGACCCGGACGGCAGCGACCACGCCGAGGACGGCGCCACGAGCGGTGACCCTTCCGGCCGGGAGTCGCCCGAGGCCGGGGCGCCGGACGGGAAGCCGTCCGAAGGGGAGACCTCGTCAGAGGAGTCCTCCGACGGGAAGGCGTCGGAGGGGGAGTCCTCCGGTGAGTCGGAGGGGGAGTCCTCCGGCGAGAAGGCCTCGGGGGAGGAGGGGGCCGCCGGGGAGGTCGGCGGTTCCGGTGGTGAGGGAGGCTCCGACGGGTCCGCCTCCGAGCGGCCGTCCGCCACCCCGTCGCCGTCTGCCCCTTCGGGCTCGCAGGACGCCGATTCCGGCGACCCCGCTGACGCCGGCGCGTCCGACCCGTCCGAGGGCGGCTTCGGTTGGTCGAACCAGGGTCCGTCCAGCCCGGAGCGGCTCAGGGACTCGTCCGGGGAGCAGGGCCACGTCCTCTCCCCGGGGACGGGCAAGCACCGGGGCACGCCCGACGAGGGGAGCGACCGCGCCTCGCGGGGCGACGACCGGGAGGACAAGGGCGAGGGGAGCGGCAAGCACCGCGTCACCGTCCGGCCCGGCGACTCCCTCTCCCGAATCGCCGCGGAACAGGACGTTCCGGGCGGTTGGACGGAACTGTACGCCCACAACCGCGGTGTGATCGGCGACGACCCCGACCTGATCAAGCCGGGTCAGCAGCTGCGCGTGTGAGCCGCCTCGCCGACAGGTGAGCCGGCACGTGTGAGCCGCTCCGCCGACAGGTGAGCCGCGAGGAGGTCCCCGCGAACCCGCACGTGGGCCTCATCGTGCGGCGGGGCGGGGGCCGGGCACGCGGGACGGTTAGGCTCGGGGCGGAGAAAGCCGTCCGTCCCACACGAAGGAGAAACCTCGTGCCGTCCATCGACGTCGTCGTAGCCCGCG
The DNA here is from genome assembly GCF_003323715.1 of Streptomyces diacarni. Lineage (GTDB taxonomy): Bacteria > Actinomycetota > Actinomycetes > Streptomycetales > Streptomycetaceae > Streptomyces > Streptomyces diacarni. Next base: position 81,661 of record NZ_QOIN01000053.1, read on the forward strand.
AGATCCTCGACTCGCGAGGCAACCCCACCGTCGAGGTCGAGGTCGGCCTCGACGACGGCAGCACCGGCCGTGCTGCCGTGCCGTCCGGTGCCTCGACCGGCGCCTTCGAGGCGCTCGAACTGCGCGACGGGGACGCCGCGCGCTACAGCGGCAAGGGCGTCGAGAAGGCCGTCCTCGCCGTCATCGAGCAGGTCGGCCCCGAGCTGGTCGGCTACGACGCCACCGAGCAGCGCCTGATCGACCAGGCGATGTTCGACCTGGACGCGACCGCCGACAAGTCCTCGCTGGGCGCCAACGCCATCCTCGGCGTCTCGCTGGCCGTCGCGCACGCCGCCTCCGAGGCGTCCGACCTGCCGCTCTTCCGCTACCTGGGCGGCCCCAACGCGCACCAGCTGCCGGTGCCGATGATGAACATCCTCAACGGCGGCTCGCACGCCGACTCGAACGTGGACATCCAGGAGTTCATGATCGCGCCGATCGGCGCCGAGTCGTTCTCCGAGGCGCTGCGCTGGGGCGCCGAGGTCTACCACGCGCTCAAGAGCGTCCTCAAGGAGCGCGGTCTGGCCACGGGCCTGGGCGACGAGGGCGGCTTCGCGCCGAACCTCGGCTCCAACCGCGAGGCGCTCGACCTGATCATCGAGGCCATCCAGAAGGCCGGTTACAACGCGGGTCAGGACATCGCGCTGGCGCTGGACGTGGCCGCCTCCGAGTTCTACGAGGACGGCGTCTACGCGTTCGAGGGCCAGAAGCGTTCGGCCGCCGAGATGACCGAGTACTACGGGCAGCTTGTCGCGGACTACCCGCTGGTCTCCATCGAGGACCCGCTGTTCGAGGACGACTGGGCGGGCTGGAAGACCATCACCGACAAGCTCGGCGAGAAGGTGCAGCTGGTGGGCGACGACCTGTTCGTCACCAACCCCGAGCGCCTGGCCCGCGGCATCGAGGAGGGCTGCGCCAACGCCCTGCTGGTGAAGGTCAACCAGATCGGTTCGCTCACCGAGACGCTGGACGCCGTCGAGCTCGCCCAGCGCAACGGCTTCAAGTGCATGATGTCGCACCGCTCCGGCGAGACGGAGGACGTGACGATCGCCGACCTGGCCGTCGCCGTCAACTGCGGTCAGATCAAGTCAGGTGCCCCCGCGCGCTCGGAGCGTGTCGCCAAGTACAACCAGCTGCTGCGCATCGAGGAGATCCTCGACGACGCGGCGGTCTACGCCGGCCGCTCGGCGTTCCCGCGCTACAAGCGCTGACGCGGGCGCCGCGAGCGCCCCGGCCCCCGCCCGGGGGACCGGGCGGGGGCCGGGGCGGCGGGCGCGCGAGGCAGGGAGAGGCGAGGCAGGGAGAGGCATGGGAGCGGACCGGGACCGTTTCTCCACCGCGACGCGCCTGCGCGCCCTCGGCGCACAGGCAGCGGAGCGGGTCTACCGGGCGCAGGGCCCGGCGAAGCCGCGTACTCCGCGCAAGGGGCGGCTGACCGGCAGAGCCGCGCTGCTCGCCCTCGTCCTGTGCTCCCTCGTCGTCGCGCTCGCGTACCCCACACGGCAGTACGTCAGCCAGCGTTCCGAGATCGCCGAGCAGCGCGCGCAGGCCGAGCGGACGCGGGACGCGGTCGAGGAGCTGCGCAAGGAGCGGGCCCGCTGGAAGGACCCCGCCTACGTGGAGCGGCAGGCGCGCGAGCACCTGCACTTCGTGCGGCCCGACGAGACCGGCTACACCATGCGGGACGGCACAGCCGACGCGCGCCGCCCCCGCGACCGGGGGCCCGCCGACCGGCCCTGGTACGAGAACCTGTGGGACGGACTGGACAGCGCGGACGACGCAGGCTGACGCCGCGCGCCGCCCCGCCCAGGGCAACGGACCACCCGAGACGAAGCGACGAGCACCCTGACACCCATGGACACCCCACCGCCCCTGACCCGGCCGACACCGCCCACGGACGCTGACGTGGCCGCCTTCCGCGAGCAGTTGGGCCGCCCGCCGCGCGGACTGCGCGCCATCGCGCACCGCTGCCCCTGCGGGCTGCCGGACGTCGTGGAGACCGCGCCCCGGCTGGAGGACGGCACGCCGTTCCCCACCACGTACTACCTCACGTGCCCGCGCGCGGCCTCCGCCATCGGCACGCTGGAGGCGGACGGCGTGATGCGTCAGATGACCGAACGGCTCGGTCAGGACGCCGAACTGGCCGACGCCTACCGCGCCGCCCACGAGGACTACCTGGCGCGCAGGGACGCCATCGAGGAGCTGGTCGGCTTCCCCAGCGCGGGCGGCATGCCCGACCGGGTCAAGTGCCTGCACGTGCTGGTGGCGCACGCGCTCGTGGCGGGGCCCGGCGTCAACCCGCTGGGGGACGAGGCGCTGGCGATGCTGCCCGAGTGGTGGCGCAAGGGCCCGTGCGTGAGCGTGCCGGACAGCGACCCGAAGGCCGCTCAGGGGGACGAGGAGACGTCATGACCGTGCAGCGCGTGGCCGCGGTCGACTGCGGCACCAACTCGATCCGCCTGCTGGTGGCCGACCTCGACCCGGAGACGGGCGCGCTGGTCGACCTGGACCGGCGGATGGAGATCGTCCGGCTGGGGCAGGGCGTGGACCGTACGGGGCGGCTGGCGCCGGAGGCGCTGGAGCGGACGTTCGCCGCGTGCCGCCGCTACGCGGAGACCATCGCGGGCTTCGGCGTACCGCCGCGGCGCACGCGCTTCGTGGCCACCTCCGCGTCGCGGGACGCGGAGAACCGGGACGAGTTCGTGGCCGGGGTCGTGGACATCCTCGGCGTCGAACCCGAGGTGATCACCGGCGACCAGGAGGCCGAGTTCTCCTTCACAGGCGCCACCAGGGAGCTGTCCCGCGGCACCTTCGCGCCGCCCTACCTGGTGGTCGACATCGGCGGCGGCTCCACGGAGTTCGTGCTGGGCGACGAGACGGTCGAGGCGGCCCGCAGCGTGGACGTGGGCTGCGTGCGGCTGACCGAACGTCACCTCACCCACGGCGACGGCTCGCTGAGCGAGACCCCGACCGAGGAGCAGGTCGCGGCGATCCGTGCCGACGTGGCGGCCGCTGTGGACGAGGTGGCCTCGACGGTGCCGCTGGAGCGCTCCCGCACGCTGGTCGGGCTGGCCGGCACGGTCACCACGCTCGGCGGCATCGCGCTCGGCCTGGACGCCTACGACTCCTCCCGCATCCACCACAGCCGGCTGACGCGCGCCCGGGTCGGCGAGCTCACCTCGCGCCTGCTGGCCGCCACCCACGACGAACGCGCCGCCATCCCGGTGATGCACCCGGGCCGCGTGGACGTCATCAACGCCGGTGCCCTGGTGCTGCTCGCCCTCATGGAGCGGATCGGCGCCGAGGAGGTCGTGGTGAGCGAACACGACATCCTGGACGGGATCGCGTTCCATACGGCACTCGACGCGCGGTAGGCGGCGCGCCCCAGGTGTGCGAGGCGGCTGGAGGGTCGTTGCCGGGAGGGTGTGCGGGCCTCACTTGAGCGGGCGCTCACTCTCCTGATAGGCATGGAGGGCCCTTGGCGGGGGTCTTCCGGGGTCCCGCTTGAGAACTTTCGTGAATTGTTTCACATGGAAAAGTGCCCGGTGAGGCCCGGTTTTTGCCGTGGATTGAAGGGTTCCGGGGGTGATGAGGCCGGGAAACGACGGCGGGCGTCCGCGGGGGCTTCCCCGGGCGAGGGGCGGTACGGCAGGTGGTCCACCCGAGGCGCCGCCGATCTTCGCAGCTCAAAAGGTGCATCAACGGCCCGGAGTGCCCGGTGGTTCCCTCACCCGCCTGTGGGGTCGATCACGGGGCGGCGCAGTGTAGCAGAGGGTCGTCCCATGCTTGTGAAGGCCCTCACGAAGTGACCCCCGGGCTTGGGTGGATACTCGATTTCATGAGCACCACGGAGCGTCCCCGAATCCTCGTAGTGGGTGGCGGGTACGTCGGTCTGTACACCGCGCGCCGCATCCTCAAGAAGATGCGGTACGGCGAGGCGACCGTCACGGTCGTCGACCCGCGCTCGTACATGACGTACCAGCCCTTCCTCCCAGAAGCTGCTGCCGGCAGCATCTCCCCCCGCCACGTCGTGGTCCCCCTGCGACGCGTGCTCCCCAAGGCGGAGGTTCTCACCGGCCGCGTCACCTCGGTCGACCAGGACCGCAAGGTCGCCTCGGTCACCCCCTTGGCCGGTGACGCGTACGAGCTGCCCTTCGACTACCTGGTCATCGCGATGGGTGCCGTCTCGCGCACCTTCCCGGTGCCGGGACTGGCCGAGAACGGCATCGGCATGAAGGGCGTCGAGGAGGCCATCGGCCTGCGCAACCACGTCCTCGAGCAGTTCGACAAGGCGGACTCCACGCAGGACGAGGAGGCCCGTCGCAAGGCCCTCACCTTCGTCTTCATCGGCGGCGGCTTCGCCGGTGCCGAAACCATCGGCGAGGTCGAGGACCTGGCGCGCGACGCCGCCAAGTACTACCCCTCCATCAGCCGTGAGGACATGCGCTTCGTCCTCGTCGACGCGGCCCCCGGGATCCTGCCCGAGGTCGGCCCGAAGCTCGGCGAGTGGGGCCTGGAGCACCTGAAGAAGCGCGGCGTCGAGGTGTACCTCAGCACCTCCATGGAGTCCTGCGTCGACGGCCACGTGGTGCTCAAGAACGGCCTGGAGGTCGACTCCAACACCATCGTGTGGACCGCGGGCGTCAAGCCCAACCCGGTCCTCTCCCGCTTCGGCCTGCCGCTCGGGCCCAAGGGCCATGTCGACGTCGACGCCAGCATGCAGGTCAAGGGTATGGACTACGCCTGGGCCGCCGGCGACAACGCGCAGGTGCCCGACCTGACCTCCGACAAGGAGAACGCGTTCTGCCCGCCCAACGCGCAGCACGCGCTGCGGCAGGCCAAGGCGCTGGGCGACAACGTCATCTCCGGTATGCGGGGCTTCCCGCAGGGCAAGTACAAGCACGCCAACAAGGGCGCCGTGGCCGGCCTCGGCCTGCACAAGGGCGTCGCGATGATCGTCTTCGGCAAGACGAAGATCAAGCTGCGCGGCCGGCTGGCCTGGTACTTCCACCGCGCCTACCACGGCATGGCGGTCCCCACCTGGAACCGCAAGATCCGGGTCTTCGCCGACTGGACGCTCGGCATGTTCCTCAAGCGCGAGGTCGTCTCGCTGGGCGCCATGGAGCACCCGCGCGGCGAGTTCTACGAGGCGGCGGCGCCGGTGACGGCCGCGGCCCTCGCCAAGTCCGAGGCGTCGGCCGACAAGGCGAAGGCGACCGCCGACAGCCGGGCCGACTCGCCGGTCGACGGCAAGCAGGAGAAGGCGGCGGCCTCCTCCTGACCCTCCGCGGCGGCCCGCCGCCGCACCACCGCGCCTGAGAAGGGGCGTGAGCCATCCGTGGGGCTCACGCCCCTTCGTCGTGCTCACGCCCCTTCGTCGTGTCCGCGCCCCGTCGTCGGCGGCCGCGCGCCCCGGCTGCCTACCCGGACGGCTGTAGAACCCTTACGGCAACGGCCGGATTTGCGTGCACGGTGGGCATACATCACCCCGCGACAGTGTTACGTGTAGGGGGAATCCACCCCTGCCTGTCACGGAGGTGTGCTCAATGGCCGGTGCCGCCAACCGGATCGTCGCGCTCGGAGAACGGGTTCTGGGAGCACCGCTCCCGGTCCGGGTACGGGCGTGGGACCACAGCGAAGCGGGCCCACCGGGTGCCCCCCTGCTGGTGATCCGCAACCGGAGGGGACTGCGCCGCATCCTGTGGCGGCCGGGCGAGCTGGGCCTGGCGCGCGCCTGGGTCGCGGGCGACCTCGACGTGGACGGCGACCTGTACGAGGCGCTCGACGTGCTCGCCGGACTGATCTGGGAGAGCGACCCGGACGGCGGCGCCCCCGCGTTCGGCGGCGCCGCCGCGTCCGGGCCCGGTTGGCTGCGGGGCGCGCTCACCCTCGCCCGTGAACCCGAAGCCCGTGAGGCCGTCGCCGAACTGCTGAAGCTGGCGGGTCCGGGGCTGCCGCCACCGCCGCCCCCCGAGGAGGCCCGTCGTCGCACGGGCCTGCGGCACACCCTCAGCCGCGACCGCAAGGCCATCAGCCACCACTACGACGTCGGCAACGACTTCTACGAGCTGGTGCTGGGCCCGAGCATGGTCTACTCCTGCGCCTACTGGCAGCCGGGCGGCACCCTGGAGCAGGCCCAGCACGACAAGCTGGACCTCATCTGCCGCAAGCTCGCCCTGCGGGAGGGGCAGCGGCTGCTGGACGTCGGCGGCGGCTGGGGCTCCCTGGTGCTGCACGCGGCGCGCGAGTACGGCGTGCACGCCGTCGCCGTCACGCTCTCCCGCGAACAGGCCGCCTACGGGCGCAAGCGGATCGCCGAGGCGGGGCTGACGGACCGGGTGGAGATCCGGGTGCAGGACTACCGCGAGGTGGCTGAGGAGGAGGCGGCGCGCAGCGCCACGGTGAGGGGTCGTGGTCGGGCTGGGGGTACCTCCCAGCGGCAGCTGGGGGAGGGCGGGCCCTACGACGCGATCTCGTCGGTCGGTATGGCCGAGCACGTGGGTGCGGCGCGCTACCGGGAGTACGCCGACGACCTGTACGCCCTGCTGGCGCCGGGAGGCCGGCTGCTCAACCACCAGATCGGGCGGCGGCCGCTGGCCGACGAGGAGGCGTACTCCGTCGACGAGTTCATCGACGCCTACGTCTTCCCCGACGGGGAACTCGCGCCCGTCGGGCGCACCGTCGGACTGCTGGAGGACGCCGGGTTCGAGGTGCGGGACGTCGAGGCGCTGCGCGAGCACTACGCGCTGACGCTGCGGGCGTGGGTGCGCAACCTGGAGGCCGACTTCGCCCGGGCGGCCCGCCTCACCTCCCCGGGACGGGCGCGCGTGTGGCGGCTCTACATGGCGGCCTCGGCGCTGGCCTTCGAACGCAACAGGATCGGCATCAACCAGGTGCTGGCCGTCAGGACGCCGGAGTCCGGCACGTCCGGCCTGCCGCTGCGCACTCGCGCGTGGCAGGCGGACGCCGACGCGGACAGCGAACGCGCCTGAGGCGGCGCCCCTGCGCCTACCGCACAGCAGCTCGCCCCCGCCCTTGGTCAAGGGGCGGGGGCGAGGCGGTGTCAGGCGGGGGAGACGGGGCCGAAGGGCCTCCGGCTCACTCCGTCTTGATGGCGGCCAGCATGTTGAGCTTGGCCGCCCTGCGAGCGGGCCACAGCGCGGCGAGGACACCGACGACGGCGGCGAGGGCGAGGAAGAGGCCCAGCCGGTCCCACGGCAGCACCAGCGTGTAGGTGTCGAGCCCGGATCCGGCGATCAGCTCGCCGGCGGCCCAGCCGAAGAAGATGCCGAGGCCGATGCCGAGCACCCCGCCGAACAGGGAGATGACCAGCGACTCCAGCCGCACCATCCGCTTGATGCCGCGCCGGTCGAGCCCGATGGCGCGCAGCATGCCGATCTCCTGACCGCGTTCGAACACCGACATGGCGAGGGTGTTGATCACGCCGAGGACGGCGACGATGACGGCCATCGCGAGCAGCCCGTACAGCATGTTCAACAGAATATTGATCATCTGTGCGATGCCCTCGGAGATGTCCTTCTTGTCCTCGACGAGGATCGCCGGGTTGTCGCCGAGCTGCTTGGTGAGGGCTTCCTTGACCTCGTCGTCGGCCCCGTCCTTGGTCTTGGCGAGGATCTGCATGTCGGCGACCTCGCTCATGTGCGGGGTGACGGCCTTGTTGTCGACGAGGATGCCCTTGATCATCTGGTTGCCCTCGTAGAGCCCGCCGACCGTCAGCCTGCCCTTCCTGCCGTCCTCGTAGGTGGCGGTGAAGTCGGAGCCGACCTTCCAGCCCTTCTCCTTGGCGGTGGCGTTGTCGACCACGACCTTCGTGCCGCTGGAGAGCCCCGCCCAGCCGCCCGCGGTGAAGTCGATGTTGGTCAGCTTGCCGATCGAGGAGCCGTCGACGCCGGTGAGGTACTCGGAGTCGTCACCGATGTCGGCGTACGCGTTGCGCAGCGGGGAGGTCGCGGTGACCTGGTCGGACTGCGCGAGCTTCTTCTCCACCTCGGGTGAGAGCTGGGTGAAGTTGGCCATCGAGATCGTGTAGTCGGCCTTCAGCGAGTCCGACGCCATCTTGTTGACGGCCTGCTGGACGCCGCTGGCGATGACCGTCAGCCCGGTGATCAGGGTGAGGCCGACCATCAGCGCGGAGGCCGTGGCCGCCGTGCGGCGCGGGTTGCGGACCGCGTTCTGGCGGGCCAGCTTGCCGCTCACGTTGAAGAGCCGCAGCACCGGTGCGGCCGCCGCGATGAGCGGGCGGGACAGCAGCGGGGTGAGGATGAAGACGCCGATCACCAGGAGCACGGCGCCCAGGCCCATGGGGGCCTTGGCGTCTTCCACGTCCCCCACGGTCGTCGCCATCAGCACCAGCGCGGCACCGGCCGCGGAGAACAGGGCGCCGATGGTGTTGCGGAGGATGAGGGAGCGCGTGGTGGCGGGGGCGTGGAGTGCGCCCATGGCCGCGACCGGCGGGATCTTGGCGGCGCGCCGCGCCGGCAGCCAGGCCGCCAGGAGGGTGACGAGGACGCCCACGATCAGCGAGACGACGACGGTGTTCGGCTCGATGACCAGCGGCCCGTCGGGCATGCCGCCCATGGTGCCGACCAGCGCGCGCAGCCCGGCGGCGATGCCGACCCCGGCGGCCATGCCGGCCAGTCCCGCGACGGCCCCGACGACCAGCGCCTCGATCAGCACCGAACGGGTGACCTGACGGCGGCTGGCACCGACCGCGCGCAGCAGCGCCAGCTCCTTGGTGCGCTGGGCGACGAGCATCGTGAAGGTGTTGGCGATGATGAAGATGCCCACGAACAGTGCGATCCCGGCGAACGCCAGCAGGCTCGTCTTCATGCCGGACATGCTGTTCTCGATGGCCTTGGACTCGTCGTCGGCGAGCTTCTGGCCGGTGACGGCCTCGGTGTCGGCGGGCAGTACCTTCTCGGCCTGCTCCTTGAGCGCGGTCTGGGAGACGCCGGGGTCGGCCTTGAGCGCGATCTCGGTGTACTCGCCGGGCTCGGCGAACAGCTTCTGGGCCGTGGCGTTGTCGTAGAGGACCAGCGTGCCGCCCGCGGCGACGTTCCCGTCGTCGGTGGTGAAGATGCCGGTGACCTTCTCCTCGCGCACCGGGCCGTTGACCGACGTGCGCACGGTGTCACCGACCTGGTAGCCGGTGCGCTCGGCCGTCTTGGCGTCCAGCGCGATCTGGCCCTCGGCGCGGGGTGCCTGGCCTTCCTTCATCGGGTAGCGCGCGTCGGTGCCCTTCCCGTCCCGGCCCGCGTAGTAGTTGGCGCCCTGGGTGGAGAAGCCGTCACCGACGAGCTTGCCGTCCTTGTCGGACAGCGCCGCGAAACCGGAGACCACGCCGGTCGCCGAGGCGGCTCCCGGCAGGTTCGCGGCCTTGTCGAGAGTGCGCTGGCTCAACGGCGAGACGGTCTCGCGGCCCTGGGGAGCGTCGCTGCCGTCCTGGCTTATGGAGACGTCGACGTTCGCGTAGCCCTTCTCGGAGCTCTTCTGGAACGCGTCGGAGATCGTGGAGGTGAAGACCAGGGTGCCGGAGACGAAGGCGACGCCGAGCAGCACGGCGAGCATGGTCATCAGCAGCCGGGCCTTGTGCGCGAAGACGTTGCGCAAGGCTGTTCGGAGCATGAGGAAGTCCTCGGGGGTCCTTCTGGGATGTGGCCGACGTCGGTCGGCCGGTCGGCTCGGGTGTCGGGGGGAGGCTCAGCTCCTGCGCGCCTTGGCGTCGAAGGACTTCATCCGCTCCAGCACGCTGTCGGCCGTCGGTCCTGCCATGTCGTCGACGATGCGGCCGTCGGCGAGGAAGACCACGCGGTCCGCGTAGGCGGCCGCCACCGGGTCGTGGGTGACCATGACGACGGTCTGGCCCAGCTCGCGTACGGAGTTGCGGAGGAAGCCGAGCACCTCGGCGCCCGCCCGCGAGTCCAGGTTGCCGGTCGGCTCGTCACCGAAGATGATCTCCGGCTGGGAGGCGAGGGCGCGGGCCACCGCGACGCGCTGCTGCTGACCGCCGGAGAGCTGGTTGGGGCGGTGCTTGAGCCGGTCGGCGAGGCCGACCGTCTCGATGACGCGGTCCAGCCAGGCCCTGTCGGGCTTGCGGCCCGCGATGTCCATCGGCAGCGTGATGTTCTCCAGCGCGCTGAGCGTGGGCAGCAGGTTGAACGCCTGGAAGATGAAGCCCACGCGGTCGCGGCGCAACTGGGTCAGCTTCTTGTCCTTCAGACCGGTCAGTTCCGTCTCACCGATGCGGGCGCTGCCGCTGGAGATGGCGTCGAGACCCGCCATGCAGTGCATCAGCGTGGACTTGCCGGAGCCCGAGGGGCCCATGATCGCGGTGAACTCGGCCCGCCGGAACTCCACCGTTATCCGGTCGAGGGCGACCACCTGGGTCTCGCCCTGGCCGTAGACCTTGGACAGTTCTGTGGCCTGCGCCGCGGCGACGCCGGTGCTGGTGTGGGCTGCGGGGGCTCCGGGGTGCGGGCCACCCGCGAAGTGGTGCGGACGGGTGCTGGTCGTCACGGCGGGGCTCCTGTCGGGTCGTCGGTGGAGGAAGCCGGTTGGGAACTTCCGAATGACCTCCATCGTTCCGCCCTTCCTCCTCTCCCGGATCCGCCCCGGCTCTTGTTTGCGGGGGAGTCTTCGGAGGTAGCCCGCCCCACCTTCGTCCTCCTTGGGTATGAGGACCGACCCTGAGACGGCGGGAACGGGGGCCGATGCCACCCGACTGAGCTGGGCAGAGACCCCTGGCATATGCCAGCGGGAGGTGTGTGGCCCGGAAGTGCGTGACCGAACGGCGACTTTCCGTCATTTCTGTAGAGGTGAATGTAGGAAGAAGACCGCCGCGAAGTGGCCGATGTGGTACTGATGCACCGTCAGTTGCCAATAAAATAAGACAACATCGGTCTGTCGATCCGCTGTTCGGGGGATGACCCTGGATAGGCTCGTCCCGCGTCCTGGGGTGGGCCGTGTGCGCCCGGCGGTGCACGGAGCGGTCCCGGAGACCGGTGCCCGGATGGTGGAATGCAGACACGACGAGCTTAAACCTCGTTGGCCCTCAGGGCCGTGCCGGTTCAAGTCCGGCTCCGGGCACCAACACCCCTGGTGGCCCTGACCTGCTGAAAACCACCTGTAAGGGCGCCCCGTGATGGCGCTGCGGGGGCACGGTGGGGGCACCCCGACGTATCAGCCGGGCGGAACGAACGCCGTGCGCACCTCCGTGCCCGCCCGCGTGTGGCTCTGGGAGGCCGGGCTCGACGGTGGACGCGGCCGACGGTACAAAAGTCGCCGGCGCACTGTCCGGCTCCGCCCAGCCGCCGACGTGTCCAGGCAGCCTGGGTGTGTGACGTGTGTCGTCCTGGTGACGCAGCAGCGGAGCCGCTTTAGGGGTGAGTGGGTGCGCGGGATTTGCCACCACACCTACTGAACTCGCGAAAAGATCAGTAGTCGTTCGAGTCGGTGGCCGAAGGCGGCATCTTGGCAATCGAAGGACCAGGACCAGGAGCAGGGCTCGGCCGAAGGGCCGTGGAAGCTGTCGCGGTCGATGGCCCGGGGCGGGAGACCCGCCTGTAGGCCGAGGCCAGCAGAGCGATCACGGCCGCCAACAGCGTGGCGTTGGCCGCGTACTTCGCGGCATAAGAGGTGTGTCCACCCAGCGGCTCGACTGTGAACGAGAGAACGGAGTTCACCACAAGGGCGGCGCCACCAACCACGAGTGCGTGGCGTCGGTCCCAGCCTGCTCGGCCCGACCAGAGCAGGAGCAGACCGCCGCCCAGCGAGAGCACCGTCAGATCGGCGAGGACGCCCGACCAGCCGGGGGGTGCCAGTTGGTGGGTGGCCATCACCCCCACCGCTCCACCGCCGGCAAGCCACGGCGGCGGCACCCAGCCCGAGGAGGCCTCATGTCGGCGCGGCAAGGCGAGCGCGGCAGCGGCAAGCGCGGCGGCGACAACTGCGGTGGTGCCCAGTTGTGCCGTGCTCGCCAGGAATCCTCTGGTGTGCTCGTGAAAGAACACCACAAACGCCAGGACGTACAACACCAGCAATGCCGTGACGCCCCCACGTCCCAGCCACGGGCGGTCAGCCAGTCGTGGAACACAGGACTCGACCACGACGATCGGTGCTGCGAAGCTCCAGATCACGTGACCGACGACGAATCCGAGCAGATGGTGAACACTGATCCCGGCGACCGGAACGAGGGTGGGAAGACGCTCCTGGGACCAGAAGGGATCGCTGACGAAGTGCGGGTTGAACAGGCTCTGGTCGATCACCCCGGCCTGGATCAGTCCGAACGCCCCGCTCAGCAGAAGAATGCTCGGCCACCCTCGGCCGGACCGGCGAACGACCTCTCTGATGAGCACCGCTACCGTTCCATAGAGTGGGGCGAGAAACAGCAACCCGGAAACGAGCTCCCGCGGGCGGCCGATGATGCTGTCATAGCCGATGAGGTATTCGGCACAGACCGGAGACAGCACGAGGAGCGCCAGCACCGCCGACAGCCGGCGGAATCGCGGTGGTCGCCCGAGTGGGACAGAACTCATTGTTTCCATGCGGACCCCTTGGTGAACAGCGCGAGAAACGAGCCGGAGCGCCGCCTCCCCGCAGCCGCTTCCAGAACTCACCACGACCGTAGACACGCTGCCTCGGCGCACGGATCAGCCTTTGGTCTCCTGGGGCACGACCAAAGTCCCCACCACCGCGGCCCCGGTATCCACGAGGTCGCCGTGCCCCCGCACGGCGGGGCCGCGCGTCAGCGGGTCTCCAGCCGCAGCCGCAGCTGCTTCTCCTGGTCTCCCGCGACCTCCAGCACCTCCACCACGCCGAACGCCTCGGTCAGCACGCCGTGCAGCCGTTCCACCGCGTGGGGGGAGCCCTGCAGCTCGGCCGTCACGGGGGATCCGAGTGTCACCGCGTCCGGCCTGCCTCCGTCGCCGGAGACGTCGAACCGGGACAGCCACACGTTGGCCCTGCGGCCTTCCGGCTGCAACTCGTTCCAGTCGGAGCGGAAGAGTCCGCCCAGTACCCGGAACACCGCTTCGGCGTCCTCACAGGCGCAGTCGCTGAGCTCCACGGAAACTTCCCACTCGCCTTCGGACATCTCGGCCGTCATGTCCCGGGCCTCCCTCTCTCGCCTACTCACTGGCTCGCCTTCTCCGCGGGCGCTTCCCTCGCGGGCGCTTCCCTCGCGGGCGCTTCGCTCGCGGGCGCTTCCCTCGCGGGCCAAGGCTCGCGAATTCGCTCCAGGCCCCAATATCGGCCCGCAGGTACCCGTCGGGCGGGATCCCAACCGGCGATTCGCCGGGGGACCGGCGAGCCGGGCGGCCGGCGGCCCTGTGACCACATGCCGGATGGCGCCGGGTCCGCGCGAGAAGCGCTCCTAAGCTGCGGCAATGACTTCCGGTACGCTCACCGGCTCCGCGCCGGTCACCGCCCCCGTGCCCCCGCTCGCCGCCCGCGTCGCCTCGGCGGGCTCGTCGCCCGTACGGGAGATCCTGGCGCTGACCGAGCGTTCCGAGGTCATCTCCTTCGCCGGTGGCCTGCCGGCGCCCGAACTGTTCGACTCCGGTGGCATCCGCGCCGCCTACGACCGGGTGCTCACCGAGGAGCCGCAGCGGGTGCTGCAGTACTCCACCACAGAGGGGGACCCGGCGCTGCGGGCGGCGGTGGCCGGGCGGCTCGCGGACCGCGGCCTGCCGACGGATCCCCGGGCGCTGTTGGTGACGACCGGCTCCCAGCAGGCCCTCACGCTGCTGGCGACCGCGCTGCTGGAGCCCGGAGACACCGTGCTGGTGGAGGACCCCACCTACCTGGCGGCGCTCCAGTGCTTCGGTTTCGCGGGGGCGCGGGTGGTGCCCGTCCGCTCCGACGAGGACGGTGTGGATCCCGGGGCGCTGGCGGAAGCGGTGGAGCGCGAGCGGCCCAAGCTGCTCTACCTGGTGCCCACCTTCCAGAACCCGACCGGACGCACCCTTCCGCTCGCGCGGCGGCGGGAGGTCGCCGAGATCGCCGCACGAAACGGTCTGTGGCTCGTCGAGGACGACCCGTACGGGGAACTGCGCTTCGAGGGCGCGTCCGTGCCGTGGCTCGCGTCGCTGCCCCGGGCGGCCGACCGGACGGTGCTGCTGGGCAGCTTCTCGAAGGTGATGGCCCCCGGCGTGCGGCTCGGCTGGCTGCGGGCGCCGGCCGCGCTGCGCCGTGCCTGTGTGGTCGCCAAACAGTCCCTCGATCTGCACTGCTCCACCGTCGACCAGGCCGCGGCCGCCAGGTATCTGGCGGACAGCGACCTGGACGCCCACCTGACGCGGGTCCGCGAGGCCTACAGGCAACGCCGCGACGCCCTGGTGGACGGACTCGCCGCGGCGCTGCCGGAGGGCAGCACGTGGAACCGCCCCGAGGGCGGCATGTTCGTCTGGGCCCGGCTGCCCGAGGGACACGACGCGACCTCGCTGCTGCGCGAGGCCGTCGCGCACGACGTCGCCTACGTCCCCGGCGCCCCCTTCTTCGCCGGCCCGCCCGACCACGCGGCGCTGCGCCTGTCGTTCACCACGCACACCCCGATGGAGATCGGCGAGGGTCTGAACCGGCTCGGGGAGGCCCTGCGGACGGCGGCGTGACCGACGCCGACGGAGGTCCGCCCCGGCGGGATGGAGGGTGTGGGTCGCGGGGCGCACGGAGGCGCGGTTCACGGGGCGGACGGAGGGTCCGCTCCGCCCCTCGGCTCAGCGCGCCGCTCTCCACCCTCCGGCGCCGCCGCCCTCACTCCCCTGGGGCCTCGTCGCTGTCCGCGCCCTCGACGCTCTCTCCCCGCGCGGTGTTCCCCGCGCCCGTCCGCTCGCGGGGCAGGGACAGCCGCTCGCGGGGCAGGATCAGGGCGAGGAGCACGATGGCGGCCAGCACGCCGGTCATGGTGGCGAACACCCGGCCGTGGGCGGTGTGGTCGGGACCCGCGACGGCGGAGAGCGCGGCGAGCCCGAGTGCGCCGCCGAACTGTTTGGCGGTGTTCATCAGACCGGAGGCGGCTCCCGCGTCACCGGCCGGAACGCCGGAGGTGACCACCGCCGTCGCGGGCGTGACGAACACGGCGGCGCCCAAAGAGAACACGATCGCGGGCCCCAGCACGCCGGAGGGATAGCCGCTGTCGGCGGACGCCGTGCTCTGCCACCAGAAACCGGCACCGCACAGCACGGCCCCCGCCAGGATGAGCGTCCGGTGTGCGAAGCGGCGCATCAGACGGGGCGTCACCCCTACACCGGCTGCCGCACCGATCAGTGTGTGCGGCAGGAAGCCGAGACCTGTGCGGAGTGCCGAGTAGCCGAGTGTGTCCTGCATGAAGAACGTCAGGAAGTACCAGACGGGGATCTGGAGACAAGCCCCGGCCAGCAGCACGATCGTGTTGCCGACCGCCACCGTGCGCCGCCGCAGCAGTGCCGGAGGGATCAGCGGCCGGGACGCCCAACGGGTCTCCACGGCGACGAGGAGGGACAGGGCGGCGACTCCGGCCGTCAGCGCCCAGAGGGTGGCGGGATCCGACCAGGAACCGTCCTGGGTGCGGCTGACGCCGTAGGTGAGGGCCGTCATGCCGACGGTCGCGGCGAGGGCCCCCGGCAGGTCCAGCCGGGGGCGTTCCGTGCCCTGCGGGAGGCCGCTCGGCGGCAGCGCCCGTACGAGCAGCAGTGCGACACAGCCGAGGGGGACGTTGACGAGCAGGACGGCCCGCCAGGAGAACGCCTCGGTGAGCACTCCTCCCAGCAGGTTTCCCGCGGCACCGCCGACGGAGGAGACGGCCGTCCAGATGGCGAGCGCGCGGGTGCGGCGCGGACCCTCCGTGAAGGTGGTCGTCAGGACGGTGAGGGTGACGGGGGCCAGCACGGCGGCCCCCAGCCCCTGGGCGGCGCGGGCGGCGATGAGCGGGCCAGGGGAGGTGGCGAGTCCGCCGACGAGGCTCGCGAGGGTGAAGAGAGCCAGCCCTGTGGCGAACACCTGGCGGTGGCCTCGCAGGTCGGCCAGGCGCGCGCCCGGCAGGAGCAGGCCGGCGAACGCCAGTGCGTAGGCGGTGGCGACCCAGGAGAGGCCGCCGCTCGTGGTGAAACCGAGCGCTTCCCGGACGGCGGGCAGCGCGACGTTCACCACGGAGACGTCCAGAACGACCATGAATTGCGCCGCACAGGCCAGCGCCAGGACGGCGGCGGCTTCCGTCGCGGTGGCTGACGTGGCTGACGTGGCTGACGTGGCTGACGTGGTGGAGGCGGTGGCGGGTGTGGTGGAGCGCACGGCTCCTCCCTCGTGTGCTTCCGCGCCCTGACCGCGCCGGTGCAAGGGCCGCACGGGTGGGCTTTTCGATGTGGTCACACCGTAAAGCTCTCCGGGTGGGCTTTTCAATGCGGCGACATCGGGATGCTCGGGGTGGCACTATCGGGAGGCCCACAGAGGGAACTGGCGAACAGGGCGAGGAGGGGCAGGGAACATGCCGTCCAGCGCATCCACGCGCGGCCGCGGGCCGGGGCTGCACCACGACCGCCGGCGCACGGAGATCGCCGACGCGGTGCTCGTGGTCGTCGCCGGAAGGGGACTGCCCGCCGTCTCCCTCACGGAGGTCGCCGCTCACGCCGGCGTCTCACCGGGCCGGGTCCAGCACTACTTCCCGACGAAACAGAAGCTGCTGGAGGCCGCCTTCGACCGTGGCAACGAGCGCAGCGAGGAACGGATCAGGGCGCGCCTGGGTGCCGGCACCGCCGACGCGCCGCCCGCCGAGGTGCTCGCCGTCGTCCTGGACGAGTTGATCCCCCACGACGAGGAGTCGCGGGCCCACCTGCGGGTGCGGCACGCGTTCAACGCCGGCGCCCTGGCCGACGACGCCATCGCCGAGCGCGTCCGCCGCCTCTACGCCGGTCTCCACGGGAGCCTGGCCGCGTGCCTGGCCCGGGCGGGCGGGCGCGAGCCCGCGGGAGGCCACGAGGCCGCGGCTGTCGCCCTGGTGGCCCAGGCGGAGGGCCTCGCCTATCACGTGCTGCTCGGCACGACCGGAGCCCCGAGCGCGCGGCGCACGCTCCATGCGGCGCTCGAAGCCGCCCTGGCGCGCTGAGCGGTCTGCGGACCGCCGACGGCCTGCGGCCCGCCCTGTGCGAGGCCCGCTGGACGGTGCGCGACGCCGCACGTGTTGCAGTCCCTTGCCCCGGGCGGAGAAAGCCCGTTGAATAGGGGCCGTGTCGCGTGACGCTGTCGTTGGTACGGCAGTGGCATGGAGGCACCCTGACGTGAGGAGAGTGCATCGTGGGTACACACACCGCCAGGCTCGTCTGACACGTATCTGAGGCGCGGCTGACGCACAGCGCAGCCGTGGTCCGCGCCGCCGCCGTCCCTTCGGCCGCGCGCCGGGCTCCCCCTTTTCTTCTTTCTCCGTTTTCCCGGCCCTGTCTGACCGGGTGCTGACACGCGCGCGTCGACGTGCGCTCACACGCGTGCCCAGTCGCGCCGCTCACGTGCGCGCTCATGGACACGCGGTGGGCCCAGGTGTGCCCGCACGGGCGCTCGGACGCAGCCGTGGGCCGGGTCGTCTCTGCTGCTTGGAGCTGTTTTCTTGACCCCTTCGCCCCTTTCCCCCACTCCGCCCCGCGTCAGTGACTTCAACCGCGCGGTCGTCGAGGAGTTCCGCGCCAACTCCGGCCGCGTCGGCGGCCCGTTCGAGGGCGGGGACCTGCTGCTGCTGACCACCACTGGGGCCCGTTCGGGCCTGGAGCAGACCTCTCCCCTCGGGTACGTCCGCGACGAGGACGGCCATCTCCTCGTCGTCGCCTCGGCGGGCGGCGCACCCCGCCATCCGGCCTGGTACCGCAACCTGCTCGCGCACCCCATGGCCAGAGTCGAGGTGGGGGAGGAATCGTTCGGGGCCGTCGCGGTGCCCACCGAGGGCGCCGAGCGGGACCGGCTGTTCGCGCACGTCGTACGGCAGGCGCCCGGATACGCCGACTACCAGGCGCGCGTCTCCCGTGCGCTGCCCGTCGTCCGGCTCGAACGCTCCTACCCGGACGCGCCGTTCACCGGGCTCGTCGACAAGCTCCTGGAGGTCCACACCTGGCTGCGGGACCAGCTGCGCCGCGTCTCCGCGGAGGCGGACGCCTACTTCACCGCCAGGGCGCAGCGGTCCGACGGCACTGAGGCGCCGCAGGTCCCGCTCGGGCTCCAGCTGCGTCAGCACTGCCTGGCCTTCTGCGAGTCGATGCACACGCACCACGTCTCCGAGGACCAGGGGGCGTTCCCCGTGCTGGCCGAGAAGTACCCCCACCTGGCTCCCGCGCTGGCGCGCCTGCGGGCCGAGCACGAAACGGTGGACCGCCTCCGTGCGGAGCTGGAGCGCCTGCTGGCCGACCTGACGACCGCGGAACCCGGCCGTTTCCGCGCCGAGCTCGCCCGGATGACCCGTCAGCTGGAGGCCCACCTGGACTACGAGGAAGAGGTGCTCATCCCGCCGCTTTCCGAGCTGCCGGCGCCCTGAGCCTCCGCTTCCGCGGTCTCCGTTTCCGCGGCCTCCGCTTCCTCCGTGTTGCGGGCCGGGGGACGTAGCCGGGCCCCGACCCGGCCGAGCGCACGGGCGATGGTGTCGGTCTCGTCGGGTTCCAGCACGTCGATCAGGGCGGCGCGGACGGCCGCCACATGACCGGGGGCCGCGGCACGCAGGGTGTCGCGGCCCTCCTCGGTGAGGACGGCGAGGATTCCGCGCACGTCCGTGGGGCACGAGCGGCGCCGCACGAGGCCGTGTTTCTCCAACTGGCCCACCTGGTAGGTCAGGTTGCTCTTGGAGCTGAACAGCCCCTCGGCCAGATCCGTCATCCGGAGCTCACCGCCGGGTGCTCCGGCGAGCCGGACGAGTACCTCGTACTGCGGGTGGGAGAGCCCCGCGTCCTCCTTCAGCTGCTGCTCCACGTGGCGGGAGACCCGGCTGGTGGCTTCGAGGAAGCCCTGCCAGGCCGCCATCTGACGTTCATCGAGCCACCGGGTCCCTTCCATGGACCCCATCCTACGTGTTGTTCAAATTCAAACCGCCTTGTTACCGTCGGGCAGTACGTTTCGAATTTGAACAACCGGTGGCATCGTCCCGTCACCCGGTTCCCACGCCGACGCAGGAGGCTCCGCTCATGCCGTCCCCCCACGCCGCACAGGACGCTTCGACCACCCCGGAGAGTCCGCCCGCCACCGGCGCAGCAGCCCGGGTCCCCGGTACCTCCGAGCGGTCCGGCGCCGCACTCGCCGACCAGCCCGCCTCCTCCGCGCACTCCGCCCACGACGCCGGGCTGCTCCTGCTGCGCCTCGCGCTCGGCCTGACCATGGCGGCGCACGGCTCCCAGAAGCTCTTCGGCTGGTTCGACGGCGGCGGGCTCGCCGGGACGGAGCAGTTCTTCCAGTCGGCCGGCTACCCCGCCGCCGGGGCCATGGCCGTCGTCGCGGGGCTGACCGAGACCCTCGGCGGGCTCGGACTCGCGTTCGGCCTCCTCACCCCGCTGGCGGGCGCCGCGGTCTTCGGCACCCTGCTCAACGCGCTCGCGGTGAAGTGGGGCGGAGGCTTCTTCGCCCCCGAAGGCGTCGAGTACGAGCTGCTGCTGACCCTGGCCGCCGCCGCGCTCACCCTCGCGGGGCCCGGCCGGCTGGCGGCGGACTCGGCGCTGCCGCTCCCGGCGCCGTGGCGGCACCGGCTCAGCCACGGTGCCGCCGCGCTCGTCCTCGGAGCGGTGGCCGCGGGCGCTCTTCTCCTCGTGCGCTCCTGAAAGATGGCGTGTCCACGGAGGGGAAGGGCCGGGACCGACCGGACTGTTCCGTCGGAAAGCGGTCACCCGCACGGGTGAGGACGTGATGGCCGTGTGGCACAGGGAACAACGCGTGTCTTCTCTTCGTTGTTGACTCTGCACTAGCGTGCTGTTTTTACTAACGCATTACGCTGGACTGCGAGGCCGCGCAGTGTGGCCATGGAGGAGTGAGATGAGGAGCAGTAACCCGGTCTTCTCGCGACGGGGGTTCAGCCGCGCGGGCGGCTACGCCGGCTTCAATGCGCAGCAGCAGCCGCAGGCCGGGAACCCGTACGCGTCCAACCCCTACGCCGCCAACCCCCAGGCGGGCAATCCGTACGCACAGCCCAACCCGTACGCGGGCCAGCAGACGCAGACCCCCGGTCAGCCGTACACGGCGCCGCCGGCTCCGCCGTCCGCCGGGCGGATGACCATGGACGACGTGGTCGCCCGTACGGGAATGACCCTCGGCCTCGTCGTCGTCACCGCCGCGGTGGCCTGGCTCACCGGTCTCTCGCTCGGCCTCGCGCTGGGCGCAGGGCTGGTGGCGATGGTGCTCGGCTTCGTCCAGGCGTTCAAGCGCAAGGCCTCGCCCGCGCTGATCCTGGCGTACGCCGCCTTCGAAGGCCTCTTCCTCGGCGCACTGAGCAACTACGTCAACCAGTGGGTCAACGGCGCCGCGATGCAGGCGGTGCTCGGCACGATGGCGGTCTTCACCGCCGTGCTGGTGATGTACAAGACCCGCATCATCCGGGTCACGCAGCGGTTCTACCGCTTCGTGATGGCCGCGGCGATCGGGTTCGTGCTGCTGATGGCCGTCAACCTGCTCTTCGCCGCCTTCGGCGGCGGTGACGGGCTCGGTTTCCGCAGCGGCGGTCTCGGCATCCTCTTCGGCGTCGTCGGCATCGTGCTCGGCGCCCTGTTCCTCGCCCTGGACTTCAAGCAGGTCGAGGACGGCATCGCCTACGGCGCACCGAAGGAGGAGGCGTGGCTGTCCGCCTTCGGCCTGACGCTGACTCTCGTGTGGATCTACATGGAGTTCCTGCGCCTGATCGCCATTCTGCAAGGCGACAACTAGCGAAGGACGGTGCCGGGCGCGATGCCCGGCACCGTGTGCGCCGCACACCGCGAGGGCCCGGGAGGTGTTCCACCTCCCGGGCCCTCGGCTGTTCTTCCGGCCGTGCCGGCCGTGCGCCGTGCCGGCCCGGGGTTTCTCGGGTGCCGCCCGGCGGCCGGTCCTCGTGCGGGTGTCCTAGGGTCTTCGGATCGCTCGGGCCTGCCCCGGCATACGGCCGGGCCTAGAGGTGGCGCGCGGCGCGCCGCAGGTCGTGTTCGTGGATGATCGCTTTGGCGTGCCCGTAGGCGAGGTCGTGCGCGCCACGGAGCCAGCTCACCTTCTCCTCGAAGCGGACGAGAGCGGGACCTTCGTCCACCGTGCGCAGCCAGTCGGAGACTTCACGGCCGGTGCACTGGGGGATGCGGGAGAGCATGTTCCGGTGGGTCTCTTCGGAGAAGACTTGGGACATCGGCGCCTCCGGACGCTTTTGCAATGAGTCCTTGGCCACACGTTGCCTGAGTGCGCGGGCGTTGGCAACAGTGTGGTCGCTCCGCACCGGGAGAGGGCTGGATAGGGTGAGGCCGTGCCCCGTGTTGACACCCGTGCCCTGACCGATGCCGTGGAGCGCCTCGCCGACCGGCTGCGGGCGGCGCCGCAGAGCGCCCTGACCCGCGGCGCCGCGGCCGACGGCCTCGCTCTGGCGCGGGAACTCGCCGCGCTGGCACAGCGCCTGGAGTGCGGAGCGGAGAGTGCCGCGCGCCGCACGCTGCCCGACGCGGGCGTCTTCGCTGTCGGCGACCAACTCGCCGTCGCCGGACACGACCTGGCCGCGGCCCTGGAGGAGGCTCCCGACGCGGACGCCGAGCCCGCCTTGGCGGAAGCCCTGCGCGCGGTGGCGGCAGCGCCCTTGTAGGCGGCCCCTCGCGTCTACAGCGGGGTGATGACGCGGTCGGCCAGCAGGTAGGCCGTGCTGCCGTCCGGGTAGCCGAAGGTGAGCGTGTAGGAGCCGGAGACGCCGGAGCCGCCCATCAGCACGGGGGCCTCCCCGCGGCGTACCGCGTCGGCCAGCGCCTCGCTCGTGGCGCGGTGGCCCGGCGACAGGCATACGGTCGTCCCGTCCTCGAAGAGGTAGACGTCCAGCGTGCCGAGCGGACCCGGGCGTACGTCGGTCAGCGGCGTACGGGCCTCGGCGAGGCCGGCGAGGCGTTCGATGGTGCGCTCGTGGTAGGTGACCGTGGGTGCGGGGGACGGCGACGCCTGCCCGGCGACCGGCTCGCCGCTGAGGGTGTAGTCGGGCTGGGACGGATGGCGGCGCCGGGCGGCCGCCAGGTCGGGCGATTCCGCGTCGGACTCCGCGCTCACGTCCTGGGCGTGGGACGAGGGGCGGGCGGGGGTGCCGTCCGGCTCCTCCCCGTCCTCGCCCGGATGCGTGTCCCACGTGTCCCAGGTGTCCCAGGCGTCGAACGAGGCTGTGGCGGCCATGTCGGCCATGTCGGCTGGGGTCACGTTCACGTCGATGTCCCCGTCCTCGGGGCCCGGCTGGCGCGGGATGAACATCTGACCGGTCTCCGAGCCGTGCGGCGCCGGCCGCTGACCGGCGGGGCCGGTGAGGTCGGCGGAGTCGGCGGAGTCGGAGGAGTCGGCGTAATCCGTGAAGTCCACGAGGCCGGTGAGGTCGGTGGCCCCCGGGTCGCAGTCCGTGCACCGGTTCGGGTCGGTGAAGCCGTCGGCGAGGTCGCCGGGTGCGATCTCGTACTCGGTGCCGTGCCCCGCCAGCAGGGCGCCGGACTCCGGTCCCGCGTCGCCGCGTGCCTCCTGGGCGGCCCAGAAGGCACGCGCCTCGGCGAGTTCGCGCTCCCGCTCGTCCGCCAGCGCGGCGGCGACCGCGGCGCGGATCTGCCGGGAGAAGGGACCTGCCGCCTCCGTGTCGCCCTCCGCGGCCGCTGCCGTGGGGGCGTCGGTGGCCGCTGCTGCCACGCGGGCTTCCTCGGCCGCTGCGGCACGGGCTCCGTCAGCCGGTGCCGTGCGGGCGTGCGGGACCACGGTGGGCGCGCCCGTGGCGTCGGGCCGCCCCGCCTCCAGTTCGGCGCGCAGCGCCGTCAGCTGGCGGCGCAGGCCACGCGCCGTGTGCAGTGCCGCACCGCCCAATGCGGTGGCCACGGCCGCCGCACACAGCAGGATGAGGGATATGGCGCTCACTGACTTGACTCCCGGTTCCGGTTCGTTCCCCCTGACGCGGTCCCCCCGGTCGTTCACCCTGAATTCCTACAACAGCGGTGTCGGTACACGGTGTCGGTGAGGTCGTCCAAGGCTCTTCGACCGTAGTGCAAATCCCGGCGAACTGGACAGGTGGGAGACCGGCGCCGTCCCCGGCGCACCGCTCTGACCTGCGAAAATGTGGCGCCCCCAGGGTGTATATCACATCCTGGGGGCGCTTTTGTCTCGGCGGCGTCTCAGCGGGTGGGCGACCGGGGACCGCCGCGCTCCGAGGTCAGCTCAGGCGCTCCAGCACCATCGCCATGCCCTGACCGCCGCCCACGCACATCGTCTCCAGGCCGAACTGCTTGTCGTGCCACTGGAGCGAGTTGAGCAGCGTGGTGGTGATGCGGGCGCCGGTCATCCCGAAGGGGTGACCGACGGCGATGGCGCCGCCGTTGACGTTGAGCTTGTCGAGGTCGATGCCGAGGTCCTGGTAGGAGGGGATGACCTGCGCGGCGAAGGCCTCGTTGATCTCGACCAGGTCGATGTCGCCGATCGACATGCCCGCGCGGGCGAGTGCCTGGTTGCTGGCCTCGACCGGGCCGTACCCCATGATCTCGGGGGAGAGCGCCGAGACGCCGGTCGACACGATGCGGGCGAGCGGGGTCAGCCCCAGCTCGCGGGCCTTGGTGTCGGACATGATCACCAGCGCGGCGGCGCCGTCGTTGAGCGCGCAGCAGTTACCCGCGGTGACCAGGCCGTCCGGGCGGAAGACGGGCTTGAGGCCCTCGACGCCCTCCAGGGTCACCCCGGGCCGCGGCCCGTCGTCCTTGCCGACGACCGTGCCGTCGGGGGTGGTGACCGGCGTGATCTCCCGCTCCCAGAAGCCGTCGGCGATCGCCTTCTCCGCCAGGTTCTGGGAGCGGACGCCGAACTCGTCCATCTCCCGGCGGGTGACGCCCTTGTGCCGCGCGAGGTTCTCGGCGGTCTGGCCCATCGCGATGTAGACGTCGGGGACCTGCTCGTTCTCGCGCGGGTCGGTCCAGCCTTCTCCCCCCTGCTCGGCGCGGGCCGCGGTGCGCGCCTCGGCGTCGGCGAAGAGCGGGTTGTGCGTGTCGGGCATCCCGTCCGAGGTGCCCTTGACCGAACGGGAGACCGCCTCGACACCCGCCGAGACGAACACGTCGCCCTCGCCCGCCTTGATCGCGTGCAGCGCCATGCGGGTCGTCTGCAGGGACGAGGAGCAGTAGCGGGTGATCGTGCAGCCCGGCAGGTGGTCCATGCCCATCTGCACCGCGACGACGCGGCCGAGGTTGTGGCCCTGCTCGCCGCCGGGGAGACCGCAGCCGAGCATCAGGTCGTCGATGTCCCGCGGGTCCAGCTCGGGCACCTTGGCCAGCGCCGCCTTGATGATCTCGGCCGTCAGGTCGTCCGGGCGTACGTCCTTGAGGGAGCCCTTGAAGGCGCGGCCGATGGGGGAGCGGGCGGCGGAGACGATCACTGCTTCGGGCATCAGGAGCTCCTGGGGGAGTCGGCGGATCGGCGGTACGCAGCGGAAGCTACCCGCCCGTAGGGTGCCGGTCACGGTCTGAACGGTGTGATGCGGGCCTCTTCTAAGCGTTTGCTTTGCCCCGGGGAGGCGTCAAGAAGCTCCCGCCGAGCAGCGCGCCGCTCGGCCGCGCCCCTCCTCCCCGTCCCGGAGCTGTCCGCCCCATCCCGTCCCGGAGCTGTCCGCTCAGTGGGCGGCACGCTCTCGTCCGGCACGCTCCCGTCCGGGCCGCCGGCCGCTCAGTGGCGTTCGGGTTCCTCCTCGCGCTGCCAGGTGGTCTCCTGCTCGGGCGGCAGCCTGCGCCGGCGGCGGTGCTTGAGCAGCGCCCAGGGGCCCCGCATCCCGGCGACCTCGGTGCCGCCCTCGGCCGCCGCCTCGGCCGCCGCACGGGCGACCGGCAGCACGCCCTCGCGACGGCGGCTGTCGGGGCGCTCGTCCGGCCACAGCCCCAGCGCCGCGCACAGGGTGGGCAGGACCGCCATGGCGGCGGTGGCGTACCCCTCGGCGGACGGGTGGTAGTTGTCCGGGCCGAACAGCTCGCGCGGGTTGGCGGAGAACTCAGGCCCCAGCAGGTCGCCCAGCGAGACCGTCCGTCCGCCCTCCTCGACGACGGCGATGGTCTGTGCCGCCGCCAGCTGACGTGAAAGCCGCCGCGCGATCCAGCGCAGCGGCTGCCCGACGGGCTCGACACTGCCCAGGTCGGGGCAGGTGCCGACCACCACCTCGCAGCCGGCCGTCCGCAGCCGCGCCACCGCGTCCGACAGGTAGCGGACCGAGCGGGCCGGGGACATCCGGTGGGTGACGTCGTTGGCGCCGATCATGATGACGCACACGTCCGGTGCCATCGCCGGCTCCCGTGCGCTCAGCAGCAGCGTGATCTGCCGCTCCAGGTCGTCGGACATGGCCCCGGACAGTGCGACGTTGCGCAGTTCCACGGGGCGCTCGGCCACGGCCGCGAGCGCGGAGGCCAGCAGGGCGCCGGGCGTCTGCCGTGCCCTGGGCACGCCCTGTCCCGCCGCCGTCGAGTCGCCGAGGAAGGCCATGCGCAGCTCGCGCCCGGCGTAGAGCCTGCCGAAGGCGCCGCCGTACAGACCGTCGGACTCGGGCGGCTCGTCGTCCGAGCCGCCGATATGACGTTTCGCCAGTTGGAGTTCGGTGAACAGCAGCCCGACCGCCGCCCCGCCGACCAGGCCGATTCCGCCGCCTCCGTAGGCGGCTGCGGTCGCGATTCGCCGGGCCACTCTCGCGCTCGACGCCTTCGACATCGGCATTGTGCTCTTCCGCCTCCCGCGTTGCCGTACTGATGATTCGTCCGGTTGCTGTGGTCAACCTGGTTCGGTTGCCGTTGCTTCGTCTGATTCCGCTGGTTCCGCTGGTTCCACTGATTCAGCTGGTTCGCGGCGTGGACGTGCGCGCCGTTCCTCGGGTGGCGCGCGGCTTCGTCGGACGATGTTCCCGAGGCCCGTTCGGGAAGCCTCCCGAAGGACCCTGGTCCGGGTGGCCGCCCAGTAAGTGGTGACCGTCCCGCCGCGCGCCGGGGCTCGTACCCCTCAAGACTGTGTTGCCCGCCCCGGACCGTGCTGCAACGCGCCCCCTGCGTGCGCGTGTTGCCCCATATGGTGTCGGCACGGGCCCGCGACCCGCGGCCCGCGACCACGACTACGCGCGGAGACCACGGTGCAGTATCACGAGTCGATGATCGAGCTTGTCGGCAACACCCCGCTGCTCAAGCTCACCAGTGTCACGGAAGGCATCCAGGCCACCGTCCTGGCCAAGGTGGAGTACTTCAACCCGGGCGGCTCCGTGAAGGACCGGATCGCGCTGCGCATGATCGAGGCGGCCGAGGAGTCGGGCGCGCTGCGCCCCGGCGGAGTGATCGTCGAACCCACCTCGGGCAACACCGGGGTCGGTCTGGCCATCGTGGCGCAGCAGAAGGGCTACCGCTGCCTGTTCGTGTGCCCCGACAAGGTCTCCACCGACAAGATCAACGTGCTGCGTGCCTACGGGGCCGAGGTCGTGGTCTGCCCCACGGCCGTCGACCCGGAACACCCCGACTCGTACTACAACGTCTCCGACCGGCTGGTGCGGGAGACCCCCGGGGCCTGGAAGCCCGACCAGTACAGCAACCCCGACAACCCCCGCTCGCACTACGAGACGACCGGGCCCGAGCTCTGGGAGCAGACGGACGGGCGGATCACCCACTTCGTCGCGGGTATCGGCACAGGCGGCACCATCAGCGGCACCGGACGGTACCTGAAAGAGGTAAGCGGCGACCGGGTGCGGATCGTGGGCGCCGACCCCGAGGGCTCGGTCTACTCCGGTGGCAGCGGGCGGCCCTACCTCGTCGAAGGCGTCGGCGAGGACTTCTGGCCCGACGCGTACGACCGCAACATCACCGACGAGATCATCGGCGTCTCCGACAAGGACTCCTTCCAGATGACCCGCCGCCTCGCCAAGGAGGAGGGCCTGCTGGTGGGCGGCTCCTGCGGGATGGCGGTCGTCGGTGCGCTGGAGGTCGCGCGCCGGCTGGGTCCGGACGCCAAGGACGCGGTGGTCGTCGTCCTGCTGCCCGACAGCGGGCGCGGCTACCTCAGCAAGATCTTCAACGACGAGTGGATGAACGACTACGGCTTCCTGGAGGAGGGCGGTACCGCGGGGGCGCGGGTCGGCGACGTCCTGCGGTACAAGGAGGGCCCGCTGCCCTCCCTGGTGCACATGCACCCGGAGGAGACCGTCGGCGAGGCCATCGAGGTGCTGCGCGAGTACGGCGTCTCGCAGATGCCCGTCGTCAAGCGCGGCGCCGGCCACCCCGACGTGATGGCCGCCGAGGTGATCGGATCCGTCGTCGAACGGGAGTTGCTCGACGGACTGTTCGCGCAGCGGGCCTCCCTGGGGGACGCGCTCGACAAGCACATGAGCGCGCCGCTGCCGCACGTCGGCGCGGGCGAGGCCGTCGCCGACCTGATGGCCGTGTTGGAGGGCGCCGACGCGGCGGTGGTACTGGCGGACGGCAAACCGAGCGGGGTCGTCAGCCGGCAGGACCTGTTGGCGTACCTGGCCCGCTGAGACGGGGGCCCGGGGGAGGTCTCCCCCGGGCCCGGGTCTTCCCCGGCGCCCGAACGCCTCGCCGCCGCCTCTCGTCCCCCGGGGGGGGCCACTCCGTGGGGCCCGACGGGGGGACTACTCGTGCGGTGCCGGGCCCCGGGCGGGTTGCTCGTACGGTGACGGCCCCGGGCGGGCCATTCCGTGTGCCCCCCCGGACGGGTCCGCTCGTGCCGTGTGGGTTTCGCGGGGGGCCACACGTGCGGTGTCGGCCCTCCGTGTGGGGCTCCTCGTGCCGACCCGCCCCCCGGGAGGGGCACACGTGCGTGCCGGCCCGCCCGGTGGGGCTCCGCACGTGGCGGGCCGGTTCCCGGCGGACGCGCTCAAGCCGGAGGTGTGGCTACTCGTTCTTGTCCCGGCGTGCGGGGGTGAACCAGGACCGGCTGGCCTGGAGGGCGTTGACGGCGACGATGCCGGCCCAGCAGGTGAACAGGCCTGTCATGCCGGCGTTGACGACGGCGATCGCCGAGAGGGGGATCGCCAGCACCAGGGAGGCGACCGCCAGGCCGAGCCGGGCGCCGAGGCCGTCGGAGAAGACCGGCGATCCCTGGTGGGCCCTGCCCGACGCGGCGCCGCGCGCGGCCACCATCTGCTGTTCCGCCAGCTGCCGGCGCATCCGCTTGTCGACGACGTTGTCGAGCCGTTGCTCCACCTTCTCCAGGAAGGCGTCGATCAGCTCGCCCTCGTACTCGGGCCCCAGCTCCCTGCGGGTGTGCAGGGTGGCGTCGAGTTCCTTCTTCAGCTCGGGATCGGGTGTGCTCATGCCTGTCACGGTACGGGCGCGCGGGGTGGAGTGGAGTGGTGCTAGCACCCCTCCGCGGCGGGACCCGGCTGCACCACATTGCATTAAGTTGATCGAAACGAGTCTTGACGCGTCATCTTCGAGCACATAACTTTCCGGGCATCAGGCTCCCAGGAAGGCCCTCCGGCGTGCGCAGACGTTCTCTCTTCGCTGCCGCCGCGACGACGTTCGGTACGACGGCGTTCGCGGCAGGCTGCGGCAGTCCCCCGAAACCGACCACCGCCTCGTCCAAGGGCGGCGCCGAACGCGGTCGGATCACCTACGGCGTCTGGGACGTGTACCAGATGCCGGCCATGGAGAAGGCCGCAAGGGAGTTCGAGCGGACCAGACCGGGCGTGAGCGTGGACGTGCAGCTCACCCCGAACGCCACGTACTGGACGAAGCTGCGCACGGCCTGCTCGGGCGGCTCGGCACCGGACGTGTTCTGGATGAACGGGCCCAACTTCGGCCTGTACGCCGACAACGGGCAGCTGCTCCCGCTGGAGACGGAGGGCCCCGAGGCGATCCTCGACCCGGCCGACTTCCCGCCCGACCTGGCGAAGCTCTACCGCTGGAAGGGCACCCAGTACGGGGCGCCGAAGGACTTCGACACGGTCGCGCTCTGGTTCAACAAGGAGCTGTTCGACCGGGCGGGCGTGGACCACCCGGACGACTCGTGGACGTGGCAGGACCTGATCACCAGCGCCCAGCGGCTGACGGACAGGCGCCGCGGGGTCTACGGCGTGGGCGCCCCGGTGCGCGCCCAGGAGAACTACTACAACTCCATACCGCAGGCCGGCGGCTGGGTGCTCTCGAAGGACCGCACCGAGTCCGGGTACGCGGACCCGCAGACACTCGACGGGCTCCAGCTGTGGATCGACATGATCCACCGCTACCGCGCCTCGCCCACCCTCCAGCAGCTCACCGACACCGACGCCACGCAGATGTTCCAGGCGGGCAAGCTCGCCATGACGTACGAGTGCTCGTACAACGCGGCCGTCTTCTGGGCCGACCCGGCGCTGCGCGGCAAGGTGGACGTGGCCCCGCTGCCGCGCGGCAAGCGCCGGGCCAGCGTCATCCACGGCCTGGCCAACGTCGTCTATGCCAGGACGCCGCACCCGAAGCTCGCCCGGGACTTCGTGCGCTTCCTCTCCTCCAGGCGCGGTGCGCTCCTCCAGGCCAAGGGCACGGCCATCCCCGCACGGAACGGCACCCAGCAGCCGTGGGTCGACTCCATGCCGAAGTTCGACCTGAAGGTCCACCTGGACGCCGTGGACTACGCGGTGCCGTATCCGATCTCCACCAACACCGCCGCCTGGTCGCACAAGGAGCTGCAGCTGCTGTCCCGGGCGTGGAGCGGGGACGAGAGCCTGGCCGACGTGTCGCGTTCCCTCACCAAGGCGATGAACCAGTTGCTCGCCCAGGAGGGGAAGGCATGAGCGTCGACGTCGAGGCCACCGCGGCGGCGAAGCCGGCGTCGCCGCCTCCGTCCGAGGGGGCTGCCCGCTCCGCGTCCAGCCAGCGTGCGCTGCGCAAGAGGGAGCGCCGTTTCCTGCACCGCGACAAGTGGTGGGGCTACGCGCTGATCGCCCCCGCGGGTCTCGGTCTGGCGGTGTTCTACCTGTGGCCCGTGCTGCAGACCCTGTACTTCAGCTTCACCGAGTGGGGCCCCTTCGGCGGCACCTCGTGGATCGGGCTGGAGAACTACCGCACGATGCTGCACGACCCCGAGGTGTGGCAGTCGCTGGGCAACAGCCTGATCTACACGGTGCTGGTGCTGCTGGGCATCCCCGTCTCGATGGTGCTGGCCGTGCTGCTGAACCTGAAGGGCATGCGCGGCACCGGGTTCTACCGGACGCTGTACTTCCTGCCGGTCGTCACGATGCCGGCCGCTGTCGCGGTGGTGTGGCGCTGGCTCTACAACGGCGACGTCGGCATCCTCAACCAGGCGCTCGACGCGATCGGCGTCGACGGCACCTACTGGGTCTCCGACCCGGGCGTGGTGCGCTTCGCCGTCGCCGCCGTCGGCGTGTGGATGACCGTCGGATACAACATGATCCTGCTGCTGGCGGGGTTGCAGGGCATCCCGCAGGACTACTACGAGGCCGCCTCCCTGGACGGGGCGGGGCGCGTGCGCCAGTTCTTCTCCGTCACCCTGCCGCTGCTGAGTCCGACGCTGTTCTTCACCACCGTGCTGTCGGTGATCCAGTCGCTCCAGGTGTTCGACCTGATCTACATGATCCTGGGCGCCAACACGTCCGTCGGCGTCACGAACCCGGCCTACAGCGAGGGCCAGACCATCGTGATGCTGTTCTTCCAGAAGTCCTTCTACGACAACCAGCGCGCGTACGGAGCAGCCATCGTCTGTGTGCTGTTCGTCCTGATCATGGCGCTGACCGCCCTCCAGTTCCGGTTGCAGAAGAGGTGGGTCCACTATGACTGAGACGAGCGTGGCAGCCCCGCGCCGCACGCGCCCCGAGGGCGGCCGACCGCCCGCCGCGGCCCGCCGCGCGGCCCGCAGGAACCGCGAGGGGCGGCTGTGGCCGGCGCACGTGCTGCTGTCCCTGGGCGCGGTCGTGACGGTCTTCCCGCTGCTGTGGCAGGTGCTGACCTCCTTCAAGTCGTTCGGCGAGTCGACCAGGGTGCCGCCGACGTTCCTGCCGGAGCACTGGGACTGGTCGAACTACGCGACGGTCTTCTCCTCGATACCGTTCACCGACCAGCTGCTGAACACCGTGCTGATGACGCTGCTGCGCACCGTCGCGCAGCTGCTGCTGTGCTCGATGGCGGCGTACGCGTTCGCGCGCATCGCCTTCCCCGGGCGCGGAGCGCTCTTCCTGGGGTTCCTGGCGGTGCTGATGGTGCCCAGCCAGCTGTTCCTGCTGCCGCAGTACCAGATCATGCAGGACCTCGGCTGGCTCAACTCCCTGCAGGCGCTGGTGGTCCCCGGCATGTTCAGCGCCTTCGGTACATTCCTGCTGCGCCAGTTCTTCCTCGGGCTGCCCACCGAGCTGGAGGAGGCGGCGAGGCTGGACGGGGCCAACCCGTTCACCGTCTTCTGGCGGATCGCCCTGCCGCTGGCCCGCCCCGGGCTGCTGGCCCTGGGCATCCTCACCTTCCTGTGGTCGTGGAACGATCTGATGTGGCCGCTGGTCGTCAACACCGACCCGTCCCAGATGCCGCTGTCGGCCGGTCTCGCCACCCTCCAGGGCGCGCACCTGACGGAGTACCCGGTGCTGATGGCCGGCTCCGTCCTGGCCACACTGCCGGTGATCGTCGTCTTCGTGGCGATGCAGCGGCACTTCATCCAGGGCATCGCCTTCTCCGGCATGAAGGGCTGACCACCACGTGACCGGAACAGCTGGATATGACGTGACCGGAACGGCTGACAACGACGTGACCGCAATGGCTGGAGACCACATGAGCGACACCACCCTCGCCCCGGCGCCCGGAGGCGCCGAGCGGCCCCGCACCCGGGACCTGCGCCTGGCCGTCATCGGGCTCGGGCTGCGCGCCACCCTCGCCCGTCAGGCACACCGCCCCGGCGAGGGCTCCCGCGTGGTGGCCGCCGTCGACACGGCTCCGGCGATGTTCCCGCGGGCCCGCGAGTGGTTCGGCGACGACGTACGGCTCTACGGCGGCCACCGCGAGCTGCTGGAGGCCGAGGAGCTGGACGCGGTCTTCGTCATCACCCCCGACCACACGCACGAGCAGCTCGCGACCGAGCTGCTGCGGGCGGGTGTCGCCGTCTTCGTGGAGAAGCCGCTGGCCATCACCACCGAGGGCTGCGACCGGGTGCTGGAGGCGGCCAGGGAAGGCGGCGCCCGGCTGTACGTGGGCCACAACATGCGGCACATGCCCGTGGTGCGCACCATGCGCGAGCTGATCCAGCGGGGCGAGATCGGCGAGGTCAAGGCCGTCTGGTGCCGTCACTTCGTGGGGCACGGCGGCGACTTCTACTTCAAGGACTGGCACGCCGACCGCCGCAACACCACGGGCCTGCTCCTCCAGAAGGGCGCGCACGACCTGGACGTCATCCACTGGCTGGCCGGCGCCTACACCGAGCGGGTCACGGCGCTGGGCGGCCTGACGCTCTACGGCGACATCGCCGACCGCTCGGGCCAGGCACCGGGCACGGTGATGCCCGACTGGTACGACCCGGAGAACAACTGGCCGCCGCTGGCGAACACGGGGCTCAACCCGGTCGTGGACGTGGAGGACCTGTCGATGGTGGTGATGCGGCTCCAGGGCGGCGTCCACGCCAGCTACCAGCAGTGCCACTACACGCCCGACTACTGGCGCAACTACACCGTCATCGGCACCGAGGGCCGGCTGGAGAACTTCGGCGACCACGGGGAGAGCGCCGAGGTGCGGGTGTGGAACCGGCGCAGCCGGGAGGGCTACCGCGCCGAGGCCGATCTCGTGGTCCCCATGCCCTCCCGCGGTGACGAGGAGGGCGGGCACGGCGGCTCCGATCCGCTGCTGGTGGCGGAGTTCCTGCGGTTCGTGAGCGAGGGCGGCGCCACCGACACCAGCCCCGTCGCGGCGCGTGAGGCCGTGGCGGCCGGGGTCGCTGCCACCGAGTCGCTGCGGGACGGGGGCACGCCGGTGACGGTCTCCCGTCTCGCTCCCGAGCTGGCGCGGTGGTTCGCGGACGGACAGGGCTGACACCCTCCCCGCCCTCCGTCCCCCGGTCCCCGTCCCCCGGGCTCCCGGCCCCGCCTCTGACCCCCGCCTCCCGACCCTCCGGTGGCCGTCTTGCCGCGGCGCCCGCTGGCTGCATAGGATTATGCACGGGAGGAGCGGGCTGAATGCGAGGTGTGGGATGGGCGGCGCGAGCGCGCGGTTGCTGAAACTGTTCGACGGACACCGGCTGACCCCGACCCAGCGCCGCATCGCCCACTGCATGGTCCGCAGGGCGGGGGACGCGCCTTTCCTCTCCAGCGTCGAGCTGGCCGAACTGGCCGGGGTCAGCCAGCCGTCCGTCACCCGGTTCGCCGTGGCGCTCGGCTTCGACGGCTACCCGGCACTCCGCCGCCACCTGCGCGAGAGCGAACCGCAGGAGGGGACGGAGCCCACCGCGGCAGGCGAGGATCCCGGCGGGCTCAACGAGTACCAGCAGGCGGTCCACGCCGAGATCGAGAACCTGCGGCACCTGGCCGCGCTGCTGGAGGACCCGGCGCCCGTCGAACGCGCGGGCAGGCTGCTGGCCGCCTCCCGCCCGCTGCCCGTCCTCGGACTGCGGGCCGCGGCGGCCCAGGCCGGCGGCTTCGCCTACTTCGCCGCCAAGGTCCACCCCGAGGTGCGGCTGCTCACCGAGGGCGGCTCGATGCTCGTCGACCGGATCGACGGCTGCGTGCGCGCGGGCGCGAGCGTGCTGATGTGCTTCGCGCTGCCCCGCCATCCACGCGAGACGGTCGAGGCGCTGGAGCGGGCCAGGGAGGCGGGGCTGGCCGTGATCACCGTCGCGGACAGCGCCTTCGCGCCCGTCGCCCGCCCCGGCGACCTGCTGCTGCCCGCGGCCGTCGGCACCGGCCTCGCCTTCGACACGGCCTGCGCCCCCATGCTGTTGGGCCGCGTCCTGCTCGAAGCGATGTGCGACGGTCTGCCCGAGGCACAGGCCCGTCTGGAGGAGTTCGACGCGCGGGCGAGCGAACGGGGCCTGTTCGCGGAGTGAGCGCAAAGGGGCCGCCAGGGTGGCAGCCCGACGGAGTGCGTCCACCTGCCCTGACCCGCTCGGCTACCCGCGGCCGGGAACCGGTGCGGGGGCGCGCGCGAGCGGTGCCCGGCCCAGGAAGGCCAGCAGCCGGTCGGCGCTCGGCGCGTCGTCGGGCAGGGGCAGGCGGGGCCCGAACAGGGGATGCCGGGTGCCGTCGTGCGGGACCAGGTGGCGGGCCACCGGCAGCAGGCGGGCCGCCAGGGGCCCTGGCACGGCACGCTCGGGGTGCCCGGTGGACCAGGCGATGTCCCAGCCGTGCACGGCGAGTTCGACCGCGCCGGTCAGGGCGAGTGCCGTCGCCGTCAAGGGCGCGTCGGCCACCGCGACGATGCGGACGCCGGGGCGGGCGCCGGCCCAGGCGCCCAGCAGGCGCGCCGCGCGCCGCCGGAAGGCGGCCGCGGGGTCCGGGCCCGGGCGCGGGGCCGCGACCGCTGCCGGGCCCGGCTCATGGTCGTGCGGGTGGAGTGCGACGGCGCCCTCGGTGATGCCTTCGTGCAGTGCTGCCAGCGAGTCGTCCACATGGGACAGCAGGGCGCCCAGATTCCATGCGGCGCAGGGGGTGGGGCGCCCGAGCAGCGCGGGGGTGACGCACTGGGCGGCCCCCAGCGCGTACCCGACCGCGCGGCGCAGCAGTTCGGTTGCCTGTTCGGCGGTGTCCCCGAGGCGCGCGTCCTCGGTGCCGGATCCGTTGTCCTCCTCCTGGCGGAACACGGCGGTGCTCAGGCGGGCGTGCCGTCGTCGGTGGTGTCGCAGAGCTGGACGTAGTTGCCGTCCGGGTCTTCCAGTGTGCCCAGCAGCATGTGCTCGTCGACCGTCTCGATCGGGCGGATCCAGCGCGGGTTGAGCTGCGCGTTGAGCCGCCTCTCCATGTCACGGATGCCGGTGACCTCGACGTTGACCAGTACGCGGCCCGGTTCGACGGACTTGCGGCCCACGTCGTCACGGGCCTCGAAAACGACGTACGTGCCGCCCAGCCGCAGATGCCGTACAGGGCCCCCGTCCTCGGCGCCGTCCCACGTCAGGCCGGGGGCGAACACGTCCCGGTACCACTCCCACAGCCTCCTCGGGTCGGTGCTGCCCAGCACGATCCCGCCCACCCGGGGGCTGCCCGGTTCCGTCGTCTCGCTCATGGCGTGCCGCCTCCCGCACTTCAGGTCGCCGGGCCCAGTGCACCGGTGCCGGAAAGAGGGACCGGAGGGAGGCGGAAAACTCATCGCGGAAGGCGCCGCACTCTTCTGCGAGGCCGCCCGTACGGGTGGCTGTCCGATCGGGTGGCTGCCGTACGGGTGGCTGCCGTACGGGTGGCGGGCGCCGCGGGGCGGCACGACGCCGGAGCGGACGGCCGGGCTGCCGGGCACATGACTGCGATACCGTGACGGCCTCACGGAACGTGGCACGGAAGTTCGGCTGAGCCGTCGTGGTCCCGGACGGGATCCTGGGCAGCCCCGCACAGATCAGGACCGTCGTGGACCGATTCGCCGCTGTCCAGCAGAGGCTGCGCACCGCGCCCCCGCAGGACCTCGCCGACGTCCTCGCCGACGAGCTGCGGGCCGGGTACGGCGCGGGGCTCGTCGAGCTCCGCATGGTCGACTACGGCATGACGTCGCTCCGCCGAGTGCACGGGCATCCGGCCGACGAGGACGCGGTGTCCGTGTACGACAGCCCGCAGGGGCGTGCCTTCGGCGCCCAGGAGCCGTACGTCACCAGTCAGACAGGTGACGCAGTCGTCGTCCACCTCCCCCTGACGGCGCGTGGCGACCGGCTCGGCACGCTGTCGGTGGGGTTGCCCGGCTCGCGGGACACGCGCGAGCTGCTGCCCGAGCTGCGCGAGCTGTGCGAGGTCCTCGGGCACGAGGTCCTCGTCGCCGGGCGGGACACCGACCTGTTCCTGCTGGCCCGCCGCGCCACCCGGCTCACGCTCGCGGCGGAGATGCAGTGGCAGCTGCTGCCCGGCCGCGCCTGCGTACGCCCGGAGTTCGAGGTCGGCGCCCACCTGGAGCCGGCGTACGCGATCTTCGGTGACGGGTTCGACTGGGAGGCCTCCGAGCGCTATCTGACGCTCAGCATCACCAACGGCATGGGCGAGGGGATGGAGGCCGCGCTGCTGACCAACCTCGCCACCAACGCGCTGCGCAACGCGCGCCGCGCCGGACTGGACCTGGCGGGGCAGGCGACGCTCGCGGACCAGGCCGTCTACGCGCAGTACCAGGGCTCCGCCTACGTCTCGGTGCTCCTGCTGCGCCTGGATCTGGCCACCGGAGCCGTCGAGGTGGTGGACGCGGGCTCGCCGCGCACCTGGCGGCTGCGCGGTGGCCGCACGGTGGACACCCTCTCCTTCGACAGCCAGCTGCCACTCGGCATGTTCGAGGACACCGTCTACACCGAGGAGCACTTCACGGCGCTGCCCGGTGACCGGCTGCTGTTCGGCAGCGACGGCGTCTACGACACCCCGGGGCGCGGGGGCGAGAAGTACGGCGACCGTTCCCTGGCCCGCGCCCTGGCCGCCCACAGGCTCCTGCCCGCGGCCCAGGTGCCCGTCGCCCTGCTGCGCGAACTCGCCGCCTACCGGGGCGAGGCGCCGCTCCAGGACGACGCCGTCCTCATGTGCGTCGACTGGCACGGCCGCGGCCAGGACGCTACGGCGCCAGGGTGAGGCGCCGCGCCCGCGCGCACCCCGCGCAGCACCCGCCCTCCTGACCGGTTGAGCACAGGCATCACAGGCCCTTCCCCTCTCGGACATCCGACGAGAGCGCCCGAGAGGGGTGCGACGGTGTAAAGGGTGTGCGCTCCCGCCGGTTCTGGGCTCCTGGTGCGGAGAGAGGTCCTGTCTCTCCGGTGCCGTCCGGGCGGCCGGACGGCGAGTGCTCAGCCCAGCATCTTGATGACCTCCGCCGCCACGGGGCCTGCGGAGGCGGGGTTCTGGCCGCTGACCAGGTTGCGGTCCACCACCACGTGCGGCGCCCACGGCTCACCCTCGTCGAAGTGGGCGCCCTCCTCGACCAGCCGGTCCTGGAGCAGCCACTTCGCCTTGTTCGCGAAGCCCGCCTGCTGCTCCTCGGCGTTGCTGAAGCCGGTCAGCCGGTAGCCGTACACCGCGCTGGCGCCCTCCTGCGTGTGGGCGGCCAGCAGCGCGGCGGGGCCGTGGCAGACCACGCCCAGCGGCCGGCCCGACGCCAGGGTGCGCACCAGCAGCGTGCCGGAGTCGCTGTCGGTGGCCAGGTCCTCCATGGGGCCGTGGCCGCCCGGGTAGAAGACGGCGTCGAAGCCGGCCGGGCCGCCTCCGCTGTCGATCCGTACGTCCTCGATGCTCAGCGGCTGTCCCAGTTCGGTGAAGGCCTCGAGGCCCGCGGCCACCCGGTCGGCGTTGTCCTGTCCGCCGTTCGCGTCGGCGGACAGGCTGGTCTGGTCGACGCTGGGGACCACTCCGCCGGGGGTGGCGACGACGACCTGGTGGCCCGACATCTTGAAGGCCTCGTAGGGGGCGACCGCCTCGTCGGCCCAGAAGCCGGTGGGGTGCTGGGTGCCGTCGGCGAGGGTCCAGTGCTGAGCGCCGGTCAGCACGAAAAGGATCTGCGACATGTCGTTCTCCGGGGCTGCGTGGGGGTGAGCGTGGGGCCAGGGAGGCGGGTGGTGCGGTTGGTGCGGAGCGCGCTGACGTGCCGTACCCGGAGCGTGGCCTCCGTATGCGACCGCCGGGGCGCTCTTCGACGACGGTAGGCCGCTCCCGCGCCGGGCGGCGTCCTGAGCGGTCCTACCCGCCGCGTGTCCCTCCGGCTGTCCCACCGCTGGTTCACCGCGACCGGGTGGCGCGGGGTGTGCGGCGGGGTCTCCGGCGGGGGCCCGGGGCCGCCGTGTCCGGTCCGCCGGCGGGGTTCGTACCCGACCACCCGTTGACTAGATCTATTCACTGCGTATGGTTAGTGAATAGATCTGATTCGGCTGGAGTCGAGGAGGCAGGGCCACATGACCAGCACCGCAGGACCACGCCCGGTCAGGGCGTCGCGCGGCAGCGAGCTGAGCACGCTCGGATGGCAGCAGGAGGCCGCACTGCGGATGCTGCAGAACAACCTCGACCCCGAGGTCGCCGAGCACCCCGACAAGCTCGTCGTCTACGGCGGCACGGGCAAGGCCGCCCGGGACTGGGCCTCCTACGACGCCATCGTCCGCACCCTGCACACCCTGCGCGGCGACGAGACGATGCTCGTCCAGTCGGGACGCCCCGTCGGCGTGATGACCACCCACGAGTGGGCGCCGCGCGTACTGATCGCCAACTCCAACCTGGTCGGCGACTGGGCCAACTGGGAGGAGTTCCGCCGCCTGGAAC
Organism: Streptomyces diacarni; assembly: GCF_003323715.1. Lineage (GTDB taxonomy): Bacteria > Actinomycetota > Actinomycetes > Streptomycetales > Streptomycetaceae > Streptomyces > Streptomyces diacarni. Next base: position 120,221 of record NZ_QOIN01000053.1, read on the forward strand.
AGCTCGGCCTGACCATGTACGGCCAGATGACCGCGGGGTCCTGGATCTACATCGGAACCCAGGGCATCCTCCAGGGCACCTACGAGACGTTCGCGGCCGTCGCCGAGAAGCGGTTCGGCGGCTCGCTGGCGGGGACGATCACGCTGACCGCGGGGCTCGGCGGGATGGGCGGCGCCCAGCCGCTCGCCGTCACCATGAACGGCGGTGTCGCCCTCGTGATCGAGTGCGACCCCTCCCGCATCGAACGCCGCATCGAACACGGCTACTGCGACGTCCGAGCCGACAGCATCGCCGAGGCGCTCCGCCTCGCCGTCGAGGCCCGCGACGCCCGCCGCCCGCTGTCCATCGGCCTGCTCGGCAACGCCGCCGAGGTGCTGCCGCAACTGCTCGCCGACGGCGCCCCCATCGACATCGTCACCGACCAGACCTCCGCCCACGACCCGCTCTCCTACCTGCCGACCGGCGTCGACTTCACCGACATGGCCACCTACGCCGCCGAGAAGCCCGCCGACTTCACCCGCAGGGCGCGCGAGTCCATGGCGGCCCACGTCGAGGCCATGGTCGGCTTCCAGGACGCCGGAGCCGAGGTCTTCGACTACGGCAACTCGATCCGCGGCGAGGCACAGCTGGCCGGATACACCCGCGCGTTCGACTTCCCCGGCTTCGTCCCCGCCTACATCCGCCCCCTCTTCTGCGAAGGCAAGGGCCCCTTCCGCTGGGCGGCCCTGTCCGGCGACCCCGCCGACATCGCCGCCACCGACCGTGCGCTGCTCGACCTCTTCCCCGAGAACGAGTCGCTGGCCCGCTGGCTGCGCCTGGCCGGCGAACGCGTCCACTACCAGGGCCTGCCGGCGCGCATCTGCTGGCTCGGCTACGGCGAGCGCGCCGCCGCCGGTGAACGCTTCAACGACATGGTCGCCTCAGGGCAGCTCCAGGCCCCCCTCGCCCTGGGCCGCGACCACCTCGACTGCGGCTCCGTCGCCTCCCCCTACCGGGAGACCGAGGCCATGCGCGACGGCTCCGACGCCATCGCCGACTGGCCGATGCTCAACGCCATGCTCAACGTCGCCTCCGGCGCCTCCTGGGTCTCCCTCCACCACGGCGGCGGTGTCGGCATGGGCCGCTCCCTGCACGCGGGGCAGGTCACGGTCGCCGACGGCACCGCCCTCGCGGGCGAGAAGCTGCGCCGGGTCCTGACCAACGACCCCGGCACCGGAGTGATCCGCCACGTCGACGCGGGGTACCCCGAGGCCGAGGCGGTCGCCGCCGAGCGCGGGGTCCGCGTCCCGATGCGCGAGGGGGACGCCTGATGGACCCCGCCTCCTCCGCCGCGGGAGCCACGGCCCCGCCGGGACCGCGGCCCTCCTTCCAGCAGATGTGGAAGGAGCTGCTGCCCCTCGGCAGGGCGGGCTCGGGCGGGTACCGCCGCTTCGCCTGGACGGGACCCGACCAGGAGTGCCGCCAGTGGTTCCGGGACCAGGCCGTCTCCAGGGGCCTCGCCTACGAGGTGGACGGCAACGGCAACCAGTGGGCGTGGTCGGGCGACAAGAACGCCGCCGACGCCGTCGTGACCGGCTCGCACCTCGACTCGGTCCCGGACGGCGGCGCCTTCGACGGACCGCTGGGCGTCCTCGCCGCCTTCGCCGCCTACGACGAACTGCGGAGCCGGGGCACCGCCTTCACGCGCCCCTTCGCGATCGTCAACTTCTGCGACGAGGAGGGCGCCCGCTTCGGCCTGGCCTGCGTGGGCTCCCGGCTGATGACCGGGTCCCTCACCGCGGAGGGCGCCCACGCCCTCCGCGACGCGGAGGGGATCACCCTGCCCAGGGCGATGGAGGCGGCGGGGCACGACCCCGCCGCGCTCGGCCCCGACCCCGAGCGGCTCGCCCGCATCGGCGCGTTCGTCGAACTGCACATCGAACAGGGCCGCGCGCTGGCGGAGACCGACCACCCGATCGCTGTCGCGTCGGCGATCTGGCCGCACGGCCGCTGGCGGTTCGACTTCCACGGCGAGGCCAACCACGCGGGCACCACCCGCCTGGAGGACCGCCGCGACCCCATGCTCACCTACGCCAACACGGTGCTCGCCGCCCGCAAGAAGGCGCGGCTGGCCGGCGCGCTGGCCACCTTCGGGAAGGTGGCGGTCGAACCGAACGGCGTCAACGCCGTCCCCTCCCTGGTCAGGGGCTGGCTGGACTCGCGTGCTCCGGACGAGGAGACGCTGGCGTCCGTCGTCGCCGAGATCGAACGCGCGGCCGGCGAACGCGGGGGCCGCGACGGCGTGGACGTACGGGTGACGCGCGAGTCGGCGACACCGCTGGTCGAGTTCGACCACGCGCTGCGCGATCGGATGGCCGCGCTGCTGGGGGAGACCATTCCTGTGCTGCCCACGGGGGCAGGACACGACGCGGGTATTTTGTCCGCTTCGGTGCCCACGGCGATGCTGTACGTCCGCAACCCGACCGGCGTCTCGCACGCACCCGCCGAGTCCGCCGAGGAGGACGACTGTGCGGCGGGCGTCACCGCGCTCGCCGACGTACTGGAAGGCCTGGTGTGACGACCACGCGAAACAACCCGACGGGCGACGGCGCCGCACCGGAACCCGGCGCGGCGCCCGCCGAGAAGGTCTACTGGTGCGAGCTCGCCTGGCTCAACGGCACCGCCGAGCCGCACGTCGCCCTGGAGGTGACCGCACAGGGGCGGCTCGGCGCCGTCCGCAGGGACGTCGAGGCGCCGCCGCCCGGCGCCACCGTGCTGCGCGGACTCACCCTGCCGGGCCTGGCGAACGCGCACTCGCACGCGTTCCACCGCGCCCTGCGCTCCACCGTCCAGGTCGGCTCGGGAACCTTCTGGACATGGCGGGACGCCATGTACCAGACGGCCTCCCGGCTCACCCCCGACAGCTACTACACGCTGGCCCGCGCGGTGTACGCCGAGATGGCGCTGGCGGGCATCACCTGCGTGGGCGAGTTCCACTACCTGCACCACGCGCCCGGCGGCGCGCGCTACGACGACCCCAACGCGATGAGCCACGCGCTGGTGGCCGCCGCCGCCGACGCCGGCATCCGCATCACCCTGCTGGACACCGCCTACCTCGCCTCCGGCATCGGCCCCAAGGGCCGCGGCGAGCCGCCGAACCGGCAGCAGCTGCGCTTCAGCGACGGCACCGCCGAGGCCTGGGCCGAGCGCGCCACCGCCTTCAGGCCCGAAGGCGGACACGCACGGGTGGGCGCCGCCGTGCACTCCGTGCGAGCGGTGCCCGCGCGGCAGCTGCGCACCGTCGCGCAGTGGGCCGAGGAGCGCGGTGCCCCCCTGCACGTCCACCTGTCCGAACAGACCGGCGAGAACGAGGCGTGCGAGCGCGTGCACGGCATGACGCCGACCGCCCTGCTCGCCGAACACGGCGTCCTCTCCCCGCGCACCGTCGCCGTCCACGCCACTCATATGACGGACGGCGACATCCGCCAGGTGGGGCGGACGGGTACGGGCGTGTGCATGTGCCCCACCACCGAACGCGACCTGGCCGACGGCATCGGCCCGGCCCTCGCGCTCGACGGTGCCGGAGCCACCCTGTCGCTGGGCAGCGACAGCCACGCCGTCATCGACCTGTTCGAGGAGGCTCGCGCCATGGAGCTCGACGAGCGCCTCGCCAGCCGCACCCGCGGCCACTGGACCGCGGGGCAGCTGCTGCGCGCCGCCACCGAGGGCGGACAGATCGCACTCGGCTGGCCCGAGGCGAGCCGGCTGGAGACCGGCGCCCTCGCCGACTTCACCACCGTCGCCCTCGACTCCGTACGCACCGCGGGCCCCGTCGCCCGCCTCGCCGCGGAGACGGCCGTGTTCGCCGCCACGGCCGCCGACGTCCGGCACACCGTGGTCGCAGGCCGCCACGTGGTGCGGGACGGCGCCCACACGCTGGTGGACTCCGTCCCCCACGCGCTGACCGAGGCGATCGGCGCCCTCCGTCCCTGACCGCCCGTCACCCGCAGCTCCGGGCCACCGGCCCCGCCCTGACACCGCAGCACCGCCAAGGAACCCCATGCCCCAGACAACCGCCCTGACCAACATCGCCGCTCTGGTCACCAACGACCCCGCCCAGGGCGACGGGAGCCCCCTGGGCCTCATCGAGAACGCCGCCCTCGTCGTCGAGGACGGCCAGGTGGCGTGGGTGGGCCCCACAGAGAAGGCCCCGCCCGCCGACAAGGCCCACGACGCGGGCGGCAGGGCCGCCATCCCCGGTTTCGTCGACAGCCACTCCCACCTCCTGTACGCGGGCGACCGCACCCAGGAGTTCAACGCCCGCATGTCGGGCCGCCCCTACACGGCGGGCGGCATCCGCACCACCGTCCAGGCGACCCGCGAGGCGAGCGACGAGGCGCTGGCGGCGACCCTGGACGCGCACCTGCGGGAGATGTACGCCCAGGGCACGACCACGCTCGAGACGAAGTCCGGCTACGGGCTCAGCCCCGAACACGAGGCCCGCGCCCTGCGGGTGGCGGCCCTCTCGGGCGTGGACGAGGTCACCTATCTCGGGGCCCACGTCGTGCCGCCCGAGTACGCGCACGACCCGGACGCCTACACGGCACTGGTGGCAGGACCGATGCTCCGCGCGTGCGCCCCGCACGCCCGTTGGGTGGACGTGTTCTGCGAGGAGGGCGCCTTCGACGAGGAGCAGTGCCGCACGATCCTCACCGCGGGCAGGGAGGCGGGCCTCATCCCGCGCGTGCACGCCAACCAGCTCTCCTACGGGCCCGGCGTCCGGCTCGCCGTCGAACTGGACGCCGCCTCGGCGGACCACTGCACCCACCTCACGGACGAGGACGTCGACGCGCTCGCCCACGGCAGCACCGTCGCCACGCTGCTGCCCGGCTGCGAGTTCTCCACCCGCGCGGTCTACCCGGACGCCCGCCGCCTCCTCGACGCGGGCGTCACGGTGGCGCTGTCGACCGACTGCAACCCGGGTTCCTCCTACACCTCGTCGATGCCGTTCTGCCTCGCCATCGCCGTACGGGAGATGAACATGACGCCCGACGAGGCCCTCTGGTCGGCGACGGCCGGCGGCGCGCGGGCGCTGCGCCGCACGGACGTCGGCCGCCTCACGCCGGGCTGCCGGGCGGATGTGGCCCTCCTGGACGCCCCCTCCCACGTCCACCTCTCCTACCGGCCGGGCGTCCCCCTGGTGTCCGAGGTCTGGCGCGAAGGGGTACGGGTCGCCTAGGGGGTGTCTTCAATGGATCTTGGGTAGTGGATCATGGTCGGGTGATACGTCGCCATGAGCTGTCCGATGCCGAGTGGGAGTTCGTCCGACCGCTGCTGCCCGCTTCGCTGCGGGG
>NZ_QOIN01000049.1 GCF_003323715.1 Streptomyces diacarni
CCGCGCGATCGCCACACGCTTCGACAAACTCGCCGCCCGCTACAAGGCCGGAGTCCACCTCGCCGCACTCATCCTCTGGCTCCGCGAACCCACCCAAGACCCTTTGTCAGACACGGCTTAGCGCCTGACCTTCCGCTCTCCGATTCGGCCGGCGCGTCCATCTCGCGCCAAGTCCCTACCCCTCCCATGCCGAAAACAGAAAGGAGGTGCCATCCATGCGCCCCCACCTCGCCCGGGTTGACGCCGTGCTCGTGCAAGCGGTCATCGCTGCTGCGCTGTCCTTCGCCCACCTGCATGACCTGGCCTCGGCTGCGGGTCAGGACGGATGGAAAGCCTGGGCATACCCGGTCTCGGTCGATCTGCTGTTGGTCGCTGCCTGGCGTCGGCTGCGCTCGGGTCGTGACCGGGCTGCGGGCTGGTGCTGGTTCCTCGTCGCCCTCGCCGCCTCCCTCGGCGCCAACATCGCCACCGCCGGACTCCTGGACCTGGGCGACGTTCCCGACTGGCTGCGCATCCTCGTCGCCGGGTGGCCCGCGCTGGCCTTCCTCGGCGGCACCCTCCTCGCCCACACCACACACGAACCCCCAGCCGAGCCGGCCGCCGAGCAGCCGACCGGCCCCGAGATCGCAGAGCCCACGCCCGACCCCTCCGCACCGACTGCACCGGAGCTCCCGGCGCCGACCACGGCTGTTCCGGCCGCTCTGATCGAGCACGCCCGCAAGATCGCCACCGCACACGAGGAACGCACCGGCACACCCATCGACACACCGACCCTCCGCGCCCGCCTCGGCGTCCCCGCACCGCTCGCCGAGCAGATCGCAGCCCACCTCACCTGACCGAACCGGAGGAACCTCCATGCCCGGATACCTGCCCGACAGCTTCGACTACCTCGACGCGGCCCACGAGATGGCCCACACCGGCCGCCCCGCTCTGGCCCGGCTGCTGGCAGAAGAAGCCGCCACTCGCACCGAGGACCCGGACGAAGCCGCCCGCATCCTGCGCCGCTTCCCCGACCCTGCATCCCTGCGACTGAAGGACTGCTGATGCCGCTCAACCGCCGCTTCCGCTCCGTGACCCGCATCGGCCCCGTGCAGGTCGGCACGGCCCATGACGGCCGGGGTCGTGAGAAGCACACCGCCGCCTGCACCGCTCCGCGCTGTGGCTTCTCCGCCGACTACGACTCACGCGCTGCCGCAGAGCTGGCCGCCCGCACCCACCGCTGCCCCGTCCGCTGAAGGAGAGCCACCCGTGTCCGTGAACCTCCCCCTGGTCGTCGTGCTCGGCCTGCTGGTGTGGGGCGCTGTGAAGTTCCTCGGCGTCCGCGTCTGGCTCGTCGTCGTGATCGCCCTGTTCGGCTTCTACCTCGCCGACACCTTCCTCGCCCCCGCCATCGACAACGGCACCCGCACCGGAGTCGAAACCGTCAACGGCACCCACGACTGACAGGAGAGCAACCGATGTTCCTGCGCCCCCAGCTCCCCGAAACCCACACCCCGAACCTGCCCACGACCGCCCAGCAGATGCACGTACCGGCCTGCGGCTGCCAGCACTCCGCACCCCTCGCCCCGCCGCCACGGTCGCTGCCCTCGGTCGGCTCCGGGGCCGTCGCGGCCGTGGTGGTCGGCGGTGTGGTCCTCGTCGCGTTCCTGGCCGCCGTCGTCGTCACGGCCGTCTCGGTCGCTGTGGCCGCTGTCGTCCTGCGCTCGCTGCTGGGCGCCCAGCACCGCCGCCGCTGAACGGCTCCCGGGGCGGCCCAGAAGCCGCCAAGCATCCGCCGCCCCGGAAGCCCAAGCCCCTTCCCAACCCGAAAAATCTGAGAAGGAGTACAGCCATCATCACCCGTCCCACCCCGCCCCCGGTGACGGACCTGGCAAGCCTCGCCGCAACCGGCTCCCTGCCGGGTATCCTCCGCCAGCTCTCCGGCCTGGGCGGCTGCACCAATCCCGTCCGCCTGGCCGGCCACCGCACCGAACACAACCTCGACACCACCACCGGCGAGATCGGCCCGGCCCTGCGCCGCCTCGACTCGGGCGACCTGCCGGCCGGTGACCTCCTGGTCCGCTGCGGCAACCGCCGCACCACCCGCTGCGCGGCCTGCGCCGAGACCTACCGCCGCGACACCTTCCACCTCATTACCGCCGGACTACGCGGCGGCAAAGGCACCCCCGAGACGGTGACGACACACCCGCGCGTCTTCGCGACCTTCACCGCGCCCAGTTTCGGCCCGGTCCACAACCGGCCTGGCACTCGTCGCTGCCGCTGCGGCCGTCACCACGCTGACGATGACCCGCTGCTCGGTACGCCGCTGGACGCAGACCGCTACGACTACGAATCCGCGGTGCTCTGGAACGCCCACGCGGGCGCTCTGTGGCGCCGCTTCACCATCCACCTCCGCCGCGAAATCGCACGCCGCGCCGGACTCACCCAACGCGAACTTCCAGAGCGCGCCTGGGTCTCCTTCGCGAAGGTCGCCGAGTACCAGAAGCGCGGCGCCGTCCACTTCCACGCCGTCATCCGCCTCGACGGCCCAGCCGGCGGCGAGACCCGACCCCCACACTGGGCTACGGCCGAGCTGCTGGGCGACGCCATCCGCGCCGCCGCTACACGGGCCGTCGTCCCTGGCCCGGTGGTCGATGGCCGCACGCACACGTTCGCCTTCGGCCGACAGCTCGACATCCGCACCATCCACGGACCCGACCTCGACGGCAGCCAGGCCCTCACCGACCGCGCCGTTGCTGCCTACATCGCCAAGTACGCCACCAAAGGCGCCGAGACGGCCACGGGCACTCTGGACCGCCGTCTGCGCTTCGTCGCCGAGCTGGCAACCATGCACCTGCCCCCGCATGCCGAACGCCTCATCCGCACCGCCTGGGCCCTGGGCGCCCGCAAAGACCTCGCACACCTCCGCCTCCGCGCCTGGGCTCACATGCTCGGCTTCCGGGGCCACTTCTCCACCAAAACCCGCCGCTACTCCACCACCCTCGGAGCCCTCCGCACCGCCCGCGCCGAATGGCGCCGTCTCCAAGCCGCCATCGCACGCGGCGACGATCCACAGCCGATGGACAGCGAGCAAACGACGCTCGTCCTCGCCCACTGGGCCTACGCCGGGACCGGCCTCACCCCCACCGAACAGTGGCTATCCGCCTCCCTCGCCGACACCCCGAACGCCCACACCCCGGAAGGAGACAACGCCCGATGACGGCAACCGCGACCACCATCACGCCCAAGTGGCACACCACCGCCGAGGTCGCCGCAATGCTCGGCTTCGGGCTCTCCAAGACCAAGATGCTCGTCCTCACCGGGCAAATCCGCTCCGTCAAGGTCGGCCGCAACCGCCGCATCCTCCCGGCCTGGGTGGACGAGTACATCGACCGCTGTGCGGCGGAAGCCGAAGCCGTCGGCGCCGAGAGGTGGTACGCATGAGCGGCAAGCGGGGCAACGGCGAGGGCTCCATCTACCCCTACCGCAACGGCTTCGCCGCGTACGTCTGGGTCACCACCCCCGACGGCAAACGCAAGCGCAAGTACGTCTACGGCAAGACCCGCCCGGAAGTCCACGAGAAGTGGCTGAAGCTCCACAACGAGGCCAAGAAGGGCCCGGTGGCCACTCGGCACCGCACTGTGGACGGCTTCCTCAACTACTGGCTGACCTCGGTCGTGAAGCCCAACCTGGCGCCCCTCACGTACGTCGCGTACGAGGGTGCCGCTCGCCTCTACATCGTGCCCCGCCTCGGCCCCAAGCGGCTCGACAAGCTGACGGTCCGCGACGTGCGCGAGTGGCTGACGAAGCTCGCCGACACCTGCCAGTGCTGCGCCCAGCGCAAGGACGCCAAGCGTCGTCCCGAGCGGCAACGCTGCTGCGCCATCGGCGAGTGCTGCGAGCAGTACCCGAGCGGGCGGGTCGTCCAGATCGCCCGGGACACCCTCCGCGCGGCTCTGAGTCAGGCCGTGGTCGAAGAGGAGATCCCGCGCAACGTCGCCAAGCTCGTACGTGTCCCGAAGCCCCGGCGCCGGAAGGTCAAGGCGTGGTCCGTCGGGGAAGCCAGCGGCTTCCTGGAGCACGCCGTCACCTCGGACGACCCGCTGTACGCCGCTTGGGTCCTGGCGCTCACCCTCGGGCTCCGGCGCGGTGAGATTCTCGGCCTCACCTGGGAGTCCATCGACTTCGACGCCGGAGAGCTGTACATCGACCACCAGCTCCAGCGTGCGGGCCGTGAGGTCCTGCACCGGGAGACGAAGACGGAGGACTCGGAGGACTTCCTCCCCCTGCCGGAGCTCTGCCTCGCAGCGCTACGGCAGCGTCGCCAGCAGCAACAGGAGGACCGAGAAGCGGCCGGAGAGCTCTGGCAGGACATGCATGGGCTGATCTTCACCACTCGCTACGGGACGCCGATCGAGCCCGGCAACCTCACCCGGGCCTTCGCCGTCCGCATCCGCCAAGCCGGCGTCCGCGCGATCCCGCTCCGGAACACCCGGCACACCACCGGTTCGCTGCTCGTCGCCATGAAGGTGCACCCCAAGGTGGCGCAGCGGATCTTGCGGCACTCCAAGTTCACGATGACCTTCGACGTGTACTCGGAGGCCAGTGACGAGGAGATCCGCGAAGCACTGCAACGGCTCTCCCGCGGCTTCGGCCAGAGCCCGCCGGACGACCCCGAGGAGTCCGACGAGGACTCGTAGCGGCCCGTAACGATCATCCCGGTTGCTGTACTTCGCTGCTGTACGGCACCACAGAGGCCCGCCCCTGATCCCCGGGACGGGCCTCTGACCTGCAAAACGAGCTGGAGCCGCCTGTCGGATTCGAACCGACGACCTTCTGTTTACAAGACAGATGCTCTAACCAGCTGAGCTAAGGCGGCGGGGGTGTGCTCTCGCTCGTGCAGTGTACCCGGCGGTGGTTCGGGCTGGTCGGACTACTGACAAAAGACGGATCAGAGGCTAGCGTCCTGGCCAGGTCCACGCAGTGGACTACACCTCCCCCTTTACGACGGATCGTCCGGCACGTACCTGCCGGTGAAGGAGAAGAGAACATGGCCACGGTCACGTACGACAAGGCGACCCGGGTGTACCCCGGGGCGGAGACGCCCGCCGTCGATCAGCTCGAGATCGAGATCGAGGACGGCGAGTTCCTCGTCCTCGTCGGACCCTCCGGATGCGGAAAGTCCACGTCACTGCGGATGCTCGCAGGGCTGGAGGACGTCAACGAGGGCAACATACGCATCGGTGACCGGGATGTGACCCACCTTCCGCCGAAGGACCGGGACATCGCGATGGTCTTCCAGAACTACGCGCTGTACCCGCACATGTCCGTGGCCGACAACATGGGCTTCGCCCTGAAGATCGCCGGTGTGCCGAAGGCCGACATCCGCAAGAAGGTGGAGGACGCGGCCAAGATCCTCGACCTCACCCAGTACCTGGACCGCAAGCCCAAGGCGCTCTCCGGCGGCCAGCGGCAGCGTGTCGCCATGGGGCGGGCCATCGTCCGTGAGCCGCAGGTCTTCCTCATGGACGAGCCGCTGTCCAACCTGGACGCGAAGCTGCGCGTCCAGACCCGTACGCAGATCGCGGGCCTCCAGCGCCGGCTCGGCATCACGACGGTGTACGTCACGCACGACCAGGTCGAGGCCATGACGATGGGCGACCGGGTCGCCGTCCTCAAGGACGGGCTGCTCCAGCAGGTCGACAGCCCGCGTCACATGTACGACCGTCCCGCCAACCTCTTCGTCGCGGGCTTCATCGGCTCCCCCGCCATGAACCTGGTGGAGGTCCCGATCACCGACGGCGGCGTCAAATTCGGCAACAGCGTGGTGCCGGTGGAGCGCGACGCCGTGAAGGCCGCCGCGGACAAGGGTGACAAGACGGTCACGGTCGGCGTCCGGCCCGAGCACTTCGACCTCGTCGACGGCGAGAGCGGCGGCGACGGCGACAAGAAGCTGTCCAAGGGCGAGCACGCGGGTGTCCCGGTGACGGTGAACGTCGTCGAGGAGCTCGGCGCCGACGGGTACGTCTACGGCACCGCCGACATCGGGGGCGAGCAGAGCGACCTGGTGGTCCGCGTCTCGGGCCGCAGCGTTCCGGAGAAGGGGACCACGATCCACGTCGTGCCGCGCGCCGGCGAGTCCCACGTCTTCGCCACCTCTTCCGGCGAGCGCCTGAGCGACTGAGCGCCTCAGCGACTGAGCGACTGAGCGCAGCGCAGTAGCTGAGAGGCTCAACGCCTCGCGCCTCAGCATCGCCGCTGTACGCGGTGTCTCGACGAAGGGCCGCGACGGGTTCACCACACCCGTCGCGGCCCTTCGTCGTCAGCGCCCCGTCGTCATGCCCGTCACCACGCCCGTCATCACGCCCGCCCCCGACACCGCCCCGTCAGTCGGCCGTCACCCCGCCGTCGGCCCCGCCGTCGGCCCGCCTCAGCGCCGTCAACATGAGGCCCGCGCCTCACCCTTGCGTACGGCGACACTCGAACACCTCATGCATGTCGTCCCCCGAAGTGGTGACTCAATGTCGCCAAATCACTACCTGTCGCTACCATCACGGGCGTGAACCACGCAGCCCGCCGTATCGGCCGATCCCTCGCCCTTGTTCTCCCGGTCGTGCTCGTTCTGTCCGGGACACTCGCCGTCGCCCGCGTCCCATGGGCCGCCTCGCCCTCGGACACGCAACTGCTCACCGCGTCCTCGCACGAGGCGTCGTCGCGGGACGCCTCGACGCCCGCCTCGCCTCCCGCGTCCTCGACCGAGCGAGAGCCCCAGGACGTGCTCCGCGACCGCCTCATCGCCGAGTTGCAGGAGCAGGATCCCGGGGTGGCGCTCAGCAGTCTCCAGCGCGCGATGACGCGCAAGCCGTCGCTCGCCCGGCACTGCACCTCGCTCGCGCGGGCGCTGGGCAAGGCAGCCGTCCACAAGTACGGCGCCCAGCGGGCGCAGCGCTTCTCCCGTCCGGTCTGCGACACGTCGTTCGCCTACGGGGTCGCCCAGATGGGCTGAGGCCCCGGCAGAACCCAGCAGAACCCAGCAGAGCCCGGTCGCGCCCAGCGGAGCCCCGTGCCGCGCGCATAGGGTGCGGCACATGACCCAGCATCCGACCCAGGCCGTGATCCTCGCCGGTGGGCAGGGATCACGGCTTCGGCCGTACACCGACGACCGTCCGAAGCCGATGGTGGAGATCCCCGGCACGGGAGTGCCGATCATCGGCCACCAGTTGGCGTGGCTCGCGGACGAGGGCGTCACCGATGTCGTCGTCTCCTCGGGTCACCTCGCCGAGGTGCTCGAGGAGTGGCTCGGCAAGGCCGAACTCCCCTGCCGTGTGACGACGGTGACCGAGCCGGAGCCGCTCGGGCGTGGCGGCGGGCTGAAGTTCGCGGCGCGTTCCCTGCCGCGTCCTGACGAGCCGTGGTACGCCACGAACGGCGACATCTGGACGCGCTTCTCGTTGCGCGAGATGGCCGCGTTCCACGCCGAGCGCGATGCCACGGCCACGCTGGCGCTGGCCCGGCCGCGTATTCCGTGGGGCGCCGTGGAGACGGACCAGTTCGGTCACGTCCTGGACTTCATCGAGGCGCCGCCCTCCCCGTATCTGATCAACGCGGGTGTCTACGTCTTCGCGCGACGCTTCGCCGGGCTGCTGCCCGAGCGCGGTGACCACGAGCGCACCACTTTTCCCCGGCTCGCCCGCGAACGGGCCCTGGCCGGTTACCCGCTCCCCCAGCGTTCGTACTGGCGGGCCATCGACACCGCCAAGGACCTGACGGAGGCGGCCAAGGAGCTCGCCGGCGAGCACGGCGGCTGACACTCGGCGTCGGCGCGGCGGGCGCGCCACCGGGCGCAGGCCACAGCCCGCGGAGCACAGAGCACAGTCCGCAGAGCACAGAGCGCGCGCGTGAGGCCGCCGGCTCCACCGCGGGTATCGCGAGATCCCGAGAAGGAGCCGACGGCCTCACACATGCGCGGAGCAGACCGCGGTCTGCCAGGTCGCCTGCCTGGCAGACCGCGGCCCGCGCGTCAGCGGCCGCCCAGCAGGCCGCCCAACGCGCCGCGTCCGCCGCCGCCGCTGTCGCCGCCGGAGGCGGAGGTGCCGCCGCCCGAGCCGGACGACGAGGTGCCGCCGGAGGGAGAGGACTGGCGGGAGAGGCCGTTGGACGCGCCTCCGCTGCCCGTCGTCGCCTGGGGCTGCTGCGGCTGCTGTTGCTGCTGGGGCGGTGCGGTGGTGCCTTCCTCGGCGCCCGGGGTCGTCGTGCCCTGCTGGGCGCCCTGGGACGTTCCCTGGGTCCTGCCCTGGCTCGGGGTGGACTCCGGGCCGCTGGTGGCCCGGCCTTCGCCCGGCCGGGACCCGTCTTCGGAGGGGTCGCGGTCCTTGCGGCGGGTGTCCGCGTCCCCGTGCCGGCCGTCCGCGCCGCCGTCCGGTCCCTGCGTGGCCTGGCCCGGGCCGGCGCCTTCGCCCGGGGTCCGCGGCATCGGCGAGCCGGGCAGCCGGTTGGTGGGCGCCTCGTCGCGGCCCGGGAGCGTGGTCGTCTGGGAGGAGCGTACGGCGCTGCCCAGCAGCGAGCCGACGAGCAGGGCGAGGCCGACGATCACCGAGGCGACGAGGGTGCCCCGGCGCAGCACGCGGCGGCGCAGGTCCCACAGGGAGACGCGGGGGCCGAGCTTGCGCCAGGCCTCGCCGGCGAGCCTGCCGTCGGCGGAGAAGACCGGGGCGCCCGCGATGATCAGCGGGCTCCAGGCGGCGAGGTAGATGATGTCGGGCGCCTCGTACGCGGGCACCGAGCTCCAGCTGACCGTCATCAGGAGGGCGGCCGACAGGAGCGCGCCGAGGCCGGCGGCGACCCGCTGCCACAGGCCGAAGATCGTCAGTACGCCGACGATCACCTGGAGGAATGCCACGGTGAGCCCCGCGCCGACCGGGTGGGCCAGGGCGAAGTCACGCAGCGGGGAGGCGATCGTCCACGGTTCGAGGGAACGCAGCCAGGTGACCATGGAGCCGCGTTCGCCGCCGTCGAAGTAGACGGGGTCGCACAGCTTGCCCATCCCGGCGTAGACGGTGATGAAGCCGAGGAAGACACGCAGCGGGAGGAGGACGACGCCGAGGTTCATGCGGCGCCCGGGGTAGTAGGCGTGCCGCACGCCGTCGCGGCGCCGTCGTCCTTCGGTGTCCTGACCGCGGTCCTCGGCGGCCTCGTCGTGCGGCCCGGGGTAGCCGATCGTGGTCAGGGGGCCCGTGTCGGCGCCGTCGTGAGGCCCGTGCGGGCCGGCGGGCGGACCGACGGTGGCGATCCGGCCGGTGTGTCCGGCGGAGCCGCCGTGCCGGCCCTGCGCGCCGTACGCGTCGTACGTGTCGGAGTCGCCGGATGCGCCGTACTCGCCGTCGAAGGCGCCGCGCGCCGGGCGTACGCCCTTGAGCAGCGGTTCGCCCTGTGGTGGCAGCGGCGCGCCGCCGCCTGGGACGGTCCTGCCGCTTTCGGACGGCTGGGGGCCGCGGGGCGGGCCGACGACGGTGGCGGGTCCGCCCGCGCCACCGCGCGGGGGCGCGCCGTCGACGCGGGGGAGCGTCTGCGTGGACGAGGGGTCGGTTTCGGTACCCGCGGGCCCCGCGAAGCCGACGAGACCGGCGGTGCGGGCGGCCTGGATCACCTTCGTGGCGCCGGTGTCGTCCGGCTCGGCGCCGCCGCTCCAGACCACGGGCGTGCGGCGGCGCCCCGCCCGTGCGGCGCCGGGAGACCCGGCGGGTCCCGCGGCGCCGGAGCGGCGGCCACCGGCGGCGACCGGCAGCGGCTCGGTGTCCTCGAACACGGCGCCGTTCCCGGCGCCGCTTCCCGCACCGGGCGCACCGGCCGCTCCCGCACCGGCCATTCCCGCGCGGGCCGCCGGGGAAGCGGCGCCGACGGGGACAGCGGTGGCGGGCGTGAGCGACGCGGCGGAGGCCGCGGACGCCAGGGCGGCGCGCGCTGCTACGGAGGAGGAGTACGCGGCCGGCGCCGTCGAGGACGCACCGAGCCGTACGCGGAAACTCGCGTGATTGACGACCACCTCTGCGGGGTCGGACGGGACCTTGACCGTGCTCAGCACCGGCTCGTCGTCGAAGAAACCGCGGGGGCTTCCCCCTGGGCCGTGCCCAGAGCCGCGGCCCGAAGCGCCGGGTGCGCGGGGTGTTCTGGTGTCCACACTCATCTAACCGAGTGACGGACGGTTAGGACACTGCCTTGACCACGCCGATCTGTCGGAGGCCCGTCAAGTGATCATCGGCCCCGGCGGCCGCCGGGGCCCGCGCCCCACGGGTGACGCCCCGCGCCGGTGACGCCGCGCGCCCGGATCAGGCGCGCCGCCGTGCCGCCTCGTAGAGGACGACGCCCGCCGCGACACCCGCGTTCAGCGACTCGGCGCCGCCCGGCATCGGGATGCGCACGCGCAGGTCGCACGTCTCCCCCACCAGCCGGGACAGGCCCTTGCCCTCGCTGCCGACGACGACCACGAGCGGACCGTCGAGCGCGGCGACGTCCCCCAGTTCGACGTCACCGTCCGCGGCAAGACCGATCACCGTCACACCCGCCTTCTGGTACGACTCCAGCGCACGGGTGAGGTTGGTGGCGCGCGCGACCGGCGTACGCGCCGCGGTACCGGCCGACGTCTTCCACGCCCCCGCCGTCATTCCGGCCGCACGGCGCTCGGGAACGACCACGCCGTGCCCGCCGAACGCGGACGCGGAGCGGACGACGGCGCCCAGGTTGCGCGGGTCGGTCACCCCGTCGAGCGCGACGATCAGCGGGTCCTCGCCGCGGTCGAACGCGGCGGCCGCCAGGTCCTCGGGGTGCGCGTACTCGTACGGCGGCACCTGGAGGACCAGGCCCTGGTGGTTGAGGCCGTTCGTCATCCGGTCCAGCTCCGGCCTGGGGGCCTCGACCAGCCGGATGCCGCCCCGGTCACCGGCGACGCGGACCGCCTCGCGGACCCGTTCGTCGTTGTCGATGAACTGCTGGACGTACAGGGCGTTCGCCGGGACGCCCTCGCTGAGGGCCTCCACCACCGAGTTGCGGCCCACGACCAGTTCGGAGGTGCCCTTGCCGCCTCGGGGACCGCCGCGCTGCGGACGGCCCTGGGCGCGGCGCGCCTTCGCCTGCGCGGCGCGCTGCTTGGCGTGGCCCTTGCGCATCTCGGCGGGCGGCGTCGGGCCCTTGCCCTCCAGGCCTCGGCGGCGCTGTCCTCCGCTGCCGACCTGCGGGCCCTTCTTCTTCCCGGGCATGGGTACCTACCTTGCTCACGTTGGCTCACGTTGACGGTGCGGACCGCGGCCACGAGGCGGCGCGCGGTGCGGAGCGCGCCGCGGGTTCGCGGGCGCGGAAGTGGTTGGGTTCGGATGTACGTACGGCCTGTCAACGGTACCGGTACTCGGGCCCGGGCCGCCCCGCCTCATGCGCGTTCCCGGTGCGCGGAGGCCGCTCCGGCGGGCCCCTGCCACCCGGGGCCGCTCCCGCCGGGCCCGCCGCCGCGGGTCCCTCAGTCCCCGGTCAGCTCCCAGCGGGGGCCCGAGGGGGTGTCCTCGATCGTCAGGCCGGCGCGCTGGAGGTCGTCGCGCAGAGCGTCGGCCGCGGCGTAGTCCTTGCGCTGCCTGGCGGCCTGCCGCTGCTGGAGCACGAGGCCGACCAGCGAGTCCACCACGGAGTGCAGGCCGGCCCCCTCCTGCCGCGCGCCGCCGGACCACGCCGGGTCGAGCGGGTCCATCCCCAGGACGCCGAGCATGGCCCGCACCTCGGCGACCGCCGTGGCGACGGCGGCCTTGTCGCCCTCGCCCAGCGCGGCGTTCCCCTGCCGGACGGTGGTGTGGACGACGGCCAGCGCCTGCGGTACGGCGAAGTCGTCGTCCATGGCCTCCCCGAACGCGTCGGGGACGCGTGCGGCCTGTGCCACGTCGCCGACGAGCTCGGTCCCGCGCTGGAGGAACCCCTCGATGCGGGCGAACGCCGCGTCGGCCTCGCGCAGGGACTCCGGGCTGTACTCGATGGTGGAGCGGTAGTGCGGGCCCCCGAGGTAGTACCGCAGGACGAGGGGGCGCCACTGCTTGACCATCTCGCTGACCAGGACCGAGTTGCCCAGCGACTTGCTCATCTTCTCGCCGCTCATGGTGACCCAGGCGTTGTGCGCCCAGTAGCGGGCGAACTCGTCGCCGAAGGCGCGGGACTGGGCGATCTCGTTCTCGTGGTGCGGGAAGACGAGATCGACGCCGCCGCCGTGGATGTCGAAGGCGCGGCCGAGGTACTTGTGCGCCATCGCGGAGCACTCCAGGTGCCAGCCGGGGCGTCCGGGGCCGAAGGGCGTCTCCCAAAACGGTTCACCGGGCTTGGCGGCCTTCCACATGGCGAAGTCGCGGGGGTCGCGCTTGCCCGTCTCGCCCTCGCCCGCCGGCTGGCGCAGGTTGTCGAGGTCCTGGTTGGACAGGCCCAGGTAGGCGGGGAAGGAGCGGACGTCGAAGTAGACGTTGCCGTCGGCGGTGTAGGCGTGGCCGCGGTCGATGAGGACGCGCATCATCTCGACCATCTCGGGGATGTGACCGGTGGCGCGCGGCTCTCCCGTGGGCGGCAGGCAGCCGAGGGCGTCGTAGGCGGCGTTGAAGGCGCGTTCGTTCGCGTAGCCGATCGCCCACCAGGGGCGTCCCTGTTCGGCGGCCTTCACGATGATCTTGTCGTCGATGTCGGTGACGTTGCGCACGAACGTCACCGCGTAGCCGCGGTAGGCGAACCAGCGGCGCATGATGTCGAAATTCAGGCCCGAACGGATGTGCCCGATGTGCGGGGCGGCCTGCACGGTGGCGCCACACAGGTAGATCGAGACACAGCCGGGCTCGAGCGGGCTGAAGTCGCGGATCTGCCGGGCGCTGGTGTCGTACAGGCGAAGAGTCACGGGGTCAAGGGTAGTAGCCCGCCGCGGGCCCCCGTGCCCCTGGCGGGGAGGCGCCCGCCGACCGGCCCCTTCGCCCCCTCAGCCGGCGGCGCCGCGTACCCCAGCCACAGGAACCCGGCAATGCGCAGGACGCACCCGGCCGGCACCACGGGGCGCGGCCCGTACCGGTTGGTGAGCGCGCCCCCGACGACGAACAGCCCCTGCCGGCTGAACGTCCGCAGCCCCAGCACGAGGCCGACCAGCCGGCCCCCCATGCCCAGCGCCCCGCCCAGGTGCTCGGCCAGGTAGGGCAGGACGGCGAAGAACCCGATGTCGAACGCCAACTGCGTGGCGGCGGGCAGCCGCACGAAGGGCGGCAGGGCGCGTATGTCGGCCAGCGAGCCCAGGGAGGTGCGGGGGCGGCCCGCGCCGCGCCGCACGGACCGGGTTCGGCGGCGCACCCGCGTCACGAGACCTCATCAGCCCCGTCCGCCCCCTGGCACTTCCCTTTCTCACCTGCCGTGCAGGTCGGCTTCCCACGCGCCGTGGAGGTCAGCGTCCCTGCCGCCACGGCCAGCACGCCGACCACGGCGAGGCCCGCGGCGGGCGCGAGGACCGCCCACGGGGCGCGCTCGGCGTACGGCATGTTCTCCGAGAGCATGCGGCCCCACTCGGGGGCGGGCGGCTCCGCGCCGAGACCCAGGAAGCCGAGGGAGGCGAGGGCGAGGGCCAGCGCGGGGACACGGAGGAGCGCGTGCCGCACGACGGGGGGCAGCACGCCTGGCAGTACGTGGCGGCGCAGCAGGTGCCACCGTCCCGCGCCGAGCGCGACAGCGCCCTCGACGTGGGCGGCGGCGCGCTCCTGCTCGTACAGCGCGGCGGTGTGGGCGGCCAGCGGCGCCCAGGCGACGACGGCGACGGCAGCGGCCGCACCGACGGCGCCAGGTCCCGCGATGCCCGCGACGACCAGACCGGCGATGACCGGCGGGAGGGCGTTGACGACCTCCCGCAGGCCCTCCGTCCAGCGGGTCAGCACCCCGAGCACCGCCCCGGCGACGAGGGTGACGGCAGCGACCGCCACGGCCGTCAGCGCGGTACGGGCGGCGCCGTGCCCGATCCTGGCCAGGAGGTCGCGGCCGAGCGCGTCGGTGCCCAACGGGTGCGCCGCGCCGGGGGCGGCGAGCCGGGCGGCCGTGTCGACGTGCAGCGGGTCACGGGTCATCCCGTAGCCGACGGTGGCCACCAGCAGGGCGGCCAGAACACCGGCCGACCAGGCCAGGGCGCGGGAGGGAGGCAGGTGGGGGCGGCGCAGCGCGGGCAGCGCCCCGGCGTCCAGCGCGGGGCCGAGCGCGGCCCGCCGCACGCCCCGCACCCCGGCACCGACGGCCAGCCCCAGCGCGAGGAGCAGCAGGACGCAGGCCTGGAGGACGGGCAGATCCTGGGCGAGGGCGGCCTTGAGCGCCGTCCCGCCGAGCCCCGGGATGGCGAAGAGGGTCTCGACGGCGACGGCGCCCCCGGTGAGACCGACGACGACGAACCCGAACTGCGGCAGCAGCGGCGGCAGTACGCGGCGCAGCGCGTGCCGGGCGAGGCGCACGGGCGGAACGCCGTAGGCGACGTTCGTGCGGACCCACTCCTCGGCGAAGGCGGCGGGCAGCGCGTCGTCGAGCAGCCGTCCCAGCAGGGCGCCCGCCGGGATGCCCATGGCGAGCGCGGGCAGCACGGCGGTGGCCACAGGGTCGTCACCGCCCCAGCCCAGGGGCGGGAACCAGCCGAGCCGCACCGCGAAGAGCGTCGCGAGGACGGCGGCGAGCAGGAACTCGGGCAGTGCGGCCAGCACCGCGCCGAGCGCCCCGGCGCGTGCGGTGGGGCGCCTGCGGCCGGTTCCGCGCGCCCCCGCCGCCAGGGTGCGGAAGCCGAGCGCCGTCGCCAGCAGCACGGCGACGGCGAGGGAGACGCCCATGAGCGTCAGGGAGACACCGAGCGCCGCGAGCACATCGGGGCCCACCGGCTGCCCCGACACCCAGGAGGTGCCGAAATCCCCCTGCGCCACCCCCGCGGCCCAGTCGCCGAGCAGCCGCAGCGGCCCCGCGTCCAGTCCCGTCTCCGCGCGGATGGCGGCCAGCGCGTCGGGCGTCGGCGCGCGGTCGGCGTAGCGCGCGTGCAGGATCGTGCGGGCCGGATCGGTGCGCGTCAGCCAGGGCAGCAGCCCGATGACGAGGAGGACCCCGAGCGCGGCGAGGATCCGCCCCGCCCAGACCTGCAGTCCCCGTACGGGCCGGGCGGACAGCCACCGCCCCGCCGGAGCCCGCCGACCGCGCGCGACCCCGGAGGACGTACGGCCATTCCCACGAACGGCCGTCCCCGTGCTGCCCTCGGCCACCGGGGGGTTCGTTCCCACGCGTCCCACGCGAAGCTCACCCGCGACGGGTGTCGGCGGTGACCAACGTGCGCTCCATCGGATCGAGGGAGACCCCCTCGACATCGTCCGCGACACCCTGGATGAAACGCTCGTGCAGCAGCGGCACCACGGCATCCGTCCGCAGGATCTTCGCCTCGGCCGCCATCTCCGCACGCTGCCGGGCTGCCGTGTCCTCGGTGCCCGCCGCCTTGTCGACGGCCTCGTCGACGTCCTCGTCGCACAGCTGCGACATGTTGAACGAACCCTTGCAGGTGAAGTCGGACTCCATGTACGAGACCGGGTCACCGGTATCGAGCAGCGTGTTGCGGGCCTGCACGAAGACGTCGTACTTGCCCGCGAGCGCGTCCGCCTCCATCCGCGCGTAGTCGCGCACCACCTGCTCGACCTCGAACCCCGCCTTCTCGAACTGCTGCTGGAGCGCGGTGACGACCTCCGGCAGCTCGGGGCGATTGGTGTAGGTGGCGAGCGTGATCTTCGGCGCCTTCTTCACCTGCGCCCTGGAAGCGGCCTCCGCCCGGCCCTCGACCGGCACCCGCTTGTCCCCCGCCCACTTCACACCAGGCCCCAGCAGCCCCTCGGGCTCGTCCGCGTACCCCTCGTAGACGCTCTTGATCAGGGCCTTGCTGTCGATGGCGGCACGGGCGGCGGCGCGCAGCCGCGCATCCCGGAGAGGGCCGCTCCCCGTGTTCATGTACAGGCTGTTGGTGCGCGCGGTGGGCACCTCGTGCACCTGGCTCTTCTCCAGCACCGACGCCTGCGAGACCGGCACGTACTCGGCGATGTCGGTGCTGCCCGCCCGCAGCGCGTTGGCACGCGTCGTCCCGTTCGCCGTGAACGTCACGTCCACACCGGACGCCTGCGCCTCGCCACCCCAGTAGCCGTCGTAACGGTCCAGCTTCGCGCGGACCGTTCCCTCGACCTTCGTCAGGGTGAACGGGCCCGTCGCATGCCCGGCGACCGTCACCTTGTCGCCCTTGCCGTACGCCTGCGGCGACAGCACCGCCAGGGAAGGGTTGGCCAGCCGCTGGGGCAGCAGCGCGTCCGGCTCGCTGCTGGTCACGGCCACCGTGTCCGCGTCCTTCGCCCGCACGGACAGCTTCCCCGCGTCACTGAGCACGCGCGGCTGCGGGGAGGCCTTCGTGGCCGCCGTCAGAGAGCGGGCCACCGCCTCGGCGGTCACCTTCTTCCCGTCCTGGAACCTGGCCCTCCGCAGCTGGAACGTCCACGTGCGGTCCCCCTGCGAGGACGTCCACGACGTCGCCAGCGCGGGCTTCGCCTCACCCGAGGAGTCCAGCCTGGTCAGCCCCTCGATGACCGACAGCCTGCTGAGAGTGACCGCGTCGTCCCCGTACGGGGACATCGCCTGGGCCGGCGGGAACGCCATCGAGACCCGCAGCCGGTCACCGGACGAGCCGCCGTTTCCGCCACCGCAGGCCGTGAGCGTCAGCGCGCCGACGACGGTGAGGAGCACGGCGGTCGGCGGCGCCACCGCGGCGGAGCGGGGGCGCGCCTCGGAAGCGCGGGTGCGCGCCTCGGGAACGCGGGGGCGCGCCTCGGAAGCGCGGGTGCGCGCCTCGGAAGCGCGGGTGCGCGCCTCGGAAGCGCGGGAATTCGGCCTGGCGGCGCGGCGGGGCGGCCTGGCGGCGCGGCGTATGTGGGGCATGGGTCGGACTCTACCTGAAAGCGATTTTCAACAAGCGGTGGCGGTCAGCGAGACACCCGCGGGCTCCCCCGCAGGCTCCCCCACCGAAGGCGCCGGGACCGGCAACGCGAAGTGGACGATGCCCTGCCCGCCACCCGGCAACTCCCGCTCGTCGCACACGACCGTCGCCAACGACCGCCAGAACGGCTCGGCCCCCGGCACCGCCGGATCCGTGTGCAGATAGACCGCCTCGTACCCGCCCGCCCCCGCGACGAACGCCGACAGCTCGCGCACCATCGCCCGGGCGATCCCGAGACGGCGGTGCGTCGGACGCACATAGATCCTGCACAACTGCGCGGTGCTCCGCGACGGGAAACGCTCCGCCACCCACGGCGGATTCGGCGGCGCCTGCGGGCCCTGGTCACGGACCGCGCCCGTGCCCACGACCTCGCCGTCGGCCTCGTCGACCGCGACGAGCAGCGTGCGGCGACGCGGACGCAGATACGTTCCCTCAATGTCGATGATGTCCCGGTGCCAGCGCGGCACGTACCCCGACCGCAGATCGCCGTAGACGGTGTCCAGCATGACGCTGCGCGCGGCGTCGACATCCGCTGAGGCGGCGGTACGCAATACGTAAGACATCACCACAACTGTAACTGCGACCGTTTCGCAACAACGCACCCACCGCAACGGGGGTCGCCGGGCACGCCCGGCGACCGATGACGGCGGCGGCGACCGTGCGGTCGGCGGCGGCGGCCGGTGGCTTGTGACGGCCGGCGGCAGCCCGCGACCCGAGGCCCGTGGCGGCACCCCCCGGCCGGTGGCGGCTGACGGTTGTGACCGGTAGCGGGTGGCCCGTGGCGGCCACCCACGGCCGACGGCCCGTGGCCGTAGTGGCGGCCGAGTGGGCCGTGGCCGGTGGTTGCCGGTTCGGGCCGCCGTGGAGGTCCGCCGGGCCCCCTTCCCGCCGCAACGGTGCGCACCCCCACACGACCCGGCCGCCCACAACCGCGCCACCGCACCATCCCGGCACTCCGCCACCGCGGCGACGGAAAGAAGCATGTCCCCGTTGTCTTTTCGCGGTCCTGCGATGGGGCGGCCGGCCTCCGGGCCCGGCGTGACTTCTGCCCCCCCCTGTCGAGGGTTCCGGACGGGGCCGGGGCGGCGCCGGGGGGGGCGCCGTTGATCAGCACGTTCCAGGTGGGGCCCGTGTCGCTCAGTGGGCAGAGTCCGGTGCGGCCGACGCGGTGAGGTGCGTGCGTACCCGTGCTGCGTCTTCGTCACGTCCCTGTTGTCGGTAAAGCTCGAGAGCTTCCTGTCGGGCCGTACGAGCATGGTCGTGCCGGCCGAGCGCGGTGTAGGGGTGGCTGATTCGGTCGAGTGTGTCGGCGGCGTGGGACGTGTAGCCGAGCTCGCGGTACAGGGCGAGGGCCTGCCGGTAGTGGTCGATGGCCTCGCGGTGCCGGCCGGTGCCGTGGTCGATGTAGGCGAGGCTGTCCAGCGTGTTGGCCTTGCCGCTGGGGTCGTGATGGTGCTGTTGCAGGGCAAGAGCGGCCTCGCAGTACGTGCGGGCGGTGTCGTGGTCGCCGAGGTGAGCGGCGTACCAGCCTGTGCCGTTGAGCGTCCGGGCCTCCATGACCGGCTGGTCGGTGGCGCGGAAGATGTCCAGGGCCTGGCCGGCGTGTTCCATGGCCCGGCGGTCGTCGCCTATTTGTCGCGAGGTCCAGGCGAGCGCCCTGTGGGCGTAACCCTGGCAGGAAAGGTCGTGGTGGGCGTTGGCAACGGCGAGGGCGTGGTGCAGGTGTTCCAGAGCTTCGCCGTGGCGGCCCAGATTGGCGTAGGCACGGCCGAGGAGCCGGTGGGAGAGGCTGCGGGTGGTGGGGTCGGTCAGGTGGGCCCCGGAGGCCACTGCGGCCTGCCAGATGGCGAGGTCGTCATCGCGGTATCCCCGTCGGAAGTGGAAGGTGCTCAGCGTCCAGGCCAGACGGCAGACGGTGTCGTGCCATCCGTGGGCCGTGGCGGTCTGCTGGGCGGCCAGCAGGTTGGCGTGTTCGGTGTGGAACCACGCCATGGCCGCCGGGTCGTCGGACGGCGGGCGAGGGCACACCTCGGTGGTCGAGAAGTCGAACGAGGTCGGATGGCGGTGCGGGTCCAGGACCCGGTCGGCGGCGTGGGAGGTGTGGAGGTAGAAGTCCACTACCCGCCGCAGAGCCGCCTGCCGGGTCGGGCCCGGCAGGCGGCGGTGTGCGGTGTCGGTGGCGTAGGCGCGGATGAGATCGTGCATGGAGTAGCGGCCGTGTGCGTCGTAAGCGAGCAGGGACGCGTCTTCCAGCACGCGGAGCGCACGCTTGGACCGTGCCGTGGACAGGCCGGTGAGGTGTGCGGCGGCAGGAGTGCCGATGTCCGTGCCGGGGGCCAGACCGAGCAGTCCGAAGACGGTTTGCTGCTCAGGAGACAACACCTGGTAGGACCAGGACAGGACGGCAGGCAGGCTGGCGGCGGGATCCTCATCGTCCAGGGCGGCCAGGCCGAGTTCGTGCAACTCGGCAGCGAGGTGGGCCAGCGGGATGTCGGGGCGCGCGTGGGCGCGGCCGGCGATCAGGCCCAGCGCCAGGGCATACCCGCGACACAGCTCGATCAGGTCGGCCACCGCGCCGGGTTCGGCGGCGATCCGCTGTGCGCCGAGCCGGGCGGTGAGCAGGTCGTGCACATCCTGGGTGGTGAGCGGTGCGAGCCGCAGGTTCTGGGCACCGTGCCGGCTGATCAACGTGGGTAGAGTGCGGCGGCTCGTCACCACCACCGTGCATGTCCGGCTGCCCGGCAGCAGCGGAACGATCTGGTCGGCCGTGGCCGCATTGTCCAGCACGACCAGCCTGCGCCGTTCGGCCATCAGGCTTCTGTACAGCGCGGCTTGGGCATGTGGGTCGGTCGGGATGTGGCGGGTGTCGGCCCCCAGCGCTTCGAGGAACCCGCGCATCGCGACCGCAGAATCCATCGGCGGACCATGGGAGCTGAAGCCTCGCAGGTCGACGAACAGTTGCCCGTCCGGGAACCGGTCCCTCACCCGATGTGCCCATTGCAGCGCGAGCCAGGTCTTGCCGACCCCACCTGCCCCAGCCAGTGCGGAGACGAGCACTGTGCCGCCCTCCTCTGTGCTCTCGTCCAGCGCGGCCGTCAGCTGCGCGATCTCGGCGGCACGACCGGCGAAATGCGCCGGAGCGGGCGGTAGCTGCCGTGGCACGACACGCTGGGCCCGGTCAGCCGGGCTCCTCTCGGGCGGAGGGCTCGCGAGGTCCGCGGAGTCGCCCTCGAGGAGCCGGCCGTGCAGTTGCCTCAGCTCGGGGCCGGGATCGGCGCCCAGCTCGTCCGCCAATCGCAGGCGAAGCCGCTCGTACCGGTTGAGCGCCTCGGCCTGCCGTCCGCTGCGCTGGAGAGCGAGCATCACCTGTCCGGCGAGACGTTCGTCGAGGGGGTGCGCGCTGGACAAGTCGAGCGCCTGGGGGAGAACACCGGAGTGATCGCCGCGGCGCAGGCGTGCGTCGTACAGGTCGAGCGTGGCGACGAACCACTCACCGAGCAGAAGTTCGCGCTGGCTGTTGAACCACGGTGTGTCGACCCCGGCGAACGCCTCGCCACGCCAGAGGCCCAGTGCCTCCTCCAGCGCCGTCGTTCCGGTCTCGCTGGACACTTTGTCGCCCCGCTTGTCGGCCCGCGCGCGGGCGAGAAGGGTGCGGAAGCGGTGCATGTCGACGGAGTCCGCGTCGACACTCAGCAAGTAACCCTCCGACTGCCGGTGAATCTCGATGCCCATGTCGATCAGCGCCCTGCGCAGGTGGGAGAGGTAGACGTAGAGCGTCCTACGGGCGTGCTGCGGTGGGTGGCCCGCCCACACCCGGTCGACGAGCTGGTCGGTGGGCACCACCCGGTTGGCGTCCACCAGCAGCGCGGCCAGCACGCATCGCTGCCGGGCGTGCCCCAGCCCGACTGTCCGGCCCTCATGCCGGGCCTCGATCGCCCCCAGCACCCCGAAGAACATGATCGCCTCACCTCTCCCGCCGCGGAGACCGGTCAGCTCCCTCCCGTCGTTCCACCAGGCAATTCAGGATCTTCAAAAACCGGGACAGACATGACGAGATGGACTACTTACGAGAGCAACACGTATTTTGCATGGCCAGCCCCCGATTTAAGAACCATCCAAGGCTCACGACAAACATGATCCCACAGCCTCGACTCGTGAGGAAACCGGTCGACACCGCAAAAAATGCGGAGCCCGGGTACCCGGCGGCGCCTGCGACAAGCGAAGGGCGCATGCGGCGTTACCTAAAATCTGGCCGGCCTCGACAGAGAAACCTTCACCAAAGGAGAATTCCAATGGTCCGTGCACGTCGTACATTCGCCCTGGCCATCGCAGTCGGAAGTGTTGCGGTGGCCGCTTCTGCAGGAAGTGCGGCTGCCTCCCCGGCGGTCGCCGCTCCGACCTGCATCGGGAAGTCGTTCTCGGGAACTCTCGGTAAGAACAAAGCCATCTGCAACAGTGGCTACAAGCTGACGATGCAGGACAACGGGGACCTGGTGCTCCGCCGCTCCAACGGCACCGCGTGCTACGCCAGCGGCACACGGGCGCCGGGCGATGCCTCGGCGCAATACGTCAAGAATCTCTTCGGGAAGCCGTACATCGACATCAACAGCACTTCCCAAGGGCGGGTCGGCAGGATCCTCGGTGCCCACACCGGCGCGCATTTCGGCACCAACGCCAGTGTGAACAACAAGGGAGAATTCTGGGTCGGCTACAAGAAGGTCGGTTGGTGCTGAGCTGCTCCATCGAGACCCGCTTGAGCGCGGCCTTGTCCCCTTCGATGCATTGCCCGGTGGCCCCGGGCGCGGCCGGAAGGCCGGCCACAAAGCGGCCGTTACCGCATGACCGGCAGGCACCCTCACCGCCCTCAGCCGGACGAGCAGACGGCCGAAAGCGGCACTGCCCCCGCCAAGGCACGATACCTTCGGTATCGGGCCGGGCGGGCGGGCGGGCTGCCGACGGGGAATCGTGTGCTCATCTGCGGGTGGGGTCCCACGCGAACAGAAGGATGGCGGTGTCGCCGCTCAGATGCCCTCACCGACGGCCTGCCACACCAGGCCGAGAGAGGCGCGTAGCACAGGGATCTGTGCGAGCGGGGCCCCGGCGAGCGGGGCGAGCGTCATCGGGCCGGACCCGAGCCGGCGCGCGAGTCCGGGTGCGCTCAATGTTCCGACGCCCGCACCCAGCACCCCGATCCCAAGGTCACGCCGAAGGCCGTGGGTCACACGGCGAGGGTGCGGCGCCCACGACCGAACGGCTGGTCAACGACGTCTTCGACGCCCCGGATGAGCAGACCGTCGTCGTCCCGGGCACCGGGACCCTCGATGTGGTCGCGCTTCCCCTGGCCACGCCCCTCGCAGCCGTTCACGAACAACGCCGGGCGTGGAAAACACAGATCGAGGCCCTGCTGGAGACCCGCCCTCTCTGCGAGGTCCTCACGTCGATGCCCGGCGGAGCGGGTCAGGGGGTGGGGAGGACGAGGGCGGTGGCCAGGGCCGCCAGGCCCTCCCCGCGGCCGGTGAGGCCGAGCCCGTCCGTGGTGGTGCCCGCGAGGGAGACGGGCGCACCGGCGGCCGCGGCCAAGACTGCGGCCGCCTCCGCCCGGCGCTTGCCGATCTTCGGGCGGACGCCGATGACCTGGATGGCGATGTTGCCGATCTCGAAGCCGCCGTCGCGCACGATGCGTGCGGCCTCGGTGAGGAGAGTGACGCCGGAGGCGCCGGACCACTCGGGCCTGCCGGTGCCGAAGTGGGCCCCGAGGTCGCCCAGGGACGCGGCGGAGAAGAGGGCGTCGCACGCCGCGTGGGCGGCGACGTCTCCGTCGGAGTGCCCGGCGAGACCGTACGGTTCGCCCTCCCACAGCAGGCCGCCGCACCACAGCTCGCGGCCCTCCTCGAACGCGTGCACGTCGGTGCCGATGCCGACCAGGGGGAGGACGGGGCGCCCGGTGTGCCCGGCCTCGTGCCCGGCCGGCCGTGCGGCGGTGTGCTCAGTACTCAACGTTCGCCTTCCTGCGTGCCAGTACCGCCTCCGCCAGGACCAGGTCGAGGGGGCGGGTCACCTTGAAGGCCTCCTCGTGGCCGCGCACGACGACGACTTCGACGCCGAGCCGTTCGACCATGCCGGCGTCGTCGGTGGCGCCCTCGCCTTCGGGGGCGAGCCGGGCGTGTGCCTGGGCCAGGATCTTCCGGTCGAAGCCTTGCGGGGTCTGCACGGCGCGCAGGCGGGCGCGGTCCGGGGTGCCGGTCACCGGCTCGGGTTCCGCGTCGGTGCTTGGTTCGACCTGCTTGACGGTGTCGGTGACGGGCAGCGCGGGTACCACCGCGGGTGCGCCGTCGCGTACGGCGGCGGCGACGGCGTCGACCGTCTCGTGCGGAACGAGGGGCCGGGCCGCGTCGTGGACGAGCACCGTCTCGACGGTGTCGGGCAGCGCGGCGAGGCCGAGCCGTACGGAGTCCTGGCGGGTGTCGCCGCCGGGTACGACGGCGACGTCGGTCAGCTCGTGCGCGTCCAGCAGGGAGCGGACCTCCCAGGCGCCGTCCGGCGGCGCGACGACGACGACCAGTCCGACGGTGCGGGCCCGTGCCGTCGCCCGGACCGCGTGGATGAGCATGGGCGTACCGCCCAGCTCGCGCAGCGCCTTGGGCGCCCCCGGGCCGAGCCGTACGCCCCGGCCGGCGGCGGGGATCACCACGGCCGTGCGGGGGCCGGCGTCAGCCGTGGGACGCGGATCATCGGAAGGGGCGGAGTCTGTGGATTCGATTGACATCGGTAGCGCGTCCAGGGTTTGTGTCCTCAGCCGGGGTGGGTATGGCCAGGGGGTACCCCGACCGTAGGTTGGAGGTAGTGCCGGGCACGACCACTCGATCGAGCCCTTCCGTGAACACCGGTCGAGTGTGCAGCCCGGGCCCGGCACGCATGATCCGGCCGTCCCTCGGGCGGCGTGGGCTCTGTCGGCCCATAGCACCACATATGCCGCGGTGCCCGGCGACTGAGGTCATCCGGGCACCGCGGCATATGTGGAACTGCGAACAGTCGCTTGCGAGTCGCTCGCGCACAGTCGTTGCAGCACGTCGACCGTTGGAGCGTTCCGCCCGGCGGGACCGTACGTCCCTCCGGTGGGACAGTCCGCGGATCAGGAAAGCCCGTGGGTCAGGAAGCGAGAACC
Source organism: Streptomyces diacarni (assembly GCF_003323715.1). GTDB lineage: Bacteria > Actinomycetota > Actinomycetes > Streptomycetales > Streptomycetaceae > Streptomyces > Streptomyces diacarni. The sequence goes on from NZ_QOIN01000049.1 coordinate 24,174, forward strand.
TCGTCGAGAAGCGCCTCGGCCTTGTCCTCGTTCGTGTTCTCCGCCAGGGCCAGCTCGCTCACCAGGATCTGGCGGGCCTTGGCCAGCATGCGCTTCTCACCTGCGGAGAGGCCGCGCTCGCGCTCCCGGCGCCACAGGTCGCGCACCACCTCGGCCACCTTGATCACATCGCCGGACGCGAGCTTCTCGAGATTCGCCTTGTAGCGGCGGGACCAGTTGGTCGGCTCCTCGGCATACGGCGCGCGGAGCACCTCGAAGACCCTGTCCAGCCCGTCCGAACCGACGACGTCACGTACACCCACGAACTCCGCATTGTCCGCCGGCACGCGCACCGTCAAATCGCCCTGCGCAACCTTCAGAACCAAGTAGGTCTTGTCCACGCCTTTGATCTGGCGAGTTTCGATAGCCTCGATCAGCGCGGCCCCGTGATGGGGATAGACCACGGTGTCGCCAACCTTGAACGTCATGTGTCAGGTACCCCTTCCGTGGCTATCCAGGGTAACACGGCAACGACGTCTTCTGAATGGCGTTTTCGCAGGTCAGGGCGTATCTCGGGGCTTGACAAGCGGCCCTCTATCGTGCTGTGGACGGTCAATGCAAGCGGGTATTCGCAGGTGGGAGCGGTTCTGCGCACCTTCGCAAACGAGGACGATCGACCTCCGCAAGAGTCTCACGACACGTCCACGGTGACCGATTTGTCCGACTGTAGGGAGCGGCCTCTTCGTACGGTCTTCCGGCTTTCCCAAGAATTGATCAATGGCTGTGTAAGAACCTGTTGATCAATTCTTCATCAACCTTCCGCATTCCCCGGAATCCCCCGCACGGAGCCCACCCGAACACCGCCGCGACCTCATGGGGAGCTCACCACGGCTATCGGCCGGCTATTCGGGCCCCGGGCGGGCACCAGGCGGCACCGAACGGGCACCGCGGTCGTGCGGCTGCCCCCTGGGGCGGTGGTCGGTGGCGGGTGGGTCGGAGGGTCGGGTGCGGGGCCTCCTCGGGCTGTCGGTAACCTGAGCGCGCACGCCAAGCCCATCCGTACGCGACCGGCAACGCTCCGGAGCCTCCCGTGCTCAGCAGCGTGCCGCCGCCCTGGCCCGCCAAGGAGTTGCCGCCGCCGTGAGCAGCAGCCTTCGTCGCGGCACCCTCGCCGCCACCACCCTCGCGCTCGCCGCCGTCTCGCTGACCGCCTGTGGCGCGGGGAACGACGCGCAGACGCTGGAGATCAAGCCCGACAACGCGGCGACGCACGTCGGGACCATCAAGATCCAGAACGCCAACGTCGTGACCGGCACGCACGGCACCGGCGAAGCGACCGTCACGGCGCGGATCTTCAACGACGGCAACAAGGACCAGACCCTCAAGGGCGTCTCGGTCAGCGGTACCCGCGCCGAGCTCAGCCCGGCCAAGGGCGAGAAGAAGCTGGTCGTCCCGGCCGGGGGCTCGCTGGAGCTCGGCGGCAAGGGCGAGGCCTCGGCGCTGCTCACCGACGCGAAGCGGGCGGGCGTCAAGGACGGCAACGCCCAGCAGGTCACCTTCGACCTCAGCAGCACCGGCGCGGTCAAGCTGAAGGCCGCGGTCTTCCCCGCCAAGGGCGCCTACAAGACGGTGGGCCCGAGCGCGTCGCCGTCCAGCCAGGGCCCGAAGCCGGGTTCCTCGGCCTCGTCGTCGGAGACCGCGGGTCCCGGTGACAAGCCGGGTGAGGAGGGCGAGGAGGGCAGGACCGGCTCCGGGCAGCAGCAGGAGCAGGGCAGCCAGGGGCAGCCTTCGGACTCCGCCTCGTCGCCCGCGGACGCCACCGAGCAGGGCGGCGCGCACGCCGGACACTGAGCCGCGCCTCGACGCCGACGCGACGGGAGGCCGCACCCTTTGGCGGGTGCGGCCTCCCGTCGCGTCAAGGGGCCGTTGACGGCCTACAAGCCGGGAGGGGGCCGTTCACGGCGCGAAGCCGAGGGGTCCGCTGACGACTCCCGGCCGAAGGGCCCGTTCACAGGCACGTAGGCCAAGGGCCCGTTCACGGCACGTAGGCCAAGGGTCCGTTCACGGCTCGAACTTGTAGCCGAGACCGCGCACCGTCACCAGGTAGCGCGGGGCGCCCGGGTCCGGTTCGATCTTGGCTCTGAGCCGCTTGACGTGGACGTCGAGGGTCTTGGTGTCCCCCACGTAGTCGGCGCCCCAGACCCGGTCGATCAGCTGCATCCTGGTCAGCACCCGGCCCGCGTTGCGCAGCAGCATCTCCAGCAGGTCGAACTCCTTGAGCGGCAGATCCACCTTGCCGCCGCCGACCGTCACCACGTGCCGGTCCACGTCCATCCGGACAGGACCGGCCTCCAGAGCCGCGGGGGTGACCTCCTCCGGCTCACCGCGGCGGCGCAGCACCGCGCGGACGCGGGCGACCAGCTCGCGGGAGGAGAACGGCTTGGTGACGTAGTCGTCGGCGCCTATCTCCAGACCGACGACCTTGTCGATCTCGCTGTCCTTGGCCGTCACCATGATCACGGGGACGTTGGAGCGGCCGCGCAGCTGGCGGCAGACCTCGGTGCCGGGCAGTCCTGGCAGCATCAGATCGAGCAGCACCAGATCGGCGCCGTTGCGTTCGAACTCGTCGAGCCCCTCTGGACCCGTGGCCGCGATCGCGACCTCGAAGCCTTCCTTACGGAGCATGTACGACAGTGCGTCGCTGAACGATTCCTCGTCCTCGACGACGAGCACTCGGGTCACGGGAGGACCTCCGGGGCGGAAAGTTGTTCATCAGCCTGGTCGACATACGGCCGCTCCTCCTCGTCGAAGGCGGCCGGTTCCTGCAATGCGCCGGAGAGGCGGTTCCGGCCCAGCCGGTCGGCCTTCTCCAGCGCGGCCTGCTCCCGCCCACTGCCCGCCTCGGGCAGCCGCAGGGTGAAGGTGGAGCCCTGGCCCTCGGCGCTCCACACCGTGACCTCCCCGCCGTGCGAGGCGGCCACGTGTTTGACGATGGACAGGCCGAGCCCGGTGCCGCCGGTGGCACGGGACCTGGCCGGATCGACGCGGTAGAAGCGTTCGAAGATCCGCTCCCTGTCGCGCTCCGAGATCCCGATGCCCTGGTCGGTGACGGCGATCTCGATGAGGTCCTCCCCGCCCTCCTGGGTGCGGCGGCCCGCGACCTTGACGCGGGTGCGGGCCGGTGAGTAGTTGACGGCGTTCTCGACGAGGTTGCCGAGCGCGGCGGCGAGCTGCCCCCTGTTCCCCCACACGTGCAGGCCTTCGGCGCCTCCGGCCAGCAGCGTGATCTGCTTGCCCTCGGCGCTGTGCCGGCTGCGCTCGATCGCCTCGGTCACCAGTTCGTCGACGCGGACCGATTCGGAGTCCTCCAACGGGTCGTCGTTCTGCACCCGCGAGAGGTCGATCAGCTCCTGGACCAGGTTCGTCAGCCGCGTGGCCTCGTTCTGCATGCGCCCGGCGAAGCGCTGCACCGCCTCCGGGTCCTCGGAGGCGTCCAGCACCGCCTCCGAGAGGAGCGAGAGCGCCCCCACCGGGGTCTTGAGCTCGTGGCTGACGTTCGCGACGAAGTCGCGCCGCACCGCCTCGATCCTGCGGGCCTCCGTCAGGTCCTCCACCAGCAGGAGCACCAGCCGGGAGCCGAGCGGAGCGACCCGCGCGGAGACCGCGAGGGCATCACCCCTTCCGGTACCGCGCCGGGGCAGGTCCAGCTCGACCTGGCGTATCTCACCGTCCCGCCGGGTGTCCCGCGCCATCTGGAGCATCGGCTCGATACCGAGCCTGCCGCCGCGCACCAGACCCAGCGCGTAGGCGGCCGAGCTGGCCTTGACGACGGCGTCGCTCTCGTCCAGCACGACGGCCGAGGAGCGCAGCACCGACAGGACCGTGTCGACGCCCGGGGGAAGCCCGGGTCCTGTGTGCAGCGAGGAGGAGGTACGGGTCGGGCGGGCCTGCTCCCGCTCGCTCCAGCGGAACGCCAGCATCGCGATCACGCCGGTGCACACACCGGCGATCGCTGCTGCCGCGGCGACCGCCGCATTCACGTCCATACAGCCAGGTTATGCGCCCCACCGAACACACCCCCAGCCCAGGAGGGGCAGCCCGCAACAGCTGTCGCCCAGTGTTTACCCGCACGGCGCCTCTGGTTCACCGTGGAGGGCCGAACCGGTCGCATCCCGGGCGCACCGTGAAAGCGTGGGGCCACCGTGAGGCCCCCGGGGGGCACCGGTACCCGGGCCTCCGGTCGAAACAGTGCGAGGGAAGGACAGCCATGCGGGACGCGTACCACGAGGAGCTGGACTCGATCGGGGACAGCCTGGTCGAGATGGCCAGGCTCGTCGGCTCCGCGATCGGGCGCGCCACCACGGCGATGCTGGACGCGGACCTCAAGCTCGCCGAGAGCGTCATCGCCGCCGACGAGAAGGTCGACGACCTCCAGCGCGACCTGGAGACCCGGGCGATACAGCTGCTGGCCCGGCAGCAGCCGGTCGCCACCGATCTGCGGATCGTCGTCACCTCGCTGCGGATGAGCGCCGACCTGGAGCGCTCGGGCGACCTGGCCCAGCACGTCGCCAAGGTCGCCCGGCTGCGCTACCCGGAGTCCGCCGTACCGCAGGACCTCCAGGCGACGCTCCTGGAGATGGGCCAGCTCGCCCAGCGGCTGATGGCCAAGGCCGCCGAGGTCCTCATCACCAAGGACGTCGACCTGGCCCTGCAGCTGGAGCAGGACGACGACGCGATGGACCTGCTGCACCGCACCCTCTTCCAGCACCTGATGGACGACCGCTGGAAGCACGGCATCGAGACCGCCGTGGACGTCACGCTGCTGGGCCGCTACTACGAGCGGTTCGCCGACCACGCGGTGTCGGTCGCGCGCCGCGTCGTCTACCTGGTGACGGGGGACTACGCCGACGAGATCGACCCGGCACTGGCCGCGGCGACGGGCGCCGCGGCGGGTTCCGCCGCGACGGGCAGTGCGGCGCCGGGTGGTGCCGCGGCGGGTGGTGCCGCGGCGGACGGCGGTGCGGCGGGCTCGGGTGAGAGCCGGTGAGGCGCTGAGCGGGGGCTCGGCGGCCCGCCGAGGTCCCGGGGGTCCCGGGGGGGGACCGGCCAAGGTCCGGGGCCGGGTGGGTGTGCACCCGCGCGCCCTTGATGCGCCCATGGCAGTGAGGCGTGCAATGGGCGGTGTCATGCCCGTCCATGACTGCCCCTGCTGAGGAGGGAACGATGGCTGACTCCCCGAAGCCGCCCCACACCCCGGCCGAACGGCCGCAGACCGCCGCACGGGAAGTGCGGGAGCTGCCCCTGCTGGGGGCGTGCGGATGCGGTGCCGGCTGCGGATGCGGTTGCCAGTCCGGCGGCGCCTGCTCGTGCGGCGGCTCCTGCGGCTGACCGCACCGCACACCCGCCGACCCGGACGCGAGTGTGCGCGAGACCCCCACGGGATACGGGGCGGTGCCCTGACCGGTTCGACAGGTCAGGGCCCCGCCTTGACCGACCGCGCGGGCCGTCGAGCCGGCAGCGGACCCGGGAGGCCGTGGCCGCGCTCTACCGGCGCTCTGCCGGCCCCCGGATGAGGCTGTGCCCCTTATCGATGAGACTGTGCCCCTTAGCGCAGCAGAACCGCAGGTCGGGGCGCGATCACGGCTGCGTGCTCGCTTCGGGCTCCGGGACGGCCTGGTAGCCTGGTACCAGAACGGGTACCTAAGGCGAGAAGGGAGGCCTCATGCCTGCTTTGAACGTGACGTTCAGCGAAGAGGAAATGGCTCAAGTCCGCGAGGCTGCGTCCCAGGAGGGCACCAGCGTGAAGTCTCTCGCGCACGACACTGTTCTCGCTGAACTGCGCCGTCGGAAGGTGCGTGCCGCCGCTCTGCGCACGGCGAGGATTTCCGCCGGCCTCAACAAGCGTCTGGCCACCAAGTAGCCCGGAGTTCCCACATCACCGAGTATCTGGATGAAGAGGACGTCCTCTCCATCGCTGAGATCACGCTCGGTAGTCGACCGGGAATTCGGGAGTGGGGGCTTTTGTCCTCTGCCGTACAGCGGCCCCGCTCCAGCGCCTTCGGTCAAGACGCGTATCCCGATCTGTTCGAGAAGGCCGCTGCTCTTCTGCACTCTGTTGCCAGCAACCACAGCCTGATCGATGGCAACAAGCGCACTGGATGGGCGACGGCCATCGTCTTCTTGGACCTCAACGGGTACGAGCTTGCCGAGCCGCTGGACGAGGACAAGGCGGAAGCCTTCGTTCTCGAGGTTTCTCAGAGTCGGCTTGAGATCGGCGAGATCGCCGAGCACCTGGCGTCCTTCGTGAAGCCTTCGTAGGTGACGCTCTGGCGCTGGCGCAGCCAGCACCATGGCCAGGGCTCCCACAGGCACAACCACGGCCCCCACTCGCGGCGACTCCGCAGGCGGGGGCCGTGGTCGCGCCTGCGTTACTTCTTCTTGCCCTGGTTCTTGACGGCTTCGATGGCGGCCTTCGCGGCGTCCGGGTCGAGGTAGGTGCCGCCGGGGTTGACGGGGTGGAAGTCGGCGTCCAGGTCGTAGGAGAGCGGGATGCCGGTGGGGATGTTGAGGCCGGAGATGTCCTCGTCGGAGATGCCGTCCAGGTGCTTGACCAGCGCGCGCAGCGAGTTGCCGTGGGCGGCGACCAGGACGGTCTTGCCGGCCATCAGGTCCGGGATGATGCCGTCGAACCAGTACGGCAGCATCCGCTGGACGACGTCCTTGAGGCACTCCGTGCGGGGCCGCAGCTCGCTGGGGACGCCCGCGTAGCGGGGGTCGTCGCTCTGCGAGAACTCGGCGCCGTCCTCCAGCGGGGGCGGCGGCACGTCGTAGGAGCGGCGCCAGAGCATGAACTGCTCCTCGCCGAACTCGTCGCGGACCTGCGCCTTGTCCTTGCCCTGGAGCGCACCGTAGTGCCGCTCGTTGAGCCGCCAGGAGCGGCGGACGGGGATCCACAGGCGGTCCGCGGACTCCAGCGCGAGCTGCGCGGTGCGGATGGCGCGCTTCTGCACGGAGGTGTGCAGTACGTCGGGGAGCAGGCCGGCGTCGCTGAGCAGCTCGCCGCCGCGGACCGCCTCCTTCTCGCCCTTCTCGGTGAGGTTGACGTCCACCCAGCCGGTGAACAGGTTCTTGGCGTTCCACTCGCTCTCGCCGTGGCGGAGCAGAATCAGCTTGTACGGTGCGTCGGCCATACCCGGAAGCCTACGCGTCGGCCGGTCGGCGGGGAGCGAGGGTGGGTGTGGGCCTCACCGGCAGGCGGCGAAGTGTGGGGCGCCGCCACATGGGGGGCCGTGGCCGGTTTCCCTAGCGTGCGGCGGCATGGTTCCCCCTTCTTCGTCCCCCTCGGCGTCCTCGGCCGCCGCGCCGCCCACCGCCCGTTCGCTGCGGCGGATCGTCGCGGCGAGCCTCGTCGGCACCACGATCGAGTGGTACGACTTCTTCCTCTACGGTTCGGCCGCCGCGCTGGTCTTCAACACGCTGTTCTTCCCGGACTCCGATCCGCTCGTCGGCACGTTGCTGTCGTTCCTCACGTACGCGGTCGGCTTCGCGGCCCGCCCGGTCGGCGCGCTGGTCTTCGGTCACTACGGGGACCGGATCGGCCGCAAGAAGCTGCTCGTCATCAGTCTGCTGATGATGGGTGGCGCGACGTTCGCCATCGGGCTGCTGCCCACGCACGCCACGGTCGGCTCGTTCGCGCCCGTGCTGCTGACGACGCTGCGCCTGGTGCAGGGTTTCGCGCTGGGCGGCGAGTGGGGCGGCGCGGTGCTGCTGGTGTCCGAGCACGGGGACGCCAGGCGGCGCGGCTTTTGGGCCTCGTGGCCGCAGACGGGCGCACCGGCAGGTCAGCTGCTGGCGACCGGTGTGCTGGCGGTGCTCACCGCGCTGCTGACCGACAGCGCGTTCGAGAGCTGGGGCTGGCGGGTGCCGTTCCTGCTGTCCGGGGTGCTGGTGGTGGTCGGGCTGTGGGTACGCCTCGCGGTGGACGAGTCACCCGTCTTCAAGGAGGCCAGGGACCGCGCCGAGGCCCGCAAACAGCAGGCCGACGCCGCGGACGAGGAGCCACCGCTGCCGGCCGTGCTGCGGCACCACTGGCGTGACGTACTGGTCGCGATGGGCGCCCGCATGGCGGAGAACATCAGCTTCTACGTACTGACCGCCTTCATCCTCGTCTACCTCACCGACCACCTCGACCTGTCGCAGCAGACAGGACTGAACGCCGTACTGCTCGCCTCCGCCGTCCACTTCTGCGTCATCCCGCTGTGGGGCGGCCTCTCCGACCGGGTGGGCCGCCGGCCCGTCTACCTGCTGGGCGCGCTCGGCGTCGGCGCCTGGATCTTCCCGTTCTTCGCGCTCCTCGACACCGGGAACTTCGCCCTGATCGCCCTCGCCGTCACGGTCGGCCTGGTGCTGCACGGAGCGATGTACGCGCCGCAGGCGGCGTTCTTCTCCGAACTGTTCGCGACCCGGATGCGGTACTCGGGCGCCTCGATCGGGGCGCAGTTCTCCTCGGTGGCGGCGGGAGCGCCCGCGCCGATGATCGCGACCGCGCTGCTGGCCGCATTCGACGGCTCCGCGATGGTGTCCCTGTACGTCATCGCGGCCGCGCTGCTGACCGTCGTCGCCCTGGCGTGCGCGGACGAGACACGCCACCGCGACCTGAACGAGGTGGGCGAGCCGGACGATCCCGCGCGCCCGGGCGCGGGCGGCCGCGCACCGGAAGGGGCGGGCGAGACGGCGCCCCCGTCCTCAGCCGCCGACGGCTCCCGCCAGCCGGTGGAGCCGTAGCGCCAGCTGCACCTCCAGCGTGCGGTGCGGCGCCTGCCAGTCGTCGCCCAGCAGCCGGGCCACCCGCTCCAGCCGCTGGGCGACGGTGTTCACGTGGACGTGCAGCAGGTCCTTGGCGCGGACGGGGCTCATGCCGCACGAGAAGTACGCGTCCATGGTGGCCACCAGGCCGGTACCGCGCTGTGCGTCGTAGTCGAGAACCGGCCCCAGGGTGCGGCGGACGAAGCCGGTGACGTCCCGGGTGTCCGTCAGCAGCAGCCCGAGGAAACCGAGGTCCGAGGCGGCGGCGCCCTCACCGCACCGGCCGAGCAGGCTGAGCGCGTCCAGGCAGCGCCGGGCCTCCGGGTAGGCGGCGGCGACCGAGCCCGGTCGGTCGGCGGGTGCGGGTACCGGCGCCGAGGCGCCGACCGTGACGGGCCCGCCCACGGCCCGGCCCAGCTCGGCGGCCACCTGCCGTGCGAGGCGGGAGACGGCCTCGCCGTCTCCCGGGTAGGCCGCGCCCCCCGTGCCTCCCGCGCCGGCGGGCCCCGCAGGTGAGGGGTCTCCCGCGGGGGCGGGGCTGCGGGAGAGGGTGGGGCGGCCGGTCGGGGTGGGGCGGTCGGAGGCGGGTGGTGGGGGGAGGGGGAGCAGGAGGACGGGGCCGCCGTCGCGGGTGGCGGCCAGTCCGTGCCGGGTGGCGGCGAGGTGCCCGGCAGCGGACCACAGGCGCTGCCTGTCCCCCTCGCCCTCGCCGGGGGCGAGGGGGCCGCGGGCGGCGGCCGGCGGGTCGAGGCGCACGGCGAGCACCGTGTGGGGGACGTCCAGGTCGGCGCCCACCCGGGCGGCACGGTCGCGCAGCAGGTGGGGGTCGCGGTGTGCGGCGTCCAGCAGGTCGTCGAGGAGTTCGCCGCGCACCCGCTGCTCGGCCTCGCCCGCGGACCGGCGTGCGAGCTGGAGCAGCGAGGTGACCATCGCGGCGCGCTCCAGGGTGCGCTGGTCGACGGGTGCGAGCTCGGGGTGGCCGTGCAGCAGCAGCGCGCCGAGTGGTTCGCCGCCCGCGGTGACGGCGGCCACCCAGGTGTCGTCCTGGCGTACGGCGTGTCCGTCGCGGCGGGAGCGTGCGACGGCGGCCTCCCAGGCGACCGGACCGCCGCTGTCCGCGAACTCGACGGCGCCGCCGAGCACTTCGGCCAGCGCCCGGGTCACATCCGAAACGCCGCCGCCGCGCACGACGAGTTCGGTGAGCCGGTCGTGGACGTCGGAGGCGCGGCGGATGGTCGCGTTGACGGCGCGGAGCCCGGCCAGGGCCTGCGTGGTCTCGGTCAGCAGCCGGGTGTTGTCGAGGGCGACGGCGGCGTGCGCGGCGAACGACCGCAGCAGCGCGATCTGTTCGGGCTCGAAGACGCGCTCGCGGCGGTCGGCCGCGTACAGCACGCCGATGACCTCACGGCCGCGCAGCAGCAGCGGCACCCCCAGGATGGCGACGAGGCCCTCCTCGCCGACGCCGCTGTCGATGGGGTGGGTGTGCTGGAAGCGGGCGTCGCGCGGGTAGTCCTGGGTGGCGTAGGGGCGGGCCGTCTGCGCCACGAGCCCGCCGAGTCCCTCGCCCATGCCGAGCCGCAGTTGCTGGAAGCGGGCCGAGACCGAACCTTCGGTGACCCGCATATAGGTGTCGCCGCGCTGGGGGTCGGTGAGCGTCATGTAGGCGACCTCGGTGGACAGCAGGCGGCGGGCGCGCTGCACGATGGCCTGGAGCACGTCGTCCACGTCGCGCAGTCCGGCCAGGTCGTGCACCGTCTCGAACAGCGCGGTCAGTTCGGCCTCGCGCCGCCGCCTGCCCTCCAGCTCCGCGCGGATGCGCAGCGCGAGGTGCTTGCCGCGTGCGGCGGCGGAGCCGCTGTGCGCCGGTGCCGGGTGCGCCGCGGGGTCGTCGTACGCCTCGGGCGGGGCGCCCCGGGTGAGGAGTTCGAGGTACCCGAGGCAGGCGTCGGTGTGGTCGTCGGATCCGTCGTCGGGGGTTGGCGGGCGGCTCGTGGGGCGCATGGGCACAGGGTCAGTGCGCGGTCCAGGCGCCGTCGAGGGGCAGGGACGACCCCGTGAGGAAGGAGGCGGCCGGAGTGCACAGGTAGGCGACGGCCTCGGCGACCTCCTCCACCTCCAGCAGCCGCTTGAGCGCCGAGTCGGCGAGCAGGACGTCGGTGACGACGCGCTCCGGCGGAATGCCGTGCGCCTCCGCCTGGTCGGCGATCTGCCGCTCCACCAACGGGGTGCGCACGTAGGCGGGGTTGACGCAGTTGGAGGTCACCCCGTGTTCGGCCGCCTCCAGCGCCGTCGTCTTCGACAGCCCTTCGAGTCCGTGCTTGGCCGCCACGTACGCCGACTTGTACGCCGAGGCGCGCAGCCCGTGGACCGAGGAGATGTGCACGATCCGGCCGAAGCCCCGCGCGTACATGCCCGGCAGCGCGCCGCGCGTGGTGCGGAACGGGGCCTCCAGCATGAGGGTGAGCATCGTGCGGAACGCCTCGGGCGGGAACTGTTCGAGGGGCCGCACGAGTTGCGTGCCCGCCGCGTTGACGAGCACGTCGGCGCCGTCGGCCGCGCGTTCGGCGGCGTCCAGTCCGGCGTCCTGCGTCAGGTCGAGCGGGTGGGCCTCGACGGCCGCGGCCGAGGGGCCGGCCGTCCGTGCCACCTCCTCGGCGAGTGCCGTGAGCCCCTCGGGGTCCACGTCCAGGGCCCGGATCCGGGCCCCGGCCGCCGCCAGCCGCAGTGCGCACGCCCGGCCGATACCGCCGGCCGCGCCCGTGACCAGGGCGGTACGACCGGTCAGGTCCAGGGCGACGGCGCGGGAGGCGGACTGCGGGGAGGCGGCCTGCCGGGGCTCGGCCTGCGGGGGCTCGGGCTGGGGCGTCATGGGGGCCAGCCTAGGCGCGGGCCCCGGCCCGCACGGATGTGACCCGCGCCCATTCTTCGCGGGCCTCCTGTGTGCCGCGGGTACGCTTCCACCGCGTCAGGCCACTGCCCGGCGGCTCACCTCGGCCGCGACGCCGACTTCCCCGGTTCCCCCCTCTCCCCCGGCCGCGCCCGTGCCCGGGAAGGGCAGCCCGCCGTCCACCAGCACCGTGCCGGCCACCCGGGAGGGGTGCCGGGCGGCGGCGAGCGCGGCGACGAAGCCGCCCATGGAGTGGCCGATCAGCACGGCGCGCCGCTGTCCGAGGTGGTCGAGCAGCGCCAGGACGTCGGCGACGTGCGCGGCGAGCCCGTAAGGACCGGGCAGGTCGGCGCTCGCGGCGCGTCCGCGCAGGTCGGGGGCGTAGAGCGAGGCACCGGGGAGGACGGCGCGCCCGAGGGGCTGGGCGCGGCTGGGGGCTGACCTCCGACAGGTGAGCCCCTCCGCACGGCGTCGATTGACCGCTTCCGGTAATTCACTGGTCACCTCACCACGCCTGTGAGTAACGTGCGCTACGCGCTGAGACACTTACATCGGCGCGGAGCGTCGTCGCGGGCCGTCGCGTGCGGCGAGCGTGAGGCAAGGGGGAGCGGTCATGGGCGCGAAGGTGTCTGTCCGAGGGCTGAAACAGGCTGCCGCCGAGAGCGTCGGCGGGCTCCCCCGCCAGTTCTGGTGGCTGTGGACCAGCACGCTCGTCAACCGGCTCGGCGCCTTCGTGGCGACCTTCCTCGCCCTCTACCTGACCGCCGAACGCGGCTTCTCCGCCTCGTACGCGGGACTCGTCGGCGCGCTCTACGGGCTCGGCGGTGTCCTCTCCTCCCTCGGCGCCGGTGTACTCACCGACCGGCTGGGACGGCGGCCGACCATGCTGGCCGCCCAGGTGGCGACGGCCGCCTCCGTCGCCTCGCTCAGCCTGGTGACCCACCCGGTCGCGATCGCGGCCGTCGCCGGACTCGTCGGCATGGCCTCCAACGCCTCCCGCCCCGCCGTGCAGGCGATGATGGCCGACATCGTCGCCCCCGAGGACAGGGTGAGGGCGTTCAGCCTCAACTACTGGGCGATCAACCTGGGCTTCGCCGTCTCCTCCACCAGCGCGGGACTCATCGCCCAGTACAGCTACCACCTGCTGTTCCTCGGCGAGGCGGCGATGGTGCTGGTCACGGCCGTCGTCGTCTTCGCGAAACTGCCCGAGTCCCGGCCCGAGGCGCCGCCCGCACCCGCGCACTCCGCGGACGGGCGCGAGGCCGCCGCCGTCTCCATGGCCACGGTGGTGCGGGACAAGCGCTTCATGGCCGTCGTCGCGCTCAACCTGCTGCTCGCCACCCTCATCCAGCAGGCCTTCGTCTCCCTGCCCATCTCCATGGGCGAACACGGCCTGACCAGCACCGACTTCGGCACCGTCATCGCCCTCAACGGCGTCCTCATCGTCGCACTCCAACTCCCCCTCACCCGCTTCATCGAGCACCGCGACCCCGCCAGACTGCTGATCGTCTCAGCGCTGCTGACCGGGTACGGCTTCGGACTGAACGCGTTCGCCGGATCCGCGGCGTTCTACGCGGTGGCCGTAGCGGTGTGGACAGTCGGCGAAATGATCAACTCGCCCACCCAGATGGGCCTGGTCGTGCGTCTCTCCCCCGCCCACGGGCGAGGCCGCTACCAGGGCATGTACACGCTCTCCTGGTCCGTGGCCTCCTTGAGCGCCCCACTGCTGGGCGGAACCGTCATCGACCGCTTCGGCTCCGACACCCTGTGGGCGGCCAGCGCCGTCGTCGGCACCCTCACCGCAGCCGGCTACGGACTGCTGCTGCGCAGCCTGCGCGACGCCGGACCCGACGAGCCGGTGGCCGCCGCCGACCCGGCGGCCGAGCCGGGGACGGCACCCGTCGCATAGGGAGCCTGTGCGGTGTACGTGAGGCTCCCGCAGGTCCGCCCGATCCCCGCCTCATGGCCCCGCGCGCCACGCACCGGCCGCCGGCTCGTCACCACCTTGGCCGGTTACTCCCCGACCGGCACCGCGGAGGGGAGCGGGGACGGGGCGGCGATCCGCCGCATGGCATGGGGCGACGTGCGCGCCCCGCTCGGCGAGGCCGCCGCGCACGGCCGTGGTGCCCCTCGCATAGGCGTCCCCCACCTGGGTACGCCGGGGGACGGTGATGCCCGCGCTGGGCGCCGCTCGCACCCGGCCGAGCTGCGAAAGGCGGTGAGGACCCATGAGTACGACCCTGAAGCCCCCGGCCGACCAGGACCTGAGTCAGGACGTGCGCCCTGAGGCCCCGCAGGACATGGCGCAGGACGTCCGCCAGGACGGCCACCGGAAGAAGACCTCCGAGGAATCCGTCGGTGAACTGGTCAAACAGGCCTCGGCACAGATCTCCGACCTCGCCCGCCAGGAGATGCACCTCGCACAGGCGGAGATGCAGCAGAAGGGCAAACGCTTCGGCCTCGGTGGCGGCATGTTCGGCGGAGCAGCCCTGTTCGGCTTCGTCGCCCTGCTGGCCGGCACCGCCACCGGCATCGTCGCGCTGAACCTGGTCTGGCCCCTGTGGCTGGCCGCGCTCGTCGTGACCGGCGCCCTGCTGGTGCTGGCGGGCGTGCTCGCCCTCGTGGGCAAGCAGCAGATCAGCAAGGCCACCCCGGCCACGCCCGAACGGGCCGTCGAGAGCATGAAGGCCGACGTGACCGAGATCAAGGAAAGGTCGCACCGATGACCGGCAACTCCCACAGCCACGGCGCCAAGCCGACCCCCGACGAGCTGCGCGCCCAGGTGGAGGAAACCCGCAGGGAACTCGGCGAGACCGTCGAGGCGCTGGCCGCCCGCGCCGACGTGCGTGCGCAGGCGCGGCAGAAGGCCACGCAGCTCAAGGGCCAGGCGACCGAGAAGGCCCACACGATGGGGGACAGGATTCAGCACCGGACCCCCCAGCCGGTGCGGGACAAGGCCCACCAGGCGGCCGAGATGACCCGTGCGGGCGGCGGAGCGCCACTCGTCGCAGGCGTGGCCGTGCTCGCGGTGCTCCTCGCCGTCCGCAGCAGGAGGCACTGAGATGAACACGGCAAAGATCGCCTACAAGCCGGTCGGCATGGCGCTCGGTGCCGCCAGCGGCGCCATGTCCGGCGCGCTGTTCAAACGGATCTGGAAGGTCACGGGCCACGACGAGGACGCCCCCGGCGCCACCGACCAGGACCGCGGCTGGCGGGAGATCCTCCTCGCGGCCGCCCTGCAGGGTGCCATCTTCGCCGCCGTGAAGGCAGCGGTGGACCGCAGTGGCGCCACCACCGTCCACCGCCTGACCGGCACCTGGCCCAACTGAGTCCCCTTGCTGAGCCCTCTTGCCTGACCAGGGCAAGAGGGCCGCTTCACGCGGCTGTCCGCCGCCTCGTAAGCAGGCGGCGGACAGCCGTGTCAACCGCTTCCCTCGACGGGCCGGTCGGGCAGGTCACCGCCCCGGCCCCGTCGCACGGAAGCCCGTCACACGGATACCGCGCTCCGGCCGGGGGCCGCCGCCCGCTGCCGTACACCGGCCGGACGCCCGGCACCGGAACAGTGCGCAGGCGTGCCGGCCGCGGGCGTCGACTCGCTCGCGTGCCGGGGCCCGACCAGGGGCAGCCCCTGGTCGGGCCCCGCCTCGCCGCCCTCGGGCGCCCCGCTCCGCGCGAGGTACCCGCGCCACGAACCGATCCCCAGCACGACTCCCACAACGAGCGCGAGGGCGGAGAGCACGTCCCTCGCCGCGGCCACGGAACGACGGCCCCCACCGGGCCTTTCGCTCCCCTCGCCTGCGGCACCGCCGCCCCGACGGTCACGCCAACTCCGCTCCGCACCCTCGCCTTGTGCCTCGCCCACTGCTCTCACCTGCCTCGTCACTGCTGCTCGCCGGCCGGCCGTCGTCCCGCCCGCCTCCCGCGGGCCACGAGCCGTACCAGCCCGTCCCTCAGGTGTGATGCGGCACCCGCCGCAAAAGTTCACGGCTCCTCGCGCCTGTTTCGACGTGTCCGCCCGTCAGGGCCGAAGGAGCCGCCTGCGCACGGCCGATGACACCGTCGGCCTGCGGCCGATGACACCGCCGCCGCGCGGCCTATCATGGCGACTCGCGCCACGAACGGCGGAACTGAGGGGCACGGGTGGAAACGTTCAAGGCAGAGTGGGACGCGCTGATAGCGCAGGGCCAGGCCCGGCGGGACGCGCACACGCGGCTCAACTCGGCTGCGCACGCCGGCGGTGGCGGCGGTACGGGGCCCGGCGGTGCCGACCGGGTGGCCACCGACCCCGCGGCGAAGAAGGCCGCGGCGAAGTACGTCGAGGAGCAGTTGCTGCCGCACCTGCGGGGCGCGGGCACGATGGGCGGGGAGCCGCCGCGGGAACCGGCGCCCGGAACGCTCGGCGGCGAACGTGCACAGACCGGCGGCACGATGCAGCTGTGGCAGGCCTGGGAGGGTGTCGAGCACGTGCTGGGCGAGTGGAGCAAGCAGGTGCGCAACCTCGAACAGCGCTTGCAGGGGGAGCGGGACGCGCTGCACGGTGCGAAGGTGCTCTTCCAGACGCGTGACGGCCTGGTGCGCAACGCCCTTCTCGGCGGCCAGGGTCCGCTGCTCACCGACCTGCCGGGCGGCCGGCCCACCGGCCTGCGGCCGCTCCGGTAGACGGGCGGTCGCACGCGATGAGGCTCTCTTTCCGCGACATCATGTCCGCCGACATGACCGAACTGGATGACGTCGCCGCCGCGTGGAAACGCATGAGCAAACGCTTCGGTGAGCTGCGTCGCGACTACAACACCCATGTGCGCGGCCACTTGGCGCACAGCCAGTGGGCGGGGGTCGCGAAGGTGACGTTCGACGAGGTCGCCACGGTGTCCTCGGGCGAGTTCGGCAACGCCAAGAGCCAGGCCGAGGGCATCGCCACTCTGCTGACCGAGGCGTACGAGGACCTGGTGGCGCGGAAGAAGGCCCTCGGCAAGCGGGTGGCGGAGGCGGAGGACGACAAGATGAGCGTGGACGGCAGCGGCCGCGTCACGCTCGACACCACGAAGCTCAACGAGGGGGAGCGGCTGGCGAGGGGCCACGATCCCACGTTCGCGTCGGCCCTGGACGACAAGGTCGCTGACTGGCAGACGGCCGTCGAGGCGGCCGTCGAGGCCGTCAACGAGGCGGACGCCGCGATCAAGAAGGCGCTGATGGCCGCCGTCGCGCCGCCGGGCAGCCGCGCGGCAGGCATGAACGGCTTCAACCCCCGCAAGGTCGACTACACGCCCCCGGGGACGCGGGAGGACCTCGACCGCATCCTCAAGGACTATCAGGTGGGCCCCGACCCCGGCGGCATCGTCGGATACCCCCGCAACTGGATTCTGCGGGCCGCTCTCTTCAGCACCGTCACCGTGACGGAGACGGAGGCGGACATGCTCGACGAGCTGGGGCTGGCCGGCCTGCCCGCCTTCAACGGCATCAAGGAGAACGCGTTCGACACCGCCGACGCCCGGTTCTCCAGCGACGACCGGAACGACGACCACAACGACGCGTTCCGCCACTCCTACTGGAACGCGCTGATGACGAAGAAGTACGGCGCCGAGTGGACGGAGAAGTACACCATCGCTCACGAGGCCCGCCCCGGGAACCCCGCCGAGCGGGAGGCGATGGACCTGTACAACAACGAGGTCGGCAGGCGGATCGCCCAGGCGCACCCCGACGCGTCCGAGGAGGAACTGGCCGACCTCGTCGAGAAGGCCGTACGGGGCGGTGACATGGTCGTCATACCCAAGGGCGGGGGCAGGCTGGCCTTCAGCGACCAGGTGGGCCCCGACGGGACAGGTGACCCGACGCTGGGAGCGCCCGAGGCCGAGAAGGACCAGGTCTCCGGTTACACGGACAGCGGCGGCTCGGGCAGTGGCGAGCGCAGTGGAGCGGGGAGCGGAAGTTGAGGCGGGGCGTGGTCGCCGCGGGTGCCGCGGTGTTGCTGCTGTGTGCCGGGTGCGCGGATGCGGGGGAAAAGGTGAGCGAGTCGTACGAGTCCGCCGTCGGCAAGACCGGGGTGGCCTATGACGAGGGGTTGTCAAAGAAGCTGCGGAAGCTGAGCCGGGAGGGCGGCACCGCGAAGCTCGCGGACCTGACGGTCTTCAACTGGGAGAAGGTGCACGTCTTCTTCGAGGGGGCGACGGCCGAGGAAGTCGAGCGGGCGGTGGGCGAGCCGGTGCTCGACGGCAAGCGGTACTACGACGCGGGCAACCTGTTGGTGTTCGAGTACAACGGCAAGCTCTCCAAGGCCGTCTCGGTGATCCCGGACCTGTTGGCCGTCGACGGCAGGCACACCTGGGGCGCAGGGGTGGTGCTCACGGCCCGCGCCCCCAGGTCCCTGCTGGCGCTGTCGGAGCGGTAGCAGGCGGGCGCCAGGCTACCGCTCCGGCTTCCGCGTCAGGTGCGTGAACGCGTCCAGGTTGCGGGTCGACTCGCCGCGCGCCGTACGCCACGCGTACTCCTTCTTGATGGCGGTGGCGAAGCCCATCTCCAGCAGCGTGTTGAACGAACCGTCGGCGTTCTCCAGGACGCTGCCGAGGAGACGGTCGACCTCGTCGGGGGTGACGGAGGCCAGCGGCAGCCGTCCCGCGAGGTAGATGTCGCCGTGGCTGTCGACGGCGTAGGCAACGCCGTAGAGCCTGGTGTTGCGCTCCAGCAGCCACCGGTGGACCGCCGCGTGGTTCTCGTCGGGGTTGCGGACCACGAAGGCGTTGACCGACAGGGAGTGGGCGCCGACGGCCAGCGAACAGGTGGTCTGGAGTTTGCGGGTGCCGGGGAGCGTGACGACGTAGGTGCCCTCCGCCGGGTTCTCCCACTCCAGCTCGGCGTCCGTCAGCGTCCGCTCGATCGTCGCCCTGGCGGCGGCAGCAACCTCACCCATGCGGCGATCGTAGGCGACGGCGCCGCTCCTGCGACGCGGCGGCGTACACCTCGGCGGTCGCCTCGGCCGCCGCGCCCCAGCCGAAGTTCTGGGCGTGGGCGGCCGCGGCGTCACCGAGCCGGTCGGTCAGCGCGGGGTCGTCGAGGAAGCGGCGCAGGGCCCGTGCGTAGCCGGCGGGCTCGTGCCCTTCGACGAGGAAACCGCTGTCGCCGTCCCGTACGACGACGGGCAGCCCGCCCACGGCGGCGGCCACCACGGGCGTGCCGCAGGCCTGCGCCTCGGCGGCGACGAGACCGAAGGACTCGCTGTAGGACGGCATCACCAGCACGGACGCGGCCCGGTACCAGTCGGCGAGCTGTTCCTGGCCCACCGGCGGGCGGAAGTGCACCAGGTCGGCGATGCCGAGGCGGGCCGCCAGTTTCTGCAGCCCCTCGGGCTTGGCCAGGCCGCTGCCGCTGGGCCCGCCCACGACGGGGACGATCATGCGGCCGCGCAGCGAGGGGTCCTCGTCCACCAGCAGGGCGGCGGCGCGCAGCAGCACGTCGGGGGCCTTGAGGGGCTGTATGCGCCCGGCGAACAGGGGGATGAAGGCGTCGGGAGGCAGCCCGAGGCGGGCCCGCGCCGCGCTGCGGGCGCCGGAGGGGCGGAAGCGGTCGAGATTGACGCCGGGGTGGACGACGGCGGTGCGCTCCGCCGGCGCCTCGTAGTGGTGCATCAACTCGCCCGCCTCTTCCGCCGTGTTGGCAATGAGGCGGTCGGCGGCGCGCACGATCTGGGTCTCCCCGATGACGCGGGCGGCCGGCTCCGGGGTGTCGCCTGCGGCGAGGGCGGCGTTCTTGACCTTGGCCATCGTGTGCATGGCGTGCACCAGGGGCACGCCCCAGCGCTGCGCCGCCAGCCAGCCGACGTGCCCGGAGAGCCAGTAGTGGGAGTGCACCAGGTCGTAGTAGCCGGCCCTGTGCCCCGCCCACACCTGCATCACGCCGTGCGTGAAGGCGCACAGCTGCGCGGGCAGCTCCTCCTTGGACAGCCCCTCGTAGGGCCCCGCGTCGATGTGCCGGACCAGCACACCGGGGACCAGCTCGACGGTGGGTTCGAGCGCGCCTGTCGTCGCCCGCGTGAAGATCTCCACCTCGGTGCCCTGCGCCGCCAGCTGCCGGGCGAGCTCCACGATGTAGACGTTCATGCCGCCCGCGTCGCCGGTGCCCGGCTGGTGCAGCGGGGAGGTGTGGACGCTGAGCATGGCCACCCTGCGGACACGGCGGGCGGCCCCGGACAGCCTGAGCAGCGCGCTCCTGGGCTGGTGTGTCCGGGACGGGTGACTGCCGCGCCGCTGACCGAGCCGGGACACGTAATGGCTCACGGTGCCGATGCCTCCTCCGGGTGCGGATGTGCTCACGGTGCGGAGCCGGGTGTCGCGGGCCCTCGACGGAGAACAGCGGAAAGGTTGCCTCCTCTTCCCACTTTGCCGAATCGTGACCGAAGGCGCCCGGCGCGGCCCCTCGTATGCTCGTGCCATGCCCGCACGTCCCGCCGCACCGTCCCGCCCCGTCGGCACGGTCACGCGCGGGACGACGAACCCGAACCGGCTACGCCGGATGGACCGCTGGATCGCCGCCGCGCACGGCCCGGCACTGCGCCGCTCCCTCCTCCACCCCACCGCCGTCGACCTGGGATACGGGGCGGCGCCCTGGACCGCCGTCGAGCTGTTGGAGCGGCTGCGGACGGTCCGTAAGGACGTGCACGTCTACGGCGTCGAGATCGACCCCGAGCGGGTCGCGGCCGCACGCCCGTACGAGCGCGACGGGCTGGCGTTCGTCCGGGGCGGCTTCGAGCTGCCCGTCGGCGGCGTCACCCGCGGCGGGAGCCGCGGCCTGAGCCTGATCCGCGCCGCGAACGTGCTCCGCCAGTACCCGGAGGCGGACGTGGCGCCCGCCTGGGCGCGGCTGTGCGCACGGCTCGCGCCGGACGGCCTGCTGGTCGAAGGCACCTGCGACGAGATCGGCCGCCGCCACGTGTGGGTCGCGCTCGGCCCCGAAGGGCCCCGCACGGTGACCTTCGCAGCCCGCCTCGCCACCCTCGACGCGCCTTCCGACCTGGCCGAACGCCTCCCCAAAGCGCTCATCCACCGCAACGTGCCCGGCGAACCCGTGCACGCGTTCCTGCGCGACTTCGACCGCGCCTGGGCCGCCGCCTCCCCCTACGGCGCACTCGGCGCCCGCCAACGCTGGATACGCGCCGCCCAGGCGCTGAGTGCCGACTGGCCGCTGGCCGACGACCCCCGCCGCCGGCGCCAGGGCGAGCTGACCGTGCACTGGCACGCGCTCGCGCCACGCGGTGCGACCGCGTCGAACTGACCGCCACACGGTGCGGCCGCGTCGAACTGACCGCCACACGGTGCGGCCGCGCCGAGCCGACCGCCACGCTCGCGGAGGGACCGCCGCTCTCGTGCCGCCGCCGGGTGGCGCCGGGCGGGCCGAGGAGGCGCGCGCTACAGGGGGTCAGGGCCGGGGGATGTCAGCAGGCCGGGGGTCCAGTGGTGGCCGAAGGCGAAGCGGGCGGCCTCGACCTCGTGGCGCTGATCGGCGTGCAGCACACCGAGCGCGTAGGCCGTGGCCGGAGCGATGCGCGGAGTCGCCGCGGCCGAGGCGGCTGCCGCCGCGGCGGCAGCCGCCTGCCGGTGCCGCTCCAGCGCCTGTCCTGCGGACCGCGTCCGCGCGTCCGGCTCGCCCCGGGGCTCCAGCACCTCCTGGGCGTACCGGCACAGCCGCAGCAGCACCCGCACCTGGTCCCACGCGGCGTCCTGCCGGGCCTCGGTGGCCAGCGACCGCGCGAGCCCGTCCGCGTTGTACGGCGCGCCCGCACGGGAGAGCGGGAGCACGGCGACGGCGTCGGCCAGCTGCCGCCGCGCCTGCTCGGCCAGCGGTTCGAGAACCGCCGGGGCGGGCAGGCCGATCCGCGCCTCGTCCGCGCGGAACGGGGCCTCCGACGCCAGCAGCGCCACCGCGTCCGCGACAGCGTGGAAGCGGGCCGAGCCCAGCGCCTGGAGCGCCGCCGAGTGGGCGCGCGTCCTGGCCAGGGTCAGCTGCCTGTCCAACAGCGCGCCCGCGCGGGCCGCACCCACCGGCAGCGCGCTCTTCGCCCGCGCCGCCGCCCCGGCCCGGTCCCCCGCCCGCGCGGGAGGCCCGGTAGACCGGTCCCCGGCGTCCGGCCCCTCGGGGTCCTGCACCGGCGAGGAGGGGCCCGCCAGCCGGTGCAGCGCGCCCAGCAGCCGCTCCAGTCGCGCCGCGTACGCGTGCTCGCGGCCCAGCGTGCCCGCCAGCCAGCCCAGTTCGGTGGTCAGGCTGTCGGCCCACGCCGCGTCGAGCAGCGGACGGTAGGTGAGCAGCGTGCCGCCCAGCCGGCGCGCCGCCGCCCGCAGGCCGTCCACAGCCTGCGCCGTACCGTCCCGCTCCGGGCCGGCTGCGCCGTCGTGGCCCGTACCGCCGCCGGAACCCCCCGCTCCGCCCGCTCCCCGGGCGTGCGCGCGCAGTGCGCGCAGGAACTCCGCCGCGCGCCCGTGCAGATAGCCTCCGAGCACGTCGGCGGCGCTGCCCGTCACCGCCGCAGGGACCGGCCCTTCCTCCTCCGCGTCCCGCGTACCGGCCACGGGCTCGACCACCATGTCCCGGCTCCGTCCGACCATCACGACCCCTTCCCCGCCTCGCACGGACGCCCCGGCTCGCACGGACGCCCCGGCTCGCACGTTCGCCGCGTGCTCGCGCCGTGCGAGTGCCGGCCGAGGCCGGCGCTCATGTCGCCACCGTCGGGCCGCGCTTGCGCCGCCGCCCCTCGATCAGCAGCTCCTGCACGTTCGGCAGCGGCTGCCCTTCCCCGTCGGCCGCCTGCGCGTGGCGCGTCCACACCCCGTCGGGCCCCAGGTGCCACGACGCGGTCGTGTCCGCCATGCCCGTGGTCAGCAGCCGGTTCAAGGACGTCCGGTGGGTGGGGTCGGTCACCCGCACCAGCGCCTCGATGCGCCGGTCCAGGTTGCGGTGCATCATGTCCGCGCTGCCCAGCCACACCTCGGGATCGCCGCCCTGCGCGAAGCTGAAGACGCGGGAGTGCTCCAGGAACCGGCCCAGCACACTGCGCACGCGGATGTTGTCGCTGAGGCCCGGCACCCCGGGGCGCAGCGCGCAGATGCCTCGCACCCACACGTCCACCGGCACGCCCGCCATGGAGGCGCGGTAGAGCGCGTCGCACACCGCCTCGTCCACGATGGAGTTGACCTTGATCCGTACATACGCCTCGCGCCCGGCTCTGTGGTGGGTGACCTCCTTCTTGATGCGGGAGACCAGCCCCTCCCGCACCGAGTGCGGGGCGACCAGCAGCCGCCGGTAGGTCTCGCGCCGCGAGTAGCCCGAGAGCCGGTTGAACAGGTCCGACAGGTCGGCGCCCACCTGCTGGTCCGCGGTCAGCAGGCCGAGGTCCTCGTACAGCCGCGCCGTCTTGGGGTGGTAGTTGCCGGTGCCGACGTGCGCGTACCGGCGCAGCACCTCGTCCTCCTGCCGCACCACCAGCGACAGCTTGCAGTGCGTCTTGAGCCCCACCAGGCCGTAGACGACATGGCATCCCGCCTCTTCCAGCTTCCGCGCCCACTTGATGTTGGCCTGCTCGTCGAAGCGGGCCTTGAGCTCCACGAGGACCAGCACCTGCTTGCCCGACTCGGCCGCGTCGATCAGCGCGTCCACGATCGGCGAGTCGCCCGAGGTGCGGTACAGGGTCTGCTTGATGGCCAGTACGCCCGGGTCGGCCGCGGCCTGCTCCAGGAACGCCTGCACGGAGGTGGAGAACGAGTCGTAGGGGTGGTGCAGCAGCACGTCGCGTTCGCGCAGCGCGGCGAAGATGTCGGGGGGCGACGCCGACTCCACCTCCGCCAGGGCCCGGTGCGTTCCCGCCACGAACTTCGGGTACTTGAGCTCGGGCCGGTCCATGGCCGAGGCGATGCCCGAGAGCCCCGTGAGGTCCAGCGGGCCCGGCAGCGGATACACCTCCGCCTCGCCGACCTTCAGCTCCCGCACCAGCAGATCCAGCACGTACGGGTCGATGGACTCCTCGACCTCCAGCCGGACCGGGGGGCCGAAGCGGCGCCGCATCAGCTCCTTCTCCAGCGCCTGGAGGAGGTTCTCCGCGTCGTCCTCCTCCACCTCCAGGTCCTCGTTCCGCGTCACCCGGAACATGTGGTGGCCCAGCACCTCCATGCCGGGGAAGAGTTCCTCCAGGTGGGCGGCGATGACGTCTTCGAGCGGCACGTAACGGTGCGGGGAGGCCTCCAGGAACCGCGGCAGCAGCGGCGGAACCTTCACCCGCGCGAAGTGGTGGTGCCCGCTGACGGGGTTGCGGACGACCACCGCCAGGTTCAGCGACAGACCCGAGATGTAGGGGAAGGGGTGCGCGGGGTCCACCGCCAGCGGCGTGAGCACCGGGTAGATCTGCTGCCGGAACATGCGAAACAGCCGCGCCTGTTCCTTCTCCGTCAACGCGGCCCAGCGGATCAGGTGCAGCCCCTCCTGCGCCAGCGCCGGCGCCACGTCCTGCTGGTAGCACGCGGCGTGCCGTGCCATCAGTTCGCGGGACCGGCTCCAGATCCCCTCCAGCACCTCGCGCGGCTGGAGCCCCGAAGCGCTGCGCGTCGCCACGCCCGTCGCTATCCGCCGCTTGAGCCCCGCGACCCGCACCATGAAGAACTCGTCGAGGTTGCTCGCGAAGATCGCCAGGAAGTTCGCCCGTTCGAGCAGCGGGGTACGCGGGTCCTCCGCCAGTTCGAGCACCCGCTCGTTGAACGCGAGCCAGCTGCGTTCGCGGTCCAGGAACCGGTCGGCGGGCAGGTCTGCGGCGGTGTGCGCCGGGTGGCCGCCGCCGTCCTCGAAACTGTCGACATCCGAGTCGATGTCCGGGTCAAGGCCCAGGTCGGGGCCCGCGCCGGGAACATTGCTGGGGCGGTGCGGTTGCTGGGTCATACCGCCATTGTCGATGCTCTTCACGAGGATGAGGCGGGGCATTTCGCGAGCCTCGCAAGCGAGTTTGAATCGCTGGTTACGCCCACATGGCAACCCGGGGTGACCCTGGTTGCCCCGGAGTTCGCCGCGCCTGCCGGCGCCCCTCCCCGGCCGCGCTGGGGCGGCCGGGACGCGGGGACGGCCGCAGGCGGCTCCTACGTTTCGGTGCGGTACATCAGGTCGGTCTCGTAGGTGCTGAAGCCGAGGGCCTCGTAGACCCTGACGGCGGCCACGTTGTCGGCGTCGACGTACAGCATGGCCGTCGGCAGTCCCCGGTCCCGCGCGAGGTGGCGGAGACCGATGGTGGTGAGGGCCTTGCCGAGGCCGCCGCCCTGTTCGCCGGGGGCGACGCCGAGTACGTACACCTCGCCGAGACCCTCCGCCGCGTGCACCTTGGTCCAGTGGAAGGCGATCAGGCGTCCGCCGCGTTCGGCGAGGAAGAAGCCCGCGGGGTCGAACCACTCCTCCGCCTTGCGGTCGTCGAGGTCGCGCTGGGTGAGTCCGCCCTGCTCGGGGTGGTGGGCGAAAGCGGCGGCGTTGAGCGCCAGCCAGTCCGCGTCGTCCTCGCCGGCCCTGAAGGTCCTGACGGTGACCCCTTCGGGGAGTGTGGGCTCGGGCTGGTCCCAGCCGGCCAGCGGCCGCCGCAGCTGCCGCAGTTCGCGGAAGAGGGTGAGGCCGAGGCTCTGGGCGAGATGGCGGGCGGCGGGGTGCCCGCCGTGCGCCCACAGGCGCAGCCGCCGCCCTGACATCTCCAGCAGGGCCTGGCCGAGCCGCCTGCCGTGGCCGTTCCCGCGCGCTGCCGGGGCGACGACGAGTTCGGCGGCGGGCGCCTCCACGGGGTCGGTGTCCTCGAGTTGCGCGTACCCGGCCAGGGTGCCGTCGCCGGTGCGCAGCAGCAGGTGGCGGACCGCCTCGCGGGGGCCGCCGCGCAGGTGGATGCGGCCCTGTTCGGACACGGCGGCCTGGCCGTCCTGCCGCGCGGCCTCCTCGATCAGCGCCTGGACCTCGGGTACGACGCCTGCGGGTACCTCGTCCACAACTTCCACGTCACTCATGGGACCGACCCTACGGCGAAGGGGCTCTGGGGGGTGCCGTGGGCGCCCCGGGCAGCCGGAGCACCGCCTCGGTGCCGGGCCCGCCGTCCTCGGGCCGCCGCAGCCACACCTGCCCGCCGCTCTGCGCGACCGTGCGGGCGACGATGGACAGGCCAAGGCCCGAGCCCGGCAGGCTGCGCGCCGAGGGGGAGCGCCAGAAGCGGTCGAAGACGTGCGGGAGGTCCTCGGTGGGCACGCCGGGCCCGTGGTCGCGCACCGTCAGTGTTCCGCCGTGCAGCGCGGTGCGCACGGTGCCGCCCTCGGGGCTGAACTTGATCGCGTTGTCCAGCAGGTTGACCACGGACCGCTCCAGTGCGGCGGGCTCGCCGCGCACGTACCAGGGCTCCAGCGCGGTCGTCAGGGTGAGCCGCGGTCCGCGCGGGCGCACCCGGTCGACGGCGCGTTCGACGATCTCGTGCAGTCCGACGATGCCGCTGTGCGCCGGGTCGCCGGGCTCGCCCGGCACGCTCCCGGCGGCCGTACCGGTGCCCGGGCCCGTACCGGTGCCCGGGCCTGCGCCTGCGCCTGCGCCTGCGCCTGCGCCTGCGCCTGCGGCGAACGTTCCGTGCGGGCGGGAGAGCTCTTGCAGGTCGCCGATGAGCGCGCCGAGTTCGGTCATCTGCGCCTGCACAGAGGCCAGCAGTTCCCTGCGGTCGTCCTCGGGCAGTGCGCGCCCGGTCTCCTCACTGCGGACCAGCAGGTCGATGTTGGTGCGCAGCGAGGTGAGCGGGGTGCGCAGCTCGTGCCCCGCGTCGGCGATAAGCTGCTGCTGGAGTTCGCGGGAGCTGGCCAGGGCCTCGGTCATCGCGTTGAAGGAGCGGGAGAGGCGGGCGATCTCGTCGTCGCCCTCGGCGGGGATGCGCACGGCCAGGTCCTCGGTGCGGGCGATGTGTTCGACCGCACCGGTGAGCCGGTCGACGGGGCGCAGTCCGGCGCGGGCGAGGGCGACTCCGGCGCCCGCGGCGCCCAGGACGCCGGCGCCGCCGACCAGGGCGAGGATGAGCGCGAGCTGGCGCAGCGACTCGTCGATCTCGGTCAGGGGCCGGGCCAGCGAGACGGCGAGCCCCGTGCCGGGCACCTGGGTGGTGCGCACCCGGTACTCGGTGCCGTTGGAAGCGCGCGCGGTGTGCAGGGACTGGCTGCGGTCGCGCTCGGCGACACCGACGTCGGCGGTGGTCACATCGAGTTTGCGGCCGACGATCACGCAGCTGCCGCCGGAGGTGTCGACGACCTGCACGGTGGCGCCGAAGGGGTTGGGCGCCGGCTGGTCGGGCGGGGTGCACTGGCCGGAGCGGACGCGGTCGACGACGGCGCTGGGCGCGACGGAGTTGTCGCGCAGCGAGTCGTCGAGGGAGCTGAGCAGCTGGGCCCTCACCAGGAACCAGCAGGTGGTCGCGCAGGCGGCGACGGCGAGCGCGACCGTCGCCGCGGCCAGCATCGCCAGGCGCCCGCGCAGCGGCATGGAGACGGCGCGCGCGCCCTCGCGCCGCAGCCGGAACCAGACCCTCCGCGGGCTCGGCCCCGGGCTCGGACTCGGATGCGGAGGAGGGCCCGGGGTGGGAGCGGTGTGCGGCGGCGTGCCGGGGGCGCCGTGGGTCACGTGTCGTCCCGCAGGACGTAGCCGACACCGCGCACCGTGTGCACCAGCCGGGGCTCGCCGCCCGCCTCGGTCTTGCGCCGCAGGTACATCACGTACACGTCGAGCGAGTTGGAGGACGGCTCGAAGTCGAAGCCCCAGACGGCCTTGAGGATCTGTTCGCGGGTGAGGACCTGGCGCGGGTGGGCCAGGAACATCTCCAGCAGCGTGTACTCGGTGCGGGTCAGCTCGACGGGCCGCCCGCCGCGTGTCACCTCGCGGGTGCGCAGGTCCATGCGCAGGTCGGCGAAGGAGAGCGTCTCCGGCTCCTGCGTGGCGTCGGCGTGCGCCTGCTCGCGCGCGTAGGAGCTGCGGCGCAGCAGCGCGCGGACGCGGGCGAGGAGTTCGTCGAGCTCGAAGGGTTTGACGAGGTAGTCGTCGGCGCCCGCGTCCAGCCCCGAGACGCGGTCGCCGACGGTGTCGCGGGCGGTCAGCATGAGGATCGGCACGCGCTGCCCGGTGGCGCGCAGCCGGCGCGCCGCGGTCAGCCCGTCCATCCGCGGCATCAGGACGTCGAGCACGACGAGGTCGGGGCGGTGCGCGGCCACCTGGTCGAGCGCCTCGGCGCCGTCGGAGGCCAGCACGGTCGTGTACCCCTCGAAGCTCAGGCTGCGGCGCAGCGCGTCCCGGACGGCGGGCTCGTCGTCGACGACGAGGACGGTCGGCTCCTCGGCCGCCGGGGCGGGGCCCGAGGCCGGGGCCGGGGACGCGGCGGGTGGGGTGGAGGGGGTGTCGGAGGGCATGGCCCCCAGCTTGGCACCGTCCCCCCTCCCCGCACCCGCCGGAACGCCAGGACCACCCGGAACGTCGGGCGAGGCCGGGGCGCCGGGACTGGCCGGGCCATCGGGAGCGGCCGGAGCCACGGGAGCCACCGAGGGCGTGCGCGGTGCCCGCCGGGAAACCGGCACCGTCACGCGCCGCCCCCGCTGTCCCCGCCGTTCCGCAGAGTGCCCAGGTCCTGCTTCAGGTCGTTGACGGGGATCGCGAAGCCGAGGCCGACGCTGCCCGCGCCGGACTGCGACGCCTGCCCCTGGCCCTGGCCCTGTCCCGAGCCTGCCGGAAGGATCGCCGAGTTGATGCCGACGACCTGCCCGGACATGGTGAACAGGGGGCCTCCTGAGTTGCCCGGGTTGAGGGAGGCGTCGGTCTGGAGGGCCTTGTAGGTCGTCGTCTCGCCCTGGACGCCGCCGTTGTACTCGCCGCCGTCGAACTCGAACGGCCACTCGCCGTCGAGCCCGCCGCCACCGCCCTGGCCCGGGAGCTGCCCCTGGTCGCCGTCCGTCTTGGGGACCTTCACCTCGCGGTTCTTGGCGGAGACGATGCCGCTGGTCACCGTGTTGGACAGGCCCTGGGGCGAGCCGATGGCGACGACCTGGTCGCCGACGCCGACGTCGTCCGAGTCGCCGAGCGGCGCCGGCTTGAGACCGTCACGCCCGTCCGCCTTGATCAGGGCGAGGTCCTTGTCGGGGTCGGTGCCCACGACGTCGGCCTGTGCCGTCTTGCCGTCGCTGAACGTCACCTTGACGCTGTCGGCCCCCGCCACGACGTGGTTGTTGGTGACGATCTGGCCGTCCTCGGTGATGATCACGCCGGATCCCGTGGACTGGCCCGAACCGGAGTTCGCCTTGATCTCCACCACGCTGTCCTTCACGCTCCGCACCACGTCGGAGACCGTGCCCTGGGCCGCGGCGTTGGTGCCGTCGGCGGCGGGCGCGGAGGCGCTCGGCGCACCGCGGCCGCCGAGCAGTTCCTGCATCCCGAAGGCGGTGCCCCCGCCGATCACGGCCGCCCCCACGGCCACCGCCGTCAGCAGCGCGGCGGGCCGCCGCATCCGCCGAGGCTTCGCGTGCGGGTGCGCGGCGGGCGGTTCGGCGGGCGGCGGGGGCACGGCCCCGAAGGTGGCGGTGTCCGCCCACGGCGCGCCCGCGCCCTGCTGCCCCGAGTCCTGCCGCGCCTGCTGCCCCGAACTCTGCTGCCCCGTACCCGGCTGGGTGTTCCTCGCGAAGTTCTCCATGGCACGAGCGTCGCCCCGCAACATGAAAGCCATCTGAGGAGCCCCTGAAAAACCCCGAAGTTCTCCCCGCCGAGCCCCGAAGGGGCGCGGGGAACGGCGCGCCAAGCCACCAACAACCCGCAGACCGCACGCTTCGAACAGGGGCACCCTCTTACCGGAGCAAGAGCCGCAGGAAGAACTAGCCGCACCCGCAGGAGCGGCGGATCACCAGCCCGGACGGGAACTGCCGCATCCGCCCCTTCCCGCCGGGAACCCCCGCGGCGCGCGTGCCCGGAATCCGCACCGAGTCGTCCAGCACCAGATCCACCGCGGCGCTCGCCATCGCCTTGCGGTCCGAGCCGACCGTGGTCAGCGGCGGATCCGTCAGGGCCGCCTCCTTCACGTCGTCGAACCCGGTGACCGCCAGCTGTCCCGGCACGTCGATGTCCAGCTCGCGTGCGGCCCGCAGCACGCCGATGGCCTGGTCGTCCGTGGCGCAGAACAGCGCGGTGGGACGGTCGGGGCGCCTGAGCAGGTCGAGCGCGAGGCGGTAGGTGTCGTACCGGTTGTAGGGCGCCTGGTAGAGGCGGCCCTCGACGGACTTGCCCGCCTCCCGCATGGCCCGCTCCCAGCCGACGATGTGGTCGGTGACCGGGTCGCCGTGCTTGGGCGTCTCCTCCACCCCGCCGAGGCAGGCCACGTGTTCGTGGCCGTGTTCGAGCAGGTGGCGGGTGGCCAGTTGGGCGCCGCCCACGTCGTCGAGGACGACGGCCACGTCGTCGATGGCCTCGGGCCGCCGGTGCATCAACACGACGCGCGCGTCCCACGCGTCGATCTCCGCCGCGGCGTGCTCGCTGGGGCCGGCGCTGATGAGGATGAGGCCGGAGACCCGCATGCCGAGGAAGGCGCGCAGATAGTGGACCTCGCGCTCGTCGAGGTAGTCGGAGTTGCCGACCAGGACCATCTTCCCGCGCTCGGCAGCGGCACGTTCGACGGCGTGCGACATCTCCGCGAAGAAGGGCTGGCGGGCGTCCGGGACGACCAGCCCTATCAGGTCCGTACGGCGGGACGCCATCGCCTGCGCCACGCGGTCGGGCCGGTACCCCAGCTCCTTGATCGCGGCGAGCACCCGCTCCCGCGTGGCCGGGGCGACCGGCCGGGGACCGTTGTTGATCACATAGCTGACGACGGCCGTCGAGGTTCCCGCCACTCTCGCCACGTCGTCACGCGTCACCTTGGCCACGCCGCAGAGTCTACGCGGGTCCACCTGTCCGGCCACCGTCCTTTTCCCGCCGCCTGTCCCCGCCCCGCGGGGCGGGGACAGGCGGCGGGAAAACGGCCCGGTGGAAGGGTCCGGGGTAAGGAGCCCGGTGGAGGGAGGCCTGGAGAAAAGGGCCTCTGGGAAGGGCTCTCAGCGGAAAGGGCTCAGGGCTGCTCGCCGCGGCGGGCCGAGGAGGCGGCCTCACGCGTCACGCGCTCCGCCTCGTCCGCCACGGAGCCGGCCGGCTTCTCCGCCTGCCCGCCCTTGCCCGCCTTGTCGGGCTTGTCCGGGGAGACGAAGCGGTAGCCGACGTTGCGGACGGTCCCGATGAGGGCCTCGTGCTCGGGCCCCAGCTTGGCGCGGAGCCGCCGCACGTGCACGTCGACGGTGCGGGTACCGCCGAAGTAGTCGTAGCCCCACACCTCCTGCAACAGCTGGGCACGGGTGAAGACGCGTCCCGGATGCTGCGCGAGGAACTTCAGCAGCTCGAACTCCTTGAACGTGAGGTCCAGGACCCGCCCCTTGAGCTTGGCGCTGTAGGTGGCCTCGTCCACCGACAGGTCGCCGTTGCGGATCTCCATCGGGCTGTCGTCCGCGGTGGCCTGCTGCCGGCCCGTGGCCAGCCGCAGCCTGGCCTCCACCTCGGCGGGCCCCGCCGATTCCAGCAGGACGTCGTCGACGCCCCACTCGGCCGTGACGGCGGCGAGCCCGCCCTCCGTCACAATCAGCAGCAGCGGGCAGCCGGGGCCTGTCGAGCGCAGCAGCTGGCACAGGGACCGCACCTGCGGCAGGTCGCGGCGCCCGTCGACGAGGATCGCGTCGGCGGACGGCGCGTCCACCAGCGCGGGCCCCTCGGCGGGCGCGACCCGCACGTTGTGCAGGAGCAGCCCCAGCGCGGGCAGCACCTCACAGGACGGTTGGAGCGCGTTGGTGAGGAGAAGAAGGGAGCTCATGCGCGCCCGCCCTCCTCCGGCGAGCCGGCCCTGCGGGGGGAGGGGTGCGGGGGAGAGAAGAGGTGGGGTGGGTCCCAGCGCGGATGGTGTGCTTTCGAACGGCCTCGGTCCCGGTCTCGGTTCTGCACGGTTCGCTTGCCCATGACGTCGAGTTCCCTCCTGGCGCCCGGTACACCGGACGCCACCCGGGCTGCTGTGCCCGGGGGAATGTGTCGGCACTGCTTCGTACGGCACTGCCCGAGGGCTGGACCGCGGCCTGACCACGGCCCCGGCCCCCAGAAAGCACAAAAGGACCCGGGGGCGACGCTGCCCGAGTCCTGCTTGCCCAGCACAATACCCGCATGAAGGACGGAGCGGCATGTGACATCTCTCGCCCTCCCCGGCAACACCTCACGGAGAGTAGCCCCATGGGACCGATGTGCACGGAGTTGCGCGCGGCGGACGGCGTCCGGATCGAAGCCGCGTACACCCCGTACGCCGCCCCCCGCCCCGGCGAGGACTCCGGGACAGCGGCGCGCCCGGCGGACGGCGAGGCGGGGCCCGGCGCGCTCGTGCTCGCGCACGGCTTCACCGGCGCCCTCGACAAGCCCGCGCTGCGCCGCGCGGCCACGGCCTTCTCCCGGCACGCCGCGGTGGTCACCTTCTCCTTCCGCGGCCACGGACGCTCCGGCGGACACTCGACGGTCGGCGACCGCGAGGTACTGGACCTGGCCGCCGCCGTCGCCTGGGCACGCTCCCTCGGGCACCGCCGGGTGGCCACGATCGGCTTCTCGATGGGCGGCTCGGTCGTCCTGCGCCACGGCGCCCTCTACCGGCCCGGCGCCCCCGACGGCTACACACCGTCAACCCCTGATCCCGTGAAGCACAGGGGGCGCACGGTCGCGCGCGAGAGCGACGGCAGCGGGCGGGGCGACGGCGGAGAGGCGGAGCCCGCCGACGCGCACGCCGACGCGGTGGTCGCCGTGAGCGCCCCCGCCCGCTGGTACTACCGGGGCACAGCCCCCATGCGGCGGCTCCACTGGGCGATCCAGCACCCGCTCGGCCGCCTCGTCGCCCGCTACGGGCTCCGCACCCGCGTCCACCACCGCGACTGGAACCCCGTGCCGCTCTCGCCCGTGGCCGCCGCCGAGCTGATCGCGCCCGTCCCCCTGCTCCTCGTCCACGGCGACCAGGACCCCTACTTCCCCCTCGACCACCCGCTCTCCCTCGCCGAGGCCGCGGACCCGGAGGCGTGTGAGCTGTGGATCGAGGCGGGGTTCGGACACGCCGAGAACTCCGCGGAGCCCGCGCTGCTGCACCGTATCGGCGCCTGGACGGCCACCCGGATACACGCGGCCGCCGCCAGGCCCCATCATGGGAGCCGCGAGAGCGCGGCAGGCACACGGCGCACCCAGGGCACCGGGAGACCCCCGGAGCCCGGCGCCACCGGCGGCGCGGACCGCACCGAGGGTACGGACGGCTGAGAGGGACCCACCATGGCCAGCGGCACGATCCGCTACTGGGCGGCGGCGAAGGCCGCGGCAGGCACGGCTGAGGAGCCGTACGAGGCCGGCACGCTCGCCGACGCGCTGCGGCGCGCCCGCGAGCTCCACGCGGAGCGGCCCGATTTCGCGCGCGTACTGCTGCGCTGCTCCTTCCTGGTCGACGGCGGCGCCGTGGGCGCCCGCGCCCACGAGACGGTCGGCCTGAGTGAGGGCGGCACGGTCGAGGTGCTCCCCCCGTTCGCGGGAGGCGCCCGATGAGCGAGGACCGGACCCCGTACGGCGAGCCGCCCGACGCACCGGCGCCCCACCCCGAGGCCGCCCAGCCGCTGCCACCGCAACAGCAGTACGCGTACCCGGAGCAGCCGCAGCCCCAACAGCCGCAGCAGCCGTGGCAGGGCGCCTGGCACCAGCAGCCCGGACAGCAGCAGCCTGAGCAGGGGCGGCACGCTCAGCAGTACGACCCGTACCCGCAGGACGACCCGTACCCGCAGTACGGCCCGTCCCGGCAGTACGACCCGTCATACGGCCCTCAGCAGCACCAGCAGCGGTACGAGCAGCACGAGCAGCACTGGCAACAGGGCCGGGCCGAACAGCCGTGGCAGTCGGAGCAGCCGTGGCAGCAGCCGATGCCGCCGCAGGACACGTATCCGGCGTACGGCGGTGATCCGCGCGCCCACGGCGCCTGGGGCTCCCCTTACGGGACCCCGCAGGCCTGGGCGCAGCAGTCGTTCGAGCCGACGTACGAGGTGACCCGGATCACCGAGCCCGAGCCGCTCCCCGACGAGACGCCACCGCCCGCGCAGCCGCTGCCCCGCGGCGCGGACGCCACCTTCCAGCTGCCCCGCATCGTCGACGGGCCGGACTCCCGGCCTCCCGCGCCCGACGGCTCGCCTCCGCAGGCACCGGGCCAGGCCGTGGCGCGCCGCCAGGCCGGGCCCGCGGCCGCCTCGGCCGGCGCCCCCGGCCCCCTCCCGGACGCGAATCCGCCCGCGCCTGGGGCCCAGGACCCGACGGGGCAGGGCGCGCACCAGCCGCTTCCCGATCCGTACGCGGGCCGACAGTCCGCCCCCGCTCTCTCCGCCACCGGCGCCGCGGGACCTCTTCCACCGGAGCACCACGACCCGTCACAGCCGATGCCCCCACCGCAGCCCGCCGCAGCGCAGCCCCAGCCGTACGCGCAGCCCCAGCCACAGCCGCACGCCCAACAGCAGCCCTACGCCCAGCCGCAACCGCAGCCGTTCGGCCGGCCGCCGCACGGGCAGCCGGGGTGGCCTCCCCCGCAGGCGGAGCAGGACCGCACCGGGCAGGCGCGGTCCGCCGAGGCCGCCGCAGGCGCCGCGGACCCGGCGCGGGGCCCGCGCGGGGCGCGGCCGCGTACCGGGTCGCCGATCATCGCGCCGGGCTTCCGTCCCGCGGCGGTCACCACGGTGCTGGCGGCGCTGCTGGCGGCCGCGGCACCGCTGGGGCACGGTGCGCTGGCCGGCGCCGTGGTGCTGCTCCAGGCGGTGACGGCCGCGGGCTGGTACCGGCTCAACGGAATGTGGCCCGCCCGGCAGGGCATCGCGCTCGCGTTCGTGGCGGGGCTGACCGCCGACGTCGGGCTGCTGGTCACCGACGGTCTGGGACGCCACCCGGACGGCGGCTCGGGGAACGCGCCCGCGGTGCTGCTCGCGGCCGCCGGGGTGTGGTGTCTGCTCTCCCTCGTGCTGCAGTTGCGCAACAACTCCAGCCCGGACGAACGTCTGTACGCGGTCACCATGGGGTTCGCCGCGACAGGGCTGACGGTGCTG
This sequence comes from Streptomyces diacarni, assembly GCF_003323715.1. Lineage (GTDB taxonomy): Bacteria > Actinomycetota > Actinomycetes > Streptomycetales > Streptomycetaceae > Streptomyces > Streptomyces diacarni. The sequence goes on from NZ_QOIN01000049.1 coordinate 59,001, forward strand.
GCCGCCGGGTTGATCCCCACAGAGCCGGAGGCGGTCACGGTGGGCGCCGCCGCCGTCGCGGGAGCCGCGCTGCTGCGCGCCGTACCGCTGCCGTGGCCCGCCTCCGTCCTCCTCGCGTCGGCCGCCGCCGCAGGTGTGGCGGCGGCACTTTCCACACTGTCCCAGCTGGACGGCGTGGAACCGGTCACAGCCGCGCTGCTCGGCCTGGGCGCGGGCGTGTGCGCGCTGGTGGGGCTGCGGGTGGCCAGTTACGACTGGCCGTCCCGCTTCGTCCACATGACAGCGGGCGTGGCGCTGCCCCTCACGCTGGCCACCCCCGCCCTGTACCTGCTGGGCCGCACGCTGCTGTGAGCCGGGCCCCGCAGCGCCGGTCACACCCCGGAACCTCCCGTTCACCACTCCGCGGACAGCGGGGGCGGCGGGTTACGCTCGCGCGTAGCCAGCCGACTCATGGGGGATACGGAACGCAATGCGCGCACTACGCATAGGGCTTGTGATCCTGGTGGTACTCGCCGGGCTCTTCGTGGCCGCCGACCGGATCGCGGTCAACCTCGCCGAGGACGAGGTGGCCAAGAAACTCAAGGGCGAGCTGGGCTCCGCCTCCTCCGGCGACCCCGAGGTCTCCATCGAGGGGTTCCCCTTCCTCACCCAGGTCGCCGCCAAGGAACTGGACAAGGTGACGGCCCAGGTGAAGGGCGTCACCGCGAAGGCGGGCGGGCGCGAGGTGCGGCTGAGCGAGGTCTCCATGGAGGCCACCGACGTCGCGTTGTCCGACAACTTCAGCTCGGCCGTCGCCGACCACGCCACCGGCACCGTCCACCTCTCCTACAAGGACCTGTCCAACGCGGCGGACGAGGGTGTACGCGTCAGCTACGGCGGCAAGAGCAAGTCCGGCAAGGACCAGGTCAAGGTCAGCGCGAGTGTGACCGTTCCGCTGATCGGCAAGACCATCGAGCGCAGCGTCTACAGCACCGTCAGTGTGACCGGCGGCAAGACGGTGCGGTTGCACGCGGACGAGGTGCCGGGCTCCAAGATCCCCGGTATCGAGAAGACGATCCGCGAGAAGATCGACTTCGACCGGACGATAGACAAGCTCCCCGAGGGGCTGAAGCTCGAGAAGGTCGACGCCGACAAGGACGGGGTGAACCTCTCCATGGAGGGCACCGGCGTACACCTGGCCGGCTGACCGGCCGGCCACCCGCGCAGGCACGGTCCCGCACGGGAGCGCACGGCACCGCACGGCACCGCAGGTCCCGGAATGCGAGACACGCGGGTCCGCACAGTAGATGTTTCCGGCCACCGCACGGCCTCCGCACGGCCGCGCGGCGCCCTGCGGAACACCCGGCGTCCCGTATCGCGGACACAACCGTCTCAGAGTACGGATCAGCGGTGACACGGGCCCTCCGTCGTCCTTACGATCGAGCCATGAAGCGACAGGCGGACCTCACGAAGCGCCGGGCAGTGGACCTGTGCCGCATCGCCGCCATGCTCTGTCGCGGCTCCCGCTGACCCGCCGGCCGTCCGCTCCCCGCCGACGCCGCGCACCGCAGCGCACCAGGCGCCCCCCGCGCACGCCCGCCTCCCCCGGCAGCAGAGCTCCCCTCGGCACCTCCCGCCTCCCCGCGGACGCCGTACCCGGCACCCTGCTCCGGCACCGGCACCGGCACCGCTCCCTCCCCCCGGCAGCCCACGGCCCCCGCCGCTCCCGCCGCGGACGGGAAAGGAACCGCGCGCCCCGCGCCCACGTACGCCCCACTCGCCCTCCGCCGCACCCCACCCACCCAAGAGGAGAGACAGCATGAGCCGCAGCGACGTACTGGTCGACGCCGAGTGGGTCGAGGCCCACATCGACGACCCGAAGGTGGTCCTCGTCGAGGTGGACGAGGACACCTCGGCCTACGACAAGAACCACATCAAGAACGCCGTCCGCATCGACTGGAAGCAGGACCTCCAGGACCCGGTCCGCCGCGACTTCGTCGACCAGGAGGGCTTCGAGAAGCTCCTGTCCGCCAAGGGCATCGCGAACGACGACACCGTCGTCCTCTACGGCGGCAACAACAACTGGTTCGCCGCCTACGCCTACTGGTACTTCAAGCTCTACGGCCACGGGGACGTCAAGCTCCTGGACGGCGGCCGCAAGAAGTGGGAGCTGGACTCCCGCGACCTGGTCGACGGCTCCGACGTACCCGAGCGCCCGGCCACCGACTACCAGGCCAAGCCGCAGGACACCTCCATCCGCGCCTTCCGCGACGAGGTCGTCGACGCCATCGGCACCAAGAACCTGGTCGACGTGCGCTCCCCCGACGAGTTCAGCGGCAAGCTGCTGGCCCCCGCCCACCTGCCGCAGGAGCAGTCGCAGCGCGCAGGACACGTGCCCAGCGCGCGCAACATCCCCTGGTCGAAGTCGGCCAACGACGACGGCACCTTCAAGTCCGACGACGAGCTCACCGAGCTCTACCAGGGCGAGGGCGTCGACCTGGGCACGGACACCATCGCCTACTGCCGCATCGGCGAGCGCTCCGCCCACACCTGGTTCGTGCTGCACGAGCTGCTGGGCCAGGAGAACGTCAAGAACTACGACGGCTCCTGGACCGAGTACGGCTCCCTCGTCGGCGTGCCCGTCGAGCTGGGCTCGAACTGACCCCCGCCCTTCCGCGAACCACTCCAGGGAGAACCCACCATGTGCGGAGCACAGGCAGGCGGCCCGGACGCCGCCAGCGCCAAGCCCGGCGAGACGACGATCCAGGGCAGCGTCACCCGTGACGGCGAACCCGTGACCGGGTACGTGCGGCTGCTCGACTCCACCGGGGAGTTCACCGCGGAGGTACCGACCTCCGCCACCGGCCAGTTTCGCTTCTACGCCGCCGAGGGCACGTGGACCGTCCGCGCCCTGGTACCCGGCGGCACGGCCGACCGCACCGTCATCGCCCAGACGGGCAACCTGTCCGAGGTCACCATCGCGGTGTGACCTCCCCCGGTGGGCGCCCTCCGCTGCTGGGCGCCCACCGGCGGTGGGCCGCCCGTAGGCTGGCGGCCATGGCAACCCGCAGCACGCTCGTCATCAAGGTCACCGCGGGGGCTGACGCCCCCGAGAGGTGTTCGCAGGCGTTCACCGTCGCCTCCGTGGCCGCGGCCAGCGGCACCCGGGTCAGCCTGTGGCTGACCGGCGAGTCCGCCTGGTTCGCCCTGCCGGGCCGCGCCGCCGAGTTCGACCTGCCGCACGCGGCTCCGCTGCCCGACCTCATGGACGCCGTCCTGGCGAGCGGGGGAGCAATCACCCTGTGCACCCAGTGCGCGGCCCGCAGGGGGATCGAGGAGAAGGACGTCGCCGAGGGCGTCCGCATCGCCGGCGCGCAGGTCTTCGTCAGCGAGATCATGCCGGAGGGCGTGCAGGCCCTCGTCTACTGAGCCCCATCCCCCCGTGAGGCCGCAGCGGCCCCCTCGGGAGGCCGCCCCGCGCGGCGGCGACTAGACTCGGCAAAGTCCCAGAACACCGCCCAAGGAGAGCCGCCCCGTGCTTGAGGCATTCTTCACCGCCCTGATGGTCCTCGTCTGCATCGGCACCGTGGCCTTCGCCGGGCTGACCTTCAAGAAGCTGTACCAGGGTCAGCGCTGAGCGCGGCCCCCAGCTGACCCGGACCTTCGAGACGACTTGAGCGCATCATGATCGAGATTCCGTCCGACCTGCACCCGGACCTCGTCCCCCTCGCCTTCCTGCTCGGCAACTGGACCGGGGCGGGAGTGGCCGCCCTCGACGAGGGACAGAGCGAGGGCCAGAGCGAGAAGAAGTGCAACTTCGGGCAGGAGGTCACCTTCACCCACGACGGGCGTGACTTCCTGGAGTACTTCTCGCACACCTGGGAGCTGGACGGGGAGGGCAAGAAGGTCCGCCCGCTGGAGACCGAGACGGGGTACTGGCGGATCGGCAGGGACCGCAGGGTCGAGGTCGTGATGATCCGCGACCAGGGCATCGCGGAGGTCTGGTACGGGGAGCTGGCCGACAAGAAGCCGCAGATCGACCTGGCGACGGACGCGGTGGCGCGTACCGAGGCGGCGGGCGAGTACAGCGGCGGGAAGCGGCTGTACGGCTACGTGAACGGCGACCTGATGTGGGTGGGCGAGAAGGCCACGCCGCAGACGCCGCTGCACCCCTACATGTCGGCGCAGCTGAAGAAGGTCGTCGACCCCAAGGAGTGGGCGAAGGACGTCGTGGACCTGCCGGACGACGGTATCGCCTTCTTCCGCTGAGTACAGCCGACCGCGGCCTGGTGCCGCGTCACAGTGCGGCACCAGGCGTCTCAGCGGTGTCACGATTGTGAAAGCTGTGCAAGAGCCGTTTTCCGGTCAGCAGCCGGAAAGCGGCTCTTCGGCTTCTCCGGGTTCTTTTCCCGCCGGCATTCGAGCAGGTCACAGGCGCTCGTCGCACGCTACCGGACGGTCGGTTCACCGTCCGCGAGCGGAGCTAATGCGTACCCCTGAGTGATAAGAATGGCGTTAATCCATTCACCGGCACGGGCCCCGGCGGCCCTCAGCGCGTGTGTTCCCGCACGCTTCCGCCGCCGCGCCCGGCCGCCCAACGGGGAAAAGGCTCTTTCTGTGAATCGTTCCCGCATCACTTCCGCCGCCGCCACCGTCGCCCTCCTCGGCGGCCTGGCCGCCACCCAGGTGGCCACCGCGGCAGGCGCGTTCGCCTACGACAGCGGCGCCGAGCTGAATGTCGGCCTCACGTCGGGCATCCTCTACGACAAGAACTCCGGCAAGGTCCTCGGCGACGGCATCGGCGGCAACTTCGGCAACCACGGGCCCGAGGCCACCACGGCCACCGTCACGGTGACCGCCGTCAAGAACGTCACCTTCACCGCCAAGCCGAAGGTCGACAAGGGCGCCGTGAAGTCCTGGAGCGCCAAGAAGGTCGTCATCGTGGCCGAGCTGGCCGCCGACGGCGACGCCCTGGAGAACATGGACCTCCCGGCCAGCCTCTCCGGCAAGAAGCAGACGCTGCGCGCCGAGATCAAGGGCGACAAGAGCGACCCCGACACCAGCAACAACAGCGTCACCCAGACCTACAGCGTCGACGCGACCAAGCCCAAGCCGACCGAGAAGCCCACCGAGAAGCCGACGCAGAAGCCGACGGACGAGCCGAGCGAGAAGCCGTCCGAGAAGCCCACCCACAAGCCCACCGAGAAGCCGTCGCAAAAGCCCGGCGACGACTCCTCCGACGACGCCAACACCCCGGCGCCCGCCGGTGGTACGGACAAGGGCAGCGGCTCGGGCGGCGGCGACCTGGCCGAGACCGGTGGCGGCTCCAACACCCCGCTGCTCGTCGGCGGCGCGGGCGCCCTCGTCGTGATCGGCGGCGCGGCCGTGTTCCTGGCCAAGCGGAAGAAGACCGCCGCCCAGAACTGATCCCGCGGCTCGATCTCTTCCGGTAGGGCGGGTCCGGGTGCCACGGGGGCACCCGGACCCGCACCGCTTCTACACTGGACCTCGTGGCTACCACCGACTGGCAAAGCGATCTTCGGGCGCGCGGATACCGGCTCACCCCGCAGCGCCAGCTCGTGCTGGAGGCCGTGGACAAACTGGAGCACTCCACTCCGGACGACATCCTCGCCGAGGTCCGCCGCACGGCGGGCAGCGTCAACATCTCGACGGTCTACCGCACCCTGGAGCTCCTGGAGGAGCTGGGCCTGGTCTCCCACGCCCACCTCGGCCACGGCGCCCCCACCTACCACCTGGCCGACCGCCACCACCACATGCACCTGGTGTGCCGGGACTGCACGGACGTGATCGAGGCCGATCTGTCCGAGGCCGAGCCCTTCACCGCCCGGTTGCGCGAGCGCTTCGGCTTCGACACCGACATGAAGCACTTCGCGATCTTCGGGCGGTGCGCCACGTGCCGGGCGAAGGCCGAGGAGAGCGAGGAAGGACCGTCGTAGGCTGGGCGTATGTCCTCCAGCAGTCCGAGCACCCCGAGCAGCGGCCCAGCCCCTGCCGCCACCCCCAGCCCCCTGCTCACGCTGCCGGGCGCCGTCGCCGCCGAGGCACCCGACGAGGGTGTCGCCGCCCACTACGGCGACCTGTTCAAGGAGCAGCGCGCACTCGCCGACGGCACCGGCTTCGTGGACCTCTCGCACCGCGGTGTGGTCACCGTCTCCGGTGACGACCGCCTCACCTGGCTGCACCTGCTGCTCACCCAGCACGTCGAGCGGCTCCCGGCCCGGCAGGCCACCGAGGCGCTGATCCTCTCCGCCAACGGGCACATCGAACAGGAACTCCAGCTCGTCGACGACGGGGCGACGGTGTGGATGCACACCGAACCGGGCAAACAGGGCGAACTGCTGGCCTATCTGGAGAGCATGCGCTTCTTCTACCGGGTGGAGATCGCCGACCGGACGAGCGAGATCGCCGTCGTCCACCTGCCCGCGGGATCCATCGCCGAGGTGCCCGCGAGCGTCCACGCCGTACGCGAGACCGCCCACGGGCGCGACCTGTTCCTGCCGCGCGCCGAGCTGACCGCGTTCGCCGCCTCCCACACGCCCGCGGTGGGCGTGCTGGCCCACGAGGCCCTGCGGGTCGAGGAGCGGCGGCCCCGCCTCGGCATGGAGACCGATCACCGGACCATCCCCCACGAAGTGGGCTGGATCGGCTCCGCCGTGCATCTGGAGAAGGGCTGCTACCGCGGCCAGGAAACCGTCGCCCGCGTCCACAACCTGGGGAAACCGCCGCGCCGCCTGGTCTTCCTCCACCTGGACGGCAGCGAGGTGCGGCTGCCGGCGCACGGCGACGCGGTGCGGCTGGCCGCCACCGGACTGGAGGGACGGCAGATCGGCTTCGTCACCACCTCGGCCCGCCACCACGAGCTGGGGCCGATCGCGCTGGCCCTGGTCAAGCGGAACATCGCCCCCGACGCGGAACTCATCGTGGGCCCCGACGCCACGGCGGCCGCCCAGGAAACCGTCGTCGCCCCGTAGACACCGCCGTCGCGCCCTGGATCCGGTCCGCCTGCTCTTCCCCGCCCCCCGAGGGCGGGGAAAGAGCAGGCGTCAGACCTCCAGCAACACCGTGAAGGGGCCGTCGTTCGTCAGGGACACCTTCATGTCGGCCCCGAACTCGCCGGTGGCGACCTCGGCACCCAACTCCCGCAGCCTGGCGACCACTTCCTCGACCAGCGGCTCGGCGGCCTCGCCCGGCGCCGCGCCGTTCCACGTCGGCCTGCGGCCCTTACGCGCGTCACCGTAGAGAGTGAACTGACTGATCACCAGCAGCGGCGCTCCGACATCCGAACACGACTTCTCCCCGTGCAGAATCCGTACGGACCACACCTTGCGCGCGAGCTGCGCCGCCTTCTCCTTCGTGTCCTCGTGCGTGACCCCGACCAGCACGCACAGGCCCTCGCCGACTATCCGACCAACTGTCCGGCCCTCCACGGTGACGCTCGCGCCGTCCACTCTCTGCACCACTGCTCGCATGCCGCCCATCATGCCGCCCCGCCCCCCGAGGCGGGACGCGGCCGCCATGCGGGCGGGTGACCGGTGCGAACGGGGGGCACTCAGTGGCACGATGCGCACACGCGGTGCGTTCAGCACGTGCCGCGCGAGCTACCGCGGACGGGGATGAGGGGACACAAGCCCATGAGCACAACCGGTGCGGGCCGGGCTCACACACCACGACAGCCCGGAGGCGGAGCCTCGGGACGGCTGCCGGAGGAGAACCGGCCTGACCTGCTCACGCTGAGCCTGCCCGAGCTGCGCGCCCTCAGGCGCGAGGCCCAGCAGGACGAGGCGGATCTGAGCTACGTCCGCAGACTGCTCCAGGGGCGGATCGACATCCTCCGCGCCGAGCTGGCCCGGCGCAGCTCCGCGGGGTCACCACTGCTGGACCTGCTGCCGCAGATCCTCACCGACAACCCGGCGGGCCACCGCTCCGCGCGCCATGTGACTCTCGCCGCACCGCGCGGTGAGAAGTACCGGGCACTGGCCGAGACGATGCTGGCCGAGGTGGAGCTGAGCGACCTGGCGGCCCGCACGGACACCGAGCTGCACGAGGCCATGGCACGGCTGGTCGGGTACGAGAGCCAAGTCTCGGGGCGCCGCCAGGGATTGCAGCGCACCGCCGACGGGTGCAGCACCGAGATCGCCCGCCGCTACCGGGAGGGGGAGGCGCAGGTGGACGACCTGCTGCCGTGACCGGCCGACGGCCGCCCGGCCCGCTGCGCGGGCCGGGGGCGCGCGTTTCGCGGGTCGTCCGGTGCGGTTACGGTGAGGGGTCACGAATGCCGCAACCCCGTACGCCGGTACGCCGAACATCACCGGAAGGTCCCGAGATGCCCGACATACTCCCCGTGCTCGCCGAGGTCGTCAGGTCCGGCTTCACCGAGGGGCGGCACCGGGGTTCGCTGGTGGTGCTGGCGGCGGACGGCAGCGTCACCTGCGCGCTGGGCGACCCGGAGGCGCCGGTCTTCCCCCGCTCGGCGAACAAGCCCTTCCAGGCCTCCGCCGTGCTGCGCTCCGGCCTCGAGCTGTCTGGTGAGCGGCTGGCACTGGCCGCCGCGAGCCACTCGGCGGAGCCCTTCCACCTCGACCTGGTGCGCACGATGCTCGCCGAGCACGGACTGGCCGAGTCCCACCTGCGGTGCCCGGCCTCCCTCCCGCTGGACGACGAGGAGAGCGAGGCCTTCCTCGCCGCCGGACACACCCGCACCCCGCTGGCCATGGACTGCTCGGGCAAGCACACCGCCATGCTCGCCGCCTGCCAGGCCGCGGGATGGCCGCTGGAGAGCTACCTCGACCCCGGCCATCCCCTGCAGAAGCTGGTCCGCGCCACCCTGGAGGAGGCCACCGGCGACCCGGTGGCGCACGTCGGCGTCGACGGCTGCGGCGCCCCGCTGATGGCCGTCTCACTGACCGGCCTGGCCCGCGGCTTCCGCGCGCTGGCCCTGGCGCCCGAAGACTCCCCCGAGGGACGGGTCGCCGAGGCGATGCGCGCCCACCCCGAGTACGTCGGCGGTACCCGTCGGCACGACACCTGGCTGATGCGGGAGCTGCCCGGATGCGTCAGCAAGATGGGCGCCGAAGCGGTGCAGGGGGTCGCGCTGCCGGACGGACAGGCCCTCGCCTTCAAGGTGGAGGACGGCGCGAGCAGGGCGCTCGGCCCCGTCGTGGCACGCGCCCTGTCCGTCCACATGGGAGCGAGCGCACCCGTACTCGAACGCCTCTCGACGGTCCCGGTCCTGGGCGGCGGCGTCCGAGTCGGCGAGGTCCGCGCCGCGTTCTGATCCGCGCCGGGTTCTGATACGCGCCGCGTCCTGCGAGGTCGACGGCTCGCGAGGAGCCAGGTGCTCGTGGGGAGCCAGGTGCTCGCGAGGAGCCGGGTGCTCGCGGGAGGCCGGTGTTTGCCGGCGCTCGGGAGGCCGGCGTTCGACGCTCCGGAAACCCGGATGCGGGCGCAGGGCCGCGCGCCTAGCGTGACCGCATGGCGAACGGTCTCCAGATCCGCACCCTGGCCTCCCCCGACGACTTCCCCGAGTGGCTGCGCGCCGTCGCCACCGGCTTCTTCCGCGGCCCCGCCGTGAGCGCCGAGGAGGCCGCGGTCCGCAGGCAGGGCCTCGACACCCCGGCCGCGCTGGACCGCACACAGGGCGCCTACGACGGGGCCAGGTGCGTGGCCACGTTCCGTACGACGCCGCAGGAGTTGACCGTGCCGGGCGGCGCCGTGCTGCCCGCGTGTGCCGTCACCGCCGTCACCGTCTCCCCCACGCACCGCAGGCGTGGCCTGTTGACGGCGATGATGGCGAACGCGCTGGACGCCGCGAAGGAGCGGGGGGACGCCTGCGCCAGCCTGATCGCCGCCGAGTACCCGATCTATGGGCGCTACGGCTTCGGACCCGCCGCCGGGGCCACCGAGTGGGAGGTCCACGTCGCCCGCACGGGCCTCGACCGGCGGTACGCGGGCCCCGCCGACGCGGGGGACGGCGGGCGGGTGGACCTGGAGGACGCCGCCAGTTTCCGCGCGTCGATGCCCGCGGTCCACGCGCGGTTCCGCGCCGGTGCGCACCGCCAGGGCGCCATCGACAGGAACGAGAAGTGGTGGCGGGTGGCCACCGGGGAACTGCGCTACCCCGACGACGGCTTCACCGCGCCGTTCCACGCGGTCTACCGCGATGCCGAGGGCCGCCCGCAGGGCGGGGTGACCTACGCCTCCGACAACGTGTGGCAGGCCAAGCAGCCCGAACAGACCCTCACGGTCAGCGACCTGTTCGCCACCACGGCTGCCGGCGAGGCCGCGCTGTGGCGGTACGTCCTGGCGATGGACTGGGTCCAGCGGGTGCGGACGGGGCTGCGGGCCCCCGACGACGTACTGCCCCTGCTGCTGCCCGACCCGCGTGCCGCGCGCACCGTCAGCCACACCGACTGGCTGTGGATCCGCCCGCTGGACGTACCGCGCATGCTGACGGCCCGCACCTACGCGGGCGCCGGCACCTCCCTGGTCCTGGACGTGCGCGACAAGGACGGTTACGCGGCCGGCAGGTTCCGCCTGGAGACGGGCGGGCCGCGGAGCGCGGCCCAGTGCACCGCCACCCGCGAGGAACCCGACCTCACCCTCGACGTCGCACAACTCGCCGCCCTCTACCTGGGCGACGAGTCGGCCGTGCGGCTCGCCGCCCTGGGGCTGCTGGCCGGTCATCGCGAGGGGGCCGTCGAGCGGGCGGACGCGCTGTTCCGCACCGCGCGGCGGCCATGGTGCCCGGACATGTTCTGACGGTGTTCTGACGCGTGTTCGGCACCCGGTTCGGAAGGATGTTCTGACAGTGTTCCGGCCCGGGGAGCAGGGGTCGTGGGGCCGTCCACCGCGCGCGTGAGGGGCGGGGCGTGGTGCCGCCACCGCGTGGGCCGGCGTGCCGGTTTCCGTCATCAAGCCGCCTTCCCCCGTGGCGTGGGTGAGTGGGAGGGGAAGGCGGCATGACGGCGACCGCCCGCCGTGGGGGCGGGACGGTCAGGGATGCAGCAGCAGCGTGGCGAGCACCAGCGCGCCGGCGGTGCTGCATCCGGTGTGCCTGGCCTTGAGGCCGATACTCAGCAACAGGAACCCGGCGAGGCCGAGGACCCCGAAGCGCACCTGGACGAGCTGTTCGAAGAAGACGACGGCTGCTGCGACGGCGAGCGCGAGGAGCGGCATGGCGATCCCTCCTTCTCAGGCACGGGAAGAACGGCTGTGCTGGAGGTACGGGGTGCGCCCATGCGTCGTCGAACGGGCGGATCGTGTCGTCGAACGGGCGAGCGACTCGGGGCCGGCAGACCGAGACATGTCGTGACCAACTTTGCGGTGTGCGTGGCGAGTTGGCGACCAACTCACCTTATGCATTCCCAGTTGTCCGCCATCCGAAAACCGCTGACGGACAACTGCCGCACTTTTCCGCGAAGTTGTAGGGTCGGCGGTGTGACCAGGAAGCCCGCCTCCACCAGCGGCCGCCGCCCGCGCGACGTGGTCGCCGACGCCCTGCGCGCGCGCATCCGCAACGGCGAGTACGCGCCCGGCTCCCGGCTCCCCACCCAACGCGAACTGGAGACCGAGTTCACCGTCGGCCGCAGCGCCGTACGCGAGGCCCTCGCCGCTCTCACCCGCGAAGACCTCCTGGAGAACGTGGGCCGCGGCTCCTCACCCACCGTGGCCGAACCCGGCCACCACGCCGAAGCCCCCCGCAGCGCGGGCGTCGAACTGGCGGACAGGCTCCACGCGGCCTTCCAGGCCGAACACGTCACCGTCGACGCGTTCTCCCTCACCACCGAAACCCTCAACAACGCCCTCGCCTGGCCCATACGCCAGGTCATGGAACGGCGGCTGACCCCGCGCACCCTCACGGCCCGCGTCCTCGTCCCCAGCCTCGAAGCGCGTCTCGCACTCCCCCGCCTCATCGACGACCCCGACGACCCCAAACCCCGCGAGCGGCTGCACCAGATGCAGACCAGCTACGTGCACGCCGTCGACAACTCGCTGACCTCACTGGCCCGGTTCGGCGTCGAGGTCTCCCTCACCGTCCGCGCCGTCCCCCTCACCCCCACCCACAAGCTCTACCTGCTCAACCGCAACGAGGCCCTCATCGGCTACTACCAGGTCGTCAGGAACGAGGAAGCCGCCTTCCAGGGCGAACAGCTGTCCCTGTACGACGTGCTCGGCCTCACCGCCAAACTCTTCCGCTCCACCGGCGGCGTGGAGGCCAGGGACGACCAGGAGGCGGCCTTCGTGGCGGAGTCCCGCCAGTTCTTCGACTCCCTGTGGGACACGATCGCGACCCGGTTCGACTGAGCCGGACGGTCCGCCCCGCGCCCGCTGCGTACCCGCTCTCCGTGCGCCCCCTCCTGCGCGCCGCCGGGCACCGCCGTTCCGGCCGACCGCGGCCGACCGCGTTCGGGTGACCAGCGCGCTCTCGGCGGCGGAGGAGGAACGAGGGCCGGATACAGTGCCTCCACTTGTGTGGAACCTTCCTCCGTACGCGCTCCCTCCGTACGCGGGGAGCCTCGCCCGTGCGCAGGGGAAGCTCCCCCGCACAATCGCCCCTAGGACAGCGCCCATGACATCCCACGCCCTCCGGCAGGCCGCAGCGCTCGGCTCGGTGGACGGCCCCCTGGCGGGTTACCACCGCGAGTGGTACGTGGTACGGCCGCAAAGCGCGCTCCCCGGGCTGGGACGCGTCAAACTCGGCGCGCCACGCGGAGGCGTCCCGTGGCTGGACCGGCGCTTCTTCACCTCCGAGGACGAACTCCTCGTCGCACTCGCCTCCCTCGGCGTCCCCCGCATCCCCCCGGTGCTCCGCCTCGACACCCCGCACGGCATGGTGCTCCACGGCTTCATCGAAGGCACCACCCTCGCCGAGCACGCCCCGACCGGCCACCGCGTGGCCCCCGAGCACCTGCGCCAGATCATGGCGCGCTTCGCCTCCCTGTGCCGTCTGCGGCCCCACCAGGTCCGCGCCCGACGCGCCCCCCTGCCCTCCACCGCCCGCCCTCCGCGACACCACCGCGACAGCGCGGGCTTCCTGCGGAGCATGCTCGCCCACACCCGCGCCCGGGCCCATCACGCCCAGCTGCCCCGCCACGGTGCGCTCTTCGCACGACTCGGCGTACCCCACGACGCGCTGGGCCCGCACTCGCGACCGGCACGAGCAGCCGCACAACTGGCCGAGCGGCCCTTCTGCCTCCTCCACGGCGACCTGCACCGCGCCAACTTCGTCGTCGACCCCGCCGGACACCTGTGGACCATCGACTGGGAACTCGCAGCCCTCGGCGACCCCCTCTACGACCTGGCGACCCACCTGTACCTGATGGACTACCCCGCCGCCCAGCACGCCGAGGTCGTGGCCGACTGGCGCCGCACCGTCGGCACACTGCTGCCCGGAGCCGACGCCCAACTGGACGAGGACCTGCCCCGCTACCTCGACTACAAGCGCGCCCAGTCCGTCTTCACCGACGCGGTACGACAGGCCATCGCCGTCCGCGACGCGGTCGGCACCCCGCAACTCGCCGAGCGCCTCGGCCACGCGGCCAAACTCCTCCACGACGTCCTGACCCGGGCGGCCGACACCCTCGACCTCGACGACGTACCCGACGCCGGAGCCATCGAGACCGCCTACGCCGACATGTGCACATCCTGACCGAACCCACACCGCACGCACCGGTCCCCCCTCGCCCGTACTCCTGCAACAATCGCTGCCCCACCCGCGGGGCCCGGCGACGACAGGGACGGTCAGCGATGCAGGAACTCACCTCCGCGCAGTGCGTGATATTCGACTTCGACGGCCCTCTGTGCCGCCTCTTCGCCCGCCGCCCTGCCCCCCTTATCGCCGGGCGCCTGCGCACCACCTACCAGCACGCCCTGCCCGATGCGGCGGCCCACCAGACCTCGGACCCGCTGCACCTGCTCACCCTCGCGTTCGGCACCTCGCTGCCGGGAGAAACCGCCCGCGCGGCGGAACGCTCGACAGCCCGCGCGATGCAAGACGCGACGGCCCGCGCGATGGAACGCTCGCTGACCGAGGAGGAGACCGCGGCCGCGGTGGGCGCCTTCCCCACCCCGTACGCGGACACCCTCGTACGCACCCTCTGCGCGACGGGACGCACCGTGGCCGCCGCCACCGACAACTCAGCCGCAGCGGTGGAGCGCTACCTCTCCGGACGCGGCCTCCTCGGCCTGTTCGCGGGCCGCATCTGCGGACGGACCCTCGACCAGGACGGCCCCCGGCTCAAACCCGACCCCGACTGCGTGGAACGCGCCCTCCACGCCTCCGGTGCCGCCCCCGCGGACGCGGTGATGATCGGCGACTCCGCCCGCGACGTGCTCGCCGCCCGAGCCGCCGGCGTCGCCTTCGTCGGCTACGCCCGCAACGAGCGCAAGGAACGGGAGCTGAGGGACAGCGGAGCCGAAACCCTCACCACCTCGCTGCGCGATGTCCTCCTCACCGTCGATCCCCTGGCCCACGTGTGAACCACCACCTCGCTGCCGCGTCAGCACGCCGCCGCATGCGGCCCGGCCGGGAAACAGAGCCGGGCCGAAACGGCCCGTGTGCCGCCACCGTCCGTACGCTGGCACCATGACCGACGCACCCACCCCCGAGAGCGACGAGCCCGCACACGACCCCGAGGTCCTGGAACTGGCCCAGAAGGTGTTCGACCTGTCCCGGCACGGCGACACCGACACCGTCGCCGCCTACGTCAACGCGGGCGTACCCGCGAACCTGACCAACGACAAGGGCGACTCCCTCCTCATGCTGGCCGCCTACCACGGCCACCCGGACACCGTCCGCGCCCTCCTCTTCCACGGCGCCGACCCCAACCGCACCAACGACCGGGGCCAGACCCCCCTCGCCGGCGCGGTCTTCAAGGGCGAGGACGAGGTCGTACGCGTGCTTGTCGAGGCCGGTGCCGACCCGCGGGCCGGCGCGCCGTCCGCCATCGACACAGCCCGCATGTTCGAGAAGCAGGAACTCCTGACGCTCTTCGGCACCCCCTGACGAGCACCCCCTGGGCGGACGACCCCGTCCAGGGGCCTCTCCTGCCACCCCCCGGGGGAAGTAACGACTGGTGATCACTTCGGTTTGTGGGCCTCGATGAGGAAGCGGGCGGAGTGGGCGACGAACGGGCCGTCGGTCCGGATGCGGTCGTGCAGTGCGCGCAGCCGCGAGCGGTACGACCCGACGGTGAAGCCGGGCACCATCCAGACGACCTTGCGCAGGAAGTAGACGACCGCACCGACGTCGAAGAACTCCATACGCAGCCGCTCCGACCGCAGGTCGACCACCTCGAGACCGGCCTCCTCCGCCTCCGCACGCGCGTCCTCGGGGCGCCGGCGCTCACGTGCCTCGGGCTGGGGTCCGAGGAAGTACTCCACCAGCTCGAACACGGACGCCGGCCCCACGTGCTGGGCGAGGTAGGCACCGCCGGGCTCCAGCACCCGGGCGATCTCCGACCACCACGCCCGTACCGGGTGCCGGCTGGTCACCAGATCGAACGCCCCGTCCGCGAACGGCAGCGGAGGCTCGTCGGTGTCCGCCACGACGATGACACCGCGCGGGCGCAGCAGAGCCGTCGCCTTGGCGACGTTCGGCGGCCACGACTCGGTGGCAGCCATCGCAGGCGGCAGCCTCTCCGCCCCGGCGAGGACCTCCCCACCGCCGGTCTGCAGGTCGAGAGCGGCGGACGCGGTGGCGAGCCGGTCGCTCATCCGGCCCTGGTACCCCCAGGAGGGGCGTTCCTCGGTCGCCCGGCCCTCCAACCACGAGAAGTCCCAGCCCTCCACGGAGACCGAGGCAGCCTCCTCCACGAGCTCCTCGAACGACCGAGCCCGCTCCGCGTGCGCATGTGCCATGGCCGCATCCTCCCCGCTCCCCTGCCCCCGACCAATCGCATTTCTCCTCGTCAAGCCAGAGGCCTCCGCCTCGCCTACCCGGGCAGGCCGGGCAGGCGGGTGGCTTCGGGGCGGCAACGTCCGGTGGGCGACCTCGCCTCACGGCCGGGTGGTGCCGAGACGTACCACCTCCCCGGTCTCCAGCGCGACGTAGAGATCTCCTTCAGGGCCGACCGTGAGGCCGTGCGGCTCCGCGCCCGGGGACGGCAGGGGATGTTCGGTGATCCGTCCGTCCGGTGTGCGAGCCGCGATCCTGCCCGCCGCCCACTCGGTGACCCAGCACGTGCCGTCCGGTGTCCTCGCCACCGCGTGGGGGCGGCACCCGCGGTCCGGCAGCGGATACTCGTCCACCCGGCCGTCCGTGGTGATACGGCCCAACTGCCCCGCGCCGATCTCCACGAACCACAGCTCTCCCGAGCCGTCTTCCTCGCCGGGGCCGCTGGTGATGCCCACGGGTGCGGCGCCCTCGGTCGGCACCGGGTGGACGGTGACCGTGCCGTCGAGGTCGATCCGGCCGATCGCGTCCGCCTGGTTCAGCGGGAACCACAGCGCGTCGTCAGGGCCGGCAACGAGCGCCGAGGGGAAGCCCTCGCACGGCAGCGGGAACTCGGTGACCTCACCGTCCGGCGTGATGCGGCCGATGCGGTGGGCGCTCGTCTCGGTGAACCAGAGGGCACCGTCCGCACCCGCCGCGATGCCGTACGGTCCGCACTCGGGCGTCGGCAGGGCGAACGACTCCGCCCGCCCGTCCACGGTGATCCGGCCGATGCGGTGGTCCCGGTAGCGGGTGAACCACAGGGCGCCGTCGGGCCCCGGCGTGATGACCGTAGGCCCGCAGTCGGGGGCGTCCAGCGAGTGGGTGGTCACCCGGCCGTCCGGGGTGAGGCGGGCGACCGCACCCGCATGGACCAGCGTCGCCCACAGGGCTCCGTCCGGTCCGGTGACGACGTCGTAGGGGCCCGCCTCGGCGCCGAAGGCGGCCACCGTCCTCACCTCCGCCGACGAGCCGGCGCCCGACGGCGCCGCGGCGGAGGAGGTTGTCGCTGAGGGCACATGTGCGGGTGTCACGGGCAGCTCCTGTCGTCGGCCGCTCCCAGCGGAAGCGGTGCTTTTCCTTCCAGCGCCAGGTGGGCACCGCGCCAGCGCTGCCGCAGCCTGCGGTCGTGGCTCACGACGACCAACGCGCCGTCGTAGGCCTCCAGGGCCTCTTCCAGCTCCTCCACCAGGGCGGGGGAAAGGTGGTTGGTCGGCTCGTCGAGCAGCAGGACGTCGACCGGTTCCGTCACCAGCCGGGCCAGCGCCAGGCGTTGCCGCTGGCCGGTGGAGAGCCGGGCCACCGGCACCTCGAGCCGCTCCGCGGCGAACAGCCCCAGCGACAGCAGCCGTTCCGCGTGCTCCTCGACCGGTCCCGGCCTGCCCTGCGCGTAGGCGTGGAGGAGCGACACCCCGGCGGCGGCCGCGCTCTCGGGCTCCTGGGAGAGGTGGCCGATGCGGCCGCGCCGCGAGATCCGGCCGGTGTCGGGCTCCGCCCGGCCCGCCAGCACATCGAGCAGGGTGCTCTTGCCCGCGCCGTTCGGCCCCGTGACCAGCAGGCGCTCACCCGCCGCGACCGTCAGGTCCGTGAGGGCCAGCCTGCCGCGCACGCTGATGTTCTCGGCGTCCAGCACCGTGCCGCGCAGGCCCGAGCCGCTCAGCGCCGCGGAGAACCGCAACGGCACGGGAGATGGCGGGACGGGATCGGCCAGCAGGCGGCGCAACCGTTCCTCGGCGTTGCGCACCCGGCCGGCGACGGACTGCTGGACACGGCCCGCCGCGCGGTCGTACGCCATCTTGTTGCCGTCCTTCATGGCCCGGCCCGGGGCGACCCTGCGGGCCGTGGTCGCCGCCGTCTCCCTGAGGCGCTCCGCCTCCGCCCGCCAGCGCTCGTGAGCCTCCGCCCAGCGACGGCGAGCGGCCGCCTTCTCCGCGAGATAGCCCGCGTAGCCGTTGCCGTAGCGGACCACCTGGTGCCGGTCGGCGTCCACCTCCCACAGCGTCGTCGCCACGCGTTCGAGGAAGGCGCGGTCGTGGGAGACGGCCACCGTCGTGCCGCGGCGGGTGCGCAGATGGTCCTCGAGCCAGCGCAGCGCGGCGTCGTCGAGGTGGTTGGTCGGCTCGTCCAGCAGGAGCACCTCGGGGCTCGCCGCCAGCAGCGCGGCCAGCCTCAGCCGGACGCGTTCTCCTCCGGAGAGACCGCCCACGGTTCGCTCACGGGACAGCACCCCCAGGCCCAGCCCGTGCAGCGCACGTTCGACGCGGGCCTCCGCCTCGTAGCCGCCACGCAGCTCGAAAGCGGTCAGCAGCTCGCCGTACTCCCCCTGCGCCTTCCGCGAGTTCGGGGACGGCCGCCCGGCAGCGTCGGTTTCCGAGATCGCCGCCTCGAGGACGCGCAGGCGGTGTTCCATGTCGCGCAACTCCCGCAGCGCGCCGTCGATGACCTGCTGGACGGTCAACGCGGGTGGGAGCCGCTCTTCCTGGGCGAGATGTCCGACGCCGCCCTCAGCGTGGACGACGATCTCCCCCTGATCGGGTTTCTCCTGCCCGGTGAAAAGGCGGAGCAGTGTCGTCTTGCCCGAGCCGTTCTCGCCGACGATCCCCGCGCGTTCACCCGCCGAGAACGCGCAGCTCACTCCGTCCAGAACCGTCCGGCCCGCATACGACTTCGTCACGGCCGAGGCCGAGATCTGGGTAGGCATCCATGCTCTCCACAGCGATCGAGGGTGAAGCGGCCGGGACAGGCCGCAGGACCGGGGACACGCTTCGGATGAGCATCGGCAATTTCCTCGTTCCACGTCGTCGTACGTGCGGGCAGCGCCCGCCACGGCTTTTACAGCGACACCTGTCGCGTTAAGATGGTGACACGACGGCCCTCCGACCGCAAGAGCAATCCGAGGCCGGACGCGAACGAAGATCCGCGGCCCGAACGAAAGCGGCCTGAACGAAAGCGGCCCGGACGAGAGCGGACCGGACGACAGCGGAAGAGAACGGATACGAGAACGTGGGCGGGTGCGTGAAAAGGGCGAGAAGACCGGAGGCGGCGCTGTGGCGGTGACGAAGAAGGAAGCGGAAGGCGGCGGCGAGGCCGCGGAACCGCCGCCACCCGCGGCCCGACGCCCCGGAGGGCGGACGGCGCGCGTGCGCGACCAGGTACTCGCGGCCGTCGGTCCGCTCCTGGTGGAACACGGATACGACGGGCTGTCCGTGGACGCCGTGGCTGCCCGCTCGGGCGTCCACCGTGCGACGGTCTACCGGCGTTGGCGTGACGTCGGCGGACTGCTCGCCGACGTGCTGGACGCGGCCGGCGCGGACAGGTGGACCGCGCCGGACACCGGCTGCCTCGAGGGCGACCTGCGGGCGCTGAACGAGGAGGTGCAGGACGCGCTGAGCGAGGAGTCCTCCCTGGCCATGGCACTGATCGCCGCCTCCTTCCGCTCCGCGGGAGCAGCGGACGCGCTCCGCCGGTTCTGGGAGGACCGCTACGAGCGGTGCGTGGACGTGGTCGAGCGCGCCGTGGCGCGCGGCGAACTCACCCCGCCCGTGGAGACCCGGGGCCTGCTGGTGGCCGCGACCGCTCCCCTCTACCACCATCTGGTCCTGCTGCACGGCGCACCCGACCCGGCGCTTCCCGGCGAGGCGGCGCGCACCGCGGTGCTCGCGGCCCGCGCGGGCGCGTTCGGCACGCGGAGCCGCCCCGAGTAACCCCGCAGCCGCCGAAGCGCAGCAACCCGGCATCGGCTGCGGCTGCCTGTCCATGGCCCGCTCCTCGATCGTCAACCCGCGCGACCGGCTCGCCCCGCGACCGCCGACGTGAGCATCCGGCGTACAGATCCGACGTAGAGAAGCGACGTAGAGAACCGCCGTAGAGGTCCGACGAGACAGCGGTACGGGGCGCGGCACGTCCGCCCGTCACCCGTCGGCGGCCTCCACGACGTCGGCCACCACGCAGCTCACGTTGTCCGGGCCGCCCGCCTCGTTGGCGAGCCCGACCAGGGTGCGGACCGCGTCGTCAGGATCGGTGGCCGCGCTCAGCGACTGACGCACGCGTGCCGTCGGAACCACCGCGGACAGCCCGTCCGAGCAGAGCAGGTACCGATCGCCGAGACGGACGCCGTGGAGCCGCAGCTGGGCGCTCGGCGAGCTGTTCGCCCCACTCACCGGCGCGTCCCTCCGCTCTCCCGCGCCCGTCTGCTCCCCCGCGCCCCTCTCCGCGTCGTTCGCGGTGCGTGCGGCCGTCTCGCCGCGGCCGCCGGTCAGGGCGCGTGCCAGCAGGGCACGCTGCGGGTGGGAGGCGGCCTCCTCGGGGCTGAGGCGCCCCTCGTCGATCATCGTCTGCACGACCGTGTGGTCATGGGTGATCTGGAACAGCCCGCCGTCCCGCAGCAGGTACGCGCGGGAGTCACCGATGTGCACGAGGGCCAGTCGGGAACCGGTCCACAGGGCGGCGGTGAGCGTGGTGCCGCTCTCGCGGGAAGCGTCGTCGGACGCCGCGGCACCGTGAACAGCGCGACCGGCCTCGCGCACGGCGTCGTCGAGCACGTTGAGGAGTTCCCCGACCGAGTCGGCCACGGAACCGCTTGCCGACGGTTCCACGCCGCTTGCCGACCACGCGGCATCGGTTGCCGACCGTTTTGCACCAGCTGCCGGCAACCCGACGTCGGTTGCCAACCACTCGGTGTCGGTTTCCAGCCGTTTGAAGACGTCGACGGCTGCGGCGCTCGCCGTGCCGCCCCCGGCGCCGAAACCGTCCGCGACGGCCAGCAGCCGCTCCCCCGCGTACGCCGTGTCCTGGTTGTTTCCGCGTACCCGTCCGGCGTCGGTCAGTGCCGCGTACCGGATGCCCAACGGAGCGCGTGGTGTCGCCGACGAGGCGTCGTGCGGGTGCGCGTGCCACCGGATGTTCTCGGTTGTCGCGTTCTGCTCGGTCATCTCGGGACCGTCCTTCCCTGACAGGTGGTCGATGAGGAAGGTGGCCAGGTCGCGGCGGGCGGTGGTCTCCGTCTCGACCGCAGCCCAGTAGGCCCGCACCTCGCGCGCGGCGGCTCCGCCCTGTGTCCCCGGGCGCGCGGCGGCGACCGGCGCCCCGGCACCGCGGTCCGACTCCGCCAGCTCGCACACGCGTTGGATGCGGGCGAGGGGCATGCCCAGGCGCCGCAGCCAGGCGACCAGCCTGGCCCGCTCCAGCTGCGCGGGAGCGTAGAGGCGGTAACCGCTGAACGGGTCCACCCTGGCGGGTGTCACCAGACCGAGCCGGTCGTACAGCCGCAGGGCCTTGGGCGACAGCCGTGACGCCTTGGCGAAGGCCCCGATGGTCAGCAGATCCGTGCCCATCCCACCCGCCCTCCCTCCCTCTTCGAACCGGGCACCGCGCCCGGCCCCGCCGATGCTCTGGTCTTCCCCTGGGTGAAGGTCAACGCCCCTGCCGACGCGACACTTGCAAGCAAGGTGCTTGCAAAAGTTAGCGGATGGGTGCAGTGTGGGGACATGGCCTCGCTCAATGTCGGGAACCTCGGGGAGTTCCTACGGGAACAACGGCGCAACGCGAAGCTGTCGTTGCGGCAGCTCGCGGAGGCCGCCGATGTCTCGAACCCGTATCTGAGCCAGATCGAGCGCGGAATGCGCAAGCCGAGCGCGGAGATCCTGCAGCAACTGGCCAAAGCCCTGCGAATCTCGGCGGAGACGCTGTACGTGCAGGCCGGAATGCTCGACGAGCGGGACCGCGAGGACCTGTTGCAGGTGCCGGCCGCCATCCTCGCGGACTCGTCGGTCAACGAACAGCAGAAGCAGGCGCTGCTCCAGATCTACGAGTCCTTCCGCAAGGAGAACGCACAGCACAAGGAGAACGCACAGCGACGGGCGGCGGACCCGCCGAGCGCGGCGTCCGCGGAGTAAGTCCGCCCGAACCCCACAATCAGCACAGAGCGCAACGACCGACCGGCGCGTTCCGCGAACGGACGCACGTACCGGAGCACGGAAACACCGGAGCACGGAAACACCGGAGCACGGAAACACCGGAGCACGGGAGCACGGGGCTCCCCGGACGAGCACCGGCGCGGCGCGCCGGAACACCGCACCCGTGCGGATCAGCCACGGCGATACGGCAATCCTCCGTACCGCCACGCGAGTTCAGCCACGAAAGGCGTACCCTCATGCCCATCGCGAACGACCTGCGCAAGTCCCTCACCGACCCGACGCCGCTCTACTTCGCCGCGGGTGTCGTCGACAAGCTCCGTGAAGAGGCGCCGCAGGCACTCGCCTCGGTCCGCGAGACGGACCCCAAGGAGGTGCAGGCGAAGCTCACCCAGCAGGCCAAGGAGACGCAGGCCCGGGTCAGCGAGACCCTCGGCGGGATCGACACCGACATCAAGAAGCTCCGCGAGCAGGCCCAGCACTTCGCGCTCCAGGGCGTCGGCTTCGCCGCTGAGTACGCGGTCAAGGCCCGTGAGGCCTACGACGAGCTGGCCGTGCGCGGACGGGAGGCCGTCAAGAACTGGCGTGGCGAGGGCGACGGGTCCGAGGCCGCCGAGGTGACCGTGGAGCGCGAGCCCGCCACGGCCGTGAAGATCGCCGAGCCGCCGGCCGAGGAGACCCCCGCGGGCAAGGCCTCCGCTGCGCGGTCCGCGACGGCCACGGGCAGGACGGCGGCCGACGGCGACACCGAAACCGGTGCCGGCACCGAGGCCACCGCCGGCAAGAGCGCCGACGGCAAGACCGCCGGGACCAAGGCCGCGGCCGGCAAGAGCGGCGCCACCAAGACGGGTGCCGCTCGCAAGACCACCCCGGCGGCCCGGAAGCCGACGCCGAAGAGCGAGTCCTGAGCCGCGTGGGCGCGGGTGGGGAACGGGCCGGGCACCATGCGCGTGCCCGGCTCGTTGTCCTCGTGCTGGGGTACGGTGGCGGCACAGCCGCCCGCAAGAGTCAGACACGACTCCGAGACCGACCGGGAGTGTGAGCACGATGTTGTTCAACGGCTTCCAGCTCACCGTCATGGCGCTGATCAGCGTCGTGCTGCTCGCTCTGGCGGTGTTCGCCTTCGTGGACAGCGCGCTACGGCGGGAGGACGCCTACCGCGCCGCGAGCAAGCAGACCAAGCCGTTCTGGCTGATCGTCCTGGGCCTCACCGCCCTGGTGAACGTGTTGCAGATCCCCTTCTTCCTGCTGCAGATCATCGGCCTGATCGCCACGATCGTGTACATCGTCGACGTGCGCCCCGCCCTCAAGCAGGTCATGGGCAACGGACGGCCCCGTGGTGGCGGCTGGGGCCGCCGCAGAGGAGGCAGCAGCAGCGACGGTCCGTACGGACCCTTCAACGGTCGGTGACGCCGGTGGCGCCGACGGCGCGGCCGGCTCCGGTCAGCGGGAGCGATCCAGGAGAAGGACCGCCACGTCGTCGGTGAGTTCGCCACCGTTGAGGCGGCGGACCTCGGTCATCGTCGCGTCCAGCAGCCCCTCGCCGCTGGCGCCCTCGGCCAGCCTGCGGGCCACGAGGTCGAGCATTCCCTGTTGGCCGAGCCGCTCCCTGCTGTCCGTACGGCCCTCGTCCACGCGCCCCTCGATCAGGCCGTCGGTGTACATCATCAGGCTCCAGGAGCGCCCCAGGGTGACCTGCCGGCGCGGCCAGCGCGCGTGCGGGAGCAGCCCGAGCGCGGGCCCGCTCTCGTCGTACGGCAGCAGCCGGGGCGCCGCCCCCGCTCCGCCCGCGAACAGGGGGGAGGGGTGGCCTGCCAGGCAGATGCCGGCGCTGCGGCCGTCGGAGGAGATGTCGACGGTGCACAGGGTCGCGAAGATCTCCTCGCTGGCCCGTTCGTTCTCCAGCACCTTCTGCAGGGTGCTCAGCAGGGCGTCCCCGCACAGCCCCGCGAAGGTGAGGGCGCGCCAGGCGATACGCAGTTCGACACCGAGGGCGGCCTCGTCGGGGCCGTGCCCGCACACGTCGCCGATCATGGCGTGGACGGTGCCGTCGGGGGTGCGGACGGTGTCGTAGAAGTCCCCGCCCAGCAGGGCGCGGGAGCGGCCGGGGCGGTAGCGCGCGGCGAACCGCAACGCGCTGCCTTCCAGGATCGGCCTGGGCAGCAGTCCGCGCTCCAGCCTGGCGTTCTCCTGGGCGCGCAGCCGGCTCTCGGTCAGCTGGCGCTGCGCGAGGTCGGCGCGCTTGCGGGCGACGGCGTAGCGGATGGCGCGGGTGAGCAGCCTGCCGTCGAGTTCGTCGCGGAAGAGGTAGTCCTGTGCGCCGACCCGTACGGCGTCCGCGGCCCGCTCGGCGTCGCTGCCGTCGGTGAGGGCCAGCACGGCGTGGCGCGGCGCCATGCGCAGGACACGGCGCAGGATGTGCAGCTCGTCGGGCTCAGCCGGGGTCTCGGACAACGGCTCCGCCGCGGGCGCCGGTGCCGCCTGGGCCGGCACCCGTCCCGCGGTGCGGCCTTCTGCGGTGGCGGGCTCTTCGCCGCTCCCGCGCTCCTCACGCAGCCCGTCGCGCCGGTCCTCCGACCGCTCCTCGCAGCGGTCCTCGCACGGCAGCGCGAGGTCGAGCAGGATGCAGTGGACGTCGTCGGTGAGCAGCCGTGCGGCCTCGGTGAGGTTGCGGGCCGTGCGGACGCGTACGGGCTTGCCGTAGGCGTCGAGCATGCGGGGCACGCTCACCACCCCCGCCGGGTCGTCCTCGATGACCAGCAGGGTCAGGCTGCCGCCGGTTCCGGGCGCGGCCTGCTGGGCCGGTGCCTCGGCGGGCTGCGCCGCCGTTCCGGCCGCGGGCGCGCTTGCGGGCATGCTGAAACCTCTCCCTCCCCCGAGGGCGTGGTGCGCGCCGTGCGGCGGCCACCATGGCTCGGCCCGGAACGGCGCGCGGTGGTCGGGCGCTCGTCATCCCGGGCTCTCCGGAGGGACCTTAGCGCCCTCGACTGCGCGGACGGAATGGCCCGCCTCGGTCGACCCCTGTCATATGCCCGTGGTGAAGCGCGAGTTCACCGCAGGTCGGAGCCGTATCCCGTGGCCGGTACATGACCAAGCTCACGCGCGGAAAGCGACGAAAGGGGGCGAAGGGACACGCCCGGAGTGGACGACTCTGTCTCACTTGTCGGGACGTACCACACCCAGGATCGGCATGGAGCCCGCCCCCTCGACCGTGATCTGCCGACCGGTGCGCGGCGCGTGCAGCAGCGCTCCGTCACCGACGTAGATCCCGACGTGACTGGCGTCCTTCTTGTAGATGATCAGGTCGCCGGGGCGCATGCTGCCGACCGGCACGTGCGGCAGCTGCTTCCACTGCTCCTGCGAGGTACGGGGGATGCGCACGCCCGCGGCCTCCCAGGCGCGCATCGTCAGGCCCGAGCAGTCGAAGGTGTCGGGGCCCTCGGCCCCCCACACGTAGTCCTTGCCGAGCTGCTTGGTGGCCCACTCGATGGCGCGCCGTCCGGCCGGTGACGCCTTGCCGTCGAGGCCGTCGAGCACTCCGGACTTCAGCCACTTCGCCTGCTTCGCCTCGGCCGCCTCGTCCTGCAGCTCGCGCAGCCGCTCGCGCTCCTCCGCCTTGAGGCCGGTCTCGATCTTCTTCGCCTGCTTCAGCCTGCCGTTGACCTTCTTCTTCGCCGCGGCCTTCTTCTTGCGGGTCTTCTCCAGCTTCTGCCAGGCGTCGGAGGCGTCCTTGGCGTCACCGCGGAGCCGGGAGCGGGTCTCGGTGAGGGTGCCGATGAAGGAGCGGGTGGCCTGCTGGCCCTTGTGCGTGAGGGAGAGTCCGCGCAGGAAGTCCTCCGGGTCGTCGCCCAGCATCAGCTTCGCGGCCGGTGGCACGCCGCCGCTGCGGTACTGGGCACGCGCCATGGCGCCCGCGGTGTCGTGGAGGGTGTCGAGCTTGCCCTGGGCGGTGTCGATCCGCTTGGCCAGTGCGACGATCCGCTTGCGCTGCTTCTTGGTGGCGGACTCGGCCGCGTTGTACGCGTCCGTCGCGGACTCCGCCTTGTCGTGCAGCCGCTCGATCTCCTTGCGGATCTCCTCCAGGTTCGGCCCGCCGCCCCGCTCCCCGGAGCCGGCGCCCGAGCCTGATCCCGACTCCGAGCCCTTACCGGAATCGGAACCCGACGTCGAGCCGGAGTCGGCGCCCGTACCTGCGCCGCCCGCTCCCGGCCGTTCCGGATCGGCGTGGGCGGTGCCGAGCGCGGGTCCCGCCAGCAGCACCAGGGCGCAGGCCACGACGAGCGGGCCGTGCCGTCCGGACGACGCGAGGGTCGAGCTGATCAGCGGCCGTCTCACCCGGGCCACCCCCATTTCCGTATGGTCAACTGGGGCCAGTGGAGCGGATAGTGCCATGCCGGTCCGAAAGACAACAGAGGAACGTACTGACGAGTATCAAACGGGCCGCCCCGCCCGAGGCCGCGGCCCGCCAGTGCACCGGGCTGACCGCCGAGGTTCACTCGGCGTTCACTCAGCTCCGTCGGCCGCTTCACCTGATCTGTCTAATTTCGGCCTTACGAAGAGCGCGGCACCCCCCACGACAGGGACCGCGCCCCATAGCCAGAGAGTCCGACGGCCGGCCGGCCGTCGCTCCCGGGCCAGGAAGGAACTGAACGACAGTGAAGCAGCTTCAGCGCACGAGCCGGCTCCGTACCGCAGCTGTCGGCGCTCTCACCGTGTGTGGCGCCCTGGTCCTGAGCGCCTGCGGCTCGGACGACAACTCCGGCGGTTCCGGCAGCGAGACCAGCAAGGCCGCCGGCAACATCGGCTGCGACGGCGAGGGCAAGCTGCTCGCCTCGGGCTCCAGCGCCCAGAAGAACGCCATGGACGTGTGGACGCAGACCTACCAGTCCGCGTGCGACACCACGCAGCTCAACTACAAGCCCACCGGCTCGGGCGCGGGCATCCAGGAGTTCCTCCAGGGCAAGACGGCCTTCGCGGGCTCCGACTCGGCGCTCGAGCCGGGCGAGGTCGCCAAGTCCAAGAAGGTGTGCAAGGGCGGCCAGGCCATCGACCTGCCGATGGTCGGCGGCCCGATCGCCGTCACGTACAACCTCGACGGCGTCGACGACCTGGTGCTGGACGCCGACACGCTGGCCAAGATCTTCGACTCGAAGATCACCAAGTGGAACGACCCGGCCATCAAGAAGCTGAACCCGGACGCGAAGCTGCCGGGCACCAAGATCCAGGCGTTCCACCGCTCCGACGAGTCGGGCACCACGGACAACTTCACCAAGTACCTGAACACCGCGGCCCCCGCCTCCTGGAAGCACGAGCCCGCCAAGGCGTGGGCAGGCAAGGGCGGCCAGGGCGCCGACGGTTCCTCCGGGATCGCCACCAACGTCAAGCAGAACGACGGCGCCATCGGCTACGCCGAACTGTCCTACGCCACCGGCAACGACCTGAACACGGTCAAGCTGGACACCGGCGCGAAGGAGCCCGTCGAGGCCACCACGGGCAACGCCTCCAAGGCGATCGCCGACGCCAAGGTCGTCGGCCAGGGCAAGGATCTCGCCCTGGAGCTCAACTACAAGACGCAGGCCGACAGCGCCTACCCGATCGTCCTGGCGACGTACGAGATCGTCTGCGACCAGGGCAACAAGAAGGAGACGCTGGCCGCGACGAAGTCCTTCCTGAAGTACACCGCGAGCGAGGACGGCCAGCGGGCCCTCGCGGAGAAGGGCTACGCCCCGATCCCCGAAGAGATCATCACCAAGGTCCGTTCGACGATCGACGGCCTGAAGTAAGCCTGGAGCGGGCCTCACCAGGCCAGAAGTAGGCCAGAAGTAGGCCAGGAACAGGCCTGTCGGAGGGAGCGGCGGCGGTGCCGCACGCACCGCCGCCCCCTCCACCCACGCGACCCGTGCCCTGAATATCCGCACTTGCACGGAATGCCGAACGATCCGGTGCACCGCCGAAGGGCCACTCCGCGCACCCACGCCGAGCGCGGCGGCCCGCACCAGTCAGACCGGAGAAACCATGGCTACCGATAACCCACCCGCGACAGCGGAACCCGCGGACCCCGCGGACCCCTTGAAAGGCGCCACCCGGAAGGGCGACCGAATATTCCTCGGCCTCTCCCGGGGCTCCGGCATCACCCTCCTGGCGATCATGGCCGCGATCGCCGTCTTCCTCACCTGGCGCGCCGCACTGGCCATCAGCGCCGACGAGGCCAACTTCCTCACCGCCTTCGAGTGGGACGCCAACGCGACGCCGCCCCGCTTCGGCATCGCCGTCCTCGCCTTCGGCACCGTCGTCAGCTCGCTCATCGCGATGATCGTCGCCGTCCCCGTCGCGGTGGGCATCGCGCTGTTCATCTCGCACTACGCGCCGCGCAAACTCGCGACCCCCCTCGGCTACGTCATCGACCTGCTGGCGGCCGTGCCCTCCATCGTCTACGGCCTGTGGGGCGCCCTCTTCCTCGTCCCGCACCTGAGCGGCCTGTACGAGTGGCTGGACGACTACCTCGGCTGGAGCGGGATCTTCTCCTACGAGGGCGGCGCCGCGCGCTCCCTGTTCACGGCCGGCATCCTGCTCGCGATCATGATCCTGCCGATCATCACCAACGTCTCCCGCGAGGTCTTCCGGCAGGCGCCCACGATGCACGAGGAGGCCGCTCTCGCCCTGGGCGCGACCCGGTGGGAGGTCATCCGCATGTCGGTACTGCCCTTCGGCCGCTCCGGCGTCATCAGCGCCTCCATGCTCGGTCTCGGCCGCGCACTGGGCGAGACGATGGCCGTCGCCACGGTCCTCTCGCCCAGCTTCCTCATCCACGCCAGCCTGCTCCAGCCCGGCGGCGGCACGTTCGCACAGAACATCGCCGCGGGCTTCAAGGAGGCCGGTGCCACGGGGCGGGACGCGCTGATCGCCTCGGGCCTCGTCCTGTTCGTCATCACCCTGCTGGTCAACGGCGCGGCCCGGCTGATCATCGCGCGCCGCAAGGAGTACTCGGGAGCGAACGCATGAGCCAGACCGTCATGGCCGACGCCGCCCCCGTCGACGCCTCGGCCCCCACCGCCTCCCTGCACCGGCCCCGGCTGCCGCGCTGGGCCCCGCTCGGCCTGGCCGCCGTCGCCGCCGCGCTGGGCACCGGCATCGGACTGGTGGCCGGGCTGGACAGCCGCATCCAGTGGGGCCTGATCGCCGCCCTGCTCTACGTGGGTCTGACCGCCGTCCTCGCCGGAGCCGTCGAAGGCACCCGGCAGGCCAAGGACCGGCTGGCCACCAGCTTCATCTGGGTCTGCTTCCTGCTGGCCGTCCTCCCGCTGGCCTCCCTCATCTGGGAGACGGTGGCGCGGGGCGTCAAGGTGCTCGACGGGTACTTCCTGACGCACTCCATGAACGGCGTCATCACCATGGAGGCGGGCGGCGGGATCTACCACGCGCTGATCGGCACCCTCCAACAGGTCGGCCTCGCCACGCTGATCGCCGCGCCCGTCGGACTGCTGACCGCGATCTACCTCGTCGAGTACGGCACCGGGCGGCTCGCCAAGGCCGTCACCTTCTTCGTGGACGTGATGACCGGCATCCCCTCCATCGTCGCCGGCCTGTTCATCCTCTCCTTCTGGATCATCATCCTCGACTTCGGCTACTCCGGATTCGCCGGCGCCATGTCGCTGGCCATCCTGATGATGCCGATCGTCGTGCGCTCGACGGAGGAGATGCTCAAGCTGGTCCCCAATGAGCTGCGCGAGGCGTCGCTGGCGCTCGGCGTACCGAAGTGGCGGACCATCCTCAAGGTCGTCCTGCCGACCGCGATCGGCGGCATCACCACCGGCATCATGCTGGCCGTCGCCCGCATCGCCGGCGAGTCGGCCCCCATCCTGCTGCTGGTCTTCGGCTCGGCCTCGATCAACGGCAACCCCTTCGAAGGCGCCCAGTCGTCCCTGCCGTACTACGTCTACGAGCAGTGGGCCAACGGCAACGAGCCCTCCTACGACCGCGCCTGGGCGGCCGCCCTCGTGCTGATCGCCTTCGTCATGATCCTCAACCTGGTCGCCCGCGGCATCGCCCGCTGGAAGGCCCCCAAGCACTAAGGGAGTGATCCCCGTGGCCAAGCGCATCGACGTCAGCGGCCTTTCCGCCTACTACGGCAGCTTCCGCGCCATCGACGACATCTCCATGACCGTCGAGCCGCGCTCCGTCACCGCCTTCATCGGCCCCTCGGGCTGCGGCAAGTCCACCTTCCTGCGCACCCTCAACCGCATGCACGAGGTCACCCCCGGCGGGCGGGTCGAGGGCAAGGTGATGCTCGACGACGAGGACCTGTACGGCACCGGCGTCGACCCGGTCTCCGTGCGCCGCACCATCGGCATGGTCTTCCAGCGGCCCAACCCGTTCCCGACGATGTCCATCTACGACAACGTGGCGGCGGGCCTGCGGCTCAACGGCGACCACAAGAAGAGCGAACTCGACGGGATCGTCGAGAAGTCCCTCAGGGGCGCCAACCTGTGGAACGAGGTCAAGGACCGGCTGAACCGGCCGGGATCCGGCCTCTCCGGCGGCCAGCAGCAGCGGCTGTGCATCGCGCGGGCCATCGCCGTCGAACCGCAGGTGCTGCTGATGGACGAGCCCTGCTCGGCCCTCGACCCGATCTCCACCCTCGCCATCGAGGACCTGATCGGGGAGCTCACGTCCCGGTTCACCATCGTGATCGTCACGCACAACATGCAGCAGGCGGCGCGGGTCTCCGACCGCACCGCCTTCTTCAACCTCGCCGAGGTGGGCGCCCCGGGCAAGCTCGTCGAGATCGACGACACCGAGCGCATCTTCTCCAACCCGTCCGTCCAGGCCACCGAGGACTACATCTCAGGACGCTTCGGATAGCCGCTCCGGCGGCCCCCCGACGGCCCGCGGTGCTGCATGGCGGTGCCACCGCGGGCTTTTTCCTTCCCCGGTGTCCGGCCTCCTGTGCCCTGTGTCCGGTGTCGTGTTGCCTCGGACAGACTCCGGCGCCCTGCCCCCTCCGGTGTCGGAGAGGGCAGGGCGCCGGGGTTCAGCCGGGGGAGGGACGTGGCAGGGGGCAACCGAGCCCCGTCAGGCATGCGGCCGGGCCGCGCCAGGGGCTCGGCCGGGCCGCGTCAGCCGAAGACGAGTTTGACCGCCCAGAAGATCAGCGCGGCGACGACGGCGGCCGCCGGCATGGTGATGAACCAGCCCATGATGATGTTCTTCGCGACCCCCCAGCGCACCGCGCTGACCCTCTTCGTCGCACCGACACCCATGATCGCCGAGGTGATCACGTGCGTGGTCGAGATGGGCGCGTGGAACATGAAGGACGCGCTGTACATGACGGACGCCGCGGTGGTCTCCGCGGCGAACCCCTGCGGCGGGTCCAGCTCGATGATCCGCCGCCCCAGCGTCCGCATGATGCGCCAGCCGCCCGCGTAGGTGCCAAGAGACAGCATGGCGGCGCAGACGATCTTGACCCAGACGGGGATCTCGTTGTGCTGCTGCACGTCGGCGATGGTCAGCGCCATGACGACGACGCCCATCGTCTTCTGCGCGTCCTGGAGGCCGTGCCCGAGCGCCATGCCCGCCGCCGAAACGGTCTGCGCGATACGGAAACCGCGCTTGGCCCGGTGGGGGTTGGACTTGCGGAAGAGCCACAGGATGACGCACATCACCAGATAGCCCAGGACCAGGCCGACGATGGGCGAGAGGAACATCGGCAGGACGATCTTCTCGACCACCCCGGACCAGTAGACGGCGATCCCACCGGCCAGCGCCGCCCCGACCATGCCGCCGAACAGCGCGTGGCTGGAGGAGGAGGGGAGGCCGAAATACCAGGTGACCAGGTTCCAGGCGATGGCACCGACGAGCGCGGCGAACAGGATGCCCATGCCGCTCTCGCCGTGCGGGGTCTGGATCAGTCCCTCACTGACGGTCTTGGCGACTCCGCTGCCGAGGAAGGCGCCCGCGAGGTTCATCACCGCGGCCATGGCCAGCGCCGCGCGCGGGGTGAGCGCCCGGGTGGAGACCGACGTCGCGATGGCGTTCGCGGAGTCGTGGAAGCCGTTCGTGTACGTGAATCCGAGCGCGACACCGACGGTCACGATCAGCGCGAAGGTGTCCACGGAGCGTCAGGACTCCTTGACCGCGATGGTCTCGACGGTGTTGGCCACATGCTCGAAGGCGTCCGCCGCCTCCTCGAGCACGTCCACGACCTGCTTGAGCTTCATGACCTCGATCGCGTCGTACTTGCCGTTGAACAGGTGGGCGAGCAGCTTGCGGTGGATCTGGTCGGCCTGGTTCTCCAGCCGGTTGACCTCGATCCAGTACTCGGTGAGGTTGTCCATGGTCCGCAGATTCGGCATGGCCTCGGCCGTCAGTTCGGCAGCCCGCGACAGCACCTCGATCTGCTGTTCGACTCCCTTGGGCAACTCCTCGATCTGGTAGAGGACGACGAGGTCGACGGCCTCCTCCATGAAGTCCATGATGTCGTCGAGGGAGGAGGCCAGGTTGTAGATGTCCTCGCGGTCGAACGGGGTGATGAAGGAGGAGTTGAGCTGGTGGAAGATCGCGTGCGTCGCGTCGTCCCCGGCGTGCTCCGCGGCGCGCATCCGCTCGCCGAGCTCGGTTCGCGCGGAGGAATCCGCCCCGAGCAGTTCCATGAGGAGTTTCGAGCCGGTCACGATGTTGTCCGCGGAGGCCGCGAACATGTCGTAGAAGCTCGTCTCCCTGGGGGTCAGACGAAAGCGCACTGGGGGTCCTCGGATGCCTCGATGACGGTCTCGTTGATGCTAGGCGCATCATCCGGCCACAGCGAACCGGCGTCCCCCCAGTGTCACCCATGTCAGCCCGCGCGTTGAAGCGGGCTCGGAGAAGTCCGGTATCCTATACCCACGAGGGGTATCAAAACCCCGGTGCCACGGCCCCCGCCCGCCCCTCACCACCACCTGGAGGACCGCATGACGCCGCCGCCACAGCCCATCCCCGAGACACCGGACACTGTGGCCGAAGCCACCTCCCAGTGCTGCTCCGCGCACGCGGCCACCGGGGAGCACGGCTACACGAAGAACAAGGAAGCTCACGTCAAGCGACTGCGCCGCATCGAGGGCCAGATCCGGGGCCTCCAGCGGATGGTCGACGAGGACGTCTACTGCATCGACATACTCACGCAGGTCTCCGCCTCCACGAAGGCCCTCCAGTCCTTCGCCCTCCAACTCCTCGAAGAGCACCTGCGGCACTGCGTGGCCCACGCGGCACAGGACGGCGGCGCCGAGATGGACGCCAAGGTCGAAGAGGCCACCGCCGCCATCGCCCGCCTCCTGCGCACCTGAACCCCGCGTAGGGCCACGGCCCACCCGGGCGCTGCTTTCGGCCGGGTCCTACCGGGTCGGGCCGGGGGCCTCGTCCAGCTCACCGGCGGCGCGGCGGAGCACCTCGTCGATACGGGCCCGGCTGAGGGGTCCCTCCGCGGCGGAGGCGGCGATCATCAGCTCTCCGCACAGCTCGATCTCGGCGAGGGCCGCGTGGTCCTGGTGATCCTGCGTCAGCGCGCGCCGCCGGCAGCGGCTCCCGCGGCCGTCACCTCCGTTGTCACGCTTCGGTACAGGCACACGTATCACCTCCCGTGCTCCACGGATCCACCGGGCGGGAACGCCACGGCCGGGCCGGGGGCCCGGCTTCCCAGCGTAGGGAGTACCACACCGTCCGCGCATGGCACTTCCGAACCATTTACCGGATCAACGCCCGGTCACCCAGCCGCGATCTTCCCCGCCCAGATGTCGCCGGCCTCGGGCATCGCGATCCGGGCCTCGACCCCGAAGTCGCCCAGCCGGGTCGTCGACGAGACGGTCAGGTCCATGTCCGGCGGAACGGACGGCTCCGCGCTGCCGGTGGGGCCCGCTCCGACGGGATCCCTGCCGGTGGCTTCCGTGGTGAAGGAGAACCGGTGCTGCACCTTCCGCAGCCGGCCCTGGGCGTCCAGATAGGCGTCGAACGGCACCGTACGGCCCGCGAACCCCTTCTCCGCCGCCCGCAACCGGTGCCGGGCCCGCGGCGGCGCCGCATCGGCCGCGCGTTCGATGTCGACCACACCGCTGTAGTGCCACACCCGCTCGCCGTCCAACGCGGTGGCCCCCTCGAAAGCGATGCGCCGGGCGCCCCTCAGCAACTGAGCCGCGGTGATCGGGTCCGTCGCCCCGCCCGTCACCAGGTTCCCGTCCGGCAGCCCCGCGGTCGCCACCCGCACCCACTTGTCGGCCGGCACACCCGCGCGGTTCTTCATGTACAGCGCATCCGGAGTGATCAACTCGGTGACGGGCCTGCGCTCCCCGGGCCGCGCCCCGTCCGCGCCGGGCGGCAGCGTCACCCGCAGCCTCCCGGTGGCACGGGACAGATCGAAGAGGCCCGACCCCTCGATGGTGACGCGCGTACCGCCGCTGGCCATCTCCATGGCCGTCCACACCCGCGCCGAACCGGCCCGCGTGAGGGCTTCGGCCGCCCTGACCACGGCGGCTCCGCCAGGGCCCGAGGGGCGCGCCGCCGTGGGAGGACCGTCCGTGGCGACCGCACCGTCCCCGGAACATCCCGTGAGCGCCACGGCGGCGAATGCGGTGCTCACCGCCGCCACCAGTACGGGAGAGCGCACCGCGTCGCCACGCGCGAGCCGCCCCGGGCGTGCGGCCCGCCCCTGCCGCCGCCCCGGCCCGCCCGTGCGCCCTCCGCGCGCCGTGCGCGCCCTGCACGCCGCCGTGCGCGCCATGAGCCGCGTCAGCCCTGTCCGCCCCGGCCATCCCGGCTGTCCCAGCCGCCCCCGTCGCCGCACTGTCATCCCGCCGACCTCTCGTTCCCGGTCGCTGCCGTACCGGTCGCGGGCCGGTCCGGATCCGTCGGTTCATCGGGGGCAACGAGGCCCTGGGAGCGGCCGTCACGGCCCCAGTACGGTGGTCACGTGCGAGAGCGAGCCCCCGAACACCAGCCGGACCGTCTCCCCGCGCCCCGACCTGGGGTCGAATCCGACGGTCCCGGGTCCGGACGGGTCGTCCCGCCGAGGGGCGCGGCCGGGACCGCACCCGCGGCCGGGACCGCACCCGCGGCCGGAGCCGCACGCACAGGCGGAGCCTCGCCCGTGGACGAAGGCACACATCCGGACGGCGGCGCGGCCGTGGGCGGGGGCGCACTTTCAAACGACCGTCCGGCCGTGGACGAAGCCGCCCGTCTGGACGGAGCCGCCGCGCACGTCACGGCGCTGCACGAACGGGGAGCGTTCTGCTCCGCCTCGTGCGCCTGCGGCTGGCGCGGCGCGGCGCGCCGCGCCCGCGACCGGGCCCGCGCGGACGCCCTCGCACACCAGGACGCACACCGAGACCCCGCCCCGCACACGGCAGCGCCCCCGCCGGGCGGACCGGCGGGGGCGCTGTAAGCCGACCCTCGGGGACGGGGAAGGGGAGCCGCCAGGGACAGGTGCTCAGGCCGCCAGGTCGCGGCCCGAGCTGCGGCGCGCGGTGGCACCCTCCCGGTGCTCGGCGGGCCGGCCGTCGTCCTCCGCGGACGTCCGCGCGGCCGCGCCGCCCGCCCACAGGAGCGTCTCGATCCTGGCGTTGCCCGCGACGAGCCGCACCAGCGGGGTCAGCGCCCACATGGCGACCGGGGCGAGCAGCAGGGCGACGGCGGTGCCCAGGGCGAGGCCGCCGATGACGTCGGTGGGGTAGTGCACCCCCATGTAGACGCGGCAGAAGCCCTCCAGCACGGCGAGGGCGATGGCGACGAGTCCCGGCTTGCGCTGGACCATGAAGATGCCGACGGCGATGGCCATGGTGAGCGTCGCGTGGTCGCTCACGAACGAGAAGTCGGTCTTGCCCTGGACCAGGACCTCCACGCCCTGATGGTCCAGGAAGGGCCGGGGTCGCTCGACGAAGCCGCGGATGGGGATGTTGACGGCCAGCGCGACGAGGGCCGCCACGGGCGCCCAGACGAGCCCGGCGAAGCCGCTGAGGGCCTCCTCCCGGCTCTCGCGCCTGCGGGTGACGCCCCACCAGGCCCACAGGGCCAGGGCGACGAGCCCCACGGCGATGCCGTACTCCCCGACGTACTCCATGATCCGGTCGGCCCACGTGGGTGCGTCTTTGGCCAGGCCGTTGATGTCGTAGAGAAGTTCGACATCGGGGTTGTCCCAGAGTGCCATCGCGGTGCGGCCCCTCACTTCGGCTGTGTGCTCATGGCTGGATCTGCGCTGACGACCCCCCGTGGTCGCGGTGCGGAAGTCCCGTTCCGCGGAGAAAAACGCGCTGCGGCAGGCGAACCGTTCCGTACGTACCGAACGATCACCAGGACGTTACCCAAGGGTGACCCATAGACGCAGCTCAGGACCTATGCCTCACGGATTGTTGACGTAATCCCTGCTCTGCGTACACAACCGTGCGCCCCGGCTGTGCGCACGCGGCGCCGCTCACTTGCCGGCCGGACGGGTCGCTCCGAAGTAGTCCGGGGAGTCGATCGGGTCGTACCGGATCTTCGCTCCCGTGTAGGGGGCGTTGATCATTTTGCCACCCCCGACGTAGATGCCGACGTGGTGGATGGAGCGCGAATTGGTCAGATCATGTGCGAAGAAGACCAGATCCCCGGGGAGCAGCTCGTCCCGCTTGGGATGCGGCCCCGTGTCGTACTGGTCGTTGGCCACGCGCGGCAGCTCGACCCCGACCTTCTTGTACGCCGCCTTCGTCAGCCCCGAACAGTCGAACCTGCCGCCCTGCTCCGGCGTACCGTTACCGCCCCACAGATACGGGGTCCCCAGCTTGCTCTGCGCGAACGCGATGGCACCCGCCCCCGCCTTCGTCGGGCTCAGCCGGCCGCTGGGCGCGGAGAAGCTCTTCTCCATCCTGCGGATCGTCGACACGTAGTTCTTCGTCTCGCTGTACGGCGGCACCCCGTTGTACTTGATGACGGCGTACGGGCCCGCGTTGTACGCGGCGAGCATGTTGTTCGTCGCGTCCCCCGGCACGTCCTTCACATTCTTCGCCAGCGAACAGTCGTACTTGGCAGCCGACGGAATGGCGTCCTCCGGGTCCCACACGCTCTTCTTGCCGTCACCATTGGCGTCGAAGCCGTGCACCGACCACGTCGTGGGGATGAACTGCGCGATGCCCTGCGCCTGCGCGTTGCTCTGCGCGTCGGGCTGGAAACCGCTCTCCTGCTTCAGCTGCGAGGCGAGAACCGCCGGGTTGAGGGCCTTGCAATAGGTGCCCCACTTCTGCACGAGCCCCGAGTAAGCGGCCGGAACCGATCCCTTGGCGAGCGCGACCGCGCCTCCGGCGCCGCCGAAAATGCTGGCCGCGGCCACGTACGTACCCACCACGAGCAGCGCGACGAACAAGGAGAGCACTCCCAGCCCGCCACCCACCGCCAGCAGCCACACCTTCTTCCGGCCCACGCCCCCAACCCTCCCCCGCAGGACACCAGTTCCTCGCACGACAACCGCGCTCATCATTCCAGCCCCCGCGCCACAAAGGAACGGCGGACAGGAGGCGCCCAGGCGAACGCGTCGCCCATCCACCCCGCCCCAGGTCCTTACCCAGCCGCACCCCCGGCCCCACCCGGCCCCAACGGACCCCCGCACGGCCCACGAGGAGCACCAACGGCGCACAGGCGTACGGGTGGGTGGACGGATGGGTGGGTGGACGGATGGGTGGGTGGACGGGTGGAGGGGCGTGCGCGTGCCCGGCCGGGGCGGCGGCGCCCCGGCGGCCCCACGGACCAGCGACCCCCGCCCCGCCGCCCCGCCGCCCCGCAAGACAAAACTCCCGTACCGGCGGGCACTTCGGGTAAGCGCGGCGCTCCCCTTGTCACCAGGCCGTGGCACAATCCGTCAGAGACAAACCATGAAACGAGGCGGTGAGTTCTCCATGTTCCTGGCGGCTGAAAAGGGCGACATCACCACCATCATCGGCGGGATCGCGCCCGACTGGGGACCGTTCGGCTCCCTGGGCCACGAAGCACGCGTGATGGTCGAGGTCATCATGGCCGTGGCGATCCTGCTCTGCCTGGGCATCGCCATCTGGGGCGCGGCCAAGCAGCGCATCGGCGCGACGGCCCTGCGCGACACCTTCAGCGCCGAGCAAGGAAAAGGCCTGATCGTCGCCGGACTGACCGGCGTGTTCATCATCGGCTCGCTCGGCACCCTCTTCACCATCGTCTACGGCATGGCCGTCTAGCGGCGGACCCACGGGCCGACGCCCAGGTGGGCTGGCGACTGGCGGCTGGCGGCTGGCGGGCCCGGTAAGGCCGGTGGTCCGACGGACCGACGGCGACCTGCCGCCCCTCCCGACGAGCGACACCGTCCCCGCCCGTGCCCCAGGAGCACCAAGAGCCCGAGGAGCCCCATGGACATCGTGAACCCCGCCCTCGACGACTACCTGCTGGCGCACTGCACGCCCGCCGACGACCTCCTGCGTGACCTGGTCGAGGAGACCCACGCGCTGGAACCCGGCACGACGATGCAGATCACGCACGACGAGGGCGAGTTCCTCACGATGCTCGTCCAGCTCACCCGGGCCACGACCGCCGTCGAGGTCGGCGTCTTCACCGGCTACTCCTCCATCTGCATCGCCCGCGGGCTGCCCGCGGACGGGCGCCTCATCGCCTGCGACGTCTCCGAGGAATGGACGGCAGTCGCCCGGCGCTACTGGCAGCGGGCCGGCCTCACCGACCGCATCGACCTGCGCCTCGCCCCCGCCGCCGAAACCCTCCGCGCGCTGCCGCAGGAACCAGGCATCGACTTCGCGTTCATCGACGCCGACAAAGCGGGCTACCCGACGTACTACGAGGAGCTGGTGCCGCGCCTCCGCCCCGGCGGCCTGCTCGTACTCGACAACGTACTGCGCACGGGCCGCGTGGTGGACCCGGCAGCACAGGACGAGGCGGACGTCGCCATCCGCCGGATCAACGACACGATCACCGCCGACGACCGCATGCAGTCCGTCATGCTGCCGCTGCGGGACGGCGTGACACTCGCACGCAAGCGCGCGTAGCGCGCGGCACCCGGGCCCGAACAGACGGCACGACCGCGCAACCGTGCCCTGGGCGGGAAACCCGCCACCGAGCTCCACGAGGCACCACAGCTGTCCGCGGTCGACGTCTGTCCGCGGACAGACGTCGACCGCCCCTCAGCCGTGGCCCGGCGCGAACGGGTCCGTCTCCGAGAGCAGCTTGTCGATCCGCGCCTTGTCGACCTTGTTCGTCACCTCCTCCGCCTCCTGGCGGTCCCGGACACACTTGGCCAACGTGAACGCCGACGTCACGACGAAAACGAGGCCGAGCGCCAGAAACCCGCGCTCCCACTGCCCCACCGGCAACCGCACGATCCCGACGAGCAACGCCGAGAGCGCCACACCGAAAGCAATCGCCGACTGCACGAAGAACGCCGTCGTCGTCGGCCGTTGAAGCGAACGAGTCGTCTCACTCATGCCCACAGCGTGCAGGCGAGAGCCGGCACGAGCATGGGTACGGATACTCATCTCCGGCACCCACCCCCGCCACGTGCCGCTCAGCAAGCGGGGGCGCACCGTGCGCCCCCGGGCTCCCCGCGAGCCCTCCCTCCGGCGAACATTCACCGGCTGCACGCCGCCCGCCCCACCGGCGCGGACGTAGACAGGCCACGAGCGGCGAGAACGCACACGGCGCACCGGCGAGGCGTTCGACATGCTGCCGAACACCTGGCTTGCACACGGCACATGCGCGGTGTGACCCCGCTACCGTCAAGTGAGGGGACAATGCAGTGACGGCAGTTGAGCGACAGAGGTCGAGGGGGCCAGCCCGGCATGAACATCGGCGGCGGCGACGAGTACGACGGGCGTACTCGCACGAGCGACTACGCGCCCGGCGCGAGTGAGGGCAGCCGGACGACGACGCGGACGCGCCTACCGGGCAACGAGGCAGGCGGCAGCGGCGGTCGGCCGCCGAGCCGGCCGGGGCGCAGCCTGATCACCGTCGTCGCGGTGGTCGTCCTCCTCATCGCCGCCATCGCCTTCGCCAACCGCGGAGGAGGAGGCGGCGAGGACGGCGGTGCCGCCTCCGACGACTCCCGGGGCGGCGACTCCCGAGCCCAGCCCACCGCCCCCACCGGTGAAAAACCCGTGAAGAACTCCTCCGACACCACCATCCCCTCCGGCTTCGCCCACACCGAGCAGGGGGCACAGAGCGCCGCGGCGAACTACGCTGTCGCACTGGTGTCCGCGGACATGATGAAGAAGTCGCAGCGAGACGCCATCGTGCAGCGGCTCTTCGTTCCCGCCAAGGTCGATGAGACGCAACGCAAGATGGACAAGGCGTACTCCTCCGCGCTGTTCGAGAAGATCGGGCTGGACAAGAACGGGGCGGCGAAGTCAGGAGCGAAGTTCGTCTCCCGTACCGCCCCGGTGGGGACCAGCGTCCGGGAGTACAAGAAGTCTTCCGCGCGACTTGCCGTGTGGTGTACAGGCGTCTTCGGCAACGCGGGAAAGAAGTCCACGAATCCCGTCAGAAGCGATTGGTTCACACTCAGCCTGGACCTCAAGTGGACAGACGGTGACTGGAAGGTGCAGGACTTCTCCCAGAAGGAAGGCCCCGCGCCCGTGAACGGCGACAACACGGCTTCGAGCGCGGACGAGATCTCTGACGCCGTAGAGAAGTTCGGAGGTTTCACCTATGCGCGCTGAACTCCGCCGCCGGCTTCTGCCTCTGGGGGCCGGTCTCGCAAGTTTGCAGGGCGCTGTCCTGCTATTCGCACCCGGCGCGTCGGCAGACCCCAAGGAGGACTGCGACTACGCACCGGGCCCCTTCGCCGAGGACTGCGAGAAGAGCGACGGCAGCGGCGGAAGCCCTCTCGACGATCCCACGGCAGCCACCGACCCCCTCTCCTCCCTGGCGAAAGGCTGTGCCGAAGCTGCCAGTTGGACGGTGGAGAAGTTGGCGAAGCTCGTGGATTCGACGACGAAGGTCGATTTCACGAATACGGAGTTCCTGCGGCAGTACGCCGTGGTGTTCGCGGCGTCGACGATTCTGACGCTGACGCTGTGGTTGTTGGCGGTGGCGAAGCGCGCGGTGCGGGGGGTGCCGTTCACGGAGGCGCTGACGGAGGCGGTCGGTTTCCTGTGGCTGACGGTGCTGGCGTCGGCGTTCACCCCGCTGATCCTCTATACCGTGGTGTCGGCGACGGATTCGGTGACGGAGATCGTGGCGGCCGGTACGGACAAGGAGACGGACAAGTTCTTCGGTACGTTCTCGGAGGCCTTGAAGAAGGGTCACGACATCGGCGGCGGTCCGATCATGCTGATCGTGGTGTCGCTGGTGTCGGTGCTGGCGGCCGGGGTGCTGTATCTGGAGCTGGTGGTGCGGGCGGCGCTGCTGTACGTGGGGGCGCTGTTGGGCACGGCCGTCTACGCGGGGCTGGTCGACAAGAATCTGTGGGGGCATGTGCGCCGTTGGGCGGGCATCATGATCGCTGTGATTCTTGTGAAGCCTGTGATCGTGATCGTGCTGGGCCTCGCGGGTGCGCTCGCAGGCGGGGAGGGTCCTGATTCGGTTTCGGCGGTGGTGTCCGGGCTCGCGATCATCCTGTTGGCGATCTTCGCGAGCGCGATGATCTACCGGTTCGTGCCAGGGTTCGGCGACGACATCGCCAATCACCGCAACGCGGTGCGTACGTCGTCGCGTGGGGCGGCCGCTGTGGTGTCGTCGCCCGCGGCGCTGGTGCGTCAGGGCATCACGACGCACGGTGGCCGTGGGGGGCAGACCGCGGCCGCCGCGAACGCGGCCGGTTCGGGTTCGGGTGGCGGCGGTCAGGGTTCGGGGCAGGCCGTCACGGGCGGTGTCGCCGCGCACAGTGCGCGCGGCGGCGGCGGTGGTGGCGGTGGTGGCGGTGGCGCGGAGGAGGCGCCTCCGCCCCGTCAGCCGGCGCCGGCCCCGGCGACGAGCGCGACGCCGCATTCGGCGCGCCCGCCGCGCGGGGGCTCGTCCGGTTCCGGGGGTTCGGCCGGCCGCTCGAACCCGCCGCGGCCTCGCCCTTCGGGGGGTGACCGCGGGTGACGACGCCTTCGCACACGGCGGGTTCGGGTCTTTCGACCCAGCGCCGTACGTACATGATCGGCAAGGCCCGGCCGAACGCGATCGTCGGCAAGAACCGTGACACGGGCGAGATCGCTGCGATCGTGGTCGGCGCGTTCCTCGGGATGATGAGTGGTCTGCTGATTCCCGTGCTGTCTCTTCGTATCCCCGCGCTTGTCGGTTTTCCGGCGTTGGCGCTGGCTGCGGTCTATGTGCCGTACAGGGGCCGTACGTTCTACAGGTGGTTCGAGATCAACCGTTCCTACAAGCGGCTGTTGCGCCGCGGTACGACTTACCGTTCGAACGCGGCGGAGGCGGGTACGACGCTCGACGGCCGCGAGGTGGAGATCGGTCCGCCGCCTGGTGTGGGCCGTATCGCGTGGATGTCGGCGCCGTTCGGTCCCGACGAGATCGCCGTTCTGCTGCACGCGGACCGGCGTACGGTGACGGCGGCCATCGAGATCGAGGGTCCTGGCGTCGGGTTGCGGGACAGTGAGGACCAGGAGGCGCTGGTCGACCGTTTCGGCACCCTGTTGAAGCATGTGGCCAACGGTGACGGCTATGTCACGCGGCTGCAGATGCTCGCCCGTACGCTGCCCGCGGATCCGGACGCGCACGCGAAGGATGTGGCGCAGCGGGGCGACGAGCGTGCCGCGGGGTGGCTGCGCACGTCCTACG
The DNA here is from genome assembly GCF_003323715.1 of Streptomyces diacarni. Classification (GTDB taxonomy): domain Bacteria; phylum Actinomycetota; class Actinomycetes; order Streptomycetales; family Streptomycetaceae; genus Streptomyces; species Streptomyces diacarni. Next base: position 101,583 of record NZ_QOIN01000049.1, read on the forward strand.
ACCAGTTGCAGTCGATGGTCTCCACCTCCAGCGAGCAGCATCGCGCGTATCTGGTGGCGTGTATGCAGTACGGGCGGGAGCTGGCTGTCGAGGGGGACACGATCGCCAAGGCGGCGCGGCGTACGGCGGGCCGCAAGCTGTCCCGTGACGAGGGGCTGGCGATAGTGATGGCGCGCGAGCTGACGGACATCTGTGCCCGGTTGGCGGAGGCGGACATCAGGGTGCGGCAGCCGCTCGGCCAAGCCCGGCTCGCTTCGCTCGTGCATTCGATGTACGACCCGGATCACCCCATCGACCACATCCAGGCCATGTCCAAGCGCAACGCGTGGCCCGCCGAGCTGGACGCGGTCGAGCCGACGTTTTTGCAGGCCAAGACGCGGGAGTCGACGACGCGTGCCCCGTGGTGCCATGCCACGGCGTGGGTCAAGGAGTGGCCGATGACGCCGGTCGGCGTCAACTTCCTCGCGCCGCTGCTCGTGCACACCCCGGATGTCATCCGCACGGTGGCCGTGGTGATGGATCTGGAGCCGACCGAGCTGGCCATCGAACGGATGCTGACGGAGAAGACGAACGACGAGGCGGAGGCCAGCAGGTCGGCGAAGATGAACCGCACCGTCGACCCGCGTGACCTCGCCGCGCACGGCCGTGTCGACCAGCGGGGCGAGGATCTGGCCTCGGGCGCGGCCGGGGTCAACATCGTCGGTTACCTCACCGTCTCCTCCCGGTCCCCTGAGGCGCTGGCCCGCGACAAGCGGACGATCCGCGCGTCGGCGGGCAAGAGCTACCTGAAGCTGGAGTGGTGCGACCGTGAGCACCACCGCGCCTTCGTCAACACTCTCCCGTTCGCCACCGGAATACGGCGCTGAGGCGCGGAAGGAGCCCTGCATGAGACCTGACTGCTTCGTCTGTGTCGGCGCCGTACCGCCGCCCCACCCTCGCCGCACCGCCGCTCCAGGCCGGAGGTAGCCAGCATGGCCGCGCTCGATCCCCTGTCCGCGATCACCGAAGCCTTCACCAGCTTCCTGTTCGGCAAGACGGAGACGACCCGCCTGCCCGTCCGTACGTCCACCGGGCAGGCGCAGGCCGTCTACCTGCCGACCGCCGCGCCCGGCCTCGGCGACTCCGGCGTCATCATCGGCCGCGAGGTCTACAGCGGGAAGGGCTACATCTACGACCCCTTCCAGCTCTACGGCCAGCAGCTGCCCGCCCCGCACTGGCTGGTGCTGGGCGAGTCCGGCAACGGCAAGTCGGCGCTGGAGAAGACGTATGTGCTGCGTCAGCTGCGCTTCCGCGACCGGCAGGTGGTGGTGCTGGACGCGCAGGGCGAGGACGGTGTCGGCGAGTGGAACCTGATCGCGGAGGAGATGGGCATCACCCCGATCCGCCTCGATCCGACGGCGGCGCTGGACCAGGGCATCCGCCTGAACCCGCTGGATCCGGCCATCACCTCCACGGGGCAGTTGGCGCTGCTGCGCACCATCATCGAGGTCGCGCTGGGCCGCGGCCTGGACGAGCGCTCCGGCTTCGCCCTCAAGGTGGCGCACGCCTATGTCAACGCCACGACGGCCGACCGGCAGCCGCTGCTGACGGACATCGTCGAGCAGCTGCGGCATCCGAAGCCGGAGTCGGCCGAGGCGATGAACGTGGCGCTGGACGACGTCCGCGACTGGGGGCTGGACGTCGCCCTCGTCCTCGACCGGCTGGTCGACGGTGACCTGCGCGGCATGTTCGACGGTCCGACGACGGTCGGTATCGACCTGGACGCCCCGCTGATCGTCTTCGACCTGTCCCACATCGACCGCAACTCCATCGCCATGCCGATCCTGATGGCGATCGTCGGTGTCTGGCTGGAGCACACCTGGATCCGGCCGGACCGGCGCAAGCGGATCTTCCTGGTCGAAGAGGCCTGGCACATCATCAACAGCCCGTTCGTCGCCCAGCTTTTTCAGCGGCTGCTCAAGTTCGGGCGGCGGCTGGGCCTGTCGTTCGTCGCCGTCGTCCACCACCTCTCCGACGTCGTCGACGGTGCGGCCGCGCGCGAGGCCGCCGCGATCCTCAAGATGGCCTCGACCCGGACGATCTACGCCCAGAAGGCGGACGAGGCACGGGCCACCGGCAAGGTGCTCGGCCTGCCGCGCTGGGCGGTGGAGATCATTCCGACACTGTCGCCCGGCATCGCCGTGTGGGACGTCAACGGCAATGTGCAGGTCGTCAAGCACCTGGTCACCGAGGCGGAACGGCCGCTCGTCTTCACCGACCGCGCCATGACGGAGAGTTCCGCCGACCGGGACACCGTCTTCGAGACGGCCCTGGACGCCGATCTGGAAGCGGAGAGCGAGGCGCGGGCGCTGGCGATGGAACGCTCCTCGCCCGGACGCTCGTCGGGCTCCACGGTGGCGTGAGCCCGCCCCGGCGCGTGCTCCCCGCACAGGTACCCCCCGTACAGGTGCCCCGCCGCACCCGACCCGCCGCGTACCCCGCACAGGTGGTCCGCTGGAGGGGATCTTGCCGCGACCGGCGTCCCCCGATTGAATACCGGTGCCGATGCGATACGACGACCGTGAAAGGGGCCGCCGCTCCGGCGGCCACGACCCGCACCGGCCGCGCCGCGCGGCCGGTGGGGGAGACGGTGGCGTCCCCGACGGCCTGCTGGTGGGCGCGCTGGCGTTCCTGCTGGGGCTCACCGTCTTCGTGTGGACCGCGACGGGTCTGGCCGGCCTCTTCTCCCACGGCGCCTGGCCGGACGACGTCACCTTCGGCAGGACCCCGCTCGCCATCCGCGAGTTGGTCACCGAGCCGCACGACATCGCCGGCGCCTGGCCCGGTACCCCGCGGGGGCAGCTGTCGGGCTACGGCCTGTTCTGGGGCATCTTCGTCAGCCAGTTGATGGTGCTGATGGTGCTCACGGTGTTCGTGATGGGGACGGTCGCCCGCGCACGCGCCGTACGGAAGGCCCGGCGGCTGGTCCGGGAACGGGAGGAAGCGGAAACGTTTCTCACGAAGGGGTCCGTGCCGCTGTCCCCTGATCCGGCCCACCAGGCGCCTGGCTTCCAGCAGACACCTGGTTCCCCGCAGACGCCGGCCTCCCCGCAGCCTCACCCCGGCGCACCGCAGGCACGGTCGGCACACCCGCGTACCGATCAGCAGGTGTCCCACGAGGCGCAGGAGCCCCACGCAGAGCAGGCGCCACACGACGTGTCCGCGCAGCGGTCGCAGCCGTGGCCGACCGAGGCCGCGCCGCCGACAGCGTCACCCACGGCCTCACCGGCGCCGCCCGGCACGCAGGGCACGCCCTCGCCACCCCCCGCCGACGCACCGGCCGTTCCTTTCCCCACCGCACATCCGACCGGGCCCGAGCGCACGTCAGCCCGCGTGCCCCTCGGCTCCGAAGCCGGTGCGACGGCCCTCGCGGGAGGCCTCGTCGGGGGCCTTGTGGGAGGCCGGCGCACGACGGCCGACGGCGCGCACGGATCGGGTCCGGACGGCGATCCCGTCGGCCGGGTCCTCGAAGCGCCCGGTGCCGCCCTCGTCACCTCGGCGACGCCGGACCTGTGGGCGGCGACGAAAGCGGCCCGCGCCAAGCTCGGTCCTGTCCACCTCTTCGACCCGACGCACGCCTGCGACACCCCCGACCGCATCCGCTGGTCGCCGCACCACGGTTGCGCGGACCGTACGACGGTCGCCTCCCGGGCGACGGCTCTGCTGGCGCCGCTGCGCTCCCCGCGCCCCATCGACGCGACGACCCACAGCACAGCCGAGACCTTGCTGCGCTGCTGGCTGCACGCGGCGGCGCTGGAGAAGCGCCCGTTCCGCGAGGTGCACCGCTGGGCGCTGGCGACGGGTGGGACGGCGGATGCCGTACGGATCCTGCGCTCGCACCCCAAGGCGACGGCGGGTGCGGCGGGGGAGCTCGAGGCCGCGCTCGCCGGGCATCCGCAACTGCGCGCCGACGCGGTCGCGTTGATCCGGCGGGCGCTGGCTCCTCTGTCGCAGCTGCACGTGCGCAACGCGTGTTCGGCCGAGCGAGCCGACAGGCTCGCGAGGGAATCGTTCATCGCCGAAGCGGGCACACTGTATGTAGTGGGCGCGGAGCCGGAGGTGCTACCGCTGCTGAACGCGCTCATCGAGAGCGTGGTCGAGCACGGCCGCCGCATGGCCGCACGGTCATCTGACGGCCGGCTCGACCCACCACTGACGACGGTGCTGGAGCTGACCGTCACGCCGCCCTCCTGACCGACGCCCGTCGGTGCGTCTCCGTCCGCGTCGCGGCCTCACCTTTCCGGCTCGCACACACGTCCGCCACAATGACGTGCATGCGTCACAGCGGCCCCACGAACTCCCCACCCCCCACCGGCGTCAGCACGGGGGATGAGGACCACGGAGCCCCGAGCGGCCACCACCCCGCTGACCCGGCCGACTCCGCTGACCCGGCCGGCCCTGCTGACCGGCAAGGGCACGGTGTCGCCTCCCCGGACGGTCCGGTTCCGCACACGACGTCGGGTGGGCCCGCGCAGCGCAGCGACGCGGCTCTCACACAGGATCTCCGCGCGAGCGACCCGTTCACCGGGCAAGCGGCTCTCGACGAGCTCTACCGGCGCCATCACCCGGCCGTGCTGGCCTACGCCCGCACCTGCTGCCGGGACCCGCACACGGCGGAGGACCTCGGTTCCGAGGCGTTCACCCGCACGCTCCAGGCCGTGCGCGCCGGCGGCGGCCCCACGGAGGCGTGGCGGCCCTACCTCCTCACGGCTGTCCGTCGCACGGCAGCCGCCTGGTCCGAGACCGCACGCCGCACCGAACTGGCGCCCGATTTCGACCGCTGGCTCTCCGAGACCCCCACCGAAGCCCGCACACCCCACGGCACAGGCGGTGCCACGGCAGCCGCGACCGCCTCGGCGACAGCGGCGACGGGTGTGACGACGGCCGCGAACGTGGCAGCCGGGACGGCAGCAGCGGGGAAGACCGCCGGAGCCTCCGGTGCCGCCTCGACCACGGCCGGCGTCAAGATCGGCGCCGGCGTCGGTGCCTCGCTGCTGGCGCTGGCCGTGGGGGGATTCGTCTTCTTCCCGGACGGCGAGGACGAGCCCCGCGCCGCCGCTCCCCGGCACCCGCCCGCCACCCACGCACCGCCGACCGGCACCCGGTCCACCCCCACCCCGGCGAAGAGCTCTCCGCCCCCGTCGCCGAGCCGCACACAGGCAGTGCGGAAACCCAGCAGGCCTGCCGCCCAGCCCGCCGACGCCCGTACCCGGCTGCGGATCGCCTCGACCGGCCGCTGCATGGACATCTCCGACGCCCCGGGATCCGCTCCGCACGAGGCGCCCTGCACCGGCGCGGCCTCGCAACAGTGGGACCTGCTGCTCAACAAGCCGGCCCAGGAAGCACAGCTGCGCAACCGCGCCAGCGGTCTCTGCCTCGTCCACACGGGCACCGAGACCGACGGTGCACCGGTACACCAGCAGTCGTGCGCCTCGCAGAACCGCACCGCCCGCTGGACGTACTTCCCGCAGGACGACGGCACCATGGCCTTCGCCCAGCAGGGGTCACGCCTCCACTTCCTCGGGCTCGACGCCTGGCACGACGCCGCGCAGGGCAGAACCCACCCGTCCACCATCGGAACGACGGCGAACTACTACAACACCCCGTCCCTGCGCTTCCGCTACGACGGCGACCCGCTGGACCGCTGATGACGCGACCCCGGCGAGTCGCCGTCGCCGTGGTCGTCGACGACGCGTGGGCGACACCTACGCCCACGCCCACGCCTGTGCCTACGCCTGACGCATCCGGAAGGTCGTGGCGTCGCCCACGGTCACGGGGTCACCGCCCGAACGGTGCACGAGGTGGTACCCGTCCAGTCGGTCGCCCACATTGGCGTTCACCCACCAGTGCTGCGCGGACTTGCCGGCCGCGCAGTCGGCCAGTACCGCGCGCCCGCCGTCGCGCTTCTCCAGGCAGCGTTCTCCCAGCTTGAACTTGAAGTAGCCACGTCCGCCGATCTCGCGCACCCACGTCTGCCCGTCCCCGCCGCAGGCCGCGAGTCCGAGCTTCGACGACTGCGCGCCCCGAGCGGTCAGGCACTTCCCGCCGTCCGCGTCCACCAGCCGGGCCTTCACCGCCCTGGCCTGCCGGTTCTTCATCAGATACGGGCTGCGCGCCACGTTCTCCTCGGGGTGCGTGGCCAGGTAGCTCCCCTTGGCCGGGCGCGGATGGAAGTAGGCGAACCCGTCCAGGCCGCAGTCGAGTACCGACGCGGCACGCGGACCGTCACAGCGCGGGGTCTCGTCGTAGCCCCGGCAGATCGGATCGTTGCCCTGGGCCTTGTCCTCGTCGCAGTGCGAGACGCCGAACTGGTGCACCATCTCGTGCGTCAACGCGCTCTCGCTCGCACAACCCCAGGACACCTCGGCCCACCCACCGTGCAGCGTGGCCCGCGACTCGGGACTCGGCGTCCCCGCCGTGCCACAGCCGTCAGGCTCGCCGGTGTCGTAGAAGAACAGCTCACGGTGCGTCTTCTCCCACTCGGCGAACCGCGCCTCACCACCCAGCCGCCGCGTCAGCTCCTTCTCGACCACGGACCGTGCCGCGTCCCGCGCCTGCTGCATCGAGTGCTTCTCACCCAACCCGGTGACCTCGACGCTCAACACCGCGGGCCTGCACTCCTCGTCCTGGACGAAGCGCGGCCGGCGGCTCTCGTCGTCACCCGCGTAGCGCTTCGCGCTCGCCTCGAAGGTCTGGTCGATGTCCCAGAGCACCTGCCGCACGGCCTGCGGGCCGCCCTCGCGTGGGGCGGCCCCCTGCCGGTGCACGTAGACGGCCTGGTAACGCCCCTTGCCGTCGCCGTCCTCGCCGTCGTCGCACGCCACGGCCCCCATGGGCGCCGTCTCCACCGCGTCCGCGACCTCCGCCGCCGTCCTCGGAGTGGACTCGTCCGCCCAACCCGGCATGCCCATCGCGCTCCACACGAGCGCGAGCGCCACCGCGGCACCGCCTCCCGGGACGATGAACTTCCAGCGCCTGGCCCGATGTGCGCCGCCTCCGGACCGCTTCCGATGCGTTGTCACGCAGCCTCCTGTTCGTGGGGGTACACAAACGGAGAGCGCTGACCGCCCACACCGTCCCGCGCCGTGACTCAACCGTTACCACGAGGCGCGAGAACGGCCGAGCGCCTCGCAAGAACAAGTCAGGGGCGAGCTCAAAAGGGAATGCCGGCGAAAAGACGAAGCGCGCGACCGGGCTACGAACCCCGTGAACGCAAAAAAGAAAGCCCCGTTGGCGTGTGCCAACGGGGCTTTCCTCACGAATAGTTCGGCGGCGTCCTACTCTCCCACACGCTCCCGCATGCAGTACCATCGGCGCTGAAAGGCTTAGCTTCCGGGTTCGAAATGTAACCGGGCGTTTCCCTCACGCTATGACCACCGAA
>NZ_QOIN01000054.1 GCF_003323715.1 Streptomyces diacarni
CTCAGGCCCTGCTCGGCCTCGCCCGACGCCGAGCCGACGTGCTGTTCGCGATGCTCCGCGACGGCACCCTCTACGAACCCAGAACCCCACGCCTCGCTTGACGAAAGACATAGAGGCACCCTGCCGGACAGCTTCGTCCTGGTCCCGAGCGAGCTGCCCGCAGACCGCAGCGATGTCCCCCACACTGTCCGGCCCCGAGAGCGCGTCATGCAGCCCGGCCTGCAGCCAGTCAGCCTGGTGGTCGTCAGCCTCGGCAACCGCGAGAGCAATGAGCCTTACGCCGGCCACCTTCCCCACCCGGGCCAGCGCCTCTGCAGTCTGCCGGGTCACCGCCGTGTCCTCGGCGTCCAAGAACAGCCCCACCAGCGCGTCCGCAGCCTCAGGAAAATCAGCGAAGGAAGCGAGGTCACGCCCGGCACGAACACGTTGCGACCACGAAGGAGACGACGCCTCAGCCAAGGCCGCCTCCAACCCACTCATCATCTCCGCCACGATCAGACAGTCTCATGCCCCACTCAGAAGACCGAACCCCGGGCCAACGCTGCCCACCCACTTGACCAAGAACAGTTGTAGCGGGTGGCGATCGCGCGGAACTGCTTGAGACGGCCGAAGCAGCGTTCGACCACGTTGCGGGCCTTGTAGGCCTCACGGTCGAAGGCCGGGTGGACGGCCGCCGGCCTTCGACCGCCGCAGGCGGTTGGCCTTTTGATCCGCCCGCTCCGGGATCACCGCCCGGACACCCCGCCTGCGCAGGGTCTGACGGAACACCCGGGACGAGTACGCCTTGTCCGCGATGACCGCATCAGGTCTGCGGCAGGGCCGCCCGGCACCGGCCCGGGGCACTCTCACCCCGTCCATGACCGCGTCGAAAACGGTGAAGTCGTTGACGTTGCCGGACGTGACAACCACGGCCAAGGACAGGCCCCGGCCGTCGCAGGCGAGATGGACCTTCGTCGTCAACCCGCCGCGGGACCGGCCCAGCGCCTGGCCAGCCGACGCGCGTGCCGGAGAACTCTCCGAATAGCTTGAGTAGAGGTATCGCGTTTTGGGCTCCTTCTACAGAGGAGCGTGTCTTCTCGGGAGTCCGAGTGCTGTGCCGAGGGGGACCCGCGTCGTCCTTGCCCAGGCGATCGTCTTTGCGTGCGGGTCCGCTGCGGTTACGACTGGCTTACGAACGGGCGTCGTTCCGCGGTGCCGGGCCACTGCCGGGAGACGGGCCCAGGGGCGCACTGGCGCGCGACGGCTACTGGCGCGGTGCCTCCTGCCCGGACGGCAATGCGCCGGTCTTCTTCACCGTCGTCCGCCAGGCCTCGCGGTCCGATGAGCTCGACCACCCTTCCCGCGCTGAGACGGCCTACCAAACCTTTGCACTCGAAGCCTTCGCGAAGCGTTCCGCGGCATCCCACGGCTGCACGCTGAAGGAAACGAAGGACTGAGGTCCGCGCTGACGCAAGAAGCGACTGAACGGGCTGGTTGTCCAGTGACTAGCCCTAGTCAGTCACTGTCGGCAGTAGCTTCGTTGACCTGCGACTCCCCGGGACAGCAGCGACTGAAGGTTGGCATTCTTGACACGCACGCGCACGGGTCGGAAGGCTTGTACGCGGCCGTGGCCCCTTCTTGTGTCAACGGCGGTGAAGGCCCACCGTACCCCCTCAGGATCGTCGGCGGCGAGCTTCGCCGCCTGGGCGAGAGCCTCGGGCTCCCAGACGACCTGGTAGCTCACTCCGGGCCGCTGCCGAAGATGCGGCGGTAGACCTCGTCCTGCGGACAGTGCCGCCACGGCGAGTCCCGCACAAGAACGACCAAGCTGGGAGCGAGTTACCAAACTCATCAACGGGCGCTGACAGCATCTCCGAGGGGAGCGGGCGTAACCAGCCGGCCTCCCCGAGGGGACATGCCAGGATCAGCAGGACGACGACGCGGGCCTCGCGCCACCCCGGCCCGCTGCTCATCTTGGAGTCGGTCGGTTTCGGGTCGTCGGTCACCTGCTGACAGAAGTCCAAGCGCCGTGCGGCAGGCAGCGCCGCCCCGATGCCACAGGATCGCTTCAGCAACTCTGCGCCCACTTGATGGAGATGGCGGCGACGTAACTACCGAAACTGTGCTTCTTGCCCCGCGACAGACAGACCGTCTGAACAGGGCCCCCCGTCGCCCGTATCTTGACTTTGATGTGGTCGTATTTACCGGCCGTCCCCCTGTTGGTCACACCAGCGGCCCAGACGATGCGCTCGTCGGGAGCGCTCCAGTTGCCCGTCGTGCTCAGGATGACCGTCCCGTTTTCGGAAAGCCAGCATGCGGCGCCCTTCGCGCAAGGTTTCGGCTTGCCCGCCATGCCTTTCGTCTGCGCGGTCTGAGGCGCCGCATGATCCGATTCCACCCCAGCGGCGTTGGCCACCGGACCGGCCCCCAGCACGAGGGTCGAGAAAAGAACGGCTCCCAGTGCGGCGCTCCGCTTGCTACGCATATGGTCGTCCTCCTTGGGATTGCTACTGCTGCGTGATCTCCGGTCTTCTCCGCATCACCGTAGGAGCGCCTCAACATCATCTACTACACCTTTCGGCGGAGACCGAAAACCTCTGGTAGGGGGCGAACAGGCGGCCACCACCATGCAGTGCCGAGCCCATTGTCGCGTTTGCGCTGGCCATAGAGGTGGTCGCAGTTTGGCAGTCTCCGCCTGGTGAGATGTTAACGAGTGGCGACAGCACGGGGCTCGGTCGAAGGTGTCGTCGAGTTGCGGGACCGCGTTATCGAAGACGAGTCCGGATCGGATGGCGTGGCCGGCCTCCACACGCCGAGCCTCTGCTCGGCGCCGTATTCCTCGTGCCGCTCCACTTCGGTGAATCCCAGCTTTGCGGCGAGGCGCAGCGAGCGTTCATTGGCGGTCTGGGTGCGCAGCACCACAGCTTCGCCGGGGAGCGCGTCGGCGAACCAGTCGAGTGCGGCTGTGCACGCCTCGGTGGCGTATCCGTGTCCCCACGCCTGCGGCAGGAACGGGTGGCCGAGCTCGGTCTTCCCGACGTCCGGGCGGACGTGCCCCGGACGCTCTGCGTGCGGGTCAGCGGCGGCGGCCAGCTCGCGGACGAGCGGGTACATCATTTTGCCGACAGGTTCGCCTGCGACAGATACGCCGCTGCCCGCCGCAAGACCTCGTTCTCCTGTCCCAGCAGCCGGATGCGCTTGCGGGCTTCGCGCCTCGGCCGACTCACTCGACGCCGTCACGGGCCTGGCGCCCTCGTCGGTGTCGGCGCGGCGCAGCCACTTCGACAGCGTGAACGGGTGGACGCCGAAGTCGGCGGCGATCTGTTCCACCGTGACGCCGGGCTTGCGGTTGCGCGCGAGCCGCACGACGTCCTCGCGGAACTTCTTCGGATACGGCTTGGGCACTGCGACATCCTTCCAGGCCGCCTCTCAGCAAGCCTGGTCAGGTGTCACCTATCCATGCGGCAGTCCCAACTCACCGGCCGGGCGCTTTCGGTCCTGCCCGAATAAGCTTGTTTCTATCTCGCCGCCCCAGCCAACATCGTCCCAGCCGTACGCACGCCGTTACTAGAGAATAATTGTTCAGACGCACCGATACAACTGAGGGCCAGGTGCGAAATGGAATCAAGGAAAGGATCATCGCTGGCGGGCTCGTGATGGGGGCGTTGGCCTGCCCATGGCTACGGCCGGACCCCAAAGTCGTGCGAGTCCTAGAATCAATAAAGGCATCGACGGAGCAAAAGGACCCTGAAGTCATCAAGCAGGCCTTCTCGAAGGCAGCCAAGTGGGCTTCGCAGTCAACGTCTGGGCGAGCCAGGCTCACTGGCGAGTCAGCCGCGGCGCGCGCATCGCGCGCACGGCCACCCACCTTCACTGTCCATCGGACACGGGATAACCGCTCTTCACTGAGACGAAGTTCAGCCTGAATTCAAAAAGCACACTCCAGCTCAATCTCGCACTTTTAGTCCGGCCAGCGCGCTTGTTGACCGCCGTCGGGCCCCCTCGGAAGCACCAGGTCGACGACGGCCGCTGAACAGCCACCAGCCCCGGCGAGCCCGGCGGGTGCGGCGGGGCTTGGACGTCTGTCGTGGCACCGCCGGGGGGGCGGCAGAGGCGGGTGTGCTGGAGGCTCGGGCGTAGGGGGCATCGCTTCCTGTTCGACCGGGCCGGGCGGGGGGTTGGGTGTTGGCGGAACGGAAGGGGCCGCCGGAGGTGCCGAGTTGCGAGGTGCGGTGGCGGAGGTGCCGAGTCGCGCGGAAAGGGGTCCGGTTCGCCCGTGGAGGCGAGAAGATATCCGCATGACTGCGAAGCGGCACGGCGCAGACGATGTCGTCGCGAAAGACGTCGTCTCGGGGAACGTCATCTCGGGGAACGTCATCGGCCCCGTGGTGCAGGCGCATACCATCCACGGTGGTGTGCACTTACACTCGGCGGAGCCCCCGGTGATGCCCGTGGTCACACCCGTGGCCGCCCAGGGCTCGGCGCACGCCGACCTGTTCGTGGGGCGCGCCGCACAGGTGGAGGAGGTGCTGGCGCGGCTGGAGCCGGACGGCGAGGGCCGCGCGGTGGTGGTGTCCGCGGGGATGGGCGGAGTGGGCAAGACGGCCCTTGCCCTCCGCACGGCGGCGCTCGCCGTGCGGAGGGAGTGGTTCACCGGTGCCGCGCTCTTTGTGGATCTGCGCGGCTACGACCCGGACGGCAGGACGGTCGCATCGCACGACGTGTTCGCCCCGCTCCTGCGTGCTCTGGACGTGGAGACGCAGGACGTTCCCGAGAACCGGGCGGAGCAGGCCGCCGTCTACCACCGGACGCTGGATCGGCTGGGCCGGGAGGGACGACGTGTGCTGCTCGTCTTGGACAACGCCTCCAGTGGCGACCAGGTACGGGACCTCCTGCCGCGCCATGCCGCCCATCGTGCTCTGGCGACCACACGCGACCGGCTGTCGCTGTCGGACGGAAACACGCTCGTCCTCGAGGCGCTGCCGGCGGCCGAGGCGCGGACCTTGCTCGAGCGGGCCCTGCGGAACCACCTCCCGGACGACCCCCGCGTGGCGGGCAGTCCCCGTATCGCGGACCGCCTGGTGACGATGTGCGGTGCGCTTCCCCTCGCGGTCCGCATCGTCGCGGCGATCCTCGCCGACGAGCCCGACCTGCCCCTGACGGCGCTGGTGGACGAACTGCGCATGGGGGGGCGAGCTGCGGCACGGCGAGTTGTCGGTGGCCGCAGCGGTCGACGTCTCATGGCGACGCCTACTCGCCCGCGATCCCTCGGCGGCGCGGCTCGCCCAATTATGCACACTGAACCCCGGCCCGGGGCTGGAGACCGAGGCCGCGCAGGCGCTGGACGGCCGTTGTGAAGCCGAGGTGCGGGGGTCGCTCCGTACGCTGCGCCAGGCGCATCTGCTGAGCAAGGCCGACGGCCACTGGCAGATGCACGATCTCGTGCGGCAGCAGTTGCGGGAACGCGCGCTGCCACGGCCGGCCGACGAACCGGCGGCCGCGTTGACGCGCCTGCTGGAGTACTACCTGCAAGCCGTGAGCCGCCGGGACGCGGAGTGGTTCGAGAGCGAGCGTGTCACGCTGGTGGCAGCGGTTCCCGTCTCGGTCGCGACGGGCCTGGACGGCCTCGCCGCCGACCTGGCGGCGGCCGTGTGCGCCTTCCTCACCGAGCAGTGCGACCTGGGCGTGCGCCTCGTGCTGTGCCGGCACGAGGCCGAGGCCACGGCACGCTCGGGGGACGCCCGGCGCCGGGCCGAGGCGCTGGCGCGGCTCGGCACCACCCTGGTGGCCGCCGCCCGGTTCAGCGAGGGGCTGTCCGCCCTCGACGACGCGCTCGAGACCTGGCGGGCCGTTGCGGACGCGGAACAGGTCGCCGAAGCGCTGCACACCCGCGGCCTGTGCCTGGTCCAAGCCGCACGCCACCGCCAGGCCGTGTCCGCGTTGCGCGAGTCCGCTCAGCAGTTCCGCGCGCTGGAGCTCCCGCTGCGGGAAGCGCAGGTCCTCGACGACCTCGCGGAAGCCGCGGGCACGCTGCACGATCTGGAGGAGGCGCTGTTGGCCGCTCGCCGGAGTGCCGCGCTGTTCGCCGACACGGGCGAGCGCCAGTCCGAACTGCACCTGGGCGTGACCCTGGCGGCACTCCACGCGCGCAACGGGAGATACGCCCTGGCCGTGTCGGGGATCGAGAGCACCGCGCGGGTGGCCAAGAACGAGGGGTATCCCGAGGTCGAGGCCAGGGCGTGCGCTCAACTGGCGCTGCTCCACGCGCAGACGGGCCGGCAGCGCACAGCCGCCGCCTACCGTCAGCGCGCCGTCGCACTACTGCGCCAGACCGGCGACACGGAGGCCGAGAACCTGCTGACGATGCAGTTGTCCGCCTCAATGGCGGCGATGGCCGACGACGTGGACGCCGCATCCGCACTCCAGCAACAGGTCGAGTACTGCCGCTCCTCGGGCAACAGGAACGGCGAGGGCGACGCGCTGCACCGCCTGGGACTGCTGCTGTCCGACCGCGCGAGGCTCACCGCCGCCTATCAGGTGCATCTCAAGGCCGTGGAAGTCTGGCGGGACCTGGGCAACCGGCACCGGGAGGGTGCCGAGCTCGCGGCGCTCGCGAAGGCGTTCGCGGCGGTCAACCGCCTGGCGGCCGCTCGGCGTACAGCCGACGAGGCCGTCGAGGCGCTGACCGACAGCGGCGCCGCCGACGAGGCCGCCGCGCTGCGGGACTGGGCCGCCCAACTGCCGCCCAGTTCCGAGGACGAGTCCGAGGAACTGTCCTACGCCACCACTGTCACATCTGAGAAACGTTCAGGATGTGCGGCCGTTGTCACCGGCATCGGTGTGGTGCTCGCGACGCTCTACGACGCGCCATGGTGGGCGCTGGCAGGCTGGGCGCTCCTGCTCGCCGCCGTACGTACGGGGCACGCCGCAGTCAGCCGCCGGTCGCGGCGGGGTACGGGCGCAGGCCCGGAGCCGGAATCGATACCGGAACCGATGCTGGAGGGTGCCTACCCGCAGGTGAAGGGCTGCCTTTCGGTATGCGGGGCCGCCGCGCTGGTGACCGCCTTTGTGGTGGGCGGCCCGTGGGGGCTGCTCGCCGCGTGCACCCTCGCGGCGGGGTGCTGGGTGAGCGGCAAGCAGGGGGTGGCGGTCTTCACCGTCATCGGCGTGCTCATCGTCCACTTCACGTGGGGCACATGGTGGATGGCCCTCGGCCTGGTCGCGCCGTTCGTCGGCTACCGGAACACCATGGGCCTGACGTTCGCGGACGAGACCAAGCAGGTCGAGGTGGGCTGAGCGGGCATCCGGGCCCGGACGCCGGCGCACGGACTGTCCGCCTCACCGCGCGGAGCGCCGTTCCAGGCCTGCAGTCCGAGCGCCTTGAGGATGTCGGCGGGCTCGGCGCGGCGCGCGTAGTCCGGGTGCACGTCAAGCCAGCGGATGACACTGCTCCCCGCGCCCGCACGGATGTGCCCGCCGTTGGCAGCAGCTACGCGCCCGGGCACCTGCGGCTCGGCGGTCGCGCGATGCCTCCTCGTACCGCCTCCGCGACCAGAACCGCCTCCTGCACGCCAACGCCGACCGGGCCGCGCGCGGTCGCCGACTCCTGCGTTCCCCACCCAGCCCTTGGGCCAGTCAGGCCAGCAGGAAGACCGAACGCCCCACCGCAGCGTCAAAGCCCAAGAAGCCCGCCAAGGAGCCGAACCGCAACCGCGACGAGCGGCAGGCACGCCGCGCCGCTGTGACCGGCGCCCGTGTACTGTTGCCGCTTCTTCGCCACCGCGGCCCGCACTGTCGTAGGTGTGCGTGCGCTTAAGGTCCTCTACCGCCTCGGTGGCGGTACGGAACTTCGTGCCGTCAACGGTCTTGCCGCCCGAGGTGTAGGTGTGGGACAGGTCGACCAGCGTCGTGTCGCCGTTGGTGGTCTTGATCTTGGTGGGCCGGCTGGACTTATCCAGCGTCACGGACTGCCAGGTGCCACCGGGGTAGGTGGTGGAGGTGCGAGTGTCGTTGTTGTCGCTCGCGTAGGTCGTCTTCTTCCCGTCCAGGGCCGTCAAGGAAGTCAGGCGGTTCGCTTCGTCGTAGCGGTACTGGGTCTTGCCACCGAAGTCTTCGTAGGTTTCGACGTTGCCGTCGGCGGTGTAGGTCAGCACCGTCTGGGAGCCGTCCCGGCCTCGTCGGTTGCCTCCCCTGCTTCGACCGGTAGGATCGCTGTCCGGACGCCATTTCTCGTGCTCGTTCGTATATCGCAGTAGCCATCGATCTCGGAGCCCAAGCGACCGATTTCCGACATAGAGTCGGTTACACAACGTGATCGCGTGGCTGTCCTGAGGGGTACTGCCGCGCTCCGGGCGCTTGTGAGCCAAGTGCCTCGATAGGCGCCCGGCTCATCGGGAGCGCTCGCGACAGGGTCAGCCCCAGCACCACGAGGGATCGAGGTGTCCGGCCGGCGGACGTCTCCACGGGGCCGGTCCGTGGGTGTGGAGAGGAGCCAGGGTGAGAAAGCTGGAGGAGTCGTCCACTCCTTCGCCCGGGTCCCGGCGGTGGTTGCAGCCGGTGGACGGGCAGGGCAGTGGGAGTGACCCGGAGTTCTTCGCCTCACGGCCCGATCTGGTGCTCGTCGCCCGGCGGGCGGCACACGTGCTGCCCGGTCTGAGCCTGCGCTACCTGGACATCACCGGGAACACTGTGCGCCGTGTCAGCCTCGACGTGCCCGATGCCGGTCGTGGCGTGGTGCGGCTCGACGTCCACGACACCGAGGCACCGTTCGGGCTCACCATCCGGGAGTTGGAGGTCGCCACCTGCGTTGCCGGAGGGCTGGGCAATCAGGAGATCGCCACCGTGCTGTCCTGTTCGCGGCGTACCGTCGCCACCCACCTCGAGCACGTCTTCGCCAAGCTCGGAGTACGGACCCGGGCGTCCGTGGCGACGCTGATCGCAGCGGAGGACGCTTACGTCTCCCCCTTGCCAACCTCCGCCCTCGTGCTGCCCCCGGCGCTGCTCGGTGTGCTCGATGACGAGGAACCGGCGCCGCGCCCGGCCACGTCCCGGCCGCCCGCGCGGCGGCCCGCGATCCTCGCCTCCGTGTACCCGGTCGGCCCCCTGGCAGATACCCAGGTCCTGGCGATGCGGCGCGGCGCCCGTCTGGCCGTGGGAGAGATCTCGGCGCGTGGTGGTGTGTCCGGTCGTGAGCTCGAGCATGTGACCGTGTCCGTGGCGCCGGACGAACTCCTGAGCACTGTGAGGGATCTCATGGAGCGCGGAGTGGACGGCATCGTGTTCGGGAACTTCCCGCTGCCGGTCACCTTGCCGGCGCTCGCCGCCGCCAACGCGTCCGGTACACCGGTGCTGCACAGCATGACCGGGCAGGCGCTGTCCGAGAGGGTGCGTGCCGACCCGGCCGGTCTGGGCGCGGTCTTCCAGGTCTGCTCCACCGAGTCGGCGTACGTGCCGGGCCTGCTGCGCACCGTAGGGGACCTGGAGGACCGTGGCGCTTTCCGGTCGCGGCGTCGGCGGCTCGCCGTGCTGCAGCGGGAGAGCACCTTCGACCCGGGTGTCGTCGAGCGCGTGCAGCGGCAGGCCGACTACGCCGGGTGGGAACTGGTGTTCTTGGAGTCGGTGGCCGACGCGGCCCTGGACTTCTCCGACATCGTCTCTCGTCTTGAGCTGGCGGATCCCGACTTGGTGTCGTTGTCGATCTTTCCGGAGCCGACCCTGCGCGCCTTCCTGGAGGCCGCCGCCGGGCTGCGGGAGAGCGCCACGTTCCACGCGGCGTGGTCCCCGGCCGCCCCGGAGTTCTCCCGGCGGTTGGGTGGGCTCAGCGAGGGACTGCTGTGGTCGACGGTGATCGGTAACGTGGACAGCCCGCTGTGCACCGCGTTCGAGCAGCGGTTCCGCGCCGCGTTCCGCGCGGATCCGGGGCCCGCCGCCGCGGCCGTGCACTACGACATGGTCAATGTGCTGGCGCAGGCGTGGAGCCGTGCCAGCCGACCGTGGGACTTCGTTGCCGTACGTGAACAGCTGCGCACGTCAGCGTCGTTCGGTGTGACGGGTGCCCACAAGTTCGTGGGGCGGGGCCAGCGGGGTCTCAGTTATCCGGACGAGACGGGCGACCCCGCCAGCGGGCATCCGCACCTCATCTACCGGATCACCGGCGGTTCCCACCAGCGCCTCGCGCCGCCCCTGGCCGGCTGAGCCGGAGTGATCGACCCAGCCGGAGTGGTCAGCTGAGCCAGTTCGGTGCTGTGAGCGTGCCGATGCCGTCGCCTCCGTCGACCGGAACCGTCCGCCCGTTGACCCAGCCGGCGTCCGGGCCGAGCAGCCAGCACAGGACCGCGGCGATGTCACCGGGGCGCCCGACGCGCCCGCGTACGGAGGCCTGCGTCAGCGCGTCCACGTAGGCACGTGGGACGGGATTGACGGCCGACCGCACGTCAACGAAGCCGGGGGCCACCGCGCAGCAGCGGATGCCGTCGCGGCCGTGCTCCAGCGCGATCCCGCGCACAAGGGCGTCGAGCGCCGCCTTGGACGCGGCGTAGACGGCTGTACCGAGCCTGGCTCGGGCGGCGGCGCCGCTGCTCACGAACAGCAGTGTCCCGGGGCGCCCCTCGGCCCGGCATCGGCGCACGAACTCCGTCCCCGCGCTCAGCGCCGAGCGTGTGTTCACGGCCATGACCCGATCGAACAGTTCCTCGTCGCTCTCGACGACGGGCGCGGCGGGGAACACCCCCGCCGCGTGCACCAGCGCGTCGAAGCCACCCTGCCGCGACCAGAGCCGCGCTACATGCTCGGCCACCACTCCCCCGCGGGACAGGTCGACCTCCGGGAGATCCGTGCCGGTGACCGACCAGCCGTCCGCCATGAGCCGGTCCACCACAGCGCGGCCGATGCCTCCGTTCGCGCCGATCACCAGCACCGAACGCTCCGCGCTGGTCACACCGCACACGCCCCGACCAGTGCGGGCCGCACCCGGCGTGCCACGTCGACGCAGCGCTCGAACGTCACGTCCAGTTCGCGGCAGCCCGTGATGAAGCGCTCCAGGGCCGCCATCCGCGCGCCCCGGCCCACAACCTGCGGGTGCAGCGTCACCGTCGCCACCCCGTCGGGCACGGCCTTGGTCATGTAGCGCACATCGCGCAGGAACCGCTCGAACATCGCATCGGCGTCCTGCAGGCCGGGCATCATCAGCAGTGGCGTGCGCACGAACTCCAGGTGCGGGTAGTCGTCCAGCGTCCAGGACACCGGCAGCTCGACCACTGCCGAGTCCTGGCCGAACGCGAAAGGACCGTCGGCCGAGCAGCGGTCTTTGGTGCGGGCGACGTAGGGCTCGAAGTCGGTGCCCATCAGCGACGAGTCGTAGACGATGCCGAGTTCGGTGAGGATGTCGACGGTGTGCTCGGTGAAGTCGAAGCTGGGGGTGCGGTGTCCGGCGGGCGGGGCACCGGTCAGCCTCTCGACCAACGCCGCCGATCGGCGGTTGACCGCCAGCTCGGTGTCCCGGTCCAGCGTCGACACCGGCTCATGGGCGTACCCGTGCAACGCGATCTCGTGCCCGGCTTCGGCGACGGCCGCGCTCTGTGCGGGGTACGTCTCCAAGGTGTGCCCGGGAATGAAGAACGTGGTCGGTACCTCGGTGCGGCGCAGCAGGGCGAGGATGCGGTCGATGGCGTAGGCGCCGAACTCGCCGCGGGAGACCGGGCCCGGGGTGGTCTGGCCGCGCGCCATCCACAGCGAGATGGCGTCGAAGTCGAAGGTCAGGCAGACGGTTCCGCGGCTCATGCGGGTATCTCCTCGCTCGGTGCGGTGGCGGTTTTCTGCGATTCGGGGAGGAACTCCAGGGGCCCGGGGGTGGGGTCGTCGAACAATGTGTCCAGCTCCCAGCGGGCGTAGCCGTGCCGGCTCGGCGGGCCCGGCGCGATCCACAGCACCCGGTCGGTGAGGTCCATGACCACTGAGTAGACGGTCGCGTTGCGCTCGGCCTCCGGGACCTCGGGATCGGGGTGCCGG
The DNA here is from genome assembly GCF_003323715.1 of Streptomyces diacarni. Lineage (GTDB taxonomy): Bacteria > Actinomycetota > Actinomycetes > Streptomycetales > Streptomycetaceae > Streptomyces > Streptomyces diacarni. The sequence continues at coordinate 11,986 of NZ_QOIN01000054.1, forward strand.
CAGATGCCGTCCGGGGACGACCACTCGTCGCGCAGGGTGGCGACGATGTCGGTGAGGCCGATCCGGCGGTCTTCGAGGGCCGGTTCCAGCAGGTGCCGGGCCCGTACGGAACGCAGGATGGTGAGTGCGCTGGTGGCCGCCTTCTTGTCGTGCAGCGGCAGCGGTGTCTCGAAGTGGTTGGCGTGGGTGACCAGGCCGTTCTCGGGCAGCAGTGTGCCGAAGACATCCGGTGCCAGTTCGAAGTCGACGGCTTCTCCGCCGTTGCCGTCGGCGAGGAGTACGTTGCCAGAGGAGATCCGTTGGACGGGCAACAGCTTCTTGTGGGCGCCGGACATCGTCCGCGCTTGCAACGCCCCGCGCAGGAGGTAGTGGTAGGGGACTCCGGCGCCGCCCCGGTCCCGGTCGGATACCAGGAGGTTGGCGCACACTCCAAGCCCGGCGGAGTTGAGGCCGCTCTTGGCGAGCATGCCCGCCTCGGCCAGCGACAGCACGCTGAAGCCGGTCTCGTCGCGGGTGGCGAGGAGGAAGGTGACTTCCGCCTGCTCGGGGTGCCAGTCCCAGTTCTGGGCGAGCAGGGTGTGCCCGTCGCCGGTGTGGCTCGGCAGCACTGACAGGGAGGTGCAGCCCTCGTCGCGGTAGCCGGTGCCGTACAGCATCTCCGTGCGCGCGTTGAGCGCGGCGAGCCGGTGGGCGGACTGGCGCGAGCCGCTCGCCATGCCGTCAAGCATCGCGGCGATCTGGGGGGAATACGACGCGGCGATGTCCAGGTAGGTGTGTCCCCAGCGGTCGATATCGGCGTCGCTGAGCCCGGCGTCGGCGCGGAAGCGGCCGAGGTACGTGTCGAGGCTGCGGGCGATGAGGTCGGCGGTGGCGTGGCCGAGAGTCTCGCCCATCTGCCGATAGCTGCCCTGGACGACGATCAGCCGCGGGGTTTGGGTGGACGTGGTGACCACGGTGGCATCTCTCATTTCAGTTCGGTTCGGTAGGTTTCGGGCATGCGGCACACGGTGACGAAGGTGATGAGGGCGGCGAACGTCGGCAGCAGGGCGACGGCGACTGCATTGCCGGTGCGGTCGATGATCAGTGTCGCGATGAAGCCGGCGGTGCCGCCGAAGGCCATGACCGAGAAGTTGTAGCCGATGCCCAGCGCCGAGTAGCGGACGTTGGTGGGGAAGAGTTCGGCGAGCGCCGCAGGCCCCGGCCCAGAGAACGCCGCGATGATGAGCCCGATGAGGATCTGTCCGAGGAAGACGCCTGCCGGGTTGCCGGTCTGGAACACCAGCAGGGCGGGGTAGCTCAGGAGCACGAGTCCCCCGGAGCCGGTCAGCAGCAGCGGCTTGCGGCCGATGCGGTCGGACAGCACGCCGAACCCGAAGATGGCCACCGTCAGCACAACCAGGCCCACGATGTTCGACGCCTCGACAATCCCGGGGTCGATGCCGACCTCTTCGCGCAGGTGTGTCGGCAGGTACGTCAGGAAGAAGAAGTAGGCGACGGTCCAGCTCACTGTGAAGAAGAAGCCGCGTGCCATGGCGCTCTTCTGGGTGCGCAGCGCAAGCCGCAGCGGGCTCGCGCTGGTCTCCCCGGCGGCCTCCTGCTCACGGAACGCGGGGGTGTCCTCCAGGCCGAATCGCAGCAGCAGCGCGACGACTGCGGTCACCGCGCCGACGAGGAACGGCACCCGCCAGCCGAAGCCCTGCATGCCCTGCTCGCTCCACAACAGCGAGTTCAGTGCCACCACACCGGCGGCCACCAGGAATCCGGCGGCGGTGCTGACCTGGTTGAGGCTGCCGAATCTGCCGCGGGTGCCCTCAGTCGCGTATTCCACCAGCATGGCCGCGGAGCCGGCCCACTCGCCGGCGACGGCGAACCCCTGGAACAGCCTCAGCACCACCAGCAGGACTGGGGCGGCGACTCCGATGGTCCCGTAGCCGGGCAGCAGCCCGATCAGGACGGTCGCCGAGCCCATCAGGATCACACTGGCCAGCAAGGCGGGCCGACGCCCCAGCTTGTCGCCGATGTGCCCGAAGAAGACCGTGCCGAGCGGACGTGCGAGGAAACCCACGGCGAACACGGCGAAGGTCGACAGGAGCGACGACACGGAGCCGCCGCCGGAGAAGAACGCAGCGCTCAGATACACCGTCGAGTAGGCGTAGACGAGGTTGTCGTACTGCTCGAGCAGGTTACCGATGCTGCCGGAGACGACGGCCCGCAGCTTGAGACCCGCCCTGGGGCCGGTGTCGGCTGCGGGTGCCTCGGTCGTTGATGCCTTCATGGTCTCTCTTCTCGGGGGAGTCTCTTGAGCAGGTTCGGTGGGGAAGCGGAGCAGGCCACGTTGGTCACGCAGGTCAGGAGGCGGCGAGATAGCCGCCGTCCACGGGCAGCAGCACACCGGTGACGAACGAGGACTCGGGGCAGGCGAGGAACGTCAGGGCGTGTGCCAGCTCGTCCGTCTCGCCCGGCCGGGCCAGCGGGGCGCACTCGACGCGGGCCCGCAAGGCCTGGGGCGGCAGGTCGTCCAGGAGCGCCGTGCGGAAGACACCGGGCAGCAGGGCGTTGACGCGGATGCCGCGTGGGGCGAGCTCGACTGCGGCCACTTTGGTGAGCTGGTGCACCGCGGCCTTGCTCATCTGGTACGCGACCGTGGAGGGGACTGTGCCGTCCCCGGCGGGCGGGGTGGTGACGCCGTAGATCGAGCCCACGTTGACGATGACGCCTCGACTCCTGGCCAGGTCGTCGGCGAAGGTCTTGATGCCCCGCCACGGGCCGAACGCGTTCACTTGAAGCACCCGCGTGAAGTCCTCGTCGCTGGTGCCGAGCAGGTCGGCGCGTGCGCTGACGCCCGCGTTGTTGACGAGCAGGTCGACCGGCCCGAACTCCGCGCGGACGTGTTCACGCAGCCGGTCCCACGACGAGGGATCGGTGACGTCGAGGTACGCTCGGTCCGCCCGCTCGGCGTCTGCCGCGTACTGGACGTCGGCCCGCACCACGACGGCCCCGAGGCGCGAGAGCCGCTCGGCCGCGGCGGCACCGATACCGCCGGCCGCGCCCGTCACTACCGCGATCTTGCCGTCCAGTTTCATGCTCATCTCTCCTGCTGTTGCTGATGGTGGGGACAGTAGGTTCGACCAGAGGGCACAACATCGGTCATCTGACCGATGTGCAGGCGTGCAGCGGAGACCAAGGGCAGGTGAGAGGGGGGCCGTGGGGTCGACGCGCGCATCCGGGCGCGGGTGCCTCGACGCTCGGGAGGCTGAGATCACTGAGGCGATACTCAAGCCGGACAGGCGAACAGTTCACCGAGCTCGAAGAGGTTGCCTGCGATCGTGGTCTGCAAGGTGGCCAGGTCGGTCCCGATGTTCTCCATCGGGTATTCCACCACCACACGGGCGGCCCGCACCTCCTCGGGCCGGGAACGCGATGGCGGCGACGGGCTGCGCACGCCCAGTTCCCGCACGCCGACGATCTGCGCGGCATGCCGCTCGCGAATGCGGGGGGACTCGCCGGGCACGGGGACGAATGTGCCGCTGGACTGCTCTCCGGCCATGGCCGCGGCGGCCTGCTCCGGGTCGATTTCGGATTCCAGGTAGTACGTGCAGCGCACGACTCGTTGGTCACGCATGGGTTCTCCGTTGCTCAACGTCTTGTGGACCGGGGCCGTTCGTCGTCAGCCGCCGTCGCGCCGCGTGGCAGCCGCCGGGGCTGCTCCCGGGGCGTGCTGCGGGCCGGGAGATGGTCGGCCGCCGTCGGCTGTCGGCTCGTCTGCCTCCTCCCCGGCCGGGGGCTGCTTCAGGATGCGGCGTGCCCCTACGGCGGTGATCACCGGACACAGGATCGACGTCACCACGACCGACGAGGCGATGAGCACGGTCGCGGACTGGGCGGCCGGCGCGTAGACGGGATTGGCGGCCGCCACGATCGAGGGGACCACGGCCGCATTGCCTGCGGTGGTCGCCGCGGCCAGGCCCGCGATGCCGTCGCCGCCGCTCGCCTTGTCGGCCAGCAGCAGTGCCGCCCCACCGGCCAGCACCACGAACAGCCCCAGCCCGATCCCCAGCAGGCCGGCTTCCCAGACGGCCGTCAGGTTGAGCGTGAGCCCCAGAGACAGCCCGAGGAACGGCACGATCGCGGGCACTGCGGGGGCCAGGAAGCGCCGCACCTCGGGATCGAGGTTTCCCAGCAGCATGCCCAGCACCAACGGGAGAATCGCCCCCACCAGGGTCTGCCACGGGACAGCGGACAGGCCGGCGACGCCGAGCGTGACCATGCTGAGGAAGGGGCCGGACTCCAGGCTCATGACGCTGTAGGCGCCAACGTCGCGCTTACGCCCGAACTGCGCCATCAACGACATGTAAAGGCCGCCGTTGGTGTCGTTCAGCGCCGCCACCACAGCCAGTGTCGACAGACCCGCGAAGGCCCCGCCACTGACCGGCGACTCGCCCAGGAGGCGCCCCAGGACGATGCCGACGAGCAGCGCGAAGACGACCTTGGTCCCCAGCAGCACACCGCCCTTCTTCGCGATGTAGGGCGCCGCCTTCACATCCAGGGTCGAGCCCAGGCAGATGTAGAAAACGGCGAGGATCGCGGGCAGGCCGGTGTACAGGGCCCCGGTGAAGGAGCCGAAGAACTCTCCGGAGCCCGGGGCCGCCGTGTGCACCACGGCGCCGACGAGCATAGGGACGAGCATCACTCCGCCGGCCGAGTTCCAGGCGGAGAGCCATCCTCAAAGAGCTGCAGCAGGCCCGGCAGGTAGACGTCAACACCCTGGCGGAACGCTTCGCGGTGTCCGGCATGACGATCCGCCGCGACCTGGCCGAACTCGACCACGCAGGACTACTGGACCGCGTGCACGGCGGCGCCGTCCCCCGCCGGGCCCCCGCCTACGGCTCCCGCTCCTCCACGATGCGGCTTGAGAAGTCGAGAATCGCGCAGGCCGTGGCCAAGCTCGTCGAGCCAGGCGCTTCCGTGGGGATCGATACCGGCACCACCTGCACCGCCGTTGCCGCGGAACTCGCCGGCCGGAACGACCTGACCGTGATCACCAACTCCTTCCACGCAGCGTTCGAACTGCGCGACACAAGGAGCCGGGTGCTCGTCCTGGGCGGCCTCATGACGCCCGAGCTCAGCCTGACCACCTCCACCGCCGCTCAGGAAAAGCCACAGATCCACCTGGACTTGCTGATCCTCGGCTGCGGAGGACTGTCCGTCGACCGCGGGGTCACCTACTTCGACCCCGCCGAAGTCGAGGTACGCCGCACGCTCCTGGACCTTGCCGACCGCGTGCTTGTCGCCGCCGACCACACCAAGTTCGACCGCAAGAAGGCGATGGCCCTCGGCGGCCTGTCCATCGTCGACCTCCTTGTCACCGACCAGACGCCTCCCAGCGAACTGCGGCGCGCTTTCACTGAGGTCGTTGTCGCTTCGTAGCGATCAAGCCGAAGTCGAGGATGGCGTCTCGGATGCGGAGATCGCCCAGGTGGTGGGGGTCTGTGCCGAGAGCGCGCGGCGTTGGCGGCGGGTGCGGGAGCAAGACGGTGCTTCGGTCCGGGGAGACGGACAGCCACCGGACGCCCACCCAGGCTGGACGACACCCGGGCCGAGATGGGCCGGGCCGCGTTGGAGCAAGGTGCCCAGGCCCACGCTTTCGAAGCCGGCCTGTGGGCCCTCGAACGAGTCGGCGCGATCGTCACCCGGGCAGCGGGGGTGGGGTTGTCGACGGCGTCAAGGCGGTCGAATAGATCAGTGGGCGAACCCCAGGCCATGGAGCGCCGCCTCTGCGCCGTGTTCGACGTGCATCCCGGCGATCGCGCGGATGGCTGTGACGTCGCCGTCGGCCATGTATGCCAGGAGGCGCTGATGTTCGTGGTCGCTCTGGATGAGCCGTTCTTCGACGTGCGCGGCGTTGAGGAACCTCTCGCAGCTGTTCCAGAGGATGCGTGCCATCCGCTGCAGGGCGGGTGACTCCTCGATGCTCTCGAATACGGCGAAGTGGAAGGCCTGGTGCGCTGTCAGGTACTTCTCCCTGTCACGGTCGGAGTGGATGACGTTGCTCAAGGCCTGGTATCGCGTCGACATCAGCTGAGCTGTTGCCTCGGGGCGCTCGGACGCGGCCCGCTCGGCGGCAGCCACCTCAACCGTCTTCAGCAGCATGAACGAGTCGACGACGTCGAACCGGACGATGTCCGAGACGAACGCGCCCCGTTGGGGGTAGGTGACGGCGAGGCCTTCGGCATGGAGTTCGCGCAGGGCCTCCCGCAGCGGTACCCGGCTCACGTCGAGTTGCTCACTGAGTGCGTCGAGCCGCAGGGGTGTCCCGGGTTTGAGTTCCCCCAGGACGATTTTCCGGCGAAGTGTCTCGGCGACGTAGTCCGTGCGGGTCGCCCGCGTACTCGTGCTTGGTGACATGAACCGAACCCTACTCAGTGACGTTTCCACGCGACGGAGCCGTGCATGCAGCGGCGTGGTCGCCGACGGTGGCCGGTACGGGGGTGCCCCGGGCCGCGCCCCGTCTCTACGGAGAAGCGCGGCCCGGAGCGGCGCGGATCAGCCGGAGAGCAGAGCTCCGGCGTCGGGGACGCGGGGTTTCAGGCCGAGTTCGGTGAGGATGCGGTGGGTGGTGGCGGTGGCGGCGGACAGTACCGGCAGGCCGATCTCGTCCTGCACCGGCTGGATCGATGCCAGTGAAGGCATCTGCACGCACGCGGAGAGCACCAGCGCCTCGGCGCGGGACAGGTCCAGTCTCCTGTGGTGTTTGCGTAGGTCCGCCGGGTCCAGCCGGGCCACGGCGAGGTTGTCAGGCACCCGCAGCGACAGCGAGTCGACCACCTCGACCCCGGCGTCGGTCAGGTAGGCGACCACGGCCTCGGTGAGCGGCTCCATGTACGGGGTGATGATCGCGACCCGGCGCACGCCGAGGGCGGCGATGCCGGACAGCAGCGCTCCAGCGCTCGACACCACGGGTGCGTGCGAGCCTTCGGCGCGCAGGACGTTCGTGATGTCTTTCTCGGCGGCGCAGTGGTACCCGGGTCCCTGGGCCATGATCGCGACCAGGCAGGCGGTGGCGACCACGTCCGGGCGGGCATCGGCCAGCTCCGCCGCGGCCCGCTCGGCCTGGGCGTTCATCGCCCGCAGCTGCTCGGGGGTCACGTGCTGCATCCGGGCGCGCGCGGCGTGGAACGTGAACCACTCGCCGGGGATCGCGGTCTCTCGCGCCGCCAGCATCCGCGGCAGCTCGGTCTCCATCGTCAGGTTCGACGACGGGACGATCATCCCCACACGGTGGTCGCGGCTCATCGGCGGTTCACCGGACGCATCTCGGGCACGGTCAACTCACCTGCGTCGACGATCAGCTCATCGTCGAGGTAGAGACTGTTGCCGCGCATCGGGATGTCGAAGTGGCATGCGGTGTCGTTCGGGCCGCCGAGCTCGTTGTTGGGTCCGATCGAGAACATCACGTTGCCGTAGAAGCTGCGCAGCTCCATGCCCATCCCGCCACCGAACTGGGTCAGGCCGTGCCAGTGCGCGCGCTCGTCCAGCCCCCAGCCGACATGGGACATGCCGTAACCGCGCGGGTCATCGAAGCTCTCGATGTAGGAGCGCAGCAGGTCCGCGTCCAGTCCCGAGGAGTTGGCGCCGCCGCGGATGTCGCGGATGAAGCCCTTCTCGATCGTGAGTTCCACCGGGGTCTGCACGTAGCTGTTGAACGGGAGCAGCACGTCCCCGGGGGCGAGCACGATCTTGCCGTCGACCCCGTCGTCGGCCCCGCCGGTGAACACGAACGCCGCCGGCCAGTGGTCCCATCGGCCCGGGGTGTCGGTGTAACCGTACTCCGACAGGGTCGGGTACACGCCCAACTGGTAGGTCACATCGGTGCCGTGCGGGCTGGTGATCCGCATAGAGGTGGCGTTGGCCAGCAGTTCGGCGCCGGTCTCGACGCGTTCCCGCAGCTCGGTTGTCGGCATCAGGCGGGCCAGCAGCTCCGGTGGCTCCACCGCGGTGAGGATCCGCGTGCCCGCCTCCTGGATCGCGAACTGCTCCGGGGAGAACAGGAGGAACGTGCAGTCCACCACCATGTCGGCGGCCTTGAGCGCGTCCACCGCGAGCGGCAATGCGCCCAGCCCGGAGTCCCCGACCGCCCACGCGCCCGCTGCGCCGGCCGGCGACGGCAGCCGCATGTGGTAGCCCAGCGCACCGCGTTGCTGGATAGCCCACAGGAACGCGTCCGCGTACTCGGCACGCTCGCTGCCCCGGGTCAGCACCACCACCGTCTCGCCCTCGTGCACCCCGGACAGGGTGAGCTGCCGCAGACAAATGTCGTTGAACAGGTTCTGGTCCATGCGGTTACTCCTTGTTCTCGCAGTAGGTGAGCAGGTGAGGAGTGAGGAGGGCGAGGAACTGGTCGAGGTCGTCCCACGGCACCATGTGCCCGGCACCGGTGACCGGGACGATGGGGATGTCGGGGCGGGCGCGGCGGAGTTCGTCGACGGCGTGGGGCGGGACGACGGGGCTGTCGGCTCCGTGGACGAGCAGTACGGTGCCGCGGAGTTCGGTCCAGTACTCGAAGAAGTCCTCCGTCTCGAATCCTTCGTGGGTCTCCACGACGGCGGTCGGGTCGCAGGTGGCGAGGTGCCGCGCGCGCAGTTCGAGCTCGCGGCGGGGCCAGTTGGGGTAGTACCTGGCGACGCCGTCTGCGGTGGTGCCCGCCTGCGCTTCTCGGAGCTGGTCCAAGAACGCCTGTCGGGTGGTGGGGTACGGCGGCCGGCCGGGACCGGAGGTCGGCGGGTCGACCAGGATCAGGGGGCCGTGGTCGTCGGCGGCGTGGCGGGCCGCGTAGGCCGCCGCGATCCGGGCGCCCATCGAATGGCCGACGATCACCGGTGCGCGAAGGTCGAGTGCGTCGATGAGTCCGGCGACGTCGGCGGCGTAGTCGACGAGGCGGTATCCGCCTGACGCTGCCCGGTCGCTGTGCCCACGGCCGCGGATGTCCGGCACGACGACGCGGAACCCGGGTGCGGACAGTCGTGTGGCCAGGAAGTCGGCGCAGACGGCCGGGGTGGTGATCCCGGGCAGGATCAGCAGTGCCGGGTGGGTCGGGTCCCCATAGGTCACAACGCTGTGTCGCAGGCCGTTGGCGTCTATGGTTCGGCGCTGCCCCTGCGGTTCGTCCACGGTCATCGGTGGTCGCTTTCTCGGCCGGCAGCGGCCAGGTAGGTCAGTGCGTCGTCGAGGTCGACGACGTCTGCGTACTTCTGCTGGATGTCGAACAGGTTCGCTTCGTGCGGCCCCTCGTCCCGGTCAGCGACGGCCGCGTGCGGGACCAGTACGGGGAAGCCGAGCTGGACGGCGTCGACGACGCTGGCCCGTACGCATCCGCTGGTGGTCGCGCCCGCCACGACGAGGGTGTCGGCGCCGGTGGAGACGAGGTAGGGCGCGACGCCGGTGCCGAAGAACGCGGACGCGCCGTGCTTCACGAAGACCGGCTCGTGCGGCCGCCGGTCCAGAGCGGAGTCGATCTCGACGAGGCGGCTGCCGGTGGTGAGTGACGCCATCCCGGTGGCCTTGTCCAGCCAGGTCAGGGAGCGGGCTTCGCCGGGGCCGTAGGCGATGGTGGTGAAGGCGACGGGCAGGTGCCCGGCACGGACGGTGTCCAGGAGCCTGCGTGTCGCCCGTACCGGGCCGGCCATGTCGGCTCCGGTGGGGTATCCGGGATCGGTGAACCCGTAGGTGAAGTCCACGACGAGCAGCGCGGGGCGGCTGCCGCGCCGGACGGTTCCGCCGAATCCGGCCCGGTGGTAGGTCGCCTCGGTGTCGCAGCCGGTGCGGGGCTCTGCTGTCATCAGGCCACCTCTGTCGCTGTCGCGGTCGTCGATTGAGTGGGGCGTGGAGCGGATCGGCGCACGCCGAAGTAGAGCAGGGCACTGCCGATGACCAGGGCGGCGTCGAGGTAGATCGCCGCAGACCAGCTGCCGGTCGCGTCTCTGACCACGCCGCTGAACACGGGGCTGGTCAGCGCGCCGACCTCACCGATCAGGTTCCACATGCCGAACGCCGCTCCACGCTCCTTTGGCCCGACGAGATCGGCCGTCAGTGCCTGGGACATGGGCTGCACCGCGTTCAGGAACAGTCCGGTGCAGAACATCAGGACGCCCATGACCCACAGCGAGGGCATCTGGGTGAACTGCAGGTAGGCCCCGAAGAGGAGGACGAGGCCGCCCTGCACGGCCGTCGCCGTGATCAGCAGGTTGCGGCGGCCCATCTTGCGGCGGGACGCTTTGTCCGACAGCCACCCGCCGACCGGGAATCCGATGATGCCCGCGCCGGCGTTGAAGGCCGCGACCAGCCCTGCGGTCGTCAGCGACGAGTGGGCGGCGGACGACACGATGGCCACCGACCAGTAGCCGAACAGCCAGATGCTCCACAGGATCGCGATGGCCGCGACGTAGATCAGCGTGGTGTCCCGGTCTTTCAGGGAGACGGCTGTGCCGATCGACCCGCGCCGCCGCATCACGAGCACGATGCACGCCGCGAGCACGACCTGGAGGGCGGCCGACGCCCACTCCGGGAGCCCCACGCTGTCGCACAGCCAGAACAGCGCCATGATCAGCACGCAGAACACGGCCGAGATCAGCATCAGGTTCCGCAGCGGAGGGCCGGGGCGGATCGGCCCGACGAGCCGACGCATGAACCACCACATGACGACCGCGAAACCCAGGGTGAATGCTCCGAAGACCAGAAAAGGCATCCGCCAGGCGTGGTCCTTGCCGAGCACGTCGACGCCGAAGTCCAGCAGCGGTACCGCGAAGATGTTGGCCACGGTGAGCCCGAAGGCGAGGCCCGTGATGGCCACGCCGAGCCCGAGGCTGCGGAACCGCTCCGGGGTGTGCGCCACGATCAGCGCCCGGTCGTTCGAGTAGAAGGCCCCCTCGCCGAGGCCGGTGATCACCCTGAGCGCGACGAAGGTGATCAGGCCGGTGATCAGGCCGCTGACGATCGTGGCCAGGCCGGCCCACATGAAGCACACCGAGAGCAGCGTCGCGTGCCCGTACCGGTCTCCCAAGCGCCCGCTGGGCAGCTGGGTCAGCATGTATCCGGCGAAGAACAGGCTGCCGATGAGTCCGCCCAGCGCGTGCGGATTCTGGGCGGCGCCCATGAAGTCGATGTCGTTGTCGATCATCCACGTCACGACCGGGCCGGTGAGCGCCCGATCGGCGTAGGCGAACAGCCATCCCCCGAACAGAACGAACCACAGCGTTCTGTACGAAGGCATCCGTCGTGTGTTCCGTACCGTACTCTCGCTCTGCGTCATTGCAGCCTCGCATCGGTTCGGGGCGCTCCCGGACGGCTCCAGGTGCCACCATCCGGATCGCCGTGGCGGACGTCCGCCGTCTCGGATCCTGTGGTGTGTGCGCCGGTTCAGACGATGGCGTTCGTACTCCGGCTCGTCCCGGTGTAGATGGAGTCGATGGCGCCGGCCGGTTCGCCGGAGGCTTCGTGCCACCGGCGGTCCCTGGCGGCCTGGTCCGGCCCCTCGGGCAGGTGGTAGATGTCGCGGCTGGCCTGCGCCTCCTGTTGCACACGGTGCGCGTCGGGGGTCCGGCGCCGGGCGTATCGCTCCAGTGCCTGGGCCGGCGTGGCGTGCTGCGCGGCTGCGAACTCCTCGGACAGTACGGCCGCGTCCTCGATGGCCTGGGACGCTCCCTGCGAGACGTACGGCAGCATGGCGTGGCACGCATCGCCGACGAGCGCCACGTTGCCGCGGGTCCACATGGTGTGCGGATCCTGTCTCTGGAGGGTCCAGAGGCCGACGCCCCCGAGGGCGGGCGTGCCCAGGAGCGTGGTCAGTCGGTCGTCCCAGCCCCGGTACGCGTCGACCATCTCGGCCGTGGAGCTCGGCCGCCGGCCCGCCGACGCGACGTCGGCGTCTTCGGGAACGACCCCGACGATGTTGATGGCGTCCCCGTGGCGGATGGGGTAGGCGACCAGGTGTTTGTCCTCGCCGAACCAGAAGTGGGCGGCCTGCTGCTCGGTGAGGAACCCGAGTTCGCCGGTCTCCCGGACTCGGCTGCCGTCGATGAGGGCCCGAAAGCACATGTCTCCGGAGTTGACGACCGGGACGGTGCAGCCGATCGCCTGCCGGACCAGCGAGTGCACGCCGTCGGCCCCGACCAGGAGGTCGCCCGGGAACCGCGTGCCTGCGCTGGTCACAGCAACCGGGGCTGTGCCGTCGATGTCCTCGATCGCGGTTACCTGCGCTGCGGTCACCACCTCGACGGGGGTGCCCGCACCGCTCGGGCTGACTACGGCCCGCAGTAGAAGATCCAGCAGGTCCGCACGGTGCACCTGGAGGTAGGGGGCGCCGTAACGCCTCTCAGCGAAGGACCCCAGCGTGGTCCTGTTGAGGACACCGCCGTCCCAGCGCCTCCGGACGATCTCCTGTGTGATGGGTGACAGCGCACGGAGCTCCCGCTCGAGCCCCAGGTCAAACAGCGCCCGGACCGCGTTCGGCCCGAGTTGGAGGCCGGTTCCGATCTCCTTGATTTCCGGCGCCTGTTCGATCAAGGTCACCGTCAGGCCGGCCTGGCGCAGTGCCAGTGCGGTAGTGGTCCCACCGATCCCCCCGCCGCAGACGGTTGCCGTGAGTTGCGTCATGCGCCCTCTCCTTCGCCCTTGATCCCAGAGGTGACGAGGCGGATACCGCATGGGGCGCCCGGACCTCGGGGGATGACTCGACCGCGGCCGCTCCCGGAGCGACCCACTCACGCTTGAAACGGCTGCCAACGTAGGAGACCTGTATACGATTCGTCAATGCTGGCCGCGCAACCATGATGGAGCCACCGACACCGAACCCCAGGAGCCCGTCTTCAACTATGCGTGCATAGGCGGCTATAAGACCCCATCCGATGCTCCACGAATCACCTCCGCGCCGCAGAAGCATCCGATCGGAGCGAGTAGACAGCACCCCACCTCTCCCGCACATTTAATTAAATGAGCTAGCCTGTGAAGCCGTCAGATTTCCTCTCCGCGGGAGAGGTTCACGCTCGCCGGGCCGGGAGTCCACCAGCACCCGCAGCCATCAGGCACGAGCGAACCTCGCACCGCCGGAGCGACGATCCCCGCGCCGCCCGGGAGGTGTGGGAGACCGCGTCCTCGCAGCTGCGGGCCGCAAGGGCGGAGAGCGACGGGTAACACGGCACGGGCTGCACGCTCCGGCAGGCTCGCTGCCGCTCCTCCGGCGCGCCCGGTGCGAACGGCCCTACTTGTCCGTACCGGCATCTACCGCCAGCTGCAACGACCTGCGGTTCGCTCCGCGTGGGCGGGGCCGGCGGCCTGCTCGTCGACGCACTCGGCGCCGCCGCCTGCCGGACCAGCTGTTCTCCTTTCCCCAAGCAGTCGTGACGGCGGGATGGCCGCTGAGCGCGATGGAGATTCGGCGTCCGCGCGGGAGCGTGTGTTGCGCGCACCCGGCCAAGGAAGCGTGAAGCGGGCAGGAGGGGGCGCGATGCCACAGGATCGGGCTGGGCGGATACCGCAGCGGCGGAAGGGTCGCACGGCGGGTGTCGTCATGCTCTGGGCTCTTCCGGTGGTGCTGCCCCTCGCCTCCTCGGCCCTCACGGCTCTCACCCACCGCCGTACTCGCCGGGGTCGTACGGCGGGCACGACGGCCGGCTGGACGGGCGCCCCGGTGAGGTGGTGAACGAGGGTGGAGAACACCAATCGTCCCGGCCGCAGCAGGGCGCTCTCTGGGACAGGGTCGCCCTCCTGGCGCGCGACCTGGGCACCTGGACGTCGAGCCGGCCGCCGTCCTGGTCGATGAGCGCGGTACGGCGTGGATGGTACGTGCGACTCGTCTCTCAGCCCTTGCCCCTCAGGCTGGAGGCGCGGACGACCAGTTCAGGACGGAGAACGATGCGCTGATGCTCGTGTGCGGTGGCGGCACCGCCCGTCTCCTCGATCAGCAGGTCCGCGGCCGCATGCCCCATGCGGTTCGCGGGCTGCCGTACGGATGTGAGCGGTACGGCAGCAGCGGCGGCGAACTCGATGTCGTCGTATCCGACGAGGGCCACCTCTTCGGGTACGGACACTCCCGCGCCGTAGAGGGACTGGAGCACGCCGAGAGCCATGAGGTCGTTGGCGCAGAAGACCGCTGTCGGGCGGGGGGACATGCCGAGCAGCCGAGCACCGGCGTCGCGGCCCGCTGCCACATCCATGCGCTCGCCCTCGATGTGTCGCAGCCGCGCGTTCCCGCTACCGGACTCGCGCAGGGCTGCCGTGGCGCCGGTGTGCCGGTCGTGGCACTGGGTGAGCTGCATCGATCCGCTGACGTAGGCGATGTCCCGGTGGCCGCGTTCGAGCAGGTGGCGTGCGGCCAGTCCGCCGCCCTCGACATCGTCCACGGACACGGAGCAGCCCTCGGCGCTGGGGACGACGCGGTCGACGGAGACGTACGGGATGCCGTGGCGTTCGAAGGCGGCGAGGTTGTGTCCCGTGGTGTCGGCCGGTGTGACGAGGACGCCGCGCACCCGCTGCTCGGCGAAGAGAGCCAGGTACTCCGCCTCCTCGGCGGGGCTCTGTGCGCTGTTGCACAGCATGACGCCGAGCCCCGCCGCGCGGGCGGCGCGTTCCGCCCCGGAGGCCACGTCGACGAAGAAGGGGTTGGCCATGTCGAGCACGAGCAGCGCGATGATGCGGCTGTCGCCCGCGCGCAGGTGCCGGGCCGATTCACTGCGTACGTAGCCGAGGCGGTCGATGGCGGACCGCACTCGTACGCGGGTCTCCTCGGCAACCATGTCGGGACGGTTGATGACGTTGGAGACGGTGCCGACCGACACTCCGGCCGCGCGGGCGACCTCCTTGATACTGGCCGTGTGGGTCATCGCCACGCCGCCCGAGGCGGTTCGGGACGTGCGGCGCGCAGCCGTACGGGACGCGCTGTCCGCGCGGTCGTCATGGTGGTCATGGTCGCTCCTCGTACAGGGCGGCGCCGCGGGGTGGCGGCAGGGACGGGCCGACAGAAGTCGTGGCGGAGGCGGGCGCGTCGGCAGCAGGGGGCTGCGGCCGGCGCCCCGCCTTCCAGGTTCACGAAGTGCGGGGCCATTATGGCCTTCCAGCCGGGTACCGGCCCCGGTCGCCTCCGTCGCGGACCGCGGCGCGGCGATGGCGCGGCGCGGCACGGCGATGGCGCGGCACGGCGATGGCGCGGCGCGGCACGGCGATGGCGCCGGTTTCCGGGCAGCGCGTCAGCAGACCGCGGCCAGGGCCGCGGAGGAGGAGCGAGTACGTGCCGTCTGATCAGAAGTCGTAATCGTCGATGTTGTCCTTGTCGAAGACGGTGGGCGGGCCGAGGATGACCTCGCCGTCCTTGCCGATCTTCCGCTTGCCGAGCTTCCCCGCCTCGAACTCCTCGCCCTCCTTGCCGGTGATCTGGCCGGAGGAGAGCGCGGCCGCCGCGTACGAGCCGAGGTAGCCGAGCTTCTTGGGGTCCCACAGCGAGAACTGGTCGAGGGTGCCGTCCTTGATGTACTTGCGCATCTGGTTGGGCGTGCCGAGACCGCCGAGGACGACCTCGCCCTTGTACGAGGATCCGCTGAGGTAGCGCGCGGCGGCGGCCAGGCCCACGGTGGTGGGCGAGATGATGCCCTTGAGCTTCGGGTACGCCTTGAGCAGTCCCTGGGTCTCCTGGAAGGACTTCTGGTCCACGTCGTCCCCGTAGGCGGTCTTGACCAGCTTCATATCCTTGTACTTCGGCTTCTTCAGTTCGTCCTTCATGAACGTGATCCAGGTGTTCTGGTTCGTGGCGTTCTGGGTCGCCGAGAGCACCGCGATCTGGCCCTTGTTGTCGATCTGTTTGGCCATGTCGCGAACGAGACCGCGGCCGATCGCCTCCGATCCCGCCTGGTTGATGAAGACGTGGCGGCAGTCCTTACCCGCGTCCGAGTCGTAGGAGACGATCTTGATGTCCTGCTTCATGGCCTGCTTGAGCGGGCCGCAGACGGCGTTGGGGTCGTTGGCGGCGATCAGGATGGCGTCCTGGCGCTGCTGTATCAGCGTGTTGATGTAGCTGACCTGTGAGGAGGCTTTGGCGTCGGAGGGCCCGACCTCCTTGGCTTTGCCGCCGTACCCCTCGGTGGCCTTGATGCCCGCCTGGTCGACGACCTTCATGTACGGGTTGTTGATCTGCTTGGGCAGAAACGCCAGCTTGAGCCCCTTCTTCAAAGGCGCGTCCGGGTTGGCCTCGGCGTTTTGGGTCTTCTCCTTGGCGTCATCCTCGGAGTCGCCCTTGGTCGTGCCCGAGCAGCCCGCCATGGCGAGGGCGAGCGCGCAGACCGCTGAGGTGGCGGCGAGGACGCGGGTGCGAGCGCGAATGCGGGTTGGCATGGGGTGTCGTACCTTCCATGAGGTGTACGGAGAATGTGCGGGAAGTGACGCGCCGGAAGTTGGGGGCGGGTGTGCGAGGTGGTGGGTCACGCCGTCAGGAGGCGGCCAGGCGCCGGTGTCTGCGGTCGGTGAGGACCGCGATCACACGCGGGGTGAGAACGGAGACGATGAGCAGCCCGCCGGTGACGATGACCTGGATCTCGTGTGACACGTCCTTCAGTGTGAGGAGGTTGTTGAGCACACCGATGAGCAGTACGCCCGCGACGGCACCGCCCAGAGTGCCCTTGCCGCCGTCGAAGTCGACGCCGCCGAGCAGGACGGAGGCGACGACGGTCAGTTCCAGGCCGAGACCGTTGTCGGCGCGTGCGCTGCCGTAGCGGAGGGTGTAGACGAGCCCGGCGAAGGCGGCCATGAGCCCGCTGACGGCGAAGAGGATGAGCTTGAACCGTTTGACTCGGATGCCGGCGAAGTAGGCCACTTCCTCCTGCGCGCCGATCGCGAACAGCGAGCGTCCGAAGCTCGTACGGTGCAGCACCACGGCTGCCGCTGCCGCGAGGAGGGCGAAGAGCGCCATCGGGTACGGCACGAAGGTGCCGGGCACCGTTTCGGTGCTGCGGGCCCACTGGGCGTACGTCTCGGGGAAGTCGGCGACGGCCTTGTTGCCCAGGACGACGGAGGCCAGCCCCCGGTAGAGGGCGAGGGTGCCTATGGTGACGGCCAGCGAGGGCAGTCCGACGCGGGTGACCAGCCAACCGTTGAGGAGACCGCCGAGCACCCCGGTCAGCAGACAGATCGGGATGATCAGTTCGAAGGTCCAGCCGCCGTCCCACAGGCTGCCGGCGAGTGCGCTGGAGAGGCCCAGCATGGAGGCCACGGACAGGTCGACCTGTCCTGCTACGACCAGAAGGGTCATGGGAAGCGCGAGCAGAGCGATCTCGACGGTGTCGTTGAGTGCGGACGAGAGGTTGGCCGCGTCCGCGAAGCCGTCGGTCGTGCCGGTTCCGGCGAGGAAGACGGCGACGAGGAGCACGCCGAGTGCCGCGTCCCAGCGCAGGAATCGCGCGACGCCGCCACCCTCGCGTCCGGAGCTTCCCGCGTTGCCGGGGCCGCGCTGACGTGCGGCCCGCTCCGTGTCGTCGGAGGTCGGTGGTGCGTTCACTGCCTGCTCCTCTTCCTCAGCGCGCGCGTGGTACGGCTGCGGACGACGCGATCGGTGCTGATCGCTGCCAGCAGCAGCGCACCGGTGATGGCCTGCTCCCAGAAGGAGTTGACCTTCAGGACGACCAGGGCGCTGCCGATCGTGGTGAGCAGCAGCGCGCCCAGAGCCGCGCCCCAGACGGTGCCGACCCCGCCTGTGATGGCGATGCCGCCGACGACCACGGCACTGACGACGGTCAGCTCCCAGCCGTTCGCGGCGTCGGCGACGACGGTGCCGAAGCGCGCCAGCCACAGTGCTCCGGCGAATCCGGCCACGGCTCCGGAGAAGGCGTAGGCAGCGAGCACCCGGCGCCGGACGGGTACGCCCGCGAGCCGCGCCGCCTCGGGACTGGAGCCGATGGCGTACAGCTCGCGTCCGCCGCGGTAGCTCCGCAGGAAGTACGCCGTTGCGCACAGGACGGCCGCGGCGATGAGCGGCAGGTAGGGAATGCCGAGCAGGCTGCCGCTGCCGAGGGTGAGCATGTTGTCGGGCAGGTTGGCCGCGTTGATCTGCTCACCGTGCGCCCAGGCGTGGTCAACCCCCTGAATGACATACAGCATGCCGAGGGTCACCACCAGCGCGGGGACGCGCCCGAAACTGACGAGCAGCCCGCTCGCCAGACCACAGACGGTGCCGAGCGCGATGCCCAGCGCCATGACGGTGAGGGGGCTGTGGTCCGTTCCTGAGACGAAGTCGCCGCAGGCGAAGGCGGTGAGGCCGACGACCGAACCGACGGACAGGTCGATGTTGCGGGTGAGGACGACCACGGACTGGCCGGTGGCGAGCAGCACCAGGATGGAGGAGTTGAGCAGGAGATCCTTGACGCCCTGGCTGTCGAGGAAGCCGGGGTTGACCAGCCAGGTGGCGAGTATGAGCAGCACGAGTGCCGCGCCGATGCTGAACTCCCGCACACGCAGCACCGCTTCGGCGAGCGAGCGGCGTTCCCGTGGTGGTGGGCCGGTGTCGCGTTCGGTGGCGTGCGGTGTGTGGGTGGTGACGCTCATGCCGCCTCCCCGCCCGCGTCACGGGACTCGGTCACCCCATCGGGCCCATCCGGGTCGCCGGGTTCGCCGTCCGCAGCGCGTCCCTCGCGCTCATGGGCCGCACCGCGCTGTCGGGCTCCGTCGGGGCCATCGGGTTCGGGGGGACCGCCAGGACCCCGCTCCGGGGCGCGGCCGGTGGCCGCGGCCATCACGTTCTCCTCGTCGGCGTCGGCCCTGGGGATCTCGGCGACGAGCCTGCCCTCGTGCATGACAAGCACCCGGTCGGCCATGCCGAGGACTTCGGGCAGGTCGGAGGAGACCATGAGCACGGCGAGCCCGTCCGCGGCGAGTTCGGTCAGCAGCCGATGCACCTCGGCCTTGGTGCCGACGTCGATCCCGCGGGTGGGCTCGTCCACGATGAGGACGGCGGGGTCGGTGGCCAGCCACTTGGCGAGCACGACCTTCTGCTGGTTGCCGCCGGATAGCACACCGACCGTGTCGGAGAGCCGGTCGTACTTGAGCTGGAGGCGGACGGCCCAGTCGGCGGCGCGGGCGCGTTCGAGAGTGCGTCGTACGAGCCCGGCGGTGCCGAGCTGCCCGAGCCCTGTCAGTCCGATGTTCCGCTCGATGCTGGCGTCCATCACCAGGCCGCGTTGCCGCCGGTCCTCGGGTACGAGCGCGAGTCCGGCGGTCACGGCCGCGGTGGGCGAACCGGGGCGCAACGCCGTTCCGTCCACCTCGACGTGGCCCGCGTCCGGCTTGTCGACGCCGAAGACCGCCTGGACGACCTCGCTGCGCCCGGCGCCGACGAGTCCGGCGAGCGCGACGATCTCTCCCCGGTGCACCGTGAAGGAGACATCGTGGAAGACTCCCTCTCGAGTCAGCCGGCGCACGTTGAGTGCCGGCTCGCCGGTGTGCGATTCGTGCTGGGGGTACAGCTCGCCCAGGTCGCGGCCGACCATGCGGCGCACCAGGTCGTCCTCCGTGAGCCCGTCCAGCGGTTCGGACGCGACAAGCCGGCCGTCGCGCAGGGTGGTGACCCGCTGGCACAGCACGAAGATCTCACTGAGTCTGTGTGAGATGAAAAGCACCGCCGCACCTTCGGCGCGCAGCGTCTCGACCACGGAGAAGAGACGCACGGTCTCGCTTCCGGTCAGCGCGGCGGTGGGCTCGTCCATGATCAGTACGCGTGCGTCGAACGAGAGAGCCTTCGCGATCTCGACGATCTGCTGATCGGCGATGGACAGGCCGCGTGCCGGCCGGTCGGGGTCGAGCCGGACGCCGAGCCGGGACATCAGCGCGGCTGTCGCCTCGTGCACGGCGTGGTGGTCGATGCGCCCGAAGGAACGGCGGGGCTGGCGACCCATGAAGATGTTCTCCGCGATCGACAGATCGGCGAAAAGCGTGGGCTCCTGGTAGATGACGGCGATCCCCGCATCACGCGCGTCGGCCGGGCCGTGGAAGAGCGCGGGCTCGCCGTCGAGCCGGACCGTGCCGGCGTCCGGTGCGTGCACCCCGGCGAGAATCTTGATCAGTGTGGATTTGCCCGCGCCGTTCTCCCCCGCGAGGGCGTGCGCCTGCCCGGCGGAGAGTTCCAGGGAGACGCCCTGGAGGGCACGTACGCTGCCGAATGACTTGTTCACCCCCTCAAGTGCGAGGACCGGCGGCGGACCACCGGCCGGTGGGATGTCGCTCATGGTGTTCCTCCTGTGCTCGCCAGGCGGTCTGAACCCAGAAAATGAAATGATTCAACAGAGCTCACGGGAAGCTAGCCCCGTTCTTCGGAGGCAGTCAAGGGGATGCGCAGCGGGCAATTCAGGTGCTCTTCGGCACCGTTGGAGTTCCCCAACCGCACCGGTAACGCGCCCTCTTGACGTCGAAGGGGTGTGCACATACGGTCACTCCGCATTGCGTTGAATCGTTTCATGTCCGCCTCCCGTTTCCGTCCCCGGCCGTGTCCGTCGTCCCACACCCCACAGCACTGAGGAGATGCATGTCGGAACGCAAGCTCGCCGCTGTGAAGTCAGCGCTCGCCTCCCAGCGGATCGAGACGCCGTCTTGGGCGTACGCCAACTCGGGCACACGTTTCAAGGTCTTCACGCAGGCCGGCGTACCTCGCACGCCGCAGGAGAAGATCGACGACGCCGCTCGGGTGCAGCGCCACACGGGAGTCGCCCCGCTCGTCGCCCTGCACATCCCCTGGGACAGGACCGGCGACTACGCAGCCCTGGCCGCCTATGCCCGGCAGCGCGGTGTACGCACGGGCACGGTCAACGCCAACGTCTTCCAGGACGACGACTACAAGCTCGGATCGGTGACCCACCCTGACCCGGCGGTGCGGCGCAAGGCCCTCGACCACCTCATGGAGTGCGTCGACATCATGGACGCGACCGGTTCGCGCGATCTCAAGCTGTGGTTCTCCGACGGCACCAACTACCCGGGCCAGGACGACATCAGGGCACGTCAGGACCGGCTTTCCGAAGCGCTCTCGGCCGTGTACGAGCGGCTGGGAGAAGAGCAGCGGCTCGTGCTGGAGTACAAGCTGTTCGAGCCCGCCTTCTACTCCACAGACGTCCCCGACTGGGGTACCTCGTACGCCCACTGCCTCAAACTCGGGCCCAGGGCACAGGTCTGCGTGGACACGGGACACCACGCACCGGGCACCAACATCGAGTTCATCGTGGCGTTCCTGCTCCGGGAGGGGAAGCTCGGCGCCTTCGACTTCAACTCGCGCTTCTACGCGGACGACGACCTGATGGCCGGCGCCGCCGACCCCTTCCAGCTGTTCCGCATCCTGTACGAGGTACGGGTCGGCGGCGGACTCGAACCGGAGGCCGGAATCGCCTTCATGCTCGACCAGTGCCACAACATCGAGCCGAAGATCCCCGCCATCATCCGCTCGGTGATGAACGTGCAGGAGGCCACCGCCAAGGCGCTTCTGGTGGACCGCGAGGAGCTGGCGAAAGCCCAGCGCGCCGGGGACGTGCTCACTGCCAACGGCCTGCTCATGGACGCCTACAACACGGATGTGCGCCCCCTGCTGGCCGACGTGCGGGAGGAACTGGGCGCCGACCGCGACCCCATGGCGGCTTACGCGGCCTCCGGCTGGGCCGCTCGCATCACCGAGGAACGGGTCGGCGGGCAGCAGGCGGGCTGGGGAGCATAGAAGCGCCGGCTGCGCGGCGTCCCACCCGCCGGGGACGCCGCGAGCCGCGCAACCAGCCCACAACAGCATGCGCAAACCCGCAGCGCACGGGCAGGTACGGCCCCACCTTCCTCAGAGCCGGCACAGGTGGGACCCGCCGGCCGCAGCGCGTCCCGTCGAGGACAACCGACCGCACCGAGGAGGACGAGCCACATGGCAACCGTTGCCCCTGACCCGCACCACCCCTCCCACCCCGTCGAGGTGTCCGCGCTGCTGGAACGCTCGCACCGGCTGGGCAGCGATCCGCGCAACACCAACTACGCCGGAGGGAACACCTCCGCGAAGGGAACAGCGCCCGACCCCGTCACCGGTGCCGACACCGAACTGATGTGGGTCAAGGGCTCCGGCGGCGACCTGGGCACGCTGACGGAAGAGGGGCTGGCGGCGCTCCGTGTGGACCGTCTCCGCGCACTTCCGGCCGTGTACCCGGGGGCCGAGCGCGAGGATGCGATGGTGGCCGCTTACGACTACTGCCTGCACGGCAAGGGGGGCGCGGCGCCGTCCATCGACACCGCGATGCATGCGCTGGTCGACGCCGCACACGTAGACCATCTGCACCCCGATTCCGGTATCGCGCTGGCATGCGCGGCGGACGGCGAGAAGCTGACCCGTGAGTGCTTCGGCGACACGGTGGCGTGGGTGCCGTGGCGGCGTCCCGGATTCCAGCTCGGCCTGGACATCGCCGCCGTGCAGGAGGCACACCCCGAGGCCATCGGCTGTGTCCTGGGCGGGCACGGCATCACGGCCTGGGGCAACACGAGCGAGGAGTGCGAACGCAACTCCCTGCACATCATCCGCACCGCCGAGCGTTTCTTGACGGAACACGGCAGCGCCGAGCCCTTCGGCGCCGTACGTCCCGGTTACGCGCCGCTGCCGCCTGCCGAGCGGGCGGCACGCGCGGCGGCGCTCGCACCGACGGTGCGCGGGCTTGCCTCAAGCGATCACGCTCAGGTGGGACACTTCGATGACACACCGGCCCTCCTCGACTTCCTCTCCCGAACAGAGCACCCCCGACTGGCGGCACTGGGCACGTCGTGTCCGGATCACTTCCTGCGCACCAAAGTGCGCCCTCTCGTGCTGGACCTTCCCGCGGAATCGCCGCTGGAGGAGGCGGTCGAACGGCTGAGGGAGCTGCATGAGGAGTACCGCGCGGACTATCGCGCGTACTACGAGCGGCACGCGTCACCGGGCTCCCCCGCGATGCGCGGTGCCGACCCGGCGATCGTGCTGGTGCCGGGAGTGGGCATGTTCAGCTTCGGCAAGGACAAGCAGACGGCGCGGGTCGCGGGCGAGTTCTACCTCAACGCCGTCAACGTGATGCGCGGCGCCGAATCGGTTTCCTCGTACGCGCCCATCGAGGAGGCGGAGAAGTTCCGGATCGAGTACTGGGAGCTGGAGGAGGCCAAGCTGCGCCGGATGCCCGCTCCGCGTCCGCTGGCCACTCGCGTCGCGCTGGTCACGGGTGGGGGGTCCGGGATCGGCCGCGCCATCGCGCACCGGCTGACCGCCGAGGGCGCGTGCGTGGTGGTGGCCGACGTGAACGCGAAGAGCGCGGGCACGGTGGCCGAGGAGCTGGGAGGTCCCGACCACGCGCTGCCCGTGACGGTCGACGTCACCTCGGAGGAGCAGATCGCCGCGGCGTTCGCCGAAGCCGTCCGGGCATTCGGCGGCGTGGACCTGGTCGTCAGCAACGCCGGAATCTCCGTCTCCAAACCACTGGGCGAGACCACCGCCGCCGACTGGGACCGGCAGCATTCCATCATGGCCCGCGGATCCTTCCTCGTGGCACGCGAGGCGGCCAGGGTGATGACCGAACAGAACATGGGCGGCGACATCGTCTACATCTCGTCCAAGAACGGTGTCTTCGCCGGCTCCGACAACATCGCCTACGGCGCGGCCAAGGCCGACCAGGCGCACCAGGTGCGTCTGCTGGCGGCCGAGCTGGGCGAGCGAGGCATCCGCGTCAACGGCATCAACCCGGACGCCGTCGTGCGGGGTTCGGGCATCTTCGCGGGCGGCTGGGGCGCGCAGCGCGCTGCGGTCTACGGGGTGCCCGAGGAGGAGCTGGGTCGGTTCTACGCCCAGCGCACCCTCCTCAAGCGCGAGGTGCTACCGGAGCACGTCGCCGCCGCGGTCTTCGCGCTGACCGGTGGCGACCTCAGCCGGACGACGGGACTCCACATCCCGGTCGACGCCGGTGTCGCCGCGGCTTTCCTGCGCTGACGCCCACCGAGGGCGCCCTTCGCCTGATCCCTTCGCCTCGTTGACCGGTGGCGGACCGCACACCGTGGGGGCGGCCCGCCGCCGGTATCCCCTGGGGGCCTCGCCAATCCCCCGCCACCACCCGCCGACGTGAGGTCACCGCCGTGCCACGAGCCACCTCCGACTCCCCTGCCGGGGTCGCCTACGCCGCCGTCGACCTGGGCGCGTCCAGCGGGCGCGTCATCCTGGGCACTGTGGCCGGGGAAGGACTGGCCCTGGAGGAGGTGCACCGCTTCCCGAACCGGCCGGTACGCGCGGGAGGGGCGGAACGGACGCTTCACTGGGACATCCTCGGCCTCTACCGAGGTGTGCTGGACGGGTTGTGTGCGGCCGCGACAAAGGCGGGGCGGCTCGCCTCGGTCGGTATCGACACCTGGGCCGTCGACTTCGGCGTGCTCGACGCGGACGGCGCTCTGCTGGGTAACCCGGTGCACTACCGCGACGCCCGTACGGACGGCATGGAAGCCGAGGTGGCCGCGGCGCTGTCCGCACCGGAGCTGTACGCGCACACAGGGTTGCAGCACCTGCCCTTCAACACCGTGTACCAGCTGTGCGCCGCCCGGAGGAGCGCCCAGTGGACCGTGGCACGTCAGCTGCTGCTGATCCCCGACCTCCTCTCCTACTGGCTGACCGGCACGCGGGGGACGGAGGTGACCAACGCGTCCACCACACAGCTGATCGACCCCCGCACGCGCGACTGGTCCCGGCCCGTCGCCGAGGCGCTCGACCTCGATGTGTCGCTCTTCCCGCCCCTGCGCCACCCCGGCGACCCGGCGGGTGAGCTGCTGCCCGGCACAGTGCCGGTGGCGGAGCGGCACGGGCCCGTCCCGGTGACCGCTGTCGGATCGCACGACACCGCCTCGGCTGTCGTAGGCGTACCCGCCGCCGGGGAAGACTTCGCGTACATCGCGACCGGCACCTGGTCGCTCGTGGGTATGGAACTGGACACGCCGATACTGACGGAGGAGAGCCGCAGGGCCAACTTCACCAACGAACTCGGGGTGGACGGGACGGTGCGCTACCTGCGCAACACCATGGGGCTGTGGCTGCTCCAGGAGTGCCTGCGCGAGTGGGAGGCCGGTGGTTCCAGGCAGAACCTCCCCGGGCTGCTCGGCAGCGCGGCCAAGGTTCCCGTGCTGCGCTCGGTCGTGGACGCCGGCGACCCGGAGTTCCTCGCACCGGGCGGCATGGTGGGCCGGATCGCCGAGGCCTGCCGGCGTACGGGGCAGCCCGTCCCGCGCGACCCGGCACAGACGGCACGCTGTGTGCTGGACTCGCTCGCTCTCGCCCACCGCGCCGCCGTCGCCGACGCGCAGCGGCTGTCGAACCGAGAGGTGCGCACGGTCCACGTCGTCGGCGGCGGCGTTCACAACGAGCTGCTGTGCCAGCTGACGGCCGACGCCTGCGGCCTGCCGGTCGTCGCCGGGCCCGCGGAGGCGGCGGCCTACGGCAACATCCTGGTACAGGCCCGAGCGGCGGGAGCACTGCACGGAGATCTCGCCACACTGCGAACGGTTCTGGGCAGCGCTCTTCGGCTACGCCTGTACGAGCCCGCAGGCGATCAACGCCCCTGGGAACGGGCCGCCGCCCGCGTCCGGGGGAGCTCGGGCACGACGTAGGCCACACCTGGTGCGCTCGCTGAGATGCTTTGGCGTCCTGGAAGCGGCATGGGAAAGCCGGCCGCTCCACAACCCATCTCAGTGCTCCGGTCCGCCCGTCTTCTCCAGGCCTACGGACGAGAGGTGTTCACGCTGGCAAGCGGGCGCCTCTGCCCGTTCACCAGCCAGTAGGAGGTCGGCGATCCGCACGTGCTCTGCGCAGCGGACAGTGGCCCGATCCCGCCGGCAGGGTCCGGGCTGCGTCGACCTCGCTGTTACCGAACGCGGACACGAACCGGTGAACAACTTCCCCCTCCAGGGCCATCTCACAGGGTGTAGCGAACAGCAGACTCGGGCGGCGCCGGTCACCACAGGGGCTGGCGCCGCACATTGACACTTTTAGGGATTTCCGCCATGACAACCCGCCGCACCCGCCGCACCGCCCGCTCCGCCACCCTGCTCGCGGTGGCCGCCGCCGCGGCGTTCTCTGTGACCGCCTGCCAAAGCACAGACAACGACGCATCCGGCCCCCACAAGGCCAGCACCAGCGCGCAGTCCCAGGCGCAGAACGAGAGCCCCTCCCTCACCTCCAAGAACGCCTCTGCGGCTCGCACCCAGACCCTGGTCGACGGGAGCAAGGCCAAGATCTCCAAGCTCGACGGCCAGCACTACCGCGCCGAGATCGTCAGCGACGGTGCCGTCATCGCCACACTGGACGCCGACGGACACGACGCCGGGATGGACGGCAACGGCATGTTCGTCACCCTCACCCCGGGCGGACACATCTCCTCCTGGATGGACACCGGCCAGCAAGGCCCCGGCACCTTCAACCTCGAAGGCGGCTGGAAGGCCAAGATCACCAAGCAGGACGAGGACCACTACCGCGCCCAGATCATCGGCCACGACGACGTCATGGGCACGATCGACGCCAACGGACACGACGCAGGCCTCGACGCCAACGGCATATCCATCGTCCTCACCACCGGCGGCCTCATCAGCTCCCACGAGTGAGACCCCGACAAGGCCCGGGCGAGCCAGAGGGTCGGGGTCGGGTGGCGAAGACAAGCTGGTCTCCGTCAGGAGTGCGGTGCGCCAGTCGGCCAGGTCACCTGCCCGTCCAGCGCCATGTTGCTCGCCGCCCCTGACCGACTGGCCCGTGGGCGGCCGGACGTAGAGGTGGGTGAGCTCGGGCGGGGGGTTTCCGTGTGCCCGAGCCTGGAGGCGAAGGTGCGGGCGGGCAGCGGCTTCCGGTCCGGTAAGCCTTCAGGTACTCGTACCCCACCATCCGTGTCCAGGTACGGGACCGGGTCCGCGGCCAAGGCGTTCGCGCCCGTGGTGGCGGCCATGTGTGGCCGCCACCCTTGCTTCCGGCGGACGGAATCCGCCCGGAGACCGCGTCGCGCATCTTCGTCGTTTCAGTTCCCAGGGAAGAGGCGCGCGAGTTCGTTCGCCAGTCCGGTCAGCTGGTCGCGGTCGGGTTGCCCGGTGGCGGCGGCCAGTTGGAGCAGCGACGTGGAACCCCGGATCGTCAGCAGCTCGGAGTCGGTGAGGCCGGGCACGAAACGGCGCACCGCTTCGACGGCCACCGGGTCGGACAGCAGTACGGCCAGCGGCGTACGCAGTCCGAGCCTGCCCTCGGGGAACTCGTCGGCCCGCGGCGCGTGATCCAGCGCCGCCGACTGCCGTGGCTGCCCCCGGTGCGCGGCGACCTGAAGGTATGCCGTGGTCACCTCCTCCGGGGTGCGGGGCAGGCCGAGGCGCTCGTACTGGTCCGGTGGAGCGTCGCCGTCGCGCAGCTGCTGCACCAGCAGGCGGAGCATGCGCAGCTCCACGTCGTCGTCCACGACCGGCCGCTCCTGCCGGGGGTCGTCGGCCAGGTCGTAGAGCAGCGCTCCGAACCGTGAGGGGTCGAAGCCGGGTGCTGTTCTGGCGGGGACCCGCAGTGTTCGGACGCCCTTGGTGAAGTCGAAGGGCTCCGCCAGTTCCGCGTCGGCCAGTTCGGCGGGGGTGAAGCGGCCCCGCCCGTGTGTGGGCATCAGGGTGTGTTCGTAGAGGGGCTGGTTCGTCGCGTCGTGGCAGGAACGCATGTAGACCCAGCGGCCGTCGGTGATGTTGACGTGGCCGCCGAACATGCCGAAGACCGCGGACTGGCGCCGCGGCACCTCGCCCAGGGAGCCGTCGGTCGCTTCGCCCAGGGGGCGGCCCTGCATGTCGGGGGTGCGGTCGACGCCGAAGAACTCCAGCAGTGTCGGGGCGATGTCGATGGTCTGGACGAGGCCCGAATGGCGGCTGCCCGCGTGTGCGGGGCGACGCGGGTCCCACACGAACAGGGGGATGTTCGACAGCTCGTTGTACCAGGGCTGGACGAGCTTGCCCCACCAGCCCTTCTCACCGAGCAGCAGCCCATGGTCGGTACAGACGATCAGCAGGGTGTCGTCCCACAGGCCGTGCTCGTCCATCGCGTCCAGGACTCGGCCCAGCGAGTTGTCGCACATGGACAGCAGCGCCGCGTACTCGAAGCGTGCGTGGGTGGATTGCTCCTCGGCCTCGGTGACCTTGGTGTAGTCCGGCCAGTCGAAGTGCGGGCCCTCGTAGTCGTGCGGGTAGAGGTCTTTGTAGCTCTTGTGCGAGAAGAAGGGCTCGTGCGGGTCGAAGGTCTCGATCTGCACGAACCAGTCGTCCTGGTCCCGGTTGACGCGCAGGAACTCCAGCCCCGCGTCGAAGGTGAGCGTCTGCGGGTGCTTGTCCTCGGTGTCCATGTGCGCACGGTTGATCCAGTCCTGGCGCCACAGGTCGTTGCGGTTGCTGTGGAGGTCGTCGGGCGGTACGGGGTCGGCCACCTGCCCTTTCCAGGCATCGCCTTCCTGGCCCCGGAAGAACTCCCAGGTGTTGTAGCGCCCGTGGTAGGTGGCGCCGCCGTCCTCCCAGTAGTGCTGGTGGTCACTGACCAGGTGGGTGTACACACCGTGCTGCTTGAGCATCTCGGGCATGGAGTCGTCGAACGGCTCCAGCGGGCCCCAGCTCCTGTGCAGGAAGTTGTGCCTGCCCGTGTGCAGTTCGCGGCGCGCCGGCATGCAGGGCATCGACCCCACGTAGCAGTTGTCGTACGTGGTGGACAGGGCGGCGAGGCGTGCGAAGTTCGGGGCGTGGACCCAGTCGGCGCCGTAGGGAGGCAGCAGGTGCCGGTTCAGGCTGTCGAACATGACCATGACGGCCTTCATGCGTGTGCTCCTCCTGCCGGGCCTGGTGCTTCCGTGGGGCGTGGCCCTTTCGTCGAGCCCGGTTCTTCCGTGGGGTGTGGCGCTTCCGCGGGGCCTCGTCCGTTCGCGGGGCGTCGCCCGTCCTTGCCGTCGGTGGCGTCGGTGCCGGCGCGCTGCTGCCTTGCGTCGGCTTCGATGGCCGCGGGGCGGAGTTGAGCCGCGCGGATGCGCCGGATCTCGAACTTCTCCGACCGGTCGAATCCGTAGATCCCGTTCTGTTCCTGGAAAACATCGGTCAGCTGCGTGTAGCAGTAGCCGAACATGTCCGGATGGTCAAGCAGCACGCCGACGAGTCCGTCGAATCGGGTGTGGAACTCCTCGACGCTGCGTACGCGGTCGCCGTAGCCCCAGGACCCGGTGGCCGTCTGCGGCCGCCCGGCTTCGGCGGGGTTCCACCAGATGCCGCCGAACTCGCTGACGAAGAAGGGCTGCCCCCGGTAGTCGATGGACCAGGAGTGGCCAGTGGTGTCCGACCGGTTCACGTAGGGTTCGCCGTCGGCGAGTGCGCTGTGCGCGGCGGCGAAAGCTTCCGGGTCCTGTTCGTAGTCGTGGCTGTCGAACACGTCGGACTCGGCGATCCGGTGCGCGTAGCCGGAGGTGTCGAGGACGGGCCGGGAGGTGTCGTGGGCCTTGGTGGCCAGGAACATGCCGCGCATGACGTCGTCCAGCGCGGTGATCCTGTCGCCGTAGTCCTGCCAGGTCTCGTTCATCGGGCACCAGCCGATGATCGCCGGGTGGGAGTGGTCCCTCTCCAGTACCTCCAGCCATTCTTGGAGGTACGACGCGTCCGGTCGCTGGTTGGTGGACTGGCCCTCGCCCGTGTTGCAGCCCCAGTCGCCGAACTCGCCCCACACCAGGTAGCCCAGTCGGTCGGCGTGGTGGAGGTAGCGCTCCTCGAAGACCTTCTGGTGCAGTCGTGCGCCGTTGAAGCCGGCCGCCTGGCCGAGCTGGATGTCGCGCACGAGATCGGCGTCGGTGGGCGCGGTCATCAGCCCGTCCGGGTAGTAGCCCTGGTCCAGTACCAGTCGCTGGAAGACGACATCGCCGTTGAGCCTGATCTGCTTGCCGGTGATGGCGACGCTGCGCAGCCCTGCGTACGACTCCACCGTGTCGACGGCGCGTCCGTCCGCGTCGCGCAGCTCGATGTCGAGTCCGTAGAGATGGGGGTCGTCCGGCGACCAGAGCCGGACCCGCTCGGGTGGCAGGACCAGGCTGAGCCGGGGTGTGAGGTCGAGGTCGGCGCGCACGGTGCCGCTGACCGCCTCGCCCGCGCCGTCGCTGACGTGGACGTGGACGACGCCGCCGGGCAGGTTCGCCGAGAGCGGCACCTCCACCTCGAACGCTCCTGCCGCCACGTTCGGTGTGATGCGGGGGCGGCGGATGGCGGTCTGCGGCACCGGTTCCATCCACACCGTCTGCCAGATGCCCGTGGTGCGCCTGTAGGTGGCCGCGCGGGGCGTGTAGCGCACCGACTGCTTTCCTCTGGCCTGTGGCGCCTCGGGGTCGTCGCGGGCCCGGACCACGACAGGCACCGGCTCTCCCGCGGGTGCGGCGTCGGTGACGTCGAGGCTGAAGCCGCAGAAGCCGCCGCGGTGCCGGCCCACCTCGATGCCGTTCACCCACACCGTCGCGTCGTGATCGACCGCGCCGAAGTGCAGCAGCACCCGGTCGCCTGCCCATTGCGGTGGGACGGTGATTGTGCGGCGGTACCAGACGGCGCGCAGGAAGTCCTGCTCCTCGACCCCCGAGAGCCGGGCCTCCGGGGCGAAGGGGACCACGATCTCGCCGGACAGTTCCCTCCCGGTCAGCCCGCGCTCCCGGCCGGTGTCGGACCGGTCGGTCTCGAACCCCCATCTGCCGTTGAGGTTCTGCCAGCGGTCGCGCTGGAACTGCGGCCGCGGATACTCCGGCCGGGGCGGGTCGGTCCGATCGTCAGCCGGCATGGGAGCCACCTTTCCACTCAGCTGGTCTCAGCTCATCTCGGTGCGTCGACAGTTCGCCGGCGGGTGCCGCCACCCGCCGGCTCTCAGGCCACCGGGTCGCGGAACCGGAGGGTGAGCAGTTCGAACGGGCGCAGCTCCAGTGCGACCCCGTCCTCGGGGGTTGCCTCGCACAGCGCCTCGCTGTCCACGGAACGCTCCAGAAGGTCGGTGGCCACAGCCTCGCGCCAGGAGAAGTGGGTGCGCACGGTGGCGCGGGAGCGATTGCCGTGTGCCTCGTAGAGGCGCACTACGAGGTCGCCCGAGCGGTCCTCGGCGAGTTTGACGCTCTCCACCACGACAGCGGGGTCGGAGACCTCCAGCAACGGCTGCGCCGCGGCGCCGCGCACCGTGCGCAGGGGCAGCTGCAGCGCGTACCCGTCCGCGATGGCCTCGGGGATCCCTCCGGGGCGCAGGCTGACGGAGAAGGTGTGCCGCCCCTGGTCCGCTGACGGGTCGGGGTAGCGCGGCGCGCGCAGCAGGGACAGCCGCACCGTCGTCATCGGGCGGCCTGCGGGGGCCTGCGCGTTGCGGATGTCGTGACCGTAGACGACATCGTTGGCGAGGGCGACGCCGTACCCTGGCTCGCCGACATGGACCCACCGGTGCGCGACGGTCTCGAAGCGGGCGGTGTCCCAGGAGGTGTTCTGGTGGATCGGCCGGTGCAGGTGACCGAACTGGATCTCCGAGGTGGACCGGTCCGTCCTGATGTCCAGCGGAAAGGCGAGCTTGAGCAGTTTCTGCGACTCGTGCCAGTCGATGTCGAAGGCGTAGGTGAGCTTGCCTTCGGACAGCCGCACCCACATGGTGATCGCCGTCTGGCCGCGCTCGTGCCGCACCACGACCGCGTCGTCGGCGATGCTGATGGACACCGGTTCCACGAGGTCGTGACCGCTGCGCTTGTCCTCGTCGTTGATGTCCCACGCGTCCCACTCGCGCGGGGTGTCGCGGAAGAGTTGCAGGACTCCGCCGGCGACGCCCTGGGGCAGCAGCTCCCGTTCTGCGACCGTGTCGAGGACCGAGACGAGGGTGCCGCGTCCGTCGATCTCGACGTGCAGCGCCCCGTCGTCGAGCACGAACCGGTCGTTCACCTGATGGGGGGCCGCCGCCTGGGGTGGCGAGGCGGGGCCGATGCCCGCCGCCGGTACGCCGTGCAGCGGGTAGGGGCCCGCGTTGGCGGCGACCGGTGCGCGGCCGTCGTCGCCTTCCCCCTCTCCCCCGCCGTCAGCGCCGCCGAGTGCGTCGAGCGCGCTCGTCACCAGGGCCTGCAGCTCGCTCTCCACCCGGTCGTAGTCCCGCTCGGCGTCCTGGTGTACCCAGGCGATCGACGTGCCCGGCAGGATGTCGTGGAACTGGAGCAGCAGTACCGTCTCCCAGATCCGCCGCAGCTCGTCGTACGGGTAAGGGGTGTTGCCGCGCAGAGCAGCTGTCGCCGCCCACAGCTCGGCCTCCCTCAGCAGGGCCTCGCTGTGCCGGTTGCCCCGCTTGCTCCGCGCGTGCGAGATGAGCGTGCCGCGGTGCAGTTCGAGGTACATTTCGCCGACCCATACGGGCGGCGTGGGCAGTTCGGCCTCGGCGGTGCGGAAGAAGCTGTCCGGGTCGTCCATCCGCACGCGCGGCGATCCGTCCAGGTCGTGCTTGCGCCGGGCCGCTGCCAGCATCTCCCTGGTGGGGCCGCCACCGCCGTCACCCCACCCGTACAGTCCGAGGACGTGCCGGGCCGCGCCCTTCTGCCGGAACGTCCGCTCGGTGCGTGCGAGGTCCGCGGCACCGAGGTCGGAGTTGTAGGTCTCGGCGGGCGGGAAGTGGGTGAACAGCCGGGATCCGTCGATGCCTTCCCACAGGAAGCTGGAGTGGGGCATCGCGTTGGTCTCGTTCCAGGACGGTTTCTGGGTGAGGAAGTAGCGGGCGCCCGCCGCCCTGGCGATCTGCGGCAGCGCGGCGGTGTACCCGAAGGAGTCGGGCAGCCACACCTCCTCGCTGTCCACGCCGAACTCCTCGGCGAAGAAGCGTTTGCCGAGCACGAACTGGCGGGCCAGTGCCTCACCTGAGGGCATGTTCGTGTCGGATTCGACCCACATGCCGCCGACCGGGCGGATGACACCCGCGGCCACCGCCGCCCTGACCCGTTCGAACAGGCCCGGCTGGTGTTCCTTGAGCCAGGCGTACTGCTGCGCCGAGGAGGCGGCGAACACGAACTCCGGGTGGCTTTCGCTCAGGTCCAGCACGTTGGCGAACGTCCGCGCCACCTTGCGTACGGTCTCGCGTACCGGCCACAGCCAGGCGCAGTCGATGTGGGCGTGGCCGACAGCGGAGACGATGAGGGAGCTGTCGGCGGCTCGGCCCGCCAGTACGGGGGCGAGGACCTCGCGGCCGCGCGCCGCCGTGCCCGCCACGTCCTCGGGGTCCATGACGTCGACCATGCGCTCCAGCGCGACGACGATCTCGGCGCGCCGCGAGCCCTGTTCCGGCAGGACGTCGACCAGTCCGTCGAGGGCGGCCACGTCCTGCAGCAGCTCCCACACCTGCTCCTCGCGCACGGCGACCGACAGCTGCTTGAGGCGGTACAGCGGCTCCTCGCCCGCGGTGGCCTTGTCGCCCATCGCCGTGGGCTCGTACTCGTAGGGCACCTGCACGATCGGATTCGCCGCGGCCTCGATCAGCAGCCGGAAGGGGCCGGACTTGGGGAGGGGGACCCAGGAGTTGTAGGGCTCGATCGCTTTGACGATCTCTCCGTCGGGGCGGTAGACCATCGCCTCGGCCTGGAAGCCGGGCTGATCTCCTGTGAACCCCAGGTCGACGACGAGTTCGGTCTCCTCGCCGGCCCACTCCCCCGGTACCTCGCCGCTGACCTCGAACCAGGTGGTGTCCCAGGGCCTGCCCCAGGCCTGGCCGAGAGTGAAGGGCGCGAACCGCTCCTTGACCGCCTCGGCGAACGGCACGGGCTCGCCCCCGACCGTCCACGCGGCGATCCGGACCGGACGGGTGTCGCGGTGGACAGCGGGCCGGATGCGGAACCTGGTGAACCGCCGGACGCGCTGCATCGCCAAAGCGGTGGCGTCGAGCTGCACCCGGCCGTGCGGATTGTCGTCAGCCAAGAGAGCGTCTCCTTTTCGTACTGCTGGTGATTCCGGTTTTGAGTGCGTCGGGGGTGCTTCAGGCTGCTTCAGATGCAGAGGGGAGGTCTGTGCCGGTGGGTGACGGGCTGCGGCGTGGGGTCAGGCCTTGACGGCGCCGCCGAGGCTGGAGCGCATCAGGTGTCGCCGCAGGAAGAGGTACAGCACGGCGGGCGGTGCCATGTAGACGACGGCGCTCGCGGCGAGGACCCCCCAGTCGACCTGGTTGAAGGCGGTGAACGAGCGGAACAGGCCGATCGAGAGCGGATAGAGGTCGGGCGACTGCAAGAGCACGAGCGGGGTGAGGAAGTCGCCCCACACGGCCATGAACGTCAGCATGGCGGCGGCCCCGAGCCCCGGTCCTACCAGCGGCAGGATGATGCGCCGGATCGTGCCGAACCGGCTGCAGCCGTCGAGCCACGCCGCCTCTTCCAGCTGATACGGAATGGCGTCGATGGTGCCTTTGAGCAGCCACAGGGTGATCGGCAGCGCCGCCGACGCCTCGACCAGGATCAGGCCGAGATAGCTGTCGTCCAGTTCGATCCTGACCATCAGCAGGTACAGGGCGACGATCGTCGCCGGTGGTGGGATCACCCGGATCAGCAGGATCGCGAACATGAAGGTTCGGCGTCCACGGAACCGGTAGCGGGAAAGCGCGTAGGCCCCCAGGACACCGCAGGCCAGGTTCAGGGCGGTCGCGGCGAAGGAGACGATGACGCTGTTGAGGAACAGCCGCGGTGTGGCGCCGTCGGTGAAGAACCGGACGAAGTTGTCCAGCGTGAACGCCGGAAGGCCGACCGTGGGCCCGCCGTCGGCGTCCACGGCCGTGAGCGCCACCCATGCGAACGGTACGACGCAGAACAGCGCGAGCAGCACCATCAGCACGTACTGCAGCACCCGCTGCACAACCGCCCACATGGGCTTGCGGCGACGCGGGCCGACCGCCCCTGCGGCCGTCCTCGGCTCGATGGTTGTCGTGGCCGCCATCAGACCTCCACCTTGGCCAGCCGGGCGTAGGTCATGCCCAGGATCGTCAGCAGGATGAGCAGGATCACGGAGGCGGCGCTGCCCAGGCCGATCTGGGAGTACTTGAAGGCGCTCTGGAAGATGTAGATGGAGGTGATCTCCGTGTCCTGGCCCGGACCGCCCTGGGTGAGGAAGTAGACCAGGCCGAAGACGCCGACCGTGGTGATGGTGGTCAGCAGCAGGTAGAGGAAGACCGGTCCGCGGATCAGGGGCAGGGTGATGTGCCGGAAGACCTGCAGTGCGCTCGCGCCGTCCATCCGCGAGGCCTCGATCAGCTCGTCAGGCACGTCCTCCAGCGCGGCCTGGAACATGATCATGGCGAATGCGATACCGCGCCACACGTTGATGAGGATCACCGAGGCCATCGGGTATTCCTGCAACGGCGCCGCGGCTCCCGAACCGAACAGCCCGAGCAGCCGGTTGAACGTGCCGTCGCTCTCCGAGGAGAGCACGCTCGCCCAGGTCAACGACGCGACGACCTCGGGCACCACCATCGGCAGGAGCATCAGCGCACCGAACAGGCCCTTACCTCGCAACCACTTCTGGCGCAGCAGCAGTGCGGCGAGCATGCCGAGCACCGTCTGGCCGATGATGGCCGACCAGAGCACGAACTCTCCCGTACGGCCCAGCGATTCGAGGAAGTCCGCGGACCCGAGCAGGTTCCGGAAGTTCTCTAGCCCGACGAACTGCGGGTCGCGCGCGGCGAACCCGGTCAGCTGCGTGTTGGTGAGGCCGAGGTAGACGCCGTAAGCAGCCGGGGCGATCACGAAGACCGCGATCAAGAGGACCGAGGGGCCGAGCAGCAGGGGCAGCGCGGCACGCTCACGCCGGCGCCGTGTCGGCCGGGCGGCGGGGTTCTTCACCGTGGTCATTCGGCCACCCGAGTGCTGCCGAGCAGTTGCTCGGCCTCTTCGGCGAAGGCGTCGGCGGCCTGGCTGCCGTCCGCCTCACCGGCCAGGATCTTCGCCGTCGCGCTCTGGACCGCCTGGGAGACCCGGTCCTCTCCGTCACCGAGCGGTGGCTGGATGCTGGACTTCAGCTTGCCCTCCGCCTGGAGCAGGGATGGCTCGTTGCTGTAGGGGGCGGTGTCGGCGAGGCCTGCACGCGGCGAGACGGCGCCCACCGCGGTCAGTTGCCTGGCCAGTGCCTTGCCCGAGCTCAGCCACTTCGCGAGTTCGACGGCGGCGTCGGGGTGGGCGGCGTCGGCGTTGACGCTGTAGCCGAAACCACCCCCGCTGATCGGGGCGGGTTCGGTGCCCGGCACCAGAGCCGGGTAGTCCCAGGTGCCGATCTTCTCGCGGGAGTTCTTGATCGGTGCCGCCCCTTCGGGGCCCCAGTCGTACTTCCATCCCCAGCTGCCCTGGGCGGCGACCGGAAGTGTGCCCTGGGGGAACTTCTCGTACTTCGTCGGCTCCCACGGGTTCGGGTTGTGCAGGTCGCGTACGGGAAGCAGGTCGGCCTCGACGAGGTCCGCGTACAGGTCGAAGGTGGCCGAGAGGCCCTTGCTCCTGAGCTTCCACTTCCCCGACTTCTCGTCGTAGAGGGTGCTGCCTGTGCCGGCCACGATGGGCAGGAGGCCCTCCGTCCACGAGCCGCCGCCCCAGGCGGTCCCGGCGGGGATGACGAGGGGAGCCTCACCGGTCTTGGCGCGGACCTTCTTGAGCCTGGCGATCAGCTCGTTCCAGGTGCGGGGCTGCGCGGTGTCGATGCCCAGCCGCTGCAGCACGTCCTTGCGGTAGAAGAGGCTCTGCACACTCGCTTCGTGCGGGACGGAGTAGTAGCTGCCGTCGCGCTGCCGTGCGCCCTTCTTGACGGATGGGTAGTACTCGTCCCAGCCGTCCCATGTGCGCAGGTACGTATCGAGCTTCAGGAGGTAGCCGGCGCCTGCCATGCCGGTCACGTTGCTGCCGCCCATGTCCACGACGTCCGGTGCCGTGCCGGAGTAGAACTGCTGTGTGATCTTGGTCCGGAACTGGTCGTCGGTGAGGATGTCGGTGACCAGGTCCACCTTGACGGGGCGCCCCTTTTTGGCCATCGCCTTCTCGAACTCCGGTATGAGGTCCTTGACGACATCGGCGCGAGCCTCCTGGAACTGCAACAGCTTGACGGTCACGGGGCCGCCCTCACCGGTGGCCGAACAGGCCGTGAGCGCTCCGGTGAGCAGCAGTCCGGCCGCGACAGCGGCAAGGACACGGTTGCGCCGCATGGTCACCTCTCCTGGCCGTGGTTCGATCCCTGCTTTAATCAATCGGATTGGATAAAGTTCGGTGATGCTATGGAGAGGGCTCAACCGCCGTCAAGAGATGACGCGAAGTCCCGTAGCGTGTGCGGTGCCCCGCCGGGGCAGCACGGCGGAGCGCGGTTCCCCCATCCGCCTGGGAAACTTCTGCGGAGCCCGCGGGGCACGCGCCGTTTCGAGAGTCTCGGAGGAAAGCGGGCGGCAGGAAGGCGGAGCGCGGGGGCCTTCGGGGAGGGCGTGCGAAGGTTTGCCGGAGAAGGCAGGGAGGTTCGGAATGCGGCGAGGCAGCAACCAGCTCCGGCTGGCGGACTACAACCAGTCGGTGGTGCTGGAGGTGGTCCGCAGGTCGCGCGGGGTGAGCCGAGCCGACCTGCAACGCGCGACGGGACTGAGCTCCCAGACCATCACCAACATCACGCGCCGGCTGATCGACGACCGTCTGGTCCGCGAAAGCGCGCCGGGCGGCAACACGCGCGGCCGGCCGAGCATACCGCTGGTCACCGATCCGGACGGAGCCTACTCCGTCGGTGTGCACATCGACCCGGCCCGGCTGACCATCGTCCTCCTCGATCTCGACGGCGAGGTCCGGCTGGCACGCCAGGAACGCACGCCACAGGCCACGAACCCGTCCGAGGTGACCGCCTTCATCGCCGACGCCGTCGACGGTCTGATCACCAAGGCCGACATCGCCCGCCCGCGGGTACTCGGACTGGGAATCGCCGCTCCGGGCCCGCTCGACGTCGACGCGGGGCTGTTGCTCGATCCGCCCCAGCTGCCCAACTGGCGCGACGTCCGGCTACGCGCCGACCTGCACGAAGCGACCGGACTGCCCGTCCTCCTCGACAAGGACGTCACGGCCGCCGCCACAGCCGAACTCCGCTCTTCCTCGGAGGCGTCGAACACTTTCCTCTTCCTCTACCTGGGGTCGGGCGTCGGCGCCTCGGTCGTGCTGGACAACCAGGTCCTGCGCGGCACGACGAACAACATCGGCGAGATCGGTGACCTGATCGTCGACCCCGACGCCGAAAGGCTGGAGTGGAGCGGCCGGCGCGGCGGCCTGGCCGCGGCGTGCGTTCCCGAGGCGCTCGTCCTCCAGGCCGCCCGCGTGGGGCTTCTTCCGCTCCCCAACCTCAGCGACTACGTCGCCATCGACGACGCCTGCACTTCACTGTGCGCCCTGGCCTCCGCGGGAGACGGCGGCGCAGCGCGCATCCTCGACCACGCGGCACGCCGAGTAGCCGTCGGCCTCGGGGTGCTGGTGAACCTGCTGGACGTACCGCGGGTGGTGATCGGCGGCCCGCTGTGGAACCGGCTCAGCCCCGCGTTCCTCCCCGTCCTCCCCACTGCCGTCGAGCGCGAACTGGTGGGAGCACGCGACAACATCCAGGTGCGGGGGTCCTCCGTGGGCGACCGCGTGGCCGCGCAGGGCGCCGCCGAACTGGTGGTGGATCACTTCCTCGCACCTCGCGCCTCCGCCCTGATGGTGGGCTGACGGCCCAACAGATGGCAGACGGCTGACGGCCGGGCATACGTTGCCGCCGCGCCGTTGCGAGCCGGATGTGTGGCGGCTGCACGACGGGCGGGGCCTGAACCGGCAGGCTCGGGTCGCGGCAGCGGTAAATGCGTGTGCCACGGGCGCGGCGTCGTACGTAGGATCACGGCCATGACGATGCGGCTGGTGCAGATTGCGATGAACGCTCAGGACGACTCCACACTCGGCCGGTTCTGGGCGCAGGCGCTCGGCTGGGACTCCTCCGTCGAGGTACCCGGCGTGGTGACCAACCTCGAACCCGAGGGACTCGCCTATCCCGACCCCGCCACCGTCTACATCGATGTCATCACCGTCCCGGAGCCCAAGACGGTGAAGAACCGTGTGCACGTCGACCTCGCCACCACGTCTCCGGCCCACCACGCGGAGCTCGTCGCGCGTCTCCAAGGGCTCGGCGCGACGCCCGCCGACGTGGGCCAGGGCGACGTTCCGTGGACGGTTCTCGCGGATCCGGAGGGCAACGAGTTCTGCGTGGCGGAGCCTCGGGAGAGCTACCGTGACACCGGGCCGATCGCCGCGATCGTGGCCGACTGCACGGACCCGCGGGCCATGGCCCGGTTCTGGGACGAGGCAACGGACTGGACCCTGCACGAGGTGACCGACGGCCATGCGGTGCTCCGCTCAGGCAAAGGCGTCGGCCCCTACCTCCGGCTCGTGCGCACGCCCGACGTCAAGACCGTGAAGAACCGCGTCCACCTCGACCTGCGCCCGTACCCCGGTGGCGACCGAGCAGCGGAAGTGGCCCGGGTGCGGGCCCTCGGCGCCACCGACATCGACCTCGGACAGGGCGAGGACGTGCCGTGGACGTGCCTCGTCGACCCGGAAGGCAACGAGTTTGACGTACTGGCGCCGGCGTGACGCGGTGCTTGGGCCGCACCCCGGGTGTGGCCCAAGCCGTACCGGGTGCGGGGCCGCCGGACCAGCTCGGCGGCGACGGCGACTCTCCCCTGGAGCCGTACCAGGCGTCCGGGCCGCGCGACGTCGAAACCTCCCCTTGTGGCTGAACGGACATGGCCGCCGCCGGCACAAAGGGGTGGCTCAGGTCCGTGCCGAGTTCACGGAGGGGCGGTCTCCGCGTCGCTGATGACGAACCAGACCGTCTTGCCTTCTGCTTCGGGACGCACGCCCCACTGGGCGGCAAGCGCGTCCAGCAGCATCAGCCCCCGCCCGCCGGGCGCCAGTTCGCCGGGGCTGAGTTGGTGCGGCATGTCGTCACCGCCATCGGTGACCCCCACGTACAGGCTGTGGTGCGAGGTGAGGTCGGCGTGGACGCTGGCCGGTGCGTCGGTGTGGACCATGACGTTGCCGATGAGTTCCGTGGTGAGCAGGACAGCGCTGTCCACCCGGTCGGCGTCACTCCAGTCGTGCAGGAGGCCGCTGATCTCCTGACGCGCCAAGGCGACTCCATCGGCGCGCTCCTGCGTGACGGTCAGGGCGAGGTGGCGGAGCGGGGGTTCCGCTGTGTGGCCGACCGGGTCGCGGCGCACGAGCAGCAGGGCCATGTCGTCGGCACGGGCCTCTCTGCGCCTGTCGGCGTGTGGGGGCAGGGAATCGGTCACGACGTGGAGCAGACGTTCGGCCATGCCCTCCAGATCGCCTGCGGGTGCGGGTGACATGACGTCGCGGAGACGCACCCAGCCGGTGTACATGTCGTGTCCGCCGGATTCGATCAGCCCGTCGGTGCACAGCATCAGGACCTCGTCGCCGGCCAGAGCAAGCGTGGTGACCGGGTAGTCGTCTGCCTCGGGCATGAGCCCCAGGGGCAGGCCGCCGGGGATGTGTTTGAGCAGGCAGGTGCCGTCCGGCAGGCGCAGGACCGGGTGGGGGTGGCCGGCGCGGGCGAGGTGGAGCTTGCCGCTGGTCGGATCGGCTTCGGCGTAGAGGCACGTCGCGAACCGCTCGCTGTTCTGGCCGCTCAGAAAGCGGGAGGCACGGGTCAGGACGGAGTCGGGCCCGTGGCCTTCCAGGGCGTAGGCGTGCACGGCTGTGCGCAGCTGGGACATGACGCCGGCGGCGTGGACGTCGCTGCCTTCGACGTCGCCGATGACCAGCGCCAGGTTGCCGTTGTGCAGCCGGATGCAGTCGTACCAGTCGCCGCCCACCAGGAGGCCGCCACCGGTGGGAACATATCGGGCGGCCACGGTCAAGCCCTGTGGGGCGACGGACTGGTCCATGCTGTGCCGGAGGCGTTGGGAGAGGGTGTATTCGGCGGCGGCGGCCTGCATGTCTTCCACGGCCGCAGTGAGCAGTTCCGCCGTCAGTTCCAGCAGGTCCTGTTCGTCCGCGGTGAAGGCGACGGGCTCGCTGAAGGCGGCGAGCCACACCCCGACCAGCTCTCCCCTGACGGTCAGGGGCAAGCAGGCCCACGCCTCGTGCCCCACGCGGGCGGCGAGCTGGTAGGTGGCGGGGAAGCGAGCCGCGTACTCGTCCGGTGAGGCGAGATAGACCGGTTCGGCGGTGCGGGCTGCTTCGGCTGCCGGGTACGCGGAGTCGAGCCGCACCTGGAAGGGTTCCTCGGCGTTCAGCGGCATGTTGTGCCGGCCCATGGAGCACAGTGCGTCCTCGGTGACGCTGAAGACCATCTGGCCGTCCAGGGGAAACCTCTCGTCGTGCAGTTGGGAGGCCAGTTGCAGTACGTGGTGCATCGAGGTGGCCCCGGACATGCCGTAGCCGGCTTCCAGCAGGGCGGCATCCCGGCGGCGGGGGGCGGTGCGGGCGTGTGCGGGCCGTTGCGGGGGCCGGGGGTCGGCTGCCGGCGGCGCGCGGCGGATGCGCGCCGCGGTGGACATGTCGTTGAGGGCCTCTACCTGCCTGACCTCTTCCGACTCGTCCTCGAACCGCTCCCGGCCCATCGAGGCTCCTCCCGTTCCGGTGTCGCGTCCCGTCCTGGTGTCGTGTTTCGTCGTCCCGGTGTCGTGTCCCGTCCCGGCGTCGCGTCCCGTCCTGGTGTCGCATGCCGTCCTGGTGTCGCGCTGACGTCATCGTCCGACGGTGGAGGGGGTGCCGCAGCTTGTGCCGGCGGCGCGGGGTGCTCCGCGGGAGCGGTGTGGCCGCCAGATGGGACGCGGCGGCGGGAGCTCAGGAACTGGTGGCCACGCCCGGGGGCGGTGGGTCGCCACGCGGGTGGTCCGGGACGGACCGGCTACGCGCCACTCCGGCGGCAGCGTGCGCCGCCGGCAATGTCGTACGGACCGCATCGATTGCTCCGTTCAGGTGAGCTTGCCGACGCGCGAACGCCCCCCTCCATCGGCTGGACGGACGAGGCCGCTGGCTGCGGGCCTGGAAGGGGGCCGGGGCCCATGCCGAGCAGCAGGCCCCCGGCCTCCCCGAGGAAACGGGCGGCGCCCTCGGAGCAGGTGAGGAAGCCGGCTCATGGCGAGGCCGATTTGGAGTCCAGCACCAGTCGGCCGGCTCTGCCCGGCATTCCGTCACCGCCTCATCGGCAGGGACAGGCTGGCTGCGGCTGCGGCTGCGGCTGCGGCTACAGCTACAGCTACAGCTACAGCTACAGCTACAGCTACGACGTCCGGGCCGTGCACTTCGCCCGGTCGCGCGGGTGCGGGTTTTCGATCTCCGCTGACACCGTGCCCGGGGACCGGGTACCGTCCCTGATCACTCTTCCGTTCGACCACGCACGCACTGGCCCGCGAGAA
Organism: Streptomyces diacarni; assembly: GCF_003323715.1. GTDB lineage: Bacteria > Actinomycetota > Actinomycetes > Streptomycetales > Streptomycetaceae > Streptomyces > Streptomyces diacarni. Next base: position 54,428 of record NZ_QOIN01000054.1, read on the forward strand.
GGGCGGGTGCGGGCAACAGGACACCGGAGCCGCCAGGTGGACGCCCTCCACGACATACGCCCCAGGCTGCGGGCGGACGCGCTGTTCACGGCGACCGACCATGGAGTGCTCCTCCAGTATCCCGAGGGTCAGTTCGTACTCAAGGGGCGTACCGCCTACTCGTGGATGTGCCGTCTGGCGCCGCACCTGACCGGGGCGAACACGGTCGCCGAACTGTGCGACGGACTGCCCAGGGAGCGCGCGGACGCCGTCGCCGCAATCGTGCGGACGCTGCTGGAGCGCGGCGTCGTGCACGATCTGCGTCCCCCGGAGCCGGCTGGAGGTGACGGGGACGGACCGCCGGCCGAGAAGGTCGCGGCCCGCTTCGGCGACCAACTCGCCTACCTCGACCATCAGCTCGGCGGCCCGGCAGCCGCCGCCTTCGCCCGCTTCCGCGACACCCGGGTGCTGATCGCGGGCCACGGCGAGGCCGCCGAGAGCTGCGCTGCGACCCTGCTGCGCAACGGGTTGCGCACCGTCACACTCACCGGAGGCCCCGAGCTGTCGGCGCGGCTGGAACCGGAACTGGAGGAGCTGCACGCCGCCGGGTGCGAGGCCCAGGTCGAGCTGTGTCCGACGCGGGAGGGCAGCGACGGGCCGGACGACGCCAACCGGGACGCGGACGTGGTCGTGGCGTGCGGTACGGGACACGGAGAGCTCTTCGACCGCAACCGCGCGGCGCTCGGCGGCGGCCCGGCTCTGCTGCCGCTGACCGTGCTGGACGGCACAGCGGTGATCGGACCGCTGGTGTCCGGCACCGGTCACCGCGAGGCGGTGGGCGACCCGGAGCGGGCCGCGGGCTGCTGGCAGTGCGCCGTGCTGCGGCTCGCCGCCGGCCTGGAACCGGCAGCCGCCGCGGCGTTCCTGCGGGCCGCGTGCACGGGACGCTCCGCGGGCCGACCGGACGCGCAGCTCGGGCGCATGCTCGGTACGACACTCGCCTTCGACGTCTTCCGGTACCGCACGGGGGCCCTGCCCGCGGAAAGCGCGGGCTCCCTCCTCCTCCAGGACTGCGCGACCCTGGAGACCTCCCGGCAGACACTGCTCGCCCATCCCGACTGCGAGGCGTGCGGTGAGCAGCCCGTCCCCCGGAGCGGCGCCGGCGAATCCGCAGGGCCGCGCCCTCCGGGCGGATCACGTGCCGGGGAAGAGAAGGTGCTGTTCGGTACGTACGCGGGGGTGTTCCGGCGCTACGCCGACGACGCCCTTGCGCAGTCCCCGCTGCGCGCCGCCGCCGTGGAGGTGGCCGCGCCCGGCCCGTCCGCCATCCCGGCGCGGGCCGTCACCGCCTTCGCTCTCGGCGCCCAGACCGACGCGCGGGCGGCGGCCCGCACCTCGGCCGCGCTGGTGTACGAGTCGCTGCTGCACGCGCACGGCATGCCGCGGAGCGCCGCACCATATCTCGCGGACGCCTCCTGCGTGCGCGTCCCCGGCCACGAACTGAGCACCTGGAGCGGCACGGCTCAGCCGGGCGGACCGGACGGCGGCCCTGGGCAGACTCCGTGGCTGCGCGCGTGGACATGGGAGCCCGCCGCCGGGCAGGCTCTGACCGTGTCCGGGCGGACCGTCGCCGTGCCGGCCGCGGCGGTGCACCCCGGCGGTGCCCTCAACCGCGACCGCCACTTCGAGCCGGGCGGCGCCGGCGCGGGAGCGGGCTCCACCGTCGAGGCCGCCGCGCGGGCGGGGCTGCTGTCGGCCCTCGCCTACGAGGGCGTCGTGGCGGCGCTGCGCGGTACGGACACCGCACGCATACTGCCGGTTGACACCGTAACGGACGGCGACGTGGGCTTTCTGCTCCGTTCGCTCGCGCACCTGGACCAGTCGGCCACTCTTCTGGAACTCCCCGGCGCTGCTCCCGCGCACGCGGTGATCGCACTCGCCACCGTCCGGCCTACCGTCACCGGCCCACTCCCTGCCGGCGCCGCCCGAGCGCCCGGCCACAGTGCCGCTCAGGCGCTGGGCCACCGCACCACTCAGGCGCTGGGTCACGGCGCCACCCGCGCAGAGGCTGTTGTTCGTGCTCTGCGCGACCTGCTCGGTACGCTGCAACTGGCGTGCGAGGGACAAGAGGCGGACCTCGGCGATCCCCTGGTGCCCGGGTTCGACGCGGAAGCCCTGCGGGCGGCGGCCGCACAAGCCGCATCGCCGGCCTCCCCGTCGGGCCCCGACGCGACCCCGACGCCCTGGCAGGAGCCGACGTGGCCGCGGGCGGTGCCGGGCCGGGACGTGCTCGTCGCGGTGACGACACCGCCGGACCTGCGCGCGGGCGGTGTGGAGACCGTGCGGGTGCTGCTGCGCAAAGTCCCGGAGGCACCGCAGTGAGCGCTTCGGCGGTGGCTCCGCCGGAGTGCGACCGGCTGCGCGTCGAGGAGGAGGTGGCGCTTCGGCTGCGCAGGGCGGACCTCGGCGTCGGGCCCTGGGCCGTGCACGTACGGCTGTTGGGCGTGTCCGATGCCTTCGCCGCCCCCGACGATCCCCCCGGCCCCCTTCCCGGAACCACCCTCGTCCCAGTGCATCTGCACGGCAGGTATGCGCTCGTCGGCCCCGTCGGTCCGGTGCGGCCGGCTCCGGGACGCCCCTGTTTCCGCTGCGTGGCCACCCGCTGGCAGGCGCTGCGCCCCGCCGTGGAACGCGACGCCGTCGAGCGCGGTCCCCGGGCTCCCCTCCACGCGGCCGCCCCGAACCCGTATCTGACCTCCTTCGCCCTCGACATGCTCGCCCACCTGGCCGCGTCCGCGCTCTCCACGGGGCACCGAGAGCCGTCCGGCACCGGTGCCGGCACCGACGACGACGCCGACGCCGACGCCGTCGCGGGTGTCGGTGCCGGTGTCGGTGCCGGTGCCGGTGCTGTGGGCCGGCTCGCGCTGGACACCCTCGGGGTGGAGCGGGCCCGGCTGCTGACCGACCCCGCCTGCCCCTGGTGCGGGGGGCGCGAGGCCGCTGCCCCGGATCCCGCGCGAAGCGCCGCCGTCCCCCTGAGACCCGGCCTCCTGCCGCCGCCCGGCTCCTCCCGGTTGCTCAGCCCCGCGCAGGCGGTACCGGGTTGGGCTGCCGACGCGCTCGCCAACCCGGTGTGCGGGGCCCTGGGGACCGGCGTCAGGCCGGATCGTGAAGCCACCAACACGGCTCCGGCGAGCGGCAGGTTCGCGGTACGCGGCGGTGACCGCCTCCTCGACGTCCACTGGAGCGGACACGCCGACACCTACCGGGACAGCAGCGCCCTCGCTCTGTGCGAGGGGCTGGAGCGGCTGGCGGGGCTGCGCGAGGGCGGTAGCGCACCGGTCCGCGCCGCGCGGTCCCGGCTGCGGCACCCTTCGGTGGATCCGCGGGCGTGCGGCCTGCCGCCGGCGGCCTTCTTCGAGGGCGCGTCCGCGCAGTTCGTCCCGTACGACGAGGAACTCGTCCTGCCGTGGGTGTGGGGCTGGTCGCTGCGGGACGAGCGGCCGGTGCTGGTGCCCGAGCAGATGGTCCGCTACCGGCTGGCCGGTCCTGGTCCGTACTTCGCGGTCGAGACCTCCAGCGGGTGTGCGGGCGGCTCCTGCCTGGAGGAGGCCGTGCTGCACGGGCTGTTGGAGGTGGTGGAGCGGGACGCCTTCCTGGCGGCGTGGCTCGGGCGTGCCAGGCTGCCCGCGATCGCGGTGGAGAGCTGCCGCTCCCGCCCGCTCCGCTTCCTCGCCGAGCGGATGCGGCGCGGCGGCTACCTGCTCAGGATCCTCGACAACCGGATCGACCTGCCGGTGCCCGTCGTGACCGCGGTCGCGGTCCGCGAGGACGGCGGGCCGGGCGCGCTGTGCCTGTCCAGCGCCGCCGCGCTCGAACCCGAGCGGGCGGCCGAGTCGGCGGCACGCGAGGTCGCCAGCCACCTGTCGGGCTTCGCCGAGCGCACCGTCGCCGACCAGGACCGGCTGCGCACCATGGCGCGGGACTTCGGCCTGGTGCGCGAACTCACCGACCACGCCGCGCTCTACGGCCTCCCCGAGATGACGCGGCACGCCGCGTTCCTCCTCGACTCCACCGACCGGCCACAGCACTGGACCGAGGTCTTCCAGGACGGCAGGCGCGTCGCCGGGCGCCCGGACGGCGACGGCAGCGGTGCGCCGCCCGCCATCGATCTGTCCGCCGCCGTGCGCCACTGCCGAGATCTGCTCGCGGCCCGGGGCTTCGACACGATCGTCGTCGACCAAACGGGCCCCGAACAGCGGGCGACCGGCACGCGCGTCGTACGGGTGCTGGTGCCCGGGCTGCTGCCGATCGACTTCGGCGCACGGCGGCATCGGGCGCCCGGCATGGTGCGAGCCCGCACCGCGCTGCGGAGCGCCGGGCTGCGCGACCACGACCTGACCGCGGCGGAGCTCAACCCGGCTCCGCACCCGTTCATGTGAGGGAGGAGAGGGGATGCAGAGGGGTGACGAGGGATGAACGGGGGTGAAGGGGGAATGGTGCCCGGCGGCTCGAAGCCCGGTATGGCCATGGACGGTGCGGGGATCGTCACCCGCTATCTGGACGCGGTGCTGCGGCGGGCCTCGGTCCCGATGGAGGACGAGCCGTTCGAGCCGGACTGGCAGGACAGGCCCCGAAGCCACAAGGTCTACCGCGGAGCACCCGGTTTCCCCCTGCCCGAGCGGGCTCCGCGGCCTCCGCTGGAGCTGGGAGAGGTCCTCCTGAACCGGCGGCCCGGACGCCGTCAGGGCCGGGAGGCGGTCTTCACCGTGCCGCTCCTCGCGGGCATGCTCCGGCACTCCTACGGCTGGCTCTCCCGTCGTCTCCAGGTTGACCCCAACCCCGGTCGGCGCGGCCAGGCGGCCTACACACACGCCGAGTGGGCGCGTGGCAGCGCGGCCGGCGGCGGCCTGTACCCGTGCGAGCTGTACTGGGTGTGCGGCCGGGGCGGCGGCCCGCTGCCGGGCGTCTACCACTACGCGCAGCCCACCCACTCCCTCAGCCGTGTCGCCACCGCCGACCTCTCTGCCCACGTACGCTCCGCGTTGGGCTCCGGCGCGGGCGCGGGCGCGGGGGAGCACTTTCTCCTGGTCACCAGCCGGTTGTGGCAGAACGCCTTCAAGTACGGGGAGTTCAGCCACCACTGCGTCACCATGGACCTCGGCTGTCTGCTGCGCACCTGGCAGATCTGGGCTGCCGCCTGCGGCATCGAACTGAAACCGCGCCTGTGCTTCGACGAACCGCGGCTGGACCGGCTGCTGGGCCTGGATCCGGCCACCGAGAGCGTCCTGGCCGTGGTGCCGCTGCCCTGGCGGTACGCTGCCGACGGCGTACCGGAGGAGACCGCCGACGACGGCACGGCCGCTTGCCCGGCACCCTTGGGGTCTCCACCCGTCGCACACCCGGGGTCTTCGCCCGTCACGGCAGAGGTGGCCGAACGGTCCCGTACCGTCAGGCGGTTTCCCGCGGCCGAAGCGGCCCATCTCGCGGCGGTGTACGACGCGCGGCCGTTCCCGGCGCCCGAGGCACTGGCCGAGGCGGCACGGGTGACTCTCGTCCGGGACGGACCCGCAGGAGGCGGTACGCCCGAAGCACCCGGCCTGCCGGCCGCCGCCACCGTCCCGTTGCCCCAGCCCACCCCTCTCACCAGCGGTGTCGCGGAGGCGCTCGCCGCCCGGCGCAGCAGCTTCGGCCGGTTCAGCGCGCACCGCCCGCTCGCCGCCGAGGACCTGGCGGCGCTGCTGAGCGCGGCAGCGGCCGGAGCGCAGGTGGAGACCGGCCAGGTTCCGCTGACCCGGCTGGCGGTCTTCGTGCAGCACGTGGCGGACGTACCGGCCGGCCCCTACCTGTACGAGCCTGCGGCCCACGCCCTCGTCCCGCTGCCCGGACCTGCGCCTCACCCGTTCCTGCAGCGGGTCTACACCCTCACCAACTACAACCTCGAACAGGCCGCCGTCGCCCTGTTCGTACTGGCCCGCCCGCACGCTGTCGTCGCCGCCGCGGGACCGCGCGGCTACCGACTGTTCAACGCCGAGGCGGGCGCCGTCGCGCAGGCCGTCTACCTCGCCGCCGCCGCCCTCGACACCGGCTGCGGTGCCGCGCTCGGTTTCGACTACGAGGCCGTGCACGCGGCTCTCGCACCCGCCGTCGGCGCCGGCACCTGGCCGCTGCTGCTCCTCATGGCAGGGCACGAGCGCCCCGGCAGGGCCCGTTTCGACGCGTCCGTCGTCCCTCGCGCCCCCCACCCCCGTACGGACGGGACCGACCTGTGACGACCGACGCTGTGACGACCGACCTCCCCTCCCCCGCTCCCCTCGTGCTCGCCCCCGACTTCGTCCTCCGCGTCGCCGGGCTGCCCCTCTCGGCCCTCGACCCCCTGCGCGCCCGGAACACCACGGCATGGGTGCGGCGCGCGCTCGCGCTGGAGGACGAGGCGGCGGCGCTGGCGCCCGAGGCGGAGGACGCCCTCGCCGAGGCTGTCGCCCAGGCCGGTCAGGTAGCCGCCAGGCGCGGCCTGCTCGCGCTGCGCCGCGACATCCACAACGCCCGCACCCCCGCGCCCCGAACGGAACGGATCGCCGGTCCCGTGCCGCCGTCCGTCACCCGGTGGCTGTCCGTGCGCCGCCGCCACGACGACGCGCTCGCCGCGGCCGAACGGACCCTGGCCACCGAACTCGCCGCGGCCCGCTCCTGGCTGCGCACCCTCGCCCGTGGGCCCGTCCTCCGCGCCGGTCTCCAAGCGGCCTCCCCCTCCCTCGACGCCGCTCTGCCCGGGTATCTGGCGGCCGAGGCCGCTGCGGCTCCCCCGGACAAGCGCCGCAGGAAGGCGGAGCGCGCGCTGGTCTCCTACGTCTACCGGGCGGCGCTCAAGACCAGCCCCTTCAGCACCTTCACCTCGCTCGCCCACGGCCGCTTCGACGAGTCGGAGGAGGCCCTGCGGCTCAGCCTGCCGGCGGGGAGGGAAGGCGTGCGACCGCTGCTGCGGGCCCGGCCCAACCTCACCGCCGTCCATGAGATCACCGTCGCGGCACTCGGCGACCCGGCCACGCGCGCCGCGCTGCCCTTCCGCGCCGTGGGCGGGCGGCGCAGGGCCGACGGGCGGCTCCACTACACGCGCCGCCGCTACCGCGAGGCCGGCCCGGGCGTCGCCCTGGCCGCCCCGGGGATACTGCGCGAGGAGCCGTTCCGACTTCCGGTGGGCCCCGTGCTGGAGGAGGCGCTGGGACTCCTCGACGCCGCTCCCGGAGACGGGCTCACCCTCCCGGAGCTCGCCAGGGCCCTGCACCGGGCCGACCCCGACCGCAGGCCCCGCGACCAGCTCTGCCGCTACCTGGACAAGCTGGTCGAGTGCGGCCTGCTGATCACCCCGGCGCTCGCCCTCGACGTCCACCACCCCGACCCGGTGGCGGCCCTGGCCTCCCGACTGCGCGACGTGCAAGGACGGACCCACAGCTGCCTGGAAGGACCGGCCCCCGGCCGGGAAGGGCCGATTCGCGACGTGGAGGGACCGACCCGCTGCCTGAAAGGACCGGCCCCCGGTTCGGAAAGGCCGACCGGAGCATTGGCCCTGCTCGCCGACGACCTCGACCGTCTCGTGGCCCTCACCCACGCACACCCCCTGGCGCCGTCCGAGGAACGGTCCCGGCGCACGGCCGCGCTCCGCGCCGCGACCGCCGACGCGCAGCGCAGGCTGGGTCGTGCGGAGCCCGTCGTGCCCCGCACGGCCGTCTACGAGGACGCCGTGCTCGCCGGGTCGGGGACCGCCGGACGTGCCGCGTGGGAGGACGGGCCGCTGCCCGGGCTGCGGCAGTTCGCCCGGCTCCTTCCGGCGTTCGATCTGCTGCTCGGCGACCGGCTGACGGCCCGCGCACACTTCCGGTCCCGCCACGGCCCCGGCGGAACCTGCCACGATGTGCCGGGCTTCGCACACGACCTGTACCTGACGTGCGGCCACCTGCTCTCGGACCTCCGCACACCGCTGGGCACGCTCGCGGCGGACGGCACCTACCAGCCGCGCGCCAATCCGCTCGCGGACCCGGGCATCGCGGCGCTGAGCGCGGCCCACGCGGAGTTCGCCCGCACCGTGCGTACCGCCCTCGATGCGCGGTCCCCCGACGCGCCCGAAGTCGTCCTGCCCGACGACGCGCTGGAGCGGGCGGCGGCGCTGCTGCCGCCCGAGAGCGGCACCCTGCCGCGAAGCTACGCGTGCTACCTCCAGTGGGTCAGGCCCACCACGCCCGACCGAGCACCGCGCGCGGTGCTCAACTGGGCCCATACCGGCCTCGGACAGCCGCTCGCCCGCTTCGCCCGCTCCTTCGCACCCCGGCCGCAGGCGGAGCACGCGGTGTCCGAGGCACTGCGCGCACGGCACGAGGGGCTGTTGCCGCCCGGCGCCGTCTTCGCGGACCTGAGCGGTGGCTACGACACCTCGAACGTCACACTGCGCCCCGCCCTGGCTCCCTACCGCCTGGTCGGTCCGGCCGACACCGGGCACGGGCCCGCGTCGGCACACCTCATGGTCGAGGATCTGGTCCTGGTCGACGACGAGGAGAGCGGAGAGCTGCACCTGCGCTCGCCGCGCCTGGGCAAGCGGGTCGTCCCCCTGTGGCTGGGCGGTCTGGTACCCATGGCACTTCCGTGCGTCCAGCGCACGCTGCTGACGCTTTCGCCCGCGTCCATGCCGATGGCGGCCGACGTGTGGCAGTGTCTGGACCGCGCCACGGTGCCGGCCCACCGCCCGCGCGTGCGCTGCGGGTCCCTGGTGCTGACGCGCCGCTCCTGGCATTTCGAGCGGGCCAGACTGCCGCACGCACAGCCTCCGGTGGACAGCGCGCACGGCCTCCTGGCCCGGCGGCGCTGGTGGAAGGCGGCCGGGCTGCCGACACGGGTGATGGCCCGTACGGACACCGACACCAAACCGCAACCGGTGGACGCCGACAGCCCGCTCTCCCTCGCCCTGCTCGACCACCGGCTGCGCGGCTGCTCCCAGGCGGTCTTCACCGAGCTGCTCCCCGACGTGGACGAGGCGGCCCTGCGCGTGGACGGTGGCAGCCACGTCTCGGAAGTGTGCGCCGAACTGGACGCCGCGGCCACCCGGCCGCACACCACCAGCCCCACCCCGGCGCCCGCACCCGCACCCGCACCCGCACCCGCACCCGCACCCGCACCCGGGAAGGATCTGTTCCGATGACCGAGAGCGTGCCGGAGCGGCTCCCCCAGCGCGCCACCGCTCACACCGGCGAGAGCGGCGGCCGGGGCGGCCCTACCGGCCATGAGGCGCCCACCCGGCAGAACCGACGCGTCACGCCTCTCAATATCGACGACCGGTCACCCACCGAGCTGCGGCCCGGACAATGGCTGTCCGTACACGTCTACTACTCCGCCGACCGCGACCCGCTGCTGTCCGACTGCGTCCGGCCCCTCTTCGCCCGGCTGCGGCGCGAACGCCTCGCCCGGAGCTGCTACTTCCTGCGGCACTGGCTGGAGGGCGCACACCTACGGCTGCGGATACAGCCCGCCGGCCTGGCCACCGTGCCCGACCTCACCCGCGTCATCGAGGAAGACGTCGGCGCGTACCTGCACCGCCATCCCGCGGTCCACGATCCCCGCACCGAACTGAGCGACACGCTCTACCGTGAGCGCTTCCACCTCGAATTCTCCGAGGATCAGTGGAACGCCCGCTACGGTCCGGACGCCACGCGCATGCCGCGCCGCCCCGACAACACACTCGCCTACGTCGACTACGAACCCGAACTGGCACGCTACCGCGGCCCTGAGGGCGTCGCGTTGGCCGAGTGGCACGCGCAGCACTCCAGCGACCTCGTCCTCGGCCTGCTGGCCTCCGCCGGCACCCGCAGCGGCAGCGCACGGCTGGGCACCGCCGCGCAGCTCATGGCGGCCCTCGCGCTGTCGGTGCTCCGGGACACCGACCGTGCGGTCACCTTCTTCGACGACCGCATGGCTGCCTGGCGGACGCTGTTCCACGAGCGCTACAGCAGCTACGACGCCGCCTACCAGCGCATGGCGGGTCCGCTGGGCGACAAAATGACGGCACTGTGCGCGGGCATACTCGACGGACAACCTGAGCGCCTGCCCGGACACGTCCGCCGCTGGGCCGCACACGGTGACGCTCTGCGGACACGCATCGACGGGGCCGCCCGGCGCGGTGAGCTGGTCTCCGACACGGGCTGCGGGACGACCCGGCCGGTGGGCCCCGACGCGGCGCGGAACGTGTTGCTGGCTCTCTTCACGCACATGCTGTGCAACCGGCTCGGGGTGACCGCGAGCAGCGAGGACTACCTGGCCTCCATGCTGCGCCGCGCCCTGGCCGAACGTGGGTGACGGATACCTGAAGGCAGGTGGGTGACCGGCACCCGAAGGAAGTATTCAGGCGACCTGGCGACGGCTCTTGACCATGACGAACGCACCTCTCCACAATGGCGGACATCCGAGTAACTCGTGTGACGCAAGAGGGAGTTGAGGCACGTGCTCGCTGACGAGCTGGAGACGCTGGAAGCCGAGGTCTTCGAGATCGAGGAGATCGAGGAGCCGCCGCAGGTGATCGCGAGCTGCACCACCACGGGCTCACACTGCCACGACACGATCCTCTGACCACTTCGCGGTCGTGACACGGTCGCCGCGGGGTCCACCCGCCCGCTCAGGGCGTGACCCCGCGGCGACTTTTCTGCGTGCGCATGCCGTGGCCACTGTCTGAGTGCGGCCCGACCGGCGCCCGGCCCTTGCCCTTCCTCGCCGGGAGGACTCAGTGCTTGGGTGTGCGGGCGAAGCCGCGATGCCGGGAGCGCACCGTGACGGGCGCGGATGTCCACCGGCCCCGGTGCGCCCGGAGCGGCGGCGGACCGTACGGCGACTGCCAGGCGGGGCGCTCACCCCGGGCCGGGCCGCGCGCGGTGTGGGGTGGACCGGAACTTACCGCTCACCCGCAAGCGCTCGGACGTGCACGCACGGCAGCAATGGTGGAGAACGAGGGGCTGGCAGACGGCCACGGCCATCCAGTTCTTGAGCACAGGTGTACACCGGTTTCAGTGAGAAGTCCGCAGGAGTGAGCAGCGCGGCGCGCAGGCGCGACGCACGACGCACGACGCATCAGCGCTCGGGAGATCTCACAGGGTGTACATCGGCGCGTCCTTGACCAGACGATTGGGTTCGGCAGCACGGTAGCGGCTCGCAGCAGCGCTCTTCCACTGGATTGCCGACTTGTCAGCGAGGGGTACAAGCGAGCGGTGCTGCCCCCGCGGCCGTTCGCATGTCCGCCAGGCACGGTGGAGCCCGGCTCCCCGGGCCGGGGCCGCGACCTGGAAACCAGCGCAGGGCAGCGGTTCCCAGCGCAGCGTGCAGCAGACTGGGGCGACGCTGAGCAGGTCGGTGAGCCGAGGGTAGGACCACGGTCCGAGGCGGAAGTGTGGCCCGTGCTCCGACGACGCGTGGCTGCGGCCGCAGCATCGTAGCGCCATGCCTACCACCACCCCGCCGGCCCCGCCCAACACCGCGTCCCGCTCCGTCTTCCCGGGGCGCTGGGTGGGCGGCGCATCCCTCGTCGTCGGCCCCTCGCTGGTACTCGCGGGTGTGCTCCTGCGGGCGCGCTTCGACTTCTTCTTTCCCGCCCAGCTGAGCGCGTACGAGCATCACCCGGCCCTCATGACAACCTCCTACAGCCTGGTGGCCGCAGGATGGGTGCTGCTCTGGCCGGGTGGGGCGCTCCTCGCCGCCGACATCGGCGCGCGTCACCGCGAGCTGGCCGTGTGGGGCGGCGCCTTCGCCATGCTGGGCCTGTTCGCCCGGGCGTTCCACGCCGGTGTGGACCACGCCCACTTCCAACTGGTCACCTCACAGGGCGCGGTGTCCGCGACGCGGTCGGTGAGCGAGGCCTACGGCGCGTTCCACGTCTTCAGCACGTTGAACGCCGCCCTCATGGGTGGCTGGATCCTGCTGGCCTTCGGCGCCTACCGCGCGCGGGTGCTGGGGCCCATGCGTGCGACCGTCCTGGCGCTCGCATCGGCGATGCCACTGGGAGTGCTGAAGGGAACGACCATCTGGTCGGTCACGGCGGCCGCGGGCCTGTGCGTCGCGCTTCTTCCGCTGGGTATCACCGCGTGGCGCACCGGCCCGGTCCCGCGGCCGGCCACGGTCGTGGGCAGATTCGTGCTGGTCGGCGCCGTGGGCGCGGCGATGTTCTTCTTCGGGCAGGCCGGATGAGTGCGCGTCGGTATGGTCATGCCATGGACACAGCGCCGCAGCGTCTGCGGACCGGATCCCACCTGTTGTTCCTCGACGCCGCCACGGCCGGTGTCGTGGTGGCCGCGTACGTCGCGCTGGCCGGGCAGGGCGCGTCCGACGGGCTGCCTCGGTTCTCCGGCCCGCCGTGGGTGGGCTGGCTGGTGGCCGCGTGCGTGGGAGCGCCACTGGCCGTGCGGCGGCTGTGGGCCCTGCCCGTCCTGGCGGTGGTGCTGGGTGCCACGGCAGCGGCGACGCTTCTCGACATCACCCGCGATCCTTACGTCTCCGCGGCCTTGACGCTCTATACGGCGGCGCTTCTCAAGCCGGCCCGCTGGGCTGCCGGCGCGCTGGTCCTGGCTCTGTCCGTCTCCGCGGCTGCGGTCCTCACCGGAGAGGCTGTGCTGACCCCTTCGGGGCCGTGGTCGGAGGCCGTCGGTACCACGGCACTCGTCTGGCTGGTGCTGGGCGCCACCTGGGCCGCGGGCCGCGTCGTGCGGGAGCGGCGGGCCCGGGCGGCACGGCGGCAGCGGCGCCTGGCCGAAGAGGCGCTGGTCGAGGAACGTCTACGCATCGCCCGTGAGTTGCACGACGTCGTCTCGCACAGCCTCAGTGTGATCGTCGTCAAGGCGGCGGTCGCCAACCATGTGGCACGGGCCCGCCCCGAGGAAACCCGCGACGCCGTCCGCGCCATCGAGCGGACCGGCCGGGAGGCGCTGACCGAGATGCGTCGTGCCCTGGGGGTGCTGCGCGGCGACGGCGCCGGGAGGCACACGCCAGGTGAGGACCTTGCCGGGACGGCGCCCGCGCCCGGCCTGGACGACCTGCCCTGTCTCGTCCAGCGGGCGGAGGAGGCGGGGGTCCGGACCGGACTGCGTACCCGGGTGGCGGCCGACCTTCCCGCGGGGACGGCCCTGACGGTCTACCGGATCGTGCAGGAAGCGCTGACCAACGTGGTCAAGCACTCCGGCAACGGAACGCACTGCGAGGTCACCCTCACAGGGGGCGCCCGCGAAGGTGTGTGCATCGAGGTCGTGGACGACGGAGCGGGGAACGCCGTCGTACCCGGCCGGGCGGATCTTCGGGGCGGCCACGGACTCCTGGGGATGCGGGAACGCGTGATGATGTACGGGGGTGCGCTGGAGGCCGGACCACATCCCGGCGGCGGGTTCGCCGTGTCGGCTCGGCTGCCGGCCGAACCCGCGCACGACGCCCCGCCCACCTCACCGAGCCGAACGGAGACGACCGCGTGACCGACCCGATCCGGGTACTCGTCGCCGACGACCAGTCACTGCTCCGGGGCAGCTTCCGGGTACTCGTCGACACCGCACCGGGGCTCACAGCTGTCGGCGAGGCCGGCAGCGGCGCCGAAGCCGTCGAGAGCGCCTGCCGCCTGCGCCCGGACGTGGTGCTCATGGACATCCGGATGCCCGGTATGGACGGCATCGAGGCGACACACCGGATAGCCCGCTCTCCGAAGACGGCGGACACGCGCGTTCTCATCCTGACCACGTTCGACCTCGACGAGTACGTCTACGGTGCGTTGCGGGCCGGAGCTGCGGGATTCCTCCTCAAGGACACCTCTCCCGACGTCCTGCTCGCCGGCATCCGCACGGTCGCCGCCGGAGAGTCCCTCCTCGCCCCGTCGGTGACCCGGCGTCTGATCGCCGAGTTCGCCCGACTCCCCCGCGCACACCCGGTCTCCGGCACCTCGCTGGAGGGCGTGACGGAGCGCGAGCGAGAGGTCCTGCTTCTCGTGGCCCGGGGCCTGTCCAACACCGACATCGCCGAGTACCTCCACCTCAGCCACGGCACCGTCAAAACCCACATCGGCCGCCTCCTGAGCAAGCTGCGCGCCCGCGACCGCGCACAACTGGTGATCAGCGCCTACGAATCAGGGCTCGTGTCCGCGACCATCATCCCCGAGCGCCGCGTCCGGCCCGGGAGCGGCGGGCCCGGGAGCGGCGGACTTCTTTGATGGCTCCTCCACCACCCTGAGGAGTGGAGGGGTACGGCGGTGCTCGACGGCAGGGCCCGCTTCGGCCGGGGTGGGGTCGGTCTCGGCTCTGGCCGGGGTCAGCAACCGGGTTTCCGACGGGCGGAGGTGTCCTTCGGACACAGGTCCTCGAGGTGCCTGAGCACCACTGCCCGGATCATGGGCGGCCGCAGACGACCGGGATGGAGCGTGCCCCCCAGGGTGAGGCCGTCGATGAGAGCGGCCAGGCGCTCGGTCTCCACGGGGTCGTCGACGCCGAGGCGTTGCAGCACCAGCCCGGCCACCGTGCGCAGACCGTCGTGCAGTTCGACGGCGACCTCACGCAGCGCGGGCTCGGTGCGAGCCGCGATCACGAACTCCAGCCACACCGCGGTCTCATCGGCGCGCGCCGTGTCGAGCGGCAGGAACTCCCCGGCCACTTCCTGTGCGACCTGGAGCGGGTCGTCGCTCGGCCGCACCTGATCCCTGCGCCGCAGCAGCCGGGCCTCGACCCGGCGTGCCATCTCGCGGGCCGCAGCAGTCAGCAACTGACCGTGGCTGTCGAAGTAGTGGCGCACCGAACCGAGGGCGAGCCCCGCTTCGGCTGCGACGTTGCGCAGCGACGCCTGCGCCACACCGCTGCGGGCGACCACCCGGAAGACGGCCTCCACCACCTCACGGCGGCGCTCGGTGGGATCCACGATCTTCGGCACCCGACTTTTATAGCACGCTCGAGCCAAGAACGTGCTACGGTGTTTTTGGCATAGCTGAGCTAAATAAGGAGCGCTCGTCGTGACCACCGCACTGCTGATGGCGGCCGGCGTCGTGTACGTCCTCGTCCGTCGCTTCGTGGGCGAGCCCGTCGTCGCCAAGGACGTCTTCGTCGTACCCCTCGTCCTCGCCGGTATCGGTGTCCACGACCTGACCGCGGTGGGCCACTGGAACGCCGTCGATGTCGTGATACTCGTCCTGGGCATCGTCGTCGGCCTCGGCTTCGGCGCCTGGCGCGGCACGAGCACCACCCTGGAACCCCGGCACGGCGTCCTGCACCAGCGCTACACCCGGCGCACACTCGGCATCTGGCTCGCCTCTCTGGCCGCCGGCGGCGCCCTCACCCTCACCGGACGCACCCTGGGCATGCACGAAGAGACCCGCCCCGTCATGCTCTCCATCGGCCTCGGCATGCTCGGCGAGGCCGTCACCCTGGGCGCCCGCGCCCTCGCCACCGGGCTCCCCTTCTCCCCGCCCCCTGGGCGCGAAGTCTCTCCCCAGCCCGCCGACCCCACCCCGGACGCCGCCTCCCGCCGAGCCTGTGACCGGCCTTCGGCACACTCGCCGACCTTCACCGAGGCCGTACGCCGCCTCCGCGGCGACGCCACCGGTCACCACCGGTGGCGCGACTGAACAGCAGCGACTCGCCTGGTCGCTTCTCCTGCGAACTGACCACCTGAGCTTCCGCGAGCCGTCCGACGCGGCAGCAGGCTTTCGGGCGTGCCCGAAACACCTCGCCGACTCCGCACCGCGCGGACGAGTATGGAGACGTGGACGCGCCGGTGACGAAGCGAAGGGAGAGCGCTTGCCCGGGAGGAATCGGTGACGGGGCTCGGGTAGCCGTGCTCGCGGCAGCCGTCCTCCGGCTCGCCACCGCGGCCGCCGCGGCGAATGGCCGCGACGGCCACGTCCACACCCACACCACCAGCCCGGACGACAACGGCGGCGCACCGGGTGCGGGCACTCTCGCGCCACCGGACGAGATCGGGGGGCGGACCGGGCGGTGGTGTGTGACGTGGTGGCGCACGTGGAGACTCAGGCCGGCAAGTGCCGGCGGGACAACGACGGCCGTCTGCGCTCCGCCGACCCGCCGACCCGCCGACCCGCCGATGATCGTGCGCGAGATGCTCGACCCCACGGAGCCTGTTCGCCTCCGTGGGGTCGAGCAGCGGGATGCCGGTGCTCGACATCAGCAGCGGCACGGACACCGTGGCACGCCCGGCCGCGGAGTCGTCGGGCGGAGCAGCGCGTGCGGGGCGGACTCAGATCATGCGTCGGCCCTTGCGGCGGGCATCCGCCCACTCGCGGATGAACCCGCTGCTGATGACGGCCAGCACAACAGCCACGATGGCGGGCCACATCAGGATGTACACGCTCAGTGCGAGCGTACTCATGGTGTCTCCTTCCGTTGTCACTTCGCGGTTTCGGCGGGCTCGCGGCCGCCGTCCGAGTCCCCGGGCGGGTGCGGGGGGCCGCTTCCCGGTTCTGCGCCGACACCGTCCGCTTCAGCGGCCGACGCCCCGGCCGCGTCGTCGAAGTCCCCCGTCCGCTCGGCGATGACGGCGAAGTCGAAGCGTTCGTCCCGCCGCGCGGACATGGCCCAGCAGACGAGGGTGGAGACCGAGTAGGCGACGAGGGAGCCGCACAGCGTGGCGTACTCGTGCAGGGAGCCGATGGCGAACGGGGCGGACGCCACGACCGCCACCACGCCGATGACCTTGGCGGGTTTGAGGCCGAAGAAGCCGAAAGCCATCAGTCCGAGTACGACGCCGACACCGGCGACGGACAGGACATCCACCACGACGCCGAAGACGCCGTCGACGGGGATCCAGCTGAAGCGCACCGGCAGGAACACCGCGAGCGCGACGAGCACCGAGGTAGTGAACGCCTTGTTGGTGACCTTTTCCCAGTAGAAGCTGGCCAGTACCGGGAAGACGAGAGCCCCCCACAGCGCGCCGACGAACACCAGCAGGTCGAGGATGCTCAGTTGCAGGCTGGCGAAGGCAACCGCCGCCGCGGTCGCCACCACCATGGTGAGACGCCCGATCAACAGCATCGTCTTGGGGTTGGCCTTCTCCTTGCCGGTCATGTTCTGGCCGTAGACATCGGTCATCACGATCGACGAGAGAGCCGCGAGGTCGGAGTCCGCCGTGGAGGACAGCGCGCCGACGATCATGATGAAGAAGAGCGCCAGCAGCACAGGCGGCAGGTACTCGGCAGCCATCTCGGGGATGAGGTTGTTCAGATCGCCACCGGTGGGCTCGAACCCCAGGTAGAGCGCCAGCACGCCGAGCATACCGACACCGATCACCATGGCGCCGTAGCCGACGGTCGCGGTGATGAACGTCGGCTTGATCAGGCTTTCCTTCACCGCGAAGAGCCGCTGGGCGATGGTCTGGTTCCCGATGGCGTACGCCAGGACCGCGGCGATGTACGGGGCGCCCTGCTGCATGAACGCGTCGCTGGAGAAGAAGTTGCCCTGCTGAGCGGTGAGGTGGTGCGCGCCGCTTTCGAACGCCGCGGGAAAGTCCGCCGCGAAGAAGATGAACGGGACGATCACGGCGACCGCGCCCAGCATCGCGACGACCTGCACGAAGTCGGTCAGAACGGAGGCTCGGAACCCGGACCACAGGGTGTACAGCAAAACGCCGGCGGCGACTGCGAAGACCCCCTGCGTGAAGGTGAAGGGCGAAAGCAGTGAGATCAGCACGCCGCCGGCGATGAAATTGGACATCAGGCTGATCAGGCTGCCGACGATGTTGGACCCTGCGAGCATCAGCTGACTCGAGCGGCCGTGCCGGGCGAACATGACCTCGGCGAGCGTGTGAGCCCTCGGAGCCACGGCGCGGATGCGCTTCCCGAAGGGGTAGATGAACAGGATCATCAGCGCGCCCCAGAACCCGTAGTGAATGGGTCCCGAGATGCCGTAGGTGTAGCCCGAGGTCGCTGATGCGTACATCGACGAGGCCCAGATCCATGTTGCCGTCATGCTGGCGGCGGAGATCCCGAAGCCGATGTTGTTGCCGCCGGTCATGTAGCCGTCGGCGTTCTCGTCCTTCTTACCGATGCGTGTCGAGATCAGGAAGGTTCCTCCGTAAAAGAGGACCAACAAGCCCACCACGGCCAAGGCGCCGAACTGTGCTGTCTCCGTTCCGTCCACACGTCACCTCCTTCGAATCGTGGAGCCCGATCCGGTCCGCGGTCCCCGGCTTCACGCCCGGCGTCTCGCGGACCGCTCTGCGCCTTACGCGGCGCGAAAGCTCCGGCCCGGCAGCCTCGTTCCGTCGCTGCCGAGGCGTCAGCGGAAAAGCGGGCTACTTTGAGCGCGCAAACTGCTATGGACCGTAACAGGGTCGGGAAGCGCGTCAGCTCGCGAGCACGCGCCGGGAGTCGAAGTAAAGAGACGTCTATTTTGCCTGCTATGCGGGATGGGCCAGTCTTGACGCTAGGGGTTTGCCTCATATTGTGCCCCTCCGACCTGACCCACCACGGAAGTTTGTTTGCAGCATCACGTCTGCGATCCACCGGGTTTCGTTACGCAGTAGAGATCAGTGGATGAACTCGATACGCCACGACTCGGCAAAAACGCCCAAGAGGGACGTGTCCCGACTTGGGAGGCTCTGGCGGACCACTCCACGCCCGGCGCTCCCACCGGCTGGGGCGCTGCGCGCCCCGGGGGTCGCGGCGATCACGGCCCTCACATGTTGTTCAATGTCACAAGCCAACTCGGCACGAGAAATTCTCACAACGGGAGAGCACATGAAGAGACTTGGGCGCGTGCTGATCGCGGTTCCCGCGGCGGTACTCATCACCGCCGGGACGGCGACCGCGGCAGCCGCCACGACCGGAACCCCCAGTGGCGCGCCTCCGACGAGCGCCCCGTGCGTGTCGACGTCCGGCGCGAAGGCGTGCTTCGTCGCGAACGGAGACGCGGTCTACGTCAAGGACACCAAGGCGAACGGAGACTCCGTCGCGGGAACGCTCAAGTCGCGGCTTCCGGCGAACTGGGGCCGCGAGTGCTTCAACTCCCGTGGCGCTGCCGGCGGCTGGGTGAAGTGCAGTTTCAACGTGCCGGAATACCAGTGGGCCGACCTGTGGGCCGCCAACAAGCCCTTCATCGGCAGCCAGTCTTCCACGAAGGTCTACACGAGCCCCATCATCTGAGGTCCACTCGGCCGACTGGCCGAAGCACACGGTTCTCCGGCCCGGCCGGCGGCCGGGGAACCGTCACCTGAAGTCTGACGCAGATGGTGCCTTGCGGGTGGCGGTGGGCAGCCGCCCCCGCAAGAGCGCGCCGTTCCAACCCGCGTGGTCTTTCGGTCAAGCGAACGCTTGGAGGCGGTGTGCGGACGTGAGAAAGCTCCTGGCAGGCGGCTGGGGAGTCGCCTCCTACCCTGCCAGGAGCTTGCGCGTGCCGGCCCCCACAACCGGCGTCGCTCCGGCCGGAGCGCTACTGGCTCCGGAGCCGGGGAGGAACAGCACATGCGAGCCGACGCGCAACGGAACGCGGAGAAGCTGCGGGCAGCGGCCGCCGAGCTCTTCCAGGAGCGCGGCCTGCAGGTACCGCTGGAGGAGATCGCACGGCGGGCAGGCGTGAGTCACGGCACGCTGTACAACCTTTTCGGTACCCGTGAGGCTCTCATCGACGAAGTGGTGACCGATCGCGCGGCGCGGCGCGGCGCCTGGAAGAGATCACCCAGCGGGCCCTGGCCTTCGAGGACGTCTGGGAGGGCTTCACGTACTACGTCGAGATGCTCTGCGCACTCCAAGCCACCGACCCCGCCGTCGCCGACGTGATCAGCGGCCGCAACCCGGGCGCGGAGCGCCTCATGACCGCCTGCGACCGCACGATGGACGCTGCACAACAGATCGTCCGGCGGGCCCACGAGGCCGGCGCCCTCCGCCCCGACTTCACCAACGCGGACCTGGTGTTCGCCTTCGCCGCCAACGCGCTGCCGGCCCGGGCAACGGCGGAGGCGGCCCCGAACGCCTGGCGCCGTCAGGCCGTCTTCCTCCTCGACGGTCTGCACACAGAGGCGGCCCGCAGTTCCCTCCCCGCGGACCACCTCACTCGAGCGCAGGCCGAGGAGGCTTTGCGGAACCTCGGCGACGACCGCAAGGCGTAGCGGGCACCAGCGGGTGCGCAGCGCACCACAGCCCGGTGTGAACCCTTCGCAGCCCGCGGGCAGGTCACCACTCACGCCGGTCGCCCCTGGGACGGCTCGGTGGGGTCGTGGGTGATCAGATCACCCGGCTGGCACTCCAAGACCTCGCAGATCCTCGACAGAGTCGAGAAGCGGATGGCCTTGGCCCGCCCGTTCTTCAGTACGGACAGGTTGACGACGGTGATCCCCACCTGCGCGGACAGCTCGGTCAGTGTCATGCCGCGCGCGGCGAGAAGATGGTCGAGGTGGATCCTGATGCCGTGAGGTTCTTCGTCGGCCATCAGATCGTCCCTTCGACGTCCTCCCGCATGCGCACACCCTCACGCATGATCTTCCCCATGATCACCGCTGCGAGCCCGGCGAGGATGAGCACCATGGGCCCGGTGACCGTCGGCCCTGAACCCACGATCGGCGCCATGCTCCCGACGAGCCAGGAGTGCGACCATCCGACGATGAGGCCGGCCAGCGGCGTGCCCACGGTGACGCACCAGCCGAGAACCGAGAGCCGTCGCGCCACCGCCTCGGTGAACGGTCCCCGCAGCCAGACGGCCTTGAGCATACGGGAGAACAGCAGGAGTGCGAGCGCGCCGAACAGCAGCCAGGGCAGTTCGCCCCCGAGGTCGGCAGCGCGCTGCCCCACGGAAGGGCCCGCTTGGCACATACGTGTGGCGCTGCTGGCCGCCTGCACTGCCGCGTCCTCCGGCAGACGGTCCGCCAGTCTGGCGTTCTGCCAGAAGTCGGTCTCCACGCAGACATCCCCGTCGTCGAACATGTGCGTGACCCCCGTACCGAGGAAGGCCAGCCCGCAGAGCCACGTCTCCCCCTATCGACTTTCGATATGATCACAGTAGAGGACCATATCGATATTCGACAAGTCCGGGTCGGCCGGCGAGGCCCACTCGGGCCCACCGAAGGCCGCTGTCCGTATGGGCGGGTGGCAGAGCATTCCGCTTCCCTGCGAGGGGAGTTGCTGCGAGCATCTGGTGTATCAGCCATGTGCCGTATCAACGGGGGACAGCATCCGATGAGAGATCTCCTGCCTGCCGACCCACGTGCGGTCGGGCCATACCGTCTGCTGGCACGCCTGGGCGGCGGTGGGATGGGCCGGGTGTTCCTGGGGCTCTCTCGTGGCGGACGAGTTGTCGCAGTGAAGCTGGTGCGACCGGAACTCGCGGAGGATGCGCAGTTCCGCCGACGGTTTACCCGGGAGGTGCAAGCCGCTCGACGTGTCGGGGGCTTCTACACTGCGCAGGTGGTGGACGCGGACACAGAAGCCACCCCTCCATGGCTGGTCACCTCCTACATCTCTGGTCCGACACTGCGTGAAGCGATCGTGGAATGCGGCCCGCTGCCCGCCAACGCCGTCGCGGCACTGGGAGCGGGCCTCGCCGAGGGGCTGAAGGCCATTCACGTCTGCGATGTGCTGCACCGTGATCTGAAGCCTGGCAACATAATCCTCGCCGGCGACGGGCCCCGCATCATCGACTTGGGAATCGCCCGAGCGCTCGATGTCAGCTCGTATCTCACGCAGACGGGTGTGATCGGCACCCCGGCCTTCATGTCTCCCGAGCAGATCCGTGGCCGGGAGATCGGGCCGGCCAGCGATACCTTCTGCCTCGCCGCAGTGCTCGTCTACGCCGCCACCGGGCGAGGCCCCTTCGGAGACGGCCCGACCGAAGCCGTCGTCTACCGCGTCGTCCACGACGAACCCGACCTCTCCGGCCTTCCCGACCAGCTCGCCGGGTTGGTCTCCGCGGGACTCGCGAAAGACCCGGATGACCGGCCCAGCGTCACCGAAGTCCTGACCCGGTGTGCTGCGCTGGCCGGATCCACCGGCCTGCGCCTTCCGGCCGAAGTCACCGAGATGATCGACAAGCAGGTGACGGAGACCAACGATCTCACCACCGAAACCATCCCTCATTCGCCGGCCACCGTCGAAGAACGTACGCCCACAGCCACCACTCCGGCTCCCCGGTCGATGCGGGCAACTGCACAGGACAAGACGCCCGCTGGGGCTGCCTCGGTAGCCCTGCCGTGGCTTCCCGGCGAGACAGCCGGCGCACGGAAGACGACGGTCATCCGCTGGCACAAGCAGGTGGGAGACGCCATCGCGGAGGGCGAGGCCCTGCTCGAGGTCTCGTCGGTCCGGGGCGACACGGTGATCACCTCGCCGGCCAGCGGGACGCTGTTGGCTGTGCACCGCCCCGCGGGTAAGACGGCGCGGGCCAAGAGCGTGATCGCGGCTATAGGCAAGCCGGGGGAACCGGTCCCGCGGCGCCCGATGTCTCGTCCGCTGCGTCTCGCCCTCGTCTCTTCCGCGTACCTGGCAGCTGTGCTGCTGGTGGTAGCCGCCGCCACGTGGCAGCTACTCGCGTATTTCTCGATCGACCCGGACCCGTTCTCCGCGAAGGTCGGAGACTGCATCAGGGCAAGCGAGAACGCTGTCACGATCGGAGACTTCACCGATAGCGCGAGAAGAGTAGGCTGCTCGAGCTTCTTTGCCAATTTCAAAGTAGTGGGATACAGAAAGAATTGCATCGACGATTGGGGCCCAGCAACGAGGCGCACCGCCTTTACGGTGACAGCGGAGATCCGCCGCGAGCTAGCTTGTGCGTAATGCCGAAATGAATCCCGAATGCACTCCGCGTCAGCGGCCGAGTCCGTCGCCCTGAGCTCAGTCGGCCTTCGCCGGCTCCTCAGTTCGTCCTTGTGCGGAGCACCTCCCACAAACGGGGCAGGTCACCTCATACGTGCGGTCTCCGCGGAGGGCCGCTCCGGTCTCGGGGGTAGGTTCGACGGACGGTCAGGCGGACGTCGTAGCGATCGGCGCGGTACAGGCTCGTCGTGGCTTCCTGGGGCCGGTCCCGCTCGTCCATCCCGACCCTGCGTACGTGAAAGGCCGCGGAGCCGGAGGGGACGCCCAGGAGCGCGGCGCTGCGCTCGTCCAGGGTGACGGCGGTCCATGCTTGTTCAGCGCGCACCAGGTGGAGCCCGTATTCGCGTTCGAGGATGCGGTAGAGCGACCCGTCGAGGTCGTCGCGGGCAAGCAGCCCGGGGACGCGCGCGCTGCGCAGGTGTGCTGTCTCCAGGCACATGGGGCGCGCGTCGGCCGTCCGCAGCCGGACGAGCCGGGTGACCTTCTCCGTCGGTTCCGTACCGAGATCCTCGGCCGTCCTGCGGCCTGCCTCCGTCTCGTCGAAGGCCAGGATGCGGGTGCCGGCTTGCAGGCCCCGGGCCTGCATGTCCTCGGTGAAGGAGGTGAGCAGGTGCGACTTGGAGATGGTGGGTGCCGCGACGAAGGTGCCGGCGCCGTGCACCCGGTAGACGGCTCCCGCCTCCGCCAGTGCGTCGAGGGCCTGGCGGACGGTGGAGCGGCTGACCTGGTACCGCACGGCCAGTTCCCTCTCCGTCGGGAGCAGGGAGTGGGGTTCGCGGTGGCCGATCTCCCTCCTCAGCCGCCGCCGCAATGTCTCGTGTTTGGGCAGCCGGCCGTACTCGCCGACCGGCTGGCGCTCGTCCGTCCTCTCCGGGGGGCCGCCGGGTGCGGGCGTCATCCTTTGACTCCGGTCAGCGCGATGCCCCGTACAAAGGTCTTCTGGGCGAAGAAGAACAGCACGACCACCGGGACAGCGGCCAGGAGGGACGCGGCCATGGTCATGTTCCATTCGACTTGGTAGGTGGAGCGGAACTGGGCCAGGCCCACGGGGATGGTCCAGTTGCTGTCGTTGTTGCCGACGTACAGCAGGGGGCCCATGAAGTCGTTCCAGCAGAAGGTGAACTGGAAGACGGCGACCGCCGCGAGCGCGGGGCGGGTGAGCGGAAGCACCACGCGCAGC
This sequence comes from Streptomyces diacarni, assembly GCF_003323715.1. Lineage (GTDB taxonomy): Bacteria > Actinomycetota > Actinomycetes > Streptomycetales > Streptomycetaceae > Streptomyces > Streptomyces diacarni. Next base: position 78,388 of record NZ_QOIN01000054.1, read on the forward strand.
AGTGTGCGCAGTTCCCCGCAGCCGTCGATGCGTGCCGCTTCCAGGTACTCCTGGGGGATGGTGAGGAAGAACTGGCGCAGCAGGAAGATGGAGAACGCGTGGCCGAAGAAGAAGGGCACGATCAGCGGCGCCAGTGTGCCCACCAGGCCGAGGGAGGCCCACATGGAGTACAGCGGTACGAGCGTGACCTGAGCCGGCAGCATCATGACGGCGACGGTCAGCAGCAGCCACACGTGACGTCCCCGCCATCGCAGCTTGGCCATGGCGTACGCGGCCGGGACGCTGGAGAGCAACGTGCCCACGGTGCCGAGCCCCGCGTACAGGAAGGTGTTTGCGGCGTACCGCGCCAGGGGGATGCGGGCGAAGACGTCAGTGAAGTTGTGCCACTGGAAGTCCTCGGGCCACAGGTGGGGCGAGAGCGTCTGGGCGTTGGTCATCAGCGAGGTGAGCAGGATGAGGACGAACGGCATCAGCACGATGAAGGCCAGCGCGATCAGCAGCGAGCGTTCCGCCACGCTCTCCAGCCAACGTCGGCGGCGACCGCGGCCGCGCAGCTTCCGCGGCCGGGTTTCGGGGGCGACGGCGGTGGGGCGGCGGGAAGGGGCGAGTACGGACATCGGCCGGCTCCTCACATGTCCGAGGCCCAGCGGCTGGCCCGCCGGAGCATGACGAATGCGACGCAGAAGGACACCGCGAACAACAGAAGTGCCAGCACCGAGGCGTAGCCCATGTTGAAGTAGCGGAACCCCTGCTTGTACAGCAGGACGGGGAAGAACAGCGTGGAGTCGTTCGGGTATCCCAGTGACTCGGCCCCGGTGGTGGCGCCTCCGGAGAGTGAGGTCGCCACGACGTACGCCTGTGTGAAGTACTGCAGCGCGTCGATGGCGGCTGTGACGGCCGCGAAGACGAGGACCGGGCGGACGGCGGGCAGGGTCACGTGCCACAGCTTGCGCAGCTTGCCCGCGCCGTCCAGGTCGGCCGCCTCGTAGAGCTGCTGCGGCACGTCGAGCACCGCCGCCAGGAAGATGACCATCAGGTTGCCCACCATCCAGGAGTCGAGCATCAGCAAGGACGGCTTGGCCCACCGCGGGTCGTCGAACCACAGGGGGCCGTCGATGCCCACGGACGAGAGGAGCGTGTTGACCGGGCCCGACGACGGGTTGAGCAGCACGACGAAGGCGAGGGCCGCGGCCACCAGCGGCATGAGGTGCGGAAGGTAGAAGACGGTGCGCAGCAGCCCGGCGCCCCGCCTCGCCCGGGAGATGAGCAGCGCGACGAAGAAGGCGAACACCAGCTTGACGGGGACACCGATCAGCAGGATCCACGCACTGTTGCGGACTCCGGTGAGAAGGGCCTCGTCGTGGAGGAGGAACGCCCAGTTGTCCAGGCCGATGTACGTGGCCGGGGAGATGAGGTCGTAGCGCGTCAGGGAGAGGTAGACATTGGCGAGCAGAGGGTAGGCGAAGAAGACGGTGAAGCCGAGGGCCCAGGGGGCCATGAGGCCGACGACGGCCCAGTTGACACGTTTCGATCGGCCGGCGCTCCTCGTCGACGCGGTCGTCCGGTTCCGGGGGCGCAGAGGGAGTGTCGTCATCGGCGCTCCATCCCGATGGTGACCTGGTCAAGGAAGCTGTCGATCTTGCGTGCCTGCTCGGCCAGGCCCTTTCCCGCGTCTTGGACTTCGCCGGATTCCCACTGCTGGAAGAACGCGGCCATCGAGTCCTGGTAGCTGACTCCGGCAGGTGTGCTGGGCGGCACCTTGCTGTGCGGGTCGGCGGCCATGTCGAGGAACGGCTTGAAGTGCGGTATCGCCGCCAGTTTCGGTGACCGCAAAGCCGCCTTCGTCGTGGGAACGTTGTGCAGCCCTTCGGCGAGGGCGACCTGCGCTTTCGGGCTGGTGGCGAGCCATTTGACCAGACGCCATGCCGCGTCCGGGTGGGCGCTGCGGTGCGTCACTCCGGCAAGATGCACGGTCCAGGCGCCCGCGCCGTACTGCTGGGGGTGGTCGTCAGGAGCGGGGAAGGGCGCTGTGCCGTAGTCGAGTTCCTTCGCCTCGTTCTCGACGAAGGCCGTGCGGAACTCCCCGTCCAGCATCATGGCCAGTTGCCCCGTCTGGAAGGCGTTCGAGGCACTGTACTGGGCGCCTGCTCCCGCGGTGAAGGCGCGCAGCTTGTCGTAGCCGTACCAGTCGATGAGCTTCTTGCGCCAGGCCAGCAGCCGGCGCCAGTCGGGATCGGTGGAGACCGCGGAGTCACCGTCCTTCCTGAACCACTCGGCGCCCCACAACTGGGCCTCGTATGCGGGGCGGTTGGCGTAGAAGAGGGTCAGTGGCGCGTACCCGGCGACGCGGATGTCACCCTGCCCGTCGCGTCGGGTCAGCTTGCGGGCGTAGGCGTCGAGTTGGCTCATGGTGCGGGGCGGCTCGGTGAAACCTGCCTCGGCGAGCTTCTTCTTGTTGTAGTAGAGGCCGTAGATGTCTCCCAGCACCGGCAGAGCACATCGCTTGCCGCCCGCGGAGGTGGCTTTCCACGCTGCGGGAACGAACACCCCGGGATCGAGGCCGTCGCGTTCGATGTAGTGCGACAGGTCGCGCCATCCACCGCTGGGACAGTACACACCGGCCAGATCGCTCTGCGGCGCCCACTGCACATCGGGGGCGGGGCCACCGCGGAGGGCGGCCACCATGCGGTCGTTGTTCTGCGAACCGACGCTGCGCACGGTGATCCAAGGGTGGTCCTGCTCGAAGCGTCGCAGGACCTCGTTGAAGACGTCGAGTTCCCGGCCGCTGTAGGCGCTCCACACGGTGATCGTCACCGGCTCGCGGCCCGGCTGGTCCAAGGGGACGTCCGGGGCTGCCACGCCGCAGCCGGTGAGGAGGGCGCAGCACAGGAGTACGGGCAGAAGAAGACGGCGGAGCAGGTTGTGCGGCGGGCGCATACCGATCTCATCTTTCCTGGGGGCGGAGCAGTTCGAAGTCGATCTCGAAGGTGCGGTCCCACGGCAGCAGCAGGGAGCGGGGCGCGACGGCCCACCCCTCGAAGCCGGGGAACCGGTCTGCCGCGGAGGCCAGTTGCTCGGCGATCCACGCACGGACCGTCTCGGCCTTCCCCTCTGGCAGTGTGCTGTGCCGCACCTGGTCGGTGAACCGTGCGAGTGCCGCGCCCCGGATGTCGGTCATGTAGGCGCAGTCCTCCACGAGGCGGTGCAGGAGCAGACGATGATGTGCGGCGGTGTCCGCCACGCCGCGTTCGCGGGCGGCCGTGTGGACCGCTCCGTGCGCGAGGGCGCTGCCCACGGTGTTGCCCGCGGTGTTCCATCCTGCGTACCCGGCGAGGCTGGTGAGCGGCACCCGGCGGGCGAGGGCGGACACCAGCGCGGGATCGGACCCGTTGGGGTAGGCGCAGTCGGCCACCACGACGGGGGTACCGGCCCGGACGTGGCCGGCCACCGTCTCGGCGGTGGCGCGCACTTCGGCGTGCTCGGGGTCGCGGACCATCGGATGCTGGTGGGCCCAGTCACCGCCGGCCGGGTCGGGCGGGTGCACGACCACGATCAGTTCGGCGTCCTCGACCGGCACCTTTCGGCCTCCGATGCCGCGTACGTGGCCTCGCGCGCCCTGGCCGATCGGAAGGTTCTCGTACGGGGCCACTCGCTCCAGGCCGTGCTCGACACCGCACGTGACGGCGACGGGCAGCGGCTCCGAGCGCAGCCGCGCCAACACCGCCCTCGCCACCAGGACCGCACCCACCTCGTCGGCACCGGGGTGCATCGAGACCCCGGACGCGGCCGGGAGGGCCGTCTGTTTCCAGTGGGCGAGCCAGTGCTGTTCGAGACTTCCCGCCGAACGCTCCGCGGTGTCGTCGGCCGTGACCAGGAGAGTGTCGAGGACGCCGTCGGCGGCGAGGGAGAGCGCGCCGAGGTTCACGGTGTGGTTGCGGAGGCGCCGCCTGCTGAAGTCGGCCACGTGCGCTGCGGGCAGGCGCTCCCGGAAGGCGTCGACGGACTCGCCGGCGGGCGGCTCCTCGAGGTAGGCGCGGTGCAGGGCTGCCCCGTAGCGGTGCAGGTCCGCACCGATGTCCGCCCAGTAGTCCGGTTCCTCGTCACGGTTGTAGGAGTTGGGCGCGCGGGTGACAAGGGAGACGGCGTGGACGGCGCTCCCGGGTGAGACCTGACGGATGTGCCGGAGCACTTCCCAGCGCTCCAGCACGGCCGCGGCGGATTCCTGCGTCGTGCGTGAGGCGATCAGGCCTCCGTATCCGAGCATGTCGAGCGAGACGACGAGGGCGTCCAGCGGGGTCCGGCCGTCGACGGCGGCCTCCAGCCATCGAACGAGAGCACTGGTCGCGGCGGGGTGCTTCTTGCGGCTGAGGTCCCCGGCCGGTGGCAGGTGGACGTGGGCCCCCGCGAGAGCCCCCACCAGTTGAGGCAGACGCGTGTTGACGGGACGCTCGTCGAGAGGCAACAAAGCGATGTGCACAGTTTCTCCTGGGCGGCGAGAAGGCAGGCGGCCGATTTTGGTCCGCTCCAATTCGGCCAGTCAAGAGCCTTGCGCAGGAACTACCAACCTCGTTCGGGATATTGGTTCGTACCACTTGGCCATCTCACATGCCGACACTCGCGCACGCGTCCCGGACTGACTCCCCCTGACGCTTGGTGGGTACTGGCAGAACTCCACAGTCCGCGTTGCTCAGGGGTAGGCCGCAGGCTGCGGAGTCCCGGCCCAGAACAGGCGAGAGGTATGGCGGCGAAGAAGCGGCCGCGAGGCCGCAGGGGAAGAGGGCCACCACTCCGACGGGCCCTGGGAAGAGCCGTCCTCCTACGACATCCGGGCCCGGGAACGCGTATGGCGTCACGTCACGCAGCGCCGGAATGTGGCGCTGTAGCGGTTGGCGTGGGCGGAGCGGGGCGCGGCCTGGGCTGACTGCCCTACGAGCACGACGGGGAAGCCCCGCGCCTGCGCACCCATGTGAGCCCGCGCGAGCAGGCCGTGGTATTCCTTCCAGGAGAATCCCTTGCGGGCTCACATCACCGGCCAACGAACCGCAGACGGGAGGCCTCACACCGTGGACCTGGACGAAATGTTCGGCGAAGGCTGGTGCGTGACCCTCGCACCCTGCCCGCTCACCGAGACTCTCCACCTCATAGGTGTCGCCGACCCGGTCCCTTATTCCGAGGGCCCGGGCCAGGTCGCGCACCTCCTCCAAGAGCGCCAGGACAGAGGCGCGTTCGTTCTTGGCCGCGACCTGCCCGGCGGCTGGACGCTCACCGTCGAATGCGAGAGCTGGATCGGCTTCGACGACGAGCTTCTGCGCGCCCTCGCCGCCGACCGCCGCACCGCACTCGGCGCCTACCGCGACCCCGACACGAAGACGGCCACGCTCGCCCACGACGGCGCCGTCCTCGGCCGACTCGATCTGTCCGGTGGCTACTTCGAGGGTCCCTCAGGCGGCGTGGACATCACCCACCCCATCGTCACCTCCCTCACCGCCGTCGGTTTCGACGCCTCCGACGACTGCGAGCCCACCGGCGAAGCCGACACAGCAGAGCCCGACGGCTGCCTCGTCCTCGCCGTGCGCGTCCTGAGCGGCGTCACGCTCACCGCGGCCGACTTCCTAGGGGGTGTCTTCAATGGATCTTGGGTAGTGGATCATGGTCGGGTGATACGTCGCCATGAGCTGTCCGATGCCGAGTGGGAGTTCGTCCGACCGCTGCTGCCCGCTTCGCTGCGGGGC
>NZ_QOIN01000068.1 GCF_003323715.1 Streptomyces diacarni
GGTCGGGGTATCAACATATCTGGCGTTGACTTTTGGCACGCTGTTGAGTTCTCAAGGAACGGACGCTTCCTTCAAAACCGTCTCACGGGTTTCTCCGGACGTTTGCCCTTTCGGTGTCTCCGACTCTATCAGATGGATTCTGACCGGGGTTTCGGAGTGCTTCTCCCACAAGAATTCCGGGACCGGATTTCTCGGTTCGAGGCGAGGAAGAATCTAACTGTTGCTGCCGAGTCTGTCCAACTCTGGGCAACCGTTCGAATCTAGTGCCCACAGTGGGCCGCTGCAACGGCTTTTCCGGGGCGGACAGGACAGTAGCAGGTCCCCGGTGTCCCACGCACATCACGCGGCAGTCGGCAGCTCCGCCGGGCGGTCCGATGCCGCGATGTCGCCCGTCTCGCCGCTCCTCGCCGCTCGACGGCCCACCACGTACACGTAGCCGAGGAAGGCGAGTTCGGCGAGCACGCCGATCAGGACGCGCGCCCACGTGGGAAGCCCCGACGGAGTGACGAAGGCTTCGATCAGCCCCGAGACGAGGAGTACGGCGGCGAGGCCGATAGCCATGCCGAGGGCCGAACGGCCCTCCTGCGCCAGTGCGGTCCCGCGGCTTCGTGGACCCGGATCGATCACCGTCCATCCGAGACGGAGCCCCGTGCCTGCGGCCACGAAGACCGCCGTCAGCTCCAGCAGGCCATGCGGGAGGAGAAGTCCGAGGAACGTGTCGAGACGGTCGGCGGAACCCATGAGACCCAGTCCGACGCCGAGGTTGACGACGTTCTGGAAGAGGACCCAGAGCACCGGCAGCCCGAGGAGCGCGCCGAAGACGAGACAGATGGCGGCGGCCTGGGCGTTGTTCGTCCAGACCTGCGCGGCGAAGGATGTCGCCGGGTGGCTAGAGTAGTACGTCTCGTACTGGCCACCCGGACGCGTCATCTCGCGCAGCTGGTCCGGGGCGCCGATGGTGGCGCGCACTTCCGGGTGGGTGCCGATCCACCAGGCGATGAGGGCGGCGAGAACGGTGGACAGCAGGGCGGTCGGCACCCACCAGTTGCGGGACCTGTAGACCGCTGCGGGAAAACCCGCGGCGAAGAAGTGTGCGGCGTCGCGCCAGCCGGCCGTGCGTGCTCCTGTGACCGCGCTCCTGGCTCGGGCCACGAGCTGGGTGAGCCGGTCGGTGACGGCGGGGTCCGGCGCACTCGACCGGATCTGCGAGAGGTGCGTGGCGGCACGCTGGTAGAGCGTGACGAGTTCATCCGTCTCCGGGCCGGTCAGGCGGCGGTGACGGCGCAGCAGCTCGTCCAGGCGTTCCCAGTCGGCATGGTGGGCCGAGACGAACACATCCAGGTCCATGAGGAGAGCTTGGCAGAACGCCAGGTGGATCGTCGTACTGGGAGACTGGGCGGCACGGGTCACACGCGGCGCGGAGGGAGCGAGGGTGGTGCGCGGTGAGTGAGTTGATCACGGGGGACGCGGTCGTGCTGGGGTTGCGCTCTGCCCGGCTGCCGAGCAGAGCACTGGCCGTCTGTCTGGACCTGCTGCTGGCATGGGTCATCTATCTGGCGCTGACGCTGGCTTTGTCCGTGGCCACGGCGTCACTCGACGCGGCGGCTTTCGCGGCCGTACAGGTGGCGCTTTTTCTGCTGATCCTGGTCGGGGTGCCGATCGCCGTCGAGACGCTGACGCATGGCCGGTCCGTGGGGAAGCTCGCCGCCGGCCTCCGGGTCGTACGGGAAGACGGTGGGCCGATCCGCTTCCGGCACGCGCTGGTGCGTGGGGCGATCGGTGTGGTGGAGATCCAGTTGCTGTTCGGTCTCGTCGCCTGTACGGCCTCCCTTGTGTCCGTACGGGGACGGCGTCTCGGCGACGTCTTCGGGGGAACGCTGGTGGTGCGCGAACGGGTGCCTGTACCAAAGGGTGTGTCCGTGCCGCCTCCACCGGCGTGGCTCGCCGGGGAGTTCGCTGCGCTCGACCTGTCGCGGGTACCGGATCCGCTGTGGCTCTCTGTACGGCAGTACCTGATGCGGGCCGCCCAGCTGGATCCCGCCGTGAGCCGTTCGCTGTCCGAGCGGCTGGCGGACGACGTCACTGCTTGGACCGGTGCGCCGGCTCCGCAGGGGATGTCGGCCGCTGTCTATCTGGCCGGCGTGGTGGCCGAGCGCCGTCGACGAGAGGAAGAACGGTCCTTCCCCCCGCCGTCCGGCACGCGTGCGGCCGCTGGGGGTGCGGCGGCCTCGCGGCTCCCCGCTTCCTCGGACGGCCCGGTCGCTCCGCGGTCTTCTCAGGTGGACAGCCCCGGCCACGTGCACGCCTCGAACCCTGTGGACGGTTCGGACAGTGCGTCGCGCGCGGACGGCTCGGACCACCGACGCGGCAGCACGGATGCGCCCTCGACCGACCACGGTGAAGGGCCGACGACGCGTCGGGGCACCGGGTTCGTCCCGCCCACGTAGCCGGGACCCCGGCGAGAGGCGCCTGCCACCTCAGCCGGAGCCCGCGGTGCACGTCCGCGGACGCGTCCGCGCCTTCGATCCCTTCAACTTCGTGCTCGCGGTTCACCGGTTCGCGGTGCCGCGAGGATCTTCCGCTGAGGCGGCCCCGCGCCTGGGGCGGCCCCACACGCGTCCGCCACGGTGTCACCGCCACGTGCCGTCCACGGCGATGGCACCGCATACGTCCACGGCGATGGCACCGCGTACGTCTAAGACGGTGGCGCCGGGAAGGTGGACGGCGGCGATTCGAGGTCCTCCAGCTCGATGCCGGGCGCCGCGAGCACCACGTCACCGGCGAGGTGCACGGCGTGCTGCTCCCCTGTCTCCAGGTCGTTGACCTGGTAGTTCTCCACGATGAGGGGGGCGTTGTCAGTGGCGTGTGCTTCGCTGTTCTCCAGTGCCCAGGACTGGTCGAGAGTGCGAGGTGCGAGGACGGGGGGTGTGAACGCGACGAGACGTACGCGGGTGGCCCGGTCGCCGGGGGCCGGCCGCAGCAGTCGGGACGTCGCGATGAGGAATGCGGGGGAAGCCCCGGTGAAGGAGTGCGCGGCGGCGTTGCCCTCTTGGGCTCGCTCACCGGCCGGGTCGGAGCGCACCCAGGTGACGCCGTCCAGTGCCGCTCCGCGGACCTGCCAGCCGGCCGCGTGCAGTTCGAGGCGGAGGGGACGGCCGAGTTCGTCGAGGGTGAGGTCGACAGAGCCCGCGTGCTCGCCGGTGGGGCTGGTGCGTTGCGAGACGTAGCGCCAGCCGGAGGGGCCGGTGGCGCAGTGGAAGTGTTCTTCGCCGAGAAAGGAGTGGTCGTGCGGATCGTGGAGCGAATAGCAGCCGCGGGGCATGGGCGGTTTCCAGGGTCGGTGCGGTGACGGGGCGGTTCTTCGCCCGGTGACGTGGAGGAGGGCCGACACCCGGGTGCCTCCTCGCTCGCCCAGGGTAGGCGGCTTCGCCTCGGCCTTTCCCGCGGCCACCCCTGACACCTCTCCGACTCCGGAGCACTCAGGGGCGCCCTTCCCGAACACGGGCCTGGAAACCCGCTGCGCCCCGCCGCACCGAGGTGCGGCGGGGCGCCGGATGCCGGCACCGGCCTGGCCCGGCACACCGTGCCAGGCCGGTGGGTCGGGTCAGTAGCGGTAGTGGTCCGGCTTGTACGGGCCCTCGACCGGGACGCCGATGTAGGCGGCCTGCTCCGGGCGGAGCGTGGTCAGCTTGACGCCGAGCGCGTCGAGGTGGAGACGCGCGACCTTCTCGTCGAGGTGCTTGGGCAGGACGTAGACGTCGGTCGGGTACGACTCGGGCTTGGTGAACAGCTCGATCTGGGCGATCGTCTGGTTCGCGAAGCTGTTGGACATCACGAAGGACGGGTGTCCCGTGGCGTTGCCCAGATTCAGCAGCCGGCCCTCGGACAGGACGATGAGGATCTTGCCGTCCGGCCAGGTCCAGGTGTGGACCTGCGGCTTGACCTCGTCCTTGACGATGCCGTCGATGGCGGCGAGACCGGCCATGTCGATCTCGTTGTCGAAGTGGCCGATGTTGCCGACGATGGCCTGGTGCTTCATCTTGGCCATGTCCGAGGCCATGATGATGTCCTTGTTGCCCGTGGTGGTGACGAAGATGTCGGCGGTCTCGACCGCGTCGTCCAGGGTCACCACCTGGTAGCCGTCCATCGCCGCCTGCAGGGCGCAGATCGGGTCGACCTCGGTGATCAGGACCCGGGCACCCTGGCCTCGCAGGGACTCGGCGCAGCCCTTGCCGACGTCGCCGTAACCGCACACGAGAGCGACCTTGCCGCCGATGAGGACGTCGGTGGCGCGGTTGATGCCGTCGACGAGGGAGTGGCGGCAGCCGTACTTGTTGTCGAACTTCGACTTCGTGACGGAGTCGTTGACGTTGATCGCCGGGAAGAGCAGCGAGCCGGCCTGCTGCATCTCGTAGAGGCGGTGGACACCGGTGGTGGTCTCCTCGGTGACGCCGCGGATCTCGGAGGCGAGCTGCGTCCACTTCTGCGCGTTCTCGGACAGGGTCCGGTTGAGAAGCTGCAGGATGACGCGGTGCTCGTCGTTCTCCGCGGTGTCGACGGAGGGGGCCGCGCCGGCCTTCTCGTACTCGACGCCCTTGTGCACGAGGAGGGTGGCGTCACCACCGTCGTCGAGGATCATGTTCGGGCCGCCGGTGGGCGTGTTCGGCCAGGTGAGGGCCTGCTCGGTGCACCACCAGTACTCCTCCAGGGTCTCGCCCTTCCAGGCGAAGACCGGGATGCCCTGCGGGTTGTCCGCGGTGCCCTCGGGGCCGACGGCGATCGCGGCGGCCGCGTGGTCCTGGGTGGAGAAGATGTTGCAGGAGGCCCAGCGGACCTCCGCGCCGAGGGCGACGAGGGTTTCGATGAGCACGGCCGTCTGTACGGTCATGTGCAGGGAGCCGGTGACGCGGGCGCCGGCGAGCGGCTTGTCCGCCGCGTACTCCCTGCGGATCGCCATCAGGCCGGGCATCTCATGCTCGGCCAGCGTGATCTCCTTGCGGCCGAAAGAGGCCAGCGAGAGGTCCGCGACCTTGAAGTCCTGGCCGGTCGTGGAGGTCGTCGTCATGTGCGAGCTGCTCCTCGATGTCGAGATATGGGGCTGACTGGTCCGTGCTGCGGCGCGGGACGGCGGTGGCGCCGACGGCGCGGTGCGCGCTGTCGTCACCGGACACACTCGTCCCCTGCTCGCAGCTCAGTCCGTCGGAGGCCCTCTCTCCCTCGGTGGCCCGCGTGCGGGCTCTCCCGACCGCCATCAGCAGCGACGTCTGACCCTACGAATTTACACCGCCTGTCCAGGGGACCGGATCGGCGCCGTCGACAGCAAGTACGGCTCGGGGTCGGTTTTCGGCCGCTTGCGTTCTTGTCGGTCCGGCTGGTTCTGTGCACTCTGCGACCTGTGCGACCGCGGGTGCGACCGCGTCGGCCGTCGAGCACCGTCCGGGCGCTGTTCGGGCGCTGTTCGAGCATCATTCGGGCGCCGGCAACGTGAGAGCGTCTGCGCTACGGCACGTCCGGCGTACGCGCGTACGCGTCCGCGGCTCGTCCGGACCGCCGCGCGCGCGACCGCGGCGCGGCTGTCGGCCCGTGGCCCCGGGGCGCCTCGTGGTCCTGCGTGACGCCTCGTGAGTGCGGCGGGACGCGGCCGGGCGTGGGGCTCGGCTCGGGGCAGAGCGTGCGACCGGGCTGCGGAGATGAGCGGCTGGGCCGAGGCCGCGCGAGCTGGGAGCGTTCCGGTCGCGGCCGTAACTGCGACTGCTACGGCGTAAGAACCACCCTCCACATACCGGCTGATCTAGGAGTTCCACGTGACCAGTCCTGTCGATCCACGCGACGGAGCGTCGCCGCCGTCCGAGCCGGGGCGGAAACTGCTGGCCGTGACCGCGTGTCCCACCGGTATCGCGCACACGTACATGGCGGCGGAAAAACTGACCAAAGCGGCCGAAGCCCGTGGGATCACCATGAAGGTGGAGACACAGGGCTCCATCGGGGCTGAGAACGTACTGTCCGACAACGATGTCAACTCCGCCGACGGCATCATCGTCGCCGCCGACAAGGACGTGGACCTCAGTCGGTTCGCCGGCAAGCGGGTGCTGCTCGCCGGGGTGGCGGACGGCGTCAGCGACCCGGACGGCCTCATCGACCGCGTACGCCACGCCCCTGTGCACCAAGAAGGGATACCCGTCGCCGCCACCGCCGGGGAGGGCGGCGCCCAAGAGGGCGAGGGCGGCGGCCCAGCCGGCCGCGACGGCAGCGGGCACGGGCGCGGTGGCACGGGTTCGGGTCCGGGCTCGGGTGCCGGTGGCGGTCGTGGGGGTCCCCACGGCTCCGGGTCCGCAGGGGCGGCGCCGGGGCCCGCCGGAGCGAAGAGCCGGGAGCGCAGCGTCGGCTACAAAGCGCTGATGAACGGCGTGTCGTACATGATCCCGTTCGTCGTCGTCGGCGGGCTGCTGATCGCCGTGTCGCTCGCTCTCGGCGGCCACCCGCAGGCCGATGGCGGGCTGGTGATTCCGGACGGCAGCTTCTGGAAGCACCTCAACGACATCGGCACCATCGGGTTCACGCTGATGGTGCCGATCCTCTCCGGCTACATCGCCTACGCGATCGCGGACCGTCCTGCGCTGGTACCCGGGATGATCGGAGGCTGGATCGCCAACACGGGTGAGCTGTACGACTCCGAGTCGGGCGCGGGCTTCATCGGAGCGATCGTGACCGGGTTCCTCGCCGGCTACCTGGTGCGCTGGATCAAACTCGTGCCGGTCTCGCGCTTCGTCCGGCCGATCATGCCGATCATCGTGATCCCGATCGTGTCGACGTCGGCGCTCGGACTGTTCTTCATCTACGTCATCGGTAAGCCGATCTCGTGGGTCTTCGAGAACCTCACCGACTTCCTCGGCAGCATGACCGGCACCAGCGCCGCGCTGCTGGGCGTGGTGCTCGGACTGATGATCGCGTTCGACATGGGCGGTCCCGTCAACAAGACGGCGTTCCTCTTCGGCACCGGCCTGGTCTCCAAGAGCCCCGAAGTGATGGGCATGTGTGCGGTGGCCATCCCGGTGCCGCCGCTGGGCCAGGGTCTGGCAACCCTGGTGCGGCGCAAGCTGTACTCGGATCAGGAGCGGGAGACCGGTCTGGCCGCCCTGTTCATGGGCTTCTTCGGCATCACGGAGGGAGCCATTCCGTTCGCGGCCGCGCGGCCCGCCCGGGTCATCCCGGCCAACATGCTCGGTGGCGCCGTGGCGGGCGGTGTCGCCGGTCTGGCGTCGGTCGGTGACAGCGTGCCGCACGGCGGGCCCATCGTGGCCGTGCTCGGCGCGGTCGACGGCATCACGATGTTCTTCCTGGCCATCGTCGTCGGTGCGGCCGTGACGACGGCCACGACGGTCGGTCTGGCGGCGCTCGGCGCCCGCCGCGAGGGGCGGAGCGCCGAGGTCGAGCGCTCCACCCCGGCAGAGCGCGCCGGGTCCGCCGACGGTCCGGAGCCCACCGGGGGGTCGGAGCTCACCGATGGGTCGGAGTCCACCGACCGTACGGAGCCGGCCGAAGCGGAAGCGCCCGACGCGGACTCCCGGGAAGAGAGCGCGTCCACCGACGAGAGCGTGCCCACCGAGGAAAACGCGCCCTCCGGGGAGAGCGCGCCCGCGCCAGTAGGCAGCGTCGGGACCCAGGTCTCCGGTGCGCGGCAGCAAGGGACTTCGGGGCTGCCGGGCCCCGACGGGCGCGGTTCGCAGCCGCAGGTGCTCTCCGGTTATCTGACCGCGTCGACCGTCGCGGAGCAGTTGGCCGCCGGGGAGAAGGAGGACGGTATCCGGGAGATGGCGGCGCTGTTGGGACGCAGCGGCAAGGTCGTCGACGGTGAGGCGCTGGTGCGGGCGGTTCTCGCCCGGGAGGAGCAGGGCACGACGGGGCTGGGTGAGGAGATCGCCATTCCGCATGCCAAGACGGAGGCGGTGTCCGCGCCGGTCGTCGGGTTCGCGCGGTCGACGGAGGGAGTCGAATGGGGCTCATTCGACGGGTCGAAGGCACGGCTCGTTTTCATGATCGCCGTGCCGGAGGAGGCGGCGGGCGACGAGCACCTGCGGATTCTCGCGTTGCTGTCCCGCGCGTTGATGGATCCGGCCTTCCGGGAGCGGTTGTCGGCGGCGCCCGACAAGGAGGCCGTGTTGCGGACACTCGCCGAGATCGGGTGATCCCGGCCGAAGAGCTCATGGGCTCATGACGCCGTGAGCCCGTGAACCCCCTTGAGAGGCGACGAGGCCCGCTCCGCGTGTGCGGAGCGGGCCCTCGGGTCGCGTCCGGCCCTGGGCGGGCTCCTGGAGGAGTCTCAGGCGCCCGGGCTCCCGGCGTCGGACGGTTCGGTCGCCGTGGTCAGCTCCGTACCCGTGGCGCGGTAGATGTCCGGCTCCAGGTAGATGACACGGGCGATGGGTACGGCCTCGCGGATGCGCTGTTCGGCCGCGTCGATGGCGTGAGCGACCTCGACGGCCGTGTCGTCGTGCTGCACGGCGACCTTGGCGGCGACCAGAAGCTCTTCGGGGCCGAGGTGCAGGGTGCGCATGTGGATGACGCGGGTGACGGTGTCTCCGTCGACGACGGCCGCGCGGATCTTCTCGCGTTCGGCGGGGTCAGCGGACTCGCCCAGCAGCAGCGATTTGGTCTCCACGGCCAGTACCAGCGCGATGACGACGAGGAGCGCACCGATGCACATGGTGCCGACGCCGTCCCACACGCCGTTGCCGGTCAGCAGCGCGAGGCCGACGCCGCCGAGGGCGAGGACGAGGCCGATGAGGGCGCCGAAGTCCTCCAGCAGGACGACGGGCAGTTCGGGTGCCTTGGCGCGCCGTACGAACTGGCTCCAGCTGAGCTTCCCTCGGAGCTGGTTGGACTCCTTGATGGCGGTGCGGAAGGAGAACGATTCCGCGATGATGGCGAAGAGCAGGACGCCCACCGGCCAGTACCAGTGCTCGACATCGTGTGGGTGCGCGACCTTTTCGTAGCCCTCGTAGAGCGCGAAAACGCCACCGACGGTGAACAGGACGATGGAGACCAGGAAGCCGTAGATGTACCGCTCGCGGCCGTAGCCGAAGGGGTGCTCCTCGCTGGCCTCCTTCTTGGCCTTCTTGCCGCCGAGCAGGAGGAGCGCCTGGTTGCCCGAGTCGGCGACCGAGTGGACGCCCTCCGCGAGCATCGAGGCAGAGCCGCTGAAGGCCGCCGCCACGAACTTGGCGACGGCGATGGCCAGGTTGGCGCCCAGCGCGGCGACGATCGCTTTCGTTCCGCCTGATGCACTCACGTCTTCCGGGTCCTTCCTGCTGCGGATGCGGCCGTCCGCACGGACAGCTCCTCCTGCGGTGCGGCCGCTCATGTAGGCGGCCACCGAGGCGCGTCTGTCAGACGGCCACCGTGGCGCGGAAGAGCGTACCGTCACCCGAGATCCGTACCTCCTCCCCGGCGGGCACGTAGGCGGAACGTCCCGGAGTGAGGGTCAGTTCGGCTTCGCCGTGGGACCCGTCGGCGCCGCCCGCCGGCGCGCCGCCGCCGGAGCCCGCACCCTCACCGGAGTCCGTACTCTCGTCCGAGCCCGCGCCTTCGGTGCCATGCAGCACCGCCGTCCCCTCCGTGCACAGCAGGATCTGGGCGGCGGGCGCGTGCAGTGCGTGCGGGACGGCTCCTGGTACGAGGACGAAGCGGGAGAGCCTGAATTCGCCCGCGGGGGTTTCGTAGACCTCTTCGCCCGTGTTCTCGTCCGCCTCGGGACGCAGCACGCCGGGGTCCGTCGGTTCGAAGCGGACGATGCGCAGCAGCTCGTCCACGTCCACGTGCTTGGGCGTCAGGCCGCAGCGCAGCACGTTGTCGGAGTTGGCCATGATCTCGACGCCGAGTCCGCTGAGGTAGGCGTGCGGGACACCCGCTCCGAGGAAAAGTGCCTCCCCCGGGCGCAGGACCACGTGGTTGAGGAGCATGGCGGCGAGGACGCCCGGATCGCCTGGGTAGTGCCGGGCGATGTCCGCGTAGACGGCGTGCTCGGCGCTTCCTGCCGCCGCCTCGGCGGCCGCGGCGACCGTGGCGGCCATCTCGTCCTTGTCGGCCGTCAGCAGGGCGGTGAGGACCTCGCGCAGCGCGTCGGTCTCCGGGTGGGCGCGCAGGATGTCGGCGTACGGCTTGAGGCCGTCGACGCCGAGGCTCTCCAGCAGTCCCGCCGCCTGATGCGGGTGTCGGAAGCCGCACAGTCCTTCGAAAGGGGTGAGTGCGCAGATCAGCTCGGGTTTGTGGTGGGCGTCCTTGTAGTTGCGGTGCGGCGCGTCCAGAGGCACTCCGCGCTCCTCCTCGTCGGCGTGGCCCGCCGCCGCCTGGGCGCTGTCGGGGTGCACCTGGAGGGAGAGAGGGGCGTCCGCCGCGAGGAGCTTGAGCAGGAACGGCAGCCGGCGACCGTACGTCTCCACTGTCCGCGCACCCAGTTCGCGCTCCGGTTGTGCCGCGATCACCTCGGACAGCGGCTGCGGTCCCGCTCCCCGCGCGACGCGGGAGGGCGCGCCCGGGTGGGCGCCCATCCACAGCTCGGCCTGGGGCTCCCCGGTGGGGGCCTCGCCGAACAGTGCGGGCAGGGCGGTGGTGGAGCCCCAGGCGTACGGCCTGACGGTGTTCTCCAGACGATCCATGAGGTGTGCGTTCCTACTCGTGCAGTGGCTGGAAGGGCGTACCGCCGCACCGGCACGGCGTGGTGCCGGGCCGGTTCACGCCCAAGGGGAGTCGGTGTCGGCGAGCGCGAGGTAAACGGCGCAGAAATCGGCGGTGGCGATCAGTTCGGCCGCCGCCTGGAGGGGGCTGCTGCCCTCGGCAGGCTCCAGTTCGCTGAGCGGTGTGTCGTGCGCGTAGGCCAGGTCGCGGGCCGCGACGGTGGCGGAGTCGACGCCCGGGGGCGCCTCCCGCAGCAGTACGACGCGTGGGCGCAGGGTTTCGGGCTCCTCCACACGGTCGCGGAAGAAGTCGTCCTCTCCCGGGCCCGAGGCGTACGGGCCTGCCAGCAGTGCCCCGTGCACGGTCATGGCCTCGGGCAGTTCGGCGGGGAGCGCAGGCCTGCCCGGCAGCGCCGTGAAGGCCTGCGTCCAGTGGCGGGCCGCGGCGCCCGCGATACCGCCCTCGCTCCACATCAGCGGGAGCGCACCGGCCAGTTCGACGGCCAGCGTCTTGCCCGGGTTGCTGTAGGGGGCGATGGCGGGACCGCAGCGCTCGGCGACCTCGTCGAGCCGGTCGGCCAGCGCACCGAGTGCGGAGGAGCCGCTCTCGGTCAGCCCGAGCCGGTCGGTGAGCAGCAGCAGCGGTGCGAGGAGTGCCCAGAAGGTTCCGGGTGCGCCGACGGGCCGTCCCGCCTCGCCCGCAGGGGTGCCGTGTCCGCGCCGGGCGGCGCTTCCGCCTGCCCCCACGGTGGCACTCTCGCCGCTGGCTCCCGCTGCGGTCCTCTCGCCGTCTGCCTGTTCCGCCGCGCCTGCGGTGGAGGCGTCACGGGACCGGTCGTCCGTGTCCTCGGTAACGGGGCGTCCTGGCATGTCGGGGGAGGCGTAGATCTCGTACGGTCCGGGCGCCGGCGGCACGGCGAACCCGCGGGTCTCGCCCAGTGCGTCGGTCAGCGGGGCGCCCTCCGGCGTGACGGCGACGACGGCACAGCCCCGTCGGTAGGCCTGTTCGAGCAGCGCTGTCAGACCGGGTTCCGTCCCGTCAGGCGTGACGAGCAGCAGAAGGTCCACAGGGCCCGCCCACCCGGGCAGCGACCAGCGCAGTGCTCCGGCGGACGTGTGCGCGCCGGAGGGGCGCAACCGCGTGACGGGTACGGAGCCTCCTGTGAGGGCACCGAGCAGGTCGGCGACGCACGCGGTAGCAGGCCCGGGGCCGGCGACCAGGAGCGCGCGGGGACGGCCCTCCGGGCGGAGCTTCTCCAGGCCCGCCTCGGTGGCGTGCCGCACCCCCGTACGGACGCGTGCCCCGGCTTCCGCCACCCCGCGCAGCAGACCGCGGACGTCGGCGCGGGCCAGCGCCTCGGGTGCGTCGAGGAGCGTCTCGTCGAGCATCTTCCGTAGCCTCCGATCGGCTTCCGGTTGCTTTCCGGTGGTTCCTTGGGCGCGGCCCAGGGCCCGGTGGCACGGCCGAGGGGTCCGTTGGTGCGGCCGGTGATCTCACCGGCACGGCCGGTGGGGCCTTCGGCCCGGCCGGCGGGTTCCTCATGGCGGCCGGTGCCGTCCTCCGGTGGCCCCGGGCGCGATGTTCCCGCAACGGTTCTGCGCCCCGAGGGACGTCCGGAAGGGCGCCGGAGAGGCCGTCCCGAAGAGACACCCTGACAAGGCTCCGGCAGAGCGTCCGGGAGAGTCGTTTGACGGGGCTCCCGGCGGGCACCGTCCGACAGCGGCGCCTGCGGGTCAGGCGGGGCGGCGGGCCTCGTCCACCAGGAGGACCGGAATCCCGTCACGCACCGGATACACCAGGCCGCACTCCGCACCCTGGGTGCACTGCAGCTCGTCGCCCTCCTCACGCAGCGGCGCGTGACACGCCGGACAGGCGAGGATCTCCAGGAGTCCGGCTTCGAGCGGCATGTGTTCCTCCAGGTGCGGGGCGCGGCGGCGGTGTGCCGACTGTGTTGTGCTGGCTGTGCCGTCAGGGTACCGCCGCGGGCGGGGGACGGGGCCAGGGGCGCCGTCAGGCCTGGGCGTCCCGTTCGGTCTCCGCCCGCACGATGGCCAGCACCTCGTCCCTGATGCGTTCGACCGTCTCCGTGTCGCAGGCTTCCACGTTCAGACGGAGCAGCGGTTCCGTGTTGGACGGGCGGAGGTTGAACCACCAGTTGACGCCTGTGACGGACAGCCCGTCCAGCTCGTCGATGGTGACGCCCTCGCTGCCCGCGAAGACGGCCTTTACCGCGTTGGTGCGGTTGAACTGGTCCTCGACGGTGCTGTTGATCTCTCCGGAGGAGGGGTAGCGGTCGTAGCGGGCGACGAGTTGGGAGAGCGTTCCCTCCTGCCCGCCGAGTGCGGCCAGGACGTGCAGGGCGGCGAGCATGCCGGTGTCGGCGTTCCAGAAGTCGCGGAAGTAGTAGTGGGCCGAGTGCTCGCCACCGAAGATGGCACCGGTGCGAGCCATCTCCGCCTTGATGAACGAGTGGCCGACGCGGGTGCGCACGGGTGCGCCGCCGCTCTCCCTGACGACCTCGGGGACCGCCCGGGAGGTGATCAGGTTGTGGATCACTGTGGCGCCCGGAGCCTTGGCCAGCTCGCGGGAGGCCACCAGCGCGGTGATCGCGGACGGCGGGACGGGCTCGCCCCGCTCGTCCACGACGAAGCAGCGGTCGGCGTCGCCGTCGAAGGCCAGGCCGATGTCGGCCCCGGTCTGGAGCACCCGGTGCCGCAGATCGACGATGTTCTTCGGATCGAGCGGGTTGGCCTCGTGGTTGGGGAAGGTGCCGTCCAGCTGGAAGTACATCGCGTCCAGTTCGACCGGCAGCTCGGCCAGCACGGTGGGCACGGTGTGGCCGCCCATGCCGTTGCCGGCGTCGACGACGACCTTCAGGGGACGGATGCCCGACAGGTCGACCAGGGAGCGCAGGTAGGCCGCGTAGTCCTCCAGCATGTCCCGCTGGCCGATGGCGCCTTGGGGGGTGTCGCCCGTCGGTGCGCCGCCCGCGTCCAGCCACCGCTCGACCAGGGAGCGGATCTGTGCCAGCCCCGTGTCCTCGCCGACCGGCGCGGCGCCGCGGCGGCACATCTTGATGCCGTTGTACTGGGCCGGGTTGTGGCTGGCGGTGAACATGGCGCCGGCCTTGTCCAGTTGGCCGCTGGCGAAGTACAGCTGGTCGGTGGAGCACAGGCCGATCTCGGTGACGTCGGCGCCCTGGGAGGCCGCGCCTTGTGCGAACGCACGCGCGAGGCCCGGGGAGGAGGGCCGCATATCGTGCCCGACGACGATGGCGGGGGCCTCGGTGACGCGGACGAAGGCGGCGCCGAACAGTTCGGCGGTCTCCTCGTCCCACTGGTCCGGCACCACACCGCGCACGTCGTACGCCTTCACGATCTGAGACAGATCAGCCACGGCCAGCCCTTCCTGGGTTGTCGGTCGGCAACGGGCACAAATCTACCCGTGGGTGTGACAGCCGCAGCGCGGCAGCACGGGTGACCTACGGTTCCGGGGACCGAAGGACCCTCAGATGGCCGCGCCGGGCGACCTCCATCGGGTCGGCGTCCCGCCCGTCGGCGCCCCGCAGCCCTTCCCTCGGTGACGGGTCACGGGGGTCGGGGCGCGGCGTACGGGCGGCCTCACGCACGGCGTTGGCAAGAGCTTCGAGGTCGTCACTGCTGGGCCGGGCCGCAGCGGTGTCGACAGCGAGCCGTACGACCTCCCAGCCGCGGGGCGCGGTGAGCCGTTCGGAGTGCTCGGCGCACAGGTCGTAGCAGTGGGGCTCGGCGTAGGTGGCCAGCGGCCCCAGGACGGCGGTGGAGTCCGCGTAGACGTACGTGAGCGTCGCGACGGCGGGACGACCGCAAGCGGTGCGCGAACATCGACGTACAGGGCTCACGACGTTGGACCGTACCGCACTCTTGAGCGGGCCGCGACGACTCTCCCCGACGTCACCCTGCCGTGTCGTCCGTGTTCGCCGGAAACGCCTGATCTGCTGAAAGAGCCCGCAGGAAGGGCCCGAAGCCCCCTCGCCCCCTGCCGCCGGGGCGTACCAGGATCCGGAAAGGGGCGCAATTCACCTGGTTACGGTCATTTCACACTCGGCGTTCGGCCGAAAGAGGAACTCATCAGGGCAGAAGGGAGGAAGGGAGGCACCGTTCCACCCACGCGGACAAGGCGTCGACCGGATCACCGGCGAGCCGCAGCCGGATGATCGCAAGGGACCCGCAAGCGGCCCGCCAGGGCACCGCAGGGCGACCGTCGACCGCGCGCCGAGCGCCGAGCGGTGACCCGTATGAGGTGGCCGCGTGGGCGCGGACCTGGCAGCCGCCCGACGACGGGGCTCCCGGCGCGCCGGTGGCCCCCCGCGCGACGTGCGCGGCGGGCTACGCTCAGGGGTGATGGACAGCCCCGTACCGCCGCGCAGGACCACTGCCCGGCCGCACAGCCGAGACCGCCACGGCCGTGGCATGCGCGGCCCCATCGCGCCGCCGCAAGTACCGCTCGCCGTCAGCCGCGCCGAGGCGTTCGACGACCTGGTGCGCGATTCGGTGGCCCGTCTGGAGCGGCACTGGCCCCAGCTGGCCGGTGTCGAGTTCGCCGTCCAGGAGGTGCCCCGCTCGGACAACGGAGAGGTGCGCGAGGAAGACGACGCCGTACCGCTCGGACGGGTCGCCGAGGGAGGCGGCAGCCAGCCGGACCGCGTGATCGTCTTCCGGCGTCCGGTGGAGATCCGCAGCCGCACCAGGGACGAGCGCGCCCTCCTCGTGCACGAGGTCGTGGTGGAGCAGGTGGCCGAACTGCTGGGCCTCGCCCCCGAGTCGGTCGACCCCCGTTACGGCCAGGACTGAGCCGGCCCGCGGGAGCCCGTCAGCGCGCCGGAGGGACGCACCGCGGGCCCGGACGGACAGCCGACCGGACGGACAGCCGCCTGTACGGGCAGCCGACCGGACGGGCAGCCGATCTCCGGACCCGCCCGGAACCTCAGTCGTCGTTCAGCACCGACAGGTCCTGTGCCGACCCGGGGACCGCGACCGTGCTCCCGTCGTCCGGCAACGCCTGGAGCGTGAAGGCGGGCAGTCCCGCCTGCTCGCGCTCCAGCATTCGGGAGGCGTACAGCGGCCCTCCCGTCAGGCGCTCCACCGTCACCGCGTAGGTGCCCTTGCCCCCGGACGGGCGCGGCGGGGTGACGGCTGTGGTGGTGTGCGCCTTCACGGTCACGGTGGTGCTCTTCGGGCTGCCACCGCCGCTGCCGGCCGACGCGGTCACCCGGACCTTCGCCTCGCCCTTCGGGGCGGTCAGCGACAGCGTGGAGCCCTTCTCGCTGTTGTCCGCGGCCGTCGCGCGCTTGTGCACGGGCTGCGTCGCCGGAACGAACGCCGACTCCTGCTTGTCTCCCTTGCCGCGCAGCACGCGGGCCGCTGCGACGATCCCGGGCGCCTCGGCCTCGCCCTCCGCCGGGGAGAGCACCAGGGAGCCCGCCTCGCCCTGTGTGAGGTCCTTGAGGTCGACCGTGGTCACCATGCCCGCCTTCACGTGCAGCCGCTCGTGCCCCGCCGGGCTGATCAGACCGGAACGGCCGGCCAGCTTCACCGTCAGGTCGGCGTCGTGGCCACCCGGGGCGAAGACGGCGAGCCGCACGGAGGTGGCGTCCTTGGGGATGCCGGGGAGGACGGCGCCGGGGCTCGGGGTGGCGGCGGGAGGGAGCCAGTCACCGCCCAACTTCCGGTCGGACGCCTGCACCTGTGCGCCCACCCGGCCGGACCGTGCGGTGACGTGCAGCGTCACATTGGTGACCGGCTCGGGGGTCAGCGTGGACAGCAGGACGGGCACCGTGGAGCGCGGCGGGACGGTGATGCCCTCCCCCGCGCCGCCGCCGGTCTTGATTTTGCCCTCCTTGCCGTACAGGTCCAGATCGACGACCGCACTGGTGCTGTCCGGGTTGGTCAGGTGCACGTAGTCCTGCCGGTCCTCGGCGGTGCTGGCGCCGGGGAACCAGAACGTGGTGTCCGGGGCCGAGCACGAGGTTCCCAAGAGCCCGCGTCCCGCGCCCGCGCTGATGCTCGTCGTCTGCTGCACCGTCCAACCTGGCGCGAACGGACCGTCCGCCGTGCCGGTGAGCGCGGGCGCCTTGGCATCGCTGATCTCCTCGGTGACCGGCGTGCCGGGGCTGCTGAGAGGGAGGAAGGGCTTCCCCTCCTTCTTGCCGTCGCCCTTCCCGTCGTCCTTGCCGCCCTTGTCTTCTTTCTTGTCTCCCTTGCTGTCCTTGTCGTCCTTGCTGTCCTTGCTGTCCTCGTCGCCCTTGCTGCTCGATCCCGGGTCAGCGGGGGCCTCGGTGTCGGCGAGTTCGGCGGGGTAGAGGGCCGCGCTGCCCTTCTTGCCCGGGCCGCCCTTGGGCGTGAACGCCGTGTAGGAGGTCTCCGCGACGTCGGACGTGGTCGGCCGGGGGCACACCAGCGTGGAGCGCTCCACGGGCTTGTACGCGGCCGGCTTGGCGCTGTCCCCGTTCTCCGCCGCCTCCTCGGGTGCCCAGAGGGTGGCCAGACCGGTCACGGCAGCCAGCGCGACGACGGTGCCGCCGAAGCTGAGGACTGTGCGGTTCACTGCTGCTCGCTCCCGTTGCCGTACCTGTTGTCGTAGCCGTCGTGCGCCGCCGGCCCGCCGTAGCCGGGGGTACCGTCGTAACCGGGCGCGCCCTCGTGGCCCTGCGCCCCTTCGTATCCCGTCCCCTGGCCCGGCTGGTAGCCGTAGGCTTCGGCGCCGCCCTGTGCCGCGTACTGCTGTGCCTGCCAGCTGTCGTAGCCGCCCTGCTGGTCGTAGGACTGCTCCCCGTACGGCTGCGAACCGTGGGACTGCCGGCCGTACGGCGGCTGATCGTAGGACTGCTGAGCGTAGGACTGCTGGTCGTAGGGCGGCTGGGCGTACTGCTGTTGGTGCGGGACCTGGCCGTAGACCGGCTGCCCGTAGGCGTCGTACCCGTAGGCAGGCTGCTCGAAGGACTGCTGCTCGTAGGACTGCTGCTCGTAAGGGGCCTGCTCGGCGTACCCCGTCCCGGCCGCGGGGTCGTACGGGGGCCCGGGGTGGTGCCCGGGCTGCTGCGGCACGTAAGGCTGCTCCTGGCCGTACGGCTCGTGGGCGGGCTGCTCGGGCAGGCCGTGCGGCTCGGCGCCGCCGTCGGTCTCGGAGACCGACGGGTCCTCCGAGGCGCCCGGTGCGGCTGCGGCCGCTTCGGCGGCCGCTCGCAGCCGGCGGGCTCTGCGACCGTCTCCGACCGCGGGGTCGGGCGCGGGCGGGGCGTCCGGCAGGTCGTCGTCCACCTCGCGCCTGCGGCCCGGCAGGGCGAGGACGAGGACGACCAGGAGGAGGAACCCCTGGGTCCACACCCACACCGTGTGGGTGAAGGGAGTCTCGTACGTGAGGGTCAGCTTGCCGCCTTCGGTGGGCAGTTCGAAGCCCTGTGCCCAGCCGTCGACCGTGGTGCCCTTGAGCGGACTGCCGTCCAGGCTCGCCTGCCATCCGCTGTCCGCCTCGTCGGCGAGCCGCAGCACGCGCCCGGAGGGCCCGGTCGGCAGGGTCGCGTGCGACTCGACGGGTCCTGACGCCACGGCGACCGGTGCGGTCACCGCGCCGCCTGCGCCGCTCTTCTCGTCGCCCGGGACGATCGAGACCCGCGAGACCTGCCGGTCGACGCGCCACAGTGCGCTGCCGTCCTCCTGGCTGAGGCGGGTGAGACCCGGGGTCGCGTCCAGCGTGCGGCTGACCTGGCGTGCGGTGCCGTCGCGCAGCAGGACGTAGCGCACGGCATAGCCGCCCAGTTGGCTCGTCTGGTCGGCACCGGACCCCGCGACGAGGTGGGAGACCACGTCGTCCAGCCGCGCGTCGTCGCCGCCGACGGCGGCCAGGTCGGCGTCCCCGAGGCGGGCGCCGGAGCCCCGCACCAGGGTGTAGCCGACCTCGGCGGCGCCCTCCGGCTGGTCGAGGACGAGGGTGCGGGCCTGGTCGCTGGTCGTGCTCTCCTCCGCGACGAAGGCGGGCACCTGCACCGGGTCGCGCCGCGAGAGGGGACCGTCGGCGCCGCCGGCCATCCACCCCACGGCCGCGCACAGGGGGGCGAAGACGGCTGCGGCCGCGACCAGCGCGGCGACGGGCTGACGCCAGCCGAAGCTCTGCGCCGCCACCCGCTCCTTCGCGCCCTCGGCACCGACCGCGGCAGCGCTCAGCAGCCCGATCCCGTACACGAGGGTGGCGGGACCCGCCCAGGCCGAACCGTTGGACAGCGCGGCGAATACCAGCCCTGTCAGCGCCACGGCCCACGCCGCGCGCACGGCCAGTTGCCGCTCGCCGCGCAGCAGTGCGGCCAGCCCGGCGAGCACCAGGCCGACGAGGAAGAGCCCGTCCGTGGTGCCGGGGCCGCCCGGCGAGACCGTCAGCAGGTCGATGGCGGAGGCGGCACCGGTGCCGTACTCCAGACCGACCTCGCTCAGGAACATGCCGGGGTCGGTCAGCAGCGACAGCGACCAGGGGGCGAGCAGTAGCACCGGCGTCACGAGGGCGACACCGAGACGCGCCGCGCGCATGCCGGGCGAGCCGCCCTGCCGTACACGCACCACGAGCACGACGAGGGCCAGCACCAGAGCCAGCGGCCACACCAGGGGAGTGAACGCCGTCGTGAGGGTCAGCAGCAGCGCGTACGCCCACGCGGACCGCCAGCCGCCCTTGCCGTACAGCCCGCAGGCCGAGACGGCGGCCCGCGCCAGCAGGGGCAGCAGGATCGCCAGGACGGCGGTACCGATGCGCCCCTGCGCGAGGGCGCCGGTGGCGGCGGGAAGGAACGCGTAGGCGACGCTCCCCCAGGCCCGCACCAGCCGGGAGTCGACCAGCGGACGGGAAGCGAAGTAGGCGGTGAGTCCGGCCAGCGGCACGGAGCACACGAGCAGCAGGGTCAACGCCAGGCTCGTACTGCCGAACAGCAGCGTGGCGAACGTGGCGAGGACGGCCAGGTAGGGCGGGGCCGACTCGGTACCGCCCGTGCCGACGGGATGCCAGCCGTCCAGATAGCGCGCCCACAGGTCCGAGACGGTGTCGGGCACGGGCAGCAGTGCCCCGCCCGCCAGCGCCCCGCCGCCCAGCAGCGACCGGCAGGCGACCAGGGAGACGATCAGCAGGACGGCGAAGAGGACCGGCCCCGGCTTGCGCGCGACCTGTTTGACGCGCGCGAACTGCTCGACCTCCAGGAAGTCGGCGTCGTCATCCGAGGGACCGGACTCGACGGCACCGTGCCGCCCTCCGGCGGACAGCTCCGCCTCGGAGCGGCCTGAGAAGTTGCTGGTGACCTGCTCCAGAGTGGCGCGCAATGTGGCACCCGGCGGAGGGAACAAGGGGCGCAACTCCTTGTGCGGCACCACGGGCCTGCCCCGTCTGCGCCGCGCACCGAGCACCCGGCCGGCCCGCAGCAGCGTGCCGGACAGTCCCGTGATCTCGTCCAGCGCCTGCCCTGGCACCTTGCCGACCAGATAGGCGAGCGTGCGCACGAGAGTGCCGAAAACCAGCCGCAGCAGCACCCACGGGAGCATCGCTCCCGACGTGTTGGCGAGCAGCGTGTAGACGGCACCCGCCTTGTCGACGCGATGCGGGCTCGCACCACTGCGGCTCGCCCGTCCCACACAGTCGACCGGACGGCGCTCCCGCGAGGCCGCCTCGGCGTGCCGCACCACGGCGTCCGGCGCGACCAGAACCCGGTGCCCCGCGGCCTGCGCACGCCAGCACAGGTCGACGTCGTCCCGCATCAGGGGCAGCGCGCGGTCGAAGCCGCCCAACTGGTCGAAGACGTCGCGGCGGATGAGCATGCCCGCCGTGGAGACGGCCAGCACGGGCCGCACCTGGTCGTACTGGCCCTGGTCCTGCTCGCGCCGGTCGATGCCCGTCCAGCGCCGGCCGCTGTTGGCGAGCGAGACGCCCGCCTCCAGCAGCTGCTTGTGGTCGTACCAACTGCGCAGCTTGGGTCCCGCGATGCCGGCGGACGGGTCCGCGTCGACGACGCGCAGCAGTTCGGCCAGAGCGTCCGCCTCGGGCGCGCAGTCGTCGTGCAGCAGCCACAGCCACTCGACGGGCTCCCCGTAGGGCAGCTCCGGCATGTCGTAGGCGTCGTCGCGCCAGGTCCTGTTGACCGGGTCCCAGCCGCTGGGCCGCTTCAGGTACGGCAGGTCCTCGGGGGTGAGCCTGCGGGCGGTACGGGAGGCCTCCTCGACCGCGGTGCCGAACCCGGTACGGCGCGCCATGTGCAGCACGCGTTCGACACCGAGTGACTCGGTGAGCAGTTCGGCGGAATTGTCCGCGCTGCCGGTGTCGGCAGCAATGATGTTCTGCACCGGGCGGCTCTGCTCCAGCAGTCCGCGCAGCGCGTCGGGGAGCCAGCGCCTGCCGTCGTGCGCGACGAGCACGGCGGTGACGACGTGCCGGGGGAACTCGGGCGGCTCCACGGTGGCCAACCCTGCTGCGGCCGCCTCGTAATGGGCCGCCATATGGCTGTGCACGGACATCGAGGTAGGGGCCCTCCCCGGGGTGCCGGGGCCTCGCGGCGGTGCCGCGCTGTGGCTGCAAGCCCCCGGAAGACGCGAATCGGAGCGGTGAACGCACCCCCTGTGCCAGGGCGGTGCGTCGCGGACGGCCCCACACTAACGGCTCCCACAGGTGCGTCCGGCGCCTTGGTGCAACTGGCCCGAGGGGGCTTCACACGACCCGAGAGCGCTCACGGCGGCTTCCGCTCACCCGATACGGACAGCCGAACGCGGCGCGAACGGGCGGCCGGGAGGCCGCCCGAAAGGCCGCTGTCGGACAGAAGGCAGGCCAGTAGGTCTCCGGCAGGCTCCGAGGCGCCGGACGAGAGGGCGATCAAACGGGAGGGGTGGGCGGGCCCGGACGCCCAGCCGGGCGCCGGTCGACAAGCCGACCGGTACGCCGGTCGAACAACGCGATACGTCGGTCGAACACTGAAAGTCCCGGTCGAACACCACCGGTCTCGGCCGGACGCCGGGCACGGCGTGCGAGAACGGCCGGACGCGGTCGCAAGGCCGGACGCAGGCGGTGCGAGGAGTGCGAGTCGCGCGCTCCGATTGGATTGGGTCTCCGCTTAGCGGCAGACCGTCGGTACGGCGGGCCGCCGACGCGGCAGGCCGTCGGCGCGGCAGGCCGTCGGCGCGGCAGGCCGTCGGCGCGGCAGGCCGACCAAGCGGCGGAGCAGCGGGGGCGGTGCCCCGTCAGATGGCGGCTTTCTTCAGCCGACGCCGTTCCCGTTCGGACAGGCCGCCCCAAATACCGAAACGTTCGTCATTGGCGAGGGCGTATTCGAGGCATTCCGAGCGGACTTCACACGCGAGGCAGACCTTTTTCGCCTCGCGGGTTGAACCGCCCTTCTCGGGGAAGAACGACTCCGGGTCGGTCTGGGCACACAGCGCGCGCTCCTGCCAGCCCAGCTCCTCGTCCGCCTCTTCGACCAGCAGTTGTTGGAACAGCTCGGTCATGTGCGCCCCTCGATCCGTCTCTGCGACCCCGTGATGCTGTCGTTATCGAACCCTCTTGAACGACACGAGTGAAATTACAAGTGTGCCGATCCGGGGCAGTCAAGCCGAGATCTGCTATTGAGCCCGTTATTCACCCGGCGGAACCAAGCGTTCGCCGTAAGTGTTCAAATCAGCATGAACTATGACACTCACATCCGGAGGCCGTCCTATTTGTCCGGCTTCTGTATGGAGAACGTGATGACCTGCTTTCACGTTCCGCACCAACCCCCGGATGGCCCTGATCACGTTCCGGTCACGGAAGGACAACGGCGATCCGAGTGCGGTTGGTGCGCCGTATCTCCCGTGCAGGGCAGCACAAACCTTTCGCCGTCCGCAGCGACCGGAACCGGTGAAACTTCACTCACAAACGCGGCGTCAGGTTGACACTGGTGTCTCGGAACGCTCTCCTTGGACGCATGTCAGCGACCTCTGAGATCCGCACGGCCCGTGGCGCCCTCGCCCCGCGGCCTGCCGGGGGTGCATACGTCTCCCCCGTCGCTTCTCACGTCCCGGAGCCCCGCCGCTGTCGCTGTTCCCGCGACTGTCCGGCGCGCTGTCGCTGATCCCTCCGCCCTGACCTCGGGCCGGGTCTCTTCCCACCCACCGACCGGCTGACGAGCCGCGCGGCCACTGTCCGGCCGACGAGCAGGGCTCCAGCCGGGCGGCACGCCAGGGTTTCCTCCCGCGTCTCCCCTCCCGCACTTTTCTTTCCGCGTCGGCTGCCACTGCCGTAGCACCCAGCCCTCCGGCGCGTCACCCCAGCTTCCTGTCCAGCTCTCTGCGAAGGCACCGCCGCACGTGAACAGCGACATCGAAATCGCGGGCGATCCGCTCGCCCTCCCGCACCTCCTTCCTCACGCGCCCGCGCATCCCGGCACCGTCGCGGGGTACGCCGGAGTGATCCGTGAACTGGCCGCCGACCGCGCCTCCTGGGCGCCCCTGGTGCGCTACGACCCCACCCTGCGCTGGTACCACCGTCTGCGCACCGGGCCCGGCTACGAGGTGTGGCTGCTCAGTTGGCTGCCGGGCCAAGGCAGCGGGCGGCACGACCACGGGCGCTCGTTCGGCGTCTTCGGCGTCCTGGCGGGTGAGTTGACCGAGCACGGCAGCGGTACCCGGGTGCTCACCCCCGGAACGGTGCGGGTCTTCGCCCCGGGATACGTGCACGAGGTGACCAACGACGGTCTGGAACCGGTCGTGAGTGTGCACGTCTACGCGCCGGGGCTGACCGAGATGCCCCGGCACTGCTCCGTCGGTCCTGCCGTCACCCGGAGCGCGCCGGCCTGACGGCCCCGTGCGGGCTGCCGTGGTCTTCGACGGTCCGGCCCGCCATGCCACCCACCGCGCCATCCGTCACGTCACCCTTCGCGCCGTTTCCCAGGTGGTGGCCGGGCGGGCTGATGTCCGCGGCGGGTGCCGGGCTGCGAGACTGGTCGCATGCAGCGCATTGTGGTTCTGGCCGGGGGCATCGGCGGTGCCCGTTTCCTGCGCGGACTCAGGTCCGCGGCGCCCGACGCGGAGATCACCGTCGTGGGCAACACCGGTGACGACATCCATCTGTTCGGACTGAAGGTCTGCCCGGACCTCGACACCGTGATGTACACCCTGGGTGGCGGCATCCACGAGGGTCAGGGCTGGGGCCGGGCCGACGAGACGTTCACCGTGAAGGAGGAACTGGCCGCCTACGGCGTGGGCCCCGAGTGGTTCGGGCTGGGCGACCGCGACTTCGCCACCCACATCGTGCGCACCCAGATGATCGCCGCCGGGTACCCGCTCAGCGCCGTCACCGAGGCCCTGTGCGCGCGCTGGCAGCCGGGGGTGCGGCTGCTGCCGATGACGGACGACCGCGTCGAGACCCACGTGCTGATCGACGATCCGGAGGCGCAGGGGGAGGAAGGCGGCCGCAAAGCCGTCCACTTCCAGGAGTACTGGGTGCGGCTGCGGGCGTCCGTGGACGCGCACGCGGTGGTGCCCGTCGGAGCCGAGACCGCCAAGCCCGCACCGGGCGTCCTGGAGGCCATCGCCGCGTCCGACGTCGTCCTCTTCCCGCCGTCCAATCCGGTCGTCAGCGTCGGCACGATCCTGGCGGTGCCCGGTATCAGGGAGGCCATCGCGGACGCGGGCGTGCCGGTCGTCGGCCTCTCCCCCATCGTCGGTGACGCGCCGGTGCGCGGGATGGCGGACAAGGTGCTGTCGGCCGTCGGGGTGGAGACCACCGCGGCGGCCGTCGCCGCGCACTACGGTTCGGGGCTGCTGGACGGCTGGCTGGTGGACACCGTGGACGCCGGCACCGTCGGGGCCGTCGAGGAAGCCGGAATCCGGTGCCGCGCCGTACCGCTGATGATGAGCGACGAACAGGCGACCGCCGAGATGGCCCGGGAGGCGCTCCGGCTGGCCGAGGAGGTGCGGGCGTGACGGCGCCGACGGCCGCGACGCCGCCGCTCCCCGACCCGGACGGCTCCGCTTCGGCCCCTTCCCCCGCGGACGCGCCACTCGCGGACGCGTCACCCGCGTCCGGGCCGCAGGCGTCACCCGAGTCCGGGCCGGACGCGTCCGGGCCGCACGCGTCACCCGCTTACGAGGTCTGGGCGCTGCCCGGCATCCCCGAGGTGCGGCCCGGCGACGACCTGGCCGCGCTCGTCGTCCGTGCGGCGAGCGCGGACGGGCGCACGCTCGCGGACGGTGACGTCCTCATCGTCACGTCGAAGATCGTGAGCAAGGCGGAGGGCCGCATCGTGGAGGCCGACGACCGCCACGCCGCGATCGACGCGGAGACCGTGCGCGTCGTCGCCCGGCGCGGCCCCGCGCGCATCGTGGAGTCACGGCACGGGTTCGTGATGGCCGCCGCCGGAGTCGACGCCTCCAACACGCCCAAAGGCACCGTTTTGTTGCTCCCGAAGGACCCGGACGCCGCGGCCCGCCGGGTGCGCGACGGGGTGCGCGAGGCGCTGGGTGTCACGGTCGGTGTCGTGGTCACCGACACCTTCGGACGGCCGTGGCGCGAGGGGCTGACCGATGTGGCCATCGGCGCCGCCGGCGTGCGGGTCCTGGAGGACCTGCGCGGCGGCGTCGACGCCCACGGCAACCCGTTGGGCGTGACGGTCACGGCTGTCGGCGACGAGCTGGCCGCCGCGGGCGAACTGGTCAAGGGCAAGGCGGACGGCCTGCCCGTCGCCGTGGTGCGCGGGCTGGCCCGGCACGTGCTGCCCGCCCCGCACGAGGGCGGTGAGGGCGGTGACACGGAGCCCGCGGTCACGGCACGGGCGCTGGTGCGGGACGCCGCGGCGGACATGTTCCGGCTCGGCACCTCGGAGGCCGTACGGGAGGCGGTGACGCTGCGGCGCACCGTACGGGAGTTCACGGCCGACCCCGTGGACGGGCAGGCGGTGCGGCGGGCCGTCGCAGCGGCTGTGACCGCGCCCGCGCCGCACCACACGACTCCCTGGCGGTTCGTCCTGCTGGAGAGCGAGGGCTCCCGGCTGCGGCTGCTGGACGCCATGCGGGACGCGTGGGTCGCCGACCTGCGCGCCGACGGCAAGAGCGAGGAGAGCATCGCCAAGCGGGTCAAACGCGGCGACGTGCTGCGCAACGCGCCGTACCTCGCCGTCCCCTGCCTGGTCACGGACGGCGCCCACACCTACCCCGACGCGCGGCGCAACGCCTCCGAGCGGGAGATGTTCGTGGTGGCGACCGGCGCGGGCATCCAGAACTTCCTCGTCGCACTGGCCGGCGAACAGCTGGGGTCGGCGTGGATCTCCTCCACCATGTTCTGCCGCGACGTGGTCCGCGACGTCCTGGAACTGCCCGCCGGCTGGGACCCCATGGGCGCCGTCGCCATCGGGCGGCCCGCGGCACCGCCCCGGCAACGCCCGGCACGCGCGGCGGAGGACTTCGTCGTCGAGAGGTGAGCCCGTCGGGCCCGCCTACAGCGGTACGCCCCCGACGACAGCGGTACGCCCCACTACAGCGGGGCGATGTTCCCCACCGGGAAGCGGGGCTGACGGCGCGGCATGCGGGGGCCGCCCAGCACGACCAGGCGGGAGGCGCGGTGCCGCTGCCCCTCGTAGGGGGCCAGCAGCTCGAGCATGCCGTCGTCGTCGACGCCCCGCTCACCCGTGAGGGCGTACCCGACCAGGCGCGGCAGGTGCAGATCGCCGACCGTGACGGCGTCCGGCTCACCGTTGCAGCGCTGCAACACCTCCGCCGCCGTCCAGGGGCCGATGCCGGGGATCGCCTGGAGCCGGGCCTGCGCCCGGGCGAGCCCCATGTGCGCGGCCTCCTCCATGCGGCTCGCCCGCTGGAGAGCACGCACAACGGCGGCGGAACGCTTCTGGTCGACCCCGGCGCGGTGCCACTCCCACGAGGGAATGCGCAGCCAGTCACGCGGATGGGGCATCACCCACAGGTTCGGATGCGGACCCGGGGCGCGCTCGCCGAAGCGGCGGACCAGCAGCCGCCAGGCGCGGTACGCCTCCTCCGCGGTGAACTTCTGTTCCAGGACGGAGGGGATCAGCGACTCCAGCACCCGCCCGGTGCGGATCAGCCGCAGCCCGGGGTGACGGCGGTGCGCCTCACGGGTGATGTCGTGGTGCGGGACGAAGGCGTCCGGATCGTCCTCGGCACCGAGCAGCCGGGGAAGCCCTTCCAGCAGCCATCCGGCGCCCGGCCCCCACGCCTCGGCGCGCACCTCGCCGTGCGCGCCGCCGGGCCGCAGCCGCACGCACAGCGCCGCGGGTCCTTCCGGGGTGCGCGTGCCGCGCCACACCGCGCCGCCGGTGCCGCCCTCGGCGCGGTACGTCGGATCGTAGGGACCACGGCACAGCACGCCCAGGCTGCCGTGCAGGTCGTACGGGCCCGGCGGGGTCCAGGAGCGGGTGAGTGACACGGAGAGCAAGCGTAGAGCCCGCCACCGACAGTCCCGCACCGGCCGGCACGGCAGCCGGCTACCGATCCGGTGAGGACTACCGGTCCGGGGGGGACTACCGGCCCGGGGAGGGCGACTGATCCGGAGGGCTACTGGCCCGGAAAACTACTGGTCCGGAGAACTACTGGTCCGAGGAGAAACGGACCGCGCCTGCGGGGATGCGGGCGTCGCACCAGACGCGGATACCGCCGCGCAGCTCGTTGCCCTCTCCGATGACGGCGCCGTCACCGACGACCGCACCGTCCAGCACGGTGTCGGCACCGATCCGGGCACCGGCACCGATCAGGGAGTCCCGGATGCGCGCGCCGGGCGCGATCACGGCGCCGTCGAGCAGCGCGCTGCCGTCGATCCGGGCGCCCGCTCCGACCTCGGCGCCCGCCCCTGCCACCGAGCCGCCCGTCAGCTTGGCGTCCCCGGCGACCTGCGCACTGGCCAGTATCAGCCGCTCGCCGCACCGCCCAGGGACGGCGGGAGAGGGCGCACGGCCCAGTACCAGGTCGGCGGAGCCGCGGACGAACGACGCGGGGGTGCCCAGGTCGAGCCAGTAGGTGGAGTCGACCATGCCGTGCAGGTGCGCTCCCGCCTCCAGCAGACCGGGAAAGGTCTCCCGCTCGACCGAGACCGGGCGCCCGGCCGGGATGGTGTCGATGACCGACCGGGTGAAGACGTAGGCACCGGCGTTGATCTGGTCGGTGACGATCTCCTCGGGTGTCTGCGGCTTCTCCAGGAAGGCCGCCACCCGCCCTGAGGTGTCGGTGGGCACGAGCCCGAAGGCGCGCGGATCGGTGACCCGCGTCAGGTGCAGCGAGACGTCGGCGCCCACCCGGGTGTGCTGATCGACCAGGGCGCGGATGTCGAGCCCCGAGAGGATGTCGCCGTTGAAGACGAGAACCGGTTCGTCGGGCGACGAGTACAGCCGGGAGGCGACGTTGCGGATGGCGCCGCCGGTGCCCAGCGGTTCCTCCTCCGTGACGTACTCCAGATGCAGGCCGAGCTGGGAGCCGTCGCCGAAGTACGGCTCGAAGACCTCGGCGAGGTAAGAGGTGGCCATCACCACGTGGTCGACACCCGCCGCACGGGCGCGTGCCAACTGGTGGGTGAGGAAGGGCACACCCGCGGCCGGGACCATGGGCTTGGGAGTGTTCACCGTGAGCGGACGCAGCCGGGTGCCCTTGCCCCCGACCAGGAGGATCGCCTCTGTCACCTGTCGTCTCTGCTTCCTGCCGGGGTCCGCCGGCCACCCTTCCGTGCGGCCGGCGGACAGTTTATGCAGACGCCCGCGCTCCGGTTCCCCGGCCCGGGCCCCTCCGTTCGCACACCCGGCGGGCGCCCGACAGACCCCTCGGGCCGCCCGTACGGTGCCGTGGCGGCCAACCCGTCCGTCAGCGGCCCTGGAGGCGGGCCGCCGCGGTGCGGATCGTGCCGAGCTTCCCGTACAGCCGGGCTCCGGGGCACTCGGTGACGAAGCCGTCCTTGTGCCCCGACACCGTGTGGAACTCGACCTTCTTCCCCTTCTTGAACTTGCCTCCACCAGAGGTCAGCCACGTCTTGCCCACCGGGTCGACGCCGGAGAGGCCCAGCTTCCACGCGGTGAGCTTCTCCAGCGCTTCGAGGGCCTTTCGCGGGGGCTCCTTCTTGTCGTACGAACCGAGGACGGCGATGCCCGTGCTGTTCGTGTTGAACCCCAAAGTGTGGGCTCCCATCACCGGCTTGGCCACACCTCCGGCTCGCCCCTCGTAGATCGTGCCGCACTTGTCGACCAGGAAGTTGTAGCCGATGTCCCGCCACTTGCTGCTCTTGACGTGGTAGCGGTACATGCCCCGGATGATCTTCGGCGCCTGCTTGCAGCTGTAGTCGTTGGTCATGGCGGTGTGGTGCACGAAGGCCGCCTTGACCTTCTTGGTGTAGGAGAACCCGGACTCGCGCAGCTTCTCGTCCGCGTGCCAGCCCTTGCGGGTCACGATCCGCGGCCGCGGCCCCGCGTACTGACCGGCCGCCGGATACTCCGTCCGGGTCGCCTCCTTCGTCAGCGCGGGCAGGACGGCGCCGGCGGCGGTCTGCGCGGACTCGGCCGGGTCGCTTCCCGCCCCTTCCCCGGCCGACTCCGCTCCTGATCCGGCCGCTCCGTTGTCCCGGGCGCCCGCGCTCGGCGGGGCCACCTCCTGGCCGGGAGACGCGGTGTCGGACGGCGTGCTCGACTCGGGGGGCGCGTTCGGATCGGGGGGTGCGTCCGTGAGAGCGGGCGCGTCCGTGGGGGCAGGTGCGTCCGTGGGGGCCGGGTTGTCCGTGTCTGGGCCGGGATCGACCAGTTCGAGACGGAGCCCTTCGGGAAGCCGCACCGAAGCGTCCTCCTCACCCGTCGCTTCCGTTCCCGTCGTTTCCGTCGCCCTGTTGGGCGCTTCCGTCGCTCCCTCCGGCGACTCCGCGGCCCCCTCCGTCGCTCCCTCCGCGTCCTCCGGCTGCCTTTCCGCTGCCTGTTCCGGCAGCACGCGGGCCTCGACACCGTCCGAGGAGCCGACCCAGAGGGGTGCCGTCGCGCCGCGCGCCTGGCGGTCGACGACCTCGCGGCCGGCGTCGCCGGAGTGGGCGTCCAGGTCCTGCCATCCGGACCACTGGCCGGATCCGGCGTGCCGGGTGCGCACCTGGACGCGGGCCCCGAGGGGACGGTCCGCACGGTCCCACACCACGCCCAGGAGGGAGTACGGGTGCACCGTGCGGGCGGCGATCCGGAGGGCGGAGCGGTTGTGACCTCCGTCACGGTTCTCCGCCGCCTGTCCGGCGAAGGCCAGCGACTGGGTGTGGCCCGGTACCCGGTCCCGGGCGGCATGCGAGGAGTTCGAGATCTTCGGGGCCTTCGGGGCCTTCGTGGCCTTCGTGGACGGCTCGGGTGCGGACGGTGTCGTGGCGGAGGCGAGGGGGGCGAGCGACAGCAGCAGGGCGGCAGCGCCCACGACGCCGATCGAATGAGCACAATTGGCACGCATAGCATGATCATGGGCATATCCGATCATCGGTGTCCATTACCGCACCGCCAGGCGGACGCAGGCGTACGCTGACGCGGATGAACGCCACTGACCGCACCCCCGCCGGCCTGCTGCGGACCGCGCTGTCCGACGACCCGTCACGTCCGCTGGTGACCTTCTACGACGACGCCACGGGCGAACGCGTCGAGCTGTCCGTCGAGACCTTCGCCAACTGGGTGGCGAAGACCGCCAACCTCCTCCAGGACGAACTCTCCGTCGAGCCCGGCGACCGGCTCGCGCTCCTGCTGCCCGCCCACTGGCAGACGGCCGTGTGGCTGCTGGCCTGCTCCTCGGTGGGCGTCGTGGCCGATCTGGGCAAGGGTGCCGAAAGCGCCGCCCGCGCCGACGTGGCGGTGTGCGGCCCGGACACGCTGGAGGAGGGCCGCTCCTGCTCGGGCGAGCGGATCGCGCTGAGCCTGCGGCCGATGGGCGGGCGCTTCCCTGAACCGCCGGAGGGTTTTCTGGACTACGCCGTCGAGGTGCCGGGGCAGGGCGACCAGTTCGCCCCGTATGTCCCCGTCGACGCCGACGGCCCCGCGCTGGCGCTGCCCGACGGCAGCGAACTGACGGGGGCACAGGTGGTCGACCGCGCACGCGCCGACGCCACGGACCGCGGCCTGACGGCAGGCTCGCGGCTGCTCTCCGCGCTCCCCTACGACGGCTGGGACGGTTACAGCGCGGGGCTCCTGGCCCCTCTGGCGGCCGGCGGCTCGGTGGTCCTGGCACCACGGCTGGAGCGGCTGGACGCCGCGTCTCTGGACCAGCGCAAGGAGAACGAACGGGTGACCCACACGGCCGCCTGACGCCCCACGGAGCGACGCTCCACAGGGCCGGCACTCCACAGGCGTGACGCTCCACCAGGGCAACGCTCCACAGAGGCGACGCTTCACGAGAACAACGCTCCGCAGGGGTGACGCTTCACGGCCGTGGGCCGGCGGCTGCCGGCCCACGGGCCACGGGTGGGCGGCTGCCGGGATGCCGCAGCCGCCCACCCGTCCCGCCCACTCCGCCCGGCACTGCCGCCTCAGATACAACCCTGCGCGGGTTTCGTACGTCTGTCTTCATGACCGGCGCAGCCGTACGTGTGTGCGGACGGGCGCTGCCGCGATGCGAGGGATGACACCAGCCGTGACCGATCCGGGCACCACCGACACCGATTCCGGCGCGTCCGCCACGGCTTCCGCCCGCCCCCGCAGACGCCGTCGGCTGCGGTGGGCGGCGCTCGCCACCGCGGGTCTGCTCCTGGCCGTCGCCGCCACCGGCTGGACCCTCTACAAGAAGCTCGACGCCAACATCCGCACCGACTCGGACACCGCACAGGCCCTCGCGCCCTACGAGCTGGAGCGCCCCGCGCCGGTCGAGGGGACCGGCGAGGCGCGCAACATCCTGCTGCTGGGTTCCGACAACCGCGGCGACGGCAACGGCGCGTGGGGCAGGGACGAGGGAAGTGAGCGTTCGGACACGACGATCCTGCTGCACATAGCGGCCGACCGGCACAGCGCGACGGCGATGTCGATACCGCGGGACCTGATGGTCGACATCCCCGACTGCCGGAGGCGGGACGGTTCGCCGACGCGTGCGCAGTTCGCGCAGTTCAACTGGGCGTTCCAGAACGGCGGCGCGGCCTGCGCGATCCGGACGGTCGAGAAGATGACGGACATCCGCATCGATCACCATCTGGTCGCGGACTTCCAGGGGTTCACCGAGCTGGTGGACGCGGTCGGCGGGGTGGAGGTGTGCCTGGCGCAGCCGGTGCACGACCGGGAGGCGAAGCTGGACCTTCCGGCGGGGCGGCAGACGCTGGACGGCCGGGACGCGCTCGGTTATGTCCGAGCTCGGCACGGTCTGGGCAACGGCAGTGATACCCAACGCATCGAACGTCAGCAGCGTTTTCTGGGATCACTCGTGAAGAAGGTGCGCAGTAACGGTGTACTGCTGAATCCGGCCAAGGCCTATCCGGTGCTGGATGCGGCGACCTCGTCGCTGACCGCTGATTCCGGACTCGATTCCCTCTCTGAACTGTACGAACTGACGCGGAGTGTGCGGGATATCCCGCAGGATCACATCCGCTTTCTTACAGTGCCCCGACAACCGTACGAACCGGACATCAATCGTGATGCGCTGGTGCGCCCGGCGGCCGACGAGCTCTTCGCCAAACTGCGCGAGGACCGGCCGATACGCGTCGAGAACAAGGGCGAGGACAGGAAAGAGAAGAACGACGTGGCGGAGGATGGGAGGGACAAGGCAGGTCAGCCCTATCGCGGAACAACAGCCGCCCGGGACATCTGCACGAACGAATGAAGCTGGGAATGAGCCGAATTGACCGTTTCCGGCTGCACGGAATTTGTCACCGGCGTCGCTAGCGGCCGAACCTGCCGGATAGTGTGAGCGCTCCGGCCGGCCCCGGGGCGGCCTCAGTAGCCGGTTCTTATGGAGGACTTACGCAATCGTGGACGCGCAAGGCCGTGGGCACGCGGGAGATGTCGACCCCGCGGATCAGTGGGTGTTCAACCCGAACACCGGCAGCTATGAGCTGCGACTGAACCCCGTCGCCGACGACTCCCCGAGTCAGTACGGCGGCCGCCGCACCTCCGCCCCGCGTCAGAGACAATCCTCCCCCGATGAGGACACCTCGACACCTTCCGGCGCTTCGGACGCCCAGGGCCGCTCGGGGTCGCGCTCCGGCAGCCGCTCGGAGTCGGCCGGCCACGCCGGTGGCGGGCGGGCCGGGTCCAGGGCGAGTGACCGCCCGGGCTCGCGCGCCGCGCGGCGCGCCGAGGCCAAACTGCCCGCGCAGCGGCGGGCACGCGCCTCCGAGCGGTCCTCGTCGGCCGACGGCGGGCGCGGTGGCGGTCACGGCCGCAGGAAGGCCAAGCGGAAGCTGTCGAAGAAGCAGAAGGCGCTGCGGATCGGCGGCGGCGTCGTCGGGTTCGTGATGGTGGCCGGCTGCGTCGGCGGCGTGTACATGTACCAGCGACTCAACGGCAACATCAACAAGGTCGACGTCGGCGAGGAGAACCCCGCGGTCAAGGACGGCCCTGTCAACATCCTCGTCATCGGTACCGACGCCCGCTCGGGCAAGGGAAACACCGGTTACGGCGACGCGGGCAGCGTCGGGCACGCGGACACCACGTTCCTCTTCCACGTCTCCGAGGACCGCTCCAACGCCACCGCGCTCTCGATCCCGCGCGACATGGTCACCGACATCCCCAAGTGCGAGACGAAGGGGGAGAACGGCGAGACCAAGGTGATCAGGGGCGAGCAGAACGTCCGCTTCAACACGAGCCTGGGCCAGGAGGAGCGCGATCCGGGCTGCACCTGGAACACCGTGGAGAAGCTGACCGGTGTGGAGATCGACCACTTCATGATGGCCGACTTCAACGCGGTCAAGGAGCTGTCCACGGCGGTCGGCGGCGTCGAGGTGTGCACCGCCAAGGACATCAACGACCCGAAGTCGCACCTGAACCTGAAGGCCGGGCGGCACACCGTCAAGGGCGAACAGGCGCTCGCGTTCGTCCGCACCCGGCACTCGGTGGGTTTCGGCAGCGACCTGAGCCGGATCAAGCTCCAGCAGCAGTTCCTCAGCGCGATGATCCGCAAGATGAAGTCCGGTGACACGCTCACCAACCCCTCGAAGCTGTTCAAGCTCAGCGACGCCGCGACCAAGGCGCTGACGGTGGACACGGGCATCGGCAGCGTCAAGAAGCTGATGTCGCTGGCCAACGACCTCAAGCGGGTCAACACGGACAACATCACGTTCGCCACCGTGCCGGTCCTGGACAACCCCGACGACCCGGCGACCGTCATACTCGACGAGGCGAAGGCCGAGCCGCTGTTCAAGATGGTCCGCGCCGACAAGTCTCTGACCAAGACGAAGAAGGCCAAGAAGAAGAAGGCGGAGCCCAAGCCGAAGGCCGAGAAGGCGCCCGTCTCCGAGGTCGACGTCTCCGTCCGCAACGGCGGCGGCCCCGCGGGGGCGGCGGCCGGGACGGTGGAGTGGCTGACGAACAAGGGGGTCGGCAACGCGGCCTCCGGCGGCAACGCGCCGCAGACCCTGGACAAGACCAGGGTCGAGTACACCGCGTCGCAGGAAGGCCAGGCGGTCCGGTTGGCGGACATGCTCAAGCTGCCGGCGTCGGCGCTCAAGAAGACCGGGGACACGGGTTCCGGGTCGAGTATGACGCTGACGCTCGGCAAGGACTTCACGACGGCGGGGAAGCCGGTCGGCGCGCCCGACAAGGCCCCCTCAGGCGTCGAGAAGGTCAACGCCGGCGACAAGAACGTGTGCGCGAAGTGATGTCTACCCCTCCGGCGCGTCCCGCCAGGCGGCCGGGGGCAGCACGACCTGAAAACCCCGGGGAGGTCCCGTGCGGCAGTACAGCAGCGACGGCGGCGAGGGAGCGCGAAGTAGCGCTCCCACCGCTGCCGACCGCGGGTGGGACGAAAGCCTGTACGAGGACCGCCCCGCACCACAGCCCAACGCCCCGCAGGGCGGAAGCGCGACGCAGTCCGGCGCCCCGCAGGCCGGAAGCGCGGCGCAGTCCGGCGCCCCGCACGCCGGTGCCCCACAGGGCGGCGGCGCGGGACGCGCTGTGGCCGCGTCCGACGCGGCGGCTGACCCCGAGCACGGGGGTAGAGGTCGCCGCCGTCACACGCAGCGCGGCGGCGGCCGCGGGGGCGGCAAGGTGAACGCGGCGGCGGCCGGCGGCCCTCCGCGGCGCGGGCGGCGCGTGCTGCGCTGGTCGGCGATCGTACTGGCGCTGCTCATACTCGCCACCGCGGGAGCGGGCTACCTGTACTACCAGCACCTCAACGGGAACCTCGACAAGGACGACCTGAACCTCGGCGACAGCAAGCTGGACAAGGCCGACCCCAACGCCGAGGGCCAGATTCCGATGAACATCCTGCTGCTGGGCTCCGACTCGCGCGCCTCCGCGGAGAACGTGCGGCTCGGCGGCTCCCGCGCGGACCGGGACCGGCCGCCGCTGGCGGACGTCCAGATGCTGCTGCACGTCTCCGCCGACCGCAGCAACATGTCGGTCGTCTCCGTACCGCGTGACACCCGTACGACGATCCCCAAGTGCACGGACCCGGACGACGGGAAGGTGTATCCGAAGACGGTCGACAAGATCAACACGAGTCTTCAGCACGGCGGCCCCGGCTGCACCGTGGCGACCTGGGAAGAGATGACCGGCGTCCCGATCGACCACTTCATGATGATCGACTTCGCGGGCGTGGTCTCCATGGCGGACGCGGTCGGCGGCGTCCCGGTCTGCGTGGACAACAACGTGCACGACCCGAAGTCGAAGCTGAAGCTGAAGAAGGGCACCTCCGTCATCAAGGGCGAGCAGGCGCTCAGTTGGCTGCGGACCCGGCACGGCTTCGGGGACGGTACGGACATAGGCCGCGCCAAGGCGCAGCACATGTACATGAACGCGATGGTCAGGCAGCTCAAGTCCGGCACCAAGCTGACCGACCCCGGCAAGCTGCGCAGCCTGGCGGAGGCCGCGACGAAGGCGCTCACCGTCGACAAGGGCATCGGCTCGGTCAAGAAGCTCTACGACCTGGGCAACGACCTCAAGCGCGTCCCCACCAAGCGGATCACCATGGCGACGATGCCGTGGGAGTACGGTCCCGGCGGCAGCTACGTGGTGCCCGAGAAGGACGACGCGGACAAGGTCTTCTCCCTCATCCGCAACGACGTGGCGTTCGACGGCAAGGACAAGAAGAAGGCGGAAGCCGGCAAGTCGGCGCAGCCGACCAAACCCTCGCAGCCGAAGGGCGAGATCCCGGTCAGCGTGATGAACGGCACCGGGACCTCGCTGCAGCCGCCGGTCACGGGCCGCGCCGGCCTCATCGCGGGCGAGCTGACGAACAAGGGCTTCAGCCAGGCGGTGGCCGACCAGACGCCCCAGTCGCAGGCGGACACCACCATCCGCTACGCACGCGCCGAGGAGCGGGGCGACGCGCTGGCCGTCGCCAAGGCACTGGGCCTTCCCGAGCGGCTGGTCAAGCACTCCTCCGGGG
Source organism: Streptomyces diacarni (assembly GCF_003323715.1). Lineage (GTDB taxonomy): Bacteria > Actinomycetota > Actinomycetes > Streptomycetales > Streptomycetaceae > Streptomyces > Streptomyces diacarni. The sequence continues at coordinate 36,189 of NZ_QOIN01000068.1, forward strand.
TGCAGAAGGTCACCCTCGTCGTCGGCGCCGACTGGCGGGAGGGCACCGCCTACCCGGGCAGCGGCTCCGGGTCCTCCGACGGCGGGAAGCAGGACGAGCAGAAGGCACCGGACAGCGCGGACGCACTGCGCGGCGACGACAAGAAGGCGTGCATGGAGGTCAACCCGAACTACACGTGGTGACGCCTCGGCCCGGCCGGTCCCGGTGAGAGCCGGGCAGCCGGGTGCAGCCGGGCAGCCGGGTGCAGCCGGGCAGCCGGGGAGCCGGGCAGCCGGGGAGCCGGGGAGCCGGGGAGCCGGGGAAACGGTCTCCCGTGGAACGGACAGAAGTAAGGGGCGCCCTCCATGGAGAGCGCCCCTTACTTCTGTCCGCTTACCTCTGTGCGCGTGTCGCCGCGTGCATCGCGCTCACCGCGTGGCCAGTACCGGCTCCCTGCGGCTGGCGATGACCTTACGGGCCAGCTTCTTCGGGCTCGTCAGGAAACCCCAGCCCCAGGTCATGTGCATGGTCGCCAACGCCACCGGGATCTGGGCCCTGGCCTTGAACGACAACCCCTTGCCCGCGGGAAGCGAACCGGCGACGATCGCCGCCAGGTAACCGCCCGGCACCACCAGCGCCCACGGGGTGACGGAGACCCCCACGACGAGGCCGGCCGCGATGGCGCACAGGGCGACCGGAGGCGCCAGATAGCGCAGATTGATCGATCCGGCGTGGTAGCGCGCGACGACGTGCCGCCACCGGCCGTAGTTGCGGTACTGCTTGGCCAGCGCGCGCACGCTGGGCCGGGGCCGGTAGGAGACGCGCAGCTCGGGTGAGAACCAGACCAGACCGCCCGCCTCACGGATGCGGTAGTTCAGCTCCCAGTCCTGCGCGCGGATGAACTCCTCGTTGTAGCCGCCCTGCCGCTCCAGCACCTCGCGGCGGAAGACGCCCAGGTAGACCGTCTCGGCCTCGCACGCGGCGCCGCCCGTGTGGAAGACGGCGTTGCCCACGCCGATCTTCGAGGTCATCGCCGCGGCGACGGCGTCCTCCCAGGCGTTCTCGCCCTCGGCGTGCATCACCCCGCCGACGTTGGCCGCGCCCGTCTCCTCCAGCAGCCGCACCGCGGTGGCGATGTAGTCGGCGGAGAGCATGCCGTGCCCGTCGACCCGGACGACCACCGGGTGCCGGGACGCCTGGATCGCGGCGTTCAGTCCGGCCGGGGTGCGCCCCGTGGGGTTGGGCACCGTACGCACGCGGGGATCCTCGGCGGTCAGCTCGGCCGCGATCTCGTCCGTACGGTCGGTGGAGGGCCCCAGTGCGATGACGACCTCCAGCTCACCCTCGTACTGCTGCTGGAGGATATGGAGGACGGAGCTGCGCAGATGCCGCTCCTCGTTGAGCACCGGCATGATCACGGAGACGGGGCGGGGGGCCGCGTCCGCCAGGGCGTCCGGGGAAACACGTGGGTTCTCGCGAGTCACGGCCCTCACGTTACCGCGATCGGGGGAACGCTCCGCACGCCCGCGCCCCTCCTGCCACCGAGGCCCGCCCGGGACGGCGTGTACGCACGATCCGGAGATCGTACCGGCATACAGTGTGGGAACTCTCCGTTGCCGTAACGTCACCGAACGTACAACCCGCGTTCGTTTCTCCCCGCGGAAGGTGGCCACCTTTGCCTCGACGCGCCCCCTCCCCCAGCAAGCGCCGCCCCCGGTGGGGTCTGCGGATCGCCACCGTAACCTCCGTGCTGGTGCTGGCCGCGGGCGGCGTCGGACACGCGATGGTGACGGGACTGAGCGCCGACGTGCGCCGGGTCGACCCCTTCCACGGGCTCACCGACCGGCCCCGCGCCGACAACGGCGTCAACTTCCTCGTCGTCGGCACCGACCGGCGCGACGGGCTCTCCGCGGAGCAGAAGAAGCGCTACAACCTGGGCGGCTCGGCCTGCGACTGCACCGACACCATGCTGCTGGTGCACCTCTCCGGCGAGCGCAAACGCGCCAGTGTCGTCAGCCTGCCCCGCGATACCTACACCAAGCTGCCGGCGCACAAGAACCGCGCCACAGGCGAACAGGTGGCCGCCAAGCCCGCCAAACTCAACTCCGCCTACACCGCGGGCGGCCCCCCGCTCACCGTGCGCGCGGTGGAAGACCTCACGAACGTGCACATCGACCACTACCTCGAGGTCGACTTCACCAGCTTCATGAGCACCGTCGACGTGCTCGGCGGCGTCCCCGTGTGCACCGAGAAACCGCTCAAGGACAGCTACTCGGGGCTCGACCTGCCCAAGGGCACCACGAAACTCAACGGCGGCCAGGCCCTGCAGTACGTGCGGGCCCGCCACCTCGACGACGGCTCCGACCTGAGCCGGATGAAACGCCAGCAGCGCTTCATCGCCTCGGTGATCTCCCGTGCCACCGACACGGGCGTACTGATGAACCCGGTGCGCTTCGAGAAGGTCGCCTCCACCCTGCTGCGGTCCGTACGCGCCGACCACGGCTTCGGAACCGCACAGATGATGGAGCTCGGACAGGCGATGCGCGGCTTCAGCCCCGCCTCCTCCGAGTTCGCCTCCGTCCCCCTGGCCGACGCCGACTACCGGGTCCCCGAACTCGGCTCCACCGTCAAATGGGACCAGGAAGAGGCACAGAAGCTGTTCGAGGCCCTGCGCGAGGACGAGCCGCTGTCGGGCCCCGAAGAACCCCAACCCGAACCGCACGGCACCCCCCGCGTGGCCGTCCCGCCCCGCAGCATCAGCGTCGAGGTGGCGAACGCCACGGGAAAACAGGGGCTGGGCAGGCGCGTCGACGACGAGCTGCGCGACGCCGGCTTCTCCACCACCCGCACCCCCTCCAACGCGCCCCGCACCCAGGACGGCCGCACCACCCTCACCTACGACCCCGGCTGGGACCGCTCGGCGCGCTCCCTGGCCGCCGCCCTGCCCGGCGTGAAACTGGTGAAGGCCCCCCACCAGGGGGCCCGTATGAAAGTCGTCGTCGGCGACCCCGAACAGCGCGTACGCGAGGTCCGCGCGCCCGAACCCGGCAGCCGCCCCGCAGAGGCCCCGATGCGCGGGGACGAGGTCAGCTGCGACTAGGGCTTTCCTGCGGGGGTCGTTCCGGGCAGGGGGTGCCACCGCGCGTAGCGTGCGGTCCGCGCGGCGGTGTCGGCTTGCCGCGCCGTTCCCCGCGCCCCTTCGGGGCGCGTTCCACGTCCCCCTGGTGCCCTTGAGTTGGTCCGAGGGGTAGGGCTGCCGAAACGGTTACTCCGCGGGGCGGGCCGCGCGCAGGTCCTTGATGGCGCGGCGGCGGGCCAGGCGGTGAGTGCGGCGGATCTGGGCCTCCTGGTAGCGGCGGCGGTCCTGGTCCGTCTCGGGGACCACCGGCGGCACCGACCTCGGCTTGCCGCCCTCGTCGATCGCGGTGAACACCAGGTAGGCGGAGCCGACCTGGGTGGCCGGCGTCGACTCGTTCCACCGCTCGGCCAGCACCCGGACCCCGACCTCCATCGAGGTCCGTCCCGTCCAGTTGACCTGCGCCTTCACGTGCAGTAGTTCCCCTAAAACACAAACTATTCACATGACGACGGCGAGGTTCGGCGCCTGCTCAGCCGGTGCCTGCTTGGGCTGCTTCACCAGGGACACCTTTCGCGGTGCCCACGGGTCCGGCTCCCACACTGGGTGAATCTCCACGCGGGACGTTCCCCGCTTACCCCGACCACGGTCGACACGCACAACCGACACGCGGCGCAAGACCTTCCGCAAGATGGCGTTCTTCTCACCTACGGACAGGGTGTCCCACTCATCGAGCAGGCCGACCACGAGTGGTTGAAAATCGACCTGCTGCGGCGTCGCCTCTACCTCGGCAAGCCCTCGCCGACCACGAGCAGCGCCTCGGCCAGCTCGAACGCGCCCGTTGGCCCCTGCCGAGCCTCGCCGCGGTGGTGGCCCTCGCCGGCCTGCTCGTGTCTCTGTACCAGCTCGCACAGTGAAACGCCCCCGCTCCGGCCAGACGCCGGGGCGGGGGCGTTCTGTCGTTGGTCTATCGGCCGAGCTGGCCGTCGGCGACGCCCGCCACGAACGTAGCCCACTGCTCGGTACCGAAGGTCAGCACCGGGCCCGCCGTGACCTTGCTGTCGCGGGTGTCGACCGCCTCGTCGATGCGCACCTCGACGCAGTTCTGTGTGCCGTTGCTGTAGGAGGACTTGAACCAGTCGCGGGTCTCAGAGTTGCTCATGCTTCCTCGCCATGTCGTAGATGAGACGCCGTGACGCGTGCTCATCGAGGGCTGTCTTCCAGACGTTGTCGAAGGCGTCGGCGAACGCCTCGACCTCCTGCGGTTTGTCGAGGTAGAGGCTCCCCGTGTAGCCGTCGGCGTAGACGGTAGGAGGCTCAGTGTCCGTGCCGTCGCCCAGTACGGGGAACCGCAGGGTGACGAACGGACCCGTCAACAGGCCACGATGCAGGCCGGCCGAGAACGGTACGACTCTCATCGTGACGTTGTGCCACTCTGCCACGTCCCCCAGGTGCCTTAGCTGTTCCGCCATGGCGGAGGGGCCTCCGACTGTACGATGCAAGATTGCCTCGCCGAGAACCAGCCGAAGCGTCGGGGGACCAGCAGAGCGAGTCAAGAGCGTCTGCCGCTCGATCCGAAGCTGTACGCGCTTCTCGATCTCTTCCTCAGTGTTGTGGGGCAGATGCTCACGGATGACCGCGCGGGCGTACGTCTCGGTCTGGAGAAGGCCGGGGACGAGCTCGGCCTCGTACGAGTCCAGGCTGGTGGCGGCTTCCTCCAGTCCGATGTATACGTCGAATCCCTCCGGGATCAGGTCGCCGTACGAGTGCCACCAACCGCGCGCCTTCGTTTCCTTAGCGAGCCCCTTCAACGCTTCGGTCAACTCGGGCGAGGCTCCGTACACCTTGCACATGGCCTCAGCGTCGAGGCTCCGCATACTCGTTTGGCCTGTTTCGATCCGCCACATCTTCGCTTCGGACCACTCCAGCTCGCGCGCGGCAGCGCGCACCGTCAGCCGTGCGTGGTTCCGCAGCTCGCGCAAGTACCGCCCGAGTTGCCGCCTCGGCACCGTCGAGCCGGTCTGTCTCTCCGCCATCCCGCACCCCTCCCCTGCACTCATTATGAAGGACTTCCGACACCACAAATGAAAGCGTCAGCGCGCTCTATTCGCAATGCTTGTCGCTGATTCGAGGCCACTTTCTGAATTCTCGAAGTGAAGTCTTGCAGATTTGCGGAGCCGGGTGGACGCTAAGTCACTCGAGCCCGACAACTGGTCGCCGTGCCAGCCCTGTTGGGCCCGTACGGGCGGCCGCGCGAGCGGCGCCGTTGTGACCTCGCACGAAACTGCGGAAAGGCAGGCCCGATGTTGTATCGGCCGGGCGCATACGTCATCGATAGGCGGAAAAACCAGGTCGGCCGCGTGATGGACCACGCAGGCCCACACCTGCAACTGCGCTCCCCGCGCGGCGGCACCGAATAGGACTGCCCCCCGGGTGAGACTCGCCTCGCCACACAGGCCGAGCGCCGCGCGGCCGGGGTCACCGCCAACGGCGCCACGTGCTCACTCCCCGAGGACACACGCCAGTGACGCGCGGCCCGCTCAGCGTCCAGCCCGGCCGGTGCGCCTACTGCGATGCCGACAACACCGAAACCGTGCAAGTCGCCGTCATCGAGCGTGGTTCCGGCCCTCCGCACGGCCTGCGCATGTGCCTACCGCACGCGAGCCAGTACGCCACTACCCGCTATGCCGCTCCCGATCTCGCGGACCAGGTGGCGCGCCTGTGGCGCGCGAGAGAGGAGAACCCCCGATGATCCGCAGCATCCGTCACCACGTCATGACCACGTGCGGAATCGCCGGACCCTTCTTGCTGCTCGCGATCGGATTCGGTACCGGCTTCGTGATCGCCGCCGCACTCGGTACCACCCCCCTGTGACCCCCGCTCACGCCGGAGAGACGCACCTCCCCTCACACCGCGTCCCGGCGCCGGCGGGCCGTCCCCCGGGGCCGACGGCCGTTCCTGACGTACACCGCCGTCGCCCCGGGGGCACACCACCGCACCACCCATGGCGACCGAAGGGACAGGGTCGCACCCCACCGACCGAAAGGCAGGAAATGCACGAACTGATCGTCGCCCCGTTCCTGACCGACCACCTCGTCTTACGCCCCGGCGATGCTCGCGGTATCAAGATCAAAGAGCGCCACTACCTTGAGCTGCGCCACGTCGCCACAACAGGCAACGCGCTGCCCGCATGGCTCCGTGACGCCGCCCACCGGCAATGGGGACTCACCCTCACCGACGCGCGGCCCAGCGACGCCCTACTCGTCCGCGACCCCCCGCCCTACGGCCACGGCCGCGCCTCCTATGAGGTCAACAACGGCTGTAACTGGGCGTGCGACCACTGCGTGTACGGGGCCAAGCGGCATGAAGGACTCGCGTGGCCAGCCCGCGAGAGACTGCTCCACATCCTGCGCGACGCCGGCGTTCTCTGGATCGAGCTGGGCGGCGGCGAATGCACCATCGACCGCCACTTCCCCGAGACGTACGCGCTCGCCTACGACCTCGGCATGATGGTGGAGATCCTGACGAACGGCTCGACCCTGTTCCGACCCCAGGTACTCGATCTGCTCACCACACGCCGCCCCTACCGAGTGACCATGAGCGTCTACGGCGCCACGGAAGAGACGTTCGACGGATTCACCCGACGCCGCGGCGCGTTCAAGAAGTTCATGCGCGGGCTCGGCGCCGCCCGCGAGGCCGGCCTCCCCCTGTCCCTGAGCGTCGTCGTCACCCGCGAGAACGCCCACGAGGCACCCGCAATGCGCGCCCTCGCCGAGCAGCACGCCCCACGCGTTCGCGAGTACACCCACATGTCACCGAGCTTCGCCGGCGGCGCCGACCCCCTCGCCCAGCAGGCGCCCGAGTACCTTCACAACCGCACCCCCTTCACCGGATGCGATGCCGGCCACACGTCCTTGAACGTGAACCCCTTCGGCCTGGCGAGCGTCTGCAAAGTCTCCCGCGACCACCCGATTCCGCTCCTTAAGGAAGGCGTCGCGGGACTGTCCCGACTCGGGGACATCGCCGACCGCGCTCTACAGCGTCACAGCGGGTGCAGCTCCTGCGCCCTTCAGAAGACATGCACCACGTGCATGCCACTGGTGACCCTGTACCGCAAGGCCGGCTCGCCACTGGATCGCTACTGCCAACACGCCTGAGAGGAGTGAAACCATGGCACTGACCATCACGCGCCCGGAGATCGTAGAGACCACCACCCGGCCGGACGCCGATGACGAGATCGAGTTCGTCGACAACCTCGACACCGTCGCCGGCAACGAGGTTATGCGCGGTTGCGGCGACGACAACCCGTACTAGACCACACGCCTACCGAGGCCGCCCGCAGCCGGCGGGCGGCCTCGCCCACTCCCACGCCCTACACTCCCGCCGTGGTGACCACGAGAATGCACTGGGACGACCTTCCGACCGCAACCCGCAACGCCGCTGCCGCACACACCGGCACCATCTACGGCGCGAGCACATCGACCAAGGGGCGCAACAGCGAAATCGCCGCCACCCTGGACACCAGCACCGGTCACGTCTTCGTCAAGGGACTCCGCTGCGATCACCCACGCGCGTGGACACAGCAGCGCGAGGCCGCCATCAACCCGTACGTGGCAGGGCTCGCCCCCCGCTTGCTGTGGTCTCTCACCGACGGCGATTGGCACCTGCTCGGCTTCGAGCACATCGACGGCCGTCCCGCCGACTACGCCCCCGGGTCCGTCGACCTCCCGCTAGTCGTCGCAGCGCTCATCACCTTGTCCGCAGTCCGAGCCCCAGCCGGCGTCGAGCTCAAACAGATCGAGCAGCGGTTCGCCGCCTACACCGACCACCCCGACGATGCCGCGCTTCTGCGGGGTGACACCGTGCTGCATACCGACTGGACCCCCGACAACGTCCTGATCATCGACAACGCTGCCCGTGTCGTCGACTGGGCATGGCCCACCCGCGGCGCCGCGTGGATCGACGCCGCCTGTTGGGTCGTCTGGCTCATCGCCACCGGTCACGCACCCACCGATGCCGAACAGTGGGCAGCCAAGACCCCGGCATGGTCCACCGCGCCGGCCCGCGCGCTGAACGTGTTCGCCACAGCGCAACAGCGCCTCTGGCGCGGGATCGCCGATGAAGCCCCCGATACCCCATGGAAACGCTCCCTTGCCCACGCGGCGCACCGCTGGGCCACTCACCGTCAACGCTGACGAGAGGGCACCCCATGAGCACCGACCCGCCCATCCACCCGCGCGAAACACTCGCGACCCCAGCCGGGGAACCAGTCGAGATCGACACCGGCATGATCCCCGTCATCCGGGAACTCTGGCGCCTGGGGATCACGACGACCGCCTGCTGCCAGGACGTAGGCGAGGCCACCGCCGGAGTACGTGAGCAACGCGGCTCTCCGCTCGGCTACGGCGGCGACGGCTTCATCGCCTACCACCGCGGGTGGGCCCTGCTGAAACTGCCGACTCCCGACGCACTGCGCCTGGTCGCGCTCCTCGCTGACAAGCCGCGGTTCGCCGACCGCGTCCGCTGCCCATGGCGCCCCGGCTCCTGGCGCATGAACGTCCCTCTACTCCCGACCGGGCTCGACGACGAGGCACTGTTGCACTTCCCCGGTGAGCAGCTTCCAGAGCTCGTCGAGGAGCTAGCCGCATAATGTGACCGCCCCCGACGGTCGACCGTCGGGGGCGGTAGGCGCATTTGGCGACGCGTCCTGGCGAGCTCCTGCCGCGGCTCCGTTCTTCACTCCTTCGGACGCCGCTCTCGCAACTCCAGAATGGCGCGTCGCCGGGCGAGGCGGTGCGTACGCCTGATCTGCGCCTCTTGGAACCGCCGCTTGTCGCGGTCCGTCTCCGGGATGACCGAGGGCACGGCCCGCGGCTTCCCGTCCGCGTCGACCGCGGCAAACACCAGGTAAGCCGATCCGACCTGGGTGGCCGGCGTCGACTCGTTCCAGCGCTCGGCCATAACGCGTACGCCGATCTCCATGGAGGTCCGACCCGTCCAGTTGCATTGTGCGTGCACGTGCACGAGATCGCCTACGCGGACCGGGGAGAGGAACGCCATCTCGTCCATGGTCGCTGTCACGGCAGGCCCGCCGGAGTGCCGTCCGGCCACGGCCCCGGCCGCGTCGTCGGCCAACTTCATGATCACGCCACCGTGCACGGTCCCGTACAGGTTTGTGTCACCCGCCGTCATGATGTGTGACAGCGTCGTACGGGATGCCGAGGTCGGCTTGCCGGGAAGGTCTTCCCCTGCCGACGTGGGGCGCTGATCAGTCATGCTCACCACCATAAGCGGGCGACCCCGACACCCTGCACAGACGGTGTCGGGGTCGCCCCTGGCCCCTCATCGCGCGTTTCCGCTGGTCAGCGAGTTTGTGCTTTAGGGGACGAACCGTGCACCAGGTCCCCCACCCTGACCGGTTCGAGGAAGACCATCTCGTCCATGGAGGCGGTCACCGCGGGCCCCTCGGAATGGCGCCCCGCCACAGCTCCGGCCGCGTCGTCGGCCAGCTTCATGATCACGCCGCCGTGCACGGTCCCGTACAGATTGGTCTCGCTGCCCGTCATGATGTGGGAGAGGGTCGTACGGGAGGCGGCCGTCGGCTTGCCCGGAGGCTCACTGTGCGCCGCATGCGCCTGATCGGTCATGACCTCCACCCTATGGGGCACCGCACAGGTCACCCGAGCCCGGCATTTTGCATCAGACCTGCTACAGCTCGTCCCCGAAGCGGTACCCGCCCTGTGTTCCGCCATCCGGGTGCAGGCACACTGCGAGACATGAATCAGTGGCCCGATGGCTGGACCGACAGCTCCCGGGGCCGGGAGGGCCGCGGCAGCGGTACGCCCCGCCCCGACCCCACACGTGTCATGCCCCACACATCGACCCCCGGTGTCCCTCCGCAGACCCGGGGCCCGGGCCAGGGTTCGCACTACGGACAGAACTACGATTCCGGACGCGGTCCCCGTGACGACCAGGGGTACGGCCAGGCGCCTCCAGGCAGCTACGACTCGGGCTACAGCGACGGCCAGGTCTACGGCGGCGGAGGCGGCCGGGGTGCCGACCGTGGGCCCGCCGGGTACGACGGCCGCCCGCGCCCCGACTGGCGGCGCCGGTTCAAGTGGGGTCTGATCACCCTGGTCGTGGTGGTCCTGGCCTGGTCCGTGGGCACCTACTTCTGGGCCGACTCCAAGCTCCGCCGCGAGGTGGACCTCAGCATCGTCGAGGACCGGCCCGAGGGCGGGGACGGCACCAACTACCTGATCGTCGGCTCGGACAGCCGCGAGGGCATGACCGCCGAGGACCGCAAGAAGCTGCACACCGGCGGCCCCACCGACGGGGGCAGGACCGACTCGATCATGATTCTGCACGTCGGGGACAACGGGAGCACCATGGTCTCGCTCCCGCGTGACTCCGACGTCGAGGTGCCCTCCTACGTCGGCTCCGAGTCCGGCAAGCACTACCCGGCCCAGGGCCGCCACACCAAGATCAACGCGACGTACGCCGAGGACGGTCCGCCGCTCCTCGTCCGCACGGTGGAGCACAACACCGGGCTGAAGATCGACCACTACGCGGAGATCGGCTTCGGGGGCTTCGCGAAGATCGTCGACGCGGTGGGCGGCGTCGAGATGGACATCCCGCAGGACATCCACGACGACAAGTCCGGCGCCGACTTCAAGAAGGGCAAGCAGACCCTCGACGGGAGGGAAGCCCTCGCCTTCGTACGGACCAGGTACGCGCTCAAGGGCAGCGACCTGGACCGCACCAAGAACCAGCAGAAGTTCCTCGCCGCCCTCGCCAACCAGGCGGCGACCCCCGGCACCGTCCTCAACCCCTTCAAGCTCTACCCGACGATGGGTGCGGGGCTCGACACGCTCAAGGTCGACAAGGACATGAGCCTGTGGAACGTGGCCTCCATGTTCTGGGCCATGAAGGACGTCTCCAGCGGCGAGGGCAAGTCCATGAACATGCCGATCTCGGGGAACGCGCCGGGCGGGAACCTCCAGTGGGACAAGGCCAAGATGCGGAAGCTCGTGGACCAGCTCAACAACGACGAGAAGGTGACCGTCACCTCCGACCGCTGAGGTGACGCCCCCGCGCGAGCGGTGGGCCGGTCGCGCGCACCACCGGCTGTGGCCGGGTCCCGTGACAGGGGCCCGGCCACAGGTGTGCCGAAGACGTGCGGGGCGGCGGCGGGCCGCCCCGCGCTCCGCGTCGTCGCCGCTCAGCGGTCGACCAGGCACAGGCAGAACGGGTGTCCCACCGGGTCGAGGTAGACGCGGAAGTCCCGCTCGCCTCCGCCGTCGTCCTGGAGCAGCCGCGCGCCGAGCGCCAGCACCTCGCGTTCGGCCTCGTCGATGCGTGCCGGAGAGACGTCCAGGTCGAGGTGGAGCTGCTGCGAGTGCTCCCCGCTCGGCCACTCGGGCGGCACGAGGTCGGGCGCCTCCTGGAAGGCCAGCCGCCTGCGTCCGCTCTCGTCCACCACCTCGGTCCAGGTGCTGTCGCTCCTCGACTCGTCCACCTTCCAGCCGAGCATCCGGGCGTAGAAGTCCGCCAGGCGCCCGGTGTCCGGGCAGTCCAGGACGACAACGCCCATCGTGGGGATGGCCATCGTGTTCTCCCTCTCGTCGCGCTCGTCGTGTTACCGCCATGGCGCGGCAACCGGTAACGGGCCGGTTACCTCATGATGGGGCGCGACCGGTAACGTGGCAAGGGTGGGAGACAGACAAGCCCCCGCATCACTCGTTCTGGTGCAGGAGTTGGCGAACACGCTGGACGTCGAGTCGGGGAGGGACCGTCTGGACACGGCGGACGACCTCGCCCGGTTCGTCCGCGCACACGAGTTGACCGCCTTCCGGCTCGGCACACGCGACCTCGCGGGACTCCGCGAGCTGCGAGAGGCGCTGCGCGCCGCCTGCCTCGCCCACACGGGCTCTCCCGCGTCCCCCGAGGCCGTCACCGCGCTGGACCGCCAGCTGAGCGAGGCACCCCTCACCCTCCGCCTGGACGGCGACGGAGAGGCTGCCCTGGGCCCCGCGCACGGGCTGTCCGGGCTCCCGGCGTTCACCGCGCACCTGGCCGTACGGATCGCCACCGCGGCGGGTGACGGGACCTGGGCCCGGCTCAAGGCGTGCGAGGCCCACGACTGCCAGTGGGTCTACTACGACCGCAGCCCCGCAGGCCGCAGCCGCTGGTGCACCATGGCCGTCTGCGGGAGCCGCGCCAAGATGCGCACCTACCGGGCGCGGCGCACCCGGTAGCCCGGCCCCGGGCCGCCCGCCCCGTCAGGGCCCGGGCAGACGAGAGGCCGGACGGAGCGACGAGAGGGCCGGACGGAGAAAGGGTGGCGGCCCGGTCAGAGCGTGGGGCGGCCCAGGGCGCGGAAGGTCCAGCCCGCCTTGCGCCAGAGGGTGGGGTCGAGGGTGTTGCGGCCGTCCAGGATGTGGCGGGCGGCGGTGACATCGCCGAGCGCCGCGGGGTCGAGCTCCTTGAACTCGGCCCACTCCGTGAGGTGGAGGACGACGTCGGCGCCCCGTGCCGCGTCGAGCGCCGAGGGCGCGTAGCCGAGCGTGGGGAAGACGGCGCGCGCGTTGTGCATGCCCTTGGGGTCGTAGACGGTGACCTGCGCGCCCTGGAGGTGGAGCTGTCCTGCGACGTTGAGCGCCGGGGAGTCGCGTACGTCGTCGGAGTCGGGCTTGAAGGTGGCGCCGAGGACGGCGATGCGCTTGCCGAGCAGGGCGCCGCCGAGCGCTTCGCGGGCGAGCTCGACCATCTGGGCGCGGCGCCGCATGTTGATGGAGTCGACCTCGCGCAGGAAGGTGAGCGCTTCGGAGGCGCCGAGTTCGCCCGCGCGGGCCATGAAGGCGCGGATGTCCTTGGGGAGGCAGCCGCCGCCGAAGCCGATGCCGGCGCGCAGGAACTTGCGCCCGATGCGGTCGTCGTGGCCGATGGCCTCGGCGAGTTTGACGACGTCGCCGCCGGCGGCCTCGCAGACCTCGGCCATGGCGTTGATGAAGGAGATCTTGGTGGCGAGGAAGGAGTTGGCCGACGTCTTGACGAGCTCGGCGGTGGGGAAGTCGGTGACGAGGAAGGGGGTGCCTTCCGCGACGGGTGTGGCGTAGACGTCGCGCAGGAGCGCTTCGGCGCGGGGGCCGCCGACGCCGATGACGATGCGGTCGGGGTGGAGGGTGTCCTTGACGGCGAAGCCCTCCCGCAGGAACTCGGGGTTCCAGGCGAGTTCGGCGTCCGCTCCGGCGGGGGCGAGTGCGGCGATGCGGGCGGCGAGCCGCTCGGCGCTGCCGACGGGCACGGTGGACTTGCCGACGACGAGCGCGGGCCGCTCCAGGTGGGGGGCGAGGGAGTCGACGGCGCGGTCGACGTAGCTCATGTCGCAGCCGTACTCGCCGTGCTTCTGGGGGGTGTTGACGCACAGGAAGTGGATGTCGCCGAAGGCGGCGATCTCCTCCCAGGAGTCGGTGAAGCGGAGGCGTCCGCTGGAGCCCTCGACGCCGGCGACGTGGGAGCGCAGCAACTCCTCGAGCCCCGGCTCGAACATAGGTGCGCTCCCCTGTTCGAGTTTGCGCATCTTCTCGGGGACGACGTCCAGCCCGAGCACCTCGAAGCCGAGCTCGGCCATGGCGGCGGCGTGGGTGGCGCCGAGATAGCCGAGACCGATCACGGTGATCCTGGGCGAGGCCATAGAGGTGCTCCTTGTGACGGCTGAACGCTGCCCGCGAGCATAACGGGACCCCGGCTGTCGCGAACCTCACGTACCCCCGGGGAGGCCGGGGCCACTAAAATTGCGGTTACTTAACAGTAATTAGCGTTCCCGCAGTGCAGGCACGTACAGGCAGGCTCTCGAAGGAGTGAGACACCTTGGCGTCTGATTTCGATCTCTACCGCACCTCGGAGGAGCACGAGATGCTCCGCGACTCGGTACGCGCGCTCGCCGAGGCGAAGATCGCGCCGCACGCCGCCGAGGTGGACGAGGAGTCCCGGTTCCCGCAGGAGGCGCTGGACGCGCTGGTCGCCAACGACCTGCACGCCGTCCACGTGCCGGAGGCATACGGCGGCGCGGGCGCCGACGCGCTGGCGACCGTCATCGTCATCGAGGAGATCGCCCGGGTCTGCGGCTCCTCCTCGCTCATCCCGGCCGTCAACAAGCTCGGCTCGCTCCCGGTGATGCTCTCCGCCTCCGAGGAGCTGAAGAAGCGCTACCTGTCGCCGCTGGCCAAGGGCGACGCGATGTTCTCGTACTGCCTGAGCGAGCCGGACGCCGGCTCTGACGCGGGCGGCATGAAGACGAAGGCCGTGCGCGACGGCGACCACTGGGTGCTGAACGGCGTCAAGCGCTGGATCACAGGCGCCGGCGTGTCCGACTACTACACGGTGATGGCCGTCACCGACCCCGACAAGCGCACGAAGGGCATCTCCGCGTTCGTCGTGGAGAAGGGCGACGAGGGTGTCTCCTTCGGCGCCCCGGAGAAGAAGCTCGGCATCAAGGGTTCGCCCACCCGCGAGGTCTACCTCGACAACGTGCGCATCCCCGCCGACCGGATGATCGGCGCCGAGGGCACGGGCTTCGCGACCGCGATGAAGACCCTCGACCACACCCGCATCACCATCGCCGCGCAGGCGCTCGGTCTCGCACAGGGCGCGCTCGACTACGCGAAGGGCTACGTCACCGAGCGCAAGCAGTTCGGCAAGCCCATCGGGGACTTCCAGGGCGTGCAGTTCATGCTGGCCGACATGGCGATGAAACTGGAGGCCGCCCGTCAGCTGACCTACGCGGCAGCCGCGCGCTCCGAGCGGGTCCACGAGGGCGGTGACGGCGCGAAGGAGGATCTGACCTTCTTCGGTGCCGCGGCCAAGTGCTACGCCTCCGACGCGGCCATGGAGATCACCACCGACGCGGTGCAGCTGCTGGGCGGCTACGGCTACACGCGCGACTACCCGGTCGAGCGGATGATGCGCGACGCGAAGATCACGCAGATCTACGAGGGCACCAACCAGGTGCAGCGGATCGTGATGGCCCGCAACCTGCCGTAGGGCACCCGTAGGGAGCGACGGTGCGGGGCCGGTGTCCGACAGGACACCGGCCCCGCGTGTGTCCACAGGCGCTGCGGGGGTCAGTGCGGATCAGTGCCCCAGGTCGCAGCATCCGTCCCGGCGCAACTGGCGGCTCACGTGGCGCCAGTGGTCCGTCTCGTGGGCGCGCACGTCGGCGGTGCCGTACGCGCCGATCAGCTCCTCCTGCTCGTACGGCACGCCGCCCCGCACGGTCGTCACCGTCCGCACCAGTGCGTCGAAGTCGCGCAGCGGGTCGCCGTCGACCAGGGTGAGGTCGGCGAGCTTGCCCTCCTCGACGGTGCCGAGCTCCTTGTCGACGCCGAAGACGCGAGCCGGCAGTGCCGTCGCCGTGCGCAGCACCTCGTGCGGCCGCAGCCCGGCGCGGTGCAGGGCGCGCAGGGCCAGGTGCAGGTGGAGCCCGACCGGGACGAGCGGCTGGTCGGTGCCGAGCGCGACGGTGCCGCCCGCGGCCAGCACACGGCGGTAGACGGCCGTTTCCGTCTCCAGCGTGGCCAGCTGCTCCTCGGTGGGCGGGGCGCCGGCCAGTTCGCGCACGGCCTGCACGTCCCACGGCGGCATCAGCCGGGTGACGCGTTGGTCCTCCGCCAGTTCGGGCTGGGCACCCAGCAGCGGGGACGCGGTGAACGGCGTGGCGACGAGGTGGAAGTCGCCGGGGGTGCTGTAGATGCCCACCACGTCCTCGCAGGCGTGGCCCGTCGCCGTGGTGGCGTGGCCGTACTCCAGGCGCTGGGTGGCCTGCAGATGGGTGGTCAGATCCTGGCCGACCTGCACGCCCGGGGTGCACAGGTGGCTGCCCGAGCGCACGCCCAGCTTCTCGTGGGCGTAGGCGGCGGCCGTGCGCATCGTCGTCGCGGGCGCACGCACGTACGTCTTGACGAAGTCCCAGTCGAGCGCCCCGGCGCGCTCCAAAGAGCGGCGCAGGCCGTCCTCGGTGCGGTGGGCCCTGCCCATGCTGTAGGCGACACGGGCGCCGTCCAGCAGCTCCCCGGTGGCCAGCAGCCTGGGCCCGGCCAGCTTGCCGGCGGCGACGGCCTCGCGCAGCCTGGCCTGCTCGTAGGCGAAGCCGCCGAAGGAGACGGCGGTGGTGATGCCGTAGGCGAGCTGGGTGACGGTCTGCCGGCCGCCGTAGGTGGTCTGCCAGGGGTGCGTGTGGGTGTCCCACAAACCCGGCAGCACGGTCAGCGAGGAGGCGTCGAGGCGGCGTGCGGCGCGGCGGCCCGCGCGGTGCGGGGCGATCTCGCTGATCCGGCCGTCCCGCAGCACCAGGTCCACGTCCTCGCGCACACCGGGTCCCGTGCCGTCCCACAGCCGCCCGGCGTGCACCACGGTCTCCTTGGGCGCGGGCCGCCGCCACGACAGCCGCATCCGTACGGTGCGGGCGTGGCGGCCGTCGACGCCGCGCAGCCGCAGCGTGCCCGCCGACAGATACAGCAGCGTGCGCGAGTCGCCGGACCAGGAGGGGTGGTCGGCGCTCTCGTCGGTCAGCCGGCGGGCCTTCCCCGCGGGGCTGCCGTCCTCGCGCACGGGCAGCACCCACAGCGCCGACTCGCTCACGGCCGCCATCCAGCGTCCGTCGGGCGACCAGACGGGACCGGCGGCGTACCGGTCGGCGAGCGAGGCGTGCGCGGCCAGCGGGTGCAGGGCATCCTCGCCGCTGTCGGCGTCGAGGACGCGGATGAGGTTGTAGCCCTCGCGGAAGCGGAAGTTGAGCCGGTTGCGGTCGCACAGGGCGATGCGGCGCCCGTCGGGCGACCAGCTGGGCGGCCCGGGGATGCCGCCGCCGCCCATGGGCGCGGCCAGCGTGCGCTCCTCGCCACTCGCCAGGTCCTTGACCAGCAGGTTGCCCGCCATGTCGAGACATGCGAGCCGGTCCCCCGCGGGCGAGAGGGCGCCGAAGACCCGGCCTCCGCCGGCGAGTTCCCTCTCCTTGCCGCTGTCGAGTTCGCGGCGGCGGACGGCGAGCAGCCCATCGCGGTCGTCACTGTAGAGCACGGCCTTGCCGTCGCGGGTGAAGGAGGGCGCGCACACGTAGTGCGAGGCGTGAGCCCGCACGAGTGCGCGGGGGCGGCCGTGTCCGTCCGTGCGGGCGAGCCAGAGGGCGTTGAGGGCGACGAACGCGAGGTGCTCGCCGTCCGGGGAGAGCACCGGCTGCTGCACGCCGCGCACCCGGTGGCGCCCCGCCGCCTCGAAGCCGTAGTCCTTGACGCGGTAGCGCGGGCGGCGGGTGGGGAGTTCGGCGGTGAAGGGGATGCGCTCGGCGGCCTCGGGCCTGGCGGGGCGCAGCAGCCTGAAGGTGCCCGAGACGGTCAGCAGCAGCGTCTCGCGGTCGGCCCAGCGCGGCGGTACCGGCGCCAGATCGCCGTCGATGTCGACCGCCTCGCCGTCCACGACCAGCGTGCACGTCGCCCGGGGCGCAGGCGTGGTGCGCAGGTAGGCGAGCTTGCCGGAGGGCGAGACGGCGGGCGTCATCAAGGAGACGCCCTCGGTGGAATCCTCGTGCTCGGTGCGCACGTCGCCGGAGCCGTCGGCTGCGACGGAGACCAGGGTGCGCGCCTGGAGGGCCGGCCCGTCCTCACCGTCCTCGACCGAGCCCCGGACGCACAGCACCCGTGCGCCGTCCGGCGACCAGGTGGGGTCGAAGTCCTCCCACGCGCCGCCCTGCAACGGACCTTCCTGTCCCTCGCGGCCGGTCAGCCGACGCGTCTCGCCGGTGCGCACGTCGAGCACCCAGATACGGTACGGGCTGCCGTCCACCGGGTCGCCGCCGCGCTCCGAGGCGAACGCGAGACGGGTGCCGTCGGGTGACCAGGCGGGGCCGCGGTCGTCCCACGGCCCGTCGGTGCGCTGCTTGAGCCCCGAGCCGTCCGGGCTGAGGGTCCACAGGTGGAAGCCGCCGCCGCGGTAGGCGCACACGGCAAGCGTCTTGCCGTCGGGGGCGAGGACCGGGCGGGTCGGCTCCAGCCCCGGGACGCTGAGCGCCCGCGCGGTGCCACCCGAACGGGGGACGGACCACAGGATGTTCTGCATCTCCGCGATCAGCCTGTCGGCTCCCGGCACGAGGGTGGCGGCACCGTTGGTGGCGGCGGAGAACGGCACGGTGCGGGAGCGGCCCGCGGTCTCGGCGGGGGCCGCGGCGGCGGATGCCGGAGCGGCGGTGGCAGGTGCCGGGGCGGCGACCGCTGGGGCGCTCAGTGCGGGGCCGCCGACGGCGAGGGCGCCGCCCGCGGCGGCGGCGGCCTGGAGCAGACGCCGCCGGGCGAGGGGGCCGGGCGGTGTGAGGGGCTCGGTGTCGGTGGAGTGGTCAGGGGCGGGGGAGGCGGGGGTGGGGGAGACGGGAGCGGAGTGCGGGGACGATTCCGAAGTGGCCAACGGTCCTCCCTGGACACGAGCGGGGGACCGCTGATGCTCGCGGGCCCCGAGGGCGCGGTCAAGACCGCTCGCCGCTCGGGGCCCGCGTCAGTCGGCTCCGGTGCCGTTGGGGAGTTGCCGCGCTCTCAGCCGTCCAGCTCGTCGATCGTGGCGATCGAGGGGCCGCGCCGGGTCTGGAGGGTCAGCGCCGCCTCCTCGGCCTCGCGCAGTACCCGCACCGCGTTCGACCAGGTCAGCTTGGACAGGTCCGCTTCGGACCAGTTGCGGTCCAGCAGTTCGGCCACCAGGTGCGGGTAGCCGGAGACGTCCTCCAGCTGGGCGGGCGTGAAGGGGGTGCCGTCGTAGTCGCCGCCGATGCCGATGTGGTCGATGCCCGCGACCTCGCGCATGTGGTCGAGGTGGTCGGCGACCGTGCGGGCGTCCGGCACGGGACGCGGGTTCGCCGTCTCGAACGCCTGCTGCACCCGCCGGCCCTCCTCGCCCAGGTCGAGGTGGTGCAGCCCGTGTGCGCGCATGTTCTCGTCGGCGGACCGCGTCCAGGCCACGGCCTCGGGCAGGATGAACTTCGGGACGAACGTCGCCATCGCCACGCCGCCGTTGGCGGGGAGCTGGGCGAGCACGTCGTCGGGGATGTTGCGCGGGTGGTCGCAGACGGCGCGCGCCGAGGAGTGGGAGAAGATCACCGGGGCCTCGGCGACCCGCAGCGCGTCCCGCATCGTCTCCGCGGCCACGTGCGAGAGGTCGACCAGCATGCCCAGCCGGTTCATCTCGGCCACGACCTCCTCGCCGAACCGGGACAGGCCGCCCGCGCGCGGCTCGTCGGTCGCCGAGTCGGCCCAGTCCAGCGAGTTGTTGTGGGTGAGCGTCAGGTAGCGCACACCGAGCTGGTAGAGGGCGCGCAGCGTGGCCAGCGAGTTGTTGATGGAGTGGCCGCCCTCGGCGCCCATCAGCGAGGCGATGCGGCGCTGCGCGTGCGCGGCCTCCACGTCCTCGGCGGTGAAGGCCAGTTGCAGATCCTCCGGGTAGCGCGCGGCCAGCATCCTGACGGCGTCGATCTGCTCCAGGGTGGCGCTCACCGCGTCGTCGCCGGTCAGCTCACCGGGGACGTAGACGGACCAGAACTGCGCGCCGACGCCGCCGGCGCGCAGCCGCGCGAGGTCGGTGTGCAGCCGCTCGTGCTGGTCGTGGGCGATGTCGAGCGCGTCGAGGTCGTAGCGCACCTGTTCGCGCAGGGCCCAGGGCAGGTCGTTGTGGCCGTCCACCACGGGGTGCTCGACCAGCAGGGCGCGGGCGCGCTGAAGGCTGGGGCTCGCTGCCGTCGTCATCGTGCGCCTCCCGTCGGGCCGCCGAAGCCGAACCCGGTCTCGCCGGCCGCCTTGGCGCGCAGCCGCTTGCCCTTCTCGGTGGCCTGCGCGTTCAGCTCCTGCTGGAAGTCGCGCATCCGCTCGCGCAGCTCCTCCTCGTGGGCGCCCAGCATCCGGGCGGCCAGCAGCCCGGCGTTGCGGGCCCCGCCCACCGAGACGGTGGCCACGGGCACGCCCGCGGGCATCTGCACGATGGACAGCAGCGAGTCCATGCCGTCCAGGTACTTCAGCGGCACGGGGACGCCGATGACGGGCAGCGGGGTGACGGAGGCGAGCATGCCCGGCAGGTGCGCCGCGCCGCCGGCCCCCGCGATGACCGCCTTGAGGCCGCGGTCCACGGCGTCCTCACCGTAGGCGAGCATCTCGCGGGGCATGCGGTGCGCGGAGACGACGTCGACCTCGTAGGCCACCTCGAACTCGTCGAGCGCCTTGGCCGCCTCCTCCATGACGGGCCAGTCCGAGTCGGACCCCATGACGATCCCCACGAGGGGGCTGGCAGTACTCAATACGGCTCCTAGGTTCCTGGGTGGGACGGCCGGCTCCGGCGGCCGGGGCGCGCTCACTCGGTGATGGTGCCCCGCAGATACCCGGCGGCGTGCGCGGCCCGCTCCCGCACGTCGGCGAGGGCGTCCCCGTAGACGTTGACGTGACCCACCTTGCGTCCCGGCTTCACGTCCTTGCCGTACATGTGGATCTTCAGCTGGGGGTCCCTGGCCATGCAGTGCAGGTAGGCGGGGTACATGTCGGGGTAGTCGCCGCCGAGCACGTTGGCCATCACCGTCCACGGGGCGCGGCAGCGCGGGTCGCCCAGCGGCAGGTCGAGGACGGCGCGCACGTGGTTGGCGAACTGCGAGGTGACCGCGCCGTCCTGGGTCCAGTGGCCGGAGTTGTGCGGGCGCATGGCGAGTTCGTTGACGAGCACCTCACCGTCCGCGGTCTCGAACAGCTCGACGGCGAGATGGCCGACGACGCCCAGCTCGTGCGCGATGCGCAGCGCCAGCTCCTGGGCGCGCACGGAAGTGTCCGGGTCGAGGCCGGGCGCGGGGGCGATCACGGTGTCGCACACGCCGTCCACCTGGATCGACTCGACGACGGGGTAGGCGACGGCCTGCCCGTGCGGGGACCGCACGACGTTGGCCGCCAGCTCCCGCGCGAAGTCGACCTTCTCCTCGGCGAGGACGCCGACACCCGCCTTGAAGGGTTCACTCGCGTTCGGGTCGTCGGCGCCGCGCACGACCCACACGCCCTTGCCGTCGTAGCCGCCGCGCACGGTCTTGAGGACGACGGGGAAGCCGTCGGCTCCGCCCGTGGCGCCCTCGCGCGCGAACGCGGCCACGTCGTCCGGATCGCTCACGAGGCGGTTGCGCGGCGCGGGGACGCCCAGCTCGCTCAGGCGGGCGCGCATCACGCCCTTGTCCTGCGCGTGCAGGAGCGCGTCGGGCCCGGGACGCACCGGGATGCCGTCCGCCTCCAGGGCGCGCAGGTGCTCGGTGGGCACGTGCTCGTGATCGAAGGTGATCACGTCGCACCCCTGCGCGAAGCGGCGCAGCGTGCCCAGGTCGCGGTAGTCGCCGACGACGACTTCGCCGGCGACCTGTGCGGCCGAGTCCTGGGCCGTATCGGAAAGGAGCTTGAATTTGATGCCGAGCGGGATGCCCGCCTCGTGGGTCATACGAGCGAGCTGGCCCCCGCCGACCATGCCGACTACCGGGAACGTCACGGTCCCCAGGGTACGGGGCGCGGGACGGCCACCCTTCCGCCCCTTCCCACCACGGGCCGCCGGGCCGCTGGGGCCGCTGGGGTTGTCGGGGGTGCTGGGGTGTGCCGTATGAAACAAGCCACGTCGTCTCACAGCTGGTGGAGCGGCCCGCGCAGGCGGCTGCTGACCTGCGCCGGGGCGCCGGCCCGCAGCGGAGCGGACCGCTCCGGTGTGCGGCGGCGCGCCACCGGTGAGACGATGGCGCGCCCAGCCGAGGACCGCGGGCTGCGCCAATCGCCCCACGAGGCGAACTGGTGGCTGGTTAGCATGGGGCAGCCTCTGACGCCGACCGAAACGGGGCCGAAGCATCACTATGGGTGAATGGCGCTCTGTGCGCCCGAGACTGGAACGACTCGTGCGCGAACTGGCCAAGTTCGGCGCCGTCGGCGCGCTGGGCTTTCTCGTGAACGTCGCGATCTTCAACCTGTGCATCCACACGTTCCAGCTCGCCCCCATCCGCTCGGGCGTCGTCTCCCAGGTCGTGGCCATCGGCACCAACTACCTGGGCAACCGGTACTGGACCTACCGGCACATCGACAAGAACCAGATCCACCGCGAGACGGTGCTGTTCTTCTTCTTCAGCGGTATCGGCCTCGTCCTGGAGAACGGCATCCTCGCCCTCTCCCACTACGGCTTCGGCTACACCTCGCCGCTCGCGGACAACATCTCCAAGAACGTCATCGGACTCGCCATCGGCACCGTCTTCCGCTTCTGGGCCTACCGGACCTGGGTCTTCCGGGTCGGCGCCCAGCAGGCGGGCAGCGGCTCCGAGGCCGGGGAAGGCGCCGGGGACGAAGCCGACGACGAGGAGCCGGCCAGAGCCGAGTCCGAGGCGGCGGCCCTGCACAGGACCCCGGCCCAGAGCCGGGGCGGGTCCGCGGCCGGAAGCACCGACAACAGGGCCGGGGAAGCGGCGTCCGGCGCCTCCGCCGCGTCCGTCTCGGGCACAGCGCCCGCCTCGCCCGCCTCCGGCGGTGTCCGGCTCACCCGCGCCAGGAACGCCCCCGCGGCGTCCGGCTCACGCGACGTCCGGGGCGTCGAGGTCGGTGGCCTCGCGGCTGAGGAACAGCGCGAAGACCGGCGGAAGCTGCTGAAGTAGCTCCAGCCGTCCCCCGTCCGCCTCCGCGAGGTCCCGGGCGACGGCCAGACCGAGCCCGGTGGAGTTGTGACCGCTGACCGTGCGCTCGAACACCCGCGAGCCCAGCGCCTCGTCCACCCCTGGCCCCTCGTCCGTGACCTCCACCACCACCTGGTTGCCCGTGACGCGGATCCGCAGCGCCACGGTGCCGTCCCCGTGCATCAGCGAGTTCTCGATCAGCGTCGCCAGCACCTGCGCGACCGCGCCGGGGGTGCCGACCGCCCGCATCCCGGTCTTCCCCGAGTGCACGATGGCCCGCCCCGCGCTGCGGTAGGCGGGCTTCCACTCCTCGATCTGCTGTTTGACGACCTCGTCCAGATCGAAGCTGACGGCCGAGCCCGTACGCGGATCGCGCGAGTTGGTCAGCAGCCGCTGCACCACGTCCGTGAGCCGTTCGACCTGGGCGAGCGCGATGGTGGCCTCCTCCTGGACGACGGCCCGGTCCTCGGGGGTCGCCCCCTCGGAGGTGGCGATGATCTCCTCCAGCCGCATGGAGAGCGCCGTCAGCGGCGTCCGCAGCTGGTGGGAGGCGTCGGCGGCCAGCCGCCGCTCGGCGGTCAGCATCCGGCCGATCCGGTCCGCGCTGGCGTCCAGCACGTCGGCGACCCGGTCCAGCTCGGGCACCTGGTAGCGGCGGTGCCGCGGGCGCGGGTCACCCGAGCCGAGCCGCTCGGCCGTCTCGGCCAGGTCCGTCAGCGGGGCCGCGAGCCGGTGCGCCTGCCGTACCGCGAGCGCGGCGGCGGCGATCACCGCGAGGAGCGCCACCGCCAGGAT
Organism: Streptomyces diacarni; assembly: GCF_003323715.1. Classification (GTDB taxonomy): domain Bacteria; phylum Actinomycetota; class Actinomycetes; order Streptomycetales; family Streptomycetaceae; genus Streptomyces; species Streptomyces diacarni. The sequence goes on from NZ_QOIN01000068.1 coordinate 59,735, forward strand.
GATCAGCAGTGTGCGGCCCACCTCCGCGCGGACCGCGGCCCGCGACGCCTGCACGGTCACGCGTTCCCCGTGCGCGCCCGTCTGTCTCGACTCGACGACCTCGCCCTCGGGCCGCTCACCGACCTCGATGGCCTTGCGGTCGCCCGGCATGTCGACGCGGATGTAGCGGACGTAGCGGTCCTTGGACGCCGTGACGCCGATCGACGCCTTCGTCACCCGCTCCCCCGCGACCAGCCGGCTCTCCACCGTGGAGACCAGCCGGGAGGCCTCGGCGCGCACGCTGTCCCGGGTGCTGCTCTCGATGGTGCGGGACTCGACGATGACGAGCGAGATGCCGAAGACCGCGACGACGACGAGGACGACGGCGAGCGTGGACATGATGAGCCGACGGCGCACGTGCTGGCTTCTTTCCTCACTCTTCCCGGTTCACCCGGAACTCACCCCGGACCGCCGGGACTTCCCGGCGGTCCGACACTTTCCGGGTGCTCTGACTCTCCCCCGGTTTCCCAGGGCCTAGCTCTTCTCGAAGCGGAAACCGACCCCGCGCACCGTGGCGATGTAGCGGGGGTTCGCCGCGTCGTCGCCGAGCTTCTTGCGCAGCCAGGAGATGTGCATGTCGAGGGTCTTCGTCGACGACCACCAGGTGGTGTCCCACACCTCGCGCATCAGCTGGTCACGGGTGACGACCCGGCCCGCGTCGCGCACCAGCACCCGCAGCAGGTCGAACTCCTTGGCGGTGAGCTGGAGCTCCTCCTCGCCCATCCAGGCGCGGTGCGACTCGGCGTCGATCCGCACCCCGTGGGTGGCCGGGGGCTGGGCCGGCTCGGCGGGGGTGCCGCGGCGCAGCAGCGCCCTGACCCGTGCCAGCAGTTCGGCGAGCCGGAAGGGTTTGGTCACGTAGTCGTCCGCGCCCGCGTCGAGGCCCACGACCGTGTCCACCTCGTCCGCGCGTGCGGTCAGGACGAGGACCGGGAAGGTGTGGCCCTCGTTGCGCAGCCTGCGGCACACCTCCAGCCCGTCCATCCCCGGCAGGCCCAGGTCCAGCACGACGAGATCGATGCCCTCGCGCAGCCCCGCGTCGAGCGCGGTGGGACCGTCCTCGCGCACCTCGACCTCGTATCCCTCCCTGCGCAGGGCGCGGGCCAGGGGCTCCGAGATCGATGCGTCATCCTCGGCGAGCAGTACACGGGTCATGCACCGATGGTAGTCCGCGTGGCCGAGCGTAAGGGGCACGCGGTGCGCTCCCCCAGGGCGCACTGTCGATCTCCAGGTGAAGTGAACACGTCACCATCGAATGCGGCTCAGGGTTCCACGTTTCACCTGCGATCTACGTCACAAGCCCTTCCCCGCACCCCGAGACGGTGACTTATGGTGAGGAGAATTGTCGTGACCGACAGGGGCCCGTGTTCCTCCCGACATCCCGTGGCCCCGTAGCTGTGCGAGCTGCGGTTCCCGACCGCGGTCAACCCCCCATCCCGGGCGCGCTGCCCCACCATCGTGGCCTGCGCGTCCCGACACCGAGGAATCCCCACATGGCGTCCAGTCTCACGAAGGACGCGGCCGGCAACACCGGCGGCAAGACCTTCTTCGGCCACCCACGAGGCCTGGCCACTCTGTTCATGACCGAAATGTGGGAGCGCTTCAGCTTCTACGGCATGCGTGCCCTGCTGGTGCTCTACCTCACGGCTGCCGCCTCCGAGGGCGGCATGGGCATGGCCGCGTCCACGGCGGTGGCGCTCTACTCCGTGTACAACGCCACGGTCTACCTGATGTCGATGCCGGGCGGCTGGCTCGGAGACCGGGTATGGGGGCCGCGCAAGACGGTCGCCATCTCCGCGGGCGTCATCATGGTCGGGCACGCCCTGCTGGCCGTCGGCGTCAACGCCCTCTTCTTCGTCGGCCTCGTCTTCATCGGTGTCGGCTCCGGGCTGCTCAAGGCCAACATCTCCACGATGGTCGGCCACCTCTACAAGGGCCCCGAGGACCCGCGCAGGGACGGCGGCTTCACCGTCTTCTACATGGGCATCAACGTCGGTGGCTTCTCCGCGCCGCTGCTCATCGGCTGGGCCGGCGAGAAGGTCAGCTGGCACCTGGGCTTCGGCCTGGCCGCCGTCGGCATGGGCCTCGGCCTGATCCAGTTCCTGTACGGAAGCCGGCACCTGGCCGCCGAGTCCAGCGCGATCCCGAACCCGCTGACCGCCCCGGAACGCTCCAGGGCCATCCGCAACCTGGTGCTCACCGTCGTGGTGCTGGCGGCCTTCTACGCCGTCATCGTCTTCGCCGACCTGTTCACCATCGACTGGGTCCTGTGGCCGGTCAGCATCCTCGGCCTGCTGCTGCCGACGTACCTGTTCACCCGGATGCGGCGCGACCGCGAGGTCACCGGCGAGGAGAAGTCGAAGCTCACCGCGTACATCTGGTTCTTCATCGCGGCGGCCATCTTCTGGATGATCTTCGACCAGGCGGGCTCCACGCTGAACCTGTTCGCCGAGGAGAACACCTCCAAGAGCCTCCTGGGCATCACCTTCCCCACGAGCTGGTTCCAGTCGATCAACTCCCTGTGGGTGATGATCCTCGCGCCGGTCCTGGCCGCCCTCTGGGTCAAGCTCGGCCAGCGGAACCCGTCCACCACCACCAAGTTCTCCATCGGCCTGATCGGCATCGGCGCCTCCTTCGGCCTGATGATGCTGGCCATGGGCGCCGCCTCCGGTGGTGTCCAGGTCAGCCCCATGTGGCTGATCATGGTCTACCTGATCCAGACCGTCGCCGAGCTGTGCCTGTCCCCCGTCGGCCTCTCCGTCACCACGAAGCTGGCCCCGGCCAAGTACGCCAGCCAGCTCATGGGCGTCTGGTTCCTGGCCGTCACCGCGGGTGACTGCGTCTTCGCGATCGTCAAGCTCATCGTGGGCGACGGGGCCAGCGGGACGACCGGCTTCGCCGTCCAGGGGATCATCGCCGCGCTGGCGGGCGTCGCGTTCCTCGCCGCCCGCAACAAGATGCGGCCCCTGCTGGGCTCCGTGAAGTAGCCCGGCACCCCTTGCCCCGCACGACCGCGCCCTCCCGCCTCCTGGCGGGAGGGCGCGGTCGTGTTCGCGGTCGTGTTCGCGGTCGTGCTCGCGGTCGTGCGACCCAAGCCTGCTCACCGTCCGTAGCCAAAACCGTCGCCGCGCGCCGGCGGGGCCACGGACGGCTCAGCCGGCGCCGCCCCGGCGCTCCCCCGGCTCCCCGGACTCGCCCGGCTCGGGCGCTCGCTCCTCCCGGGGGCGGGGCCGGGCGGCCAAGTCCGGAGCGAACCAGGGCCTGCCGCGCCCTTCCGCACCCGCGGGGCGCGGAGCGTGCTCGGGTTCCGCGCGCAGGGCAGCGCCGGCACGGAGCCGGTCCCGCAGACGGGTCCCGGAACCCCGGCGCGTCATACGGGCACGCGTCGCGGGGGTCGGCGCGTCCGCCTCGGCGTCCGCCCCGGCGGGTGGGCCGGCGTCGGCGGACGGTTCCCTTTCGGGTGAGGGCTGGGCGTCCGGGGGCGGCTCCGGGCCGCCGGCAGGCCACCGGGCCCGGCCGCCCACTCGTCCGGTCCGGCGGCGCCGCCCGCGGGACGGTCCGGTCGGGGCGGCGGCCGGGTCGTCGGGGCCGCGCGGGCGCAGCCGGTCGACGAGCAGCATGCCCATCCTGAACACCACCGCGGGAACGACCACGCACAGCAGCACCCAGAACAGGGTCACGCCCCAGGGCCGTCCGACCTCCCAGGGCTGCTCGGTCAGGACACGGCGGTCCAGCTTGGCGGCGACCGTGTACTTGCCGTGAGCGCCGGAGGCCAGCTCGACGGGCAGCTCGACGCGCGCCTTCTCGCCCGGGTCGACGGTGCCGCGCCACTGCTGGCGCTCCCACTCCGGGGCCAGAACGCCGTGCGAGGTGCCCACCTCGAAGACCGGGTCCCTGGCACGGTCGGAACCCAGGTTGCCGACCGTCAGCACCAGCGTGCGTTCCTGCGGGGCGCCGAACCAGTTGAGCAGCCCGCCCTCCCCCTCCAGCCGCGCCGCCAGAACGGCCAGCCGCCCACCGGTACGCCGCTCCGGCAGCGGTTCGACGGGGTGGCCCGCGACCTCGAAGGCCGCGTCCGCCGCCGCGTACTCGCCCGTCACCGTCGCTGCCCGTACGACGCACGGACACGCTTCGGGCGGTTCGGCGACGGGGAGCTTCTTGCTGAAGCGGCCGCTGCCGTCGGTGGTGACGGCCTGCCCCTCCGCGTTGGCGCACGCGTTCGTGCCGCCGATCGCGTTCTGCCCGCACAGCAGCAGCGTGAGCAGGGTGTCGGGCCGCCACCCGGTCCCCCGCACCGTGACGGTCGCCCCGGCGCCGGCCTCGTCCCTGGAGAGGGCGATCTCCGGCTTGTCCTTGTCCTTGTCCTTGTCCTCGTCCTTGTTCTTGTCGGTGGCGGCCTGGGCCGAAGCAGGCGTCGCCGAAGCATGCGTCAGGGAGGGAAGGGCGAAACACGCCAGGACCGCGACCAGAAGCGCGGCTCTTCCGGCGCGGCCCGGCGTGCCGTTGCGGATGCTGCTCGTCCTCACGTCGCCGCTCCCGTCAACTCGTGCTGCCCGCCGCTGCCTTCGTCCTTGGAGCCGCCCCCACGCACACCGACGGGCGCGTCACCGGAAGTCCCGGCGGCGCCCGCCGGGACACCGTCTGCTCCCTCGTGCCGGGTGCCGTCCCCCTGCGCTTTCGTGGCCCCCGCCCGTCCGGGGCCGTTCCCCCGCCGCCTGCCTCGCAGGTACCAGCCCGCGCCGCCCGCCACGGCCACCAGCAGCACCCCGCCGCCCCAGCCCCAGGGAACAGCGGTGTAGGAGGCCGTGGACTGATCGCGGGCACCGCCGCCCGCCGTGACCGTGACCCGCACGTGGGCCAGGTCGGCAGCGGGCGGGTCCGGCCACCGTTCGTGCCGGGTGACGCGCTGTCCCGGCAGCAGTTCGAGAGGCAGTTGACGCGCCGCGCGGCGCGTCAACTGCCCGAACAGTCCGTCGGCGCGGAACGCCAGACGCGGGCGCAACGCGGTGTTCCCGCGGTTGACCAGCGTGTAGGTGAGCGCCGCCGAGCCGTCGGCCCGCTCGTGGACGGAGACGTCCTCCACGCTCAGCGCGGCCAGGGAAGGACCGCTCACCCGCAGGTGCAGGCGGACGCCCGCATCGCGCTCGCCGTCGCTGACGACGACGGCGGCGGGATGGTCGCCGGGCACGGCGCTGTCGGGCACGGTCACGCGCAACGGGACTTCCGCGCGCGTGCGCGGCGGCACCTCGACGGTGTCCTCCGCGAGGTCGAGCCACTCCCCCGCTCCCTCGCTGCGCCCTTCGTCGCGTACGGCGAAGCCGCCGTCACGGGTGTTGTACGCGTCGGCGGCGCGCAGCCGGAAAGTGCGCGGCTCGCCGCTCTCGTTGGTCAGCGCGAGCGTGTCCTTCAGTACGGTGCCGGGCGGCCCCTCCAGGTAGAAGAACGGCCTGGCCTCGTCGGCGGCAGCCCCCTCGGGCGGCACCGGAGACGCAGACCAGGACGGGTCGTCGGCCGTCGGCGCGGCCACGGCCGCTCCGCCCCCGAGCAGGCAGCTCACGGCCAGCACGAGCCCCGACCCCGCCCGCGCTCCCCACCGGAGCGGACTCCTGCGCGAGCGGCCACACGCCGCGCGCCCGCCGCGCCCCTCGGCCCTCGCCGCTCCCATGGCACTCGCCCGTGCCACAGCACGCTCCGACATCCCGAGCCCCTCGATCCGGCCGATCCACCCCGGCCCGGCCCTCTTCCCCATCCCGCCGCTTCCCTCCGGACCGACCGCACGGGACAACCGCTCCTCGGCACCCGCCGCACCCCGGGCAGCCTCGGGACCGCGCTCCGTAGACGCCCCGGTTTCCGCCGCAAGGGCGAGCCCGCGCCGTACGCGGCCACGGACGCCCGTACGGTCCCGCACACGGCGGGCGGCGAGGTCGTCGCTGACTCGCCCGCCAGGGACCGGGGTGACCGCCTGCGGGGCGGACCGCACCGGGCCAACCGGCCCACCCCGTGCGGGGTCGACACGGCCCCGCACGGTCAGTGCCGCACCGCGGCCTTGCGCCGCGTGATCCACAGCGTGCCGCCGATCCCGGCGAGCAGAACGGTGCCGCCGAGGGTGCCCAGGGCGACGGCGGAGTCGGCGGGGCCCGTCTTGGGCAGTTCGCCACCGCCGGAGGCGGACTGGCTGCCGCCGCTCGCCGCGCCGCCGCTCGCCGCGTCGCCACCACCGGAGGCCGCGCCGCCGGACGCGTCGCCGCCGCCCGAACCACCGTCGGAACCGCCGTCGGAGCCGCCACCCGAGGCGGTCACGTCCAGGGTGAGCGAGGGCTTGGGGTTGTTCTTGGGCTCGCAGGTGGTGGTGGTGCCCAGCGCCTTGATGGTGAGGGTCCCGGCGGTGAAGGTGACCTTGCCGCTCTTCTTGGGCGTGTAAGTGCCGGAGAGGTCCGGGATCTTGATGGGCGAGTTGGCGGGGATGGCCTTGTCGTTGGGCGGGCCCTTCACCGAGACGTCTCCGGTCTCGGCACCACCCAGCTTGATCTTGGCGCTGGGGTTCATCGCCCCCTTGCCGAGCTCGACGGGGCTGGAGGAGACGCCCTTCTCGAAGGACATGGTGAGCTTGTAACCGCTCCCGCTCTTGGTCGACTTGATGTCGATGGGCGAGACAGCGCCCTTGTTGCCGATGGGCGTCTTGCACTGGTAGTCGACGTCCACGGTGGTGGCGCTCGCGGCCGGGGCGCTCAGCAGTACGGCTGATCCGGCTACGAGGGTGGCCACGGCCGCGGCGGCGGCTGTTCGGGCGGGGCGTTGCTTGCTGTGGGACACGGGGGTTCCCCCTTCATCCGGACTCGCAAGTTACTGACGACACATCAGATTTGGCGCCGACAGTAACCCCGCCCCCTTGACGATGGAAGAGCGTCGGCAAGGGCGGGGCGAAAAGCGAGCCGGCACGCGGCGACCGCGGCAACCGCAGCTGCCGGCGGCCCCGGAGAGGGGCGGTCGCCCAAGTGAGTGCCCGAACGAGGAAGCCGCCGACCAGGGTGAGCCCGGCGAGCAGCCTCAGCGGGCCGTTGGCGTCTCGTCACCGGCCAGACCGGTGACGAGACGTTGTCGCGGTTGGACGGCCTGCGACCGCGGAGCTGAGGTGTCGCGCCGGCCAACGCCGCTTCGCCGGCGGGCGGATCACCGCGCCGGCGCGGTTCCCGGCCCAGTGGGAGGGTCAGACAGTGCCGCGGGACCAGACCCGGGCCCTCGTCGATGCCCTGGCCGGCCTCTCCCTCACCCGGCGAAACCGTCACGCCGGCGACCACCGGCTATGAGCCGCGGCCGACAGGGCGGACGTTGCCTGATGCGGCACCGGAACGGAAGGCCGTGGCCACCGGCCCTTCTCGCGTGAGAGCGCGGGCGGCTCGCCCGAGGGGGCAACGGGTCAGTTGGGAGCTGCCAGCTCCGCCCACACCGTCTTGCCCGGCCCCTCCGGATTGCGCACCACGCCCCAGTCGAGGCACAGCCGCTGGACGATGAACATGCCGTGCCCGCCGGGACGCCCCGCGCGGTGCGGGGTCCGCGGCGAGGGGGACCCGCTGCCGAGGTCGACGATCTCCAGCCGCAGCACCTTCGCGGTGGCACCGATCCGCAGCTCCTCGGGGCCGCTGGCGTGCAGGCAGGCGTTGGTGACCAGCTCGGAGACCACCAGCAGGACGTCCTCGGCGGCGGCGCGCTGGTCGGCGGTGGCGGCGGGCAGCCACCCCCAGTCCTGGAGTGCCTGGCGGGTGAAGTCCCGCGCCCTGGGTACGGCGCCGCTGGCGCCGACGAGCCGCAGTCTGCGCACCTGCCGCATCGGCCGCCCTGCCTGGCGTGTGGCCCCTGCGGCGGCCGAGCCCGCACTCTCCGCAGCGGTCTCCATGGCGCCACTCCCCCCTTCGGGTTCGGGTGCGGACGTGGAAGCAGCCGCGGAATCGGTGATTCCGGATGTCGGCCCACGCCCAGTATCCGTTCCGGCCCGCACCTGCGCGTCGGCGCCCCCCGCCTGACCGGGCCCCGGCCGAGCGGAGTCCGACCAGGAAGAGCCCGGCAGTGCGGCGCCCCTCCCCCCGGAGTCCGGCCCCGCCGGATCCGGCTCCGCGCTCCCGGCCGCGCGGCATCCGCGGGCCGCGGTCGCCGGTGGGCCCTCGGGCTCCGGACCGCGGTCGCCCGCCGGTTGCGGCCGGGTGGTGCTCATCAGTGGTTCACCTCACCGATCACCGGTTTCCGATTCGCCGTACCACACACCACACACCGCACACGGCGGGCCGACGCGCTGTACACGAATGTCTGACAGATTCCAGGAACTCCTGCCCGGCCGCACCGCGAGAACACTTACGGATTCGGCCGGACCTGTGTGATGCGTGTAACGCGGTGGTCACGCGTCGGGCTGCTGTGACGCCCCCGAGGGCCGCCGCAGGGCCGAGGCGAGGTCGTCGTGCACGGTGAAGACCGCGCTGGCTCCCGTGATCTCGAACACCCGCGCCACCACGGGAAGCATCCCCGCCAAGTGCACGGCGCCGCCCTCGGCCTCCGCCTTCAGCCGGGCTCCGAGCAGCACGTTCAACCCGGTCGAGTCACAGAACTCCAGCCGGGAGCAGTCCACGACCAGGCGGCTGTACCCCTCGTCGACACTGCGCTCCAGCGGCTCGCGCAAGAGCTCCGCGGTGTGGTGATCGAGCTCACCCTCCGGGGTCACCACGGCACTGCCTTCCTCGTGCCGTAGGTCGACCGTCAGCCGGCCCTGGCTCGTGCTGCCAGGCATCCCGCGGTCCATGCACACCCCTTCTGATCGCGTGAGGGCCTTCACTGCTTCCCCCGTCAAGCGGTTCGAACCCTACGCCTTCGACCGCTCTACCGGTACCCGAACATTAGACAGAACACACCAAAACCAGACACAACGAACTTGCTCTGGCTGTGGGGAAACAGGTAGGTCTAGTAGGGATACCGAACCAACGTCGGCCCTGGAGGCGCCGCACCCCGTAGTGCACGTCACGGCTTCGGCAGCCATATGCCGAGAAAACCATGGAGGACAGCCATGTCACCCCGGCTCGACAACGGGATATCCGACCCCGCTGATATGCAGGTCGCGACAGCTCCCGCCGTTCCGGAGCAGTACAGCCCGGACCGGCTGCCGGATACCCACCCCCTGCCCACCGACGCCCTCACAGGCGACCAGGCGAGCCCGGAGGCGATCGCCGAGGCGGTCGAAGCCGACCTCTTCGAGCAGTTCCAGCTCCCTGAGATCCCACCCTATGACGAGGTCGGTCCGCTGGACGCGCGGGCCCTGTCCAAGACGCTCTTCCGGCGTCTGGAAACCCTCGAAGAGGGCACCCACGAATACGCGTACGTACGCAACACGCTGGTCGAACTCAACCTCGCGCTGGTGAAGTTCGCCGCCTCCAGGTTCCGCTCCCGCAGCGAGCCCATGGAGGACATCGTCCAGGTCGGCACCATCGGCCTCATCAAGGCGATCGACCGCTTCGAGCTCGACCGCGGCGTGGAGTTCCCCACCTTCGCCATGCCGACCATCGTCGGCGAGATCAAACGCTTCTTCCGCGACACGTCCTGGTCGGTACGCGTACCCCGCCGCCTCCAGGAGCTCCGGCTCGACCTGGCCAAGGCGGGCGACGAACTCGCCCAGAAACTGGACCGGGCACCGACGGTCGAGGAGCTGGCCAAGCGGCTCAACATCTCCACCGAGGACGTCGTCGAGGGCATGGCGGCGAGCAACGCCTACACCGCCAGCTCGCTGGACGCGCAGCCCGAGGAGGACGACACCGAGGGCGCTCTGGCCGACCGCATCGGCTACGAGGACCACGGCCTCGAAGGCATCGAGTACGTCGAGTCGCTCAAGCCCCTGATCGCCGAGCTCCCGGCGCGCGACCGCAAGATCCTCTCGCTGCGGTTCGTGGCGAACATGACCCAGTCGGAGATCGGTGAGGAGCTCGGCATCTCGCAGATGCACGTCTCCCGTCTCCTCTCCCGCACCCTGGGCAAGCTCCGCAAGGGGCTGATGATCGAGGAGTGACGCGGGGCGCCCCACGCGGTGACGCGTGTGCGGCTCACTCCGTGTGCCGAGGGCCCGGCCGGACGGTGACCACACCAGTCCGGCCGGGCCCTCGGCCGTGCCGGACGACGGCGTGCCGGGCCCCCGCCGTAGAGGTCACTCCCTGCGCAGCGCACTGTCCAGGATGCGTTCGAGCGTCGTCAGGTCCGCCTGCGAGAGGCCGCGCAGAGCGGGGGGCGGCGTGTCGGAGACCCGCGCCATCACGGCCGCTGCCCGTGCCCCCTGCTCGGTGACCTCGACCAGCTTGGACCGCCGGTCGGCCGGATTCGGCTCCCGCGTGACGTGACCGCGCTGCACCAGGTACTCCACCGTGAGCGTGGTGTGCGGCGCGTCCGCGAACAGGCCCGCCGCCAGCGCGCTCAACGTCAGCGGACCCTCGGTGGCGATGTGGCGGAGCGCCTTGGCCCGGAAGTAGCTCATGCCCAACTCCTCGGTCACCCGCGTACGCACATCGGCCACTTCGAGCACGAGAGTGCGCAGGTCACGCCAGACCCGCACAGCGTCCGGCCCGGCGCCAAGCCCGGGCGCCTGGCCGGACGGCGGGCCAACCACCGGAGCCGCCACCGGCTCAGGCGACGGATCGGCCACCGGAGCGACCGCTGGGGCGGGTGGCGGGGCGCTGTGGTTGCGGGAGTCGCCGGAGGGTGCTGTGTTCATTGCGCTGTGCCCTTTCCGCCTGTTCGGGCCGAATGGGGTGCGGGGCGGGAGGCGGGTGCGGGCGGGGCGTCCGCCGGCTCCTCCAGCAGGTGGGCCGCGCGCCGTGCCGTCCCGCGGGCCCAGCGGCCCGTGGTCGCCGCGCCGAGGACGAAGACCGCCACGCCGCAGCCCGTGATGATCCACCAGGCGGTGCGCTGCGCGTCCTGGAACCCGGCCGCGTCACGCAGCCCGCCGCCCGCCGTCGCACCGGCCATCACGGCACCGATCACGGCCACGCCCAGGGAGGAGCCGACCTGGCGGCTCGTCGAGGCGACCGCCGCCGCCACCCCCGCCTGGGCCCGCGGCATACCGGAGACGGCGGCGTTGGTGATGGGCGCGTTGACCAGCCCGAAGCCCACGCCGAAGAGGACGAAGCCGGTGAAGAGCACCCCGAGTGGCAGGTCGGCGGAGGCCGTCCGGGCAAGCAGCACGCCGCAGGCCACCAAGCCCGCCCCCGCCGCGAGCAGCGGCAACCTGGGCCCCCGGTTGCCGACCATGCGGCCGGAGAGCGGCGCGAACAGGAGCGTCATGACGGCCATGGGCAGCATGCACAGGCCGGCGTGCAGCGCGCTCATACCGCGTACTTCCTGCAAGTACAGGGAGGTCAGGAACAAGAAGCCGCCCAGCGCGGCGAACGCGCACACCGCGGTGGCCGTGGCACCGGCGAACGGGACGCTGCGGAAGAAGCGCGGATCGATCAGGGGCTCGCTGCGGCGCGCCTCGTACAGCGGCAGCGCCACCAGGGCGAGGAGGGCGACGACGGCGCAGCCCGACACCAGCGGCGAGAGCAGCCCCCGGTGCGGACTCTCGATGATGCCGAAGGTGAGGGCTGCCAGCAGCACGACCATGAGCGCCTGTCCGCCGGGGTCCGCCCTGCGGGCCCGCGGGGCGCGGGACTCGGGGATGTACCGCGTCGTCAGCACCATGGCGGCCAGCCCCACCGGCACGTTGACCCAGAAGATCGCCTGCCATCCGCTCGCCTGGACGAGCAGTCCGCCCAGCAGGGGGCCCGCCGCCATGCTGATGCCGACGACGCCGCCCCACACGCCTATCGCGCGGGCGCGTTCGCGCGGCTCCGTGAAGGTGTTGGTGATGATCGACATGGCGACGGGGTTGAGCATCGAACCGCCCACCGCCTGGAGCGCTCTGGCCGCCACCAGCCATCCGAGCCCCGGCGCGAGGCTGCACAGCAGGGAGCCCAGGACGAACAGCGCGAGCCCCCAGCGGAAGACCCGGCGGCGGCCGAGTCTGTCCGCCGTCGAACCGGCGAGCATCAGCAGGCCCGCGAGCACGAGTGTGTAGGCGTCCACCACCCACTGGAGCCCGGAGACGGACGCGTGCAGATCCGCTCTGATGTCGGGGAGCGCCACGTTGAGCGCTGTCGTGTCGACACTGACGATCAGCAGCGACATGCAGCAGATCGCCAGGACGAGGTACCGGCGGCGCGTGAGGGCTCCGGCGCCCGTGCCCATGTCCGTACCCCCGCCCCTGTCCATGCCCGTGTCTGTGCCCGTGCCCGTGCCCGTCAAGTGGCCCCCCGCATTGCTTGTACGGCTACAACGATTTCGACTCTACAACCAGTCGCCGACAACGCCTCCCGGATCCGGGGCGGGGCGGGAGCGGAGGGCAGAGCCAGAGGCCAGGGGTCGGCGGGCCGGGAGCGCGGCCTACTCCCCCGGGACGACGCCGGGACCACCTCAACCCCTGGTTCCACACGCAAGGTGAAACCAGGACGGGATGTGCCGCGGCCTGCGGTTTCCTACCGTCGGTGGGACAGCGAGGACGGCTCGGACCGACCGGGGGACGACACGTGCACACCTGCCAGAAGGACCACACGGTGACCAGCGGCGCGGGGGAAGCGGCGGCCTATCGCCGTGCGCTCTTCGTCCAAATCCAGAGCTTCGTCTGGCAGCACCTGGGCGACCCGGGTCTGTGCCCCGACGCCATCGCCGCGGCTCACCACATCTCCACCCGCAGCCTGCACCGGCTCTTCCAGAGCCGGGGCTGCACCGTCAGCGCGTGGGTACGCCGCCAGCGTCTGGGGCGCGCACGCCGCGATCTGGCGGACCCGCGACTGGCCGGGCGCACCATCCAGTCGATAGCCGCCACCTGGGGGTTTCCCCGCCCTGCGGACTTCACCCGGGCGTTCCGCGCGGCCTACGGCGTTCCCCCGCAGGACTTCCGTGCCGGTGCGCTGCGGGGCTCCTGGGCCGGGCGGCCGGGCAATCCCGCCGCACCGGAGCGGCAACCGGTGCCCTCCGGCGGGTGCGGGACCGGCGACGCAGGTCACCCGAACGGGCAGCCCCAGGGTGAGAGGGTCCGGCGCGCGCTCGCGTAAGGCGGAGGAAGAAGTTCCTGCGGCTGGCGACGCCTCCCTGGCGGCAACAGGGGGCGACCGTCTCTAGTTGGGTGGGGCCGGCGGGGTGCTGCCGCCGGTGGTGCGGCCTGCCGCCTCGGCCGCGTCGTCGACCTTGTTGTCGAACCTGTCGTCGTCCTGGCCCGCTGTGGAGTCCGCCCAGTCGGTGAGCATCTGCAGTTTGCGCTGGAAGGCCGCGTTGGGATCCTTGCCGCCCTCCTGCTGGGCCTCCTGGTGGAGTTGCTGGAAGGATTTGAGGGTGCCGTCGGGGTTGAGGGCTGCCTTCGGCGGAGGGGGCTGCACCGGGTAGCCCGAGTCGTAGAGGTACTGCGTCATCCGGAAGCGCTGCATCCGGTCGTAGTTCGCGTACTCCTGTGTGACCGCCTTCTCGTGCGGACTGTCGCCCTGCTGCCAGGGGTCCAGCCCCCACTTGCCGAAGGCGAACTGCGCGCCCTTCCAGATGTACTCGCCGGTCTTCGAGGCGAACGGCACCTCCCCCAGACCGAGCGAGATCAAGTCCTTGAGCACGCCGCGGACGGAGGCTTCCTGCTTGTCCATGTCCTTCCCGGCCGTGACCTGCGCCCGGTACTCGGACGCGGCCAGTTTGCCGAAGGCGCGGGAGACGCGGGTCATCCGGCCGGGGTCGGGCAGGCCGGCGTTGACCGCGTCCGCGTCGTGCTGCGCCGCCGCCCTGATCGCCTGATCGCTGAACGCACCCGCCGCGCGGTCGAAGACCTCGGTCGCCGGGTCGCTGCCGGCGAACGTCGACAAGAACGCGTCGACGTCCTGCGGGCTCAGATAGAACGACGGCGTGAGCCCCGGCAGGTCCGTCCAGTTGGCCGGTCTGCCCATGCCGGACTGCCGGTAGGGCGCGTCGTCGTCCCGGGCCCCGCTGGTCAGCTCGTGGAGGTAGGAAGCGCCCAGGTTCGCCATGGAGACCTTCATCGACCAGGGGACGTCCTTGCCCTTGCTGCCCAGGTGCGTCATGGCGGTGAAAGCGAACCGCGACGCCTCCAGGCTGTGACGGCCCGGCTCCTCGGCCCCCACCCCCGAGCCCGCCTCGACGGCCCTGCCCAGCCCCGCAGCGACCTGGTCGCCGGTGCCGTAGCCCTTGGCGTAGTCGAGGAAGAGGTCGTAGGTCTTCTTGATGTCGCCGTGCTGCATGCCGTTCAGCACCTGCCGTGCCGCGGCGCCGTCCTTGCCGAGCAGGTTGAGCGCGAGAGCCAGGTTGTCCTCCGGGAGTCCGTACTTGGCTGCGTCGAAGCCGTTGCCGCCGCGCCAGTCCGTACCCCCCGGGTCCTTGTCGAACTGGTCCAGCGCGAGGTTCTTCGCTGCCGTCTTGAGGTATGCGGTGGGGAAGTGCCCGTACTGCATCAGTGCGAGGCGGCCCCAGGCGTCCGAAGGGTGCTCCGACGGGCGGAGCATCACCTGGTTGACCTTGTCGAAGCCGGGTGTGGCCAGGAACGTGGCGCTGGTCGCCGTGGCGAGGGCGTGGCTGAAGATCTTGAGGTCTCCGCCCGCGGTGGTGCTGCCCGACTGGGTCATGAACGTCGGCAGTGTGGACAGCCAGTTGGGGTTCACGGAGGCGTAGAAGGCCGCCATGAGTTCGGGGTCGTCCTGGTAGCGCGCCAGTTCACCGGCGATCCGGTGGATTTCCTGTGCGCCCCCCTCGTCGGTGCGGTTGACGCCGTTCATCCGGTCGGCCAGCTCCCTTCCGAGGCGTTGCGCCTCTTGGAGGGAGCGGAAGTCGTCCGGGATCTGCACCATCTTGCGGCCCGGTTCCGGGTGGTTGCGCTCGTAGGCGGCCGCCAGGTCGAACCGGCGTTTGAGGGTGGGAAGCTGCCCCTCCACCCAGGCGCCGACGCCCGCCAGGCGGGTCAGGCCGCCGGTGTCCACGCCGTGCTCGGCGAACCGGCTGTTCCAGCCGTTCGCGCTCTTGAGGATGTGCGCGGCGTCGCCCAGTGAGTCGATCATGCCCTTGAGCCTCGCCGGGTCGATCCCGCTGAACGTGCCCGATCCCGGACCGCCTCCTGGCGGCGGAGTACCCATCGTCGTCTCCCCCTCACACGACTCACTCGGTACGGCTCACGCACCACGCTCTGCTCGATACGGTCTGTCCGGGGCCGGCCCGGTCACTGCGTACGACGGTAGGCCTGGGCCTGGGTGAGCGTCACCTGTTCCGGGGTGCTCCGCAGCACCGCGTCGACCGCTTCGACGATCTCGTCGGCCAGCCGGTGCACTTCGCGCTTGCGCCCGCCGACCTCGGAGGCGAACGTCTTCGCTGTCGGGCCCTCCCAGACCCCGCCGCCGCCCATGTCCTGTGCCGCCCGGTCCAGGGCGGTGGCGATGTGATCATGCTGGGAGGCCACGCTACGGCGCAGCTCCGCCAAGTCCGCGTGCAGCGGGCTGTCCACCATCTTCTTGCCGGCGTCGTCGTGTTCGCCCATCGCCCTCGCCCCCGTCCCCTGTTCCGCCTCGCGCGACGCGCGGCGCGCGTCGTGCGTACCCGTCACCTCGACGGTGTCCTCGGCACCCGCCCCCCAGTGGCCTGTCCGGCCACCGGCGCTCCCGGCCACCGGCCACCGGTCCTTCCGATCCTAAGCCGGTCGGCTCGCCACCTGGCCGGGACGGCACCTCGACCTCGCAATCAAGCCACCAGGTGAGGACGGCCCCTAGGAGTTGTCTTCAAATGTCACGCCCACATCAGGAGCGAGGCGAGGGTGACGGCTGCTTGGTAGGACTCGGCGGTCTTGTCGTAGCGGGTCGCGATGCCACGCCACTGCTTGAGTCGGTTGAAGCACCGTTCCACGACGTTGCGCCGCTTGTAGAGCT
>NZ_QOIN01000021.1 GCF_003323715.1 Streptomyces diacarni
CAGTTGCACGGTGGCCTGCCAGTTGAGCAGGGAGCAGACACCGGCAGACGGTGCACCCCAGGGAGCAGAACCCGCGCACTCAACCGCGAAGATCCCCTACACCACACAGCGGGACGCCATCATCGGCGGGTCCAGGGACAGCCGGCCGCCGGCGCTGACGGTCACGTCGAGCGGGATGTCCAGCGCGAGGGCGCGCACCGCGTCGACGAGCCCCCTCTCGTTCAGCACGGGAGGACTGATCCCCCGGATCAGCTCGCGGAGTTCGGCCAGCGAGGCGGTGGCGCCGACCCGCGCGTCCCGCATCAGTGCCTTGGCCCGCTCCGGGTCGGTCTCCATCAGTTTCTCCGCGGTGGCCAGGGAGAGTCCGAGCGCGACCAGGCGGGCCTGCGCCCCGTCGTGCAGGTCCCGTTCGATCCGGCGGATCTCGGCGGCCTGCGCGACCGTCGAGTCCGCGCGCTGGGCGGTAAGTTCGGCTACCCGGTCCGCCAGCACCATCGCAGGCGACGGACGCAGGAAGCGGATGGCCACCGGCTCGACGAGCCGCCAAGCGTACGGGGCGGAGGCGACGGCCACGGCCAGGCCGAGTGCCCCGACGAGGCGCGCGACGAGCCCGGGCCGGCTGAGCCCGAGGGCCGCCGCGGCCACCCCGGCCGGTGGGACGGCGGCGACCACGCCCGCGGTGAGTGGCACGATCCCTGTGGACCGCAGGTCGCGCCAGGTGGCGGGGTCCTTCCACCGGAGCCGCCACTTCTGATCCAGGAGGGCGTCGCGACGGGTGCGCTCGTAGGAGAAGCCGTTCCACCAGTACCCGGTGGACATCCGTGTCACCGGCCCGGCCTGCCGGTATCCGGCCGGGGTGACGGTGGCGGTCCACCGTGCGACGAGGAAGCGGACCATCCGGCAGACCGGGCGGGACAACACGAGCGTCCCCCCGCACACCAGCACGAGCGGCGCCACCCACGACCAGGGGTTCGCCGCACCCCACCAGATCCCCAGTGCCACGGCGGCGGCCCACACGGCTGGGACCAGCATGCTGACGACCGTCACGACGCATGCCCGCGCGAACCCCACGCCGACGCGCGCCACCCACGAACCCACCTGTCTCATGACGCATCCTTCGCTTGCCGTTCGGTGCTCCCACTGTGCACCGCACGGAGTCCGTTCCTTCCCTGGTCAGTCAGGGAGTGGGGCTACCCCCACCTGCCTGTGCGTCCAGGCGGATACCGGGTCGGTCAAGCTCTTCGTAGCGTCGGTGAGCATGGAAACCACCCCGCACACCGCGGCCGATGCGGCACTCCTCGACACCCCCCGCGCCCAACGAGCGTTCGACACAGTGAAGAGCGGCATCAAGGTGTACGGCGCTCTGAGCGCCGTCGCCGTTCTGGCGGTCATCGCGGTGGCGATCAGCGGTCACACGGTGAACACGTTCATGTGGGTCCGGGCAGTCCTGCTGCCCGTAGTCGCCGTCCTGATCCACCGGATGGCCGTCTCCGCTTCCCGGGGATCCCGACGGGCCTTCGAGCGAGTGAGGGCTCTCGCCGTCATCATGCCGATAGCGATCATCGGCGTCGACCTGATCCCGGGTGTCTGTCCGCCGTGGTACTCCCTGATGCAGGTCGTCTGCATGCTGCCCGTCATCCGAGTCGCGTTCACCACCCGCGGCTCCGCATTGCGCGCCGCCTTCCCCAAGGGGCGCTGACCGGGCGTCGGGTGCCGCTCCGCGCGGCCTCCCCGAGGGACCCGCGTCTGCCCTGGCCTTCCAGCCGGCCGTCGACGGTGAGCGGTTGGGCGTGAGCGGTCGCTCGCCGGTCGTGAGCCCTCAGCCGCCCGGCGCCGTGCTCGCCGGCTCCCGCGGGCCCGCTGCCGGCTCCTCGTGCCCCGCCGGCGGCTCTTCGGGCCCCGCTGCCGACTCCGCCGGCGCGTCCGCCGCCACGGCCGCATCGTGCAGCAGCGTCCTCGCCGCGGAGCGCGCGTGCCGCGCCGGGGCGGGGGAGTCGCTGATGGACGCGTTGCTCATCGCGCCGTCGAGCAGCACGGACAGCTGGGAGGCCAGCCAGTCGGGGTCGGTCGCGCCCGTCTCGAACGCCAGGCCGCGCAGGAAGGTGCGGACCGCCGACTTGTGCTCGCGGACCGCCTCGACGACTCCCTGGGAGCCCGCGCCCAGTTCGCCGAAGGCGTTGATGAACGCGCAGCCGTGGAAGTCGGGCCCGTCCACCCAGTCGTAGAGCCAGTCGAAGACCGCCAGGACCCGGGACTCCGGGTCGGTGTGGTCGGCCACGCGCTCCTCCAGCGCGGTGCGCGCCCACCGGTCGCGGCGGCGGAGATAGGCCTCCACGAGCGCCCCCTTCGAGGGGAAGCACTGGTAGATCTTCTTGAGTGAGACGCCGGAAGCGTCACGGATCCTGTCCATCCCCACGGACTGCACGCCGTACTGGTAGAAGAGGGCGTCCGCAGCGCTGAGGACGCGGGTCTCGATGGTGTCGTCGACGTTCATGCTTCCGTTCTCCCCAGGTCTTGAGAACCGCCGTTCTCTACGATACGGTCTTACCGGAATCGAGAACGAGCGTTCTCGCGTCCGTAACGGGGAGTGAACGGGGGGACCGAAGCATGGCCGAGCGCACGACGTCGCGATGGACACGCTTAGGTGAGCTGGCGGGGGCCGGGCTGAGCGCAGCCCCGGCCGTCGTCGGTGCGCACATCCCGCGCGCCCCTGCCGAGAGGCCGGGTGCCGCCGTGAGACCTGCCGACAGACCTGTCGGCATCTCCTGCCAGGGTGCGAACCGTCTCCGTGCGAGACGTCCCCGTGTGAGAGACCTCCCCGTGAGACGCCGCCACGCAAGACGCCTGCACGCGAGACGGGTCGGCGCGTCCGGTCGGCCGTTCGCCGAGCGCGGCTGAGGCAGCGCCCCTCCGCGCGCCGCTGCCGGGGGCTCCGGAAACGGTGCCCTCCCCCGTGCCCTCCCTCCGGCGAGGGCGTCGCCTCGAACGGAGAGGAGCGGCGAGTCCGCGTCGCCGCACGAACTGTGAGGTCCCGCCGGCGGGACCTCACCCGAGACCCCGCGTTCCTGCCCGTCGGGGTCGGGCAGGAACGCGGTAACTCCGTCAGGCGGCCCGAGCCCACGCCCGCCCGGGCCGCCTCACGCCCGGGGCCCCACCCGCGCCCGGTCATCGCCGGTTTCGCCTCTCTCCGGCGGCGCCGCGAACGCGGCTGACGCGTCGAAGGCGGCACGCCGAGTGGCCCGGCGCAGTGCCCGCAGCACCGTGCCCCCCAACGTGGCAGTCAGCACGACGGTGAGAAGGGCCCGCGGAACGTCCCACCCCAAGGAGGTGGCCACCACGTAGGCCCCGTACCTGGCCAGGTTCTCGTGCACCGGATCGCCGGGCACGAAGGAGAGGCCGGAACCGAGCCCGGCGATGTACGGCCAGCCCTGCATATTCATGACCAGCCCGTAGAGCAGTGCGGAGACCGCCCCGTACGCGGCGAGAAGCAGCAGCTCCCTGCGGCCTCGCAGCGTGGCCGCGCCCGGCAGCAGCCCCGCCCCCATGGAAACCCAGCCCATGGACAGCATCTGGAACGGCATCCACGGCCCGACCCCGCCGGTGAGCAGGGCCCCGGCAAACATCGAGACGGCACCGAGCACGAAACCGAAACCGGGCCCGAGGACCCGGCCCGCCAACACCATCAGAAAGAACATCGGCTCCAGCCCGGCGGTGCCCGCGCCCAGCGGCCGCAGCGCGGCACCGGCCGCGGCCAGTACGCCGAGCATGGCCACGGCTTTGGCGTCCAGCCCGGTGTCGGACACGGTCGCGACGGCGACCGCGAGCAGAAGGGGGAGCAGCGCGGCGAACAGCCATGGCGCGTCCTGCGAGTGCGCCAGCCCGGAGCCCCGTCCGGCCAACAGCGGCCAGGCGAAGGCGGCCAGGCCGGTGGCGCTGGTGAGGGTGAGCGCCGCGATCGACCGCGGCCCGAGCCGAATCGCCCTGACCCTCGATGAGAGCCCGGGCCCGGCCCCGGGCACGGGTGCGCCAGGCGCATGCGCGGGTGCTGGTGCGGGCATCTGAGCCGAGGGCGAGTCGCCGGCCGGGGCATCGGCCGAGACGTGTGCCGCGTCCGAAACCTGTGTCGCGTCCGAGGCGTGCGCCGCGTCCGAAACATCTGCCTCGGTCGAGACGTGCGCTGCGTCCGTGGCGTGCGCCGCGTCCGATACCTGCGCCGATTCCGAGACCTGCGCCAGGTCCGAAACGTGCCCCGCGTCCGAAACGTACTCCGCATCCGAGGCGCGCGCCTCGGCGTGGCCGCGCGTGGCCGGAGGTGCGGGTGCCGTGGACGGGGTGGAGCGCTCCGGTGCCGGGGCCTCGGCCGCGGGTGTGTGGGCGGGCTCCGGCTCCGCTGCCGGGTCCGGGCGTCGTTTCACAGTGCCTCCCTGACCTGGGCGACCGTCAGCCACGGCTGCGGGGCGAGGATCTTGGAGACCTGCGGGGCGTAGGCGGGAGAGGAGGTGACGACCTCGTGGGTGGGCCCGTCGGCCACGGTCTCGCCCTGGGCGAGGATGACGACCCGGTGGGCGATCTCGGCCACCAGCTCGACGTCGTGGGTGGCCAGAACCAGTGCGTGCCCCTGGTCGGCGAGTTCGCGCAGCAGCGTGACCAGCCGGGCCTTCGCGGCGTAGTCCAGGCCGCGCGTGGGCTCGTCCAGCAGCAGCAACGGTGGCCTGGCAGTGAGGATGACGGACAGGGCGAGGGCGAGCCGTTGGCCCTCCGACAGGTCGCGGGGGTGTGCGGTGTCGGGGATGTCGGGCAGCAGCCGGGAGACGAGGGCGCGGCAGGTGCCGGGGTCCGCGCCCGCGTCCGTGTCGGCGGTCCGGCACTCCCGGGCGACGGTGTCGGCGTACAGCAGATCGCGTGGTTCCTGCGGCACGAGTCCGGCGTGGCGCAGCAGCTCCGCGGGGCGCGTCCGGTGCGGCACTCGGCCGTCCACCGTGACTCGGCCCGAGGTGGGGCGGTGCATGCCGACGAGGGTGTTGAGGAGGGTGGACTTTCCGGCGCCGTTGCGTCCCATCAGCGCGACGGTCTCTCCCGCGCGTATGCGGAGGCTGACGTCGTGCAGGGCCGTCACCCGACCGCGGACGAGCCCGAGGCGCGAGGTCTCGGCGAGCGGCGGGGCGGAGTCGTCCGGTGGGACGACGGAGTCCGGTGGGGCTGGGGAGGCCGACGGGGCGGGGGTCGCCGGGGCCGCGCCTCCACCAGGTATCCGGGGCGCCAATCGTTCCCGGAGGCCGTGCGCCCTGCGGCGGGCGTCGCGTACGGAGAGGGGGAGGGGGTCCCAGCCTGCGAGGTCGCCGAGTTCGGTGACGGGCGGCCGCACGGGTGAGACGGCGAGCATCGCGGCCGGGTCGCCGAGGCGTGCGGTGAAGTCGGGGGACAGCAGCAGCACCTGGTCGGCGTACTGCACCACGCGCTCAAGACGGTGTTCCGCCATGAGCACGGTGGTGCCCAGGTCGTGGACCAGGCGCTGGATGACGGCCAGCACCTCCTCGGCGGCGGGCGGGTCGAGTGCCGAGGTGGGCTCGTCGAGTACCAGGACCTCGGGGTGCGGGGTGAGGACCGAGCCGATGGCCACGCGCTGTTGCTGGCCGCCGGAGAGGGAGGCGATGGGGCGGTCGCGGAGGTCGTTGAGGCCGAGCAGGTCGAGGGTTTCCTCGACGCGGCGGCGCATGGTGGCCGCGGGCAGTCCCAGCGACTCCATGCCGTAGGCCAGCTCGTCCTCGACGGTGTCGGTGACGAAGTGGGCGAGCGGATCCTGACCCACGGTTCCCACGAGGTCGGCGAGTTCGCGGGGTTTGTGGGTGCGGGTGTCGCGGCCCCCCACGGTCACGCGGCCGTGCAGGGTGCCGCCGGTGAAGTGCGGGACGAGGCCCGAGACGGTGCCCAGCAGCGTGGACTTGCCCGATCCGCTCGCGCCGATCAGCAGGCACAGTTCCCCTTCGGGGAGGTGGGCGTCGACGGTGGGGAGGGCGGGCTGCCGCGCGTCCTCGTAGACGACCGAGACGTGGTCGAAGTGGATCACTGTGTGTGCTCCTCGTCGTCGTTCCGGCCCCGCAGCGCCCGCGCGGTCCGGCGGGGGCCGCCGTCGTCACTGCCCGGACGGGGCGAGGGGGCGTCGCCCCGGGGGCGCCCCGCTCTTCTCGTGCGGCTCCCGGTGTCCGCGGCGGACGCCGTGCCGGAACCGGAACCGGCGCGGGAGCCGGGGTGGGAGCCGGAACCGGAACCTGGGCGGGAACCGGACCCGGGGCCCGGGTCGGGGCCGGTCGCTGGGGCGGGTGCGGGGGCGACGGCGGCGGGGAGCAGGCCGAGGAGAACGGCGGCGGCGGGCCACAGGGGCAGTTCGGGGGCCTGGAGCGGGACGGTGGGAGGTGCGAGCGCCGCGGGGAGCGCGTCGGCGGCGCTGATCATGAGTCCGGCGACGGCGGCCCCGGACGCGGCGACGAGCCAGGCGCGCGGGCCCCACCGGTCGGGGCGGTAGCGGGTGCGGACCGTTCGCCTGCCGCCGAGCCACAGCCCGGCCAGCGCGAGTGCCAGTCCGGCCAGCAGCACCGGCAGCCCGAAACCGGCGCCCTGCGCGGCCAGCAGGCCGTAGGTGCCGGCGCACACGCCCAGGAGTCCGCCGAGGGTGAGCGCGGTGGTGGTGCGCCGTACCGCGACCGGTACGCGTGCCGTGCGGCCGTATCCGCGCGCGTCCATCGCCGCCGCGAGTGCCACCGAGCGCTCCAACGCGCCCTCCAGCACGGGGAGCCCGACCTGGACCACGCCGCGCAGCCCGCGCTCACCGCGCCCCCGCAGCCGGCGCGCCGCCCGCAGCCGTCGCACGTCGGCGACGAGGTGGGGCGCGAAGGTCATCGCGACCACCACCGCGACCCCGGCCTCGTAGAGGGCGCCCGGCAGCGACTTGAGCAGCCTGGCGGGGTTGGCGAGGGCGTTCGCGGCGCCGACGCAGACGAGCAGGGTCGCCAGTTTGAGCCCGTCGTAGAGGGCGAAGACCATGCCCTCCACCGTCACTCTCCCCCCGATCCGTACGCCCTGCGCCCACTCGGGGAGCGGCACCTCGGGCAGTTCGACGAGCAGGTGGGTGCCGGGTACGGGCGAGCCGAGGAAGAACGCGAAGACGAGCCGGATGGCGAGCACCAGGAGGCCCAGCCTGAGGAAGGCGGCGTACGAGCGGGCCCAGGGGGCGTCGGTGCGGCGCACGGCGACGACGTATCCCGCCACGGCGATCACCAGTGCGAGGAGCAGCGGATTGGTGGTGCGGGAGGCGGCGGTTGCCAGCCCCAGCGCCCACAGCCACCAGGCGCCGGGGTGGAGTGCGGTGCTGCGGGTGGTGAGCGGCGCCCTGACCAGGGGGCGGGCGGAGAACCGACGCCCGCGGGTGTGCGGTGTTTCGGTGCGGAAGCGGCGCATCGGTCAGCGCCTTCGGCGGCGCGCCTGCCAGAACGCCGCGAGGCCCAGGATCGCGACGGCGGCGACGCCCGCGGTCACTCCTAGGCCGGACGACATGCCCTCGCCGTCGGCGTGGTTGCCGCTGCCCTCGTCGCTCCGGGTGCCGCGGTCACCGCCCTGTCCGTCGTCGCCGTTCTCGCCGTTGTCACCGTTCTGGGAGCTTTCGTCGCTGCCCGCCTGCTCGCCGCACCCCTTGGCGGGGTAGTGGTCGATGGCGCACAGCAGGGACCCCGAACCGTAACGGAGCGGGGAGGCGACCTCGGCCAGGACCTCGGCGGCGGACGCCTTCTCGGGCACGAGGGCGCACCGGGTTCTGGGCGCGGGCGGCGCCTCGGGCTCGCTCGCGGGGGCGTCGGTGCGGGTGCCGAAGTCGATGCGGACGGCGACGCGCTTGCTGCCGTCCTCGGGCTCGGTCTTCTCGCAGGCGGCCGCGAACGTCGTGGTGCCGCGCGGTTTCGCGGCCTGCTGGGAGTCCTCGCTCAGGGCGAAGCGGAAGCCGAGGGTGTCGCCGTCGTCGGGGCGCTGGGTGGCCGGGCCCTCGGTGGCGTAGGCCCAGGAGTCGGAGCCGTCCCGCTGCCAGAAGGACCAGTAGCGGTAGCCCGTCCCGGCCGCGGGCCGCACGGAGTCGGCGGCGTGCGCCTGCGGGGCGGGCAGCGCGAAGACCGCGACGGCGAAGGCGGCGAGGGCGGCGACGGTGACGGCGGCGGCCAGGAGCGCCCGCACGGGCCGGGCGCGGGCAAGGGCCCCGGCGCCCGGCGAGCGGGGTGGCCCGGCCTTCATCGGTATGGCGGCGGGCACCGTGCGGCCCCTCACAGCTGCTGCCTCTTGCGGCGGCCGCTGAGCAGGATGCCGAAGCCGGCACCGACGGCCAGGCCGACGAGGACGAAGGCCCAGACGGGGATGGTGCCGCCGTCGTCCTTCTTCTCGGGCTTCGAGGAGCCGTTGTCCGCGTCGGGCAGCTGGGCGGGCCGGGGGCCCGTGTCGGTCAGGCGGGCGAGGAGGTCGGTGCCGCCGAGCTTCGCCGGGTCGCCGCCGGTGGCGCGGGAGGCGAGCATGAGGGAACCGAGGGCGGCGGGATCGTTCTTGGACTTGTCCCACTTGTCGAGGTTGTCCGCCAGCCAAGTGAGGGACGACTTCGCCTCGTTGCGGTGGCCGCCCGCGGCCAGGGCGATCACGGCGTCCGCGGTGTTGGCGTAGTCGGGCTGTTCCTTGTCGTCGCCCGGCATGACCGTGGTGAAGTGGCCGCCGTTCTTCTTCAGGGCCGAGGCCAGGTAGGCGGCGCCCGCGCCCGCGGCCTCCTCGCGCCCGCCGGGTACACCTCCGCCGTCGCCGTCCCCCTCCTGGCCTCCGCTGCCGGTCGCGCACTTGAGCGGCGTCACCGGCTTGCTCTTGGCGTTCTTGTTCTTCGGGCCGGCGTTCTCCGGGTCGACGAGGACGCCCTCGCCCAGGGCCGCGAGCGAGGCGGCGGCCGTGGCGTCGTTGTTCGGGGTGAGCTTGCCCTTCTTGTCCGGCCGGTAGGCGAAGGCGCCCTGTTGGCCCGGTGCGTCCTCGATGCCCTTGGAGGAGCAGGTGAGCTGGAGGGACAGCAGTGCGTCGTACGGCGACTCACCGCCCGGCGCGGTCGTCTTCGCCGGGTTCCTGTCCGCCGCGTGCAGGGCGCCGATGGCCAGCGAGGTGGAGTTGGCGTCGGAGGGCTCGCCGTCCCCCGAGCCCCAGCCGCCGTCCTTGTTCTGCACGGACACCAGCCACTCCACCCCCTCGCGGACCTCTTGGCCGCGTCCGCCGATCGCCGCGAGGGCCTGCACGGCGAGGGTGGTGGCGTTGACGTCGGAGGGGGCGGCGTCCGGATCGCACTTCTTGGCCGTATCCGCCCGGTATGCCGTGAATGAGCCGTCGGCGCACTGCTGGCCCGTGAGCCAGTCCACGGCCTTCTTCGCCGGCACGGCGCCGGCACCGTCCAGGGCGAGCAGCGCCATCGACTGCCGCCACACCCCGTCGTACCGGGGGTCGGCGTCGCCGTAGAGCCCGTCCGGCAGGTCGGACGGCTTCGCGTGCTGTGCCGGGCCGGAGGCCGCGACGGCGCGGGAGGGGGCCGCGGGTGCGGTGGCGGATGCCACGGGTGCGGCGCTCGCGCACAGCACGGTGGCGGCGGCGAGGACCGTGGCGCGGCGGCGACGCGGTGACATTGCGAGTGCCTTTCGGTGACGGGAACGGACCGCAGCCGGGCACGGCCGCCCCGCCGTACGGGTCCGCACGACCGCGCGGTCCGCACCACGGTGCACCGGGCTCGGCTCCGTATACCTCGACGGTGCCGGTGGCCTGTCCGGCCACGAGAGCCCACCTTCGACCGGGTGCCCCGGCTCGCGGCCGCCGCCGGTCGTCGCACGTACGTACGCCGTGCGGCTGCGGCGACGGCTGCTGCTGCGGCGCACGGCGGTACGGACGACGACGCTGCGGTGGTCCGCTCACGGTTGCGGGTCAGCGCCGGATTCGCACCGGCTTCCCCCGGTCGGAGGCGTTGTTCGTCTGTCGGCCACTGTAGCGGGACCAGGCACCCGGCGGCCCCCTCGGCCCTGAGCGGCCCGCGCCTGGACCGCGCAGGGCCGGTTTCGGGGCCGGTCCCGGTGGGGTGACGGTGCCGGTGTCAGCCGGTGTCAGCCGGGGGCGGTCGGCGTCAGCCGGTGGCGCGGTAGGTGACGGGGGCGCTGCCGGGGACGGCTTCCGCGTGGCCGAGTGTGACCAGGCGGCGCAGGTGGGCCTCGGCTTCCGCCACGGCGATGTTGCGGGAGCCGAAGGGGATCTGCTCCCAGGGCCGGTTCCAGCGCATGGACTCGGCGAGCTGCCAGGGGGTGAGCTCCCGCTCGGCGAGCAGCGCGCGCAGGTCGGTGAGGCGCTCCGCGTGGTGGGAGGTCAGCTCGTCCACCCGGGACCCGGCCCCGGTGAACGCGTACTGGTGGGCGGGCAGCACCTCGGCGGGGGAGAGCTTGGCGATCCGTTCCAGGGAGTCGAGGTAGTCGCCGAGCGGGTCGGTGGCCTCGTCGCTGTCCGGGTCCTCGTACAGGCCGATGTGGGGGCTGATGCCCGGCAGCAGGTGGTCGCCGGAGAAGAGCCGGCCGCCGCCGTGGTCCGTGGCCGCTGCGCCCGGCTGCGGTCGCCGCTTCGGGTGCCGCTCCTCCAGGTGCAGGCACACGTGCCCCGGGGTGTGGCCCGGCGTCCAGAGCGCTCGCAGGCGGCGCCCGGGCAGGGCGAGCAGCGCGTCCGGCTCGATCTCGCGGTCGGGCAGCGCGGCGTGTGCGCCCGGCAGCGGTCCGCCCGAGCCGTCGGCCAGGGCGGCGCGCAGCGGCGCGGTGTGCTCCTCGGGGGCGCCGGCCGCGGCGAGTTTCCCGACGAGGTAGCCGAGCCACTGCCGCTTGTCGGAGGTGCGGGAGCGGCGCACCACGGCGGTGTCCGCGGCGTGCATCGCGATCCACGCGCCGGACTCCTCGCGCACGCGCGCCGACAGGCCGTGGTGGTCGGGGTGGTGGTGGGTGACCAGGACGCCGTGCAGGGAGTCCACCGAGGTGCCGCAGGCGGCCAGTCCGTCGACGAGGGTCTGCCAGGAGGCCGGGTCGTCCCAGCCGGTGTCGACCAGGACGGGTCCGGCGTCCGTGTCGATGACGTACACGAGGGTGTGGCCGAGCGGGTTGTCCGGAATGGGGACGGGGATGCTCCAGATCCCGCCCCTGTGATCGGTGACCCGTGGCGGCTGGGCGGCCCCCTCCGGGGCCTGTCGCGGCTCGGTGGCCCGCTCGGCGGATCGCATCGGCTCGGCGGTCGCTTGCGGCTCGGTGGCCCGCCGCGGTTCTGCGCCCGGCTGGGGCCCGGTGGTCCGCGGCGCGTGCGGCGCGTCCGTCATGGCGGCGACTCCCGGAGGGTTGCGTACGCGAGTCCGGCCGCCGGGAGGTCCGGCCGGCCTGGAGACGAGGGCTGGCACAGGCATTGTTCCCTAGAACTAGAACTGGTACTAGTTCTGATGCGCTGTCAGCGGGGTGGCGGGCGTCACACGGCACCGCGCGGCGCGCGGCCGCGCGGGTGGGAGAGGGAGGCCGAGGAGGGCATGGGCATGTACGTCGAACACCAGCAGCTCTACATCGGGGGTGCGTTCACCGACCCCGCCGGCGACGGGACGATCGAGGTGGTCTCCCCGCACACCGAACAGCCCATCGGGCGCGTACCGCACGCCTCACGCGCCGACGTCGACCGCGCGGTGCGGGCCGCGCGCGAGTCCTTCGACTCGGGTGTGTGGTCGGGGCGTTCGCAGGCCGAGCGCATCGAGACCGTCACCCGTGTCAAGGACGCCTTCGCGGCGCGCAGCGAGGAGATCGCCCACCTCATCAGCGCGCAGAACGGCACCCCCTACACCTCGGGCGTGATGGTGCAGTCGCTCGCCGCGATGATGGTGTGGGACGCGGCGCTCAAGGTCGCCGCCGACTTCCCCCACGAGGAGCGCAGGGCGGGCGCGCTCGGCCCGCTGCTGGTGCGGCGGGAGCCGGTGGGCGTGGTGGCGGGCGTGGTGCCCTGGAACGTGCCGCAGTTCACGGCCGCGGCCAAGCTGGCACCCGCGCTGCTGGCGGGCTGCTCGGTGGTGCTCAAGGTCTCGCCCGAGACCCCGCTGGACGCCTACGTGCTGGCCGAGATCGCGCAGGAGGCCGGGCTGCCGCCGGGCGTGCTGTCGATCCTCCCCGCCGACCGGGAGGTGAGCGAGTACCTGGTGGGCCACCCGGGCGTCGACAAGGTCTCCTTCACCGGCTCGGTCGCGGCGGGCAGGCGTGTGATGGAGGTGGCCTCCCGCAACCTGACCCGGGTCACGCTGGAGTTGGGCGGCAAGTCGGCGGCCGTCATCCTGCCCGACGCCGACCTGGACGCGGCGGTGGCGGGCATCACCCCGTTCGCCTGGATGATCAACGGCCAGGCCTGCGTGGCCCAGACGCGGATCCTGGCGCCGCGCGAGCGCTACGACGAGATCGCCGCACGCTTCCGGGCCGCCGCCGAGGCGCTGACCGTCGGGGACCCGCTCGACCCCGCGACCGAGGTCGGCCCCCTGGTCGCGGCGCGCCAGCGGCAGCGCTCCCTCGACTACATCGCCCTCGGCCGGAAGGAGGGCGCACAGGTCCTGGCGGGCGGGGGGACGCCCGAGGCGATGCCGACAGGCTGGTACGTGGAGCCCACCCTGTTCGGAAACGTCGACAACTCCATGCGGATCGCCCGCGAGGAGATCTTCGGCCCCGTCATCTGCCTGCTGCCGTACGACGACGAGGACGAGGCGGTCCGCATCGCCAATGACTCCGACTACGGGCTCTCCGGCAGCGTGTGGACGGCCGACACCGAACGCGGCGTCGGCGTCGCCCGCCGCGTGCGCACCGGCACCTACTCCGTGAACACCTTCAGCCTCGACATGCTCGGCCCCTTCGGCGGCTACAAGAACTCCGGCATCGGCCGCGAGTTCGGCCCCGAGGGATACGCGGAGTACCTGGAGCACAAGATGATCCACCTGCCGGCCGAGGCGTGAGCGCCGGGCCGCAGGCCCCCTCTACACGCGGCCGCGGGGCTGCGGGGCCGCGGGGCCGCGGCGCACAGGCACGGACCGCCGGAACGAGAGACGAGCAGTGAAGGGGGAGCGCCCATGGCCACGGCCGACCGCTGGCACATCGAGGTGGACAGGGACCTGTGCATCGGTTCGGGCATGTGCACCGCAGGCGCACCGGAGGCGTTCCGGCTGGACGCCGCCCGCCAGTCCCGGCCCGTCCAGACGGAGCGCTCCCCCTCGGAGGAGGTGCTGTCCGCCGCAGAGGGGTGCCCCGTCGAGGCCATCACCGTGACCCTGGCCGACACGGGGGAAGCGGTCTTCCCACCGGAGGAGTGACCCGGCTCCCACCGCTGGCCGACCCCGGTCCCAGCACCTCCGCGCACCGGGCGCCCGGCCTCGTCGCGGACCTTGCGCCACAGCGCGTGGGCGGTCGCCGCCCACGCGCTGTGGGGCTACTGGGCGGGTACTGATCGGACAGCCGCAACCAAAGAGACGCCCGCCCGTCTCGATCGAAGGATGTGCTCGCGCTGCCCTGCGCCCAGGCTGGCGGCCATGTCCAGACACCACACGCCCGTCGTGGCGGACGGCACCCGGCCAACCCCTGCTCACGTCCACCGTGACGCCTGGATCCCCGGGAGGCGCATCGGAGGAGCGGCCCTCGTCCTCGGCCCCCTCGTGTGGTTCGCCGGTCTGCTCCTGCGCCATCTGGCCACCCGGTCGGCAGATTTCACACCGGAGCAGCAGACGTGGTTCGACCAGCAGCCGTTCGCCGCTCCCGCCCAACTGGCGGCGTACCAGGCGCATCCCGTACTGGTCACGGCAGGCTACGCGTGCTTCGCCGGCGGAGCCGTTGTGCTGTGCCCGGCCTTCATCACACTCGCCAGGATCGTCGCCCCGCGGTGCCCGGGACTCGCCCGCGTCGGCGGCACACTCGTCGTCGTGGGTCTCTTCTCCCGCCTGTACTGGGCCGGGGTCGACCACACCGCCTTCCAGCTGGTCGAGGAGCTAGGCCTCGACCAGGCCACCAGCACGGTGCTGGACACTTACGGGGACATCTCCTACGGGCCATGGCGGGTCCCCGTCACGGCCGCCTTCGGCCTCTACATCGGAACGCTGGTACTCGCCGTGGGGGCCTACCGAGCGGGAACGTTCGGTACGGCGCGGTTGCTGCTGTTCCTCCTTTCGGGGACGCTGTGGACCGGCGTGCTCAAGGAGAGCGGCCTCTTCGACGGCGTCGTCTCGGCCGTCGCCCTGTGCCCGGTGCTGGTGCCCCTCGGCATCCGGGTGCTGCGTGGCGGTGTGCCAGAGCTGCCCACACAGGGGCCGCCCGCGACCGGCCGGGGCCCCTTGAGGATCCTGAGCTGGTGACATATCGCGCTTGCGACCGTGGTCCGACATCGGTACCGACCAGGCTGTCGCGACTGCTGGCCCCGTGGCTGCCCGCTGCTGTCGCCTTCTGCGGCGCCTTCTTCCCGGCGGCCCTCCCCGGACCGCCCCTGTACGGGCCCGGGCTGTCAGGGCTGGCCGCCGTGCCCGGCCACGCCATGAGCGCCGTGGTCGGGGTCCTGGCGGCTGTGGCGATGATGAGGGTGCCGAAGCGCAGGTGGCCGCTGTTTCTGATCACGGCCGTCGACGCGGTGGTCAGGGCGCCGGGACTGCTGGTCGCGGTCGCCTCCTATGTGGCGGCGACGACGTGCCGACGCCCCCGCGACGTGGTGCTCTTCACCTTGGTCGCGAGCGTGCTGGTGGCGGTACCGCGGCCCGGTGTCGAGTTCGCCTCCGCGCTCGGCGGCGTGGCGCTGTTCGTCTGGGTTCCCGTCACGGCCGGGTTGTGGCGGACCGCCCGCGGGCAGGTAGTCGCCGGACTGCGTGAGCGGGCCGAGCGGCTGGAGAGGGAGCAGGCCACACGCACAGAGCAGGCCCGGGCACAGGAACGTGCCCGTATCGCCCGGGACATGCACGACGTGGTGGCCCACCGGGTCTCGCTGATGGTGCTCCGCGCCGGAGCGATGGAGATCAACGCCACCGAGGAGAAGACCGCGGCGGAAGCGGAGCTCATCCGGACCACGGGCAAGGAAGCGCTCACCGAACTCAGAGCCGTACTGGGGATACTGAGCGAGCCGGACGGGGAGTCCTTCCGGCCGCGACCGACGCTCGCCGATCTCGATCGCCTGCTCGACCAGTCCAGGTCGGCAGGTGTTCCCGTCGCACGGCGGGACGAGGGCGCGGCGGGCGACGGCGTCTCCGCCGTGGTGGAACACACCGCTTACCGGGTCGTGCAGGAAGCACTGACCAACATCCACAAACATGCCGGCCGGGCCGCCACCCGGGTCGTGGTGCGGCACCTGCCCTCGGCACTGGAGGTCACGATCACGAACGACGCCGTGAGCGGCCAGACCCGGACCATGCCGGGCAGCGGACTGGGGCTCCTCGGCCTGCAAGAGCGGGTCGAGTTGCTCGGCGGTCACTTCACCGCCGCCTCGGAACCCGGTGGAGGATTCGTCGTCACCGCGAGGCTGCCGACATGATCCGGGTACTGATCGCCGACGACGAGGCCCTCGTCCGGACGGGGCTGCGGATGATTCTGCAAGCCGCGGAGGACATCGAGGTGGTCGCCGACGCGGACACGGGGTCGGCGGCCGTCACCGCGGTCATCGGTCACCGGCCGCACGTCGTCCTGATGGACGTACGGATGCCAGGCACCGACGGTGTGACCGCGCTGAGGGAGATCAACCGGCTGCCTGACCCACCGGCCGTGGTCATGCTCACCACCTTCGACCGTGACGAGTACGTCCACAGCGCCCTCCGCGCCAGGGCCGCCGGGTTCCTGCTGAAGGACACCTCCCCGCGCGGCCTGATCGCTGCCGTCCGCGCGGTGGCCGACGGCAGCGCCATGCTCTCGCCGACGGTCACCAGGCGGCTGATCGACACTTTCGCCGAGCAACGGCCCGCGGACCCCCACGCGGCCAGGGCGCGGCTGTCCGTCCTCACCGACCGCGAACGCACAGTCGTGGGGGCGGTCGCCCGCGGACTCGCCAACGCCGAGATCGGCCGGGAGCTCGGAATGACCGAAACCACCGTCAAAGTCCATGTGAGCCGTTCGCTCACCAAGCTGGGGCTGTCCAACCGGGTGCAGATAGCGCTTCTTGTCCGCGACTCCGGCTGGTGGAGTACCGACATGCCCGCGCCGTGAGTGGCACGCCCGTGCCGTTCGTGTCCGGGCGGGACGCTATTCCGTTGCCGGAGGGGCGCCACGCGGGATAGGAACAGCAGCATGACGTCTCTCGGTGCTGTCTTCCGTCCCCAACTCCCCCCGGAACACCTGCGGAAGGTCGCCCAGGCCGCGGACGAGTCCGGACTGGAGCAACTGTGGCTGTGGGAGGACTGCTTCTTGGAGAGCGGTGTCGCGGCGGCCGCCGCCGCGCTCGCCTGGACACAGCGGCTGCGGGTGGGTGTCGGCCTCCTCCCCGTCCCGCTGCGCAACGTCGCGCTGACCGCCATGGAGACGGCCACCCTGCGCCGGCTCTTCCCCGGCCGCTTCGCCGTCGGGCTCGGCCACGGGGTGCAGGAGTGGATGGGGCAGGTCGGCGCCCGTGCCGAGTCGCCCGTCACCCTGCTGCGGGAACACCTTGAGGCCATGCGGGCGCTGCTGCGCGGGGAGCAGGTCACGGTCGAGGGCCGGTACGTGCGGCTCGACGAGGTCGCCCTGGACTGGCCCCCGGCCCACGACCCCGCGGAATGGGCCGTGTTCGCGGGCGCGCGTGGGCCGCGTTCGCTGCGGCTGAGCGGCGAGGCCGCGGACGGCACGGTGCTGGACGCCAACACCGCACCAGACGGCATCCGGCACGCGCGGCACCTCATCGACGAGGGCCGCGCGGCGGCCTCCCGCACAGGACACCACGAGATCGTCCACTACCTCAGCACCGCCACCGGACCCGACGCGGCGGCCAGGCTGCGCGCCGAGCGGCTGCGCGAGGGCCACGACCCGGAGACGGGGCCGGGCGTCGCGGGCGGCGCCGCCGCGGTCGCCGAGGCGGTCGGTGCAGCGGTCGCGGCCGGTGCGGACACCGTCGTCCTCCAGCCCACCGCGGACGAGCCCGACCCCGAGGCCTTCGTCCGCTTCGCCGCCCGGGAGGTGCGGCCGCTCCTGAACTGAGCGCGGACGGTCCCTCGCGGGCGGCCCCGGTCCGGGGTCGTCAGTCCGGGATGCCGCTGCCCAGGGCGAGGGCGGCGAACGTCGCCAGCCAGTGGTCCGTGGTGAAGTCCCCCGAGGTGGTGGCGGGGAGGGCGGCACCGAGGTTGGCGTCGGCGGACGCGTGCAGGGCGGCGGTACGGGGATCGTCGCAGGGCAGCGCGCCGGCGATGCCGCGCAGGGCCGCGGAGCGGCTGAGGCAGAGGCCGAGGAGGTGGCCGATCTGGGGGTCCGCCGTGTCCGAGATGCGCGGTGGCGGGAGGAGGCCCGCCCCGCTCGCGTCGTCCAGCTCCGGCAGGAACCGGCCCAGCCACGCGGCGAACTCCTCCGCCGGCAGCACGCGGCGCACGGTGTCGGCCTCGCACAGCAGCGGGGAGAGGAAGTCCTGCCCCGACGGTTCCCAGCGGGTGGCGGCGCCGTGGTCGGGTACGTACCACTCGCGGACCTTCGCGGCCACCGGCGCCAAAAGGTGCGGCTGGCCGGCCCGTTCGGCGCTGTCCAGTACGAGGCCGAGGGCGAACGCGCTGTTGGCGTGGGTGCCGTGCCGCACGGGGTAGGTGGCCTTGGGCAGCCAGCCGAGGATCAGCTCGGCGGCGGTCCCGGCGGCGGGAAGGAGAGCTGCCCGCCACGCCGCCGCCCCGGCGTGCTGCTGGGCCCCGGCGTGCTGCTCCGCCGTGAGGCGCTGCTCCGCCCCGGCGTGCTGCTCCGCCGTGAGTTCGGTGCCCGTCTCCGCGTACGCGGCGCTCTCACTGGCGAGCGCCAGCAGCCACGCCCAGCCGTAGGGCCGCTCGAACGAGGGGTGGGCCCGCAGGTAGGCGCTCTCGGCCGTCAGCGCTTCGGGCGTCAGGTGCCGGTCGAGGGTCCGCACCGCCGCGTCCCGCACGGCGGGTTCGGCACCGTTCCACGGCAGCCGCAGCGACCGCAGGAGCAGCCAGTGCATGTGGACGGACGAGTGCCAGTCGTAGGCGCCGTAGAAGGCGGGGTGGAACCGGCGCGGCTCCACCAGTTCCTCGCGCCCCGCGAGCAGGTGCGCCGGGGCGTTCGGATACTCCCGGGTGACGTTGGCGAGGGCGACCTCGGCGAAGTGGGGCAGCCGCTCCACCAGCGCCTCCCACCGCTCGCGCCGGCTCCTCGCGTTCTCGGCGCTGCTCCCGGTCTCCTGGATACCGCTCTTCGGTCCGGTCGTGCCGCTCAATGGGTCGCTCCGCCCGTCACGCGCAGGTCCACCGTCGTGTGTGCCGCCGTGGCCACCATGGCGGCCAGCCCGCGCGCGGCGTCGCGTACGGACAGCGAGGGCGGGGTCGGGGAGTGGGCCGCGGCCTGCTGCGGTGTGTAGGGGACGTGCACGAATCCGCCGCGCACCGAGGGGTGCTCGGTGGCCAGCAGGTGCGCGAGTCCGTAGAAGAGGTGGTTGCACACGAAGGTGCCGGCCGTCTGGGAGACGGAGGCGGGGACGCCCGCGTCCCGCGCCGCGGCGACGCAGGCCTTGAGGGGCAGAGTGCTGAAGTAGGCGGCGGGGCCGCCCGCCACCACGGGCTCGTCCACGGGCCGGCGGCCCGCGTTGTCGGGTATGCGGGCGTCGTCGACGTTGAGCGCGACGCGTTCGACGGTCAGGTCGGTGCGGCCCCCCGCCTGGCCCAGGCACACCACCAGGTCGAGGTCGGCCCCGGCGTCCTCGACGGCGGCGCGCAGCTCCTGCAGGGCCGTGCCGAAGACGCAGCTGATGCGTACCGCCTGGATCCGGATCCCGGGCGGGGGGTCGGCGGCGAGCAGTTCGGCGGCCTGCCAGGAGGGGTTGACCTCTTCGCCGTCGAACGGGGCGAAGCCGGTGACCAGTATCTTCACGGGGGAGGAGGGGTCGGGTGCGGCGGGTGGGGGTGCGGTCACGGGGCCGCTCCTAGAAGGCGAAGAGGTAGACGATGGCGATGTTGCAGGCCAGCAGCGCCACCGCGGTGGGCGCCTGGGCCTTGATCGGCCCGTACTGGTCCTTGAGTTCGAGCAGGGCGGCCGGGACGAGGTTGAAGTTGGCCGCCATGGGTGTGCACAGGGTGCCGCAGAATCCGGCGAGCATGCCGACCGCGAGGACGGCGGCGGGATCGCCGTTCATCTGCTCGATCAGGACGGGCCAGCCGACGGCCGCGGTCATCACGGGGAAGGCGGCGAAGGCGTTGCCCATGATGACGGTGAAGACGAACATGCCCGCGCAGTACAGCGCGACGGCTGCCAGCTTCTGGCCGTCGGGGAGGATGGATTCGGTGATCTCGCGTACTTGGGTGCCGACGCCCGCGGCCT
Source organism: Streptomyces diacarni (assembly GCF_003323715.1). Taxonomy (GTDB): domain Bacteria; phylum Actinomycetota; class Actinomycetes; order Streptomycetales; family Streptomycetaceae; genus Streptomyces; species Streptomyces diacarni. The sequence continues at coordinate 19,545 of NZ_QOIN01000021.1, forward strand.
GGAATATCGCTCCCAGTACGGCGAGCAGCTGGGGCAGCAGCAGGGCCCAGCCCATGGACTCCAGCAGTCCGCGCCCGGCGTGCAGGGGCACGCTGACGCGCCGCTCCCGCAGCACCCACATGCCGACGGCCAGGGCGACGATGGCGCCGAGGCCGAGCCCGAGGATGGTCTCGCTGCCCTCTTCGAGTACGGGGCTGCCGCCGATCCGCACCTTGGCGACCAGGACGGCGCACACCATGGCGACCAGCGGGATGGTCAGCGCGGGGATGAACAGTTTGGCGCCGAAGCGGGCGGCCAGCGAGGCGCGTTCGGACTCGCTGGTGGTCTGCGGTACGCCCTTGCCGGTGAGGTTGAAGCCGCCGATGCAGATGAGGCCGAGGACGGCCACGCCCAGGGGCTCGGCGGGCAGCGACTTCTCGTTGACCCAGGTGCTGTAGAAGAAGCAGACGCCCAGCAGGCCCCAGAAGGCGGCCGTGCCGTGGCGTTTGGGGTTGGTGCGGTCGCGCAGCATCTGGGCCGCCATGATGACGAAGACGGCGCCGACCAGCCAGAAGAACCACTCGGACTTGATCACTTGGCGGCCCCGCCTTCCGTGCTTTCCGGGGAGCGCCCCTGCGCGTCCTCACGCGCCACGGCCATCTCGGCGTTCGCGGTCACCAGGTCGCGCTCCAGTTTCCGGTCGAGGCGCAGCAGCCTGCCGCCGTGGATGAAGAAGGCGCACACGGCGCTGGGGATGGCCCACAGCGCGAGGTGCAGCGGCTCCAGGTGGGTGTGGTAGGTGCTGTTGACCAGGCCGGTGATCAGCAGGATGGAGCCGATGGCGAGGAAGCAGTCCTCGCCGAAGAAGAGGCCGACCGTGTCGGTGCCGGCGGCGTGCGAGCGCACCTTCTCGCGGACCTTGCGGGGCAGCGGGCGGTCCTCGTTCATGCGCTCGGTGGCGGCCTCGGCCATCGGCGCGATCATCGGGCGGACGCTCTGTGCGGGGCCGCCGATGGTCTGCAGCCCGACGGCCGCGGTGAGCTGCCGCAGCAGCAGGTAGAGGGTCAGGAAGCGGCCTGTGGTCAGCTTGGTGCCGAGCTTGCCGATGAGGGTGCGGGCCTGCTGCTGGAGACCGTTGCGCTCCAGGAGGCCGATGACGGGCAGCGTGATCGCGAAGATCGTCACCGACCGGCTGGACGCGAAGCTCTCGCCGAAGGTCCGCAGGATCTCGACCGGGGAGAGCTTGCCGAGCAGTCCTGTGACGATCCCCGCCACTCCGACGACGAGCAGCGGGTTGCGGCGCGTCGCGAAGCCGAGGACCACCACGAGGACGCCGAGGAGAACGATCATGTCGCCTCCGCCTTCCATGAAGCGACTTCCGCCAAGCGGATTCCAGTGAAGCGAATTCCACGGGAGGCTAGAGGATTGTTGAACGATCCGACAAGAGTGAGCCATGTCACGTGGAGGTCGTCACGGCGCGGCCGGCGGAACCGCGGCTTTGGGGGCGCGCCTTACGGGTACGCCTCCAGCAGCTGCCGCAGCGAATCGTCCAGATAGGCCGCCAGCAGCGCTTCCGCCACGCCCTTGCGGCCCGTCTCCAGCGCCTGGACCAGCTCCTGGTTGCGCGTGAGATACGGGTCGTGGAAGCGGCGCAGGTCGCCCATGATGTGGAAGGCCAGTCTCAACTCGGCCAGTACGCCGCGCATCATCTCGTCGGTGCGCGCACTGCCGGCGAGCCCGGCCAGCGCCTGGTGGAAGCGGATGTTGGCGGTCGAGCACTCCTGCCAGTCGCCGTCGGCCGCCGCCTTCTCGCCCGCCGTGACGGCCGCCCGCACCTCGGCCACGTCGTACGGCGGCTCACCGAGCCCGCGCAGCGCCGCGCACTCGACGAGGCGGCGGACGCGGTAGATGTCCACGATGTCGGTGTCGGTCAGTACGCGGACGAACGTGCCCCGGTTGAACCGGTGCACGAGCAGCCTCTCGTGCGTCAGCAGCCGGAACGCCTCCCGCAGGGTGTTGCGCGAGACGCCGAGGGCGCCGCAGATGCGCTCCTCCGAGAGCCGGGTGCCGGGCGGGAAGGAGCCCTGCGCTATCCGCTCGCGCAGGATGGCCGCCACGCGTTCGGCCGTGCTGGTGCGTCCCAGCAGCGCGCGGTCGGCGGCCAGGTCCGGCAGTGCGGCGGACAGGCCTGCGGGCGGGTCGGCGGTCATGGGTCTCCCTCGGGTGGGTGCGCGCGCCGGCGCGGAGCCGGGGACGCGGGGACGCGGTGGGGCGGTCGGGTGGCGGCATCCGGGCGAACCGGACGCCGAGCCCCCTTGCCGGATTGTTCAACAATCGCTTACGTTGCTGGCGATGGACCGGATGATCGACCTTAACGCCGACCTCGGCGAGGGCTTCGGGCGCTGGCACCTGACCGACGACGAAGCCCTGCTCGCCTCGGTCACCAGTGCCAACGTCGCCTGCGGCTACCACGCGGGGGACCCCGCCACCATGCGCCGCGTCTGCGAACTGGCCGCCGAGCGCGGCGTCCGCATCGGCGCGCAGGTCTCCTACCGCGACCTGGCCGGCTTCGGCCGCCGCGCCATGGACGTGCCCGCCGCCGAGCTGACCGCCGAAGTGGCCTACCAGATCGGGGCGCTGGAGGTCTTCGCCCGCGCGGCCGGCTCCGCCGTCGCCTACGTCAAACCGCACGGCGCGCTCTACAACCGCGCCGTCCGCGACGCCGAGCAGGCCGCCGCCGTCGTCGAAGGCGTACGGCTGGCCCGGGCGGCGCACGGGTCCGGCGGCCCGCTGCCGGTGCTCGGCCTGCCGGGATCCCGGCTGCTGGCCGCGGCCGCCGAGGCCGGACTGCCCACCGTCGAGGAGGCGTTCGCCGACCGCGCCTACCGCCCCGACGGCACGCTCGTACCCCGCACCGAGCCGGACGCCGTGCTCCACGACCCCGACCAGGTGGTCGAGCGGTCGCTGCGCCTGGCCGGGGACGGCGAGCTCGTCGCCGCCGACGGCGGACTGCTGCGCAGCACCGCCCGCTCGCTGTGCGTGCACGGCGACACCCCGGCCGCCGCGCGACTGGCACGGCGCGTCCGCGAGGAGCTGGCCGCGGCCGGCGTCACCGTCCGGGCCTTCGCGTGAACCGGAGGGCACACAAGGTGCGCGAGGCGGGCGGGGAAGGGGACGCGGGCCGCGGCCAGCTCCGTGCCGCCGTGCTGCCGGTGGGCCGCGACGGGCTGCTCGTCGAACTCGGCACCGCCGAGGAGACCGAGGCCCTGCACGCCGAACTCCTGCGCCGCCGCGCCCGAGGCACCCTGCCGCCCGTCGCCGAGATCGTCCCGGGGGCCACGACCGTGCTGCTGGACGGCTTCCCGAGCGCCGACGCGGCCCGCGCGCTGGCCGCCGAGCTGCCCGGCTGGGACGTGCCGCCGCTGACCGGCTCCGCCGAGAGCGCCCTGGAGATCCCCGTCCGCTACGACGGCCCCGACCTCGCCGACGTGGCGGCGCTGTGGGGCGTGGCCGAGGACGAGGTGCCGCGTATCCACACGGCCGCCGCCTTCCGCGTCGCCTTCTGCGGATTCGCCCCCGGCTTCGGCTACCTGACCGGGCTCGACGAGCGCTACCACGTGCCGCGCCGCGCCGATCCGCGCACTCGCGTCCCGGCTGGCGCCGTCGGGCTCGCGGGCCCGTACACGGGCGTCTACCCGCGCTCCTCACCCGGCGGATGGCAGCTGATCGGCACGGCACCCGAAACCGTGCTGTGGGACGCGGACCGCACCCCCGCCGCCCTCCTCGCGCCCGGAACGCGCGTCCGCTTCGTCCCCCTGGACCCGGACGGGCCCGGGCACGGAGAGCGAGGGGCCGGACCGGCCCCCGGGAGGCGACCGTGATGGCTGACGGACTGCAGACGGCACGGGCCGGGGTGCTGACCACCGTCCAGGACCTGGGCCGCGCCGGATACGCGCACCTGGGCGTACCGCGCTCCGGTGCCCTCGACACGGGCGCTCACCGCCTCGCCAACCGGCTGCTCGGCAACCCGGAGACGGCCGCGACGTTGGAGACCACGCTGACGGGATGCGCCGTGCGGGCCCTGCGCCCCACCGTCGCCGCCGTCACCGGCGCACCCTGCCCGGTGACGGTCGACGGGCGGCCCGCCGCCTGGGGGCAGCCCGTCCACGTCCCCGCGGGCGCCGTCCTGGACGTCGGTGCCGCCACCCACGGCGTCCGCTCGTACGTGGCGTTCGACGGCGGCGTGGACGCGGACCCGGTGCTGGGCAGCCGCGCCACCGACCTGCTCTCCGGGCTCGGGCCCGCGCCCCTGTGCGAGGGCGCGGTGCTCACACTCGGCGCACCGCCCGTGCACCGGCCCTCGGTCTGCTGCGACGCCGCCGTCTGGGCGGGGCCGCCGCGCGAGTTGCTGCTGCCGGTGGTCCTGGGGCCGCGGCACGACTGGTTCACCCCCGGCGGGCTGCGCACCCTGCTGTCCTGCGGCTACCGGGTCTCCCCGGCCAGCAACCGGATCGGACTGCGTCTTGAGGGCCCCGCGCTGGAGCGGGCCAGGGAGGGGGAACTGGCCAGCGAGGGCATGCCGCTGGGAGCGGTGCAGGTGCCGCCCGAGGGCCGTCCGGTGATCTTCCTGGCGGACCATCCGACGACCGGTGGCTACCCCGTCGTCGGCGTCGTTCCCCGCGAGGCGCTCGACGCGGCCGCCCAGGCTCCGCCGGGAACCCCGGTCCGCTTCGCCCCCGCGGGAGCGTGAAGGGGTCGCGCCTCAGCCGTGTTCGTCGGCCTCTTCGCCTTCTTCCTCTTCCGGCGCGGGCGCCGTCACCGCGATCAGCCGGCAGACCGTCTCGATGTCGATCTTGACCTGGGCGATCGAGGCGCGCCCCGAGAGCCAGGTGATCAGCGCCGAGTGCCAGGTGTGTTCGATGACGCGGACCGCGGAGAGCTGCTCGGGGGTGGCGGGACCCTCCAGGCCCATGGCGTCCAGGATGATCGCCGTCGTCAGCCGGGAGACGGTGTCCACCTCGGGGCTGACGGAGCGGTCGGCGAAGTTGAGGGCGCGGACCATCGCGTCGGCCAGCTGGGGCTCGCGCTGGAGGGCGCGGAAGGCGCGCATCAACGTCTTGGCGACGCGGGCCGCCGCCTCCATCTCCTCCGGAGGCCGCTTGTGCAGGGTCTCGTGCATGTGCTGCAACTGGTCCTGCATGGTGGCCACCAGCAGGTGCACCTTGGAGGGGAAGTAGCGGTAGAGCGTACCGAGGGCGACGTGCGAGGAGTCGGCCACCTCGCGCATCTGCACCGCGTCGAACCCGCCCCGCCTGGCCAGCTGCGCGCTGGCGTGCAGGATGCGGCGGCGCCTCGCCTCCTGGCGCTCGGTCAGCGGCGGAGACTGCGTCAGCGGATGCGTGAGCGGCTGCGGGCGCGACGGCCGCTTGGCGCGGGCCGTGTGCGGGGGCTTGGGCTGCGGCGGTGTCGGCATCGCGTTGTTCGTCCCGTTTCCGTGGCGTCGTGAAGCCCTGGGGTGAGCCGTGCATTGTTGCAGGCCTCGCAGGGGTGGCGCGAATCACCTGCTCCGGTGGTTCGCCCGAAGTGACTGGCCGGTAAATTTCTCAGTCCGGGACGCGTCCCGGGTGGTGTCACCGCCCGGTGCCGTCCTCCCGAACAGCAACCTGAAACTTGTTCTAGGTTAGCGCGAGCGGCTACGCTCCGGCGGAAAGCAGTGACGAAGGGGGCCGCGAGTGACCGGTCAGGCCGTAACGGACCGCCCGCTGCGCATCGCGCTGCTGACGTACAAGGGCAACCCCTTCTGCGGCGGCCAGGGCGTCTACGTACGCCACCTCTCCCGCGAACTCGCCCGGCTCGGCCACACCGTCGAGGTCATCGGCGCCCAGCCCTACCCGGTGCTCGACGACGTCCCCGACGTGTCAGGGCGCCTCACCCTCACCGAGCTGCCCAGCCTCGACCTCTACCGCCAGCCCGACCCCTTCCGCACCCCGCGGCGCGGCGAGTACCGCGACTGGGTCGACCTGCTGGAGGTCGGCACCATGTGGACCGGCGGCTTCCCCGAGCCGCTCACCTTCTCGCTGCGCGCCCGCCGCCACCTGGCCGCGCGGCGCGGCGCGTTCGACGTCGTCCACGACAACCAGACCCTCGGCTACGGCCTCTTGGGCGGCCCCGGGGCGCTCGGCGCGCCCCTCGTGACCACCATCCACCACCCCATCACCGTCGACCGCAGGCTGGAGCTGGAGGCGGCGTCCGGCTGGCGGCAGCAGGCCTCCGTGCGCCGCTGGTACGGCTTCACCCGCATGCAGCGCCGGGTCGCCCGCCGGCTGCCCTCGGTGGTCACCGTCTCGGGCTCCTCCCGCCAGGAGATCGCCGAGGACCTCGGTGTGCGCCGCGACCGCATCCACGTCGTGCCCATCGGCGCCGACACCCGCCTCTTCTCGCCCGACCCGTCCGTGCCCGAGACGCCGGGCCGGATCGTGACGACCTCCAGCGCCGACGTGCCGCTCAAGGGCCTCGTCTTCCTCATCGAGGCGCTGGCCAAGGCGCGCACCGAGCAGCCCGAGGCCCACCTGGTCGTCGTCGGCGAACGCCCCGCACGCGGTCCGGTCGCCGACGCGATCACGGCCCACGGCCTGGACGGCGCCGTCGAGTTCGTCAAGGGCATCAGCGACGCCGAGCTGGCCGCGCTGGTGCGCTCGGCACAGGTCGCCTGCGTCCCCTCCCTGTACGAGGGCTTCTCCCTGCCCGCCGCCGAGGCCATGGCCACCGGCACCCCCCTGCTCGCCACCACGGGCGGCGCCATCCCCGAGGTCGCCGGGCGGGACGGCGACACCTGCCTGGCCGTGCCGCCGGGCGACGCCGGAGCGCTCGCCGCCGGGCTCGTACGGCTGCTGTCCGACAGCGCGCTGCGGGCCAGGATCGGGGCCGCCGGACGGGAGCGGGTGCTGGGGAAGTTCACCTGGGAGAAGGCGGCGCTGGGCACCGTCGAGCGCTACCGCGCCGCCATGGGCACGCCCGCGCGCGAGGCCTCGCCGCCCGTGGCGCGGCCGCCCGTCGAGCCGGCGCACGCCGCCGCCGGAAGCCGCCGAAAGCCGACACAGGTCGCTGAAAGCCGCTGAACCCCGCCGACCCGCCGCCCCGTCGGCCCGCTCCCGCCCCGCATGACTTTCTGGAAGGCTGATCGCCCGTGCTGACCGTGGACTTCGCCCGTTTCCCGCTCGCCCCCGGCGACCGCGTGCTCGACCTGGGATGCGGGGCGGGTCGGCACGCCTTCGAGTGCTACCGGCGCGGCGCACGCGTGGTCGCCCTCGACCGGAACGCCGAGGAGATCAGCGAGGTCGCCACCTGGTTCGCCGCCATGGCCGCGGAGGGGGAGGCCCCCGAGGGCGCCACCGCCACCGCCATGGAGGGCGACGCGCTCGCCCTGCCGTTCCCCGACGACAGCTTCGACGTCGTCATCATCTCCGAGGTCATGGAGCACATCCACGACGACAAGGGCGTCCTCGCCGAGATGGTGCGCGTCCTGCGGCCCGGCGGCCGGATAGCGGTCACCGTGCCCAGGTACGGCCCCGAGAAGGTCTGCTGGGCGCTCAGCGACGCCTACCACGAGGTGGAGGGCGGCCACATCCGCATCTACCGCGCCACCGAACTCCTGGCCAAGATGCGCGGGGCCGGGCTGCGCCCCTACGGCAGCCACCACGCCCACGGGCTGCACGCACCGTACTGGTGGCTGAAGTGCGCGTTCGGGGTGGACCGCGACGGTGACGAGGCAGCGCTCCCGGTGCGCGCCTACCACAAGCTGCTGGTGTGGGACATCATGAAGCGCCCGCTGGCCACCCGGCTCGCCGAGCGCGCCCTCGACCCCGTCATCGGCAAGAGCTTCGTCGCCTACGCGACCAAGCCGCACCTTCCGCACCTCGCCGCGGCCGACGGCCTCAGGCACCGCGCCGGCGAGAGCGCGGCGGCGGCCAAGTGACCAGCCCCGAGCGCACCGAGCGGCTCGTACTGCCCGGCGTCCTGACCGCGGAGCAGGCCCGGCAGACCGTCGCAGGCATCGCGGCCCAGCAGCGCGACGACGGCGCCATACCGTGGTTCCGCGGCCACCACCTCGACCCGTGGGACCACGTCGAGGCGGCCATGGCCCTGGACGCGGCGGGCGAACACGACCGCGCCGAGGCCGCCTACCGCTGGCTCGCCGCGCACCAGCAGCCCGACGGCTCCTGGTACGCCGCCTACGCCGACGGTGACGCGGCGGCCCCCACCGACCGGGCGCGGGAGACCAACTTCTGCGCCTATCCGGCCGTCGGTATCTTTCACCACTACCTGGCCACAGGGGACGACGCCTTCCTCGACCGCATGTGGCCCGTGGTCACCGCGGCCGTCGCGTTCGTGCTCGAACTCCAGCAGCCGGGCGGCCAGATCGGCTGGAAGCGCGAGGCCGACGGCACCGCCCACACCGACGCCCTGCTGACCGGGTCCTCCTCCATCCACCACGCGCTGCGCTGCGCGCTGGCGATGGCCGAGCACCGCGAGGAACCGCAGCCCGACTGGGAACTGGCCGCGGGCTGGCTCGGCCACGCCATCCGCCGCCACCCCGAGCGGTTCCTCGACAAGAGCCGCTACTCCATGGACTGGTACTACCCCGTCCTCGGCGGCGCCCTGCGCGGCACCGCGGCCAAGGAGCGCGTCGAGGAGGGCTGGGACCGCTTCGTGGTGCCCGGCTTCGGCTGCCGCTGCGTCGTCCCCAACCCGTGGGTGACCGGCGGGGAGAGCGCGGAACTCGCCCTCGCCCTGTGGGCGATGGGCGAGTCGGACCGGGCCTTGGACGTGCTCCAGTGGATGGGCCACCTGCGCGCCGACGACGGCATGTACTGGACGGGGTACGTCTTCGAGAACGAGGCCGTCTGGCCCGTCGAGCGCACCACCTGGACGGCGGGGGCGCTGCTGCTGGCCGTCGCGGCGCTGGGCGGCGACGACGCGACGGTCCAGGTCTTCCGCGGCGACGCCCTGCCGGCGGGCCTGGACCCCGACTGCTGCTGAGGCACCCCCCGGGGGACGCGAAGGAGCGGGCGAACTGCCGGCTACCCGGCTACCCGGCCAGTTGGGCCAGTACCCGCAGCGTGTGCGGGTCGGGCGCCAGCACCAGCAGGTCGGTCACCGGACCCGCGCGCCACAGCTCCAGCCGTTCCGCGACTCTCGCGCGCGGGCCCACCAGCGAGATCTCGTCGGCGAACGCGTCGGGTACGGCGCGCACCGCCTCCTCGCGCCGCCCCTGGGCGAACAGCGCCTGGACGCGCTCGGCGTCCTGCGCGTACCCCATCCGCGCCATCAGCTCCGCGTGGAAGTTGCGGCGGGCGTGGCCCATGCCGCCGACGTAGAAGCCGAGCATGGCCTTGACGGGCAGCAGGCCCTCGGCCACGTCGTCGCAGATCCTGGCCTGCGCCAGGGGCGCCACGAGGAACCCGGGCGGCGCCTGCGCGAGCGCGGCCTCGTACACCGAGGGGCGCGTCGGCGACCAGTACAGCGGCAGCCAGCCGTCGGCGATGCGCGCGGTCTGGGCGACGTTCTTGGGGCCCTCCGCGCCGAGCAGGACGGGCAGGTCGCCGCGGAGCGGATGGGTGAGGGACCGCAGGGGCTTGCCCATGCCGGTGGAGCCGGGGCCCGCGTACGGATGCGTGTGGTAGCGCCCTTCCAGCGTCACCGGGGCCTCGCGGCGCAGTACCTGGCGCACGACGTCCACGTACTCGCGGGTCAGGGTCAGCGGCGAGGAGGGGAAGGGCCGCCCGTACCAGCCCTCGACCACCTGCGGGCCCGACAGGCCCAGCCCGAGGTGCATGCGGCCGCCGCTGAGGTGGTCGAGGGTGAGGGCGTGCATGGCGGTGGCCGTGGGGGTGCGGGCCGCCATCTGTGCGACGGCGGTGCCCAGGCGGATGCGGGTGGTGTGGGCGGCGATCCAGGTCAGGGCCGTGAACGCGTCCGAGCCCCAGGACTCGGCGGTCCACACCGAGTGGTAGCCCAGGTCCTCCGCCTCGCGGGCGAGTTCCAGGTGGCGGGGGTCGGGGCCGCGGCCCCAGTACCCGAGCGCCAGTCCGAGCCGCATCGCCCGCCCCTCTCGTCCGCCCTCCCAGCAACTGACAAGGCGTCAGTTCGCCGGGGCAGCGTACGACAGCGGCCCCCCGCCCGGAAGGGCGAGGGGCCGCTGACCCGTGCGGGCGGCCCGGAGGCTCAGCCGCGCTGGATGTTGGAGGTGTCCTGCAGGATGCCGCGGCGGCCGTCCTGCGTCTGGGCGATGAGCGCCTGACCGCGCTGCTCGACCGCCAGGTACCAGGTACCGGGGGCCAGTTCGGCGATCGGCTGCGGCGAGCCGTCCTCCGGGAAGAGCGGACGCGCCATCGGAACGGCGAACCAGAACGGCTGGAACCCGGCGTCCTGGGGAGCGCCCGGGGCGCCCTGCGCGCCCCCGTGCGGCTGGCCCGGCCCCGGCTGACCCGGCTGCGCACCCGGCTGTCCGTACTGCGGCTGGCCCGGCTGACCGCCCTGCGCGCCGTACGGGCCCGGCTGGCCGGCCTGCGGGCCGCCCGGGTAGCCGTAGCCGCCCTGCTGCGGGTAGCCGTAGGGCGCCGCACCCGCGCCGGGACCGCCCGCACCGCCGGCGGGCACCAGCGGAGCCGCCAGCGCCGGGACGACCGGGGTGATGAGCGCCGCGGCGGCACCGATCAGAACCGCGATGAGCCCGAGGATGGCCCCGGCACCCATGTCCGCGCCGTCAGGGGCGACGATGAACTCCCAGATCATGGACCACAGTGAGACCACGATCAGGCTCGCACCGAACTGCGGCAGGGTGACGGCGCCGAACTTGCGGCCCTCCGGCAGGAAACGGCCACCGACCAGCGCCGCGGCACCGAGGATCCCGGTCAGGAAGATCGAGGGCAGGATCAGCTGGAGCTTCTCCGTGTCCCAGGCGTTCGGTACCTCGTCGCACAGCGAACCGGAGCATTCGATGGAGAAGAAGTCGAGGAACGAAGCGATGAACAGCAGCACCGCTGCTCCTATCACCGCACCGTCGCCTCGCGTGAGCGAGCGGATGTTCACGTGGGGTCCTTAATCGGTCTGGTCATGGTTGAAGTCTGCCGGGGGTGAGCACCCCATCGTACGGATGAGACTACGGGCGGGCCGTGGGGGTTCGCTCCCAGGTTTCACGGTTTCCCCTTCCCGGCTGCGAGGAAAGCGGTGATCCCGTCCGTGACCCCGCGTGCCGCCTTTTCGCGCCACTTCGCCGACGTGAGATGGGCGACGTCGCGCGGATCACGCATGTTGCCGCATTCGAGGAAGACCTTGGGCACCTTACTCAGGTTGAGGCCCCCCAAGTCCCCTCTGGTGTCCAGGCCGTTGCCGTCACCAAGATAGTTGGCGGGCTGTTCGCCGGTGGCCGCGTGGAAAGCGTCGCGCAGATCGGTACCGAACCGTCGAGAAGGCGTGACGATGTCGCGGGTGTCAGCGGCGCCCTCGTGGACGGATGCGGGAAGAATCACATGGAAACCGCGGCTTCCCGCGTGCGCGCCGTCCGCATGGAGTGAAATGGCCGCGTCCGCTTGCGCCTGATTTCCCTTTTCCGCGCGTTCATCCACGCATGGGCCGTACGGCTCGTCGCCGTCGTGGGTGAACCTGACGGTGGCCCCGCGCTCGCGAAGCTGCGTACGGACCCGGTGCGCCAGGTCGAGAGTGAAGTCGGCCTCCGCGTAACCGGAATTGGTCGCGGTGCCCGTGGTGTCGCATTCCTTCTTCCCCGTGCCGATATCGACGCTCCGGGAAATCTTGCCAGGCTGGTCGCGGTTGTGCGGATTGTGGCCGGGGTCGACGACGATCACCTTGCCGCGCAGCGGCTCGTCCGCCGGCTTCTTGCCTCCCCGTGCGCTGGGGGAGGCCGGGGAGGATGCGGCGGAGTGGTCCCCGTCCTTCGCGCGCGGCTTGCCGTCCTCGTCACCGTCCCCGCCGAACGCGCCGCATCCGGCGGTGCCCAGGCACACGAGCGCGGCAGTCACCGCCGCCGCCATCCGCTGACCCGTCCGCCGCCGTCGCCTCACGTAGCCTCCATTCGACACGGGCGTAGATGGTAGCCCTCGCCACCGCGCCGCCTTTGGCGCGGTGGCCGCGGGCACCCGGTGGGGGAGCGGAGGGGGCCGCGCTCAGCGCCGCCGCAGGACCCGCAGGGAACCCGTCGCGGAAACCGCGTCGTAGGCGCCCGAGGCCAGGGCGCGCTCGTGGATGTGGTGCGGCGCCTGTCCGCCGTCCGCCGGGTCGGGGAAGACGTCGTGGATCACCAGCAGTCCGCGGGGTGCCAGATGCGGGGCCCAGCCCTCGTAGTCGGCGCTCGCGTGCTCCTCCGTGTGGCCGCCGTCGATGAAGACGAGACCCAGCGGCGTCCCCCACAGCGCGGCCACCCGCGGTGAGCGTCCGACCAGCGCGACCACGTGCTCCTCCAGGCCGGCCGCGTGCAGCGTGCGCCGGAAGGTGGGCAGGGTGTCCATCGCGCCCACGACCGGGTCGACGACCTCGGGGTCGTGGTACTCCCAGCCGGGCTGCTGCTCCTCGCTCCCGCGGTGGTGGTCGAGCGTGAGCGCCGTCACCCCGGCCGCGCGCGCCGCGTCCGCCAGCAGCAGTGTGGAGCGCCCGCAGTAGGTGCCCACCTCCAGCAGGGGCAGCCCCAGCGCCCCCGCCTCCGCTGCCGCCGCGTACAGCGCCAGGCCCTCGTCCCGGGGCATGAAGCCCTTCGCCGCCTCGAACGCGGCGAGGGTACGCGGCTGTGGAGCGGCGGCGCCGCCGGGGGTGGGGGAGGGCTGGTTCATCGGTGTTCCTTACCTGTCGTGGACGCGCGCCCGCGCTGTGCGGCCCTTGCCCGGCCGGAGCGCTACCGGGTCATGCTGCCCTACCGCCGCTTTCCCTCCCGGGGTAGGTGCCGTGGGGTCCTCGGCGGGCGGTCCCCGGTGTCCGTCTCGCTGTCGGCGCGCACCTTCCCTCTTGGTGGAACGTGTTCTAGTGTGCCCGCATGGCCGACGGGAGCACCGTGAGCAGCGCAAGCACGCGCATCGCAGGCGGCATCGGAACGACCCAGGAGCACCGGGACCTGGCCGCTTCCGTACGGGGCGGGCTGGCGCGCGCCGTCCCCGGTGCGAAGCGGCGCGCGGCGCTGGAGGCGCCGCCGGGCCGGGAGCGTCCTGACTGGTGGAAGGGGCTCGCGGAACAGGGCCTGTGCGGCATCCATCTGCCCGAGGACGCGGGCGGCGCGGGCGGTTCCCTGCTCGACCTGGCCGTCGTCGTGGAGGAGACCGGCAGGGCCGCGCTTCCGGGTCCTTACCTGCCGCACGTGCTCGCCTCCGAACTCCTGTGCACGGCGGGCGGCTCGGACACCGCACTGCTCGGGGCGCTGGCCACCGGCGCGCGCGTCGCGGCCCTCGCCCTCACCCCCGGCTCCCTCACCGCGGCGCCCGGGGACGGAGACGGCCCCTCCTACGTGCTCGACGGCACCGCCCCACCCGTTCTCGGCGGAGCCCAGGCCGACGTGCTGCTCCTCGCCGCGCGCACCCCGTCCGGCACCGTGTGGCTCACCGTCGACGCCGAAGCGCTCGACATCAGCCCGCAGGAGAGCGCCGACCCCCTGCGCCCCACCGCCCAGGTCACCGCCCGCGGCCTTGAGGTGCCGGCGGCCCGCGCGCTGCCTCTCGATGACGACCGCGTACGCGAGGTCGCCGCCGTCCTCTTCTCCGCCGAGGCGTGCGGCCTCGCCGCCTGGGCGCTGGCGACCGCGACCGAGTACGCCAGGACCCGCGAGCAGTTCGGGCGTCCCATCGGCCAGTTCCAGGCCGTCAAGCACCTGTGCGCCGACATGCTCGTCCGCCTCGAACAGGCCAGGGCCCTCACCTGGGACGCGGCCCGCGCCTCCCGCACGCCGGACGAGGAGGCGGCGCGGGCGGCGGATGTGCCCGCCGGACAGCACGGCGAGGAGAACCCCGAGGCGGTCCGCGGGCTGACGGCGGCGCTCGCCGCCTCGGCCGCGCTGGAGGCGGCCCACACCTGCGCCAAGGACTGTGTGCAGATCCTCGGCGGCGTCGGCTTCACCTGGGAACACGACGCGCACCTGTACCTGCGCCGCGCCGTGGTCGCCCGGCAGCTGCTGGGCACCGGCGCAGCGCACCGGCTGCGCGCCGCCCGGCTCGCGGGCGCGGGCGCCCGCCGCAGACTGCGGATGCGGCTGCCGTCCGAGGCGGAGGGCTACCGCGCGCAGGCGCGCGAGGTGATCGCGCCGCTGCGGGGACAGGACCCGGCGGCGGTCCGCCGCGCACTGGCGCCGACCGGCTACGCGGCCCCGCACCTGCCAAAGCCGTACGGCCTGGGGGCGGGGCCCGTGCGGCAGTTGGCGGTGCAGCGCGAGCTGGACGAGCACGGCGTGAAGGTCGCCGACCTGGGGATCGCCACCTGGGTCGTGCCCTCCTTGCTCACCTACGGCACCGAGGCGCAGCGCGAGCGCCACCTGCTGCCGACGCTGAGCGGCGAGGTGCTGTGGTGCCAGCTCTTCTCCGAGCCGGAGGCGGGCTCCGACCTGGCCTCCCTGCGCACCCGTGCGGAGCGGACCGGGGACGGCGGCTGGCGGATCAACGGCCAGAAGGTGTGGACGTCGGCGGCGCAGTGGGCGCGGTGGGGCATTCTGCTGGCGCGCACGGACCCGGAGGCGCCCAAGCACGAGGGGCTGACGTTCTTCCTCGTCGACATGGCGCACACCCCCGGGCTGGAGGTGCGCCCGCTGAAGGAGATCACGGGCGACGCGCTGTTCAACGAGGTGTGGTTCGACGACGCCGTGCTGCCGGCCGACGCGGTGGTCGGTGAGGTGAACGACGGCTGGCGGGTGGCCCGGCACACCCTCGGCAACGAACGCGTCCACATGGCCGATCAGCTCACCTTCGGTACGGGGCTCGAAGCGCTCCTCGCCCGGCTGGATCCCAGCGGCGGCGCACAGGAGGGCATCGACGACACGGTGCGGGAGCGGATCGGCGCGCTGGCGGCCGAGGCGCACGCGCTGGCCTGCATCGGGCTGCGCACCACGCTCCAGCGGGTCGAGGGCCTGGATCCGGGCGCCGGCGCCAGTGTCCGCAAGCTCATCCAGACCCCGCACCAGCAGCGGATCGCCGAGCTGGCCCTCGAACTCCTCGGCGCGGGCGGCGCGGTGTGCGAGGGCGAGGGTGAGCGGGCCGTGCACGAGTTCCTGATGTCGCGCTGTCTGACCATCGCGGGCGGTACCACCCAGGTGCAGCTCAACGTGGTGGCCGAACGCCTCCTCGGACTGCCACGCGACCCGGAGCCGCGCCCCCTCATCTGAAGCGCGCTCCCCCTCATCCGGAGCTCGCGCGACGAGCTCGTCCGAACGCTCTCCCCGACGCAAGGAGCAGCCATGACAGGCAAGGCGTTCGTCATCGGCGTGGGGATGACCCCCTTCGTCAAGCCCGAAACCCGCGAGTGGCAGTACTGGGACATGGCCCAGGAGGCGGGCAGCGCGGCGCTGAGCGACGCGGGACTCGCCTACGACGCCGTCGAACAGGCCGCCGTCGGCCACTGCCACCAGCCCTCGACCGCAGCCCAGCGCGCCGTCTACGCACTCGGCCTCACCGGCATCCCCGTCTACAACGTCAACAACAACTGCGCCACGGGCTCCACGGCGCTGATGCTGGCCCGCCAGTTCGTCTCCTGGGGGGTCAACGACTGCGTCCTCGCCCTCGGCTTCGAGAAGATGCAGAAGGGCGCACTGGGCGCGGGCGCGGACTCGGGCGACTTCGCCACCTCGCCCGTCGCCCGGCACTACGGCGTCATGGCGGCCGGGCACGGCTTCGAGGCGAGTCCGCCCACCGCGCAGATCTTCGGCAACGCGGCCCGCGAGCACAGGGAGCGGTACGGCACCACGCGTGAACAGCTCGCCGCCGTGGGCGAGAAGAACCACCGCCACTCGGCGGGCAATCCGCGCGCACAGTTTCGCGACGTCTACGAACGCGACGAGATCCTCGCCGCCAAGATGATCCACGACCCGCTGACCCGGCTCCAGTGCTCGCCCACCTCCGACGGCGCGGCGGCGGCCCTGGTCGCCTCCGAACGCTTCGTGCGCGAGAGGGGCCTGACGGAGCACGCCGTGGAGATCGTCGGGCAGGCCATGACGACCGACACCGAGGACTCCTTCGCCACGGGCTCGTGCATCGACGTCGTGGGCCGCCCCATGTCGCGGGCCGCCGCGCGCCAGGCGTACGAGGAGAGCGGACTCGGCATCGAGGACGTCGACGTGGTCGAGCTGCACGACTGCTTCTCGGTCAACGAACTGCTCACCTACGAGGCGTTGGGCATGTGCGCGGAGGGCGGCTCGGGACCGCTGGTGGAGTCGGGGGCGACGACCTACGGCGGCCGGTGGGTGGTCAACCCCTCGGGCGGGCTGATCTCCAAGGGGCACCCCCTCGGGGCGACGGGCCTCGCCCAGTGCGCCGAACTCGTCTGGCAGTTGCGCGGCACCGCGGAGTCCCGCCAGGTGGCGGGCGCGCGCGTGGGCCTGGCCCACAACATCGGCCTGGGCGGCGCCGCGGTGGTGACGCTGCTGCGGCGCTGAGTCCCCCCGGCCCCCCGCATGACCGCACCTTCGCCGGGGCGGAAAACCACGGGGGAGGGGGCAGGTGAAAATGACACACTTGCGCGCATGCCCCTCTCCGCGCCCCGCCTCTGGGCGGTCGTGCTGGCCGCCTGCGCAGGCCAGTTCCTCGTCGTGCTGGACGTGTCCGTCGTCAACGTCGCCCTGCCCTCGATGCGCGACACCCTCGCGCTGTCCGAGACGGGCCTGCAGTGGGTCGTGAACGCCTACACCCTCACCTTCTCCGGGCTGATGCTGCTCGGCGGCCGTGCCGCCGACCTGTTCGGACGCAAGAAGGTCTTCCTCGCGGGCCTCGCCCTGTTCACGGCGGCGAGCCTGGCGGGCGGCCTCGCGCAGGAGCCGTGGCACCTGCTGGCGGCCCGCGGCATCCAGGGCATGGGCGCCGCCATCCTGGCCCCCGCCACACTGACGCTGCTGACGACGTCCGTCCCCGAGGGCCCGGCCAGGACGAAGGCGATCGCCACGTGGTCGGCGGTGGGCGCGGGCGGCGGCGCCGCGGGCGGGCTCGTGGGCGGGGTGCTCACCGACGCGCTCTCCTGGCGCTGGGTGCTGCTGATCAACGTGCCCATCGGCGCGCTGGTCGTCGCGGCGGCCGCCGTCTGGCTCACCGAGAGCCGCGAGGAGACGGTGCGCAGGCTCGACGTGCCCGGCGCGCTGCTGGTCACGCTGGGCCTGGGCGCGGTGGCCTACGGCATCGTGCGGACCGACAGCGCGGGCTGGGCGGCTCCCAGCGCGCTGGGCCCGCTGGTGGCGGGGCTCGTGCTGCTGGGGCTGTTCGTCCTGGCCGAGGCGCGGTCGCCCGAGCCGCTGGTGCCGTTGCGGCTCTTCCGCAACCGTGCCGTCTCCGCCGCGAACGCCGCCATCTTCATCAACGGCCTGGCCATGTTCGCCATGTGGTACTTCCTGTCGCTCTACACCCAGAACGTGCTCGGATACACGCCGCTCCAGGCGGGTTTCGCGCTGGTCCCGCACTCGCTGACGATCGTGCTGGGCTCCAAGGTGGCGCCGTTGCTGATGGCGCGGATGGGCGAGCGGTACCTGGCGGTGGTCGGCGCGGCGATGGCCGGGCTCGGCTACCTGTGGCAGGGCACCATGGACGCGCAGGGCGAGTACGTGACGGCGATCCTGGGGCCCGGCGTGGTGATGGCGCTCGGCGCGGGGCTGGCCGCGACGCCGCTGGCCACCATCGCGACGGCGACCGAAAAGCCGGGCGAGGCGGGCCTGTTGTCCGGGCTGTTCGGCACGGGACGCACGATGGGCGGGGCGCTGGGGCTGGCCGTGCTGTCCACGGCCGCCGCGGCCCGCACCGGCGGGCGGCACGACGCCGCCTCGCTGGCCGCGGGATACGGCATGGCCTTCTCCGTCGGGGCGGTCCTGCTGGGCGCGTGCACGCTGTTCATGCTGGCGGCACTGCCCAGGACGCTGAAGCGGGCCCCGGTGGTGCCGGAGCGGGAGCCGGCTCCGGCGCCCGAACTTCCCTGAGAGCGCGGGCATCCGCCGCTGCGGGGCGCCGTCACAGCCAGCCGTTCTGGCGGGCCGCGCGGACGGCCTCCATGCGGTTGCGGGTGGAGGTCTTGCCGATGGCGGCGGACAGGTAGTTGCGCACCGTCGCCCCCGACAGGTGCAGCCGTGCGGCGATGTCGGCGACGGTCGACCCGTCGGCCGCGGCCAAGAGCACCTCGCACTCGCGCCGGGTCAGCGGGTTGGGCCCGGCGCTGAGCGCGGCGGCCGCCAGCGTCGGGTCGATCACGCGCTCGCCCGCCAGGGCCCTGCGGATGGCTGAGGCCAGCTCCTCGACGGGGCCGTCCTTGACGAGGAAGCCGCCCGCGCCCGCCTCCATGGCGCGGCGCAGGTAGCCGGGCCGGCCGAACGTGGTCAGGATGAGCACCGTGCAGGAGGGCAGCCTCTCGTGGAGCTCGGCGGCCGCGTCCAGCCCGCTGCGCCCCGGCAGCTCGATGTCGAGCAGCGCGACGTCGGGTTCCGCCTCCAGCGCGGTGGGGACGATCTCGTCGCCGGAGGCGACCTGGGCGACGACTTCCATGTCCTCCTCCAGATCGAGCAGCAGGGCGAGCGCGCCGCGCATCATGCCCTGGTCCTCCGCCAGCAGGACCCTGGTCACCGGCGCGTCCTCTCCTCGGTCGTGGCCTCGGCCGTCTCGGCGTCCACGGGCAGTTCGGCGACCACCCGGAAGCCGCGCCGCCCGTCGGCGCCGCCGTGGAGGGTGCCGCCCGCCGCCGCCAGCCGCTCGGTCAGCCCCTTCAGTCCGGTACCGGCCCTCGGGCCCGCGGCGGTCCGCGGGCCAAAGGCGGCGCGCTGTGCGTCACCGGAGCGTACGCGGGAGTCCGGCTCACCCGGCCCGCAGCCCTCCGCGCCGGCCCCGCGCCCGTCCTGTGCGGGGCCGCGTCCGTCGTCGGTGACCGTCACGCGCACCAGGTCCGCCGTCGTCCGCACCTCGATCTCGCAGCGTCCTGCATGGCTGTGCCGCACCGTGTTGGTGACGCACTCCCGGATCACCCAGCCCAGCAGCGCCTCGGTCTGCGGTGGCAGCGGTGGGCCCGACCAGCGCACCTCGGGGGCGATGGCGGCCGCCTCCAGCACGGAGCGGGCCCGTTCCAGCTCGGTGGCCAGGCTGCCCTCGCGGTAGCCGCTGACCGCCTCGCGGATCTCGGTGAGCGCCTGCCTGCCGACGGCCTCGATGTCGGAGGCCTGTGCGAGTGCGGCGTCCAGGTCGCGGGCGCTCAGCCGGCGGACGGCCTCCGCCTTGACGACGATCACCGACAGGGTGTGGCCGAGCAGGTCGTGCAGGTCGCGGGAGAAGCGCAGCCGCTCGCGCTCCACGGCGGTCCGTGCCAGCTCCTGCCGGGTGTCCTCCAGCTGCCGCACGGTGTCGAAGAGCCCCAGCACCGCTGCGGTCACCATGCCGGAGACGAACGTGCCGTAGCCGACGCCCACGGCGCTGGAGATGTCGCCGTGGCCGTGGTCCCAGCCGGTGACGAATCCGGCGGTGCCGCTCAGCGCGATCAGCCACACGCCCAGGTGCCTGCCGCGCAGCTGCCGTACGGCGCCGGAGGCGAGTGAGAGCAGTGGGAAGAACATCGTCCACGCCCCGCCGTAGCCGACGGCCACCGCGAGGGTGAGCGCGGTCAGCCCGGCGAGCCCGTACAGCGGGGTGCGCCGGTCGCGGTGGCGCGGGTCGAAGGCGGTGAAGACGACGAGGATGTAGAGGCTGTTGAAGGCGAGCAGCGCGGCCCCGCCGATCCAGGGGTTGCCGGACTTTCCCTGGATCACGTGGGAGAAGGCGCCCAGTCCCATGAGGAGCCAGGGCAGGAAGGTGTACTTGCCGGGCCCCTTGCCCAGGGCGGCCCGCTCCCGGTGCCGCTCGGCCGAGGGATCGGCCGGTGCCCCCGGCGGCGCTGTGGGTGTGCCTGCGACTGTCGTCATGGCGACGACGGTACGGCGCCGGGCGGCGGGCGGTGCAGATCCGGATGTGGGCGGCCGAGCAGGACGAATGTCACGGCCGGGCCCGGATCCCCGCCTTGGCTGACGGGGCATCAGGTCTTCCCATGTGCGGGACGCTGCGTTATACAGGTAGCCCCCGGATCGGTTAGAACGTGTTCTCATTCCGACCGGCCCGAAGCGGTCCTGGCCCGGCCGACGGTGCGGACGACCGGGCCAGGACCCCCGCCGAGAGCAGCCCGTAGGACGCAAGGAGCCCGCCACCCCATGCCCATCGACGCAGCGAAGGCCCTCGCGGCCGAACCCCGCAGCACCGAGATCTCCTGGGACCACAAGGACGTCCAGCTCTACCACCTCGGCCTCGGCGCAGGTGTACCCGCCACGGACCCGGCCGAGCTGCGCTACACACTGGAGAGCAGGCTGCACGTCCTGCCCTCGTTCGCCACCGTCGCGGGCGCCGGCATGGGTGTCGTCGGCGGCCTGTCCGCGCCCGGCATCGAGGTCGACCTGGCGGCGGTGCTGCACGGCACCCAGTCCGTCGTCACCCACAGGCCGCTCCCCGTGGGCGGCCGCGCCACCTCCACCTCGCGGCTCGCCGACCTCTACGACAAGGGCAAGGCCGCCGTCCTCGTCCTGCGCACCGACGTCACCGACGCGGAGGGGCCGCTGTGGACCAGCGAGGCCCAGCTCTTCGTCCGCGGTGAGGGCGGCTTCGGCGGCAAGCGCGGCCCCTCGGCCCGCATGGAGCTTCCCGAGCGGGACCCCGACCACGTCGCCGACCGCCCCATCCGGGAGGAGCAGGCGCTGCTCTACCGCCTCTCCGGGGACTGGAACCCGCTGCACGCCGACCCCGACTTCGCCCGGCTGGCCGGGTTCGAGCGGCCCATCCTGCACGGACTGTGCTCGTACGGGATGGCGCTGAAGGCCGTGGTCGACGAGGTGCTCGGCGGGGACGTCACCCGCGTCTCCTCCTACGCCGTCAGGTTCGCCGGGGTCGTCTACCCGGGGGAGACCCTGCGGGTGCGCGTCTGGCGCCTGGACGAGGCACGCCTCCAGCTGACGGCCACGGCTGCCGAGCGGGATGACGCCGTCGTGCTGGGGGACGCCGTGGTCACGCACACCTGAGCCGGTACCCAACCCTCGACCACCTCTCGACCACCCCTCGACCACCTCTCGACGTGAAGGAGTCCGAGATGCGCGCAGCGGTACTGCACGAGACCGGTCAGGACGAGCTGGAGGTCGTCGACGACGTCGAGCCCGCCGGGTTCGGCCCCGGCAAGGTACGCGTCCGCATCCGGGCCACCGGGCTGTGCCACTCCGACCTGTCCGCGATGAACGGGACCCTCCCGCAGCCCGCCCCGTTCGTGCCGGGCCACGAGGGCGCGGGCGAGGTGCTGGAGGTGGGGGACGGCGTCACCCACGTACGGGCGGGTGACCGGGTCCTGGTGTGCTGGCTGCCCGCCTGCAACACCTGCCCCTCCTGCCGGCGCGGCCAGCGGCACCTGTGCCTGACCGGGTTCATGAACGCGGGCACCGCCAACTTCCGCCGCACCACCGGCGGCACGGACGTCTTCGGCTTCGCCGGCACCGGCACCTTCGCCGAGGAGGCCGTCTTCGACGCGCCGTGCGCGGTGCCGATCCCCGACGACGTGCCCTTCGAGATCGCCGCCCTGATCGGCTGCGGGGTCACCACGGGGCTGGGCGCGGCGTTCAACACCGCGCGGGTCGAGGCGGGCTCGTCGGTGGCCGTCCTCGGCTGCGGCGGTGTCGGCGTCAGCGCCATCCAGGGGGCCAGGGCGTGCGGCGCCGCGCGGATCGTCGCCGTCGACCCCGTCGCCTCCCGTCGCGAGGCGGCGCTGCGGTTCGGCGCGACCGAGGCCGTCGCCCCCGACGAACTGGCCGCGGCGAAGCAGCGCCTGACGGGCGACGAGGGCTTCGACTACGTCTTCGAGGTGGTCGGCAGGTCCGCGACGGCCCGTACCGCCTACGAGACCACCCGGCGCGGCGGCACCCTGTGCGTGGTGGGCGCGGGCGCCATGGACGACCAGCTCCAGTTCAACATGTTCGAGCTGTTCTTCGACGAGAAGCGCATCCTGCCCTCCCTCTACGGCGGCGGCGACGTGCTGCGCTCCTACGACCGTGCGGTGGCGCTGTGGCGGGCCGGCCGCATCGATTTGGAGTCGCTGATCACCCACCGGGTCAGCCTCGGCGAGATCAACGACGCGCTCGACCAGATGCGCACCGGCGAGGCGCTGCGCACCAGCATCTCTCTCTGACGGCCACCGCAGCGACTTCGAGAGGACGGACATGTCAGTGGCGGGTTGTTTGCAGGACAGGACCGCGATCGTCACCGGTGCCGGGCGCGGACTGGGCCGCGCCGAGGCGCTTGAGCTGGCCCGCCTCGGGGCCCGCGTCGTGGTCAACGACTTCGGGCGGCCCGGCAGGGACGGGAGCGGCGAGGCGTCGGCCGGTCCCGCGGAACAGGTCGCCGCCGAGATCCGCGCGGCGGGCGGCGAGGCCGTCGCCCACCAGGGCGACGTGGCCGACTTCCGTCAGGCCGAGGAGCTCGTGCGGCTGGCCGTCGACACCTACGGTTCGCTGGAGATCCTGGTCAACAACGCCGGCATCCTGCGGGACAGGATGGTCTTCTCGATGAGCGAGGACGAGTGGGACTCGGTCGTCCGCGTCCACCTCAAGGGGCACTTCAACACCACCCGCTTCGCCGCCGCGCACTGGCGCGAGAGGTCCAAGGCCGCCGGCGGCCCGGTCTACGGGCGGATCGTCAACACCTCCTCCGAGGCGTTCGTCGCGGGCTCGGCGGGCCAGCCCAACTACGCGGCGGCCAAGGGCGGCATCGTCGGTCTGACCACCTCCACGGCGGGCGCGCTGGCCAAGTACGGGGTGACGGCGAACGCCATCTGCCCCCGGGCGCGCACCCGGATGACCGAGGACGTCTTCGCCGGCTTCGCGGCGCCCGACGAGGGGCTCGACCCGCTCGCGCCCGAACACGTCTCCCCGCTGGTGGGCTATCTGGCCTCGCCCGCCGCCTTTCGCGTCAACGGGCAGCTCCTGGTGGTGCACGGCGGCATGGTGGCGCTGCTGGAGAGGCCGAAGGTGGCGGCGAAGTTCGACACGGACAAGGAGGTCTTCACCGTGGCGGAACTGGACGAGAAGCTGACCCCCTTCTTCGGCGCGCGCTCCCCGCAGGAGACCTTCGCGGCGGGCGAGGTGCTCGGCCTTTCGAAGGGCTGAGCGCGCGCGGGAAGGGCCGTACGGCGAAGCCCCGGCCGCCGTGGGTCGGGCGGGCGGCCGGGGCTTCGCCGTGCCGCGCGGCGGACATCGCCGCGCGGCACGGGGCACTACGCGGGTTCGGGACGGCGGTGGCGTCCCTGCGCGGGTACGGTCTGTTCCTCTCGTGCGGCGGCTTCCCCCCTGTGCTTCCCCCGGTGAGTCCCCTCGCCGGCCGTCTGCGTGTCGCTCGGCGTCTCGGTCTGGGTGTCGGACATCGTGATGTCACTCCGTCAATCGCTTGCTGCCGTCGTACCCGGCGGAGTTTAACGACCGGGAGCAGCCGACTTCAGGCCGTTTCAGCCGCTGGTCACGCCGTGCCGGTGGGCAGCGGAGCCTGCTGGAGCGGCACCGGTTTGCGCGCCGTCTCTCCCAGGGCCCCGAACGAGCCCGTGCCGCCTGCGGAAACGGCCCGGCGGACCAGGGAACCCAGCAGCCCGGAGGGCGACCCTCCGTGACCTCGATGTTGTAGACCCGTGACGTCACCGCCCGTGCCGGAAGCCGGCGGTCCGGCCTGCCGCTGGGGCTCGGCCTGCCGCGGTGGCTCGCCGGCCCCGGGGGAGGGCGGAGGAGACGCCGGACGCGCCGGGTGCGCGGGCGGGTGCTGCGCATGCGAGGGGGGCTGTGCATGCGAGGGGGGCTGTGCATGCGAGGGGGGCTGAGACTCCGACGAGGGCGGCGGCGGAGAGGGCGGCGGGGACGAGACAGGGGAGGCGGACGGGGAGGGAGGCGAGCCCGGGGAGGGGGCCGCTGCCCGCGTCGGCGTCCGGGGCGCCGGCGGGGCCCCGGACGGTGGTGTGTCCGCACCCGGCGCGGGCGTCCCGGCTCCCTTCGTGGGGTCCTCGGGCCGCCGCTCGCTCCCGGCCGCCGACTCCTCACCGTCAGGCAGAGGCGCGCGCATGCGGGCCAGCCCGCACGGGTTGTGTGCCGTGGAGTAGGGGACCCGCAGCTCGCCGTCGGCCGTCCACAGACCCTTGCCCGTCAGCCAGCCCGGCGGGCTCGCCACGTGCCGCAACTCCTTGAGCCCCGGGCGCCACACGGCCGGCCAGGTGCCCTGCGCCGCGTCGACGCGCAGCGCCACCCCGCACCGTTCGGGCAGCAGCGTCTGGCCCGGCTGAACGGCGATCGGGGTGAGCCGGGTCCCGGCCGGGTGCAGCACCTCGGGGAAGCGCACCGGACGGTGGCTGCCCAGCACGCCCCAGCCCAGCCGTTCCTCGCCGGGCGCGTCGGAGCTCACGAGCAGCAGTCCGCTGTCCGGGTCGGCCAGCAGCAGGCGGTCGTTGCTCTTCTCGGTGATCTGGAGGAGCGGCGAGACCGCGCCACCCGCGGCGAGATCGACGGCGACCGTCTTGGTCGGCCCCTCGCCTCCGGGCCCCTGGGCCTCGACCGCGAGCAGCCGCCCCTCCGGGTCCAGCCAGGCGCCGCCGGAGCAGCGGGCCTCGATCCGCGCGACGCGTTCGAGCGCACGCGGGGCGCCGGGTGTCACCCGCCACACGTCGGTGGCGCGGCCGCCCGCTGCCGCGGCGAGCGCGTAGGCGCGGATGCCGCAGGGGGCGGGGGGCAGCAGCCGCAGCTCGTCCGTCTCCACGGTGCCCAGGCGCAGTTCGCCGGTGTCGGGCCCGGAGGGGTAGAGCAGGGCCAGGGAGTGGTGCCCCGGTGCCGGGCGGGCGATGAGCACCCGCCCGTCCGCGAGCGGCAGCACGCCGCTGCCGGGGTCTTCGGGCTGCTTCACGGGCAGCGGCACCGCGTACGGTTCGGGACCGCCGAGCGTCCAGCGCTCGGGGTACCACAGCTCCGTGCCGGCGCGCGTGGTGAGACGGGCGGCATACGAGCCGTCCGCCGCGACCGTGAAGCTCCCGTTCATGACCTTCGCGACACTCGCCGTCATGCCTCGATCACCTCCGGTGACCGAAACTAGGGGCGCCGTCGCGGGCGCACGACGGGGACCGAGGCGCTTCACGCGTAAGGGTGACCGAAGACGGTGTTCGCCTGCGACGGCGCCCCGCGGTGTGCTGGGACCGGCGGTCCACGCCGGCGACGGCGGTGCGCGCCGGGCCGGAAACGGGCCGTGTCCGCGCGCGGCGGGCGCCCACCCGTCCGCGACCGCCGACCCCGGGACGTGCGGAGGACCGCCGGGCCCGGCGCCCGGAAAGAAGGGGCCGCAGGGGCCGGGGGAGACCTCGGGCGGGACAGGTAGCCTTGCCCCCGTGCCAGCACAGCCCGCCCTCTTCGAAGTCATCGCAGCGCTCGACGCCCTGTGGCCGCGCGAGCGTGCCGAGCAGTGGGACGCCGTCGGCACCGTGTGCGGCGACGTCACCGATCCCGAGGCCCGCGTCAGCCGCGTCCTGTTCGCCGTCGACCCCGTGCAGCAGATCGCCGACGAGGCCGTCGCCACGGGCGCCCAACTCCTGGTCACCCACCACCCCCTCTATCTGCGCGGGACGACCACCGTCGCGGCCGACACCTTCAAGGGCCGCGTCGTCCACACCCTGATCCGCGGCGGAGTGGCCCTGCACGTCGCCCACACCAACGCCGACACAGCGGACCCGGGCGTCTCCGACGCGCTCGCCTCCGCGCTCGGGCTGCGCGTGCTGCGGCCCCTCGTGCCCGACCCCACGGACCCCGAGGGGCGCCGCGGGCTGGGCAGGGTCTGCGCGCTCGACCGCCCGCTCGCCCTCGGCGACCTGCTCGAGGCGGCCGCCGCCGCGCTGCCGGTCACCGCGCAGGGTGTCCGCGTCGCCGGCGATCCGACCGCGACCGTGCGGACCGTCGCGGTGTGCGGCGGTTCGGGCGACAGCCTCTTCGACGCCGTACGCGCCGCGGGGGTCGACGCTTACCTGACCGCCGACCTGCGCCACCACCCCGCCTCCGAGGCCCGCGAACACGCGCCGCTCGCCCTGCTGGACGCCGCGCACTTCGCCACCGAGTGGCCCTGGTGCGAGCAGGCCGCCGCGCAGCTCGACGCGATCGCCGAACGGGAGGGCTGGGACCTGCGCACCCAGGTCTCCCGCACCGTGACCGACCCGTGGACCGCGCACGCGCCCTCGCTGCCGCAGGCGTCCCCGCTCACTTCGCCTGCCACGCCCAGCCCCACCGCACCGACCGCCCACGACCTCACCCCGGGAGCCCCCAACTGAACGCCGCGCCCGCCGATCAGATCCGCCTGCTCGACGTCCAGGCACTCGACATCCGCCTGTCGCAGCTCGCGCACAAGCGCAAGACCCTGCCCGAGCACGAGGAGATCCAGCGGCTGGAGGCCGACCACGCCCAGCTGCGCGACCTGCTCGTGGCCGCGCAGACGGAGGAGAGCGACACGGCGCGCGAGCAGACCAAGGCCGAGCAGGACGTCGACCAGGTCCGCCAGCGCGCCACCCGCGACCAGCAGCGTCTCGACTCCGGCGCCGTCACCAACCCCAGGGACCTGGAGAACCTCCAGAGCGAGATCGCCTCGCTGGCCAAGCGCCAGAGCGACCTGGAGGACGTCGTGCTGGAGGTGATGGAGCGCCGCGAGTCCGCCACAGGGCGCGCGGCCGAACTCGGCGAGCGCGTCGAGTCCGTCGGTACCGAGCTCCAGGAGACCACCGCCCGCCGGGACGCGGCGCTCGCCGAGATCGACGCGGAGGTGGAGAGCGTCCGCAAGGAGCGCGAGACCATCGCCGCCGCCGTCCCCGACGACCTCATCAAGCTCTACGACAAGATCCGCGAGCGCGAGGGCGGCGTCGGTGCCGCCAAGCTCTTCCAGCGCCGCTGCGAGGGCTGCCGCCTGGAGCTGAACATCACCGAGCTCAACGAGGTGCGCGAGGCGCCCGCCGACACCGTGGTCCGCTGCGAGAACTGCCGCCGCATCCTGGTGCGGACCCCGGAGTCCGGCCTGTGAGCTGGGGGCACCCCCGGCCGGAGACCGGCGGTGCCCCGGCCCGGCGGACGTTCGTCGTCGAGGCCGACGGCGGCTCCCGGGGCAACCCGGGCCCGGCGGGTTACGGCGCCGTCGTCCGGGACGCCGCCTCGGGGCAGACCCTGCGCGAGACCGCCGAGTTCCTCGGCCATGCCACCAACAACGTCGCCGAGTACCGCGGTCTGCTGGCCGGGCTGCGCGCCGCCCACGAACTGGACGCCGATGCCGCCGTCCTGGTGCGGATGGACTCCAAGCTCGTCGTCGAGCAGATGTCGGGGCGCTGGAAGATCAAGCACCCGGACATGCGGCCTCTCGCGCTGGAGGCCGGCTCCGTCTTCCCGCCGGAGGCCGTGACCTACGAGTGGATCCCCCGCGCGGAGAACAAGCACGCCGACCGGCTCGCCAACGAGGCGATGGACGCGGGCAAGCGCGGCGTCAGCTGGCAGCCCGGCGCCTCCACCGCCGAACTCGACACGGCCGGCGCCGCGACGGGCTCCGCAGGCGTGGGGTCAGCCGACACGGGCTCCGCCGACGCCGGCTTCACCGACCCGGGGCCGGCCTCCACCGACCCGGGGCCGACCGCTCCCGCCGTCCGCGTCGGCTGGGGCCCGGACATGGGGACGCCCACCACGTTCGTGCTGCTGCGGCACGGCGAGACGGCGCTCACCCCCGAGAAACGGTTCTCCGGCAGCGGCGGCAGCGATCCCGAACTCTCCGCCGTCGGGCGGCGGCAGGCCGCCGCCGTCGCCGACGCGCTGGCCGCGCGGGGCACCATCGAGGCCGTCGTCGCCTCGCCCCTGCGCCGCTGCCAGGAGACGGCCGCGGCGGTCGCCGGGCGCCTCGGGCTGAGCGTCCGCACGGAGGACGGGCTGCGCGAGACGGACTTCGGCGCCTGGGAGGGGCTGACCTTCGCCCAGGTCCGCGAACGCCACCCCGAGGACCTTCAGGCCTGGCTGGGCTCGGCCCACGCCTCGCCCACTTCAGGAGGCGAGTCGTTCGACGCCGTGGCCCGGCGGGTGGCGCGCTCCCGCGACCAGCTCCTGGCCCGCTACGCGGGCCGCACCGTGCTCGTCGTCAGCCACGTCACCCCGGTCAAGACCCTGGTCAGGCTGGCGCTCGGCGCGCCCGTGGAGTCCCTCTTCCGCATGGAGCTCGCCGCCGCCTCCCTTACGGCCGTCGCCTACTACGCCGACGGCAACGCCTCGCTGCGCCTGCTCAACGACACGGCCCACCTGCGGTAGCCCCCGCCGGAAGGCCGCACGGAGGGCGGCGGGTCAGCGGCCCGCCGTCGCGGCCTGCGCCGCCAGCGCCTTGACGCGGTTCCAGTCCTTGGCGGCGAGAGCGTCCCCCGGGAGCATCCAGGTGCCGCCCACGCAGGCGACGTTGGGCAGGGCGAGGTACGAGCCCGCGTTGGCGGCCGAGACGCCGCCCGTGGGGCAGAAGCGGGCCTGGGGGAGGGGCGAGGCCAGCGACTTGAGGTAGGCGGTGCCGCCCGCCGCCTCGGCGGGGAAGAACTTCATCTCCCGCACGCCGCGCTCCAGGAGGGCGACGACCTCGGAGGTCGTCGAGACGCCGGGCAGGAACGGCACGCCAGAGGCGCGCATGGCCTCCAGCAGCGTGTCCGTCCACCCGGGGCTGACCAGGAAGCGGGCGCCCGCCTCCACCGCCTCGCGCACGTTGTCCGGGCCCAGCACGGTCCCCGCGCCGACGACGGCTTCGGGGACGGCCTCGGCGATCGCCCGGATCGCCGCGGGCGCCGCCGGGGTGCGCAGCGTCACCTCGATCGCGGGCAGCCCGCCTGCCACGAGCGCCCGGGCGAGGGGCACGGCGTCCTCGACGTCGTCCAGTACGACGACGGGGATGACGGGGGCGAGATCGAGGACGGAGGGGGCGGCGGGGCTGCTCATACGCGTATGCTGCCCCTCCTCGCGCACGCCGCGCAACAGCCGTTGCGCCCCCTGCAACGCGAGGCTTCCCCTACAGCTCCGTCACCACCACGTCGAGCGCGCTCGCCGCCCCCGGCTTGGGCTCGCCCTGCGGGCCTTCCACCACGTAGCCGAGGTCGCGCAGCGCGTCGGCCAGCTCCTGCGGGGTCCGCGGCTCTGCGCCCTCCTCCAGCAGCGCCCGCACCAGGCGGCCCTTCGTCGCCTTGTTGAAGTGGCTGACGACCGACCGCTTCTCCACACCGTCCACGGTCTTCGACTGCAACACCCGCACGGTGGCCGTCCGCCGCGCCGTGTCGCCCTTGGGCTTCCACATCGCGGCGTACGCCGACGAGCGCAGGTCGAGCACCAGGCCCTCACCGGCGGCCTGCGGAAGCGCCGACTCCAACGGCCCCCGCCAGTACCGGCCCAGCGACCCCGTGCCGGGCAGCTTCACGCCGCCCGAGAGCCGGTAGGAGGGGATGCGGTCCCCGGTGCCGACGGCGCCCCACAGCGCGGAGAAGACCAGCAGCGAGCGTGCGGCACGGCGGGCGGCAGCGGCGCTGAGACCACCCAGGTCCAGCGCGTCGTACAGCACCCCGGTGTACAGCTCGCCCGCCGGCCTGGTGGGCGCCGTGAGCAGTCCCGCGTTCTTGGCGACCTCGCCGCGCAGCCCCTCGCTGAGCCCGAGCACCTCGCGGGCCTTCTCCTCGTCCGCCCGGCAGAGCGCGACCAGCTCCTCCAGCACCGTCTCGCGGGCCGACGTCAGCTCGGGAAGGGAGAGCGAGGCCAACTCCAACGGGCCCTCCCGCCCGCCCTCGGCCTTCCCTTCTGACGGCGGCAACAGCACGAGCACGGCACTTCTCCTTGTCCGGGGGCGCTCCCGGGCAGGGGTCCGGAAGCGGGGTGACGGTGTGAGAGCCAGCGTACGGAACCGTGCGCCGCCGGGCGTGCGAGGCTCACGCTGCTACGCGGTAGGAGAGGCGTGGGGGCTCACAGCGCCTGCGGTAAGGAGAAGAGCCGGTCGGGGTCGTGCATGGCCTTGATCTTGGTCAGCCGCTCGGCGTTGCTGCCGTAGTAGGCGTGCCGCCAGTCGCGCAGCGCCGGATCCGGATGGTTCTGGTAGGCGAAGCCGCTGGCCCACGGCCGCATCGCCGCGTGCGTGGCGTCCAGCCAGCCGCGGAGACCCGCCACCGCCTCGGCGCCCGCGGTCTCCTGCCAGCCGGCCGCGTACTGCGCCAGGAACCGCGCGTCGCGGTGCACGAAGGCGGTGGCGTCCGGGCGCGGTCGCTGCACCGCGCCGCCCAGCGCGTGCAGCGTGACGCTGCCCGACCCGTCGCCGCGCAGCCGGACCAGCTGCTCGACGCGTGCCACGAGCGCGCGTATGCCCTCGGGTGGCAGGGGGCGGGTGCAGAAGTCCGAGCGCACCGCGTACGACTGGCGGGGCACCCTGCCGCGCTTCGTACGGCCGGGCAGCGTGCCCCGCTGGTGTGCCTGGGCCAGGGTCCACCCCGAGACGCCGCCCAGCACCTTGACGGCGTCCAGGAACGAGTGCCGCCGCAGCGAGAGGTCCGCCGGCATCCCCTGCGTCCGCGGACCGCGGCGCGGGCCCCGGGCGCGGCCCACCAGCCGGTCGAGGTGGTTCTCCAGCTCGCGGCGGGCCCCGAGCGACAGGCCCGAGACCCGCACGCTGCCGGGGCGGCCGCCGGCCGGAGCCGACAAGTGCAGGTTCGCCCAGATCTCCTCCGGCGCCACGGGCGCCCACCGCTGCCACTCGCGCACCACGTCGGCCGCGTGCTCCCACGGCCACGTCAGGAAGAACGTGAGGCAGGCGGGCGCCACATGGGTGCGGAACTCCAGGGAGGTGACGACGCCGAAGGTGCCGTTCCCCGCGCCGCGCAGCGCCCAGAACAGGTCGGCGTCGCCGTCCTCGGCCACCCGGCGCTCCCGCCCGTCTGCCGTGACGAGCGTCGCCCCGGTGAGGCTGTCGCACGTCAGCCCGTAGGCGCGGGCCACGACCCCGATCCCGCCGCCCAGCGCCAGCCCCGAGATCCCCACCGTCGGCGCGGCGGCGGCCGGAATGGTCCGCTTGTGCGAGGCCAACTCGGCGTGCACGTCCAGCAGTTTCGCCCCGGCCCCGACGGTGGCGCTGCGCCCCGACGCGCTGACCTCCGCCATCCTCTGCACGTCGACGACGAGCCTGCCCGAGCCCGTGGACCAGCCCGCGGACGAGTGCCCGCCGCTGCGGACGGCCACCGGCACCCCGAACCTGCGGGCGAACGCCAGGCACTCGGCGACGTCGCCGGGGCCCGCGCAGTAGGCCACGGCGGCCGGACGGACCGCGTCGAAGCGCGGGTTGGCCAACTTGCGCGCGGCGGTGAAGTCCCGGTCCCCGGGGCGCAGCAGCGTGCCGTCCATTCCCGCGCCGAGCGCCGCCCACGCCGCCTCGCCGAGCCGCTCCGGGCGGCCGGCCCCGCGCGCCCGGTGCCCCCGCGCCGCACCCCCGGCTCCCCCCGGTGGCCGCCCCGCCTCACCACTCGTGCCGGCCACGGGAAGGGGCGGGTGCGGGGGAGTCATCACCGTAGCCAACCAGCAGGCGGGGGCGCCCGCCAGCCAATTGTGGTTACAGTCGGGCGCATGACTGATGTGACCGGGTTTTCCGCGCGTGGAGATGTAGGGCCGCCCCAGGCGGAGGGCGGCGAGAGGGAGACCCTGACGGCCTTCCTCGGATATATGCGCAAGGCGGTGATCGCGAAGGCCGCCGGGCTCACCGACGAGGTCGGCCTCGCGCCAGGAGTGCCGTCGGGCACCAGCCTGCTGGGCCTCGTCAAGCACCTGACCCGGGTCGAGCACAACTGGTTCGTGTGGGGCTACGCGGGCGACGGCGGTGAACAGCCGCTGGACGACGACGCGCCGCCGGAGGCGGGGGAGACCGGCGAGGCGCTGATCGCCGCCTACCAGGACGCGATCCGCGCCTCCGACGAGATCATCGCCTCCTGCGACGACCTCGGCCGCCGCGGCGCGCGCTCGCTGCGCGCGGGGGCCGAAGGCCCGACGATGCGCTGGCTCCTCGTCCACATGATCGAGGAGACCGGCCGCCACGCGGGCCACGCCGACATCCTCCGCGAGCAGACCGACGGAGCGACGGGGCGCTAGGCGCCAGGCGTTTTCGGGCTTGCTCCGGCAGGGAGTGACACTGCTCGCAGTGTGCGGGCTGCGGGTGGGGTGTGGCTTGTCGCGCCGTTCCCCGCGCCCCTTCCGGGGCGCGGGGTCCGCCCTACGCTACGGGCGCGCCCTCCTCCGACGGGAGCGTGTCCATGAACGAGCTGACGGAGAAGACCGCGCGGCCCGCGCCCGCGGGACCGTATCCGGGCGGCGAGGACAGCCCGTGCCGCTGCATCGCGCTGCGGTAGGCCTCCAGCAGCCTGATGTGGTACTCCAGCGGCGCACCCATCGGGTTCGTCTTGCCCAGCGGCGTGGTCGGCTCGGGGCACCAGGTCGTGAAGCGCGGGGTGATCCCGTTGGACATGAAGAAGTCCAGGCCCTCGGTCGTGGAGGCGATCGCCTCGTCCACCGAGCCGAAGCCGTACGGAGCCGCCATCTCGACCCCCGCGACGAAGTTCGGGATCACGTTGCGCGGGCCGAAGACGTCCGCCGAGTCGAGGATGCGGCGGTGCCACTCCTCGCGGCCGACATAGCGCTCCTTGCCGGGGCAGTACAGCTCGAACAGCCGCTTGTCCCACACCTCGAAGTTGGGGTGGTAGATGCTGATGCCGTAGTCGTGGAAGCGCTGCACGTCCTCCTTGGGCAGCGCCTGGGCCACCACCTTGCCCGTCCAGCGCCCCGGGAAGCGCTCCTCGATGGCCTTGGCGTACCGGCCGTAGAAGTCGGCCTCGTCCATGCCCTGCACCTTGGAGGTGATCGAGCCGCCGGTGAGGGTGTAGGCCCGCGAGGCGCCGAGCGAGTCGTGGTCAGAGATGATCTGGAGCGCCTCCAGCACTTCCTCGACCGGCTTGACGCCCGTGTAGGGGCGCCCGGCCGCCTTGTGCTGCCGCCAGTTGTGGTTGATGTCGCAGTACTGGCACTCCTCCTTGGCACCGAAGTACTGGCACACCCGGAAGACGGTCAGATAGATCAGGTAGCCCCACTGGATGGTCGGCGCCACCTCCATCACGGACTTCCCGTTCGCGAGCGCGTGCCGGTAGTAGTCCGGCATCGGCGGCAGCCCGACGTCCGCGATCCGCTTCCCGTCCAGGTACAGCCCGAGAGCGCCGTCCTCGCCCGCCTTCACGCGGTACGGCGAGTCCGGGTTCACCCGTACGGAGACGACGGTGCGGCGCAGGTCGTACGGACCGCCCGTCAGTACGACCTCCTCCGGCGGGCGGCGCAGCGCGGCCTCACCCAGCTCGGGCAGGGTGCGGTGGTCGAAGGAGAAGATGAAGTACGACTTCGGCTTCACCTCGCCGGTGGCCTCGTCGGTGGTGTCGCTGAGCGCCGAGTCGTCGAAGGCCATCCCGCCGCGGAGCAGGTCCTCCTTGAGCACGGCCTCCCGCGGGATGTGCTCGAAGCGTTGCATCAGGTCCTCGATCAGGGCGGTCCTGTTGCCTTGCTCCTGCTCGTGCTGCGGGGGCCTGCCCGAGGGCAGGCGGGACGGCATCGGCAGGGGAGTGGGCGTTGGCGGCATGTGCGATCGGCTCCTCACTTCGCGGCCCGGGGGCGTACCCGACGGTACTCCCGCGTCCGAATGAGCCGCACACCTGCCCTCTTGGTTCGGTTTCGGTCGCCCGCCGCCCCGCTTACTCCCACACGTGCCCGGGCCGCCGCCGCGCTCACTCCCACACGTCGGGGCCGCCGCCGCGCCACTCGATCAGGTTCGGGTCGTCGAGCTGGATGTCGGCGGGGTCGAGCCCGGCGCGGCGCAGGAACTCGACCACGTCTTCGGGCCGGTGCGCGAACCCGAGGCTCTCCGCGTGGGCGGTCACCTTCCGTCCCCCGGTGGTGGACGGAGGGTGTACGACGATCGGTGGAGTCATACCCCCAGCGTGCAGCCCAGGCCAACGCCCCGCACCTCCTCCGGGTCCCCACGCCCTCGGCTCCCGGACCCGGGGGCGTCAGCACGCCTCACCTCGGCGCCGGTATATCGAGTGAAGTGCGCATACATCCCGAATGGCCCCACCGCGCCCCGGGCAGCCCCGCACGTGTCCGCATCCGCCCGTCCGGGTGGACGCCACGCCCCGTCACCGGGTCTGGCCGCCGCGCACGAGAAAGGCACCCCATGCTCAAGCGCACCGCGCTCGCCACCGCCGCACTGACCGCCACCGCACTGCTCGCCGCGGCGGGAACGGCCGCCGCCTGCCCCGCACACGAGGGCGGCCGCGACCACGGCAACGGCGCCCCCCACTCCCACGGGCTGCGGCCGCACGAGCAGAGTGGGCCTCAGCAAGAGACGCGACCGCAGCACCAGAGCGGGCCGCAGCAGCAGACGGAGCCCCAGCAGGAGATGCGGCCCCAGCAGCCGAGTGGCCCCCGGCAACAGCTGGGGCCCCAGCGGCCGATGGCGCCTGAGCAGCAGAGCGGCCGGGAGCAGGCCGGACCCCAGCAGCCGGGCGGGCCGGACCAGACCCGGCCCGAGCAGGCCGGGCCTCAGCAGGTCGAGCAGACCAGGCCGCAACAGGCCAGGCCGCAGCAGCAGGGCCGGGTGGACGGGGAAGGGCAGGGGCGGCCGCAGGACATGCGCGAGACCGTGCGCCCCGTCGACGGCACCGAGACGGGAAGCCTCCTGAGCCCGCAGAGCATGGGCCGCATGTTCGCCATGTGAGGACGCTCGGCCCGTGCGGGCCAGGCTGCTCCGCCAGGCAGCCACCACGGACGAAGGGCGCGGCCGACGTGGGAGCCGCGCCCTTCCCGTGTGCCCTGCCGGACACGGCAATAGCACGCCCCGGCCCTACCCGGCCGGGTAATTCGGTTGGCGCTGACGAGCGCGCCGCCTAGAGTGCGCGCCATGAGTGCCTGCTCCTGCGCCTTCGCGGCCTGCTCCTGCGCCGCGTGCGCCGCCATGACGCGCCTCCGCCGCCCGTAGCGGCGGCCGTCTCTCTGCGAGAAGCTCCGCCGCTCCAGCGCGTCAGCGCCGGGCGGCTCTTCGTGCTGCCCGGCTTCCCTTCCGAAGCCGCGGAGTTCCCGTGCCCAGGCACAGCACACGACACACGACCTTCCACGACGGCCGCCACGAGCTCGGCCAGAACTTCCTCACCGACCCCGCGACGATCCGCCGGATCGTCGCCCTCATCGCCCGCACCCGGGGACCGGTCATCGAGATCGGCGGCGGCGACGGCGCGCTGACGGTGCCGCTGGAGCGGCTCGGCCGGCCGCTGACCGTCCTGGAGGTGGACGCCCGCACGGCCGCCCGGCTCCGCCGGCGGGTGACGGACACCACCGCCGTGCGCCAGGCCGACTTCCTGCGCTGGAAGGCTCCCCGCACCCCGCACGTCCTGGTCGGCAACCTCCCCTTCCACCGGACCACCGCCATGTTCCGCCACATCCTGCACGCACCCGGCTGGACGGACGCCGTCCTCCTCGTCCAGTGGGAGGTCGCGCGGCGGCGCGCGGGCGTGGGCGGGGCGACGATGATGACGGCCCAGTGGTGGCCCTGGTACGAGTTCCGGCTGGTCGAGCGCGTTCCCGCGGGGGCCTTCAGCCCCAGGCCGGGAGTCGACGGAGGCCTGGTGACCGTCACCCGCCGCCCCGAGCCGCTGCTGGCGGCCGGTACGCGCCGCCGGTACCAGGACTTCGTCCACCGGGTCTTCACCGGCCGGGGCCGCGGCCTGGCCGAGATCCTGCCGCTCGCCGCACGCGGCCTGCCCCGGCGGCGGATCGTCCCGTGGCTGCGCCGCCAGGGCCTGTCCGCCTCGGCCCTCCCCAAGTCACTGACGGCCCCGCAGTGGGCGGAACTCTTCCAACTGGCGGAGGGGCACTCCTGAGGCGGCACGCAGGGGTGCCCGGAGCGACGCGGCCCGGAGGCCGGGCCACAGCTTCCCGCCGCGGACCCTGAGGGCGCCCCGGCTTCTGCGGGCCGTTGTCAGTGCCCGGTGCGAGACTCGTCGTATCCGTATCCATCATGCTGGCTGCGTGTGGACGGAAGGCCCCGCCGGCAGCGCGGCGGGGCCGCTCATCTCAGGACGGATGGCGGCGGAAGGGCGGGCAGGGACAGCATGGCGAACGCGCAAGGCCGCGGCGGGGGACGGAAGTTCCGCGCCGTCACGGCGCTCCAACGGTATGTCGTCAATCCCCTCACCACGCGGCTGCCGGGGCAGGTGCTCCTGGAGACCACGGGCCGCGTCTCGGGCCGCCCGCGCCGTACGCCGCTCGGCGGGCGCCGGATGGGTGACCGGTTCTGGCTGGTGGCCGAGCACGGCGAGGTGGCGCAGTACGTCCGCAACATCCGGGCCGATCCGCGCGTCCGGGTCAGGGTGCGGGGCCGCTGGTATCCGGGTACGGCCCACCCCCTCCCGGACGACGACGCGCGCGCCCGGCTCCGATCCCTGCCGCTGCTCAACAGCGCCGTGGTCCGCGCGGTGGGCACGCGGCTGCTGACGGTCAGGGTGGACCTCGACGGCGACTGAGCGCGGAGCACGGCGCATCGGTACAGCACGGAGGAAGACCGCACGACAGACGGAAGCGCACGCGTGGTGAGGCTTCGGCAGGAGGAGGAACCGGATGGTGCACGAGCTGACGCAGGTGCCCGACAACACCGCGGTGCGGACCGCGCTCTGGCGGGCGCTGCACCTGCGGGTCGACGCGCCCCCGCATGTGGTCGAGGACGAGATCGGCCTGCGGTTGGCGGCTCCCGGAGCTGACTGGCGTGCCCGTCCTGACATGGATCCGCAGGCCACCAGCGGATTCCGGGCCTCCATCGTGGCGCGCGCCCGCTTCGTCGAGGACCTGGTCGCCGAGCAGGCCGACCGGGGCGTGACCCAGTACGTCGTCCTGGGGGCGGGCCTCGACACCTTCGCGCAGCGCAGGCCAAAACTCGCCGCCCGCCTGCGGATCTTCGAGATCGACCAGCCCGGCACCCAGGCATGGAAGCGCCGCCGCCTGGCCGAACTGGGCTACGGCGTCCCCGACCGGCTGCACCTGGTGCCGGTCGACTTCGAGGCGAGCGAGGACTGGCTGGACAAACTGGTCGCGGCCGGCTTCGACGCCTCCAGCCCGGCGGTCGTCGTCTCCACGGGCGTCACCGTCTACCTCGCCAAGGACACGACCTCGGCCACCCTGCGCCGGGTCGCCGGACTCGCGCCCGGCTCGACGCTCGCCATGACCTTCATGCTGCCGGTCGACCTGCTCGACGGCGACGACCGCCCGGGCCTCCGGACGAGCGAAGAGGGGGCTCAGGCTTCGGGGACGCCGTTCGTCAGCTTCTACACCCCGCCCGAGATGCTCGCACTGGCCCGCGAGGCGGGCCTCGCGCAGGCGCGGCACCTGTCGGGAGCCTCGCTCGCCGAGCGCTACTTCACCGGGCGCACCGACGGTCTCCGCCCGTCCAGCGGGGAGGACTGGCTGCTGGCCACCACCTGACGTGAGCGAAGCCGGTGCTGCCGACGGAGCGGTTGACAGCCCTGTGTGTGAGTGGTTTATTACTCACATGTCCACTTCCGCGCCTCAGCGACAGCTCTCGACCGCCGACGAACGGCGGAGGACCGTCCTCCGGACGGCAGTCAGTGCCTTCGCCGACCGGGGGTACTTCGGCACCACGACCACGGACGTGGCGAAGCGCGCCGGCATCTCGCAGGCCTACGTCTACCGGCTCTTCCCCGACAAGGAGGCCCTGTTCGTCGCGGTGGTGGAGCACTGCTTCGCCCGTATCCGCGAGAGCCTCGGCGACGGAGCCACCACCGCGCGGGGGAGCGCGCCGAAGGAGGTCCTGGACGCGATGGGCGACGCGTACGCCCAGCTCATCGCGGACCGCGACCTGTTGCTGCTCCAGTTGCACGCCCAGTGCGCGGCCGCGGCCGAGCCGGCCATTCGCGAGGTGGTGCGCACCGGCTACGCGCGGCTGGTCGAGTACGTGCGAGGTGTCTCCGGCGCGCCGGAGGGCGACGTCCAGCGCTTCTTCGCCGTGGGCATGCTCTGTCATCTCGTCGTCGCCACGGACGCGCACGAGGTCGATGCACCATGGGCGCGCACACTGTCCGAGGGGCTCCGCCACTACTGAGGGCCGACGCCGGCGGGAAAGGGGGCCGACCGCGGTGTCGCGGCCGGCCGACCGGCCCTGGCTGGCTCCGCCGGCCCCCCGGCCGTCCCGGATGCCATGGCTCGCCGCACTCCGCGGCTCTATTTTCGGCCACAGGAGTGAGTGGTCAATCACACACGGCCCCGAAACCCGAAACCCGAAATCCGGAACCCGGGATCACAGACGACGGCGGAACCGCACCCACCCACCCGAACAACCGGCCGACGTACACAACCGAAAGGAACAACCCTGATGATCCACCACTGCGTCCGCTTCACCATCAAGCCCGGCACCGCGCCGCACCAGCTCGAAGAGGCCCTGGCCAGTCTGCGCCACCAGGGCGAGGTCATCCCCTCCGTACGGTCGTTCCTCGTCGGCCGCGACCACGGCGGTGCGTACGAGTGGGGTGCCACCTTCCAGCTGGACGATCTCGACGGCTACCAGGAGTACTTGATGCACCCGGCCCACCGCCGCACCGACGAGATCGGTCTGCCGCTGGTGGACAAGTTCGTGTCGTTCGACATCACGGACGACACGGACCCCGAGGCCGGTCGGCAGATCGCCGCCCTGCACCAGCGCCGCTTCGACGCCGACCCGGATCTGACCCGGCTCGTCTCGGAGCTCAACGCGTACACGGGCAGCGCGGCACCCGGCCCCCACAGCGCCTGACCCCACTCCCCCCGAGCCATACCATGCGCGAGTGGGGGCGAGCAGGGGCAGGAAGGCGGGCAGTGTCGAGGAGAGGGCGGCCGCCCTCGGCCGAGGGGATGCGCCGGTGGCGGGTGAGCGCTCGCCCGCCACCGAGTACGATCCAGTCAACGCTTCCGGGCAGCATCCACCCCCTCCACGTGCTGACTTCATGAGATCGTGATCGAGTCTGAGCGCTGAGCTGCGCGGATCTCGCCATTCCCTGGACGACGGAATGACCGCGTCGTTCTCCCGCATCTCCACGAGCAGCCTGGGTGACGAATCCGTCACCTCCGTGGCGGCGCAGCGCCTGGCGGATGTGGCCGGCGGCTGAGCCGTTCCGCCGGGTGCGAGGCCTGACCCCGACCGGGAAGGCCACCGGAGCGTCGCCGGGCGCCGGCGGTACGGCGTCCCGGCCTCGGGGCAGCGCTGTCAGCGCTTCGCCACGCGTCAGCCGCCTGCTCCCAGCCGGTGGCGCAGTGTCGCGGCGAAGTCCTGGGCCATCTCCAGCCGGGCCCGCAGGGTCTCGCACCGCGCGTCGGCCACCTTGCGGTAGGCGTCGAGGCGCTCCCTGAGCCGCTCCCGCTCCTCGTCCGAGGGCGGATCCTGCGTGGCGGCGATCCGGCCGGTGATCTGGAGGAGGTCGCGCATCTCCTCCAGGGAGAAGTCCAGCGGCTTCATCCGTCGAATGACCATCAGACGCTCCACGTCGGCCTCCGTGTAGAGCCGGAAGCCGCCCTTGCTCCGGGCGGAGGGGACGACGAGGTCGACTTCCTCGTAGTGGCGGATGGTGCGCAGCGACAAGCCGGTCCGCTCGGCGACCTCGCCGATCTGCATCTGCCGCTCACCCATCGCCCTGTCTTCTCCTTCTGTCGTCCGCCTGGGTTCGAACGTGCCATGAGGCCCTGGAGCCGTGAGGCGCCTCACAGGATCCCGGTGCCGTTTCCGCCTCTGATTCCCGGATCACCAGTCGCACTCTTCCCTTACGTCAGGGTAGAGTTTTGGCGTTGCGCCTCCGCTGTCCAGCACATGGCAGAGGCGATCCCGCCGCAGCGGGGCCCCCGACCTGGCCCCGGCGGCACCAGGTCTTCCGGGCAATGATGCCCGATCGGCAACCGCCCGGTTTCCGGCCCGGCCCGGTCAGGCCTTGCCGGCCCGGCCCGGCAGGCCCCGGGGGCGGCCTGGCTGCCGAGGCGGTTCCACTCCTCACGGAACCAGTACGGCGCGTGTGCGTCCGCGGCATGGACGTCACGCCTGAGCAGAAACGGTTGCATGTCCTCACCGCTGTCCGCGGCCTCCAAGCTGCGCCTGTCCAAGCCCGAATGGCTCGCCTCTCCCCGGGTGTTGCGCACCGAGGTACTGGGCGGTCTGGTGGTCGCCCTCGCGCTGATCCCCGAGGCGATCTCCTTCTCGATCATCGCCGGGGTCGATCCGAAGGTCGGCCTGTACGCGGCCTGCACCATGGCCGTGGTGATCTCCTTCGTCGGCGGCCGCAAGGCCATGATCTCGGCGGCGACGGGGGCGGTCGCTCTCGTCGTGGCGCCGCTCAACCACGAGTACGGGCTCGGCTATCTGATCGCCACCGTCCTCCTCGGCGGCGCCTTCCAGGTGATCCTCGGCTCGCTCGGCGTCGCCAAGCTGATGCGTTTCGTTCCGCGCAGCGTCATGGTGGGGTTCGTCAACGCGCTGGCCATCATGATCT
This sequence comes from Streptomyces diacarni, assembly GCF_003323715.1. Lineage (GTDB taxonomy): Bacteria > Actinomycetota > Actinomycetes > Streptomycetales > Streptomycetaceae > Streptomyces > Streptomyces diacarni. Next base: position 60,375 of record NZ_QOIN01000021.1, read on the forward strand.
TCATGGCGCAGGTGCCGGAGATGAGCGACGTGCCGTGGCCGGTCTACCCGCTGCTCGCCGCGGGCCTGGTGCTGATGATCCTCTTCCCGAAGGTCACCAAGGTCGTTCCGGCACCCCTGGTCTCGATCATCGTCCTCACCGTCGTCACCCTCGCGGCGGGCATCGCCGTCCCGACCGTGGGCGACAAGGGCAAGCTCCCCAGCTCCCTGCCGGTCCCCGGCCTCCCGGACGTGCCGTTCACCCTGCACACGCTGACCGTCATCGCCCCTTACGCGCTCGCCTTCGCGCTGGTCGGGCTCATGGAGTCGCTGATGACGGCCAAGCTGGTCGACGACATCACCGATACGCACTCCAACAAGACCCGCGAGTCGATCGGGCAGGGCATCGCCAACATCGTCACCGGCTTCTTCGGCGGCATGGGCGGCTGCGCCATGATCGGCCAGACCATGATCAACGTGAAGACGTCCGGCGCGCGTACCCGCCTGTCCACCTTCCTGGCCGGCGCCTTCCTCCTCGTCCTGTGCATCGCCTTCGGCCCCGTCGTCTCCGACATCCCGATGGCCGCCCTCGTCGCCGTCATGATCCTGGTCTCCGTCGGCACGTTCGACTGGCACTCCATCCAGCCGAAGACGCTCAGGCGGATGCCGGTGGGCGAGATCGCGGTCATGGTGATCACGGTCGTCGTCGTGGTCGGGACCCACAACCTCGCCATCGGCGTCGTCGTCGGCTCGGTCACCGCCATGGTGATCTTCGCCAGGCGCGTCGCCCACCTCGCCGAGGTCTCCGGCGTCGTCGACCCGGAGGGCAAGCAGGTCGTCTACGCCGTCACCGGCGAACTGTTCTTCGCCTCCTCCAACGACCTCGTCTACCAGTTCGACTACAAGGGTGACCCGGACGACGTCGTCATCGACCTCTCCGACGCGCACATCTGGGACGCCTCCTCCGTGGCCGCGCTGGACGCGGTGGAGACGAAGTACGCGGAGCGCGGCAAGAAGGTCACCCTCATCGGCCTGAACGAACCCAGCGCCGACATGCGCCGCCGCCTGGCAGGACAACTGACCGGCAGCCACTGAGGGCCCGGGACGGACGTGAAGGCGATCACAACACGGCCCAGCAGCCACCGAACGTCGCCAGGTACGTCTTCGTCGACCCGCGCGCGGAGCATTTCCACGCCGACCTCGACGAGGCGAAGGGCCTGCTGGTCGCGGTACTCCGCGCGACCGCCGGGCGTGACCCGCTGGACAAGCAGGTGATCGGACTCATCGGCGAACTCTTCACCCCTAGCACGGACTTCAGCACCCGCTGGGCCGAGCACCACGTGCACCGCCACTCGCGCGGACGCAAGGTCGTCAACCACCCGGCCGTCGGAACGATGGACCTCGCGTACGACGGCTTCGCGCTCCCCGGCGACCCGCACGTCTCCCTCCCCACCTACACCGCGGATCCCGGTACGCCCAGCGCCGACACTCTCACCTTGCCGGCGACCTGGGCCGATACGCGCAAGCAGCCGACGATCTGGGCGACGTCTACGTGAGCGCGCCTGATCGGGCGTACACCTCGGCTGCCAGCCCGCGTTGTTAAGCTCTCCGCTGTGATCGAGACGGGGGAAACAGAGGTACGGACGGAGCCGGAGAACCGGGCCGCCGGGGTCAGCGTGGGGGCTGCCCTTGCGGCGGTCATCGTGGCGAGCGGCAGCCTGTGGGCGTCGGGCGTGAGCTTCTACCTCCCGGCGACGATCGGCTGGTTCGTCTTCGTGACGCTGGCCGCGCTGACCGCGATCGTCGCGGGCCATGTGGCGCGTCGGCGTGCCAAGCGGCAGGGCCTGCCCGGCCGTTGGTTGGCGCTCGCCGCGCTCGCGACAGGGTGGGTGTGCCTGCTGTACGCGGTCCTCGTGGTGCTGGTGGTCGTCGGTTTGCTTGCCGGATTCGCCGCGCTGTACGGGGCCCTGAGCTGAGCGTTCCGCCGCGGTGCGGGGTGCGGATCGGTGAGCAGTATCGGGTACGGGAAGAAGGTGCACGGGTTACCTACCGCCTCTGATGGGGATACGGGCGCGGACGCAGAAGCCCCCGTCGGCGCGCGGGCCCGCGGCGAATTCACCGCCGAGCATGTCGACACGTGTCCGGAGCCCGCCCAGGCCCCGGCCTCCGGACACGTGTCCCGGCCTGGGCGCCGCGGGTGAGTCGTCACAGGGGGCGTCCCCCCGATCGGGGCCCTCGTTGGCGACCTCGACCTCGACGTGGTCGCCGCTGTAGCCGACCGTGATGCGGGTGGGCCGCCCGGGTGCATACTTCACGGCGTTGGTGAGCGATTCCTGGACGAGCCGGTACACGGACAGGCCCGCGCCGGCCGGCAGTGGTACTCGTTCGCCTTTTTCCACCAGTTCAGCGGGCTGGCCGCTCATGCGGGTCTGGTTGACCAGGTCGCGCAAATCCCCTCCGGCAGGTGCGCGTCTGCCCGATGTGGACTCGTCCGACGCGGACTCGCCCGTGGCCTCCAGCACACCGAGCAGGTACCGGAGTTCGGCCAGCGCGCGCCGCCCGGTCCCGCTGATGGCGGCGAGCGCCTCGGTTACCCGTTCCGGGGAGGTGACGAGGAACGGCGCGGCGTCGGACTGCACCACCATCGCCGTCACATGGTGGGTGACCACGTCGTGCAACTCCTGTGCCAAGCGGCTCCGTTCCGCCGCTGTGGCGGCCAACGCTGTGAGGCGCCGCCGCTCGGCCTCGGTCGCCCGGCGGCCCCGGACGACGCTGCCTGCGGCCCAGACGGTGGCCAGCACGAGTCCGATGACGGCGTAGTCCGGCAGTTGCTGCGGCGATCCGAGCGCGTGCAGGACGACGCAGAAAACGGCGTACCCCACCACGGTGGGCGCTATGAGCAACCGCCGTCCGCGCTCCGCGTGCGCGCCCACCGAGTACAACGCGAGGTAGAGCCCCATACTGCCGAACGTCTGCGGCAACCCCAGCGACTGGTGCACTCCGAAGCAGAGGCTCACGAGCAGGAGGCAGAGCGCGGGGCGGCTGGTGCGCAGGGCCAGCGGCAGTGTCTGTCCGAGCGTCAGCAGGATCGCGAGCGCGGGTGCGTGCCGGGGTGACAGGTTGCCGAACTGCGCGCCGATGCCCGCCAGCGGTTCGACGAAGGAGAGCACGGTGATCACGAGCGCCAGTTCCCGGTCCCGCGCGTCACGCGGGCGCCCGCCCCACCACGCGGTCAAGGTCCGCCACGACCCGGTGCATGCCGCCGCCGCGCGCGAGAGGAAGGCGAGGCCGCGGGGCGCGGTCGGACCGGGTGAGCCGGCTGTGGTGTCCGGTTCCGGAGACGGCGTGCTGTCGGTGTTCTCGGATTTCACGGCTCTCACTGGTGTTCCTACGGGTTGGGCCGTGACGCGGTACAGGCGGCCACGGTAGGGGAGGACACGGACAGGTGCCCGTCGAAGGTATTCGCGAGCGGTGCCGTCGGCATCCCCCGTGAGTGGACACTTCCGGGTACCGCGCGTGGGTGTCGTCCCCCGGAAAGTGCCCACTGCGCGGTGACGATCCGTGCCGGTTCGGCCGCGTAGCTTTCGTGTCGCGCCGATCCGAGGCGCCTGCGTACCGGGGCCATGGAACGAAGACAGCGACGGCTCCCTGCGGCGGGCTGCCTGGGCGATCCCTCAGTTCGTGCACGGCATCTGGCCACGTGGGGACCGCCTCAAGGCCATCCGCTCGGCTGCTGAGCGCGACCGCGAGCGATGCGTGAGCCAGGGGCGGGAGTGCTCGCGGGCCTGACGGCTCCGCTCGGCCTGGGAGTGATTGACCTGGTGGCGTGCGGTGCCGTTCGACATCGCACGGAGGTGACGCCCGGTCGGCCGGGGCAAGGAGAGCAGTGAACGCCATGTCCGCTTGGACGCGCAGGGGTTACCCCTTCGCCCCTGCGGCTCCGGCGTGAACGTCCACGAAGGTCAGGGACTGCTTCCGCTGGTAATGGAGGAGAGCATGAGGGAGAGTGGTGGCCTATGGCTCGGCGGTGGAATTGACCGCATTCCGTCTGGTGTGGAGGACGCTGATCAACGTGTGCGACCACGCTCCGGTACATCGGACGCCTGTCCGTCGGCACGTCAGTCACCAGAAGACGGAGACCGGCGTGACCATGGAAGGCGCCCCCGCCGCGGCGACTTCCACCCGGTTCGCGCCTACTGGCCCTGGAGTCGGGCGTGCTGTGGTCGGGATGCCCGATCGGGTGAGGGCGTTCTTCGGTGCCGGGCCGACGGCCGGCAGTCCGCGGCACGGCGGATGCGGTGCCGGTGCCTCGATGGCTTCGGGGGAGCAGGCGTGAGCGAGCTCAGACCCGAATCCGGTTCGGGAGCGCCGACCCGGGTTCTGGTGTGTGAGGACCAGGAGCTCGTGCGTGCCGGCTACGTCACCATCTTCTCGGCACAACGGGATCTTGAGGTGGTGGGGGAAGCAGGGGACGGCAGGTCGGCGGTGGAGACCGCCAGGTGGCTGTGTCCCGATGTGGTGGTGATGGACATCCGGATGCCCGGCCTGGACGGGATCGAGGCGACGCGGCTGCTGGCCGGTCCTGACGTCGCAGCGCCGATGAAGGTCCTGGTGGTCACGACCTTCAATGTGGACGAATACGTGTACGAGGCCCTGCGGGCCGGTGCGAGTGGGTTCCTGCTCAAGGATTCACCGCCATCCGCCTTGGTGCACGGGGTCCGGACGATCGCCGCGGGTGAGTCCCTACTGGCTCCCGCTGTCACCCGGCAACTCGTCGGCAGGTTCGCGGACCGGATCAGTCAACCCCGTAAGCCTGCCGCGACAGAGGCGCTGTCCGCTTTGACGCCTCGCGAGACCGAGGTCCTGAAACTCGTCGCCGAAGGTCTGTCGAACGCCGAGATCGCCGAACGGATGGTCATCAGCCGCGAGACGGTCAAGACCTACGTGTCCCGCATCCTGACCAAGCTCGATCTGCGTGACCGTGTCCAGGCGGTGGTGTTGGCCCACCGAATAGGCCTGGTCACCGTCGCCGGCTGACCGGCTCGGCATGCGTCCGGCCCGCCCCGGCATCCCCCATGAGAGCTATCCCGGATGTCCACCACAGGGCGACGATGCGCGGCAGCCCGCGCCCATAGCGTTCCTGTCAACGCGGCGGCGACCGGCCGCCGGCGTCGGCAGAAGAGGATTGGCATGTCGTTCAGGAACGCGCAGTCACTGAGGTCGTTGAAGAACCTGTTCTCCCAGGTCCCGTTCACCGGGCCGTCGCGCCGGGTGCGGTCCGCTTGGGTGAGGCTGGTGGTGATGGCCGCTCTGTTTCTGGTGGTGATCGCCCTCGCTGCCGGGATACGCGCGATGGCGGGGGGCAGCGCGGTCCTGGCCGTGCCGGCCGGCGCGGTCGTCGTCTTGGGCGCGCTCGTGCTCTACACGAAGAGCGTACGGCTGCTGGAGCAGCGGCCGGTGTCGGAACTGGATCCTTCCGTGGCCGGCGCGACATTGCGTGACGGTACCCTCGTCGGTGTCGTCCTCTTCGCCTTCACCCTCGTGGTGATTGCCCTGTTCGGGAGCTACGGCACCGAGGGCGGGGTGTCCGTCAGTGGTGCTCTGGCCGTCTTCGCGACGATGGCGGGAGTCGCGCTCACCGAAGAACTCCTCTTCCGCGGCGTCGTCTTCCGCCTGTTGGAGGAACTCACCGGCACATGGGGCGCGTTGATCACTTCGGGTCTGCTGTTCGGGGCGATCCACCTGGTCAACGCCCACACCACGGTGTGGGGTGCGCTGGCCATCGCCATCGAGGCGGGCCTGATGCTCGGCGCCGCTTATGTGGCTACCCGAACCCTGTGGCTGCCCATCGGCCTGCACCTGGGCTGGAATTTCGCCGAGGGCGGCATCTTCGGTGTGGGTGTTTCGGGCAACGCGAACGGCCAGACCGGCCTGCTCCACGGAGTGCTGTCCGGCTCCGATGCGCTCACCGGTGGCAGCGTCGGCCCCGAGGCCAGTGTTGTTGCCATCTTCGTGTGCTCCATCCCCACCATCGTGTTCCTGCGCCTGGCGAAGCGGCGTGGACACTTCCACACCCGGCGCCGGATCCGCTCCGCCGCCACCTCCGGGACGGCTGCCTGATCACGGAACATGCTCAGCTGACGGACGATGGTGACTTCCCAGGTCGCAGACCTGGGAAGTCACCATCGTCCGTCCCTGGAGGTCCGTCACGAGCGTGCCTGAGGTTTCCTGACGGCGACCCCTGGGCGGGACTGAACCGGCCGTGCCGTGGACGGTGTGGCATCGGTGGCAGGTGTAGGTGTGGGGGAAGTCGTCTACGAGGCTGTGCCCGAGGGCGCCGGTCTGGTGATCGACGTCCTCGGGCGACAGAGGACGAGCCTTTGTGGGCGGTGAGTCAGGCGGGGGCCGTCTGCGCGCCCCACTGGATCTATTCGGCCCAGGCACGCTCCAACTGGGTGCGGAAGGTGGCGGGCTCGTGCCCGATCAACTCGGCCAGCGTCGAGTCGACGGCGGTGAACTCGCCGTTCCGCGCCGCGGCGAAGATGCTCAGCATCAGGTCGACGATCGGGGCCGGGGCGCCGTGCGCCAGGACCTGCTCGCGGAAGGCGTCGTCGGGGACGATGGTGCGGGTGAAGGGCCGTCCGGTGGTCTGGGACGCGATCTCGGCGAGGGCGTCGAAGTCGAGCGCCGCCGGGCCGGTGAGTGGCGGGGTGGGCCCCTCGAAGCGCGCCTCCTCGGCGAGGATCGCCGCGGTGGCCTCGGCGAGGTCGTCGTGGCCGGTCCAGGCGACGGGGCCGTCGGCGGGGAGGGCGATGTCGCCGGTGTGGCGGGCGGACTCCAGGAACTGCAGGGCACTGGAGGCGTAGAAGCCGTTGCGCAGCGCGGTCCAGCGCAGGCCGGTGGCGCGCAGCAGGTCCTCGGTCTGGGCGTGGTCGCGGCATGCCTGGAACCGAGCGTCGTGGGCGGCGCCCATCTGGCTGGTGTAGAGGATGCGTCCGACGCCGGCCTGCACAGCGGCGTCGATGGCGGTGCGGTGGCCGGCGACGCACTCCTGGCCCGTGCGGTCGAGGGAGACGAGGAGCAGTTGCTCGGCGCCTTCGAAGGAGTGTACGAGCGAGGCGGGGTCGTCGAAGCTGCCCTGCCGGACGCGGACGCCGCGGTCGGCGAGGTCCTGGGCCTTGCGGGGGTCGCGGACGCTGACGCCGACGCGGTCGGCGGGGACGCGCTCCAGGAGGCGCTCGACGGTGCGGCGGCCGAGTTTTCCGGTGGCTCCGGTCACGATGAGCATTGGTTCTCCCGACGGCTAGTTCCAGTGGAATCATTCCAACGGTAACACTGGAAATGCCGGTGGTACCGATGCTCGGTACCATCGGTTCATGGCTACGCGCGACTCCACCGACAGCCCTCAGCGCCGCATCGTCGAGGCGGCCGTCGAGCTGCTGGAGAACGGCGGCCCTGACGCGGTGAGCACCCGCGCGGTCGCCGCCGCGGCCGGAATGCAGCCGCCGGCGATCTACCGCCTCTTCGGCGACAAGGAGGGGCTCCTCGAGGCCGTCGCCGAACACGGGTACGCGCAGTTCCTGGAGAGGAAACGCGCGCAACTCGACCCCGCCCCGCAGGACCCGGTGGAGGAGCTGCGCCGCGGCTGGGACATGGTGGTCGAGTTCGGGGTCTCCCGCCCCGAGTTGTTCGCGGTGATGAACCGGGCCACCGGTCGGGGATCGGACGTGGCACACCGCGCGGGTCTGGAGATCCTTCACGGGCGGGTGCGTCGGCTGGCGGCCGGGGGGTGGCTGCGGGTCGACGAGGAACTGGCCGCCCAGATCATCCAGGCGACCGGCCAGGGCGCGGTCGCCACCTGGCACTCCGCCCCCGCGGACCGCCGCAATCCGGCGCTGTTGACCGTCTTGCGTGAGTCCATGGTCGCGGCCGTCACCCGCGCCGAGCCGGCGGTCCCCGCCGCGGAGTCCGGTCCCGCCGCAGCGGCCCGCGCGCTGCGTGCCGCCCTCCCCGACGACGCCGATGTCCTGAGCGATGCCGAGCAGCGCCTGCTGCGTGAGTGGCTCACGCGCCTGGCGGTGGACGGTGGCGCGCCGCATGCCTGATCACGCTCCGCCGCCCACTGGTGACAACGCTCGTGGTCATGACACCTGCGGCATGACTGGACGGCGGTTGGACGGACGCTTTCGGGCAGAGCGACATCGAAGCGAACCCTGCGGACGGGTACACGTACTCTGATCAGGTACGACGTCACTCCGCGGCACCAGCAAGCACGAGTCAGCGCGAACGCCTGAGTGCTCGCAGGCCGTAGGTTCTGCGTGCAGCGAAGATACGGCACGCTCTGGGGCCAGGGCGTGAAAGCCCGGAATGGGCAGCCTGTCACGGGCCGGTTCGTCGGCATCTCCAGCACGCTCGAGCGCACGCGCATGGTGCCTGTCGGAACCCGCAAGATCGCCCCGAGGAGGAAAGCCGTGGCGGCTCACCCTCCGATGCCGCGGGCAATTCCACCGTGATGCGGAGCCCGCCGGCAGGGCGTGGGATGAGCGTGAGGGTGCCGTCGTGTGTCTTGGTGATGGTCTTGACGATGGCCAGGCCCAGGCCCAGGCCGCTGCCTGCCTGGTCGGTGTGGATGCGCTCGGTGCCGCGCTGGAAGGGTTCGGTGAGGGTCGCGACCAGCTGGGGGGTGAGCTGCTCGCCGGTGTTCTCGACGGTGAGCACCGCGGTCTCGCGGCGGACACCGGTGTGGACCCAGACGGTGCCCCGCTGCGCCAGGTTGTGGACGATCGCGTTGTGTACGAGGTTCGTGGTGAGTTGCAGCAGAAGCGCGGGCGAACCGGTCGTGGGGGCGATGTCGCCGCTGGTCTCCAAGGCGACGCCGTGTTTTTCCGCGAGCGGGTGCAGCGTTTCGGCCGCTTCCTCCGCGACGAGGGACAGGTCGAGGTGTTCGCGGGTGAAGGACCGCTGGTTGACCCGGCTGAGGAGGAGCAGCGCCTCGGTGAGGTCGACGGCCCGGGTGTTGATGGTGTGCAGGCGGTCGACGAGTTCGCCGCTGTCGTGGTTCGGATCGGCGCGGGCGACGTCGATGAGTGTCTTGGAGATCGCCAGCGGGGTACGCAGCTCGTGGGAGGCATTGGCAACCCCACGCTCATAGCCGGCGTGCCGTGCGGCGGTATAGGGCCACGAGCCCTGACCCCTCGGTCCACGAGGCGCCCGCCTCTACGTCGCCAATGAACATTCCGGCGACGTCACATGGTTCGATACCGATCAGAGATCAAGGCGAGGAAGTGGTCGGCTTCGACCTCGTAGCGGCGGTCGAGACGCGGGCAGACGGAGAGCCACGAGACGGTTCTCTCCACCATCCACCGGTGCCGACCCAAGTGATGGGAAGCCGCGATGCTGCCGGCCGCGGTGGGGGCATCCTGCTCACCGCGCTGACGGGCAGCGCGCGGATCATGCGGTTGCGCGCGACCGCCCGCACGCATCGCCGGGCGACCACAGGGCTGTGAAAACCGGGGCCGAGGACTCGTCGAAGGCGCCGGAGGCAGCCCGGACTACCGGGAGGCCGCCGCAGGGCGCGACTTGGAGAAGGACTCCTCCAGGTAGGCGGTTTCGTGCGGCCGGTAGGGCTCCTCCAGGTAGGCAGCCTCGCCTTCGTCGAGTTCGACGTCCACCGCAGCGACCGCGTCGGCCATCTGGGCCGGCTTGGTGACCCCGACGATGGGCGAGGTCACCGCTGGGTTGCGCATGACCCAGGCCAGGGCGACCTGGGCCGGGGACAGACCCCGCTTGCCCGCGATCTCGTGAACGTGCTCGGCCACTGCCTGGTCCCCGTCGCGGTAGAGGATCTGGCCGCCCTCGTCGGTCTCGGCACGCGCCGTGGCGGTGTCCCGGGCCCGCGTCAGCCTGCCCCGCGCCAGCGGGCTCCACGGGATCACGCCGATGCCCTGGTCGGCGCAGAGCGGGAGCATCTCCCGCTCTGCTTCCCGGTGGATGAGGTTGTAGTGGTCCTGCATCGACACGAACCGGGTCCAGCCGTTCAGGTCAGCCAGGTACAGGGCCTTGGCGAACTGCCAGGCGTACATGGAAGAGGCTCCGATGTAGCGGACCTTCCCGGACCTGACCGCGTCGTGCAGCGCCTCGAGGGTCTCCTCAATCGGGGTGTCGTAGTCCCAGCGGTGGATCTGGTACAGGTCGATGTAGTCGGTCCCCAGCCGCTTCAGGGAGGCGTCGAGCTCGGCGAAGACCGCCTTGCGGGACAACCCGGCGCCGTTCGGGCCGGGCCGCATCCGCATCCAGACCTTGGTGGAGAGAACGACCTCCTCGCGCCGGGTGAAGTCCTTGACCGCCTGGCCGACGATCTCCTCGCTGCTTCCGGCGCTGTACCCATTGGCTGTGTCGAGGAAGTTGACGCCGCCCTCGAGTGCCTGCTTGATGATGCCCCGGCTGGCGTCCGCGCCCAGCGACCAGGGCTCGCCGCCCCGGTCCGGCTCGCCGAAGCTCATGCAGCCGAGGGTGATGGCGGAGACTTCCAGTCCGGTCGTTCCGAGTTTGATGTATCGCATGCTTCGGAACCTAGGAGTTGGAGTGCGCTCCAGCGCAAATGCGGAGGCGTGGAGCATGCTGCGCTCAGAAGGCTGCCGACGGCCCCAGGACGAGATAAGCGCCCACCTCGGCCGTGGATACTCCCGAGGGTGGCGCAGCCGATGGCGGAGACGCGGAGCTCCTGGGAGCGGCCGCCAAAGATGATGCCGGCCTTCGGCTCAGCCGAGGTGATTCCTGCTTTCGAACGTCAGGCAGTTGGTGAGAGAGTTTTCCACGGTGTCGCGCAGGGCGTGGTCCGTGTAGTAGGCAGTGTGCGGACTGATGAGCGCGTTCGGCAGCTCCTGCAGTCGCAACAGGCCCTTGCTTTCCATGGGTTTGTTCCGGCAGTCGGCGTAGAAGATGCCCTCCTCGCCTTCGACGACATCCAGTGCCGCGCCGCTCAGCCTGCCGCTTTCCAACTGCTCCACCAGTGCCTCGGTGTCGATGAGCGCGCCACGCGCGGTATTGACGATCAGCGCGCCGTTCTTCATCCCTGCCAGGCGCTGCCGATCCAGCAGATGGTACGTCTGCTCGGTGAGCGGCACATGCAGCGTGACCAGGTCGCTCCGCCGCAGCAATGCATCGAGCGGAACGCACTCGACGGCGGCACCGGTGCGGTCAACGGCACGGTTGTCGCAGGCCAGGACGCGGCAGCCGAAACCCCGCAGCCGGTCCAAGACCGCCGCGCCGATGCGGCCCAACCCGATCACTCCGACCGTCAGATCGCGCAATTCCTTCCCGCGCACACCGCTCAGCCGGTAATCATGCATGTCGGTGCGCCGGACGATGGCTTTCGCATCCCGTAGCGCCATCAGCATGAGCATCAGCGTGTAGTCGGCCACGCTGTCCGGCGAGTAGGAGACGTTTTCGACAGATACGCCGATGCTCTCCGCGTATTCCACGTCGATGTGGTTGTAACCGATACTCCGCGTGGAGACATAGCCCACGCCGGCTCGGCCGAGCGCACGCAGAGTGGCGTGAGTGATGGGCGTCTTGTGGCCGACGCTGATGCACCGGCTGCCGACGGCCAGTTCGGTATTGGCTTCGGACACTGGCGCGTCGGTGAGGGCCGACTGCACACCGAAGCAGGGCGCCAGCCCGCGGAACAGAGCGGCTTCGTCCGTGCCGCATCCGTACACGGTGATGCGGGGCGTCTCGCTGTGGGTCATGCCTCCAGCCAAGGCGACGTACTGTTGCCGGAACGTATGTGGTTTTCGATATGCCCGCGATACGGCCCACTGCCTCGGCTGGAGGCAGGACTCACGGGGCGGCGGACATGACGTCCAGGGGATCGGCTCGATCCGGCATGTTGAAGCGCAACGCGCGTTGCCGCGGACTGCAACCCCGCTCGGAGCGCTAGGCCGTTTCTGATGGCTCTTGGACGGTGTCGCGGAGCCAGATGTTGATCGCTGTGACGGCGAGTGTGCCGTTGAAGATGTAGTCGCGCTTGTCGTAGCGGCTGGCCACCGCCCGGTAC
>NZ_QOIN01000050.1 GCF_003323715.1 Streptomyces diacarni
GGCCCCGCAGCGAAGCGGGCAGCAGCGGTCGGACGAACTCCCACTCGGCATCGGACAGCTCATGGCGACGTATCACCCGACCATGATCCACTACCCAAGATCCATTGAAGACACCCCCTAGCCGCGAAAGCTGGACGCCTACCGGACCGGGGCCGCGGTCGACCGGGTGCGGTACCCGATGCTGGGCGGTTCCACGGGGAGCGTCAACCCCTGCGCGTTCTGGCCGCGCAAGGGCATCGAGAAGCCGGTGAAGATCAGTGACCGCGGCCCGTCGAACGTGCTCATGGTCCAAAACGAACGCGACCCGGGCACCCCGCCGGCAGGCGCTCTGAGTCTGCGGCGCGCTCGGCGAACGAGCCAGGATGGTGAGCGCCGACCAAGGCGGCCACGGTGTCTACCCGTTCGGCAGCAACACCTGCGTGAAGGACGCCGCCACCGCCTTCCTGGCCACGGGCGAGCGCCCGGCCCGGGACCGTTCCTGTCCCTCAGCGACGGCCGAGACCTCCTGACGAGCTCACGGGGAGCAACTGGTCGCCGTACCTGTAGACGACGACCCCCGGAGGATCGTCCAGCCTGAGCCGGTAGATCACGGGCGACGGAAGGGTCACCTGGACGATCTCGCCGTCCTTCCCCGACTTCCTGTCACGAGCTCGCTGACCGACGCTCCACATGGTCACACCGCCCTCAGGCGGCGTGTGTCGTCGCCGTGTTTGGCGCGCAGGTGCGCTCCGTACAACGCCTCGAGATCAGCCTTGCCCCGCTCGTCGCCGTAGGCCCGGTTGATCTGCGTCCGGAACCATTGGCAGTCCTCGCAGCCACGCGCCTCTACTCGCTCCATCGATCCCACCCGATCATGTCGATTACTCGTTGTGGTCAGATCAACACGGGCCGGGCTACGATGGCGCCGCTTGAACGTCGGCAGGCAAGTGGGGCGTCAACGACCCTGCTCCGAGGGGAAGATGAAAGGGGCTGGTCGGGAGTGGGGCGAAAGCGCAAAGTGGCGCCGGACTTGAACGGCGGTGTGCCTCGCTCGTTCGGCGAGGACGTGAAGCGCGTCCGCCTCGCCAGAGGGCTCACCCAGAAGCACCTCGGGACCGCCACCGGATACTCCGAGGGCTACGTCAGCAAGGTCGAGAAGGGGACGATCATCCCCTCGATGAAGTTCGCGGAGGGCTGCGACCGGGCGTTCGGCACCGGGGGCCTGTTCGCCGAGTCGCTCCGACGGCTCATGAACGTCGACCACCCCGACTGGTTCGCCCCCTTCGTCGAACTGGAACGACAGGCCTCAGGTATCTGCGACTACAGCACCAACCTCGTCTTCGGCGGGGCGCAGACGCGGGAGTACGCGCGGGCGCTGCTCAGGTCGGGCCAGCCGCTCGACACTCCCGAACAGACCGCGGCAAAGGTCGACTTGCGGATGGAACGCGTCAAGCTGCACGAGCAGGACCAGCCGCCGCTTCTCTGGCTGGTCCTGGACGAGGCGTCCCTGCGGCGGCGGGTCGGAGGCGACGGCGTGATGCGTGCTCAACTCCGGCGCCTGACACTCCTGTCGGAGTACCCGTGCGTCACGATCCAGGTGCTCCCCTTCTCTTCGGGCGCCCTCCCGGCGTCCTCGCCCTTCACGTTGCTCGACTTCCCCGACGACGTGAATCAGCCGTCCGTCCTGTACTCCGAGGGGCAAGGCATCGGTCGTGTGATTGACTCGCCCGAGCGGGTAAAGGACGCTCGCAGCCGGTACGAACGACTCCGGGCGGACGCGCTCTCACCGGATCACTCACGGCACCTGATTCAGAGCGTGATGGAGGAACGCAGCCATGAGTAGCAGCACACCCAGCGCTGACACGGTCTGGTTCAAGTCCAGCTTCAGCGGTGGGGAGGGCGGCAACTGCGTCGAGTGGGCCCCTGGCCTCATAGCCGACGCCGGAGCCGTCCCCGTCCGTGACTCCAAGGACACCGCCCGCAGGCCGCTCGCGTTCTCGCCGGCCGCGTGGACGGCCTTCGTGGGCGGGCTCAAGGCCTGAGCCCGTCCGGCGCGCGTCGCTCGCCTCCGACCCGGACAATGGGAGCCATGCGGCTCCCTGTCCTGCCACCGGTCAAACCGATGCTCGCCAAGCCCGTCGCCTCGATCCCCGAGGCGGCGGAGGGCATGCAGTACGAGGCCAAGTGGGACGGGTTCCGCTGCCTGGTCTTCCGGGACGGTGACGAGGTCGAGCTGATCAGCCGTACCGGCAAGTCGCTGGTGCGCTACTTTCCCGAACTGGTCGAGGGGGTACGGGAGCGGGCGCCGCGCCGCTGCGTGCTGGACGGCGAGATCGTGCTGCCGCTCGGCGCCCGGCTGGACTTCGAGGCGCTCCAGCAGCGCATCCATCCGGCCGCCTCCCGGGTGCGGTTGCTGGCGGAGCAGACGCCCGTCTCCTTCGTCGCCTTCGACCTGCTGGCCCTCGACGACACCGACGCGATGCCCAGGCCGCTGAGTGAGCGGCGCGCGATGCTGGAGAACGCGCTCAAGGGGGTACGGCCGCCGCTGTACCTGGCGCCGGTGACCTACGACAGCGCGGTGGCCGGTGACTGGTTCGCGCACTACGAGGGCGCCGGGCTCGACGGGGTGGTGGCCAAGCGGCCCGAGCTGCCGTACAGGCCGGGGGAGCGGGTGATGCTCAAGGTCAAGCACGAGCGCACCGCGGACTGCGTGCCGGCCGGGCTGCGCCCCCACAAGAGCGGCGCCGACGCGCTGGGTTCGCTGCTGCTGGGGCTCTACGACGCCTCCGGCGCTCTGCAGTACGTGGGCGCCTCCTCGTCGTTCACCGCGGCGCGCAGGCGTGAGCTGATGCGGGAGCTGGCGCCGCTGCGGATGGACCGGCCGGGTGAGCACCCGTGGGCCCGCTGGGAGGACGCGTCGGCGCACGAGGAGGGCCGGATGCCGGGCGCGCCCAGCCGGTGGAGCGGCACCAAGGACCTGTCTTGGGTGCCGCTGCGGCCCGAGCGGGTGTGCGAGGTCGGCTACGACCATATGGAGGGTGCGCGCTTCCGCCACACGGTGCTCTTCCGGCGCTGGCGCCCCGACCGCGAACCGGGCTCGTGCACGTACGAGCAGTTGGAGCAGCCCGTACGGTACGACCTTGAGGAGGCGCTCGGCGGGCGGTGACGGGCCGGCGGGGCTGAGGGGTCAGCGCGCAGAGCGTGCCGGGTCGCCCTCGGTGGGCTCGGGCAGACCGGCCGCCAGCGAGTCGAAGCAGGAGTCGAGCATGGCCAGCAGGTCCTCGGCGGAGGACTCCGGGTCCCAGGCGCGGATGGCCGAGCGCAGCACCGTCATCCCGGCGCCCGCCAGGAGGCGCGGGTAGAGGGCGTCGGAGGGCAGCCCGGTGCGGGCGGCGACGGCGTCGGAGAGCGCCTCGGCCATGTGGCTGTTGCTGTGCACCAGCTTGGGCACCAGTTCCGGATGGGCGCCCAGCAGCTTGCGGCGCTCGCGCCAGCCCGCGTCGGCGACCAGTGCGGGGATCGCCGTGCGCAGGGTCTGGCGCAGGGCGGTGAGGGGCGGCTCGGCTGCGGGCCGTGCGGCCAGGAGGTCGACGAGGTGGCCGGTGAGCCTGTTGTCCCAGTCGAAGACCGCGTCGTCCTTGGTCTCGAAGTAGTTGAAGAAGGTGCGGGGGGAGACCCCGGCGGCCTCGCAGATGTCGTGCACGGTGACGGCGGCGGGGCCGCGTTCCAGATACATCGCCACCGCGGCGGCGCGCAGTGCCGAGCGGGTCTCCAGTTTCTTCCGCTCCCGGAGACCGTGGGCGGTCTCGGCGGTCTCGGCGGCCATCTGTGCTCCCGTGCTCTCCCGGTTGCGGTTCTCTCCCGCGGTCCCACCCGCGGTCTCACCTGTGGCGCTTCCTACAGTAGTGCATTTTTGCAGCGCTGCACCTTTCTGTTAGCGTAGCTAATCATTGGCCATGCCACATATTTTTACGAGGAGGCGGACCCCAGCCCATGGCGGAACACAAGGCGGAACCGGAGAGCGGAGGCGGCCCCTCGGCGCTCCGCACGACCGTGCGCACCCTGGCGGAGACGCTCTGGTTCCCGGCGTTCTTCTTCACCGGCTTCCTCGTCTGCTACCTGCTGCCCTTCCACAACCCCGTCCCCCACCACGTGGACGTGGCCGTGGCGGGGCCCACCGCGCCGCAGCTGGAACAGGCGCTCGAACACAAGAGCCCCGGCGCCTTCGACATCCACCAGGTCGCCGACGCCGACGCGGCGCACGACGCCGTCACAGGGCGCGAGGCGACCGCGGGCTACGTGCCCGACGCCAAGCAGCCGCAGCTCTACGTCGCCAAGGCCGACGGCTACTCGCTGGAGTCGGTCCTCCAGAAGACCTTCACCTCCGTCGCCCAGCAGAGCGGCGGGCAACTCCAGGTCCACGAGGCCGCACCCACCGCGCCGGGCGACGGCATGGGAACCGGACTGTTCTACGTCGTCCTCGCCTGCACCATCCCCTCGTACATCAGCGTGATGATGCTGCTGCGGGCCACCACCTTCGGGCGGCGCAAGAAGGTGCTCACGCTCGCGGCCGTCGGAGCCGTCGAGAGCGTCGTGGCCTTCTTCGTGGCGCGCGGCATGGACGTCATCCCGAACGAGCCGCTGGCCATTCCGCTGATCTTCCTGATGACCCAGGCCGTCGCGCAGACCTCCTTGGGTCTGGTGCCGTTCTTCAAGCAGTTCTTCCCCGGCGTGGCCATGGGGCTGTTCGTCCTGCTGAGCATGCCCTCCAGCGGTGGCGCGATACCCGTCCAGATGGTCCCGGGCTTCTTCAGGGCGCTCCACCCGATCATGCCGATGGGCAACCTCATCGAGGCGCTGCGCGGGCTGTTCTACTTCGACGGCAAGGACGTGTGGCGGCACGTGCTGGTGCTGTGCGCGTGGATCGTCGCCGGTGCCGCGCTGCTCGCGCTCGGCCTCTGGAAGGAGCGGCGCGCGGCCCGCAAGGAGGCCGGGAACGGTACCGAGGCCGGTACCGAGGCCGAGGCCGAGGTGGCGGCCGACGAGCCGCAGGCGGCCGTCACGCCGTCCGAGCCCCCGGTCGAGGACCCCTCCTTCGAGCTGCCACGGCCCAGTGCCGTGCCGCCGCACCTGCACCGCATGGGGCAGCAGCAGCCCACCCTGACGGGACGGGTCACCGACGAGGGCGGCCGGGCGGTCCACGGCGTCGCCATCACGGTCACCGGCACCCACGGCAGGGAGCTGGTCCGCGCGATCACCGACGAGAACGGCGAGTACGCCGCGGCCGGACTGCCCGACGAGTTCGTCAACGTCATCGCCAGCAGCCCCGACCGGCTCGCCGCCGTCGCCCGCGTACGGGCCAGGGACGGTCACCCCGTCCGGCAGGACTTCCGCCTGGACCGCCGTCCCGTCCCCGCGGGTACGGGGCGGTAGCAGGCCGCGTGCGGCGACCACGACGACGGCCGCCCGGGTTCACGCCCGGGCGGCCGTCGTCGTGCGGGTGCGGGGCGGCGAGGCGCTCGGCCGTGGCCGCCCGCCCCTCCTGATACCGGCCCCTCAGGCGTTGCCGCCCGCAGGGCCGCCGCCCTGCTCGGGGCCGCCGCCCTGCTGGGCCTCGGCGGCGGACTTGTGGACCTCTTCCATGTCCAGCGCGCGGGCCTGGCCGATCACGTCCTCCAGAGCGGCCTCGGGAAGCGCACCGGGCTGGGAGAAGATCAGGGTGCGGTCGCGGATGATCGCCAGAGTCGGGATCGACTGCACCTCGAACGCCGCTGCCAGCTCCTGCTGGGCCTCCGTGTCCACCTTGGTGAAGGCCAGGTCGGAGTGGCGCTCGGCGGCGGCCTCGTACACCGGGGCGAAGCTGCGGCAGGGGCCGCACCAGGACGCCCAGAAATCGATCAGGATGAAGTCGTTCCCCGCGATGGTCTCCTCGAAGTTGTCCGTGGTCAGCTCGATGGTGCTCATGCTGTCTCCTGCGATGGGGGCATCAGGACGGGCCGCGCCCTGGTGTGGCGGGAAACAAGCCCCGCCGGGCCCCACATTCCCCGCCCACCCCCTTCTCCGGCAAGCGCGCCTCCCCGGTGAGCGCACCTCTCGGGCAACCGCCGGCCTCTCGGGGCGTGTGCCTCCCTCTCGCGCACGCGCCCCGGACCGCCTCTCTCCGGATCAGGCGTGGACCGGGAAGGGGGCGCTGAGGGGCGTCAGGCCTGGTCCGTCCCGCAGCGCCCGTACCAGTCGACGCACACCGCGAGGGCGTCGTCCTCGGAGGGTCCCTCGCCGCGGTGGCGGGTGAGCTCCTGGAAGACCGCGCGGGGCACCTGCGCGGCGGGCAGCAGCCCGTTGGCGGTCAGCGAGCGGGCCAGCGCGTGGTCACCGAAGGCCTCGCCGGCGGGGGAGCGGGCCTCGTAGACGCCGTCCGTCGCCAGCAGCAGCCGGTCACCTGGCTGCATCCTGAAGTGCTCGGTCACGTAGTGGGTGTCCTCGAACATGCCCAGCGGCAGCTGCGCGTCGAAGACCACGGGGTCCACCTTGCCCTCCCGGCGCAGCCAGGCGCGCGGTGACCCGGCCTCGACGACCTCGGCCCGGCCCGTGGCGAGCTCGAAGCGGATCAGGACCATCGCGACGTGCGCGGCGCCCCGGTGCTGTGCGTACACGGCCTGGTCGGTGAGCGCGGCCTGGTCGGCCAGTGAGAGGCCGGCGCGGCGGGCGTTGCGCATCGCGCTGACGGCGAGGTTGGTCAGCAGGGCCGCCTCCACACCGTCGCCCATGCCGTTGGCGACGGCGACGGTCAGATGGTCGGCCGAGACGGACCAGTCGAAGTTGTCCCCGCTCGTGGAGTACGCGGGCTCCAGGTGGGCCCCCAGGGCGAACTCCGCGCGCCGCAGGGACCGGCCGGGCAGCAGCTGCCACTGCATCTCCGCGGCCAGCGTCAGCCGGGTGGCCCGGCGGGCTCGCTGGTAGAGGTCCGTGTCGCGCTCGGCGACCGTGATCTCGTGACCGAGGGCCCGGCACAGGTCCTCCAGCTCGGGCAGCAGGCCGTGCGCGTCGGTGCCGGAGGGGAAGGCGACCGACAGCACGCCCAGCCGGTCCCCTCGTACGCTCACCGGCAGGTGCACCGTCACCGTCCGTGCCGCCCTGTCGGTCAGGACGAGAGGCTCCGGCGCCCGCAGCGCACGCCCCTGCGGACTGTTGTGGATGCGCAGCGGCTCGGCGGCGGACGGCACGGGCTCGACCCGCTGCAGGGTGCGCATGCCGAGGTCGGCCATGCGCAACTCGGCTCCGGACGCTCCGTACTGTTCTCGCAGTGCCTGCTCGACGACATCCATCAATGCGTGGGGGGCGGCGGCGCGCAAGGCCCGCTCGACCACGGCGAATCTGTCCACGTCTCCTGCTTCTCGTTCTGCCGAATCGTGCGACGGCCTGGCAGGGGGCACTGCGTACCCTGCGGCCGGACCAGTACATTATCGTCGCACTGCAATATTCGCTGAATGACAACAGATGACCACTCGGCGGCCCGGACACAAGACCGTGACCTGCGGGTGAGGGCCTGCCGCGCGGGCCTGTCCGAAGAGTGCCGGAGGGCGATAAGCTCTTCTCCGCCCCTTGCACGGAGACGGACAGGCGACGAGTGTGCCCCGTGACGACGGGCAGAAGCGCCGGAAATGGGGAGTGAACGTGACCTCGACCTCGCACGAGGCAGCCGGGACGGCCGGCGAGGTCATCGAACTGCTGGAGATCCTGTGGGAGCACGGCAGGGACGCGGTCTCCACCTCGCCCGTCTCCGCCTCGCAGCTGCGGGTCCTCTACTGCCTCGACCGTGACGAGGGCATGAACCTCCGCACGCTGGGGGAGCTGCTGGGCTCTGCGCCCTCCTCCGTCAGCAGGCTGTGCGACCGGCTCCAGGCGCTCGGCTTCCTGGAGCGCCTGCCCAGCCCCGTCAGCCGCCGGGAGCTGGAGCTGCACCTGACCCGTCAGGGCAAGAAATACCTGAGCGACCTGCGGCTGCGCCGTGAGGAAGCCCTCACGGCGACCCTCGCGGCGATGCCGCCCAAGGCCCGCGCGGTCCTGGCGGAGGGCTTGCAGGCCTTCCGGGAAGCGGCGGAGGGCGCCACGCCCACGCGGCGGCTGAACGCCCTCGAAGAGCTCGAAGAGGTGGACCGCTCCGCCTGACCCCGACCGGGCCACCCGCGGTCGGCCCTTCGGCCGCCCCAGTCCTCCGGGCCGGCCCAGGCCGCCCAGCGCGGCCGACGCGCCTCAGCCGCACCGGACCCGCCGCGCCTGACGGCGCACACCTGGCGGCGCACACCTGGTGGCGCGCACCTGGTGGCGCGCACCTGGTGGCGCGCACCTCACCTGCTCAGTTCGGCCTTGCCGAAGAGCGCCGCATAGCCGCTCGGCAGCTGGCTGATCAGCTGGTTGAGCTCTCCGCCTGAGACCGCGTCGGCGAGGGTCGACAGGACGGCACTGGCGTCCCACTCCGCGGTGCGGGGGCGGGCGCCCGTCTGCGCGGCGACGCGCTCGCAGAACCGGGCCACACCGAACGTCTCGGGGTCGTCCTCGCCCGCCTCGGCGACGACGGGTCCGAGCGGGCCCGGCAGCTGGGCCGCCAGTTCTCCGGCCTTGACGGGGGTGATGCGGTTGGCGAGCACGCTCAGTACCACCCAGGCGACCTGCTCGGCCTCCTGCTGGTCGTGGTACTCGCCGCGTTCGCGGACCTGGGCCAGGAACTCGTCGTACCTCATGATCGGCTCCTTCGTGCCGCCGGATCTCGTGCCCTTGTGCGCGGTGGTCTCGCGCCTCGCGGTACCCAGTGGGCCGCTCGTCCATGGGTGGGATGTCCGAGGTCACGGTGGGCGGCCCCGAGCGCGGGCTACCCCTCGTCGGGCAGCGGCGCCCCCGTGTAGTTCGCGGCCAGTTCCGCCGCGGCGTGCGGGGAGGCGGCGACGCGCTCCAGCTGGGAGAGCTGGAGCCGGGTGTCGAAGGAGGACTGGTCGGGCGCGGTGTGCAGGGTGGTGGTCATGAAGGAGGAGAAGTGCTGGGCGCGCCACACCCGCCGCAGGCAGTCGTCGGAGTAGGTGTCGAGCAGGGCGGTCGAGCCGGTCTCGTACAGGCGGGCGAAGGCGCGGGCCAGCACCGCCACGTCGGACGCCGCCAGGTTGAGGCCCTTGGCACCTGTCGGCGGGACGATGTGTGCCGCGTCCCCGGCCAGCAGCACCCGCCCGTAGCGCATCGGCTCGGTCACCGAACTGCGCATCGGCAGCACGGCCTTCTGAGTGACCGGGCCGCGTGTCAGCCGCCAGCCGGCGTCCGCCCCGAACCGGGTGTCCAGCTCGTCCCAGATCCGCTCGTCGGGCCAGGCGTCGGGCTCCGTACCGACCGGCACCTGGAGGTAGAGCCGGCTGACCGCCGGGGAGCGCATGCTGGCCAGCGCGAAGCCACGCGGCGAGTGGGCGTAGATCAGCTCGTCGTGGACGGGGGGCGCGTCTGCCAGGATGCCCAGCCACGCGTACGGGTGGACGCGCTCGTGCACCTGGCGCGCGTGGGCCGGGACGGCGTCGCGCACGACACCGTGGAAGCCGTCGCAGCCGACGACCCAGTCGCAGACCAGCGCCCGCTTGCGCCCCTCGTGGGTGTAGTGGACGGTGCAGCCGCCGTCCTGGGCGCCCTCCACCGCGTGCACCGGCGCCTCGAACAAGAGGGGAGGGCCGTCGGCGAGTTGGAGTGCTATGAGGTCCTTGACGACCTCCGTCTGGGCGTAGACCCACACGCGGCGGCCGCCGGTGAGCGCGGGGAAGTCGAGACGGTGGCGGCGCCCGGCGAAGCGCAGTTCGATGCCGTCGTGCGGCAGCCCCTCGCGCTCCAGCCGGTCCGCGGCGCCCGCCCGGCGCAGTACGTCGACGGTGCTCTGCTCCAGGATCCCGGCCCGCTGCCGCTGCTCCACGTAACCGCGCCCCCGGCTCTCCAGGACGACGCAGTCGATGCCGTGCAGATGCAGCAGCCGGGCGAGCAGCAGCCCTGCGGGGCCCGCACCGACGACGGCCACCCGCGTGCGCGAGCCGGGACTCATGCGGGGCCTCGTTCCCCGGCGGTGTGCGGCGGGGTGGCGCCGTCCCAGAGGGCGAGCAGCGCTTCGGTGACGGCCTCGGGCCGCTCCACACCGGCCAGGTGCGCCGCGCCCGGCACCTGCACGAGCGTGGACGCGCGGATGCCGCGCGCGAGTTCACCGGCGTGGGCGGGCGGGATGGCCGGGTCCGCGGCGCCTGCGACGATCAGCGTCGGCGTGGTGATCCGCGACAGCGCGGGCCGCGCGTCGAAGGCGGCGACGGCCTCGCAGCAGGCGGCGTACCCGGCCGGGTCGGCCTCGGCGAGGTCCGCGAGCAGCCGTGCACCGAGCTTCGTGCCGGTCATCCGCTCGGGCTCGGCGAACCAGCGTCCCGGCGTCGCCTCCAAGAGGGAGCGGGTGCCGTCCTCGCGCACGAGCGCGGCCCGCTCGTACCATCCCGCGGGCTCCCCGAACCAGGCCGAGGAGCACACCAGCGCCAGCGACGAGATCCGCTCGGGGTGGTGGACGGCCAGGTGGGTGCCGACACCGCCGCCCAGCGAGATGCCCGCGTACCGGAAGGTCTCCCAGCCGTGGTGGTCGGCGAGCGCCAGCACCCGCGAAGCCAGCCCGGCGACGGTGGCGGGCCCCGCGTCCGGCGCGACGGCGCTCCCGCCGACGGCGTCGCCCCCGTGGCCCGGCAGGTCGTACCGCAGCACCCTGTGGTGCCGGGTCAGGGCGGGGACCTGGGGCTCCCACACGGTGAGGGAGGTGCCCAGGGACGGGCCCAGGATCAGCGGGGTGCCGTCTGCGGGGCCGTCGAGGCGGTGGTGCGGCAGGGTCACGGACTCTCCTCGGATCGCGGTGCTGTGCGGGATGGTGCGGCCGGTCCTTCGGCCAGCGCCCGGTCCACGAGCGCGGGCGCGCAGCCCGTGTGGTGCGCGGGCTCGGCCAGGCCGGCCCAGACCTCCTGCGGGACGCCGGCCAGTTCGCCGTACCCCCGCAGGACGTCGACGAACGCGGCGTGTTCGGACGCCGACCGTGCGGCGGCCTCGGTGACCAGCGCGCCGGCCCGCGCCCGCCCCACGTACCGGGACAGGACGAGCGCCGCGTGCTCGGAGACGAGGCGCCCGCCCGTCAGCGCGAGGTTCTCGCGCATGCGGTCGGGCCGCACGCGCAGCCCCTCCGCGAGCTCGGCGGCGCACCGTGCCGCGCCCCCGGTCAACCGCAGCGCCTCGCGCAGGGTCTGCCATTCGGCGTGCCAGGCTCCGGCGGGCCGCTCGTCCTCGGCGGCGAGCGCGCCCAGCAGCACGCCGGCCAGCGCGGGGAGCTGCCGTGCCGCTGAGGCGACGAGGGTGGCCCGCACCGGGTTGGCCTTGTGCGGCATGGCCGATGAACCGCCGCCCGCGCCCTCGGCCACCTCCGCCGTCTCCGTACGGGACAGCGCCAGCACGTCCGCGGCGAGCTTGCCCAGACCGCCCGCGGTGTGGGCGAGGGCGGCCGCCAGATCGGCGACGGGCGTGCGCAGGGTGTGCCAGGGCAGCGGCGGTTCGGCGAGACCCGTCTCCCGGGCGAGCAGCGAGGGCAGCCGCAGGGCCGCCTCCCCACCGCCGTGCGCGGCGAACGCGGCCAGGGTCCCCGCCGCGCCGCCCAGTTGCACGGGCAGCGCCTCCCGAACGCGGGTCAGCCGCCGCCGCGCGTCCAGCACCAGGGCCCGCCAGCCTGCCGCCTTGAGGCCGAAGGTGGTGGGCACGGCGTGCTGGGTGAGGGTACGGCCCGGCATGGCGCTGTCCCTGTGGGCGGCGGCGAGCGCGGCCAGCGCGGCGGCGGTGCGCTCCAGGTCGGCCAGCAGGTGGCCGAGTGTGCGGTGGGCGACCAGCATGGTGGCGGTGTCCATGATGTCCTGGCTGGTGGCGCCCCGGTGCACCCAGGGCCCGGCCGCTTCCCCCACCGCCGCGGTGAGGTCGGCGACCAGCGGAATGACGGGGTTGCCCCCGGCGCCGGCGCGCAGCGCCAGGTCCCGTACGTCGAAGCGCGTGGCGTCCGCCGCGGCGGTGACGGCGCGCGCCGCCGCGTCGGGGGCGAGCCCGAGCCCGGCCTGGGCGCGGGTGAGGGCGGCCTCGGCGTCGAGCAGCGCCTGGAGGAACGCGCGGTCGCCCGTCGCGGACTCGGCCGGGGAGCCCGCCCGCACGGGGGAGAGCAGCCCGCAATCGGCCCCGTCGTCGGGTGCGTCACCGGGCCCCTGGGACGGGGGCGGCGCCGGGGGGCTGGTGGGGTCCGAGGGGGAAGTCACAGAAGACCGTCTCCTTCTCGCCCTGGAGGCGGAGGTCGAAGCGGTAGCGCCGCTCTGCTTCGCGAACGGCGAGCAGCGTGTTGAGGCGTTCGGGCGGCAGCGCGGCGAACTCCGGCTCAGCGGCCAGCGCTTCGGCGTGTTCGGGCAGGTGGACGCGGGTATGCAGGTGGTGCAGCAGGCCTCGCGCGAACAGCAGGAGCGCCAGGTACGGTACGGCGGCGGGGCGGTGCGGGCCCGGCGCCAGGGTACGGAGCGTCCAGTGTCCGTCGGCGTCCGCCGGTACCCGGGCGAAGCCGGTGAAGCGTACGGTGTCGCGGCCCACGACCTGCCCGGTCGCGGGGTCGTGGCGCAGCGAGCCGGGCGCCCCGGCGGTCGCTCCTGCCGGGTCCGCCTGCCAGAACTCCAGCAGCGCGTCGGGCACCGGCTCTCCCGCCCCGTCGAAGACGTACCCGTGCAGGGTGAGCGCTTCGGGATGCCCGGCGGGGACGAGGTCGCCGCCCCCGGCGAAGGAGAGCGCGTAGCCGTAGAAGGGGCCGACGGTCTGCGACGGGGTGGGCGGGAGCGGCATGGCGGCGGGCGCGGCCGCGGTCGGTTCGGTCATCGGGCGCGGCCCTCCTCGCACCAGGTGGCGGCCGGGCCGTCCAAGACGATGTCCCAGCGGTAGCCCAGCGACCACTCGGGAACGGACAACTCGTGGTCGTAGTCGGCGACCAGCCTCTCGCGTGCCGCCAGGTCGGTGACCGACCGCAGGATCGGGTCGTAGGGGAAGAGCGGGTCCCCGGGAAAGTACATCTGCGTCACCAGCCGCTGGGCGAAGGCGTCGCCGAAGAGGGAGAAGTGGATGTGCGCGGGGCGCCAGGCGTTGGTGTGGTTGCGCCACGGGTAGGCGCCCGGCTTGATCGTGGTGAAGGCGTACCGGCCCTCGTCGTCGGTCAGGCAGCGGCCGAACCCGGTGAAGTGCGGGTCGAGCGGCGCCGGATGCTGGTCGAGCCGGTGTGCGTACCGGCCTGAGGCGTTGGCCTGCCAGACCTCCACCAGCTGCCCGCGCACGGGGCGCCCGCGCCGGTCGAGGACCCGCCCTGTGACGGTGATCCGCTCTCCCAGCGGTTCCGCGTGGTGCCGGCGCGTCAGGTCGCTGTCCAGCGCGGTGACGTCCGTGACACCGAAGACGGGGCCCCTCAGCTCGACGGCCTCCGGGTCGCGCAGCGGCAGCGGCGCGGCGAGCGGGTGGCGCAGGGCGCTGCTGCGGTACGGCGGGAAGTCGCGCGGCGGATGGTCCCGGGTCGCCGCGTGCGCGGCCCGCGCGTGCGCAGCGCCGATGGCCTCGTCGATGTCCGCCTGCGAGGGCGCGGGGGAGAGGGGCGGCGCATCGCCTCGTGCGGTGGCACCGTGCGGGGGCGGGGGTGGGACGGGCTGTGCGTGCGGGGCGGCCGAGCCGGGCTCGGCCGGCGGGGGAGGGTGCTGTGCGGTCATCGGGCCTCCTCGGGGACGCGGATCGGGGCGGCGGTGCGCTCGGCCACCTCGGCGGCCTCGCCACCGGGCGCGCACTCGCGCGGGACGGCGCCGATCGAGGCCGTGCGTCGGCGGCGGGTACGCGGCCTGCGCTGTCCGGTGTTCGCACAGTGAACTATCGTTCGTTACCGCGAACGCCCGGCGAGTCTCTTCCGGGCACGAGGCCGTGTCAATGGGCGGCAGTGGGCGGCAAGGGGCGCCGCGCCCGGGAGACCGCGCCCGCGGCCCGCCCGTGCCCCCGTCGGACACGTGCCGGGAGCGGGCGTGTGACGCCGCCCGCCCCGTGAGGACTTCGGAGGACCGCATGCCACGCAGCGCAGCGACCCCACCGCCCGCACCGCCCACGCCCTCCCCGCCCCGGGCCGCGCCCGGCGGGGAGGCCGTGGCCACCGTGGAGCGCGGCCTTATGGTTCTCGGCGCCCTGGCGGCGGCGCCGGGCGGCCGGCTCAGCCGCGCCGAACTCGTGCGCGTCTGTCCGCTCGCCCGCGCCACCCTCGACCGCGTCGCCGCCACCCTCGTCCACCTCGGGTACCTGCGCACCGAGGGCCCCGACCTCCGCCTGGCGCCCCGCGTCCTGGAGTTCGGCAACGCCTATCTGGCCGCGAGCGGACTGCCCTCGGTGCTGGGCCCGCACGCCCACCGGCTCGCCGACGAACTGGACGAGTCGGTCTCCGTCGCCGTCCCCGACCACGACGGAGTGCGCTTCGTCATCCAGTGCCCGCGGCGGCGCGCCATGGCCGTCACCTTCCACATCGGTGACCTGCTGCCCGCCGAACGATGCGCGCCCGGCGCCCTGTTCGCCGCCCGGTGGGATGAAGCGACGTGGCGGCGCTGGCGGCAGCGCCTGGCAGCGGACCCGCACGCCGCCGGGTTCCTCGCCCTCCCGCCGCGCCGCGGCCCGTGGCAGGCGCCAGGTGCCGAGGAGTTCACGGCCCGCGTCGCCGCGGCCCACGAGGCGGGCGCCGCCGTCGACGACCAACTCGTCGAGCCCGGACTCGTCGCCGTCGCCCTGCCCGTGTACGGGCCCGACTCGACGCTCGTCGGCGCCGTCAGCGTCGCCAGCCACACCAGCAGACACACCGCGGACAGCCTCACGGCCCACGCGCTGCCCCGGCTGCGCGCCTGCGCCGCGAGGATGCGCGAGACGCTCGCCACGTCAGGGCGCGGGACACAGCACCCGGCCCCCGGCCCCGCGCACCACTTCCCACCGCCACCGGCGCCGATACCGGCGCCGGAGTCCGCGTCGGCGCCCGGTCCTGCACCGGCGGCCGTGCCCACACGGGCGGCGGCCCTGCGGGCGGTCAAGGACGAAGTCGGGCCCGGCTTCCTGCAGTCGCTCGCCCGCGGCCTCACCGTCCTGAGTGCGCTGCGCGCCCCCGAAGGCCTCACCCTCTCCCAGGTCGCGGCCGCCACCGGGCTCTCCCGGGCCACCGCCCGCCGCTTCCTGCACGCGCTGCGCCACCTCGGCTACGTGGGCGCGGGCACCGACGAGACGCGTTTCGTGCCGCTGCCCAGAACGCTCGGACTCGGCTTCGCCGTCCACGCGGGCCTCACATTCGAGCGGATCGCCACCCCCCACCTGGCCGAACTGGTCGGCCGCGTCCACGACTCGGCCTCGATCGCCGTCCTGGACGGCACCGGCATCCGCTACGTGGCACGCGTCGCCGCCACCCGCGTCATGGGCGTCGACCTCGGTGTGGGCACCCGGCTTCCCGCGTACGCCGCCGCCATGGGCCGCGTCCTGCTGGCCGGGCTGGACCGCCGGGAGGCCGCGGACCGGCTGGCCCGTTCGGCGCCGCGACCCCTCACCGGCCGCACCCTCACCCGGCAGCCGGAGCTGGCCGCCGCCCTGGAGTCCGCACGGCGGGACGGCCACGCCCTGGTCGACCAGGAACTGGAAGAAGGACTGTGCTCCCTCGCCGTCCCCCTCCACGACCGGCACGGCCGGGTGGCCGCCGCCCTCAACGTCGCCGCCCACGCCGCCCAGCGCACCCCGGAGGAGCTGCGCACCGCCGTCCTGCCCGAACTGCGCGCGACGGCCCGCCGGATCGAGGCGGACCTCGCGGCCGCGACGGAGTACCTGGCGCGGGAGGCGCTCACCGGCGCGCCGTAGCGGGGCTCCCCCTCGCGGCCGCGCTCAGCCCCCGCGACAGGCGTCCTTCAGCTCGGCGAGCAGGCCCACAGGGCCGTACAGGACGAGCGCCCCGTCCCCGACGACGCGGCGGGTTCCCGGGTCCACCGGCTGCGTGGGCGCCCACGACGGCGCTCCGATCCCGAACTCCACCTCGAGCCCCGAGCGCGCCGTGAAGCGGCGCTCCCGGATGACCCCCCACTGCCGGGTGCGTACGGGCTGCGGCAGCCCGAGTCCGCGGGCCCAGGCGTCCCCGTCGAAGGCGGACACGTCGGCCACCAGCAGGACGAGATCGACATCCGAGCCCGTCCGTGCCGCGCCCCGGGCGCAGGAGCCGACCAACAGCAACCCGGCCACGTCCGGGCGGCGGGCCGCCCAGTCGGTCACCCTGGCGAGCACCTCGTTGATCTCGGCGACGCGTGCGGCCGGCAGGTCGGGACCGGGGGAGGGGAGAGGCGGGTGGCGCATACGGAGAGCCTACGGGCGGCCGACGGCGAGGCGGCGGCCCGCGGTCGGCCCACGCGGGGGGATGTCCTGCGGTCGGCCGCCCGCGAGGGGAGGGGCCCGGTCAGCGGCTCGCGTAGGGCAGCAGCCCCATCTCCCTGGCGTTCTTCACGGCGGTGGCGAGCCGGCGCTGCTGTTGGGCCGTGACGCGGGTGACGCGGCGGCTGCGGATCTTGCCGCGGTCGGAGAGGAACTTCCGTAGCAGGCCGGTGTCCTTGTAGTCGATGGAGGTGATGCCCGCGACGTCCAGCGGATTGGGACGGGGACGCTGCGGCGTGCGGCCGGTGGTGCGGCGGGACATGGGACCTCCATGAGGGAACGGGATGACAGGCAGGGGGACGGGGGGCACGGTCAGGGGACGGGGGAGAGGAGTGCGTCGAAGGCGGCGGGGAGCCGCTTCCAGCACTCGCGGCCCGCGGCGTACTCGGCGTCGCTGAGCAGGCAGGCGTCGAGGAGCGCGGTCAGCCCTTCGCGGTCCAGTCCCGGCGAGGTGAAGACGAGGTGCTGGCAGCGGTCGCCGTTTCGGTGGTGCCAGTCCAGCGCGGCGGCGGCGCGTCGCACGGGCGGCACCATCTCCCACGCGGCGTCCGGCAGCGCGGCGAGCCAGGGTCCCGCCTCCTCCACGCACAGCGCGCCTCCGGCCGCGTCCCAGGACAGCAGGGTGTCCGGCCGGTCGGCGAGCCAGAACCGGCCGCGGCTGCGGGCGGCCGCGCAGCTGAGGTCCTCCAGGGCCTGGTAGAGCCGTTCGGGGTGGAAGGGCCGGTCCGCGTGCCAGACGAGGGTCGCCACTCCGGCCTCCTCTGTCTCTTGGGGCAGCCGGGCGCACGACGGGTGCTGGGCGGCGGCAGCGGCCGGCACGTCGAACCCGGCGAAGACGAGCGGCACCAGCTCGGGGGCGCCCAGCGGGACCTGACGGGCCGTGGGGTGCAGCTGGGTCAGGAGCGCCCGGTCCTCGTCGTCGGCGTCGTCGGCTTCCCGGCCGTCGACCAGGGCGAGGACGGGCGCGTACTCCACCTGCCGCGCGAAGGTGTCCGCGACCGTGCGCTGGTCGGTGGCGGCCGCGGCCAGACCGGCCTCGGCGAGGTCGTCCCCGCTCGCGAGGCAGGGCAGCACCAGCGCCGGATCGACGGCGGTGACCACCTGCGCCACCCGCAGTGCCCGCCCGCCGTGGGCGGCGACGACCTCGGCCATCGCCCTGGGCTCCACCGAGTCCCACAGCTCCACCACCGCCAGTCGCGCGGAGCCGGCCAACCCCGCCAGTTCGGGCACGAGGTCCTCGCGCAGGGCGCAGCAGGCGCAGTCGTCGACCAGCGGCGCCTCGCCGACGTCGACCGTGCCGGCGCGTTCGCGCACGACGCGGGTCACCGTGCCGTCGGCCGCACTCCCGAGGTCGTGGTGGAGCGACACGCTTCCCGGCACGCTGCGCAGCAGCCAGGTGACCACGCGCCTGCGGGCCTCGGCGTGCAGGCCCGCCACCAGCACGACGGGCAGCGGCTCGCTGTCCTCCGGCACCTGGCCCGGCGCTCCTTCCGGCTTTTCCCCGGTCATCGGCCGCCTCCGCCGGGGCCGTGGACCGGTGCGACGGTCTGTCCGCCGGTGGGTGCCGAGCGGGTCGGGAAGGGGCAGTCCGGGCTCTCGCCGCGGAGGACGACGGGGACGTGGGCGGGGTGGTTTCCGGGCTTCATGGGTGTCCTTCCTCGGGTCCGGGTCAGCGCTCTTCGCGGTAGTCGACGTGCCTGCGGACCCGCGGGTCGTACTTGCGCAGGGTCAGCCGGTCGGGGTCGTTGCGCCGGTTCTTGCGGGTCACGTAGGTGTGGCCGGTGCCGGCGGTGGAGCGGAGCTTGATCAGGGGGCGTAGTTCGTCACGAGCCATGGCGGCCACTATATTGTTAATGGAAATCATTTCCAACTGGAGTCCACGAGAGGTAGGTAACACCCGTTGTCCGCCCACTGCATGCTCACCGGAGCGCGGCCACGCTTCGGCAAGGCTGTATCCCACTCCCACCGCCGCACGCCCCGGCGCTTCGACCCCAACGTGCAGCGCAGGCGCTACTGGCTGCCCGGCGAAGGCCGCTATGTCCGCCTCACCCTGAGCGCCAAGGGCGTCAAGACCGTGGACGTCATCGGCGTCGAGGCGGCCGTGGCCCGGATCCGCGCCAGGGGAGGCCGGGTCTGATGGCGAAGAAGAGCAAGATCGTCAAGAACGAGCAGCGCCGCGAGACCGTCGCCCGGTACGCCGCGCGGCGGGCCGAGTTGCGCGAGATCGTACGCAGGTCCTCCACCACCGAAGCCGAACGGCGTGCCGCACAGGTCGAGTTGCGGCGCCAGCCGCGCGACGCCAGCGCGACCCGGGTGCGCAACAGGGACAGCGTGGACGGCCGTCCCCGCGGCCACCTGCGGACCTTCGGGCTCTCCCGGGTCCGCTTCCGCGAGCAGGCGCACGCCGGGTTCCTGCCGGGGGTCACCAAGTCCTCCTGGTGACCCGGCGTGCCGGCGCCCGCCGCACACGTCACCAGGGGCCGCTCCGTACGGAGCGGCCCCTGGGGGTCGGCCGGACCCGCGGCCCGGCCGTGACGCGGAGGGATCATCCTTGGAGGTTCGGAGGGCCTCTCCGCGTCGGCTGGGGAACTGCCGGCGAACCGGTCAGTCGTTCTGCATCGGGCCGAACTTGAAGATCACCGAGTCGTTGATGATGTGATCGTCGTCCGAGACGTTGACGGACGTCCAGTTCTTGTGGACGTCCTTGTTGACCCAGTTGTACTCGTCGCCGCCGCAGGCCGAGGCCGCGGTGGTGCCGGCGGCGGCCAGACCGAAGGCGGCGAGGCCGACCGCGAGGGAGCGCGTCAGGGTGCGCATGCGCATGGAAACCTCCATGGAGATCACGAAAGAACAAGGACCGGCCCATCGTCGCCGCTTGGCCGTGCATTACAGAGCAATATATGAAGGACACGGCATAACGGACCCGAATGGCCTCCTCGGCCCGCGGCCTTGGCCGTCAACGCGTCGGGCCGCCGCCGGCGCGCGCCGGCCCGCTCACGGGTGAGGCACCGAAGGGAAACACCGCCGATCGGGTGAGACCCCGCCCGTTGGGCGTGGCGACGGAATGTCCGGCTCAGGTCGCGGTGCACCCTTGTGCGCGTCTTGGTACACAGAGCAAGGAGGATCGCCATGCGCATCCGTACCGCGGTTGTCGCCTCAGGTCTGGCCGCCACCACCGTTCTCGGCGGCGCGAGCGCGGCGTTCGCCGACGCGGGCGCCAGTGGCGCGGCGACGAACTCGCCGGGGGTGCTCTCCGGCAACGTCGTCCAGGTCCCGGTCCACATCCCGATCAGCGTGTGCGGCAACACCGTCGACATCGTCGGGATCCTGAACCCCGCCTTCGGCAACTTCTGCTACAACGACTGACACCGCCCCCGCGGCGGCGGGTTCTCCCCTCACCCGCGGGCTCTCCGTTGTCAGTCGAGCGCCCCGCCGGCCACCGGCGGGGCGCTCGCGCGTGCCCGGTCGTGGGGGCGCGGCAGGGGCGCCTACCCCCGGCGGCCCCGTACGTCGCCGGGAACCGGTTCCTTGCGCAGGAACGCGGCGCGCAGCGCGTGGTGCGGCGCGCCCGGGTCGAACAGGACGCGGTGCATGGCGGCCAGTTCCTGGTCGCGGTACGAGGCCAGCGGTTCGGCCGCCTCGTCGCGGGCCCTGTTGGCCTTCTTGACGGCCAGCCGCTGGTGGGTGGCCGGATCCACGGCCAGCGCGGCCGCCAGCTCGGCCACGCGCGGCGCGAACTCGCTCGGCCCGGCGGGCAGCACCCGGTCCACCAGGCCGATGCGGCGCGCGGTGGCCGCGCTCATCGGCTCGGCGTCCCGCATGAGCGCCTCGGTGATCTCCGGGCCGACCCGGCGCGGCAGCGTGTAGGTCCACAGCTCGGAGCCCGGCAGGCCCATCAGCCGGTAGTGCGGATTGAGGACGGTTCCCGCCCTGCACCACACCTCGTCGGCCGCGGCGGCCAGCATGGCGCCGCCCGCCGCGGCGTTGCCGCCGAGCGCGGCGACCACCAGCCGGTCCGTGGTGGTCAAGACCGCCTCGACCACGTCGTCGATCGCCTGGATGTTGGCCCAGCCCTCGGCCGCGGAGTCGCGCGCCGCCTCGATGACGCCGAGGTGGATGCCGTTGGAGAAGAAGTCGCGCGCACCGCCGAGCACCACCACCCGGGTCGGCCTGGTGCAGGCGTACCGGTAGGCGGCCAGCAGCCGTCGGCACTGGACGGTGCTCATCGCGCCGCCGGGAAAGGAGAAGTGGACGTACCCGACGCCGTCCCGCTCCCGGTAGCGGATCTCGGAGTACGTGGAGCGTTCCGGGGCCAGTTCGAGCGGTGCCGGGCGTTCGGGCACGTCGGGCAGCCGCTCGCCCAGCGCCAGCGTGGCGGGCAGTTTGAACGTCGCACGGCCGCCGGGGGCGCGCACGGGGCGCAGTTGGGGGATCCAGACCGCGCCGTCCACCGTGGCCCGGCAGATGGCGCCCGCCCGGGTCGCGACGATCTCTCCGGGGGCGCCGTGCAATTGGTCCTCGAGGTGGCCGCCGTGCAGGTACCACTCGGCGCCCAGCAGTTCGTCGCGCAACCCGGGCTGCGAGTCGGCGGCTCGCAGGGTGCGCAGCACGGCGACCGTCCCGTCCGAGTGCCAGTCGATGCGGCGTTCGGACTGCCGCATGACCGGCCGGACCGTCGGCGTGAGGTCCCGTTGCGAGAGCGGGCGGTGGCTGCCGGTGGCGAACCGGGCCAGTGCGCTGCGGACGGCTTCGAGTGCCGCGTCGGAGACCTCACCGCGGTACAGGTCGCTCTTGGCGACGCCGCTGGGCACCGCGCACTCGGCGGAGGCCCAGATGTCGCCGGCGTCCATCTCCGCCTCGGCCTGGAGCACGGTCACGCCCCAGCGGGTACGCCCCTCGGCGACGGCACGGTCGAGGGAGGAGGGGCCGCGGTCGCCGGGCGGCCCCGGGTGGACGATCAGGCAGGTGTACCGCGACCACACGTCCTCGGGGACGGCTGTCCGCAGCATCGGCGCGACCACCAGCTCCGGCTCGTACCCGGCGACCGCGTGCCGCACGTCGTCGGCGTCGCGCACCACTTCGGTGGCGACGGTGTGCCGGGCGTCGCGCAGTTCGGCCTGTACCCGCTGGGTCAGGCTGTTGAAGGCGCTCGCGATGAGCAGGATCCGCACCACGACCTCCTGGTGGCTGTTGGGTGAGCTGTCGTCAGGTGCCCTGGCGGACACGTTCCTGGGTGGTTCAGCAGATGCGGGGGAGTTGTTCGCCCAGCGGCAGGTCCACGACTCTGCGGCCGCCGAGACCGGTGCGGGCGACGACCATGCCGGGGTGCTCCTCGACGCACTCGCCGATCACGGCGGCTTCGGCCCCCAGGGGTTGGGCGCGCATCGCGGCGAGTACGGCGTCCGCCTCGGCGCGCGGCACGAAGGCGAGGAGCTTGCCCTCGTTCGCGACGTACAGCGGATCGAGGCCCAGCATCGAGCAGGCGTTCGCCACGGCGTCGGGGACCGGCAGCGCACGCTCGTGCAGCTCCACGCCCACCGAGGCGGCCGACGCGATCTCGTTGAGGGCGGCGGCGACACCCCCGCGCGTGGGGTCGCGGAGCACATGCACGTCCCGGGTGACGGCGAGCATGCTCTCCACCAGACCGCCCAGCGCCGCGCAGTCGCTCTCGATGCCGACCTCGAACCGCAGCCCCTCGCGCTTGCTGAGCACCGCCACGCCGTGCGCGCCGATCGCGCCGCTGACCAGCACCACGTCGCCGGGGCGAGCGCGCTGCGGCCGGATGTCGACCCCGTCGGGGATCAACCCGATCCCCGCCGTGTTCAGGTAGACGCCGTCACCGCGCCCCGCCTCCACGACCTTGGTGTCCCCGGTGGCGACCTCCACGCCCGCGGTGCGGGCCGCGGCGCCCAGCGCCTCGGCGATCCGCGCCACCAGGGCGATCTCCACGCCCTCTTCCAGGATGAACCCGCAGGAGAGGTAGGCGGGTCGGGCCCCGCTCATCGCCAGGTCGTTGACCGTGCCGTTGACGGCCAGGTCGCCGATGCTGCCGCCGGGGAAGAACAGCGGCCGCACCACGAAGGAGTCGGTGGAGAAGGCCAGCCGGGCGCCGCCGAGTTCCAGCGCGGCGGAGTCGGCGAGCGCGGACAGCGCCCGGCCCCCGAAAGCCGGGGCGAAGAGGTGCTCCACCAGTTCGGCCGAGAGCGCTCCGCCCCCGCCGTGGCCCATCACGACCCGCCGCTGCCCGCGCAGCGGCGCCGGGCACGTCCAGCCGGAGAAGTCGGGCGCGGGGGAGGGTGCGCCCGCCGCGGGCTCGGCGGTCTCGGTGCTAGTCAACGCTGCTCGCCTCCAGTGGTGCGGTCGTCGTCCCGCCGAGCCGGCGGTAGAGGTAGTAGGCGGCGCAGGCACCCTCGCTGGAGACCATCGTGGCGCCCAGCGGGGTGCGCGGGGTGCAGGTGGTGCCGAACGCCTCGCACTCGTGGGGTTTCAGCAGTCCTTGCAGCACCTCGCCGCTGCGGCAGGCCGCAGGCTCCCTGGTCGTGATCGAGTCCACGGAGAACCGGTACTCCGCGTCCCAGGCGCGGTAGCGGGGCGCCAGCCGCCAGCCGCTGTCCGGGATGACGCCGATGCCGCGCCAGCCGCGGTCGCACGGCGCGAAGACCTGATCCAGCATGGCCCTGGCCGCCGTGTTGCCCCGCGGGACCACCGCGCGCGGGTAGGCGTTCTCGACGGTGTGCCGCCCGCTCTCCAGCTGGTGTACGGCGCGCCGCACGCCCTCCAGGATGTCCAGCGGCTCGAACCCGGTGACGACGATGGGCACCCCGAACCTGTCGGCCAGCGCGGGGTACTCGTCCGTCCCCATGACGCTGCACACGTGCCCCGCGGCGAGGAACGCCTGCACCCGGCACTCCCCGGAGCTCATGATCGCCTCGATGGCGGGCGGCACCCGCACGTGGGAGACGAGCAGGCTGAAGTTGCGCACGTCCTGCTCGGCCGCCTGGTGGACGGCCATGGCGTTGGGCGGAGCCGTGGTCTCGAAACCGATGCCGAAGAAGACCACCTCGCGCTCCGGGTTCTCGCGGGCGATGCGCAGCGCGTCCAGCGGCGAGTAGACGACGCGGACGTCGCCGCCCTCCGACCTGACCTGGAAGAGATCCCGCCCGGTGCCCGGCACCCGCAGCATGTCGCCGAACGAGCAGAAGATGACGTCGGGACGCGAAGCGATCTCCAGCGCCTTGTCGATCAGTTCGAGAGGGGTGACGCAGACCGGGCAGCCGGGCCCGTGGATCAGTTCGAGCCCCTCGGGCAGCAGCTGGTCGATGCCGTGCCGGATGATCGAGTGGGTCTGCCCGCCGCACACCTCCATCAGCGCCCACGGGCGGGTGACGGTGGCGTGGATGTCGTCCAGCAGCCGCTGGGCCAGCTGCGGGTCCTGGAACTCGTCGATGTACTTCACAACCGCACCTCCTGCTGCCCGTTCCGCACGGGCTGCTCGTCCTCGCCCCGCCGGGCCTCCTCGCCCCGCCGCGCGTCGCCCTCGCCGCGCCGGGCCTTCTCGGCCGCCTGCCACGGGTCGCCGAACTCCTCCTCCAGCAGCCCCAGCCCCCGAAAGAGCGCCAGGGTCTGCCGGGCCGACTCCTCGTCCAGCCGCTGCAACGCGAATCCGACGTGCACGATGGTGTACTCGCCGACCCGCAGGTCGGGCAGGTAGGCGAGGCACACCTCCTTGACCACGCCGCCGAAGTCGACGGACGCCATGCGCGTGCCGTCACGTTCCTCGATGTCCAGGACCTTGCCGGGTACCGCCAGGCACATGGGCTCGTTCTCCTCGTTCGACGGTCGGGTCAGTGGGCCGCGACCAGGAGCTGGCCCAGGGCCAGCCCGCCGTCGCCGGGCGGGACGATCCTGTGGCGCAGGACCGTGAAGCCGTCGGCGCGCAACCCGCGCGCACAGGCCTCGGACAGCAGCGCGTTGGCGAACACGCCGCCGGTCAGCGCCACGGTCTCCACCCCGTGCCGCTCGCGGGCCACCGCGCAGACGCGCAGCACCAGCGCGGTGACCGTCGCGTGGAAGCGCGCCGCCATCAGCTCCCGCCCCACACCGGCGCGCAGGTCCGCGACGACGGCGGCCAGCAGCGGAGCCGGATCGGCCGGCAGCGGCCCCGGGCCGCCGTCGGTGGGGGAGCGCAGGTCGAACGCGTAGGCGCCGGGGTCAGGCACGGAGCAGGCCGCAGCAGCGGCCTCCAGTTCGACGGCCGCCTGCGCCTCGTATCCGGCCTGCCCGCACACGCCCGTCAACGCGGACACCGCGTCGAAGAGCCGTCCCATGCTGGAGGTCGGCACGCAGTGCAGGGAGCGCTCCAGCTGCCGCTCCAGTACCCGCAGCTCAGCCGCGGAGCAGCCCGCCACGCACGGCAGGTCCGCGTCCCAGGCCAGCCCCGCGGTCCACAGCTGGGCGAGCGCCATCCGCCAGGGGTGGCGTACGGCGGCGTCACCGCCGGGCAGCGGCGCGTAGCGCAGGTGGGCGAAGCGGAGGGAGCGGTCGTAGTCGGCGAGCAGGAACTCCCCGCCCCAGACCGCGCCGTCGTCCCCGTACCCCGTGCCGTCGAAGGCGACGCCGAGCACGGGGGACGAGCCGTCCAGCCCGTTCTCGGCCATCACCGAGGCGACGTGCGCGTGGTGGTGCTGGACCCGGCGCAGCGGCCGGTCGCCCGCGGCGCCCTCGGCCCACCGGGTGGACCGGTAGCCGGGGTGCGGGTCGGCGGCCAGCAGCTGCGGTGCGACCCCGGTGAGACCGGCCAGATGCCGGCCCGCACGCGCGAACGCGGCCAGGGTGGCCGGATCGTCCATGTCCCCGATGTGGGCCGACAGCCACGCGCGCCGCCCCTCGCCCAACCCCAGGACGTTCTTCAGATCCCCGCCCACGGCCAGCGCGGGTCGTACGGGAACGGGGAGCGGCACCGGCACCGGCGCGTACCCGCGCGAGCGGCGCACCGGCAGCACCTCACCGTCCACGACACGCACCACCGAGTCGTCGCACGGCACGTGGATCGGGCGGTCGTGGGTGAGGAAGGCGTCCGCGAGAGGCGCCAGCCGCTCCAACGCCTCGTCCTCGTCCCAGGCGATGGGCTCGCCCCCCAGGTTGCCGCTGGTCATCACCAGCAGCCGGGGCCCCGGCGGGTCGCCGGGCAGGCCCAGCAGCAGGTGGTGCAGTGGGGTGTAGGGGAGCATGACACCCAGGTCGGGGCTGCCCGGCGCCACGGCGGCGGCGAGGCCGTGCCCCGACTCGGCGAGGCCGTGCCCCGTCCCGGACAGACGTCTGCGCAGCAGCACGATGGGGCGGCGGCTGCCGGTCAGCACGGCCCGCTCGTGCGGGCCGACGGCGGCGAACTCCTCGACGTCGGCGAGGTCGCGGGCCATCACCGCGAACGGCTTGTCCCCGCGCGCCTTGCGCGAGCGCAGCAGCCGCACGCTCCCCTCGTCGGCCGCGTCGCACGCCAGGTGGTAGCCGCCCAGGCCCTTCACGGCGACGACGGCGCCCCGCGCGAGCAGCCGCCGCGCCTCGGCCACCGGATCGCCGCCGTCCTGCGTCCACTCCGCGCCCGTGCCCGGCGCCCGGGGTACCAGCAGCCGCACGCGGGGGCCGCAGTCGTGGCAGGAGACCGGCTGGGCGTGGAAGCGCCGGTCGGCCGGGTCCTCGTACTCGCGGGCACAGCGCTCGCACATCGCGAAGCGCGCCATGGTGGTGTTGGCGCGGTCGTAGGGCAGCCCGGTCACGAGGGTGAAACGGGGCCCGCAATCGGTACAGGTGACGAACGGGTGGCGGTGCCGGCGGTCCGCGGGGTCGGCCAGTTCCCGCAGGCAGGCGTCGCAGGTGGCGGTGTCAGGGGCGACGAGGGTGGGCAGCGCGGACGGCGTACCGCCCGACCGCGAGGCGACGATACGGAACCCGGAGCCGCCCTGCGGCGGCAGCGCCTCGTGCGTGACCGACTCGACCAGCGCCAGCGGCGGCGCCTCGCTCCCCACCCGCTGCCGGAAGGCCGCCACCGCCTCGCGGGCGCCCTCCACCTCGGCCACCACGCCCTCGCCCGTGTTGGTGACGTGTCCTGCCAGCCCCAGCCGCCCGGCCAGGCCGTACACGTACGGGCGGAAGCCCACGCCCTGCACC
This sequence comes from Streptomyces diacarni, assembly GCF_003323715.1. Taxonomy (GTDB): domain Bacteria; phylum Actinomycetota; class Actinomycetes; order Streptomycetales; family Streptomycetaceae; genus Streptomyces; species Streptomyces diacarni. The sequence continues at coordinate 26,665 of NZ_QOIN01000050.1, forward strand.
ACGCCCCTGACCAGGACGCGGCTGCGCTCAGCCCCCGACATGCGCGGGAGCGTGCGGATGGCTCAGCCCCTGATCCGGGCCGTGCTCGTGGCTGTGGTCGTGAGCGTGACCGTGCTCGTGTGCGTGCCCGTGCGCCGCCGTACGGCGGTCCATCACCGGGCGGTGGGCGGCGGCACCGTCCGCCACCGCCAAGGCCCGATCCAGCAGCGCGCCGGCGCCTGCCCCGGCCCGCGCCGAGGTGAAGACGACCTCGACACCGGGGTTGACCTGGTGCACGGCGGCCAGGAAGGCGTCACGGTCGAAGCCGACGGCCTCGGCGATGTCCTCCTTGGTGACGAGGACCAACTGCGCCGTACCGAACGCCGTGGGGTACTTCAGCGGCTTGTCCTCGCCCTCGGTGACCGAGGCCAGCACCACGCGCAGCGACTCGCCCAGGTCGTAGGAGGCCGGGCAGACCAGGTTCCCCACGTTCTCCACGAACAGCAGCCGCGTGTCCCGTGGCAGCCAGCCGGTCAGATGCCCGGCGAGCATGTCGGCCTCCAGGTGGCACAGCCCGTCGGTCAGCACCTGCTTGCAGGGCACACCCGAACGGGCCAGGCGCCGCGCGTCGTTCTCGGTGGCCAGGTCGGCGGTCAGCGCGGCCACGGCGACCCCGCGCTCGCGGGCCAGGGCCAACTCGGCCTCCAACAGCGCCGTCTTGCCGCTCCCCGGGCTGGAGAGCAGGTTGACGGTGGCCGTCCCGCGGGCGGCCAGCTCGGCGCGCAGGTGCTCGGCACGGCTGTCGTTGCGGGCCAGCACGGCCTGCTGGAGATCGGTGACGCGGCACATGGGATCACAGCTCCTCGAGGGCTCGGGCGCGCTGCGGGCCCTCGGCCCAGCGCACGGTGGCGATGCCCAGCTCGCGGCCGGACAGCAACCGGGTACGGGAGTCGCCGCACCGCGTGCAGCACAGCCGCGGCGGCACACCCGTGGCCCACTCACGGCGGCAGGACTCGCACCGGGCGCGCCCCGCGACCTGTTCGATGACCAGTTCGGCGCCCGCCAGGACGGTGCCCTCGCAGGCGAGGGAGAAGGAGAAGCGCAGCGCGTCGGGGACCACGCCCGCGAGCTCGCCCACCGACAGCGTCACGTTCTCGACGCCCTCGGCGCCGTGCGCGCGCGCCGCCTCCTCGACCTGGCAGACCACTGCCATCGCGATGGACATCTCGTGCATCGGGCACTTCCCTGCGGTACGGACCGGGCTGCGGCCCGCACCATTACAGGGTCGGCCCGAGCCGCTCCCGCGCCGCCACGCCGCTGCCCTGGCGGGCCGTCCGCCGTTCGGCGGTTTCCCGCGCGCCGCTCGTGTGATGCGCCGTCAGCAGGTCGCCTCCAGCTCGTCCAGCAACCGCAGCACCAGTTCGCAGGCGTCGTCGACGGCGGCCGCCACCGGTGCGCTCAGCCCGATGCCCTCCTCCAGCGTGGCCGGCTCGCAGCCGACGACGAACACGCGCCGCGGTCTGCTGCCGCCGGTACCTTCGCTCAGGGTGTCCAGCAGCGCGAGCACCGTGTCCGGTGACATGTGGTGTCCGTCGACCACGGGCACACCCTCCGGCGCCACCCGGTCGTCCGTGCCGACCTCGATCAGGTGCACCGTCCCCGGCTCGCCGCCCCGGTGGACCGCGTCGACCAGGACGAGAACGGCGCAGCCGTCGAGAACCTGGTAGGCCAGGTGCACCCCCCGTACCCCGATGTCCACCGCCTCGACGTCCGGCGGCAACGCCCGCTTGGCCAGCCGCTGGACGACCTCCACCCCGAAACCGTCGTCACGCAGGAAGATGTTGCCGATCCCCGCGACGAGGATCGGGGCAGCGCGTTCGGCGACGGGACCGTGCACGGGGACGTGCGCGGACTCGTGTCCAGGGTCAACGGGGGCGTTCACGGGGGCTCCAGAGGTGGGGGTGCTCGTACGCGGTAAGGGCGGGCGGGCCCGGCGCGGCCGGATGCCGCGCCGGGCCCCGCGGGGCGGTCAGGGCTGCGCCCCGACCTCAGGCGTGCTGCGGAACGCGGTCCGCGGTCGCCGCTGCCGCGGCCGGCGGGCCGTCATCCGGGTCCGCGTCCTGGGAGACCGGGCGCCAGCGGTCGGGGGCGTGCTGCTCGACCACACCGTGCTCGGCCAGGCCCAGCAGGTGCTTGGCGATGGTGCGGCTCTGGTAGCCGACCCGGGCGGACAGTTCCTCGACGGTCACCCCGTCGGCGCCCGCCTCCTTCACCTCCTGCCAGGTGCGGGCCGCGCTCTGCCCCAACCCGCCGTCGCGTGCGGGCGTGCGGAAGAGCACGCCGAGCGATTCGGGCGCGTGCCCGGGCGCCGGCACGGCCGCGGGCGCCGACGGGGCCGCGCCCATCGGGTCGGAATCCGCTGCGGGCGCCGGTTCGGGGGAGGGCAGGCGGCGTTCGGGCGGGGTCGCGGGTTCGGCCACGGCGGCCTGGGGACGGGCGGCCTCCGGGCCCGGCGCGGTGTCGCCTCCGCGTGCGGGCTCCGGTACCGCGGCCGGGGGCGCACCGGTGGTGGGGGCCGCGGCCGGTGTTCGCGGGCGCGCCGCCGGGACGGCGGCCTCACGGGTGGCCGTCACTCGGACGGCGGGCCCGACCGGGCGGGGCGTGCGGTCGACCTGGCGGTGCCTGCGTCCCCTCTGGCGCTTGCTCATCGCGCGCTCACCTGCCCGAGGGGCCGCCGTGCGGAAAGCTGATCAGGGTGTCGTCGTGCAGTGATCATGTGGGGCTTAACGAAAGAACCGGCCTCAGGTCGATCCGCCGATCGGGGTCAGCCGGGTCCCGCCGTGCTGTTTCTCGGTTCCAGCGAGGTGCGCAGTACGACGGTCTGCAGCGGTTTGGCCGATCCCGCGATGCGCTCCTGCAACAGGGTCGCGGCGGCTTCGCCGAGGTCGTAGGCCGGCAGGTGGACGGTGCTCAGCGACGGGTGCACGAGCGAGGCCCACGGCACGTCGCCGAAGGAGAGGATGCCGAAGCCGGGAGGTGCGACGCCGGCCTCGCGCAGCGCCCGCAGCGCGCCGACCGTCATCAGGTTGTTGGCGATGAACACGGCGTCCGGCGGCACGTCGAGTGCCAGCAGTTCCTTCATCGCCGTGTAGCCGCCCTCCACGCGGAAGTCGGCGTGCCGGGTGTGGGCGCGGATCCACTCGTCGGGCACGTCCGCGTCGCGCAGCGCGGCGCGGTAGCCGGCGAGGCGGTCCTCCGAGGTGGAGGCGCCTGCCGGTCCTGTCACGCAGGCGATGCGCCGGTAGCCGCGCTCGATCAGGTGTGCGGTCGCGTCCTCGGCGCCGTGCTGGTTGTCGACCATCACCGCGTCCACCTCGGCCGCGCGGGGGCGGCGGTCCACCGCGACGACGGGCATGCCCCGCTGGGCCGCCGCCGACAGATCGGTGCGCCTGCGGGAGGCGGCCGCCACCACGAGCCCCGCCATGTGCTCGGCGAGTGCCACATCCAGGTAGCGGCGTTCCTTGTCCACGTCCTCGTCGGTGTTGCACAGGACGACCGAGAGGTTCGTGCGCTGGGCGGCGTCCTCCACCCCACGGGCGAGCGCGGTGAAGAAGGGGTTGGCGATGTCGGGGATGAGCAGCCCGATGACGCTGGCGCGCTGGGTGCGCAGGGAGCGGGCGACCCGGTTGGGGGAGAAGCCGAGCGTGTCGGCCGCCTCGCGTACGCGCTGGGCGCGTTCGGCCGTGACCCGGCCTCCGTTGAAGACGCGCGAGACGGTGGCGGGCGACACCCCGGCGGCACGCGCCACGTCACTGATGGTTGCCACCCGTCTCCTCGCTTCCGGTGTCGGCCCCGTCACCCTACGGGTGAACCCTACTCGGCCTGAAATCGATTTCTCACCCGGCCCCGAAGCGTCGGCGCCCCCGGGACGTCCTCGTCGATGGCCGAGCCGAGCCGAGCCGAGCCGAGCCGAGTCGGGCCGGGCCGGGCCGGTGGAGCCGAGTGAAGCCGAGCCGAGTCGGGGCGGTTCAGGGCAGCAGGCCGTGGCGGCGCGCCGCCGCCACCGCGTGGTGGCGGCTGTGGACGCCCAGCTTGCGGGTGGCGCTGCGCAGGTAGGCCTTGACGGTCTCCGGCTCCAGACAGAGGTACTGGGCGGCCTCGGCGTTGGTGCAGCCGAGGGCGACGTAGGAGAGGACGTCGAGTTCGCGGGCCGACAGGCGCGGACGGCCCGCGGGGCTCGGGTCGGCCTGGCCGCCGTCCGGGGCGGTCTCGGCGCGCAGGAAGCGGTCACAGGCGTGGCGGAGCCGGTCCCGCAGCGCGGTGTCCTCGATCTCGTGCGCGATGCCGCGCAGTTCGGCGTGCAGATCGCGCAGCGCGTCCAGGCGGGGGGACGGCGGGGCCTGGGGCGGGGACTCGGCGGCGGCCTCCAGCAGGCGGACGCGCCGGTCGACCTCGTCCCGTACGGCGAGCTCACCCGCGAGCCGTCGCGCGGTGTCCATCAGCGCGGCGGTGGCCCGTTCGCCCAGTGGCGCGGCGTCGCGGACGGCCGCGTAGAGCACGCCGCGTACGCCGCTGCGCACCGTGACGGGCGCGGCGACGATGGCGCGGATGCCTTCCTGGCGCACCGGATTGTCGTAGTCGTGGGTGATGCTGGTGGCCGGAACGTAGTCGTTGACCGCGAGAGGGCGCTGGTGGGTCAGTACGTAGCCGCCCAGCCCCCGCCCTGCCCCGACGCGCAGCCCGCTCATGGAGTCGGTCAGGGTGCCGGTGAACTCGGTGAGCCGCAGCGTGCCGTCCCCCACCTCGCCGCCGAAGACGCAGCGCACGCCGGTGCGTTGTCTGGCCAGGCGCAGCGCGTGCCGGAAGGCGTCGGCGTCGTGGGGGCGCAGCAGCGGCCGCACGCCCGGTGTTCCGCCGGGCGTGCGGGAGCGGGAGGGGGAACGGTCGGGGGAAGGCAACCTCGACTCCTGGGCTACGGAACGGTGATCACTTCGGTTTCCGCTGGTCTCTCTCGCGTGCCGTGCCCGGCGCCGCCGCGTCCGGCTCGTGAGCCAGCAGCTCGATCGACTTCTCGCGCATCTCCACCTTGCGTATCTTGCCGGTGACGGTCATCGGGAACGCGTCGACGATGTGCACGTGGCGCGGGATCTTGTAGTGGGCCAGCTTCCCCGAACAGAATCCCCGTACGCCGTCGGCCGTCAGGGCCGCCGCGCCCTGACGCATCCGTATCCACGCCATCAGCTCCTCACCGTAGCGCTCGTCCGGCACGCCGACGACCTGTGCGTCGAGAACGTCCGGGTGGGTGTGGAGGAACTCCTCTATCTCGCGCGGGTAGATGTTCTCCCCGCCGCGGATGACCATGTCCTTGATGCGTCCGGTCACGCTGACGTACCCGTCCTCGTCCATCACCGCGAGGTCGCCGGTGTGCATCCAGCGGGCCGCGTCGATGACCGCGGCGCTCGCCTCTGGCTGCTCCCAGTATCCGAGCATCACCGAGTAGCCGCGGGTGCACAGTTCGCCGGGCTCGCCGCGCGGCAGGCACCGGCCCGTCGCCGGGTCGACGACCTTCACCTCCAGGTGCGGGCCGACGCGCCCGACGGTGGAGACCCGCCGCTGGAGCGAGTCGTCCGCGCGGGTCTGGGTGGAGACGGGGGAGGTCTCCGTCATGCCGTAGCAGATGGACACCTCGGCCATTCCCATCCGGTCGATGACCTGCTTCATCACCTCGACCGGGCACGGCGATCCGGCCATGATGCCGGTGCGCAGGCTGCCGAGGTCCCAGGAGGCGAAGTCGGGTTCGGCCAGCTGCGCGATGAACATCGTCGGCACTCCGTACAGGGAGGTGCACCGCTCCTCCTGGACCGCGCGCAGAGTCGTCCTCGCCTCGAAGGCGGGGGACGGGATCACCATGCAGGCGCCGTGGCTGGTGGCGGCCAGATTGCCCATCACCATGCCGAAGCAGTGGTAGAAGGGCACCGGCAGGCAGATGCGGTCGGCCTCGGTGTAGCCGCACAGTTCGCCGACGAAGTAGCCGTTGTTGAGGATGTTGTGGTGGGAGAGGGTGGCGCCCTTGGGGAAGCCGGTGGTGCCCGAGGTGTACTGGATGTTGATGGGGTCGTCGGCGGAGAGGGTGGCGGCGATGGAGTCGAGGGTCCGGCGGGCGTACTCGGGTCCCTGTGCCCGGCCCCGGGCGACCAGATCCGCCCAGTCACCCGCCGGCCGCGAAGCCGAGGTGCCCGTACCGCCGTCCGCCGGCTGCGCCGCCGAGGTGCCCGTACCGCCGATCAGGACGACGTCGGTCAGATCGGGGCACTCGGGGCGCACCTGTTCGATCATCGCCGCGTAGTCGGAGCCCTTGTGTGCGGCGGCGGCGACCAGCGTGCGGACGCCGGCCTGCTGGAGGACGTACGCCAACTCGTGCACCCGGTAGGCGGGGTTCACGTTGACGAGGATCGCGCCCAGCTTCGCCGTGGCGTACTGGGTCAGCGTCCACTCCGGGCAGTTGGGCGCCCAGATGCCCACCCGCTCGCCCTTGCGCACGCCGAGACCGTGCAGGCCGAGTGCGAGCGCGTCCACGTCGGCGGCGAAGTCGCGGTAGGTCCAGCGGCGGCCGCCCGCCACGTCGACCAGCGCCTCCCTGTCCCCGTGCGCCGCGACGGCCAGCGCCAGGTTCTCCCCGATGGTGTCGCCCAGCAGCGGGCTCTTCGACGGCCCCGAGGCGTAGCTGCGTGCGGGGCCGTCCGGCCGGCGCTGACGCTGCGCTGCGGGGGCACTCTGCGGAACGGATGCGGGCACGGGCGGCCTCCACGGTGGTCCGTCGGGTGTCGTGGGTCACACGTACCGGCAGCGGCGCGGTGCGCGCTACCCCTCACCGGGGGTAGCGCGGACCCGGCAGCCCCTGGCCGCGGGTACCTGCTCGCGCACCGGGGCGGGTATCTGCTCGCGCACCGCGCCCCGATGGTCTTGGCTGGCGTCCATGAGAATCGTCGTGACCACACCCACCGGACGTGTCGGCTCCCGTGTCGTCCGCCTGCTCCTCCAATCAGGGGAGCGGCCCACCCTGCTGGCGCGGGACCCCGCCCGGCTGCCCGACCGGGTACGTGAGCGCGCCGAGGTGGTCCGCTGCGACCAGGGCGACGGCGATGCCGTGGTGCGGGCGACCGAGGGCGCGGACGCGCTGTTCTGGGTGGACCCGCCCACCGGCGACGAGGACCCGGTCGAGGGATACGCCCGGATGGGCGCCAACGCGGCGCGCGCGGTGCGCGAGAACGGCATCGGCCGCACCGTCTTCCTCAGCAGCGGCGGCGCCGAGAAGCGCTCGGGTGCCGGGGAGATCGACGGGCTCGGCCGCACGGAGGAGATGCTGAACGCGACCGGCGCGCACGTGCTCCATCTGCGGTGCGGCTACTTCTACACGAACCTGCTCTTCGAGGTGGAGACGCTGCGCACCGAGGGCGTGCTGCGCACCACGCTGCCGCTGGACCATCCGCTGCCGTGGGTGGACCCACGCGACATCGGGGACGTCGCGGCGGCCCGCCTGCTGTCACCGGGATGGACGGGGCAGCACACTCAGGGAGTGCACGGCCCGGCGGACCTGACCTGGGCCGAGGCCGCCGCGATCCTCACCGAGTCCGTGGGCCGCCCAGTGCGGGCCGAGCGCATCTCGGACGACGAACTGCGCGCCGGGCTGCGGGCCGCGGGGCTCGGGTCCCGGCAGGTCGAGGGGGTCGTGGGGATGTCGGCCTGGATGCGCGACGGCTTCACGCCCGAGGACGCCCGCACCCTGCTGACCACGACGCCGACCACCCTGGGGTCCTGGGCCTGGGAGCACCTGCGTCCGCTGCTGTGATCCCGGGCGCGGCTCCTCACCGCGGGGTGCGCACCGTCCCTGAACGGCGGCTCGCGGGCCGTCATGAGCGTGCAGAAATGTACGCAAATGGGAGAATCGGCATGACGGGGCGCGCTCGCCCTGGCGACGCGACAGACGGACAGGGACAAGGAGAGCTGGGTGGTCGGCCCCGCGGTTGCACAGGTCAGAGTGCCGTACGTGGCGCCACCGCTGCTTCTGCTCGGGGGCGTGGCGGCGGACCTCTTCGCGCCCCAGCCGTACTACGGACTGCCGCTGCTGGCCTGCACCTCGATGGTGGCGGGCATGGTGTACTCCTTCCGGATCAGCGCCCTGTTCGGGTTCGCCGCCTGCGCGGGTGCCGCCGCGTCCGCCGGGTACACGGGCCGGGAGTACTCCGCGCTCTTCACGGACGTGGCCGCCGTGCTGGTCGTCAGCCTGGTCGGCCTGTGGATCAAATGGCTCGTGGACCGCCAGGGGCACAACCTCGCCGTGGCGCTGACCGTCGCCGAGGCGGCGCAGCGCGCCGTCCTGCCCGCTCCCCCCACCGACGTGGGGCCGCTGACCGTGGCCGACCGCTACGTGGCGGCACAGGCCGGGGCCGCGATCGGGGGTGACCTGTACGCGATCCAGGAGACGCCGTTCGGTATCAGGGCGCTGATCGGTGATGTGCGGGGCAAGGGGCTGCGAGCCGTCTCCGCCGTCTCGGTCGCGGTCGGCGCCTTCCGCGAGGCGGCCGAGCACGCGCCGACCCTGCACGAGCTGGCCGACCGGCTCGACCGCGCCCTGGACCGCGAGGGCGGGCGGCGCAGGAACTCCGAGGACGACATCGAGGGGTTCGTCACCGCGCTGCTGGTCCAGATCCCGCCCAGCGGTGACACGGTCACCGTGCTCAACCGGGGGCATCCGCCGCCCTACCTGCTGCACGACGGGGCGGTCGTGTGTCTCGAGCCGACGCATCCGGAGTTGCCGCTTTCCACTGGTCTGGGCCCTTCCCGCGGTTCGCCTGTGGAGGAGACGTTTCCGCTCGCACCGCGGGACTCTCTGGTGCTCGTCACCGACGGCGTGACGGAGGCCAGGAATCCGGACGGTGCCTTTTTCGACGTGCCGCGAGGGCTGGGGGGCACGGGGCTGCGGGAGGCGGATGAACTGGCGGAGGCGCTGGTCAAGGCCGTGACCGAGTGGACGGGAGGCCAGCGCCAGGACGACATGGCGGTGCTGGTGCTCACCCGCGGCGAGTGACGCTCCCGACTTCCGGATGTGCGCGACGTCTTGACGGTGCATGGCCAGTGACTAAAGTCTAGACCAATCGGATGCCCCCACCGAGGCCGGCACGGTCGTGCCGTACCAGCCTCGCCGCCGGAGGAGTTGACATGCACAAGAAAAGGAAGCTGGCCGCGTTCATCGGTGCCGGACTCTCCCCGCTGTTCGCCCTCGGGCTCACCGCTACCCCGGCGAGCGCCCACGGCTACATCAGCGACCCCGCCAGCCGTCAGGCGCAGTGCGCCGAAGGCGTCGTCGAGTGCGGATCCATCAAGTACGAGCCGCAGAGCGTCGAGGGCCCCAAGGGGCTCCAGGACTGCGCGGGCGGCAACGAGTCGTACGCCGAACTGCGCGACGACAACAAGGGCTGGAACGTCGCCGACGTCGGCAAGTCCGCGACCTTCAACTGGAAGCTGACCGCCGCCCACCGCACCACCACCTGGCAGTACTTCATCGACGGTCAGCAGATCGCCGAGTTCGACCAGGGCGGGGAGCAGCCCCCCTCCCAGCTCTCGCACGACGTGGACTTCGGGAGCTTCTCCGGCCGGCAGACCGTCCTGGCGGTCTGGAACGTCGCCGACACCGACAACGCGTTCTACGCCTGCGTCGACGTCAACATCGGCTGAGGCCGGCTGAGCCCCCCGCAGGAGAGCGCCCCCTGTCCCGCCGCGTCAGCGAGGCAGGGGGCGCTGCGCGTGCACGTGCGGGCCACCGCGCCACGGCCGGGTCCCCGGGCAGGGCCGCGCCGGTGCCGCCTCGTCAGAGCCCGTACAGCCGGCGCGCGGTACCTCCCGCGATCATCGCCGTCACCGACTCGGCGTCGCTTCGTGACCACGCGCCGCGCCCCACCCACTCGGACGTCAGCCGCGTCATGGCCTCGCGGAAGAGCTGGGCGCCCACCAGGTACAGCTCGGGGAGACCGTAGGCGTCGGTGGAGAACAGGAGCTTCCCGAACGGGGTCAGCTCCAGCAGCTCGGCGAGAACGGCGTGGGCGCGGGCACCCGTGTGGGAGAGGGTGAGGCCGAAGTCGGCGTAGACGTGGGGGAAGACGGCCGCCAGATACCCTGCGCCGCGGTGGTACGGGTAGCAGTGCAGCAGTACGAGCGGGGTTCCGTAGGGCGCGGTCGCGCGGATGAAGTCGGTCAGCAGCAGCGGGTCGCAGTGGTCGAGCCGCAGGTCGGGGTCGCCGAAGCCGGTGTGCAACTGGAGCGGCAGCCCCGTGCGTACCGCCGCCCACAGCAGGTGGCGCTCCAGCACCGGATCGCTCAACCGGCCGCCCGCAGCCCGCGTGCTCAGCCAGCGGTCGGCGGACGCGTGGACCCGGGAGGCGCCCGGGGGTGAGGGCTCCACGTCGAGGCCGCAGCGGTAGGCGACGACCGACTTGAAGCCCCGCGCCGTCCGCGCGGCCTCGCGGATCCCCTCGGCGACCTCGCCGAGGAAGGCGTGGGTGTCGCGCGCCGTGTCCGCCGCACGTTCGGCCAGTCGTTCGAGCCGCACGATCTCGTGCGCCTCCCCGGCCGACGTCTCGGCCAGCTCCCCGGGCGTGAGCAGGGGCCCTGGCAGCCCCGTGTCGACGAGGAACGCGGAGATACCGCCGGCCCGCAGCAGCCGCCCCGTCACCTCCCCCGTTCCCAGCTCGGCACGGCGTTCGAGGTAGGCCTCGGGGCGGCAGTGCGGTTCCAGTCCGAGGACGGGCGCGCACCACCGGCGTACGGCGAAACCCAACTGCGTGTCGAAATAGCTGAAGGGCGCACAGGACCCCCGGCCGCCGTCGGAGCCGCCGTCGGGGCCGCTGGGCACGTGGGCCTCCGTCAGATATCCCTCGAACGAGGTACGGCCGGGTCCGGCCCGCAGTACCCCGTGGCAGTGCTGGTCGACCAGCGGTGGGAAGGACGGGAAGGAGGGAAGGGGCGGTGGGGAGAGAGCGGACGCCGGCGGCTCGTCCGGCGCGGACGAAGGGCGTGGGTGCTGCCCTGGCGCGGCCACTCAGTACCTCCCCCGGGTGGCGGCGGCGAGCTCCTGGTCGCTCGCCCCCTCGAAGAGGGCGATCTCGCCCTCGCGTACCGCGCGCACGGCCCCGAACAGCGGCTCGCCCAGCGCGGTGCGCAGGACCTCGGACGCGGCGAAGTGCCGCAGCGCCTCGTCGAGCGAACCGGGCAGGCGGGGCGGTGCCTGCTGTGGCGCGGCGTGCGCCGGGTCGCCGCGCACCGGCTCCGGCAGCCGGGGCCCTTCGTCCCCGGAGAGCTCCGCGAGGCCCGCCAGGCCCGCCGCGAGGACGCCGCCCGCCAGCAGGTACGGGTTCGCGGCCGCGTCCACGCACTTCACCTCGGCGTTGGCGCAGTGCGGAGCGTGCCGCGTCCCGGCGACGAAGCGGAGGGCCGCCTCCCGGTTCTCCAGCCCCCAGCACTGGTAGGCCCCCGCCCAGCGCGAGGGCCGCAGCCGCAGATAGCTGGCCGGTGTCGGCGCCCCCAGCGCCAGCAGCGCGGGCAGCTCGCGGAACACCCCGGCCAGGAACGCCTCACAGGAGCGCGTCATGCCGAACGGCCCCTCGCCGCCCGCGCACAGGTTCCGCCCCTCCCGCCACAGGCTCAGGTGCAGGTGTCCGCCGCTGCCCACCCCGGCCGGATCCACCACGGGGCCGAACATGGCGGTCAGACCGTGCCGCAGGGAGACCGCGCGCACCGTCTCGCGCACCAGTACGGCCAGGTCCGCCGCGCCCACCGGATCGGACGGCGCCACCGACACCTCGAACTGGCCGGGCGCGTACTCCGGATGGATCTGGAGCACCTCGACGCCCTGCGCGGTGAGGGCCGAGAGCACCTCCCGCAGATAGTCGGAGGTCTCCGCCAGCCGGGCCATGCCGTAGGCGGGGCCCGTGGTCGGATACGCCGGCTCACCGGCCGCGTCCGGCAGCGGGCCGCGGGTGACCACCCACTCCGTCTCGAAGCCCATCCGCAGCTCGATCCCGTGTTCGTCCCCGGCCCGTTCGGCCATCCGCCGCGCGAACCCCCGCTGGCAGCCGGCGTACGGGGTGCCGTCCTGCTCGTACCGCGCGGCCGGGGCCCAGGCCCAGCCCGGCTGCGCGGCCAGCACCGTCAGCCGCTCGGGATCCGGCACCAGCCGCAGGTCGCCGTCGGGGCCGCCGATGTGCGGGCTGTCCGTCATGGAGTCGTCGACGAGGTAGACGTCGAAGCAGGGCGACATGCCGACCCCCGCGGTGAGCGCCTGCCCGAGCCGGCTCGCCGGTACGGCCTTGACGCGGGTGAGCCCCGCGTTGTCCACCCAGGTGAGCGCGATCCCGTGCGCCCCGGCGCGGACCAGCCGTGCCGCGGCGGCCTGCGCCTGCTCCTGTGCGCGCCCGGCTTCCTGCACGCCCCCGCCCTCCTGCGCCCGCCCGCCCTCCTGCGGGCTTTCCCCGTGCTCCGCCGGGTCCTCCGTACCCGCTGCCGGGCCTGCCGTCGTCCCCGTTGCCGTGCCCGCGTGCTGCGGCGGTGTCCGCCGTGTGGTTCCCATGCAGCAGGCTCTTACTCCCCGTTCGCGATCTGGGCAAGTCGGCGCACATCGCCCGGCGGACCGTTCCACGAGGGTCCTGGCAGCGCCCCGGCAGGGGTTTGGGATGTGCCAAAGGCAAGAAGCCTTGGCACGACGTGCCTGACTTCAGGGCGAGTTGGGCAGTACCCCCTGTGAGGCCACATCGGAGCGGGGAGGGAAACTTGGAAGGTGGCGAGACCTATGCGGCTACGGTACGGGAGAAGTGGTATGCGCATCAGTGACGTCTCTGGCGGTGAGCCGACCGCCAGAGACGCCGAGCAGGACGGCAGAGAGGACGGGGCCGCCGCGTCGCCCGCGGTTCCCCGGAAGGTGCTGGGCATCCGGCTGCGGAGGCTGCGCGAGTCGCAGTACATATCGCGCCGCGAGGCGGCCGAGGCCATCCGGGTCACGAACAGGAAGATCGAGGATCTGGAGCACGGGCGCACGGGCTGCGCGCTGCGCGACGTCGCGGACCTGCTCACCATCTACGGCGTGACCGACGAGAGCGAGCGCGCCGTGCTGACCGCGCTCGCACAGCAGGCCAACACGCCCGGCTGGTGGCAGGCCTTCCAGGGCGTCGTCCCCTCGTGGCTGCACACCTACATCGGTCTGGAGCAGGCGGCCGGCGTCATCCGCACCTACGAGGTGCAGTTCGTGCCCGGCCTCCTCCAGACCCGGGAGTACGCGCGCGCCGTCATCGAACTGGCACACGACGAGGAGCCGGAGGCCGCGGTCCAGCGGCGCGTGGACCTGCGCATGCGGCGCCAGCAGATCCTCTTCGGGCCCCGTTCCCCCCGCGTGTGGGCCGTCATCGACGAGGCCGCGCTCCGCCGCCCCGTCGGGGGAGCGGCCGTGATGCGCGCCCAGCTGCGGCACCTGTCGGCGATGAGCGAGCAGCCACACGTCACCGTCCAGATCATGCCGTTCAGCGCGGGCGGACACGCGGCAGCGGGTGGCCCCGTCACGCTGCTGCGGCTGCCCGAGAGTGAACTGCCCGACGTCGTCTACCTGGAGCAGCTCGACTCGGCCAGCTATCTGGAGGACGAGGCCGACATCGAGGCCTACCGCCGGGTCACCGACCGCCTGGTGACCCGCTCGCTTCCCCCGGCCGAGACCCGCGGTCTGCTGCGCCGGATCGCCGCCGAACTCCCCGACACCGAGCCCACCGCCACCCTGGCCGGACACTTCCCGGTCCACTAGCCGTCCGGCGCACCGCCGGCTTCCGCCCGGAGCGGTCGCCACTGGCGACGATCGGTCCCGCAACGACGACGGCGACCGAAGCGGCCCGATGGCGGCGAGCCCCCGGCACCCGGGCTCCGGAACCGCGCCCCCGTGGTCGGTCTCGCCGGCCGACTCGGTCGGGCGCGGTGTCCGGGCGGGGACTCACGCTCGCGCTCGCGTGGGCAGCGTGAGGATCTGGGCTCCGTCGTCGGTGATGGCGATGGTGTGCTCGCTGTGCGCGGTCCGGCAGCCCGTCGCGCTGCGCAGCGTCCATCCGTCCGCGTCGGTGACGAGGGTGGCGGTGTCGGCCATGATCCAGGGCTCCAGGGCGAGCAGCAGTCCGGGGCGCAGCGGGTATCCGCGGCCGGGCCTTCCGGTGTTCGGCACGTGGGGGTCCTGGTGCATCGTCGAGCCGATGCCGTGGCCTCCGAACTCGGTGTTGACCGGGTAGCCCGCCTCGGTCAGGACCGTGCCGATGGCGTGGGAGAGGTCACCGATGCGCGCGCCGGGCCCGGCGGCGGCGATACCGGCGGCGAGCGCGCGTTCGGTCGTCTCGATCAGCGCGACGCTCTCCGCCGGCCTGGCCTCGCCCACCAGGAAGCTGATCGCGGCGTCCGCGGCCACCCCGCCCCTGGACACGGCGAGGTCGAGGGTGAGCAGGTCTCCGTCCGCCAGCGTGTAGTGATGGGGTCGCCCGTGCAGCACTCCGTCGTTGACGGCCGTGCAGATGTGATGTCCGAACGGGCCGCGCCCGAAGGACGGCGCGTAGTCGACGTAGCAGGACTGCGCTCCCGCCTCGGTGATCATGTCCTTGGTCCACTGGTCGATGTCCAGCAGGTCCGTCCCGACCGTGCTGCGCTGCCTCAGTGTGTGCAGGATGTCTCCGACCAGGGCGCCGGTGTCAGCCGCCTGCTCGAGCTGCGCGGAGTTCAGAATCTCTATCACGGGGGACCTCTCCCATGTGGCCGGCGACTGCGGCGTCCAATAACTATCACGGTCTAACTATACCGGCATTAGAATGGGGTCATGGTCAGGTTGCCGCTCACCCCCGCCGAGGTGGCACGCGGAGAGCGCCTCGGCGCCCTGCTCCGCCGCGCCCGGGGCGGTCGCTCGATGCTGGACGTGGCGCTGGCCTCGGGCATTTCGCCGGAAACTCTGCGGAAGATCGAGTCAGGCCGGGTGGCCACCCCGGCCTTCCCGACCATCGCCGCGATCGCCGACACCCTCGGCCTGTCGCTCGACGCCGTCTGGGCCGAGATCAGCCAGGCGGAGCGGACCACCGAAGAGCAGTCGGTCCCGCCCGTCACGCGGCATCCGTCGCTGGCCTCGTAACGCCGCACCCCGGCCTCGGCACGTCGGCGCCTGGCCGTACTCCACCGTGCCGCACCCTCGTCCCGTCCTCGTTCTCGGGCTCACCGCACCCCGCAGGACCGTGCGTCGGACAGGGCTTCTCCCGCAGAGACCGTGCGCCGGACACGGCCTCTGCGGATTCCGCACGGGCCGTGCGCCGGCCACGGCCTGCGCGCTCCAGCGAGAACCCGCGTCGGACGTGACGCCTACTCGGGCACGCGTTCGAAGACGGCGGCGAGGCCCTGGCCGCCGCCGATGCACATGGTCTCCAGGCCGTAGCGGGCGCCGGAGCGGTGCATCATGTGGGCCAGGGTCGCCAGGATGCGTGCGCCGGTGGCGCCGACCGGGTGGCCCAGAGAGATGCCGGAGCCGCACACGTTGACGCGCTGTTCGTGGTCCTCGCCGGTCAGCCCCAGCGCGCGGGTGCAGGCCAGCACCTGCGCGGCGAAGGCCTCGTTGAGCTCGATGAGGTCCAGGTCGGCGAGGTCGAGTCCGGCCTTGGCGAGCGCCTGTTCGGTGGCGCCGACGGGGCCGAGCCCCATGGTCGCGGCGGGCACCCCGGCGCGCGCGAACGAGACCAGCCGCACCAGTGGCCGCAGCCCCAGCTGTTCGGCGGTCTCGGCGGTGGTGACCAGGCAGGCGGCCGCGGCGTCGTTCTGGCCGCTGGCGTTGCCCGCCGTCACGGTCGCCTCCGGGTCCTGGCCCAGCCGTACGGGGCGCAGCTTGGCGAGCTGTTCGGCGGTGGTGTCGGGGCGCGGGTGCTCGTCGGTGGCGACCACGCGCTCGCCCTTGCGGGTGCGGACCGTCACCGGAACCGTCTCGGCTTCGAACAGCCCCTGTTCCTGGGCGTGTGCGGTGCGCTGCTGGGAGCGCAGCGCCAGCGCGTCCTGGTCGGCGCGGCTGACGCCGTACTCGCGGCGCAGGTTCTCGGCCGTCTCGATCATCCCGCCGGGCACCGGGTGGTTGACGCCCCCTGCGGTGACGCGGCCCCGGGCGAGGGAGTCGTGCAGCGTCAGGCCGGGGCCCTTGATGCCCCAGCGTCCTTCGTGGGTGTAGTGGGGCGCCGCGCTCATCACCTCGGCGCCGCCCGCGATGACGACCTGGCTGAAACCGGCCTGTATCTGCATCGCCGCGTCCAGCACCGCCTGGAGTCCTGAACCGCACCGCCGGTCGATCTGGGTGCCCGTCACCGTCTCGGGCAGTCCCGCGTCGAGCGCGGCCACCCGGCCCAGGGCCGGTGCCTCGCAGGTGGGGTAGGCCTGGCCGAGGATCACCTCGTCGACGCGTGCGGGATCGATACCCGTACGGGCGACGATCTCGGCGATGACCAGTGCGGCCAGGCCTTCGGGCCGCTGCCCCGCGAGTGCTCCGCCGAACCGGCCGATGGGGGTGCGCAGGGGTTCGCAGATGACGATGTCGGTCATGTCGCGGCCTTCCTGTGTCCAGGGGGTGGGAGGGGGTGGAGGTGTGGCGGGCGCGCGGGTTGGGGCGCGCAGGAGGAGGGGCCGTGCGCGGGAGGGCGGCTCATGTGGGCGGCCCGGTCTCCGCGCCCCTCTCGGCGGCTTCCGTGCGGCCCCGCGGGGTGGGCAGTGCGTCGCGGGCGATGTCCAGCACGCTGCGCAGCGCCGCCGACGGGTTGTCCGCGCGCCACGCCAACGCCGAGCGCAGCACCACGGGATCGCCCGCCAGCGGGCGGTAGACGAGCCCGGTCTGCTGGATGTGGGTGCAGGAGGTGAGTGTGAGGGTGACACCGACGCCCATGGCC
Organism: Streptomyces diacarni; assembly: GCF_003323715.1. Classification (GTDB taxonomy): domain Bacteria; phylum Actinomycetota; class Actinomycetes; order Streptomycetales; family Streptomycetaceae; genus Streptomyces; species Streptomyces diacarni. Next base: position 43,620 of record NZ_QOIN01000050.1, read on the forward strand.
ACCAGCGCGAGGATCGTGTACGAGTCGGGGGCCTCCTGGACGACCCGCGGCAGGTAGCCCGCGCGTTCGCAGGTGCGGAACGTGACGTCCCGCAGGCTGGACCCGGCGTTCGCGGGGAAGCTGACGAACGGTTCGGCGGCCAGGTCCGCGACCTCGATCCGCTCGTGGCGGGCCAGCGGGTGGTCGGAGGCGAGGGCGCAGATCAGCCGCTCCTCGGCGATCACCCGGGTGCGGACGCCCGGCCGCTCGACGTGGGGCCGCACCGGCAGCCGGACGAAGCCGAGGTCGAGGCCGCCCTCCGCCACCTCGTCGAGGGCCCGGTTGGCGTACGTCTGGCCCCGCATCACCAGCTCGATACCGGGGTGCGCGGTGCGGACGGCGCGGGTGAGGCGGGGGAGCGTGGTGTGACTGGAGGCGCCCGCGAAGCCGACGCTGACCCGCCCGGCCTCGCCGCGCCCCGCGGCTCTGGCCAGCCGGGTCGCCGCCTCCAGGTCGGCCAGCACCGTACGTACGGGCCCGAGGAAGGCCTCGCCCGCACCGGTCAGCCGCACCGAACGCGTGCTGCGCGCGAACAGTTGGACGTCCAGCTCCCGCTCCAGCTGGCGGATCTGCTGGCTGAGCGGCGGCTGCGCCATCCGCAGCCGCTTGGCCGCCCGCCCGAAGTGCAGCTCCTCGGCCACGGCGACGAACGCGGCGAGGTACCGCAGCTCCACGGCTCCCCCTCCGTTTCCCGGGGCATTCGGCCAACTGATCTGTTCTTCGTCTCAAAGAGACTCTAATTTGGTGGGGAACGCAGATCAATGGTCGCTGACAGCGGAGAGACCGCACCAGTTGCGGAGAGGGAGCCGTTCATGCGGATCAGGGTGGTGGGAGCGGGCACCATGGGGCGCGGCATCGCGCAGTGGGCCGTGGTGGCCGGGCACACGGTGGAACTCGCCGACGCCCGTGCCGAGTCGGTGGGCGAGGCGGTCGCCTTCGTCCGCTCCATGCTGGAGCGCGCCGCGCAGAAGGGGCGGATGAGCCGCGCGGAAGTCGACCGTGCGCTCGCCGGTCTCCGCACCCTGGACTCGCCCCACGCGGTCCCGGACGGCGACGCGCCCGACCTGGTGATCGAGGCCGTGGTGGAGGACCTGGAGGTCAAGGCGGAGCTGTTCACGGGCCTGGAGCGGGTGCTGCCCGCCACCACCGCCTTCGCGACCAACACCTCCTCCCTGTCGGTCACCCGGATCGGCGCACGGCTGGCGGACCCGGGGCGCCTGGCGGGGCTGCACTTCTTCAACCCGGTACCGCTGATGAAGCTCGTCGAGGTGGTGCCGGGCGCCGCCACCCGCCCGAGTGTCACCGAGCGGCTGACGGAGCTGGTCGAGGCGTCGGGGCACCGCGCCGTCACCGTCGCCGACACCCCGGGGTTCCTCGTCAACCACGCCGGACGCGGGCTGGTGACCGAGGCGTTCGCCCTGCTGGAGGAGTCCGTGGCCGCTCCCGCCTCGCTGGACCGCGTCGCCCGCGACGTCCTCGGGCTGCGCATGGGCCCCTTCGAACTGATGGACCTGACCGGACTCGACGTGACGGCCTCCGTCATGGAGACCGTCTGGACCGGCTTTCGCCACGCCGACCGGCTGCGCCCCTCCTACCTGACGGCCAACCGGGTCGCGGCCGGCCTGCACGGCCGCAAGACGGGCCGGGGCTTCTACGCCTACGGCCAGGGCGAGGCGGGGCCCGCCGTGCCGGAGCCGGGGCCGGCGGGCGGCGACCCGGCGCGGGACGTCGCCGTGACGGGTGACGCGGCGGCCGCCCTCGCCACCGTGGCCGCCCCCTCCGACACGTCGCTGGTCCTGGTGCCCACCTGGGGGACCTCCGTCGCGGCGGCCGTCGCCGAGGGTGGGCTCCCCGCCGAGCGCACCCTGGGACTCGACCCGCTGTGCCTGGACACGCCGCGCCGGGTGCTGGCGGTGACGCCCGCGACCGAGGAGAGCGCCGTACGCGACGCGGTGGCCGTCCTGGCGCGGGACGGCGCCGCGGTGACGGTGGTCAGGGACACCGCGGGGTCGCCCGCACAGCGGATGCTGGCCTCGCTCGTCAACGTCGCCACCGGGATCGCCGAGCGCGGCATCGCCGCACCCGAGGACATCGACGTGGCCGTCACTCTCGGACTCGGCTACCCGCGCGGCCCCCTCGCCTGGGCCGACACGGTCGGCGCCGCCCGGATGCTCGCCCTCCTGCGCGCCCTCCACGCCGAGACGGGCGACCCCCGCTACCGGCCCACCCCGTGGCTGACGCAGCGGGCCCGCCTGGGCCTGCCCCTGACCACCCCCATGGCGCCACTGCCGGAATGACGAGAGGGCCCCTCGCACGGGGCCGCGTGGCGCCGGTTCGCAGGCGGGCCGGTGCGCAAGACGGACCGGTGCGCGAGACGGAGAGGAAGACATGGACCACCGGGATTTCGGGCTCAGCGAGACCCAGCAGGACATGCGCGCCATGGCGCGCGACTTCGTGGAGTACGAGGTCATCCTGTACGCGCGCGAATGGGACAGGCGGGAGGCCGTGGATCCCGCGATACCCGGGCGGCTGGGCGAGCTCGGCTTCCTCGCTCTGACCCTCCCCGAGGAGTACGGCGGGGTGCCGGCCGACATGCTCTCCTACGTCCTGGCCACCGAGGAGCTGGGCCGGGGCGACTCCTCCGTGCGGGGCATCGTCTCCGTCTCGCTCGGCCTGGTCGCCAAGACGATCGCCGCGCACGGGAGCGCCGAGCAGAAGGAGCGGTGGCTGCCGCGGCTGGCGAGCGGGGAAGCGCTCGGCTGCTTCGGACTCACCGAACCGGGGACGGGATCCGACGCGGGGTCGCTGCGCACCCGTGCCCGCCGCGAGGGCGGGGACTGGATCATCGACGGCGCCAAGATGTTCATCACGAACGGCACCGTCGCGCAGGTGGCCCTGACGTTCGCCCGTACCGGCGAGGAGGGGATCACCGCGTTCCTGGTGCCCACCGACGCGCCCGGCTTCACGGCCACCCCGGTCCACGGCAAGCTGGGGCTGCGCGGCCAGGCCACCGCCGAACTCGCCTTCGACGGCGTGCGGGTGCCGGATACGGCGCGCCTCGGCGAGGTCGGCAGGGGGCTCGGCATCGCCCTGGGAACGCTCAGCCGCGGCCGGATCTCCGTGGCGGCCGGTGCGGTGGGTCTGGCCCAGGGCGCGTTGGACGCCGCGGTGCGCTACACGACCGAGCGCGAGCAGTTCGGCAAGCCGGTCGCCTCCTTCCAGCTCGTCCAGGAACTGCTCGCCGAGTCGGAGGTCGAGATCCGCGCCGCGCGTCTGCTCACCCACCAGGTCGCGCGGATGGCGGACGCGGGCGCCTCGCCCAAGGAGTACGCCACCGAGGCCTCCATCGCGAAGTACCACGCCAGTGAGACGGCCGTGAAGGTCAGCAACAACTGCCTGCAGACCTTCGGCGGTTACGGCTACATCGACGAGTACCCCGCGGGCAAGTACCTGCGGGACGCCCGCGTCCTGACCCTCTACGAGGGCACCAGCCAGATCCAGAAGCTGCTCATCGGCCGGGCCCTGACCGGCGTCGACGCCATGTGACGCGCGGCCGGCCATGGCGCCGGGCGTCGCGCGGCCGGCCACCGCGTCAGGTGTTGGGCGGCGACTCGTCGGAGAAGATGCGGGTGACGAACTCGCCGTCCCGCGTGAGGTATCCGGTCAGCATGCCCTCGCTGCTGTGCGGCGCGTCGAAGGTGCCGTGGCGGTCCAGCGCGATGACGCCTCCATCGCCGCCCAGCTTCGGCAGCCGCTTGATCAGTACCTCGTAGGCGGCGGAGGCCACGTCCTTGCCCGCGAACTCCATCAGGTCGGAGATCGTCGCGGTGGCGGCGCCGCGGATGAACACCTCGCCCTGCCCTGTGGCACTCGCCGCGACCGTGCTGTTCTTGGCGTAGGTGCCGGCGCCGATGAGGGGTGAGTCGCCCACGCGGCCCGCCATCTTGTTGGTGAGCCCGCCCGTGGAGGTGGCGGCGGCCAGGTCCTTCTCGCCGTCCACGGCGACGGCGCCGACCGTGCCCTTGGTGGCGTCCTTGACGGGCTTGCCCGGGTCGCTGCCCTTGGCCTTCATCAGCTCGTCCCAGCGCCGCTGGGTCCAGTAGTAGTCCTGCGTCACCGGCTTGAGGCCCTGCTGGAGCGCGAAGTCGTCGGCGCCCTGGCCGGCGAGCAGCACGTGCTTGGTCTCGTCCATGACCAGCCGGGCCGCCGTGATGGGGTTGCGTACGTGCTTGACGCCCGCGACGGCACCGGCTTTCAGGTCGGAGCCGCGCATGAGGGAGGCGTCGAGCTCGTGTCCGGCGTCCGCGGTGAAGACGGCGCCCTTGCCCGCGTTGAACAGCGGGTCGTCCTCCAGCACGTTGACCGCCTTCTCCACGGCCTTGGTGCTGCTGCCGCCCGCTTTGAGCACCTTCTGTCCGGCGCGCAGCGCCCGCTCGAGGCCGTCGCGGTAGGCCTTCTCCTCCTCGGGGCTGGTCTCGTCCCGTTTCAGCGCCGTCCCGGCGCCGCCGTGCACGGCGAGCACCACGTTCCGCGCGTCCGGCTCGGCCTTCTTGGCGGGCGCTGCCGCGGCGGCGGCCGCCGTGGAGCCTTCCGACGGACTCTTGGCGTCTCCGGGCGCGGCGACGGCCACGACGGTGAGTGTCGTGGCCGCGGCCAGCGCCGGGAGCAGCCACGAACGGGTCCGTATCCGCGCGGGTGTGCGCATGTGCGGTCCTTCCTTCCGGCCGGTGACCTGGGAACGCGCGCACCCTACTGCGCGGAGTCGGCCCGGCTGTAGAGGGCGTCGCTCTGTTTCGCGGACGCGGCGGCGCCCACGTACGGCGCCACCGGCGGCCGGCTCCACGTCCTGTGGTGTGCTCAGCGGCCGATGAAGAACGCGCCCTGAAAACGCGCGCATTGCGCGGGCACAGACAAAGAAACGCGCCCACCACCGCCTTCGTCAAGAAATCAAGAAACCGCTGTTGCGCGACCGGTTACTCGCTCGTAGCGTTCCTTTTCACCGGGGCGCCGCCTTTCCGTCGGCGTCATGGCTCGCGAGTCGAAACCCAGGCCGCCACGTGCGGCCGAGGACCCCGTGGCCGTACCCGAGGCGGCCACGGGGTCCGCTCATGCGCGTCAGCGCATTCCCCGACACCCAGGAGCTGATATGAGACGCACGCCGTCCGCGTTCCCGGCCGACGCTCCCACCGCCTGCCGCCGCCCTGGGCGGCCGGCCCGACGAGCGAGCGTGGCCGTCGCGCTCGCCCTCGGCTGCGTGGCACCGGCCCTCGTCACCGGCACCGCGCACGCCGACACCAAGCAGGCCGACGCGGGCGCCGCCGCGACCCCCGTCCGCCTCGACTACCCGCTCAACGGCACCACCCACCTCGCCGGCCCCGGAAGCGACCTCACCCTCGGTCCCGGAGCGTTGAAGACGTCGACCGACCTGACCACGGGTGAGCTGACCGCCCAGACCCAACTCCCCGACGCGCCGGGCTCCTTCAAGGCGCTCGGTATCCCGATCACGGTGACCACCGAGTTCATCGAGGAGGAGCCCACGACCGGCACCCTCGACCTGAAGACCGGCGCGGTCGCCACCACCTCGCACCTCACCCTCCGGCTGAAGAACCTCAAGGTCGCCGGCATCCCCACCCCCGTCGGCCCGCGGTGCAAGACCAAGGCGCCGGCCGTCATCGACCTGGAGTCCGAGGAGGGCTTCAACGTCTTCGCCGGCGGAAAACTGAGCGGGACCTACACCATCCCCAAGTTCGAGCACTGCCTGCTGGCCACCCCGGTCATCAACAGCATGGTGCCGGGCGAGGGCAACACCCTCACCCTCACCCTGGGCAAGGCCGCACAGCCCCCGGCCACCGCGGCCCGGTAGCGCCCGCGGTCACTCAGACGCCCTCGTGCCCGCGGGGCATCTCCGGCTCCCGGCCCTGTGCGTGCGCACCGGCCGGGGGCCGCGCGGTGCCGGGCCGCCGCAGGTGCAGCGCCCGCAGCGCCAGCTCCGTGGCGAACCGCTGTTCCGGGTCGCCGAGTTGGGCGCCCAACGTCTTCTTCAGCGCCCGCATCCGGTAGCGCACCGTCTGCGGATGCAGGTGCAGCGCCTCCGCCATCTGCGCCGCCGTACCGCGCGTCGTCAGCCACGTCCGCAACGTGTCGACCAGGCGTTCCCGCTGCCCCGTGGTGAGCCCGTCCAGCGGGGCGAGCTGCCGGGTGGCCAGCCGCTCGGCCAGCGCCGGATCGCCGGTCAGCCACAGGGTGACCAGATGGTCCTCGCACCGCGCGACCTGCCGCTGGGGCAACACCCCCGTCTCCATCAGCGCCAGGGTCTGCCGCGCCCAGCGCAGCGAGTCGGCCGCGCCGCCCAGCGGCACGGTCACCCCGATCACCGCCTGGCGGCCCCCCAGCGCGCGCGCCAGCATCCCCATGCGGGCCTCGTCCACCTCGCCGGGCACCAGCAGGTGAGGCCGCGGGTCGTCCAGGTCGGCCAGTACGTCGTCGAGCCCCGGCAGGCGTAAGCGCTCACGGGCGGCGCCGGGCCGCAGCGCCACCAGGGTCACCCGTTCGGGTACGGGCCAGCCGACCCGCCGGGCGAGGTCCACGACGGCGGGGTGCGGTGCCACGGGCCCCGGCTCCGAGGCGGCCTCGCCGCGGTGCGCCCCGCCGGATCCGGGTGCCGCACCGGCGGGGCCCGGCTCGTCCGCGGCCGCCGAGCCCGCCAGGATCAGCCGCAGCAGCCGTGAGCGCTGCGACTCCCACGCGTCGTCCCTGCCGCCCCTGGCCTCCACGTATCCCTCGCGACACAGCGACTCGATGACGTCCGCGTAGGCGAAGACCGCGTCGGCGAACGCGACGATCAGCGAGGCGGGCAGGTTGTAGCGGGTGCCCACGCCGGTGGCGCGGCGCAGCCCCACCCGCGCCCCGATGCGTAGCGCCGACTGGAGACAGTGCAGCCCCCGCCCCTCGGTGGCCTCCAGCCGGCCGAGGCTGCGGCACAGCGCGTCCCGCTGCGCCGTGGAGGCCGCCGGGTCCGCGACGAGTTCGACGAAGGTGGTGAGGTTCTGCCGCACGCAGTGCAGCAGAACCGTCCGGCTCGGGCCTTCCAGCAAGGGGCCGTACTCGGGCACCACCCGGCCGATCTCCTGCACCATCTCGTCCGCGACGGCGGGTAGTTCTGGCCACATCACGGACGCCAGTTCCTGGGGGAGCGGGCCCGGCACCTGGGCGCGGGGCTGGGACGCTGCTGCTGTCTGCACCATGGACGTACCCTCCACTGTCGGCCTGCGTCGGTCAGACGAGCCAACCGGCCAAGGTGGGGGACGAGTCCGGCCTCGTGCGGCCGGTGCGGCCGGCCGCCTGTCGATGGAATCGCGCACTCCGCTGCCGTGCCGCGTGGGGGCGGCGCCTCGCGTCGGTGGCGTACGGCATCGGCGCTCGTGCACGGGAGACCTTAGACCAGCGGGCGCGGCGGCGCAGCCCCTCGGAAACGCGGAAGATGGCCGGTACACGCGCGAGTCACCACGCTGCCACCGCCGCCGGGCTCCGTCACCAGGGCGCAGCCGGAATGCGCACCCGATGATGAACGGCGCGCTCGGAAAACGCCGTCGACGCGCAACCGGTGACAAGAAATCCGACCTGCGGGAAACGGCCCCTCACTTCTTGCGCCGAGGTATTGCACCGGCGCATTACCAGTGCGTAACGTCCCGTCGTGCCAGCCCTCGAAAAGGGCATACGGAAAGTGGCGTGGCGCAGCGTTTCCTGCGATGAGCAGCGGCTGTGCCGAGAAAGTCGCCCCGGTGCGGAGCACAGCTCTTCAGGATCCCACATCCAGTGGAGGGAATGTCACGTGCGCAAATTCACCAGACGGGCCGCGGTCGCGGCCGTCGCCGCCACCGCGGCCCTCGGCCTCTCCGCCGCCTCGGCAGCCGCCACCTCGGCCGGCACCTGGACGGTCACCCCGGGCGGCGCGTTCTCCGCGAACGCCTCCCAGCCGACCCTGTCGGTACCCAACGCGCAGCTGGTCTGTTCGAGTTCGGACGCAGGCGGCGACCTCAAGACGGGTTCGGGCAACGCGGGCGCGGGCCTGGGCACCATCGACTCGCTGACCTTCACGGGCTGCTCCCTGGCCGGCATCAGCTTCGACGTCACCGTCTCCAGCCCGCTGAGCATCAACGCGGAGTCCGTCGACGCGAGCAACCCCGACCGGGTCATCGGCTCCATCAGCGGCATCACCGCCTCCATCTCCGACGCCGACGGCCTGTGCAGCGCGTCCTTCGCGGGCCCGGACGGCGGCGCCGCCACGGTGACGGGCTACTTCGACAACGCCACCCACCAGCTCGTCATCAACGGCGGCAACCTCCAGGCCACCGACGCCAACTGCCTCGGCCTGATCAACGCCGGCGACTCGGCCACCTTCAACGCCGCCTACGACACCGACCCGGCCCAGACCATCACCGCCGACTGACGTCCGGCACACCCTCACCGCCGGCCGGCACCACACCCGGCCGGCACCCGAACGACCCGCCGCACCCGCACCCCTCGTGCGGGTGCGGCGGACCAGCCCGCCCCGGCCGCGGGGAACCAGCCGCCCCGCCCGCCCCGGGCGACGAGCCTTCCGTGGGAGTCACGCGTGAGACCCAGTGCCCGAACCCGGCGACGCACCGCACGGGGCGCCGCCGTGGCGGCGGTCGCGCTGGTGGCCGGGGTACTGCCGGGAACGGGCTCACAGGCGCAGGACAGCGAGGCGACGGTGCGCGCCGCCTTCACGTGCGCGTTCCCGACGGGGACACAGCGCGTGGCGGCCGAAATCTCCGCCACATTCCCGGCGTCCGGCACACCCGGCAGCCCGCTGCGGGTGAGCGGACTCGACGTCGAGACCGTGCTCTCCGCGAAGACGCTGGCCGAAATACTGCCGGCAGGCACCACCGACGTCGCTTCCGAAGCGACGCTGACGGTGCGGGTGGCCCAGGGGACCTCGGACGCCGAGGCCCGCTGGGACGGGCTCAAGGCCCCCTCCACCCCGGTGTGGGACGCCGCGGACCTCACCCTCGCGCACCGGGGAGAGGTCCCGCCCGTGACCGTCGAGCACGCGGGCAAGGTGACCTTCATTGTCGGTGCGCTCGACCTGGACCTCGCCCCGCAGGGGGAGCCCTCAGCGGGACCGTCGACACTTCCGGCCAAGGCACCGCCCGCGGCCCGGTGCACACCGGCGGACGAGCGCAGCCCCGTGCTGGCCACCGTGCCGGTCGGCGACCAGGAGGGCTCGCCGCGCCCGTCCGCTTCGCCCACCCCGACAGGGAGCGCGGCGCCGCCGGGGCGGGACGAGGGGGGCCAGGGGGACGAGGACGGGCGGAGCGCACGCCGCGAGGCGGGCATCGATGTGGGAGACGACCCGCTGCCCCCCGCGAAGCCGTGCGAGTCCGAGCGGCCGACGGCCGAACTGGACCGCTCCAAGCTGCCCGAGCCGCCGCCGGGCGTGACCATGGTGAAACTGGCGGGCACCCACTGGTGCACGGTCCCCGTCGCCGTGGCCAACGTGCTCAAGCTGCGGGGAGGCATGGCGATCAACGACCCCGCCGACGGCGCCACCACCGCCAACCTGCTGATCAACGTCGAGTCGGGCAGCAACGGCACCTACAACCAGACGCGGAGCGTCGGCGAGGTCACGCTGCCCGACGCCTCCGCCACCTTCCTCGACTTCGACCTGATGCCCGTCACCGCGAAGATCGAGTTCACCGGCACCCCGATGACGATCGTGACCGAGCAGCGCGGCAACACGCTGCCCAACTACGCCACGATCTTCATGAGCCAGACCCTGCGCATGCACGACGTGGCGGTCAACGGCACGCCGCTGCCGGTGGGGCCGCACTGCCGTACGGAGAAACCGGTCGACATCGAACTGCACGGCGTCGGCCCGGACGAATACCACGTCTTCAAGGGCGGCGTCCTGCGCGCCGAACTCGACATCCCCGCCTTCACCGGGTGCGGAACCGGCGGCGAGGACCTGGACCGGTTGTTCACCGCGAGCATCTCGGGCAGCGGCAACTACATGAAGCTCATTCAGGGCAAACCGTGCCTGATGCGCCCCGGCGGTCTGGGATGCGCGCTGCCGCCCGAGGTTCCGGAGCTGCCGAGATGAGCGCGGTCGCACGCACGCACCGGGAGGGGGCGCCGCCATGGGAATCGAAGTGACCGTCCAGGGGCTGACCAAGTCCTTCGGGAAGAAGAACATCTGGCAGGACCTCACGCTCACCCTGCCCGCCGGTGAGGTCAGCGTCATGCTCGGCCCCTCCGGCACGGGTAAGACGGTCTTCCTCAAGTCGCTGATCGGACTGGTCAAACCGGAGCGCGGCAGCGTCCTGGTGGACGGCGTCGACATGGTGCGCAGCCGCGAGCGCGACGTGTACGAGGCCCGCAAGAAGTTCGGGCTGATGTTCCAGGACGGCGCGCTGTTCGGCTCCATGAACCTCTTCGACAACATCGCCTTCCCCCTGCGCGAGCACACGAAGAAGAAGGAGACCGAGATCCGCCGCACCGTCATGGAGCGGCTGGAGATGGTGGGTCTCGCCGGCGACGAGGACAAACTGCCGGGCGAGATTTCCGGGGGCATGCGCAAGCGCGCGGGCCTCGCCCGCGCCCTCGTCCTGGACCCGCAGATCATCCTGTGCGACGAGCCCGACTCCGGACTCGACCCGGTGCGCACCGCCTTCACCTCGCAGCTGCTCATCGACCTGAACGCGCAGATCGACGCGACGATGCTGATCGTCACCCACAACCTCGACATCGCCGCGACCGTGCCCGACAACATGGGCATGCTCTTCCGCCGCAACCTGGTCACCTTCGGGCCGCGGGAGGTGCTGCTCACCAGCGACGAACCGGTCATCGCGCAGTTCCTGTCCGGCAGCCGCACCGGACCCATCGGCATGTCCGAGGAGAAGGACGCGGCCACCCTCGCCCGCGAGGCCGACGGGCAGGCGGCAGGGCCGCTGCACGCCGTACCGCGCGAGGTCGTCCCGCAGCTGGAGCCCACCCCCGGCCTGCCGGAGCGGCAGGCGGTGCGGCGGCGCAGGGAGCGGGTGCTGGGCATGCTCGACCAACTGCCGCCCGCCGCCCGCCGCGCCGTCGAGGCGAGCCTGCCGCAGAACATGCCGCCCCTGCCGCAGCGCACCAGGCTCGCGCGGCGAGGTCGGCCGGGGGAGGAGCCGGGAGCGGCCGGTGTGGACCCGAACGCGGCGACGGCTTCCGTGGACACCAGCCGCCCGGACCCGTCCCGTCCCCGGGAGCGCCCATGAGCGCCACCGAGCAGACGCCGCCCGGCGCGGGCGAGAGACCCGAGCCCGGCCGCGCGCGGCAACCCGAGCCCGGCCCCGCGCGGCAGAAGGCCGTCAGGGCCCCGCTCAGGGGCCTCGGGTTCCTGCGCGAGCCCGGCAGGCTCTTCGCCCTCGCGATCACGGTGGTGCGGGCGGTCTTCCGGCGGCCCTTCCAGTTCCGGGAGTTCGTCGAGCAGTTCTGGTTCATCGCGAGCGTCACCATCCTGCCCGCGGCCCTCGTCTCGATCCCGTTCGGTGCGGTCATCGCCCTCCAGGTCGGCTCGCTCACCAGCCAGATCAGCGCCCAGTCGTTCACAGGCGCCGCCAGCGTGCTGGTCAACATCCAGCAGGCCAGCCCGTTGATCGTCGCGCTGCTGATCTCCGGCGCCGCGGGGTCGGCGATCTGTGCGGACCTGGGCTCGCGCACCATCCGCGAGGAGCTGGACGCCATGGAGGTCATGGGGGTCTCGCCGATCCAGCGCCTCGTGGTGCCACGGGTGCTGGCCACCGTCGGCGTGGCGGTGCTGCTCAACGGCATGGTCTCCGTCGTCGGCACCCTGGGCGGCTACTTCTTCAACGTCGTCCTCCAGGACGGCACCCCTGGTGCCTACCTGGCCAGCTTCTCCGCGCTGGCGCAACTGCCCGACCTGTACATCAGCGAGATCAAGGCCATGATCTTCGGGTTCATCGCCGGCATCGTCGCCGCCTACCGGGGGCTGAACCCGCGCGGTGGACCGAAAGGCGTGGGCGACGCGGTCAACCAGTCCGTCGTCATCACCTTCCTCCTCCTCTTCTTCGTCAACATGATCCTCACCGGGATCTACCTCCAGCTCGTACCGCCGAAGGGGGGCTGACCCATGGCCCAGCCCGGCCCGCAGGCCCGCCTGTTCGGCTGGCTCGACAAACCCGGGGACCAGTTCCTCTTCCACCTGCGCGCGCTGCTGTGGATCCCCAAGGCGCTGCTGCGCTACCTGCACGAGGTGCTGCGGCTGCTGGCGCAGGTGGCGTTCGGCAGCGGCGGCCTCGGCGTCATCGGCGGCACCGTCGGCGTGATGACCGCCATGACCCTCTTCACCGGCACGGTCGTCGGCATGCAGGGGTACGCCGCGCTCGACCAGATCGGCACCGACGCGTTCACCGGCTTCATCTCCGCCTACTTCAACACCCGCGAGATCGCCCCCCTGGTGGCGGGCCTCGCCCTGTCCGCGACCCTCGGCGCGGGCTTCACCGCGCAACTGGGCGCCATGCGCATCAACGAGGAGATCGACGCCCTCGACAGCATGGGCATCCGCTCCATGCCGTACCTGGTCACCACCCGCATCATCGCCGGCGTCATCGGCATCCTCCCGCTGTACGGCATCGGGCTGCTCAGCTCCTACCTGTCGTCCCGCTTCATCACCGTCTTCTACAACGGCCAGTCGGCGGGCACCTACGACCACTACTTCACGCTGTTCCTCTCGCCCACCGACGTGCTGCTCTCCTTCCTGAAGGTCTTCGTCTTCAGCGTCATGGTGATCGTCACCCACTGCTACTACGGCTACCGTGCCGAGGGCGGCCCCGCGGGCGTCGGCATCGCGGTGGGACGGTCGGTGCGCAACGCGATCGTGCTCATCAGCGTCACCGACTTCTTCCTCAGCCTGGCCCTGTGGGGCGCCACCACGACCGTGAAGGTCGCCGGATGAGCGCCCCCGTGGAAGGACAGCGCGGCCTCGCGGCCCGCCGCCGGCTGGCGGGCGTCGTCTTCCTGCTGGTGCCCGCGCTGCTGATCTGGCTGGCGGTCGCCGTCTACGACAAGCAGTTCTCCGACGACGCCGAGATCACCGTGCGCACCTCGCAGGCGGGCAACGAGATGCACGTCAACGCGGACGTGAAGCTGCGCGGCGTCGTCGTCGGCCAGGTGCGCGAGATCAGCTCCGACGGGCGGGGAGCGCGGCTGCGGGTGGCGCTCCACCGCGACAAGCTGGACGGCATCCCCGCGGACGTGCGCGCCCAGATGCTGCCCACCACCGTCTTCGGCCAGCGCTACGTGGCGCTCGTGGCGCCCGAGAACCCGTCGCCGAAGGCGATCAGCGCCGGTGCCACCATCCCGCAGGACCGCAGCCGCAACGCCATCGAGCTCGAAGAGGTGCTGGACAGCCTGCTGCCCACTCTCACCGCCGTGCAGCCGCAGAAGCTGTCGGCGACCCTGACCGCCGTCGCGCGGGCGTTGGAGGGCAGGGGCGACGCGCTCGGCGACACCCTCGTCACGCTCGACGCCTACCTGGCCAAGCTCAACCCGCACCTGCCGGCGCTCAACCGCGACATCAAGGAACTCGTCGAGGTCAGCCACCTGTACGCCGACACGGCGCCCGACATCCTCACCGCGCTCTCCGACTTCGCCACCACCAGCAGCACGCTGGCCGAGAAGGCCGAGGACCTGTCCACCGCGTACGGCGCGGCCACCGGCACAGCCCGCGAGATGACGACCTTCCTGCGGGAGAACCGGGGCAACATCATCCGGCTGGCCGCGGCGAGCCGCCCCACCCTGCGTGTCCTCGCCGCGCAGTCCCCGGCCTTCCCCTGCACCCTGCGTACGCTCGCCACCTTCGTGCCCGTGATGGACCAGGCGCTCGGCAAGGGCACCGACGAGCCGGGCCTGCACGTCGACCTGAAGGTCGTGCCCTCACGCGGCAAGTACCGCCCCGGCAAGGACACCCCCGCCTACGGGAACACCGGCGGCGGCCCGCGCTGCTACTCGGTCCCCTACCTCGGGCCCGCCGGCGGTACGCGGGCGCAGGGCGCCGACGAGGCGAAGGGGACAGGCAGCGCGGGGGGCACCGAGCCGGCGCCGGGGCCGGCGGACGCCGGGGACGCCGAGGAGCAGGCACCCGATCCGGCCCCCGAAGGCGCGACCATCGCGGACGCCCGAGGCGGTGCGGGGATGCCCAACTCGCCCCAGGAGAACCGGTTGATCAACGAGTTGCTGGCGGCGGGAGCGGACGCGTCGGCCACCGACCTGCCCGGCTGGAGCAGCGTCCTGGTCGGGCCCGCGCTGCGCGGTACGGAGGTGAGCCTGCGATGAAGCGCGCAGGCCTGGCAGGCCCCCTGATCAAGTCGCTCGTCTTCGTGCTCACGACCTCCCTGGCCACCGCGGTCCTCGCGCTGAGCATCTCCCACACCGGCGTCGGCCAGAGCGACACCTACCGGGCGCGGTTCAGCGACGTGACCGGGCTCGTGGAGGGCGACAGCGTCCGGATCGCGGGCGTGCGGGTCGGCCAGGTCGACCACATCGCCGTCGTCGACCGCCGCGTCGCCGAGGTGCGGTTCTCCATCGAGAAGGGCCGGAGGCTGCCGGCCTCGGTGCACGCCTCGGTGAAATACCTCAACATGGTCGGCCAGCGCTACGTCGACCTCAGGCGCGGCAGCGGACCCGTCGGGCACGACCTCGCAGCGGACGGGACCATCCCGCTCAGCCGCACGACACCCGCGCTCGACCTCACCCAGCTCTTCAACGGCTTCAAGCCCCTGTTCGAAGGCCTGTCGCCCAAGGAGACCAACCAGCTGGCCGGGGAGATCATCCAGGTGCTCCAAGGCGAGGGCTCGACCGTGACCTCGCTGGTCGGCCACATCAGCTCCCTGACCACCACGCTCGCCCGCAAGGACAAGGTCATCGGCTCCCTCATCAAGAACCTCGACACCGTGCTGGAGACCGTCAACCGGCGCGAGGAGAACTTCAACGAACTCGTCACCAGCCTCAGCGACCTGGTGTCCGGCTTCGCCAAGGACCGCAAGCCCCTCGGGGAGGCCGTCAGCGCCATGGGCGGGCTGGCCACCACCACGGCCGGGCTGGTCGAGGACGGCAGGGCGCCCCTCAAGGCGGACATCCGCGAGCTGGGCCGGCTCTCCGGACAACTGAACGAGGGCACACCGCAGTTCGAGAAGTTCCTGCGCACCTCGCCGCGGAAGATGCGCACCCTCGCCAGGGCGGCCTCCTACGGCTCCTGGTTCAACACCTACCTGTGCGAGGCCCGGATCAGCGGACTGCGCACCACGGACGGCAGCGAGCCGCCCACCGGCATCGGTATCAGCGAGCCGAGGTGCCGCAGATGAGCGCCACCAGGCGGCTGCGGATGCCGCGCGTGAAACCGATGTCGGAGCGCAACCCCATCGCCGTATGCCTGGTCGGACTGGTCCTCCTCGCGCTGCTGGGCACCGCCGTATACCGCGCCGACGACCTGCCGCTCATCGGCGGCGGCACCACCTACACCGCCGACTTCACCGAGGCGGCCGGGCTGCGCTCGGGCAACGAGGTGCGCGTCGCGGGCGTCAAGGTCGGTGAGGTGTCCGAGGTCGCCCTGGACGGTGCCAAGGTCAGGGTGTCCTTCAAGGTGAAGGACACCTGGGTGGGCAACGCCAGCAGGGCGGCCATCAGCATCCGCACCC
Source organism: Streptomyces diacarni (assembly GCF_003323715.1). Lineage (GTDB taxonomy): Bacteria > Actinomycetota > Actinomycetes > Streptomycetales > Streptomycetaceae > Streptomyces > Streptomyces diacarni. The sequence continues at coordinate 59,375 of NZ_QOIN01000050.1, forward strand.
TGCTGGGCGACAAGTACCTCGCACTCGATCCGCTCGGCGGCCGTGCACAGGACCCCGGCAAGCGCATCCCCGTCGGGCGCACGACGTCTCCCTACGACGTGACGCAGGCCTTCACCGGGCTCGGGCGCACCTTCGAGGAGATCGATTCGGCCAAGCTCGCCGAGAGCTTCCGGGCCGTCTCCGACACCTTCGCCGACACACCCGCCGACGTGCGCGGCGCGGCCAAGGGGCTCTCCAAGCTGTCGCAGACCCTCTCCTCCCGCGACACGGAACTGGCCGACCTGCTGGCCGGAGCCAAGAAACTCACCCGGACCCTCAAGGGCCAGCGGGACGAGTTCACCACCCTGCTGAGCGACGGCAACCTGCTGCTGGCCGAGGTCCGCTCCCGCCGCGGCGCCATCCACCAACTGCTGACCGGCACCCGCGACCTGGGCCGCGAGTTGACCGGGGTGGTGGACGACAACAACAAACAGCTCGGCCCCACGCTGCGCGCCCTCGACCGGGTCACCGGCGTGCTGGCGGACAACCGACGGCGCCTCGACGACGCGCTCGCCGTCGCGGGGCCCTACTACCGCCTCGTCGGCAACACCCTCGGCAACGGCCGCTGGTTCGACAGCTACCTGTGCGGCCTCGTGCCCAAGCGCTACCTGCCGCCCGGCACTCCGCCGCAGACCGGCTGCCGTCCGCCGAAACCCGGAGGTGAGAGCCGATGAGCACCGAACCCGCACGCCCGCGCAGCCGCAGCCTCGCCCTGGCCGCCGCCCTCGCCCTGGTGATCGGTGCCTCAGCCGGCGGCGCGACCGTGCTCGGCGGCCGGGACGGCACCCGCGTCACCGCCTGGTTCGAGCGGGCCGTCGGCGTCTACGAGGGCTCCGACCTGCGGGTGCTGGGCGTCCGCGTCGGCCGCGTCGAGGCCGTCGAACCGCACGGCAAGAAGGTGGAGGTCACGCTCCGCATCGACGAGGGCGTCGAGGTCCCCGCGAACGCCCGAGCCGTCGTCATCGCGCCCAGCCTGGTCTCCGACCGCTACGTGCAGCTCAGCCCCGCCTACACCAAGGGGCCCAAGCTGGCGGACTCCGCCGTCCTGCCCTCGGGGCGCAACTCCGTTCCCCTGGAGGTCGACCAGCTCTACGCCAGCATCACCGAACTCAGCGACGCGCTCGGCCCCGAGGGCGCCAACGCCGACGGAGCGCTGTCCGAGCTGCTGGACGTCGGCGCCGAGAACCTGGACGGCAACGGGGCGGCCCTCGGCGAGTCCATCGAGGAGTTCGGCAAGGCGGCCAAGACCCTCGACGGCAACCGCGGCGACCTGTTCGCCACCGTCAGCTACCTGCGCTCCTTCACCAGCATGCTCAAGCGCAACGACACCCGGGTCCGCACGGCGGAGCGGCAGCTCTCGGACGTGACCACCTTCCTCGCCGAGGACAAGGAGAACCTCGCCCAGGCCCTCGCCCAGCTCGGCACGGCGCTGGGCAAGGTGAAGAAGTTCATCGAGGACAACCGCGGCAGCCTCAAGAAGAACGTCAAGAAGCTCGCCCCGATCACGCAGACCCTCGTCGACCAGCGCGCCTCCCTCGCCGAGGCGTTGGACACCGCACCGCTGGCTGCGGGCAACTTCCTCAACATCTACAACCCGGACCAGGGCACCCTCGACAACCGGGCCAACATCAACGAGCTGAGCATGGGCGGCCCCCTGCTGCCCGCCCAGGGCTCCGCCGCCTCCGGCACGGCAGGGCTCGTGCCCGTCACCCCGACCGAGCGCGAGGCGCTGCCCACCGTTCCCCTGCCCCCGGCAGGACCGGTCTACGGCACCCCCGAGAAGAAGACCGACGCACGTGAGGGGGCGGACCGATGAGCCGCGCACGCACGGGGAGACGGGCGTTGGCGGTGCGGACCGGCACCGGAGTCGCCGCCGCCGCGGTGGCCGCCGCACTGGGCCTCACCCTGCTCGGCGGCGGAGTGGACCTGCCGCGGTTCGGCGGCCTGGAGGACCTGCCGCTGCCCGGCGGCGCCGACCTCGGCGACCACCCGTACACGGTGACCGCCGAGTTCCGCGACGTGCTCAGCCTCGTCCCGCAGTCCTCCGTGAAGATGAACGACGTCACCGTCGGCAAGATCACCAAGATCACGCTCGGCAGGAAGGGCTGGACGGCCAAGGTCACCATGCGCCTCAACGGGCGGGTGCGGCTCCCGGCGACGCCCTACGCGCGCATCGAACAGTCCAGCCTGCTGGGCGAGAAGTACGTGCAGATCCTCGACCCGCCGAAGGGTGAGGACGCCGGGGGCCGGGGCGGCTCCCTGCCCGCCGCGCCCGCCGCCCACCACGCGGGCAGCCGCCGCGGCACCCACATCCCCCTGGCCCGCACCGACCGCAACCCCGAGGTCGAAGAGGTGCTCGGCGCCCTCTCGCTGCTGCTCAACGGCGGCGGCGTCAGCCAGCTGGAGACCATCACCACCGAGCTGAACAAGGCCCTCGACGGCAACGAGGAGGAGGCCAGGTCGATGCTGCGCCGCGTCAACAAGCTGGTCGGCGACCTCGACCGGCACAAAAGCGACATCACCGGTGCGCTCGACGGCGTCAACCGGCTCTCCGCCACCCTCGCCGCACGCAAGAAGAGCATCAACACCGTCCTCACCGAGGTCAGCCCCGGCCTGACTACGCTGGAGGACCAGCGCGGGCAGCTGATGACGATGCTGCGCTCCCTCGACACCCTCTCCGGCGTCGCCGTCGACACCGTCAACCGCAGCAAGGACGACATCGTCGCCGACCTCAAGGCCCTCGCCCCCACCCTGCGCCGCCTCGCCGACTCGGGCCAGGACCTGCCCGACTCGCTCCAAGTGCTGTTCACCTACCCGTTCACCGACGAGGTCCTGACCGGGGTCAAGGGCGACTACCTCAACCTCTATCTGCGGGTGACGGCGCCCCGCGGCACCACACTGCGACCGCCCCTCGAGGAGGAACCGATCCCCACCGACCCGGGCGCCGCCGGAGCCGGCGGCCCCGCCGCGCTGCCGCTGCCCGCGGTCACCACGGCGCCCGACGCGGCAGCCGCACCCGACGCGTCGGGAGCGGCCGGGGGTGAGCGGTGATGCTGACGCGCGCCGTCCTCGTCAAGAACATCGCCTTCCTCGTCCTGGCCGTGCTCGTCCTCGGCCTGATCGGCGTCCGCTACGCCGACGTGGGCCGCTACGTGGGCCTGCGCGACTACTACACCGTCCGGGTGGAACTCGCCCGCACAGGCGGCCTGTACGAGCACGCCAACGTCACCTACCGCGGCGTGTCCGTCGGGCGGGTCGACACCATCGACCTCACCGACACCGGCGTCGCCGCCGACCTGCGGATCAACACCTCGGCGCCCCGCATCCCCGACGCACTCGAAGCCGTCGTCGCCAACCTCTCGGCCGTCGGCGAGCAGTACATCGACCTGCGCCCCAGTACCAAGAACGGCCCCTATCTGCACGAGGGGTCCGTCATCCGGCAGGCCGACACCGACCTGCCCGCGCCTCCCACCAAGGTGCTGGCCAGCGTCGACAACCTGGTCTCCTCCGTCCCGCACGACGCGCTGCGTACCGTCGTCGACGAGCTCGGCACCACCTTCGAGGGTCGCGGCGACGATCTGGAGGTCCTGCTGGAGACGGGCAGCGAGTTCCTCGACTCCGCCGACGCGGCCGCCCCCGAGACCACCGGACTCATCGTCGACTCCGAGACCGTGCTGCGCACCCAGCGCGAAGAAGGCGACGCACTGCGCGACTTCGCCGCCGGCACCCGGGAACTGCTGGCACAGCTGAAGGAGTCCGACCCCGACCTGCGCCGCCTCATCGCCCGCACCCCCGGCGCCGCGACCCAGGTGACGGGGCTGCTGCGCGACCTCGACCCCAGCCTCAGCGTGCTGCTCGCCAACCTCACCACCACCTCCGAGCTCGCCCTCACCCGGCAGCGCGGCATCGAGGAACTCCTCGTCACCCTGCCCCGGGTGGCCGCGGCCGGCTCCACCGCCATCACCAAGGAAGGCGCCACACTCGGCATGTCACTCGCCTTCTTCGACCCGCTGCCGTGCACGGCGGGGTACGAGGGCACCCGCTACCGCAACGGCCTCGAGACGGGGAAGGCGCCACCGCTCAACGAGCGCGCGCACTGCGCCTCCCCGGCGGCGAGCGGCAAGAACGTACGCGGCTCCGCCAACGCCCCCACGGGCGGCCCGCTGCCGGCGCCCGCGCGCCCGGGATCCCTCGCCACCGACCACGCCGACCGGCTGACCGCCCGCTCCGGTGACGGAGCCACACGGCAACCGCGCGACATGGCCGCTCTGCTCGGACTGGAGCCGGGGAAGGAGAAGAAGTGAGCACCGACGTACAGGGCCGAGCGGACACCGGGCCGGACCCGGCGGGAGAGGACCCCGGCGCGGACGGGGCCGCTGTCGGCGGGGCCGTCGCGGACGAGGCCGCTACCGGCGGGAGTGCTGCCGGCGAGGCCGCTGCGGACGAGGAGGCCGCCGGGACCCCCGGCGGGGAGGCCACCGGGGCGCCGCAACGGCCGCGCGGGGCGGCCTGGCCGGCCGGAGCGCTGCTCGTCGTGTTGCTGTTCTGCGCGGTCTCGGCATGGCTCTACTGGAGCGCGCACACCGACGACGATCTCGCCTACGCTCGCGCCCGCGACCAGGCACTCGCCGCCGGGCGCACCCATCTCGCCACCCTCAACTCCATCGACGCCAAGCACATCGCCGCCGGACTGCGCGAGTGGCGCGAAGCGACCACGGGACCGCTCCGCGAGCAACTGCGCCGCGACGAGAACAAGAGCGCCGACACCCTGGAGGAGCGCGGCACCAGCGCCCGCGCCCGCGTCACGGACGCGGCGCTCACCGGACTGGACGACACGGCGGGCACCGCCGAGCTGATCGCCACCGTACGCATCACGACCACGACCCGGTCAGGGGCGCCCGCCGCCGACCGCAAGCGCATGGCGGCCGGACTCGAACGGACGGACGACGGGTGGAAGCTCACCTCGCTGGCCCCCGTCCCGGTGGGGGAGGAGCGCGGATGAGACGCCCCGCCTTCCCCCGCACGGTTCGGCTGCTCGCCCTGCTGGGCAGCCGGCGTGCCCGCTGGTACGTGGTGTCGGTGCTCGTCCTCGCGCTCGCCGCCGGGACCGGTTTCCTCGTGCGGGCGGCCCAGTTGACGAGCAGCGACGCGGCCCGCAACGCCGCACTCACCGACCGCGCGGCCACCAGCAGGGCCTCCGGCGAGGTCGGTGACGCGCTCTCCCGCGTCTTCTCCTACACCCCCGAGGGCCTGGCCCGCACCGAACAGGCGGCCGACAAGCTGCTCGCGGGCAAGGCGGCCCGCCAGTACGACACGCTGTTCGCGCAGGTGACGAAGCGGGCGCGGGAGCAGAAGCTGACGCTCGCCACCCGTGTTGTCGACGTCGGGGTGACCCGGCTGCGCGGCGACCGCGCCGAACTGCTCGTCTTCCTCGACCAGACCACGAGCCGCGAGGGCCACGAGCCCACCCACGCCGCCGCGCAGCTCTCCGTCACCGCACACCGCGACCACGGCGACTGGCGGATCGTCGCGATGAAGGCCAGGTGAGACCGATGAGCAAAGCACCCGAGGCGGACACCGCCGCTCCCACGCCGGACGCCGACGCGCCCGAGGCGGACACCGCCGCTTCCACGGCAGACAGTGACGCCCCCGAGGCGGACACCGCCGTTCCCGACGCGGACAAAGAAGCGGCACGGACGGAGGGTGGGAACGGGAAGGCCGCGACGCCACGGGCGAAGCGCGGACGCGTCCGGCGGCTCGCCGACGGCGGCCCCCTCCGCACGGTGGCGCTCGCCCTGGCCTTCGCGGCACTGTGCTCCGCCGTGTGGGCGGGCTTGTCCTGGTACGGCGCCGCGCACGACGACACCCTGGAGTACGCCGCGACCCGCGACGAGGTGCGTTCGGCCGGCGAACAGGCGGTGCAGAACCTCAACACCCTCGACCACCGCAAGGTGGACGCGGGGCTCGACTCCTGGGAGGAGTCCACCACAGGCGAGCTGCGCGGCCAGCTGAAGAAGGGCCGCAAGGAGTTCGAGAAGCAGATCCGCGCGGCCAAGACCGTCACGTCGGCGCGGATCCTCTCCAGCGCGGTCGCCGAGCTGGACGAGCGGGCCGGCCGGGCCGGTGTGCTGGTCGCGGTGAGGACCACGGTCAAAGCGCCCAAGGAGAAGCCCGCGACCAAGCAGACCCGGATGCGCGGCGAACTCACCCGCACCGAGGACGGCTGGAAACTCAGCGCCCTCGCCCAGGTGCCGGTCGGCTACTCCGCCACCGCACCGGACGAGCGCGGCTGACCGAGCGAGGAGCAGCACCCATGTCCACCACCCGCCACCTCGTCAACCGCCGGCGCCGCCTCGCCGACCGGCCGCGCACGGACCGGGCGCCGCAGCCGGACCGGCCTGCCCCGACACCCCCGGCACCCGGGCCGGAGCCCCGCCTCGAGGATTCCGGCGCCGAGAAGCGCCGCGACACCGCCTCGCGGGACATCGAGCCACCCGCCGATGTCGAGTCGGCCGCCGGTGTCGGGCCGACCGCTGACGTCGAGTCGGCCGCCGACGAACCGGGTGCCCACGAACGCGGCAGGCGCACACCCGCGCCCCCGGCCCGGCTCGCCCGGCTCGTACGGGGGCGGGCATCGCGTGGCCGCGGGCTGCTGCTGGTCTGTGCCGCGCTCACCCTCCTGCTCGGCGGCTTCGCCGCCTGGGCGGCGACCGAGGCCGCCGGTCTGCGGGACGCGGCGTCCGCGCACAACACCGCTCTGGCGGACGCCGCCGGGACGAGCCGGGTCAAGGGCGAGGTCACCAGCGCCGTCAACGCGCTCTTCTCCTACGACCACGCCAAGCCGGGCAAGAACGAGGACGCGGCGCGCCGTCTCCTGACCGGGAAGGCCGTCGAACAGCACCGCGAACTGCTCGCCGCCGTCAGGAAACAGGGCCGGGAGCAGAAGCTCGTTTTGACCACGACCGTCACCGACAGCGCGGTCACCGCGCTCGAAGGCGACCGCGCACGGGTCCTCCTGTTCGCGGACCAGCACAGCGCCCGTACCGGAGCGCGGGGCGAGCACAAGGCGAAGGCGGACGGGAAGAAGGCGGACGGTGGCGCGGAGGACGACGCCACCTACGCCGGCGCCATGCTCGCGGTCAACGCCGTACGGCAGGACGGCACATGGAAGATCGCGGCCATCGACACCCTCAGCTGAAGGACGGCCCATGACCCAGCAGGACGGGAAGAACGCGCCCCGGCGATCCGGACCGGGCAGGCCGGGCAGGCGGGGCGGACGCTCCCGAGAGGGCAGGCACACCGCGGCCGGCGGCCGCGTGGCGCTGCCCGCCGGCAGCGGGCGCGTGAGGCTGCGGCGGGGCACCGCGGGCACCGCACTCGCCGTGGTGGCGGTCGCCGCGCTGACGGCCTCGCAGGCCCCCGGTGTCGCCGGTGCCCGGGACGCCCGCGCCCCCTGGGACTCCCACCGCGCCGCCCCCTCCCCGGCAGGCGCCGCCGACGACGGTTCCTACCACACCGAACTGCCGCCCCTCGACGGCGCGTCCGGCAGGCTCGTCGACCGTGCGAGCACCCGCGCGACCGCGGCCGCCTCCGGCATCCCCGCCACCGTCCTGCGCGCCTACCGGCACGCCGCAGAAACCCTGCGCTCGACCACACCGGACTGCGGACTGCCCTGGGAACTGCTGGCCGCCATCGGCAAGGTGGAGTCGGGGCAGGCCCGCGGCGGCGACGTACGGCCCGACGGCACCACCCGCCGGCCGATTCTCGGCCCTGTGCTCGACGGGCACGGGTTCGCCCGCATCCCAGACACGGACGGCGGCGCGCTGGACGGGAACGACGCGTTCGACCGTGCCGTCGGCCCCCTGCAGTTCATCCCCTCCACCTGGCGCGTCTGGGCGTCCGACGGGAACCGGGACGGCAGGAAGGATCCCCACAACATCCATGACGCGGCACTGGCCGCCGGCCGCTACCTGTGCGCCGACGGCCGCGACCTGACCCGCGCGCCGGGGCTGCGCCGGGCGATCCTCAGCTACAACCACTCCGACGCCTACCTGCGCACCGTGCTGGCCTGGCTCCGCTTCTACCGCGAGGGCACCCACGCCGTACCCGACGGAGAGGGCGTCCTCCCCGCTGGTGGGAGCGGCAAGGGTGCGGGTGGCGGGAAACGCGACAGCGCGGGCGGGGACAGGGCGGCGGGAAAAGAGCGCGGCAAGGACTCGGGCAGCCGTCCGGGGAGCGGTGGCACCGACCACGACGGCGACGCACCGAGGCCGGGCACGCCGGGGCCTCGCCCCTCGCACCCGGAGCCTTCCGCGTCGGACGATCCGACCGAGCCGCCCTCCTGCGACGGGGACACTCAGTCGCCGACGCCCACTCCCACCCCGACGGACACCCCCACCTCGTCCCCCTCGCCCACCCCGACGGACACGCCGTGCGAGAGCCCCTCGCAGGGGTGAGCGCCGCGGGATCGGTGCTGCTCGACGGCGCCGCACGCCGCCCGGGAAGCACACCGGGACGGAAGAAGCCGCCCGCGGACCCCCCACAGGCCGCGGGCGGCGGCCCAGCGGTGGCGCACGCCCCGGGCGGCTGACGCGTGCTACCCGGGACTGCTCCCAGAGTGCCCCACGCCACCCGGCCCCAGCAGGGGCCGAACGGCCCTTCTCCGAGGTCCGTGCCGGGCGGACTGCGGGTCAGTGCGGATGCGGCCCGCCGTGGTGGACGGGCCCGTGCGGACTGTCGCAGTGCTTCGGGCCCGCGCCGACGGTCGTCAGCGCGTGGGCCCCGGACGGCAGGTGCCCGGCGTGGTCTATCTGGAGGGTGGTGTGGGTGAGGCCGTACCTGTCGGCCAGCAGCCTGTGCAGGTCCCGGCGGACCCTGTGGCAGTCGCCGCCGGGCTCGACCAGCACGTGCGCCGAGAGGGCGGGCTCGCCCGAGGTGATCGTCCAGATGTGCAGGTCGTGCACCTCGGTCACGGCGTCGGCGGCGGCCAGGTCGTCGCCCACCGCGTCCGGGTCGAGGCCGACGGGCGCCGCCTCCAGGAAGATCCGGCCGGATTCGCGCAGCAGCCCGTAGCCCGCCTTCAGCATCAGTGCGACGACCAGCAGTGTGGCGATGGCGTCGGCGCGGGCGTAGCCGGTCACCACGACGACGAGGCCGGCGACGGCGGTGCCGATGAAGGCGAAGAGGTCGTTGAGGATGTGCTGGTAGGCGCCCTCGACGTTCAGCGAGGAGCGGTTCGCGCGCGAGAGGCACCAGGTCGCCAAGAGGTTCACCACGATACCGACCAGGGCCGTGGTGACCACCATCCAGCCCGTCACCTCGGGCGGATCGAGTAGCCTGCGCACCGCCTCGTAGCCCAGCCACAGCGCGGCGAGCACCAGCGTGAGCCCGTTGGCGTGCGCGGAGAGGATCTCGGCGCGCTTGAGACCGAAGGTGTAGCCGCCGCGCGCGGGCCGCGCCGAGAGCCGCATCGCGACCAGCGCCAGCACGATCGAGACGGCGTCGGTGAGCATGTGGGCCGCGTCCGACAGCAGGGCCAGCGAGCCGGCCAGTACGGCGATGGCCGTCTCGACGACGATGAAGGCGCAGATGAGGGCGAGCGCCAGCGAGAGCCAGCGCCGGTCGGCGTTGGCCGAGACTCCGTGCGAGTGCCCCGCGTGGCCGTGCTGCCCATGGTCGGGCCCCGCGTGGTCGTGCCCCGCCTGGCCGTGCCGCCCGTGGCCGCTCTGCTCATCGGCCGGCTGGTGCCGCCCCGGCACCTCCCGGCCGGTCGCTCCGTGCCCGTGTCCGTGACTCCCGCTCACCCTCGGTCCTCCCCATCGGCATGCCGCTCGCGTGGCTCCGGCTGCCTGAAGTGAAACCCACAGCGCCAAAAGGTGCAAAGGTTGCATCGGTGACCGTTGTCAATACCGATAACACCTTTCTGAGCTGCGGTTTCTTCGTGATTCTCGTTGTCGCCGCGGTGCCGGGCACTCCCCTGCCCGCGCCTGACGGGGCGGCGCCGGCGGCCTTCGACGGCTTTCGCGCGCCTGGTGGGACCGGATCTGAGAGGCTGAACACAGCCAGTGAGCGATGTGAGCGACATGAGCGGTGTGAGTGGCTGTGAGTAGCAAGAACCCCGGTTCCCCGAAGCCCGACCAGACGCGCGCCGAGCCCGACCGGACGCGCGCCGTGGAGGCCGCGCTCGCCCGGCTGGACCTGCCCGGCAAGGTGGCGCTCCTCGGCGGCACCGACATGTGGTCGGTCGACCCCGCGGCAGCCCGGACGCAGGCCGGCTTCGGCCGCCTCGTCTTCTCCGACGGCCCGGCCGGGGTGCGGGGTGAGGACTGGAGCCCCGAGGACCCCAGCGTCGCCCTGCCCTCGCCGACGGCCCTCGGCGCCACCTGGGACACCGGCGCCGCCCGGTGCGCCGGGCGGCTGCTGGCCCAGGAGGCCCGCGGCAAGGGCGCCCACGTCGTCCTGGCCCCCACCATCAACCTGCACCGCACCCCCTACGGCGGACGCCATTTCGAGGCGTACTCCGAGGACCCGGAACTGACCGGCGTGCTGGGCGCCGCGCTGGTCGCGGGGGTCCAGGAGGGCGGCGTCGGTGCCACTCCCAAGCACTACGTGGCCAACGACGCCGAGACCGACCGCTACACCGTGGACGTGCGCGCCGACGGCCGCACCCTGCGGGAGCTGTACCTCGCGCCCTTCGAACGGGTGGTGCGCACGGCCCGGCCCTGGGCGCTCATGGCCGCCTACAACAGCGTCAACGGCGTCACCATGAGCGAACACGACGTGCTCGTGGGCGGCGTGCTGCGCGGCGAGTGGGGCTTCGACGGCGCACTGGTCTCCGACTGGACGGGAGCCCGCTCCACCGTCGGCTGCGCCCTCGGCGGCCTCGACCTGGCCATGCCGGGCCCCGACACCGTCTACGGCGAGCACCTGGTCGCCGCCGTCCGCGAGGGCAAGGTGGCCGAGGAGACGGTCGACGCCCTCGCCCGGCGGGTGCTGCTGCTGGCGGCACGCGTCGGCGTCCTCGGCGACCTCCCGCCCGCCGTTCCCGCCGAAGCGCTGCCCGCACCACTGGACGGGCCCGCCACCGTGCGTGACCTGGCCGCGCGCTCCTTCGTCCTGCTGCGCAACCAGGACGGGGCGCTGCCGCTCGCCGCGGGCACTGCCGGCGCCCCGGATGCCGCCACCGAAGCGCCGCCCGCGCGCCGGATCGCGGTCAGCGGCCTGCACGCCTCCGTGCCCCGGTTCGGCGGTGGGGGCAGCTCGCAGGTCTTCCCCGCCCGGGTCAGCGCCCCGTTGGACGCGCTCCGCGCCGCGCTGGGGGACGGGGCCGAGCTCACCTACGAGCCGGGACCCGACCCGCGCTCGCGCCTCGGGCCCGCGTCCCGGGCCGACGGCTTCCGGCTGACGGCCGTCCTGCACGGCCTGGACGACGCCGAGCTCGCCCGCGCAGACCAACAGGACGGCAGCGTCCGCTGGATGGGTGGCCTGCCGGGCGGTGCCTCCTTCTCCGACCTGGGCCGCGTCGAGCTGACGGGCGCGTTCACCCCGGCGTGGAGCGGCACGCACCGGCTGGCCGTCAGCGGTGTCGGCCACTTCCGGCTGGAGGCGGGGGAGCGGGTGCTCTACGACGGGGAGCTCCAGCCCGAGAGCGAGGACCCGGCTGCCGCCTTCCTCAACCCTCCGCAGCGGGTCTTCCTCCTCGACGCGGAGGCCGGGGCGAGCGTCCCCGTGCGGCTCGTCCACTCGGTCTCCTCAAACGGTGTCGGCGGCCTCTTCGGGCTGATCTCCTTCGCGCTCGGCTACGGAGCCCCCGCCGTGCCCGAGGACGAGCTGATCGACCGGGCCGTACGGGAGGCCGCGGCCGCCGACACCGCGCTCGTCTTCGTCGGCACCACGGACGAGTCGGAGAGCGAGGGCGTCGACCGCGACACCCTGGCCCTTCCGGGCCGCCAGGACGACCTGGTCGCCCGCGTCGCCGAGGCCAACCCCCGCACCGTCGTCGTGGTCAACGCGGGGGCGCCCGTGCTGATGCCCTGGCGGCACGACGTCGCCGCCGTACTCCTGTGCTGGTTCCCCGGTCAGGCGGGCGGTGACGCGCTCGCCGACGTGCTGCTCGGTGCGGCGGAACCCGGCGGGAGGCTGCCGACCACCTGGCCCGACGCGGAGGACGACCTGCCCGTGCGCCAGGTCGTCCCCGGGCCTGACGGGCAGCTCCCGTACGCCGAGGGCCCGTGGATCGGCTACCGCGCCTGGCGGCGGGCCGAGGGGCCCCAGCCCGCCTACTGGTTCGGCCACGGCCTCGGCTACACCACGTGGGAGTACGAGTCCCTGAACATCACGGGCCGCACCCCCGCCCCGGGTGACGACCCGTACGTACCCGTCGCTGAGGTCGTCGTCCGCGTCCGCAACAGCGGCCCGCGTGCGGGACGCGAGGTCGTCCAGCTCTACCTCGGGTCCGACGGTCCCGATCGCAGGCTCGCCGCCTTCGCCGTCGTGCAGGCCGCCCCCGGAGCCTCGGCGGACGCCAGGCTGACCGTCCCCCTGCGCGCGGTGCAGTCCTGGGACGACACGACGTCGGCCTGGCGCGCCCATCCGGGGCCCGCGACCTTCGCGGTGGGCCGCAGCGCGGCCGACATCCGCCTGACGGCCGAGCTGGAACTGGCCGTCGAGGGCTGAACACCACCGACGGTGGGTGTGGGGTCGGTGTGCTGTGGGTGAGGGCGGCGGGGACCGGATGTGAGGGCACCCATAGGGGCCAGATCACATACGAAGCACCTTCGGATGTCCGATGTGTCGGGACCGGGGGTGGGGGTGGAGCGGCTCGCAGCGACGGGTAAAGAGGACGAAGCGGGATAGTACGTCACATAGTTGTCGGGGCGGGGAGCCGGTCCGCAGGGTGGGCCCAGGTCGCGACGAGACCGGGCACCGAGCCCCGGGAGCGCGGCCGGATGTGTCCCCCTT